>NZ_JACIDB010000036.1 GCF_014196115.1 Sphingomonas aquatilis | reverse complement strand
TGTCAATCGGCGTCCAAAAAGGACCCCCTATCGGCGTCCAAAAGGGACCCCGTTTGTCGAGCGGTGTGACGGGTATGGCGGGCGTGCCGTTCGCGCTGGTTGCGGCGTAGGGCGGGCGTAGCCCGACCGGAGGCGCAACCAGCGCGAAGCATCTTCTGCCGGTGGTCCCGCGCGTCAGCTGCGGTGCTTGAATCGCCAGCTGTCGTTGCCGGTCTCGACGATGTCGCAGTGGTGGGTAATGCGGTCGAGCAGCGCGGTGGTCATCTTGGGGTCGCCAAAGACGGTCGGCCACTCACCGAAGGCCAGGTTCGTGGTGACGATGACCGAGGTCTGCTCATAGAGCTTGCTGACGAGATGGAAGAGCAGCTGACCGCCCGAGCGTGCAAACGGCAGGTAGCCAAGCTCGTCGAGCACCACGAGGTCGAGACGCGAGAGCTGGGCCGCCAACGTGCCGGCCTTGCCGAGGCGCGTTTCCTCCTCGAGCCGGTTCACCAGGTCCACCGTGTTGAAGTAGCGCCCGCGGGCGCCGGCTCGTACCACATTGGCGGTGATGGCGGTGGCGAGGTGCGTCTTGCCGGTGCCCGTCCCACCGACCAGCACGACGTTGCGCCGGCCGGGGAGGAACGAGCCGCTGTGCAGGGAGCGCACCAGTCCTTCGTTGATGGGAGTGTCGCCGAAGACGAAGGCGTCGAGGTCCTTCACCGCCGGCAGCCTGGCGGCCGACATCCGGTAACGAACCGACGCTGCATGGCGGTGCGTCGCCTCGGCACGCAGCAGGTCGGTCAGGACCTCCATGGTCGTGCGCTTGCGCTGGAGACCGGTGGTCACCGCCTCGTCGAAGGCGCCAGCCATGCCCTTCAGCCCCAACTCGGTCATGGCCGTCATCATCTCATGCCGCTGCATGGAGGCCTCGCAGGCTGTCATAGCGGTTGCAGTCGGCACGGGGCGGATAGCGCAGCGCCAGGTCCTCGGGGGTGACAATGGTCAGCGGTCGTGGCGGTTCTCGCCTGCGGGCCAGGATGTTGACGATGACGTCGTCGC
>NZ_JACIDB010000035.1 GCF_014196115.1 Sphingomonas aquatilis | reverse complement strand
CGCCGTTATGCGGCCCGCTGGCGGCAGGCGCGACGTCGCGATGTGATGGATGCGCCGGCGTTCATCCCGCTGCTGTTCCGACCGGGCGAGGCCTATCAGTTCGACTGGAGCCATGAGGACGTGGAGATCTCGGGCAAGCCGATGCGCGTGAAGGTCGCGCATGTGCGACTGTGCGCGTCGCGGGCCATGTATGTGCGGGCCTATCCGCGCGAGACACAGGAGATGCTGTTCGACGCGCATGCGCGGGCGTTTGCCTTCTTCGGAGGCGTGCCGACGCGCGGCATCTACGACAACATGAAGACGGCGGTGACGAGCGTGTTCACCGGCAAGGAGCGTGTCTTCAACCGGCGCTTCCTGGTCATGGCCAACCACTACATGGTCGAGCCGACCGCCTGCTCGCCCGCGTCGGGTTGGGAGAAGGGTCAGGTCGAGAACCAGGTGCAGACCGCGCGCGGCCGCTTCTTCCAGCCACGCCTGCGCTTTACCAGCCTCGCGGAGCTGAACGGCTGGTTGGAGGCCGAGTGTCGGCGCTGGGCCGACATGCACCAGCATCCCGAGCAGAAGGAACTGACGGTCGCCGAGGCATGGGCAGCCGAACAGGCTGTACTCCAGCCTGTTGTCGCACCCTTCGACGGCTTCCACGAGAGCGAGCATGCGGTAAGCGGCACATGCCTCATCAGCTTCGACCGCAACCGCTATTCCGTTTCTGCCAGGGTGGCGCGACGCGCGGTGCAGGTTCGCGCCTATGCCGACCGCATCGTCGTGCGCTGCGATGGTGAAGTCGTCGCCGACCATCCCCGGTTCTTTGGCCGCGACCGGACCATCTACGACCCGTGGCATTATCTGCCGGTGTTGGCGACCAAGCCGGGCGCCCTGCGCAACGGCGCACCGTTCCAGGGCTGGGAGCTGCCGCCTGCGCTGGCACGACTGCGGCGCAAGCTCGGCGTCGGTGACGATGCCGACCGGCGGTTCGTGCGGGTGCTGGCAGCGGTGCTCGACGACGGACTGGAGGCGGTGGAAGCGGCCGTGCGAGAGGCGCTGCTGGCCGGCACCGCCAGCGACGACG
>NZ_JACIDB010000034.1 GCF_014196115.1 Sphingomonas aquatilis | reverse complement strand
GGGACTGTCAGGAATTTTGTGCGGGAGGCCATAGGATGGAATGGAAGGGACCATCGATATGGCAATCGACAAGGACGTTTTGGACCAGCTTCTGGCTGGTCGTGACCCGCAGGAGCTGTTTGCAAAGGACGGTCTGCTCGACGAGCTGAAGAAGGCGTTGTCGGAGCGGATGCTGTCGGCTGAGCTCGACGATCATCTGGAAAGCGAAGGCGCCGCAGGCACCATCAACCGGCGCAACGGGTCATCGAGGAAGACGATGCTGACGGGCACATCGAAGGTGACGCTGGACGTGCCACGCGACCGGGCGGGGACGTTCGACCCGAAGCTCATCGCCAAATACCAGCGCCGTTTCCCCGACTTCGACGACAAGATCGTCTCGATGTACGCGCGCGGGATGACGGTGCGCGAAATCCGCGGGCACCTCGAGGAGCTGTACGGGATCGACGTCTCGCCGGACCTGATCTCGACCGTCACCGATGCGGTGCTGGAGACGGTTGCCGAATGGCAGGGTCGGCCGCTCGACGCCTGCTATCCGCTGGTGTTTTTCGACGCGATCCGGGTGAAGATCCGCGACGAAGGGTTCGTCCGCAACAAGGCGGTCTACATCGCGCTGGGCATTCAGCCGGACGGGACCAAGGAGGTGCTCGGCATCTGGATCGAGCAGACCGAGGGGGCCAAATTCTGGCTGCGCGTCATGAACGAGCTCAGGAACCGCGGCGTCGCCGACATCCTGATCGCCGTCGTCGACGGCCTGAAGGGGTTCCCGGAGGCGATCAACGCTGTCTTCCCCGAGGCCATCGTCCAGACCTGCATCGTCCATCTGATCCGCAACAGCATGAGCTTTGCGTCCTGGAAGGAGCGCAAGTTCATCGCCCAGGCGTTGCGCGGCGTCTACCGTGCCGAGACGCCCGAGGCCGGCATGGCTGCGCTGGAGGCGTTCGAGGCAGGCCCCTGGGGCCAGAAACACCCGGCCATCGCCATAAGCTGGCGGCGACACTGGGACCAGGTGATCCCGTTCTTCGCCTTTCCCGAGGGCGTCCGCCGGATCATCTACACTACGAACGCCATCGAGGCCCTGAATTCGAAGGTTCGCCGTGCCGTCCGTACCCGCGGCCATTTCCCCGGTGACGATGCCGCGATGAAGCTGTTATATCTCGTGCTCAATCACGCGGCGGACGAATGGAAGCGCCCACCGCGCGAATGGGGTGAGGCCAAAAGTCAGTTCGCCGTAATCTTCGGTGAGCGCTTCGTCATCTAATGACGGTAACCGGCCTCCCGCACAAAATTCCTGACAGTCCC
>NZ_JACIDB010000033.1 GCF_014196115.1 Sphingomonas aquatilis | reverse complement strand
GCTGCCGAGGATGGCCATGACACCGGCGACCCGCTGGCACTCGTTGTGCCTTTTCTATCTAGCGGAGGAGTGTCATTTCTACTTAGCACCTACACGCTCGCAGTCCGATAACATAGATTATGTAAAATCGTGCCGTCCCGTACGCCGTCACGCAGCCTCAGTATATACCCGACTTCAAGTCGCTGTTGCGTGCTCGTCGATGGCTTTCTCCGTCGCTCAACACTCGGCATTGCCGTCTGCAGATGCCATGATCAAGCCTGAGCACCGGCAGGAGGCGAGAAGTCGGGCGCCCGCGCCATGCAAGCGCCCGATTTCCCATTGGCTACTCTGAAAAGCCGATTCGCCTGAGATGTAGTCCTACATACCGTTCGAGAGATTGGTGTCGGGATCGTTGGTCCGCATATCCTCGGCCTTCTTGTCCCCCAGCTCGCGCGCCGCGTCGGCGCGGTTTTCCAGGCGATCCTCCGCAGCTTCTGTCGGCGCGTTGTCGGCCGCATCTTCGAGGTTGTCCGCGACGCGCTCGGCGTTCGCTTCGATGTTGTCGGCAGCCTGTTCGCGCGGACTGCTGTTGCAAGCCGCCAGCGACATCAGCGCGACCGCGGCCGTGCCCGCCAAGATCCTCTTCATCGTTCGTCTCCCGTGGTTGAACCTCGAAAAAATCGCCCGGCTGACTTCACTTCTTCGCGGCGTTGAACTCGGCGTGCCGATCCTAAAATTCTCCGCCGCGTCGGTTATTTAATCAGAAAGACTCGCGCGCAACATCCATGCATTCTGCTCATGGACGCCGATCCTAGCCACCAGCATATCGTGACTGAACAGGTCGCCAGCCTCGTCCGCCAGCTGCGCAAACTCGCTCATACGCCGCGCGACCTTCTCGTTATCGTCGACAAGCTCGGCGATCATCTCGCGAGTCGGCTTGTGGGGCGCATCATTGTCGATGACCGTCAGCTCGCGGAATGAGGCGTTACCCGTTGGGGCAAGTTTGCCCAGCGCCCTGATGCGCTCGGCGATCGCGTCGGCCGCTTCGTGGAGCTCCTGATACTGCGCCTCGGTCATGTTGTGCAAACCGTAGAAGCTGGAACCCTGGACGTTCCAATGAACCCCGAGGGTCTTGGCATACAGGTATAGCTGTCGGCAGTCGCCTTGGTCAGTGCCTCGGCCACCTGATCGCGAGCGCTGCTCTCGACGCTGGTGTTCAGTGCCGTGCCATCGCTCTCGACGCGTTCGGCGCGTTTTGAACCCTTCTCCGACTTCGCCATGGGCCTACTCCTTCGATCAATTAACGACGGTCACGAGGACGGCGGGACAATCGTCCCGCCGCCTCGATCACTTCTTCTTGGGCGCGCGCTTCGGTGCGGCAGCGGCTGCGGTATCCTCGTCCTCGTCGGGGCTGTCCACGCCCGCCTCAGTGGGGTCGGCTCCGGCTGAGGGCGAAATGACACTCTAAGCCGAAAGAGCATGGTTGGAGAAAGTGCGAAGCCGTTTCACGCGATGCATGCCTGATT
>NZ_JACIDB010000032.1 GCF_014196115.1 Sphingomonas aquatilis | reverse complement strand
TAGACCCCATGACTGCCGGAGCCTTGGAGGCTCGAATCTGAGATGCTGATGATGGATTTGTTAGCAGCGGAGACGAGTCATGACGGAGGCAGTGAAATACGTTGGTCTGGACGTTCATAAGGAAACCATCGCGGTCGCGGTTGCCGATGGGGAACGCGGAGGCGAGGTACGTTTCGTCGGCACGGTCGCCAACGAGGACGATGCGATCAGGAAGCTGGTCAAGCGGCTGACGGGACCGGGTGTGACGTTGAACGTCTGCTACGAAGCGGGACCCTGTGGGTATGGCTTGCATCGGCTGCTGTCGAAGCTGGGACAGAATTGCATCGTCATCGCCCCCTCGATGATGCCGCGACGCCCGGGCGACCATGTTAAGACGGACCGGCGTGACGCGATGACCCTGGCGCGGCTGCTACGCGCCGGCGAACTCACCGCGATCTGGGTGCCGGACGAAGCGCACGAGGCGGTACGCGATCTCATCCGCGCGCGACGCAGCGCGCAGGACGATGCCATCGGGGCCAAGCAGACGGTGCGCAGCTTCCTGTTGCGGCATGATCGTCGTTTTGGCGGCAAGGCGGCTTGGACGAAAATGTACTGGCGGTGGTTGTCCGAGCAGCGGTTTGAGTTTCCCCACCAGCAGCTGGCATTCGAGGAAATGCAGAAGCGGGTGCTGGAGGCCCAGGCACGGGTCGCGCGCCTGGAGGCGGCGCTGGCTGAAGCGGTGGATGCGTGGTGTTTTGCGCCGCTGGTCCGCAATCTGCAGGTCCTGCGCGGTATCAGGCTGGTCAGCGCTGCGACGCTGGTCGCCGAGGTGGGCGACCTCACCCGCTTCGACAATCCCAAGCAACTGATGGCGTATGTCGGCTTGGTGCCGTCCGAGCACTCCAGCGGCGCCCGGACCAAGCGAGGCCGGATCACCCGCGCGGGCAACGCGCAGGCACGAACCATGCTGATCGAGGCGGGCTGGTCGTATCGGCTGCCCGCTCGCGAGGAACGGCGCTACCGTGAACGGGTCATCGACTTGCCCGAGGACATCCAAGCGATCGGGTGGAAGGCGCAGGTTCGCCTGTGCCAGCGCTACCGTCGCCTGGCGGCCACCGGAAAGCCCCAGCCCAAGGTGACCACCGCGATCGCGCGTGAATTGGTCGGCTATGCCTGGGACATCGCCCGTCGAGTGTCGCCAGCGATAGCCGGCTGATCCACACAGAACAATTCCAGGAGGAGGCGCCAGGGCACCAACTGCATAGCCTTGGCCGGCGTGCCGCGGGCACCCGACTGTGATGGGCAATCCACGGTGTACGGTGGGGCAGGTTCGTCCGACGCCCGAACTTAGACGGAGGATAGGCCCAGCGACGGATACGGGTAGTGCGGTAACCAACCCGCGGATGAGAGCATGATCAATCGTCGTCGATCAGGCGTCCGCGGCACACCCGCCAAGGTCAATGCGAACGCTGGTCTTGCGGCCAGCGACAAGGTAAACTCGGCCAGCGTCTCGGATGGCAGTCATGAGAGCGTAT
>NZ_JACIDB010000031.1 GCF_014196115.1 Sphingomonas aquatilis | reverse complement strand
GGGGTCGGTTCCGGCTGAGGGCGAAATGACACCCTAAGCGTCGGCGTCTTTCGGCCAGAGGTATTCGCCGGTGAGGAGGATGTGCGCCCATCCGAGCGGAGAGACGTGGGCGAGAAGATGGTCCGGCGTCTCCAGCCCTTCGCGTCGCCGTGCCTCGACAGCATGACCAAGATGCAGGGTGTTCCAGTAGACGATGATGGCGGTGAGCAGGTTGAGGCCGGCGATCCGGTAGTGCTGGCCCTCGGTGGTGCGGTCACGGATTTCGCCCTGGCGGCCGATGCGCAGGGCGTTTTTCAGCGCATGATGCGCCTCGCCCTTGTTGAGTCCGACCTGCGCGCGGCGCTGCATCCCGGTGTCGAGAATCCATTCGATGATGAACAGCGTGCGCTCGATCCGACCCACCTCGCGCAGGGCTGTGGCCAGGTCATTCTGGCGCGGATAGGCGGCGAGCTTGCGCAGGATGCGGCTCGGCGCGACCTGCCCGGCACTCATGGTGGCGGCACAGCGGAACAGGTCGGGCCAGTTGGCGACGACCAGCGCCTCGCGCGCCTTGCCGCCCACCAGCGGGCGCAGTTCAGTCGGCGTGGCGGCAGGGTCGAAGACGTACAGCCGCTTGGACGGCAGGTCGCGGATGCGAAGTACGAGGCGATAGCCGAGCATCGCGCTGATCCCGAACAGATGGTCGGTGAACCCGCCGGTGTCGGCGTACTGCTCCTCGATCCGCCGCCCGGCCTCGTTCATCGTCAGCCCGTCGAGCAGATAGGGTGCCTCGCTGACGGTCGCGGGGATAGGCTGTGATGCGAACGGCGCGAAGCGGTCGTTGACATGGGTATAGGCCTTGATGCCGGGGTCGTTGCCGTAGCGGGCATTGACCGTGTTCATCGCCTCGCCCTGCCGCGCAGCGGGGTAGAACTGGCCGTCGGCCGACGCGGTGGTGCCCATACCCCACACCCGCGCCATCGGCAGGTCGCCCTGCGCGGCGACCACGGTCGCCAGCGCCTGGTCGATCGCCTCGCTCTCGACATGCCAGCGCGCGAGGCGGGAGAGCTGCCAGTAATCATGGGTGTTGCACGCCTCGGCCATCTTGCGCAGGCCGAGGTTCAGCCCCTCTGCGAGCAAAACGTTGAGCAGGCCGATCCGGTCGCTGCACGGTATGCCGGTGCGCAGATGGGTGAAGGCATCGGTGAAGCCGAGCGCGGCATCGACTTCGAGCAGCAGGTCGGTGATGCGGACAGGCGGCAGGCGACGGTACAGATCGAGCACCAGTTCATCGATCCCGTCCGGCGGATCGGCGGTAAGACGGTCGATGCGCAGCATCCCGTCCTCGATGCCGCCGTGGGGGATTGTGCCGTTGCGCGCGGCGCGACCGAGGCGGGCGAGGGCATCGGCAAGCCGCGCCTTGCGGTCGGCCAGCCAGACATGCGGGTCGGGCGGGACCGCCAGCTTCATGCTGCGTGCGACCGCCATGGGCACGAGGACATGGCGCAGGTCGCCGTAGCGATGCGAGCGGTCGAGCCAGATGTCGCCTGAGCGCAGCGCGTCGCGCAGGTGGAACATCACCGCGACCTCGCGGAGACGCGCATCGTCACTGCCCTTCACCCGCAACTGA
>NZ_JACIDB010000030.1 GCF_014196115.1 Sphingomonas aquatilis | reverse complement strand
GCACACCCGCCAAGGTCAATGCGAACGCTGGTCTTGCGGCCAGCGACAAGGTAAACTCGGCCAGCGTCTCGGATGGCAGTCATGAGAGCGTATATCTGTGCCCTTTTTATGTGACGCCCCCGTCTAGCTCGGGACGGCGAACATCGCGATTGCGGCCGCGCCCATCACCGCCGTCGCGAGCCATCCGAAGATCTTGAGCGGGGCCGATGCGACGAACTCGCCCATGATGCTGCGCTTCGACACCACGATCATCAGTCCGATCAGCACCGGCACTGCCGCGATGCCGTTGATGACGGCGCTCCAGAACAGCGCCTTCATCGGGCTGATCGGAGACCAGTCGATGGCGAGCCCCAGAACCATGCCGAGCGTGATGACGGCGTAGAAGGCCTTAGCCCTCATCGGCTCGTGTTCGAGGCTCGCCGTCCATCCACCGATCTCGCACACCCCGTAGGCGGAGGATCCCGCAAGAACCGGCACCGCCAGCAGCCCGGTGCCGATGATGCCGAGGCTGAAGATCACGGAGGCGAGGCTTCCCGCCACCGGTTTCAACGCCTGTGCTGCATCGGCCGCGCTCTGGATGTCGGTCTTGCCGGCCGCGTGGAGGGTCGTCGCCGTGCCGAGCATGATCGCCAGCGCGACGATGTTGGACACCGCCATGCCGGCGAACGTGTCCCATCGGATCCGGCTCAGCGCGTCGGGAGCTTGGGAGCGTTTCTCCCTGAGAGGCTTCCGCTCCTCGATCTGGTCGAGATCCTCGACCTCCTGCGCGGCCTGCCAGAAGAAGAGGTAGGGGCTGATCGTCGTCCCGAAGATCGCCACGACCGTGGTCACGGCGCCGGCTCCTGCGATCGACGGGATGGTCAGGCCGGCCGCCGCCGCCTGCCAGTCGACCTTCACTATGAAGATCAGCGCGATGTAGGCGAACAGCACGAGCGTCAGCCATTTCAGGACGTTCACGTAGCGGTGGTAGGGCACGAAGAGCTGAAGAAGCAGCGAGAGGACGGCGAAGAACACGGTGAAGGCGTGTGGTCCGTCTCCGATCACGAGCGCCGAGGCCTCGCCCATTGCGGCCAGATCGGCGCCGACGTTGATCGTGTTGGCGACGAACAGCAGTCCGATCAGGGCGATGACGAGCCAGCGCGGCATGACCTTACGGAGGCTGTTGCCGAGGCCATGTCCAGTGACCCGTCCGACCCAGGCGCTTGCAAGCTGGACGGCGACCATGAGGGGATAGCACAGGGTCATGGTCCACATGAGACCGGTGCCGAACTGGGCGCCGGCCTGCGAATAGGTGGCGATGCCGCTGGGGTCGTCGTCGGCTGCGCCCGTCACGAGCCCGGGCCCCAGCCTCCTGACCTTGTCGAGAATACCCACCTCGTCCTCCCCGTCCTGATCGGCTGTGGCTGGATTGGTCCTAGGCACCGGCCGTGTCGCCACGCTGGCGGCGCACCCACGAACATAGGCTATTTGCGACCGGCGGCAAACGCGCTGATCTCGATCAGCGCCGTCGAGGTTGTCGGCCGCGCGCGCGGAACGAAGCGCGCTCCGGACGGTTGCGGTTTCGATTGGAGACGACTGTCCGCCGTCAGCACCAATGGCACAGATTTGAGGTTGTGATTTAAGGAGGATCTGGGCTTCGTCGTAGTGACGAAGGAACGAAGATGAAGCCCAGATCCTGCGATGTAAAATCGCCCGCCAAGGCCCCAGCAGAGCGGATAGTGAAGGACATCCGCCGACAGACCCGGCGCCACTTTTCGGCCGAGGACAAGATCCGCATCGTGCTGGATGGCCTGCGCGGGGAAGACAGCATCGCCGAGCTATGCCGCAAGGAAGGCATTGCCCAGAGCTGTGGATCGGCGTGGAAAAGGGACCCCGGTAGCGGGGTGATCGGCGTCGAAAAGGGACCCCTCATCCCGGTGGTCTAGGCTGTTCGCTTGGCGGTGTGTCAGGCGGCGAGAGCGG
>NZ_JACIDB010000029.1 GCF_014196115.1 Sphingomonas aquatilis | reverse complement strand
GGGGTCGGCTCCGGCTGAGGGCGAAATGACACTCTAAGCCGAAAGAGCATGGTTGGAGAAAGTGCGAAGCCGTTTCACGCGATGCATGCCTGATTGCAGCAGCGGTTATGAACTATCGGTCTTCCTGTCGCCGCCCCATCGCTGAAGCCGCTGAAGTGAACCAAGCAGCTCGTCAGTTGCTCGATCCCCGCTTGGTTTATGCCCAAGAGCTTTGCTGCCGCTTCGCGTGCAAAAACGTCATCTGGATCATCGTGGAGCATGGTTTTGAGGAAACCCAACGCACGTCGATCGCGGCGACGACCAAGACCAATGATTGCCTCATAGCGAACGTCAGGATCAGCGTCGCAGAGTTGATTCTTTAGCGCGTGTCGGATGGCATCTGAGTCAGCGTCGCTTTGCTGACCAATCCCGAAAGTTGCCCAATTTCGCACCTCGGGATCGCGATCTGTCATCAACGATAGCAGAGTGGTCTGCGCTTCGACGCTATCAACAGCTCCTAATGCAAACGCGACTGCATACCGGATGTTGTCCCAGCTGTGGTGCGCAAAGGGGATGATGTACGGGGCAGCACGTGACCGATCTATATGATGAAGTGCAAAGATGGCATCAAACACCACCTGCTGGTCATCATCCGCGAGCAGGCGGAGGACGGCCGCAAAGCACTGATCAGGAAATGTACGATCTGAAATGCCGATCTGCCCGAGAATGTCGGCAGCCCGTCCGCGTTCTTTAGGATCACGTGAGCAGGCCAGGGCAAGTGCCCGGTCCAGCACATCCTTCGATCCGCGCCAATGTAGTGCAGCCACAGCGTCCCATGCTGCATCATTGTCACCTTCAAATGCAGCATTGAATAGCTCGGGTATGGAGCGATTATCGTCTGCCGGGCTGGTCATGCTATTACCTCGATCTCGGGAGACCTGTCCGCCTTCGACCGCCCAACGATCGCGGTGACGGTGTTCTTGCTGAGGCCGAGGTCGCGCGCGATCCAGCGATAGCTGCGCCCCTCGGCGACGAGCGCCAGCACCCTGGGGGCGAGCCGGTCGGACTTGGGGCGGTCGCCGGTCTGCCGCCCGAGCTTGCGGCCGCGCGCGCGAGCTGCGGCGAGGCCGGAGCGAACCCGTTCGCTCAGCATGTCGCGCTCGAACTGCGCGATGCCGGCAAGCATCGTCGCCATCATCCGCCCGTGCGGGGTGTCGACCTCGAACGTCATGCCGCTCATGGCGACGACCGACACCCGCCAACCCGACAGCCGGTTGAGCGTATCGAGCAGGTCCTGCGTCGAGCGCCCCCAGCGGCTGAGTTCGGTGACGAGGATCGCATCGATGTGCCGCGCCTGCGCCAGCTTCATCACCTCAGTGCGCGCCGAGCGGTTGGCCTTCATGCCCGAGGCAGTTTCGCGAAACACCTCGACCACCTCATAACCGCCGCGTTCGGCGAAACCGGCAAGGTCGCGCAACTGCCGCTCGCACGACTGGTCGGCGGTCGAGACCCGGGCGTAGATGGCAGCGCGTTGTCCCAATTGAACCTTCCCGAAATCCGGCCCCGAAAACCCTTGATTTGCGTGGAGTCAGTGTTGTCCAAAACAGACTTCTGTTCAATCGGGACACTGTGCCATGCCGCGCCGCCATATCCTGAGCGCCCGGCAGCGGTCGGTGCTGCTCGACCTGCCGACCGACGAGGCATCGCTGCTGCGGCACTACATCCTGGCCGACGACGACCTGGTCCATATCGACCGGCGACGCCGGCCGGAGAACAGGATCGGCTTCGCGCTGCAACTGTGTGCGCTGCGTTATCCCGGCCGGATGTTGGTACCGGGTGAGGTCATCCCGCTGGCGGTGTCGGCCTTCCTCGGCGCCCAGCTCGGCATCACCGGCGACACGCTCGCCCGCTATGCCGTCCGCCGACAGACCCGCCAGCAGCACATGGAGGTGTTGCGACGGACCTACGGCTACAGATCGTTCCCCGGTCAGGGCGCACCGGCACGCGCGTTTCGCGACTGGCTGCTTGGCCAAGCCGAACAGGCGCGCTCGAATGACGATCTCGCCCGGCGCTTCATCGCCCGCTGCCGCGACACCATGACCATCCTGCCGGCGATCACCACCATCGAGCGACTGTGCGCCGACGCGCTGGTCGCGACCGAGCGCAATATCGAGAAGCGGATTGCCGCGCGCCTCGATCGCGTCGCCTGCACCCGGCTCGATCGGTTGACGACCGAGATGCTGCCAGGCGCGATCAGCCGCTTCATCTGGCTGCGCCGGATCGAGCCGGGCAACAATTCCGCCGCGGCGAACCGGCTGCTCGACCGGTTGGAGTTTCTCCGCGCGATGAACCTCGGCGCTGACCTGCTCGCTGGCGTCCCGCCGCACCGCGTCGCCCGGCTGCGCCGGCAGGGCGAACGCTATTTCGCCGATGGCCTGCGCGATCTGAACGCCGACCGGCGCCGCGCCATCCTCGCGGTCTGCGTCGTCGAATGGGCTGCCGCGACCGCCGATGCGGTGATCGAGACGCATGACCGCATCGTCGGCCGAACCTGGCGCGAGGCGAAGCAACTCCACGATGCCCGCACCGCGGAAACCAGAAGCGCGGTCACCGCGACGCTGGACGGGTTCGCCGCGATCGGCCGGTCGTTGCTGGACGCACATGGTTATGGTGCGTCGCTGGAGGATGCGGTCGCGCGCGTGGCGGGCTGGGACCGGCTCGACTACCTTGTCGCGACAGCCACGACGCTGACCGACACGCTGAGCGACGATCCGCTGGCGCATGTCGATCAGGGATATCACCGCTTCCGCCGCTATGCGCCGCGCATGCTACGCTGCCTTGACCTCGCAGCCGCACCGGTCGCCCGCCCCCTGCTCGACGCGGTGAAGGCCATCGCCGCCAAAGGCGAACTGCCGGTGACCGACGATTTCCTGCGCCCGCATTCCAAGTGGCGGCGTCAGT
>NZ_JACIDB010000028.1 GCF_014196115.1 Sphingomonas aquatilis | reverse complement strand
TGGGAGCACCTCAAGGTTTGTGACACGGACAGCGGTAAGCTGAACAGGTAGCGAACAGGGCGGCTCAGGCCACCTTGGCTCCGGGTCCGCCGGCGATGTTGAGTGCGCGGTAGCCGTCTCGATCGAGCTCGGCAGCGGCATTCTGCCAGAGGTAATCGCCGATCAGGCTGATGTGTCGCCAGCCGAGCGGGGCTACATGGGCGAGCAGCTCGTCGGGCGCGGGCTCGCCGCTGGCGCGCAGATGCTCGACGGCGCGGCCCATGTAAAGCGTGTTCCAGTACACGATCGCGGCGGTGACCAGCGTCAGCCCGGACGCTTTCAGCGCCTGGTTCTCGAACTGCGGATCGCGCAGGCGGCCCTGTTTGTGGACGAACACGGCTTGGGCGAGCGTGTGACGCGCCTCGCCCTTGTTGAGCCCAGCCTGACACTGCTGGCGGAGCGCCCTGGATTCTAGCCAGTCGAGCGTGAACAGGGTGCGCTCGATCCGGCCCAGCTCCTGGAGCGCGAAGTCGAGCCGGTTCTGGCGACGGTACGCGGCCAGCTTCTTCAGCATGACCGACGGTAGCACCACGCCGGCCTTCACGGACGCGGCGAGCCGGACGATCTCGTCCCAGCTTTCGCGGATGGCAGCGATGTTGAACGGGCGCCCGATCAGCTTCGCGAGCGCCTCGGGGCGGGCCGTGCCCGGGAACAGGCCGAGCCGGCGATCGGCTAGATCGCGCAGGCGGGGCACGAACCGGAAGCCGAGTAGGTGCGCGAGCGCGAACACGTGGTCGGACGCGCCGCCCGTATCGGCATAGTGGGTCGCGGGATCGATGCCGCAGCCGTGCGCGACCAGCCCGTCCAGCACATAGGGCGCCTCCGCCGCGGTCGCCGAGATCAGCCGGACATGGTAGGGCGCGTAGGTATCGGCGACATGGGCGTAGATCTTCTGCCCCGGCTCCCGGTCGTAGCGCGCGTTGGTGCTGCCGGCCGCGCCCCGCCTGCCCGAGCGGAAGAACTGCCCGTCCGAGCTCGACGCGGTGCCGTCGCCCCACACGCGCGTGAGCGGCAGCGCGGCTTGCGCGTCCACCAGATGGCGCAGCCCTGCCGCATAATTCTCTTCCGATACGTACCAGCCATGCGTCCAGGCGAGCTGGGCGTAGGTGACGCCCTGGCTGGCGTTGGCCATGCGCTCGATGCCGAGGTTCGTCGCGTCTGCCAGGATCGCGGCGAGCACGGCCTGCGGGTTGGAGTGGGCGCGGCCCGAGCGCAGTTCCGGAAATGCGCACAGGAACCCGGTGCGGGCTTCCACCTCGGCGAGCAGCTCGGTGATGCGCACGCGGGGCATGAGCCGGTCGACGGCCGCGTCCAGCCTGTCGGCCGCAGCGGGCGTTACGGCCGCGAGCGGGCTGACCCTGAGGTTACCGCCCCGCAGCTCCACGCCGTCGAGCGTGCCGCGCTTCAGCGAGCCTGCGAACCGGCGCAACCGCCAGTCGAGCAGCCTGGCGCGCCCCTCCAAGTAGCGGCCGACGTCGGTGTCGAACGGCAGCGTGAGCGCGATCTCGGCCGCTTTGCCGGGCGGGAGCATATAGCTGTCGAAGCGCAGGTGTTCGCGCGTACCCTCCACCCACAGGTCGCCCGATTGGAGCCGCTCGCGCACGGTCGCGACCGTGGCGGTTTCGTAGCGACGGCGGTCGATGACGCCGCCCTCGGTGATCGCCGCCTTCCATTTTCTGGAAAACGGCATGGGCGCATCGGCCGGTACGTCTCGCCGCCCGGTCGCGTTCAGCGCGCGCACGACCTTGATCGCGCCGAGCACGCCGTCGCGCGAGCCTGCCGCCTTGAACCGGAACGCGTCAAAAAACGCGGGCGCGTAGCGCCGCATAGTCATGTAGCGCCCCGCCGCGCGGATCAGCGGCTCGTCGCGAGTCAGGTCGGCGATCGCGGTCGCCTCGCTCTCGGCGTCCAGAAGCCTCGTCCAGCCCACCCCGTCGTCGAGCGCCGCCCAGACGTCCAACCCGTCCTCGCGCGCGACCCGGAGTGCGCCGACCGTGGCGCCCAGCAGCCGCATGAGCCGGTTCACGTCGCGTGTGGTCGCCTCGATGCCGCGCTTCTGCGCGGCCCTGGCCCTGGCGAACAGGAGGCCGGTCTGCTTGCCGAACATTTCGATCGCGGCGTCCGCGAGCCGCGCTTCCAGGTCGATGACGGCTGCGGCGAGTGTCGCGCGCCTTCTGCGGAGCGAGTAGTCGGACAGGAGGAACGCGGGCGCGACGTGGCCTTCGCGCACGAGCTGCTCGAAGCGGTGCTCGTGGATGCGGCCGGCCATGCCCGGGTCGAGCCCGAGCCGGCGCACGTGCGCGAGCCGGGCGAGAATGCCGGCGAGATTGCGCGCGGTCGGGCTGTCCGACGTGTCGCGCAGCCACGCGAGCGGCGTCGTGCTGCGATCCTGGTCCACGATCAGCAACGCATCCAGCCCCGTCACCTGCTCCGGAGCAAGCGCATCGACCAGCGTGTCGGCCGCGAGGCGGCGCGCCATGGCGCGCCCCGCCACCCCGATCCGCTCGATACGGGCGGGCGCGGGCAGAACGATCCGGGCAGCACGCAAATGGCCCAGCACTGCCGCGGCGATCGGCTTGCCCCGTTCGGTCGCTTCCGCCGCGCGGGTGGCTGCGCCGAGCGCGCCGGGGACGTCGGCCGCCTCGAACGCGCGCAGGCGCAAACGCTCCATCGCCTCCCAGGCGTGTTCGAGCCGGGTCTGGGCGCGATGCGCGTAGCCCTCGAACGCTGTGGGCACGATGTCGAGTTGCGCGGCCAGGTGCCGGATCAGAAAATCGGGGACGACATCGTCGTGGCGTATGCCGAAGCCGGGATGACGCAGCAGGGCGAGGTGCAGCGCGAAGCCGAGCCGGTTGGCGTCGCCGCGCTTCGCTTCGATCAGTGGCCGGTCCTCATCGGCAACCGTGTAATGCTTGGCGAGCGAGGCATGGTCGAGGGGCACGCCGAACAACGCGCGGCGTTCGTCGCCCGTTAACAGATCGCGTCTGGCCATCGATCACCCCCTGTCCGGGAGCGTATAGTTTATGGCCGACACGTGCGAGGTGTCGCGTAACTCTCAAGTTTCGCGACAGCGGCCCTGACCGGTCACGCCACGAGGGCGGACGCTGTCGCAAATGTCTGTTGCTAATCAGCCGTGTTCCAATGCACATCTGCGACATGCTCCTCGGCTATGCGCGCGTATCTACCGACGATCAGGATCTCACGCTTCAAAAGACGGCACTGAAGGCGGCCGGATGCCGGCGGACATTCGAGGAGAAGGTGTCCGGCGCCAAGCGCGCCCGACCGGAACTCGACCGGATGCTGGAGCAGCTGCGCGACGACGACGTGGTTGTGGTCACCCGGCTCGATCGCCTAGCGCGGTCGACGCGCGACCTGCTCGACATCGCCGAGAAGCTGAACGAGGCGGGAGCGGGGCTGCGCTCGCTCGCCGAGCCCTGGGCCGACACGACCACGCCTGCGGGACGCATGGTGCTCACCGTGTTCGCCGGCATCGCGGAGTTCGAGCGCGAGCTGATCCACCAGCGTACCAGTTCCGGCCGCGCGGCAGCCATGGCGCGCGGCGTGAAGTTCGGGCGTAAGCCCAAGCTCACTCCGGACCAGATCGCGCTCGGACAGCGTCTCGTCGGCGAAGGCACATCGGTGCGCGAAGCGGCGAAGCTGCTGAAGTGTCATCATGCCACGCTCTATCGGGCGCTCAACCATCCGGCGCAGATGCCCGTACATCGCTCGACACGTTGATTGAGGAGTAGGATTTCGCCATGATCTTCGCGCTTCTACTAGCGGCAAGTTCGCCGAATTCCGCGCTGGAGGCGGAGCGGGCCTACTCGGAAGCTGTACTTGCCAGTGGCCGTCAGGCAGCGGCACGCAGTTTCGGTCCACAAAGCGACCCCTGGCCAATACAACATGCGCCCGAAACCGCGCGCTCTCCATCTGTGGCCAGCATGTTGCAAGCAGCCGAGAGTAGCCGAAGGTGGTGGCTCACAATGATGAGTGTCGAGAGCCATGCCGAGCGCAGACCCGAACTTGTCTTTCCGTCCTGTGATCCGAGCGGGTCGGCAGTTGTTATCGGCGGGCTGTACGATGGCGGAAATCGAGTTGGATCATATAAGACGCTTTGGCGGAACAGTGCTGAGGGGTGGCGCTGGGAAATCGACGACTATCGTCGGGATGGATCGAAGGCATTAGCGGCAGAAAGTTTACAAGCGATCGAACCTGAGTGCTCGGCAAAACTCACCAATGAACAGCTCCAAATCCAAGCCGTTAGCGATGCGAAAGAGATCGCGTCTGTTTTGCGACAGGAGCAGGCCGGCAAACAGGTCGACTGGTTGGCTGTTCCAAGACGAAGCGTGGCCGAAGACGTTATCTTTGTCGGCAACGATGGCCGACGCATCCGCAGGCTCCCCGCCAAGCTGCCCATTCGGCGCATAGCGGGTGCGTTATCGTCCGGAAGCAGTTACGATGAAACGCTACGGTGGAGTAGCCGCGTCCTGGACGGGTCTGCACAAGCCCATAGCTTTCAGATCACCCAGTGGCGCGGTCCCAAGAATGGATGGCAGATCGTCTACTACGAGCTCCGCGGGTGAAACATCACGAGAGGTGATCCGGTAACTTCCAACTCGTCCAACCTCACAAACCCACGAAACTTAATATACTTTGCGGCAACGCTCAGGCCTTTGTTGACCATTTGTTCCGACTGCCGCTGTCCATATGACAAACCTTGAGGTGCCCCCT
>NZ_JACIDB010000027.1 GCF_014196115.1 Sphingomonas aquatilis | reverse complement strand
CAAATGGAGCAGCTTACCACTGGCAGGATTTCTCTCCGCCGCACCGGCACCTATGCCGGCGCTCCCGTGGCCGGGTTTGTCACCGCCCTACACACGCCGGGCCGAGTCGTCTCGTTCCGCCGAAACGAGTCAGTTTCGCCGCCGCCTACAGGTCCGACATCGACACGCTCGCTCAGTACCGCTCAAGCCGTTCGAGAAGCGCGGCGCACTCCGGCGTGGCAAATGCGGCCTCGACCTCTTCGATCGTCGTCGGGATTGGGGCGTCGGTCATCACATCGATCGCCTGCTGGAGAAAGCAGGCTGACGTCGACGCACCGACGCTATCGAGGAGGGCCAGCGCCTCGCGGGCGAGCGCGGTTGCAGCGAGGATCGTCTCGTTGTCCATATGCAGGCCTCCATGACGGGCTTATCGCATCTGCGTTAACCTTGGCCTAAAGACACGCAACGGGAACTGCGTCGAAAACGAACAGGAGTTGCCGCTCAGCGCCGCGCACCTGCCCCCAGCAGCATCGCCGTATAGTCCACTTCGGAGCCGATCTTCTCTCGATCGCAGAAGTCGCAGCAATGCGCCGTCCTCTTCACCCGTGATCGGGTGGAGAACAGCCATTCGAGGATCCGCACCGCGAGCGATCGGCGCTGGCGCTGCTTGCCCCCGAAATAGTCGACCATTTGCCGGCGATAGCAGCTCTCCTCGCGCATCATCGCGGACACCTGGTCGATCTTCCGCATGCGGCTCTCGCGCGCAGCCGGATCGGGTTGCTCCTGGTCCTTGCCGGCGAGGTCCGCCATGAACCGGAGCCGCTTCACGTCGCGGCCGTCGGACGCATTGTCGTGCATGACGATCGAGACCGCCTGCAGGCCATCGCGTCCGGCGCGGCCGAGCTCCTGCATCAGGTCCTCGACCGATGCGGGAGCCTGCCAGTGGATGACGAGCCTGAGGCTCGGAACATCGATCCCCATGCCGAACGCCGACGTCGAGATGATGCGATCGATCGCCGGCTCGCTCTGGTTGGTGAAGCGCTTGACCAGCTGCTCGCGCTCGAATGGTCGGCCGAGCCGCGAATGGTAGAGCGGGACGTTCATGCCCAGGCTACGAAGCGCGGCCTGCAGATCCTCTCCAACCCGGGCGGAGGGCACGAACACCATCGCCTTGCCGCCTTCGGGCAACGGCAACGCGAGGAGCTGCGCGATCTTCGCTGCCCTGCTGTCCTCAGCGACGGCCCAGCGCAGGAGCGTGATGTTGGGCCGGTCGACCCCGCTGACGAACACTTCTGCGTCTTCAGCGCCGAGCGAGGCGAGGATCCGCGCTTGCATCTCCTGCCCGGCCGTCGCCGTGAAGGCGAGAACGGGCGGGTTGCCGAGCTGACGCCGGATATCGCCCAACCGGCTATACTCCGGCCGGAAGTCCGCTCCCCACTGGTCGACGCAATGAGCTTCGTCCACCACTAGGAAGGCAGGACGAAGCTCGGCAAGACGCGCGCGCTCCGCTTCGCTCCGAACGAAAAACCGTTCGGGCGCGAGGTGCAGCAGCTTGATCGCACCGCGGCGAAGCAGGCTGTAGCGGAGCTTCTTCTCCTCCATCGAGAGGTCGCTGTTGACGAAGCTGGCGGGGACCTTCTTGCGGAGCAACGACGCCACCTGCTCACTCATGAGAGCCTTGAGGGGTGAGACCACCACGGTCGGTCCAGCCCGGAGGATCGCCGGCAGCTGGAAGCAGAGCGTCTTGCCCGATCCCGTTGGACGAACGACCAGGACCGACTTGCCCTGCAGGGCGGCCTGCACGACCGCCAGCTGGCCCTCCCGGAACCGCTCAACGCCTAGTAGGCGGAGCCCCGGGCCGAGATACTCGGTTGCCTGATCGAGCTCGTGTGCGCCGCCGAAGAGACGCGCCAAGCGGACAGCCCAGCGCTCGATCACGCGCCGCGCCAGACCGCCTGCAAGCATCGGGTGATGAGCCGCGTGGCAGCCGTCGCAGAGCGTCACGAGGTTCGCGAGCTCGTCCGTCCCGCCCATTGACCGCGGCAACAGGTGGTGAACATCGGCGTCGCGGCCGACTTCGCAGCCGCAGCTGGTGCAGCGATAACAGTCGCGCGCATGGACGACGCGGCGCGTCTCGGCCCAGATCGACGCGGCGGGCGCGTCTCCGACCGGACGGGCCGGCGACAACGGGGGCGAGATCACGTTCACGCGGGTTCAGCCCTCCCGGCGCCTTTCGTTCTCGACGCGGATGTCCTCCCGGGTCGGCGCTGCCTTCAGCTTGACCAAGCGCGACGTGATGCCACCCTCGTTACGGTCGAAGCGGGTCATCAGCTCGGAGAGCGTGGCCCCGTTCGACCAGCGCTGCAGCAGGTCCGCGTCGTCGCCCTCGGTCCAGCGGACGCCGGTGTTGATCCCCTTCTCCTGGGTGGACTGTTTCCTCGCGACCGGCTTTGTGACCTGCTTGGGCGTCTTCACGACCATCCCGATCGCGTTGGCGAGACCCGCCCACTCCCGGTTCGTTAGATCGATCAGCTGCCCGTCCGGCAGGCAGAGCCGCGCCGCGTCGCTGCCAACCTGCAGCTCGAACCTTGAGCCGTCGACGGACCACGTGAGAGTGTGGCTGTCGTTCGAAGCGCTGCCATCGGGGCTATGCGCCTGCTCCACAGCCATTAGAACCGCCGACCGGCGGTAAAGTCGACAGCCGGCCCCATGGCACACTGATAGCTCGTGGTGCGATTGATGGAGCGATCGGGGATGAGGGTCTCGTCCGTCAGCACGAGCGTCGTGCGATCAAGCGAGACGGTCCGCAGCACCGGACCCATCGAGGTCCGCATCAGGTCCGGGTTCGGGGCGTCGATCACGATCGTGCCGTCGGTCACGCGCGCGAGCCGCTTTTTACCCTCGCCCTGGTCGTACCGGCCGCGCTTCAGATCCACGTTGAGCCGCTTGGTCTCGCCGTTTTTCGCGGTGCAGGTGAAGCCCGTGACACCGGATCTCCCCTTCGCCAAAGCGGGCTGCGACACCACCGCCAACGCGATCAGGAACGCTACCTTCACCCCGCCGTCTCCCCGTTTCCGAGCCTAGCGTAGCACTATCCAGTGCTGCTCGTCAGGCTTTCCCACCATTGCGAACGGACTTCGCCGGGGCGCAGACCGGCTCGTCCATCGAGAGGCGGGGACCGGTGACGGTCTGAGGGCAGGGGTATGCACGCTTGCGCGCGTCGCTGGCATCGGCGTAGCACACCTTCTGAGGTGGAGATCCCCTGTCACGTCGCTCGCTCTCGCATCGCCAGACTAGACCGGGCTCCCTCTCGCCCGGGATTGCCTCATCCGGGTAGACCTGCCCCGGCCAGTATTCCCGACGGCACTCACGCAAATCGCGTTGCTGAACACCGCACTCAATGTACTTGTCCCACGGCTTGACGAAGATTGTCTGCGGCACCGCCTGTTGAGCCGCCTGCCTTGCTCGCGACTGGGCTTCCGCAACAGGTGCCTCAGAGCGCCGACTTTCTACGGCTCCATACACACCCGCCACGACCAGCATCGCTGCAACCGGTAGGGCGGCCAGCGGCGCGTGCTTCACGGCGCCTCCGAAGCATCGTCAGTGACGAGAGCCTCCTCCTCACCATCGACCTGCTCCACCTCGCTGTCATCGACGACGACCTGGCCCGTTTCATCCCTCGCGGTCCAGACGATCGCGTCCGCTCGCGCTTCGTCATGCGTCGCATTCAGCGCCGGTCCCATAGCGAGGATCTCTGTGATCCGACGCGCCGTTTGTGCGAAGTGAAGCACCTCTTCACCACGAAGCGGTCGCCCCATAATCGCCGTTTCGCGGTACGAAAGCCACTTCTTGAGGGCCTGGTAGCCGCCCGCAGTGTAGCTCCACACCTTGGACGGCACAGCCCGCCAACCCGCCGTCCCGTTCATCTCGATGTCGACGGCTCTATCACCGGTGACGTCCAGCAATGCAGCCAACGAAAGGCCGTGCCGGGTTGCGATCTGGCGCAGAGCCTCCAGTTCCGCCTCGGTCCACTCCCTTTCTGTCGCCATGCCCGCGCCGGGCATGATCAGTCGCGTTCCGCTGTCCTTCCGCTGTACCGAACCCCAGCCCGCGGTGACCTCGTAGGACGAGCCGTAGGGCAATCCGATCGAGGACAGTCCCGGCAACAGCGCCCCGCGGCTGACACCATCCACGGCCACCTCGACATCGAGGAGAGCCGCAAGTCTTGCCCCCAGCGCCGCAGAGCGCGCGAACGTCTCGTTCGACGCCGGGATCGGGATGCGAGGCCAGTCGACACGAAGGGCATCGATGTACCGCGCCTCGTAGACCGGCGCATTCAGGGTGGCGAGAACGTGGTCGAACAGCTGGTCACTCGTGAGATCCCGCTCGGCCAGCATCGTCTTCACCGACTTGGCGAGGTTCGGCTCGACATTCTGGGTGTCCTGACGAACCCGGGCCGGGAAGATCGACACGTTGCTCTCGACAAGGTGGTGATCGCCGAGAACGCTGACGGACTGGGGCTTGTAATAGACCCCCATGCGGTTCCGGACGCCGGCCGTGAGGAATCGGTTTCCTACTTCTGCATTGGCGAAAAACTCGGGGCGTTTCTCGTCAATCAGCTTGGTGTCGGGGTCCCAATATGCCCAACGAACGTCAAAGGGCCGGTAGGCATAGCGCACGATTTGGCCGAGTTGATATTTCCGCTCGATCAGCGCTTTGCGCGTGGTTGCCGCGTTGTACCGTTCGGTCGTGTTCACGAGAGCAGGGTGCGACTTCGCGAGCTCGGCGTCCGTCGTCTTCGGGTCGAGATAACGCTCGATCCTGCGCTCAAGCGCGTCCCG
>NZ_JACIDB010000026.1:2500-5864 GCF_014196115.1 Sphingomonas aquatilis | reverse complement strand
TCAAGTCAGGCGCGCCCCGCGGACATTACCGCGCATGTCGAGCGGTTCTGTCGTGCGGTTGCTGTGGATTGGGAGCGGGCCCAAACGCACGAAAGCCCCGGACCGGGTGGTCAGGGGCTTTTGTGAGGATTGGTTGCGGGGACAGGATTTGAACCTGTGACCTTCAGGTTATGAGCCTGACGAGCTACCGGGCTGCTCCACCCCGCGCCAAGGACCATCAAAGTGGGCTTTGATGGAGTGTCCGTTGGAGACGCGAGAACCCCCGCTTGTGGCGAGGGTTGCGTGTCCCGTTGGGACGAGATCATGAATGGGTTCTTGTTTCCCGCACAGGCTTCAATGCCTGGCGACGACCTACTCTTCCACTGCTTAGGCAGTAGTACCATTGGCGCAGTCGGGTTTCACGGCCGAGTTCGGGATGGGATCGGGTGGGACACCGACGCTATAGCCACCAGGCAATGAAGCGTGTGCGGGAACTGAGCCGCTAGTGCGGCACGCTTCATGCGTGTCGTACTAGTGGGTCAGCCGGTTCAAATCGATGCGTGCACTGTTACTGGAATATGTATCTGGCGTTCGACGCTGACATCCACGCCTATCGTCGACAACCCAGGGTTGTCATTGATGGTGTGTCCTCTCAAGCGCGAATAGGACAATTAGTATCGGTTAGCTCCATGCGTTACCGCACTTCCACATCCGATCTATCAAGGTCGTGGTCTCCGACCGTCCTATGAAATCTTATCTCGAGGGAGGCTTCCCGCTTAGATGCTTTCAGCGGTTATCCCGTCCGTACATAGCTACCCTGCTGCGCCGTTGGCACGACGACAGGTACACCAGAGGTACGTTCAACCCGGTCCTCTCGTACTAGGGTCAACTCCTCTCAAATTTCGACGCCCACGGCAGATAGGGACCAAACTGTCTCGCGACGTTCTGAACCCAGCTCACGTACCACTTTAATTGGCGAACAGCCAAACCCTTGGGACCTGCTCCAGCCCCAGGATGTGATGAGCCGACATCGAGGTGCCAAACAACCCCGTCGATATGAGCTCTTGGGGGTTATCAGCCTGTTATCCCCGGCGTACCTTTTATCCGTTGAGCGATGGCCCTTCCACGAGGGACCACCGGATCACTATGACCGACTTTCGTCTCTGCTCGACTTGTCAGTCTCGCAGTCAGGCGGGCTTATGCCATTGCACTCTAACAGCCGGTTTCCAACCGGCCTGAGCCCACCATCGCGCGCCTCCGTTACTCTTTAGGAGGCGACCGCCCCAGTCAAACTACCCGCCACAGAGGGTCCCTGCACCGGCTAACGGTGCGAGGTTAGACATCAGAAAACAACAGGGTGGTATTTCACCTATGGCTCCACACCGGCTGGCGCCAATGCTTCAAAGCCTCCCACCTATGCTACACAGTTCTTTCCTAATGCCACTCTGAAGCTGCAGTAAAGGTGCACGGGGTCTTTCCGTCTAACCGCGGGTACTCCGCATCTTCACGGAGAATTCAATTTCGCTGAGCATGTCCTGGAGACAGTGGGGAAGTCGTTACGCCATTCGTGCAGGTCGGAACTTACCCGACAAGGAATTTCGCTACCTTAGGACCGTTATAGTTACGGCCGCCGTTTACCTGGGCTTCATTTCAGAGCTTGCACCCCTCCACTTAACCTTCAGGCACCGGGCAGGCGTCAGGCCCTATACGTCGTCTTGAAGCCGACTTAGCAGAGCCCTGTGTTTTTGCTAAACAGTCGCTACCCCCTGGCCTGTGCCCCCCACGAGAGCTTGCGCTTACGTGGGGCCTCCTTCTTCCGAAGGTACGGAGGCAATTTGCCGAGTTCCTTCAGGACACTTCTCTCAAGCGCCTTGGTATACTCTACCAGACCACCTGTGTCGGTTTCGGGTACGGTCTATACGGTGGGGCTATTTCCTGGGACAGTTTCGAAGCCTGACCAATCCGATAAGGTCAGACAACACACACCATCCGTCACACACCACCAGGCCCACGAATATTAACGTGGTTCCCATCGACTACCCCCTTCGGGCTCGTCTTAGGGGCCGGCTCACCCTGCGCGGATTAGCCTTGCGCAGGAACCCTTGGTCTTTCGGCGAGAGGGCATCTCACCCTCTTTATCGCTACTCATGTCTGCATTCGCACTTCCGATACCTCCACGACCCATTACCAGATCGCTTCACAGGCGTACGGAACGCTCCGCTACCGCGTGTACAAAGTACACACCCTAAGCTTCGGTGCGTGTCTTGAGCCCCGTTACATCTTCGCCGCAGAAACCCTTGTTTAGACCAGTGAGCTGTTACGCTTTCTTTAAAGGATGGCTGCTTCTAAGCCAACCTCCTGGTTGTTTTGGGATTTCCACATGCTTTCCCACTTAGACACGACTTGGGGACCTTAGCTGTAGGTCAGGGCTGTTTCCCTTTTGACGACGGACCTTAGCACCCGCCGTCTGTCTCCCGAGTATCACTCCTAGGTATTCGGAGTTTGGTTAGAGTTGGTAGATCTCGCGACCCCCGCATCCATCCAGTGCTCTACCCCCTAGGGTGTCCGCTCGAGGCACTACCTCAATAGTTTTCGCGGAGAACCAGCTATTTCCCGGCTTGATTGGCCTTTCACCCCTAAACACAACTCATCCGGTAACTTTTCAACGTTAATCGGTTCGGACCTCCAGTGCGTGTTACCGCACCTTCATCCTGGTCATGCCTAGATCGCCGGGTTTCGGGTCTAATACATCAAACTATGGCGCCCTATTCAGACTCGCTTTCGCTGCGCCTACACCTATCGGCTTAAGCTTGCTTGATACATTAAGTCACAGACCCATTATGCAAGAGGTACGCAGTCACTCCACAAGAGAGCTCCTACTGCTTGTAGGCAATCCGTTTCAGGTACTGTTTCACTCCCCTCATCGGGGTGCTTTTCACCTTTCCCTCACGGTACTAGTTCGCTATCGGTCATGTACGAGTATTTAGGCTTGGAGGGTGGTCCCCCCATGTTCAGACAGAATTACACGTGTTCCGCCCTACTCGAGTCTCAGATCATCACTTTCGCATACGGGGCTGTCACCCGCTATGGCCCAACTTTCCAGATGGTTCTGCTAGTTGAAATCTGAGCACTGGCCTGGTCCGCGTTCGCTCGCCACTACTAACGGAATCTCGGTTGATGTCTTTTCCTCCGGCTACTGAGATGTTTCAGTTCACCGGGTTCGCTTCTCGAAACCTATGTATTCAGTTTTGAGATACCTGTTCCCGCCTAACCCCGCTCGCCGTCCTTGCGGACAACGTTCGAGATTAAACGGATAGGTGGGTTTCCCCATTCGGAAATCTGCGGGTCAAAGGTTGCTCACACCTCACCGCAGCTTATCGCAGCG
>NZ_JACIDB010000025.1 GCF_014196115.1 Sphingomonas aquatilis | reverse complement strand
AATCAGGCATGCATCGCGTGAAACGGCTTCGCACTTTCTCCAACCATGCTCTTTCGGCTTAGAGTGTCATTTCGCCCTCAGCCGGAGCCGACCCCTCCTTGGCCCAGCGGTAAGCGAGAGCCGCGGCGAAGATTAGCCCCAGCCCGATCAGGGCCGCGTAAAGCCATTCCTTGAACCGATCGAGCCAGATGCCCGTGCTGGCCCGCTGGAGCGCCGCTGCGGCCCGTTGCAGGTCGCGGACCTCCGATCCCACCGTCCGGCCCCAGTCGGCCCTTTGGCGGGCGTCCTGCTCGATCTGGCGGGCCAGCGCGCCCACCTCTTCCGCGATCCCCTCGGCCCCGGCGCGGCGCATGGCGTCGAGCAGGGTGCGATAGTCGGCGTGAGGGTCATCGGAGGGTGGACCCGCGTCGAATTCGGACGGATCGAAGGGTTCAGTCATCGGCGGGGCCACCCCGGAAGGTCCATCCGTCGAACGCCTTGCGGTCCTGATCGCGGCTGATGCGGTCCATTAATACACCAAGACGCTTCTCCCACTCCGCGTCTTTCATCGCGGCATCGAGGAGCAGGCCGCCGAGAATGATCTTGCGGCGGGCATCGGCCTTGCGATCGAGAGCGGATGCGCGGGCCTGAAGCGCCTGTAACCGGGCCTTGGCCTGATCCACCCGCTGCTGGGCCTTCTCGATGGATTCGAGCGTCGGGCGCGCCATAGCTTCTCCGCGTGAAAGCACGAATGCGAGGCACCATATTGCACAACTACGAGCAACGCTACCAGAACGACCATAGGAAGAGAATGGCGCACTTATGCAAACTTGCGTTTGCGTGCGTCGGGGCGTAGCCCCGAACCCCGGCGGGCTGTCGCCCGCGCCATGTTGCCACATGGCAAGGAGTACGCGGCGATGGCGAGCTTCCATCTTGCGGTGAAGACGGTAGGCCGGTCCGCCGGTCGCAGCGCCACGGCGGCGGCGGCCTACCGTGCGGGCGTGGAGATCGCGGACGAGCGCACCGGCATCGTCCACGACTACACCCGCAAGCAGGGCATCGAGCATCGCGAGATCGTCGCCCCCGCCGATGCGCCCGACTGGGTGCAGGACCGGTCGGCGCTGTGGAATGCCGCCGAGCAGGCCGAGACGCGCAAGAACTCGACTGTGGCGCGGGAATACGAAATCGCGCTCCCGGCCGAGTTGTCGGCCGACGAGCGGCGCACCCTGACGCTCGACCTCGCCCGCGAGATCAGCGAGCGGCACGGGGTGGCGGTGGACGTGGCGATCCACGCACCTGGTCGCCAGGGCGACCAGCGCAACCACCATGCCCACCTCCTGACGACGACGCGACGGATCGGCGCGGAGGGGCTTGGGGAGAAGACCCGCGAACTGGACCAGAAGACGAGCGGGGAGGTGGAGCGCTGGCGGGCGCGGTTCGCGGAGATGCAGAACGCGGCGCTGGAACGGGCGCAGTCGCACGAGCGGGTCGACCACCGCAGCTTCCAGCGGCAGGGGATCGAGCAGGAGGCGACTGTGCATATGGGGCCGGGGGTCGTGGCGATGGAGCGACGGGCCGAGCGGGAGGCGCAGCGCGAGGGGCGGGACTATGCGCCGGCGACTAAGGTCGGGCAGCACAACGCCGGCGTCCTCGAGCGGCGGTCCTTGCGCCAGTATATCGACCGGGGGACGGAGTGGCTGCGCGACGTGGGGCAGCGGGTGTCGCACCGGCTGCACGGGTTCGCGGCGACGTTGAGCGGCGCGGTCGATCGCGATCGGCGGGAGGCGGCGGACGCGCAACGCCGCGACCAGCTAGCCGCCGAGCGTGCCCGCGAGGTGGCGCAGGAGCGCCAGCAGGCGCGTGAGCGGGAACAGGTGGCCGAGCGGTTCAGGACGATCGCGGCGCGGCGCGAGGCGGGCGCCCACGGCTACGGCGACCAGAGCAACGACTGGCGGGCGACCCCGGAGGCGCTGCGGAAGGCGGTGGACGCCTACAACGGGGCGAACCAGTACACGAAGGATCTGTATATCGAGCGGATCCAGCGCGAACCGCAGATGGCCCGCGCCGTGGACCAGCAGCTGCGTGACCGCGAGCTGGTCCTGCAACGCGATCGGGGGTTGAGCCGGTGAGAGGGAAGCACCCGGTCGCTCGGATTGGTTTGAAGGGGGTTTTCATTGGGTTCGAAAGCTTATAGCGGATCGTCCCAATCGAAAGGCTGGGAATATGGGCTACTTCACGACGCCGCTGGAATCTGCGACCCGTAAGCGACTTGACGCGCTACTCGAAAACTTAGGTTGGGAAACCGACGAGCAGTCAGCCGACTGCAATGTTTTTACCGAACGTCCTAAGACAAAAGCGCAGAGATCAACTCTGAAAGGCGTAAAGCCTGATTACGTACTTTATGAACGGGGTACTGATAAGCCTATTGCCATTATTGAGGCTAAGCGACCGGGCCAAAATCTAGCAGATGCTCTTAAGCAGGGCATTGATCTGTATGCTAAACCCCTCAACGTAGACATTGTTTTTGTTGCAGATGGCTCGTTTGTCGAAGCACATGATCTAAGGGATGGGCGTCGTCTACAAATCGATGGTGAAGATGTTACAACCCTGCTTTCTGAGCGGGACGTGCTACGATTTATAGACCAAGGCTCGTCCGTAAAGACGCCTGAAATAGTTAGGCATACTAAGCACGAACTAATAAGTGCGTTTGGTGCTGCGAATGATCTTTTGCGTAAAGAAGGACTGCGAGAAGGGCTTGAGCGGTTTACCGAATTTTCAAATCTACTTTTCTTAAAATTGATTAGCGAAATTGAAGCAGATAGAGAAGCAAGCGGTGAAAAAAGAATTTTAGAAAAGCGGTATTGCTGGGATGCTTTTAAAAGTAAGCCCGCGCAAGATATGCTCGATTATATCAACGACACTGTCCTTCCCAGACTAATACGCGACTACAATCATACTGGTGATGTATTCCAAAGAAAACTTGCTATAAATACTCCTAAAACGCTAAAGACGATTGTAGATAGGTTGTCTAAACTTGAGTTATTGAATACGGATTCTGATATAAAAGGCGATGCGTTTGAGTATTTCCTTAGAAACTCTATATCTGTCGGCAATGATTTGGGTGAATATTTTACGCCACGCCATATAGTAAAGCTGGCAGTAGATTTGGTTGATCCTTTGTTTGAAGAAACGGTCTATGATCCAACCTGTGGTACGGGTGGTTTTCTCATTCAGGCGTTTCGACATATTAAGGGTAAAGTTAAAAATACCCCCAAAAACATAAAGTTCCTCAAAGAGGAAACCATATTTGGTAGAGAGCTGACCGCGACGGCAAAAGTAGCCAAGATGAATATGATCATTATTGGCGATGGTCATAACAACATCGAGCAAATGGACAGTTTGTCAAAGCCATGGAAAGATAAGTTTGAAGTAGTACTAGCAAACTTCCCATTTTCTCAAACCACAGATCATGCTGGTTTATATGGGTACACCACCGATAATGCTAATCCGGTGTTCTTTCAGCACATAATTGATGCCTTAAAAGAAGACGGTAGAGCCGGTGTGGTTGTGCCAGAAGGCGTATTGTTCGATGAATCAGCGCCCAATGTACGCGTTCGTCGCAGGCTTCTTGAAACATGTGAATTAGAAGCGGTTATAAGTCTACACGAGTACGTATTCAGGCCATACACCGGACAGCCAACAAGCTTATTAATATTCAAGAAAGGAAAGCCAACCAAATCTGTTTGGTTTTTCGATGTAATAAATGATGGATTTGAGAAAAGTACGCGTAAGCTTGGCCGTCGTCCCATACCAGATAATGATCTTCCTATGTTGCGTCAGCTCTGGTCAGATCGCGGGCATTCCGATCGATCCTTTTCAGTCGATATTAAAACGATCAAAAAGCACGGATATAAGCTTACGATAGACGAATTTAGAGATCAGTATGCCAACCCAAATTGGGTTCAGCTTGGGGGGCCAAAAGGGATATGTGACATTGTTATTGGCGGCACCCCAGACACTAAAAAGCGTGAATACTATGGCGGAGAGCACTTATTCGCAAAAATTGCGGACATAACTGCTTGTGAAGGGGCAGAACTTCATGAAACCGAAGAGCGATTAACTGATGCTGGAGTTAAGAACTCGAATGTTAAGCTTTTACCGCCCGGAACTCTGCTGCTTAGCTTCAAGCTATCTCTTGGCAAGGTAGCTATGACAGGGCGCCCTATGTACACCAACGAGGCAATTGCTGGTATCATTCCGAAAGATGAACGGGTGCTACCTAAATTCCTCTATTATGTGCTTCCGCGTATTCCCATGCCCGGAGCTCGCAAAGCCGCTAAAGGACAGACGTCAAGCAAGGGTCGTCTTGAAAAGGCAAAAGTGCCACTTCCCTCTATTGCTGAGCAGCAAGCCATGATTGACATGATGGAGGCGCACGATGCCGAGGTGGCACGGCTTAAGGCTGAAGTGGGAGAGAGGAATGTCGCCGCCGATGAAGCATTCCGTCTCAACGCCTTAGCCTAGTCAGTAACCTTTCCGCTAACGGTCGGGCATCCTTGATGCCTGATCGTTTGCAAGGCAATCATCGGGTGTCGCGGTCCTATTTTGGCTTACGGAGCGACATGGTAGCAACTTGAGGGTTGGCGGTAGGCGCTACAGCGACGATGCGCTGCCACACATCTTCTGCGCTGCTCACGATCCCGCGCCGCTCGGCCAGTTCGAGGAAGGCGCGCGTGGTCAGCACGTCCGTTGCCATATCCAGCCCCGTTTCGCGGACGAAGCGCGGAATCTTGCCGTTCTCATAGACGATGAGGATGCTGGCATCGCTATGGTAGTCCACATAGCTGCCCAGCCACTGCATGATCGCCAGTTCGCCGGAATCCTTGGCGCGTGTGGTGGGATCGACGATGCGGGCCTTGGCGAACAGCCTCCCGATCTCGGTCGATGCGACCAGCACCGGCGCGTTGCTGTTGTGCCTCTGCCCGGCATCAAGCCAGTCCTGTATCTCCTGCGCTCCGGGTTTGGTCATGTCCTGCGTTGCCTCGAACGCGACCATATCGGCTACGACCACACGTCCCCCGATCTGGTGGAGCAGGTGCAGGGCATCGGTCTGGGCCAGATGGATCAGCGGGCCGGTGTCTGGCACGATCACGTCGGGCCGCTCGATCGGGGTTTCTACGTCGTCCATATGATCCTCACTGCTCGCTAGGGCTGTCGCCCTGGCGACCGAATAGGCGGGACCAGAATCCACCCGTAGAAGGAAGAGGCGGGGGTGGTGGCGTCGGCTCGACGCTCTCTACCATTTCCGGGGCAGCGACCGGCGTCCGCTCGGGGAGCGGACGTTGATCGGTGAGCAGACCACGTTCAGCCATCTGTCGCCAGTGGTTGCGATCAGCCCGGATGTCCTCGCGATCGGCCCGCACGTCATCCAATTGAGAGCGAAGAAGGTCGATTTGCGCCTTCAGCAGGGTGACAACCTCGCTGTTTTCTGAGGGTAAACCAGCGTCAACCTGAGGGGTAACCTTACCCCTGTCTTGGTTTACGGCAGGCCATACCCTAAAAAGCTCGACGGGCTCAATCAGCCACCCCCCACTCGCGTCCTTGATGGCAGAAAGACGCCCGGAACGAATGGCTTTGATGACCGATTGCTTGGTCAGGCCGACGTGCTTCGCCGCCTCTGCGGGGGATAAACTCATAGGGGCAACCAACGTAAACCAGTACAGGGGTAAGGGGTAAACCTTGGTTTACGCATCGCCTAGCCTGCCCAGCAAGGTCCCTGTGAGGGAGCCGATGCTTTGAGGTTCGTCCATTGGCCCCCGATCGGTAGGTTCGAACATCGCAGGAAGGTCCGGTTCCATGCCGGGAAGCGACGGCTCGCTAGGTGGTGGCTCGCCCTCACCTCCTGCCAACTGACGTTCGCCCGGGAAAAGCCGAGGCAACTTCCGCAACGGCTCTTGCTGCCCCAGTTCGCGCCCGTCCGGCTGCTCACTTTCAGCGAGGATTACGGTCGCGCTGAACAGTGAGTAGCGTAGCCCTTCTCGCGGCCCATGCCACGCAACCCGATCGTTCACGACGTAGGCGTTTACGGTGCCCCGGTCTCCGATCTGGCGGACTTCGATCCATCGGCCTTCCACGAGGTCCTGTATAGCGCGGACGATGGTGCGCCGGTTGCATCCCATGAGCTTCGCTAAGACGGACTGGGACGCCACCACCGCGTTATGCTGGCCGATCCGCGCAACGAGCACATGCAGCAGGGCAGAAGCGCGCGGACTTTTTACCGACATACGCGCCCATGCCTCGTGAGTAGCCCGATCTGTTTGGACCCATGATCCGGGTGAAGAAGGGGCAGTCGGTAAAGTGCGCGTATCTGTCACAGGGGTGTGACTCCGGTGTCGAGAAACTGGACAAACATCGGTCGCAAAACGCGACTTATTTGTCAAGTTACAGGACAGACCTGTGACTCCTAGGAGTCACACCCCTGTGACTCCTAGGAGTCACACCCCCCCTTTATAAGCCATTGAAATAAAACAGCATTTTTTGTGCCCTCTCTAATGATCTAATGAGCGGCCACGCCCGACCGACGAGGCTGGTGGACGATCATTAGATCAGAGGGAACAGAAGAAGAACAAGGAACGCGGCTGGTCGCCGCGTGCGTCGGGCTGTGAGTCCGCGCCATCGCGATCGGAGCGCCTGTGGCGGGCGTGGAGATGCTTGGCGGGGTAGAAGTGGGGGTTGGGGGGGGGCAGCCCCTGAATTGCACTGTCCGGGCTTCCTACGGCTCCTGTTGGGCCTGTAACGGCACCCATCCGCCCTTGCAGATGTGGGTCTTGGCGTTCCAGCGACCGGCGCAGCCGTACAGATGCTGCTCGATGACGGGTTCCTTGGGGTCGGTTCCGGCTGAGGGCGAAATGACACCCTAAGCGTCGGCGTCTTTCGGCCAGAGGTATTCGCCGGTGAGGAGGATGTGCGCCCATCCGA
>NZ_JACIDB010000024.1 GCF_014196115.1 Sphingomonas aquatilis | reverse complement strand
GCGCTTGTGGATGGCTCCACGCTGCCCCCGCTGCTACCAGCCGTGTGTCATTTCTATTTGGGGCAGAATGTGTCTTTTCTAATCAGCGGGAACACAAATCTGCTCTGCGGCGGAAGCACTTAGGCCGCTCTACCGGCACTCACCCGATCAGCGACACCCGCTCGCGCTGGCGTGCTTCGGCTCGGCGAGCCACGCATGAAACTGCGCCAGAATGTCGGCAACGTCCAGTCCCATTTGCCGATGGTGCATTGGCCACGAGCGCGCAGCGGCGCCAACCAGTCCTTGCAGTTCTGGATCAACATCGCCTGGACCCATTTCGGCGTGCTAGCGAGCAGCCATTCCAGTGATGGCCAGTCATAGGCGGGCCGTACCCGCAATTAGGCGGCTGACCGGCTCATCCGAAGCAGTGCGATATCCAGCGTCCCGTTTCAGGAGAACCAACACGCGCCCTGCCCGGCCACTCTCTTTTTCCAGGAAGAGGGGTTACCGGAAAATACAATGAGGGTGACGAAGCCGGTTAGATCGCTTATATGTTAGCTAGACTAACCGTAGGAGCTGCTCATGGCGACCCTCGCCAACGCCGTTGATCCGGGTGCCTTTGCCAATCTGGTGTTCGCCAGCTTGGTCGAGACCGCACGCAACAAGCCAGCCAAACAGCGTGGATCCGAGCCGGCGCCTACGGTCGACGAAACCTTATATATAGCGCCCACGGTTGAGGGCTTCTCCGCACAATATCGCACCGCCGTCGATCACGCGCTGGAGCAGCTAGCTGAAGCCGGTATTGCAACTGATCCGGATCGGCAGGCGCTCTACGCCATCGTCGACAAGCTGCTGCCCGACATTCGCACCCGACACCTCGAGCGCAAGATCGAGCAGCTCCTCGATGTGTTGGCCGACACGCATGACCCGATGGCGGAATTTCACACTGCGGTCGCGGCCGATAACACCGCGATCCGGCAGCGCTTCCTTCAGGAGGTCGAGACGCTTACCTCGGTCGAGGTTGCCGCGCGCGCCGGGCACGAAGCCAAGAACCGCCACCAGACGGCCGCGCGCTGGAAGGCGCAGGCCCGTGTCTTCGCCGTCCCCTATCAGGGGCAGGATCGCTTTCCCGCGTTCCAGTTCGATGCCGACGGCAAACCCCTTCCGCTAATCCGGCAGGTTCTCGCGGCCCTCCCCGCGAACCGCACGCCATGGCAAGTTGCTTTCTGGTTCGTATCGTCCAACTCATGGCTTGGTGGTCCCGCACCCATTGAGCGGTTCGACGAACCAGCAGCCGTTCTCGAGGCGGCAGCCCACGAAGGTGATGAGATCAGCGGGTGACGGCCCTCGCTCCGACAGGCATCGTTGCGAAACCGCCGACCGCCTTCCCGACCCACGTTACCGACCTACCGGTGGGGACGGTGCTTTGGCGCATTCACGCCGAGAAGCTTGCCGGAGACGCGTTCAATCCGGGTTTCGGCGCTTCGCGCTTCGCGCCGATCGGCCCGGTGCGCAAGCGGGTGCCGACGGCCTATGCCGCAGACGGGTTTGAGGCTGCGGTGTACGATACGATCTTCCACGATCTCGATTCCACGCAGACCTTCAAGACCTTTGCGCTGAGCAGGCTTGCCGATGTTCGCTGCTCGGTACTCCGGGTCGCCAGCCCGCTGGTGCTTCGCTCCTTTCTCGCGCCCGATCTGATGAAGCTGGGCGTCGCCCGTACCCAGCTGATCGACACGCCCGCGCGCGAATTTCCGGACACGCGGCGCTGGTCTGCGGCACTGCATCGCAAAGACGCCGCCACGCATGGGATGGTCTGGGAGTCTCGCCCCTATCCCTCGTCGCAGGCGATGATGTTGTTCGGCGATCGCGTGCCGCCTGGTGCGCTAAGCGTGGTCAGCACGTCTGGCATCGATGGTGATCCGGGGCTCGCCATGCGCTTCAAGGCGCTTGCCGATCGCTCCGGCGTGACCCTTGTCGCGTAAGATGGGAGCGAAATTTGCGGTAAAATAACGCCGTGCTGACGCTCCCGCAGGTGGGGTATCGTGGTATATGTATCTCCTAATCGACGCGTAGCGCCGGCTGCCAAGATCAGGAGCACGGGCCGTCGCGTTCCGGCCTCAAGGCCTCGTGTCCGTCACCAAGGTGGCGACCTTAAAATCGGATTGGCCTGTGGGCACACATCAAGGCGCGCGCGACACGTAAGTTCTTGCGATCAACCACCGTCTGAGCTCAACTTGCTTCTAAGAATGCATTGAGGGGGCGAACCAGTGGCGACGAATCCTTCCGAGAGGGTAGAAGCAGACCGATCTGTGATCCTGCGAGACCTCGCCGAAGACGCCTTGGCGACGTTCGAGCGGATCGTCGAGGCGGCTCTAGCTCGACACCGGCGCGTAGCTCGGCGATCTCATCGGATCGCCGCTCAGCACGTTCACCCATCTTCCAGGTGCCTTGACCCATTGAAGGAACCACTTCCCCGCCGAGCAATGTCACGTGTTTCATGTGCTTTCGTCCAATGAGATGAGTTCGACTGTTCGGTCGCGGGAGGCGGATTGGCAGATGACCACCATGTAACGATCATATCGCGGCCGGCCATCGATCGAGTGCCATTTTGGCGATGGAGAGCAGTTCGTTGATCGTAGCGCCGTCGCGCGCCTGAACGGACATGCCTTCCATGACCGTATTGATGAATTTGCCTAGCACGGCCGGATCGGTGTTGGCCGCAAGCTCGCCCTGCGCGGCGCCGCGTTGCAGACGCTCGATCAGGAGAGCCTCCGCCGCGATACGCTTGTCGCGCAGCAGGCATTCGATGGCGGCGGACGCCGGCGAAACGGCTGCCGCTGCCGAATACATGAAGCAGCCGGCCGGCGTTCCAGGTTCCGAGAATGATGACGCCGCTCGTTCCAGCAGGCCTTTGACGGCCTCGTAGGTGGACAACGCCGGATCGTTGATGGGTGAATAGAGGTGGACGCTGAACGTCGCGGCGTAGCGCTCGATCACCGCCGCAAACAGCCCCGCCTTGTTGTCAAACGCTGCATAGAGACTGGCAGCGGCGACGCCAGTCTCCGCCACCAGATCGGCCATCGATGTCGCCTCGTAGCCGCGCTGCCAGAACAGCCGCACCGCCTTGTCGAGCGCAGCGTCAGTGTCGAACACACGAGGGCGACCTGCGCGGCGACGGGCTTTCGTCTCTGTCATCTTTCGTGCACGATATGGAACGATCGATAAATAATATCTTGAAACGGGTGGTCCGTCTCCTTACAGAACGATCATTCAATAATCAAGGATTTTACAATGAGCCGCATCGTCCGCATCCACGAATATGGCGACGCCAGCGTCCTCAGGATTGAAGATGTGGCAGTCCCCGCGCCCGCGGCCGACGAAGTGCAGATCGCGGTGAAGGCGATAGGCATAAACCGCGCCGAGGTGATGTTCCGCAACCATGCCTACCTTCAGGAAGCCGAGTTCCCGAGCCGCCTTGGCTATGAGGCTGCCGGCACTGTCGTTACGGTCGGCGCGGACGTGACCGGGTTTGCGGAAGGCGAAGCTGTCAGCGTCATCCCCCCGCTCGATATCGCGCGCTGGGGCACTTATGGCGAGGTCGCCAACGTGCCCGCCCGCCTCGTCGTCAAGCATCCGGTGGCGCTGACGTTCGAGGAAGCGGCGGCCGTGTGGATGCAGTATGTCACCGCCTGGGGTGCGCTGGTGGAGCAGGCGAAACTCGGCGAGGGCGATTTCGTCATCGTCACTGCTGCCTCCAGCAGCGTCGGCCTTGCTGCCTTCCAGATTGCGCGGATGGTCGGCGCGACGGTAATCGCGACGACGCGTACCGGCGCCAAGCGCCAGGCCCTGATCGATGCCGGTGCACATCATGTCGTCGCGACCGGGGAAGAGGATCTGGTAGCGAGGGTGATGGAGATAACCGATGGTCAGGGTGCGCGCGTGGTGCTCGATCCGGTCGGAGGCCCGTCGTTCGAGCCGCTGACCGAGAGCATGGCACGCGGCGGCATCCTGCTCGAATATGGCGCGCTCAGCGGCGAACCGACGCCGTTCCCGTTGTTCTCCGTGCTGGGCAAGAGTCTCACGCTCAAGGGGTATCTCTACAGCGAGATCGTCTCGGACGATGCCGCCCTCGATCGCGCCAAGGCGTTCATCGTGGCGGGTCTGGAATCGGGCGCGCTCAAGCCGCGGATCGCGCGCACTTTCCCGCTCGACGCGATCCAGGACGCTCACCGCTTCCTCGAATCGAACGACCAGGTCGGCAAGGTCGTCGTTACGGTCTGACCTGCATACCGGGGGGAGTGAGCGATCGCTCCCCCACGAATTTGCGCTGACGCGACGGCCTCGCACCAGCAATCGGTTTAACTCAACGAGGGTATCCCAACATGAAATCTCGCGCCGCTGTAGCCTTCGAGGCGGGCAAGCCACTCGAAATCGTCGAGATCGATGTCGCCCCACCCCGGAAAGGCGAAGTCCTCATACGGGTGACGCACACCGGTGTGTGCCACACCGACGCGTACACGCTGGCGGGGAGTGATCCGGAGGGTGTTTTCCCGGTGGTTCTGGGCCACGAGGGCGCGGGCATCGTTGTCGAGGTCGGAGAAGGCGTCACCAGCGTCGGACCGGGCGATCACGTGATTCCGCTCTACACCGCCGAATGCGGCAAGTGCGACTTCTGCCTGTCGGGCAAGACCAACCTGTGCGTCGCTGTCCGCGAAACGCAAGGCAAGGGCTTGATGCCCGATGGGACCACGCGCTTTTCTTACAATGGTCAGCCCCTCTATCATTACATGGGCTGTTCAACCTTCAGTGAATATACTGTCGTCGCCGAAGTCTCGCTCGCCAAGATCAATCCCGAGGCAAACCCCGAACATGTCTGCCTGCTCGGCTGCGGCGTCACGACCGGCATCGGCGCAGTCCACAATACCGCCAAGGTCCAGCCGGGAGACTCGGTCGCCGTGTTCGGCCTCGGCGGCATCGGCCTCGCGGCGATTCAGGGTGCGCGCCAGGCGAAGGCGGGTCGCATCATCGCCATCGACACCAATCCATCCAAGTTCGAGCTGGCACGCCAGTTCGGTGCTACCGAGTGCATCAACCCCAAGGACCATGACGAGCCTATCCAGCAAGTGCTGATCGAGATGACGGGCTGGGGCATCGATCATACCTTCGAGTGCATCGGCAACGTCCACGTCATGCGCGCCGCGCTTGAATCAGCGCACCGTGGCTGGGGTCAGTCGATCGTGATTGGCGTTGCCGGCGCGGGCGAGGAAATCTCCACCCGCCCATTCCAGCTCGTCACGGGCCGCGTATGGAAGGGGTCCGCTTTCGGTGGCGTCAAGGGACGGACACAGCTCCCCGGCATGGTCGAGGATGCGATGAGAGGCGATATCGATCTGGCCCCATTCGTAACCCACACGATGGGTTTGGAGGAGATCAACGAGGCCTTCGAACTGATGCACGAAGGCAAGTCGATCCGCACGGTCATTCACTACTGACCCGCCGATCCGAAGCGGCGCGAGGCGCTCGGATCGACAACTCGGCCGTCATCATGGCCCGACCCCGGCCATGATGAAGCGCGCTCTGGCAAATGGGCAACGCGTCGCGATGCGGTAACAAGCGCCGAAGTACGGTCGTTACATGCCGATAGCGGCACGGACCAGGGCCGCCCAGCCCAGGCGCTTACCAGCGGAGTGTGTGTGGCCTCGTCGCGCGACCCAACAGGGAAAATGGTTTTATCGTAACCTTTGTCCACTGCTGGAAAAATACTTCAAAGGTGCCGAATATCGGGCCAGCCTGACCTTTGGATGTATTGAGTCGGAAAAGCATTCATCTGTTCCCCGACTGTGATGAACCACGGGCCGCACGGGCGGATAGGGCAGGAAGACTGAATTGAAGAGCAAGGATATTCACGCGACGACGCCGGCCACCGATCATGGGCATACGGGGCTGCCCGCTTGCGTGCAGGTTCGCGGCGCGCGCCAGAATAACCTCAAAAATATTGACGTCGATGTACCGCGCGACGCCTTCGTGGTGTTCACCGGCATATCGGGCTCGGGCAAGTCATCGCTCGCGTTCGGCACCCTCCCGCGAACGAATGGTGCCGTCACGTCGCGACCCATCAACGGCGCCTTATCGTTAAATTCAGAGATATGATAAGTGCAGAAGACAAGGTCATCCACTATTGCGGATGACCTGCCATATTCATCTATTCATTTCCCGATACGGCCGGGCCACCCATTCCGGATAGAAACACGAACCTTACCCTGCAGTCAGACAGCAGCTTAGGGTGCCGACCGCTCGGCTATTTCGCGGCCAGCAGGGTGAACTTGTGAATTTGCGGCGGTTCAGAAAAAAGTTCTTCTGCCTTGTCCATTAGTGCGGCGGCAACCTTGCCGTCGAGATGGGCTTGCCGATCCTCCTCTGTGTCGAACGTATCGAAGATCGCGTACGCACCGGGACCTTCCTCGATCGCATACCAGGTCAGAGTGCCCGCCTCAGCTTGAACGAGCGGCAATGCCGAGGTCAGGAAATTGGCGACATCACGCTCTTTTCCGGGCTTGGCCTTCAGTGGTACATACAGGGCAAGTTTGGGCATAAATGACTCCTCAAGTGAAACCGACAGTCATTATTCGGCAGAGTAACGGAAGAGCGGGCCGCTACGTTCCCCATGAGGCGGAGCAAACGCGGCCCCGCCTCCTCGTCGAAATCAGAACTGCTGTGCGGTCGGCCGGATGACGATCGCGTTGACGTCGACGTCATCAGGTTGTTCGACAGCGAACGCGATAGCACGCGCCACCGATGCCGCCGGGATGGCCTGCTTGTAGAAGTCCAGCACCGTCTCAGCAGCCGTACCCGACGTCGTGAACTTCAGGTCGCTCTCGACGGCTCCGGGCTCGATCGACGTGACGCGGACCTTCTCGCCCACCTCCTGGCGAAGACCTTCGCTGATCGCGCTGACGGCGAACTTGGTGCCGGAATAGACCGTGCCGCCCGGGGCGAAGACCTTGATGCCGGCGACCGAACTCAGGTTGATGATGTGGCCGCTGCCCTGCTCCAGGAAGCCGGGAAGAGCCGCGGCGATGCCGTAGAGCGTGCCCTTCAAATTGACGTCGATCATCTGGTCCCACTCGTCGGTGTTGACCTCGGCCATCGGACGGATCGGCATCAGACCGGCGTTGTTGATCAGTACGTCGAGACGGCCGAAGTCGGCGACGATCGCGGCGACGACGGTCTGGACCGCCGACTTGTCGGTGACGTCGAGCGCATAGGCGCGTGCCGTTCCGCCGTTCTCGGCGATCTGCGCGACGACCTCGTCGAGCTTGTCCTTGCGCCGTGCGGCGATGGCGACCTTCGCACCGCGTTCGGCGAGAAGACGCGCGGTCTCGGCGCCGATGCCGGTGCTCCCGCCGGTGATGAGAACAACCTTGCCTTCGATACCTTTGGTCATGACTGTGTTTCCTTCACTTCAGATGTTGATTTTTCGCTGCGTCGCGGCCCCGCGCCAGCGGTAGCCGCGTGGATGAACGAGGCCGATAAGGCCCGCGCGAAGCGCAGGTGCCAACAGGCCGATCATCCGCAGCTCCTCTATGTAGAACGGTTGTGCCAGCAGCGCCGACCCCACCCATTCTTTAAGCTTGCCCATGGCAGCACCCTTAGGTCGCGGAGACGGGGTTGAGGACAAACGTGGCGCGCTCGGCCAGATCGCCGATCTGAGAGAGGTAGTTTTGGAAGTGGGGCGTCGCGCGGTGGGCGGTAACCGCATCGGGACTGTCAGGAATTTTGTGCGGGAGGCCGGTTACCGTCATTAGATGACGAAGCGCTCACCGAAGATTACGGCGAACTGACTTTTGGCCTCAC
>NZ_JACIDB010000023.1 GCF_014196115.1 Sphingomonas aquatilis | reverse complement strand
TTCTGACTCCGGGGGTGTAACTAATTCTGTAACTAGCCTCAATCCCACGAGGTAAAAGCTGCAGATCAGGTTGTAACTGCGCCAGCGTTCCTGGCAGGTTCGTATAACGGGCTCCTAGTTGTAACTAGGGGCCCGTTTTTCGTCCCATTCTGAGTCGGCGCTAAACGACCGCCGGACAGCGTGTTGCAATGGCGCGGGGTTCTTCATACGTTCTTCGGTTATTGCCGCGAGAACAGGGTCGATGCAGCCGACAACCGATAAGAAGCGGGGACCGTATTACCGCAAGAACGTCCGCTTCGACGGCGGCGAACGGTTCGCGTTCATGTGCGCCCGGTCTAACGACCTGCCAGACGCATGGGCACTTCGATATGCCTTAGCCAAGCTCCGGCAGAAGTCCATCAACCTCGCCAACCGCGTCGTCGACTCACTGTGCCTTTTCTACGAGTGGGCCGAGAACGAGGGTCTCGACATCACCCAGCGCCTCGAGTCCGGCGACCTGTTCTCGCCGATGGAGATCGAGAACCTCTCCGAATTCATGCGCACCAGCAAGAAGGCTCCGCTCGAGGTCGGCGCAATGAAGGTCAAGCGCGTCGTCGTCGGCAACACGCACAAGGACAGGATGAAACGCGTCCTGGCATATGTGAATTGGCGGATGTCGCACATCTCGCTCGCCATGACCGACCAATCCCGCGTCTACTTCATCAACGCGCGGCTCGCCGTCTTGAAGAACGTGGTCGCCAGCATCGCCGGCAGCAAGCAGAAGCAGCGCGAGGCGCTCACCGACGAGGAACTCGACTTCCTGATGCAGGTCGTCCGTCCGGACGATCCGCGCAACCCCTTCGCGCCGCATACGCGTGACCGCAACTTCTGCATCGTGCTGTTCTTCGTCGAGTTGGGCATGCGCGAGGCAGAGCCGCTTGTCCTGAAGTCCGAGCACGTGAATGTGGCTGGACGACACCCCGGCATCAGCATCGTGCCCAACCCCAACGATCCCGAAGAACACCGCACCGATCCGCCGCTCGTCAAGACCAATGGCCGCGACCTGCCCATCAGCCCGCTCCTGGCGTTCTCCATGGACCGGTACATCATGAAATGGCGCACCAAGCTGCCGGGCCACAAGAGGAACCCCTTCATCTTCCTTGAGACAAACGGCGGCGCGGCCATGTCGCTCGACGCGCTGTATGACATCTTCCGGACGCTGCGCGCACGCTTCCCTGACGATCTGCCGGCGGACCTGTCGTCGCATAGGCTGCGCCACACCTGGAACTCACGGTTCCGGCGCCTGGCCTCTGAATACGGGTGGCCCGAGGCATTCCGCCGCATCATCAACAACTACATCATGGGCTGGAACAAGACGTCCGAGCAGGACGCGCGCTACGCCCACTCCGAGATCGTGCGTGAAGCCGCGAAAATCCTGCGCGCGCTGCACGCTCCCACCGACGCCATGAAGGCCGCCGCGTGATGGCGAGTCTGCCGATCGCCGCCCTCGCTACAATTGCTCGCAGGTGGCCGCCGCGCGATACCGTCATTGTCGATCGCGCCGGACTCCCCGTGGACGTGTCCGGCCCGGTCTGGCGGCTGAACGACCCGATGCGCCCAGCCTCGATCAATTGGGACAATTTCCCGCTGACCGACTGCATCGCGCTCGACGGGATCAAGGGATATCACGTCCACCTGATCAAGAACGGTTCTGCGGCGGCGGTGGCGAACGCGTTCCACCAGGTCAGCTTGCTCGTGCGGATGCCCGTCTTCCAGCAGGCAGCGGCAGCCGGGGAGACCATCCCCTACCTCGCGCTCAGTCAGGCGCAGGATTACCTGGGGAAGGAGGATCAGTGGAAGCTGCACTACGGCCGCGCCATGTATCGCTGGTGCACGCAGGCCGGATACGACGGCTTCGACCAGCGCGTGCTTGACCAGATCGAGGAATGGCGGATCGGCGGCAACCGCAAGGGCGCCGCGGTCCGATCCCGCGATCCCAATGAAGGACCGCTGACGTCGAGGGAGGTGTCCGCGATCGTGACAGCCCTGAGGGCCGCCCGGCTCACCGGGGCAATGCCGCTTCCGGAACAGGCGGCACTCGCCCTGGCGCTGGCGTTCGGCTCTAACTCCAGCCAGTTCGCCTCCATGCGCGAGGATGATGTCGAGCCCCTACAGTCAGGTGGCGCTATCGCGGCCTGGATCGTCAGCATCCCCAGGCACAAGAAGGGCGAGGCGCTTTCGAGGTCGTCCTTCAGGCGGCGGAAGCTCACCGGGCTGTATGGCGAGATCATCCAGGATCTGATCGAATGGAACGGGACGCGGCCCACGTTCGAGAACGACGCACGGCCCCTCATCCGCAAGGGCACGCTGCGCATGCGCACCACCTTCGACGACCAGTGGCAGGCCCACATCTCGGCTGCGACCTTCACGCAGCTGCTGCAACGGGCGGTCCGGCGTCTGGGGATCACGACCTACGGGGGCAAGCCCCTCGAGGTGACGTGCCGCCGGTTCCGCTACACCCTTCCGAGCAGGATGGTAGCCAATGGGGCGTCGCAGGCAGCGGTCGCCGACGTCCTCGACCACAGCGACCTTCAGAACGTGCCGGTCTACTGGGAGATCCACTCCGACATCGTGGACCAGATCGACACGGCGATGACGACCGCCCTTGCACCGCGCGCGCAGGCCTTCGCCGGGATCATCCGCAACGAAGCGGATGCGATCCGAGGTGACGACGAGTCGAGCCGACGCTTCCTGGCCGACCCCGGGAGTAACCGGATCGAGGTGATCGGTAACTGCGGCGAGTTCCGCTTCTGCGGGATCACCGCGCCCTACGCCTGCTACACCTGCGTCAAGTTCCAAGCATGGATGAACGGCCCGCACCAGGAGGTCCTCGACCAGCTGCAGCGGGCGCGAGACCAGCGTGCAAGCCTCGGCCTCCATCCCAAGATGGTCGGGATCGAGGACGAACTCATCGAGGCCGTCACCGACACCATCGCGAGGATCGCCGCCAAGTTCGCCAGCGAAGGGTCAATCAATGATTGAACGCCTCGTCACAATCCCCGAGCGGACCGCGCGTTCAGCGCTTGCCGAAGTGATCAGGCGTGCGCGCCACGAGTGCGGCGCCTTCGGATCGGATCTGGCCTACGACGAACCGGTCTGGGATGTCACGGCGAGCTGCCCGCGGCCCAGCAACAAGTCCCAGACCGCCGCCAAGATCTACTACACGACGCATGATGGCGGCACGTCCAAGAGCATGAAGGGGCGAACCGCACTCGGCGAGCCGTTCGGCGCGTTCGTTAAGGCCATGGTGCGCCTGAAGCAGGACGCGCGGCCGCAGACGGCCGATCCCCTCATCGCCATCGTGCACGCCGCGCGTGACCTGGGTGAGGAGCTGCAATCGCGAAACAACGATCCCTGCATGCTGCTGACCGAAGACTTCGACGCCGCCTCAAGGCGCATCATCGAGCGTGCCGGCGGGAGCAAGCCTTACAAGCTAGGGCTCGCGTTGGAGGAGATCGCCCGCTTCATCGATAAGCACGGCATCACGCCGATGCGGCTCGATTGGAAAAACCCGATCAAGAGGGTCAGCAACGCCCGCGACCGGACCACTGAAGTCGCGGCAACGGCGCGCGCCGACAAGATCCCCGATGGGGAGGTGTTCGATGCGCTCGCCGAGATCTGGCAGATCATCGACAACCCGAGCGACACGATTCTGATGGGCTGCATCGTGCTCCTTCATTGCGCCCCGTGGCGCATCGTCGAGGTCCTGCGGATCGCATACGACTGCGAGGTCGAGGAGCAGAAGGAGGGTCCCGACGGACCCGTGTTCGACAGCGATGGCGTCCCCGTGATGCGCTACGGCGTCCGCTACTGGAAGGAAAAGAGCGGCGACCCCGACATCAAGTGGATCCCTACGGTCATGGTAGACGTGGCCAAGTCGGCCATCGAGCGGATCCGGCAGGCGACGGCCGGTGCGCACGAGCTCGCCAAGTGGCTGGTTGCCAATCCAGGTCGCGCGTGGCTGCCTGCCGATATCCGGCCGACCACGGACGACGCATTCACGGTCAAGGACGTACAGCTGATTCTCGGCTTCAGCGCGCCGCCGGCGGCACTCCTGTGGCTCAACACCAATGGCGTGCCGCTCGCCGACCGCGAATACGAATCCCGACAGTTCGGCGTCAAACTGCGGAAGATGGTGGCGGGGGCGGATCTCGAAGCAGCGCTGCTGCGCATGCTGCCTTCGGTTGCCCCTGGCAGGGCCGAGGCCCCGCTCCACGAGCGCCTTTTCGTCAGCTTCGCCAACCAACACCACGCCAAGCGGGCGACCATCCCCTGCCTGCTCGAGATCACCAGCGACCAGCAGGTCCGAGACTTCCTCGGCGGCAGGCGCGAGAACGGCAGGACCGTCATCCAGTCCGGCTTCTCCCGCCTGCTCAACCGGCCGCACCTGAGCGCTCGGAGCCACCAGTTCAGGCACTGGCTCAACACGCTGGCCCAGTCGGGCGGCCTAGAACAGCAGCTGATCGCGCGCTGGTCAGGAAGGGACGACCTCGAGCAGAACGCGGAATACGACCATCTCACGCCCACGGAGCTAGCCGCCGCGGTGCGTGAGCCGCTGGCCAAGGGCATGGCCATCGGCGTGCTCGCAGACATCCACACCAAGTTGGAACCCGTGGAGCGGGAGGGCTTCCGCGACGTGATCGTCGCCACGGCGCACGTGACGGAAATCGGCTTCTGCATCCACGACTGGAACACGGCACCCTGCCCCGAATTCGGCGCGTGCTCGACCTGCGCGTCATTCGTGTTCGTGAAGGGGGATGAGAAGCATCGCCGTCGAACCGAGGAGATGCGTGTCGATACGGCATGGATCATCACACGCCTCGAAGCCGAGATGGACGAGGGGACGCGCGGCGCGTCCAACCACTACCGGACTATGCGCGCCAAGCTCGACAGCCTCGAGCGCATCCTGGCATATCACGACGACGCCAGCATCCCGGACGGCACGCTCATCCAGCCGAACAGCTCGTCGCCGGTCCACATCCAGGCAGCAAGGGAAGAGGCGGCATGAGCCAGGAGAAGAAGCCGGGCCGCAGTCGCATCCCGATCACGCCCGAGCGCAAGGAGAAGATCATCGCGCTGATCGAGCGTTGGACGGTCGAGTGGGGTCGGCTGACGGGTCCGACGCTCGAAACCAGGGTGGAGACCTGCCTTGGCTGGAAGCTGAGCCGCATCGGCATGTTCAAGCATCCCGAGATCGAGACCGCGTTCGAGAAGCGTCGCCTCGGACTCGTCGAGGGCAAGCCGCCCAAGAAGCGCCGGCCCGCGCACGAGGAGGTGACCGCGCAGCGCATCAAACGGCTCGAGAACGACAACACCAAGTTGGAGAAGAAAGTCGACAACCTGCTTGAGATGATCGCCCGTCACCACTTCAACGCGCAGCGCAGGGGCATGACGATCGCAGAGCTGGAGGCGCCGCTCAACCAAGCGCGCACGGAGACGCAGTTCCCCGACACCGGCAAGAAGAAGCGGTGACCACATGTCCGAGATCAGCAACAAGGAGCGCGGCGAGGCCAACCATCAGGCGCTGATCGGCTACTTCGACCGCATCGGTGCCGCCATCCCGCGCAAGCCCGACGGATCGGCCGACATCGCCGCGATCGTACGCGACGTGCCGCTGAACGACCGGCAGCCGATCTACCAGAACAAGCGCAACCGCGACCTGTGCAACGACCGGTTCGCCCGGCACGGCATCCCGCCGATCGCGGCCAAGGGGTCCGCCGACACCGAACCGTTCCAGCGCCCGGGTGCATCTGCTCCAGACGAGGAGAAGAAGGCGCTGAAGCGGCACAACGACCAGCTGCAGAAGGAACTGCTCGTCGCACGGGCCGAGGCCGTCGAACTTCGCCGCCGCATGCGCCGCTACGAGGCGATCGAAATCCACCTGGCGGACACAGGCCGCCTGCCGCGATGAGCGACATCGCCGTCCGCGCAATAGTCACGCACGTGCTGAGCGCCGGCGCACGCATGGCGGTGTTTCGCGCCGACGACGGCAACGATGTCCGCCGCCGCTTCGTCGCACGGGATCTCGCGAGACCGCCGGCTACCGGCGAGACCTGGCACATCCGCGGCACCGTCGAGGTCCATCCCGGCTACGGCCCACAGGTCGTCGTCACCGACATGAAGCTGGCCCGCCCCGAGGGCCGCCTGCTCGCGCGGCTCCTCGCCGGCCAGCGCTTCCCCGGGGTCGGCGACGCGACTGCCAACAGGCTGTGGGACGCTTTCGGCGAGCAGCTGATCGACGTGCTCGAGGCGGGCGACGCCGAGGTGCTTCTACGCGCTCTCCCGGACGACAACCGCTCGCGCGCGCAGATCGAGACGATCCTTCTCGAATGGCCGCTGGTGGACGCCGAGCCGCGCATCCTGGCAGGCTTCGACCGCCTCGGCATCCCGCCGCGCATCGCCGCCAAGCTGCTCGCCGTGTACGACGCCGACGCACTCGACCGCATCCGCGACGATCCATATCGGCTGCTCGCATTCACCAGCTGGAAGTCGGCGGACGCGATCGCGCGCCGGATGGGAGTCGAAGCAACCGACGAGCGCCGCCTGGTCGCCTCGTGCGAGGCCGCGCTTCATGCCCGGCTGAAGGATGGTGACACCCTGATGGCCGGCGACGACCTCAGGAAGGCCGCCAGGGCTCTTCTCGGCGTGTCCATGGGTGACGACATCCTCGACACCGCCTCGCGTCTGGGCGCCATCCGCAGGCGTCCCACCGGCTGGCAGGCGTCGGGCACCGCGCTCATGGAGGACGCGATCGCACAGCGCATAGCGGACGAACTCGCCTCCTCGTCGCGTGGACCGACCGTTCTCCCCCTTCCCCACCGATCCGATGACGGCGTCAACCTCAACGCAGGACAGGCGGACGCCATCGCGATGGCGATCACCGCGAACTTCTCGCTACTGGTCGGCGGCGCCGGGACGGGCAAGACGACCACGCTGAAGGCCATCTGCCGCACTGCGGCAGCCGCCGGCATCCCGATCGAGATGATGGCGCTCTCCGGCCGCGCCGCCCTGCGCATGCGCGAGGCCACCGGCGAGATGGCCCGCACCATCGCGGGCTGGCTGAACGGCGTGGCGACCGGCCACGTCGATCTCTCTACGCTTCCCCTGATCATCATCGACGAGGCGAGCATGTGCGACCTCGGGTCGCTCTACCGCATCATGCTCTCCGCGCCCGTCGGCTGCCGCTTCCTGCTCGTCGGCGACGACGGCCAGCTGCCGCCGGTCGGCTTCGGTCTCACCTTCCACGCCCTGCTCGACGTCGACGCGATCCCGCGCACAGTGCTGACCGAAGTCATGCGCCAAGCAGCGGAAACCGGCATCCCGGCCGTCGCCAAGGCCGTGCGCGACGGGATCCTGCCCGACCTGCCCGCATGCGACGGTGCCGCCGCCGCAGGCGTGACGATCGCGACCTGCGACGCGCGCGACGTGGTCGCGACCGCCGTCTCGATACGACGCGCCCATCCGACCGCGCAGATCGTCGGGTCGATCAAAGGGGCAGGCGAAGCCGCCGATGGCGGAACCGCCGCCATCAACGCCGCCCTGCATGACGCGTGGGCGGCAGCGCGGAATCTCGATCCCTCGACCTGGCTGCGGGGGGAGCCCGTCATCTGGACGGTCAACGACTACGACCTCGATCTGTGGAACGGCAGCCTCGGCAAGGTCGTCGGCATGACCGAGGAGGGTCTCGCCGTGCGCTTCGACGAAGGCGACCGCACCATCCCGGTCGAGTTGCTCGACCACCTCGAGCCGGCCTGGGCGATCACGACGCACAAAGCGCAGGGGTCGCAGTTCGAGATCGTCGTGGTGCCGGTCACCGCGAGCCGGATCCTCGACAAGACGCTGCTGTACACGGCCATTACCCGGGCCACGCGACGGGTCGTTCTCGTCGGCGACCCCGCCGTCATCACCGACGCGATCAGTCGCGGATCTCAAGCATCGCGGCGCAGCACCTGGCTACGACAAGCGGTCGAGGGGTCAATTGCCGGCGGCATAGAGGTCAAAGCCGCCTGACGGAATTGCGGTGAGGGGAGAAACAGAGACGCTCGACAGCGCACCCACCTACTTCGCTCTTCGGAATGTCCAATCGGCAATCTTCACCAGGAGCGCCGTGTCACCCGTATCGTTCCATACGGATGACCGAAGGCCCCAGTAGAAACGGTGCTTCATGGTGCCGTCCTTCTTTTCCTCCTGCGTATCCGTGCCCCGACCCGTCCGCAGGATGATCGTATCACCGGCCTCGACCTCCTTGGCCGGAAACCAGAACATGTGACGTAGCTCGTTGGAGACTGCATCGGGGCTGACGTAGGTGGTGTCCGCCAGGATGTAGTCGCCGATGTCGCAGTCGCGATCCACATGCAGTGTCACGTATTCCTTCGTTGCGTCACCGTCGACATTGATGCCCGTAATCCTGACGTCCATCGCACAATCCCTTTTACGATCTTGTTCAAGCGGATGTGGACCTGATTGGTCCACACACAAGGGGATCGGCCCCCACGTGAGACGCCGCCAACCACCCCTACTTTGATCCAATAGGAGGACAGGCATGTCCGAAGCGACGACGCGCGCCTACGCCGCATCGGCCGAGGCTCTGACGCAGAACCTGCTCGCCTATGGCAGTGATCTGCTCGGCCTCGACCCGCAGACGGAGCGACTCGTGCCTCACGCCACCGAGCCCTATCGGGTCGAGATCCTGACGGACATGGGAGCCCCCTTTCCCCTGACGACCGTGTCGCTGAAGCAATGGCGCAGACGTGGTCCGGGATCGACGACCGAGGTCATGATCCGCGGCCTCGGTCACCTTGCCCGCACCCGCGTATGGCGACGTCGCGGCACGATCGCTCCGCCCCACGGGTTGCTGCACACCAGCGCCTTGGCCAAGGCCGTGGTCGAACGCGCCAAGGTTGCGCCGCAGGAGTTCTTCGACGCGACGTGGGCAGACGTCGCGATCGGGGAGAAGTACAGCGACTCGACGGACTGGATGTCGGCGCAGGCGCCGCCTGAGCTCCTCGCACGGGCGGCCGTCGCCACCCATCCCGCCATCCACCTTCCTGCAAAGCTGCCCTGGCTGAGCGGCTACAGCACGCTCGACGCCGTGTTCATCGACGCCCTGATGCTCGACGAACGGGTGGTCGTCCATCACCGGCCTCAGGACGGAGACCGCTTCGAGATCCGGCTTCGCCCCGACCTGCCGATGGTTCTCGCCACCGCCGTGGTGGGGCGGCCGCTCAGCGGCGTGATCTCGCATCCGGTGCTGAATCGGTTCGACATCATGATCACGGGCGTCACGACCCATCGGCAATCCATCCGCCTTCACGTCACCGGCACGGACCCATGGGTCCGACGCCAGTTCGCCGGCGGCAGCGATGCCCGGCGGGAAGTGAACCAGGAGATCAAGGCGCTGAAGGCGGGGCGAAGGCGGCTCGAAGATCTGATCGCCCGGCACCTGACGATCCCGGGCCACAAGGGCGACATCGAGATCCCGATCGGAGACGACGTCATCTTCGACGACGACTGGGACGAGTTCGCGGATCGGCCGTGGCCGAAGCACGACGAGTTCGAAGGCATCTACACCAAGCGCCGCGCCCGAGACGCTCGCCACGACGATGGCGACCCTGCGATCGTCTTCGACGAGGAGGATCCGGCGTCCTACACCTGACGAGGACGACGACGGTGAAAGCGCGCGCCGCCGTGACAGGATCAGGATACGGCTGTAAGCGTTCATGTGAAAACCGGCGCATATGCGTCGCATAGTTACAACGAGGTGCCGACGTGATGCAGTGCAAGGCCGGTTCGCCGAGAGGGGGAGGGGCTGTTCTTACATACAGTTACACCTCTCCCCCGGAATAACCGTTCTGA
>NZ_JACIDB010000022.1 GCF_014196115.1 Sphingomonas aquatilis | reverse complement strand
CCAGAAGCTGGTCCAAAACGTCCTTGTCGATTGCCATATCGATGGTCCCTTCCATTCCATCCTATGGCCTCCCGCACAAAATTCCTGACAGTCCCACCGCATCCGCGTCCGCGTACAGCTCGTCGAGGACGAAGCGGTTCGGATCGCTCTGGTCCTGCCAGAGATCGTAGCGCAAATTGCCCGGTTCGGCACGGCTTGGCTTTAGCATGGCGTCGAGCAGAGCGCGCAGGCGGTCGACGGTATCCGCACGGGCGGTTAGGACGGCGACGATCTTCACGTTGGCGGTCATGGCACCATATCCTGTCCTGGTTATATCCGAAGCGGGGCGCATCCTGAGCGCCCCGCCCGTCATCCTGGTACTCACGCAGCGGCGCGATCGAGGGCTTCGATCAAAGCGTCGGCCATGGCTTGGTCCGACGCCGGATTCTGACCCGTGATCAGCTCCCGGTCCACGACGACATTCGAAGCGAAGTTCTTGTCGGTGACAGAGACGTCGCCACCGGCCGACCGCAGCGCCTTTTCCATGTCGAAGAAGAGCTCGCCCTTCAGCACTTGCTCCTCAGCGATCTTCTCCTCGCTCGCCGAGAAGACGGTCATGCGGTAGCCTGAGTAGATCCAGTCTCGCGCCAGGTCGGCCGCCCCGGCGTCATCGCCTTCCTCCAGCGCCTTGCGGAAGGCCGGAGCATCGTCGAGCGTAGAAACAACGACCACCGGTCCGTGGCAGAGGAGCGCGGTCGGCTTGGCCGCCGCGTGGAAGTGACGGAGGATCGTGCCCGCATCGCGGTCCTGCATCAGATCGACGATGGGCGCGTGACCTCCCGGCACGAACACGCCAACGAAGCCGTCCAGACCCTCGTCGACGACCGATTTCAGCGTGCGGACGTCGTTCATGGCCGGGTGGCTGGCGAAGAAGTCCTTGGCGCGCTGGTATGCCGCCTCATCACCGCCAAAGTGGTCCTTCGTGTCGGAACCGGCATCGATGTGCGGCTTGGTCCCATTGGGCGTAGCGAGAACAATATCATAGCCGGCGTCGAGCAGTGCCAGCGCGGGGACTGCCGTTTCGTTGAGATACTGACCGACCGTTGCGGTACTGCCGCCACGCAGACCGAGCTGTGTCGCGTTCGATCCAAGAACGAGAACCTGACCCTTGCTCATCTGAACCTCCATGTTCGCGGCGCCCGTCGCCGATGGATGGGAAATGGGCCTAGTTGATATATTCTAGAAGTTTATCTTTCTAATGTCAGATATACGTCTGACAGGATGACTGCGTGCGCTACGATCTGAACCTGCTGCCGATCTTCGTGGCGTTGATGGAGGAGCGCAGCGTCACGCGGGCCGCCGAGCGAATGGGCATGACACAGCCCGCCCTGTCTAATGCCCTATCGCGTCTACGACTGATGCTTCAGGACCAACTGTTCGTCCGCGAGCGCTACGGCATCCAGCCGACCCCGATCGCGCTTGAACTCTCACCGCTGATCGCCGAGGCACTCGCGCAGCTTGACGACGCGGTCCTCGGTCAGCAGGCCTTCGATCCCGCACAGGCCGAACGGCTCTTCACCATCGCGCCGAACGGCTATGTCGAGTTCGTCCTGGTCCCCGCTGTCGTGGCGCGCCTGGAGAAGGTCGCGCCCGGCATCAAGCTCCGCCTGACGCCCTACGGCAACGATCTTGTGGAAACAGGCGTCGTGTCGGGCACGACGGCGCTCGTGCTGGGCCGCATCGTCGATCCGCCCGACAACCTCGTCGTCCAGCACCTGATGGACGAAGGGCTCGCCTGCGCCGTCCGCGCCGACCATCCGGGCGTCGGCGATGCCATGACGCGCGAGCAGTTCGAGGCGATGAAGCACGTCAACATCGTGCCGCCCGGACGGATGCGCGCCGGGCTGTTCCAGGCGCTGGCGCAACAGCAGCTGAAGCGCGACGTCGCAATCTCCGTGACAAACTTCTTCGCGGTAGCCGAGATGGTGGCGGTGACCGACTATTGCGCCACCTTGCCCTCGCTCATCTGCAGGCGGCTGATGCACGACCCCCGGCTGAAGATCCTGCCGGCTCCGGTCGACCTTGGCAGCTTTCCCGTGGAAATGGCTTGGCACGTCCGCTATCGGCATGATCCCGCACACCGCTGGCTACGGGCGCTGATCGGCGCGGTCATCACTGACCTCACGGGGAAGACGGCAGCGGCAGCCACGCCGTCGCCAGCCTGAGGACGATGTCGAACCGCGACGTCGCTTGTGCGTATCCCGTAGGTAACAAAATTCGCTATATAGCCTCTGACGATAGGATTTATCATGCGCGCAATCGGCTACCAGCAGCCCGGAACGATCGATCGCACAGAAGCTCTCGTCGATATCGAACTTCCCGATCCCAACGCTACCGGCCGTGATCTCCTCGTCGAGGTCAAGGCTGTCTCGGTAAACCCGGTTGACACGAAGGTGCGCGCTGGCTCGGGTTCGATCCACGGTGATTGGCGCGTCCTGGGTTGGGATGCCGCCGGTGTCGTTCGCGCGGTTGGCCCTGAAGTGCGCGGCTTCGAACCGGGCGACGAGGTGTTCTACGCGGGTAGCATCGGCCGCGATGGGACCAACGCCGAGTTGCACTTGGTCGACGAGCGCATTGTCGGGAAGAAGCCGGCTAGCCTCGATTGGGCAGAGGCAGCGGCGTTGCCGCTGACGGCGATCACTGCGTGGGAGGCCCTCTTCGAGCGATTGTCCGTGCGTACTCCTGTAGCCGGTGCAGCACATGCGCTGTTGATTGTCGGGGGTGCCGGCGGGGTAGGCTCGATGGCAATCCAGCTTGCTCGCCAGGTACCCGAGCTGATCGTCATTGCGACAGCCTCGCGCCCTGAAACGCAGGCCTGGGTGGCCGAGCTCGGTGCGCACCATGTCATCGATCATCGCCAGCCGCTGGCTCGGCAAGTGGCGAATTTGGGCATTGGCGCGCCGGCTTTCGTCTTCTCGACCACGCACACCGACGAGCATATCGAGCAGATCGCCGAGATGATCGCCCCGCAGGGACGTTTTGCGCTCATCGACGACCCCAAGACGCTCGATGTCGTACCATTCAAACGCAAGTCGGTGTCGACCCACTGGGAGTTCATGTTCACCCGGTCCATGTTCGAGACCGCTGATATGGAAACGCAGGGTCAGATCCTGTCGACCATCGCCAGCCTCGTGGACGCCGGCGACGTGCGCACCACCCTCACCGAACGGTTCTCCCCCATCAACGCCGCGAACCTCAAGCGTGCGCACCAGGCGCTTGAGAGCACTACCGCACGCGGCAAGATCGTCATCGAGGGTTGGCAGTGATGCGGTTCACGCTCACCCGCAACGTCCGCCGTGCCCGCGGCCCCCGCCGCACCAACTGAAAAGGACCAAGCCTCGGCGTTATCGATGCCAGCCATGTGCGGTTGTGGGCGTCGCTTTCGCTGGGTCACTGATATCTACAATCATAAAAGACCGTGATGTTTTGAGATAGCAGACGCGGTCCTCGGGTGAAAACTCGGGACGTCTGCTAGCTCGGCCTCTCACCAATCGGTGCCAAGAGCGGGGAGTGCTTCGGCTAAGAAGTCAATCCACGCCCGCGTCTTGGCGGCGGGGCGCCGCGTCGGGTGTGTGATGGCATATGCCGCTCCCAGCATCATAGGCGGCTCGTCCAGCTCAAGCTCGCTCAATTGGCCGGCGCGAAGCGCCTCTGCCGCAATAAAGCGTGGCCCATAGACCAGCCCTTGGCCCGCGATGGCAGCGCGAACCAAGGCCTCGCCATTGTCGGAACACATCGATCCTGAGATCGGCACCTTGATCGTCCCGTCTTTGCCGAACGCCCACGATGTCGTTCCTGCAAGCGACGCGTTGGTGTGGCCCAGGCAATCGTGATCGCCGAGATCGGCCAGGCGGGTTGGCGTTCCCCGCCTCGCCAAATAAGAGGGTGCGGCACACAACACGACGCGCATCGCCACGAGCTTGCGGGCAACAAGCGCACTGTTGGCGAGGCGCCCGATCCGTACGGCGACATCCCAACGTTCTTCCAGCAGGTCGACGTAACGATCGTTGAAGCCCAGTTCGATCGTCACTTCGGGATGACGTGCGGAGAAAGCAGGGATGAGTGAGGCAAGGTGCAGAACGCCGAAGGTGGCGGGCGCACTGACGCGCAGCAGTCCCTGCGCGGTGATCGACCGCGACGATGCCTCCGCCTCGGCTTCTCCGATCTCCATCAGGATACGTTCGGCCTTTTCGAAATAGTCGGTGCCTGCCTCGGTCAGCGATAGCCGACGCGTCGAGCGCTGGATCAGCGTGGTGCCGAGCCGCGCTTCGAGGGCGTCTAGGTGCTTGGCCGCCATCGCCGGCGACATGTGCAGATCGCGTGCGGCAGCAGAGATGCCACCGAGCCTGATCGCCCGGACGAACACGTCCATACCCGTCAATCGATCAGCCATGATTTCCTACCCGTGGTTGAAGCTGATCCTTCTACGCGAACGATTATCATTGCGCGATATCGGGCACATATTCCGGTCAACAGATCGAACAATGATCCAGGCGGCTTCCGTGGCGCCTGCACCGGAGTGTATGACCATGAGCGTCCAGCCTACCTACTTCATCCCGCATGGCGGCGGCCCCTGCTTCTTCATGGACGATCCGCGCGGCGTGTGGAGCGGTATGGAAGCGTTCCTGCGCAGCCTGCCGAACTCGCTTGCCGAGAAGCCCAAGGCCATCCTCGTCGTCTCGGGACACTGGGAGACGGACGGCTTCGCCTTCACCGGCGCCGAACGGCCCGAGCTGATCTACGACTATTACAACTTCCCGCCCCATACCTATCAGCTGCGCTACGACGTGCCGGGCGCACCAGCGCTCGCCGCCCGTGCCGCGGCTCTGCTCAAGGATGCGGGCATCCCCTCGTCTGTCGACCCGAAGCGGGGCCTGGATCACGGCGTGTTCGTGCCCCTCAAGGTCGCCTTTCCGGATGCGGACATTCCGCTGATCGAGATGTCCGTCGAGCGCGGGCTGGACCCGGCCCTCCATGTCGCTGCGGGCCGCGCCCTTGCGCCGCTGCGTGAGGAAGGTGTGCTGATCCTAGGTTCGGGCATGAGCTTCCATAACATGCGCGCCTATGGCGATCCGCGCTCGACGCCCGGCTCGCAGGCGTTCGACCAGTGGCTGGCCGAAAGCATGGAGCTGGACGGCCCACAGCGGGCCGAGCGTCTTACGCAATGGGCCGATGCGCCCTCGGCGCGGTTCGCCCATCCCCCGGCCAAGGAGGAGCATCTGCTGCCCCTGATGGTCGCGGCCGGCGCGGCCGAAGGCGAAGGCGCCCGGGTCTATGCCGAGGAAGTGCTGTCGACCGCCATCTCCGGCTTCCGTTTCAACTGATCTCAACTCTCAACGCGTCATCGAAGGAGAATTGTCATGACCATCGCCGTCACCGGCGCGACCGGCCAGCTTGGCCGCCTCGTCATCGAAAGCCTGAAGCGCAAGTCGACCGGCGAGCCGATCGTGGCGCTGGTGCGCTCGCCCGAGAAGGCCAGCGATCTGGGCGTCGAGGCACGCGCGTTCGATTACGCGCAGCCCGAGACGCTTGCTCCGGCACTGGCCGGGGTCGACACGCTGCTCCTGATCTCGTCGAGCGAAGTCGGGCAGCGCGAGCCGCAGCACCGCAACGTCATTGAGGCCGCCAAGCAGGCGGGCATCAAGCGTATCGTCTACACCAGCCTGCTCCACACCGACCGCTCGCCGATCAGCCTAGGCGAGGAGCACCGTGCGACCGAAGCGATGCTGGCATCCTCCGGCATCCCGACGACCCTCCTGCGTAATGGCTGGTACACCGAGAACTACACGGGCTCGATCCCGGCGGCTCTGGAGAATGGCGCGTTCGTCGGCAGCGCTGGCGAGGGACGCCTGTCGCTCGCGACCCGTGCCGATTATGCCGAGGCCGCAGCCGTCGTGCTGACCAGCGAGGGCCATGAGGGCAAGACCTATGAGCTGGCTGGTGACGACGCGGTGACGCTTGCCGACCTTGCCGCCGAGATCTCGCGCCAGACGGGTCGCGACATCCCGTACCGCGACCTGCCGCAGGCCGACTACGCTGCGATCCTGAAGCAGGTCGGCCTGCCCGAGGGCTTCGCCGAAGGGCTCGCGGCGTGGGACGTCGATGCCTCGAACGGCGCGCTGTTCGATGACGGCCATCAGCTCTCGAAGCTGATCGGACGTCCGACGACGCCGCTGGCCGACGCCGTGCGGGCGCAACTCGCCGCGCAGGGCTGACGTTACGCAATCCTCCGACGGTTAAAAAGCCATCCCTGGAGATAGCGCATGAACATCGACCTTTCCGGCAAAACAGCGCTCGTGACCGGTTCGACCGCCGGTATCGGCTTCGCAATCGCGAAGGGGCTGGCGGCAGCCGGGGCGATCGTCGTCCTGAACGGGCGCGACGAGAGCCGCACCCAGGAGGCGGTGGCCAGGCTGAAGCGTGAGGTCGGGGATGCCGATGTGCGCGGTGTAGCCGGAGACGTTGGAACGGAAGCCGGATGCGATGCCATCGTATCCGCGCTTCCGGCGGTCGACATCCTGGTCAACAATGCCGGCATCTTCGGCCCGCAGGACTTTTTCGAGACGCCTGACGCGGAATGGGAACGCTTCTTCAAGGTCAATGTGCTGTCGGGCGTACGCCTGTCCCGGGCCTATCTGCCGCGGATGCGCGACAAGGGCTGGGGTCGCGTGCTGTTCCTGTCCTCGGAGTCGGGCCTGAACATCCCGGCGGACATGATCCACTACGGCGTGACCAAGACCGCCGACCTCGCCCTGTCGCGTGGCCTCGCCAAGCGCATGGCGGGTACGGGTGTAACGGTGAATGCTATCCTTCCCGGTCCGACGCTCTCGGAGGGCGTATCCGAGATGCTGGCGGATGCGGTCGCCTCGGGCAAATCGTTGGAAGAGGCCGGCGCCGATTTCGTCAAGGCACACCGATCGTCCTCGATCATCCAGCGCGCTGCCACGGTCGAGGAAGTCGCCAACCTGTGCGTGTACATCGCCTCTCCACAAGCGTCCGCGACCACCGGTGCGGCGCTACGCGTTGACGGCGGTGTGGTGGATACGATCGCCTGACTTTCAGTTTGTCCTATCCCGATTGGGAAGGGCGGCCAGCACTACCAATGCGCGAGTTGCACGACATACGGCAAGGCGGGTGCCGTTTCCCGAACTGCTTGTCGAGCGTGGCGAAACGGAAAGCCAGACCGCCAGAAAATCGACCGGGGCTGTTGAAAAATGCGCCGCTGGTGGCCGGTCCGGTTGAGGGCGAGATGACACCCCAAGGTTTCGGGATCCCGTCTCGCATGGGATCCCAATCGGAACGGGGGCCGCGGTAGCCAACGTCAGCTATGCGCCTTGCTTTACCCAAAAGCGGCCGGTCCGCTAACCACCAGAATTTCTAGGTTCCGTTACCGACCTCCCGCCAGGCTAATCCGGTTACCAAGATGGCGAAAGGCGCGATCACGACAGGTAAGCAGGATGACCTGCATTCGCGTTGCTGCCTCCGTCAGAATCTCGGTCATAAGATCGAGGCGGGTATCGTCCGAATAGACCAGCGGGTCGTCCAGGATCAGCGAGACCGGCATGCCCTGCTCGAGGAGCATGTCGGCAAAGGCAAGCCGCGTGAGGACTGCCAGCTGTTCCTGCGTGCCCCTGGAGAGATCGCCGCAACCCTCGGCTAATCCGCCCCGCGCAATCGACGCCAGGCCAAGGTCGTCGCCAAAGCCGGGGTCCGCGCCCGGCAGCAGCCGTTCGATGTGCCGGCGCGCACGCCGCGCCACAGGCCCGACGAACGTCCGTGACGTCTCGGCGCGTGCGCTCTCCAAAGTGTCGCGAAGCAACTTCAGCGTTTCGGCTTCCTGCGTCACACGTGCCAGATTGGCAGCTGCGGCATCAGCCTCCTCACGCGCAACTGCGGCGCGGTCGGCCAGCCCCTTGCCGCCTTCCGCCTCGATCCGCGCCTCGAGCCCGGCAATCACCTTTTCCAGGTCGGTACGCTGGGCCCGGGCCACCTCGACCCGCTTGTCCAGCAGTCCGATCTGCCGTTCGATCGTCACAACGTCATGCGCAGTCGCCGCGCGTTCGGCATCCTGCAGGTTGACGAGCGCTGCCGCCTCCTGCTGGCGCGCATCGCGCAAAGCGTCGTCAAGCGAGGCCACCTCGGACTTGGCTTCCAGGGTGGCAAGCTGGGCCGCGACATTCAGCGCATCCCGCTCGGCGCCAGCTTCCTGAACCATCAATGGAGCATTGCGCGCCTCCACCTCGCGCAACTGCTCGGATGCCACCGCATCGACACCTTCAGCCTTTGCCAGCGCTATATCCGCCTCACGTGACGCGATCGTCAGCGCCTCGACGTCTGGTTCTTCGCCACTCCCCTCCCCTTCCGCGCCTTCCCGCAATCCGGCGATGAAAAGTTTCAGGGCCGAAGCACCCGCCTCGACGTCGAGCAGCGTCACGGCAGGCGTGATCCCGGCGATCCGCGCTTCAAGCGTGCGAAGGTTGGCGACCGCGTCTCGTGCCGCCTCGTTACGATCACGAGCCGCAGCGACACTCTCCACCCCGTGCTCAGCCAAGGCTGAGTTCAGATCATCGGTCGCATTGGCGAGTGCCGTCTCGGCGCCTTGCAGCCCGACCGGCGGACGGATGATCAGTTCGGCATCGCCCAGTCTGATGCGCGTCTCGCGAGACAGCATGCGGTCTCCACGCTCCGCCGCAGCTCCGTCGATCGTCAGACCGCTGACATCACCGGCGAACTCTATCCGCGTCGCACCGGCATCCATAGCCGCCCGCGCCTTGTCCACGGCACGTTCACGTTCTTCGAGGGCCTTGATGACGGTGGCAGGGATCGTCGCAGTCGCGAGCTGTCGCGTCGCTTCGTATTCGGCCTCCAGCCCAACCAACTCGGTATAACGCCGTCGTGCCTCGCCGATTGCCCCCCGGCGCTCGCGCTCCGCAGCCCGAATCCGAGCAGCATCAAGTGCCGCGTGAGCGGTCCGCCGAGTGTCACGAGCACGGGTTAGCAGCTCACGGGCTATCCTCGCTCTTTCCTGTGCGGCCGCCAGCTCCCCGACCAAGCCGGATCGACTATCCCGTGCCTTGCTGAGCGCCGTAGCCGTGTCGCTGACAGCTTTGCGGGCGGTTGCGAGGCGCGATGCGAGATCCTCAAGGGCCCTGACGCGTTCGACAAGGCGGCCGTGCTCTGCGCGGCGTGTGTCGAGCAGCTGAGCGGCAGAGCGCGCCACATCGAGCTGGCCTACCAGCGTCCGACGCTGCTCAGCATCGGTGGTATCGGCAAGATCGCGGTCTAGCACCTTTAGCCGCGCTCGCGCAGCCTCGAGATCGGAGAAGCCTTGTTCCAAGGCGGCAAGCCGAGTGGCCGCCTCGCTCGCGGCGCGTTGTGCTGCCTCATGCTCGTCGCGTGCCGCGGTCTGGCGACCGGTCGGCCGACCGCTGTTGGTCCAGTATTCCGCGAACTGGCTGTCGATGCGGGGACGAACACGCTGGTAGGCGGCACCGCCCATGATCGTGCCGACCTCAGCTTCCAGCGTAGCGCGAACGCTGTCGCGCACGATCTCACCCGGCGCCGTCACTTCAAGCGCCTGTGCCTGCCCGACCCACAGCAGGCCGAGTGCGCCGTGGGCGGCCGCGTCGCCGCCCTGGCTGGTGTCGCGACGCGCACCGAGCAGTGCTTGCAGCTGCGCCTCGGCATCCTCGCCCTGCGCACGCCCGTTCGGTCCCCGAACCTCAACCGAAGCACTTTTCAGGAAGCGCTTGCTGACTTCCCACGCCTCACCTTTCGCCTCGAAGCCGATCTCGATCTGCGGAGCGACGGCCTCACCGTAAGGCGCATAGCTACGCGCAAGCCGGTTGGCGGTGTTGTGCCGGATGAAGAAGGCGGCGCGCATCGCTTCCAGCAGCGTCGACTTACCAGTTTCGTTGGGCTCGATGATGACGTTGAGCCCGTTGGTCAGCCCGTCGAGCACGAAGGGGTCGCGGTATTTGCGGAAGTTTGAAAGCGCAACGCGCCGGATTCGAAGGCTCATGCCGCGTCCTGCCCACGCTGATGTTCCACAAACAGGCGCTCAAGCGCGCGCCTGGCAATGGCGCCGTCGCTGCCACCGGCCTCTATCATGCTCATCAGCTTGCCCGCGGCCGTACCTATCATTCCCTCGACCCGCAGGTCTGCCAAATCCTGTTCGCTCGGCCGACCGACGAGATCGTCGGCGGTAACCACCAGATGGCGCAGGCGATGGCGCAGGTCATTGTCGAGACGCGCAAGGATCGCGATACGATCGGACAAACTGACGATACCCGAGAGCGAGAGCTGCAGGAGGGTTGCCGATGGTTCGACCTGCGCAAGCAGCCGGTCGCACTCGGCGGCAAAGCCCTCCGCGTCGGCCACCGTCCACGAGCGCATCAGCCACTGGAACCTGCCAGTACGGATTGGCGATACCGACGGCTCCGCCCCTGCCTCAAGCGTCACGAGCAGAGCGTAGCCCGGCTCATCCCGCTGGAAGCGGTCGGTTTCTGGCGTTCCTGAGTACCAGGTGCGCGCATCGACCCTGAGGCTCCCGTGCCAGTCGCCGAGCGCAAGATAGTCGAGGTTGGAGCGCTGCGCGCGATCAGGTGCGATCTGGTTCTGCGCCTCGCCGCGCGACGAGAAGTCGCGGATCGAGCCGTGAGCGAGACCGATGCGCGAGCGCGCGCCTGGCGTCTCCATCGTGTCGAACAGCGCGGTTGGATCGTCGAGATTGTGCCGGTGGGTTAGCGGTGCCGGCAGCAGCGGGACTGTCAGGAATTTTGTGCGGGAGGCCATAGGATGGAATGGAAGGGACCATCGATATGGCAATCGACAAGGACGTTTTGGACCAGCTTCTG
>NZ_JACIDB010000021.1 GCF_014196115.1 Sphingomonas aquatilis | reverse complement strand
TTGCGCTGCTTGGGGGCTCCACGCTGCCCCCGCTGCCACGAGCGAGTGTCGTTTCTATCTAGCGGAGAATGTGTCTTTTCTAACTGGCGGCAACAGAGCGTAACGGCTTTTGAGGTGTCTTACGCCGCCCCGATCGCGGCCGGCGCTTCGATCAACCAGCGGCCGACGATCCGCTCGAAGTCGACATACGGGATCCGATCGGGATCGAACTCTAGCACGGCCGCCAGATCGGGCAAGTCGGCTAGAAACGCCTCATAGACGCGCTGCACGCGGTCGGCGCTAGGCAGCTCGCGGCGCGATACGTTGGCGAGCCAATCACGCGCCTCGCGGAGCGCACGAGCCGGGTCGCCGCCATGCCCATGGATGTCCATACCGGCCAGATCGGAGATGAAACGCTGGTATCGGAACTGCTCCACGTCGAGGATCAAGACACGCTTGGCCTTCTGATGTTTGCCGCCGTAGCGCTTGGCGCCAAGGAACAGCCCGAGTTCGAGCGGCATGTTAAAGCGCGGCAGGTTGTTGACCGCGTCCAGCTCGGTGCGTGACAGGTCATGGATGCCGTAGCGGCACTGCTCGATCAGCGCGAAGATCTTGTCGATCCGGGTCTGGCCACCGTCATCTAGTTCGCGCGCCGAGCGCGGGCGAAAGCCGCAGACTAGGATGGCGAAGATCAGCGCGCGGAACGTTGGCGCGAAGGCATCGTCGAACGGGCAATTGATAAAGACGTCGTCCGTCGACGTCTGGACCGCCGGCAAGCTACTTCTTCTTGGCCAAAACGCTCTTCACTGCCGCGGCGATACGCTGGTCAGAGACGGTCGCTTTCTTGGTCGCCACCGGCGCCAGAACGTAACGGCCCGTCGCTGCGCTGCGCCCGAGCACGCCCGCCTTGCTGCCCTTGGTGGTGATCGTATCGGACCGGGTCGCCATGACAGTGATATGCGCCTCCCCTTCCCGCCGCGCAAGCGGCGTCCATGGCACCAGTCCGACTAGCGCCATCGTTCCCCGTCGCCGACGTCGAAGCTGATTGCATCGGCAAAGGGCCGGAGCACCTCGCTCGGAAGCGCATAGGTGATCGGCAGGCTGATTTCGCCCACGGTGAGCCCGCTCGTCACCATGCCGAGCACCGCCCCGGTCCTCGGATCGCATACGACTCCCCCGCTGATCCCGCCAAGCGCCACCGAGCTGATCTGGAACAGCCTGGTCTCGCCGCGCTGAATGGCCGGGATCACAGCGCTGACGATGCCCTCGAAGAACGACGGCTGCACCAGGCCGCGGTTCGTCGAGTTGGAGAAGAACATCGCCTTGCCGAGCGGAAAGCCGCCGATCAGCACCCGGTCGCCCACCCCAACCTTCGTCGAATCCCCCCATCTCACCGGCGGCACGTCGTAGGGCGCCTCCTTGCTCTCGGTCGCAGGACAGATCAGGATGCCGGCGTCGATACCCGGACCGCCGTCCTCAAAGCGCTGATCATAGTAGCGCATGACAGCCGCGAACGGGTACGGCCGTTGCGCCTCTACGCCGTTCAGCCGGCTGTTCGCCCAGAGGTAGGCCTCATGCTCCTTGATGCGGAGCGCTTCCACGACGTGCCAGCAGGTGTATAGCTTGCCGCGGCCGACCTGGAAGGCAGTGCCTTGGATGTCCAGTACCCAGTCTACATGGGCTGGGTCTTGAATGGCGATATGGAGCGCGAGGTCGCCCTTGGGCACGCCCGCCTTGTTGCCCACGGGTACGATTGATCGTGCGAGGCGGGAGATCGGCGTATCACGCCCGCGCGACGCCCAGGGCACGCGCTCGAGCGCCTCCTTCAAATTGGCCGGTTTCGGAGCGGGCCTTCGATTGTGCGCGGCCACGAGCGCTCAGAGCCGATCCTTGAGCGCCTTGGCCGGCGTGAACGTCAGCTTCTTCGACGGCGCAATCGTGATCGCCTCGCCCGTGGCCGGATTGCGGCCGCTGCGCTCGCTCATATTTCTCACCTTGAACTTGCCGAAGCCCGGCAGGTTGATTTCGTCACCAGCCGCGGCGGCCTGGCCGATCGCGTTCAGCGCCGCGTCGAGCAACTCGCGCGCCTGTTTCTCCGTCGTGCCGAGCTGGTCGGCGACCTGCTTGGCGAGATCCTTGGTGTTCATGCTGTCCGCTTCCCCTGTTTGCCGAGCCGATGTCATAGCGGCGAAGCCACCCGCGGCAAACCGTCGCTCCGCCCGTTGCCGACCGGGATCGCCGTCCCGCTTCAGCCGTGAGTCCTCAGGCAGGAAGGTCCGCCAGACTGCCGCGCCAACCTGGATCTCCGGGGCGCCTGATCAGGCTGGTGAAGCCGAGCTCCGCCCGGATCGCCTCAAAGCGTGCAAGTACATCATCGACGTCGATCCCTGATGCTTCATGCAGGACGCGCATGCGTTCCCGCAGGGCTGCCGGCCACCGCTCGCTGCCTCGGATCAGCATGGCCTGCACGCGTGTCGTGGCGTTCTCGAATAACCACTCGAGCTTCTGGGTCTTGACTTCGGAACCCGACGACCTAGTCCAGTACCAAAGGGAGAACAGCACGCTAATCTCCTCGCGCGAGATGATTGCGATCACCGCGCACAGTACCTTGGCCCTCATTCTCGGTGAAAGCTTGGGGAAGGAAGCGTCCGCCCAATTGCGAGGCCGGTGATGCGGAACAGCGCCGATGAACTCGCTTTGATATCGGTTGATCAAGCTGGTTTGGTCCAGATTGCGCGCGAGCAGCGCCTTTGTCAGATCGTCGAGCAGAGCCAGGAACTCGGACGGCTGGACCTCGCCTACCCCGAACCAGTGCGACGGATGGCCGAGCCAGGCGGCTCGCAAGCATTTCTCAAATGCCAGAAGCATCTCGAACTGTCGGGCGCCGCGCCGATCGTCGCTGGCCCACTCGCTGGCGGGGACACGATGGACAATGGTGTGAAGGAGCTTGCGGCAGTCGGGGCAGATCAGTTCGGTCGCGCCGTTGATGTGCACAAAGGTCGGCCCGCGAGTGGGCACGCAGCTGCGGCAGCCTTCATACCGCCACCGCAAATGACGATGACAGAGGACCAGCGGCAGAGCTGTGTCGCGATCAAGGTAAGCCCCGCCTGCCTTTCGACCTTCTTCAAGGCAAGTGGGACACCAGCAAGAGTGCAGAGGGTCCAGGGCATGTCTGGCCCGATCGGTGCAGCGCAGCCAATCCACGGCAAGGTTCGGCCAAGCCCGTCGGAGTTCCAGCGCGGCCACGCATTCCGGAGCCAATGCGAACGCCTCAGCGATACGATCCCGCTCGCCGGAATCGAGTTCGACGTCCACGCCGCCAGGAGCGACGTCGCCGTTCCGCAGCAGGCTGGCACGCAACCCCTCCACTTCCATGTCGTAGACCGCCGCAGTTCTGCCCAGCCAGGACGAGATCAGCTCGTCCGGATGCGGACGCGGGGCGACCGGCAGCGGGGATGCGTCGACTACCATCGCTCATGCAGTGCCCACCGCGCCCGACCCTGGCCGCCCTCGTCGTTTCGCGATCTCCTTCATGGTGACGCTGGGAAGGACAAGATCATCGGCGTCCAAGTCTTCGGGACCGATCATCTCCGCGCCCCGCCGGATCGCCCGAACGGCGAGGTTCTCAACAAGCCGGAAAATACGGCCGGTATTCCCGTCGGTCAGCTCCAGCAGCCTGGCCCTGAACAAGTCCTCGGCGAGCGGCGACGGATTTCGGAGCGGCAGGATGGCGGCCAGCGTCACCAAGAGCAGCCGAAAGGCTTCGTCATCTCGCCAGCGCACGAGCTCGATCGCATCGAAGCGATCGGCGAGCGCTGCGTCCGTCAAGAGCGCCGCCCTCGCCTCGTGGTTGCCCGTGCAGACCAATGGCATTCGCAGGTCGTTGGCGAAGTAGCGGATCGTGTTCAGGAAAATGCGTTGCTGGCGCGGTGTGCAGGCCAGCATATGGTTGATCTCGTCAAGTAACAGCATGCGCGCGCCGACCTTCCCCATCAACCGGCGCGTAAGCTGCCGGGCGCGTCCGAGATCGGACCCACCAGCGAAGCCCGCACCCAGCGCGGCCAGGATCTCGTCGTAGAACTCGCCCTCGGTCGGCTCCGGCGGCAGCTGCACGGCGACGACCGGGACGGTCGCCAGCCCCGTTCTGTCATCGAAGGTGCGCGGGTTTTCGTCCGCGAACCGCTCGACGATATGCGATTTGCCCATCCCTGTTTGCCCGAAGACGAGAAGGCAGGGCATGCGGGTGCGAGGCGGGTGCGCCAGCAACTCGCCCAGCATCGACCGGACCTTCTCCGCCTTCGGAAAACCGACCCAGCGATCCTTGCGTATCCATGCGACACGCTCATCGTCCGGCCAGAGCGCCTGGTCGCGGTAGCCTTCCGCCAGATGCGCGAATTTGGTCATCCTCTCTTCTCGTCGACCAAGAACGGAAGGTCGCCCAGTGGAGGCGCGGGTGGCGGGCATTGGCCAGACACAGGCGCCGGCTGGGCACGCTTTGGCAGATCAGAGTGCTTGGCCGCGCGGACGCGTTGAGCGTCCGCGAGCGCCGTCGCGGTGCGCTGCATGGCGAGCCGGGCCGCCTTAGTCTTGCGGGCAGCCTCGGCGACGATGAAGCGCTGCGTCTCGACAGCGTCAAAGATGAGCTGCTCGTTGACAGCCCCGCGGCCCCGCTCGCGCAGGGTACGCTGCGCCTCCAGCTGCTCCCAGCGGGTGATCGCTGGCCGGCGAAGGTCGCGGTACGGCACCTCAAGATGGTCACCGTCCGGCAGCTCGAGCCAGATCCGTGAAAGGTCGCGCGGGTCCCACCGGACGGGCAGCTTGCCGCCGGGTCGGGTGTAATGGCAGGACAACGCATCATCCCAATAGTGGGTATTGAACAGCTCGATCCCTTCGCGCGTGACCGCCCGCACCTCGCAGGGCAGAAAGTCGAACAGGAACGCGGCCGGATCAGCGGGCAGCCGCATGAGTTCCGTCCGTCGCTCAACCGCTTCGTCCCAAGCGGTCGCAGGCGGGATGCCGAGCCCGCGGTGAATATCTGCGTGGTACGGCCCGATAATTTCCCCGGCGAGCCAGGCCTCGATCTCCGCCAGCGTCATGCACGCCTTACCTTCGGCCTGGTAGTCGCCGCGCTCGGCGACGTTGGAAAAAGTGGTGCCGGGCAACAGGTGGACGGCGCCCATCATCGTCCCGATCAGCCGCTCGATGTGCGCACCATAATGGGGACGCTTGCGAGGCCGGTACTCGAGCGCGATCGAGTAGGTACGGCAGCCGCGCTTCAATGCCTTCGAATGGTGCTCCCGCGCATTGTCGAGGTGAAGACGGTCCATCAGGCCCTGATTGCCCCATGGCGCAGACATGCCGCGTTCGGCGAGCTAGGGGTCCTTCGGCAGCACGGCGTGGCGCATGGCCATCCCAACCGACACCGCCGACGGGTGCAGCATCGTGAGGTGGAAGCCCGGCACCGTCCTGCTCGCAATGTCGATCATGAGCGTGATCCACGGCCGGCCGATCGGCCGACGGTACACGTCGTCGACTGCGATTACGTCGACGAGCGTGTGGTCGGACTGCACGAGTTCGAGTGCGTAGCCTGCCTCAAGGCGGCCGCGCACCGGCCGAAACCGGTCGGCCGCCGCCTTGGTGCCCTCGCGTGCGGCGATGATGTCCTCCGGCGGAAGCGCCGCGATGCGAGCGCGCAGTGCCTTTACGCTCGGGATTGGGACGCCGGCCTTCAGGCACTCGTGACGCAGCCAACGTCGCAAGCTAGCTACGCTCGGCTTCTCCGCGGTGAGATAAACCTCGCGGAGCGCTCGGCGGATCAGGTCTTCCTGTTCGCTCAGCAACCGGCGCTCGCCCCGTACCCGACCGCGCTTGCCCGGGAGAAGCGAGGCGAGCTCCGGTGAAGCGCGGTACGCCCGGATTAGTTCGAACAGGCGGGAGCGTCCAAGACCCAAGGTGGCTGCAGCGTTCGCTGCGGTCTGGGCATTGATCGTGACCTTGGCGGCAAGAGGCCGGATCACGAGTTCCCGGCGATGGGCCTCGCTAAAGGCTGCGTCACTCGCACCGTCCGTTCCCGCCTCGCGCATCGGTTCACAACCCTGCCGCTTGGACTGCGGACAAAGTCTATCTTTTCAGGGCATGAGTCCAGCGTTTCGGGAGCAGAATGCCCGGGCGAACCGGCAATCAAGGCCGCAGTCCACCTATTCAGGAACTGCGACATCGGGACCATACACGTGCCCCTTTATTCCAGGAAGGGATATTACTGGAATAAACAATGTGCATCTTTGCCGGGTGAACCAGGTCTTGACGGCTTCCCGGATTATCCGCATGATCCGGCCTGTCAGCCTTTCAGGCTGGCTTGCTCCAGGTAACGCTCGGAAACAGACAAACGCAACGCAACAAGACCGCCATACACGCTGAAGACGTCCCGATGTGCAAAGAGAACGGCCGCTAGGCCAAGCGGAGATCCGCAACGCACTGGTGAAGGACAGCCCGCGGGCAGGCGGTTGAAACAGATCCTACCACGGTAACTGCGACAAGATTGGAGCGCCGCTCATGGCGAAGAGCATGGAAATCGTGCCGTCCGGCACGCTGCAGAAGCAGTTCGGCCATTATTCCGACGAGGCGATGATCCGCCCTGTCGGCGTCAGCCGCAACGGCCGGGTGCGCTTCGTCATGGTTCCTGTGGACGAATATGAGCGCCTGCGACGCCGTGAACGGGTCGCCGGGCGCACGGAGGATCTGGATGAAGAAACCCTCGACGCGCTCCGTGCCGTCAAACCCGGGCCAGGCAGCGAAGAAGCCGAAAGGCAGTTCCAAGCTGCCGGAGCCGGGTGAAGTCCTTAACTACAGCTATCTTTGGGAGCGTGAGTATCGCGAGGGTCGCGACGAAGGGATCAAGGACCGACCTGTCGCCGTCGTGCTGATGACAGTCAGCCGCGATGGTCTTCCCCTCGTCCATGTCGTTCCCTTCACGACCAAGGAGCCCGGCGCCGACGACGTCGCGATCGAGATGCCGCAAGCTGTTCGCCGGCAGCTCGGGCTTTCCGGCGAGCGGTCGTGGATCGTGGTCAGCGAGTGGAACCGCTATGCGTGGCCGGGCTACGACACGCGGCCGATCCCCGGGCGCGAGCCGTCCACCAGCTACGGCTTCCTGCCCTCCAGCCTGCTCCAGCGCGTCCTCGATACGATGGTGGCGGTCGGGATCGGTCGGCCGGTCGACCGCGACTGAATAGTCAGGTGGCTTGTCCCCGTACCGTCGAGATGGCCTAAGGCGATCCGTTGTAAATGGGCGAATAGCTTGTGTTGGGGGAAGGCACAGATGCGAACACGGAACATCGCTTGCATAGTTGGGCTGGCGGCCCTCGCGGCCTGCTCGGGATCACCGGAGTCGATGCTTCAGAGCGGTGATCCCAAGGTTTGTGTCTCTGATGCCATTCTGTCTCAGGCGTATGACGTCGTCCGAGAGAACGCGCAGGCGCCCCGCGACGAGCTTCTCGCCGAGCGATATGACGAACTTAAAGCCGGGTGGCTGGCCAAGCTTTCCTTCGTTGCTGGCGACGTGACCAGTACCTCTGTGGACCGTGCAAACCAGAGCGTCGAATGCTCGGGCACACTTCATATCTCTGCTGAAGGGGTGGAGGGTAGCGAAGATGCGCCGTTCGCATACCAGGTGAAGGCGAACCTTTCGGATCCTCGCAGCCCGATCATCTCCGTCGACGTGTCAGCACTCCGCGGCCCGCTGGCTACGATGCTTGGCAAGGTTGCTCGGCCGGACATTGTAAACGCCCAGTCGAGCCGCGACGAAAGCGATGATGCCCTGACCAAGCTGGATGAGGATGAGGTGAGGAATACGCCGGGTGCGCTCGAAAAGCTGCAGGCCCGGTCCCGAGAAAACTTGGTCCAGAACAATTTCAGCGCTTCGGAGCTGGCGCTGGTGGACCGTGTCTACTCCTCCCACATGATGTGTGCTGCCTCGGACGCACGCAATCGTGATGCCCACTGCCGCAAAGAGCGGCGTCTCGAGCAAGAAGCGAAGTCGATCGACTTGTGCCGAACCGCGGGCAACGAGTGGTATCATTGCTCACGCGAAGCCGAGCTCCAGGAACAGAGGGACGCGCTTCGCGGGACCAGAAATGATGATGTCGTCGAAGGCGCGTTCTGACCCACCGCAGGAGGCGAGGTCCAGCAAGTGTCTATAAGATCCTACGTAACCAGACAGTTCCGCGCTTATGCCTGGGCCGTTCTCGTTGGGGAGCGAGGTAACGACACCGGGCAACCCCGGTATATAGGCGGCCCTACATGCGACGAAGCTATCGGCGACCTACTTGTTCTTCTAGGTACGTGCTCCAGGCCTCTAAAAGCTTGGATCATCTCGGATCTCGATACGTTCGGGCACGGTGACCACGCGCTCTTGATCGAAACAACTGACGGTGCCGTTGTTGTACGCGGCGGGCTCACTTCTGGTTACAACGGCCAAGGTGCTCGAGCACTAGCGAGTTCAATTAAGCTTCTGGTCGATCGCGACTGCTACCCCGAAGATGCGGTTGTAAGAAGAGACGTCCTTTTACGCGCGAGACACTGTGCGCTCTTGGATGAGGATATCGAGCTCATTCGCAATGGTGGTGACGTACGACGGAGGCAGCACTTCACTCATTACCTCGACGCGCCTTACTTTCGTGAGAGAAGGACTTGGGAGTACGGCCGACCCGTCCTGCCCTTATCCTTGCTTCATCCTTCTCTACGCTCAACCGCGCAGGAGTTCTTTGTAAAGCCAGACCAGGTTCTGCGTGACGTCGCTCGAGACATCGAGCATCGAGTGAAAACGCAGCTGCCCAAGGGCAGGTCAAGGGGTCAGCGCGAGGGTGCATTTTGGAACAACGCCTTCTCTGAGGACAACGCACCTCTCGTATGGCCCGACTTAGAGAAGGGCGAGGTAATCGCGCGGGTGAAGCTCTTTGAGGGGGCCTTTGGCACGATCAGGAACCCCCGTGCGCATCGACCGGATGTACCAGACGATCACGCGTTCGAAGAACTTCTACTCCTGAATATGCTATTGAGCTTTGTCGATGAGGCCGAACCACGACAGATGGACGGGACCAGCGAAACGATGGAAAACGGAGTCCCTCCCGCTTCCGAGGAACGCACTAGCTGATGCCTGACGACATCGTGCCAGCGTACCCGGGTTCGGCGGCGAGCGCCTGGCAGATCCTCAACCTCGCACACGAGTTTCGCGGTAGCTGCTTGCATCTGATGGCGCGGTCTCACGGATCGGAGCCACACCAGCTCGCTCCGGCCCGCGTTTTAGCGATCCACGCGATCGAGCTCTACCTGAACGCGCTGATGCTTGATGCTGGCGAGACACCCCAAGCAGTCCGTGGGCTGCAGCACGACCTCGGGGCGCGCGCGAAGCGAGCGGGAGAGTGCGGTCTCGTCCTGCGCCAGCGGACGGCCGATCATCTGCACCGGCTTACCAGCGGGAGGGAGTACCTGACAGCCCGCTATGGACCAGAGCTGTCAGGGACGCTGTCGCAGCTCAACAGGTTGACGGCGACGCTTGAAGAAGTCGCGCAAAAGGTCACGCAGCTTGTTAACAGGAGGATCGAGGCACGGTTTGCGAGCCGGGCATCAGCGTGAAGGGGCAGAGTGGCATACAATCCTGAACAGATCGCGGAGGAGTTCTTCGAAGCCGTCCGTCGGGTCCATGCTTTGGGGGCCGGCACGCCTGAGACCGCCTACTATCCCGCGCTGAACACCCTGTTCGAGCGCGTGGGGGCTTCCCTCCGGCCCAAGGTGCTGCCCGTGTCGCAGCTCGCCAACACCGGCGCCGGCAGCCCCGATTTCGGTTTGTTCGCAGCGCGGCAGATTCAGAAGGGCGCACCGCGGCCGGGGCAGGCGCCCGAGCGCGGGGTAGTAGAGGTCAAGGGCGTCGCCGATGACAGCCTGTTCAAGTCGACACCCAAGCAGCTGACTAAATACTTCGAAGGCTATGGACTGGTCCTCGTGACCAACCTGCGCGCCTTCCAGCTGGTCGGACGCGGACCCGACGGCCAGGCCGCACGTCTGGAGGCGTTCGCGATCGCGCAGAGCGCGCCCGAGTTCTGGTCCCTCGTTCAAGAGCCGGCTGAAGCCGCCAAGTCAGTCGGCCGCGCGTTCGTCGAGTATCTTCGGCGCGCCTTCACGCAGAACGTCGCTCTCGTTCAACCCAAGGACGTCGCGTGGTTTCTGGCATCCTATGCTCGCGACGCACTGGCTAGGGTCGAGGCCGCTGGTGATCTGCCGGCGCTTAAGACGATCCGTACCGCGTTGGAGGATGCCCTCGGGATCACCTTCGAGGGCGAGAAGGGTGATCACTTCTTCAGGTCCACCCTCATCCAGACGCTCTTCTACGGGTTGTTTTCGGCGTGGGGCATCTGGGCGCGCACCACACCGCGCAACCCTGCGCGGTTCGATTGGCACTCGGCTGCATGGACCCTCCATGTGCCGTTCGTGGCGACACTGTTTCAGCAGCTCACCGCTCCGAAGCACATCAAGAAGCTGGACCTCGTCGAGGTGCTCGACTGGACCGGCGAGACGCTCAACCGGATCGACGCCAAGGAGTTCTTGAAGCGCTTCGAGGAAGGACGCGCTGTCCAGTACTTCTACGAGCCCTTCCTCGAGGCGTTCGATCCCAAGCTCCGGAAGCAGTTCGGAGTCTGGTACACGCCGGTCGAGGTGATCGACTACATGGTCGCGCGCGTCGACCGTGCTCTCAAGCACGACCTTGGCATTTCGGATGGGCTCGCTGACGAGCGGGTCTATGTCCTCGACCCCTGTTGCGGCACCGGGGGTTTCTTCAACTCCGTCCTGCGCCGGATTGAGGCGAACCTGGCTGCTCATGGGCTCGGTTCTGCCGTCGCGGATCGACTGCGAAGTGCCGCCTGCAACCGGGTGTTCGGCTTCGAGATCATGCCGGCGCCCTTCGTCGTCGCCCACATGCAGGCGGGCATCACGCTCTCGAACATGGGGGCGCCGATACCCGACGATGCGCGGCCGGGGATCTACCTGACCAACGCCCTCACCGGGTGGGAACCGCACACGAACAAGCCCCTGCCCTTCGCGGAACTGGAGGAAGAGCGGGCCTCGGCCGATGCCGTGAAACAGACCAGGCCGATCCTCGTCGTACTCGGAAACCCGCCCTATGACGGCTTCGCCGGCGT
>NZ_JACIDB010000020.1 GCF_014196115.1 Sphingomonas aquatilis | reverse complement strand
CGCCGGCGGACCCGGAGCCAAGGTGGCCTGAGCCGCCCTGTTCGCTACCTGTTCAGCTTACCGCTGTCCGTGTCACAAACCTTGAGGTGCTCCCAACAACTCGGCGGGGTGTGGAGGGGGACACGCGGCGAGTGCCGTTGCCCCGCTCATGACGACGGATCGCCGAGCCTCAGCGTTCGCCTTGGCGATACTGCCATCCTCTTCCACTGCTTTGCAGGATGTTCCACGGGTGAGGTTCTGAAGGCGCTGCAGCGGCGCAGGCTTCACGATCGTGGGCCGCTGTCGATGCCGGAGGCTAAACCGAAGCGGGACATGAGCGCGCTTGCGCTTCGTCTCTGGAAGTCCAGCGAGCCGATCGCCGGCACTCTCGCAGAGAAATACCTAATCGCCCGCGGTCTTCCTGCGCCTTTCTCACGATCGCTGCGGTTCAACCCAGCGACCATTTTGGGTTCTGGACCGAGTAAGCGCATCATGCCTGCCATGATCGCGTCGGTCGAGACTGATCTTGGGCTGGTCGCTGTGCAGCGCACCTTTCTCGATCCCGAGAACGTGCTGCGCAAGCCGATCGCAAAGCCGAAGGTCGCGCTAGGCCTGCTGGGTATCGGCGCCATTCGCTTGGCCCCGGCGACGGAGGAGCTCGGATTGGCGGAAGGGATCGAGGACGCGAAATCCGCGATGGCGTGGCATGGAACGCCAACCTGGGCGCTGGGCGGCATCGAGCGGTTGGCGTTCGTCGCTATTCCCGAGAAGGTGCGGCGGGTCATCGTCTACAGCGATCGCGGTCGAGCTGCCGAACGCCTGTTCGCAAAGTCGCGCGATCACCTCGCGGGTAATGGTCGCGAGGTCATCAATCGCCCGCCACCCGAAGGCTTTGACGATTGGAATGACGCGTGGCGTGCGCACCTTCGCAGCACCGAAAGGTAGGTGATGAACGTGGATCGGCCCCCTCTCCCAGCCAACGGCCAAACTATCGCCGACATGCTCAATATGGGCTGCTTTGGTAATGGTCCCGCATTCTGGCGCTGGATCGAGACGCAGGCAGCGCAGCCCTACATCGCGGCTTGCGCGGCGCTGCGTGCACCGCCAGTCGCCGGCGAGTTCTTCGCCATCGACTTCGATGCCCCCGACATTCTTGATGCTGACGCTCTGGAGCGGCTTCGTCATAAGATTGAGGCGGAGCATGGTTCCGCTGACCCTAGTCCGGTAGAACCGGGCCAGAGGTGACGCTCGCTCGAGTGGCCGAGAAGGAGAAACCTATGTCGAAGATCATCCCAATCATCATGATCCTCGTTGGGCTCTTTATGTGGCGTTTTCCGGCTCGCTCTGCCTTCCAGCGTCGCAATGAAAACGGCATCGAGATATTCAAATCCTATGACCGTATGCGCGCGCGCAAATCCTTCGAAGGCCTGGTCCGTATCGCCGGCGCCGTCGTGCTGCTCGCCGGTCTCGGCCACCTGATCGTCCCAAGCGAGTTCAGCCTCTTCAACCTTGCTCATCCTGGAACCGCATCGGCGCCGGGGGAGGCACGCTGATGCGTCGGTTCTTACAATGGCTTGGCCTTCGCCGGCCAACCATGACTTCCGCCCCCTTGGCGATTGCACCTTCCGGACGAGGAAAGGGTGTCGGACCGGTCATACCATTGCTGACTGTTTGGGATGGCCCTGTCCGGGTGTTCGACCCTAAAGACCGGACACGCACTCTCCATTGAGAGGAGAGGGGGCCTTCGGCTTGTTGATCCGGTGATGAGCACCGGGCGACATAACGGAGGCCTCGATGCGCACTTCAGCCGCAGCTCTCGAACTCGACTTCACTGAACCGTCGATCACCGCCGCCAAGGCGGTAGCGTGTTCCATCGCCCAGAACGGATCGCTCCAGCGCGAGACGCTGCTGTGGGTCATGGAGCAAGCCTATGGCGGATCCTCGGCCGATGGGCGCTGGTCGCTCCGCGACGCCTACGACATGCTCGAACTTGCCGAGGTCATGCACCTTGCGAAGGCCGATCTCCCCGCTGATCCTGGCGCGTGCCTCGCCGCGCTAACCGAGCTGGTCGCCAGCCTGCCGACGCACACGGTTCGCAGCGAGGAGCAGATCGAACTTCAGCAATTTTCCACCCCTGCCCCAATCGCCTATCTCGCTGCGCTCGCTGGCCGGATTGCGACTACGGATCTGGTCCTCGAACCATCTGCCGGGACCGGCCTCCTCGCGACCTTCGCGTACCGCGCCGGCGCTCGCCTCGTCCTCAACGAGATCGATCCCGCGCGCGCCGAGATGCTCGCCGCAGCCTTCCCCGGCGTCACCGTCACGCGGCACGACGCCGAGCTGATCCACGATCTTCTTCCGACAACAATCCGGCCAACGGCCGTCCTCATCAATCCTCCCTTCTCGCGCAGCATCGGCCGCCACGCCGATCCGCTTGCTGCCTTCCGGCATCTGCGTGCGGCGTTGTTGCGGCTTGCTGCCGGAGGCCGCTGTGCCGCCATCCTTCCCGATCGCGTTGACACCTCAAGCCGCGCCTGGGCGAAGGCGACTGAGGGTTGCACGCTGACGCTGCACCTGGAGCTGCCGGCGAACGCCTATGCCAAGCATGGCACCAGCCAGACCGTGAAGATCATGGTGCTGGAGAAAGGCACCGGCACGCCTGCCGAGCTGATCCGCTGCGCGTCGCTCACTGACGCGCTCGCCGCGATCGGCGTCGGAAACTCGGCTGCGCCCGTCACGCCTGCCACTCGCCCGCTGTCGCTGCTCGCCCGCCCTGCCGGGCGCAGTTCGCTGCTTGGCGGGGCGCTGAGCAAGTCGCGCCTGACCGCTCCCGCTCCGAAAGCGGCGCAGTCACAGGTCGCGCACACCATCGACTATACCGTGTTCACCGATCCGCTCCCGACCGGCGAGTCCGTCGGCGTGTACCTGCCCTATCGGCCGAGCCGGATCGCGATCGCGTGCGCGTCCGCGCATCCGACCGCGCTGGTGGAATCCATCGCCATGGGCTCGATCACCGCGCCCAGGCCATCCTACGTCCCTACCCTCTCGGAGTCCGTCGTCGACGCGAAGACGCTCTCCGACGCCCAGCTCGAAACGCTGATCTACGCCGGCGACGCCTTTGAGCGCGATATTCCCGGCCGGTTCAAACCTGTCGAGGAGGGCCTGTCGATCACGCCCGACGAGGAAGGCCGTCCTTACCGAACCGGTTTCTTTCTCGGCGACGGCACGGGCGCCGGGAAGGGCCGCCAGGTCGCCGCAATTATCCTCGACCAGTGGTTGCGCGGTCGCCGCAAGCACATCTGGATCTCGAAAACCGAGACGCTGCTCGAGGACGCCCGTCGTGACTGGACCGCCGTCGGCGGTCTCGCGCTCGACATCCAGCACCTCAATCAGTGGAAGCTCGGCACGCCGATCGGCGCCGGCGAAGGCATCCTCTTTCTCACTTATGCGACGTTGCGCTCCAATCGCTGCGACAAGGGCACCCGGCTCCAGCAGATCCTCGAATGGGTCGGCGACGAGTATGACGGCATGGTCGTTTTCGACGAGGCGCACGAGATGGCCGGTGTCGCAGGCGGCGAAGGCCGCTTCGGCACCAAGGATGGATCCGACCAAGGGATCGCCGGTGTCCGCCTGCAGAACCTACTGCCCCGCGCCCGCGTCCTCTACGTTTCTGCGACCGGCGCGTCCGACGTCAACAACCTCGCCTATGCGACCCGGCTCGGGCTGTGGGGTCCGGGTACGGCGTTTGCCGATCGCCGTACCTTCGTCGACAGTCTGCGCCGTGGCGGGATCGCGGCGATGGAGCTGATCGCCCGCGACCTCAAGATGCAGGGGCTCTATGTCGCTCGCGCCTTGAGCTTTGCCGGCGTTGAGTACGACATCCTCAATCACAACCTCACCCCCGACCAGATCGAGGTGTACGATGCCTATGCCGACGCATGGGCGATCATCCACGCGAACCTACGCGCCGCGCTGGACGCGACCCGCGTCACCGACAGCTTCTCGAAGGACACCTATAACAGCGGCGCCAAAGCGGCCGCGCTCTCCATCTTCGAGTCCACCAAACAGCGTTTCTTCTGCCAGCTCCTGATCGGCATGAAGCTGCCTGCCTTGATCCCCGCGATCCGTGCCGATCTCGACCGCGGCGAAAGCGTCGTGATCCAGCTTGTCTCCACGTCCGAAGCGATGCTCAACCGGGCGCTTGCCGCCCTGACTGTCGAGGAACGCGCCAACCTTGACATCGAGCTTTCCCCGCGCGAGTTCGTCATGTCGTACCTGACGGCCGCCTTCCCGGTCCGGCAGATGAAAACCTATGTCGACGACACCGGCAAGACCCGCTCCGAACCTATGTCTGATGAGGACGGGCGGCCCGTGTTCAGCCAGGAAGCGCTCGAAATGCGCGACAACCTGGTCGAGCAGCTTTGCGCTCTTCCCGTCGTCGGCTCCGCCCTCGATCATATCATCGGGCATTTCGGCACCGATGCGGTCGCCGAGGTGACGGGGCGCAGCCGGCGCGTCATCATGGACGCGCACGGTCGCCAGCGCGTCGAGAGCCGCAGCCCGCGCACCAATCTCGCCGAGACGGACGCCTTCATGCGCGGTGCCAAGAAGATCCTGATCTTCTCCGATGCTGGCGGCACTGGCCGCAGCTACCATGCGAGCCTGACGTGCGAGAACCAGTCGCGGCGCAACCACTATCTCCTCGAGCCGGGCTGGCGCGCTGACGCCGCCATCCAAGGGCTTGGCCGCACGCATCGTACCCATCAGGCGACCGCGCCACTGTTCCGCCCCGTTTCGACCGACTGCCGGGGCGAACGTCGCTTCATCTCCACGATCGCCCGCCGGCTCGACAGCCTGGGCGCGCTCACCCGCGGCCAGCGGCAGACGGGTGGACAGGGCCTGTTCGACCCGCGCGACAACCTTGAAAGCGATTATGCGAAGGAATCGCTGGAACAATGGTTCCGGCTGCTCGCCGATGGCAAGCTGCGCTCGACCACGCTGGATCAGTTCCAGAAGCTCACCGGCCTCGAGCTGGAGGGCGAAGGAGGCGGTCTCAAGGAAGACCTGCCGCCCATCCAGCGCTGGCTCAATCGCATCCTCGCGCTGCGCATCGCGCTCCAGAACGCGATCTTCGACGAGTATCTCGGCCTGATCGAGGCTCGCATCGAGGCGGCCAAGGAAGCCGGTACGCTCGACCTGGGCGTCGAGAGCATCAACGCCGAGCGGATTACAATCCTCGACCGCACCGTCATTCGGCGCGACCAGACCAGCGGCGCCGAGACCGAGATCCTCCGGCTCGAAACCGAGGAGCGCTATAAGCCGCTCGCGCTCGATCGCGCGTTGCGGATCCTCGGCGAGGACGCACGGCCGATGGTGAACCGGAAATCGGGCAAGGCCGCGATCCGGTGCAGCACCTACTCGCTGACGGACGACGACGGCGAAATTGTGCGTCGCTACGAGCTGGTCCGCCCGACGCGCAGCGAGCGGATGCGGCAGGATCTTCTCGTCGAGACGATGTGGGAGGAGGCGAGCGAGGACGAGTTTGCCGCCCTGTGGCAGGCCGAGGTTGAGGAGATGTCGGGCAAGACCCGCACCAGCACGCTGTACCTCGTCACCGGGTTGCTCCTGCCCGTCTGGGACCGCCTGCCCGACGATCACGTCCAGGTCTGGCGTCTCAACACCGACGACGGCGAGTCCTTCCTCGGCCGCATCGTCCCTGCCCCGTTGGTCTCCAAACTCGCGGACGCATTCGGCATCGCCGCGACGATCACCGTGTCGGGCGCCGAAACCGCCAAGCACGTCATGACCAGCGGCGAGATCGCGACCGTGGGCGCGTACCGGCTGAAGCGCAGCCTGGTCGCTGGCCAGCAGCGTCTCGAATTGCTCGATTGGCCGCACACCCGGTTGGCCGAGCTGAAGGCGGTCGGCTGCTTCACCGAGATCATCCAGCACAAGACGCGGATGTTCGTGCCCGTCTCGACCGCGGCGACCGTGATCGACCGCATCACCGCCTGACGAACCAGGGACTTCCTCCCCGCTCGATCAAAGGGAGGGGAGGGAGCCTTCGGCCTTTTGAGCCTGATGAGCAGGCTTGCGTGACCGTCGGACAACGGCGCGCTGATCCCCCAATGGAGTATGACCGATGATCCAGTCCGTGAAGGTCAAGAACCTGTCGCTGTCGAAGGACAATGTGCGCAAGTCGAACCGCGATGCCGGCATCGACACCCTCGCCGCCAACATCGCAGCCCAGGGGCTGTTGCAGAACCTGATCGTCACCCCGCTCAAGAAGGCGGGTACGTTCACCGTGAAGGCGGGCGGTCGCCGCTTGCGCGCGCTCCAGCTCCTGATCGAGCAGGGCACCCTCCCCGCTGACCACTCCGTGCCGGTTCTCGTGCTCGGCGACGACGACAATTCGATCGAGGCGAGCCTCGCCGAGAACTTCCAGCGCGTGCCGATGAACCCGGCCGACGAATGCACCGCGTTCAACTTCCTGATCCAGAAGGGCATGACCGCCGAGGATGTCGCCAAGCGACAGGGCGTCACCACCCGCTTCGTCGAGCAGCGTGTCCGCCTCGCCGAGCTGGCGCCGTGCGTGTTCGAGGCGCTCGCAGCCGGCGAGATCACGCTCGGCGTTGCTCAGGCATACGCCGTCACCACCGACATCGACCGTCAGACCCGCGTGTTCACCCAGATGAACAGCTCATACTACGGCGACAATCCCGACAACATCCGACGTGCCATCCTCAACGGGACGGTCAAGGCGAACGACGCCAAGGCTCGCTTCGTGGGTCGCGATGCCTATGTCGCCGCAGGCGGTCGCATCGAGGGCGACCTGTTCGCGACCGCAGGCGACGAGAACTGGATCGATGTCGACGTCATCGAGACGCTCGCGGCCAAGAAGCTCGAAGCCGCGGCGGCCGAACTGGCGCAGGCCGAGGGCCTCGCGTTCGTCACCCCGATCGCGGCGACGCACGTCCCCTACGACGTCGCACATCAGCTTCACGAGTTTCACGCTCCCGCGCGTGCGCTCACCGAGGAGGAAACCGCGCGTGTCGAGGCGCTCTCGGCCGAGAACGACGCCCTGGTCGACCAGCTCGAGCAGGAACTTCCCGACGGCAGCACCGAGGCCGAGGCGGCAAACGCGCGCATCGAGGCGATCGAGCGCGAGCTGGAGGCGATCGACGATGCCCGCCATGAGATCGACCCTGCGGTAAAGGCGCAGATCGGCACGTTCGTTTATATCGGCGGTGACGGCGAGCCGCGCGTTCACACCGGCCTGTTCAGCGAGAAGCCGGTTGTCGACCCCAACGCTCCGCCCAAGGCAACGGGCGGCGCAGCCGGGGAAGGTGACTCCGACCAGGGGCCGAAGCTGAGCGCCACGCTGATCGACGAACTGGCGACCCAGCGCCGCCAGATTCTCGTGGCGCATATCGCCAGCGATCCCTCGATGGCGCTCGACCTGACCATCTTCCTGATGGCACAGAATGTCGTGTTCGAGCAGAGCCACATCCCGAACCACTCGACCCTGAAGTCGGGTGCGGCCGCCTTCCCGATCTTTGCCTTCCGGGACGAGGGCTCGATGGCGTCTCAGACCATCGACGACCAACGCCAGCGGCTCGATACGAGCTGGGCGGGCCACAAGACCATGACCGAGCGGTTCGACGCCTTCCGTGCGCTCGATGACGAAGCCCGGGGCGCATGGGTTGCATACTCGATAGCACGAACTCTCGAGCCGACACTCAACGTCACCGAGGGCTATCGCAGCAATGGCTTCCACGACCATCTCGGCCGCCTCCTCGACATCCAAGTCGAAAATTGGTGGCGCCCGACGGCCGAGAACTTCTTCGGCCGCGTCAAGAAAGGTGTCATGCTGGAAGCCCTCGAGGAGATTGGCGGCCCGATCCTGCGCGGCCGCTACAAGGACGCCAAGAAGGGCGACCTTGCCGCAACCTGCTCGTCGTTGTGCAATGGTCAGGGAATTGTCGAAGCCGAGATCCGCGAGAAGGCAACGGCGTGGTTGCCCGAAGCAATGCGCTTTGACGGGATCGAGAAACCATCGCGGTCGATGCTGCGCTCGACCTTCATCAATGACGTCGATGATGGCGATCCCGTCGATGACGAGGATCTGGCCGGCGAGGAAGAGGACGGCGCATCCGATCTGGACGCAGACGAGGATCATGAGGGGTTAAGCCAAGCGGCGTGACGCCGGCTTGCACATTTCGAGGCGACTGGGGGCGACACTCTTCACGGAGTGTCGCCCCTCTTTTTGTGACCCGTCGCATCCCTTCGGAGGAGAGGACGCGCAGACGGGTACGCCTCACCACGACCAGGAGAACGACCGTGGCCACGACCACCAATAAACCGTCGCCTGCCGACATCATCACCAACACCATCATCGATAAGCTGGAGGCCGGCGTTCGTCCCTGGGTCAAGCCATGGCGCCCTGGCCTGGGCGGTCGACCGCTACGCGCGACCGGCGACCCCTACAAGGGTATCAACTGCTTCTGGTTGTGGCTGTGCGCCGAGAGCGCGGGCTACAACTCGCGCACCTGGATGACGTACAAGCAGGCGCAGGCGCTTGGCGGACAGGTCCGTGAGGGCGAGCGCTCGCAGATCGCGATCTTCTACAAATCCTACAGCAAGTCCGTCGAATCCGTCGTCACCGGCGATACCACCGACGAGTTGCGCCGCGTGCTGCGCTCCTACGCCGTGTTCAACTGCGACCAGATCGACGGGCTTTCGCCTGATTACTACCCCAGCCCGGTCAGTATCGTCCCTCCCGCTGACCAGCTCCCCGACCGCGCGCAGCGCTTTATCGAAGCGCTGCCGGCGAAGGTCCAGATGCGCGGCGATCGCGCGTTCTACGACCGCATCGCCGACAGCATCACCATGCCGCCCGTCGAACTGTTCTCGACCCGCGCGTATTGGGCGTCGACGCTTGCCCATGAGGCAGGTCATTGGAGCGGCCACCCTGACCGCCTCGATCGCACCTTCGGCAAACGCTTCGGCGACGACGCTTACGCCTTCGAGGAGCTGTGCGCCGAGATGACCTCCGCGCTGCTCGGTGCCGATCTTGGCCTGCCGACCTCTCATCTCGATGACCATGCCGCGTATATCGCCTCGTGGTTGAAGGTGCTGCGCAAAGACAGCCGCGCGATCATGACCGCGGCCGCCAAGGCCGAAGCCGCAGCCGGCTACCTGCTCCGCGCGACGGGACTCGACGTCTCGGTCGAGCCCGAGGACCAGATTCGTGAAGCGGCATGACCGGGCAGGACGCCCGCCTCGACCTAGGCGCCTACCGGCGCTTCGTCGTGGCGTTCAGTGGCGGCAAGGACAGCCTTGCCGCCCTCCTGCACCTCCTCAGCCTCGGCGTGCCTTCGCACGCCATCGAGCTGCACCATCATGATGTCGATGGCCACGGCCCGACCTTCATGGATTGGCCATGCACGCCCGGCTATGTCCGTGCGATCGCCGAGCATTTCGGCATCGCGCTCTACGTCTCGTGGCGCGAGGGCGGCTTCGCGCGCGAACTGGCGCGCGACGACGCGCCGACCGCGCCGATCGCGTTCGAGACGCCGACCGGCATCGGCCGTGCCGGAGGTAACGGCCCTGCCGGCACGCGTGGGCTCTTTCCCCAGACGTCTCCCGATCTTCGGGTGCGCTGGTGCAGCCCCGCGCTGAAAATCGATGTGCTCGCGGCCGCGATCCGCAATCAATCGCGCTTCCTCGATGGTCGCACGCTCGTCATCACCGGCGAGCGCGCCGAGGAAAGCCCGTCTCGCGCGCGCTATGCGGCCTTCGAGCCGCACCGCACCTCTACGCTCGGTCGCGGCGTCGACCACTGGCGTCCGGTCCACGATTGGACCGAGCGGCAGGTCTGGGATTTGATCGCACGTTCGCGGATCCGGCCCCACCCGGCCTACGTCCTGGGATGGGGCCGGCTATCCTGCCGTGCGTGTATCTTCGGCTCCCCCGGCCAATGGGCGACGCTTCGCTCCGTCTTCCCGGCCGCTTTCCAGCGCATCGCCGCCAACGAGGCGGCGAGCGGCAAGACCATCCACCGCTCGCTCAGCGTGACGCAGCTCGCGGATCGCGGCACTCCGTTTCCGGCTGCGCTTCTCCATCCCGACGAACTAGCCCAGGCGGACGACCCGGCATGGCGTCTCTCGATCCTAGCGCGTCCTTGGACGCTCCCTGCCGGCGCCTTCGGCGATCATGCAGGGCCGTTATAACTCGCTTACGGGCGGTATACTAACTCGTCCGTTATGTATTTTCTCGAGCTGGTCTGATCTTCTTTGATTTCGCCAAAAATCACTCCCAGCTTTCCGATGGCCTCGTCACGTTTGAGAGATTCAGGCAGCCATTTTTTCAGTCGATCGACCTCTCCCTCCACGTCTTCGAGCCCGTCGCTCACGATGATGTAATAGTCGCTGTTCGGCTTATTCGTATCCGGATCGATCCACACGAGCTGCTTCCGGTCCGCCGTGATCTTCCAATCGCCCCAAACGCTATGGCTCATTCGGTATCCCTTCGGATGTTTCGCCATCAAGAACGGTTCCCGCAATCTAACGATCCCGCGTGAGAGGAGAGGGAGCCTTCGGCCTTTTTGGGCGCGTCCTGGCGCTCGGGAGGTTCGACAATGCTCTACGACACGCATTACCGCCACAATGAGGCACTCTCGCCGGAGGCACTCACCACTCTCCCCGCCGCGCTCCACGCTCTCAACGCAGGCGTCGACGACTGCCGGCGTGCCGGCAAGGCGATCGACCGCGACGCCGCCATCTTGCTGCTGATCCGCAATTTGGCCGCTGTCGCGGAACGCAACGCGCCTAGCGTCAACAATCTGCGGCTCCGCTGCGCGGAAGACCGCATGACCGTCATCGCCGGCTCGGCCTTGCTCGACATCGCCGGCAACAGCGTCGCCGGCGATGTCACGGCGAAGCGTGTCTTCCATCGACAGGCTCGCCTCGCGCTCGCTTCGCTTGGCGAGGCAATCGGCCTCAATCAGCACGACGTCCGGATCGACACCGAGCTGGGGGCTATCACGGACGATGGCACAACCGAGCTGCGCCATGCGGACCTGTCGATCCGGGTCCGTCCGCACAGCTTCCTCCCTGACAGTGAAGTCACCTTCAACCGCTGCCGGGGTGGCGAACACGCTGGCCCCGTCCAGCGTGCGCCGATCGCCGAGCTGCTGGATGCTGCCGCGTTCCAGCGCCGGCTCGCTGTCACGGTCGGCGACGTAGGCGCTCAGCGCCTCGCCGCTGCCGCTTGAACTTCTAATCTCAGGAGCATCGCCATGGGTTGGCTCTACATGCGCGACATGCGCGGGCACGCGACGCCGCGCGCCTATCTCGACAACCAATTCACCTACTCGCGCGACGATCACCGCCTCACCGTGTTGGCCTCGTCGATGATCGGGTCGACCTATTATGCCGCGTGCGAACGCATCGAAGCGAGTGGTGATCGGGAGGTGTTCGCCGTCGTCTGCCTCACCAGGCACAACCCGCGCTCCACTGACGGTCATGTCTTCGGGTATAAGGATATGACTGAACACATGGGACCTTGCGAAAGCGAGTGCCCCGCGGCGATCCTTGACGAGCTGACCACCACCGACAGCAAGTACGCATCGGAGTGGCGCGAGCGCTGTCGCGCGAACCTCGTTGCCCGAAAGCTCGAACAGGCGAAGCCGACGCCGAAACCGGGGCAAACCATCATCTTCGATGAACCCATGCGCTTCAGCGACGGCAGCGACCGCGCCCGCTTTGAGGTGGTCGCCAATCCCAAGGGTAGAACGCCGCTCTTCCGTGACCCGGAGAGCCGCGCGATCTGCCGGATCCCGGCCTTCCGCAAGCGGTCCTATCGTATCATCCACGCCGCGATCGTTCCGAAGGACGCGTCCAGTGGCTGACCGTGCGCCCGTGATCGCTGCCTGGGGCGCTGGCGTCGATTCCACCGCCATGATCGTCGAACTCGCCGAACGCGGCGAGCCGATCGACATGGTTCTATTTGCGGATCCCGGCGCTGAGAAGTCGCAGACCTATGCGTATATTCCGCTGTTCCGGGCTTGGATGGCAGAGCGCGGCATCGCGTCCGAAATCGTCCGCTACCAGCCCCGCAACTTTAAACACTGGCCACCCTATGCGGGCATCGCCGAGAACATGCTCACCAACGCCACCCTGCCCTCCGTGGTCTTTGGTGGGGGGTCCTGCTCACAAAAATGGAAGGCGGCCCCGCAAGATGCGTGGACCGCCAAGTGGGAGGCGGCGCGCCGCTGCTGGGACGCAGGCGGCCGCGTCGTGAAGCTGATCGGCTATGACGCCTCGGGACGCGACACCCAGCGTTATCACCACGCGATCGGATGCGAGGATCCTCGCTACGCCTATCGCTATCCTTTGCGGGAATGGGGTTGGTCTCGCGCCGACTGCGAGGCGCGCATTGCGCGCGCCCGCCTGCCCGTCCCGCCCAAATCTAGCTGCTTCTTTTGTGGCAGCATCAAGCCCGACGAGGTGCTGGAGCTTTCGATTTCAGAACTGCGCGTGATCGTGCTGATGGAGGCACGGGCCAAGCCGCGCCTCCGCAACGTCGACGGCCTTTGGCGTAAGCCGGTCCTTGGCCGTCGCGGCGCGACCCCGCGCCCCGGCAGCATTACCGAGTTCATCCGTGAACGCGGCCTCCTGCCCCCGGCGGAGATCGACCACATCATCGAAACCGCGCCAACCGAACTAATTGCATTCCAGGCCGCTCAGGCAGTGCTTCCGCTCGAGGAACGAACCCCGCTGGGTCACTGGCTCGAAAACTTCAACCGCGCCGCAACGGCGCTCGTTCAATAAGGTGGTCTCATGAAACGCCCGTCCTGGATCCGCCGCCTGATGCGCTCAAACAAGCCGCGGCCATGGTGGCTCGCCGGGCGGGCCGATGATCCGCGCACGCACTTCGACATGCTGATGCTGACGGCGCGCGACCTCCATACTAAGAATCCGACCGCCCTTCCCCACCTTATCGCCGCGATACTCAGGCCCGAGCAATCCGAATTACTGCTCGCCGTAGGTGAACGTGGACAGGACGCAGCCGCAGACATCTCTGGCTTCACATTCTTCTTCGAAGGCGTGCTGGATCTGGCTTATGGCGACAGTCGACGTCCTCGGGAACTTCGGCCGAGCGACTTTCCCCTCGATCTGGGTCACGATTGTGTTCTGCCCTGCCCGTGGAGCCATGACCGTTTCATCGATGCGATGGCTTTCATCGGCCGTGCGAAGATCGATCAAGCGGATGCAGAGCGACAAATGTACGGGGGAGACTGGCGGCAGGACTCCAATCACCGTGTCGAGCTATGGCTTCCTTGGCGCATCGGCTTCGTGATCGGAGGCAACCACTCGCTCGCTGCTGGTATTCTTGCCGGCGCTGGCCACTTGATCCCGGACAATGTCCTGGATTTCGACCACCTCTTCGACCTCATCGAATGCGACGGTCGCACCTACCGGTACGGCGCAAACCTTGAACATACCGCGCCCGTGACTGATGCGCGCCACGCTGCAGTGTTCGAGATCGGGCGCATGATCGCTCGGTAGGAGGAAAGGAGGCTTTCGGCTTTGGGGAGCTTGGTGCTCGCCCAGATGAAGGAAACCGATCATGCACAGCGTCGCCGTCTACCTCACGCAACGGCTCTATGGCGGTCCCGAAGAAGGGGGCTGGTGGTACGATGCCGGCGAACTCTGCACCGACCCGGCGCTGACCGCCTTCGGCGTCACCTTCCCCGACGGTCACGAAGATCGTGCCCGGCGAATGTCGGCCGAGGTTCAGGCGCATCTCGATCGCGACTGGAACGCTGGCGACCACGCGCGGCCGATCAGCAGCGTCCTCTCCGCTGGGCGCTTCGAGGCCCGCGTCCACGATGGCTGGCCCCCTCTCGCCTATCCGGCCGAGCGTCCCCGGTACGAATGACCCGAACCGCTTGGGTCTCCCACTTTGCCAACCTTCAGGAGTCCGGCCCCATGAAGACCTTCACCGTCCACTGCGAATACCCTGCCCATTACCGTGCGGAGATCACGGTCGAGGCGGAAGATGTCGTCAGCGCCTGCCGCTCTGCGATCGATGCGTCACATACGACCGACGGGTGGAAGAGCCTCGACACGGAGCATCCCACTTATGTCAGCGCAATCGCAGAAGGAGCCGGCGTCGATCCTTGGCGCTTCGTCCCCGATGGAGGCGATGCCTCTGTCTTGCCCGTCCCGGGCCTGTTCTCTGATGTGGCGGCCTGTGCGGGCTATGCCGCGACCCGTAGCGAGGATCTGGTGGACCAGCTCCGCATCATGATCGACGCAATCGGCGCCGACGGAGGGTTGAGGATCACCCCAGCGGCGATGGTACGCCTGTGCGACACGGGGCAGGCAATTCTCGACGACATCGCAAGGTGTGGGTTGAGCCCGACAGGTCCGAAGGCGGCAGCAAGCATGATCCCGGCTGCGCCCGACGCCACCTGACGCCCGACAGCCTTCCGCCAGAGAGATGCGGCACATGGGCGGCCGCGAGGCTCCCGCAACCGTAAAAATCCGGGCCGAGTTGCCGCTGCGCGGCTGCCCGCACCACCCCGGTTTTTAAGGTTTCCCTTCGCTACGCTCCGGTGCGGGTGCCTCTTATTCGGCCGCCCAGGAGGTGCGCATCCGGCGGATAGGCCGCCGGCCTCGATCAGATGAAGGGCTTGACCCCATGACCACTTCCCTCGCTGCCGCACTCTCCGCTCTGGAGCTGGGACACCTCGAACCCCGCGCCGAAGATGTCTCGGGCATGTGCCCTCCCTCGACCGATGCACTTGAACAGACCACTACCGCGATCTGGAGCGACCTGTTCGCAACCCTCCAGAACACGTCGCTCGAGCGCGACATCGAGGAAATGGGCTGGGGCCTGGTCAATCTCTTCCACCGGGCCGCGGCCAAGAAGCACGCGACGATCGACCGTCTCACCGACGAAATCAGGCTCCTCCTGGCCGAGCAGGACGGTTCGGAGATCAACACCTCCAACCTCGAGGACAAGATCGACCTTGCCAAGAAGATCGAGGAAGCCGCCACCTGCTACGAGGTGATGCGCGACACCGCAGCGGCGCACTACATCCGCGAGACCGGCCGTTCCTGGATCCCGTCGACCGGCAACCGCATTTCGCTCGGGGTCACGTCGGCGATCGTTGACGGCCGCGCATTCCTCCAGGCTCGCCGCGAGCGCGTCCGCGACGCCAACACGGCACAGGGCACACCCGTCGTGTTTGCCGGAGGGCGGCTGACCTTCCGGACCGATGAGGACATGAAGGCGTTTGGCGACAACCTGCTGCGCACCCTCAACGCGGTTCGGGAACGCGTCGGCGACATGTATCTCGTTCATGGCGGCGACATGAAGGGGATCGAGCGCATCGCGGCATCGTGGGCCGAACAGCACGGTGTGCAGCAAGTCCGCTTCGGTCTCGACCGCAAGCTCGGGGACCGGGCCGGCTTCCGTCGCAACGAGCTGATGCTCTCGCTGAAGCCCCGCTACGTCATCGCCTTCCAGGGCAATGGCGTGACCGAGCGTCTGGTGATCGACGCGAAGAAGGCAGGCATCCGCGTGGTGGATCGCCGTGGTCCGCTCGGCACCCCACCCGCAGCACAGAACGCTCAGCGCGACCGCAAGGTCGCCTGAGCTCGGCTCGGCCGCTGGTACGCCAGCGGCCTCGCCGATGGCGGCTCGCCGTTCCGGCGCGCCGCACACCGCCCCGGAAGGGGCGTATCGATATCAACCCGCCAAGGAGCGCACCCCATGTCACGCCCGAATCCGTTCCAGACCGCCGCCCATTGCTGGCGCTTTGCGCTGCGCCGGGCGACGGCCGATGGCGATACCTTCCATATCGTGGTGACGGGCAATCCCGCCGCTCCGCGTGCGGTCATGTCCGATCGCGAGCTGTTCGCTCGCGAGGACCTGACGCCCGACGACATCGAGGCATCGTGCGACCCATTTCTGTTGGGCCTCAGCAACGTGGAATCCCGACCGTGATCTTCAACAAGCGCATCGCCAACATCTCCGAGGAGGAGTTCGCCGAATTGATGGCTATCGTCCGGGCGCCCCCCGACTCCGCCCGCCCGCTTACCGACGAGGATCGTTGGCGACGAGAATACCTGGCCGAACAGGAGCGCCGTCGCATCATCGGCTATCAGCCCGACCTCTTCACCGCCAAGCCAGTCACCCGCTACCACCGGCACCGGCCCGCGCCATCGTGGGATCGCACACCCGATGAGACGATCGAGGAAAAACTCGAACGCATCGCCGGCGACCGCTTCGCGACCTTCGGTCCGCCACGCCCCGATCGCCCCGCACACCAGACGCCCAACGAAAGGGCCGAGATCGTCGCCAAAGCCGCCAACTGGCTGCGCGTCAGCCAGCGTGTTCGCTTGGTCGACGCGCCCGGTGCCGTCGATCCGGCCTTCGGGATCCAACGATACCTCGGCCGATATGGCGTCGTCTGGCGGCTGTGCGCCGCTCCCTTCCAAGACCATTGCTACGTGTTCTTCGATCCGATCGGAGGCGAGCGAACGGCCAAGGTCGAACTGGCCGAGCTGCGCGATCTCGAGCCCGAACAGAGGAGAGGATGCGCCGAGCGCTGGTAAGCGGCCGATTCCCGGTCCGCACGGAGCCAGTACCATGACCGAGACCCTGACCATCGGCGCCAGCCCGGCAGAGGAGGATTGCGCTCAGCTCGGACGGACGCCCGACTTCCAACGGCTAAACCGCCTCGAAGTCGACTGCTACCAGGCCGCGCTGATCGCGCGCTACGGCCCGCCGCCTGAAGGCGCCGCCTTCGCGCGCGATACCTCGACCCACGATTTCGGGCGCTACACCGAACTCGCGCTGCGCTTCGATCCTACGGACGAAGCCCACGCCGCTTACGCCATGCTCGCAGATGAAGGGCTCGGCCGCTGGTTTCACGCCGGCTTCACCGCTCCGGTCGAGTATCCCGACAGCACATCCCCGGTGATCCACCACGCGGATCTTGCTGCCGCGATCCGCTCCGCGATCAGCATCATGCGCCCCCCATACCCCGACGGCGAACAGGCGATCGCGAACCTCCGCGCCCATTATCCGGAATTGGTCGCGGCCTGATGGCTCGCGACTGCATCCGGCACCCGCGCCACGTCATCCAGCCCCTCGTGATCGGGCGTCAGCCCGATCTCTTCGATGGTCCGACCGTGACGCACGAACGGCCGCCAAAGCCGGTCCCGCACACCTGGAGCCGGGACTTCCTCCGCTACCTCAGAGCCACGGGCTCCAACTCCGATTGAGGATGCCGACCATGACCGATTATTCCAGACCCGTCCGCGTCCCGATGCCGGACTGGACCGACGAGGAGCTGCGCACCCTTGTCGATTTTCGACGCCGCAAAGGACGCCGCTGGCGAAGCAAGTTGCTTGACCTCTACTTGTTCGGAAAGGATGACATCGAGCCGAACGGTGCCAGCCTTCGACACATCAGGAACCGTCAAGGCCCGAGCCGGGTGGCCGCCCTGAGCAAGGCAACCCTCGACGAAGCCGAGAAGCGCCTTGCGCCGATCGCCAAACGCCCATCGCAAGGGGACGTGTCATGAGCCGTCACGACTACAAGAACGACACGGCCCGTGTCTCGATCGGATGGGATGCCCCGCTCGCGACCTTCTTCCTCCAGATCTGGACCGGCGACATCGATGACGAGGACGCGTCGCCGGCGATCTGGCTCGGGGGTTTCTACGGCGAAGCCCCACAGCCCGACCCGCTGATCGCGGTCGCGCGTCGCCACATCCCCGATCTGCCGGCGACGCTACACCGGCAGCTCACCGTCGATCGACTTGGTGAGCCGGCACGCCCGCGCCGCCCGGGTCTGATAGACCCGTGACGAGCGCAGTCGACGCGACGCCGTGCGTGTATCTGATCGCCTGCGTTTCGCAGAAACTCGATCGGCGCGCACGCGCGGCCGACCTCTACCGCTCGGACTGGTTCCGCAAGGCGCGGACCTATGTCGAGGAAACCGGCGAGCGCTGGTTCATCCTCTCGGCCGCTCACGGCCTCGTGAAACCCACGCAGCGCCTCGCCCCTTATGACGCTACACTCCGCGACCTGACGGCCGCAGAGCGGCGTCTGTGGGGCGAGAAGACGACACGGCAACTACGCCGCGCCATCGGGCCGCACCACGCCGGCCCGATCGTCTTCCTCGCCGGACGGCTCTACCGCGAGCCGCTGCTCGCCTTCGCCGGCGATCGGGCCACCATCCCGATGCTCGGCATGGGGATCGGCCAGCAGAAGGCATGGCTTGCGGCCAAGATCGCAGAAGGGCGTGAGCGCGCCTTGCGCGCCGCCCAACTCGACCTCTTCCCCCTCTCCTGACGGAGGCTGACATGGCCAGCACCTTCGCACGGCGCCTTGCGGCGCCGACTGCGCCCGCGCGCGCGCAGCAGCTCGAATTGTTCGACCTGCCGACTGCGACCGCGCCTGCCTACGGCATGGCGGTCCCGCCGTGGTGCGGCCTCGCGGCCTGGCACCGCGAACTCGACCGCCAGTCGGCGATCATGCGTCCGCGCACGCCGCTCTACCACCGCTTCGAGGCGACCGCGCGCCAGCTCACGCGCGAGCGCATCCGCGCATCGCGCGACGTCGCCGCGATTGCCCGGCTTGTCATCCGGTTATCGGCCGCCCGCTATCCGACGGGCGATCTCCACGGCCTCGAACGGGTATGGTCGCGCGCCGAGCTCGGCACGCTGATCGTTGAAGCGACCAATCGTCGAACCCTGCTCGGTCTCGGGCGCGATGCGCCGCGGACCAAGGGTCCGGCATTGGATCCACGTCGATTGCCGGCTGACCGGCTCGACTACCTCATCCAGACCCATCGGGACATCGCCCTGGTCGACGCACTGCGCATCGAGCGCGAACGCCGGCATCGGCAGGGCTAAAGACACCCGCCCCTGCAGGGCGGGTCGCACCTGATATTCGGGGCGCTACCGCGCCCGCATCAGATCTGACGCGCGGAGCAGTTCCGTGGGGCGAGGCCGGAGTCTGCCCCTTGCCGTGTGCCTCTGGGACGGGGCGAGCGCCACCTCACCGCGTTGGTCTGCGCGCCAGCTTCGCCGCGCTAGGCCGAAGGGGGAATGCGTTGTCGGCATCACGACAGCCGCGCCGAGTTCCTGCCGTCCCGCTGGTGGGTCTCCGGAGCACGAACCGGCCTTCATCATCTTGACATGCACGACGCGCGCGCGCCGTGTTAGCAAAGGCGGCACCAAGGTCCACGCCGCAAGCGGCATCCTTCAAGTTGGTCACTGGCGCTGGGCGGATGCACCAGCGAGGCAGGGTGTCAGAGCCGCCCCGGGTAGCGAGATCGAGGCACAACGACACTGCCGGGCGAGTGACGTGACACAGGCGTCCTGCATACGGTTCCATGTCCATTGCCCGCCCGTGGGGGTCCATCCCCTCTCTTTCCTGAACGACCTAATCCGGCCGTCCAGCCCCTCCAACCCGCGATCATTCGGGCCGAGTTGCCGCTACGCGGCTGCCCGCACCACCCCTTTGATCGGGGTTCCCCTCCGCGTCTTCGCGCTCCGGTGGAGAGGCCGTCCTGGCCGTCTTTTTTGGTGTTCAGTCGAGGGGACGAACCCCCGGCGAGCAAAAAAAGGAACCTCGAAATGCAGAACCTCGTCATCCTCGCCGGCAACGTCGGCGCCACGCCCGAAGTCCGCACCACCCAGGGCGGCACGAAGATCACCCAGTTCAGCCTCGCCACCTCGCGCCCCAAGCGCGACAGCGACGGCAAGACCATGAAGGATGGCGACGGTCGCCGGGTCGAGGACACCGAATGGCACCGCATCACCTGCTTCAACGGCGTCGGCAAGACCGTCGCCCAGTATGTCGAGAAGGGCCAGAAGGTCATGGTCCGGGGCCGCATCCACTACACCCGCTGGACCGACAGCGAGAACATCGAGCGCTACGGCGTCGAGATCATCGCCGACGAAGTGACCTTCCTCTCCTACGGCAAGTCGCGCCAGCAGCAGGGTCCGACGCAGAACCACGACGACCTGGATGATGACGTCCCCTTCTGACTCCGGGGGTGTAACTAATTCTGTAACTAGCCTCAATCCCACGAGGTAAAAGCTGCAGATCAGGTTGTAACTGCGCCAGCGTTCCTGGC
>NZ_JACIDB010000019.1 GCF_014196115.1 Sphingomonas aquatilis | reverse complement strand
TGTAAGCGCAACGTGGAAATGAGACTCTCCTGCAATTTAGAAGTGAGACGGTAACCTCTACGGCAGGCTTCGGGTGTCATGGTCACCTCCATTTTAGGAGGTAGCCGCACGATGACGGTGATGACGATGAGCACAGGCGAGATATCGCGGTTTGACACGCTGATGCGGGTACAGCGCGGTGAGTTGCGCGTGATGGATGCCATGGCGCTTCTCGGCCTCGCACGCAGCCAGGTATTCAAACTGCTCGCGCGACTGCGCGACGAAGGTCCGTCCGGTCTGATCTCACGCAAGCGCGGACGACCGAGCAACCGGCGGTTCAGCGACGCCTTCCGCGAGCGTGTCATCGCCATCGTCCGCGATCGCTACGCCGATTTCGGCCCGACGCTGGCGGCGGAATATCTCGCCGAGCGGCACGGCATCTCCATCTCGCACGAGGCGCTCCGCCTCATGATGATGGAGGCAGGCCTGTGGACTGCCAAGCGGGCAAAACGTGCCCAGCTCCATCAGATGCGACATCGCCGCGACCGACGTGGCGAACTCGTCCAGGTCGACGGCTCGGACCACGACTGGTTCGAGGGGCGCGGTCCGCGCTGCAGCCTCCTGGTCTATATCGACGATGCGACCAGCGAGTTGATGCACCTCGAGATGGCGGAGAGCGAGAGCACCTTCTCGTACATGCGCGCGACGACGACGTATCTGAAGCGGCACGGCAAGCCGGTCGCATTCTATTCGGACAAGCACAGCGCCTTCCGCAACAACAACGCCACGGCCGATGGCGACGGCATGACCCATCTCGGCCGGGCGCTCGACAAGCTCGATATCGGGATTATCTGCGCCAATTCGCCGCAGGCGAAGGGGCGCGTCGAGCGTGCCAACGGGACGTTGCAGGACCGACTGGTCAAGGCGATGCGGCTTGAAGGTGTCTCGTCGATCGAACACGCCAACGCCTTCCTCCCAACGTACCTGGCGCGACACAATGAGCGGTTTGCCCGCCCTCCCCGGGTCGCCCTCGATGCGCATCGCCCCCTCACCCCGCGCGACGACGTCGATGCCGAAATGGTCTGGCGCGAGGAGCGGACAGTCACCAAATCGCTCTCGATCCATTTCAACAAGGCGATCTTCATCCTCGACCCGACGCCCGCGGCCCGGTCGCTTGCCAGCAAGCGCGTCCAGATCTGCGAATATCCCGATGGTCGTATCGAGGTGCGGCACAACCACCGCGCCCTCCCCTACACCGTCTTCGACAAGATGCGGCAGGTGAATCAGGCCGAGATCGTCGACAGCAAGCGCCTGGGGGCGGCGCTGGCCATGGCGCAAGCCATGCAGGAGGTGCGGCCGCACCACCGGAAGCGGAACAACAATGAGCCGGCGCGCAGCTCCGGATCCTTCACGATCTTCGCACCTTCCCCGCAACCGGATACCGCGAAGGTGGACAGGCGCCGGTTATGCACCCCGAAGCTGAAGCGCGGGCCGCGGCTGTCGAACGATGAACTGATCGCGCGGGGTCTGGGCGAGTACGTCAGATAGGCGTTTCAGCTTTCCCGTTTTCCCATGTCGGTCGGGCAGTTTCGGGAAAAAGCAATCGGGAACAGATTTTGGGAAAACAGACCGCTGAGGCGCGCTCCACCGCTCGCTCAGCTCGTCCGTTCTCGCCCGACGTTCCCAATCGGGAAGGCGTCGCAGCGGAAATCACTAATTCGGCATAACGACTGGTGTTTGGCGATCAGAACGTGCCACTGGTCGCGGGGCACAGGGGGGCTACAGATGCGCGCACTTATAATGGGATTGGTCTGCCTTTCGCTGGGAAGTGCAGCTATCGCGCGAGACCCGGCATTTGATCCGCGTGCCTGGAAGTCCAAGGTGGCCGGGGAGAAGACGCAGGTTTCGGTGCTGGGTTCGGTTCACCTCAAGAATCTGGGTGCGTTCAAGCCTGATGACCTGCTCCCCGGAAATCATGCCATTTGTAGGTTAGCTCGTCAGATGGAGACGAGCGATGCGGCGAGGCCGTTCTACCCTGCCAAGGCTATTGGCTATGGCAGTCACCACCGCGGTTACGAATCATGCCGTATGAAGAGCTTTGCCAAGGCCTTCATCCAATCCTCGCTCATAGGCTGATCTGACTCAGGAGCACGCAGCATGTTCTCCGCCCGACCGATCAGACATTGCAACAAAGCATGACGGAACGTCGCAAGATCGAGATCCGCTAGCGCGATCGCGGCTCCCGGATGTGCTAGCAACGCATCAATTGCGCGTAGACCGACAGCATAGGTAGAGGTCCAGGCATCATGCCGCGCGTCCGGTAGTTCCGCCAGCACCGCTGCGATCGCCTGACGCTCCGCGCTGATCAAGAAGGCCAGGATACGCCTCCCGACGCTGCAGAATGCATCGCGAAAGTCTTCCGCATCCACGTCCTCATGAAGTCCGCTTTCTTCCAGTTCAAGCTTGCGCCGCAGAAGGCGCATCAAGAGATCACTGCGGCCATGAAAGCGTGTGTAGATCGTCTTCTTGCTGACAGCAGCCGCACGTGCGATCCGTTCGACCGAGAGTTCGCGGGCACCCTTTGCGAGCAGCAAGTCCCAAGTGGCGGCCAGGATCCGGTCTTCCAGACTGGCCGCCTCTTTGGCACTCGGCCGGCCTATCCGACCGCGTTGGCTTTTCGGCATTCTCTTTTCACCGACCATCGCGGCTCTTCCTTACATCGCTCCGAGCTTTGATCGGTCCCGGTCAGCGTCGGCGACGACCGCTCGAGCCGTTCCGACGATGCCCAGAGGCTGAGCATGATCGGCCGTGGCGCAGCTTGCTCGCGGGCTGCGCCGCACCATCCGACCCAAGCTGCTCGCCAGGGTTAACCGCCCCTCATAGGCCCGGCGTGTTACAGGCAGAACGGCTGCGCAAGGTCCGGAGTGATGCGGACGAGTTGACCCGAGCTCGCGTCGAGACAGCATAACGTCGAGTGCACCTCGGCGACCGTCTCGCCGTCCCTGCCGATATGCGTCGAGAACCATGCTCGCGACGCTGTGTGCTTGGTAATCTGAACCGTCGCGATGAGACTATCGCGGTGATAGGCCGGTTTTCGATAGAAGATCTCGTGACTAGCGACGATCCAGCGAAGCCGGTCGACATCTTCCTTCCTCGCCACCGCGCGCCAGTACGCGGTTATCGCCTGCTGCACCCACTGCAGGTACACAGCATTGTTGACGTGGCCCAGTTCGTCGATCGCGTCCGTCGAAACGGTGATGGCATGCCGATGCGAACGGTATTGCGAGCGCCCCTCAGGCCCGCTGGACGGATCAGTGCCAGCCTGCTTCACCGATCCACCGGAGCGCCGTCAGCGACGGCATGAAGAGATATTCGCCGCCCATCAGACGGTTGAAGGTGGTCACGCCGTTGACGCGCTTTCGCGCCGGCTCCTGCGGAATGGTGAAGGTCCCGGGCTCCTCGTGCAGCGCGACGATCGGGTCCTTTTCGGTGCCAAGATCGATGAAGTTGCCCCGGTTGATCCATTCCTGCTGGAGGAACTCGATCGTATCGTACGCCCGCGCGCTGATGAAGATGAAGAAGATGCCGCGATCGTCTTTCGCATCGTCGGCCGCCGTCACGTCCGGAGTCCACTTGGGGCCGAAGGTGGAAGAGCGCCGGATGATGCGGTGAATGTTGACGTCGGTCAGGATCGTCAACTGGCTGTCGCGCGGGTTCAGACGGCGCATGTGCGCTGAATGCGGACAGACCAGTCCCTTGGGATCTTCCGCGAAATTAAAGTCGTTGTTGCGTGATCGATCCGCCCCCAGCGCCTCGTCGTCATGATCCGGTGCCAGGATCAGCGGCGCGCCGCTGCGCCAGCGGCCGAACATCTTGGCCGCCAGCTTCTCCTGGTCGGCTTCGCTGTCGGCGTTTGCGCGGATGAAATCGTTGAAGGCGCCAACCGCGCTCTGATATTTGCGCAGGACCACGAACGATCCGTTGCGACCGAGCGGGGCCGGTTCGGGCATTGCGACTGGCGCGCCGGTCTCGCTGTTTTCGCCCAGGATGAACTCGCCCGCCGCGATCGCGCGCTCGTCGCCCCGCGGGTCCACCCCGCCGCCCGCCACTGTCGGCTGCGAGATGGAGTCGCGAAATCCGAAAGGGTTCTTGGCATCGGCATCCGCCCCGAAGCTGTGCGTGCCGACGAGCGTGACACCATGCGAGGCTTCCAACTCGGTCATGGCAACTTTGATCGCCTTTTCAAGCGCGTCTTCGTCGCGGGCATAGATCGTCAGCGCGATATGGCAGGTGCCGGGCCGAAAGGCATCTTCCCACCGGTCGGGTGCGTTCGCGCCGAAGTCGCGCAATTGCTCGGCTCGGGCCGCCATGCCCTGTTGAAACGGCAGAGGAAAGCTCTTCAGCGATGCCTCTGGCACGCCCAGCGCCTTCAGGCCGGCATGGCTGATCGCGACGCCGGTCCAGGAGTCCATGTCGTCCGTCCAATCGTCGGCCGAGGGGATGTGCGGCGCGAGCCGGCGGACCAGATCGCGACCGCCTTCCGCCTCATCGACGTGCAGCATCGCGTGCAGGCCGACATAGGGCTCGGGCCGCGATCGCAGGATCAGGGCCTGGATGTCGTCGAGCTGCAGCTTGACCCGCTCCCGGCTGAAGCGCGCCCTCAGGTCCGCCAGAACGCTCATGTCAGTAATCCACCCCTTCCGGCTTGGAGATGGCGTCGGTAAGTTGGCCGAGCGCCGCCTTGGTCGTCGGATCGATCGCCGTGTTGGCGGCCTCTGCATCGAGGAACGCGTTGAGCGCCTTCTCCATTCGCTGGAAGCGGCGTACGTCGACCACCGTGACCTGCGGATTGGCGACGAACCAACCGGCAGCGTCGATCTGGTGGTCGGCGATGAAATCCTTCACCTTGGGGCTGTCGATCCCCGGCCAGCCTTCGACGTTGGCGAACAGAAGGTCCATGAGCTCGGGAATTTTGGTCGCAAAGTCATTGATGTAGGCATCCCAGTCGCCGTCGTAAGCGGTCGCGAACAGAATGCGCGTATCATCGTCGAAAAAGACAAAGCGCATGTCGTGCAGGGTGGAGACGCGCTGGGCCCCGTCCATGTTGCCGCCGGTGAGATCGAAGATCCGCCGCAGGCGCTCTGCGCCGCCCGGCTTGAGCGTCGCGATGGCGGTGAGTTCGGACACGTTGCCGGATTGCTTGCCGGCGCGGCCGGCCGACCGGGCGCTGCCCTTCAGATCCGGATTATGTTTGCGGATCATCGCTTCAAGCGCGATCTTGGCGAGGTGGGGTGCATCGGCGGCGACTTCCTCCACCCGGCGACGGATTTCCTGAAGCGTGCTCTCATCCGCGAGGCGCGGATCCTTGTTGTCTGTGGTCATCACGACCTCCTGCTTGTTCAGTCGGGAATGTCATCAAGCTGGTCAGGCTCGATCCGGGCGCGCGCGTTCATCCGATGGCGGTAGCTGGTCGAGCGTTCGTAAGCCGCCCGGCGGATGCGCATGATCTGCCCAAGCGGGCGATGCGCCTCTACGCCGTTCCATGGATTGAAGGACAGGATGTCGTCGCCATACACTTGGCGTGCCGGCGCGTAGGCGTCCTGCGGCGCGAACCGCAGCGTTGCGATCGGGCGATGCGGCGACACCTTCTCGTCCCAGCGTACCGCCGCATCCTCGACCGGCATCTCCGCCAGATCGGTGCAGAGTTGCGCCGACAGGGCATATTCCGCGCCCTGGCCGGCGAAATGTTCCACCAGAACATCCCGCATCGTGGAGAATTCCGCCTTGCCCACCGGCTGTCCCGTCAAGGCCCGGACGTTATCGGAAGCTGGGGACAGCGCCAGCTTGGCGACATGGTCACCGAAGCGGATAGCACCTTGCGTGTGGTAGCTCTCGCCGAGCGGATGATGGTTGTCGCGCGCCAAACCCTCGAGCGTCGCCCCGGGCGTCATCCCCAACGCCTCCACTGTCTTCTTGGCACCCCGCGCAGTGCCCGCGATCAGCCGCTGGAAGGTGTCGGGCGCATGCGCATTCGCCTCGAGAAGGCTCAGCATCAGCTTGTATTTGGCGATGGTGCCAAAGGCGAGGACGGGAAAGTTCACCATCAGGAAATCCTGGTTGGCGCCCCCGATATCGGGCGACAACCGCTCTCCTTCGACGCCGATCACCTTGATCGCGAAGCCTCGCGGCGCAGGGATCGCGTCCGAATGAATGTCGCTGGGTGCCGAGGACAGCCGTGCGACCACACCATACGTGGCTGGGCGCACGAAGATACCCTGCCGCAGTTCCGGCGCCAGATCGTCGTGAACCGTCAATGTGCCCTTCAGGACGGCATGTGACTTGGCATGCGCGTCGCGGATCGCGTGACGGTGATGCTCGAAAGCGCAGCGGTTGCCGGCCGCCATCTGCTCGACGATCTCGGCCGTCAGGCGCTCTTCATCCTCGGCGATCGTCTCGATGTCGGACGAATAGAGAAGCGGTGCTTTCAAAGCCTGACCTCGTCTGTTGCCCATGTCCCGACGCCGGTCGCGGCGCCGCTTGGCCCAGCCATTTCCCGGCAATTACCCACCAACAACACCTAGGGAAACCGAATGGTTCCCTTTCTTGCTGACTCGACCAGGTCTCTACGTGAGGCAACTATCGATGCAGGTGGCAGCGATCAGCGACACGAAGTCTCGTGGCCATGCGAAGCGAGGTCGCAGCCACTACGAGCGGCTAGAAGGAGTGCGCGATACACTACAGCCGCGGAAACGGTGGAGCTTGCGCTCCTTGGCGAGGATTGCCCTCCATTCAGGCCTCGGTGGCGGACGTCCCGACCATCGCGCCGAAGCCGACGAGGCGCGAATACGCCAGCATGGCATAGCCGAGGGCGAGGCTTGCAAGGGTCAAGGCGGGGATCGTGACCTCGCTCAGGCGCGCATGCATCTGGTTCAACGGGACGAACGTGTGGACGCCGGCGGTGGCCGGGATCAAGTGAGAGAGGGCGGCGACCAAGCCCGGCATTTGATCGAGCGGATATGCGGTCCCGGTGAGGAAGAAGAACGGCACCGAGGTCGGCGCCAGGATGTAGGTTGCCCGTTCGGCACGATCGAACACGCTGCCGACGAGCAGCCCCAGGGCAGCAACCGCCGTGGCAAAGACAGGGACCATCACCATCATGCCGGCGATGTTGCCATCAACGGGCACGGCCTGGAGCCAGAAGATGAACCCGAACAGGAAATAACAGCCTAGAATGCCCACCGACGCGAACGCCGCCAGCGTTCCCCAGAACTCCGCGACACCCATCCGCCATGCGCCGGAGCGGCGTCGTCCGCCCATGAAGGTAGCGGCGCCGAAGAGCAGCGTCTGTTGAACGATGATCACCGCTACCGCCGGGAAGACATAGCCCTTGTAACCACTTGTCCGGTTGAACAGCGGTTCGGTCGTGACCGCGACGGGCAGCCCGCCGCGACTGAGTTGGGTTCAGCGGCAGCACGTTGCTCCAGATGTGGGCAAAGGCGTTGGCGCCGTTCAGCGGTAACGTCGCGCCCGAATAGGCAAGCGCCGAACCGGCATAGACGGCGCTCGCCGACAGAGCGGTCGCGGTTTCGCGTGTCCGTGGGCAGCGCATTGTCGCGATTGGCGTTGTAGCTGCCGAACGCGAAGGCTTGCGGGCGGTAGCGCGATTTCGCCAGGCCGACCCCCGCGCTGGCGATGTCACGCGCTGCGTCGGCGCCGCGGGCCCGGGGCGTCGCGTCTATGCCCTCCAGGAATGTGCCGACGGGAGGCAGCGGCTGCGAATTGACGAACAGCGGCGTCGATGCGCCGACGCCGGCGGGTCGGTCCAGCAACCGCGACAGTGCGTCGGCAGCAGTCGCTTCCTCGAGTTGCGCGCGAATGAAGGCGCGTTCGGCGGCGTCGCGGGCGACCTGAACCTGGAGGACGCGCGCATGGGGAATGACCCCGTTCTGCTCGAGCTTCACGGCATCCGACAGATGCCGATCGAACCCTGCGAGCGTCTCGCGCGTCGACCGGGTCAGCTGGGCGGCAACCTGCTGACCGAAATAGGTGCGGACCAACCTGACGCGAGACAGGTCGCGACCACCCGCCTGCCTGGCGCGGGCCACCTCGACCGCGCCGTCCGCACCCGCCTGGATCGCCGGGATCGCACCGCCCGTGTAGAGCGGCACGCGGTACGCTCGCTGTACAGCGGCTCGTTTCTTCCGGGCCGGCGCAACGTCGTGCTGGTCGGTGGGACGGGCACCGGCAAGACGCACCTCGCCACCACCATCACCGCCAATGTGGTACGGGCCGGCGCCCGCGGGCGCTATTTCAATACGGTGGACCTGGTGAACCGGCTCGAGGAGGAAACGCGCCTCGGCAAGGCCGGCACGCTGGCGGCCCAGCTTTCGCGCCTCGATCTCGTGGTGCTCGACGAGCTTGGCTACCTGCCGTTTGCACGCTCGGGCGGTCAGCTGCTCTTCCACCTCGTCAGCAAGCTCTACGAAAAGACCTCGGTCATCGTCACCACGAACCTGGCCTTTGGCGAGTGGCCGACCGTCTTTGGCGACCCCAAGATGACCACCGCGCTGCTCGACCGAATTACCCACCATTGCGACATCGTCGAAACCGGCAACGACAGCTGGCGCTTCAAACATCGAAGCTGACGCCTGGGACACCGGCAGAGAACGCTTCGCGCTGGTTGCGCCTCCCGTCGGGCTACGCCCGCCCTAGGCCGCAACCAGCGCGAACAGTGCGCCCGTCATCCCCGGTACGCTGCTCGACGAAGGGGGTCCCTTTTGGACGCCGGTAGGGGGTCCCTTTTGGACGCCGATTGACAGTCAACGCGCTGATCTAGGAAGGCGGGGCAGCGATAGGTGATCTCATGCTTTATCGCGACCCGGGCAACCGACTCCAGCGCATCGCCGGGCGCGATCCGGTGCCAAAAGGAGACCACCGCCTCCTGAATCCAGCGTAAATAGACCGTATTGTTGACGTGGCCCATGTGATCGATGTCGGAGGCGATCACATCGAAGGCGCAGGTATGGCCGGCGCTATCGTTAGGCATCCGCGTCGTCTCCGCTGATCGTCATTGACACCGACACGGCATTAACTTATATTGTCATCAATGACAATAGCGCCTCCCCGCCGCCGCCGGCGTCATCCGGACGAGCTTCGCAGCGAAGCGGTCGGCGCTGCCCGCGATATCCTTGAGCGTTTCGGGCCGGCAGCGATCACGCTTCAGAGCGTGGCCGGGGCATTAGGCATGGCGCACGGAAGCATCACCCATCATTTCGGCACCGCGGCCAACCTGCAGGCAGCCGTCGCGGACGACGTCATCGGCCAGCTTCTGGAGGACTTCCGGCGCGGTGTCCGAGCCTTGAGGGCAGGCGACATCGATGAAGCCGGCCTCGTCGACCTCGTCTTCGACACGTTCGCACAGACCGGCGTGGGCCGGCTGATCGGCTGGCTTGCCGCGACCGATCGTCAGATGCTGGAACCCCTCTTCAGCCGATTCTCCCGCCTACCAAGCGAGTTGGCGGGCGACACGACGGGGGGCTCGACAGTCGCCGACCACGAGCTGCCGGCCCTCGTCAAGGGCATCGTTTCGGGCGCGCTGAGTGCGTCGTTGATCGGCGACGAGCTGGACCATGCTTTGGGATTGCCAAGATCATTCGCGAAACGACGTGCGGCCCGCGAGCTGACCCTCCGAAGGGGGGCGAGCATCGTCTCTTGCGAATTTCGACGACCGGGGTCGCAGTCGTGAACGTGATCATGGCGGCGACGCCCAGACCTCGTCCCCTCGTACATGGCTGCGGCATCGAGGCCGCAGACGGCTTGTCGCCTCACAGCAAAGCGGGCCAACGTCGATGATGAGCCTTCGGTCTATCGCCATCATCGGCGCCGCGGTCGCGACGGCGCATGCCGCATCGGCCCAGAACATCGGCCCCTCAAGCCCCGCCGTCCTGACATACGCCCGTGCGCAGGAGCAGCTGCTGGACCGTTCCGACGCGATCGCGGCCTCGGACGCGAACGTGCGCAGCAAGGAGGCGCAAGAGGGAGCCACGCGCACATTGCGCAGGCCGGACGTCGACCTCGAGGCGCAACTGCTGGACTATCAGAAGACGCTCTATCTGCCGCTCGGTTCGCTCGCGCCGGTCGCCGAGGGCTTCGGCATCCCTGACCCGCTGCGGTTTCAAGTTAGAAGGCAAAGTACGCGCCCCATCGCTTCGACGACCCTCCCGATCTACACCGGAGGGCAGATTTCGGGGACGCAGGCTGGTGCGCGGGCACAGGTGGCGCAGGCGCAGGCCGACCGGGCCATCACCGCCAACGATCAGCTCGTGCAACTGGTGCGGGCCTATTTCGGCCAGCAGCTAGCCGAGCGAGCGCTGGGCGTGCGCCGCGACGTGCTCGATGGGCTCGACCGTCACGTCGCAGACGCCGTCAAGCTCGAGGAAGCGCGCTTCATCAGCCGGGCGCAACGCCTTCAGGCAGAGGTGGCACGCGACGACGCACGGGCGGAATATGAGAAGGCGATCGCTGACCTCCAGACGGCGAATGCGGCGCTTGCGGGGCTGCTGCGCGAACCCGCAGGAGTGAGGCCGTCAACGCCGCTCTTCGTCATCTCGCGTCCACTGCCGCCGCTCGACACGTTCAAGGCCGCGGCCCTAGCCTCACATCCTCAACTCGAGCGGCTGTCGTCGCTGGAGGACCAGGCGAAGGCCGGCGTCCTGATCCAGCAGGCGAAGCAGCGCCCGACCGTCTACGGCTTCGGCCAGTATAATTTCGACCGGCGCGACACCCTCCTCACGGACCCGGATTGGGCAGTGGGTGTTGGCTTGCGCTATAAGCTCGCCGGGGGTCTTGGGCGCCGACAGGCGGTCGATGCGGCACGGGCGACGGCGGAACAGGCGCGCGCCGGTCTGCGCGAAGGCCGCACGCAGATCGAGATCGGTGTGACGAAGGCGTGGAACGACGTCGAGGCGGCGCGAAAGCGGTATCTGCTTCTCGATACCTCCCTCGCTTCATCTATCGAGAATCTGCGGCTTCAGACCCTATCCTATCGGGAACAGCAGGCGACATCGCTGGACGTCATCGACGCGCAGCTTTCGCTGGGGCGATCGCGCATCCAGCGCGCGCAGGCGGCCAACGAATATGTACAGGCACTTGCCCAGCTTCTGAACGTCAGCGGGCAAATGGATGAGATGGCCGCATACGTCGCCAAAGCCGACAAGGTAATTCCATGAACGCCGCAACTGAAAACGAAATGCACGACGGCGGGGGGACGACAAGGCCACCCCGCGGCAAACTGGTCGTTGTCGCTCTCGTGGTCGCTGCCCTGCTGGGCGTCGGACTCTGGCTCAGCTACCGTCCCGTGCCTGGTCAGCTGCAAGGCATGGTAGACGCGCGCGAGATCCGCGTCACGAGCAAGGTCACGGGACGGATCGCATCGTTCGGCGTGGAGGAAGGACAGCCCGTCCGGCAAGGGCAGCTACTCTACACGATCTCCAGCCCCGAAGTCGCCGCCAAGCAGCAGCAGGCCGGCGGGGCGCTGGAGGCCGCGCAGGCAACGCAGGACAAGGCCGAGGCCGGCGCGCGCAGCGAGGACATCCGGGCGGCCGAGGCGCAATGGCGGCGTGCACAGGCGGCAGCGAATCTGGCGCAGGATACCAGCAACCGCACGCAACGCTTGTTCGCCCAGGGCGTCGTCGCCGGTCAGAAGGCGGACGAGGCGCGGACGAACGCCATCGCTTCGACGGAGGCTGCGAAGGCAGCGAGGGCGCAATACGATCAGGCCCTGGCGGGAGCCCGCCCTCAGGACAAGGCCGCCGCTGGCGGTCAGGTCCAGCAGGCGCGCGGCGCGGTGGCCGAGGTGCAGGCCGCCGCCGCCGAGACGCGCGTGGTCGCGCCATCTGCTGGGGAAGTCGGGAAGCGGATGGCTCAACCAGGCGAACTCGTGCCGCAGGGCTTTCCGGTCTTCATGCTGACCGACGTCGAAAACGCTTGGGTCACGCTGAACGTCCGCGAGGATCAGCTCGACGGGCTCGCACGAGGCCGGCAGATCGTCGGAACGATACCTGCGCTTGCGAACAGGCGGGTGACGTTCCGCGTGTCGTACCTGGCGCCGGCGGGCGAGTTCGCGACCTGGCGCGCGACCCGCCAGTCCAGCGGGTTCGACGTCAAGAGCTTCGAGGTCCGCGCCCTGCCATCCCGTCCCATCGACGGGCTGCGTCCCGGTATGACGGTCCTGTTCGACTGGCCGCAATGATCCCGCCCGCGCTGGTCGGCGGCTTTCGGCGGGAGGCCGGCTTCCTGCGAAAGAGCTTCTGGGACCTGTCGCTCGTGACATGGATCCCGTTGATCCTTCTCGCCACGGTCGCCATCCAGATGTCGGCCGGGGCCATGCGCGACCTCCCAATCGTCGTGGTCGATCGCGACGGCGGCGGCATCGCCCGCGAGTTGACCCGCCGTCTCGATGCGGCGCCCGGCTTGGCCGTTCTCGAAATAGCACCCGACCTGTCGATGGCGGAAAACGCCGTGCGCGCCCGACAGGCCTATGCAATTGTCCTCATCGATCGGGACACAAGCAGAGAGGTACTCCGCGGCGGCACGGCTCAGGTCATTGCGCTCTACAATGCCAGCTACTCGACACCGGCCGGGTCCGTCATCCGCGAAGTCGGCAGCGTCGTGCAAGGCTATGCCAGCTCGCTTGCGTCGCAGCAGAGCGCGGCCGTGCTGGGGCCTGGGAGGGTTCGCAGGCCACCCATCGCGGTACGCTCGACCGTTCTCTTCAATCCGCAGGGCAGCTACGAAATTCAGCTGGTGGCGCTGCTTCATCCCGCATTGCTGCATCTGATCTTCATGGTGGCGATCACCGGCGCGCTCGGGCGGGAGCTTCGCGACGGAACGATCGGGGACTGGCTTGCAGACTGCTCGCGACGCGAGGCGGCCTGGGCCGTTTGCGGCAAATTGCTGCTCTACGTCCTCATCTTCATGGGCTGGGGGATCGCAGCGATCGCCTATCTGGCTGGTCTGCGAGGCTGGCCGATCGCGGGCAGCCCGCTGCTGATCGGCGCCGGCTATGCGGTGATGTACATGGCATATGTCGGTGTCGGGCTTCTATTCGTCGGTCTTACTCTAACGATGAGCAGCGCGCTTTCGGCGGCTGGCCTCTACGCGGGAGCCTCCTTCGCGTTCGCCGGGGCGGTATTCCCGGTCGAGTCCGCCTCCGGCTTTGCTCGGGTATGGAGCGCGCTGCTTCCTTATTCTTCCTTTGCCAAGCTGCTTTCGGAGCAGTGGATCATGGGTTCGGCGGCATCAGTGTCACTGCGACAGATCATCGTCATGCTACCATTCGTGATCGTCGGTCTTGCCGTCGGACTGCCGCGCTACCTTGCCGCGGCGAAGCAGCCGGAAACCTGGGGCCGCCGGTGATACGCAACGCCTTCCTCGGCACGTTCCGTGCCATCCTCTCGGACCGATCCGCGCTCCTGCTGCTGATCGGATCGGCCATCATCTATTCGTTCTTCTACCCGGCCGCTTATTCCGGCGAGGTGCCGAGGCGACTGCCCATCGTCGTTGTCGATCTCGACCATACCGGTTCGAGCCGCTCGCTCCTGATGAAGCTCCCGGCCCTTCAGCAGGCCGAGCTCATCGCCTCCCTATCGTCTCCTCGAGAGGCTTACGGATGGGTGCAATCTCGCCACGCGGACGCGGTGATCGTCATCCCGGACGGCTACGAGCGGAACATCCTGCGTGGTGGCCAAGGCACGATCGCGCTGTATGGCAATGGTGCCTATCTTCTTCGTAGCAGCACCTCGCTCGGCAGCATCGCCGCTGCCATTTCGGCGGTCGGTCGCGAGGCAGGGATGGATCAGGCGATGGCCGCCGGCGCGACGGCGCCACCGGCCTTGTCGCTCGTGCAACGACCGCTCTTCAACACGCGCGAAGGCTATGGAAGCACGGTCGTTCCGGGCGTCGCGTTCCTGATCATTCATCAGACGCTGCTGATGGGTCTCGCTCTGCTTGCCGGGACGATGAGGGAACGGCAGGGCCGCCGACGCTTCACTCGCAGGGAGTTCTTCGGCATCGCACTGGCATTCGTATCAATTGGTCTCCTCGACGTGGCCTACTACACTGGCTTCGTTTTCTGGTTTCAGGACTACCCACGTGCTCAGGCGGCCCCTCTCACCCTCATCGTCGCAGCAATCGCGTTCGTCGCGGCAACCGTCGCCGGGGCAATGGCGCTTGCCAGCTTCTTCAAGACTCGCGAGCGGCCGATCCAGCTCTGGATCGTGACATCCCTGCCAATCTTCTTCCTCTCCGGCTTGTCATGGCCCTCGGAGGCAACGCCGGGATGGCTCGTCGCAGCGTCACGGATGCTTCCCACGACCCCGGGGATACATCTGATGGTGGGGGTCAACCAGATGGGTGGAAGCCTTCGGCAATTATCAGGCGAAGTGGTGAACCTCTTCGGGCTCACCGTTTTCTACGGCTGGATCGCATATGCCCGCTTTGTTCGGCCAAGTTAGCCAACATCGCCGCACACGAGATTGCACGTGCTTTTTTTATCAACCAAACAGTCTAGGATCGTTGAGCGCATGATGCAGCGTTCGTGACACGCTGGCGTCACGAGCCTCATGCCTCGGGAGAGGCGCACTGCTCAAAATGTGACACCATCAAGGCTGAGATATTCACCGGCGATCCAGGCTATAACGACCCAATTTCGGTGGTTCAATCGCGGTAATAGCGCTCCCGAAAGCGGTCGTCCGTTCACCTGCCAGTCGGTAGTCTGCGGCTGGGCAAAGAGCGGTGGCCGGTGATGGGCAACCGCATTTCGAGCGAAATTTCGGGTGTGGATCGGCGTGGAAAAGGGACCCCGGTAGCGGGGTGATCGGCGTCGAAAAGGGACCCCTCATCCCGTTGGTCTAGGCTGTTCGCTTGGCGGTGTGTCAGGCGGCGAGAGCGGGATGCTGGTATTGGAGACGGTGTTGAGGATCCGGCGCGAGCACGCGTCGGGGAAGGCCATCAAGGCGATAGCGCGGGACCTGCACCTGTCGCGCAAGGTGGTGCGCAAGGCGATCCGGGCGCCGGAGGCGGACATGGGGTATCGGCGGGAGGTACAGCCGCTGCCGAAGCTGGGGCCGTTTCAATCGCGACTGGACGCGTTGCTGGAGGAAGATGAGGCACGGCCGCGGCGGGAGAAGCTGCGCCTCACCCGTATCCACGACCTGCTGCTACGCGAGGGGTTCGACGGCTCGTATGATGCGGTGCGCCGTTATGCGGCGCGCTGGCGGCAGGCGCGGCGTCGCGACGTAATGAATGCGCCGGCGTTCATCCCGCTGCTATTCCGGCCGGGCGAGGCTTACCAGTTCGACTGGAGCCACGAGGACGTCGAGATCTCGGGCAAGCCGATGCGCGTGAAGGTCGCGCTTGTCCAGCTGTGCGCGTCGCGGACGATGTATCTGCGCGCCTAAGCGCGCTCGCCGGAACACTCGTTGCGACCGCACTGATGCTTGCCGCACTGGCATTTGCCGCATCACGGTTCATCGTTACGCCGCGTGCCGAACAAGCGCCGCTTTTCGTCGTGCCGCGCGGTATTGTGGTTCTCCTGGCGCTACTCGCCGCGATTACCTTCCTGACGGAGGGGGCTATTCTCGACTGGGGTGCGCTGCTCCTTGCCGGCAAGGGATTGCTGGCACCCGATCAAGCGGGCCTTGGATATAGTGTCTTCGCTATTGCGATGACCGCAGGGCGGCTCACCGGCGATCGGGTGGTGGCTCGAATTGGTGATCGTCAGACCATGTTTTGGGGCGGCTTGCTGGCGCTCATGGGCTACGGGATCATGCTGCTCGCACCGGTTGCCGTGGTCGCCATGTTGGGTCTGATGTTGATCGGACTTGGTGCATCGAACACGGTGCCGGTATTGTTTCGCCAGGCTGGCGCACAGAACGCGATGCCGCCTGAGCTTGCCGTCGCCTCGATTACGACGGTTGGCTACGCCGGCATCCTGGCAGGTCCGGCTGCGATCGGTTTCGTCGCGGGGCATACCGGCCTAACGGCCGCTTTCTGGATGCTGGCGGCTCTACTCTGCCTTGTACCACTATGCGCGAGAGCGGCAGTGGCAAAAGCTTCAGCTTGAGGATGGCGTAGTTATAGGAACACCTATCCTGGGCTGACCTTTCGTTGTCCCAAAATTAGCATCCCAATGGGAAAACCTCGACCGTATCGATAGACGTGTCTTCCAGGTAGAGAACGAGAAGGAAGAACGCGGATGAGGAGTCTGATCTGGGTCGCGCCGCTATGCGCTGGTCTCGGCGCTTGCAACGCCACCCCCGATCCGATCGGCCTTCAGCCGGGCGAGACGCTGTTGTCGGTGACGGGCACCGGCCGCACCGAGGCGACGCCTGACCAGGCGCTGTTCACCGCCGGCTTGTCGAGCATCGCCGCGGATGCCCGCGGCGCGTCCGAACGGAACGCTCGCACCATGACCGCGATCACGCAGGCACTGGCAAAGTTAGGCGTCGCCCAACGGGATATCCAAACTCGCAATCTGTCGGTGAACCGCATCACTTGGGGCGCGAACAAGGGACAGTACGAGGTCGCCAACAGCGTCACCGTTCGGATGCGCGACACCGGCAAAGTAGGCGCGGCGATCGCCGCCGTCACTGACGCCGGTGCCAACATCGTGTCCGGCCCCGACCTGTCGGTCGCCGATCCGGAAAAGGCGAACCTCACCGGCTACGGAAATGCCTACAAAACCGCACGCGCGAAAGCGGACGCATATGCCGCCGCGGCCGGGCTGCATATCGTGCGGGTGCTTTCGATCCGGGATGGCGGCACTGGCGGCGAATTACCGCAGGCCGGCGATATGACGGCGATGCCCGTAGCACCGCCGCCCGTGGTCGCGATGCAGAGCGCCGCCCCGCCCGTCATGGCCGGCACGAACAACGGCGTGGTCGCGGCGCGGGTCGATTTCGCGCTCGCGCCGAAGTGACCAACAGTCGTTCGGATATCACCAGCACCCTTAGACATAGGTTTTGAGAAGCCGACTACATTCTCTCTTCACCATCCCAATCGGGACGGGATCGAGAAACCTTGGGGTTTCATTTCGCCCTCAACCGGACCGGCTACCAGCGCGCATTTTTCAACAGCCCCGGCCGTTTTCCGAACAGCACGCGCGTTCAACCATCCCACGCGACGGGAACAGGGCTTAGGGCTTTCACCTCCCGGATCACGACGAGCGTTTTGAAGCTACGGACCCGTTCGTCAGCCGAGAACAGGCGCTGCGCCAGTTCGTCATAGCCCTCCATGCCGCGTGCGACGATCCTGACGGCGAGGTCGAAGTCGCCGGTGACGTTCCATGCCTCGATCACCTCCGGCTCCGCCTGGAGCTTCGCCCTAATCTCCTCGATGGTGCGGGCGCCCTCACGTTCCAGCATGACCAGCACAACCATCGACAGGGGCCAGCCTAGCGTGCGCGGCCGAACGATCGCGACTTCCCGCTCGATCGCGCCCGTCGCGCGAAGCCGTCGAATACGGCGATAGCAGGCGGGGACAGAAAGGCCGATCGCCTCGGCGACGGCCACGATCGGTCGCTGCGCGTCGATCTGCATGATTTCGAGCAGCTTCAGATCGAAGCTGTCCAGCGTGTCAGTCTTGCTCATGCGGACGAGATTAGCCGATAAAGTTTATCGCAACAGCGTCAGAAAAGAGCACCTTTGTCGGGAGTCACGCCTACATTCCGAAGGCAACGACAACATTCCCGAGAACACCATGACTGCCACCGCATTGCCGCGGCCCGCCTCTGCGCGCATCGACCTGACCGCTTTCGCCGCCCTGGCGGGCTCCATGGTCTCGATCGCCAGCGGCGCGTCGCTCGCCAAGGGCTTGTTCCCGGTGATCGGGCCGGAAGGCGCGACCGCGCTGCGCCTGATCGTCAGCGCCGTGGTGCTCTCCATCATCTTTCGGCCCTGGCGGTTAAAGGTCGGATCGGGATGGCTGCCGCTGCTCGCCTATGGTGGGACGCTCGGGCTGATGAACCTCAGCTTCTATAAGGCCATGTCCTACATCCCTCTTGGGCTGGCCGTCGCAATCGAGTTCATCGGCCCGCTCGCGGTCGCCGTGCTGACCTCGCGCCGCAAGTCGGATTACCTGTGGATCAGCCTGGCCGTGGCCGGCTTGGCCCTGCTGCTCCCGGTGTGGAAGGGCGGGGCGCAACTTGACTGGCGGGGCATCGCCCTGGCGTTGGTCGCGGGCGGATTCTGGGCGGCATACATCCTGGTCGGCAAGCGGGCGGGGCAAGCGCACGGCTCAGGCGCGGTAGCGGCCGGCATGATTGTTGCCGCTCTCCTCGCCGCTCCTGTCGGCGTGCTGCACGCCGGCGCGGCGCTGCTCAGTCCCAAGGTGCTGATGCTGGGTGTCGCGGTCGGCATTATCTCCAGCGCGGTCCCCTATGCCCTGGAGATGGTCGCGCTGCGCCGGCTGCCGTCGAACACCTTCGGCACGCTGCTCAGCGCCGAACCGGCAGTTGGCGCGCTCATGGGTTTGGTCCTGCTCGGCGAGGTACTGTCATCCGGGCAGTGGCTGGCGATCGGGCTGATCGTGTTCTCGTCGGTGGGAGCGGCCATGAGCGCGAAGGGTGCTGACACGCCTGCTCAGCTGTGAAGCCGAGCCGCTGTCTAGCTAACGGACGTGCAAGCCGGGTGCGTGTCAGTAAGGCGAGCCGCCAAGCCTACCGCGTCGGTTTGCCAGGTGCCGAGGATGGTCGCGCGTTCTCGCGTCCATACCGCAAGCACGTCCTGGAAGGACTGCAGCAATGCGTTGGTCTGGCGCGTGTCATGGCCGGCAAGCTCACATCGCTCGATATGCCCTAGCAGGCGTGTGATGCGCCCTTCGCCCTCCACGATTTTTTGCTCGATGCGTGCGAGCCGTTCAGCCTGGCTCGCTAATTCCAAGCCCCTTTGCCCCAATCCTGCTAGATTCCTCGCCATGTTACCCGAACTCGAACAGCTCGCGACCGATATAGCCGATCTCTCAAAGGCGTGTGCTGAGCTGCAAGGGATGGAGGCAGCCATGCTCATCGAGCAGATGGTTCGGCACCTCCGATCGGCGCTGGAGGAGCTGGCTGAGCGACAAGGGATGCTCGTTGGGGATATGCCGTGGTGGACGGCATGGCATCAAGGCGATGTGCCGTGACTTCCACGTCACGGTGCGGTGGTCCACCGGCTGATCGCCAGCGTCAGTAAGCTACCCGGTTTGTTCAACAAACGGCCGGGGCTATTGAAAAATGCGCGCTGGTAGCCGGTCCGGTTGAGGGCGAAATGAAACCCCAAGGTTTCTCGATCCCGTCCCGATTGGGATGGTATTCCGGGATAGGAGCGTTCTCCCAGATACCCCTCGCCTGCGGAAATCAGGAACTAAGCCGATCAATCTCTGACAGCACGTATCGAGGGTCAAAAGGTTTGGCGACGAAGAAAGAGTGTTCCGGCAGGTCAGCTTGTGAAGGACGGACGTTACCGGAAACAACCGCGATCAGCACTGGCGGGTACCTATCACGAACGTAGCGTGCAAGTCGCAGACCATCCATCGATCCCTTCATCTGGATGTCTGTCAGGACAATTCTAATCTCGGGATGATTGGCTATGATCTTGATCGCTTCGTCGCCGTCCTCAGCTTCAAACGCGATAAAACCACGGTCGGTGAAAAAATCCATCAGATCGTGACGTATAAACACCTCATCTTCAACGATGAGGATTGCCCGTGGCGGAATTGCCTGACCCATTACGCGGTTACCAACTCACCTGCACCGACTAACGGCGCTTTGATCCGAAATTCGACACCTTCAGGCGGGTAGCTCAACACCGTTTCGCCCCTGAAGTACGATCGCAGCGAACGTTCGATTAGCCGCGTTCCAAAGCCCTTGCGTGTGGGGGGCGAAACGGTCGGACCGTCGCGCTCCTGCCATAGCAGGGTGAACTCTGGGTTCGCGTCAGATCCACTCACCTCCCACGTCAACGTCACAGTACCGGTATGGTTGCTCAGGGCACCGTATTTCAGCGCGTTGGTGACCAGCTCGTGGATTGCGAGCGTGAGGGCGAGTGCCGACTGCGGATTGAGACGCACCGCGGGGCCATTGATCGCGATCCGGTCCCGCTTATCGGCAACGGCCGCCAAACCGGCTTCCAAGACCGTATCAAGGTCCGACGCTTCCCACGATGTCGCGGTCAGCACATCCGTCGCCCGGCCCAGGGATGCCAGACGTGATGAGAAGGCAGCAGAGGCATCCTCCAGTGTCACCGCATCACGCAGCGTCTGGTTGGCAATCGACTGGGTGATGGCCAAGACGTTTTTTAATCGATGGCTCAATTCGCCATTGAGCAGGAGCTGCTGCTCACGCGCCTCCTGCAAAGTCGTGTGATCACGCGATACGGACAGAATGCGCACCACCTCGCCGTTCTCGCCAAAGATGGGCGAAACCGACACCGACCAGAATTTCGGGGTGCCTAGGAATGTGTCAGCTGCGATCTCGAAATGGGCCGATCGACCCGCTCTTGCCGCTGCAAGCGCCTCTTTGCCCAGACCAACGCCGTCATTTTTCAGAAAACTCGGCCAGAAGCAGCCTTTGACCGCGTTGAAGTCGCTGATCTCCATCACCTTCATGCCGCCATCGCTCATGAAGGTGAGATCGCCGTTAAGGTCGAGCACCTTGATGCAATCGGTCGAGGCAGCAAGAACGCTGCGCATAAAGCTTTCGCTTTCGCGCAGGTCCTGTTCTGCCCGGCGGCGCTCAATCGCAACCCGGATACGACTGGCCGCCTCTGCGACGAATGCCACCTGCTGCGTCGTCCATTGGCGCGGAACGTTATCGTTCACGAAGAAGATCGCGACGGTTCGACCATTCCCCACCACCGGAAGATTGATCATCGTTCGAACGGCGAGGCTTTCGAAAATGTCCGCTCGAGGCGATGTTCGTGGATCATACCGCACATCGGGAATGACGACGGGACGACCAGCCCGGAGGTCGATAGCGTAGTCACCATAATCATCGACGCGGTACTGACCGACAAGCCGGGGACAGCCATCCGCCGTCCAGTGCTCCGGCACGGTAATCATTTCCCCGTCTGCATCCAGCGTACCGTACCCAGCCCGAACCACGCCGAGCGTCTTGGCCACGATCTCCGTCGCCTGATCGATCGCATGTTCCATATCGGATGACTCCGACAGAACGTGCCCGATGTCGGTGAGCGCGTCGCGCTTTTTCTCGGCGCGGATGCGATCCGTCACTTCGAGGAAAATGACGGTGAACCGATCCTCCCCAACGGGTTGGCACACCCCGTCATACCAACGATCCAGCCCTCCGAACTGACGGGTAAAGCGCTTGGCCTCACCGGTATCGACAACCTCGGCGAACTCGTTGACCCATACGTCCTCAATTCCCGGGAAGAGGTCGCGTATCGTCTTTCCGATCGCCGTGCCCCGCTCGATACCGACCAGGTCATACCAGGCGTCGTTCACTTCCTCATACCGCCAGTCGCAGATCCTGCCGTCTGCATCGCGCTCGACTTTGGCGAAGATGAAACCCTCTTGGAGTGTCTCGAATAGGGTGCGCCATTTCTCCTCATTGGCCTGCAACCTGTCGGTGGCGCGGGCTTCCACCTCCCGCAGGGCTTCGCCCGCGGCATGTGCTTCGGTGCGATCACGCAGCACCTTCACATAGCCGACATGTTGGCCGTGCTGGTCCATCAACGGGGACGTCACATCGACGGCCAGTATGCGTCGCCCGTCTTTGCGAACCATCCAATGCTCACGAGACGCGTGGCCTTCGCGGTGGGCTTGCGACAGATCCAATGCCAGCCTGCCAGCGCTGATATCTACGTCAGTGAACAGGACCGACGCACTTTTGCCGATCATTTCGTCCTTCGACCAGCCAAGCACGTTTTGAGCGCCGGAAGTCCATTCAACGATATGGCCATCGAGATCGGTGGTGACGACCGCGAAATCCTGAGCGCTGTCCATGATGGCGCGCTGCCGCGCCTCGGATGCGGCGACCTGCCGTGCCGCAAGACGTTGTTCGAGTTGCGCCATGACCTGTCGAGCCAGGACGCGGATCGAGCGTATCTGTACGTCCGACAATTGCCTCGGCTGGTAGTCGAGCACACACAGCGTCCCGATTGGAAGTCCGTCGTCCGTCTTTAGCAGTGCACCGGCATAGAAGCGGATGTGAGGCTCGCCGGTAACCAGGGGGTTGCACGCAAACCGCGGATCGGCCGTCGCGTCGGGAACAAGGAGGAAATCTTGCTCCAAAAGCGCGTGCGCGCAGAACAACGTATCCAGCGGCGTTTCGCGAACTCCCAGACCCACCTCTGCCTTAAAGAACTGGCGGCACTCCCCGATCAGGTTCACGACCCCGATCGGCGCCTCGCAAATCGCGGCGACCAGCTCGGCCAGCTCGTCGAAAGCCGACTCCCGCGGGGTGTCCATTACCTCGAACTTTGCGAGCGCCGCCAAACGCCGCTGCTCACGCGCTGCAAGATCAGTCATTGTTTACCACGATTTGCCCTTCCGCGGCACGCTAGCATCCAGATCGGCGCCTCGCCACTATCGAGAACATCATAGAAACACCCTCCAGTTCTGTAGATTGAAATGCTGGCGCGAGGAGCCAGCGGCAGAAACGGCACCGTCTCGTTTGGGAAGGTTGATCGAGATCCAGGGCCGCAAACCGGTTACGCCTCGCGGCTCGGGGCTAATTTTCCCGAAATATGTTCCCGATTGCCTTTTCCCGAAATGCGGCATCGGAGACGGAGTTTCGGGAAAGCTCGAGCGCTCGAAAACTGGCGTGACCGAGCCCGCTGCTGGCGCAGCGGGTCCGGGGTCAGGAGCCGAGAGGTGATCGCCTCAGCGGGGGCAGCGTTGCGCTGCTTGGGGGCTCCACGCTGCCCCCGCTGCCACGAGCGAGTGTCGTTTCTATCTAGCGGAGAATGTGTCTTTTCTAACTGGCGGCAACA
>NZ_JACIDB010000018.1 GCF_014196115.1 Sphingomonas aquatilis | reverse complement strand
AATGGAGCAGCTTACCACTGGCAGGATTTCTCTCCGCCGCACCGGCACCTATGCCGGCGCTCCCGTGGCCGGGTTTGTCACCGCCCTACACACTGGAGGTTGGTGGATTCTCAACCCAGCTGCTGAACGAACTCGGCTACGGTACCGAGTGGGCCAGCAACGCCGCGGACGCGCTGGCCTTGCTCGCGGCGTCTCTGGACTTCGATGCCGTCTTCTCGGATGTGGTGATGCCTGGCATGGGCGGTGTGGAGTTCGGGAAAGAAGTCCGCCGCCTGTACCCGGGCCTGCCGGTGATCCTCACCTCCGGCTACAGCCATGTGCTGGTTGAGGAAGGACAGCACGGGTTCCCGCTACTGCACAAGCCCTATGCGGTGGAAGACCTGTCGCGCCTGCTCCGCGAAACCCTTTTAGCCAGGTCATAGTCCTGAGCCCCAGCGGACCAGGAAGACCGCGATGCCACTCTGCTCCGGCCAGGAGTTTCGCTGCCGCCAAATTGATCAGCAGCGCTGAGGCGACCCCGTTTCGATCAATCGTCACACTCGCTGCTGGGCGGGTCTGCGAACAGCTTGGCACCGCCACGGATCTTGCCGTAACATTCGCACGACACCGCCGCGAGGCCGTCCCGGTCGACCACCGTCACGCGGCCGCGCTTATACTCGATGATCCCCAGCCGCTGGAGATCGCGCGCGACGATGTTGATCGCGTTGCGCTTGACCCCCAGCATCTCGGCGAGGAACTCCTGAGTGAGGGGGAGCCTGTTCGCTTCCGTCCGATCGTGGGTAGTGAGGATCCAGCGGGCGCAGCGATGGCGGACGTCATGGAGCGAGTTGCACGCGACCGACTGCAGCGTCATCCGCAGCAGCACCTCGCGCCAGCGCACGACCGCCGAGCACAGCTTGACGCTTGTATCGACCATGTCCTCGAAGCGCTCGGCGGTGGTGCGATAGCCCGCGCCCGCGATCTGCACCACGTGGCGCGTGAAGGCGGGGTCGACATAGCCGCTGGCGCTCATGCCGGTCGCACCTTCACGCCCGACCGTGGCGGACTCTGTCGAGCGACCGGCCTCCATGACCGCGACGAGCAAAATCATGCCCGAGGTCGGAAAATAGACATGCGTCATCAGCTGGCCAGGCTCGTACAGGACCTCGCCCTGGTTCAGCGTGACGGGCTCGAGATGCTCGTCGATCTTGACGCGCTCGTCGGCCGGTATGCGATCGAGAAGGTGATTGCTGCTGGAGGAGCATGCCGCCTGATCATCAACAATGGCATCGGCGATCACGATGGCTCCTCATCTGCGACGGGTTGTCGGTCGCTTCCAAACGCATTGCGCGAGATTAAGTCTTAGAGGCGGGAGGTAAAAAACTCAAAGATGTGCCGACGTGATCGGGAACCCTGCGGCGAAGCGCCTGTTTATGCCCGGTAAGATACACAGCAGGTCGACAGTAGATGCAGCGTGCCTCGTGCGGGTCGATCAGTATCGGCCTGCTTTCTCTTTCTCCGATCGTGCTTGGCCTGGCCGGGTGTATAGATCCTTCGCAGCGTATCGCGACATCCTTGATCCGCTATGGCTTGGACGAGAAGCAGGCGCAATGCGTCGGTGATCGATTGGAGGCACGTCTCTCCACCGGCCAACTTCGCCAGCTCGGCCGCGCCGCCCGCGGCTTTCATGACGGAGACCCCTCGCCAGGTCGGCTGACGATCGGCGACCTGGTCCGCGTATCGTCGCGGATCGAGGATGTACGGGTGCCGCTCGAAGTGGCCAGGGCCGCGGCTGGGTGCAATGTCCTTGCCGACGGAGCAGCGCGCCTGTGAGCGCCGACCAACACTTCGGCGAGACCCGCATCCCGCTCGTCGAGGAGACGGTCGCGATCGAGAAGCGCGCGGTCACGACCGGCCGCGTGCAGGTCCGCACCTTTGTCGACGAAGAGCAGGTCCGCGTCGCCGAGGCGCTCAATCGCGAGATCGTCGATGTCGAGAGGGTGCCGATCGGCCGGCAGGTCGAGGTTGCTCCGACCGTGCGCGAGGAAGGCGAATTCCTGATCGTGCCGGTCATCGAGGAGCGGCTGGTGATCGAGAAACGCCTGTTTCTGGTCGAGGAGCTTCGTCTTCGCCGCACCACTGTCACCGTGCCGGTCGAGGCCGACGCGACCCGGCGCGTGATGCGCGCCGAGGTGACCCGCGAGAACATCGCCGAAGGAGAGAATGGATGACAGATCCCGAGCGCGGCCAAGGTGCGCCGCCCCGCCATGTCCATATCGAGAAGACCTCGAAGAAGACCAACTGGTTGCCATGGGCGCTGCTCGGGCTTGGCTTGCTGGCGCTGATCGTTGCGCTCAGCCGCTGCAACGGCGAAAAGGAGAGGGCGGTCGTCACGCCTGCTCCGACCGCATCCCCCGCCGAGGTCGTCGCCACTACACCGGATGCCGATACCTCGACCGTGCTCGCCGGCACCTCGGGCCTTGGCGGCTATCTCGCCGGAACCGAAGCCGCGCCGCGCACCTTCCAGTTCGAGAAGCTGAATTTCGACACTGCGAAAAGCGACATCCGGCCCGTTGATGCGGACGAGGTGAACGCCATCGCCGCGGTGCTCAAGCAATATGGCACGGCGCGTGTCCGGATTGCCGGTTATGCCGACGCCCGTGGCCCTAGCGCCGCCAACCTGGCGCTCGGCAAGGCTCGCGCCGACAGCGTCAAGGCGGCGCTCGTCGCCAAGGGCATCGATGGCGCTCGCATCGAGACAATCTCTGGCGGTGAGAACGACCCCGTCGACACCAACGCGACTGCGTCAGGCCAAGCGGAAAACCGCCGGACCGAACTGGTCGTCATCGCCAGGTAATCACGTTTTAGTTCCCCCGAAGGAGAGTACCCATGTCCCGCACCATCACCGCGCTGTTCGACAGCCGACACGATGCCGAGGCCGCCAAGCAGCGGCTCCAGGATGCGCGCGTCGACGCCGATCATGTCAGGATTCACGACCAGTCGACCGTCGGCGACATGAGCCGTGGATACTCCACGCACCAGGATCCCGGCCTCTGGGGTTCGATCAAGAACGCCTTCCTGCCCGACGAGGATCGCCACACCTATGAGGAAGGGATCCGTCGCGGTGGCTACCTCTTGACCGCCGACGTCGATGAGGACGAGGTGGACGATGCCGTGCGCGCGCTGGAGAACGCCAACAGCGTCGACATCGACGAGCGCGCCGGCCAGTGGCGTTCGCAGGGCTGGGACTATCCGGCTGCCGGCACGGCGAGCGGCGCGCTGCGATCCGGCGACTATGATCGCGACCGGGGCGCGATCGGCGTCGGCGCGGACGAGGAGCGCCTGGAGGTGGTCGAGGAGCAGCTGGTCGTCGGCAAGCGCGAGGTCGATCGCGGCGGCGTCCGGGTCCGCTCCTATGTGACCGAGAAGCCGGTCCATGAGCAGATCCGTCTGCGTGACGAGAGCATCAATGTCGAGCGCCGCCCCGTCGATCGCGCCGTGACGCCCGGAGACGACGCGTTTCGCGAGCGCACGATCGAGATGACCGAAACCGATGAAGAGGCGGTCGTCGCCAAGACGGCCCGCGTCGTCGAGGAGGTTGTGGTCCGCAAGACCAGCGACGAGCGCGTCGAGGACATCAACGAGACGGTGCGCCGCACCGATGTCGATGTCGAGCAGATCGGCGGCGACGACCGGTCCGGCCTGGAGCGGACTGCCGGCCGCGGCGTTGCCGGGGGTGGGCGCTACGATGACGACCGTGAAGCCGGCACCGGGTTCGGCGACAAGGCGGCCGGGCTCGGCAAGGAAGCGCTGGGCAACGTCAAGCAGGGGCTTGGCGACCTGACCGGCAACGAGGGCCTGAAGCGCTCGGGTGAAGCCCAGGAGCGCGCCGGCGAAGCACAGCAGGGCAAGCGCCCCGACTGAGTAAAGGGGGATCGCCGGTACGGTCTTACGGCCGTACCGGCGATTATCCTGACATGACGCGCCAAGGTCCAAGGAGGACGACATGGACGACCTAGAGACTGCAGGCGGCACCGTCGTCGCCGGCACACGCGACTTTGGAAACCAGGCGCTGTTCCTGGCCGAGACATGGGGCCCGCGCATCCTGGCGGCGCTCCTCATCCTCGTGGTCGGGTGGCTCGTGGCGCGGGCCGTCAAATGGGGGGTGGCCAAGCTCGTCAACGCGACCCCGCTCGCGCGCCATGCCAATCGCCCCAACCTGCATGAGCGGCACCCCGAGACCGTCGGCGCCCAGGTCGGCAATGCCGCCTATTGGATCGTGCTGCTCGTCGCCTTGTTCCTGGCGGCGCAGCCGCTCGGCCTTGCCAGCGCGACCGGGCCATTGGGTCAAATGCTGAACGGGTTCGGGCAAGCCGTGCCGCGCATCATCGGCGCCGGGTTGATCCTGTTCATCGGCTACATCGTCGCCAGTGTCGCCAAGAAGGCGGTCGAGGCGGTCATCACCGCCAGTCACGTCGAGCGTCTGTCGAGCACGATCGGCGCTGCCGCGCCCAGCGATCCCACCGCCCTGCCGCGGCTTGCGGGCGGGGTCGTTTTCGCGCTGATCTTCATCCCCGTCGCAATCGCCGCGCTCGACACGCTCAACATCGCCGCCATCTCGCAGCCGGCGACCCAGATGCTGCGCATCATCCTTGATGCGATCCCGCACGTCATTGCCGCCGGCATTATCCTCGCGCTGGCTTATGCGATCGGCAAGTTCGCCTCACAGCTGCTCACGCAGTTCCTGGTGACGACCGGGTTCGATCGCACGATTGGGTCGCTGGGCCTCTTCCCGCAGGGCAGTGCCGTCAGGTCGGAGACGGTCGATCCGGCGAGCGGACGGACCCAGACGATGGTGTCGCCATCGGGGAGCGCGCCGGTCACCCCGTCCAAGATGGTCGGCACCGGCGCGTTCATCGCCATCTTGATCTTCGGCCTGATGGAAGCGTTCCGCCAGCTCGATTTCGCTTATGGTTCGCGGATCATGGCCGAGGTGCTGGCGCTGTTCGGCCAAGTCGTGTTCGGCGCGATCATCATCGCCGCCGCGGTCGCCATTGCGCAAGCGATCGCCAAGGCGATCCGGTCGAGCGGTGGGGCAGGGGCGGAGTTTACCGCCTCGCTGACCAAGATCGCGATCATCGTGCTCGGCACCGCGATCGGGCTGCGGTTCATGGGGCTTGCGGATGACATCATCAACCTCGCCTTCGGCCTGATCCTGGGCGCCATTGCCGTCGCGTTTGCGCTCGCCTTCGGGCTCGGCGGGCGCGAGCCGGCGGGACGCGTCGTGCAGCGCCTGCTCGGCAAGGCCGAGGACGAAGCCAATCGGCCGACGCAACCCAAGCCGCAAGCGCCGCCGGCGACGATGCAGAATCGGGAGACCGGGCTGTGATCCGGCCGGCGCTGTTCGCCGTCGTCGCGGCGCTCGCTCTCGTCGCCGGGTGCGACGGCCCGAAGGAGGATGCCGGCGAGAAGGCGGACGCGAACGCCGGCGTTGTCTCCAGCGAGGATACCATCGCAAAGGGGCCTGCGGAGCGGGTCGGGGAGGCGCAGGACCAGGCCGACGCCAGCAGGAACGCCGCCATCGAGGCGCGCGCCGACGCGGCGGAGGATGATGCCGATGCGGTTCGCGCCGAGGCCGACCGGAAGGCCGACGCGCTGGAGGAGCAAGCACGGCAGGTGCGCGAGCGAGCGGAACAGAAGGCTGACGCCGAGGAAGACCGCGCGGACGCCATTCGCAATCGCTGATCCGCAAACCTTCCGGGGTTCAGGCCCGTCAGAGGTCATGCGTCCCAGCATCGGGGCGGCCCGCGAGCGCGAGCGAACGACCGCCCTGCTTCTTGCAATCATACTACCCCCAAAGGAGACGATCCGATGTCTACACCCGAAAATCTTGAAGACTTGTACACCGACGAGCTGAAGGACCTCTGGTCGGCCAACGATCAGATGCAGCGCTGCCTCAAGAAGATCACGAGCAAGGTCTCCGATCCCGCGCTCAAGGAGATGCTCACCAAGTCGGTCGAGGGTATCGGCAATCACACCGGCGTGCTGAAGGAGCTTCTCGCCGATAGCGGCGAAAAGGTCTCGAAGGAGCATTGCAAGGGCATGGAAGGGCTGGTCGCCGAGGCGACCAAGCACACCGCCGAGGAGGCGCCCAAGAAGGGGCCGGTGCTCGATGCGGTGATCATCGCGCAGTACCAGCGCATGACCCATTACGGACTCGCAGGCTTCGGCACGGCGGCCGCTTACGCCAAGGCGCTTGGCCTGAAGGACGCCAACAAGAAGCTCCGCGACGCCACCAAGGAGATCTACGGTGGCGACGAATACATGACGAAGCTCGCAGAAACTTCTGTGAATATCAAAGCCAAGGAAGACTGAGCTTCGGCTAAACCTTCCTGCCGGGCATGCCTGCTTGCAAGAGCGGCAGGCATGTCCGGTGTCGGCGTGGCTGGACGGGTCGAACGTCGAGAGGAGCGTTCATGTTAGACTGCGCGATCATCGGGGCAGGACCGGCCGGGCTTACCGCGGCTACCTATCTGGCGCGCTTCCATCGCAAGGTGACCGTCTTCGATGGAGGGCCGAGCCGCGCGTCATGGATCCCGCGCTCGCATAACCACGCCGGCTTCCCGGAGGGCATCCCGGGTAACGAGCTGCTTGCCCGGATGCGTTCCCAAGCCGAGCATTACGGGGCAACGATCCTCGCTGCGCGCGTCGGTTGCGTGACGCGGCAGGACGGTAATTTCACGGTGTCGTACGCGGGTGGGGAGGCAAGTGCGCGAGCGATCCTGTTTGCGACGGGCGTGGTCAACCGCCGGCCACCCATCGCGGAAGACGATCATCAGCCGGCGCTCGATAGTGGAACGCTGCGTTACTGCCCGATCTGCGACGGCTATGAAGTCACCGGCAAGCGTGTCGCTGTTCTCGGGTCCAACACGCACGGCGTGGCGGAAGCGCTGTTTCTCCGGACTTATAGCGATGACGTGACGCTGTTGACGCTCGTCAAATCCGATCTCGACCGGAGCGATCGCGCAGCATTGGACAAAGCCGGCATCGCTGTGGAGACGACGGCTGCATCATCATTCGAGTTCGGGAAGCCGCACGCGCGCGTGCGCCTTGCGGACGGGCGCGATTTCGCCTTCGACACGCTCTATCCGGCTCTTGGGTCCGACGTGAACGACGAGTTGCTCGTGCCCTTCGGCCTCAAGCAGGCGGGGGACAAGTCGGTCATCACCGACAGTCACATGCGCCTCGGCATCGTCGGCCTGTACGCTGTGGGCGATCTCGTGCGCGGGCTGGACCAGATCAGCGTCGCGATGGGTCAGGCGGCGATCGCCGCGACAGCTATTCACAATGACTTGCGAGAGCGCGATGGCGAAACGCTCGAGCGAAAGTAGCACGCCATGCTGATCTTCGAGACACTGCTGCTGCTGCTCGGGATTTCAGTGGTCCTGGCACTCGTCGCGCGCCGGCTCAATATCCCTTCCGCGGTGATGCTGGTGCTCGGCGGCATGGCACTGGCGCTCGTCCCCGGCTTGCCGCCGCTCGAACTCAAGCCTGAGCTGGCGCTCGCCCTGTTCCTGCCGCCGCTGCTCCAGGCGAGCGCGCTCAGGACCGACTGGGGCGCGTTCCGGGCCAATGTCGTGTTCATCATGCTGCTGGCGATCGGCGCGGTGCTGTTCACCGCCGGTGTGGTCGCAGTGACGGTCCGGCATCTCGTGCCCGACGTGCCCTGGGCGGCCGCGATCGCGCTGGGCGCCATCATCGCGCCGCCCGACGCCGTGTCGGCGACCTCGGTCCTGAAGGCGTTCCGGCTGCCACGGCGGATCGTTGCGGTGCTCGAAGGCGAGAGCCTCATCAACGACGCCTCCGCGCTTGTGCTCTACCGCTTCGCCGTCGCGGCGACGATGGCAGGCACGATCAGCTTTGCCGATGCATCGCTGTCCTTTCTGTGGACCGCGGTCGGAGGGCTGGCGATCGGGCTCCTCGTCGGCTGGCTGACGAACTGGGCGATGTTACGCTTGCACGACCGCTTGCTCGAGATCGTCGTCTCCTTTCTGTCCGCCTTTGCGAGCTACTTCGCGGCGGAAGCGATCCATGTCTCGGGCGTGCTGGCGGCGGTCGCCTGTGGCGGGCTGGTCGGGCGGCGACAGCTCCAGCTCGCAGCGCGCACCCGCCTGGAGGCGAACACCGCCTGGGAGTTCGTCGAGTTCGTCCTCACCAGCTTTGTCTTCCTGCTCGTCGGGCTTCAGCTGCGCGGGATCGTCGAGCGCCTCGGCCAGTACGATCCGGGCCAGCTTTTCGTTCTCGGGACGGCGGTATCGGCCGCGCTGATCGTGGCACGCTTTGTCTGGGTGTTCGGCACCTTCTATCCCGTGGCCGCGCTCTGGTCCGGTCTGCGCGGGCAGGGGTTCAAGCCCCCGTTGAGCTATCCGACCATCATTTCCTGGGCGGGAATGCGCGGCGTGGTCAGCCTCGCGGCGGCACTGGCGTTGCCGGACGGTTTCCCGGCGCGCGACATCATCGTCTTCCTCGCGTTCGTCGCCATCCTGGCCACCCTGGTGCTCCAGGGCACCACGCTCGCCCCGCTCATTCGCCGGCTCGATCCGCATGACCCGGAGATCGAGGAAGCGAAGCCCGTGGTCATCGCGGCGCGCAAGGAGGTCGCTGCTGCCGCGCTCGGCGCCCTGTCGGAGAAGCTGAAGGACCCGAAGCACGCCGATGTCGCCGAAATGCTGGTCCATGATTTCCAGACGCGGGTCGAGCATGCCGAACGGCTCGGCGACGGCGGCGAAGACGCAGCGGAACGCATGGCTGCGACCCTCAAGCTGCGCCTCGAAGCGCTAGGCGCCGCTCGCCAGAAACTGCTTGAAAAGCGCAACGAGCTCGACGGCGAGACGCTGGCGACGCTCGTGCAGGAACTCGACCTCGAAGAGGAACAGGTTCGCGTGGCGCTCGAAGCGCATGCCTCATGACAGGACGGCCCGGCGGCACAGGCGCCAAACTCCAGAACAAAAGAGAAGGTTGATGATGATCAAGGCGGTTCTATTCGATATCGACGGTACGCTGATCGACAGCAACGACGCGCATGTGAAGGCGTGGGAGCTGGCCTTCAGCGGGGGCGGTCACCGGGTCGAACCGCAGAAGATCCACGACCAGATCGGCAAGGGTGCCGATCACCTGGTCCCGGCGCTCATTCCGGGTGTCAGCGAAGACGAGGCAGAAGCGCTGGGCGAGGCCCATGGCAAGCTCTTCAAGTCGCTGTTCCTGAGACAAATGGGGCCGTTCCCTGGCGCGCGTGACCTGCTGCAACGCGTGCACGATGCGGGGCAGAAGATCGTCCTAGCCTCCTCGGCTTCGCAAGCCGAGGTCGACCATTATCTAGACCTGCTGGACGCGCGCGACCTCGTGCTCGCCACGACCAGCGCCGACGATGTCGCGCGCACCAAGCCGGCGCCCGACATCTTCGCAGCGGCGATGAAGGAGCTGGACGGCCTGTCGCCCGACGATGTTCTCGCGATCGGCGACACGCCCTATGACATCGAGGCGGCCAAGCAGTGCGGCATCGGCTGCATCGCGCTGCGGTCAGGCAAGTTCGCGGATGAGGCGTTGAAGGCGGCCGGGGCGATCGCGCTGTACGACGACGTCGCCGCGCTCTTTGCGCAATATGATCGTTCACCACTGGCGCGCTGAGGTCTCCCCCCGAGTGGGACAAAACTGCCCGCACGAACGTTTAAAGTTCAACCAGTAATTTGGAGAATAGCAGGATGGCCAATCTGCTCGGTGCCCTGGTCGGGGCCGCTATCGACCGTGGCGACGGCGACAGCGGCATCAAGGGCGCGATCATCGGCACCGTCGCCGAAAGCGCAATCAAGGGACTGGCGCCGATCGTCGCGACCTACGCGCTCGGCTGGAGTGTGCAATATGCGATCCGCAAGGGCTGGCACGCGATCGCCGGCTCCGACCCGATCGAGCCCGGCACGGGGCGGCTGCGCGCCTAGGCGTAGCCGTTTACGGCGCCCGGCGCCGATCCTCCATCAAGGCGCGCAAGTGAGCAGCGACCGCCTGAGGGTCGCTCGCCGTGCACAGTGCTGAGACGACGGCGATGCCGTCGATCGGCACCGTGTCGAGCGGGGCGGGGAGCGTCTCGGTGTTCAGTCCGCCGATTCCCATGAGCGGCAAGGACGGCGCTCGAGCGCGAATGGCCGCCACGCCCGTGGTCCCGAGGGCGCTGCGGCGTCGGACTTGGTGGCGGTCGCGAACACCGGCCCGACGCCAAGATAGTCGACGATCGCCGGATCAGCGTCGGCGGCTTCCGCCTCGTTGGTCACCGACAGCCCGACGATCGCCGCTTCACCAAGGATGCGCCGCGCATCGGCGGGTGGAAGGTCGGATTGGCCGAGATGGACCCCTTCGGCCCCGACAGCCGCGGCGATGTCCACCCGGTCTTTGATCACGAGCGGTATGCCCAGCGGAACAAGCAGCTCGTGGAGGTTGCGGGCGTCCTTGACGAACCGCCGCGCATCGTCACCCTTGTCGCGGAGCTGCACCATTGCCGCCCCGCCCGCCACGGCTGCGGTGACCAACTCGGCGAGTGTGCGGCCCTTGATGATGGCGGTGTCGGCGACGAGGCAAAGCTTCGGGTCGAGAGTCGGTCTCGGAGATCCTCCGTCTGCATGAGGATGAAGATCGCGACGACCAGCACGATCACGAACGTCTCGAACGGCGCGAGCACCGACTTCAGAAAGCCGAGCGCGGTATCGAGAACCGAAGGTTCGTTCTCCAGAACCCTGACCGGGATCGCCGTCCGGCTTCCCGACGTCAGGGAAGGCGCTGCAGGCGCGGGGCGTGCGGGCGTCTTGGTCAGGAAAGCCATCTTTTCTGCGGCGAAGACCTTCACTCCCTCGATCTTCGTTTCGATCGTCTGAGCATATTTCGGTGCGTCCGCCGACAGCGACGCTGCCTGGAAACCTACCAATTTCCCGATCCCCTCGATCATACCAAAAGCGGCGATGACGGTGGTCAGGACCGCGAGCGATTCGAGAGCCGGAGACGCCGAAGCAGGCTGACGATCGGGGAAAGAACGAACGATAGCAGGGTCGCGAGCGTGATCGGTATCAGCACGTCCTTTGCGAAAAACAGCCCGGCAACAACCACCACCGCGACCGCCAAGCCCAATAGCCCTTCGACGCCTGGTGAATTGGCCGGCGCGACGCGAGCGCTGCCCGATTCCGGTTGCCTCCCGGACATGGCTGCGAGGTCTTGATCCTCCGTCATGCGAACGTCTCCGAAGCGTCTCCAAGCAGCGCCCTTTGCATCTCCTGTCCAATCAGCGGCTTTCGCAACACCCGGTGCTCCTCATGCAATGCCTCCGGGAGAAGCTCCGGGTTGGCCGTGAGATAGATGATCCGGGTGTCGCAGCTCCGGCGCAGCTCATCAGCGATCATCGGGCCGGTGAAGCCGTCGGCCAGATTGAGGTCGATGATCGCGATCTCAGGAGCAAATTCGATGACGGCTCGAGCGCTCTCGATACTGTCGACGATCATGATCGCGTCGATCCCGGAATCCCGCGCGAGATCCTCTAGGTGGCTGGCAACGGCCGGAATGTCCTCGGCGATCAGTAATCGGTGCATCGGCTTTTCCCCTGTTGTCGGCCGAAACAGGTTCAGCCGCCATGCGTTCCGGTCTTATGCATTTTTCCGTGCATAGCGGGAGCCAAAGCGCGCGGTCGTCGTTGAAGCCTATTGCAATCAATGGAGATGCATCATGGGCGAGTTCGTGGACAAGGTGAAGGGCGCGATCAACGACCTGGTCGGTGACGCCAAGCAGGAGGTCGGCACCCGGACCGATAGCCCCGACCTGGCAGCAGACGGCGCCGCACAGCAGGCGACCGGCAAAGGACAGAAGCTCAAGGGCGGCATCAAGGGCGCGCTCGGCGATAAAATCTGATCAGGCGCGGCCGAACGGAGCGTGACTAATGCAAAGGGCGCCTTAATCTGGGCGCCCCTTTGACTGTTGGAAGGCACTCGACATCGTAACCGTCGACGCCGTTCTGCGTGAACTTGAAGGGGATTTAGCAATGGAGTCGGACGGCAAAGCGCGGAAGCAGGATTATGCAGGTGGGGAAACGCACCAGATCGCTGACGACGATCATCCGGTCCTCACGACCAACCATGGTATGCCCATTTCCGACAACCAGAACCAGCTGAAGGCGGGGCCGCGCGGCCCGGTGCTGATCGAGGACGAAGTCTTCCGCGAGAAGATGAACCATTTCGATCACGAGCGCATCCCCGAGCGCATCGTCCACGCCCGCGGCTCGGCCGCGCACGGCTATTTCGAGTGCACCGAGAGCCTCGCCGATATCACCGTTGCCGATCTGTTCCAGAAGAAAGGCCAGCGCACCGAGGTGTTCACGCGCTTCTCGACCGTTGCGGGCGGCGCGGGGTCAGTCGACACGCCGCGCGACGTGCGCGGCTTCGCGGTCAAGTTCTATACACGCGAAGGCAATTGGGACCTTGTCGGCAACAACATCCCCGTCTTCTTCGTCCAGGACGCGATCAAGTTTCCCGACCTGATCCACGCCGCCAAGATGGAGGCCGATCGCGGCTACCCGCAAGCGGCAACCGCGCACGACACGTTCTGACTTCATTTCGCTAATGCCTGAGTCCACCCACATGGTCATGTGGGCGATGTCAGACAGGACACTGCCCCGCACCTTCGCGAACATGGAGGGGTTCGGCGTCCACACGTTCCGCTTCATCAACAAGGACGGGAAGTCGACCTTCGTCAAGTTCCACTGGAAGCCGAAGGCGGGCCTCGCCTCAACGATCTGGGACGAGACGGTGAAGATTGCCGGCGCCGATCCGGACTTTCAGCGCCGCAATCTCTTCGAGAGCATCGATCGCGGCGATTTCCCGACCTGGGAACTGGGCGTGCAGCTGTTCGACGAGGCGTTTGCCGAGAGCCAGCCCTACGATGTGCTCGACGCGACCAAGATCATACCCGAGGAGGTGCTGCCTGTCCGCATTGTCGGGAAGATGGTGCTGGACCGCTATCCCGACAACTTCTTCGCCGAAACCGAACAGGCCGCATTCGTGCCGAGCCATGTCGTCCCGGGCATCGGCTTCTCGAACGATCCGCTGCTGCAGGGCCGGCTGTTCAGCTACACCGATACGCAGTTGTCGAGGCTCGGTTCGGTCAACTTCCATCAGTTGCCGATCAACGCCGCCAAGGGACGCGCGGCGGCGGCGGGCTGCCCGTTCATGAACCAGCAGCGCGACGGCCACATGCAGATGGCGGTTCCCAAGGGCCGCGCCAATTACGAGCCCAACAGCCTGGCGCAGGCGGGCGAAGAAGCTGGCGCGCGCGAAGACCCGGTACGTGGCTACAAGACTTTCCCCGTCGGAAGAGCAGGGCCAGAAACTGCGTATCCGGCCGGAGAGCTTCGCCGACCATTACAGCCAGGCGCGCTTGTTCTTCCGGTCGATGGACCCGGCCGAGCAAGCGCACATTGCCTCGGCGTTGGTGTTCGAGCTCAGCAAGGTCAGCCTCGAGCATATACGCATCGCGGTAATGGCCAACCTGCGTAACGTCGACGAGGATCTGGCGCAACGCGTCGCCGATGGTCTCGCGATGGACCTGCCGCCGGCGTCGGAGACCGCGGTGCCGGTGCTTGACATGGATCCCTCGCCCGCGCTGCGGATCATCCGCGGTCCGCTCGAAAAGCACACGCTGGAAGGTCGCACGGTCGGCATCCTGATCGCCGACGGAACCAACGCCGGCGAGCTGTCGACGCTCAAGGACGCGGTGAAGGCCGCTGGCGGCACGCCGATGACGATCGCGCCCAAGGTCGGCAAGGTGCCCCTGTCCGACGGCAGCGCGATCGCCGCGGACGCGCAGCTGTTCGGCCAGCCCTCGGTGACGGTCGATGCTTGCGCGGTGATCCTGTCTGAGGCGGCTGCGGCCAAGCTCGTCAAGGAAGGCGCCGCGGCGCAATGGGTGATGGACGCTTTCGGCCACTTGAAGGCGATCGGCGCCAACGACGCCGCCAAGCCGCTCCTCGACAAGGCGGGGGTCGAGCCCGACGAGGGCGTCACCGACCTTGCCGGCTTCGTGGAGGCGGCAAAGAAGCGTTATTGGGATCGGGAAGCGTCGGTTCGAACGCTGGCGTGATCGCTCGAGACGTCTCCACGCCCGACCTCGGTCGGGCGCATCCCTGCGAAAGGACGGGACATGGCAAATCTTCTCGGCGCGCTTATAGGCGCTGCAATCGACCGCGGTGACGGCGACAGCGGGATCAAGGGCGCTATCATCGGCACCGTCGCCGAAACGGCGATCCGGGGACTGGCGCCCATCGTCGCGACCTACGCACTTGGGTGGGGCGTTCAATACGCAATCCGCAAAGGGTGGCATCTGGTTACGGGGGCGGATCCGATCGAACCCGCCAGCGGAACACTGCGTCGCTGATGCCAAGCGTGCACGCGACGCTGGCTTCAGATCGTGGGACCTCAGATCCGGCGATGCTCCCGAATGATTGCCTGCGTGATCATCGGCGGCGGACCGGCAGGCCTGACCGCCGCCATTTATCGCGCACGGTTCCGTCGCGACGTCGTTGTATTTGATGACGGCAACAGCCGTGCAAGCTGGATTCCCAAATCGCATAATCATCCCGGCTTCCCGGAAGGGATCGGCGGGAACGAGCTGCTCGTGCGGATGCGCGCGCAGGCCGAGCGCTATGGCGTGGTGCTGCATCATGAGCGCGCAACGGCATTGGAGCGGAAGGGAGATGGGTCCTCGTATCGACAGTGAACCGCACGCTGGACGCGCGTATGACCTTGCTCGCGACAGGTGTGGTCAATCGCAGTCCGCAGATCGATCCCGCCACGCACAGGCGGGCACTGGAAAGCGGTAAGTTGCGCTACTGCCCGATCCGTGACGGTTTCGAGGTCACCGACACGCGCATCGCCGTAATCGGCGCCGACGAACACGGCGTCGCCGAGGCGCTTTTTCTCAGGACATATTCGTCAAAGATCACGTTGCTGGCAGAGCGGACCGTGGACCTCGACGAACGGGACCGACAGGCGCTCCAAGAGGCCGGGATCGCGCTCGCCGGTGCGCCGCTGGCCTCGATCGACTTCGGGTCGGGAGATGATGTCATTATCACTCTGGAACACGGTGCCGGCACCTTAGTCGTGGACACCGTGTATCCGGCGCTCGGCTCGGACATCAACAATGCGCTGGCCGTCGATCTGTGGGTCGCGTTGAGCGACTGTCGGTGCATTGCCACCGACGAGGATCAGGGCAGCAATCTACCCGGTTGCTACGCTGCGGGCGATGTCGTGGCCGGTCTCGATCAGATCAGCGTGGCGATAGGTCACGCGGCGAAAGCGGCAACGGCGATTCACAACGCGCTTCGAGCGCTTGACGGGCAGACGGCGGACAAATAATCGGTTCCAAGCGTCTCAGCGACCTGACCGCGTCCATATCACACCAAGACCATGCTCGCGATCGCCGCACCAGAGGTCAGTCTTCGCACTCACTGCTCGGTGGCTGCGTGAACAGTTTCGATATCTCACCCCGGATGAGTGCGTAACATTCGCAGGATTCCTCCCGCAGTAGGTCGGGATTGATCACCGAGATCTTGCCGCGTTTATACTCTATCGCTCCGGTCGAGAGAAACTCGCGGGCAACGATGTTGACTGCGTTTCGCTTGACCCCGAGCATTTCGGCAAGGAATTCCTGCTTCAAGGGCAGCCTGTCGGTCTCGGTCCGGTCGTGGGTGGTCAGGATCCAGCGCGCGAGGCGCTGGCGAACGGTGTGAAGCGCGTTGCAGGCAACCGACTGCAGTGACATTCGCACCATGACCTCGCGCCAGCGAGTAACGGCCGAACAGAATGCAACGCTCTCGTTGACCAGATCTTCGAAATCTTCCGCTTTGACCCGGTAGCCGCTGCCGGGGAGTTGAACGACGTAGCGGTTGAAAGCGTCGTCGACATAGCCGCTCGCACTCAATCCTGCGGCTCCCTCACGCCCGATCGTCATTCCCTCAGCGGTTCGACCGTCGCTCATGACCGCGACCAGCGAGATCATGCCGGTCAGCGGCAGAAAGACGTGAGTGAGCGGTTGCCCGGGCTCGTACAATACCTGTCCGGCTTCCAGCAGCACGGGCTTCAGACGATCGTCCATCCGCGCCCGCTCATCGGGAGGAACCCGATCGAGAAGGTAGTTGCTGCTCAAACGAGCCGCACCGTTCTCGCGATCTCCGGGATCGTCAGCCAATTAAAAGCTCCTCTCTAGCTGCATGCTCAACGCGCCGCCCTACACGTCGATCAATTTCGACAAAGAAACCTCCGCGGGAACGCGCCATGTGAAAAACCGTTAATGAACGGTTGAATACATAACGGGGCGATAGCGGCATGGTTCGATCGGCATGGAGAGCGCTAGGCGGCACGGCGATGCCTGTCGCCGGGGCTGTTCTGCTCGCTTCCTGTGCCAGCCCTTCGACACGAATAGCGACCGGGCTTGGAGAATACGGACTAAGCGAAGGTTCGGCGCGATGCATGGGAGCTCGCCTGCAGTCGCGCCTGTCGCTGGGCCAGCTCCGACAACTCGGGCGCGCCGCACAAGCTTTAAGTCAGTCGCAGGCCGGGCGCCTGACGGCCAATGACCTGATCCGCGCGGGCGCTCAGGTCAACGATGTCAAAATACCCCTGGAAGTCACGAAAGCGGCCGCATCTTGGGGTGCGTTGAGGGAAGCGGCCGGGGTTCAGGGAGGTTGATATGAACGATGTGCGATATGCGGGGGGAACCGTGATCGACGGGACCCGCGACTTTACGAACCAAGTCTGGATGTACGCGCAGGAATGGGGGCCGCGCATTATCGGCGCGCTGGTCATTCTTCTGATCGGATGGCTGGTTGCACGCGCTGTCAAATGGGGCGTCGCGAACCTCATCAATCGGACCCCGCTGGCGCGGCGCGCCAATCAACCCAACCATCCGCCACGCGATCAGTCGACGATCGGTGCGCAGGTCGGGGATGCTGCGTTCTGGGTCGTTTTGCTGGTTGCCTTCTTCCTTGCAGCGCAACCGCTCGGCCTCGCTAGCGCGACGGGTCCGCTTGCCGAAATGCTGAACGGCTTCGGCAATGCCGTCCCGCGGATCATCGGCGCCGGTCTGATCCTTTTTCTCGGGTATATCCTGGCAAGCGTGGCGAAGAAGGCGGTCGAAGCCGTCATCACCGCGAGCCATGTCGAACGATTGTCGGCGCACGTCGGCAGCATGCCGCCCGCCGACCCGAGCGCCTTGCCGGGCGCGGTCGGTAGCGTCGTGTTTGCGCTGATCATCATTCCAGTGGCGATCGCGGCGCTCGACACACTCAATATCGCCGCCATCTCGCAGCCGGCGACTGCCATGCTGCGGATCATTCTCGACGCCATTCCGCATGTGATCGCGGCAGGCATCATCATCACGCTTGCCTACTACCTCGGCAAATTCGCTTCGCAGCTGATCACGTCCTTCCTGGGCTCGACCGGCGTTGACAAGGCGATCAACTCCCTGGGCCTGTTTCCCCGGAGCGATGCTTCCGTCGACGGCGTCACCGGCGCCGAGCAGGTATCCGTCAAGGCGGGTGCGACGCTCACCCCGACGAAGATGATCGGGTCGGGCGTCTTCATCGCCATTGTCATCTTCGGCCTGATGGAGGCGTTCCGGCAGCTCAATTTCGCCTATGGTTCGCGGATCATGGCGGAGGTGCTGACGCTCTTCGGTCAGGTGGTCTTCGGTGCGATCATCATCGCCGCAGCCGTCGCAATCGCACGCCTGATCTCGACGACGATTAAGGCAAGCGGCGGGGCCGGTGCCGACTTTACCGCTTCGCTCACAAAGGTGGCGATCATCGTCCTGGGCACAGCTATCGGGTTGCGCTTCATGGGTTTGGCGGACGACATCATCAATCTGGCGTTCGGCCTCATTCTCGGGGCGATCGCGGTGGCGTTCGCACTCGCTTTTGGCCTTGGCGGGCGCGATCAAGCCGGCAGGATCGTTCAGAGGCTGCTGGGCAAGGCAGAGGATGAGGCGAACCGGCCTGCTGCGCCCTCTACCGTACCGGTCGCCCCTGCGTCGCCGATCGCTCCGCGCGAACAGGACACGCAGGCATGACCCGCTGGATGAGCAAATCGCTGTTGGCTGTCGGCATCCTGCTGGCGGGCTGTGACGGCCGTTGCGAAAACGCCGGAGAGCAGGCGGACGCCAATGCCGGCGTCGTCTCCGGCGAAGATACGTTGGTCAGCGGCCCGGCAGAAACGGCGGGAGAGGCGCAGGATCGTGCGGCAGAAAGCGCGAACGCGGCGATCGAAGCGAACGCCGATGCCGCCGAGGACCGCGCGGACGCGATACGCAGTACGGCCGATCGGGAAGCCGATGCGCTCGAGGAACGAGCCAAGAAGGTCCGTCGGGATGCCGAGCAGAAGGCCGGCGCGGCCGAAGACCGTGCAGACGCCATTCGCGGCAAATGATGTTCACGGGTCGATCGCCCGGGACTGTACCTGAAGGCCCGGAGAGGTCGCGCGTAGCAACTTGATCGGGACCCGGGGGCACGCGCTCCCGGGCCCCATCTTACCCCTACTGCTTTGACACCGGAATGGCGCGATATGGAAACACCCGATGATTGCGAAGCTGCCGCGATCGAGCGCGAGCTCGGCTACTGCGAAAGCCGTGCGCACGCGGAAAAGCGGGCAGCGCGCCTTAGCCGGAGCGTCGAGGCAGTTATCGCCCACCGACGCCTTGCGGACGCATACGATTCAAGAGCGCAACGCCTGCGATGTCGCGTCGAAAATCACCCTTATCCGGCCAAGGAATAATCGTGCATCGTGTCATCGACATTACCGTGCCCTCGCACCGCGGCGAGCAGCTGATCGCCGCGCTGAGCCAGCTCGAAGGGGTAGTCGTGCTGACGTGGCAGCACGGCGCTTCGATCAAACCCGTCGGCGACGTGGTGACCGTCCACGCCCTCAATCGTGCAACCGACGATGTGATGCGCGCCGTGGCGACGATCGGCGGCGATACGCCGTTCACGGTCTTAACGGCGGAGGTCGCGAGCATCAGCGACCCCGAAAACCAGAAGCAGATCGACGCCGACGTCGACGAGGCGATATGGGAGGAGCTCGAAACCGGTCTCCGGCATCAGGGACGCCTCACCGCAAATTTCCTGCTTCTGATGGCGCTTGGCGGCGTTATCGGCGCCGCCGGAGCGTTCACCGAGCCCGCGATCGCGGCAGTGGCATATGTCGCGTCCGCGATCATCGCTCCCGGATTCGAGCCCCTGGCGAAACTGCCGTTGGGCATGGTGCTGAGACGGGCCGAAGTAGCCCGTGCCGGCATGCTGGCGACGCTCACCGGCTACGCGGTTCTGGCGGCTGCCGCAGGGGCGACATGGCTACTGCTTTCCAACTTCGGCGGCGTCCAATCGTCAGCCTTCCTCGAGGGCGACGTCCTCAAGCATACGATCCATCCTTCGCCGGAGCTTTTGACGATCGCGCTTGCCGGGGCTTTTGCCGGCGTACTCATCCAGGCCTCATACCGCCGAAGCGTGATCGCGGGCGCACTGGTCGCTATGCGGCTGATCGAAGCAGCGTCGGTGGCTGGCATAGCCCTGGCGATGGGGCGTCTGGATCTGGCGGCCGCCAGCGGGGTGCGATTGGCGGTCGACGCCGGCTTCGTCCTGGTCGCGGGTGTGATCGTTTTCGGCCTCAAGCAGCTCATCGTCCACCGTCGCGCGCCGCTGCACTGACGGCTCGCGTGGTCCCGCTCCCTGCACCCGCCTTTATTCGATGAAACGAAAGCCTCACAATGAACGATCATTCCGCCTCCGCAACGCACGACAACCGGGTCTACATCATCGGCTGCGGGCGGGTCGGGATGGCGAGCGCCTACGCGCTCATCCAGAGCAGCTTCATCCGCGAACTCGTGCTGGTCGGCCGAGACCGCGAAAGGACCGAAGGCGAGGTCATGGACCTCGAACACGCGGTCGCGGTCCCGATGAAGTCTCCCATCAACGTCATCAACGGCAGCTACGCTGACGCCGCATCCAGCTCCGTAGTGGTCATCGCTGCCGGAAAGGCCACAGGCGGCGGCGACACCTCGCGGCTCGATCTCCTCGACGCCAACGCACCGATCGTGCGTGAGATCGTCGGCAAGCTCAAGAAGGAGGGGTTCGACGGCGTGATCGTCATGGCAACCAACCCGGTCGACCTGCTCGTCCAGGTCGCGCTCGAGGAATCGGGGCTCCCGACAGGCCAGGTTGTCGGGACCGGGACGTTGGTCGATACCGCCAGATTGCGCGGGATGCTCGCCGAAGCATTCGATATCGAGCCGCGCGGGGTCGATGCCTATATCATCGGCGAACATGGGGATTCCGAAGTCGCCGTATGGAGCGGTGCACGCATCGCCGGCGTGCCTCTCCTCCGACACTCGGACAGCGGAGAGGCACGGGACCTTGATCGGATGCTCGAGCGTGTTCGTCGCGCGGCACCCGAGGTCGTTCGTCGCAAGGGGCATACCGAATATGCCATCGGCCTGTGCGTCCAGCGGATCTGCGAAGCCGTACTGCGCAATGAGCACGCGGTTCTCGCGGTCTCCACGGTCCTTGATGGTGAATATGGTCTGACCGACGTGTGCCTCGGCAAACCGTGCGTGCTCGGCAAGAACGGGATCGAGCGGATCATCGAGCTCGATCTCGACGAAGAGGAGCGCAAAGCCCTCCACCGCTCCGCTGAGACATTGCGGCGGCTTAACCCTCGATTATCGGCAGGCGCGGCATGACGATCGGGAACGACAAGGCCGGTACTGGAGCGCGGTCGCCGTTCGCGATCCCGACCGAAGGCTGGCTGGCCGTGCTCCGCCGAACCTGGGAAGAGACCGGCAAGGACAATATCGGCCTCATCGCCGCCGGTATCGCCTTCTATGCATTCGCCGCGATCGTCCCGCTGCTCGGCGCGGTTGTCCTCAGCTACGGTCTCTTCGCCGAGCCCGAGACGGTTCGCAGTAACGTCGAGCACGTGTTCGCCGCAGTGCCGCGCGAGGCGGCCACCATCATCACCGAACAACTCGTGACCGTTGTCGAGACCTCGAAGGGCAAGCAGGGTCTCGGCCTGATCATTGCGATCGCGCTCGCCTTCTATGGCGCCACCAAAGGCGCGTCGGCGATCGTGACAGCGCTCAACGTCGCTTATGGCGAGACCGAGCGGCGCGGGTTCTTCCGCGTCAACCTCCTGTATTTCGCGCTGGTCGCCGGCGGTGTGTTCCTGATCTTCCTGGCGATCGCATCGACAACGCTTCTCGGATTTCTCGAAAGCCTGGTTCCGCGCGCTTCGGACGTTCTTCTCACACTCATCAGGGTCACAGGTTACGCCCTTTTGGGAGCATTCGTCGTGACGGCTGCCGCGATCCTGTATCGCTTCGGACCGGACCGCCGCAAACCGTCATGGGTCTGGCTGTCGCCGGGATCGCTGGCTGCCACCGTGCTGTGGCTGGTCGGAACCGCCGGCTTTGGCGTCTATGTGTCGAATTTCGGCAACTATGGCGCGACCTATGGTTCGCTGAGCGCGGTGATTGTGATGCTCACCTGGCTGTGGCTGTCGGCGTTCGTCTTTCTGCTGGGCGCCGAGTTGAATGCCGAGCTCGAACGTCAGGTCGAGGGCGGGGGGGCAGAGGCGCAGCCATCCACCTCTCCTCTCAGCGATTCGCCGCACGGGCGAACGCCAGACCCGTCAGGTGACGATCGACGGGCGAGGGCGCCCGACAAGTTCGGGACACGCGCTCCCCCGACCTACGGCCCGGCCTGGGTCGAGGGTGCGTTGTGTGCCGCGGGGCTGCTCCTGCTGCGCAACGGCAAGCCCGGCAAGGCGGCGGTGGCCATCGTCGGCGCAGTCGCCGCCTATAAAATCGGTCGGGGCGCAAGCACTCGGCGCAGCAACGGCTTAAAACTCTCGGCACAGGTAACATCGAACGAACCCGAGCGTTCGCACCTCTCACCAACGAAGGAGTACCCAATGGCAGACCGTGACAATGATATCAGCGTCCTCAACAGGCTGATCGCCACCACCCTCGACAGCGTGGATGGCTATACTGAAGCCGCGGGCGATATCGAAAATCCTCGCTACGGCAGCGTGTTCTCGGATCGTGCTCGTGAACGCCGCGAGGTCGTGAGCGACCTTCAGGCGGAAGTCCGCCGTTTGGGCGGCGATCCCGAAGATGACGGGACCGTGCTTGCCGGAGCCCACCGCATGTTCCTCGACCTCAAGGCCAAGGTCACGGGGCAGGACGACAAGGCGATCATCGACGAGGTCGAGCGGGGCGAAGACCATATCAAGGCGAAGTTCGACGATGCGTTGGCGAAGGAGGATCTGTCGCCGGAGGTGCGGGCGGCAATCGCCAAGGCCAACCAGTCGGTGCAGGAAGGCCACGATCAGATGCGCGACCTGAAGCATAGCATGGAACGCTAACACCAGAACCTTAGCGACGCCGATACGCGTTGCCGACGTGACTTTTCAGCCCGGTCCGCACGCGCGAGGCCGGGCTGAATTATTTGAGGCCAACGCAGCCAAGCCATCGTCATCTCTAGAGTCCGTGCGCGAGCGGTTCTTTCGTGCCTGAACGGAACCCGCCGCTTACACTCTGGTTATGCATCCTGCCGTGCATAGGCATTTTACATAGAACGGGGATCGTCACCAATGAACGACTGGATGCCTAAGGCCTGACACCTCGCTAACGCGCTTCGCCGAGGTCCGCATATGACTGACGCGGTCGTGCACCCTCCACGCGCGCGCATGTCCAAGCGCATGACGGCGGAGGCGTTCGGCACATTCTGGCTCGTGCTCGGTGGGTGCGGCACCGCCGTGCTCGCGACCGGGGAGGGCGGTGTCGGCGTTCTCGGCGTCGCGCTGGCGTTCGGCCTTACCGTGTTCACCATGGCGTTCGCCATTGGCGCGATTTCCGGGGGACATTTCAATCCTGCGGTTACAGTCGGCTTGACCGCCGCAGGCCGCTTCCCGGCGCGTGAGATTCCCGCTTACGTGGCGGCCCAACTCGTCGGCGCGATCGTCGCTTCGCTGCTCCTTCTCATGATCGCCCGCAGCATGCCCGGGTTCGATCTCGGAGGATTTGTGACGAACGGGTACGGCGATGCATCCCCCAAAGGATATCCGTTGGTCATTGCGCTGGTCGTCGAGACGGTGCTGACGGCAGCTTTCCTGATGGTCATCCTGGGCGCGACCGACGAACGGTCGCCAGCGGCATTCGCGCCTCTGGCGATCGGTTTGGCGCTGACCCTGATCCACCTCCTCTCGATCCCGGTGACCAACACGTCGGTCAATCCTGCGCGCAGTACCGGCCCTGCCTTGATGATGGGAGGCACCGCTCTTGCTCAGCTTTGGGTGTTCTGGGTCGCGCCGCTGGTCGGTGCCGTGCTCGCCGGTCTAATTGGTCGTTGGCTGTTCTCGCATGCCGACGATGTCCGATCGCCCGGACCCATTTCAGTCGCCAAGCTCGATCGTATGGTGGACCCGGTGACGACGCCGACAGCGGGCAATGACGTCAACAGCAAGTAATCTTCAAAGGATATCCTGATGGCTACCCTTCCTCCCGATCCCTACGCTCCCGTCCCTCCATGATCCCGATGGCGCACCCCGGCCGGACAACCAGCCGGGCAGTTTGCCCGGGCCGGATAATCCCGTTGCGCCGTCGATCGATGATCCGGAAGTTCCCGATTAGCAGCCGGTAGAGGAACCCGCAGCCCCGGGCGACGCGCCCAGCGATAGTCCGACACAGACCCAGGCCTGATGCCTGCCCCACCGTCGCACACGGTCAAGTTTTAAGAGGATCAATAAAATGGCAGTGAAGTTCGCAGGGACGATGAACGCGATCAACCGCGGACTCGAAGATACCAAGCCCGCCAAAGGGTGTTGATATGATCGAGGATTGGGAAGCCGCGCTGGCAGACGTCGATGTTCCGGGTGCGAAGGGCATCTTGCGTGATCTGACGTCGCTTCGCAAGCAGCTCGAGAAGTCCGAGCCGGACGCCGATCGGGTCCATGCGCTTGTCCACCGCCTTGGCACCGCCACGACGAAGATCGCCGAGAAGGCCGATAAGTGGCAGGACAAGCTGAAGGCCCTGGGTGAAGCGCTGACTGAGGGGTCGGTTCCGGCTGAGGGCGAAATGACACCCTAAGCGTCGGCGTCTTTCGGCCAGAGGTATTCGCCGGTGAGGAGGATGTGCGCCCATCCGA
>NZ_JACIDB010000017.1 GCF_014196115.1 Sphingomonas aquatilis | reverse complement strand
TCACTGCCTCCGTCATGACTCGTCTCCGCTGCTAACAAATCCATCATCAGCATCTCAGATTCGAGCCTCCAAGGCTCCGGCAGTCATGGGGTCTAAGCCTTTTGGGGCACGGTAGCGCCGATCTTTTGGCGCAGCGGCCGTAGCGTGCCGGTCGTTAAGTCATGATCCGTCCAAAGGTAATCGCCGGTCAGATTGATGTGTTGCCAGCCCAGCGGTGACAGATGTTGGAGAAATTCGGCCGGGATTTCCTTTCCTTGCTGCTCCATATGGCGAAGCACCGCCTCGAGGTAGGTCGTGTTCCAGAGGACAATGGCTCCAGCCACCAGATTGAGCGCGGACGCTCGGTGTCCTTGAGCCTGTAGCTCATGGTCGCGTATCCGGCCGGTGCGGTGAAAGAAGATCGCGCGCTTGAGGGCGTTCTGCGCCTCGCCCTTGTTCAGTTCGCGCGTAGCACGGCGCCGTTCTTCCGGCTTTTCGATCCAGTCTAGGGTGAAAAGCGTCCGTTCAACCCGGCCTATCTCGCGTAGCGCCAGCGCCAGGCCGTTGGCGCGCGGATATGAACCAAGGCGCTCGAGCATGGCGGAGGCACTCGTGACTCCGGTCCGGATAGATGTTGCGAGGCGGACGATGTCTTCCCAGTGGCTAGCGATGAGCTGTTCATCAATGGCTTGCGCGGCCATCGGGGCTATGGTCGGCCCTGGCCGCGCATCGCGGAACAAGTGGAGGCGCCGGGCGGCGATATTGGGAATTCGCGGTGCGAACTGGAACCCCAGCAAATGGCAGAGCGCGAAAACATGGTCGGAAATGCCGCCGCCATCGGTATGGTGGCGTTCAATCGCAAGTTCGGCACCATGATGCAGCAGGCCGTCAAGGACGTGGGCTGCCTCGCTCGCACCGGCGGAAATAACCTTGGCATGAAACGGCGCATAGCGATCCGAGACGTGAGTATAGAAGGATACCGAAGGTTCACTGCCCTTGTGGGGATTGACAGAACCGGTCGCCTGCGCGCGGCGATCAAGTGGAAAGTTCTGGCCATCGGAACTCGACACATTTTCATCGCCGAACACATTTGACAGCGTCATGCGATGCTGAGCATCGGCCAACATCGCCAAGGCGGCGCCGTAGCTGTCTTCGCGTAAATGCCATGCCGCAAGCCAACCGAGTTGGCGCTGGCTCACCAAATCGCAGGCCTCTGCCATGCGGGCGTGGCCGAGATTGGTGGCGTCGGCAAGAACCGCTGTCAGGACAGTGCGGGGATCATCATGTACGCGGCCCGTGGTGAGATGGGTAAAGCATTTCGAGAAGCCGGTCCAACGATCAACCTCCGCCAGCAGGTCAGTAATGCGGATGGCCGGCAAATGGCCATACAAGGGAGAGAGTGCCCTTTCGGCTTCCTCCGGTGTGATGGCTCGAAGTGGCGATATCCGCAGCTTGCCGCCTGAAAAGTGCACATCTTCGAGCGCGTCCGCTTCCACCTTTGCGTCCACCTCGGCCAGCCTTCGGGAAAGGAGCGCCTTGCGCTCCTCGAGCCAGACTGCGGCCGTATCGGCGACCGGGACAGGCAATGGACCAGCGGCCCTCATAGCAGTGAACACCGGGGTGGAGATAAGTTGCTGCTCCACGGCTCTGTATCGCCGGCTGCCTTCGACCCACACGTCACCCGCTCGCAAGCGGTCCCGCAACTCGGCGAGGACACAGAACTCGAAAATACGGCGATCAAGACCGGCTCGGCCAATCCGTCGCCGCCATGCCGGTCGGACGAAACCAAGCGCGGCATCTGCTGGTAGCTTGCGCAGGCGGCCACTTCCGAGATCGCGCATTGTCGCGATGGCTCGAGCAAGACCCACACAGGCAGGCACCGCACCGAAGGTGAAGCTTGCGACGAAGGCCGGACCGATCTGTCGCAGGATCGGCAGGTTCGATCGCGCGAGTTCGACGGGATCGAGCGGATCGGGACGGACAAGTCGCTTGGCTTCCTCGATCTCGGAACCGAGATCGTCCCATCCGATAACCTCTTCAATGGCGCTGAGAGGATCTGCACCGCTGTCCCTTGCATCAATGATCGCAGTTCCGAGACGGGCCAGCAGACGAATTTTGCCATTGATGGTGCGTTTGTCGCGCTTCAGCGCAGCCTCTTCCCGGGGCTCGGCACGCCGGAACATCTGTGCGATCAAACGTTCGAACATCATCACGGCATCGTCAGTCAGGGCGATCTGCATTTCGGCAACGGTGGCAGCCAGAATGGCCCGGCGACGGATCGGGTTCAGGACGGATAGATGTTGCTCAGTGAGCCGCACGCCCTCCTGATTAAGGCGCCGCAGTCGTTCTGGATGGACTGGGGCTACAACTTCAGGCTCCAAGCCGACTGCCCGCAATGTGGACAATCGCTCGAGAATTTCCGCGAAGGCACGTCGTCCCGGTCTACCGGGTGGTTGGCGGATCCAGGCAAGAATGCTGATGCGGCCTGCATTGTGCTGCAGCAGCAGCGAGTCCAGCAGGCCGCATTGCACTGAAGTCAGACTTCCCGTCAGCATTGTCCGTCGTCAGAACATTCGGCACAACTCGCGGCGTATATTAGCGGAGTGCGGACCTCGTCAGGGGGTTGATGTTAGGCGGCGAACTTGCGGTGCTGCACCCTATCAAGTTCTCGCGGCGTGAAAGGGCGCAACAGATGTTCGACGTCTTCTTCTGTCTGACCCATCAGCATAACAAGTGGCTGGTCGCGCTCGCGGCCCTGGTCTGCATCGCGGCGACCGGCAGCGTCGTATTCCTGCTGCGCCATCTCGGCGCCGCGCCGGCGCGCGAGCGGTCCCGCTGGCTGCTCGGCGCGGCCTTTGCGTCGGGCACGGGGATCTGGGCGACCCACTTCATCGCGATGCTCGGCTACGATCCAGGCATTGTGGTCGGCTACCTGCCGGGACGCACCCTGGCGTCTCTGGCCATCGCCATCGTTGTGACCTGGGCCGGGTTGCGGACGTGCGTCCTCAGGCAGGACCGCATCGGCTATGTCGTTGGCGCGGCGATGGTCGGCTCGGGTATCTCGGCCATGCACTATCTGGGCATGAGCGCCGTCCTGTTTCCGGGCACCTTCCGCTTCTCGTCCGTCCTGATCGTCGCCTCGGTCGTCCTCGCAGTGCTGCCGGTCGCCCCGGCGCTGTACCTCTCCATTGCTCGCCGCGGCATGGGGACGGGAACTGCCGCTGCCGCTCTGCTGACGCTGGCGATCCTGTTGCTGCACTTCACCGGCATGGCCGCGATCAGCGCCGTGATCCCTGGATCCGCAGCTGGCACGGGCGGGATCGTGCTGTCGCCCGACCTGATGGCTCCGCTCATCGCTGTTGCGGCGCTGGCCGTCCTGGTCGTGACGGTCGGCGCCGCCAAGGCGCGCGCCGTGCTCGCCTTGCGCGCGCGCGGGACAACGGATGCGGGTTGGGCGGCGCTGGTCCGCTCCAGCCTCGTTGCCGAGTTCGACCTCGACGGCACCGTCCGCTGGGCGAACGAAAGCTTCCTCGATACGCTGGGCTACCGGCTGGACGAAATTGCAGGGCTCCCCGATCGCACGCACGACATGGGTGTCAGGGCACCAGGATCGAGCGATCCGGCGTTCTGGGCAAAGCTCGCTGCCGGCGAGCACCAGACCGGTGAGTACCGGCGCGCCGCGAAGGACGGCCGTGTCGTCTGGCTGCAATCGACCTACACCCCGGTGCTCGATGAGAAGGGGCGACCGATCCGGGTTCTGGAGGTCGCAACCGACGTGACGGTGAGCAAGCTGGCGGCTGCCGATTCAGCGGCGAGGCTCGCGGCGCTCGATCGCAGCCAGGCAGTGATCGAGTTCGCAACCGACGGCACTGTCCTTGAGGCCAACGACGTCTTCCTGCGCCTGACGGGCTATGCGCGCGACGAGGTGGTCGGGCGGCATCACCGGATCTTCTGCGACCCCGCTTACGCCGGCACAGCCCACTATGCTGCCTTCTGGGCGAAGCTCGGCCGGGGCGAGTTCGATGTCGGGACCTACCGCCGCGTCGGCAAGGATGGCCGCGAGCTGTGGTTTCGCGCCACCTACAATCCGGTGCTCGACCCGGATGGTTGCCCGGTGAGGATCGTGAAGTTCGCGTCCGACATGACGGAGAGCCGGCAGCGCAACGCCGAGTTCGAAGCGCTCACGCTGGCGATGCGGCGCTCGGCCCTGACGATCGAGCTTGCCCCTGATGGCATCATCCTCGCGACCAGTAACGGCTATCTCAAGGCACTCGGCTATGCACCGGAGGATGTCGCGGGCGAGCATCACCGGATTCTGTGTCCGCCCGACCTCGCCTCGAGTGCCGCTTATGCAGCAGCCTGGGAGACGCTTGGCCGCGGCGAGCACATGACGGGCGTCTTCAAGCGGCGCGACCGTGAGGGCCGCGACCTGTGGTTCCAGGCAACCTACAACCCGGTTCTCGATGCGGACGGCCGGGTCGTGAAGATCGTCGGCTTCGCCACCGACGTAACGGATGCGAAACTGCGCAGCGCCGAGTTCGAGGCGCGCTCAAAGGCGATGGACCGCAGTCAGGCCGTCGTCGAGCTTGGGCTGGACGGAACGATTCTGGAGGCCAACCAGAACTTCCTCGACGCGCTGGGCTATAGCCGGGCCGAGGTCATCGGCCGTCACCATCGCCTCCTATGCGACCCTGACTATGCGCGCTCGCCAGACTATGCCGCGTTCTGGCGCAAGCTTGCCGGCGGTGCCTTCGACGCAGGTCTATACCGCCGGATCGGCAAGGACGGCCGCGACGTGTGGCTGCAGGCGACCTACAATCCGATCCTCGATCCGGACGGACGGCCGCTGAAGATCGTCAAGTTCGCGACCGACATTACCGAGGCGCGTGAGCGCGATGCGGAGTTCGCCGGCCGCGATGCGGCCGTCGATCGCAGCCAGGCCGTGATCGAGTTCGATCTGAACGGGCTGATCCTGTCCGCCAACCGGAACGCGCAGACCATGCTGGGCTACGACAGCGAGGCGCTCGTGGGCCAGCACCACCGCATGTTGTGCGACGCTGCCGAGGCGCGCTCGGCCGTTTACACGAGGCTTTGGGAACGTCTGTCGCGGGGTGAGTTCGATGCGGGGCGATATCGTCGGATCGGGCATGACGGCCGCGAGATTTGGATCCAGGCCTCCTACAACCCGATCCTCGATGCCGACGGCCGACCGAGAAAGGTCGTTAAGATCGCCACCGACATCACGCGCCAGGTGCTGCTGGAGCGGGAAGCCGAGCACCGCCTTGCTGAGAGCGAGGCGATGCAGCGATCGCTCGACCTGCGCCGACAGGCGCTGCAGGACACGGTGGCCGAGCTGGACACGATCGTGACCGCGATTGGCGGCATCGCCGCCCAGACCAACCTGCTCGCGCTCAACGCATCCATCGAGGCGGCGCGGGCGGGCGAGGCAGTCCGGGGCTTCACGGTGGTGGCGTCGGAGGTCAAGAAGCTGGCCAACGACACGCGCGTGGCGACGGAGCGTGCGACGGCCATGATCGGCGCGCGGCGCGCCAGCAATGACGGCTAGTAAGATGATGGCGAGTAGAACGAGATGATGAGGCCCGGTGATAGCAGGCGCTCCCACGAGGCGATCCGCGCCGCTGCCTACGCACTTCGTGACTGCGTCAGGGCTGGACCTCCGCTTACCGACCTCGGCCGGCTACGAATGAACCTGGCCAATACGGTACGGGAGCATCTGCCTACACAGCAGGGCTGGAACAAGGAGGCTCGAGGCTATTTCGCCGATCAGATGCCGACTTACGAGCGGATCATGGAAGAGGATCGCGAGCTTCGACTGCGCTACTCCGACCACATACGGCGTTGGAGCAGCAACGCGATAGCTTCGAACGTTCCAGCCTATGCTGCGGACGTCGCAACACTGGTAGAGCGCCTCGACCGCTACCTGCGGTCGCTTAAGCACGAGCTCTATAAGCCGATGCACCAGGCAGGGATCGAGGCGTGATCGGTGATCAATTGCCCCTGTAGGTGGAGTAGCCGAAGGGGCTGACCACGACCGGCACATGGTAGTGCGCGGCAGGGTTGGTGACGCCGAACACGGGATCGATCTCGGGGAAGAATGGCGCCGCCTTCGCGTCCGGGTAGCCCGCCATGTCGAACTGCAGCTTGTAGGTGTCCGGCGCGAACCGCGACGGCTACCTAACCCGACGCCGATCTCTCGGTCGAGACCCGGCAAACCGGAGTCCTGCATGACGATCTGGCATCTTGCATCACCGCGAGCAGCTATCGAAACCGGCGTTTATCACCTACAGTCCTGCAAGGCAGGGTCGCCGGTCCTGCGAAACCGATGGTGGGGGTGCCGTTGCGACCTGTGTCAGCTGCGATCTGTGTTCCGGTCCGCAACGAGGAGACTGCGTTACCGAAGTTGCTGGAGGCGATCGGGCGACTGGACCTGGGCGACGTCGAGGCTGCCGTGTTCTTCCTCCTCGATAATTGCTCGGATGCGAGCGAGCAGGTGATACGCGAGCATGCTGGTCGCATGGCCCTTCCTTTCACGGTGGCTCAGGGAGACCCGTCCCCTGATGCCAATGCCGGTCGTGCACGCCGGGCCGCCATCGCCCTCGGCCTGCATCATGCGACGAGCACGCCCCACGGTATTCTCCTGACGACCGACGCCGACAGCCAGCCCCGTGCCGATTGGGTCAGGGCGGCACTGCAGGGCCTGGCCTCGGCCGACCTTGTCGCCGGGCGAATCGTCCGGATCGCAGCGGAGCGGGATCCGGTGCAGGGGAGGGTCGAGCGCTACCTCGATCGGCTTCACGCCTACCGACGATCGGTCGACCCCGTTCCGTGGGACAGTCCGACCGGCTCCCACTGCTCAGGAGGCGCCAACATGGCCTTCCGACCCGGAGCCTATCAGGCGCTGGGCGGCTTCCAGCCGGTGCCATGCGGCGAGGACGCCGCCCTGCTCGACGATGCCGGGCGCGCCGGCTTTCGCGTGCGCCGCGATCCCGGCATGGTGGTTGCGACCTCCTCACGGCGGCTCGGCCGGGCACCGGGAGGCATGGCCGCTGCGCTCAGCGCCATCGACCATCATGGGGCACCCTCGATGCCGCATCCGCGAGGGGCGGCATGGCAATACCGGCAGCAGGCGGAGGCGCGCCGCATCTGGGCTGGGCTCCCCGATTTCTTTGTCGCAGCCCGCTTCGGCGACCGTATCGGATTGACCGGTGACCATGTGATCGGTGTCGCGCGCGACTGTCCCAATGCCGAGGCGTTCGCGATGCGTGTCGTGCCGGCACTGCCCGATATACCCGATGTCACCCTCGCTGAGGCCGAGCATGCCCTGGCAACGCTCGAGAACCAGCTTTGCGAGCAGGCGGCATGACGACGGTCGAGGCTCTGCGCCATGCGATCGTCGCGGCGGGGTGGGCGACCGACCCCGTCGGCGATCCGGCGACTCCCGAGGCATATCTGGAACTGCTCCGCCCTCTTTACGCCGCGGGACGCCGGGATCTCCCCGTCGGTCGCCTGCTGGAGGGGCATGTCGATGCGGTGCAGATCGTATTTCGATACGGCACGTCGTCCCAGGTCGCTGCGTTGCGGGCGCGGATCGCTGCGGGAGCGACGTTGGGTGTGTGGAATGCGGGCCTGCCGGGTGAGCCGCTGGTGCTTACCGGCGGACGGCTGACCGGCGGCAAGGGCTATGCATCGGGGGCGGGGATACTGACTCACGCGCTGGTGACCGCGGATAGCGATCGCGGGCCGCAGCTGCTCCTGCTCGACCTGGATGCCGATCCGCCTGCCATCGATCGGGAGTGGTGGCAGACGATCGGCATGCAGCGGTCGGAGACACATCTGGTACGCTGGTCCCGCGCCGCGATCGGTGAAGATGACCCGATCGGCGAGCCCGGCAGCTACGCGCGGGAGCCGTTCTTCAGCGGAGGCGCGCTGCGCCTCGCCGCGGTTCATGCCGGCGGTATCGCGGGTCTGCTCGATGCAGTGCGTGACCACCTGACCACCCACGAGCGCGCTTCCGATCCGTTCCAGGCATCACGGCTCGCCGACCTGTTCCTGCTTGCCCAGGGTGCAGCGGCGAGCATCCGCGACACGGCGGGCGCCTGGTTCAGCGGGACGGATGCGGAACGCCTCGCCCGGGTGTCCGCTGCGCGGCTATCGATCGCCGGTTTTGCCGAGCGCGCCCTGACGATCGCGCAGGAGGCGGTCGGGCTGCAGGGGTTGTTCCTGTCGCATCCGCTGGCGGCAAAGATCGCCGATCTCATGGTGTACCTGCGCCAGCCGGCGCCTGACGCGCATCGCCTTCGCGTCGGCCAGGCTGTCGCCGAGCACATCCTCGACCCCATCCTGTGAGGATCGCGCTGCGAAACGTGCGTGTCGCGCTGGTGATCGCCCCGCACCCGGATGACGAGGTCATCGGCGCGGCAGGCCTCATTGCGCGGCTTCGCCGCCATGGAGCTCGGGTCCGGGTTGCGGTCGTGACCGATGGTGCCGCATCTCACCGGGGCAGCCGAAAATGGCCGAGGACGCGACTGGTCGCGGCTCGCCAGCGTGAGAGCCTTCATGCGCTACGTCGTCTCGGCATCGTTGCTGGCGACGTCTCGTTCCTCAATTTGCCCGATGGCCAGTTGCCCTCGATCCCGGGGCGCTGTTATCGCGCGCTGCGCCGCCAGGTCGCACGATGCCGGGATCTCGATCTCATCGTCGGACCGGCCTGCGATGACGACCATCCCGATCACCGCGCCGTAGCCGCGGCCGTAGCCGGATGCCCGGGTGGCGCCGGTCGGCTGACCTACCGCGTGTGGCCGCCTCGCCCGGACAGGTCCGGACCGGCATGGCGCATCGCTGTGCCTGGAGGAGTTCCGGTTAAGCGGTCCCTGATCCGCGTCTACCGGACGCAGCTCGGCGCCGTTTCCGATGACCCAGCAGGCTTCACGATCGCGAGACACGAGCTTGCGGCCTTTGCTCGTCCGGTCGAGCGCTACCGGCCGGGTTCGAAGTGACGAGCCCGATCGATCTTGCCGGGTTCGCCGCCAAGTTCGCCGGCGACGACGATCCCTGGCGCACCTTCACCGCCCGTGACGAGGCGGTGAAGCGTGCCGCGATCCTGCACGCAATAGGTCACCGACCGGTCGGACGGGTGCTGGAGCTGGCCAGCGGCAACGGATCCAACAGTGCCGCGATCGCGAGGATGGCGTTGCGCCTCGATGCGACCGAGGGCACGAGGGAGGGGGTCGACCTGACGGCACGCGCCGTCGCGGCCTGGCCTCGTGCGTGCGCATCGCTGCTCGTGCTCCCCGGTCGTCCGCCACGTCTCGTCTATGACGTGATCGTGATCGCCGAGATCCTGTATTACCTCTCAGCGCGAGAGATGGCCCGGTTTGCGCGTGAGATGGCCGCTCGCCTGCGCCCAGGCGGCATCATCGTGCTCGCGCACCACAGGATCGATTTCTACGATTTCGTCCAGCATGCGGCAGGGATCCACGCCCGGTTCCTCGCAGAGACCGGGCGTTGTTGGACGGTTCGCACCGCGCGCCGCACCGGCCGCTGGGTCGTTACCGCGGCCCGCGCCGATGGTATGACCCGATCCCGTTGAACGCGAGCGAGGCAGCGCGTCCCACGTCCGTGCGATATGAGGCTTGCCGTTAAGTGGAGCGGCAGGACGTCCACCTGCCGCTCCCGCCAGGGTCGTCAGGCCGCCGCGTCGAGATCGACCTTCATTTCCCGAGCCCAGAACCTGAGGTCACGACAGGTCGTGACGAACGCCTTGACGTCCTTGCTCTTGCTTAGGGCTACGAAGCCATCGTCAAGCTCCGGCACCCGAGAAGCGTCGAACAACGTGGCGGCTGCATCGGTGTAGCCGATGAACTTGCAGTGGCCGAACGCGTCCGCCACGAAGTCCTTGGAGGCCGCATCCTTGGCGAGCATCGCAGCCCCCTCCTCGGACGGGAGCACCGCGACGGCATCGAACAGGACCGAAGGTCCGCCGTCGATCTTCTGCTTGGCCGCGACCTTGGTGCCGTCGTCGAGCGTGACCCCGCCGATCTTCGGCGCGACCACCTCCCAGACCGCGCCTTCGGCTTCCAGCGCCTTGGTCAGCGCATTGAACAGCTCGGCGCTCGACCCATCGGTCAGCAGCAGGCCCATCTTTCGCCCGGCGAAATTCGCCGGGCCGTTGGCGACGATCGAGAGCGCCGACGATGTCGGCAGGTCTAGCGTCGGCTTGGCCGCCTTGGCGGCGTCCGGCAGGTCGAGGCCGAGCCCGTTCGCAACGGTAGCGGCGAGATCCTCGTCGATGTTGCGCAGGTGGCTGACCGCCCGGGCCCGGATGTCGACACGATCTACCTTCGACAGCTCGAACACCAGCGCGTCGCCGATGTGCTTCTGCTCGATCGGCTGCTGGCTGAGATAGAACTGCCGCGCCTGGCTGTAATGATCGGCAAAGGTTTCGGACCGAATCCGCTGCTTGGTCCCCTGAACCTCAGCGGGGAAGCTGGTGAAGCCGATCTCCGGGTTCTCGCGCGGACCGCCTTCCGCGCCCCAGCTGTTCGGCTCATAGTTCACGCGCCCCTTCGGATTGCGCATCGCCATGTGGCCGTCCTGCTGGAAGTTCATCACCGGACAGCGCGGGGCATTGATCGGCAGGTGGGTGAAGTTCGGGCTGCCGAGCCGCTTCAGCTGGGTATCGAGATAGGAGAAGTTGCGGCCGTGCAGCAGCGGGTCGTCACTGAAGTCGATGCCCGGCACGATGTTCTGCGTGCAATAAGCGACCTGCTCGGTTTCGGCGAAGAAGTTGTCGACGTTGCGATTGAGCGTGAGCGTACCGACGATGCGGACCGGCACGTCCTCCTCGGGGATCAGCTTGGTCGAGTCGAGATGGTCGAAGGGAAGCTTGTCGGCGGTTTCCTGATCGAACAGCTGGACGCCGAGATCCCATTGCGGGAAGTCACCGCACTCGATCGCCTCCCAAAGATCGCGGCGATGATAGTCGGGATCGGCGCCGCTGATCTTGACCGCCTCATTCCACAGCACCGACTGGAGCCCCTGGCGCGGCTTCCAGTGGAACTTGACGAAGGTCGACCTGCCTTCCGCGTTCACCAGGCGGAAGCTATGGACGCCGAAGCCCTCCATCGTCCGGAAGGAGCGGGGGATCGTGCGATCGGACATGATCCACATGATCATGTGCCAGGCTTCCGGGGTGAGGCTGGCGAAATCCCAGAAATTGTCGTGTGCGGTTTGCGCCTGGGGGAACGCCCGGTCGGGCTCCTGCTTGGCCGCATGGACCAGATCGGGGAACTTGATGGCATCCTGGATGAAGAACACCGGGATGTTGTTGCCGACGATGTCCCAGTTGCCCTGCTTCGTGTACATCTTGACGGCGAAGCCGCGCACGTCGCGCGCCAGATCGCGCGAGCCCTTGTTGCCCGCTACCGTTGAGAAGCGGACGAACACCTCCGTCTGCTGCCCGACCGTGCTCAGCACGTCGGCGCGGGTGTAGTCGGCCAGACTGTCGGTCAGTTCGAACACGCCGTGCGCGCCATAGCCGCGTGCGTGGACGACGCGCTCCGGGATGCGCTCGTGATCGAAATGGAAGATCTTTTCGCGGAGGATGAAGTCTTCGAGCAGCGTGGGGCCCCGCAGACCCGCCTTGAGACTGTTCTGGGCATCCGCGATCGGGATGCCCTGCTGCGTGGTCATGGTAAGTGCCGCGTCCGAGGTCGTCTGGCGGGTTTCGCCGCCATGGCCCTGCTGCTCGGCATAGTTCGTCGGCTGGTCGGCACCCGCCGGCAGCGGCGGTGCCTTCTTGGCCGTCTCGCCCTTGAGTTTCACCGCGTCGCTTTTGATGCTCTTGCGTGCCATGGACGTAATCCTCCGATCACGCCCTTAATGCCACCAGCGCCACGGCGGTGCGAGGCATAAATCTTTGTAGCGACTGGGAACCGACCCGGAGGAGCGAAAATCAAGTTCTGTCAGTCGAGCATGGTTGCCGGTTCGGACGACAGGCGCGGGCTCGGCAACGTAAGTGCTCATGGCTGCGCAGAACCCGACTGCGGCTTCCTTGGTCTTGGATCACAGCCAGGGAAAGCCGATATGAACCGGTTGAGGATGTCGTAATGCCTTGCCGTTAGCCGAGCATGATGTACTCCCAGGTCGTACAGGTTTTCGACTGCGTCCGGCACGACCACGATCCGTAGTTGGTGCTGCTCGCGGGCCTGGTTTGCCTCTGCGGTATCTATGCGTCCTTTGCCCTGGCCGACCATGCCGTACGCTCAGGGCGGAAGACGCGCAGCCTGTGAGAACCTGTCACCATCGTGTCGGCCGGCTGCACGGCCTGGGCGACCCACTTCATTATCTTGCTGGCTTTCAAGCCGGGCATGCCGTCTGCGTTCAACCCGCTGGCCGTACGGCCGTTTTACGGCCGCTCGTTGATGTAAACGAATCAAATGGACAGGGACCCATGCCGCGGCTCAAGGCGTTGAGCGTCATAGACATGGCCCTGACGACAGGGACATCCACTCAGATGAGGAAACGACATGCGCGCACTATGCTGGCACGGTAAAGGCGATGTCCGCGTCGACACCGTTGCGGATCCCGAGATCAAGCACCCGCGCGATGCGATCATCAAAGTAACCGCCTGCGCGATCTGCGGGTCGGACCTTCACCTGCTGGATGGCTACCAGCCCACCATGGAGGCCGGCGACATCCTCGGCCACGAGAACATGGGCGAGGTCGTGGCGCTCGGGTCCGAGGTCACCAACCTCAAGATCGGGGACCGGGTGGTGGTGCCGTTCACGATCAGCTGCGGCGATTGCTGGTTCTGCAAAAAGGGTCTGTTTGCGGCCTGTGATCAAACCAATCCGAACGCCGAGATGGCCGCCAAGGCGATGGGCCATTCGCCCGCCGGGCTGTTCGGCTTCAGCCACATGCTGGGCGGCTACTGCGGCGGCCAGGCGGAGTATCTTCGCGTGCCGATGGCGGATGTCGGTCCGATCAAGATTCCCGACAACGTTACCGATGAGCAGGCCCTCTTCCTATCGGATATCTTCCCGACCGGCTACATGGCCGCCGAGAATGCGCAAATCGAGCATGGCGACACCGTCGCGATCTGGGGCTGCGGTCCGGTCGGCCAGTTCGCCATCCGCTCCGCGCTGATGATGGGCGCCGGCCGCGTGATCGCGATCGACGAGGTGCCCGAGCGACTCGCCATGGCGGAGGCCGGTGGCGCTGAGACGATTAACTTCGCCGAAACCGATGTCTATGACGAGCTGCAGGCGCGAACCAAGGGCCGGGGCCCCGACAGCTGCATCGATGCTGTCGGCTGCGAGGCGGCCGCGCACGGGGCGGCGGACGCGGTCATGGACAAGGTGAAGGCAAGCATGATGCTCGCCACTGATCGCGTCCACGTCCTGCGGCAGGCGATCATGAGCTGCCGCAAGGGCGGCACGGTGTCCGTGCCCGGCGTCTACGTCGGGATGGGTGACAAGCTTCCGATCGGTGCAGCGATGAACAAGGGGCTGACGATCAAGCTTGGGCAGACCCACGTGCAACGTTACACCAAGCCGCTACTGGATAAGATCGTCGCGGGCGAGATCGATCCCAGCTTCGTGATTACGCATCCGGCCAGTCTTGAGGACGCGCCCGAGATGTACGCCAAGTTCCGTGACAAGCAGGAAGGTGTAATCAAGGTTGTCATGCGGCCGCACGGCTGATTAGCGGAACAACCGGGAACAGGACGCTTATCGACGCCGATCGCCACCGCCGCTGTGCATTATGTTCAGCGGCGGTGTCGATCAGCTTGCGCCAAGTATGTCGGCAGATCTAGGTGTCAGTCAGGCTGCAACGGATGTTTCTTGCGGAGAGGCAACGAGCCATAGCCGCAGCGCTTCTTCCTCCATCGGACGGGCAAAATAGTAACCCTGCGCCTCCTCACATTCCAACTCGGCCAGGATCGCCGCGGCTGCGGCGGTCTCGACGCCCTCGGCAACGACCCGGTAGCCGAGATCGTGCGACAACGTGATCATCGACTGGACAAGCGCCCGTCCACGCTCGTCATCGGCCAGATCGCGAACGAACGATCGATCGGGCCGGTGCCCACCATCGCGGTCGCACCGATCGGACATACCGCGACGTTGCTGACCGTGGTGTCCATGGCGGCGCTCGGGGTCGATATCCGCACCGTCGCCAACGCTGGCGGACGGGTCACGCTGGCGGTGGTGATGTCGCTCTTCTGCTTGGGCGGAATCAGCCTGATGCTGATTTGCATGTTGAAGCTGTCGTGAGGGGCGGCGCGAAGGGCCTGAAGCTTGGCTTTTGGCGTTTGCCCGCTTACACCTCACCCGATCAACACCTACTCTCTCGAAGGTGGTGGTAGGACGCGCTTGAGGCACTTGCACGCTGCCAAGGTCCGTCTGCGAAAAGGGGATGCCGGCGTATTTCGGCAATTGGTACCGCTCCGTCACCTGTGTTTCGTGGCGGGGCGGTATCCGAACTCATCGGCTGTGTAACAACATGCAACCGATCAGCCCGCCGCATCGCTGGTCGGATCCTCGCGTCCGGCATGCGCTCGACCGAAGCACCAGATCGCCCCGTATCCGATCATCAACCCGATCAGAACCAACAGCGGGGTGGCGGCTTCAGCGATCGAAGCACCCATCTGGTTGAAGCGTATGAACAGGTGCATGGCGGCCGTGGCCGGTGAGAACCAAGCGATCGTCGCCAGCCAGCCCGGCATCTCATCGAGCGGCCATGCGAACCCGGCCAGGAAGACGAGCGGCACCGAGGTCGGCATCAGGAGCTTCAACGCGTCGTCGCCGCTGCGGAACAGGCTTCCTGCGACCAGTCCGAGAGCGGCTACCGTGGCCGCGAACACAGGAAGGGCGAGCAGCAGGCCGGGCACATTGCCGGTGCGTGGCACGTCCTGCACCCAGAACGCGAACCCGAACACGAACAGACCGGCAAAGATGCCGATCAGCGTCATCGCGATCCAGGTGCCGAGTGCGGTTGCCCGGTCGCGCTGCCAATCATCACGCCGACGTCGTTCAGCGATCAACCGCGCCGACGCGAAAAGCAGCGTTTGCTGAAGTATGATGTTGGCGATCGCCGGGAACACGTAGTCGCGATAACCGCCGGTGGTGTTGAACAGCGGCTGCATGACGATTGTCGCGCCGGACCCACTGTGACGAGCGGTGAGGGCCCCAGTCACTTCAAGCGCCTGCTCCCTCACGACGTCACCCAGCGCGCGGGCGATCCCTTCGGCACGCACGAAGTATGCCCCGTTGACGATCAAGGCCGCCCCCGCCCCGGGCCGCCCCTTCAGTGCCGCTCCGCCGAGACCTTTCGACAGGTAGAGAATGCCGTCAGCACGTCGTTGGCGCACTTCTTCACGCGCCGCCATCATGTCGGGCACCAGCGCGACGATCCGAACGGCGGGCGTCTCCCCCAGATGCCGGATCACGGCTCGGGAGAGCGGTGTTCGATCGCGGTCGACGACGACCATCGGCAGGGCCAGCGCCTGCTGCTGCGAATAGGGTGCAGGGTAGTAGAAGGCGTAGAATAGCACCGAGATGACCGCCAGCGACACGAGCTCGCGCGCTTGCAGGACCTCGAACCATGTGGCTTCGAAAGCGCGGAGCAGACGGGTCGTCATCGGCGCCGCTGACGTGTCATCAGGAACAGGGCGAGCAGGCCTGGGCCAAGCGGATAAACCAACAGCCATCCCGCCTCTACGACCGCGGGGCGGAGCGCCGCTCCCATCGCTTCGTCCATCTGCAGGCGCAGATAGTGGGTAAGCGGCAGAACCGCATTCCAGGCCTGCGCGACCCAGGGCGCGCCGTTAATCGGAAGTGATGCGCCCGAATAGGCCAGCGCCGATCCGGCGATGATGACCGCACCCGAAAGCGCCGTCGCTGTCTCCCGCGTAACGGCCAACAGGAACAGGCCGATGGCAATCGTCGCCACGAACAGCAGGAACAGGCCTAAGAGGACCACCCACAAGCTACCCTCGAGCCGATACCCACGTGCGAGGGTCAGCCAGAGGAACCAGGCAGTTCCCCACAAAGTGCCTGCGGCGACGTGCGGGATCATACGGCCAGTGATCCACATAGCCGGCGCGGCCGTCCTGCCTGCGAAGGTCTCGAACGACTTGCTGTCCAACAAGAGGCCGGCCGAGCCGATTGCGGTGACGGCGATCAGCAGGTGAAGCACGCCGGGGCCGAGCAGCAGTCCCAGATACCATTCCAGACTGAGCGTCGGGTTGCCGAGCAGGCGCACGTGGATACCAGGCGCCAGACGCGGCACCTGGTCGAGCCCGGCAAGATGCGTTGCGCTTGTGGCATTCATGCCGAGCGCCGCGGCCGTCGCCAGTTCCAGGTCGGTCGAGGCAAGCGAGCCCGCAGCAAGGAACTGGGCTTGGTAGAGGATCTCGATCGGCTGTTGTGTGTCGCCAGCCGCGCCGACGCGCGACGGGATCACCAGGACCGCTTGCGCGTCCTCGCGGCGAATCGCCGAAAGGGCGACGCCGATCTGTGGCGTCACCCCGGTCAGCTTGAGCCTTGGGGAGGCTTCGATCGTGCGCACGATCGCGCGCGCGAGCGCGCCACCATCGCGGTCCACGACGACGACCTTGAGACCATGAAGCGAACCTGGAAAGATCATCGCTGCCATCGACACGAGCAGAACCGCCGGGAGCAGCGTGAGCAGCGCCAGATCGAGGCGGGAGCGCGCCAGTCGGCCGATCTCGACGCGCAAGCCGGCGGACAGACTCATTGCGGCCAGTCGAACAGGACGCTCATCCCCGGCCGTAAGGCTGGCACCGGCTGCACGGGTTCGAGCTTCACCTCGAATGCGCGCACGTCATAGCCGCGCGACTGGCGATCGGCCCTGAACGTCGCGAACTCTCCTTGCGGGGCGATGTGCTGGACACGGAAGGCAACCGAGCGGTCGAGCGCGGGAACGCGGCCCGTCAACCGTCGTCCGACCGTTATGCCATTGTACTGGCTTTCCGGGAGGTTGATCGTGACATACGGGTGATCGACATCGATGACCTGAAAGGCTGGCAGTACCGGACTGACCAGCTCGCCCGGCTCGACAAGACGGCGCGCGACCTCGCCAGCGATCGGCGAGACGAGCCGGGTTTCCTGCCCGAGTGCGTTGGCCGTTGCCGCGCCGGCAGCCGCGATGCGGACCTGCGCGGCCGCGACTTCCCGGGCCGCCGGACTAACACCGGCCGCGGCCTTCAAATATTGTGCTTTCGCCGCCTCGGCCGTTTTCGCGCTGCTTTGACGCGCGGCATGCGCCTCATCGCGCCGCTGGGCGGCGATGACGCCCTCGGCGTAGAGATGGTCCGCGCGCATGCTGGTCTTGGCGGCGAGATCGGCTGCTGCCTGGGCTGCCTGCCACGTTGCCTTGAGGGAGGTCAGATCCTCGGGTCGGACGCCATCATCGGCAAGCGTCTGCGCCGCCCGCGCGCTGTCCAGCGCCGCCTGCGCCTGCTGTTGTCCATTCGCGATTTCAGGGCTGGACAGCGTTGCGAGCACCGCGCCGGCGCGGACCCGGTCGCCTTCGCGGACGCGAACCGTTTCCAGCCGTGCGAGCGCCTTGGTCGCAACATTGACCGAAGCCGCATCGACCTCGCCCTGAAGTGGCGGGGCCGCGGGTTGCGCCGCGAGCCATAAGCCGACCGCCAGAAGCACGGAGACGAGCGCCAGGCCCATGTACAGAAGGATGCGCTTACGCCGGCGCGAATGTTCCGGTTGCACAGCCGGCTCGCTCATCGGGATTGCTCCGGCATGACGTGGATATCAGCTTGCCTCAGATAGTCGGAGAAGCGGTCGAGCTCGCCTGCCGAGGCAAGCAGACCGGCGAGCGCGAGATCATATTCATACGCGGCTGCGATCCGCTGGGTGCGGGCGGTCGAAAGCGCTGCCTCTGCACCGAGCACCACCGTCATGGTAGCTTCACCTTCCGCGAACGCTGCCCGCTGCACCCGCAGGTTCTCGCTAGCCGCTGCTATCGAGCTGTCGAGCAGCAGGAACGAGCGTCGTGCGCTTTCCGCCAGGTCCCAGGCGCGACGCGTGACGTTCGTTGCCGTCTTGCGCGCCTCCCGGGCGGCATCTGTCGCTGCCGCCTGATTGGCACGTGCCGCCGCCAGCGTGTGCCCACGATCGACGTTGGACAGCAGCGTGATGCGTGCTCCAATCCCGACCACCCAATCAGGTTCAGTGGGCAGCGCGTCGCTGCGGTTGAGGTTGTACTCTCCGAAGGCGAAGACCTGCGGCCTGTATCGCGCCCGCGCGAGGTCGACACCCGATGCGGCCACTTCGCCGGCCGCATCGGCCTCGCGCGACGAGGGAAGGCGATCTTCATGGCCGAGAAAGGCCGAGACAGGCGCCAGCGGTTAGGAGCGCACTAACAGAGGGGTGGTGGGCTGCACCGCGTCAACATCGAGTGTGTCAGCCAGTTCCTCGCGTGCGGTCTGATGTGCCAATACCGCGCGGTCGAGCGCGCGCTCCGCCGTGTCTCGCGCAACCTGGGCTTCAAGCGTCCGCGCATGCGCGATCACACCCTCGGCCTCGAACTTGCGCGCGTCGCTATAAAGGCTTGCAAGCGCGTCACGGGACTGGCGCGCTGACGCTTCCAGGGCACGCGCCGCCAATTGGCCGAAATACACCCGGATGAGGTTGATGTGCGCTGCATCACGGATCTGATCCGACCTCGCTTCGGCGAGCGACACGCCTGCCGACGCGGCGCGCTGCACCGCGGGGATCGCACCTCCCGTGTAGATCGGCAGAACCGCCTGCACGGTCGGGTGTACGGCCGTGTCCCGGTAGCGATAGGAGAGACTGTCGGGGATGGCCGAGAACAGTTGCGGCAAGGCTCGCGACAACCTGCCGGTGATCGCAGCGGCGATGTCCTGAAAGCCAGGCGGCAGCGTCGAGGGGAGGTCGGAAAGGTATTGTTGCGTGTCACCGAGCGCGTCCTGTTTCGGGCCGGTGAGGTCGAGCGACAGGGTTTTCTGATATTCTAGGAGCTGTGCCGACGCGGTAACGATCGGGCGGTGCAGGGCCCGAACGGCCGCCTCCGTCTCGCGCGCTGCCCGCGTTGAATGACCGGCACCGCTCAGAGCCGAGGACCGACCATCGAACCGCGCAGAAGCGGCAGCAAAATCGAGCGGCACCGTTTGATTGCCGCTCGGCTCCTGCCCGCAAGCCGGGCCATAAAGCGCGAGAATGCAGATGGCGGAAATCGCCATCCATAATCCGCGGCGCAGTTGGCGACGATCAGCCATCCACGTCGACACCAAACGTGGCCGACAACTTTCGATGCGATCGTCGGCCTGCTAGAGGCTGAATGTCAGGATCGGTAGACAGAACAGGTAACAATATGATCCCCTTCGAACGGCTTCTGGTCGCGGCAGCGATACTGGTTCTGGCATCTTGTGAGCGAACCTCGGTTCAGGATCAACACGACGTGACCAGCGCTCAGCACACGGCTGAGGCGTCCGCCAGGGGCGAACGGCACGCAGAGCCGGACGTCGCCTGGGCATCGCTTGACCCGAAGGTTGGTCAATATCTGTAGCCGCTCGCAATCGGATGGGCTCCTGCTCGCAAACAGATCACCTTTCTGCTCGGATTAGCTGACACTGAGCACGCGCGACTGCTCACGTTTCCTGATAATGTGCTCGCCATCTTCTGCGGCTGCTCGCAATCAGTGCGCCGCGCTCACGCTTGGCGCCACTGACGGGAATGGTCAGAATCTGATCCCCTCGACTAACCGAGTTGCGGCCTGGCAGCCCGCAGGCGTGGCGCACCAAGCCCTGACTTCAAGGCCGGGGCTCCGGACGCGACGGCGTTGCGCCTCTGCATTGAGGGGGACGATAGCGGCGTAGAGGAGATCGGGCTCTTTCTGTCCGGCACTTGCTGGCCTGAACTTCCGGAGAGTTACGTCATCGATGTTGAGGGTCGAGGGCGCAGTTGTGGAGAGAGACCGGCGGGCCAGGCCGTTCCCGAACGAAATCTCCACCCGATAACCGTTCCCCTCGACCATGCGGCCGTCCACATCTCCTTCGAGCTTGGTCACCTGAGCATCCTGCACGTCGAACGTGCAGCAGCCAGCAATCAGCAGGCGGTCGCCGGCTACATTGCGGGGGTGGACCGAATGCTCGGTTCCGACCGGGCCGGAAAGCTCGGTGGACCGCGGCTCCTTATCGGAGCCGCGGTCGCACTCTGCCAAGGCGATGCAGGCCAAAAGCCATCCCGCCCCGATCGAGGCCTTGCCTCGATTAGCCATAGAACCCGACCAGCAGCGCCCGCTCGTCAGAGCATAGGCTTCGCTTGATCTGCCCAGGGTTGAGATAGGTCGTCATCAAGCATGGCCCTGTCGAACCATCGGTGCGGTGGTCCATCCCTTTCACGTGACCCATCTCATGCGTCATCGCGGACTGCCAGTCGATATGCTGGCCGATATTGCTCGACGTAATCGACGAACCGCAGATTAAATCGGTCGATTGCGCCGTGTCGCCCGTGTCGTAGTAGATGCGGTCGGTGTTCACGTACACGGTCGCATCGATCGCCTGCGCAGGCGCTGGACCGGAATAGCCGTAAATAATGGTCCGCATGATCGCCGACATGCTGGAGCCGTCCTGGATGTTGATGAATTCCGGGTCCTCGGTCGCCGAGTAGTAAGTCGACGTGTAGTTCTGCGTCGTTCCGGTGAGCTGGAACGAGCGCCCCGCGGCGTTGATCGTGTCGACCGCGGCCTTGGTGTTGGCGTCGCAGGCGGCCGGAAGCGCATAGTTGATCTTCACACCCCGCGAACCGTTCGGGAAATAATAGGGTTGCGGGATCGGCCCGGCAAACGCCGGTGCGGCGTTGGCGAAGGCGAGCACGCAGGCGAGCAGCGCAGATTTCCTGGTCATTTTTCCTATTCCTTACTTCGTGGCAGCGGTGAGGGGGTCGAGGGTGGTGGCGGTCGGATATCCGCCGGTCGGAACCAGCGACTGTCCGTTCACCAAAAAGACGGGCACGACTTCGACGACACAGCTGGGGCACCGCGCGCTTCCACCCTGAGGAGCAAGCTCCGTCTCGTAGCGCGAGCGCGACGCGAGCAGGGCAACCGGCGCACCGTTCGCCAACGGATCCTCGTCGCTTGCCGAGAGCCGCCGCCCATCGGGCAGCTTACCGCTCGTCCGCCGAAATTTGAGCGTGTCGCCGACCTTGGCCTTGCCCTTCAACGCCTGGTCGACGACCACCGATACAGAGGACGACGCACCATCGTCGAGCTGCTCGGCTTCGTCGGTTCCCGAGACATGACCGATCACCACGGTGTCGGCGAGCAGCGCTTCCTGCCCAACCGTGGCACCACCCCTGATATGCGCCGCCGCGGCTTGAACGAGTGCGGTGGATGCCTCAGCCGACCGTCGCAGATCGCCCGCGTGAAGCCCATAGATTGAGAGCGTCTGCGCCACATCGACGAGGAAAGGGTCGTTCAACGCCGAACGGGTGGCGTCGTCGGTGACGAACCGTGGCGAGGGTGGCGAGAGCCGGGCCGCTTTCACGATGGCGTTCACCTGTCCGAAGTCGGCCAGGTCGCCCAGATTGCCCGACCGACGCTGTTGGACGTCGCGTTTGTGGGTAAGGAAGGCTTTCGTGCTTTCCTCTTGTGAGCGTCCGCCCTGATCGCGGCCGAACTGAATAGCGTGACGCACATCCTGCTCATCGAGAACGACGCTGGCACCGCAAGGGAGGTCACTCTCGAATTGGCCGCAAGCGGCTACCAGGTGACGCATCGCTCGACAGTCGCCGATGGGCTGGACGCGGCGCGAAAAGGGAACGCGGATCTGCTGATCGTCGATCGCCAGCTCCCCGATGGCGAGGGACTCGACCTCATTGCCGACCTCCGAGACGACGGGCGGCGCACGCCGGCGCTGGTGCTGAGCGCGCTCGGCAGCCTGGATGACCGCGTTCGCGGCCTCCGCGCCGGCGGTGACGATTACCTGCCCAAGCCGTTCGCGCTGGTGGAGCTGGTCGCGCGGGTCGAGGCGCTCTTGCGGCGACCCGACGAGACCCGCGAGACCCGGCTGATCATCGGTCCGCTCGACCTAGACCTGCTCGCCGGCTCCGCATCGCGCGCTGGCCGCGCACTCGAGCTGCTGCCGCGCGAGCTGAAGCTGCTGCCGCGCGAGCTGAAGCTGCTGGAATATCTGGTGCGCCGGCCTGGCCGGATCGTCACCCGCTCGATGTTGCTCCAGGATGTGTGAGGCTACGCCATGAACGAGGACGGTTCCCGCGTCCTTACCGTCAGCAGTGCTGGGCTCGTTCAACTCTGGGACGGCAACGGTCGCGAGCTTCGCCGGATTGATTGGCCCGACCAGCCCTCGGGAGCTAGCGGCTATCCCGATGGGCGAGCGGCGATCGCTGGTAAATTCGGTGTTGTCGTCGTTCATCAGAACCAAGTCTTGGTGATCGACGTCACAAGCGGAGAGACCTTGGCGCAGCGGGTCGTGGACGCAATGATGGTCGACGACCTTCGTAAGGTCGAACGCGACCGGGTTTTTGCGGCCATCAAAGCCCGCGACTGGAGCGGCGGTGCCCGCGAAATTACCCTACCTGGGGGCGAACTGGTTGAGGTTCCCGGCCTCACAGACCTTATGCGACTGGGTCCGAGCTACTGGATGGCGGGAAGCCGCGCCCCATTCACGCTCCACCGCATTGGTGGCGTTCCTGCAACCCGCTCGTCGGAGCGATCGTGTTCGTTAACAGCAGTCTTGGCAAGCCTTTTCGCATCACCGCCTTCAGAGATGGTCCAAGATCTAGAGAGAAGGCGACGATGCAAAATCGGATATCAACGGCTATAGCATTTCTCTATGAAACTCGACGCCAAGGGTAGGCTGATATGATCGTCTTGATGCTCGCTGCGGCCTCCCTGCCATGTGGCAAGGCACCTTCTAATCTAGATGCCAAAGTCTGCTATGGGCAATTGGCCGAGCAGACCGATCGCCAAATGGCTGCTCAATGGAAGATCACACTCAAAAAGCTGCGGGCCGAAGATGTTGATAACAGACGTGAGCGTTTGAACAAGCCCAGCATGGCAGATGGCTTGCTTGACTCTCAACGCGCATGGCTTCAATATCGAAAGGCTCAATGCAATATGATTAGCGATCAGGCTGCCGGAGGCACTGGTTATTCAGAATTAGGTGCAAGATGCGAGATTGCATTTAACCTTCAAAGAACCGCCGAACTCAAGCGACGCGCTGATGGGTTCTTGAAACCATCCTTTGAATAGTAGCGCGGAGCGTCACGCAGGCACAGACGGCGGTGGCGCGAAACACGCAACTATTCGTGGTCAGCGGCCCTCCAAGGCGAGGTCAATGCCGGGCACAAGGTTCGTTCCGAGGTCGGCAGGCCGCCTCACGATGGGTGTCCGTTGGCTGGCGCTGCCTCAATGTTACAGCCGCGCGGGTCGATGCCGCGACGATCGCTCCGAGGTCAACGCCGGCTCGCGTCCCGGCAAGGACGCCTCCCCGCAGGGAGCTTGGGGACTGAGGCGCGCTAGGCGGCGACCCTCCACTCGAACTCGGTGCCATCGGACCAGATGGCGTGCATCATGACGGCCAGCTTCCGCGCGATACCAACCTGCGCCTTCTTCGGTCCGGTACGTTCCGCCAGTCGAAGGCCCCACGCCCGCAACGGCGTTGGCTTGGTCACGCGGGTGAGAATGACGTTGGCCGCCTCGAACAGGTAGCTGCGTGTCATGCTGTCGCCACTCTTAGTAATCCGGCCGGTCCTGTCCATCTCGCCCGACTGATGCACACGCGGGGTCAGGCCAAGGTAGGCGCCGACATCCTCGGAGCGCTTGAACCGCGACGGGTCTTCTATGTTCGAGTAGTAAGCCAGCGCGGTCAGGTGGCCGATGCCGGGCACGGTCATCAGCCGGCCGACCGTCTCGTTCTCGCGCGCAGCGGCGCGAAGCTGTCGATCATACGACGCGATTTGGTCGACCACCGTCTCAAGCACGGCGAAGATCGGCCTCGCGAACGCGGCATAGGCCGGGTCCAGCTCCATCGCCGCTGCGGCACGGTGCTTGAACGTGCGTCCGGCGGTCTTGGTGATAATGAGGCCGAACCGCTTCACCGCACCCCGCAACGTGTTCTCCAGCGTGCGCCTGGTCGCCAGCAGCATGCGGCGGCCGAGCAGCAGGCTACGGATGGCGTGCGCTGGTGCGCCCCGAACCCAGGCTTCGCGGTACCAGCCGACGCGCATCAGCTCGGCGAGGCCGCGAGCGTCGTTCCGGTCAGTCTTGTTGTTACGGGCGGACAGAGCCTTATGCGCATGGCGGGTCTCAAGGCAGACGACAGGCAATCCCGCCGCTTCCATCGCGCGGAACAGCAGCGCCGCGGTCTGCCCCGTCTCCAGACCGATCCGCTCCGCATCGTCGGCGTGTTCGCGGACGCAGGCGATCAGGTCGTCGGGCCGGCTCTTCACCTTGCCCTCGAACCTAACCTTGCCACCGGCATCCAGCACGCGCACGCTCGTCTCCGCCAGGGAGACGTCGAAACCGACATAGCTCGTCATCAGGATGTCCTCCGTCACCAAAGTGGCGGCAGCGCCACGGTGAGGATCATGCGTCCTGCGAGCGCCCGCTGTTACCCCATGTATGCCGCTCGACGAGGATTATTGCGTTTGGCGTGATATTCCGGGCGATGCGATCCACGTGCTGGACGTGACCGGTAGCGTGTGGCGAAGCTTTCCTATCGGCCGAGTTCTCAGCGGGACCGATATCGTCGATGTGGTGCGCTCGGGCGGGACCTTTTACGCGGTGATCTGCAGCCCGCCTTGGCGACGAAGGCGCCCTCGCCATAGCTGCGCGGATGGCGGGCGATCTCCTCGCCGGCGATGCTGATGACGACCTCGTCGACGAACCCCTTCAC
>NZ_JACIDB010000016.1 GCF_014196115.1 Sphingomonas aquatilis | reverse complement strand
GGTGAGGCCAAAAGTCAGTTCGCCGTAATCTTCGGTGAGCGCTTCGTCATCTAATGACGGTAACCGGCCTCCCGCACAAAATTCCTGACAGTCCCATGTGCGACTGTGCGCGTCGCGGGCCATGTATGTGCGGGCCTACGTCGTGATCAAAGCCGCCGATGCGTTCCACACCAAAACCACCCGACCGAACGAGATGTGGCAAACCGACTTCACGTACTTCCAAGATCATCGGGTGGGGCTGGATGTATCTGTCGACTGTGCTCGACGACTTCTCTCGCTACATCATCGCCTGGAGGCTGTGCACCAACATGCGGGCCGAGGACGTGACCGATACATTGGACCTCGCCCTCGCTGTCTCGGGCTGCGACAGCGCCACGGTGCTGCACAAACCTCGGCTGCTCAGCGACAACGGCCCCAGCTACATTGCCGGCGAACTGGCTGAATACATCGAGGCCGGGAAGATGAGCCACGTGCGCGGCGCCCCGATGCACCCGCAAACCCAGGGCAAGATCGAACGCTGGCACCAGACTTTGAAGAACCGCATTCTGCTGGAGAACTACTTCCTGCCCGGCGACCTTGAGGCCCAGATCGAGGCGTTCGTCGAGCATTACAACCACCAGCGATACCACGAGAGCCTGAACAACGTGACGCCCGCCGATGCCTACTTCGGCAGAGTGGCAGCCATCATCAAACAGCGCGAAAGGATCAAACGCCAGACCATCGAAAATCGGCGCTTGCAACACCGCAAGCTAGCTGCCTAACATCAACCCCCAGACGAGGCCCGCACTCCGCTAGTTTACGCCGCGAGTTGTGCCGAATGTTCTGACGACGGACAGCCATGACCCTGAACCTCCTTGAGGCTGTCCGTCAGACGGTGATTGGACGGCCAGCGTGAATGTGTCCGCCAACTCTGGACCTTCGACGGCGATTCGGACAAGATCGCGTTAAGATGGGAAAACGGACACTTGGGACCCGCGCATGGCGCTGATCGGCTATGCGCGCGTCTCCACCGCCGATCAGAAGTTGGCGCTCCAGCATGACGCGCTGGTCCGCGCCGGTTGCGAGCGCACCTTCGACGACCAGGCGTCGGGGGCCAGGGCCGACCGGCCGGGGCTCGCCGAGGCGCTCGCCTATCTGCGGGCCGGCGACACGCTGGTCGTGTGGAAGCTCGACCGGCTCGGTCGCTCGATGCGCCATCTGATCGCGCAGGTCGGCGACCTGGCGGCGCGCGGGATCGGCTTTCGCTCGCTGACCGAAAACATCGACACCACGACGCCGGGCGGGATGCTGGTGTTCAACATCTTCGGCAGCCTGGCCCAGTTCGAGCGCGACCTGATCCGCGAACGCACGCAAGCCGGTTTGCGCGCCGCGCGCGAGCGCGGGGCGCAGGGCGGCAGGCGTCCGGTCGTCACACCCGACAAATTACGCAAGGCGCGCGCACACATCGCCGCAGGCCTGACGGTGCGCGAGGCAGCCGCGCGACTGAAGATCGGCAAGACCGCGCTCTACAAGGCGCTGGAAGGTGCGGGCGCACAGCGCGTCGGCGAAACGGCAAGAACAGGCGCATGACAGGCGAACGCGATCCGAACATCGTCACCTCCGGCTTGTCCGGCACCGTCACCGAGCAGGGTATCACGGTCGAAGTCCACATCATCCGCCTCGAAGACAAGCCGGGCTGGACGCTGGAGGTGGTCAACCACAGCGGCACCTCGACGGTGTGGGACGATCCCTTCGTTACCGACGATGCCGCATGGGCTGCCTTCCGCCGTACCGTCGAGGAAGATGGCATGCGCGCCTTTCTCGACCAGGCCGTTGTCATCCCGTTTCGGCGCTGAATGCGTCAGTAGGCCAAGAGCAGGAGATCAACGATGCCGACAAGCGCCAGGCCGCTGTGGATCCTGACCGGATTGCTGCTGGCCTTCTATCCGGTTCTGAATTTTGTCTACTGGCCGCAGGTGCTCCGCTCGGGCGTGCTGCCCCCCCGATGGCGACAGCATCGGCATCCCCATGTACGGCAGCATCCTTGTGACGATCGTCGCATCGCCCGTCGTTTTGGGCACCGGGTGGCTTTGTCTCCGGCACTATAATCCAGCTACCCGCCTTGCCACGATCAGGTGGGATCGCCCCATCCGCACGGTTGCGGCCAGCCTCGTGTTCGGAGGTGCTGCCGTACTGTGCGTCTTCGGCCTCGTCGCTGAACTGGGTCAGGCGATGCCGTGGTACGAATACCTCTGGGCCGCATATGGGTTGGCTTGGGTGCCTTGGCTGCTCGGTGTACGGGCAGCAGTGATCGATCAGGACAGCACGGCAGACGGCTGAACCCCGCCGTTCACTGCTCGTTCGCTCCTACCGTACGCAGAATGCACTTTCGTGTAGTCACCCCTGTCGGGCGAATCCTGTATCGACCACAGTGCGCCCGGTTCCATTGTCCAGCAGGATAGTCGCTGGCCTGTTGTTCAGACGACCTTGGAAGAGGATCAGGCCCTTCACGATCTCCATGCTTTGCTGCGCCCAGTCGCTCCTTGCGACGAGGTGAAGGGTGAGCCGTTTGTCCGCGGTTTCTGCGGAAGGGACTTTCGGAACCGGAGGTGTCGATGACTGCTGTGCGCTTGCCGGCCCGCCTGCGAGCAGAAGCGGGAGCAGAAAGGCGCGATAGTGCAAATTGCACGGCTCAGCCAAAAGCATGCCGAAGATTATCAACCGGTTCGTCCGCTATATCAATACCCCCGCCGGGAAGCAGACCGTCGCCTTTCCACCCAAACCCGGCCGTTCCGGCGTGCCATTTACCGCTGACAGGACGTGCCAATTAGCGCCGACATTTACAAGCGTTCGTAACGCCTTACAGGTGTCGAAATCCTTTGTCAGAACCGGTGGATGGGATTGGCTACGCGAAGATCTCCCGCGGCGACGCTCGGATTCCGCTCTGCGGCCTAGCGCCTTGCCCGATCCGCGATGCTGTTTAGAACATTACGATCGGCGGTGAGACATGCATGAAACTCAATCACCCTGCTGAGGCGGAGTCGTCCTCGAGCGATGGAGTGCGGTCACGCGCTTGACGTGAGCGATGCTGCACCCGGCGAGCTCCGCAGTTTTCGCGATGCTCATGCCCGCCTCCCGCAGACCTACGATGCGTCGATGGTGGGCGAGATCCGGCTTGCGGCCGGTGTAACGCCCCGCCCTCTTCGCGACCTCAATGCCCTCGCGTTGCCGCTCGCGGCGCGTCTCGTAGTCGTCGCGCGCCGTCTGCAGCGCCACCCGCAGCAGCATGTCCTGCACTGCCTCCAGCACGATGCGCGCCACGCCCGCGCTGTCGGCCACCAGGTCGGACAGGTCCACGATCCCCGGCACTGCGAGGCGCGCCCCCCTGCCCCGGATCGTCTGCACCAGCAGCTCCGCCTCCGGCAGCGGCAAGCGGCTGATCCGGTCGATCTTCTCGGCTACCACCACCTCGCCCGGCTGCAGGTCCGCCACCATGCGCAGAAGCTCCGGCCGGTCGGGCCGCGCGCCCGACGCCTTCTCCCGGTACACCGCAGCCACGTAGAAGCCGGCCGCCTTGGCGCCGGCCACGATGTTCTCCTGCCGCGTCAGGTCCTGATCGACCGTACTCACCCGCAGATAGACGCGCGCTACCTTCGCTCCGCTGCCTGCCACCTACACATCACTCCTGCTCGGCGTTCCTGGGTATACCCTCGCGAGCCATAGGCTAACCGAGCAAGTTGCGACCCATTATGGCCGAGAACACATCGTAGTCATCTACATTGAGTATGCTGAACAGCCTCCAGTTTCGTTCAGCTGAGACTGACGGTCGGCTTGAGCGGCCTTAGGTCCAAAGCCAGTGCGCTCAGTTCGGCGATCTTTGTGTCGCTGCCTCTTGCCAGATGATTGACCAAATCCTCCTGATTCGGCTGGCCGAGCGCGAGGCGATAAAGCAGGCGCTGGCGCTGGAGGTAATCGAACCGTGCAATGTCACGGCTCCTCGACAATGCGAGCACGTGGCGATCGATGTCGGCATGGTTGAACGTCCACCAGGGTGACAGCCCGGTGTCGTCTTGGAACCGGCGCTCGCTCAATCCTGCGGCCTCTGTCCATGGTGATCGGCCGGTGCGGGCCGCGGCTAACGCGTCGCCCTGCACCAACGCGCCCAGCGGACGTCGCACCAGGAGACCACCATAGCGCGATATGCGACCTTCACGCTGTTCAAGGTCGACTGGATTGGATGGCAGATCCCAGTGAACGATGCGACGGCACCAGCTGTGAAAATCCAGACCTTCCTGACCGATCGAGGTCGTCGCGAGAACATGGGGCCAGAATGGCGTGTTGAACGCTCGCCGGAGGCTTTCAGCGCGTGGCGGCGCTTCGGCTTCAGACTCGCTCAGCGCACGTTGCGCTGCTTCGGCATCGCCGCTTTCGGTGCCGCTGAAAGGCACGGCAGCGTGGCAACGAAGGCGGATCGAGCTCGATGTGGTCGGGATGCCGCGGAAGGTGAACCAACCGAGCGAGGCGTGCAGCGCCGATGCCAGTTCGTCGAGAAGGTTCGGGGCGTCGGTCTGCCCTTGGGCGAGCCAGAAATGCTCATCAAGCACGCTCTCGAGCCCGCCGTCGCGGACCGCCGCCATCAGAACCTCGGTGGGATTGCCGTCGCCCAGCCGGCCCCAGAACACCCGGTTGTCGAGATAGGGGCGCAGCCTGTGCCAGCAGAACGAGACGAGCTTCGAAAGGTGGTCTGCCTCAATGGCCGCCGGAAAATGCCGGAGCAGTGCGCGGCCGACAGCGACCGCCGGTGAGGCCAAGCCGATCTCGGCCAAGCGGTGCAGCTCCTTGGCGCTGATCCAGTCGATACTCTCGACGTGGTTGCGCCGGGTGACGATGCGCCCGAGCACTGCCTCAGTCCCCGCCGTCTCGTTCCATGCCGCCTGGGATGCCGCGAAATCGCCGGACTTTCGCTCGATCGCGGCAAGGAGGTTCCAAAGCGGACGTGCCCGTTCGGCGTCCTTCTTCGGCTTGCTGCGGATCTCGACCTTCTGATCCCTGAGCGCCTTCCGTAATTGTCCGATGACCGTGCGCAGCGCGTAGCGGGCGGACGAATGGTTGCCCTTCAAAGGATCGGTCACCCGGACTAGGAACGGCGACGGATGGAACAACGACATCACGGGCAGGCCGGACTGCGGAGCCAGCCGCTTGCTTTCCCAGGGTCGCCGGCGGGCGGTTGGCCCGACGTCGAGGTAAGCGTCCTCGACACCGAGGCTGATCAAGGATGCAACACTCTGCGGGGTGGCGCGAAAACGGCTGAACAGAAGCGTTTTCTGCGCCAGGCTGTGCGCCCACGGACCCGCAAGCGGCCACCACTGCATGGAAGGGGCAACCCAGGGGAGCGCGAGATCGGGCGTTCGCACGATGTCGCGTAGGGCCCGAAGCTTCGGGCTACCCCAGCCGTCCTTGCCGTCGCCGGCGCGTCGTGCAGAGCGGAGCACCGGCACGCCTGATTGGCGTCCAAACTCGACCTTGTCGGCGATCTTGTACCGGGATCCGAGCGCCTGTGCCGGCAGTGGGACAGATAGCCAGTAGGCAGAGGCCGCGGTCTTGTTCCGATCGGACACCTTGCTGGCGAAATGCCTGAAAGTGTGAAGATCGCCGGGGACAAGGGCAAGCGGATCGCGCCGGGTGCGGTGATCCAGACCTATAGAGGGCGGGCGCTCGGTACGTGCTATGTAGGGGCGCAGCAGGCGGTCGATCCGGTCGCGCGTCGCTTCCGCACGCTCCTTGAGAGGCGGATCTATAGTGTCGCCCTCTGCGTCACCGATCGCACGCAGGATCTCGCCGAAGCTGGCAAAGAGCTGCTCGGCGTCCTCCCGCACGGCTGTGCTGCGCGTCAGAAACTCGATCGTGTCGAAAAGCTCTTCGTGAGCCTGCGGCCCGTCTTTTCCATCCCAGGACTCGCCAAACAGGCGGTAGGGTGTGGCCGACAAAAGCAGCATGGCAGGCTTTTTATAGCCGATCCCGAGAAGGGCGCGCCCGAGCCGGTCGCTTTTCGAAGGTGCCAGCATCTCGCGGAAGCGCTGAAACTCATCGAAGACGATAAGGTCCGGCGGGGTCGCCTCGAGACATGCCTCCGCAAGAAGGCGGCGCAACACCGTCAACGTCCCCGCCTCAGGCTTTGTCTGTGCGGCTGTCGCGATGCGTTCGCGAAGACCCGGCCTTTTACCCTCCGGATTGAAGCGCGACTTGAGCGCGGTGCGGAAGGTGCCGACAAGCTTCGGATCGATGCCGCCCATCAGCCGCTGCGCAGTACGGCGGGCGCCCTCCCAGCTCACCGTCGCGCGCTGTTGGATGAAGCGCTCGGGTAGTGTCTCCAATATCCCCGGCACGGCGCGTTCGAGCAGCAGGCTCAAAAAGGCACGCTCGATCGCAGCGCCAGGTGTCGGTCGTGTGCCTTCGGGCGGGAAGGAGGTCTGAGGGGATAGCGAATAGAGCCGGAGCGGCGATGGCGGCTCCTTGTCGTTCGGCCGTTGATCGAGCGGGATCATCGACAGCCGATCGACCTTGGAAAGGGCCCGCAGCCTGGCGCGCTTGTCCTCCAGAAAGTCGACCAAACGCGCGGCGTTCTGGTCGGAGACACGAGCATTGCTGGTGACGTAGTAGACCGTGAACTTCTTCCTACCGCCACGCGACAGCTGCCGGACGACCTCCCGAGCGACTGTCGTCTTGCCGAGGCCGACCTCGTCGGCCACCAGAAAGCGGCGACTGCCCTTACCGGTCAGCGCGGCTACGGCAGCGCCTACCGTCGCGTTCTGAAAGGCGCGCGGCGTGCTGCTCATCTTGCGATCAGGACCTCGCGCGCAATGCGCCAAGTCTGCTGGAGGGCGGTCAGATCGTCTCTGTCCGCCTGCGTAAGGTGCTCGCCATGAGCCAGCACCGCAGCCACATAGCGGTCGATCACGGCATCGACACGCTTCAACGAACCAGACTTGTGGGTCTGGTCCTTGGCCCAGGCAGTCAGGATATCCTCGAGCGCGAGCCCGTCATGCTTCCAGCTGCTCCGCTTGGGCGCAACCGCTTCCGGCTCCGTGTCCCAGTCGTTCTCGCTCCCCGCCCCAGCTCCACCCTCGAGCATCTCCCGCAGCCACGCCTGCAGGCCGGCAACGCTCAGAAAGCGACTGATCGCGGCAGCGTCCCGCTCCGCGTCGATCGAGGGGACCACCGGCACGCGCAGGAGCCATGACGCCGGCGGCAGATCCCCGATCGTCAGCCGAAACTGAACAAGATCCGTTTGCAGGGACAACGGAACCTCTCCGAGCTCGATGTGCGTCACGCCGGGCTGCCAGCGGTGGAGCGCCATCGTGGCGAGCCCTGCTTCCAACTGAACTGAGGGCGGCAGCGGCACGACTTCGCCAGAGGTGAGACGATACTCCCTGCCGTTGCGGTCCAGGCTGAGTGACGTGTCCGCAAGCGTCCAGCGCAGCCTTTCGAGAGCAAGTTCGGCTGCGTCAGCTTCTGTTTCCGTCAGCGTCTGCAGGAGAGCATCGGATACCGGTGTCGCTGACCCGACGATCGCCAGGACGCCGTCGATCTCGGCGCTGCCGCCGGTGAAGCGGGCGGCGACTTCCGCATTGCGGCCCGACCAAGCCCGGTCGGTGGCATTGGCGCTGCCGGCGACGATCTCGATCCGCTCGCCCTGGATCGCCGCGAACAGCTTGGCGTGCAGCCCCGAATGACTAGCGCCGCCCGAACCTTCGTCTTCCTCGTCCGTCGCCGGCTCCCGCCCTATCAGCTCAACCTCAGCGACGTCGTCTCCGTCCGGGATCGGTGCCCCAAGCGCCAACAACTTGAAGTCGGAAAGACCCGCGCGGCCGTCATTGCCAAGCTTGCGCAGCGCCGGCAGCGTCGTCACCAGAGTGCGGTCCGCGCTTGCCTTGGTCATATCGGCAAGGGATCGTGCGAAAGCATCGCAGAGGAACGGGCTCAGGACGACGATCTTGTCTCCGGACGTCGCATCGAGCGGAGCGATCGGCTCCGAGCCGCGCGTCCAGAGGTCGATCCGTGACACATCGATGCCGTCCGGCGCGATCCAGCGCACGGCCCTGAGCTCCTTCGCGAGATCGTCCGGATCGACGTCGGGCAGCTTGGCTGCGCGCGCGAGGGTTACACCCAGCGCATCGATGCCATCGACGACCTGGCTCCCCTTCCTGCGGCGGCTTTCGCCGTCCAACACCAGCCCGAGATCCAGGTCACGGCTCATGGTCAGGTTGCGGCTGCCGACCCAAAGCCGCCAGAACCGTGGCAATCCCTCCGCTTGATAGCAGATCAACGCAGCCTTCGGGTGCCAGCTGTTCGCGCTTTCCCGATAGGGCATCTCCACCACGAACTGGTCGAGCACGGCCGCGATCTTCGGGAGCCTCGGTCCACGATGGATGCGCCCGCGCTGGACAATGAAGCGCACCCGTTCGCGCAAGGCCTCGATCGCGCCGGCGAAGTCGGACTTGTTGCCGCGCGCATTGTCGCGGCCGCGGGCGTGGAGATTCAACAGAGCGCCCCCAAGAACGATCGGGTCGGCGGAGTAGGCGGCGAACAGGGCCAAGCGGGTTGTGGTCAGCTTGGGTGGCCGCAGGAGCTCAAGAAAGGCCTGGCCGGGGAAGTCCTTCGGCGCCCTTCTCATGCGCCGACGAGGTCCTGCAGCAGCATCTGCACCCGGTCCCAGCGGTAATGAAGCGGCGCACCCAGCGGATGGTGATCATTGTCCCAGTCCGCACGCTGATCGACGCCGAACTGGCTGCGTGAGAGCCGCGCTCGTCGCCCCTTTCGCGCCTCTTCGGCGTCACGGTACACGCGCTCCAACCGCATCGGATCGGTGTGTCCGGCGCGTACCCATGCGAGCGTGTCCTGAAGCGCAACAGAGACGACGGGAGCCAACTCGGTCCGGTCCGTCATATCGTCGAGAAAAGCTGGCCAGTCCAGGCGAGCGGCCTGGGCCTTCCAGCGCTGGACGATGCCGGTCAGTGCCGCGCGTTGCGTATCGGAGCGCTTGCTACGGTCCAGCTCCTCGCACAGCGTCTCCACTTGGGCGGCGTAAACGCCGCGGCCGATCGCGGCGAGAGCAGCGGCGTGGCCGGCCCGCTCAAGCGCTGGCCGTTCGGTTTCCGCAAGGTCCCGGACTTGTGGACCCCAAGCAGTACGGCTCGACGACACGTCGTGCCCGACCAGCAGCGAGAAGATCGATCTCGCCCCGGGATTTCTGGGCGACGTCAGGCTTCGCAGGCGTTTGGCGAGGAACTTCCGCTCGCTACGAGTGAGATCGAAGCTCAGCGTACCCTCGCCCTCCCCGTACCAATCGTCGGCCGGTTCCGGAACGACGAACGGCCAGGAACCTCCTCCGAGCGGCGTCCCTTCGTCGTCCTTCAGTAGCGCGCCCGGCTTACCCGCGACCATCCGCTCGACCTGATAGCGGCTAAGCGGACCGCTGCCTTCCTGCTCGCGCACCAGCCCCCAGCGTTGCAGCGCACCCCAATAGACCTGGCTGGGACGCTGCTCGACCGGAGAGGGATAGTTGCGGCTGCCGATCACACCGCCCGGCTCGTTGATCAGGCGCCCGGTGAGCAAATATTCGCGCCGCTTCACGCTTTCCTGTGCGCGTTGCCCCTTGGCTGGTTTGAGGTGCTCATCGCGGTAGAGCCAGGGCACGAAGAGGACATAGCGCAAGCGGGTATGCAGGACTGACGTGCCGGGAAAGAACCGATCGGCGTAACGCTGGTGGACGATCAGGAACCCGATCTCGTCCCGAACCCCTTTCTGGTCCGAGTTCATGAATTTGCGCGCCTCGCGCATCGCGTCCGGCGACAGATAGGTCATTCCAAAAGACGCCAAACGCCACCCCCAAACTCTATAGCCGCCCACAAGGAGAGCCGCTGACAGATCGACGCGGTTAGGCTGTTTCCAGCACCCGCACTGCGCCGATCCCCTCATGTCGCGGCCGGACCCGGATCTCGACATCGTGGCCGAGTTTCCGGAGACCATCGGTGATGTAAGCTTCGCTGATGCCGTCGAAACGGCCGCGGAGGATCTTGGAAAGCTTGGGCTGTGGCATGCCCATGCGAGCAGAGGCAGCGGTCTGCGTCAGCCCCAGTTCGCCCATGCTTCGCTGAAGAGCGGCGGCGAGCTTGGACTTCACCAAACGACCTTCCGGATCCGAAAGGCCGAGATCCGCGAAGACGTTGCCACTGGAGGTCACATGCTCGACTGCCATGTCGGGGTCCTTTATAAGGCTTGTTTGCGTAGCGCTCTCTTCTCGGCAGCCAATCTTTGAGCCGCTTTCAGTCGAGCTTCGATCGTTTCCTTCTGGTGCTTCGGAACGGCGATGCCGCTCGTCGACTTTTTCTGGAAGGCGTGGAGAACGTAGATATCGTCGTCGATCTTGACGTTGTAGATGCAGCGATAGGTGTCGCCGTCGTCCCGCTCAATTAGCTCGATACTCGAGCCGTACGGCTTGGCGTTGACGTGTCTCATTCCAAGCTGGGCTAGGTAGAGGCCGTGTCCAAACTCGCTTCGGACATCCTCGGGCATGTCGACCAGGTCGTCCCTGCTACTACCCATCCACTCCAGTTCGCGCATTCTCCATCTCCGTTGACGATGGAAGAAGGCCTATATCCATTTAGGTATAATGTCAACCGGGCTGACGGCAATCCGCTTGTTCAGGGCCCCGGACCTCGTCCGTTCTGAAGCCTTCAGTCCGCCTCGGGGCAGTTGGCGTTGATGCTATGTTCCGCTGCCGCTAGACTGCCGGGAACGGCGAAAACGCCGATAGCCGTAAAAGTGGGGTGGTCAGTGCAGCGCCAAACATTCGTCTCCCATGGCAGGCTGGCTGCTCGTGAGATCAGATTGGAAGCCGCGCGTGCCCAGCGGCACGGCGTCCAGGTCATGACATTGGAGCAGCTTGCGGCTCGACTGGCGGGTGGGTTCATCACCGGCATCGATCCGGAGGCGTTGCGCGACGCGATCCAGGCGTCGGTGACCGACAGCGACCTGGGCGAGCTCGACAACATCAAGGCCCTGCCCGGCTTCGTCAGTGCCGCGGCTGACACGCTGCACAAGGCATGGCGCGCTGGTGTGGATCTCTCGGCTCGTGCGGGCGAGGACCCGCGCCTCGCCGCCATTGCCGCGCTGGAAGATGCCGTCATCGGCCGTCTCCCCCACTCGATGCTGCGGCCCTGCGATCTCGTCACGCGTGCAACCGAGCGCCTCGCTCATGCCCCTGCCCTGTTCGGGAGCATCGACATCGTCGGTCACTCCGAACTCTCGCCCTGCTGGCGCGAACTGCTGTTCCTGTTGGCCGACGCGGTAGCGGTCCGCTGGCATGCTGGCCCCCGTTCGGTGCCAGACTGGCTTGCCGGGTCCGCCATCGAGGTGCTCAGATCCGACGCCGCCAGTCCGAGCCTTGAAGCGGTGACCTGTGCAACCGGTCATCATGAGGCGGTCGAGGCGATGCGCTGGGCACGCGAGCTGATTGCCAGCGGTGTTGCCCGCCCCCACGAGATCGCCATCGCGTCCGCGGCGCCAGCCGCCTATGACGATGTCTTCCTCGCGCTGCGCGCCGATGCCAATCTCGACCTCCACTTTGTTCATAGCGTTCCCGTTGTATCGACCCGGCCGGGCCAGGCAGCGGCCGCCCTCGCCGATGTCCTCGTGCGCGGGTTGTCGCAGGCGCGCATCCGCCGGCTGGCGTCACTGCTCGGCAGCGAGGCGGGACCGGTGGCCCAGCTGCCCGCGGGCTGGACGCGGCTGCTCCCGGGTGAGGCGCCGCTCAACTCGACCGGTGCCTGGGACAGGTTGATCGACCGGCTTACAGCGGAAGACTGGCCCGACGGTGTCGACCATGCGCCTGAGTTACGCGACATCATCGCGATGTTGGCCAAAGGTACGACGCTTGCGGCGGACACGGGCGAGAAGCTGCTTAGCGGTCCGGCACGCCGCATCTGGCGGCGCGCGCTTGGTCTCGGCAGTCCGGCCGCCATCGATATCACAATTGCGCAACTCCGCCTCGAGGACGAAAGCGAGCCCTGCTCATCGGTCGCCTGGATGCCGGCTGAGGCGCTCGCGGCATCACCACGGCCTTTCGTTCGCCTGCTGGGTCTGACGTCAACTCAGTGGCCGCGGCGTATCAGTGAGGATCGACTCGTGCCCGACCACGTCGTGCCGCTGGCAGACCTTGATCCCCTGCCCGTCTCTGCTGCTGACCGGCGTGACTTCGAAACGATCCTGGCCACCACCGCCAGCCAGGTCGTGCTCAGCCGGGCGCGGCGTGATGAGGAAGGACGCCTGGTAGGGGCCAGTCCGCTGCTTCGGGGAACTCCGCCGCCTGCCTATCTGCGGCGGAACCGGCGCCCCGACCACGCCATGAGCGAGACGGACCGGCTCGGAGCCCGACCGGGCGATGCTTCAGAACTGGCGCAGGCCGCCTCCGCTGCAACCTGTTGGACGAACTGGCGCTCGTCGCACGTGACGCCACACGACGGACAGGTCCGCCCGGATCACCCCGCGCTGGCCGCAGCGCTGGACCGCGTTCAGTCGGCCAGCTCGCTCAAGCTTCTCCTGCGAAACCCGCTTGGCTTCAGCTGGAAATATGCGCTCGGCCTCCGTGCTCCGGCCACAGCCGACGAAGCGCTCGTGCTTGATGCCCGAGCGTCGGGCGAGTTGCTGCACCACCTGCTCGACAACGCCGTGCAGCGGCTCGAAGCCGGTCAGGGGCTGGCCGGTGCCGACGAACAGGCCTGCGTGTCAGCGCTCGATGCGGCCTGTGCGGACGTCGCGGCGATGTGGGAGGCGGGTCAGGCCGTGCCGCCCGGTATTGTCTGGCAGCGGACCTTGGCGGACACCCGGCAAGTCGCGCTCGCTGCACTCGAGGGCCGACCCGAGCCCCTGCCCGGCCAACGCTCCTTTGCCGAAGTGCCGTTCGGCGGCCAGACCGCCAAGTCCGATGGTGCCCTGCCCTGGGCGGCTGACACGGTCGTGGAAGTCGCTGATACCGGCTTTCGGATCTCCGGTTACGTGGACCGATTGGACCTGTCAGACTGTGGCACAAAGGCGCGTGTCACCGATTACAAGGGCGGCAAATGCCCGAAGGACGCTGTGACGCTGGACGGCGGAAGTGAACTCCAGCGTTGCCTGTACGCCTATGCGGTTCACTCGCTTCTGGGCGATGACATGGAGGTGGAGGCGGCGCTCGTCTATCCGCGCGCGGGGGTGACCCGGCCGCTGCAGGACGCGAACGGCACGCTTGCCACGCTGGCCGGGCATCTGCGCGCTGCACGTGCCAACCTTATGGCCGGGCGAGCGCTCCCGGGCCCGGATACGGGCGGCGATTATGACGACCTCGCCTTTGCTCTGCCGGCAATGGCGGACAAGGGGTGGTGCCGCCGCAAGCAGGAGGCGGCGACGATAGCCCTCGGCGATGCCACCCTCGTCTGGGAGGCGGAGTGATGAACGTGATGGCACCCGTGCTTGCGGATGACCAGCCAAGGCTGACCGCGCTTACCGCTCACGACCGATCGCTGCTCGTCGAGGCCGGCGCAGGCTCGGGCAAGACCGCCGTGATGGCAGGGCGTGTGGCGCTGATGCTCGCCGCCGGCGTCGCGCCGAAAAGCATTGCCGCAGTGACCTTCACCGAACTCGCCGCCAGCGAACTGCTCGCGCGCGTGCAGGACTTCGTGGAAGAGCTGCTATCCGACCGCATCCCGCGCGAGTTAAGTGCGGCGCTCCCTCACGGGCTCTCGGACGAACAGCGCCAAGCGCTGACCGGTGCGTGCGAGAACCTCGATGAGGTCACCTGCTCGACCATCCACGGCTTCTGCCAGCGCCTGATCAAACCCTACCCCATCGAGGCCAACATCGATCCGGGCGCGAGCCTCGTGGACCCGGTCGAAGCGGAACTTGCGTTCGGTGACACGCTGGAACGCTGGCTGCGCGCGACGCTGGACGGCGCTCTGCCAAGCCTGATTTCGGAGCTGGTGTACCACGAGCCGGTGGGGGGACTCGCTCTGGTGCGAGAGGTTGCCGACAGGTTGCGTCGACACCGCGTGCTGACAGGACCGCCGTCTCCCGCCCTCCCGCCTCTGATCGACGCCTTGCACGACGCAGTCGATGCCTACAGAGCCTTCGTCACCAGCACCTCCGCGCGGGAAGAAGAGAGCATCGCGGCAGCGGAAGCGTTCGCCGGGATGAGCGAGCGGCTCGTGGCGGCCGGGCAAGGTCAAAGCTCTCAGTCGTTGGTGGCGCTACTCACCGCCGAGCCCGACGCTTCGCTCCTCACCGGCTCCGGCTGGCGCAAGTATCAGAAGAAGGGGAAGTGGGAGGCTGCGGTCAAGCTGAAGGGCCTGCCCAAGGCACGCGGTGGCGAGTTGAACGGCGAGGCCGAGCGTCTGCACAACGCTGCGCGCGATGCCTGGATCGACCTCAAGGGGGCGGTCGCAGCGCGGGTTCTCTCGGAGGTGTTGGCCGCGGTCGCGCCCGTGGCGGACGGGTTCCGCGCCTACAAGCGCGCAGCGGCCTTGCTCGACTTCGATGATCTGATCTTCGCCGCGCGTGACCTGCTGCGCGATCATGAGCCTGTCCGGCAGGCACTCGCGTCGCGTTATGCGCATGTGCTGGTGGACGAGTTCCAGGATACCGACCCGCTTCAGTTGGAGATCTTCTGGCGCCTGTGCGGTGAGCCGATGGACGGTGCCGATCCCGCCGACTGGCAGACGTACCGGATCAGGCCCGGCGCATTGTTTCTCGTCGGTGATCCCAAACAGGCGATCTACCGTTTCAGGGGCGCCGATGTCGCCGCCTATGTCCGGGCACGCAACGCGATCCGCGCTCAGGGCGCGCAGAATCTGCTCAGCATCTCGACAAATTTCCGGTCCTGCGCCGGCATCCTGTCCTTCGTGAACAAGCGGTTCGAACCGCATATGAGCGAGGACAAGGGGCAGCCCGGGTTCACGGCGCTCGATCCCTTCCATCCCGATCCCGCCCACGGGCTGTGCGTCACCGCCCTGCCGGTCGCGTGCGCGGGCGAGGACGGGAAGGCGTCGGCCGACCGGAAGCGTGACTGTGAGGCAGAGGCGGTCGCGGAGCTGGTCGCGCGCCTGATCGGCAGCCATGAGATCGCCGACCGTCGGGCCGGAATGCAACGTCCGTGCCGACCCGGCGACATCGCTCTGCTCGCGCCGACCGGCAAGGACCTGTGGCGCTACGAGCAGGCGCTGGAGCAACGCGGGATCGCGGTCGCCACGCAGGCCGGCAAGGGCTTCTACCAGCGGCAGGAAGTGCAGGATCTGGTCGCGATCGCGCGCGTGCTCGCCGATGGCCGAGACACGCTCGCATTGGGTGCGCTGCTCCGGGGACCTCTGGTCGGGCTGACCGAGGAAGAGCTGCTCGACCTTGTCTGGACGCAGCCGCGCGCACCGGAGCGGCCGGGCGCTCTTCCTCACCTGCACGTCAACATGGACCTGGACGCGATTGCGCATCCCCTCGCGAGGGACGTGCTGGGCAAGCTTCAGGGGCTCAGGCGCCGGATCAACGCGACCACCCCGCATCAGCTGATCGCCGAGGCGATCGACACGCTGAACGTACGCGCGATCCTGCTGCAACGCCATCGCGGCCAAGCCGAACGTCCACTCGCCAACGTCGACCTGTTCCTGAGCCTGGCCCGGCCTTACGGCGTTCGCGGCCTGAGAGCGTTTGCACAAGCGATGGCGGACGCCTGGGCCGGCAAGGCGCGCTCGGCCGAAGGTCGGCCCGACGCGCAGGAGGAATCGGTGTCGCTTCTCACGGTGCACGCCTCCAAGGGGCTGGAGTGGCCGATCGTCGTCCCGATCAACTGCATGACGGCGACGATTGCAGCCGACACCACCGTCATCGATCGCGACGCCGGCATCCTGTTCATGCCGGTGGTGGGCAACCTACCCTCTGGCCACGCCGATGTGCACAGTGCTGAGAAGGCCGAGCAGGACCGCGAACGCATGCGCCTGTGGTATGTGGCTGCTACCCGCGCGCGCGAGCTGCTGGTGTTGCCGCGGCTCGATGTCGCGGCGGGCTCGAACAGCTGGTCGGGGCTGATCGACTTCGGGCTTGATGAGCTCGAGGTTCTCGACCTCGACGCTTATCCCGACCAAGCGCCTTCCGGCATCCACGAGGACGACAATCAGCAGACCCGGGAGCGCTTCGCGGAAGAAGCAACTGCGATCGTCGACGCTACCGCGAAAATCGCTTGGAGCGCGCCGAGCAGGGACGAAGGGCGCGGGGTAGATGACCACTCGCAGGCTGAACCCGAGCTGGTGTTCGGAGAGGTGGCCGGTGCTGCTCCATCGGGACCGGTTCAAGGCGGGCGCGAGCGGGGGCTGATCATCCACAAGCTGTTCGAGGAGGTGCTTACGGGTGAAATCCTGGACGAGGAAGCGCACCTCGCAGACCGGGCACGCGAGCTGATCGTGCAACTCGGGCTTGAGCCGGCCGGGGCCGCGGCGACCAGCATCTCCGAACAGGAGGTGGCACGGGTTGTTGTGCGCACGCTGGCCCTCCCCGAGATCGCAGCGATGCGTGACCGCCTCGTGCCGGAGCTTCCGGTTCTCGCTTCGGAGGAGGTCGACGGCATCGAAGTCGTCACCGCCGGGATCGTAGATGCGTTGCATCTTGATGAGTCCGGACAGCCGCGCGCGGCGATCGACTGGAAGAGTGATGTCGATCCGGATTTCGCCGCCACCGAGCAGTATCGCGGTCAGGTGAAGCGCTACCTTCATGTAACCGGCATCTCGGAGGGTATGATCGTGTTCGTGACGCGCGGAACCGTCATCCGAGTCTCGGCCTGATAAAACCGGCTCGCGCTTGCAGCTGCCAGAGTCAGGTCGGCGGAGCTGACTTCCTGCGAACTGTAGCTGTACGGTTGAGGGCGAAGCACCTCCCTGAAGTTCTGCGGCTCCGTCCTGACAATAATTGAAAACGGGACGGCCACCGTGCTCAGCGTACGATTTTTACCATCCTCTCACCGGCATCCTCATTGTTTACTCTCTTGCTCACGTTCGAGTCACGCAGCAAGGCGTTGGTACCCTGCCCGACCGCGACTAAGCATGGGCCCAGAATTGGGCGAAGCACCGCAGTCGAAGTACATCGCGTACTCCGGATTGTAGACTACGGCTTCAACAGGGGAGGTTGAGCCATAAATACACGGTCCATTCGGTTCATGAGGTCGGTGCGACCGCAGCTGTCTTTGCACGGTGGAGCGCGGTTACTCTCTTGACGTGGGCGATACTGCATCCGGCAAGGACCGCCGTCTTCGCGATGCTCATGCCCGCCTCGCGCAGCCCAACTATCCGCCTGTGATGGGCAAGATCGGGCTTGCGGCCGGTGTACCGGCCTGCCCGCTTGGCGATCTCGATGCCCTCCCGCTGCCGCTCGCGCCGCGTTTCGTAGTCATCCCGCGCAGTCTGGAGCGCGACGCGCAGCAGCATGTCTTGCACCGCTTCTAGCACGATCCGCGCGACGCCGGCGCTGTCCGCTACCAAGTCGGTGAGGTCCACAATGCCCGGCACCGCGAGGCGCGCGCCCTTCGACCGGATAGTCGCGACCAAGAGCTCGGCCTCAGACAGAGGCGGGCGGCTGATCCGATCGATCTTCTCGGCGATCACCACCTCGCCCGGCTGCAGGTCCGCCACCATGCGCAGCAGCTCCGGCCGGTCGGGTCGAGCGCCGGACGCCTTCTCCCGGTAGACGGCAGCGATATAGAAGCCGGCCGCTCGAGCACCGGCGACGATGCTTTCCTGCCGCGTGAGGTCCTGCTCGTCCGTGCTCACCCGCAGGTACACCCGCGCCGCTCGCACACCGCCATCTACCATCAGTTCGTCGCTCCTATGAGGCGTTTTTGGATATACTCAAATAAGCGACCGGCTAAATGGAACCCGACAAGCTCATCGGAGCCGAGAACGAAGTGTAATCTGGTGATTATTCGAGCCTGAACGGCATGACCGCCGGTTCAGGATAAGGATCATCGCTTTCGCTTTGTCGAACATCGGCTTGGGGCCGCGTTCAAGCTCCAAGAAATGGCAGGGTTGCAGCCGCGCACAGCGGGCAACAGACAAGCGTGTACAGCATGAAGCGCCGCCACCCGCACGCAGGTCGAGCGAACAGGATCGAGGCTATGGTGATGCGGGACATTGCTACTGATGCGTCTAACGGTGAGCCGCTGCCAAATCTTCGGGATGATGATGTCTGTACGAAGCGGCCAGCAATGGTCGCGCAGCCTCACCGATCAGCAGCAGCGTCGGATCGTCATCGGCGATCGTGCGGACCAGGAACGGCAGGGCAGCGAGCGTGCCGTGGATCAGTCGCTCGGTCGGCAACGACACGTCGACCGCGATCATCACGGGAGTTTCGGGCGCGCGTCCGGCCGCGATAAGGGCGTGCGCGATCTCCGGTGCGGCGACGCGCCCCATGTAAACGGCAATCGTTGCGTCGCCGGTAGCGAGAGCTGCCCAATCGTGCTCCAGCCGTTCACCGGCACGGGCATGGGCGGTGAGAAAGGTCAGCTTGCGCGCGAGCCCACGCAGAGTGAGCGAGGCAATGCCGCTTGCCGCGGCGGCGCTTGCGGCGGTGATGCCCGGGCAGATCCTTACCGGTATGCCATGGGCAGCGCACGCTTCGATTTCCTCGGTAGACCGGCCGAAGATCGACGGATCGCCGCCCTTGAGACGGACGACGCGCCGGCCGTCGTGCGCGGCGTGGACAATGAGCTCGTCGATGCTGGCCTGATCCCTGGAGTGGCGCCCGGCCCGCTTGCCGACGCTGACCAGCTCCGCCTGTGCCGCGATCGCTAGGATCCCGGAGCCCACCAACGCATCGTAGAAGACGATGTCTGCCTGGCTCATCAGCCGCTCCGCCTTGCGGGTGAGGAGGTCCGGGTCGCCGGGGCCAGCGCCGACGAGCCAGACCATGCCGCGTGGAAAGAGATCATCCATTGGCAGTTTTCCTCGATTGCGCGATCAACCGCGCGAGCGCCGGGCGGCAGGATCCGCAATTCATTCCCGCCCCGAGCGCAGCGCCGACGGCGGCCACGTCGACAAGGCCCTGTTCCGCGATGGCGGCGACGATCGTCTTCATGCCGACATCGAAGCAGACGCAAACGACAGCCCCACGGTCAGCCTGCAGGCCCGGCGCGCGACCGGCGAGGACCGCGGGGCCGTGGCTCATGTCCAGCTGGGCGATCAGCCAATCGCGCGGCGGAAGGTCGCCCGAGCGCGTCGTGAATAGGATTGTGGCCAGCCTGCCGTTGCGCAGGATCGCGACACGGCGCGTGCCGCGCGCGTGATCGATCGCCTCGATCCGCTCGCCCTTGGGCAACGCGCGTTCGAGGCGCGCGGCATCGCCGTTGCCGGCCACCTCCCACAACAAACCGCCGGGCACGCGGACCTTTGTCGCCCACAGGCATTTCGGCGCTTCGATGTCACCATGCACGATCAGAAAACCGCGCCATTCGGTCGCGACCGGCTCAATCCGCGCCGGCGTCGCCTTAAACCCGGGCTGGCCTGAATGCGGGTCGGTCAGCGGACGCGGGAGCAGCCCGGTGCGGCCGCCGGTCGCCTGCTGGTCGGTCCAGTGGATAGGCGTGAACAGTTCGCCCTGGCGCTGGGTATCGGCGGCCGCCACCCGGAACAGGCTGTTCCCTTGCGGCGTCGAAACACGGGCGAGACCGTGATCGGCGAGGCCGAGCGCCGTCGCATCCGCGGGATGAACCTCCACCAGCGGTTCCTCGCGATGACGGGCGAGCTTGGGACTGAGTCCGGTACGCGTCATGGTGTGCCACTGGTCACGATAGCGACCGGTATTGAGCGTCATCGGCCAGGAGACGAGCGGTGCCGCGACCGGCGCTTGCTTGACCGCGACCAGCCTAGCCCGTCCATCCGGCGTCGGAAAACGCCCGTCGGCAAACGGTTTTCCTCCCCAGCGGAACGGCTCCATCGCATCATAGGCGGCGTTGCCGATGGCGGTGTGCGGCTTCAGGTTCAGCACGCGCGCGCCCTCGTTCTGATAGGCGGTGAGCCGGGCATGCTCGCGCCAGATGTCGGCCGGGCGGCCGTAGGCGAACTCGCCGACCCAGCCCATGCGCTGCGCGATCTGCGAGACGATCCACCAGTCAGGCTTCGCTTCGCCCGGCAGCGGCAGCAGCCCGCGCTGGCGTGAGACGGTACGGTCCGAGTTGGTGACGGTGCCGTCCTTCTCGCCCCATGCCGCGGCCGGCAGGCGGACATGGGCGTGGACTGACGTATCAGTGGTCTCCATCACGTCCGAGACGACGACAAAGGGACACGCGGCCAGCGCCTCGCGCACCGCACCCGCGTCGGGCAGCGATACCGCCGGATTGGTGGCCATGATCCACAACGCCTTGATCCGCCCCTCGCCGACCGCGCGGAACAGATCGACCGCCTTCAGCCCGGGCCGGGTCGCCATCCGCGCCGCCGCCCAGAAGCGACCGACGCGAGCGACGTTCTCGGGTGCGAAATCCATGTGAGCGGCGAGCGTCGAGGCGAGCCCGCCCACTTCGCGACCGCCCATCGCGTTGGGCTGGCCGGTGATCGAGAACGGTGCCGCGCCCGGCTTGCCGATCCTGCCGGTGGCCAGATGGACGTTGACGATCGCGTTGACCTGGTCTGTCCCGCGGATCGACTGGTTGATCCCCTGACTGAACAGCGTGACGGTGCGCGGCGTGGCAGCGAAAAGCTCGTAGAAGCGGCGGAGATCGGCCGGCGGCACGTCGCAGGTGCGCGCGGTCGACCAGAGGTCGTTTCCCTCCCCCAGCGCAGCCCAGAAGTCGTCGGGGACCGCCACATGCGCCGAGAGATACGCCTCGTCGACGACGCCGGCTTCGCGGCACCAGGCGAGCAGCCCGTTCATCAGCTGGACATCGGTGCCCGGCCGGACCGGCAGGTGCAGGTCGGCGTCCTCGCAGGTTTCGGTCCTGCGCGGATCGATGACGACGATTCTGGTGCCGCGCGTGGCGCGGGCTGCCACGATCCGCTGATAGACGACGGGGTGGCACCAGGCCGTGTTCGATCCGACCAGCACGATCAGGTCGGCAGCATCGAGATCGTCGTAGCTCGCGGGCACGACATCCTCGCCGAAGGCACGGACGTACCCGGCCACCGCGCTCGACATGCACAGCCGGGAGTTTGTGTCGATGTTGGCCGAGCCGATGAATCCCTTCATCAGCTTGTTCGCGACGTAGTAATCTTCGGTGAGGAGCTGACCCGAAACGTAGAAGGCGACGCTGTCCGGCCCGTGACGCTCGATCGCATCGCGGAAGCGACCGGCGACGAGGTCCAGCGCCTTGTCCCAGGAGGCGCGGCGTTCACCGACCATCGGGTGAAGGAGGCGACCTTCGAGGCCGACCGTCTCGCCGAGGTGCGTGCCCTTGGAGCAGAGCCGACCGGCATTGGCCGGATGTGCCGGATCGCCCGCGATCGTGACCGTGCGCTCGCCCGTTCGGGAGGCGGCGATCCCGCAGCCGACGCCGCAATAGGCGCAGGTGGTGCGGACAGGATCGCTCACGTCAGGCCGCAGCCTTGAGTGCCGACGCGCGGCAGATCAGTACACGGTTGCCGCTAACTTTCACCGGAATGACGGGCGTGCAGCCGCTGTCCGCCCCCTGCGCCTCGCCGGTCGCCAGCGCGATGTTCCAGTTGTGGAGCGGGCAGGCCACCGTGTGCCCATGCACGATCCCCTGGCTCAGTCGCCCTCCCTTGTGCGGGCAGCGGTTGAGGAGCGCGAACACCCGGCCGTCGCCGGTACGGAACACGGCGATCTCCTCGTCGCCGGGGATCGTCACCGTTCGCGCGCCGCGGACGGGGATTTCATCGACCCGTCCGATGTCGAGCCAATCGCCGCTCATGCCGGTTCCTCCACCTGCGGCTTAAAAGACGCCATTGGCGCGTGCTGCTCGCGGTCCTCGCCGGCGACCCGCTTCGCCCAGGGATCATTCTGCGTGAAGCGCTGCGAGAAGCGGAACCGCTCGGCATAGGCCGGGACGGCGTCGGGATCGTCGAGCAGGCGCGACGTGATGTGATCGAGGCCGACGCGCTCGATCCACGGCGCGGTCCGCTCAAGGTAGCGCGCCTCCTCGCGGTAGAGCTGGATGAAGGCGGCGCAGTAATCCATCGCCTCCTCCTCGGTCGCGACCTTGCAGAGAAGGTCGGTCGCGCGCACCTTGATGCCGCCGTTGCCGCCGACGTGGAGCTCATAACCGCTGTCGACGCAGACGACGCCGAAATCCTTGATCGTCGCCTCGGCGCAGTTGCGCGGGCAGCCCGACACGGCGATCTTGAACTTGTGGGGCATCCACGATCCCCACGTCATCCGCTCGATCTTCACGCCCAGCCCGGTCGAATCCTGCGTGCCAAACCGGCACCATTCGGACCCGACGCAGGTCTTCACCGTGCGCAGCGACTTGCCGTAGGCGTGGCCCGACACCATGCCGGCGGCGTTGAGGTCCGCCCAGACCGCGGGCAGGTCCTCCTTGCGGATGCCGAAGATGTCGAGCCGCTGGCCACCGGTCACTTTGACCATCGGCGCGTTGAACTTGTCGACCACGTCGGCGATGGCGCGCAGCTCGCGCGGGTTGGTGAGGCCTCCCCACATCCTTGGGACCACGGAATAGGTGCCGTCCTTCTGGATGTTGGCGTGCATGCGCTCGTTGACGAAGCGGCTCTGCTGGTCATCGACATATTCGCCGGGCAGCGCGCAGAGCAGATAGTAATTGAGCGCGGGGCGGCAGGCCGAACAGCCGTCCGGCGTCGACCAGTGCAGCTTCTGCATGACGTCGGGAATCGAGCGCATGTTCTGCGCGACGATCTCGCGCCGCACATCGTCGTGGCCGAAACTGGTGCACTTGCACAGCGTCTTGACCGACCGTTCGCCGCCGTAATCGCTGCCGAGCGTGATCGACAGCAGTTGCTCGACCAGCCCGGTGCAGGACCCGCAACTCGCTGACGCCTTGCAGGTGGCGCGTATCGCGTCGAGGCTGGCCGCACCGTCGACGATGGCCTGGCAGACCTTTGCCTTGGAAACGCCGTTGCAGCCGCAGATCTCGGCATCGTCCGAGAGCGCCGCAACGGCCGCCTTAGGGTCCGCCTGCCCACCTCCGGAGGCAAAGGCCTGGCCGAAGATCAGCAGGTCGCGGATCGCGCCCACGTCCTCCCGCTTCTTCAGGAGGTCGAAATACCAGTTGCCGTCGGCGGTGTCGCCGTACAGCACGCAGCCCGCGATCCGGTCGTCCTTGACGACGACACGCTTGTAGATGCCGCGCGAGGCGTCGCGCAGCACGATATCCTCCGCCCCGTCGCCGCCCGAGAAGTCGCCCGCCGAGAACACGTCGATCCCCGACACCTTGAGCTTGGTCGAGGTGATCGATCCGCGATAGCCGCTGTGCCGCTCGACCAGCCCGTCCGCCAGGCTGCGGCACATGTCCCAGAGCGGCGCCACGAGACCGTAGACCGTGCCGTTATGCTCCACGCACTCGCCGACCGCGAGCACGTCGGGGTCGGACGTCACCATGTGATCGTCCACCCTGATGCCGCGGCCGACGTCCAGTCCGGCGTCGCGGGCCAGCGCGATCGACGGGCGGATGCCGACCGCCATGACCACGAGGCTGGCCGGGATCTCGCGCCCGTCCTTCAGCCGCACGCCCTCCACCTTGCCGTCGCCATAGATCTCGGCGGTGTCGGCCCCCGTCAATACGGTCTGGCCGCGGCGCTCCAGCTCGGTTTTCAGCAACCAGCCCGCCGCCTCGTCGAGCTGGCGTTCCATCAGGATCGGCATGATATGCAGCACCGTGACCTTCATGCCGCGCAGCGTCAGCCCGTGCGCCGCCTCCAGCCCGAGCAGCCCGCCGCCGATCACCACCGCCTGGCCGCCGCCCGCCGCCTTGCCGTCTTCGGCGGCGGCCAGCATGTGGTCGACGTCCTTCATGTCGCGGAAGGAGATGACGCCGGGCAGATCCTTGCCGGGCACCGGAATGATGAAGGGATCGGAGCCGGTGGCGATCAGCAGCTTGTCGTAGCCGACTTGGCGGCCCGAACGCGCGGTCACCGTCCTGTTCGACCGGTCGATCGCAACGACGGGGTCGCTGGCGATCAGCTCGATGCCATTGTCGGCATACCAGTCGTGACCATTGATGACGATCTCCTCGAAGGTCTTCTCGCCCGCCAGCACCGGCGACAGCATGATCCGGTTGTAATTGACGTGCGGCTCCGCGCCGAAGATCGTCACCCGGTAGCGGTCGGCGTCGCGCGCGATCAGCTCCTCGACGGCCCGGCAGCCCGCCATGCCGTTGCCGATCACCACCAGATGCCGGGGCGGGCGATCCACTGCCGTGACCGGTGCGGGTGCGTCGTCCCGTTCGGGTTCGCGATGGTCGTGAAAGTCCATCCGTCGTGCTCCAAAACGAAAAAGGCCGCCATCCCGACCCCGACGTTGCGGAGCCCGGATGGCGGCCTTGCCATCTGTTTTAACCGTCGCGATCCGTCCTTGGACCGTCCCGGCTATCTTGTTGAGGCAGCGATGCCTCCTGCAGCGCAGCATTACCGCAAATTGCAGGCCTGCTCAAGCCGTCTCGTCAGTAGGTCCAGTCGATTTGCACCCAGGCCTTTTCCGTATCGGTGGCGAAGGCGTCCGCGCGGTACCGCGCATAGCGTGCCGAAACGGTGGTGCGTCCGACCTTGGCACCGGCGATCAGATCGATTTCCTTGCCGTACGCTTGACCGAGCCGACCGCTGCGGAAACGGTGCCATGTGCCCGAGAGCGCGATCGTATCGGCGCCGAGCGCCTTCTTCCAGCCATAGCCGCCACCCGCATAGAGATCGCGCACGCCGTTCGGCGGCGTGGTCAGGAACTTGTCGGCCCAGCCCTGGAACTTGAAATTGGTGCCGAGCGGCGTCTGGAAGCTTGTGAAGACCATTCCCCGGTCAGCGCCGAGCACTTCATAGCCGCCATTCAGCGACCAGCCGCCCATCCCCAGCGTCGCATCCGCGAGATAATAGTCCGCGCCGTAGCGATTGGGATTGCGGTGCCAGTCGCTCTGGCGGGCGTAGCTGAGCTGGTAGGCGAGCTTCATAGCTTTCGACAGCACGCGCGCGCCTGCAAGCCTTGCACCGTATGTCTGGCTCGACAGGCGAAACCCCTGCACCGCCGCCTCGTCCTGGTCGACCAGATACGCGAAACCGACCAGATTGCCGATCGGTGTCGCATAGGAGAGGTTGGCGAAGACGTTGTCGCCACTCACCGCCTGCTGCCGCGCGCCCGTGCCGTTGATGCCCCAGATCGTCCGGACGCCCCACGCATAAGTGACGTCGAGCTTCAGCTTGGGAATGGCCGTCACCTCGGCGCGCACCGCGTCGAACGTCTGGCCATTGTCGCGGAAGGCCACATTGCCGACGAAACGTTCGTCGTCGAGCACGATGCGCTGCCTCCCGGCGGTGACCGCCAACGCCTTCGTCCGATACTGGAGTTGCGCCCGGTAGAGCGCGACGTTCTCCGGATCCGCGACCAGCGGGCGGGTGGCGGCGCCCTGGACGCCATCATAATAGTCGTCGATCGCCGCCAGCGTGCCCTGCGCCTCGATCAGCGTGCTCCACGGGCCGCTCGTCGCCTGCACGCCACCTCGCACGCGAACGGTGAGCGCGTCGGCGTCGCGCGCAATTCCGTCCTGATCGACATGCTCGTAGCGGACGCGGCCGTCGATTAACGGCGTGAGCTTGATGTCCTGGGCGCAGGCCGGCCCAGCGACGGCCAGCGCAGCCGTCGTCGCAAATAGCGTTCTCATGTGATCCCCCCTCGGGATGGACCCTCTCCGACCAGGCCGGGGCAGGCGTCCGTGCGCCCGCCCTCGGCCGCGTGCGTCAGATGCGGGCAGCTTTGCCCCAGCGGGATCGCCAGCCGCGTTTGACCGCCGTGAGTCCGGCGAGCGCGAGCAGCGCCAGCCCGGCGAAGATCAGGAAGCCTGGGGAAAAGCTGCCGGTGAGCTGCTTGGCGAAGCCGAGCGACGAGGCGAGATAGAAGCCGCCGATGCCTCCGGCCATGCCGACCAGCCCCGTCATCACCCCGATCTCCGCTTGGAAGCGTTGCGGCACGAGCTGGAACACCGCGCCGTTGCCGGCGCCCAGCGCCAGCATCGCCACGACGAAGATCGCCAGCGCGGAGCGGACGCTCGGCATGTATCCGACGAACGCCAGCGCGATTGCCGCGACCACGAACACGACCGAGAGCGCCTTGACCCCGCCGACCGCATCGGCAAGCGCGCCCCCCATCGGCCGAACCAGCGAGCCGGCGAAAACGCAGGCCGCGGTGCAATAGCCGGCCATCACCGGCGTCAGGCCGAAGCGATCGGTGAAGTAGATCGGCAGGCTGGCGGCGAGCCCGACGAAACCGCCGAAGGTCACCGAGTAGAACGCCATCAGCCACCAGGCGTCGGCGGTCTTGAGCGGCGTGAAATAGTCCACCATCCGCTTGGGCGCGGGCGGATTGGGCGCGTCCTTCGCCATCGCCATGTAGGCGACGAACACCAGCCCGAGCGGCAGGCAGGCGAGACCGAGCACGGCATTCCAGCCGAACAGCTTGGCGAGGGTAGGCGCGAAGAGCGCGGCGAACACCGTGCCCGAATTGCCCATGCCCGCAAGCCCCATTGCCTTGCCCTGATGCTCGGGTGGGTACCAGCGGCTCGCGAGCGGCAGCGCGATCGCGAAGCTGGCGCCGGCGAAGCCCAGGATGACGCCGAGCGCCAGCGTGCCGGCGAAGCTGTCGACGCCCAGCAGATAGGCCGAGAGCAGCCCGCCGATCACGATCAGTTGGCTGATCGCACCCGAACGTTTCGGCCCGATCCGGTCGACCAGCAGACCGTTGACGACGCGCAGAACGGCCCCGGCGAGCGTCGGCGTCGCCACCATCAAACCCTTCTCGGCCGGCGTAAGGGCGAGTGCCTTGCTGATCTCGGGCGCCAACGGTCCGAGCACTACCCAGACCATGAACGCGAGGTCGAAGTAGAGGAAGGCGGCGATCAACGTCGGCTTGTGACCTGCGCGCCAGAAGCTCTTCTCGTTCGCGGGGACGGCAGGCGATGCGCCGTCCAGATATGCCGTTGCCATGATGGTGATCCCCCGATCTGGGATGGACATGAAAAAAGCCGCATGACGGGGACGCGCGTAGGCGGCACCCTGTCAGCGGCTCTGCTGCTTCATCAGGAAGAACGGCCCTGCGTCCCGGCCCTGGGACACGCCGTCCAATCGCGCGCGCATCGTTGCGCGTGGCGATCGATCATCGCGCGAAACGATTCATCTTGCAACGGCAAAGATCAGGGGGTGCTGAAACCCGCCAGATAATCCTCGATCCGATCGGGATCGAACACCCGTCCGTCGAAAAAGCGGTCGGGACCTAACGTGAGCGCACCTCGAGAGGACCCCACCGGCAGTGGCGCGCCCAGCGCACCTTCCACCTTCATGCTGGCACCCGGCATGGGCGTGTCACTACCGGCCAGGGCACGGCGGTAAACGTCGGGGCGGAAAACCCTGCCTGCGGCGGCCTCGCCGGCGTCCGTTCGCTCGATCATTCCCCAGCGGACCAGCTGCGAATAGATCCATAACGCCTGGCTGCGCCACGGAAAGCCGGTCGCTTCCCGCGAGAACAGCATGAAGTCCGGAAATCGAAGCGACGCTTCACCGACTCGGGGCATCATCGTTCCAGCTATGGCGCGCTCGACCACGTCGCTCGGCTGATCGACATAGTCCGGCCGGGCCAAGAGGGCGGCCAGAGCGGCATGGTTGTCGGGAGCGTCACACCACGCCGCCGCAGCCGCCACGGCGCGCACCAGCCGATCGACCGTGTCGCCATTCTCCTCCAGCCAATCCTGCCGGAACGTCAGCACCTTCTCGATTCCACGCCGCCAGATCCGCTCACCGATCGCCACCGCTTCGGCAAGGCCGCCCTTCACCGCCACGCTGCCCCACGGCTCGCCGGCGATGAAGCCGTCGATCTCGCCGGCACGCGTCGCCTCGACCATCAGCGACGGCGGCAGGACGCGCAGCACCACGTCGCGATCGGGATCGATCCCGGCGCTCGCCAGCCAATACCGCAGCATCAGTGCATGGCTTGAGAAGCGATGGACGACGCCGATCACCGGCTTGCGTCGGAACAGCCCGATTGCCGCGGCAAAATCGTGCGCGGTGCCAAGCGGATCGTCGAGCCTCTGCCCGAGGTCGGGTGCGAGCGCCGCGGCGAAGTCGCCCGACATCACCACCATGTTCCCGTTGACGTTCAGCTTGCAGGGCGCTGCAAGCGCGGCAGGCTGCTGGCTGAGCCCCAGCGTCACGGCGATGGCGAGCGGCGCCAGCATCTGCGCCGCCTGGACCTGACCGTAGACAAGCCGATCCCGAAGCGTCGCCCAGCTCGTCGTGCGGACAAGCGTGAGATCGATACCCTCGGCTTCCGCGAAGCCGTATTCGCGTGCCACGATCAGCGGCGCAGCGTCGGTGAGCTGCAGAAAGGCGATCAAAACCGGCGTCATACGCCGCCTCCGAGCAGGTCGCTTGCGGTGATCAACGCCGATGCGACATCGACGATCTTCTTGTTCTGGTTCATCGCCGCCTTCCTGAGCGCCGCATAGGCGTCCGGCTCCGATAATCCGCGTGTCGCGATCAGGATCGCCTTGGCCCGATCGATGATCTTGCGATCCGCCAGCTCCGTCCTGGCCTCGTTCAGCTCGGTCTGCATCCGCGCGAATGCGTTGAAGCGGCGTACAGCGAGATTTATGATCGGCTTGACCCGCTCCTTGCGCAGCCCGTCGACGACATAGGCGGAGATGCCCGCATCGATCGCGGCCTCGATCATCGTATCGTCCGATTGGTCGACGAACATCGCGATCGGCTTGGCCAGGGCCCGACTGACGGTCAGCATCTCTTCCAGCGTATCGCGGCTCGGGTTGCCCAGATCGATCAGCACCACGTCCGGCGCCATCCGCTCGATCCTCGCCACGAACGCTCCCCGCGGCGGGACGAGGTGGATGTCGTCATAGCCCGCCTCGCGTAGACCCTCCTCGAGGACGGTCGCGCGCAATCCGCTGTCATCGACGATGACGATCCGCAAGCTATGCTGTTCCTTTCAATCCTATCAGACTGACGGTCATGCTGCACTGCGTCAATCCGTCTGCGTTGTAGCCCGATGCAGCGCCGTCACACGCTTCACCTGAGCGATGCTGCACCCCGCCAAATCGGCGGTGCGCGCAATGCTCATCCCCGCTTCGCGTAGCCCCACAATACGTTTGTGCAGCGCCGTGTCCGGCTTTCGGCCATTGTACCGACCTGCCCGTTTGGCGATCTCGATCCCCTCACGCTGGCGCTCGCGCCGCGTCTCGTAATCGTCACGCGCGGTCTGCAGTGCAACGCGCAGCAGCATGTCCTGCACCGCCTCGAGCACGATGCGCGCGACACCGGCGCTGTCGGCAACCAGGTCGGACAAGTCGACAATGCCCGGCACGGCGAGCCGCGCGCCTTTGGCTCGGATCGTCGCCACCAACAGTTCGGCTTCAGGCAGAGGCAGGCGGCTGATCCGGTCGATCTTCTCGGCCACCACCACCTCACCTGACTGCAGATCGGCGACCATGCGCAGCAGCTCTGGCCGGTCCGACCGCGCGCCCGACGCTTTCTCGCGATACACCGCCGCGACGTAATAGCCTGCCGCGCGTGCGCCGGCGACAATCGCTTCCTGCCGGGACAGGTCCTGCTCGTCGGTGCTGACTCGTAGGTACACCCGTGCAGCGCGTACTAGTGGAAGTGTGCTGTCGTTCTTCATGGCCAATCTACCTATACCCTTGTGAGCCAGTCATGCAGCAATCGGCTCAGAACGGCAACTACCGGTCCTACGTAGCCTAGCTAAGCGGACCGGGTCTAAGTAGCTGGCCCATTATCGATGAACGCTATTTCGGTGATCGGCCGTGCATTAATCCCTGCCTTCACGCTGGCGTCCGACTTTGCTCTCCGGTATAAGGTCTTGGACGGGTTGTATCAGCGGGTTTGGTGCAGATGGAAGCACAGAGGGTCAAGATCGTGGACGGTGGTAAGCTCGTGATCCCGGCGGCAATGCGCCGTGAGCTCGGGATCACCACGGGTGATACCGTTCTCGTCGATGTGGACGATGGCGAGTTGCGGGTACGTTCCGTACCTAAAGCACTTGAGCGTGCTCGCGCGATCCTGCGCAAGTATGTGCCCGAAGGCGTCGGCTTGGCTGACGAGCTGATCGCGGAGCGTCGGCGTGAGGCGGAGCGTGAGTAGCAAAGTCGTACTCGACGCCTCCGCCCTGCTCTGCCTTCTGAACGATGAACCCGGGGCGGATCGGGTAGTCGATGTCCTGACCCGCAGCATCACCGGAACAGCCAGCCTCGCAGAGGTCGTTTCCAAGCTACGGGACCGAGGATTGCCGCTCGACGAGGTGCGTGAGGCGCTCGGCGGGCTGCATCTCGATGTCCGGTCGCTCACTCCTGCCCAGGCACTTATAGTAGGCGATCTCCGGCCAGCGACGAAGGCTCTCGGTCTGTCCCTCGGCGATCGGGCATGCCTTGCCTTGGCGATCGACCTGCAAGCCGAGATGCTCACAACGGACGCGCCACTTGCGAGCGCCGATGTAGGCATCACCATCACCAACGTGCGCCCCTTGGCAGAGTAGTCGCACATTCGTGCTTTTAGGTTCGGCACTCTGCTGGCGGGGACTCCCATGACTACCGCTCCGACACCGGTGCGCGACACAATTCTGATCACGCACGCCAATCCTGAGGACAATCGCTTCGCCCGGTGGCTTGCCGGGCGCCTAACCACGGCCGGATACAAGGTCTGGGTCGACGTTCGCGCGCTTCGGGGCGGCGACGATTTCTGGGACAAGATCGAGCACGTGCTGCGGCACGAGGCGATCAAGCAGATCGTCGTCGTGTCCGAGCACATCGGCTGAGCTGCCCCCTTCTGAGTGGTCCATCGACTATTACAGTCTGGACCAGGGAAGGGACAACGAATGCCTTCGAAGAAGCACAAGCCGGAGGAGATCATCGGCAAGCTGCGTGAGGTGGAGATCGTGCTGGGCCAAGGCGGCACGACCGCCGAAGCGTGCCGGCGGATCGCGGTCAGCGAGCAGACCTACTATCGCTGGCGCAAGGAATATGGTGGCCTGAAGACGGACCAGGCGCGTCGGATGAAGGATCTGGAGAAGGAGAACGCCCGGCTGCGTCGTGCGATCTCGGATCTGACGCTCGACAAGCTCATCCTGCAGGAGGCGGCACGGGGAAACTTCTGAGCCCCGCCCGGCGCCGGCGCTGCATCGACCAGGTCCGGGAGGTGCTGGACGTGTCCGAGCGGCGCGTGTGCCGCGCGCTCGGCCAGCACCGGTCGACGCAGCGCAAGGTGCCGTGCGGGGCAGATGATGAGCAGGCGCTCACCGACGACATCGTCGCGCTGGCAAAGCAGTATGGGCGCTACGGTTACCGTCGGGTAACCGCGCTGCTGCATGCGGCGGGCTGGTCGGTGAACCACAAGCGGGTCGAGCGGATCTGGCGGCGCGAGGGGCTGAAAGTGCCGCAGCGCCAACCGAAACGCGGCCGGCTCTGGCTCAATGACGGCTCCTGCATTCGGCTTCGACCAGAGTATCCGGGGCATGTCTGGGCCTATGATTTCGTCGAGGAGCGTACCCACGATGGGCGCAAGTTCCGCATCCTGACCATCATCGACGAGGCCAGTCGCGAGTGCCTGGCACTGGTCGTGTCACGCCAGCTGCGCCACGAAGACGTGCTGGCCGCGTTGGCCGACCTGTTCGTCGAACGCGGTCCGCCAGCGCACATCAGGTCGGACAACGGCAGCGAGTTCATCGCCACCGCCGTCCAGACCTGGCTCGGCCGGATCGGCGTGAAGACGCTCTACATCGCCCCGGGCTCGCCATGGGAGAACGGATACAACGAGAGCTTCAACGGCTCGCTGCGCGACGAGCTTTTGAACGGTGAGATCTTTTACAGCCTCGCAGAGGCCAGGGTGCTGATCGAGGCATGGCGGCGTCATTACAACACCGTCCGGCCGCACAGCAGCCTCGGCTACCGACCGCCAGCCCCGGAAGCGGTGACACCGCCATTGCCGGCCTCCGGTTCCGCTTCGCTCCACCTACGTCCGGCAATGGCGGCGGAGACGACAATGCACTAACGAACAAGCCGGACCACCCGGTGGGGGCTGCTCAGTCGTGTTCACGAGAGCAGGGTGCGACTTCGCGAGCTCGGCGTCCGTCGTCTTCGGGTCGAGATAACGCTCGATCCTGCGCTCAAGCGCGTCCCGGTCGACGTCGACCAGGAACTCGTCCCGACTCGTCTTGACGCCCGGAAACCCGACAGGCAGCAAGCTGGGTAGCAGAGGCCATTCAAAGTACGCCGGATCGACGTCGAACGGCATGAACTGCAATCGCATCGGCAAGGTCGGAGCCACGGACTCGTAGAGGGTCGCCGGGTCGGCTTCCGCCGTCGCGGCAAGCGCCTCCCTCTTGCCGGCGCCCCAGATGTTACGGAAGCCGATCACATCGGTCGGCTGATGATCCTGGTGGCGCACCATCGTGACGATCGCCGTGCCCACCTGGATGCCGGCAGGGTTGGCCGTGGTCGCGAACACGGATGGGTCGGCCGAGCCATCAGGCGTGCGCTTCCCGGTCTTGTACTTGTCCCCGTTCAGACAATCGACGTTGATCGTGTCGAATGCCTCCAGATATCGCTCCCGCATGCCGGAGCAGCTGGAGCTGTCCAGCCAGCTGTAGTTGGAGATGAACGACACCACGCCCTGGCCCGTCTTCTCGGCAATACGCCGCTCAGCCATTCGAAAGAAGCGGACGTAGAGCTCGTTCAAGCCCTGGCCCTGGGCGGGGGCGACCTTCTTCACCTTCCGGTACTCGTTCGAGAGCGCCCGCTCCTCCGGATTGGAGGA
>NZ_JACIDB010000015.1 GCF_014196115.1 Sphingomonas aquatilis | reverse complement strand
GGTGAGGCCAAAAGTCAGTTCGCCGTAATCTTCGGTGAGCGCTTCGTCATCTAATGACGGTAACCGGCCTCCCGCACAAAATTCCTGACAGTCCCGCAGCAGCCACTGCCCGGGCTCCAACTCGCATGGCACCGGCTCGGCGAGGACGCGGACATTGGCGGCGCCCTTGGCGCGGACACGGTCCCACAAGCCGCTATTGCGGGCGAAGTCGTGGTTGCCGGGCAGCAGCCACCAGGTACAGGCATAGCGCTGCATTCGCGATACCGCCTGCACGATCACACGGTCTTCTGGTCCTTCGGTATCGAACACATCGCCGGCGACCAGTACGTGCCTGACCTCATGCTCCGCTGCCGCCTTGCCGATCGCGTCAATCGCATCGAATCGGGCTTCGCTGAGGGCAGCGCGCACATCGCTGTCGAAGCGGCCGTATGGCTTGCCGAGTTGCCAGTCTGCTGTGTGGATCAGGCGTAGCATCGAAACCTTCTGGCGGTGTGGGCCATGGCAGTCGAGCCGAGCCCCCTACCCGCTCCCCTAACCCTTGACCGTACGAAGTCAGCGGATCGCGACAACCTTGACCTCGACGGCGTCGGCGACCTTCTTCCAATTCTGGTCGCTGGTCCATGCGGGCAGACCGTCGCGCCGTGCGAGTGCCAGGCAGAAACGGTCACCGAGACTGAGCCCCGCCTCGGCTGTGGCCGCCCGCAACCGCCCAGCGATCTGCGCGAGCGCCTTGTCGGCCGGCACGACCGTCAGCGGCAATGGATCAAGCATCGCATCGACTTCGCGCTCGGGCATGCCGGCATGGACGAAGTGGCTGACGACCTCGGCATAGTTGACGCTGCTCACTCGCGCGCCACCGATTTCCGCCGCAACTTTTGCCGCGCCGCGCTCGCCCTTGAGCATCGCGATGATCGCAGACGCGTCAAGCACCACGCTCATTCGCCGCTCTCTTCCCGACGTCGGGCGAGAAAAGCGTCAACAGAAGCGTCAGGGTTACCGCCGGTGTACTGCTTGGCCAGGGCTTGGGCACGTGCCACTGCCTGACTTGCTGTTCGCAAGACCACACCATCTTCGGTTTCGTCGAGGTAGACCGCACCACCGCCACTCAGACCGAGGCGCTTCCGGACGTCCGCTGGCAGACTCATGCGCCCGTTAGGGGTAATATTAATTTGCAAGGTCATGTTAGCACGTCAGCCCCGATGCACCACTTCGATGCAATATAGCTAAAACGTCCGCCTACGACAACAATGTCGCTCTTGCGCCTATCTTCCACTCCAATGTCATGCTTGTCCTTACGTGTCACACCGCTACGATCCTGCCAGATGCGCTTTTTAGGAGGTGCGTTTTGGGTATACCCGTATAGCACTACCGGGTCTCAGTACACTTTCCGTGTGCTACAGGTTCAAAGGTACCACTCTCAATTTTGGTGCGTTTTGCATGCGATGAGCTAGCTATAAAAGACCATACGCACCGATCCATAGATCCGAAGCGCCCGATCATCGTCGACCCGTAAGACGGGATCGATTTCTTTCTCGCCAGTAGCCCGCGGTGTGTCACGTGGCACACCGTTGGTCGCGGAAGCCGAACCTCGCGCCGCGATCCACGCGGTAGCGGCGTCGATGCGTTTCAAGGCGGGCGCTGGGGCTACCGCACCGAACGGCCACGGTGCCGGCGGGCCCGTGTTCCTCGCGAAGGGCACACCATCGGACTACCTGTGGATCCCGGACATTTGAAAGTTTGGCCGCTCCCCGGATGGATGGGGCGAGACGTACGTGTCGCGCCGCTGGTCGTCGGTGTGAACACGCTCGCGGCATCAAGCACCAACTCTCCGGTCGAAAGCCCACAACCTGCATGACACGGCGTTGAACGTCATGTACCCCGTCATCATGGGTATGCTCCAACAACCATGTTCGCGCCATCTGGCGATATGGTTCGCGGTGCTCGCGATCGCAGCAAGACTCGTCGTCCCGAGCGGCTTCATGCCGCAGAGGGCGGGCAACCACGTGGTCATGGCGGTTTGCACGAGCTCTGGTCCGCTGGTGACCCTCGTTCAGGTTCCGGGTGCGTCGACGGACACGCGCGACGGCTCCGAATCCATCCGCCCTGCGTCACCGTGCTCGGTCTCCGCCACGGACACCTCGATCTGCTCGGCGGTCGATCCGGTCCTACTGACTGCCGCCCTCGCTTTCATCATCAAGACGTCGATCTTCCACGCCGTACGAAGCACTGTGCCGGCTCCTCCACGTCTTCGTCCTCCACTACGGGGACCACCCTCGACCCGCTAGGCATCGGTCAGGCGGCATCCTCTGCGTCCGCCGCCTCCAACCATAATTCCATGACCGATGGAAGATTCGAAAGGTCGCATGACGCCTCCGGTCCGCGGATGGCGCGCGACCAGACTCGACCTAAGCGAGGAACATACCTTCATGCTCAGCCAACGTCACAGCGAGACAACGCTCGCAGCCATCAGCACCAAACGCTTCCTGCTCCTGGCAGGGCTTGTATCGATCCTGATCAGCGTCGCCACTTGGACGTTGGATCTCACACAGGCGACCTACGCCTGTCCGTTCTTTCGAGTCCAACGTTCGGCGATCGGTATCCTGGGGATACTGATTCTGCTTCTCCCGTACGGCAATCGGTTCTTCCTCCGGTATGCCGCAGTCGCTGTTGCCACGCTCGGGTTGGGCGTCGGCATGATGCAGAACTTCAATGGCGGCTGGCTCGCGATGTTCAAAGGGACGTTCAAGCTTCATGATCCGATCTGGTTCGACTCGACGATCCTCTCGTCGTGCGCCATCGTGATCATGTCCTTTCAGCTCGGGATCATCTTCGAGGTCTCGGCGAGGCAGACGCTTCGGACGGAGAGGGCCTGATCATGCTGAAGTCGACGGTGGCATGCATCGCATGGCTCTTGATGGTCGCGCCCGCGGCGGCCGAGCCGACGCAGATCGTCGTGCGGGTAATCAGCCAGGACGGGAAGTTCGTCGGCGATCACACGGGAGGAGCATCCATCACGCTGCGCGAGGTGAAATCGGGCAGGGTGCTCGCACGCGGCGTCACAAGGGGCGGGACGGGCGACACGGAGCGGATCATGGAGGCGTCTCGACGCAGCCCTTCGATCGCGCTTGCCGATGCCGCATCCTACAAGGTCACTCTCGATCTCGGCGAGCCGACGCTCGTTGACCTTGAGGTGGAGGGCCCCATAGGTCGTCCTCGATCCAGGATCAGCGTGAGATCGCAGCGCTGGATCGTCCCAGGCGTGCCGGTGACGGCAGGCAATGGCTGGCTTGTCGAGCTTCCGGGGCTCGCGATCACGCCCACCATATCGACGCAGGGCCGATCGGTTTTGATCACGGCCAAGGTCGAGCTGATGTGCGGCTGCCCGATAACTCCCGATGGACCTTGGCCATCCGCCGATTACGCCGTCACTGCGAGCATCTGGAGCGGGCGCCACGAACTGGCGAGCGCGCCGCTTGCGTTCACCGCGGCGCCTGGGACGTTCAGTGGGCGCATCGCCCTACCGCGAGCCGGGAAGGCGAAGATCTACGTCAACGCCGTGAACGGCCGAACGGGCAACTCGGGACTGGCGACCGTCAGGTTGCCGTGAGCCAAGGCGCTGCGCGTGGGAAACCGAAGCGCGCAGCGCCTCCGTCGATTGACGAGCTATTGATGAGGATCCGCCATGTCCAAACCTCAATTGCGGATCGGCAGGGGAAATATGCAAATCCGCTAAAGAATAGTTCCACTGGCATGAGCCGGATCGAACGCCATCGCATGTATGAGAGGACCTGTGGCTTCTGATGATGCAGCGCAGGTAAGACCTGCATCATCGCATTAGATGCACCTTTCTTCGACGAACACGCTCCCGCACCCTGCGCAAGTCCCAGGTTCAGGTTATAATCGGCGAGACTTCCGCAGGCACGTCGTCCGAGTCGGTATCCACATGCTTCAGGTGAACGGTCTGCGTGGCGTAGGCTATCGGAACCTTAGCCTTCTCCAAGCTGGCATGGATCTTCAAGAGCAAATCCTGTCGGATGATCAAGCTCTCGTCGAAGTCCTGCGCCCTGATGTAGGAGAAGATTTCTATGTCTACGGAGCTCAGATTGATGTCCTTCAGGCGCGCCCGCGCGCCCGGCTTGATGATATGTTCGTTCGCCTCCAGGATTTCCGTCATCATGTGGAGGGTCGCGGGCAGCTTGTCGGACCTGATCCCGTGCTCCAACCTGATGATCGGATTGAATAGGAAGGAGTCCCGTCGAGCGAAGTTTTCAATCTGTCGCGCCGAGAAATCTCCGTTTGGAATGGTCACCACGGTCCGCTCCAAGGTGCGGATGCGAGTGGAACGTATGCCGACGTCCTCCACCGTGCCTACCACGTCACCGACCTTGCAGAAGTCGCCGACCTGCACGGGTTTGTCTGCGATCAACGTCACGCTTCCGACCAGGTTCTCGACCGTCTTCTGCGCCCCGAGAGCCAAGGCGATGCCGCCGATGCCCAATGCGGCGACCCCCGTCGTGACGTCGATCCCGAACGTGTCGAGGACGGCCACGACCGCGATGAACAGCAGGACGAGCTTCGCAGCGCGACGGACGAGACTGATCACGGACACCGCTTGCCGTCGTTCCAGTCCCTTGAGCCGATTGATGCTGAGCTGTGCCACCGCATCGATCATGCGGGCGAAGAACCACGCCAGCGCGATCCAGGCGAAAACACCCAGGTACCGCAGCAGGATTTGACGTGCGATGATGGAGACCGGCAGCGATCCCGCCCATAGCTGGAACAGCAGGGTCGCCCCGAACAGGCTTACCGGCGGCATCGCCGCCTGAGCCACACGATAGGTCCTGCTCCTTTCGTGATCGTGGATCGTGCGCCTCATCACGAAGAGGATCCCGGCGCTGACCACGTAGAAGCCAAGGAAGACGAGCGACGCGAGGCCGAGCAGGGTCGACCAGTCCCCGACCGCCGCGCCCCCGATTTCGATCGGTTGCCCGCCTTTGCCGGTGTTCCTATGCTCGTGCAGCCGCCGTGCGGCGATGCTGGTCTTCAGCGCCACACGCCAGACGTTGCCGGCCGTTGCCGTTCCGCCACGGGTAAGGAGTATGGGTACGTCACCCGTTCTCGAGAGGCTTCCTACCCGTTCGATGTTGGACCCGAGACCGTCCTCCAGATTTCCCTGCGGGTCGTTGGACAGCGAAACGAACGGATCGATCGCACCGCTCTGATCCAATACGGACTGAAGCTCCTCCGTCAGACGGCGAACGTCCGCCTTGGCTTCGAAGTAGCGGCCGGCCCGGCTGTAATCGCGCTCGGCCATTGCGGAAAGAAGACCCGAGACGGTGCCTCGCGGCGTGTCGCGGCCATAGATGTCGGTCGGGGGCTTTGTGGACGACGCGGACGCGCCGGCTTTCGGGGCGGCCTGCGACTGTGCCCGACCCGGCACGGCGCCCGCGAGGAGCACCATGCCGATCAAGTGTAGGCGTGATGTACGAAGCATCGATGGCCTCATGCGCCTGCGATGAAGTTCTCGACCGCGATCTGGGCGAGGTCGTCAGTCATCTGGGTGCGCGGATGCTTGCAGAAATAGGCGGATGCGGGGTCGATCACGCCGGCGATGCCGCGGTCCTTGGCGATCGCGGCGCAACGGATCATGTCGATCGCGACACCGGCGCTGTTGGGCGAATCCTCGACCGACAGGCGCAGTTCCAGGTTCATCGGCACGCCGCCGAACAGCTGGCCTTCCATGCGCAGGAAGCATACCTTGTTGTCGTTCTGCCACGGCACGTAGTCCGACGGCCCGATATGGACGTTGTCGTCGTCGAGCCGCTCGGCCGCGACCGACTGGACCGCCTCGGTCTTCGAGATCTTCTTGGATTCGAGGCGGCGGTGGTTCGACATGTTGAGGAAGTCGGTGTTGCCGCCGGTGTTGAGCTGATACGTCCGGTCGAGCTTGACGCCGCGCTTGGCGAACAGGTCGGTGAGCACGCGGTGGACGATCGTCGCACCCAGCTGTGCCTTGATGTCGTCGCCGATGATCGCGACGCCGGCATCCTCGAAGCGCTTCGCCCATTCGGGGTTGGAGGCGATGAAGACCGGAATGTTGTTGACGAAGGCGACGCCGGCTTCCAGCGCGCATTCGGCGTAGAATTCGGTCGCCTCCTGGCTGCCGACCGGCAGGTAGTTCATCAGCACGTCGGTGCCCGAACGCTTCAGTTCGGCGACGACCTCTTCCTTGGTCGGCTGCGTGTCGTTGGCGACCACGAAGGTGCGATCGTCCTTATATTGGCTCATATGGTCGGCGACGCCGTCCAGCACCGCGCCCATCTTCACCACCGTGCCGGTCGACGGGATGGTGGCGGCGAACACCGCGGTGCAATTGGGCTTGGCGAAGATCGCCTCGGCGACGTCCTTGCCGACCTTGCGCGTATCCACGTCCCAGGCGGCGACGACCTTGATGTCGGAGGGTTCATAGCCGCCGACTTCCCAGTGCATCAGGCCGGCCGCGTCGTTGGTGCCTCCGCGATAATGCTCCAGCCCCTGGACGAGCGAGCTCGCGCAGTTGCCGATGCCGACGATGGCGATGTTGATGAGTTTCACGAATTTACTCCGGTATGCAGCCGTTGCTCGGCTTTATCGATGGTGAGCATCCATGCGTGACGCCTGCGCAGACATCGCTCTGATCATGCCCAGGACACCGCCTGGATTGGCGGCGCCATTGATCACGTCGGCTTGAATGCTGCTTGCAAGCGACGGCTCTTCGTCGCCTTGCTTTTCAGTGGTTGAAGAGGCCGTCGATCACGCCCCCTCGTCGACTTCGCTCATGGCGGCCAGCGCCGCGAATGCCGGGCGTGCTCTTCGGTCTGGTTTCAGGCCCCCGGGCAGGGAAGCGGGCGCTGCTGGGATGCGGGCTGTCCCGCGGACCATCAATGCCAGCGTAGGCGGATTTCGCGCGATGACCTTGTCGAGTCTGCTCGGGTCAAACCAGACGCCTCGGCATCGGGGGCGATAGTAGAGCTCGCCCCCTCGGCGGTCGGCGATCAGCAGTCCGAGCTGACATCCGGGAGCCAGCATAACGCCGTCACGGCGCTGCGATGACGATGGGATGTCGTTCATGGCCTGCCCTTGAGGTTCGCCCGAGAGGCTCAAGGATGGATGCCCTGTTCGGCGCAATCGCGTCCCGAGACCTCAGTCTGGATCGTGCTGTGTCCGATCTCGTATCGGTCTCGCAGAAGCGCTTGAACGGCCGAGCGCGTCCCATCGACGTCGGCACCGCGATCGAGTACGAGGTGGACCGTACAGTTCACCTCGTCGTTGCTCATCGACCAGACATGCAGGTCATGAAGGTCGGCGACGCCGCGCACGCCGGCGATGGCGGTGCGAACCTCGCTGAGCTTGAGGCCGCCCGGAACGCCTTCTAGTAGGACGTTGCTGGTGTCGCGCAGCAGGATCCACGTACGCGGCAGGACCCACAGGCCGATGCCGACCGCTACGATTGGGTCGACCCAGGTCCAACCCGTGAAGCGGATGGTGAGAGCGCCGGCGATGACGCCGACGGAGCCAATCATGTCGGCCCAGACCTCCAGATAGGCGCCCTTGACGTTGAAGCTGCCTTCCTTACCCGCCATCAGCAACCGCATCGACACGATGTTCACGACGAGGCCGATCGTCGCGACGATCAGCATGCCCCAGGATTGAACCTCCTGTGGGGTGCTGAAGCGCTTGATCGCCTCGACGAAGACGTAGATCGCTACGCCGAACAGCAGCACGGCATTGAAGGCCGCAGCGAGGATTTCGAAACGACGATACCCGAACGTCCGCTTGTCGTCGGCCGGCTTCTGGCCCAGCTTGATAGCCAGCAGCGCGATCACCAGCGCCATCACGTCGGTCATCATGTGAGCGGCGTCCGAGAGGAGCGCCAGGCTGTTGAAGACGAAGCCGCCGATCACCTCCGCGATGAAGTAGGTGAAGGTCAGCGCGAGCGCCCAGCTCAGCATCTTGGCGTTGGCGCCGGCCGCATGGTTGTGACCGCCCGCGCCATGGCTGTGATCGTGCCCTGCGCCAGCATCGTGCGCTCCGGCGCCGTGGTCGTGACCGGCGCTCACTTGCCGGCCTCCCGCTTCGCGAGCCAGATGCGCATCCGCGAGATCTCAGCCCGCTGCGCCATGACCACCTCCCGTGCGAGCTTCCGCACTTCGGGATCGCGGCCGTATCTCAGCTCGACCTCCGCCATCGCGATCGCGCCCTCGTGGTGCGGGATCATCGCACGCATGAAGTCGACATCGGCATCCCCGGTGAACCGGATGTCCATGACGCCGTGCATCTTGGCGTTGGCTGCGCGATACGCCCGCGTCGCGGGAGAACCTGTCGGTGCGGCCGGTCGCAGGTGCCGTCCGTGCGGCATGGTCTGTGCGACCGGTTGCGCGCTCACCGACGCGGTCGCGGCGACGGCCGCGACCGCCAGCATTTTCTTCATCGTGGGCATGTCGTCTCTCCTTTCGGATGGGTGGGCGCAGGGCGCCGATTGGGATCGAGGCGGTTCATCCGGCGATCTCCTCGAGCGCGAGCAGCGCGAGGAAGCCGATGAAGAAGAAGGCGCTGATGAGTGGGCTGTCCGGCTTCTCGTGCGCCTCGACCAGCAGCTCCTCGGTAACCAGATAGAGGAGCGCCATGAGGCCGAAGCTCAGAAAGCCGGCGATCACCACGGGTGACAGTGTGGCCACCGGCAGCGCGGCCAGCGATCCGATCGGAAGCAGAAGGGCGAGGCCTGCGACCGTCAGGACGACCCGCAGCCTGGAGCGCATGGTCTCACCGAGTTCCGTCGTGAGCGTCACGCCGAGGAACAGCACCTCGAGCGTCAGCGCGACCGTCAGCAGGATGCCCGCCTTGGCGCCGGCGACGAATGCCAGTCCCAACACGAGGCCATCGATGAGCAGGTCGATCCCGATCGCGCCCAGCAGCGCGGCGGGACCTTCGAAGCGTTCCTCGAAGCCCTTGAGCGCGAGCATGACCGCCACACCGGCGGCCCCGCCGATCAACGTCGCGGTCGGGCTCGCCTCGTGCTTGACCTGCGGAAGGATCTCTGTCGCCGCCGCGGCGAACACGACGCCGGCCGCGAGATGCTGCATGGCGCTGGTAAAGGCGGCACCGGGACGTCGCACGACCGCGGCAATTGCGCCCAGAATGACCGCGATGGTCGGGATGATGGTGTAGCTCAGTGCCAGCATGGCAGTACTCCCAAACGCGAATGTCCGCGCGATCGGCTTCGCCCGGTCGGTCGGGACAGCCTTCCATCACCAATCGTCCGAAGTCGGATCGTGCTCCGACCGCCGCGGCGCTTCGGCGTCTTCGCAGCGTATCGTCGCTCCCTCGATGCGGTCGATGCCGGTCGGTATGCCGACCTTCGGATCCTCACGATCATGCGATCGGCCCTGGTTGTGAGGACCAGTGCCACTTCCCTCCGCGGCGCCTCCATGTCGCGAATCCGATGCGATGGAACATTCCGATCCATCGGATCAGCACGAGCACATGCGGGGTGGAGATCAGACTGTAGGTTCTGCCAAGGCGCGTCGTGCGTACAAGCAGGTTGGCGGCCAGGAGCCACAGGCCGGCCGGAAGAAGAGCGGCGAAAAGCTGAAGCGTCTTCATCGGGTGGTCAGGCAACGCTTCTGCCCTGTGATGGTCCGCAGGACAGGCAGGGCGATCGCACGGCCACGCAAGGCGCCCGCCGAAGAACGGATCCGGGTGCGATCCGAGCAGGCCTGGACCCGAATGGATCGACGCGCGCGAAGATTACTGAGGGCCATCAGTGCCCCCCCTCGATGGATCGAACGTTGCGACCCTCCAGGCGTACCAGATGAAGGCGGCAACGATCACGGCGTTGCTGGTGGGCTCGATGAGGTCGGCCACCTGCCGATACCGGGTGCCCAATCGGAAGCCGGCCACCACCAGGACGCTCGTCCAGATTGCGGATCCTGCGAACGTCGCAACGAGAAACGGTACGAGCGGCATTCCGCTGACGCCGGCCGGCACGGATATCAGCGTGCGGATGCCCGGGATCATGCGTCCGAACAGCACCGCCCAGCGCCCGCGCCGATCGAACCAGCGGTCGACCCGATCGATCTCGCTTGGGGTCAGTGTCAGCCAGCGGCCGTGCGAGGCGGCGAAGCGCTTCAGGCGATCGACGCCGACCCAGCGACCGGCATAGTACCACAGGAGCGCACCGACACCCGATCCGAGCGTGCCGGCGACGATGACGGCTGGCACGCCGATTTCACCTCGCGTGGCGACATAGCCGCAGAGCGGCAGGATCACCTCCGACGGGATCGGCGGAAAGACGTTCTCCAAAAGCATCAGCAGAAAAACGCCGAAACCTTTGAAGGAGGAAAGTACATCCAGTATGATGTCGAACATTGTGATTTCAGATCCCCGAGCGTCGCGGGCGCAGCCGAAGACGATGCTCGAGCAACATCCCCAGGCTGCTGCACGCAACTGCCTTTTCAGACGTGGGCGTTCTCACGGCTTCCACCGTCATCCTGCCCTACCGGTCGGATCGCGGTAGGCTAGCAGCCTCAAGGCGTTGACGACGACCAGCAAGGTCGATCCCTCGTGCACCGCTACCGCGGGTCCGATCCCGAGCCCCAGGATGGTCGCCGGTACGAGGAAGCCGACGACGCCGAGGCTGACGAAGACGTTCTGGCGAATGATCCCACGGGTGTGACGGCTGAGACCCACCGCGAACGGCAAATGGGCCAGATCGTCGGCCATCAGCGCCACGTCCGCGGTTTCCAGAGCCACGTCCGACCCGGCCGCGCCCATCGCGATCCCGACGGTCGCACTCGCCATGGCAGGTGCATCGTTGACTCCATCGCCGACCATCGCGACCTTGTCCTCGCCTGCCAGCTTCTTGATTGCGGCCACCTTGTCCTCGGGCATCAGATCGCCCCAGGCTTCATCGATCCCGACGTCCCGGGCGATCGCCTCGGCGACCTTCTGATGGTCGCCGGAGATCATGATCATCCGTGACACACCCATGTCGTGCAGACGGCGCAACGCGGTCCTCGCGGCCTCGCGCGGCGTGTCCATGAGACCGATGGCGCCGAGATCCCGGTCGCCCTTGCGCACGACCATCGTGGTCCGGCCGCTCTCGCGCAGCGCGGCGACGGCACTCGTTGCCCCTTGACCCAATACCGGAATGCCTTCCTTGCCGAACATCTCGGCCTTCCCGATCCATACCGTCTCGTCTCCGACGGTTGCGGTGACGCCGCGGCCGGTGAGGCTCTTGAGGTCTCCGGCTTCGGGTAGTCCGCGTGCGCCGAGTCGTTCACGGCCGTCCTTGACGATCGCCTGCGCAAGCGGGTGGTCGCTGAGCGCCTCGACCGCGACGGCGAGTGCCAGCAGCTCGTTCTCGTCGGCAGCATCGACCACCACGACATCGGTGATGCGTGGCCGTCCTTCGGTCAGCGTGCCAGTCTTGTCGAAGGCGATCGCCTTTAAAGATCCGAGATTTTCCAGCGGCGCGCCGCCCTTGACCAGGACACCGCCTCGCGCCGCTCGCGCGACGCCGGAAAGCACTGCACTCGGCGTCGCGATCGCCAGCGCGCAGGGGCTTGCCGCCACCAGCACAGCCATCGCCCGGTAGAAGCTGTCGCGGAAGGGCTCGTCGACGACGACCCAGGCGAACAGGAGTAGAAGGGCGAGCACGAGGACGGCAGGCACGAACACCCGCTCGAAGCGATCGGTGAACCGCTGCGTCGGCGATTTCTGCGTTTCCGCCTCGCTGACCATCTTCACGACCTTGGCGAGTGCGCTCTCGTTTGAGCGACGCGTCACCTCGATCTCGATCGCGCTCCCGCCGTTGATCGTACCGGCGAACACCCGGCTTTCCGGACCCACCGCGTCCGGCTTGGCACGAGCGATCGCGGCATCGGCGACGGGGATCTTGTCGACCGGGATGCTCTCGCCGGTGACGGGAGCCTGGTCGATCGCGCTGGAGCCCTTGATGATGAAGCCGTCTGCAGGCAGGCGTTCGTTCGGCCTAACGATCGCGACATCGCCGATCACCAGCTGTTCGACGGGTATCTCGCTTTTCTGGCCGTCCCGCCGAACGGTCGCGATCTCCGGCGCGAGCTTGGCCAGCGCCTCGATGGCCTTCTTGGCGCGACCCATCGCATAATGCTCGAGCGCGTGACCGAGACTGAAGAGGAAGAGCAGCAGCGCGCCTTCCGCCCAGGCGCCAAGGGCTGCGGCACCGGCTGCGGCGACCAGCATCAGAGTGTCGATCTCGAACCTGCGGAGTCGCAGGTTGTCGATCGCCTCGCGCAGCGTGAAGAAGCCGCCGAAGAGATAGGCCGCGACGAAGCAGGCGGTCGGCAGCCATTGCGCCGCGTCAGGCATCAGCTTCTCGACGCCGTACCCTATCCCCAGCAGCGCACCGCAGGCGAGAGCGAAGATCAACTCGGTGTTGGGCCCTAGGAACTCGGCGTGCGAATGGTCGTGGCCGTCGCCTGGGCCATGCTGCTCCTCCTTCGTCCGGGCGCCCTTCCCATGATCGTGTCCGGCATGATCGTCGGCTGCGATCCGTTCGCCGAGACCCACCTTGAGCTTGCGAAGCGTCGCACGGATCTCGTCCTCGCCGGTCCGCTGCCGATCGTATTCGACGCGGATCGTTCCGCTGGTGGTCGCGCTCGCCTGGACAACGCCGGGCATCGCGCAGAGCGTGTCGCCGATCGTGCGTGCCCGACGTTCGTGCGTGATCCCCGTAACCTCCCAAACGGAATGGCCGTAGCGTTCGGTGATTTCGGCGCCTGCCGCACGTACCATCTCGCGCAGCCGCGGCAGCGGCAGCTTGGCGGCGTCGAAATGGATGCACAGTGCCGCAGGGGCGTCACCGTCGACAGCGATGACGTGGGCCTTCTCGACGCCGTCGCGCGTCGCCAGGGTGGAGACGAGGCGCTCCAGGCAGGCGTCGGCGGCATCGGGCAGGTCGGGCAGCAGCACCGGAATGTCGAGTTCGAGCTTGTCGTTCATGACGGCCTCCCAACTGTGATCTTCGATCGTATGCGGGCATCGCGTCGCATCTCGCGTGCGGCGGCGAGGAAGACGACGCTCGCGGCGAGGTGCCGAGAACACGAAACCAGCCGCAGCTTCAGCCCGCTTCTGGTGATGATGATCGTGCCGAGGATCACCGCGGACGCCGACAACGAAGTGCGTGCAAGAGGGCGCATCGCTCAGTTCTCCCCCTTGGTGCGGTGGCAGACGCGCACCTTGCCGTCGGAGCGGGTGAAGGCGATCGATCCACCCGCGATCACCGCCCTCGTGCTGCCGTTGCGGAACTCGTCACCGGTGCCCCGCGCGCGCAGGATCTCCGTCCTGCCGCGCGGCAGCCAGGTGACCGCCATACGCAGACCATCGCGGAGGTAGTCGACGTCGGCGCGCGATCCGTCGTCGCAGTAGACGACACGTTGCCCAACCAAGTCCGGCATCGTCTCCGCGTTGTGAAGAACGCCTTCCGTGTCGTCTGGCGCTGGCCCGCAAGCCGTGAGGCCCAGTGCGGCGAGCGCGAGCAGGGAGAGCCTGCCACGAGGCACAGCCGTCCGTTTAGCTCGCTCGCTGCTCACCACAGGACTCCATGCACCGGTTTGAGCGGTGCTGGCGCCTCGAGGCCGGCGGACTCGAGCAGATCGATCTCGATCGTGCGGCACATGGCGGTGAGCGGCACATCGTGGACGGTGTTGGCGAAGGGATCGGTGAGATCTTCGCCGATGCTCAGCACGGCGAGGAAGACGAGGCCGATCAACGTCGAGCCTATCGGCGTCCAGAGCCCGAGCGATTCGACCAGCGCGATGGGCAAGAGTAGGCAGAACAGGCGGGTGAACAGGTTCGGGAAGAAACGGAAGCCATTCGGCAGCGGGGTGTTCTTGATCCGCTCCATACCGCCTTGGGCGTTGGCGATGTCGACCAGCACGCGCTCGACCATCGCCTGCTGAATGGTGTCGATCCTGCGGTTCGCGAGGGCACTGGCGAACAGCAGAGAGATGCTGTTCAGGATCGCATTGGCCGGGTTCGTCTTCTTAACGACCATTTCGGCAAGCGTTTCGCCCGCGATCCGCCTGATCTCGTCGTAGGCGGGTTCGCGGCGGAGTTGGCATCGTATCGCATGGGCGAAGGCGATCTGCCGACGGACCACATCCTGGTGGAGACCCTCCGCATCGTCCTTCCCTTCCGAAAGGCTCCGCGCGACGCGCGACAAAGATCGCGACGCGTTGATGAGCGCGCCCCATAAAGTCCGCGCCTCCCACCAGCGCGCATATGCGGCGTTGGTCCGAAAGCCCATGAACAGCGCGATCGCGGTGCCGAACAACGCAGTCGGAAGCGGCGGCTCCTTGATCGGCGTCATGAAGTGGAAGGCGGTGACCGCAACGTCCCATACGAAGAGGATCGTCAGCGGCTTCCATACCTCAAACATGATCTGCCGAAATCGTGGCGTGGCGCCCACAATCATAAATGTTCATTGCTCCAGCATGCTTCGGCATCAGCCGAGCGGCATGTTCATGATGTCTTTGTATGCGGACAGAAGCTTGTTGCGGACCTGAAGCGTCGCTTCGAACGCGACACTTGCACGGTTCTGGATCAGCGCGACGGTCGCGATGTCGTTCGTCTCGCCGCGCTCGTAGGCCTCGGTAGCGACGTCTTCCCGCTGCTGCGTCTCGTTGACCTTCGCTACGACGCCATCGAGCGTCTGTGCGAAACTGGACGAGGGGGTGCCCGGCGCCGCGCCGGGCGCGACGTTCGGCTGCGCTTCGCGAAGCGCTCGACTGCGCGCGATCACGTCTGCGCGGATCGCCATGACGTTCGAGATGGTCGGATCGGACATCGTCACGCCCTCCGCTGACGTCTGCGCGGACGTGTTCCGGCCGAACCGCACCGTTGATACGATCGGGTCACTTGCTGCCCTCCTGGACGCAGGTCCGGGTTCGGCTCGTGCCCTCGACGATCGTCAGCTGCGTTCCGGAGAATGTCGCCGTGATGCCGTCGCCGACATATTGCAGCCTCTGCGTGGGCGCGCTGAGGATCCGGGGAGGAGCATCGTTCCCGTCGCGCAGGTCGAGCCGCAGTCCATCGTCCTTGTAGTCGATCAGCAGCCTGCTTCCGTCGTCGCAGCGATAGCGGTGACGGCCGAGTTGCCCGCTCGACACCCCGCTGTCGGCGGAATGAACCTCCTGCTGGGTGGGCGGGTCGCTGGGCGCGGGCTTCGAGCAGCCGGTCAGGACCACGAAGCCGACCATCGCGACGATCTTGATGCCAATCATCGTACCTTCCTCCGATAGTGCTGCGCTATGCGGCGCCGGTCGGCTCCGCGGACCGCCTGTCCGGCGCGCCAGTGAAGGTAGGCCGCAAGTCGGTCGTCGGCCTCGATCATCAGTACGCGCAGACGACGCAGAACCATCGCGGCGATCGGGAGCGAGAGCAGGCCCCGGAGGGCGCAGCTGTGCGACACCGTGGTGCCGCCGTCGTCGCCCTGGAGTTCGAAGCGCTCCTCGATCATGAACACGTGAGGAATGCCGCACGACCAGGCGAAAGCCCGGGGCTTGTCCAGGTGGTCGACCTCGGCGGGTGAACGGACGGAGCGTGACCAGCCCGGAAAGGCGAACGTGCACTGGGTTTCGCCAACCTGGCTGGCATCGTCGAGCTGGATCATCGGCCTCCAGGCTTGACGGTGCTCGGGCTCTATCAGCGCGGACCAGATCCGCAGCGGCGGGCCATGGAAAACTCGGGAAATCGTGATCTCCGGCATGGGTATCCCCATCATCGATATGGGAGGGCGGCACGACGGTGCCGCCCTCCTCGTTCGTCAGGCCATGGTCTTCCCGAAGGTCTGACCGTGATCATCGCCTTCGTGCTCTTCGTTGTAGTGCTCCGGCAGCTCGATCGCCTTCTGCCCGAACCGCGCGTAGAGGGTGGGAAGCACGAAGAGCGTCAGCAGCGTCGCCGAGATCAGCCCGCCGATGACGACCGTCGCCAACGGCTTCTGCACCTCGGCACCGGCACCATGTCCGAGCGCCATCGGTACGAAGCCGAGCGATGCCACCAGCGCCGTCATGGCGACCGGACGCAGGCGCTGCATCGCACCAACATGCGCCGCCTCGGCGCGGTCCATGCCCGAACGGATCAGGTCCTGGATGGAGCTGACCATGACGAGGCCGTTGAGGACCGCGATGCCGGACAGCGCGATGAAGCCCACCGCGGCGGAGATCGAGAAGTCCATGCCGCGCACGAAGAGAAGCAGCACGCCGCCCACCAGCGCGAAGGGCACGCCGGTGAACACGATCGCGGCATCACGCACCGATCCCAGGGCGCCATAGAGGAGGAACAGGATCAGGACGAAGCAGGCCGGGATGACCAGCTTCAGCCTTGCGCTGGCCGACTGGAGGTTCTCGAACTGTCCACCCCATTCGAGATAGCTGCCCGGTGGCAGGCGCACCTGGCTGCCGATGGCAGCCTGTGCGTCGGCCACAACGCTTCCGACGTCGCGACCACGCACGTTGGCCTGCACGACCACCCGGCGCTTGCCGTTTTCGCGGCTGATCTGGTTCGGCCCGTCCACGACTCCGATGTCGGCGACGCTGGAAAGGGGAACGAAGGACCCGCCGGCGACCGGAACCTGGACCTGCTGCAGCAGCCCCAGATCCGAACGCTGCGCCTCCGAGAGGCGGATGACAACCGGGAAGCGGCGGTCTCCCTCGAAGATCTGCCCGGAGGTGCGGCCACCGAGGGTGGCGGTGACGGTGTCCTGCACATCCTGAGCGGTGACGCCGAGGCGTGCCATCGCATCGCGGTTGACGCGGATGTCGAGCATCGGGAGACCCGTCGTCTGCTCGACCTTCACGTCGGCCGCGCCTTGCGTCTTGCGCAGGATTGACGCGACCTGCTCCGCCGTCCGGTTCATGGCGGAGAAATCGTCGCCGAAGACCTTGACGGCGATGTCGCCGCGAACGCCTGCGATCAGCTCGTTGAAGCGCATCTGGATCGGCTGGGTGATCTCGTAGGCGTTGCCCGGGAACTTCGCGAGATTGCCCTCGATGCGCTTGACCAGATCCTCCTTCGCCAACTTGGGGTCGGGCCAGGCGTCGCGCGGTTTCAGGATGACGAACATGTCCGTGGCATTGGGCGGCATCGGGTCCGATGCGAGCTCGGCGGTGCCCGTCTTCGAATAGACGAACTGCACCTCGGGCTGCTTCGACATCATGCGTTCGATCGGCACCTGCATCGCCTGGCTCTGCTGGACCGACGTCGCCGGGATGCGCAGCGACTGGATGAGCAGGTCACCCTCGTCGAGCTGCGGCAGGAACACCTGCCCCAGCGTTCCGAACGCTAAGACCGCCAGGACGAGGCTGCCGACGGCCGCCCCGATCGTGATCGTGGGACGCCTCATGGCCCGATTGAGCCCCGGCTCATAGCGCTTCTTGAGCCAGGTGACGATGCGGCCGTCCTCCTCATCGACCTTCTTCGACAGCCAGATGGCAATCATCGCAGGCACGAAGGTGAGCGACAGCACGAACGCGAAGGCGAGCGCGATGATGACGGTGAGCGCCATCGGCACGAACGTCTTGCCCTCGACGCCGGTGAGCGTGAGCAGCGGTACGTAGACGAGTATAATGATCGCCTGTCCGTATACCGAAGGCCGGATCATCTCGCGCGCGGCAGCCGCCACGCTCGCGAGCCGCTCCTTGACGGTGAGCCGTCGGCCTTCGTGATGTTGGCGCTCCGCGAGCCTGCGCAACGCATTCTCGACGATGATGACCGCACCATCGACGATCAGGCCGAAGTCAAGCGCGCCGAGGCTCATGAGGTTGGCAGAGACGCCTGCCTTGAGCATCCCGAATCCGGTTAGCGTCATCGTGATCGGAATGACGAGCGCTGCGATGAGCGCCGCGCGGAAGTTTCCGAGCAGGAGAAACAGGACGACGATGACGAGGACCGCGCCTTCGCCGAGGTTGCGCGCCACCGTCCGGATGGTGGAGTTAACCAGCTCGGTGCGGTTGAGCACCGGCTGCACCACCACGTCCGGCGGAAGCGAGGCGTTGATCGTCTTCAGCTTGTCCGCGACCGCGGTCGCGACCGAGCGGCTGTTCTCACCGATCCGCATGATCGCGGTGCCCACCACGACCTCGGTGCCGTTCTCGGACGCGGAACCCATCCGGATCGCCTGTCCGGTGCGAACGGTCGCGACCTGATCGAGCGTCACGGGCACACCGTTGCGGGTCGCCACGACGGTCCGGGCCAACTCGCCGGTGTTGCGGACCAGAGCGTCCGACCTTACCGCCAGTCCCTCACCGTTGCGGTTGACGAAGCCGCCTCCGACACTGGTATTGTTCCGCTCGAGAGCGTTACCCAGTTCGGTCAGCGTGATGCCGAGTGAAGCGAGCTTCTGGACATCGGGGACGACCAGGAACTGCTTGGCATAGCCTCCGATCGAGTCGACACCAGCCAGGCCGGGCGTGTTCTTCAGTAGCGGGGTGACGATCCAGTCCTGCGCGGTACGCAGATAGGTCGCCTTGTCCTCCTCGCTCGTCAGCCGATCGCCCTCGGGGGTGATGTAGCTGCCGTCGGGCTGCTGGCCCGGCTCGCCGGGCTTGTGCTTGTCGTCGGCGCGGTGCTGCAGGCGGACGGTGTACATGTACACCTCGCCCAGACCGGTCGCGATCGGTCCCATTTCGGGGTTCACGCCGTCGGGCAGGTTCTCGGCCACGCCCTGCAGCCGTTCGCCGACCTGCTGGCGGGCGAAGTAGATGTCGGTCGCGTCGGAGAAGACGGCCGTGATCTGGGCGAAGCCGTTGCGGCTCAGCGAGCGGGTGTATTCGAGGCCCGGGGTGCCGGCGAGCGCCGTCTCGATCGGGAACGACACCTGCTTCTCGACCAGCTCGGGCGACAGCGCTGGCGCGCGAACGTTGATCTGCACCTGATTGTTGGTGATGTCCGGCACCGCGTCGATCGGCAGCCGGTAGAGGGAGAAGGCGCCGATGGTTGCGGCGATGACGGCGAGCAGCAGGACGAGCCAACGCTTCTCGACCGCCCATGTGACGATGCGGGCGATCATGATCTCAATCCTCTACCGCTTCGCTCTTGCCGAGTTCGGCCTTGAGCGTGAAGCTGCCGGTGGTGGCGATCTGCTCACGGCCGGTCAGGCCGGAGCGGACGATCACCGTGTCACCGGATGCGTCGCCGAGCTGCACCTGGGTCGCCTGGAAGCCGTTCGGAGTTCGTACGAAGACGACCGATTTGCCCTCGTCGGTCTGCACCGCCGTGGTCGGCACACGGATCGCACCGCTGCCGCCGCTGCCCGTCAGTTCGACCGAAGCGGTCACGGGTTCGCCGACGCGCCAAGTGCCACCACGATTGTCGAGCGTCGCGATCGACGGCACGAGGCGGGTCTGGGGATCGAGCGCTGGCGACACGAAGGTGATCCGCGCCGTCGCCTGCCGGCCCGCGGCCTTGACCGTCACGACGTTGCCGGGACGGACGCGGCCGGCATCCTCCGGCTTGAGGTTCAAAGCCAGCGACACCTGGCCGAGATTGGCGATGCGATAGAGCTCGGCATCGGCCGTCACGGTCTGACCGAGGGTCACGGGCCGTGCGATCACCTGGCCCGAGATCGGTGCGGCGATTCCCAGCCGGTTCAGTCCCGCCCCGCCGACGCCGGCTGCCGAAACGGTGCTCTGCGCCTGGGTCAGCGCGATGCGCGCCTCCGTCGCTGCGGTGCGCGCCGCGATCAGGTCCTGCTCGGGCGAGACCTTCTGCGAGAACAAGCGCTGTTCGCGCGCGAGATTGGAGTTCGCGAGCTGCAGCCGTGCACGTGCGGCCTGCACCTCGCCCTTGATCTGTGCGGCCTCCCGGCTTTCGATCACGGCGATCGTTTGACCTCGGCCGACGGTCTGCCCGAGATTGCGCGTGAGCGCGACCACCCGACCGGCGATGGCAGCTGACACGACCTGTGTGCCCTGCGGATCGCCTTCGATGATTGCAGGAAGCTCGATCGTTCCCGCACCTCCGACGATCGGACGGCCGATCTGGACTCCGGCTGCGGCGATCTGCTCCCGCGTGAGCGTCACGGCATCCTTCTGCGCCGGTGCTTCCGCCCCGGCGTTCGCCGACGCGCTGTTCGATGCCTCGTTCGCAGCGGCTTCGTTTCCGGCGTCGCTTCCACCGCCGCATGCCGACAGCAGGAGGGCGGCCGTCGCTGCGCCCACGAGATAATAGCTTTTCATCACTGGTTTCCCCCAACGGGCGCAGGGGCGGTCAGCCGCTCCACTTGCGCGCGTGCATTCTGGTAGTTGGCGAGCGCGTCGATCGCGGCGACGCGCGTCTCGGCGAGGGTGCGTTCGGCGTCGAGCAGTTCGAGTTGCCCGAACTTGCCTTCGCGATATCCGATGCGCGCGATCCGAGCCGCTTCCTGCGCGGCCGCCAAAGCCGGTCCGGACGCCGCACGCGCAGTCGTCGCCGCGTTCGCCGCCTGAGCCTGCGCGTCAGTGATGGCTTGCTCGATGTCGAGCGCCGTCACCCGGCGAAGAGCGTCCGCCTGGGTACGCTGTGCAGTCGCCTGTGCGATCGCCGCGCGGCCGTTGTTGAACACCGGGATCGGTATCGAGACCGTGAAGACGGCCGCGGTGTCGTTCGTCGCTTCCAGCCTGCGCAGCGCCGGACCGACGTTGATGTCCGGCACCCGATTGGCGCGCGCGAGCCTTACGCCCGCATCCGCGATGCTGAAGTCGGCATCGGCTGCGGCCAGCGCCAGCGTTCCGACCGTTCGTACCGGTGCCGCCGGCCCATAGGCCGCCGCGTCGGGCAATCGATCGAGCAACGTCTCGTCGAGACGGCCATCGATCGGCTGACCAATGCGTCGCGCCAGATTCGCCCGGGCCGCGTCGGAAAGTCGGAGCTGACGCTCGACGTTGGCCTCGGCGTTGATCCGCGCGACGTCGGCGCGCTGTTGTTCGAGCGGCGACGCCCGTCCGGCCTGCACGCGAACACTTGCCGCGCGGAGTGCGTCGCCCGCTATCCGCGCCTGATCCCGCGCCGTCGTCACCCGCCGCTCGGCTGCGACCGCTTCGACGTAGAGCTGCGTCACCTGCAACCGCACGTCCGCGGCTATGATGGCCGCCTGGATCTCGGCGCGTGAGAGTTGGGCGTTGGCAACTCCGACCCGGGCGCTGCGCTTGCCACCCAGTTCGATCGGAATGGCGAACCCGACCGTAGTCTCTGCGGCGCGCACGCCCCGATAGGGTCCGGAGCCCGTTATATTCTCAATCTGTCCTTGGAAGACCGGGTTGGGGCGCAATCCCGCAACGGTCCGGCCCGCACGTGCGGCTTCGATGGCAGCGGTAGCGGCCGAGGTCGAAGGCGCCGAGCCGCCGGCAGCGACGACCGCCTGGTCGAGCGAATAGATCGGTCCAGCCTGCGTGATAGGCGCAGGCGGCCCGGCTTGCGCGTGGGCCACCGAGGCGCACGACGCCGCAGCCAGCAAGGCTGCGCACAATTTCTGCATTGTCGAGGAATCCTAACGAATGTCGTCAGGCCGGGTCATCCCGGCCGGCAGCATCCGTCAGGCGTTTGGCGGCCGCAACGCCGGATCGACGGAACTCAGCGCCCGCACGGCGTCGAAACCGGGTTTGGGACGAGCGCCCTCGATATTGAAGGTGACCGGGATGGCGTCAGCCTGCGGAATGCTCAGAGCCTGTCCGTGACAGGTTCCATGATGATGCGGGATCGCCTTGTCGGCATCACCCTGCGACTGATCGGCATCACCATCTACATGGACGACGCCTGTGCATTCGATCGTCGTCGCCTGCCCCGGCACTTCGCGCGCGTGGACGGTCGCCGTCATCACGAGCGACGACGCCAGCAGGAGGAGCAGCAAGGACCAGGCGCGGGCCAGCATGGGAACGCGCCTATCACCATGACGACCCGATGTCATGCGTTCTCTCCGCGATGAGGGCGATTGTAGGCACTGGACCTGTCAGCAAAACGCCATGCGGGGATAGCATCCGCGAACACCCGCCACGCGGAGCGGAGGAAGATAATCGCAATGACGCCTCCGACCACGATGTCGGGCCATGCGGCACCTGTGAGGTGGACGAGGCTCGCTGCGATGAGCACTCCGATGTTTGATGCGACATCGTTGCGCGAACACTCGAAGGTGCTCGCCATGTTCACGTTCGCAGCGCGGAAACGCCACAACAGCGCCAGACACGTGAGGTTCGCTGCCAGCGCCGCCCCGCCGAAGCCGAGCATCAGCGTCGAAGACGGCGGCACGCCGTTGGCGATCTTACCGGCGATTTCGACGAGGACGGCGATGCCGAATACCAGGATGAGGCCGCCCTTGGCGATCGCCGCTCCCGCCTCCCAACGTGCGCCACGATTGAGTGCATAGAGGCTCAGCCCATAGACCACGGCATCGCCGAACATGTCGACAGAGTCCGCCATCAGCGCCGACGAGCGGGCCAGCAGCCCACCACCGAACTCGATGGCGAACATCGATAGGTTGATGACCATGACGACGATCAGCGCGCGTCGCTGCTCGGCCTTACGGCCAAGTTCCGCGATCGTGTCGCGCTTTGCTGAACAACAGGCGTCCGCCATCATCGAGCTCGATTCGTTGGGTCGGACCCCCTATATGAACCCTCATCCCACTAGAGGGTCAAGGGTCTGTGATGAAGATCGGTGAAATAGCAAGATTGACCGGGTTGAAGGTCGAGACGGTACGCTTCTACGAAGCGGAAGGATTGATCGGGGCGCCGATCCGCAGCGGAGGGAACTACCGCGTTTACAACGGCTCCCACCTGGATCGCCTGTCGTTCATCAAGCGCTCGCGCGATCTTGGCTTCACCCTCGACCAGGTGCGTGACCTTCTGCGGTTAGCAGACGATCCGCGCGGCTCCTGCGCGGAGGTCGATGCGATCGCCGCGGTTCACATCCATGAGATCGATCGCAAGCTCGCCGATCTCGCCGCGCTGAGAACCGAGATCGTGCAATGGGGAGCGACCTGCGACGCGACAACGATCGCCGATTGTCGGATCATCGACGCACTTTCGAACGCTGGCTGACTAAGCCTTCAGGCCGTCAGATGCTGGTATAGGACCGTGCCCCATAGACGCGGCGCGATCGCGTCCCTATGTTGTCCACATGGCCACTGTTCTGACCCCTCGCGAACAGCAAGAGACCGCCTCGATCGCGTGGCAGCTTGGCGGTTACGATGACATGTTACGCCTCGAGCGGGAGCTCAAGGCTATGAAGGCTGCGGGCAAGCGCCCTAAGATGGTCATTGACCAGGCGACCGGTAAGCGGAAATTGGTCGAGGCCTGAGCCTTGTTCTCACTGACGCTGGCCGTTGTCACAGGCGTTGCAATCCTCCTTCCTGGCTTCTTCGCAATCCTGCTCTGGAATACCCGCGCCCGCCGGTACGCCGTTGCGCGCCCGGATCTGCCGGTTAACGCATTGAGCGTGCTGGCGATCGGGGTCGCCGTTTCCCTGATCGCGCACCTGCTGACCGGGCTTGCTATCGGGCTGGTGCAAACGCTTCTGATCGACGTCAGCCGCTTCTTGCCCGCAGATTACCGGACGCCCGCGGTCAATCCGATCGGCACGTTGCTGATCGTCGCGCAGGGTGGGCCAAAGGCAGCCGCGTTGAGCGCTAGTGATCTGGTGTGGGGCATTTGCGCACCGATTTTCTCGACGCTGGCAGTCGTCATGCTGATGGCCGACGATGCACTCGATGTCGCTACGGAAGGGTGGGACTTTGGCGGGCACGGCTGGGCCTACACGCATATCATCAAGCCTACGCAGCACGGTCATCGCCCGATCGCCTATGTGCTGACCGATCTCCAGCATGACGGACTTGGGGTCGGCTATCGCGGCGTGGTCGCCGACATCCGCCAGAGCAGCGATGGCCAAACGCAGAGCATCAGCCTGGCCTCCCCTGCTCGCTTTCTTTTCGAACTCAAGCCCGGCACGTCGCGACGTTGGACGCCGTCCAGCGAGCCTGCGCTGGTTCGCTACGCGGAACGTCCGGTCGGAGACGTGATCAGCCTCGACCAGAAGGTCATCCACGATATCGTGGTCTCGACGCCGGCCACCGATCTGTTGCGCGAGCTGCGCGACCTCGACACGCAGCGCCAGCATGGGTGATTTCTTGACCTTCATTGCTCCCAAGGCGCTGCTGTGGATCGGTTTCGTCGTCAGCATGGTGTTGACCGGCCTGTTGGTCGCGCTCGCGGCATGGGCAGTCGCAGGTCCGTGGTGGCCGACGACGCTGGTTCAGAACGGCTTTCGCCGTCATCGTTCCTGTTGGGCGCTGATTCAGGCATTCGCCATTGCCACGCTTCCCATCCTGCTGCTTGGCGAACACGGCGTCGGCGTGGGGGCCTTGATCTTCCTGGTTTTCGCGCCACGATACGTTAACTGGCGGGTTCGCTGGGGCGCCTGGCACGATGACAACGAGGCGACCCGCACCACCGCCCGCACGATCCGCAATCGCCTGCGGGACCGACAGGAAGAAGCTGCGATGCCACCAGGTGCCGGCCCATGGCCGGAATATGTAAACGACGTGGTTCGCGCGACTAGGGACCAGCTTTATACGCCACCAGAGACGGTAGTGCCACCTGATGCCCTCCCTAGCTGACATAGGAATCGCAGCTATGTCATCCGCGCAAATTCGTGATTCCGAGTAACTAGTTCAGCCCGAGCTTGGCAAAGAAGGCCTCGTTTCTCAGCCGGGCATCATGAAGCAGCTTGTTGTAAGGCAGAACCTCAACGACGGCATTGTGGATGGGCGAAAAGCCAAAGTACCCCTCGCCATCCGCACTTTTATTCTGAGCAATCGACATTGATACAACCTCGACCAGCTTTGGCGTAAAATCAGCGACGACGAAGCAGATAAATCTGGTGCTGGGAGGAATAGGTTTGCGGAACCTGCCGGTGCGATCCTTGAACGCTCCGCCGTTCCGCATGATGTTTACATATTCAAGCACCTGCGTGACCGGGTTGTCGCTATGACTGTAGTTGGGTCGGCCGGGTCGCTTGAATTCGACAATGATAATCGGTTCGTCAGTACCTTCACGGTCGAACGCCAGCGATCGATCGAAAACAACGGCGACGTCCGGTTCGCGGGTACTGTCGCTGTCGGTGAGAAACGTTGTGAAGGGCTTGTCGGACTTCAAATAGGAATAGAAGGCTAGTCGATCATCCAGAATCCATAGGTTATGGTCTTCATAGTCGAGCGCTTCGCCATCCGAGCGGATCGGTATGATGAGGTCATGGACGATCTCCTCACGCAAGTAGTCTCGCTTCTCCGGATCGACGTACGCCAGCGAACTGTCGAGGAGATCGAGGATCTCCTTCCGCTTAACGACATATTCGGCGAGCGACGCTTTCTTGTCCGAGTTGATCGCACTGGCAACCTTCTGCACCCGGTCGACGACCTCACTGGCATTGCCGGCGGATAGTGCCTTTATCTCGCGCTTCGTCTCGCGTTGCTTGCGTCGACGCTGGCGCGCCAGCTCGATATAAATATCCTCCTCCGACTTGGCGTTGAGCGATAGATGCTCCTCGACGAAAGCCGGGATATTGCTGGCGACGGCCAGAAACTGCGGGTTCTCACGTACGACGCGCAAGGTAATACCGGCCTGTTTGGTGCGAACCTGTTCGATATAGGGCGCTAGGTGTCGCTTGGCAGCGTCGACCGCCGCCTGATGCAGGCTGCGATAGTCATCTTCGCGGAACGTGAAGTTGGTGCGCTCCTGATTAACGTGGCCGTTCAGGTAGTCGCCTGACACCAAGCCGATATAGACGGAGTCGCTATTTTCACCGATGTAACCAAGCCCAAGCTGATTATCGATTTTCTCGTCGCGAACAACGCGGCCATCGCCCACATACAGGTTCCAGTGCTTGCCGCCGTCGTGCAGGCGCAATCCCTTGTTGAGCAGGATGTGGTACATATCAACGTCGATCGGTTCTTCCCCGGGCTCGAGGACGACTTTCAATGTCTCGGGCGTGTCGGACTCGACGTTGCTGCTGTAAAAATCGAGCAGGCTGATCCGCTCGGCACGATCAACAAGCGTGAAGGATGGCACTTCATAGCTGGCGAAGTTGCGCAGGAAATGACCAATGATGTGCGCGGCTATCGTGTCGACCTTGCGAGGACAATGCGCACTGTAGGATTGCACGTAAGGCTCCAGCCGCACTTTCGTGCCGATGGTCGGGGTCGCACCCGCAAGCCGCAACTCATGGCCAATCAGCGGACTGGCGTCGTTCTGGGCGACAGCGAAGTCGAACGACCGGTGCAGCGTTGAGCCGCCTTCGCTGAAGCTGCTGTTGACGTGCGTGTTCTGAAACACCTTCAGCCAGGAAAGGCGACCCACCCCCTTACCGCCGCGGCTGATCTTGCTGGCGGTATCTGCGGTGCGGAACGCGCGCCAATTGTCGGTGTTCAACCCGATCCCGTTGTCTTCAATCAGGAAGCCAGCGACCGGTGGGTTTTCGTCGTCCGAGCTGCTGCGTAGGATCGTCACCGTGATGACGCCCTTCGCCGTCGCCTCACGATCCCAGCGCGCCTCGATGGCATGGAACGCGTTGGCGATTGCCTCGAACAACGGGAACAGCGCGTTCAACGGAGAGGGCGCGAAACCAAGGTTGCGCACGCGGCCTGCCAGGCTGAACTGGAAGTCATCGGATGTGTCGGTCTTCACAGCGTCCCCTCGCCCTTATGCCTATGCGACATCCTCGCCAACGCCAACCCATCCCTTCCGCGCCTGCTCATTACGCAAAGCCTTCGCCGGCGTGATTGCGGAACGCCTCCTGATCGCGAACATACTCGCTGAGCATCTCGAGCGACTTATGGCGGCTGTGCTCTTTCATCTTAAACAAATTGGCACCATGGCGACCCGCCTCGGTCAGGAAGCCGGCGCGCAGTGAATGGCCTGAGAAAAGTGCCGGATCATAGCCGGCTGCGGCTGCGCGCGCCTTGACCACCAGCGCCACTGTTTGCGGACTAACTGGCTTTTCGGTGAGGCGGCCGTGCGGTGTGAGACGGCGGAACACGGGCCCCTCGGTGATGCCCGCGACCTCCAACCAGGCGCGGTAATGGCGCACAGGCTCCATGCGACGACCATCGAGGACCGCGACGCTCTGCCCCTTGCCCTCCTGATCGCCCTTCGAAAACGGAATCGTGACCAGCAGCCCGCGTGGATCTTCGGCCACATCGGCGATGTCAATCGCGACCAGCTCAGAGCGGCGGAACGCCCCCATCATGCCGATGCTCAGCAGCGCGCGATCCCGGTAGTCGATGAGGGCGGAGCCGGTGATATGGCGCACCATGTCACGCAGCACGTCGCTGTCGGCCGGCCGCTTCTTCGCCGGGCGATCGCTGCGTTTGGCGTTACGGATACCCCGCATCACGCGATCCAGCGCGGCCGCGCCGGCTTGTACGGTTGGCGGTTCGAGCTCAGCGGCGCGGTGGGCAAAGACGATCGCGGCCAGCCGCCGACCGATGGACGACTTGGATAACGGTCGCCCATTCGAATGGGTGCTACCGTCTCTGGCAAGCTCGCTTAGGAACGCAGCCGTGACAATGGGTGAAGCCGGGAGTGAGGCGTAGCCGCGTGTGTCGCACCAGGTCGTGAACAGTCGCCAGTCGGACCGATAGGCACGCAAGGTCGCATCCGCCGATGCGCGCGCCAGGAAATGGTCGACCCGGGCGCGGTCGCTCTGGTTAAGATCCGGTGCGAGATCGATTGACGCTGGCGACAGATCGATCGGCCCGATCGCGAGAAGCGCGCGGCGCTCCGCGGCATCATCGCCGATCATACTGGACCGTCATGCACAGGATCATAGAGAGTCACGTCCTTGTGCCATGACAGCGTGCCCTCCTGACGTAGCCAATGACCAAGCGGGCGCACTCGAGCCTTGTCACCAAAGGGAAAGATACCGGACTGGTGCTCGTAGATCGAGACGCTGGTCCAGCTTGCGAGGTGAGGTGTCGTCAGCGCTCGCTTCCCAAAGGCGATGGCACCGTCATCGCTGTCTTCGCGTTGATAGTGCTTCAGAAAAGTTCGCCCCGATCGTTCGCGGGGCCGGCCAAAGATGAAGTCGTAGCCATAGACAGTATCCCCCTGGCCATCGTTTGGTGGGCCGTCGATCTTCAGATGCTCGTCCTGCAGCTGGTAGCAGGTCAGGCACCGCTCCATGGCGATGACGTTACCGACACATTCCGGATACACACACTCGTCTCTGCTAACGTCAGTCGTCGTCTGGCAGACGACGCAGCTTAGCTCGGTCTCGCCGGGCACCTTGGCGGCAAACTGGGCTAGCTTTGGGAGATCCACCGCATAATCGTACGGCGTGGCCTCAAAGCAGGCAGGACAGAGATAGGCATGCTGCCTGGGATTGAAGCCGAAAAGGTCGATCGCCTCCGCGGGTGTGAGGAATTCGATGGCACAGGCCACCTGGCCGACAACGGCGCTGTAGACGTGGTCATCCAGGCCGAAGATGGCGAACTTGCTCTCCCCCTCCATCGCAAACAACCGGTCAACCCATGATGTCTCCGCAAAAAGCGCGTTTGCCGCCATTAGGATGGTACGGGTGACCTCACCCGCAGTGAAGGTTACGCGCGGCGCCGAATGCATGATGCGGTTGCGGTCTTTGCGAACCGCGGTCCAGAAGGTGTTGAACGCCGGGTCCAGCGGCGGGTCCGCAACGCTGTTGTGCACGGCTACGAGCTTTGACGCCTCGAGGCTCGGCAGCTCGCCAAACGATGTTGCCCCCTTCGCCGCCTTCGGGCTCCAGTCGGCTGGATCGCCAAGGAGGAGGTATGGCGACACGCGCGCGATCCGGCCCTTGAGGCCGAGCTCCATCGCTTGCTGGATAAGGCTGTAGGCGTTCGACAGTGCAGGCTGCACACTTCGCCAATAGTCGTCGGTCGCCTCCGCATCCCCACTGGCACCAACTCCGATGGACCACGCGTCGTGCGCGTCCATGGTGATCTTCCATGCCAGGTAGAGCTGATTGACGCCGGCATCGTGAAATTCATCCGGCGTCGGCACGTCGATGATCACTGTTTCGGCTCCGTTCCGACCCATAATTTTGCCTGCCACCTTGCTAGCAGGAATCAGGCTTATCGCTAGTAACTATTGTGGCTGTCGGGATCGATGGTGTCGGTTGTCCTGAAACGGTGGACGCACACGGCGAGCGTCGCCCGGCGTCAGTCCACTCCTGAAATGGTGGACATTCTCCCCAAAAGAGCGGACGCTTGCCAGGCTGGATCAGCCGAGGCGTCGTACCATGCGAACCGCGGACCTGAAGACGGCGAGCGACGCTAATTGGGCAGAAGCGCACCGCCGCGAGAAGATCATCCGCCCACTTGCTGCGCTGACCCGCATCCCGGGCAACGCAGCCGCCGAAGCGCTGGATAAGCTTGGGCTGGGTCGCGCCCGTTTTCATGAGCTTCTCCAGCTTTATCGGGCGTCGCCCGTTGCCGCTTCGCTGTTGCCGCGCCCGCGAGGGCGGGAGAGGGGAGAGCGGCGGCTCTCATCTGCTGCCGAGCAGTTGATCGCCCGAGGCATCGCGGAGTGTTATCTCACCCTCGAGAAGCCGAACGTGCAGGCGCTCCGCCGCTGGCTCCGACATGAGGCGCAGAAGATCGGGCTGAAGGTGCCCAGCACCAAGGCAATCCAAGCACGATTGGACAGACTGCCTCCCCAGACCGTCACGGCCCGTAGGCAAGGGTCCAAAGCCGCCGCTGACAAGTGGGAGCCGACGCGAGGCGTGTTGGATGCCAGCTACGCGCTGGAGCTCGTGCAATCGGATCACACGCTGGTCGACGTGATCGTCGTCGACGATCTGTATCGAAAGCCCATCGGTCGGCCGTGGCTCACGCTGATGATCGATATCGCGAGCCGCACGGTACCGGGGTTCCACCTCGATATGCTTGCACCCTCGGCCGTGTCGGTTGGCATGTGCATGCGCCAAGCCGTTCTCCCCAAGACCGCCTGGTTGGCCGAGCGCGGCATGGAGGCACCTTGGGACAATCAGGGTCTCATGGATCGGCTACACCTCGACAATGCGCGCGAGCACCGCTCCGACGCTCTGAAACGGGGCTGCCGTGCCCACTCGATCTCGCTCGAGTATCGTCCGGTTCGGCGTCCGCACTTCGGTGGCCATATCGAGCGGCTGATCGGGACAGTGATGGGCGCTGTCCATCTTCTGCCCGGCACGACGTTCTCCAACGTGGCGGAGCGAGGCGAATACGACTCCGAAGCCCAAGCGTGCATGACGCTGGGCGAGTTGGAGAGCTGGCTCGCCGCACAGATCATTGGGCCGTACCATGCAGAGCGACACCGCGGCATCGGCATCCCGCCGGCGCTCGCCTGGGCCGAAGCGATGGAACGGCGGCCGGAGCTGGCGCGGCTGCCGGTCGATCGCGCCAGCTTCCTCTTCGACTTCCTGCCTTGCGAACTACGCGCGGTGACCCCGCACGGCATCGAACTGTTCCATACGCACTACTGGGATGACGCGCTGTCCTGCTGGTACACGCGACCCGGGCAGGCCATGCCGATCCGGTGGGACCCGCGTGACCTTTCTCGCATCTGGCTCGAGCTCCCGCATGGCGAGCACCTCGAGGTGCCCTATCGTGACCTCCGGCGGCCGGCGATCACCCGCTGGGAACAGAAGGAGGCGGTTCGCACCCTGCGCGAGCGTGGTCAGCAAGCGGTCGACGAGACGCTGATCTTCCAGGCGGTCGAGACACAGCGGCTGATCGTAGCGGAAGCCGCTCACAAGACGAAGGCCGCACGGCTCGCGCTCCAGAGGACAAGGGCAGCCTTGGCTGATGCACGGCGCGCCAGAAGCAGCGGCAAGCCCACCATTGAGGAGGACAGAGCCACAGCTCTGCCGGGTGCCTCGGGAACGGATAAGGGCGGTGATCGGCAGGCGCTACCGTACCTCGTCGAGGAGATGCCCAGATGAGCGATCTGTCGCATCTTGCCGAGGACTACCGCGAGCGTGCGATGTGGGCCGACAAGGAGCGAATTGCCTGGATCCGCATGGATCGTTGGCTCGGCTTCCCGAAGGCGGAAACCGTGCGCAAGACCTTGGATGCGATGCTACGCTACCCGCCGCGCACGCGCATGCCGTGCCTCCTGATCTACGGCCAGACCGGGATGGGGAAGTCCCGCATCGTCGAGCGCTTCGAGGCGGAGAACCCGCGCGGGTTCAACGACACAACGGGAACGGCGACGATCCCGGTCGTGGCCGTTCAGCTGCCGCCACAGCCGACCGATGGCGAGTTCTACGGGGAGGTTCTCGAGAAGCTTGGCGCCGGCTTTGCGGGGCGCGGCGACGTCCAGCGAGCCCGGCAGCTCACCCGCCGGATCATGGGGCAGGTGGGTGCTCGTATGCTGATCCTGGACGAGATCAACCACATGCTGGCCTGCACGCCACGGCAGCAGCGCGTCTTCCTCAACACGCTTCGCTATCTGGCCAACGACCTGCAGATTCCGCTCGTCTGCACCGGCAACCACGAGGCGCGCGCGGCGCTGCTCACGGATGCGGCACTGGCCGAGCGGTTCGACGCGGTCGAGCTGGTCCGGTGGCAGAACGACGAGCCATTTCGGCTGCTGATGGTCACGCTCGCCGCGATCCTGCCTCTGCGCAAGCCATCTCAGCTGGAGGAGGAGCGATGCCGCACCGCTATCCTCGACCTCAGCGACGGGAACACCGGCCGCATCTTCCGGCTCGTCGAAACGCTCGCTGTGCGGGCAATCGAGAACGGCACCGAGCGTATCGAAGTGAGTGACCTCGACGCCGACGACCTTGTGCTTCCCTCCGTCAGCATGAAGGCGTTAGCCCAGCGCCGTGGACGCGGGCGGGCGACGGCGGCTGCTTGAGCCGTGGCGGGAGCGCTGCCGTTCGCGCCGCGTCCTCGTTCCGACGAGTTGCCGTCATCCTGGCTCGGACGGGCCGCGGCCTTCTACGATGTATCGGTCGCCGAGCTTCGGGAGGCACTATGGACGGCCGGTCCGAAGGCGCAGCCGGATGTCCGCTGGGATCCGCACGAGGCGAGAAGCGTCGCAGCCGGTCTTCGGGTCGCGTTGGATGTCGTGCTCAATCTCGGGGTCAAGCGCCGCTGGCCAGGGCTGGCGGTGGACTGGTTGCCAAGCATCGACGGTTTCGGCCGAGCGCGAGGCGAACTCGATCTCGCCTGGTGCCGCTACTGCCTTGCCGAAGCGCACGAGGCGGGCGGAGCTTACCTGGACGCAGAGGCGGCGCTGCCGATCGTCTTCTGTCACCAGCATCGCGCTTGGCGACAGGATTACTGTCGGCGTTGTCGGCCGAGACACGCGCCGCGGTTCATCTGGTCGAATGGCATCGAGTTCGTGTGCGGCGATTGCGGCACCCCGCTAAGGGCAAGCCGCTGGACGCAGCCGACACCAGCGGCGTATTTCGAGCCGGAAGAGACGGCTGCGGCGCTTTCGATCCTGTTTGCGTTTGACGGGGAGGTCCGCAAGGCGCTGCTCGGGCATCCCGCATGCTTGCCGGGGATGGAGCCGGTGCCCGCCCGCCAGTTCCTCACCGTGCTGCGCGATCTCACCCGGGCGCTGCTGGCGCCGAGCCTCTTCAGGACCAGTTACATTAACCTGGTCGACTGCCCCGTGCTGCCGATCATGCCGGAGCACAAACCACAGACCTGGGACGAACAGCCCTACCATGAGCTTTCGCCTTACGGCCGAGCTCACATTCTCAGCGCGGTGGTAGCGCTCCTCGCCGACGAGCCCGTCAGCCGCCTGATGTCGGGCGCTCATCTGCCGTTTCGCGAGCGCCACATTCTGGAGAAGCTGCTCAGCTACGTGCCTCGCTGGGTGCAGGCCACCCTGATCCGAAACAGCACGGCTTGGCCGGCACGCCTACGCGTCCGCATTGAGGCCCATCAGCGACGAACTGGTATGGACGCCGAAAGCGTTCTGGCGCAGTTTCACGCGTGGCGGGCCGAGCGGGATCTGCGGCACCGCGAGCGACTGTTGCTGAGCGGGTGACAATGCCCGTCGGACGGCACGTAAGCATCTCTGAAGGAACAGAAATCCGTGTTCCCGCTGATTAGAAAAGACACATTCTGCCCCAAATAGAAATGACACACGGCTGGTAGCAGCGGGGGCAGCGTGGAGCCATCCACAAGC
>NZ_JACIDB010000014.1 GCF_014196115.1 Sphingomonas aquatilis | reverse complement strand
TCACTGCCTCCGTCATGACTCGTCTCCGCTGCTAACAAATCCATCATCAGCATCTCAGATTCGAGCCTCCAAGGCTCCGGCAGTCATGGGGTCTATATGCTATGGACGCCGAGGTAACGCCCAATGCGTTGGAAGCGGCAGTATCGCGGCTGCGCAAGCGCCTGACCGCCGTCGGGGCGGACGTGCAGGTCCGCACCGTGCACGGCGTCGGCTATGCGCTGTTCGCGCCGAGCGTATCTGGTGAATAAGATGGACGCAGTTCGGCCAAGGCGACGGTCCCCTACGCTGTTCCGACAGATTGCGGCGCGTCTGGCGGCGTTCACGCTGCTGTTCGCAGCACTCGACGTCGGGATCGTCGTGTTCACCTACAGTCGCCAGCCCGAATCGCTTGCGCAGGAATTGCTGACGCTTGAAGCGACGAAGGCTCAGGCAGGCGGCGTGCTGTCGCCCGACCTGCTAACCGGACCGCCGGGGGCCGAATCCTGGTCCGCGCGATATGTCGAACCGGGATCACCCGAGCTCCGGCGGGTGGGTCAGACCGGGATCGACGGTGCGTCGACCCTGGTCGACTGGACGCGACGCGAACATACCCCCCGCGGCTATCGGATATCGGGCGTCCGCGCGATCGACCGCGGCAGCGAGCGGCGTTGGCTGGCGATGCAGTTCGAAGGCGACGGCATCCGCCCCTATGTGCCGGTGATCGTGAACGAGATCATTCAGCACGTGATGTTGCCGCTGATCCCGCTGTCGCTGTTGCTGTTGCTGTTCAACGTCTTCGCCGTCCGCCGCGTGCTCCAACCCCTTCGCAATGCCGAGCGAGAGGTGGACGCGCTGGAACCCGACAACACCCTGCTTCGCCTTTCGGAGCCGAGTGAGCCTCGAGAGGTCAATACGCTCGTCAGCGCCGTCAATCGGGCGCTCGGCCGGCTCGATGCAGCGATGGCGACCCTGCGGGAGTTCACTGCCAACGCCGCTCATGAGCTGCGCACACCGTTGTCGATCATGCAGCTATCGCTCGACCGGCTTCCGGCAGGCAAGCAGCGGGACGAACTGCGAGCCGACGCGCGGCACCTGACCCGCCTCGTCGAACAGATGCTCGATCTTGCCCAGGCCGACGCGCTGGCCATCGATGGTCACGTGGCCATCGATCTCGCCGACATCGGTCGAGAGGTAGTGGCCGCGATGGCGCCAAAGGTGTTCGCGGCGCAGCGTGATCTACGTTTCGAGAGCTTCGGCGACACCGCGGCGATCGGGCACCCGGAAGCGATCTTCCGCATCTATCGCAACCTGATCGACAATGCGCTGTCACACGCGCCCGGCGTCACGCCCATCGACGTAAGCGCGGGACCCGGTCCACAGCTGACGGTCCGTGACTACGGGCCGGGGATTGCAGAGGTCGATCTTCCGCACGTGTTTGACCGCTTCTGGCGCAAGGATCGCCGCAGCTCTACCGGAGCGGGCCTAGGCCTTGGCATCGTGCAACGGTTGACCGAAGCGCATGGTGGAACGGTCAGCGTCGAAAACGCGACAGGCGGGGGTGCTTCGTTTCGCGTCCGACTCGAGGTCTAGACTTGAAATTACGGGAGCCATCGCTTTCGTCAGCTGTTCGTCAGGCCCGTGCCGCAACGCACCTGGCGTAGCTACATCGCTCCATCATCCCTGCACTGCTGTCCGGAGCCAAATACAATCCAATTCCCGCCCACTCGGCGGCTCACCGAGTTCGACATACTTTAGGATAGCCAATGACGACCGACGCCATCGATCACGCGCCAGGAGAACATCATCTCGTCCACCGTACAGGCTGGCTTCGCGCAGCGGTGCTCGGTGCCAACGACGGAATCATTTCTGTTTCAAGCCTGATCGTCGGTGTCGCAGCCGCGCCAGGCTCGACTGCGAGCACAGTCCTTGTTGCGGGGGTAGCAGCATTGGTCGGGGGTGCACTGGCGATGGCGGCGGGCGAATATGTTTCGGTCAGTTCGCAGGCGGATACCGAGAACGCTGACCTTGCGCGGGAATCGGCCGAGTTGGAACGTTCGCCCGTGACCGAAACGCGGGAACTGGCCGCAATCTATGAAGGGCGTGGCGTCGAGCCGTCGCTAGCGATTCAGGTGGCCGAACAGATGATGGCACATGACGCTCTGGGAGCGCATCGCCGTGATGAGCTTGGCCTTGCTGACGACGGCGCATCGCAGCCGATGCAGGCCGCGGTATCCTCGGCCTTGGCATTTGCCGCCGGCGCGATCCTACCCGTGATCGCTGCATTAGCACCGCGTAGCGCTGTGCTTTATGCGGTACCAGCAACGGCATTGGTGCTGCTTGGCGTGCTGGGTGCGCTTGGAGCGAAGGCGGGCGGCGCCCCGATCGGGCGCGCCATGATCCGGGTGGTTTTACTGGGTGTCCTTGCGATGGGGATGACGGCCCTTATTGGGGCTTTCACCGGGGCGGTGGTTTAAAAGCTTTTCGTTGCCCGCGGCGATGCGACACTAGTCCGCACCGCTACGTCCCGAAAACGAGTAAGCAAACGCATCGCCACCCACGCCTATGGTCAGCCCCCCCCCTTTCGCAAAGCTGATCGTATCCGGCACCACGCTAATTTGTTGCCGAAGTTTCCCGAAGCCTCCACCGTAACTGTCTTTGGCCGTGAAGCGACGGGGCACTCACAGCGCACACCAACCGCCAGAAAAACGACCGGTTTTCTGGCGATTGCTGTTTTTGCCTCGTCCCCCCTGCCTTGTGGTCGGAATACCCGTTGCGGAAACCACCAGCACATTGCAGGGTGTCAGATATCTTTTCTGGCAGGGTGGCGATGCTCATCGGATATGTGAGGGTGTCCAAGGCTGACGGATCGCAGACGCTGGCACCGCAGCGCGATGCGCTGCTCGCCGCAGGCGTCGATGCCTCGCGCATTTATGAGGATCTCGCGTCGGGTCGTCATGATGCACGTCCCGGCCTGACTGCCTGTCTCAAGGCATTGCAGCCCGGCAATACACTGGTGCTCTGGAAACTGGATCGCCTCGGACGCGACCTGAGGCATTTGGTCATCACCGCCGAGGCGCTGCGTGAGCGCGGCATTGGGTTGAAGGTGCTGACCGGCGCCGGCGCGCAGATTGACACCACCACCGCCAACGGCCGCCTGGCCTTTGGCATCTTCGCCGCTTTTGCAGAGTTCGAGCGCGAGTTGATCGCCGAGCGCACACAGGCCGGCCTTGCCGCGGCACGCGCGCGGGGGCGCATGGGAGGGCGACCCCGCAAGATGGACAAGGCAACGCTGGCGATAGCGACGGCCGCCATGTCCGATCGCAACGCGATCGCAGCCGATGTCGCGCGCCGTCTCGGGATGACGACGACGACACTCTATATGTACGTGAACGGTGACGGCACGCCCAAGGCGCCGGGCCAGGCACTGCTCGACGGTGTGCCATACCGCAAAGAACGGCTGCAAGCCGCGTGATAGATCACGCCGCGCCTCAGCGATCAGGCATATCGTCGAGCAGGCGAGGCGATCACGTCGTGTTCAATCGACCGGGCCGAGATCGCAGCCGGCGTCAGCGCTGCGGGGACGCATACTCCCCGGCGCGGCTTGCCCGTCAGCCGCTGGGGTCGCGCCAGGACCATCAGATTCATCACCGCCGCGCCGATCAGGAACTCTTCTTCCGCTCCGCGGATACCGCGCAGGTGAAGCCGCCTCATGCCATGCTTACCCTTGGCGTCAGCGAAGAACCGTTCAACCCCGCGCCGCAACCGCATAGACCGCTTGTAGAGCCCGGTTTCCACTTCGGCTCTGGCAAGATCGCGGACGTCCTCATCGTCCAGCCGAACCAGGGTACGACGCCGCGCCGTCGTGCATTTCTTCCGAAGCACGCACGCCTCGCAGTCACGCGCATCGGCTGCATAACGGTGTACGCCGGTGGGCAGATGGAAGGCATGATGTCGGAGCGGCTTTCCGGTCGGACAGGTAAAGCTGTCAATGTCACGATCATAGCTGAAGGCCGTTCGCGGCAGCTTGCCCTTGGTCTGTTGCGTACGGTCGATTACCGGAATGTGCGGGATTGCGCCGTGATCCCTTACGAAGCCGAGGAAGTTGGCGCTGCCATAGGCTTTGTCGGCCGCAACCCGCTTGGGACGATAATCAAAGCGATCGGCCGATCGCTCGAGCATGACGCGCCCCGCATCAACTTCCTCCGCGAACCGAGCCGGTGTCGCCTTCACATCGAGAGCGACGCCACTCGGGGTGTCGACCAGCGCATTCAGGGCGTAGCCGAACCGGCCACGCACCGTTCGCGCCGACCAAGCCGCGGCAGGGTCCGTTCGAGAGACGCCTTGGCAGCTTTTCGAGCGCGCCATTTCAAAGACGGCATCTCCAGTGTCGTGCACCCACTCCCTAACCGCGCGCGACGCGTTGGCGACATACGGCAGGTAGCCAGGAACGGTCTTGCGCTGCCAGCTCGCATCAGCCGCTATGAACGATGCATCGATCGCGGCGTCTTTTCCGCCAATCAGTCCTTCACTGATGCAGCGTCGGACCGTGCTTTCGAACAGGATCCGGAACACGTCGGCATCGCGGAAACGACCGTGCCGGTTCTTGCTGAACGTCGAGTGGTGCGGAACCTTGTCTCCCGGCGCGAGACGGCAGAACCAGCGATAGGCCAGATTGTAGCGCAGCTCCTCACACAGGCGCCGTTCGGACGTGATCGCGTAAATGCGGCCGACCAAGGCCATGCGGATGAGGAGTTCGGGATCGATCGATGGCCGTCCCCTTGCGCTGTAGTGACCGGCCAGTGCCTGTCTCAACTCGCCGATGTCGAGACATCGATCGACGCGACGCAGCAGGTGGTCTGCGGGCAACATGGCTTCTATGGTGCGGCGGGACGCCCCTTCCCGCTTACCGCGACAGGCTGGTCCCATCATAGCGACGCTCCTTTCGGCAGGGGTGAAACGAAGGAGCAACCCGGCATGTCCGGCATTTTTCAACAGGCCCGAACGGTTTTGACACCATTCCTTGAGTAGCCAAGTCAGCTAATCGCTTAGTGACCTAGCCGTAATGGATAAGTTGAGTCACTGCTGTTTTCTGCTTTCGTTCTCCACGATACTGAATCATAGAATTGTTATGCCAATCGCGCGTGAACATCGCTGGCTCTACCCGATTGACTGGCGTGAACTATCTGCCTTCATCCGGTTTGGCCGCGCCAAAGGACGCTGCGAACATTGTCAGCGCCCGCATGGTCGTCATGTGCTGCATCTGGGCGATGGTGTTTGGTGGGATGAGGACATAAGCAGGTGGCGCAACGGGCAGGGCAGGTGCGTTCGCCGCCTGCCGCCGCCCGACGCCCTCTTATGCGCGCAACCTGGCTTCGTCGGCATTGATCCACCTTCACAAGTGCGGATCACGCGCGTGGTTCTTGCTAGCGCGCATCTGAACCATGATCCGAGCGATAACCGACCACGCAACCTCGCTGCACTCTGCCAGCGGTGCCACATGCGCCACGACGCCAGCGAGCATCGCCGACGTCGGTGGATCAACGCCTTCCGTATGCGTGCGATCGGCGATCTATTTGCCTGATCCGAAATCTCCTGCTGACCGCCTGGGAGCTAATCAAAGATCACTCAGTCGGTGAATCGAACGCTGTCAGGATTGGGCACGGCCCTGCCGATCCCGAGCCGCACTCGCTGGCAAGCCGACGCAGCGAAGCACGCGCCTGTTCAAGCTCGGCGATCTTCGCATCCAGCGCCGCCATCTGCTCATGGGCGAGCTGGCGCGCACGCGCGCGATCGTCGGTCGCATCCAGCGCCAGAAGCTCACCGATCTGCTCGAGCGTGAAACCGGCTGCCTGCGCCGAGCGGATGAAGCGAAGGCGGCGGGCGTCATCGGTGCCGTAGCGCCGGATGCCGCCTCCGGCGCCAGCCCCGGTCGGCCGGTCTGGCTCGTCCAGCAAACCGCGACGCTGATAGTAGCGCACCGTTTCGACGCCGACGCCGCCCTCGCGCGCGAGCGCCGCGATCGTCATGCCGGTCATGCCTTGACTCCGTACTATGGTACGGACCCTATATAGGCGGGGCGAGGATATTGGAGAAGCGGCATGGCGAGCGCCCCCGCCAAACAGGCGACGATCTACCGGATGGTGATGCCGGAACATACCTGCCCTTTCGGGCTGAAGGCGAAGGATCTTCTGCGCCGGGAAGGCTATGCGGTCGATGACCATTGGCTGATGACGCGGGAAGAAACCGACGCTTTCAAGGCGAAGCACGGCGTCAAGACGACCCCGCAGATCTTTATCGCCGGGGAGCGGGTCGGCGGCTATGACGATCTGCGCCGCTTCTTCGGCAAGATGGTCCGCGACCCCAAGGCCGTCACCTATCGCCCGGTGATTGCCGTGTTCGCGATGACGGCGCTGATGGCGCTCGCCGCCAGCTATGCGGTACTCGGCACGCCCTTCACGGTGCGGGCGGGTGAATGGTTCATCGCGTTCTCGATGTGCGCTCTGGCGATGCTCAAGCTCCAGAACGTCGAGAGCTTCTCGAGCATGTTCCTCAACTACGATCTGCTCGCGAAGCGCTGGGTGCCCTATTCCTATGTCTATCCCTACGCGGAAGGAGCGGCGGGCGTCCTGATGGCAGCCGGCGCGTTGACCTGGCTGTCGGTGCCCGTCGCGCTCGTTATCGGTACGATCGGCGCGGTGTCGGTGTTCAAGGCCGTCTACATCGACAAGCGTGAGCTGAAATGCGCGTGCGTGGGCGGGGACAGCAACGTGCCGCTCGGCTTCATCTCGCTCACCGAAAACCTGATGATGGTCGCGATGGCGCTGTGGATGATCGCTGCGCCGCCCGTGCTGGCGATGGCGCACTGACGCGAAGGTCGGCACGCGTCGTCAATGCGGGCTGATCGCCGTAACTTCTGCCGTCATACCCTTCGCCTTGGCGGTGAATGCGACCCGCTGCCCCGACCGCAGTCCCTTGAGCAGGGTCGGGGGGGATGCCCGGAAGGTCATCGTCATTGCGGGCCAGCCGATCGTCGGGATCGGGCCGTGCTTGATGGTTACGGTTCCACCTTTCGCGTCGACGGCAGTGATCGTCCCCGATCCGCTGCCGGATTTTACAGCCGATGCAGCCGGCCTGCTGCCTTGAGCAAGAGCGCTCGCTGCGATCGGCGTGACTAGTAGCATGAATGCGGCGCGCATGGAGAAAGTGGCTTTCATCAGATCTTCCTTTCGGGGCGGGTTGAAGCTCGCCGCCGCAAGAGCAAGTAGGCGGCTGGCAGGATGAACATGGAGAGGAAAGGGGCGGTCAGCATTCCACCGATCATCGGCGCGGCGATCCGGCTCATCACCTCCGATCCGGCGCCATGCCCGATCAGCACGGGGAACAGCCCGGCGACGATGACAGCGACGGTCATCGCCTTGGGACGTACCCGCAACAGCGCGCCCTCCCTGATCGCTTCCGATACTTGCTCGCCCGACGGTGACGGCCCGCGCTCGGCCAATGCGTGTTTCAGGTAGATCAGCATGACGACGCCGAACTCCGCCGACACGCCGGCGAGCGCGATGAACCCGACACCTGTGGCGACCGATTGCGCATAGCCGAGCAGCCATAATGTCCAGATGCCGCCGGTCAGCGCGAAGGGCAGTGTGCCCATGATAAGCGCCGCCTCGTCGAGGCGACCGAAGGTAAGGTAGAGGAGAAGGAAGATGATCGCGAGTGTCGCCGGCACGACGAGCATCAACCGAGCCTCGGCACGCTGCAGATACTCGAATTGTCCGGAATAGGCGATCGAGACGCCGGGGCTGAGCCGAACATCTTTGCCAACAGCACGGCGCAGATCGGCGACCGTGGAGGCCAGGTCGCGCCCGCGCACGTCGACATAGACCCATGTCGAGAGTCGACCATTTTCCGTCTTGAGCATCGGTGGACCTTCCGCGATCGACACGGATGCGACGGTGCCGAGTGTGATCTGCTGACCCGATGCGGTGACGATTGGGAGAGTTCGCAGTCCCTCCAGACTGTCACGCAGCTCGCGGGGGTAGCGGACGCTGATCGGGTAGCGGGCAAGGCCCTCCACCGTCTGGCCGATCGTCTCGCCGCCGATCGCGCCGGACACAATCTCCTGCACATCGGCGATGTTGAGACCGTAGCGCCCCGCGGTCACCCGATCGATATCGACATCGACATAGCGGCCTCCGGTCAACCGTTCTGCCAATGCCGAGCTGACGCCCGGCACGGTCCTGGCGACACGTTCGATGCTGCCGGCGATGCGGTCCAGCTCGGAGAGGTTGGACCCCGACACTTTCACCCCGATGGGACTCTTGATGCCGGTCGCGAGCATATCGATCCGATTGCGGATCGGAGGCACCCATACGTTCGTGAGGCCGGGCACGCGCACTGTGCGGTCCAGCTCCTCCACCAGCTTTGCCGGCGTCATCCCCGCGCGCCATTGATCGCGCGGCTTGAATTGGATGGTCGTCTCGAACATCTCGAGCGGTGCCGGGTCGGTCGCGGTCTCGGCGCGCCCGGCTTTGCCGAACACGGTTTTGACCTCGGGAACGGTTTTTATCAGCCGGTCTGTGCGCTGGAGCAGGGCCGAGGCGCTCGCGGCCGAAAGGCCGGGAAGCGCGGACGGCATGTAGAGCAGATCGCCCTCATCCATCGTCGGGATGAACTCGCCACCCAATCGGGTCAGCGGCCATGCCGTCGTCGCCAGTACCAGGGCGGCGATGCCGATCGCCGCCCAAGGCCGCGCCAACACGCGGTCGAGCGCCGGGCGATAGGCACGGGTGAGCACGCGGTTGATAATGTTGTCGTTCTCGGCCGGAATGCGTCCCCGGATCAGCCATCCCATCAGGACCGGCACGAGCGTTACCGACAGGATCGCCGCTGCCGCCATCGCATAGCTCTTGGTGAAGGCGAGCGGGGCGAACAGCCGTCCCTCCTGCGCTTCGAGCGTGAACACCGGCACGAACGACAGCGTGATGATGACGAGGCTGAAGAACAGCGCCGGCCCGACCTCGGCCGCGGCCTCGGTGATGACGCGCCAGCGTTCCTCGCCCGCCAGCGCCACGCCCGGATGGTCGTGTTCCCATCGCTCGATCCGCTTGTGCGCGTTCTCGATCATCACGATCGCGGCATCGACCATCGCGCCGATCGCGATGGCGATACCGCCCAAAGACATGATGTTGGCGTTCACCCCCTGCACACGCATGACGAGCAAGGCCGCGAGCACCCCCAGAGGCAAGGTGACGATCGCGACCAGCGCAGACCGGACATGCCACAGAAACAACCCGCAGATGATCGCGACGACGACGAACTCCTCGATCAGCTTGCCCGTCAAATTCTCCACCGCGCGGTCGATCAATTGCGAGCGGTCATAGGTGGTGACGATCTCGACGCCGGGGGGAAGGCTCGCTTTCAGTTCCGCGAGCTTGGCCTTGACGGCTTCGATCGTCTGCCGTGCATTCTTGCCCTGACGCAGGATGACGACTCCGCCCGCGACCTCGCCTTCGCCGTTCAGCTCGGCGATGCCGCGGCGCATCTCGGGGCCGATCTGGATCGACGCGACGTCGCCCAAGGTAACGGGGACGCCGGCACCGGCGACCTTGAGCGGGATCGCGCGGAAATCGTCGACGGTGCGCAAGTAACCTGACGCGCGCACCATATATTCGGCTTCGCCCAGCTCGAGGACGGACCCGCCGGCCTCCTGATTGGCGCGGCGAATGGCATCGACGGCCTGAGTGTGCGTGACACCGAATGCGGCGAGCCGCGTCGGGTCGAGCAGCACCTGATATTGCTTCACCATTCCGCCGATGCTCGCCACCTCCGCAACGCCGGGCAGCGTTTTCAGTTCATAACGTAGGAACCAGTCCTGCAAGGATCGGAGCTGCGACAGGTCACGGCGGCCGGTGCGGTCCAACAGCGTGTATTCATAGACCCAGCCGACCCCCGTCGCATCAGGACCCAGCGCGGCCTGCGCGCCTTGGGGAAGCCGTCCCTGCACCTGGCTCAGATACTCCAGCACGCGTGAGCGCGCCCAATAGAGGTCGGTCCCATCCTCGAAGAGGACATAGACGTAGCTGTCGCCGAAGAACGAATAGCCGCGCACGGTTTTCGCGCCAGGCACGGACAGCATCGTCGTGGTGAGCGGATACGTCACCTGGTTCTCGACGATCTGCGGGGCTTGGCCCGGCCAGCTCGTGCGGATGATGACCTGCGTGTCGGACAGGTCGGGGAGCGCATCGACGGGGGTGGCACGCATTGCGAACACCCCGGCCATGGCGAGCGCGATGGCCGCCAGGACGACGAGGAAGCGGTTCGCGACCGACCAGCGGATGATCGCGGCAATCATCGCCCAGCCTCGCGCGTCATGCGGCGCAGCGTTGGACCATCGGCGGGTTGATCAAAGCCGAACCGCACCCGCTCACCCTTGCGATACCCACGCACCAACGCGGGATCGGCGACGCGGAACGTCATTGTCATGGCCGGCCAGCCGATCGCCGGAACGGGCTGATGGGACAGGGTGACGGAACTGCGATCGATCGCCTCGATGCTGCCGACCGTCTCGTAGATCGACGCGGTGGGTTTCACGGCCGGCTTTGTTGCGGGTGACGCTTCGACACCAATCGGACGCGCATCGAGGCCAGCGAGGCTCGCTTCGGAGTCGATCAGGAACTGGCCCGACGCGACAACCTTCTCACCCTCGGTCAGGCCGGCGACTATCTCGGTTTTGCCGCCGCCTTCTGCGCCAGTGCGAACCTCGGCGGGTCGAAAGCGTCCACCCGGCCCTGCCAACATGACGAGTGTGCGCCGGCCGGTCCGGATCACGGCCTCACTCGGAACAAGGAGTGCATCGCGGCTCCCCTGGTCGAGCGCCACGCTGGCGAACATACCGGGGCGCAACCGGCCGGCACGGTTGGGGAGCTCGACGCGGATTGTGAGCGTGCGGCTCGCTGCCTCGGCCTGGGGCAGGATCGCAGCGATGCGGCCCCTGAAGCTTTCGCCCGGGAAAGCCGCCAGCGTGGCGATGACGGGCGTGCCGATCCGCAGGTTTCCTGCGAGGGCCTCAGGGACAGCCGCGTTCAGCCACACGGTGGCGAGGCCGTTCACCTCCGCCAGTGTCTGTCCTTGCGCGACCGTCATCCCCTGTCGGACGCCGAGCGTCTTGATGACGCCCCCCACGGGCGTGCTGATCGTCGTCACACCTTGCGGTCGGCCGCGCCACTCCGCCGATGCAATCGATCCGGCGGGCATCCCGAGAAGCAACAGGCGCTCTCGTGCCGCCCGCGTGAGCCCGGCATCCCCGGTGCGGCGCACGGCGAGATACTCCGCCTGCGCGCCCGCCCATTCGGGCACAAGGATATCGGCGAGCGGGGCGCCTGCCGGCACGACATCGCCTGGCGCGCGCGCATAGACGCGCTGAACGAAGCCGCCGCTGCGTGCCTGCACGACCGCAACGTTGCGGTCATTGAACTCGATGCTGCCGGTTGCCGAGGCCGAGTTTGACAACGATCCGCGTTCGACCGTGACGATCCGCGCGCCGAGCCGCTGGAGGCTGGCCGGATCGATCGCTACGCCCGGTGCGGCGCTACCGCCTGCGCCCTCGTCGGCATAGCGGGGGATCAGTTTCATCCCCATCGACGAGAGACCCGGGCCGTCGTGCCGCTCCCCCGGGATCATCGGATCATACCAGTAGAGGATCTTCTTCTGCGGGGCTGGGGATGCCGTTTGATCGGCAGCCGAGGACGTGCCAAGTTTCGCGAGCCCGAAGCCCACGCCCCCTGCGACCAGCACCAGCGCGCTTACCGCGGTGACAAGGCGGGCGCGGGTAATGGTAGTGTCGCTCATCGATCGGCGCTCCCGAAGGTAATGGTGAGGCGGACAGAGTCTGCGGCGACGAGCGCCTCACGGTCGAGCACGGTCAGCTCGGCGTCGGCGAGCGCGGTCTTGGCTTCGATGGCATCCGCAAGACTCGCGCGACCGGCAGAGTAGCTCGCTATCTCCAGATCGGCTCGCTTCCGAGCGAGCGGAAGGAGCACGTCGCGCGCGCGCTGCCATTGGCTGTGATGCATTTGGTGGTCCGCCAGCGCGGCCTCCAGATCGGCTGCCAATGTGCGCCGGGTTTCTTCGCGCGCGGCCTCGGCCTGCGCCTGTGCGGATTTGCGGGCTTCGATGCGCGGGTTCTGACGCGATCGAGCGAACAGCGGCAGGCTCATCGAAACTCCCGCCGACACCATGTCGCCATACCGGGGGTCACGGCGTTGATAAGCTACCTCTACCCCCCAATCGGGTCGCTTCTCCGCTCGCGCCGCATCCACGTCGGCCTGGGCGCGCTGAATACCGGCCTCGGCGAGAACCATGTCGGAGTGAAGGCTGAGCGCGTCCCGCAGCCGCGCCGGAGCCAGATCGATCGCGGGCATATCGCCGGCAATCTCGGGCGCCGATACGCCGGTCCAGCGAGCCAGCATCGCGCGGGCGCGCGCAACGGCGGCCATCAACTCGTCGCGGCGGTCGTCGAGTGCCGCGATCTCCTGATCGGTCGTCAGTGTCTGACCAGGGCGGACCGAACCGGTCGTCACGGCGGCCCGCGCAGCGGAAGGGAGAGATCGAAGGAATAGCAGAACGGTGTCGAGGGCAGCTAGTCGACGCTCGGCATAAGCAAGGTCGATCCATGCCTGCCCCGCTCCCAATCGCACCTCCCGGAGCTTGGTCGCTTGCGATGCTTCTGCCGTTGCGATCACGGCGCGTGCCTGCGCTTGCGCGGCATGACGCTTGGCAAGGTTGGGTAGGTCCTGTTGGAAACCGACACGCCCCATCGTCATGTCGTCTCTGGATAGGGAGAAGGCGGGTGGCCCAGAGACAGGATAATTCTCGATTCCGATCGACACACGGGGGTCCGGAAGGCTTCCCGCCGCACGTGCATCGGCTTGGGCGGCGCTGACCCCCGCGCGACCGGCAACCGCTCCCGGGGCGTTGGCAACCGCATCGCGCAGCGCTTGGTCATAGGTAAGTGTCTGCGCGTGCGCGGCGCTCGTCGTGAGCGCGGCGACCGCGAGCATCATGGATGCGCGCATCCCTCTAGTCCCTTCATGTCATAATGATGGCCGGGCTCCAAATGGTTGATCGGAGCCCGGCACCTGTTCAGGCTCGCCAGCTTAAGTTGACTGGCCGCCCTTCATTGACATGCAGGCGTCGCGACCGCGTTCCATCATCGGGCACACGCAGGCGCTCGACTGGGGAACGTCCGTAACCCATACGCGACGTGGGGCTTGAAGCGGCGCCCGCGGGCCCGGCTGGTAATTGGAACGCCACTCCCAATGACCATTGCTTTTATTTTCAGATGTGGCCGCCGTCGCTGCCGACGCGGCGAGGCTAGCGGCAAATACCGCCAAGATGAACGTTTTCATGTCACTTTCCAATTTGATCGAGATTTAAAATCGGCAGAGCCGCAACCGGCGAACGGCTGCAGCCTGACACGGCTTGACTCGATCAAACGGTAGGCGGTTCGGGCTCGGGAGCGACGTTGAGGCCGGCAAGTGCCCGGCTGGCAGGCCAGATAACGATTTGAGATGCGATCGAGCGCTTCAGCACTCTTGCCGGCTCCTCAAACGTCATGGGAACAACGCATCCCATTTGGGCGATACACGCCAGCGTCAGTCCTTTGCATGGGTGTTCCGATGACGGATCCGGGGTCGCCATACCCGCGCAATCCATGCGGGATGGGGTGACATGGCTCATCGCCATCTTGGGTGAGAGCGATGGGCCGGCCGCATACGCAATTCCTTGGCCCAAAAGGCCAAGCAACGCTCCAACAAGAAGCAAGAGAGAAAGACGAGCTTTCAACACCCGGATACTATCCCAATTGTCAACGCCGAGGTCAATACGGGTGGTTTGCCGGGTGCCGTAGTGCCGGCATGAAGCGCCGGGGAAGATTTGCCGCTCACAAGACAACCTGTCGTTTAGGCGCCGTGGCTAGCAAAGACACGCCGGCCAGCGGCACCGAACGCAATGACGTCATAGGGCTGGGTTCTCATGCCGGGCACCTCCATGCCCGGTGAGCCCATCGGCATTCCGGCCACGGCCAAGCCGCGCACGCCTTTAGGATGCTGGGCCAGCGCGCGCTTCATGTCCGCGATCGGGACATGTCCCTCAAACGCCATGCCGTCGATGATCGCGGTATGGCAGGACGCGAGGTCAGCGGGCAGGCCGATCTTACGCTGCAGCACCTCACGGCGATCATCGTCGATGATCTGGACCTTGCGGCCGAACTGCTGACGCACCTGCGCCGCCCATTTCTCGCAACAGCCGCAACCCGGATCGCGGTGCATGGCGATGTCGGCCGCGGCCGATGCGACCGCTGGGATGGTCATTAGCAAGGCGGCGACGGCGCCACGAACACCATTCTTCATCATCAGCTCCTAAAAGGAAATCCCCGCCCTGCCGGGGGGTAGGGGGATCGACAGGGCGGGGCAGCGCTCCCTTATTGCGGGCGCTTGCCGTGCTTGCTGAGCCACGCCTGCAGCTCGGCAATATCCTTTTCCTGTTTCGTGATCGTCATCTGCGCCATGCGCTTGGTCTCGGCGTCGCGCGCGTCACGCACCGCAACGCGCGACATGGCGATGGCGCCTCGGTGATGCTCGATCATCTTGCGCGTCCACATTTCGGCCGCGTCGCCCTGCTTGGCCGCCATCATCTTCTGATGCATGTCCATCTCGGCCTGGCCGTAGGGATTGCCGGCCATCATGCCCGCCATGTCGTCGTGGTTCATGCCGGCCATCTGACCGTGGTTCATGCCCTGCATTCCGCCGCTCTGCTGCGCGAGGGCGGGCGTGGCGAGCAGCGCCAAAGCTGCGAATGTTGGTGCGAAGCGCATTATTGATCTCCCTGGGTTCTAAGACTTCTACGCGTGCGAGGCGGCTATCCCTCACCCGGGGTGCTAGAACGCGCGAGAAATTGTCAGGAAACAGGACTTTATTTCCGAGGGCTACGCTCCTGAGCCGCGTATATTATGCCTCGATCACGATGTTGCGACGCCGCGTTTTGGGCCATCGCATGTAGAGAAGCACTGCCCCCCCTAACCAAAGCGCAAGCCCACCGATCGCGAAGGCGAGCAGCCAGGGCGTGTTGAAGTTCTCGTGATTCGTCCAATCCATGATGTGAAGGCCCCAGAAGAAGTCGTAGAGCCGCCAAGTGCCGGTTCGGACAGCCGAGATCCGACCGGTGTCGGCCGCGACAAAGACGCGGGTGGAATCGAGGTCGGCGAACGCGACGCGCCAGGCGGGGAGCGTGCCGCGATATTCGGGGCTGGCGCGCTCGATCCGCTCTACCTTCGCCGCTGGTCGAGCACCGCCACGCCATGCCAAACGCGCGATCTCCTCGGCCTCACGAGCCGTTGGTGCTGGCAGCGCTTGGCCCGTCGCGGCGTCGAACAGGCGCGTTCCCTTGGCTGTCGCGACCTCGGCGACCGGGCGGCCAAGCCACATGCGATAGGTGATGGCCTCGATGGGCGCATCTGCTGCGCCTACGATCGCCGATGGTGGGGCGAACGTGCTGCCGCGGGGAAGGGGCGCCGCGGCTTTGCGGTCAACGAGGTGATCGCCATGCACCCGATCGATCGGCAGGAAGCTCATCAGGGCGCCGCTTGCGAACCATAGCAGGAGCTGCGCGCCGATGATGATCGCGAGCCATTTGTGCGTGCGGCTCGCGAGTAGATGCAGCCTCAGTTTCGCGCTTTTCAGAACCACTCCTCCCTCAACCTCGTCGCCGGGGTCACTTCATACCCGGCATGTCCTTCATCATCTCGTCGTGATCGGCCGGGGCGCTCGCGACCAGTGCCTTATACTGTTCGGGCGTCATGCCGGGGAGCTTGCGGACGAACGCGACCATATTCCAAATTAGGGGGTCGGGATGCGTCTTGCCCCATGCCGGCATGGCGCTGAGCTTCACCCCGTGCTTGATGATCCAGAATTGCTGGGCGGGGGTGAGATCTTGAGCGCGCGCGAGTTCCGGCGCCTGTGGATAGAGGCCCTGGCTCATCTCGGATTTCTCGACGCCGGGGCCGAGATGGCAACCGGAACACATTTCTCCGTAAAGGCCCGCGCCGACTGACACGCGCTGCGCCGATGCCAGATCGGCCGGGGGTGTTATGCCGCGCGCGCGTGCCTCAATCGACCGATCGCGCAGGCGTTCGAGCATTGAATAGACCGCCGGCGTGTGCGGTTCGTCGGCCGCGATGTTATACACGCCAAGGTAGATAAACGCGGCTGCGCCCAGCGCCAGGACGATCGCCAGGGCGCCTACGAACGGCAGGCTCGGGAAGTGCTGCCTTATCGAGCGCCTGCCGTCTTGAGCCATCTGTTCCTCCATCGATCAGAACCAGACACGAACGCCGGCGACGATGCTCTTGGACGTTGCGCGATCCCCATCGGCGCGCGCGTAGCGGGCGGTGTCGCCGAAGCGGCGATCCCATGACACGCCGACATAGGGGGCGAACTCGCGCCGGATCTCATAACGCAGCCGCAATCCAAGCTCGGCGTTGGATAGGCCCGATCCGATCCGGTTTTCCGGCACGTCCTGCGCAGCGAAATTGAGCTCGGCGCGCGGTTGCAGGATCAGCCGCTGGGTGATGCGCTGGTCGTAATAGCCCTCAAGCCGCCCTAGCAGGTCGCCCTTGTTGGACAGGAATACCGCGCCCTCTAGCTCGAAGAAGCCCGGTGCCAGCCCCTCCAGCCCGACGGTCGCATAGGTGCGTTTCGGGGACGGCCCCAAATCCTGGCGGACACCCGCTTGTAGATTGAAATAAGGGCCAATGGTCCGGCTATAGAGCGCCTGCACCTCGGCGCTCTCGATGCCCTCGCGGAAGGCTCCCTCGCCCTCAGACTTGATGAAGAGGCGGTTGATGTCACCCCCGAACCACGCCTCGCCATCCCAGCGATAGCCGTCACGACCGTTGCGGAATTGATACTCAGCGAGGTTCAATAGCACCTGGCTGAAGTTTTGACCGCCGTGATGCTGCTGAAGGTGATGGCGACCCATCGCCATCGCGTCCGCGCCGTAAACGCTGTCGGCCGCATGGTCGGTCGGCAGGGGCGGGGCGGGGGCGTTTCCTGCGGGAAGCGCGGTGCCAGTCTGCTGCACCCCATCGGCCGCCATGCCTGGCATTCCGGCCATTCCCGACATGCCCTGCATGTCGTGGCCGCTGTGCTGGTCGGCTGGCATGGTCATCCCCGGCATCGCCGAATGGTCCATGCCCTGCATCGGCTGCTGGGAGCCCTGAGGGACCGTTTGGCCGTTTCCGGGCATCTGCATCCCCGGCATGGCTTCCATGCCCTGCTGTGAGCCCTGCGGAGCCGCATGGTCCATGCCGGGCATAGACGAGTGATCCATGCCCGGCATGGTCCCGTGATCCATACCATTCATGCCGGCCGTTGGCGCGGCGCGGCGTTTCGTCGTCGAAGCTGATGGTCGCCTCGCAGGAGCTGACCTAGTCTTGGCCGGCTTGCCTTTGGCCGTGGGCTTCACCACCGGCTTCTTTTTCGCAGGCATCGGCATGGTCATGCCCGGCATTGCCGAATGATCCATGCCCTGCATCGACTGAGCGGCGACAGGACCGGCGATGCCGAGCATGGTGGTGGCGGCGAGCGCCGCGGTCAGCCGGTTCATGCCGCCTCTCCCGCGAACGGGCGAACGGTGACGACGCGCATCATGCCTGCGGTCATGTGGTAGAGATTGTGACAGTGGAACGCCCAATCGCCGGGTGCATCGGCGGTCAGATCAAAGGTCATCTTGCCTCCAGGCGGCACGTTGACGGTGTGCTTGCGCGGCGCATGATTGCCGTGCCCCGTCACCAGCTCGAAGAAATGGCCGTGGAGATGGATGGGGTGCGGCATCATCGTATCGTTGACCAACGTCACCCGCGCCCGCTCGCCTTTGCGGAACGGGATGGGGTCGGCGGGATCGCTCAGCTTCTGCCCGTCGAAGCCCCACATGTAGCGCTCCATGTTACCGGTCAGATGGATCTCGAACTGACGCGACGGCGCGCGCACGTCGGGGTTGGGCGCGAGCGAAACGAGGTCGCGATAGGTGAGGACGCGGTGATCCAGGCCCCCCAGACCCTGGGGCGGTTCACCGCTACGGTCCTTCGGCATCGGGGAGATGGTCTGCACGCCCGGCCCCATCTTCACGCCCGGCGCATTCTTCGGGTCGCGCATGTTCATGTTCATGCCGCCACCCGACCCGTGGTCCATCCCGGCCATGCCGCCAGCCTGGCCCGATCCGCCCGACATGGCACTATGGTCCATGCCGGCCATGCCAGCACCGCCCGCTGCCATTTGGCTATGGTCCATCCCGGGCATTACAGCGCCGCCCATCTGGCTGTGGTCCATGCCCGACATGCCGGACATGCCCGCCATCGCTGCGCCTGCCGCGACCGTCCCGTGATCGGTCGGCCCCTTCCAGCCCGTCAGCTTCCAAAGATTGCGCGAGGCGTTCTGCATCAAGGTGGGGTCCGGCCCGCGCGTGGCGACCGGGCTCTCGTCCTTCATGCCGGACATGCCCTGCATCCCGCCCATGCTCCCCATGTCCATGCCCATATCGGTCATGGTCAGCAGCGTGCGCGGACGAAGCGGCGGGACCGGGGCGACCATCCCCTCACGCGGGGCGAGCGTCGCCCGGCCCATGCCGGAGCGATCGATAGCCTCGGAGACGAAGCTGTAGGCCCGGTCCTCGGGCGTCACGATCACGTCGAACGTCTCGGCAACGCCGATCTGGAACTCGTCGATCTTCACCGGACGGACATTCTGCCCATCGGCCTGCACGACGGTCATCGGCAGGTCGGGGATGCGGACGTTGAAGTTGGTCTGCGCCGCGGCGTTGATGATCCGCAAGCGGACCCGCTCGCCCGGCTTGAACAGCCCCGTCCAGTTGTCATACGGCCCGTAGCCGTTGACCAGGAAGGTATAGGTCGAGCCGGTGACGTCGGCGATGTCGGCGGGGTCCATTCGCATCTTTCCCCACTCGATCCGGTCCTTGAGCGGCATTTCCCGACCCGCGAGCAAGCCCGCGAGGGTCGGCCGCTGATAGTTGAAATAGGCGCCGCCCATCTGCTTCAGCTTCCGGAAAATCTGCTCGCCGGTCATCTGGCTGTGGTCGGACAGCACGATCACATGCTCGCGGTCGAACGCGATCGGATCGGCACCGGCCGGGTCGATCACGATCGGCCCGTAAAGTCCGCCCTGCTCCTGCTCGCCGGAATGGCTGTGATACCAGTAGGTGCCCGACTGGATGATCGGGAACTCGTAGATGAAGGTCGAGCGCGCCTTGATGCCGGGGAAGCTGATGCCGGGCACGCCGTCCATCGCGAACGGCACGAGCAGCCCATGCCAGTGGATCGAACTGTCCTCGTCGAGATTGTTGGTGACGGAGAGGCGGACCTTTTGCCCCTCCTTCAAGCGAATGAGAGGGGCCGGCACCGTGCCGTTGACGCCGATTGCGGGCGTCGACTTGCCGTCGACGGGAAGTCTGAAACTGTCGATCGTCAGCGCGATGTCAGTGCCCGAGACGGTCGGCAGCGGTTTGACGATCCCGCCCGAGACAGGCTGCGCCCACGCGGGCATATAGGCGGTCAGCGCCATGCCACCGCCAGCAAGGGCGGCGCCGCGAAGCATCTGGCGGCGATCGATAGTGCGGCTCATACGGTCCTCAAGGCTCTCGAACGGGAGTGTCCCTCTAGCCTTGATACGCAGCTCAGGGCGCTATCCCTCAGCGCCCGCCCAATCGCTCCAGCAACTTCGATCGCGCGCGATAGAGGCGGGTTTCTACCGCCTTTTCGCTGATCGACAACACTGCCGCGGTTTCAGCCTGGCTCAACCCCTCGATCGTGCGCAGCACCAAGGATTCCTTCAATGCGGTCGGCAAGCCCGCAATGGCGCGCGTCACGCGGTCGAGTTCCTGTCGGTCGCCCGTCGCGTCGTCGATCGCCACCTGGTCGTCTGCAATGGCTTCGGCTTCCGCGCCGATCGGTGCGGCGAACGCCAGAAAGCGCCGCACGGTGCGCTTGCGCCCCCAATCGCGGCACTTGTTGATCGCGATCGTCGATAGCCACGCGCGCATCGATCGATCGCCGTCGTAGCGGGGCAGGGCCTGATGCGCCGCGACGAAGGTCTCCTGCAGAAGGTCCAGCGCCTCGTCGGCCTCGCCGACGCACGCGCGCACCATGCGGAAGATTGACTGCCGATGGCGGCGCATGATCTCGGCGAAGGCGGCTTCGCGCCCGGCGATGCTGAGGGTCGCCAGCTCGCCGTCCGTAAGCGTGGTCCAGTCGAGGCTCACGCGCCGAACCTCAACGTGCGTCGTCGGTGAGCGCCTTCACCACGGCCTGATCGAACTGGCCGGTCTGATTGGGCCGCAAGAGCTGGCGCATGGCGAAGATGTGCGCCAGCGTCGCTTTCTGGAGCTCGCCCATGACGGCGTGGCTCTGGTCGACCGCTGCGGCGACGCGCGGCCCGTTGCCATGCTCGGCCTCGATCGCTTCAGCGAGCCGGGCATTGTTCGCCCGCAATTCCAGCTCGAATGCGCGCCGCTGCACGGCGAAACGCTGCTCCAGCACTTCAAGTCGCGCTTCCTGGTTGGCGTCCAGCGCCAGCTTATGATGCAGCACGTCGTGCAGCTCCGAGCCGGGCTGGGCACGTGGCGGAAGTAGCGCCCGCCCCACGAACACACCGATGATCGCGGCGATGAAGCACGCGACAATGCCAAGCAGAAGGCGGATGCGGCCGCTCATTGCACGCCGACGAGCAGCGTGGAGGGCGCGAGCGGCGACACCGGCCCCAAGGGCGATAGCGAAGCCGCGCTGGCTTCCTTCGCGGGCACACCGGCACCGAAGATGCCCATGACGAGCGCCGCAGCGATCGTCATTGCCCCAACGCCTAAGCCGGCGCGCGCCGCTGGACGTGCGGCGACCCGCGCCAGCACGCGATCTTCCATGCCATCAAGGCTCGCGGGCACGGGTGCTTGCGCCAGCCTCATCAATACTGCGTCGAGGTCCATGTCGTTCACTCCACCCCTCTAGCATGGATTACGCAAGCGACGCGCCCATCCCTCAAATCCATCCGTGAGGGGTGGTCGATCGGGGCGCGTAATGAAGGACAGGAACCCTCCTGTCGAAAGGCCCCCTATGCGCCGCCTATCCGTTCTGACTGCTGCTGCCGCTCTCGTCATGTTCGCCGGAACGGCGAACGCCCATCCTAAGCTGGTGTCGGCATCGCCGGCCGCCAATGCGACGGTCGCGAAGCCCGCTCGTATCGAACTTCATTTCAGCGAGAAGCTGATGCCAGCCTTCTCCAAGGCCGATCTCACGATGGCAGCGATGCCCGGCATGGCAGCCATGAAGATGGCCAGCGCCTCCGCGCTCTCGTCCGATGGCCGGACCCTCGTCATCACCCCGAAATCGCCGCTCCCATCGGGTCGGTATAGCGTCGCGTGGAATGTCGTCTCGACCGACACCCACAAGGTCGCAGGAACCTACGTCTTCGCGGTGAAGTGAGGCGATGGGGGACTGGTCGCTTATCGGCGTCCGCTTCGCGCTCTACGTGACGCTGGCTGCGCTGTTCGGCCTTGCCGCATTCAGCCTTTATGGGCTGCGGGCGTGCGAGCGCGGCGACGCGCTCGCGCTGCGTCCCTGGTTCATCGCCAGCGCTGGCCTGAGCCTGTTGTTTTCAGGCGCCTGGGTCGTGCTGATGGCCTCCTCAATGGCCGGAACGCCGGCCTGGCCGATCGACCGTGAAGCAGTCGGCGCGCTGCTCACCGGCTCTGCGATCGGAGCAGCATGGAAGCTGCGCATGGTCATGGTGGCCCTCGCGGCGCTGGCAGCGCTGGTCGCGGGCGGGCGCGGCATCTGGCTGAGCATCGTCGCGCTCTGCTCGGCCGTGGCACTCGCAACGCTGGCGTGGACCGGACACGGCGCGATGGACGAAGCCGTGATGGGCTGGGTCCACCTCATCGTCGACATTCTCCATCTGATCGCCTCGGGCGCTTGGGTTGGCGCACTACTGGGGCTGCTCCTGCTCGTCTCCCGACCCGCGGCGCGCGTAGACGCGGCGCATCTGGGGCTGACGCACCGCGCGCTGCACGGGTTCGGCGCGATCGGGACGGTTGTGGTCGGCACGATCCTCGTCACCGGCCTGGTCAACGGCTGGATGCTGGTCGGGATCGGCAACCTCGCCACGCTTCCTGCGACGCTCTATGGTCAGCTCCTGATCGCAAAGCTGGCGCTGTTCGTCGCCATGCTAGGGCTCGCCTCGCTCAACCGCTTCCGGCTCACGCCGGCATTCGAGCGGTCGATCGCAGCGGACGATCACAAGGGCGCCCTCGGCGCGCTGCGGACAAGTCTGGCGATCGAAACCGCCTGTGTCATCGCGGTTCTCGGGCTGATCGCCTGGCTCGGGACGCTCGCGCCGCCTGCATCGGCGATGTGATGCGCGGCCGGGGAGCCCTCGCGGTCCCCGGCCGTTCACGGGGCCGCGCCTGATGGATCAGTCGATCCTGCTCGACGAGACGGGGAGGATGCTGGCCGTGGCCGGCCTGATCTGCGTGGTGCTGCTCGTGCCGATGATGATCGTCGGGCTGATAATCAGCATCATCCAGGCGGCGACGTCGATTAGCGAACAGACGCTGAGCTTCGTGCCTAAGCTGATCGCGCTAGGCGTATGTTTGGTGATTTTCGGGAGCGCAGCGACCGAGCTCCTGACCAAGTTCACGGCCGAGCTGTTCGCTGTGATCGCGAGCATGGGCCGTTGATATGCAGATAGCTGCGCGGGCGGGCGACCGCCCGCGCAAGCCCCGCTATGCCGCCATCCGATCGCAGGAATCGGCGCACTTCCGGCACGCTGCCACGCAATCCTCCATGCCGCCCAGGGCCTCGCAGCTCGCTGCGCAAGCCCGGCAGATCTCGGCACACTCGCGGCAGATATGCTGATGGTGGGCGGACTTGCGCGCCATGAAGTCGATCGCAACCGCGCAAATTTGCGCGCAGTCGGCCATGATCTTCATATGCTCGGGCGCGGCGTGCTGGCCGCCCATTTCGAGGCAATGGTTCATCGCCATGTGAAGACAGGTCACATGGCATTCGTGGCAGGCGTCCATGCACGCCTTCATGCCGGGGTCGATCTGGTGCATCGCATTATCTCCGTATGAGCCCCCGCCTGTTCCTAGATACGCGCGCCGCGCGATCACCCCTTGCCGCGATCTCCGTCGTTCGCGGCAAGTTACATGGCCCACCGACCGAACAGCGTCGCAACGATGATGCCCGCGCCAAGCATGATGAGCGTCAACACTGTCATCGCGGCGATCTGAGGTCCGGTCACGCGCGCGCCGGCCGCCATGCCGCTCATCCCTGCCATTGCGTCGTGTCCCATGTCCGGCATCGGCGTGGCCGATTGCCGGTCCGCGCCGACTTCGTGTCCGCCATGCCCCAGCGCGCGCACCGTGCCCATGCCGTGCTTCAAGCGCACGCCAACCAGCCAAAGGTTGATCGGATAGGCGACTGCGAACCCGACGAGTGTCGCCAGCGACATGACGCCCCAAAAGCGGAGCGAGCTGGCGTGCATCGCGGCCATGTCGCGGCTCATCAACACCACCATCGTCGGGATCATGCCGGCCATGACGGCATTCATCGACAGCCATTCGGGGATGAACGACATGCGAAGCGCGCCCCAATAGGAACCGCCCGCCATGTCGCGCATGAAAAGCGCCTGGAAAATCAGCAGTCCGAACGCGAAGCCGAACACATATTCCGCGATCACGTCCTGCCACATCGGCAGGCCGAGCGCCGTGGTGATCGCGGCTGCGGCGATGACGCCGGTTGCATCGCCCGCCATGCAATGGATGGCCGAGCCGAACGCCTGCTTCCAGAGCGGTCGAACGAAATCCTCGTGCCGCTCGTTCGCCGGCTCCTGGCAGGACAGGACATAGGCCGCGGCCATGATCGGGCCACCATAGAGCGTGACCAACAGCCACCCCCATTTCATCACGCGCAGCTCGGGGTTGCGGGTGAAGGCATCCCACGCGACGTAAGCGACCGAAAGGGCGGTCAGCACGAACCACCCGATCAGCACGGCGTCGAGCCAGGGGGCCGGGGATGGCATCGTCACGGCAGCACTCCTCTACATGCTAGAGGATACGCGGCTCTCCGGATCATCCCTTGCGCGGAGCGGGCTAGGCGAGCTTGCTGGAAACGGCCTTGATCGCTTTCAGTCCCGATCCGAACCGCGCGATGGCCTCCCGGTTCTTCTCCAGCTCGCCATAGGGCAGGTAGGATATGTCGAGGTCGGCTACGCGGCTGAACGCGGGCCGCTGCAACTGCGCGCGAACGTCCGTCTCGCGCGCGTCGGGCGCGACAAGGAACAGCCCCGCGGTCGCGTGAAGGTCGCCACCGCTCAAGGCCAGGTCGAGCATCCTGACGATGCCCGAATAGATCGAGGTCGAATGCTCCACCTCGAACGCCGCGGCGACATGATCGCCGGCCTTCTCAAGCCACAGCACGTCGATCAGCCGGATCGAGTCAGCGCCCTTCGACGTCGCGATCGTGTCGGGCAGGCGCTCAAGGCATCCTGCGCCCAAGGGTGATCCGTCGAAGGCGCGGCTGCGGTCGTTCGCGGCGATCCATACGTCATAGCCGAGCGCCAACCCTAGATCGCGAAGCCATGCCTGGATTTCGGTATGGGTGCGCTCGTTCTCGCCCTCGCGCTGAGCGGCCTTGCTGAGCGTGCGCGCTTCCTCGCGCGCCGCCTCAAGCCGCTGCCCCCAGCTCGCCAGCGTCGCGCCGCTCACGTCGAGGGGCGGAGCCGGATAGCGATCGGAGCCGATGTCGAACAACAGACCGCCGATCGCGCCTAAATCATTCGATAGCAGCTCGCGGAAGCGGTCGTTGAGATCGAGGATGCCGGTCCGCATCGCCAGAAAATGCTCCCAGCTCCCGAGCTTCACATTCGCCCCCGTCAGCGCGTTGTAGCCCTTAACGATTGCGGTGTTGAAGGGCGGCACCAGCGTCGGGTGAAGGAAGTAGAGGAGGTTGGCGACCGCCGGACCCAGCCCCTTGATCTTCAAACGGTCGATCGCGTGGATATGGCTGATGATCTCCTCGGCCGTGTCGCAACAGGAACAGGCGTCGAGCAAGCGGCCGAACGCGCGCTGATTGTCGGGGCTCTCGTAAATGTCGGGGATGCGGAGCTTCGGCTTCCAGAGGAACGCATGGTCCGCGCCCTTGAAGATTTGCCGCTGCTCGGCGACGGAATGGACGACGGTTTCGAGCGACGATCCGCGGTAGGCGACGCCGAACGTGCCGCGCTCGATCTCGCCGACAACCTGGGTGATGCCGCGCCGGATTGATCGGAAGTTCTTCAACCGCTCGTCCCAAAGAAACCAGCTCCGATAGGTCGCGCCCTGATCGTCACGCCAGCGGGCAATTAAGCGGCGCACCAGGCCGTCATGGTCGGTGCCAGTAGAAAGACTGTCGATCTGCGCTGCCATATGTCCCCGATTGCCCCCGGCCCGCGTTTGGCGAGCTAGTAATAGACCTAAGCTGCGGCCCTTATGGCGTCGAGGGTGTAGAGCTGGCCCCCGCAATATGAGGGCAACGCCGCTCCCGCGCGTAGATTCAACATACACGCCAGCGGTGCCGACAGGGCCTTGACCCTAACACGGTGTCATACCCTACATGCTCTCGGGTCGAAGGAGTCTTGCCATGAACGACCCTCATTCCCATTCCCAAGCCGGGGGTTGCGGCTGTTCGAAGCCTGCGCCTGAATCGGTCTCCACGCCCTCATCCTGTTGCGGGGGCGGCTCGGCCGCTCCCGCAAAGATCGAGCACGAACATCATCACACCGAAGCGGGCGGCTGCTGCTCGGGCAGTAAGGACAACGATGCCGCAGCAGCAGTGATCGACGCGGTGTGCGGCATGACGGTCGATCCCGCAAAAACGACACACCATGCCGAGCACGCTGGTCATGCCTATCATTTCTGTAGCGCAGGGTGCCGGAGCAAGTTTGTCGCCAATCCTGACGCCTATCTGAGCGATAAGCCGAAACCGGAGCCGATGGCGACGCCGGGGGCGATGTGGACGTGCCCGATGCACCCGCAAATTCGCCAGGAAGGGCCGGGAACTTGCCCAATCTGCGGCATGGCGCTCGAACCCGAAGAACCGTCGCTCGACGATACTCCCAACCCTGAGCTGGTCGACTTCACGCGCCGACTGTGGGTGGCGGGCGCGCTCACGATCCCGCTGCTCGTCGTCTCGATGTTCGCGGAAATGTTAGGCCTGCATGTGGTTAGCCCTGCGGCCTCGCCTTGGGTCCAGCTCGCACTCACCGCGCCGATCGTGCTGTGGGCGGGCTGGCCGTTTTTCGAGCGGGGGTGGACATCGCTTCGTACCCGCCATCTCAATATGTTCACACTGATCGCGATCGGCGTAGGTGCCGCCTTCCTCTATAGCGTGGTCGCGACGCTCGCGCCGGGCATCTTCCCAGCGACCTTCCGCACGCATGGGAGCATGGTTCCCGTCTATTACGAGGCGGCCGGCGTCGTGGTGACACTGGTGCTGCTCGGGCAAGTGCTCGAACTGCGCGCTAGGGCGGCGACAGGGCGCGCGATCCGCGCTCTCATGGATCTCGCCCCCAAGACGGCGCGACGCTTGCAGCCTGACGGTTCTGAAGAAGAAGTCGGGCTTGCCGACGTGGCAACCGGTGACCGGCTGCGGGTCCGCCCCGGTGAAGCCATCCCGGTCGATGGCGTCGTGGTCGAGGGTCGTTCGTCGGTCGACGAAGCCATGCTCACCGGCGAACCCGCGCCGGTCCTCAAGGAAGTCGAGGCGATCGTTACCGGGGGCACCGTCAACGGGACGGGCAGCCTGGTGATGGAAGCCCGCGCGGTTGGTTCGGACACGATGCTCGCGCGTATCGTCCGCATGGTCGCGGAAGCGCAGCGAAGCCGCGCCCCGATACAGGCGGTCGCCGATCGGGTTTCAGGATGGTTCGTGCCGCTCGTCGTGCTGATCTCGATTGCGACCTTCATCACTTGGTCGCTGGTCGGCCCTGAGCCGCGCATGGGCCATGCCCTGCTTAACGCCATCGCAGTGCTGGTGATCGCCTGCCCGTGCGCGCTCGGGCTCGCCACGCCCATGTCGATCATGGTCGGCACGGGACGCGGCGCTCAGGCCGGCGTGCTGGTGAAGAACGCGGAAGCCTTACAGGGGCTGGAAAAGGTCGATACCCTTGTCATCGACAAGACGGGTACGCTCACGGAAGGCAAGCCCAAGCTGATCGCGGTCGAGACGGTCAGCGCGGTCGGAGAGAACGACATGCTCGCGCTTGCCGCGGCCGTCGAAGGCCAATCCGAACATCCGCTCGCGCACGCAATCGTCGTTGCCGCCAAAGAACGAGGATTGCAGCTCGGCACAGTCGCGGACTTTGCCTCGCAAACCGGGCTGGGTGTCAGCGCCACGGTGGGCGGCCGCTCGGTCGTGATTGGCAATGCGGTGCAAATGAGCCGGATCGGCGCTGATCTCAAGCCGGTCGACGCCGCGGCCGATCGTCACCGTGGCGAAGGCGCGGGCATCATCCTCGTCGCGATCGACGGGGCGCTCGCCGGTCTGCTCGCAGTCGCCGATCCGGTGCGCGCATCGGCGCGCGACGCTATTGCCGCGCTTCGCAAGGAGGGCCTGCGGGTCGTCATGCTCACCGGCGACAATCGTGGGACGGCCGATGCTGTCGCGCGCGCCGTGGGCGGTCTTGATGACGTGCGCGCCGATCTGCTGCCGGAAGACAAGGCGCGTATCATCGGCGAGCTGAAAGCGAGCGGCGCAAGGGTCGCAATGGCGGGCGATGGGATCAACGACGCCCCGGCGCTCGCCGCCGCGGATGTCGGCTTGGCGATGGGAACGGGAACAGACGTGGCGATCGAAAGCGCCGGCATGACGCTCACGCGCGGCGATCTCTCGGCGATCGTGCGCGCCCGCAAGCTCGCTCGCGCGACGATGCGAAATATCCGCCAAAACCTGTTCTTCTCGTTCTTGTTCAACGGAATCGGCGTGCCGGTTGCGGCCGGCGTGCTTTACCCGGTTGCCGGTATCCTGCTGTCGCCGATGCTGGCCGGTGCAGCGATGGCGCTCTCGTCCTTCACCGTGGTCCTGAACGCACTGCGGCTCAACGCGGTAAAGCTGTGAACATCGGAGCGGCGTCGGACGCCAGCGGCGTCTCCCAACGCATGATCCGCCACTATGAAAAGATTGGTTTGGTGCCCGCGCCGCCACGGCGCGGGAACTACCGGGACTACGCCGACGCTGACGTTCATCGGCTGCGATTTATCGCCAACGCGCGCGACCTGGGGTTCCCGATCGAGGAAATCCGCACGCTGCTGGGGCTGTGGTCGGATCGCGATCGGTCGAGCGCGGAAGTGAAGACGCTGGCGGAAGCCCGCGCTGCCGAACTGGGCCGCAAGGTCCGCGTCTTGGACGCCATGCGCCGCTCGCTTACCGGGCTCGCCCAAGCCTGTCATGGCGATGATCGGCCTGATTGTCCGATCATCGAACGCTTGGCTGAATAACTTGCGCGGCTAACTTTTACTCCACTTGAGCGTGATCGTGCGTCGCACCGTTTCACGCGTTTCGCGCTGCGGCTTTGCCGCACCCCTCGATCGCCGCGCGGTTGGCCGTCACGATCCTGTCGGCCCCGACGATGGCGCGGAACGCGGTGGGACTGGCGCTCTGGATCATACGCTGCCCGGCTTCCCAGCGGGGCAAGTCGAGCGTCCGCGCCGCCATGCGCTCGGGCCATTGCCAGCTCGCCGGTGCGATCTCGCGCGCGACCAGGCCCGGCACGATCGCCCATGCGAGGATGCCGGCCGCCACCCCACCCAGAGCAAACCATAGCTGCCGATTCTTCTGGTCGGCGCGTGTCCATGCGGACCCGGCGATGGCGCGAAGATCGGCCATGATGCGGGCCTTGTCCTCGCCCGCCTTGGCGAGCGCCGCCTGATCCTCGCGCCGGGCGGCGCTGCCCGCCGCGGCGATGCGCTGCGCCATCTGCTCCGGCGTCATCGCCAGCGCCGGGGCCGCTTTCAGGAATTGGCCGATGCGCGCGACGTTCTCGCCTGCCGTGTTCACGTTCTGCTGGAGCACGCCAAGCGTCTCGGTATGGTCGGGTATGTCGATCGCCGCGCTCGGCCGCCAAGCCCTCCACGGCGCAGCGCCAGCTCGCCGCGCATGGCCTCGAACGCCTCGGCCGCGCCTGCTCCGCCCTGATCGTCCTCGTTCGTCACCTGTCGTGAGCCTGCAACCCGTGATATTCCTCCGAGTTAATCAAAGGAGACCCAACAATCACCGGACCGGTCATGCCTAAGACACCACACACGAAAGGCCCGGACGAAACCCTTTCTCTCCTCGCCGATCCCTATCGGTTCATCTCCAGGCAGTGCCAGCGCCTAGGCGCAAACGCTTTTGAATCCCGTTTCCTGCTGAAAAAGACCAACTGCCTTAAGGGGGCCAAGGCCGCCGAAATCTTCTACGATACGACCCGCTTCGAGCGCGAAGGTGCCATGCCGGTCGCTATTCAGAAGACACTGCTGGGCCAAGGCGGCGTTCAGGGTCTGGACGGCGAGACCCATCGGCACCGCAAGCAGATGTTCATGGGCCTGATGACACCAGAGCGCGTGCGGGCGCTGGCGCAATTGTTCGAGGCCGAGTGGCGCAGGGCGGTGCCGGGCTGGACGCGCAAAGGAGAGATCGTCTTCTATGACGAGTTGCATGAGCCGCTGACGCGAGCGGTATGCGCTTGGGCGGGAGTTCCTCTTCCGGACGATGAAGCCGGCAACCGCGCGGGCGAGCTGCGGGCGCTGTTCGACGCCGCCGGCTCGGCGAGCCCAAGGCATCTTTGGTCACGGCTGGCCCGTCGTCGCGTCGACGCATGGGCGAAGCGGATCATTGAAGGCATTCGGGCCGGGAGCATCGGCTCGGGCTCGGGGACCGCGGCTTACGCGATAGCCTGGCATCGCGACCGGCACGACGATCTTCTTTCGCCGCACGTCGCAGCGGTCGAACTGGTAAATGTCCTTCGCCCGACCGTCGCGATCGCAGTGTACATCACCTTCGTCGCCCACGCGCTGCAAACCTGTTCAGGGATCAGGGCGGCCTTGGTTCAGCAGCCGGACTATGCCGAGCTCTTCGTCCAAGAGGTCCGCCGATTCTATCCCTTCTTTCCCGCTGTGGTGGCGCGCGCGAGCCAAGATTTCGAGTGGGAGGGGATGGCCTTTCCGGAAGGGCGTCAAGTGGTGCTAGACCTTTATGGGAGCAATCACGACGCAGCGACCTGGGCCGACCCCCAGGAGTTTCGCCCTGAGCGTTTCAGGGCTTGGGACGAAGACTCCTTCAACTTCATTCCGCAGGGCGGCGGCGATCACTATCTCGGCCATCGCTGTCCCGGCGAATGGATCGTCCTCGCGATCATGAAGGTGGCGGCACACCTCCTCGTCAACGCGATGCGCTATGACGTACCGGACCAAGACCTGAGCATCGATTTCGCCAGGCTGCCAGCGCTTCCGAAAAGCGGCTTCGTGATGCGCAACGTCCACATAGGTGGCTAGGGCCGCGTGCCGTGGTGATGGTGATCGGCTCCGTTATCGACCGTTTGCGCGAGTACGGGGTGCGATGCGACATCTACGCAGTCGAATGTTGGTTCAGCAAGTCGATCACGGCGCACCTCGCCGCCCCGTCGCCTTCGCAACGGTCGATGGTCGCAGCCAGCAGGCTTTCTAGTTGCGCCAGATCCTCCATCTTAGCGCGCACACGCTCTAGATGGTGAGCCGCGATCTCGCGGACCTCACTGCATGACGCCTGCGCAGAACCGCCAAGAGACAGGATCGCGCGCACCTCGGCCGGGGAGAAGCCGAGTTCGCGCGCGCGACGGACGAACCCAAGTGCGCGGACGTGACCGGTCCCATATACCCGCCGCCCGCCGCTTGTGCGGGGTGGCGTTGCGAGAACACCAACGCGCTCGAAGTACCGGATCGTCTCGATATTCACGCCAGTCCGGCGAGACAGCTCGCCGATCGTGATGCTTTCCTCAACGCGCATATATTGCTTGCTCCTGTAGTCACTACAGGATGCATAACGGGCTAACCCGCTAGAGGCGATAGATGAACCAAGAGACCATCCCGCGTGAACCCCTAGGCGCACCAACGTCACGACGTCGCGCCGACACGGGGCTATCCGCCCTCGGCGCGCTTGCGAGCTTAGCCGCTGTTCTAGCTGCGGCGTCATGCTGCGTCCTGCCCCTCGCACTCGCGGCGCTCGGCCTGGGGGCGGGCCTGTCCAGCAACTTCGCCGCGCTGATACCACTACGGTGGCCGCTAACGGCGACCTCCCTCATCGGCTTGGCTGCTGGGTGGTGGGCCTACGCGCAGCGGCGGAGGTCCTGTGCTGGGGACCGGTCCTGCACAATGCCGCTGCCCTCGCGCGCGACACCTATCCTGCTCGCGATTGGAACGGTTCTGACGCTTATCGCGTTCGCCTGGGACCTCCTAGAAGCGCCGCTGATGAACGCGCTTTCCTGATGCAGCTCACCTCAACCCTGACCTGTCCCAAATGCGGCGGGGTGGCCACCGAAAGGATGCCCACCAACGCCTGCCAATTCTTCTATGATTGCCGGCATTGCGCGGTGGTGCTGCGGCCCCTGGCTGGCGACTGCTGCGTGTTCTGCTCATTTGGCGATGTCCCATGCCCTCCGATCCAGGAAGCGAAAGCAAACGGGACTGTGGCGGGCTGCTGCGGGTGAGGCGATAGCTTCACGTTTCTTCGTGAACTGGGGTCCTGCTCGCCAAGGTCGCGCAAGCGAAATTGCCTACTTCGGTCTTATTCGACCGGTTCCTGACCTGCCTCAACTGCTCATTTTCGAGAGGGCATTTGAACAGGATAGCATTTCGGGCGCTTCAAAAACCCTTGCTCCTCCAGTTGCTAGAGCATGTAACCGCAATTTGCTCTCCTGCGGACGGGGGGCTGGAGGTGGCTTTTTGACGGCCCGTGTTGAAGCAATCGGTATGTCTCGACGCTCATTAGTGGCGCGGCTGGTGGCCTGTGGAACCGGCTTGGTGCTCGGTTCTCCAACGCTCGCGCGACAGACTTCCCGGTCTGCGGCCTCGTGGAACTTCGGCGCGGCTCACCTCGAATGGGAGCCGCTGGAAGTCGGCACGGGTGATACCCTCCTTGTTTCGGCACAAGTGCGCGGAGTGCCGGCGCGGGCGGTGCTCGACAGTGGCAGCGGCGCGTCGATCATGAGCACGGCGCTCGCGGCGAAGCTCGGCTTGAACAATGGTGAGCGGCGCATGATTAGCGGGCTGAGCGCCAAGGCCCCGGTGCTGCTGGTCCGCGACATCGACGTACAGCTCGCCCGCGAAACCCGTCGCTTACCCTTTGCCGTTGTTGGTGATCTGAGTTCAGTGTCGGCGGCCTTCGGACGACCGATCGACGTTCTCCTCGGTGCCGATATGTTCACGGGCAGCTGCATCGCGCTCGATTTCGCGAACAGGCGTATGGCGGTCGTCAAGTCAGGCACGTTTCTCGCCGGCCCCGACTGGCGCGCTGTCGCGCTCGGACGCGGTGCCAAGCAGGAGCTGTTCATCCGGGCCTCCGTCGAGGGCCTGTCTCCCGTGCCCTTGATGATCGATCTTGGCAGCTCGGCCGCGCTGATGCTCTCGTCGGCCTATGCCCGCGATCAAGGGCTGTTGAACGGGAAGCTCGTCTCGACCGCGGCGATCGGCGGCGTCGATGGCGTGCGAGTCAACGATGCTTTCACAACCCAGAACATCAACATTGAAGGGCTTGGCGTCTCGAACGTCCCCACACTCGGGATGAGAGCTTGGCTCTCCACCAGCACGGTTGGCAATGTCGGCCTACCGCTGATCGCTCAATTCGACGTGGTGTTCGACGTGACCGCCGGATTCGTGTGGCTCCGGCCACTCGGTCCTCGTCGTCGCCTGCCGATGCTGAAGGACCGTAGCGGCCTTGGCCTCGCAGCCTCACCAACGGCGCTCACCGTCGTTCATGTGGCGGCGAACAGTCCCGCGGAAAAGGCTGGCTGGGCGGTCGGCGACCGGATCGTGGCGGTGAACGGCCATTCGATCGATGCGAACTATACGCGTGGGGAGCTCTGGCAAGTGCGCTCCCGGCCTGCTGGCACCCTCGTAAAGCTGACGATGGCCTCGGGTGATGTGCGCGACCTCAGGCTAGCCGACTATTACTGATCGGCTTGAGGGTGGCCTTTGCCGATCGCCTTCATGATCCGACAATCGGCCATGCGCGCCTTGGTGCAGCTCTGGCTGAGCATTGCCAACTCATCCCGCAACACCGCGAGTTGCGCCAGCCTCTCCTCAACATCCTTGAGGTGCTGAGCAGCGATAGCTGAGGCGGCACCACAATCCTGGTCCGGGTTCTGCGCCAGCCCCATCAACGATCGTATTTCGTCGACCGAAAAGCCGAGCCGGCGACCGTTGCGGATGAAGTGCAAACGCTCGATGTCGCTGGCATCATAGGTTCTACGGCCCGACGCCGTGCGCGGGGCGGAGCGCAGCAACCCGATCGACTCATAAAACCGGATCGTCGTCACTTTTGTCGACGTCTCGCTGGCGAGCTGCCCAATCATCACCGGCTTCATCATGCCATCCTTGCTAATGCGAACGTGTCGCACATTTCGCTTGCTTCTACAGCGACTGGAGGTGGTAAGGAAGGCCGCATGAATGCTTCTACCGAAAGCTGCGGGTGCCACGGGGAGCCCGCGCGCGCGCAAACCGATCCGGCCTATCGCCGTGCGCTGCTGACCGTCGTGGTGCTCAACCTCGGCTTCGGAGTCGCCGAGCTGTTCGGCGGGTTCATCGCCGATAGCCAAGCGCTGAAAGCGGATTCCCTCGATTTTCTCGGGGACGGGTCGATCAGCCTTATCGGTCTTCTCGCGCTTGCCTGGTCCGCACGGGCGAGGGCAAAGGTCGCGCTGACGCAGGGGTTGTTTCTCGGTGCGCTTGGCGTGGGCGTAATCGGTTTCGCGATTTGGCGCGCCCTGAACGCAACCGCGCCGGATGCCGAACTGATGGGCACAATCGGCGTTGTCGCGCTCGCGATCAATGTCGTGTCCGCCTTGGTGCTTGCGCGTTTCCGGGAAGGGGACGCCAATGTTCGCGCGATCTGGCTGTTCAGCCGCAACGACGCGCTCGCCAATGTCGCGGTGATCGCCGCGGCCGGTCTGGTGGCGTGGACAGGAAGCGCCTGGCCGGACCTCGCCGTCGCCGGCCTCATCGCCCTCCTGTTCCTCCACTCCGCTTATGAAATCGTCACTGGCGCTCGGCGCGAACTGGGAGAGCAGTAGTGCGTCTGCTCACCTTGATCCGGGCAATGCTCTCGCTGCGGCTGCTCGCCGCGCTCGCTGCGCTGCTGATCCCTGCTGCGGCATTCGCCGAACCCGGCGACGTGCAAACCGCATGGCGGCTGCTCGACTATATGGCCGTCGATTATGGAGGCGCGGTCGCGAACGGTCGGATCAAGAGCGCGTCGGAATACGCCGAAATGAATGAGTTTGCCGCGTCGGTCTCGACACGGCTTCAAGGCCTGCCGGCGAAGCCGGAGCGCCAAGCCCTCATTCAGCGGGCCGCCAACCTCCAAGCGGTAATCGCGGAAAAGGGATCGACTGAACAGGTGGCAACACTGGCGCACGGGCTCGCGGCCGATCTGCTGCGCGCCTACCCGGTGCCGCTCGCGCCCGATAAGGCTCCGAACCTCGTCTCCGGCCATGCCCTGTTCCAACAATCCTGCGCGTCCTGTCACGGCATGACGGGCAACGGCCGTGGCCCCGACGCCGCCAAGCTCGCGACACCCCCGATCGCCTTTACCGATGCCGAACGTGCGCGCCAGCGCAGCGTCTTCGCGCTCTATCAGGTGGTGACGCAGGGCATCGACGGGACGGCGATGCAGAGCTTCGCCGATCTGCCGAACGATCAGCGCTGGGCGGTAGCATTCCGAGCCGGGAGCTTCGCCTTCACGGACGCGCAGGCGCGCGAAGGCGAGCGGCTGTGGAAATCCGATCCGACCCTTCGCCGTCGCATCCCGGACCTGAAAACCCTGGTCGCACTCACCCCGGCCGCGCTCGGCGCGGCGATCGGCGACGCCAAGGCTGACGCCGTGCTCGCGTTCCTGCGTCGCCACCCTGAACAGGTGATGCAACAGGCTCCCGGCTCGCTCGCGGTCGCCCGCGCCAAACTCGCCGAAAGCGTGGCCGCTGCCCGGCGTGGCGATGCGCGGATGGCAAAAGAGCTGGCGCTGTCAGCCTATCTCGATGGGTTCGAGCCGATCGAACCAACGCTCACCGCGCGCGACGCGACGCTGATGGGCCGAATCGAGGGCGCCATGGGGGAGTTCCGCGCCGCGATCGACCGGGGCGCATCGCCCGATGATCTCGCGGAGAAGGTCACGGTGCTGGGCGGCTTTTTCGATGATGCAGAAGCGGCGCTCGCGCCCGATGCCGCCACCGAGGCGTCCACGTTCCTGGGCGCGTTCACGATCCTGCTGCGTGAAGGGCTCGAAGCCCTGCTCATCGTCGTCGCCATGATCGCATTCCTGCGTAAAGCCGACCGCGGCGAGGCGCTGCGCTACGTTCATGGCGGCTGGGTCAGCGCGATCATCGCGGGCGGAATCACCTGGGCGGTCGCCACCTATGCAATCGGGATCAGCGGCGCGAGCCGGGAGCTGACCGAAGGGTTCGGCTCGCTGTTCGCCGCGTTCGTGCTGCTCTCGGTCGGGATTTGGATGCACGGTAAGGCGCAAGCCGATCAGTGGCAGCGCTATATTCGCGAGAAGATGTCGCGGGCGCTCTCGGGCGGGTCGGGCTGGTTCCTGTTCGGACTCGCCTTCGTGGTCGTCTATCGCGAGGTTTTCGAGACGATCCTGTTCTACGCCGCTCTCTCCGCGCAAGGTGACAACGGGATGCTGCTCGCCGGCGCCGGATCGGCCATTGGACTGCTTGGTGTGATCGCCTGGGCAATGCTCCGCTACAGCCGCAAGCTGCCGATCGCGCAGTTCTTCCGCTATAGCTCCTGGCTCATGGCCGTTCTGACCGTCGTGCTTGCGGGCAAGGGCGTCGCCGCTCTCCAGGAGGCCGGCCTTATCAACATCGCACCGCTCGCGGACGTGCCGCGGCTGTCGATGCTAGGGTTATTCCCCACCTGGCAATCGGTGCTGGCGCAACTCCTGATGGCGGTCGCCATCGCAGTGGGGTTTGCCTGGAATCGGCGCAACCGATCTCGCTCGGGTTCCGGCCCGGCGACGGCTCACTAGGCGAGGCTCGCATTTGCCCCCGCTTCGCTCGCGCACACTGGCCGGCATGTCGCGCATCCGCGACGGGCGCCAGGACCTCGCGGGTACGCAGCGGACATGAAAGCGGGCACGGCCACGCTGCTGATCGCCACGGGGGCCGCGCTAGACCTGGCGACCAAGGCATGGGCGCGGGCTGCGCTCGAACCCTATGGGCCGGCGGGCGATTTCCTGCCCTTCGTCTCGCTGCGCCTGACCTTTAACGAGGGCGTGTCGTTCAGCCTGCTCGCCTCTGATGGCGACGTCGGGCGCGCCCTCCTGATCGGGCTCACGGCAATCCTGACCCTCGGCCTTGTCGCGTGGGCCTACCGCTCGCAGGGCTGGCAGCGCACGGCCTTAGCGGTCGCCGCGGCCGGCGCCGTGGGCAATCTGATCGACCGCGCCGCACGCTGGTCTGTAACCGACTTCCTCGGGCTGCACTTCGGGAGCTGGCACCCCTTCGTTTTCAACCTCGCCGACGTGTGGATTTCGCTCGGGGTCGGGCTACTGCTGCTCGGGCCATACTTACCCGCAAGAGGATCGACGGCAGAAGCGTTTCGCCGGAATGGCGCTGAACGCCCGGCAGCTACGGACGGAGGGCCGTGATGACAGAGAGTTCTCGCGACAGGCGCCCTTGATGGAGGCAACCGTCCGCCCCCGCCTTTTCGGCTGATACCGAGCTAAGGCTTGTGTGCCGAGTAGATAGAAATGGAGCCGGTCGGCGTTGATATCGACTGGCGCTCGATCACGCGATCGAACCCCGCCGCGGCGAACATGCGGGGTAGCACGCCATCAGCGTTCGGCTGGGTGTTCGCGAACCCGTCGAGGCGCTGAATCTGCCGAAACAGAGCCCGCATCGTCCGGCTGCGCTGCTCGCCATAGTCGGCAACGAAACGCGCGCCGCTTGGCCGCAGAACGTCAAATATCGCGTCAAGGATCGCCCGTTTTATGACAAGCGGGCATTGATGGAATATCAATCTCGACACGACCTTATCGACCGGCTCGATCCCGGTCCTCGCCAGCTCGTCACCCATCGCCTCGGTCCATTCGATCGCGGCGCGCGTTTTGGCTGCCTTCGCGTGGGCGATCTTCAACACGGACGGGTCGGGGTCCACCCCGATAACGCGCGCGGCCGGGCATTGCCGCTTCACCATGATTGCGAAGCTGCCCGTCCCGCATCCTACATCTAGAATCGTTTCGCTCGGGCTGGGGGCCGCCAATTGCAGCAGCGCGGTTCGCCATCGGCGCTCGCGCGTCAGCAACGCTATCGCATGATCGTATAGACCGGTCAGCTCGGGGCGGCCCAGCGCGGCACGTAATCGCGATCGAGGACGACGGGGTGCCGCTGTTTCATCCTGCCAACGGTTCCATCGTCATTGCCGAAACATCATGCATTTTCTCCCCGATGCCTTTGAGGTCGAATGGCACCCACGAGTCCCGCCAGATACTTGGCGTTCAAAGCAAAGAGCCCGCCGGCGAGCACGATGTAAAACCAGCCGAGTGCGGTCAAGCTGGCGACAGTGCGTGCCTCATCACCCTGCCAGGCTACAGCGAGCACGACCTGAACGATGAATAGCCCGGCAAGCGCTGCCGCCCCAAGCAAGCTCAGCCCGAGGCGAAGTAGGAGGGCGATGCCGAACAGCGACTGCGCCGCGGTCAGGAAGAACTCCTCATGCTGGCGCGCGTCGAGTGGTAAACTCGAAAGCTGGCCCGCACCTAGACTGACGGCGAGGGGCAACATGCCGACCAGCAAGGTCCACTGGTTGATCTTGTCGGAAATCATCGTCGCTAAGCCCTGTTCGGACCGCCTCGCCAACACGAAGAGAATGGCGACTGTGACCGCGGGGGCTTCGCTGGCGAGCGGCGCGAGCCATTGGATCAGCAGGAACTCGTCGAACCCGAGCTGACGGCCGGAGTCGACCATCGCTTCGGCGAACGGCTCCGCCGACGCGAGGATTACCGCGGCTGCCACCAAGGTCAGTCCGCCCATGACAAGCCATTGGCGCGTCGGAGAGAGCAGGGTGAGCGCAGCCGCAGGACCGGGCTCGTCATCATCGTCGTCGTCGCTGCCCGCGCCTTCACCCTTGTCGCTCGCTCGCCACATATACAGGCCGAACAAAGCAATGAGCAGGACCGTATCGACGATGCTGATTGCGTCCTTCAAGAGGACGCTGAACGCATAAAGGCTGGGCACGAGGAGGAAGAGGATCTCGACCCGGTTGGCGCTAGAAAGCGAAATTGCGCGTTCGCCTGTCTTGCGCCAATGAAGCAGCACCAGAAGCGGCCAGGCGATGCCGACCAGCAGCCGGTTCGCACCGGTCATATTTGCTGCCGCATAGTGGACGTAATTGGACCCTGGATTAGCCCCAGCCGAGTAGGCGTAGTAGAAGTCCACGGCATATTCCGGGAGCACGGTGATCAGCGCCACGATGGCGACGATCAGGCCCGCGGAGATGCGCGACTCCGCGGCTTCCGCTCCCCATGACAGGTAGAAGCCGGCTGCCAGGATGGCAGCGCCGAACAGCATGGCGTCGAGCAGAGGGTTTGGCCGCCACCCCTCGATCCTCAGAATAATGGCTGGGATCATGGCAAGCGCGGTTAGCGCGACCAGCATGACGAAGCGGCGCAACGATGCTGGATGCGCCTCCGAAGGGAAGAGATCGACTTGCCTCATCATCGTTTCGCCCCTCCGTTGTGGTCAGCGTCGGCCGTCGGGGTAATGATCTCGACCGCCTCCAAGGTAATCAGTCCGATCTCCGGAACGTCGGCGAGCTGGGTCGCAAACGAACGCAGCCTAGGGTCTTCGTCGACGATCTCGACGACCACGGCGCGGTCGCTTTCGAGCACATGGCGACGGTGGACGTGCGCCGATCGGCCGAATCCGATGAGCGCCTCCAGGACCGTCACTCCGGCAAGCCCGGCGTCTCGCGCCCGAGAGGCGACAACCTCATAGACCTTGCGATCTCCGACATAGGCGGCCTCGTCGGTGTAGATGCGGAGCAGTCTGGCTTGCTGGTTCATGCTTGGCTCCATTTTCATATCGTGCCCGGTCCAGGGAGCTGGTGCGCTCCCCCGCCGTCGTGCGGTTCGGGATCATGCCGTGCGGGATCACCGCGCTTGCTCGCCCGCTCGCCCCAGCCGAGCACCACCCGCGCAATGGCGGGAAGGACGAGCAGCGTCAGGATGGTGGCGGCGATTAGGCCGCCGATCACCGTCGTCGCCAAAGGCTTTTGCACCTCGGCGCCGGTGCCGTGCGCGAGTGCCATCGGCACGAAGCCGATCGCCGGCACGAACCCGGTCATGACAACCGCGCGCATCTTGTCCGCCATGCCGTTGCGGATCGCCTCGGCGATCGGCGCGCCGTTCTCGATACGCTCCCGGATCGCGGTCATCACGACCAGTCCGTTCAGCACGGCAACGCCGGCAAGGCAGATGAACCCGACCGCGGCCGACACCGAAAAGGCGATGCCGGTCAGCGCGAGCGTGAACACACCGCCCGCCAGCCCTAAGGGCACGGCCAAGAATACCGCCCCGGCGCGCGCGAACCCGCCCAACGCCATGTAAAGCAACCCGAAGATGGCAAGGAAGCACAAGGGCACCACGACCGCGAGCCTGCGGCTCGCATCCTGGAGGCTCTGGAACTGTCCGCCCCATTCAAGATAATAACCGGCAGGCAGCTTCACCCGCGCGATCTTGGCTTGTGCCTCTGTGACGAACGACCCGGCATCGCGACCTAAGAGGTTGACCTGGATGGCGAGGCGACGTTTGCCGTTCTCGCGCCTGATCTCATTCAGCCCCTCGGTGACGCGTATCTGCGCCACCTGGGCAAGCGGCACCTGCTGGCGCGCTTGGCCGGCTTCGCTGGGCAGCAACACCGGTAGCGCCTGAATTTCATCGAGGTTGATTCGTGTAGCCTCGGGCACCCGCACGGTGATGTCGAACCGCCGGTCGCCCTCGTAGAGCAACCCGGATTCGCGACCGCCCAACGCCGCGGAGACGGTATCGGCGACTTCCCTAACCGTCAGGCCGTAGCGCGCGATGGCGGCGCGATCGAGCTTGACGTCGAGCGTGGGCGCACCGCCAACCTGGTCGGCCTTGACGCTGCCCGCTCCGGGGATCGACTGTAGAATGCGGACCATCTCGCCAGCGGTCTGCGCCATCTTGTCGAGATCGTCGCCGTAGAGCTTGATCGCGACGTCTCCGCGCACGCCGGCGATCAGCTCGTTGAAGCGGAGCTGGATCGGCTGGCTCATCTCGTAGAGCTGACCGAGCTGACCCCGAGACGCTTTCTCAATCCGCTCGATCACGTCCGCTTTGGTATGGACGCCTGCCGGCCACTGATCCTGCGGCTTAAGAATTACATACCCGTCCGACATATTCTGCGGCATGGGGTCGGTCGCGACCTCGGCCGTGCCGGTTTTCGAGAACATCAATTCGACCTCGGGCAGCTTGGTGACGGCCGCTTCAACCTCGCGCTGCATCACCAACGACTGTTCCAGGCTGACGGATGGCACGCGTGTGGACGCGAGCGCGATGTTCTTCTCGTCGAGCTGGGGGATGAACTCGCTTCCCAGAAGCCCGAACGCGGGGATCGCCGCCAGAAAGAATGCCAGGCCGCCAAGGATGAACGGCCACGGGCGCGCAATTGCCTTGTCGAGGAGCGGTAGATAGCGTGCCTTGGTCTTGGCGATCAGCCACACTTCCTTCTCGGCGACGCGGCCCCGGATCAGCAGCGCGACCATCGCGGGCACGAAGGTCAGCGCGAGGATGAACGCGGCGACAAGCGCGAGCATGATCGTGATCGCCATCGGCGAGAAGGTCTTGCCCTCAACGCCGGTGAACATGAGCAGCGGCGCGAACGCGAGCAGGATGATTGCCTGCCCGAACACGGTGGGCTTAATCATCTCCTGGGAGGCCCGCATGGTCTCCTCAAGCCGCTCGCGAAGGGTGAGGAGCCGCCCCTCATGCTCCTGCCGGTGCGCGAGCCTCGCCAGGCAGTTTTCGATGATGATGACCGCGCCATCGACGATCAGGCCGAAGTCGAGCGCGCCCAGGCTCATCAGGTTTCCGGGGACGCGAAAGGCGTTCATCCCCATCGCCATCATCAGGAACGAGAACGGGATCACGAGCACCGCGATCAGCGCCGCGCGCCAATTGCCGAGCAACAGAAATAGCGCCGCGGCAACAAGGATCGCGCCCTCGGTCAGGTTACGTTCGACCGTCGCGACCGTGGCACTGACGAGCTTGGCGCGATCGAGCACGATCTCGACTTCGACGCCCGGCGGCAATGTTTTCCCGATCTGATCCAGCTTCGCGGCCACGTCCTGCGCGACGATCCGACTGTTTTGGCCGATCAACATCAAAACGGTGCCGATCACGGCTTCCTTGCCGTTCACGCTGCCCCCGCCGGTGCGAAGATCGCCCCCGCTCTCAACGTTGGCGATCTGTCCCACCGTGATCGGCACGCCGCCTCGGGTGGCAGCGACGGCGTTCTTGATCTCGTCCACCGAGCGCACCCGCGCGTCGAGGCGCACGAGATAGCCTTCACCGCCGCGATTATAGTAGTTAGCGCCTACCGCCAGATTGGCGTTCTCCAGAGCCTCACCAAGCTCGCTGTAGGAGATGCCGTAGGTGGAGAGCTTCACCGGATCGGGTTCGACCACGAACGTCTTGGCATATCCGCCGATCGAGTCGACGCCGGCCACGCCGGGAACAGAACGTAGCTGCGGCCGGACGATCCAGTCCTGCACGGTGCGCAGGTATCCGGCTTGTTCAACCTCGTTGGTCAGCCGCTCGCCTTCCGGCGTCAGATAGCTCCCGTCAGACTGCCAGCCGGGCTGGCCGTTCGCGCTCCTGGCTCCTTTTCCTCCCGGATTGGCGAAGCGGACCGTATACATCACGATTTCGCCGAGCCCGGTGGTCACGGGGCCGATCTGCGGCTGGACACCATCGGGAAGCGTGTCGCGCGCCTGGGTCAGCCGCTCGCCTACCTGCTGCCGCGCGAAATAGAGGTCAGTGCCTTCGGAGAAGATCGCACTGACCTGGCTGAAACCGTTGCGCGAAATCGATCGGGTCGTCTCTAGGCCGGGGATGCCGGCAAGCGCGGTCTCGATCGGATAAGTGACGAGCTTTTCCATTTCGACCGGCGAAAGACGCCGATCGACCGTGTTGATCTGCACCTGGTTGTTGGTGATGTCGGGCACGGCGTCGATCGGCAGCTTGGTGAGCTGCCAAACACCGATGCCGGCGATCCCCAAAATTATGAACAGAACCGCCCAACGCGCGCGGACAGCCAGCGCAATGAGATTGACGATCATCTGTTATTCTTCCTCGCCCGCGCCCTTGCCGAGTTCGGCCTTGAGCAGGAATGCGTTCTTGGTGGCGATGGTCTGACCCGATGCGAGACCGGACACGATCTCGATGCGGCCGGCGCTGCGCTGCCCGGTGGTGACGGGGACGGCTTTGAACCCCTTGGGCGTGCGGACGAACACCACGTCGCGAGCATTGAGCGATTGCACCGCCTCCTCGGGCACCACGATCGCGGTCGATGCACCGCTGCGGCTCGGAAACAGCCGCACGCGCACGGCCAAGCCCGGCTGAAGCCGACCGCCGATCACGTCGAGCACCGCGGTCGCAGCGCGAGTTTCGCCGCTCAAGGTCGGCGTCACGGCGCGAACACGGGCGCTGGTCGTGGATCCGTCTGGCAGGTCGATGATCGCCCTGTCACCAGGCGCGAGCCGCTGCGCGTCCGCAGGTCCAACCGCCGCCTCGATCTGTATCTGACTGGAATCGGCGACGCGGAACAACTCGGTCTCCGGTTGCACGAACGCGCCCAGGCTGACATTTTCCGATGTCACGCGTCCCGCGATTGGAGAGGCGACGACGACGCCGCGCCCGTCGCTGGTGACATTGGCCGCTCCTGCCGCGACGCTCGCACGCCGCGCCTCGGCCGCCGCTGATGCGGCTTCCGCCTGCGCCGTTTCGAGGTCAACACGCGGCGAGACCTTTTGGCCGTAAAGATAGCGTTCGCGCGCAAGGTTGCGTTGGGCAAGAGTCGCTTTCGCCGCGGCCGCTGTCCGGTCGGCCGCGATCTGGGCGGCGTCGCGGCTTTCGACGATCGCCAGCGCCTCGCCGCGTCTGACAGGATCGCCCAATCGTTTGAATACCCGCGTCACCGCGCCCCCCGCGCGCGCCGTCACGATCGCCTCGCCCGTGGGCGACGGTGCGACCGTCGCCTGGGCCACGATCTCGGCCGCCAACCCGCCTGGATTGACGGTTTCGGTGGTGACGCCCGTTCTCTTCATCATCTCGGCGCTCATCGGGAGCGTATCGCTCGGCGCCGCCTCCGCTTCGGCCGCCTCGGACTTGCCACCCTCGGGCGCGGGCGCGGCCGGGGTGTCGGCCGTCCATCGTGCGACGGTGAACCCGCCCGCCGCCGCAACGAGCACCGCCGCTGCCACGCCGCCCAACAAACGCTTGTCAGATAAGATCATCGAATATCTCCGGGGATGGCGGGGCGCGCACTCGAGGGCGTCTGCTCGGCCGATAGGGTGGCTGGCGCGGTGAGCCGCGCCAGGCGGGCCTCCGCGTCGCGGTATGTGGCAAGGGCGTCGATCGCTGCGGCGCGCGTTTCGCGAAGCGTCCGCTCGGCCTCCAAAAGATCGAGTTGGCTGAACTTGCCCGCCGCGTAGCCGAGGCGTGCGATGCGGGCGGCCTCCGCGGCTGCGGTCAGCGCCGGTCCTCCCGCCGTGCGCGCGGTCGTCGCGGCATTGGCAAGCTCGGCCTGCGCGCTCGCGATCGACCGATCGGCCTCTAGCAACGCCACCCGGCGTAGCGCCTCCGCCTGGGTTGCCTGTGCCTGGGCCTGGGCAATGGCCGCGCGACCATTGTTGAACACCGGAAAGGGGACCGACACGCCGAATACCGCCGCCACATCGTTCGTTGCCTCAAGTCGGCGCGCGCTCGCGCTCACCGTCACGTCGGGGATGCGCTGCGCCCGCGCGAGCCGGACCTGGGCGCTCGCGGTGCGCGCGTCAGCATTGGCCGCTGCCAGCGCCAGCGTGCCCTCGGCCGAGATAAGCTGGGTGGGTCCGTAGCCGCCGATCCGCTCGAACCAAGCCGTATCCAGCGGCCCGGTCACGGGCTGGCCGATCAGCCTCGCCAGGTTCGCGCGCGCCACCTCGGCAGTGCGCGCGGCCCGTTCCACCGCGGTCTCCGCGTTGATGCGAAGCACCTCGGCGCGCTGTTGCTCGATCGGCGACGCCGCGCCTGCTGTCACACGCACCCGTGCCGCCCGCGCGCCCTCAGCCGCAAGGCCGGCTTGCTCGCGTGCGACAATCAACCGCCGCTCGGCCGCCGCAGCCTCGATGTAGCTCTGCGTGATTGAGAGTGTGAGGTCGGCGATCGCGATGGCCGCGCCGATCCGCGCCCGGTCGATCTGCGCGTCCGCGACCGCGACTCGCGCCGATCGCTTGCCGCCAAGCTCGATCGGAAGCGCCAAGCCCGCGGTAGTTTCCGCGCTGCGGAGTCCGCGATATTCGCCGCTGCCGGCGACGTTCTCGGTTTCGACGACGATCTCGGGGTTGGGGCGAAGCGCCGCCACGCGGCGACCAGCCGTCGCGGCCTGTACGCCTGCAGTTCCGGCCGCAATCGAAGGAGAAACGGCGCCGCCAAGCGCCAGAGCGCGCTCAAGGGTGAAGGGAGGCTCCGAAGGCACGGCCGATGACGGTGCGGACGTCTGCGCCAGTGATCCCGACACGGGGAATGCGAGGAGCAGAACTGCGACTAGGCTCTTCCTCTTCCAGCTTTTCTGTCGAACTTGGTGCTTGCTCATCCGATTTCCCGCGATTCATGTCGCAGGTTGCGCTCATGCAACCTACAGTCTCTAGAGGAGCAAGCCCTAATTTCGCTGCTGTGCTTTCCCATCTCGAAACTGGGGCGAAGGGCGACGACGACCCGGCGTGCGGTCACGGCCTGCACGCCGGCATTGCTGACCACCAGCGGATGGAATGCAGCGCCGCCCGGTGCGAGCGCGCGTTCAAGGATGAAGGGCGGATCGGTAGCGGCCTGGGATGGCCGCGCGGCCGTTTGCGCCTGCGCTATCGAAGCGCCTGACGCGATGGCCATAAGGGCCGCGATGACACGGGACATGAATGATCGTCTCCTGACAAACCTGGAAGCCCGTGCGCGCGCACAGGTGCTAGGGGTTCGTCAGGCTTGTGGAGGCCGTAAAGCCGGGTCGCTCGTCGCGGGCGTGATCGACCCTTGATCCCACGACAGCGGGCACACGCGCATTGCGCTCGCCGAGAACACGGGGGCGGGCGTCACCGGCACGCCGATGTGGTCGCCATGGCAAGTCACATGATGGTGCGGATAACCCTTGTCGGAATCGGCTGGCACCGGCAAAGGCGTCGCCGCGCTCCAGGAAGCCGGCCTTATTAACATCGCGCCGCTCACGGACGTGCCACGGCTGTCGGTTCTAGGCGTGTTCCCCACCTGGCAATCGGTGCTGGCGCAACTTCTGATGGCTGAGCTGCCCCCTTCTGAGTGGTCCATCGACTATGACAGTCTGGATCATGGTGAGCCTCACCCCGTCTTAGGTCCGGTCTTTATGAGAAAACCGGCTCTCTTTTCGTCAGGGCAGGCATGCCTGCCCTGACGAAAAAGCGCGCTCCATCGGGGTCTGGTTGCCGAGGGAGCTATGCGGACGGTGCTCGTTGTAATCGCGCCGCCACGCCTCACATTCTACCCGTGCGTCGTCCAAGCTCAAGAACCAGTATGCGTTGAGGCATTCGGCCCGAACGCGGCCATTGAACGCCTCCGCGAACGCATTGTCGGTCGGCTTGCCGGGGCGGCTGAAGTCCAGCACTACATCATGCTGATAGGCCCATAGATCGAGATCCTTCGAGATGAATTCCGGCCCATTATCCAGACGTATGCGCTTGGGGCGACCGTGTGCTGCGGCAATGCGGTCGAGCGTCTCGACCACGTCAGAGCCACGATAGCTCGTCCGTACATCGAGCGCTGGCGACACGCGCGTGAAGTTGTCGACGATCGACAGCACCCGGATCTTGCGCCCGTCGAACAGCTGGTCCGACAGGAAATCCATCGACCAGCACTCGTTGGGCGCCGTCGCCGGCGTCCGGTCATCGCGCAGCTTCGCCTTCACCTTGCGCTTGGGCGTCTTGTTGCGCAGCTGCAGCCCGAGTTCGCGATACAGCCGATGAGTGCGCTTGTGGTTGATCTCCCAGCCTTCCCGCCGGAGCAGCACATGGATGCGTCGATACCCGTAGCGAACACGGGTCGCAGCCAACTCCTTGATCCGCATCTTGAGGCCGGCCTGATCGAGGCGGCGGGACTGATAGCGCTGGGTCGATCGATTGATCGGAAACGCGCCGCAGGCTCGCCGTTCGCTGACCTGGTAGCTCGCCTGCAAATAGCCGACGATCTCCCGGGCTCGACCAGGCCCTACATTTTTCGGCGGATGACGTCCTGCAGCATCTCCTTGTCCAGGCTGAGGTTCGCCACCAGCCGCTTCAGCCGGACATTTTCCTCCTCCAGCACCTTCAGGCGCTTCATCTCCGACGGCATCAGACCTCCGTATTTGCTGCGCCATCGATAGTACGTCTGGATCGAGATGCCGGCTTTCCGACACACCTCCTCCACGGTCGTTCCATCCTCGGCCTGCTTGAGGATGAACGCGATCTGCTGCTCGCTGAACCTCAACTTCTTCATTGACGGATTCCCTCGTCCGGCATCTGCCAAACCTAACCGGGAATTTCTCACAAAGAACGGACCAATCTGGAGGGCTCAGGTCAGCCCCGGACTTGGAGGTCATCTCCATGTCACCGCATTCATCAAGGACTTGGCTAACCCATACAGCGTCGACACACGTTGGAACGGCACTCTTTCAACAAGGGTAAGGCGTTTAGTGCCGTTCAGCGCGTCGATCGCCGATGTGCCTATTGAGAGAGTGGAACACATCGACGTCGAGTATCGCTCTGGTCATGATTATCGAACCCGGAGCGTTACAACGTGAGGGTTTATCGTAACTCAATCTGCGCACCCCTTCTCGAACGGGTTGTGGGGCCGTTCATTTCTGAAACTTGGGAAACTTCCTGATGCCGCACGATCATGGCGCAGCCGGCCATAGCCACGACCATACGGCGGGCGCCAACGCGAAGATGCTCACCTGGGCGCTGGGGCTGACCGCCACCTATCTCGTCGCCGAAGTAATCGGCGGGTTCGTTTTCAACAGTCTCGCGCTGCTCTCCGACGCCGCGCACATGATGACCGATGTCGCGGCGCTCGTGATCGCGCTGATGGCGATCAAGCTCGGCGGCAAGTCAGCCGACGAAAAGCGGACGTTCGGCTACCGGCGGTTCGAGATATTGGCGGCGGCGTTCAACGCCGTGCTGCTGTTCGTCATCGCTATCTATGTGTTCGTGGAGGCGATCAAACGCTTCAATGCGCCGCAGGAAGTCCAGTCCTGGGGCATGATGGCGGTCGCGGCGATCGGTCTCGTCGTGAACCTGATTTCGATGCGGCTGCTGACAGCGGGCAAGGACGCCAGCTTCAACGTGAAGGGCGCCTATCTGGAGGTGTGGGCCGACATGATCGGCTCGATCGGCGTGATTCTTGGCGCGCTCGCCATCAAGTTCACCGGCTTTACCTGGATCGATCCCATCGTCGCAGTAGCGATCGGGCTGTGGGTGCTGCCGCGGACGTGGATATTGCTCCGCGATACGACCAACGTGCTGCTCGAAGGCGTGCCGGGTGGACTGAAGCTCGGCGAGGTCCGCACGGCAATCGCCGGCGTTCCCGGCGTCGCCGGCCTCCACGATCTTCACGTCTGGTCGATGAGCAACGACGATGTGAGTTGCACGGTCCATGTCGTGCTGAAGGAGGGCGCGGACGTCGATGCCACTCGCACCGCTGTCCAGGCCGTCCTTCTGGAAAAATACGAGATCGAGCATAGCACGATCCAGACCGAAGGGTCAGATCGTCAATGCGGGGACGAGGACCATCTTCATCGTTAGTCGGTGAAGGATGGGAGGCGTCGCGGAACAGAACCGCAACGCCTCCCACTCTCGCGACTGTCAGGCCGAGGATAAGGCCGTGTCCGTCCGGCGTCGCGGCCTCAACCGCGACACCCAGGCGGTGATCGCCGGCAGCACCAGCAGGGTCAGCACGGTCGATGTGATTAGACCGCCGATCACGACGATCGCCAAGGGCCGCTGCACCGCGGCGCCAGTTCCAGTGGCAAGCGCCATCGGCAACAACCCGAGCGACGCCACCATCGCGGTCATCAGGACCGGACGCACCCGTTCCATCGCGCCATCGGCGATGGCCTGTTCCTCGTCCTGACCATCTTCCAGATGCTTCCCGATCGCGCTCATCATTACGAGATCATCGCCAGCGCCAAGCAAGCGTTTATCAACGATCATATCGATCATTGCCCTGTTCATGCCGAAGAAGGTGAGGGCACGAAAGTCGCGGTGGAGCAATTCCGCGCAATCTCAAAATACTGGTAGCCGCAACAGGGTCGCTGCTTGTCGCATCAACCAAGCCCTGGCCCCAACCATCCCGGCCAACGACCGGTAAGGCAGGGTATACGGGGCTGGACACACCAAGCATATCCATTATGCTGGATATATGGAAAACGAGGATGCCATCTCGGCGCTGGGTGCTCTTGCACAAGGAACGCGCCTTGACACGTTCCGCCTCTTGGTACGGCACGAACCGGATGGTTTGGCTGCCGGCGATATCGCGCGTCAGCTCGACGTGCCGCAGAACACCCTGTCGGCGCACCTCGGCATCCTCGCCCGCGCTGGCCTGGTCCGCTCCGCACGGCATAGCCGCTCGATCATCTACCGTGTCGATCTGGACGGCCTGCGCGCGCTGACGCTGTTCCTCGTCAAGGACTGCTGCGCCGGCAATGCGGAGCTGTGCGCGCCGCTCGTCGCCGAACTCACCCCCTGCTGCTGAAAGGACGCCCTGTGGCCGTCGATGTCGTCGTCTATCACAACCCCGAGTGCGGCACGTCGCGCAACACGCTCGGCCTTATTCGCAACGCCGGCATCGAGCCGCACGTGGTCGAGTATCTGAAAACCCCTCCAGCCCGCGCGTTGCTGGTCGAGCTGATCGATCGCGCCTGCATGACACCCCGCGAACTGCTGCGCGAGAAGGGGGCGCCCTATGCGGAGTTGGGCTTGGGCGACACGTCGCTATCCGACGACGCGCTGGTGGACGCGATGATGGCGCATCCGATCCTCATCAACCGGCCGCTGGTCGTATCGCCGCTCGGCGTGAAGCTCTGCCGGCCCTCCGAAGCCGTGCTCGACCTGCTGCCGACCAATCAGCTCGGAGCGTTCGCAAAGGAAGACGGCGAGCAAGTGGTGGACGCATCGGGCCAGCGCGTCGCCTGATGCTCCTTGCTGTCCTGATCTTCGTTGCGACGATCGCGCTCGTCATCTGGCAACCCAAAGGCCTCGGGATCGGGTGGAGCGCGATGGGCGGGGCCGTCGTGGCGCTGCTTGCAGGCGTCGTCACGCTGTCCGACGTGCCGGTGGTGTGGGGCATCGTCTGGAACGCGACAGCCGCGTTCGTCGCGATCATCGTTATCAGCCTACTCCTCGATGAAACCGGATTCTTCGAATGGGCGGCGCTCCATGTCGCGCGCTGGGGGAGGGGGCATGGTCGCCGGCTGTTCGTTCTGATCGTGCTGCTCGGTGCGGCGGTGTCCGCGCTGTTCGCCAACGACGGCGCGGCGCTGATCCTGACGCCGATCGTCATCGCCATGCTGCGGGCGCTGGGCTTCAACGACAAGGCGACGCTGGCGTTCGTCATGGCGGCGGGGTTCATCGCCGACACCGCCAGCCTACCGCTGGTCGTGTCGAACCTCGTCAACATCGTGTCGGCCGACTTCTTCCGGATCGGGTTCGGCGACTATGCGTCCGTGATGGTGCCGGTCGACCTGGTGTCGATCGCAGCGACGCTTGGCGCGCTGCTGCTGTTCTTCCGGCGCGACATACCGGCGGATTATGACGTAGGCGCGCTGCGCGCGCCGCGTGACGCGATCCGCGATGCCGCGACATTCCGCGCGGGCTGGATCGTTCTTGCACTGCTGCTCGCCGGCTTCTTCCTGCTCGAACCGCTCGGCGTCCCTGTCAGCGCCGTCGCCGCTGCCGGCGCGATCCTGCTGCTGGTGATCGCGGGGCGAGGCCATGTGATCCCAACGGCCAAGGTGCTGCGCGGCGCACCCTGGCAGGTCGTGATCTTCTCGCTCGGCATGTACCTGGTCGTCTATGGCCTGCGAAACGCCGGCCTGACCGACCATCTGGCAGCACTGCTGGATCGCACCGCGCAAGGCGGCGTGTGGGGCGCGGCGCTAGGAACGGGCGTCATCGCAGCGGTCCTGTCGTCGGTTATGAACAATATGCCGACGGTGCTGGTGGGCGCGCTCTCGATCGACGCCACGCACGCGAGCGGCGCGATCAAGGAAGCGATGATCTACGCCAATGTGATCGGCTGCGATCTCGGCCCCAAGCTGACGCCGATCGGCTCACTCGCGACGCTGCTCTGGCTCCATGTCCTCGGGCAAAAGGGCGTGCGGATCGGATGGGGCTATTACTTCCGTGTCGGCGTCACGCTCACCGTACCGGTGCTGCTCATCACGCTCGCGGCGCTTGCAATCAGGATTAGCATCGCATGACCAGAACGGTCGCCACGTTGCTCGAACCTGCCGGTCTGGCTGGCTTGGCACAATTGCTCGATGCCGCGGACCTGCCGAGTGCCGATATCGCCGATCCCGGCCGCCTGATCATCCGGATTGAGGCCGATAGCCTCGTCGGTTTCGGTGGGCTCGAGGGAGAAGGGTCCGACCGCTTGCTCCGCTCGATCGTCGTCGTCCGATCGACGTCGACATGGCCTCGGGCGGGTGTTGGTCGCCGCCCTCGAACGACAGGCACACGACCTCGGGGTGGAGCGCCTGCACCTCCTGACGACCACGGCCGCACCATTCTTCCGGGCGCTCGGCTATGCCGATGCCGATCGCGGCGCTGCTCCCTCGGCCATCGCCGCATCGCGCGAATTCACCGCACTGTGCCCCGCGTCGGCCGCCTACCTCGTGAAAGCCCTCTGATGCCGCTCCGCACGCTCGCCGATCCCAATATCATGCCGGCGCTCGATCCGGCCTATGCCATCCAGCGACCCGCCGTGAGGCTCGGCCCGCTCGATCCCGCGCCGCGTATCCTTCTGCTCTACGGTTCGCTGCGCGAACGGTCCTTCTCCCGGCTGTGCGTTGAGGAAGCGGCACGCCTGCTCCGGTTCTTCGGCTGCGAGACGCGCATCTTTGATCCATCGACCCTGCCGCTGCCTGACCAACATGCTGGCGACGACCATCCGGCCGTCCACGAGCTGCGCGAGCTGTCCTTATGGTCGGAAGGGCAGGTGTGGTGCAGCCCGGAGCGGCATGGCCAGATCACGAGCATTATGAAGCTTCAAATCGATCATCTGCCGCTTTCTATGGGCGGGATGCGTCCGACACAGGGGCGCACGCTGGCGGTCATGCAGGTGTCGGCCGGATCGCAATCGTTCAACAGCGTCAACACGCTGCGCGTGCTGGGTCGCTGGATGCGAATGATCACGATCCCGAACCAATCGAGCGTTGCCAAGGCGTTCAACGAGTTTGATGACGCGGGGCGCATGAAGGCGTCCAGCTACTATGACCGGATCGTGGATATGATGGAGGAACTGGTGCGGTTCACGGTGCTGCTGCGCCCGCACGCGGTTCAGCTTGTTGATCGCTACTCAGAGCGGAAAGCGGCGGGCGTGCCAATCGACCGCGCGACCGATCTGTCGAGCATAGCGATTGCGGCCAAACCGCGTGGCCGGCACGCCGTCAAGGCAGGCGGCTGATGCGACGTTTGCCGAAGCGAGCCACGCTAATGTGGTCCCGCCGGCTAATCCGGCTTGTGCTCTGCGCTTTGAGAAACCTACGGGTTTCAACCTGCGTGGCCGGCCTCCCCAGGCGTCAGCTGGATCGTCGAGCGCTACCTGTCTTGCGCTGACGCGATTATCGCTTCAGGTCGCTACAGCGACAGATGAAGGGGAGCGTGCTTGACGATGAACACCAAGGATCTGGCCAAGGACGTTGCCGCCAAGCGGGGCGTCACCGAGAAGCAGGCCCTCGAGGTCATGGCTGGGCTCCTCGAGGGTATCGCGGAGGCGGCCGCCAAGGGTGAGGAGATATCGCTTCCCGGCTTCGGCAAATTCAAGGTGAAGGACACGCCCGAGCGCTCCGGGCGCAATCCGTCGACCGGCGAGGCGATCACGATCGCGGCGTCGAAGAAAATCACATTCACGCCGGCCAAGGCGCTTAAGGACCGACTGTAGGCTCGACAGCACCGGCCGGCGTCGCCCGGCCACGTGTTGGATGTTCACGAATTATTCGCTATCTAAGGCGTTGGAGAATGACAGGCGCGTGAACACTGCCAAATCTATGCGGCTGGCCCGGCAGGTGAAGGGGAGGTTCGGCACGTGGGCGGCCGTGCGTCAGGCCTCGCGCGTCGAGAACGGCGTATATGTGGTCGATCCAAGCGCTGGCGGTGACCGCGACAGCAAGGATGTAGCGGTTCCCGCCACGGCGTAACGGCCGTGACGTTCAGCTACTCGCTGTTCCTCGCACTGCTGCTGCTTTTCCTGGGGCTCTGCTTCTGGGCAGGGTGGCGCGTCGGCGAGCGCACCGATTTCCTCAGCCCAACCCCGGACCGGCCGAACTCTACGGTGACGCTGTTCATCGTGGTGTTCGGCACCATCGCAGGGCACCTTCTGGGAACCGGCTTCTTCGCCGCCCAGGCGGCATGGTGCCGGGCGACAAGCGTCTGTTTCGACCCCGGCTTCGATCCAAATATCTATCGCGCGCTCGCCCGCGGCGGCGCTGGGGCACGCGATGCGTCCGACCTCGCGCTGGAAATGTGGCTTTTCGCGATGCTCCTCATCGGAGCCGCGACGGGCTCGATCGCGCACTGGTTGGTGCAGCGGGAAGCAGTTAGCGGGAAGACCGACGCGATCGCGTTCGGCTGGCTCAACCCGGCCGTCCAAGCGGTCAAGAAGGGAGACTCGTTTGTCGTCGCCTATGTGCTGACAAAGACGAGCCACGAGTGCTTCACGATCGCATACGAGGGCACCGTCCAGCAGCTCGCGCTGGACGAGGAACAATCGATCAGGTTCGTCGTCCTGAACGACGTCGACCGATTCCTCGTCAAGATATCTGAGAACGGCCTCGAGCGTGTGGACGCGCCGTCGACGCCGATCACGCAGCTTCAGATCACCGCGGTCGAGATCGCCAACGTCGCGCTTGAGGTAGTACGGGCGCCAGACATGGATGTTGCGGCAATCGAGGCTGAAGACGCGGGTTCATAACGCGGCGTTCGAGATCGTCAGACGTCCGTCAGACCTGTCTCCATCCATAAAGTCTAAATCCAAAAAGCTCTGCATTTAACATAATCAATGTTATCGGACTAGCAAATTGTAGGTGCTAAGTAGAAATGACACTCCTCCGCTAGATAGAAAAGGCACAACGAGTGCCAGCGGGTCGCCGGTGTCATGGCCATCCTCGGCAGCGAGGATGTGCAAGCGATGACGGTGCTGACAATGAGTGCTGCCGAGGTGAGCCGGTACGACACGCTGATGCGGCTCGACCGCGGTGAGATCAGGGTGGCGGACGCGATGGCGCTGCTGAGGCTTGAGCGTCGACAGATCTACCGGTTGCTGGAGCGACTTCGGCAGGACGGCGCAGCCGGGCTCATATCCCGCAAGCGTGGGCGTCCGAGCAACCGGCGTTACGGCGATGCCGTTCGTGATCAGGTCGTCAGCCTCGTGCGCGAGCAGTATAGCGGCTTCGGGCCGACGCTCGCGCGCGAGTATCTGGCCGAGCGGCACGGCATCCGAATCTCGTGCGAGACGCTGCGGCAGATGATGATGGCAGCGGGGCTGTGGAA
>NZ_JACIDB010000013.1 GCF_014196115.1 Sphingomonas aquatilis | reverse complement strand
ACGAAACTTAATATACTTTGCGGCAACGCTCAGGCCTTTGTTGACCATTTGTTCCGACTGCCGCTGTCCATATGACAAACCTTGAGGTGCCCCCTTGTTCGACGATACCTTTGGCGCGTAGCTCAGCGTCGAGCGGCAGTCGGGCCATCTGAACCGTCCTGTGTGCTTGATAAACGTCGGTCATGAAGATCTCCGGCGAAATTGAACCGAAAATCAAACAGCGACCTCCCCTCCAGGGCGGCCTTGGCCGCCCCGCTCCGCGCTTGTCCTTGAACAGGAGCGGTCAGAGACTTCCTGGAGGGCCGGGCTGGGGAGCCCGCCCTCCATTCAGGCGAGGATCGTGACCCGAGAGGGACGAAACCGCTTGTGCGGGTTCGGTCGCGGCTTTGCCGCGATAGAGCCGTGCCGAAGGCCGCCCCCGACATTGTCATCCGTTTTCGTTTCCGGCCTTAGCCAAGATCGAAAAAGAGTCGGCGATCAGCTCTGTCCGATAGCTGGTGTCGTTGTCCTGCCCATGCTGACTCTCCCGCACCCGGCCGGTGATATGGACAAGATCACCTTTCCCGGCAGCCTCGACCTGGCTCGCAACGTTCGAAAAACATACGACGCTGTTCCAGTGTGTGTCGGTCTTCCACTCATCGCCATCCCGGCGATTATAGTTTGCTGCGACACTGACGAACGTAACGCGATCGCGAGGAGTAATTTTGCCGACGCGTCCGATGATCCGAAATTCTGCGATATTTTGAGGCATCACATTCTCCTTGCTGTAACGAAAAGCTGGGGGCGGACAGCACACTATTCGCGACCGGAAGCCCCATGACGAAAGTGGTACTTCTCGATATTCTCCGGTGTGGCGTAGAGTTGATACGCCCGCGTCCAATCATGACTGATGTCATATTGCGCTACCTTCAGCGGCACTTGGCCGGTGCAAACCAACCGCCACAGGACGTAAGCCAGGACATTTTTGTCACCGGCGTTCATCTGTCCTTGACGGGGCTGAAGCCAGAGATCTTTGGCGTCGAATGGGGCGCCCCCAAGCGAGATTGGGATTAGGTGATCTAGCTCATAGGCGGACATCGGTTCGCCCGGGTGTTGAGCGTTCATCATCCGGCGCTTCAGCGGGCCGGTCAGCTCGTAGCTGGGCCGCGCCGAGCGAGCGTAACCCGGCCGACAAATCGTAGTATCGATGTTGGCTTGGGTAACGGCCGCATCAACAGCTCCCGGAGTTTCGGGCGGCGGTAGAAGCTCGGGGTGGCGCGGCGGGAGCATCGAGGTTTTCAAAGCCTTCGAGATGCCCGAAACGGCATCGCAGACGGACCCGTCGCCAGCGTTGGTGCAGCCAAGCGTGCCGGCGTCGACGGGGCCATGATCGCGACCAGGGTGATGCCACAGGATTATCACCGCGAGCATGGCGGCACCTCCGAAGAGAGCGCGCAGCCTCAAAACAGCACGAGCGTGAATGCGACGTCGAACCGCTCCGACGACGCAGGGTGGCTAGGAACCGGCTCGGGATCCGAGGTCCAATGCATTGTTCAATATTATCAAACAAACGAAACTGGACAACCGGTTTCCGATGAGCCGCCTCGTTCGAGGGGCGACAGCCTTTTGAGGAAGGGCGGTATGATCGACGTGATGCTCCTCTTGCGCGGGCAGCAGGCGTGACGATCGCGTTCGGAGAGCTGAGCAATCCGCTTGCTCCCACTGGGGAGCATTCCGGCGCCGTAGGCGTCGGTCCCGCTTGTTATTCTTGGCGGATGGTCGGAGGTTTAGCGGGGCTTCTAGGCTAAGCGATGCCCGTCAGGGCGGTAAGCATCGGCCGACCAGGCCGATTCCTTATCTCCATTCTTAGAGAATATATAATCCATTAGAGGAGCAATGTTCTTGTGACACTCACGGGCAACAGGAAGGGCGCGAACGCGCTGATCGAGGCGCAACGCCGCGTTCGCGAGATCGGCTCTGATGGCGGCATCATCGGGCATAAGCCTACCCCGTTCGCGGGGCGAGACGGCTGCGAGCATCGCTGCATGATCTTCCAGCGCTAACTGGCGACGATGCTCTTCGTCGGCAGGCAGGGGCGAATACATGCCCAGCATCTTTTCCAGCCAGACCGGGAGCGTCAGACGATAAAGGTTCGAGGTTTGCTCCGATCGTGCGCCTGACTGGCTGTCGCTCGAATAATTGAACCGCCGGATCCATTCGATCAGGCCGATCTCCTTGAGCAGGTTCAAGGTGCGATAGACGGTCGAACGCGATAGGCCTGTCCATTCCATGATCGTTTCGTAGTCAGGCGTCAGCCAACCTTTCCGCCCCCGCTCCTCCCAAAGGAGATGGTGGAGTACCCGCTCACACGACTGGGTGAATTGTGCGACGAGGAGCTCATGGTCGGTCAAGGTGCGCGTCTTCTGTCGCGCTTCGTGGGCGAGCTTCTGGGCTAGTTTGAAGAGACTGCGCTTGGCCCGGTAGAGGCGAGTGCGCTGGGGAATCCCTAGCGGACGATGAAACTCCGCTTCCTCCGGGCTCTCCGTCTTGACGCTGTTGGCCCATATTTTTCGGCGGGTGATATGAAGCCCCCCCTGGGGTCTTCCGCCGCGGCGGGGGACCATGAGCAGGGCGCGCGTGTTCTCGAGCATCACCTGATCGGCACGAGCTTGGGGTTTGTCGAGGCCGCAAATCACGCGCAGGGGAAGTACAGGCACACCGCCCCTGCGCTGCGCCTCCTGATGCGCCAGCGCAATCTGAACGTCCTCGTAGGAGACGCCTGCGGCGCGCAGTTCGTCGACTACTGAGCCGGCCATCGCCGGAGATGTCTGTAGGGTAAGTCCCATCGTTCGCCCTCTCATGCGAGAGGCCGTCAGCAGGCAAAATGAAGGCGTGGCGCGAAGCGCGCTCCCTTGAACCGAAGCTCTGAAACCTGTATTTGGGAGGCCTGAGAGTGACCTGTCAGCGTTTGGCGACGCTGCCGCATAAAGGTTCCTGGGTGCCCGGCCTCGTGCCGGGCATTCGTTTATGTGCTCACGGCCACCCTTTCTGTCCGCTGCGTGCGTGCCGCGAGCGCGACTGCACCATTCACCTAAAATGATGCCAGCCGACGGCGGGCGGCGGAAGCGTCCTCGCATCGTGCTCTTGCGGACAATTTCGAACAAAATGTCGTGCCATCGCGGACGGTTTTGACGCGCTGTCGTGCTCTTGCGGACGGTAATATCGTGCTATCGAGGACGGATATCGGGCATGGCGATCGATGATTTATCGAGAGTCGTGCTCTCGCGGACGGTTTAGGCCGGCCCCGACTCAGAAGCCTCCCCGATTCGACGTCGCTTAGGTTTAGCGGTTCGACAGAAGCGCTTTGGGAGTAATCGTCACCAAGGATGCAGCAGGACGAGGACCACGCCGGCCCTTCGGGCGGTCGCCGCTTGGTTCGCTCAAGTCGATCTGGAAATCGGGAACCGCATTCTGTTCGGCTATTCCCTTCAAGACATTCCTGAAATGCCGTGTCGTATTTTGGTATCCGATTTGTAGCCGGAGATCATCGATGTCTATTTCGACCGCACCGGGCGAGCAAATCGCCCTTGCCACTTCATAGAGCCGACGTTCGACGGGGCCAATTTGGAAGTAGCTGGGGTCATAATCGAGCACGGCGCGATCTAATACGATCGCGCGGTATAGCCAGTCGCACAAACGAACGCGCACGCCGTTCAACTGCTGCTTGCCGTTCTTGAGCTTGGTGTACGAGAGGCGGGCCTCGGATAGCCAGGAGAAATAGCCGCGTTCGCCCTCACCGCCAGACTCGATATTGGTTCTGATCTGCGTGCCCTGCAAGCGCTCCAGTGCGTCTTGAAGGCGATTGTAGGACCGGGCGGAGGTGTTGGTGCCTGTCACGCGGAATAGGTCGTATGCCGTGAAGTAGAAGTCTTGCGAGGCGGGTACACCTGCCTCGATCTTAGCGAGTAGAAGACTGGCGATATAAAGCAGAATTTCTTTGTCGTAGATCGTTGCCACGCCTGAGGGAGTGCCGACGATCTCGATCGAAACGCTGTCGGTCTTGTAGGAGAGCGGTTTCTTCCACGAGGTTGCGAGGGCAAAGAAGGGGTAGGCCATGATCGACCGCTCCCCTCGCACCTCGCCGATCAGCGGGCTGCGAAGCGCAAAAAGGTCGCCTTGAGAGGTCTGAGGCTGGTCGCTCATGAGAGGTCGCCTTGCATAACCGTCCGCAGAAGCACGAGGGCGATGCCTGCGTCGCTTCGGCGCTCGATGCTGTGGTTGGGGTTTCGATAGCCGGTCATGCGTCGCTCGTAGGGACAGCGGTAGCTTCGATGGTGTCGGCGGGCAGCCCTGGAGGTATCGTCAAATCCGCCCCAACGGTCGCCAGCATCATCTCGAACAGTGGCCCATAGGGGATGTTTCGGAACTGCTGCTGGATGCGCTTGACGTAGCCCGCGAGCTCGTTGGGGACGATCGGAGAGATCCGCTTGAGGACGACCGCGCCATCAGTTGCCCGAAGGGTAAACGCCTCCGGGGTGAGCGTAGCATGTGATTTGGCGATTACCCTCGCGACTACGGCGTCGCGCGAGCGCAGATTGTACCGCTTCTTGAGGCGGTCGATTTGGTCGATCGCCTCGACGGGCAGCGCCATGTTCAAGTTCTGATGGCCGCTCGAGTAGAGGTTGCCCCGCTGCTGCTGGACCAACGCCTTCACCTTGGCTCTCTGACTATCGCGCGAGTATGCCATAAATGGGGGACCTAACGTTTTTGACACGCCGTTGTCAAAGATTAATGCACCGGATGCTGTAAACGCTCTAGGGGGTGCGATCTGCCCTCGGACGGTATAAGCTGCGCTCCAACCGCGGCTCATACCTGACCCAACGTGACTGCTATGAGACTGATTTGATGGCTAATGCTCTTCACCTTGAGGAGATTTCTCACCCTACCGCCCTACTTTTTGGAGGGCGCCTCAAGGCGCGCCGCAAAGCGCTGAAGCTCACCCAGGTTCAGCTCTTCGAGCGAACTGGGATTACTCCTGGGTATCTCTCCTTCATCGAGAATGGGCGTGCGAACCCGACGCTCGATATGATGGTGAAACTGTCTGAAGCAGTCGATACTAATTTATGCAAGATGCTATGTGAAGGCGACTGACGAACGCTGCCCGGAAAAACATCCATATTGAATGTTTTGGAACCGGGCATTCACGTACTGCTTCTTGGAGTCGCGATTCGATTGTCACTGGTTTGCGGTAAATGCCAGTGGACCTTGGGAAGACTACAGGCGGCGCTAGGTTAGCTCGTCTTCACTGTGTGCTCCGATTCGGTGGCTTCGGCTACCGATTCGTTGGCGTAACTGGACGTCTTCCGGCGAGGGCGTTCGGCCTGGCGCTCGACGTCATACTTCTCGAGATAGTTGAAGAGCGTCGAGCGTGAGACCCCCAGCGACTGGGCTACCTCGGCCTGTGTCGCCCCAGGCGCGCTCAGCTTCGCTTGGATCTCCGGGAGTTTGCTCGGGTCTAATAGGCGCTTCCGCCCTGCGGGCGCCATCTGCCGGGGATGGGTCTTGATACCGTGCATGTGGCGGTAATGGCTGTCCAACGCCTCTAGCATCGCATGGACCTTATCGTCGCCGCTCGGCTCGATGACGAGCTGCGGCGTGCAGATCTCGAACGTAACACCCTGTTTCAGCAGCTTCACGACCGCCCTGACGAGCATCGGAGTAGCGATATCGAGGCAAGGTAGGTCGTGGACCTTCACTCTATCGCCCTTGCCGAGACGGATGCCTTTAAGTGCGAGTAGGTCCTCAAGCTGTCCGAAAGTGCGACGCCCTGCGAGTACCTGAAGGTCGCTCGGCTCAAGACAGGCCTGCTGGTCTTCGATGGTCGCGGAGCCAGGAGTCTGGGCGATAAAAGCGACGATTTTACTCAATGTACAGGCCTCTGCGTTCGGCGCTCAACGGGGAGGGACGTAACGGAATGCGGCCACTTTGGGCGCATCCGTACTGTAATTTTCCTATGCGACGCTGTGGTGGTCCGCAACCGCGCTAACGCCGCCGACCTCCGATCATTCCGCTCTTGCAACAAGGATTTGGTTCCCTTCTGAATCGCGATTGAGTGTTGCCAGCCCTGTCAACTTCGACCATATTACATTTATTGACAAGCTGACAGGGTAACGGTCATGCTTCCAGCGGCTCTCACGGCTAAAGCGGTTCAGCTCTGCGCGGCAGGGTTGGGCGGCGTTATGGCCCCTGCGCCAGTGCCGTTCGCGATCACGGTTCGCACGGGCGCGACATTAGTAAGGCATCCTGCCACTCAGGCCGATGCGGAAGCGACGGTCCGTGATCTTATCGCGTTGGGAGCGGATTTTAGTGCCGGCCCATTGAGCATCGCTGGCCGGGACTTTGCGACATATGGCGTGACGCCCGCCTCGGTCTTCGATGCATGTGCCTTGGCGCATGTCGACGAGAGGAGCTCAGCTCCTGCAGTAACAGGCGCACCCTCTGTATCGAACGTCGCAGCCCTAGTTCGTCGGGCATTCGGTGCCCGCGTGACGGACACTATCCGGCCGATGAACGCCAACTACGGCGCTCGGTATAGCTGGCACAAATACGGGCAGGCGATCGACTTCGTGCCTTCGGGGGGCGTTAATTCGATCAACCGCGAGCAGATCCGCGCCTTGATGGGGCAGAGCGGCGTCCGTCTCATCGAGCTGCTTGGACCGGGTGATCGCGGTCACTCCAATCACTGGCATATCGCGTTTGCACGTCCTGGGCAGGTCATCGATCGGACGCGTCCAGTCGAAGAAGACGAGGACTGGATCGTCAATGTGGCCAGTGCAGACGCGCCGGCCAATCCCATTGAGGCTGACGCTCACGGCGCGCCGTCGTCGGCCCTCACAGTCGCAGCCAAGCCGCCTCCTGAATGGGACGTCTTTGCGACTGCCGCATGGCGCGCATCAAAGGGAGGTGGTTGACGATGGGACGATTGCTCAATCGGATTGTGGGTAGCAGTGGCGCTCTTGCCTTCGGCGCAGCCGGACTGATCGCAGTCGCGGCTCCCCAGCCGGCATATGCCTCAGACTGGGGTTGTCAGGTAATCCTCTGCCTGGCGACGCCGGGATCGCCGACGAAATATGCGGCGTGCGTGCCCCCCATCACAAAGTTGTGGAATGCCCTTGCTCTCGGCGGTGGGTTCCCGACGTGCACCGGCGTCGGGATCAAGACGAAGAAAGCAAAGCATGGGTACGATCTGAGCGTCACGCGCTCGGATGGCGTCACCTCTCGCTATTCGCTTGATACGCGATACCAGACGGTCACGGCGCAATGATCCACACTGTCGCCGCCATCACGCTTCTGGCGCAGCAATGCGCGCCCGGGGTCGCGACCGAGGCCGTTGTGCCGCTCGTCGTCACGGAAAGTGGCGGCGATGATCTGTCGATCAACGTCAATCACGGTCCTCGCGTGCGGGCGAGCTCGGTCGCTGAGGGCGCGGCGTTGGTGCGGCAGTATATGGCCAAGGGCCATACGGTTGATGTCGGGCTTGCGCAGATCAATTCGGCGAATTTCGCCCGCCTGGGCGTGACCGTTGAACAGGTCTTCGAGCCTTGCACCAATCTGAGGTTGGCATCGGTCGTCCTGCAGGATGGCTACGGGCTGGCGAGCAAGCACTATACCGGGATGGACGCAATTTCCGCGACCTACTCCCTCTACAACACTGGCACCCTGACGCGGGGGTTCCGCAACGGATACGTCAGCCGTGTCTGGGCGGCCGCGACTGATCTCGGGTCGATCGACGCAGCCCCCGTAATTCCCGGAGCACCATTGGTGGTCGTCAAGCCGCGCAGCGCCGTGAAGGCGGCGCCAGCGGAAGACGCCTGGGTCGTTGGTCAGGTTGCCTCCACCACCGTCGAGGTGTTCAAGTGAGCGCAGAGAATACAGTCACGCGGGGCGGCCGGGACCTTGATCCTCAGGCTGACCAGGGAGAGCAGGCCGGGTTTCAAATCCCGCCGGAGCTCCGGGGTCGCTACGAGGTCCGTCTGATTGGAGAGGACGGCGCTCCCGATCGCCGCATCGGTCTTTTCCTTGCCGCCGATCGCGAGAATCCATCGATCGAAATCTCCGGCAACGGCGAGCGCATCGTCGCTCGCAAGGAGGATCCAGAAACCATCGATGCGCTCGTCAAGATCGCCAAGCACAACGGTTGGGAGGGGATCGACGTCGACGGATCGCCGGAGTTTCGCAAAGCCGTTTGGACCGCCGGCACCCGCGAGGGCCTGGTCGTGCGCGGTTATGAGCCGGAGTTTGCCGAGCTGGCGCAGATGGACAAGCTCCGTCGTGAGGATGCCGAACGGCGTGAGCGCGAGGCAGCATCAAAAGCGCCGATCGCCGACCAGGTTGCAGGGAAGTCTGCCGGCGTAGAGGCTACCGTCGCCGGTCGCACAACGGACGGGGAACGGTCGAACGCCTCCCAAGGCGAACGAACGATCGTCGACGATCTATCCTCTGAAGATCAACGACTGTTGCTGACCGTCAGCGCGTACACCCGCGACCGGAAGGCGCTTGTCGAAGATTTTCACGAACACCTGTCTCCGATGGAGGCGCAATTCATGTCGGAGCGTCTCGAGGTGAACCGGGACAATCTTGACGGAGCGCTCGATCGGGCTTTGGAGAGCGAAACCCTCGCGGCGTCCTTCAAGAAGGCCGGCTATGAGCCGGACGACTTGCGGAGCATGGCTGCAAAGGACCTTTGGGATAAAGACATCGCCGACGCGATCTATCTCGTCCGGTCCAGCCTCAATCGCGAGGATGTCGCCCGTGAGACGCTGAGCGCGTTTGTCGACGCCGACCGGGAGGCTCAGGCGCACTACGGGGATAAAGACGGCGCCCCAGACCCACGAACCAACCCCGAAACGCCGTTGGTGCGCGAGGAGCGCGAACACGCCGCTGCCGATCACCGCCACGAGAGCGAGGCGCTGGCCGAACTATTCCTGCATGGCGCAGCCGACAGGATCGCGGCGGAGCCGCGGCTTGCCAATGCGCTTCAGGCGCAAGCGACAATGGAGCGGCACCTCGGTGAGGTGTTCGAGGGTGACGTCGGCCAGACATCGGCCGCCACGCTCGAAAGCCGCCAGATGATCTCGGACGTGCTCCGGCGCGGCCTTGATGTGTCGGTACGTGAACCGACCCCGGTTCGACAGATCGAACCGCCACAACCAACCCCCGACCTGGAGAGGTAATCTCAAGCCATGGAGACCCGTATGAAGTTTGCTCGCAGCATGGGCCGGATGATGTCCGATCGCCGCGCCCGGCAAGTCGTCGGCGTTGCCGGCGTCGTCGCTCTGATGGCGATTTCGCAGCCTGCGCTCGCGCAGAGCGGGACCGCGATCCAGAGCGGCCTCAACACCATCAAGGACTGGATGATCACCATCGCATCGGTGGTGGGCGTGATCGCCGTCATGGCCGTCGGATATGCCAAATTGACCGGTCGTATGGATTGGGGCCGCGCCGTTACCGTGCTGATCGGTATCGGCATCATCTTCTCGGCCGCGACGATCGTCGGTTGGATGGGCGGAACGGCGTAACATGGAAGACAAGCTCGCCGAGGATAAGGTCTTCCTCGCCCTGACCAGGCCGTCGGTGTTCATGGGACTGCCGCTTGAGGCGATCCTTCCGATCATCATGGTCTGCATGGTGATCTGGGGGATATTTCATAATCCCTTTTTCCCCCTGGCCTTGTTCGGTGCGCTCTACTTCCCGGCGCGGATGATCTGTCACTACGACTTCAATGCTTTCCGGCTCTGGGGCCTATGGTTCCAGACCGGATTCATCTCGAAGAACCGTAAGTTCTGGGGTGGCGGCAGCTACTCTCCTGTTCGTCTCGGCAAAGGCGTGAAGCGGAAGCAGTTCGGCAATGACTGATTTCAAGCTGAAACATAAGAAGGTCGCAAAGCGTGAGGCGGATGATATCAAGTTCATCCCTTATACACGCCATGTCGACGACACTGTTATCGCACTCGAAGACGGCTCGCTTATCCGCATGTATCGTGTGGATGGGCGGCCATTCGAGACTAGCGACGTCTCCGACCTTAACACCTGGCATAACAAACTGAACGTCGCTTGGCGTTCGATCGGCGACGATCGCGTCGCGATGTGGACGCACCTTGTGCGAACCGCGACGGATCCAATTCTTGAAGGCGAGTTCCATTCGGATTTTGCCCGCGAGCTGCAGGCCAAGTACGCTGACTCGCTGAAGGAGAAGGTCCTCTATCACAACGAGTTCTACGTCACGATCCTAGTGCGGCCGTCGCAGATGGCAGGCGATCAGTTGACGCGGCTGTTTGCGAAGCGGAAGGCGAGCGCGGAAATAGATGATCGCGCGATGAAGATCATGGCTGATAAATGCCGTGATTTCGAGAAGCTACTCGCGCAGATCACGCCCGAGCCACTCTCGATCTACGAACATAACGGCGTGCTGTTCTCACAGCCAATGGAAGTGCTTCACTTCGTCCTGACCGGCGACCGTATTCGTATTCCGGTGCTGAATGGTCGCCTCGGTCAGGCGCTTTACACGTCGCGCATCGTGTTCGGGCGCGAAGCGGCCGAAATTCGGCTACCCCACAAATCGCATTATCTGGGTATGTTCGGCGTCCGCGAATATGTCGCGTCGACCCGCACCGGCCAGTTCAACGATCTTCTGAGTCTCGACTTCCCCTTTGTCCTCACGCAAAGTTTTGCGCCATTGGTGAAGTCCGTCGCAAGCGAACGGTTCACCAAAAAGTACAAGCAAATGGTGTCGTCTGACGACGCAGGAGTCAGCCAAGCCGAAGAGCTGCTCGATGGTGTCGACGATCTGATGCAGAACCGGTTCGCGATGGGCGAACATCACCTTTCGCTATCGGTGATCGACGAGAACCCCAAGCGTCTGCTCGAGCGGCTGTCGATCGCGCGATCGGCAGCGGCTGACACCGGCATGGTAATGGCCCGCGAAGATGTTGCGCTGGAAGCCGCTTTCTGGGCGCAGCTCCCGGGCAACTTCAAAATGCGGGCTCGTCCGGCGGTCGTGAACAGCCGCAATTTTGCGGCGCTGAGCCCCTTCTATACATTCCCCGCCGGCCATAAGTCGGACAATCATTGGGGCGAAGCGGTGACGCTCCTGAAGACGCGGGCAGGCTCGTCCTTCTGGTTCAACTTCCACCGCGCCGATGTCGGCCACACTCTTATCATCGGTCCGACGGGCGGCGGTAAAACGGTCCTGCAAAACTTCCTACAGGCGCAGCTCGAAAAGACCGGCGCGAAGCAGGTGTTCTTCGATAAGGACCGCGGCGCCGAGATTTTCGTGCGTGCGTGCGGGGGCACGTACCTGACACTTCGTAATGGCGTGCCAACCGGCTTCGCGCCGTTGAAAGGGCTGGCCGCGAACCCGGCAAACATCGCCTTCTTGCGCCAGTTCATTCGGGTCCTTGTTCGTCGGGTGAGCCAGCCGCTTTCGGTTGCCGAAGAGCGCCTGATCGATGAAGGCATTGACGCTGTGATGCGCCTGCCGGCCGAGGCACGTTCGTTCAGCGCATTGCGCGAAATGCTCGGCTATGCGGACGCGGAGGGCATCGGGGCTCGATTGGAACGCTGGTGCCGGGGCGGCGCGCTTGGCTGGGCGTTCGATGGCCCACAAGACGAGGTGTCGTTATCGGCGCAATTCGTCGGTTTCGACATGACGGATTTCCTCGAAAATCCGGAAATTCGCACCCCGACAATGCTCTACTTGTTCCACCGCGTGGACGAGCTGCTCAACGGGCAGCGGGTGGTTGTCGATGTCGACGAGTTCTGGAAGGCATTGGAGGACGATGCGTTCCGGGCCTTTGCCAAGGATGGTCTCAAGACCTTCCGTAAGCGCAACGCGTTTTTGGTGTTCGGAACCCAGTCTCCTGCCGACGCCCTGCGCTCACCGATCGCGAGCGCGATTATCGAGCAGACGGCGACCAAGATTCTCCTTCCCAACTCCGAGGCACGGCGGTCGGATTACATCGATGGCCTTGGGCTGACCGAAGCCGAATACAGACTGATCCGCGAGGAGCTCACTCCGGAAAGCCGGACCTTCCTGGTCAAACAGGGCCACACGTCGATCGTCGCAAAGCTCGATCTTGGTGGCATGTTCAACGAGCTGAAGGTGCTTTCTGGCCGGGCGGAGACGCTCGAAGCCATGGAAGAGGCCATCGCCCATGCGGGCACCGATCCCGCGGCGTGGCTGCCGCACTTCTACGCAAACCAGAGGAGAAGCTGAGATGTCGTTCAAGCGCATTATCATGACCGCGAGCGCGCCCTTTGCGCTCGCCGCCTTCGCGTCGCCGGCCGCGGCGCAAGGCATCCCGGTGTTCGATACGACGACCTATCTGCAAGCGCTCCAGACCGCTCGGCAGACCCTAACGATCGTCGACCAGGGCAAGCAGCAGATCCAGCAGGCCCAGCAGGCGTTCGACTCCTTGTCGAAGTTGACGAACGTCAACAACATCGCGCCGCAGCTCGCGAACAGCCAGGTCCGCAACATACTGCCGAATACGACGATCGACGCGCAGACGCTGCTCCGCGGCGACTTCTCGCAGCTCGGCGCGCTCGGAGGCTTGGCCTCGAACATTCAGTCGCGTTACGCTCTTTCGTCGTCGGGGTCGGATGCCGATGCGGCATACGCGGCCGCTCTGAAGAACTCGACGGGCTCCGCCGCCACGACGGCTGCATTGGGTGAAAACACCCTCGCGCTTTCGCAAACCCGGATGCAGGGTCTCGATCAGCTTCGCCAGCAACTGTCGGTTGCGAAGGATCCGAAGGACGTCATGGACCTCCAAGCACGGATCGCGGTCGAGCAAGCGCACCTTCAGAACGACATGCTGAAGATGCAGGCGATCCAGATGGCACAGGCCGGCGAAGGCAACCTCGCGGCTAGCAGCGCCGAGGCTGCCGCCGCCCGTAATGCAGCCGCCTTCTACGGCGCGAACACGATCAGGAAGTGATGATGCGCAAGATCCTACCAATCGGCGCTTTGCTGATCGTCTGCGGGTGCCAGCAGGAGGTGGCGGTTCCGACGGCCAAGGAGCTGATCGATAACCGCCAGTTGCTCACGGAGTGGCAGGCCAAGTGCAACACTGGCGAATACAGCCGTCTTACGGCTGAGCAAAAGGCCCGCTTCTGTTCGACGACCCAAGAGGCAAGCGTCTCGGTCGCCGAAGCAGCGGCAGCGAAGAGCGCGAGTGACTTCTACGACACCAATACCAAGAGGAAGTAGGCACAGCCGACTGCCTCCTGACGCTTTCTAAGGTCTAGCAAAGATGCCCGCCGCCCCAGTCAACATCATGACGCTGTTCACGACGATGTACTCGTATGTTGAAACGGCTATCGCGACGTCTGTTGCATCGTTCGGGTCCGGACTGGTCGCCTTCGTTGCGGCACCTCTTGCGCTTGCAGCGACGATCTACTTCCTGTTGCTGGGCTTTGCGGTCCTAAGGGGCGCTATCCAGGCGCCCCTTAGAGAGCTTGTTTTCCAAGCGGGAAAGGTCGGGTTCGCTCTCGCTGCGGCGAGTGCTGTCGGCTATTCGGCGTTCGTCGTGAACGTTGTCACGAACCTGCCGACCGAGATCATCGCGGCAGGATCGGGTACGCCGGTGACGAACCCCGGCACTACCTTCGACACCTATGTTTCCGATACCAGCAAACTAGCATCGAGGATGAGTGCGGCAAACGCGAAGGTCCAGTTGATGCCGTCGCAAGGGCTGACGGACGTTCGAACCCCGCTCATTCAGCTTCGCTGCTGGGTCATCACTTATCTGTGTATCGGCATTCTATACGTGTTCGCCTTCCTATCGGCGTCGATCGGATTTTGCATCGTCATCTTCGCTAAGCTGTCGGTGGCGATCTGCGTTGCGCTCGCTCCTCTGGCTTTAGCCTGTCTGCTATTCAATTCGTCACGGTGGTTGTTCGATGGTTGGCTGAAGCAAACCGCCAACTTCATCCTCCTGATGGTCGTGATGGCGATCATGACGAAATTCATAACCGGACTTCAAGAAGCGGCGATGGATGGCATAATGGGCTCGGTAGGGGACGGGTCGGGCTTCGTGACCATCGAGGGCACGTATGTCACCCTCACCGCCGACTTGATGCTCGCCGCGACGCTTGCGTGCAGCGCGATCTACATCGTCGGTTCGATCTTCTTCTTCCAATCACCAGCGATCGCCGCCGGCATCGCGGGCGGTGCGTCCTCGGGGGGCCATGGCTTCCTGATGACCGGCGCAAATATGCTGACGAACCGCCTCATGTTCCGCCGGGCCACCCAGGCGAACCGTCCGGCTGCTGCCTCAACAGCAACCGGGGGTTCGGCCCGCCGCGCCTCTTAAGGCGCGGGGCGAGCCCGCATTTTTTGAACCCATCCAATCGCCATCGCGCGCCAGATACGAACGGAGACCACATGACCAGGCTGATCATCGTAGCGTTAGGTGCGCTGGCACTTAGCGGCTGCGCCGGGAGTCACATCAAGCCGGCCGCAGTCTGTGACGGCAAGCACCGTCGTCCGGCCAACCTATACGGCTCGATCCTGCCCAGCCTGCCGGTGCCGCTGCCTGCATCGCAGCAAGGAGCGGGTCAGTCGATGGTTGCACCGCCTTCAGGCGGAACCGGGCCGGCTCCTGTGCCCGCCCCCGCCCCGGACGCGGGTGCAGCAACTCAAGCTCCTATCGGGCCGGGCGCGATGAATAATTCCCGGTCGGCGCCACGCCTATCCCAACGGGATCGCGCGCTCTCCTACTCCTCCTGCTGAAGGGATCGCCGTCATGGGCGCGGTTAAGGCCGAAGATAAAGATAAATACTTCGAGACGTCGAGGACGTGGGAGTACGACCGGATGCGTGCCGCGATCCAGTCGCGCCGCCTCGCTTGGGGTGTTGCAACGGGTGCTTGCGCACTAGCGGTGGTTTCTGTCGGTGCGGTTGCGATGCTCGCCCCGCTCAAGACGGTGCAGCCTTACGTTATCAAGGTCGATCGCTCTTCCGGCGAGACCCAAATCGTGACGGCGCTCAAGGGTCCGCAGCAGCGAACCTATGAGGAAGCGGTGAACCGCTACTTCATCTCGCAGTATGTCCGGCTTCGCGAGGGCTGGCTGAACAATGCCGCTCGCGAGAATGCATACGCCGTCATGCTGATGAGCGAGCAGGCGGAAGGCGCGCGTTACTTGAACGGCGTAGAGTCAAACAACAAGAACGCGCCGTCAAATATCTATGGCGAGCGAGGCTTTGTCTCCATCTCGATCCGGACGATCAGCTTCCTAAGCCCGACCGTGGCACAAGTCCGTTTCACGAAAATCATTACGTTCGGCCAGAACGCACCGGTCGCACAAAACTGGAACGCGATCTTGACCTTCAAATTCACCACGGCGCCGGAAAGCGAGAAGGATCGGAATATCAATCCGCTCGGCTTCCAAGTCGTCAATTATCGCTCGGACCCGGAGGCGTGACATGAGCAATTCATCGAACACCTCGAACGACGCCGAACGGGTGGTCGTCCCCTTCATGCCCAAGCTCCGCAAAAAGCTGGGCGCACGACTGTCTCCGCCGAAGACGGAGCTGGTTGTAACGGATGCCGGTTCGAAAAGCCGGTTCTGGCGCGGCGTTGGCGCAGTGTGGCATCGTCTGATCGCCTTTTCGGTCGTGGGTGCGGCGACGCTGACGATCTACCCGCATCCGGCTTACGCGTCTGATACGCCCCGCCCTGGGGCTAAGGACGCTCGAGTCCGCAACATCAATTATGACCCGGATCAGGTGGTTACGATTGTCGGCAGCTTTCGCCACGCAATCGAGATACAGTTCGGCCCAGGCGAGACGATAACGCAAGCGGCCTTGGGTGACACGGTCTCGTGGCAGATCGCACCTGTCGCCAATATCCTGTTCCTCAAACCTCGCGAGAAGGCGGCCGGAACGAACCTCATCGTCGTGACCAACGCTGGAGGAACGCCGCGTACTTACCACTTCAATCTGTCACTCGCACCGGGTCAGCAGATGTACGGGGTGCGGTTCCACTACCCACGCGAAGAGCGGGCAATGGCGACGTTGCAGGCGCAGGTTGCCCAGGCTCAGGCGGCTAAGGCTATCGAGACGAACATCGCGCAGACGGCGCTCGATCACGCCGTGATCGAGGGCGCGCGGAACATGAAGTACACGGTGCAGGGGGACTCCTCGCTGCAGCCATCAGAAATCTCCGACAACGGCGAGTTCACGGTGCTGCGTTACCCAGGGCACGCCGACATTCCGTCGATCTTCGCGGTTGATGTCGACGGGACCGAGACGATCGTCCCCTACGACGTTCGCGAGGACTTCGTAGTGATCCACGCCGTTTACCGGCAGATCCGCTTGCGGCGCGGCACCTCGGTGCTGTGCATCTACAATGAAGCGCCGATGCGCAACGATCGCGGCGATCGGACGGGCACTGTCTCGAACGTCGTCGAGCGCAAAGTGAAGGGGCAGTAACATGGTCGGCAATGTCATTGACCGGGGCGGCGAGGTTGCTGTCGATACCGTTCCCCCGAGCGAGCAGGACACCCCTGTCGCGCGGAGCGGGGGTTGGGGAAACATCGCCTTTATCGGCGCCGGCATAGGTCTTCTGGGTGCGCTGGGTGGCATCGCGATAGGATACGGAGCGTTCCACCGCACAGCCGTCACGACCACAGCCGCGCAGCCGGCGAAGGCGAGCGAGCGCTCCGTTGAGGACGTGATGAACTCGCCTAATGCGCAGCGTGCAGCCCTTGCGGGTCAGCTCGGCCAAACCGGTGCGCCTGCTACAGACGTTTTCGGCCGCCCGATAGCTGGCGCGCCGGGACAGACGACTGTGGATGCGAACGGCAATACCGTCGTAGCGCCACAGGGCACGGCCGTTGCGTCAAACGGCAATCCAACTCCCGAGCAACGGCGCGCCGAGCAAGCTCGAGCGATGGCCGACGCCGCACGGCGATCGCCCATCATGGCGTTCGGCAGCACGTCTTCTGCCACCGCAGTGGGTGAAGCCCAGCCACAGCAAGGCGGTCAGGAAGTAGCGGAGGCTGGTCAATCTGCCGTTCGACGGCAGGGCGTCGGGGCGAGCGGGTTTGGCGATCCGAACGACGATGCGCCGGCAGCAGCGGGCAAAGGCCCCTCTGATTTCAGCGATCAGCTCGGCCACTCCGCGATTCAAACCGTTCGCGCTACGACAGTAGGGGATCGCAATCTCCTGTTGAGCGCCGGCACGGTTATCCCCTGCACACTGCAGACGGCCATCAACTCGACGCAGGCCGGGTTCGTCTCCTGCGTCATCAATCACGACGTCTATTCTGAGAACGGGCGCATCGTGCTCCTCGACAAGGGCACGAAGGTTCTTGGTCAGTATTCTGGCGGCATCACGCAGGGGCAAGCCCGCTTGTTCGTCGTCTGGACGCGAGCGCTTACCCCGCGGGGCGTGGCGATCGATCTCGGTTCGCCTGCTGCGGATAGTCTCGGCCGCGCCGGTTTGCCGGGAGGTGTGGACACGCAATTTTGGGCGCGGTTCGGTCTTGGGCTGGTGATCTCGGTACTTGAAGACGCATCCAACATCGCGGGGCGGGCGCTGGCGGGTAATGGAAGCAATACCACTCAGGTTCCCAGCACCACTGGCCAGACCGTGCTATCCCAGACGATGCAGATCCGGCCCATCCTGAAGAAGAACCAGGGGGATACCGCCGCTATCTTCGTCGCGAAGGATTTCGATTTCGGCTCCGTCTACGAAGTCGGGCTGAGGCGTTGAGCGTATGGCGTCGAACGTAAGTTCTGCCATCTACGAGCACAACGCAGAGCCGATACAGAGGCATCTCTCCCGGCCGGATGTGACTGAGTTGGTCATCAACCGACCTGGTGTGATCGGCTTGGAAACACGCAATGGTTGGGAGTGGCATGAGGAGCCGGCGTTGGACAACGCCGCCCTCATGACTCTAGCCAAGCTCATCGCTGGTTTGACGAAGCAGGATATCAACTCGGAATATCCGGTCTGTTCGTCTGTTCTCCCGGGTGGTGAACGTGCTCAGGTCGTTGTCCCACCGGCTGTCGAGCAGGGGTTCATCTCGATCACCATCCGCAAAGCGTCGGGGGTGACGATGGACATCGACGACTTCGACCGGGAAGGACTTTTCAGCGAGGTCCGGGCCAAGGGGCTGCATGGCGAGGTTGACGACGAGCTTGAACGGCTGCGCGACGCTGGCGAATGGAAGACCTTCTTTCGGCGAGCGGTAGAGAACCGCAAAAACATTCTGATCTCCGGTGCCACGGGCTCGGGTAAGACCAGTTTTTCAAAAGGTCTTATCAAGCTTATCCCCGAATATGAGCGTATCCTGACGATTGAGGACACGCGCGAATTGGTCGTACCGCATCCGAACCGCGTGCACATGATGTATGCCAAAGACGGCAAGGGACTGCAGAAGGCCGGCGCACAGGAGTTGCTGGAGTCGGCACTGCGTATGCGGCCGGACCGCATCCTCCTTCAGGAGCTGCGCGACGGAACAGCCTTTTATTACCTCCGCAACGTGAACAGCGGGCATCCCGGCTCGATCACGACGATCCACGCAAATACGCCTGAAGGCGCGTTCGAGCAGCTCACGCTGCTAGTGAAGCAGTCGGAGGGCGGCAGCGATCTTGATCGTGACGATGTACGCGCCCTCCTACGATCGCTCGTTGATATCGTTGTTCAGATGCATCGCATCCCGCCCGGCGAAGGTAAGCCGGCGCGGTATCGGATGACTGGAGTTTGGTTCGATCCCGCGAGCAAAGCTCGCGACTGAGAAAGGCACCGAAACGTGAGCGGCAAATGGGTTCGCAGCAGCGAAGGGTCGCAGCCAGGCGCGATCGTCTTCCTCGCAATCATCGGTTTGGCGGTAAGTGCGGCGATTGGGGCGCTCGTGGTTCTTTGGGCCTCTCACCTTCTCAACATCCACACGCCATGGCGCAAGGTGCCGGGCGCGTTGTGGGCGATGAAGGGGTATCCGATCGTCTATAAGCCCTTCCTGATCGGCTTCGGGATCGGGCTGGTGCTGACGGCCATCACAATCGTTTCTACACTCTTCACGCGTCAGAAACTTCATGGCGAGGCACGTTGGGCTCGCATCGGCGAGATCAAGAAGGGTAAGCTTCTCGCGCCAGGTGGCATCGTCCTCGGCAAGTTCGGGAGCAAGGTGATGCGGTTTGGCGGGCCGGAGCATGTCATGCTCGAGGCCCCCACCCGCGCCGGCAAGGGCGTGGGCGTCATCATCCCCAATTTGCTCGATTGGCCGGACTCGCTGGTCGTCCTCGACATCAAACAGGAGAATTACGACAACACCGCCGGCTACCGGATGAGTGCGCTCCGGCAGGAGGTGCTCCTGTTCAACCCGCTCGATCCCAGCGGCCGAACGGTCCGGTGGAATCCGTTGAGCTACATCAACCGGCGCGATCCCGTGGAGGTCATCAACGAGCTCCAGAAGATCGCGGCGATGCTCTACCCCGATCCGCTGACTGGTGATCCCTTCTGGGCAGCCGGAGCACGAACCGCTTTCCTCGGCATCACAGCGTATATTGCTGCGACGGTCGACGACGGCGAGGACGCACTGCCGTTCACCCTCGGCGAGGTCTATCGACAATTCGCTGGCGGGGACGCTCAAAAGCGCTTTCCGAAGATCATTGCGGCCCGGCAGAAGGCGGGCAAGCCGCTGTCCACAGGCTGCGTCTCCGCGATCCTCGACTACACCACCTCGTCTGCAAACACCTTTACCGGGATACGGCAGTCCGTCACGTCGAAGATCAATGGTTGGCTCAACCCCTATGTCGATGCCGCAACATCCGAGAGCGACTTCGACCTGAGCGAGTTCCGCGACAAGCGGATCTCGCTTTATCTAGGCGTGTCGCCCGACGATCTTGACCGCGTTGCGGCGATCTACGGTCTGCTATTTCAGCAATTGATCGATCGGAATGTCCGCGAGTTGCCCAAGGGCGACAAGCACCAGGTAAAGGTCCTGCTGGCACTCGACGAGTTCGCGAGCCTTGGAAAATGCACGGTGTTGGCCAACGCCTTCAGCTATGTCGCGGGCTACGGCTTGCGGATGCTGCCGGCGTTCCAGTCGATGGAACAGATCCAAGGTGTCTACGGAGACAAGGTTGCCGCCGACATCGAGCGCAACTGCGCCGTGCGGCTCGTCCTGCGGCCTGCGGGCCTCGCCGAGGCAAAGAAGATTTCTGACCAGCTCGGTAGCTACACCTTCCGTGCGCGGTCACGCTCGATGGGTACTTGGGGCGGTGGTGGTGGATCAACGTCTGATTCCGACCAGCGCCGGCCGCTCATGCTCCCCCAGGAAGTCGAGCTTCTGCCTGAAAATGACCTGATCGTTTTTCGACGCGGGATGTACGCGACCTATGGAAAGAAGGTCCGTTACTATGCCGAGAAGAAGCTTATCGAGCGTACCAAGATGCCGGCGCCGCAGATGCCTCAGATCCGGCCGGATCCGGCCGTTGCCGCGAACAGCCTGAGGGTGATCGAGGCAACGCAGGCAGAGCCTGCACCTCCCGCGACGGCCGCGGCCGGAGCCGGTAACGGCGCTGTGGCCCCCATTTCAACTCGTTTGAATCAAGCGGCGCTTGAGGCGGCTCTTGCGGTGCCTCCAAAACAGCGCGTGGCGAAGCTGTTCGAGCATGTCGTAATAGTTCGAGACAAGGCCGCGTAACGGCCAGGAAACGTGACGCGTTGCGCTCGCCGATCATCGTCAGCGTTCGCGGTCCCCGCGATCGATCTCACGGATGGGGGGATTGACCGTCGGCGTCGGAGCCGACCGCTGGCGAGACAGCTCCAGGTTGATGCCGTCGGCGATCGCCGTTAGCCGATCTAACGCCGGCGCCCCCGGATCGTGTCGGATGGTGACAGCGCCGGAAGTTACGCCGGCGAGGCGGTCGGTGAGCGCACTCGCTGAGCCATCGCGAACAACCCAGTCTCGCATGTTTGTCGCACGGTCCAATTCGGAGGCCGGCTCGGTCTTCCGAAGGACAGCCAATCGTGTCTCTTCGACCGTGCGCTCCGCCTGGTTGCGCGCGACCGGCGCTACGACTGCGATTTCGCGAGCGACGTCGACGAGCGGGAGGCGACGGTCGACCGGTTGTTGGTCACGGCCGCGCTCAAGCGAACGGCGCACGATCTCGTCGAGGGGGTCGGCGAGCTTATAGCGCTCGACCTGGTTCGCGAGCTTGTATTTCACCTCGTAGTCGCGGCGGTCGACGGCCGCGTTAGCGTCGGCCATGGTGATGCCCGGGTTCCGCAACTGAATCACCGCCATGTCCCTGGCGATATACAGCGCGTCGCGCGATTGGGCGGTGACGTTCGTCGTCCCCCAATCGAGCTGATGACCATTTTCTCTGGCGAGCTGTTCGGTGAAGGTACGCAGCGTGCGACTGTTCCCCTCGCGGAATGGATGGAGGTAGTCGAGACGCGCGTAGGTCTGTGCGACTGCCTCGGACATATCGAGCAGGTCGTAACCGCGGAGTGCCTTTCCACCCTGCAAGGCCTCGAGCGTTGGACCAAGGCTGCGGTCGATTTCAGGTCTCAAGGCATAGGGCACGAGGATGCGATCGGCAGATGCCTCAAGCTCCCGGTTTTTGAAATGACCCGGAGCGTCTGGGCGAAATTCGCCGGGGTGATGCTCGGGAAGATCCTGGAAGATCCGACGATGCACCTCCTGGAGATGGGCTACGTCGAATTGCCCTTGAACCGGATCGCGCTGAAGCTCTCGAACCCGAGCAAAGGTAAGGGCGGCTTCGCGTTGGCTAATCAAGCCGAGCGAACGGTTTCAGATGCAAGGATGGCTGCGGTCAGCTCGTCGCTGCTGAGCTCGCCGGCGACGTATCGGTCGTTGAGTTGCTCGATTTCGTCGGAGAGAATGCCGCCCTCGTAGCGGATGCTTCCCCTCGCGAAATTGACCTCAGCTAGACGACGTGCGCGCTCCCCCTCGCTGATCGCTGGGACAGGTGACGTGAAGGGCGTTGCGACGTTCATCAAGCGATCCTTTCAAGCCATCAGCATACCATAAACTCACGTAGAACGCTAAAATTCCCGTGATCCATTGAAGCAGCAGAGCGGCCGACCGATGGTCGGTGTTGGTCGTGGCGGCGCTAATCGCGTCGCGGATCGAGGGGGGTGCCACCCCCCTCTGGGCAAGGGCTAGACCGTCTCCGCGCAAGCGCTGCGCTTGGCGATCGAGGGGGTTTCCCCAACCTTCCCGACGCTACGCTTTGGTGCAGGCTGGGTGATACCCCTCCCCCTCGATCGGCCCAGATTTGCCCATTCACCCCCCGCTCTCGGCGAGGGCCAGAAGTCGATGTGCGCATCGCCTTCGGCTCTATTCGAGAAAGAAAACACTATGGAAACAGCTCGCTGCCCTTCGGGACTTCCCGGTCATGGGTACTCAATGCAGGCGGCTGCACTTGCTAGTGCGCTTGTGGAGCGGGAACACGCCCAGATTTATCGAAGCCGCATCCGAGATTGGCTCGATCAATTTGAAGACCCGCAAAGCCTCCCCTTTGAGCCTATGGATGCTGGTCGAGTGTTTGCCGAGTTCCTAACAAACTTGGTGAGAGTGGGCGCCGGGTTACAAGCCAATGATATTCAATCGATTTATCAAGATCTATAATATTATAAATTATATCTTTAGCTTAGAGCTAATGTAATTGTGGAAAAGTTAGTTCCCCACGTCTTGGCAAAATTACCAGTACTTTGAAATTTGTCTAAACTGCTCAATTGCCTGCTGAGGACCTTCACCCTCTTCAGCATGAACGAGGCAATGGTCGATATGATCGTTGATGAGTGCCCTCTTGGCGCTCGCAATCGCGTTTTCGACCGCTTGGAGCTGTTGCGCGATATCAACGCAGGCACGCTCGCCTTCGATCATGCCGACGATGCTGCGGAGGTGCCCCGCCGCGCGGTTCAGCCGCTTGATAATCGCCGGATGGGTGGCGTGGATGTGGTGAGCCATCCCGCCAATGTAGGATACTTGCCGGGATATTGTCGAGTATCCCCACGGGGGGATAGACTGGAACCCCCTAGGGGGATATGGAGGCGTATGCTCAGCGTCCTCGCCAACCGGACCTACCGCCATCTGTTCCTGGCACAGGTCATCGCCCTGATCGGCACCGGCCTCGCGACGGTCGCGCTCGGCCTGCTCGCCTACGACATCGCGGGCGGTGACGCCGGCGCGGTCCTTGGCACCGCGCTTGCGATCAAGATGGCGGCCTATATCGGCGTCGCGCCGATCGCCGGCGCCTTCGCCAACCGCGTGCCCCGGCGGGCGTTGCTCGTCAGCATGGACGCCGTTCGCGCGGTGGTCGCCATCTGCCTGCCGTTCGTGAATCAGGTGTGGGAGGTCTATGTCCTGATCTTCGTCCTGCAATCGGCATCGGCCGCGTTCACACCGACCTTCCAGGCGACGATCCCCGACGTGCTGCCGGAGGAGCGCGACTACACCCGCGCGCTGTCGCTTTCGCGGCTCGCCTACGACATGGAAAGCCTGACCAGCCCGATCCTCGCGGCCGGGCTGCTGACGCTGGTCAGCTACCATTGGCTGTTCTCCGGCACTGCGGTCGGCTTCGTCGCGTCGGCGCTGTTGGTCGTGTCTACCGTGCTGCCGAAGGCCAAGCCCGTCGAGGACCAAGGCGGCATCTACGATAAGACGACGCGGGGCATTCGCATCTACCTCAAGACGCCGCGCCTGCGCGGCCTGCTCGCGCTGACCCTCAGCGCCGCGGCGGCGAGCGCTATGGTCATCGTCAACACCGTCGTCATCGTGAAGGGGATGGGGCTCAGCCAGCGCGACGTCGCATTTACGCTCGCCGCCTTCGGAGGCGGCTCGATTACCGCGGCGCTGACCTTGCCGCGCGTCCTCGACCGGGTGGCCGACCGCACCGTGATGATGATCGGCGCGGCGATCCTCACCATCGCGCTCGCGGTCCTCGCCGGTGTCTCCGCCTCGATGACGCCCGGGCCAGCCTATTGGCACGCCATCCTCGCCGGATGGCTGGTGATGGGTATCGCCTATTCCTCGAACGTCACCCCCTCGGGGCGACTGCTGCGTCGCTCGGCGAATGCGGATGACCGGCCCGCGCTATTTGCGGCGCAGTTCGCCTTGAGCCACGTCTGCTGGCTGATCTGCTACCCGCTGGTCGGGCAGCTTGGCGCGCGCGTCTCGATGACCGCCGCCTTCACCGGCATGGCGATCCTCTCCGCGATCGGCGTCGTGTTGGCGCTTCTGCTATGGCCGGCGTCCGATCCGGACGTGATCGTCCACGAGCATGGCGACCTCGCCGCGGACGATCCTCATCATCTTGCCCACGCGGCGGGCGAACACGCTTACGTCATTGATCGCAAGCATCCTGAGTGGCCGAAGCAAGAGCCCAAATCGTGAAATGCTTGTCGCGGTCGGGTGCCTCGCTTACCGACAGGACTATGGTGATCCGTCGATCCCGATCAGCGATGTTCGGCGCCGTTCTGGCGTTCCTAGCTCTGTTCGGGCTCTTCGCGGTGTCCGGGTGGCACAATGCGATGGTTCACGACGACGATCCCATCCATGCCGTTTCGATCGAACACAGTCACGGATCGTCGTCACAGACCGATCCCGATGCGCCTGTCCACGTCCTCGCCCATGCGACGGGCCAGTGGATCGGGTTCGCCGATCCGTTCATGCCGGTTGCGCCGCTGTTTGCGGATCAGCGGGTGTGGGTGGTCGACGTGGCACCCTGGCTGCATGGGATCGCGCCTGCCGAACTGCTGAGACCTCCGCGCGGCTGAGCCCCACCGGCGCCGCGTCCGGCGTCGATCGGCTTATCCCCCGGAGGAACAGATATCATGAACGGTAAGTCTCGCCGGCAGCGCGCCTATGCGCTGGCCGGCACGCTCGCGGCGCTGTTGCCCGCGGGCGCGGCATGGTCGCAGACCGCGCCGTCCTTCGCGCAACTCTATGACCAGACGCGAAGCACGCCCCGCACGCTCGCGCTCGACGCCGACGTGGCACGAGCCCGGGGGCTGGCCGAGCAGGCGCGCGCGCGTCCCAATCCATCGGTCAACGTCTATGCCGAGAACTTCGCCGGCGACCTGACCCGCAATGCTCGCAACCAGGAGCAGATCACCGGCCAGCTCGACATCCCGATCGAGCTGGGTGGCAAGCGTTCGGCACGTATCTCGGCCGGGGAGGCCGGGATCGTCGCGGCGCAGGCGCGGAACCGCGACGGCCGGCTTCTCTACGCGACCGAGTTGGCGCGTGCCTATGCCGGTGCCGAGATCGCGAGCCGTCGCATCGAGCTTGCCGAGGACGAGGTGGAGGAAGCCACCGCTGACCTCAAGGCGGCGCGCGCGTTGGTGGGGGCCGGCAAGGAAGCCCGGCTGCGCCAAGTCCAAGCCGAGACCGAGTTGAACACGCTCGAAGCGGACCTCGAAACCACCCGCGCGCAGAAGGTCGCGGCGCTCGCCCGCCTGTCGGCGCTGGCGGGTTCGCCAGTGCCCTATACCGGTGTGTCGGAATCGCTGCTCGACCGGATGAACGCCAGGCCCGCGTCGGGGCCGATCGATCCGATGCAGGCGACGATGGTCAAGGTCGCCGAAGCGGAGCGCGAAGCGGCTGCGCGACAGGTGACGGTCCAGCAGCGTCTCGCCATCCCCAACTTGACCGCGCAGATCGGCGTCCGCCAACTCCGCGTCGCCAGCGGGCCGGCGATCGTCGCCGGGATCGGCATCCCGCTTCCCCTGTTCGACCGCAACCGTGGTAACATCGCCGCTGCCCAGGCCGAACTGCAAGGGGCACAGGCACGTGAAGCAGCGGCCCGTCTCGACGCCGAAGCAGGCAGCCGGGCGGCACTGGCGCTTGTGGAGGCCGCCGATCGCAAGGCGGAAGCGGCGCAGCGCACGATGGCGACTGCCGAGGAAGGTTATCGCCTTGCGCGCATCGCCTACCAGGCCGGCAAGTCACCGCTGATCGAACTGCTCGCTGCCCGCCACAATCTCGGCGTTGCCCGGGGCGTCATCCTCGATGCCGCCATCGCTCGCCTCGACGCTCGCGCCAATCTCGCCCGTCTGCAGGGCCTCACCATCACCGGAGAAGCGGTCCAATGACCGACAGGAATCGTCTTTATACCGGGGCCGCGATCGGCCTCGTCGCCGCGGCCGGGATTGGCTTCGGTGCCGCCCGCCTCACCCAGGCTCCCACTCCCGCGCCCACGCCGACGCAGACCGCCGCGCCCAAGGCGCCGTCTGATGCGCTCGCGATCAGCCCCCAGGCCATCGCCACGTCGCAGATCACCGTCGCACCGGCCGCGAGTGGCGAGCTGGACGCCGCGGTCCTCGCATCCGCGACCGTCGAGGCCACGCCCGACGCCGAGGCGGTTTTGACCGCGCGCGCGCCCGGCACGGTCAGCCGCATCATGGTGCGGATCGGCGATCCGGTCCGCACCGGGCAGACGCTCGCGCTCGTCGAGAGCCGTGACGCCTCGCAGATCGCGGCCGATCGCTCGTCCGCGTCAGCCCGAGTGACGCTCGCCGCCAAGCAGCTCGCGCGCGAGCGCAGCCTGCTCAACCAGGGCGTCAGCCCCCGTGCCGACTTCGAGTCCGCGCAGGCGAACCTCGCCGTCGCGCAGGCCGACGCCCGCCGCGCCAGTGCCGCCGCGGGCGCAGCGCGCGTGTCGGGCGATGGCCGATCGGTCGCAATCGTCAGCCCGGTATCGGGGCGCGTGACCAGCGAGGCCGCCAATCTCGGCCAGTATGTCGCGGCCGAGACTGAGCTGTTCCGCGTCGCCGATCCGCGCCGGCTCCAGATCACCGCCAATGTGCCCCCGGCCGATGCCTCGCGAATCCGGGAGGGCGACCGGGTGGAGCTGACCACCAATGACGGTCGCACCGTCGAGGGCCGGGTGCGCTCGGCGACCGGCGTGGTCGATCCGCAGTCACGGACCGCCACCGTCGTCATCACCCCCACCGCCGGCACCAGCACGGTCGCTCCGGGCCAGCTCGTCCAGGCGCGTATCCTCGCCAGTGGCGGCGCCGCCAAGCAGGGTGTCATGGTCCCGCAGGACGCGGTGCAGACGCTCGGCGACCGCACCGTAGTGTTCGTCCGCACCGCGCAGGGTTTTAAGGCCCGCACGATCCGCATCGGCAGTCGTTCGGGCGGTATGGTCGCGATCAGCGATGGCCTTGCCGCCGGCACACCGATCGCGACCACCAACGCCTTCCTCCTCAAAGCCGAACTCGAGAAGAACGAGGGAGGCGACGAATGATCGAGCGCATACTTGGCCTATCGGTCCGCTTCCGCTGGCTGGTCGCCGCCCTCGTCCTCGTCGTCGTCGGCTTCGGCGCGTGGCAGATCACCAAGCTGCCGATCGACGCCGTGCCCGACATCACCAACCGCCAGGTTCAGGTCAGCACGTTCGCACCGACGCTCGGCCCGGTCGATATCGAGAAGCAGGTCACTTTCCCGGTCGAAAACGCCCTGGCGGGCATCCCCGGGCTCAAGATGACCCGCTCGTTTTCGCGCAACGGCTTCAGTCAGGTGACGGCGGTGTTCACCGAGGCGACCGACATCTACTTTGCGCGCCAGCAGGTGATCGAGCGGCTTGCCCAGGCCAAGGACAGCCTGCCCGCCAACGTGCAACCCAACCTGTCGCCGCTGTCGACGGGGCTCGGCGAAATCTTCTTCTACTCTGTCGCCTTCCGTCACCCGGACGGTAAGGGCGGCGCCGACCATGTCGACGGCAAGCCCGGCTGGCAGTCGGACGGTAGCTATCTCACTCCCGAGGGTGAGCGCCTGACCACCGAACTGGCCAAGGCCGCCTATCTCCGAACGGTCCAGGACTGGATCATCCGGCCGCAGATGCGGACGGTCGAGGGTGTCGCCGGCGTCGACTCCAACGGCGGCTACATCAAGCAGTATCTGATTGAACCCAACCTCAACGCGCTCGCATCCTACGGCATCTCGATCACCGAGCTGGCGAACGCGATGGAGCGCGCCAACCTGTCGGCCGGCTCGAACTATATCCGGCGCGCCGGCGAGAGCTTTCTGGTCCGCGCCGACGCTCGCCTGAAGTCGATCGACGACATTCAGGAAGCCGTCGTCGCGACCCGCAACGGTGTGCCCGTGCGAGTGAAGGACGTCGGCCAGGTCGTGATCGGCGGTGCCGTTCGTACCGGCTCCGGGAGCCGCATGGGATCGGAAGCGGTCATCTCGACCGTGCTGATGCGCGTCGGTGAGAACAGCCGCATCGTCGCCACGACGGTCGCCGACAAGCTGACCCAGATCAACAAGGGGCTCCCGCCCGACGTGTTCGCCGAGCCGGTCTACAACCGCTCCAAACTCGTCAACGCGACGATCGAGACGGTCAAGAAGAACCTCAGCGAAGGTGCGCTGCTCGTCATCGTCGTGCTGTTCCTGCTGCTCGGCAACATCCGGGCGGCGCTCATCACCGCGGCCGTGATTCCGATCACGGTGCTGATGATGGCGATGGGGATGAACGGCCTCGGGGTGTCCGGCAATTTGATGAGCCTCGGTGCGCTCGACTTCGGCCTGATCGTCGACGGCGCCGTCATCATCGTCGAGAATGCGCTGCGCCACCTCGCCGAGCGACAACAGGAGGAAGGCCGGTTGTTGACGCTCGACGAGCGTCTGGAGACGACCAAGGCATCGGCTGTCGAGATGATCCGCCCGACCGTGTTTGGGCAGCTCATCATCTTCCTCGTCTTCACCCCGCTGCTCACCTTCCAGGGCGTCGAGGGTAAGACGTTCTCGCCGATGGCGATCACGCTGATGATCGCGCTCGCCTCCGCGTTCGTGCTGTCGCTGACCTTCGTGCCGGCGATGATCGCGATCGTCATCAAGGGGCGGGTCAGCGAGACGGAGGTCAAGCCCGTCCGCTGGTTCAAGGAGCGCTACGGGCCGATCCTGACGAAGGCCATCGCCCGGCCGCTGCCCTTCATCCTGGGCGGCGTCGGCGTGTTCGCCGCGGCGGTGTTCTGCTTCGGCTTCCTCGGCGAGGAGTTCATGCCCCAGCTCGACGAGAAGGACATCACCGTCACCAACTTCCGCATTCCCTCCGCGTCGATCGACCAGTCGACCGAGATGCAGTTGCGGCTCGAGAATGCCTTGAAGACGCTGCCGGAGGTGGCGCTGGTCTTCTCCAAGAACGGCAACGCCGACCTCGGCACCGACCCGATGCCGCCCAACGCATCGGACACCTACGTCATCCCGAAGCCCGAGGACGAATGGCCGGCCGACGTCCACAGCAAGGCCGACATCATCCGACGCATCGAAGAGAAGATGAAGAGCGTCATCGGCAACCGGACCGAGATCCAGCAGCCGATCCAGATGCGCTTCAACGAGCTGATCGCCGGCGTCCGCGCCGACGTCGCGATCAAGCTCTACGGCGACGACCTGACGCAGATGGGCGAGCAGGCGCAGCGGATCGCCGCGGCGGTGAAGGGCATCCCGGGGGCCGGCGACGTCAGCGTCGAACAGACCGCCGGCGCGCCGACCTTCGACGTGCAGGTCGACCGACAGGCCGCGGCGCGGCTCGGCCTGTCGGTCGAGGAGGTGGCGAACACCGTCTCGGCCGCCTTGGGCGGCAAGGAAGCCGGGCTCGTGTTCGAGGGCGATCGGCGGTTCGATATCGTCGTCCGCCTCCCTGACGCGCAACGCGATGACGTCGACGTGCTGGGGGCGATCCCGGTCATGCTGCCCGCGGCCGAGGGGCAGACCGCCCGTTCGGTCCCGCTTCGCGAGGTGGCGCGGTTCAACTTCACCGAGGGGTTGAACCAGATCAGCCGCGAGAACGGCAAGCGCATGGTGACGGTCCAGGTCAACGTCCGCGGACGCGACCTCGGCGGCTTCGTCACCGACGCGCAGGCGAAGATCGCGGCGTTACAGCTCCCTGCCGGCATGTATACCGACTGGGGCGGCACCTTCGAAAGCCTGCAATCGGCGCGCCTCCGCCTGATGATCGTGGTGCCGATCTGCTTCCTGGCGATCTACGCGCTGCTCTACATGGCGCTCGGCGGGTTCATCCCCGCGCTGATCGTGTTCTCGGCGGTGCCGATGGCGCTGGCGGGCGGCGTGTTCGCGCTGCTGCTGCGCGGCATCCCGTTCTCGATCACCGCAGCCGTAGGGTTCATCGCCCTCTCGGGCGTGGCGGTCCTGAACGGCCTCGTGATGATGGAAGCGATCAGCAAGTACCGCGAGGAGGGCGAGGACGAGGACAAGGCCATCGCCGACGGGGCGATGGAGCGGGTCCGCCCCGTGCTGATGACGGCGCTGGTGGCGTCGCTCGGCTTCGTGCCGATGGCGCTAGCCACCGGCACCGGCGCCGAGGTGCAGCGCCCGCTCGCCACCGTCGTCATCGGCGGACTGGTCACGTCGACCATCCTGACGCTGCTCGTCCTGCCGGCGATCACCGCCTGGGTCGCGCGGTTGACCGGACGCATGGCGGAGCGCCGACACCAGATCGCCGCGCCGGTACCGGCGGAATAGGCGCGCGTGGTCGCGGCTTTGATCGAAGCCGCGACCACCTGCCCTCCCCTTCAAATCGACAATCGAGAGACAATTATGCGTGCTTCGGGACCGCTCAAGATGCGTATCCACCTCAAGGCGGCAGAACGGGCCGGCATCGATCGAACCATCCAGGCTATCCGCGCTCACGCCGGCGAGGCCGGCCTTGACGACGTTACGGTCAGCGAGGATGCCGAGGGCACGATCGTCGACGTCGCCGGGGAGGAAGAAGCGCTCCGCCGCTTCTGGACGATCGCGCACGGCCTTGAAGGCACCGGTCTCATTGTCCTGCGCGGTGACGACGCCGCGCAGTCCGCATGAGGCCGGATGGGCTTACGGGTCATGGATCGACCGCACGCCCTTTCGGCGCTCCTCGCGTGCCTGTTATTTGCCGGCTGTTCGGAGCCGCCCCGACGTGACGATCATACCCATGTTCGTGCGAACCACGCGCTCGGGCAGCAGATCGTGGCGTGCGACGACGACAGCCGCGCCGATATCGCCTTCCTCGACAACGGCCTTCGCATGGCAGTGACATGGCTTCCCCGCCGCGGCACCGAATGGCTGATCGCGCCCCGCACGGGTGCTGCATTCCAAGGCGCCAGAACCCGCGCCACCATCGCGGGCGGCACCATCGCCTTCCAGCGCGACACCGGCTTTCTGCGCCTGTGCCACCGCATCGATTGACGAGATTCACTACATGAACACTCAGCTTCTCGCGCTCATGCTGATCCCGTCCGTTGCGGTGATCGCCGCCGGCATCATCGGGGCACTTGCTTCGCTACCGACCGTCTGGCGCAGCGCGGTCCAGCATTTCGCGGCCGGCATCGTCTTCGCCGCGATCGCGACCGAGATCGTACCCGGCGTCATGCACGCCGGTATCCCGGGCGCCGCGCTCGCCGGCTTCGCCGCCGGTGTCGCGGCGATGTTCGCGATGCGCTCGCTCGCCGCCCGGCTCGAACGCGGCAGCGAGGGCAAAGCTTTTCCGCTCGGCTTCGTCGCCGCCGTCTCGATCGATTGCGTCATCGACGGCATCGTCATCGGCACCGGCTTCGCGGCCGGCGCGCGTGAGGGCGTCCTGATCGTCGCCGCGCTCGCGCTGGAGATGTTCTTTCTCGGCCTGACCGCGGCCGACACGATCCGCGCCACCGGTGCGCGGATCACCCGCGTCGTCGCGGTCTGCGTCGGCCTTGCGCTGGTTCTCGGCGCGTCCGCGCTGATCGGCTATTCGCTGCTCGTCGGGGCACCGGCTGCGATCGTCACGACCCTGCTCGCCTTCGGCTGCGCCGCGCTGCTCTACCTCGTCACCGAGGAGCTGCTGGTTCGCGCGCACGAGCATGGCGAGACGACGCTGGTGACGTCGCTGTTCTTCCTCGGCTTCATGGCAATCCTAGCCGCCGAGCTGTTGTCGTGAGACGGGCGCTTATCAGCATCGGGATCGCAATCGGTCTCGTCGGATGCGGTCCGATCCACCCCCAATGGCGAAACGAAACCGATCATCCCATCGTCGTGACCTACGTATATGGCAAGAATGCCTACCGTTCTGCAATCCGCCCGGGAAAGGCGGAGAAGCCTTTAAGCATGGTCGACTTCGCCAAGGTTCAAGTCATTTTTGTCGACGATGACGGCAAGCGTAGCGCTTTTAACAGGCAGGCTATCGCGTTGATGCACAAGCGATGTGGACACGGCTACTCATGCATCATCACCTACCAGGGTGCCGGCCGAACAACTGTGCACGCCACCTAAAGAGAACGAACAAGGCGCGGCCACGTTTGCGAGTCGCTACGGCTACCGGTCTTTACTAAGGTCCATCATATCTGTTGATCCGCGGTCGGTTCGAGTATGCCGTTGGTCGAGGGTTGGTCGCTCACCAAATTCGACGCGGCCCGCTAGTTCGCGATGTAGCGATATAAGTTCGGGTGGTGTTACATCACCCTTCGACGGCCTAATCTCCAGCTCGGCTGCGGCGAATAAGTCGATCACGCCGGCGAGTTCCGGGTCGGAATACAAGGCGGGGCTTTCGCCAGCACGCCAGAGTGCTGCAAGCTCCTGGGATCGCGCAAACCCAGACGCGGCCGACCGATCGGAAGCGCGAGTGGTCGTCGGCCGAGCGGGTGCCGAGGCACCGCGGCCCTCGATCTCTGCTCGGGTGATAGCCGCAAGCCTGTATCGAAGGAGCCGACTATCAGGGGTATCGGTTGGCGATGGGATCTGCTGCCTCGACAGGATAGCGATTAGCTCGCCAGTCCCGGCCCCGCGGGCGACGCGTCGCCAGTCTGCAAGCGCCCGGGTCTCGGATTGGAGGTCGGGTTGCTGGAATAGCACATACCGTTCGAATAGAGGGTTGTCTTCGACATGGGCAGGCAGCGGTGCGCGCTGTCCAAGCGCCGCAGCGCGGGTGAAAGCAATCATCTCACCAGTTGCCTTGAAGGCCTGGACCTGTTGGTCTCGACTTTGCTCCACCGCGCCCACCAACCGATCGACGCCGATCTCTAGCCCCGCTGATAGCTCCCGTTGGCCATCCTCGATGTTCTGGTGCACCTGCTCAGTGAGCCCGTTCAAAGACCCGATCGCCTCCTTCTGCTGATCCGTCTCCTCGACGATTCTATCCAACACAGGGGCGATCAGACTGAGCCACTTATGGGTCGCGTCGTCACCTTCGATCACCCTCGCAAGGATCGCCTCCTGGAATGGGATGAGGTCGACGAGCGGTGCAATCCCGGCATCCACGGCGTCGAGCCGACGTTCTATCTCGCGTTGGCTTTCTTCGATGCGCACGTTGCTGCTAGCGAGCGAGGCAACTTCTCCCCGTAGGAGAGATACCGCGTCCATTATGGCTGCCAAGGCAACGCTCGATGCATCGACACTCATCGACTAGGCCCTTCCCTATCGCGAGACCGATCACGCTCCCGCTTCTCGCGATCACGCTCCTCAGCCTTCCGGATAATCTCACTGGCGCGGCTTAAGTCGATCGGCTGAGCGGGTGAGGCAATCTTTTCAGTTAGCTCGCGCAGCCTGTCACTGAGCGTGCCGGCACGCTCGTTCTGATCCGTTTTGCCAGCATCGCCACGGGCTTTCTCGACGACTTTCCTGATCCGCTCGTTGACGTCTGATGGCGGGGCGCCCGCCGGTTGCGGCGTTGAAACATGCCCCTTCGACGTCGCAGCGCGAGCCGCCAACCTTGCGTTCAGCGCCTGCAGTTTATCCACGCCGGTATCGACCATTGGCGACGTTGTAGGCACCCGGGATGGTAGCGACCCCGCACTGCGGTTCAAACTGGGCGTGCCGCGATCAACCGGGCTTCGGTCCTCACTTAGCGAATTTGGCTGCGGTTCGGGCATGGTAGCGACAAAGCGCTCTAAGCTCTGCGCTACGAGCTGATCGGCCGCCAGAGGAGACGACGAGAGCTCCTGGATCGACCGCTTATAGGTCGCCCGAACGGTCGCTTGTCGTTCGGCGAGAAAGGCCTTCACCGGGTCGACAGATCCCCCATCCCGATATCGCTGAGCGCGCAACGCGCGCGACTTATCGAGCCGGGGCACCTGTCCTTTGCTACGCATTTTAATCGCGGCGATGGGCTCATGCTTGGGATCGATGCCCCGCGCGCGCGCCGGTGTTGCGTTCGCTTCGATGCCCCGACCACGCAGCTTTTCGGCGAACCGTTGGCGGTAACGATACAGATCGTCGCGGTTAGGATGGAAGCGCCGACCGTCATGATCGCGGCGGGCAATCGTCAGATGGACGTGTGGGTGATCGCGATCGACGTGAAGGGAAGCAACCCACGATCGGTTGGCAAACTCCTCGCGTGCGAAGTCCAGCGCGGCGCCCTTGAGGCGCTCTGGATCGGTGCCCGTCGGCATCGAAAGGATCATCGAGATCGACGTCGCGCCCTTCCGCCTCGCGTCTCCGTCCATCTCGAAATCATGCCATTCTTTCGCGAGGAGTTGCATATCGCGGCCGTCGCGAAGAACGTCGCCTTCGCTCGTTTCCAAGCCCAATTCCTTGCCATCCCCGTAACCAAGACGGCTGATATACGCGAAGTTTGCGAGGACATGGCCACCGCCATGCTGCCGCCCAGTGATACGTACTACAGCCTCGGGAACGCGCCTGGAGGTTCGCTCGGCGGCCATCACAGCACGCCCACTCATGCGAGTTTGCGAGCCGCCCCCGAAGGCGGCCTTCGCTTGAATACTAGGCCGTGAGGTAGTGGATGCCGACGCCGCCCTGGGGAACATGGACGCAACTGCCAGGCTTAGAATTGCCCCGCCAGCCTTCGGCGCCTTTGGGCTTCCACCGCCTGTTCCCAGACGATATTTCTTCGGAGGCGCGAACACCCCGGCCATCGAGTCTAGCGTGCCAGGAGAGAAGCGAAAGCTCACCCGCCTTGCTCCTCGTCGCGCCGCGTCCAGTACGCGATCTCACCACCAATGGAGGATGCTAGGACACGTCGTGTCTCCATCAGAACGTCCTTCACCTCCGCGCACTTCTCGATCAGTGCCGCGGCGATCCGGCTGATATCGAGAGAGCTTTCAGGCTGGTTCGCTGCGTTCATCGCATGGACGGCTTGATTGATATTCCGGCCAATCGCGAGAACCTGCTTTCGGACCTTCACGATCTCCGACTGGGTGGAAGGGGACAGACGAAGAAGGGCGGCCTTGTCCCAAAGCTGCCAGCGGAGAGAACGCTTGATCCACTCATTGCGCGTGAGACGCATTGGACCAGCGACCGCATCGATCGCCTCGATCTCACTACGGTAAAGCCGCACTGTAACCCGGATATGGTCGTCTGGATGGCCCCTCCCCTGAACGGGCAGGATGGGCACGTCTTGGCTGGAATCTGACATCACGGAGCGGAGCAGCGTGTTGGAGATCCAGGCGCTTCGAGTCTGCCCATTGGCAGCAGCGATGCGGTCGATCTCTGACGTAAGATCATCACCAAGCCTGACTGTTACCTTCATCACTCAAGCCCCGTGCAGCGGCGCCTCATAAACCAGTGTCCGACATTGGTGCCATGAGGCATATCCTGCCATCCCTCTTCCTTTATCCATATACCCCTAAATGACTAACTCTGCAATCGAACCAATCTCAACGACGCGGAGTGGGGTGTATGTGGATGGGGCAGTCCCCAATCGACCCGTCAGACGATCGCAGCCCGGGTGGTGCCCCTGCCCAACCGGTCCGGTCTCATGCGTCCAAGTTGCAGCCCCATACGGCGATAGGGTGTGACCAAGCCTAGCAATGTCGCATGTAATCCGACATGAACTAACTCACCCCTCAATCGAAAAACGGAGGAATCGCCGTGGCCCGCACATCATCGAAGCCGAATGACCTAGCATCGATCCAGGCACAGAAAGACCGCCTTCTCGCACAGATTGCGGAGCTCGATGTTCAGGCTAAGGAGGTCGAGGAGGAAGAGCGAGATGCAGGCCGTCCCACGCTTCTTGCGGCGCTGGATCGCGTGAAAATCAGGAAACTCGGAAAGGCGGACGCTCGCTTGATCGCCAACGCCATCGCATCTTTTGGCGGCTCAGCGGTAGCCGCTCATCTTGGTTCGCTTGGAAAGGAGTGATGCCAAGGGGTGACTACCTCGGCCTGGTCTCGTTATCCAAGTTGCCACGGTCGTCGCCTTTTACCGCCCACCATCGCCAATTCCGCCGCCTTCGTCATCGACCCGATCAAAGGCGGCGCGGCGGCTAGATCGTCACCTTCCTCTTAGCAATCTTGCTCGTTGATAGCTCGTTTTCGCGCCATGTTTTTGGCCGCCGTAGCGCTAATCGCCGCCTTGGTTTTGGCACACTACGTTCGCATAGGTCAGGGTGCGCCGCGTCATCCGTTGACGCCCGACGGTTACGAATAGCGCATCGTCAGTCAGCGAACCAGAAAGCTATCAGGCGTCGGGATATCAATGACTGCGCGAGGCGACCACCCTCGCCCGTCGCTGCGCTTCACCAGTTGGTCAACGACAGGACGTGTCACTATCCCGCCTGGCATTGCTACGGAGTTATATGCTTGGCGGCAGTGCAGCCCCGTCTGGATCATATAAGCCGAGCAGTCCAAATATGTCGTCGAGGAGGATCTTCGGCAGCTCGGGATAGCTTGCGGTTAGGCCGAGCAGATTGTCGGCAGCTCGGATTTTTACCGCGATGTGAGCGAGGTGTGTCGCCGGTGTTTCGATCAACGCGCGCGCCGCAGCAGCGTGAGCCATCACTGCCGCATCATTGACGTCGCCGGTTCCGCCGCTGGCCTGATTTGTCGCTTCCTCAAGTGCCTCGCTGGCGGTTCTGTAGCGAGCCTCGGCTTCCGTCCATTCGGTATTCCCCCGCTCCCCGTGGCGAGCTACGGTCTCGTCAGTCATAAGCCATCCTTCCGTGATGGGTTGTGATTAGGGGGCGACCGGTGGGAGCAAAGCCCGATCGTCCCCGCCATTTGACCCATTCGCCTACCTAAACAGCAAGTGTGTCATTTTGCGCTTAACATCAGCCCTGAATCGCGAATAACCAAGCGTAGGGATGATGCTTCTATCGGGTCGGGAATGCCTTGGAATGGGCATCCACCAGCTCTTCGATAACCTGGGCTAACGGGATATTTCTATCGTTGGCGATGGCGTAGATATACTCGAGCGTATCGGGCCGCAGTTTCAATGAGAACGGCATCGATCGCCCTCCCCCTCTTACTCGGCGTGGTGCCTCCGGCGCTTGATTTGCCCGCAGGCGATCAACCTCGCCAACAGGCACCGGCACGCTATCAAAGCCTTTTGGCGCAGTAGGCCGAGCCGCTTGGTCGATGCTCGTCTCTTCGGAGGGCGTGTTTCGGATCGCGCCCAAGCCGCCCGTTAGAGAGCGGCGCTGGGGCTTGGTATCGGCGCTCATGCTGCGGTCTCCTGGGCGTTGATGATGGCGGCACTGATGCTGTCAGCCAGCGCCCGGCTCTCCGCTCTTGCCTTATCCAGCGAGGGAACTTCGTCGGCCGGCAGGCGGTCGAGAGTGGTGCTGTAGGAGATGAGGCTTTTGTACGCCGAGCGCTCCGATAGGGACACTTCGCAGACGGGGACCGCCGCCTCCTCAAGCTGCTTGGCAAGGGCTAGATACTCTCTGGTGCGGAAGCCTGTTGGAACGCGTGTCCATAGGACTGCGTACAACGGTGGACGCTTCGACCGCTCGGCGATGTCGTGAACCAGGCGAACCATGTCGATCGCATCTTCGACATCCGCCGCTGACGGATTGGCGGGGATCACCACATAGTGAGCGTGTCCGACGGCGATCGAGACGCTCAGGTTTGCGCTACCCTCAACGTCGATCAATACAACGTCGCTCTGATCCTCGTTTCGCCGGATCGCGTCTGGAAGGGTCTTATAATCGGCCTTGGTGACGATGATGCCTTCAGGCACCTCCCCCGCTGCTGCCCATCGAACGATACGCTCTCTCGGATCAGCATCGATGATCGTGACCCGGTATCCCTGCTCGGCATACTGGCCCGCGAGGACGATTGCGGTCGTCGATTTCCCGCAACCGCCTTTTGAGGATGCGAGCGCGATAACAGCCATCTCTATTCCCTTACATGCTAATACATGTCCGTACATGCAATTGCATGAACGACCATTCCTGTGCCGTTCTATGCAGGTAAGGGTATTACTGTCATTGACAGGCCCAGGCAATGATTTCCTGTACCTGTCTAGAAAATGCATTGCCATCAATGGCATTTACAGTCATGTAAAAGCCTTTACATGTAATTGCATGTTCCTGACGCGCTAGGCGACTGCGCCGAGGCATCAGTCAGGAAGGCTGAGGTTTTCGCGTTCGAGGCGGCGATAGATTGCCTGTCGGCTAACCCCAAGCAGCGTCGCGATGTCGGCGATCCGGGCAGGAGGCTCTGCTTTGAACAACTCGCGCGCCTTCGCCCATTGTGCATCACTGATGCTCGGCGGGCGCCCAAATCTGGTGCCGGCACGCTGCGCAGCAGCGATTCCGGCCAGCGTGCGCTCGTGATTTGTGCCCCGCTCGAACTCCGCGAAAGCTCCGAAAATCTGAAAGATGAGATTTCCCGCTGCGCTACTGGTATCGATCACGGCCTCTTTGATAGACCGGAGACCAATGCCTCGCGCCTTCATGGCTTGCACCGTCTCTATGAGATCGCGCATGGATCGAGAGAGGCGATCCAGCTTCCATACGACAAGCGTGTCCTCATCGGCACGAGCATAGGCGAGGGCCTTTACCAGCTCCGGCTTAATGACGGCTGCACCAGTCACGCCTTCGTCCGTGAAGATCTTGGTACAGCCCGCGGCCTCGAGAGCTTCCACCTGAAGCCGAACGTCCTGCTCATGGGTTGAAACCCTAGCGTACCCAATCAGCACGTCCGAAACTCCGTGGTTAAGTCTACTTTCGGACATTCTCGGGCTTTTGTCCGAAAGTCACAAGAGGTTTTTAGTTTCGGACGTTTCTGGGGGGGGTTTGTGACGGACAGTTGTGGACAGGGGTTTCGGACAGATATGAACCGGACAAATCCATTATTTTGGTTGTCGCGTCCGAAACCGATCGGTTTCGGACAAGCGCGATTTCAATCGAGCATCCGTGGGTTGCGTTCCAACCAGGCGTTCACTTCAGCATCGAGTTGAGGTCCCGGTTGTGCCGGAGGGGTGTCGAGGTAGCTGTCGATTGCTTGCTGCAAATAGCACGCCGGCACCGGCCGGCCGTCCCGGTCAAGGATCGCTAGCGCCATCCTCATCAGTGCCAAAGGCACATCAGTTTTGAGGGGCGAACGCGATCCTAAGGGCATCGGGAAGTCGTCTTCTGGTGTGCAACCGGACATCTACGCCTCCCAAGAAGCCGGTGACGCGCCCGCTGGGCGCGTCATCGCTTCGGAACCGGGTGTTGGAAACCAAGGGTAAGCTTGGCGCGAACGCCTTTGGCCGGGTGGCTTGGACATACGCGTCCGCCACCCGGTCGATAGCTCGAACCGGCCCTTACCCTTCGAGGTTTCCACGCCCCGTCCTACGTCTCTGTAGGCCATCAAGCTTTAAGGAAAGGTACGAGCGCAGCGCAAGGCGAGATGACATCATTATCGATGCGCCATCTAACTTCGCAGCACCATCGACCCATGTCGATGGGGCGGCCGTAAGGTCGCACGTTTCAATCGACGGGCTGGTCGACGCGCATGAGTTGAGAAGGGTAGGGCGATACCAGTTCCTTCACGTCATCCCAGGCGCCGGTAAGCCAGCGACCGTAGTCGTCATCATGCAGGATGACAGGCATTGCTTTCGGATGGATGGGTGCGACGATCGCGTTTGGCTCCGTCGTCAGAAAACCGTAGGCGTTCCCGCGCTCCGTTGGTCGCCAGATACCGGCAAAAGCGAATAACGGTCTGCTGGGCACGTCGAACCAGTGCAGTGGCTTCTTCCCATCCTCGCCGGGCTTCAGCCCGTATTCCGAGAACGACGTGACGGGGACGAGGCAGCGACGCGCTGGCGTAGTCAACATCGAGCGCCAGAAGGTGGATTGCAGGTTCCGGACGTTCGTGACGTATTTCGTTAGCTTTACCCCCGGGTCCCGCTTGCTGGGGATCTGCGTTGGGACGCCCCATTCCATGCTTTCGAGACGACGATCGGTGCCATCTTGGACGACCACTGCGCCATAAAAGGGGGTCTTAGTCCCTGTGGGAAAGATGTCGCCGGTGGGGAACGTCTCATCGATCTCATAGGGTGCGCGGATGCCGAATGTCGCGGCAACCTCGGCCTGTTTGTAAGCGTCCGGTGAGCCGCGTGTTGTCGCGCGCGGCATAGCCGTTGATGTCCAGACCTGTGGTGGTCTCCTTCTGGAGTCCAGAAGGAGGTCAGGAGATGGAGCGGATGGAGGTCATCACCCGGACGGAGCGCCGGCGAACCTACAGCGACGCCGAGAAGGCGGCGGTGGTTGCCAAGGCGTCGATGCCGGGCGTGACAGTGCGGGAGCTGTCGCGGCAGCTCGGCATTGCCGAGAGCCTCATCTACAACTGGCGGTCGGCGCAGCGGAAGGCGGAGAGCATCGCCAGCGAGCCGTTGCAGTTCATCCCCTATGGCGTGGTAACGGACGCTGCGCGCCCCGAGCCTGTTATAGCGCTGTCGCCGGTGCCGACCGTACACGCGCCACCGCCTGCTAAGCCGTCGCTGCCTGCCGCGCCGGCGGAGGACCTGGTCCGGCCGCATCCGGGAACCCGACCGGGCAGCATCGACATCGACCTGCCGACCGGTGTGCGGCTGTCGGTCGACAGCTACGTCAACGAGAAGGCGCTCGCCCGTGTGCTGCGGGCGCTGGGGCATGCGTCGTGATAGCGCTGGCGCCGGGCACCAAGGTATATCTCGCCTGCAAGCCGGTCAGCATGCAGAAGGGCTTCGACGGGCTGAGCGCGCTCGCCCATCAGGTTCTCAACGGCGACCCGTATTCGGGCCACCTGTTCCTGTTCCGGGGCAAGCGCGGCGACTATTTCAAGGCGCTGTACTGGGACGGCTCGGGCATGTGCCTGTTCGCCAAGCGGTTGGAGAAGGGCCGTTTTGTGTGGCCGCCGCTGGTCGACGGCGGCATCGTTCTCAGCCCCGCGCAGCTGGCGCTGCTCATCGAGGGCATCGACTGGCGGCGGACCGTGGCGCCGGCCCCGGTGACCGCGCCGACCCTCGTGTAAGCGGCGCTTTTTCGTCCTTTTCGCTTGGCGTGAGTCGGGCCGGTGGTAGGATGTGCCATGTCGCTGGCGATGGTCGATCTTCCCTCCGACCCGAACGAGCTGCGCGCCTTCGCACAGGCGTTGCAGGACCAGCTGGCGACCATCGAGGAGGCCCGCGTTACCACCGCTGCGGAGCTGGCCAGCACCGTTGCCGAGCTGCGCGCGGCCAAGGCGACCATCCAGCTGACCGCGCTGGAGATCGAGAAGCTCAAGGTTCAGCTGGCACGGCTCCGGCGCATGCAGTTCGGCCAGTCGTCCGAGCGGCTCTCCCGCGAGATCGAGCAGCTGGAGCTGCGGCTGGAAGAGCTGGAGACGGTCGAGGCCGAAGCGACCAGTGCGTCTGCCGATGCCGGCGTGCCGCCACCCGCCCGCGAGAAGCGCAAGCCTAAGCGCCTGCCGTTGCCCGACCATCTGCCGCGTCACGAGGTCGTCCATGCCGCCCCGCAGGCAGACGGCTGCGGCGCGTGCGGCGGGAACATGTCGGCGCTGGGCGAGGACGAGACCGAGGTGCTGGAGTATGTGCCTGGCCGCTTCCAGGTCGTGCGCCACGTCCGCCCCAAGCTCGCCTGCCAACGTTGCGACGCCATTACCCAGGCACCCGCACCGGCGCTGCCCATCCCGCGCGGCAAGGCAGGCCCTGGCCTGCTCGCGCACGTGTTGGTGTCGAAGTATGCAGACCACCTTCCGCTCTACCGGCAGGCGGAGATCTACGCCCGCGAGGGCGTCGACCTCGACCGCTCGACCATGGCGGACTGGGTAGGCCAGGTCAGCTGGCTGCTTCAGCCGCTGGTCGACCACATTCGCGCCCACGTGTTCGCGGCCGACAAGATCCACACCGACGACACGCCGGTTCCTGTGCTGGCGCCGGGCACCGGCAAGACCAAGACCGGCAGGTTATGGGTCTACGCCCGCGACGATCGGGGTTGGCAAGGCATCGGCCCACCGGCAGCGGCGTACTTCTACACGCCCGACCGCAAGGGTGAGCGACCGCGCGCGCATCTCGCTGGCTTCAGCGGCTTCCTGCAAGCCGACGGCTATACGGGCTACGACCAGCTGTACGATGGACGCCGGCAGCCCGGCCCCATCGTCGAGGTGGCGTGCTGGGCGCATGTCCGGCGCAAGATCTACGACGTGTGGAAGGCGACCGGCTCGACCACGGCACGTACCGGCGTCAGCATGATCGACCTGATGTACGAGGCGGAGGAACTCGGGCGCGGGTTGCCGCTGGAAGACCGGCTCGAACGCCGCCAGGTCGTCAGGGTCGGCGTGGACGGCTTCTTCAACTGGGCCGAGGACACCATGCGCCGCATCTCGGGCAAGGGCGCGCTAGCCGACGCCATCCGCTATGCGGTCAAGCGGCGCACAGCGCTGACCCGCTTCTGCGACGACGCCCGGCTCGAGGCGGACAACAACCGCGCGGAGAACTGCCTTCGTCCCGTCGCGCTCGGCCGCAAGAACTACCTGTTTGCCGGCTCGGACAAGGGCGGCGAGCGGGCCGCAGCGATCTACACCCTCATCCAGACCGCACGGCTCAACTTCATCGACCCCGAAGCCTGGCTGCGTGACGTGCTCACCCGTGTCGCCGATGGGCACCCGGTCAACCGCATCGGCGAGTTCGCGCCGTGGAGCTGGAGCAACAAAGACGTATGAGCAACTCCCGCGGCAACCGGCTATTCCCCGTGCTCATCGGAGTCTTTGCCGTGACCGTGAGTTGCTCGCCTAACGCGCCCCAAGCGCCTCAACAGCGCCCTGACAAGCTCTTCATCGGCTGCAAATCACCGTTGTCCGTTCCAGGCGGGCGAACCATCACCAACTTCTTCCACCAGGAAGATCAAGTCGGCAGGCTTCGCGGGTTGTTCTTCGAGGTTTCTGACCCGAGCGTGGCACCGGCCATCAACGGCAATCCTTCCACCAGCTATCGAGCCGAGCCCATCAGCGAGGCTGGTGCGGAACTGGTCCGCGGAAACGCCAAACAGCCAGGCAAACCGTCCTATTACCGCGGCATGAGTGAAGCCGATCAGATGTCGATGAACCTCGCTGTATTCGGCGGGAGGGCCATCCAGTTTGATTCTCAAGCTGGGTACGGTAAGCTTTCCGAGGAAAACTTCCTTCCAACCGACAACCTGCTCTTCCTCGAACCAGGTTGGGCTATCGGTGTCATTGTGCCGAAGGAAAAGGTCGCGCTCGCACCGGCGTTCAGGGCTGCGGCTTCGGCAGCTTTGAACGCTCTGCTCTCGATCCAAAGCGGATGCTCGTCGCCACCCCATAAGCAGTGAGGAACAGGGCTCGCCGGACGCTTACGCCTGTTTCGCTGTCAGTCGATACCTATTGCACATCCGCGCCTCCTATGTCGGCCAGCGAGCTGGCCCGGCATGTCTGCGACGAACGGACTCGGTAGCTGCGGAAAACCTACTTGACCGCAAGCGGCCATTAACGGAACATAAAGGGAACGAGTAGAGTCTAGCCCTTATGTCCGCCGCCCTTAATTCCCTCGCGCCCAGCATAGCGCATCTGCGGACGATCGCCACTCCCGCGACCGACTACCGTGTCATGCCGTTCGGCGTCGGGGCTATCGACGCCCGTCTCGGGGCAGGGGGGTTACGCGCTGGCGCACTGCATGAGGCAGCGGCCCAAAGCGCAGCTTTAGTCGACGATGCCGCCACCACGCTTTTCCTGGCCGGCATTGCTGCGCGTGAGTCGCTCGGTACGGGTGCGCCGGTACTGTGGGCGAGCTGTAGGACAAACCTCTATGCGCCCGCGCTGGAGCAAGCGGGTCTGCCGTCAGCCAACGTCATCTTTGCGCAGCCGCGTGATGATGCGGCATTGCTGGCGGTCGTTGAAGACGCGGTGCGCGACGGCACGCCGTGCGCGATCGTCGCGGAGGCAAGCAAGGTCTCGATGGTGGCAACACGGCGTCTGCAACTCGTTGCTGCTGACGCCGATATTCCCGTTCTCCTGTTGCGCCGCCCTCGCGGCCTCAGCCAGGATGTTCTGGCTGAGCCATCGGCTGCGTGGACCCGCTGGCGGATCGGTGCAGCACCATCCGAGCGTCTCGACGTTGCGGGCGTTGGGCGCGCGCGCTGGGCTGTGGAGTGTGTTCGTCAGCGCGGCGGTGAGGGCTTTTCCATGATTGTGGAGGGCAGCGATGAGACGGGTCGTCTCGCTGTTCCTGCCGAGCTTGGCCGTGGAGCGGCTGAGACGGTTGGAACGGTCCGCTCCGCGGCAGCCTGAACGGCCTGTCCTCGAGCTGCCGGTAGACGACGACCCCGGTGCATGTTCGGTGCCGCGGGGCGGCGGGTGGCGCCCCGGCGCGCGCTGGGCGCGCGAGGGTATGCCGTCGCGTGGCGACGTAGAGGCGCAGATCGCCAGCCTGCCGGCGCACGCGCAGCCGCCCATGCGCGAGCTGGGTCGGCGTTCGGAGGCTGCCAGTCATCCGTACAAGGTTTCGACACCAGCGCCGCGCATCCCCGGGCCAGTTGCCGCGCCGCTAGATCAGGCGCCTTTGGCGCTGATCGGCAAGGTCGGGCGGCGTGAAGAGGTGGTAGCTGCCTGTGAGGGTGCGCGCGCGCTTGGCGTGCATCCGGGCATGGCAGCGACCCATGCGCGCGCGCTCGTGTCCGATCTCGACTTCCGGCCGGCGGAGCCGGAGGCGGATGCCGCCCTCCTGGATCGTCTTGCATTGTTCGCAGTGCGTCGCTGGTCGCCCATTGCCGCAGTCAGCCCCAGCGATGGCCTATGGATCGACGTTGCCGGATGCGCTCATCTGCATGGCGGCGAGGAGAAATTTTGCAAAAGGCTTCTGGCTTTCTGCCGACGCGCCGGCTTCACCGCGCGGATCGCAGTCGCCGATACCGCAGGTGCCGCGCACGCGCTCGCCCGGTTCGGCCGAGGCGAGCTGATCCGCGTTGAGCCCGGCGCTACGGCGAGTGCAATTGCGGCGCTGCCGGTCGTCGCGCTGCGCCTCGCCCCATCGGCGATCAGTGCCGCAAAGCGCTTTGGGTTCGAGACTGTTGCGGATCTGCTGCCGGTAGCGCGCGGACCGCTCGCGCGCCGGCTTGGCCTTCCGGCGATCACGCGCCTGGACCAGGCGCTTGGCGCGGTCGCCGAGCCGATCACCCCGCGCGAGGATGCCGAGGTCCCGATCGTCGAGCGTCGGCTGCTGGAGCCGATCGGCACGGCCGAGGCGATTGAGCAGGTGATGGGCGACCTGCTGACCGATCTTGCGGAGGTTCTGCAGGCGCGGGGACTAGGCGCGCGGGCACTCCGTCTAACCGGTTTGCGCGTCGACGGTACTGAGCAGGTGGTGGGCGTTGGCACGTCGCGCCCTACGCGCGAGGTATCGCACCTCCTCCGCCTTCTGAAGCTGAGGATCGAGCGGATCGACCCCGGCATGGGGCTTGAGCAATTCTGGCTCGTTGCCACACATACCGAGCCGCTTGATGCGGTCGACCTTGGCGCGGTCCTCGCTGGCGAGACGCTCGTGCGAGACCCGGCACGCTTGGTCGACGTCATCGCCGGCAGGATCGGCGGCTATGCCGTCTACCGGCTTGCGCCCGTCGAGAGCCATGTGCCGGAACGGGCCGTCACCCGCTCCGACCCGGTGGAAATGCCAGGATCATGGCCGGCTTGGAAGCGTCCGATCCGCCTGTTTCCGCAGCCAGAGCCATTGGCTCGCGTCATGGCACTGATGCCGGATCAGCCGCCACGTCGCTTCGAATGGCGAGGCACGATGTACAAGATCGTCGCCGGTGATGGTCCTGAGCGCGTTCACGGCGAGTGGTGGCGGCGCGACGCCGAGGTCTGGGCGGTCCGCGACTATTACCGTGTCGAGGATGAAGCTGGAGGGCGGTACTGGGTTTTCAGGCGGGGTGACGGGTTCGAGGACGAGACCGGAGACCTTTCCTGGTGGATGCACGGGGTCTTCGGATGACCCACTATGTCGAGCTGCAGGTGCTCACCCACTTCTCGCTCCTGCGCGGCGCGTCGTCACCGGAGGAGCTGTTCGCAGCCGCGGCGCTGCTCGGCTATCCGGCGATCGGCGTAAGCGACATCGGCACGGTGGGAGGTGTCGTGCGTGCGTGGGAAGCGCAGAAGGCGACTGGCGTCCGGTCGATCGCGGGCACCCGCGTCGATCTGTCGTGCGGCCGGCGCTTGTTGCTCTATCCGACTGACCGCCCTGCCTGGTCGAGGATCACGCGGCTGCTCACCGTCGGCAAGAAGCGGGCAGGCAAGGGCGGGTGCCTCCTCCACTGGCACGACCTGGAGCCGTGGTCCGAAGGTGTCGTTGCCATCCTGCTGCCGCACGAGGCGGACGAGGAGAACGTCGCCGCGCTGAAGGACCTGAAGGCTATCTACGGGCGTCGCGGCTATATGGCCCTGTTCCAGCGGCGCCGGCCGGGGGACGCGGTCCGCATCGATGCGCTGGCGCGACAGGCGGGCGGGGCAGGGGTCCGTGCCGTCGTGACCGGTGACGTGCTCTACCATGCGCCAGAGGCACGGCTGCTGCAGGACGTCGTGACTGCGGTGCGCGAGAAATGCACCGTCGATGAGCTCGGCTATCGCCGCGAGGTCAACGCGGACCGGGCGCTCAAATCGCCGGACGAGATGGTCCGGCGATTCCGCGCTTATCCGGACGCGCTTCAGGCGAGCGTCGATATCGCCCGCATCTGCACCTTCGACCTTGGCGAGTTGGCCTATCAATACCCGCATGAGCGCCTCATTGAGGGGTTGTCAGCGCAGGAGGCCTTGGAGAAGCTGGCGACCGAAGCGGTCGAGCGCATGTTCGATGGCGAGGTGCCGGAGGCGTACACCAACCAGATCGCGCATGAGATGCGGCTGATCGGCGAACTCGGCTACGCACCCTATTTCTTGACCGTGTACGCGATCGTGCGCGAAGCGCGGAGGCGGGGGATCCTTTGCCAGGGCCGAGGCTCCGCAGCCAATTCCTGCGTGTGCTTCGTGCTCGGTGTGACCTCGATCGATCCGATCAAGCACGAGTTGCTCTTCGAGCGCTTCGTGTCGGGCGAGCGGCGCGAGCCGCCCGACATCGACGTCGACTTCGAGCATGAGCGGCGTGAGGAGATCATCCAGTGGATCTACGAGACCTACGGGCGGACCCGCGCTGCGCTGACGGCGGTCGTGACACGCTATCGTGCACGCGGCGCGGTGCGCGACGTCGGCAAGGCCCTTGGCCTGCCTGAGGACCTGACGTCCTCACTGGCCGGGCTGGTCTGGGGATGGTCTGCCGAAGGCGTCGGCGAGAAACAGGTCGAGGAGCTCAACCTCGACATCGCCGATCGCCGGCTGCGTCTCACGCTCGACCTCGCGCGCAAGCTGATCGGTGTGCCGCGCCATATGTCGCAGCACCCCGGCGGCTTTGTGCTGACCCATGACCGTCTCGATGATCTCGTTCCGATCGAGCCGGCCGCGATGGAGGATCGGCAGATCATCGAATGGGACAAGGACGACATCGATAGTCTCAAGTTCATGAAGGTCGATGTCCTGGGCCTGGGGATGCTCGGCTGTATGAACCGCGCCTTCAACATGTTGGAGGCCGACAAGGGTCTGCACGTCGAGCTGAAGGACCTGCAGGACGACGATCCTGATGTGTACGCCATGATCCAGAAGGCGGACACGCTGGGCACCTTCCAGATCGAGAGCCGCGCCCAAATGAGCATGTTGCCGCGCATGAAGCCGCGGCGCTTCTACGATCTTGTCATCCAGGTCGCGATCGTGCGCCCCGGCCCGATCCAGGGCGACATGGTGCATCCCTATCTTCGCCGGCGCGAAGGTTTGGAGAAGCCGGAATATCCGCGTCCGGAGCTGCGCGCGGTGCTCGAGAAGACGCTCGGCGTGCCGCTCTTTCAGGAGCAGGCGATGAAGGTCGCGATTGTCGGCGCGGGGTTCACGCCGACCGAGGCGGACCAGCTTCGCCGGGCCATGGCGACCTTCAAGTTCACCGGTGGGGTCAGCCACTTCAGCGAAAAGCTGATCGAGGGCATGGTCGAGCGCGGTTATCCGCGTGAGTTTGCCGAGCGCACCTTCCGTCAGCTCGAGGGCTTCGGCTCCTACGGCTTCCCGGAGAGCCATGCGGCGAGCTTCGCGAAGATCTCCTATGCTTCGTCGTGGATGAAGCACCATCATCCCGACGTGTTCTGCGCCGCGCTCATGAATGCGCAGCCGATGGGATTTTACGCCCCCGCCCAGATCGTGCGAGACGCGCGCGAACACGGCGTCGAGGTGCGACCGCCCTGCGTCAACGCGAGCCGGTGGGATTGTACGCTGGAGCGGACCGGTGGGCGTTATCTGGCGGTTCGGCTTGGCCTGCGGGTCATCCGCGGGCTCTCGAACGCCGAGGGCGCCAAGATCGTCGCGGCGCGTAGCACCACCGCTTACGAAAGCGTCGAGGACGTGTGGCGACGTTCCGGTGCGCAGCGCGCCGCGATCGAGAAACTGGCGGACGGCGACGCCTTCCATAGTTTTGGCGCCGATCGCCGGCAGGGCCTCTGGAAGGTGAGGGGGCTCGGCGAGGCCCCGCTACCGCTCTTTGCCGCGGCCGATCGCGCGGACGAGGTGCATAGCGCGGAGGGGCTGGAGCCCGAGGTGCAGCTTCGCTCGCTTACCGACGGCCGCGAGGTGATCGAGGACTATCGCAACCTACAGCTATCGCTCCGCGCTCATCCGCTGACGTTCGTCCGTGACGAGCTGAGGCGCCGTGGCGTCACGAAGTGCGCGGATCTCGCCAGCGTTCGCGACGGGCGGCACGTCGAGGTCGCCGGTATCATCCTTGTGCGGCAGAAGCCCGGTTCGGCGAAGGGCGTGCTGTTCATCACGATCGAGGATGAAAGCGGCATCGCCAACGGAATCCTGTGGCCTGACCGTTTCGAGGCACAGCGCCGCACCATCATGTCAGCCTCCATGATCGGCATGAAAGGGCGGGTGCAGAAGGAAGGGGAGGTAATCCATGTCATTTGCGACCGGATCATCGACCACGGCGACCTGCTGCACCGTGTCGGTGACATGTCGTTCCCGCACCGGACGGGCCGTGGCGATGCCGCCCAGCATCCGGGATCGCCTGACCGGGGTGACAAGGGGTGGAGCCCTGAGCCGCGTAATTGTTACTGGCCCCCTCATGCGGAGGGTGCCGATCCTGAGGACGTCGTGCGCTTCAAGTCGCACGACTTTCACTGAGCCGTGTCGAGCTTGCCTCGGCACCAGCGCGTGGTGATCGCGCTGTCAGTGCACATCTTGCGGTCCGGCGTCGCCCGCTGCTCGGAAACGACGGTTGATGGCATGGAGGTGCGGCTCGCCTTGCGCTGCTTGTTGCCGCACTGCCCCGAGCGTTGGCCGCTGGAATTGTATTGGGACGCCGCGTCGCAAACCAATGAGATTGGCCGCGCTCAGGGCGTTACCGCTGCTTTCAACGGGATCGTCCGTCAGCTTCGTAAAGCGGGGCGGTATGAAGATGTCTCGCCTCTGTGAGCAAGCGACCGACGATCCAGGCGCCCTACACAACGCTCGCCGAATGGGCGGCGGATCGTGCTGACATGCGGATTATGTGCGTCTGTGGTCGCACCATGAATATGCCGGCGGCTAGGATCCTTGAACGCTTTCGTGGCGATGGGGAGGTAGCGTCCAAGATAATCCGGCTCCGCTGCCGTGGCTGCGGTCGCCGTGGACATGCGTCGGTGTCGTCCGTCCCCATCGTCAAACGCTAGTCGTTTAGGCGTCGCCGACGGTCAGCGCGGACCTTCCACCGTCCGCCTTGCCGGCCAGGCCGGGAACCTCGTCGAGCTGGCGTAGATCGGTGAATTTGCCACGCTCATCGCGGTAACGGACAATCTCGAAGCCATGACCTTTGAGCTCGGGCACTGCGTCGAGTTCCGCTGCGGTAGCGGTGTTTACGTTCACGAGGGATGCGTCGCTCATGTTCAACCTTTCGTTGGGCGGTGATGAAACCGGCGACGCCCGGTTGCGGTCCAAAGTCGCGATGGCTGAGGACGTTGAAGCGGTTAGATTGCGTCATGGCTAACCATGATGCTCCTGCAAGCGCAGACGATATTCGCGACTTGCTCGTTCATCTCCTGACCGGCGTCACCGACAAACCGGAGGAACATTGGAGGAAGCTCGTCGGAGAAGTGACGGCACTGCCAATCGTCTTTCATCCCCGATCGAATTGGAGGATCGATCCGACGGGAAAGGCGTCGGATATAGAGGTGATCGAGAAGGCTGCGGCGGTGGTGCGAGAGGCGCATCCTTACGTGCCGTCCCCAACTTCGCTTGGGTGAATGCGGGGCGGCCGAAGCCGCCCCGGTTGGTTCAGCCGGGCTTGTCCCGTTTCGCCTTGGCGGCCTGAACCAAAGCTACGATCTCAGGCTCAGCGAACAGCTCGCCCCGGTCGATGATCTGCAGTCCTGGACCCTCCAGCACGTCGCGGATGCGATCTTGAACGATCTGATCGAGTTCGGCGGTGAGCGCGTCGACGTCATATTGCCCGGCGAATGGGTCTGGTTTGGGCCAGTTGGTTTGAGCGGCGAAGTTCGCCTTCTCGGTGAGCGCATCCTTCAGCGACTTGATCGCGGCGCTGCCCAAGGCGCGCTCAAAAGCGAGTTGAGCGAAGAGGCGGTGCGACATAACAATCTCCTTCATGCCATCATTGGCGGCATGGCCAAGAGGTGCAGCGATGCCGGGTCAGAGGACCGCGAAGCGGCCGCGTGAGCGGGGCGCGGAGGAGCCGATTTGCGCAGCAAATTGGAGGGGCCGCGCATCCTTGAGGCGGCAGGAGCCGGACCTCATGCTAGGCCTGCAGTAGGTGGGTAATACACCTGTGTTGTTGTCACGTCAGGGATCGTCACCCGAAGGGCCGAGACCCGCAGGGGCTCGGTGGAGCGCAAGCGGAGTAGAGCTCGGCCCCGCCCCATAAGGGCGGGGAGACGCCCCTCGCTGGCTCGGCTCTACCAAGCCCGCCAGTTCATTTTTGTGAGCCATGGGTCGACTGCCAGCTCGCCCTCGTCATTGTCGCTACCTGGCACCATCATGATTTTCTTGCCCGATGGGTGCGTTAGGAACACCGGGTTGTAGGAGCCACCTTCCGGGCGATCCCAATAGCGGTGGGTCTGGACCAGCAGATAGCCGCGATAGGGTCCGGTACGCATGACGCGCAACGCCCAACCGGGGCAGATCGATCGAACCGCGTTTAGCTTCAGATCGAATTGATGAACGTAGCTGGAGTTCGGCGATGCGTCCGAGCTGTTGAAGTAGACATAGCCGCCATCGAGGGAAAACAATGGCTTTGAGAGGTTGGCGAGGTTGCGGGCATAATCGCCATCCCATTTGGATACGAGCAGCCGACGTTTGAGGTTGCTCTTGGTGCTGTAGAGAACCAGCGCCTCCGCGCCCGAGCCATTCTCATCCCCCGCGCCGTTGGGAACGATCGAGACCGTGTACAGTCCGTCCGGCGATTTGGACGTATCCTGCGCCTGCGCCGATGCAGGAAGGCTCGCCGCAAGCAATGCGATCAGAACGAGTGTCTTCATGGTGCTCCCCAGTCGAACCCATCATTCAGAACGTCGGGGAAGTTTCAATCCACGTTCGGCTGAAACGATCGCGAAGGGGGGGGGTAAATGTCACCGCGAGACACGGTTTGGCGAAATCGCCGCGCCCTTCACGGCCGCAACCTCGGTCCGTTGGCAAGCGGGGGCATGGAAAAGGGGGGGTAAATGTCACTGGCATGAGACATGCCGAGAGCGGGGCGGCTGCGCCGCCCCGTCGCCTCATTCTTCCCAGAGCGGCTTGAGCTTGCGGGTCCGCTTGCGAGCGGGCCGGGGTGCCGCGGGCATACCGTGCGCTTCGATTTCTGCCTGAATGCTGGCCAGTTCCGCGAGCCAAACCTGGGTGCGTGCGGTCTGAATATGCATGTGAACCTCCTGTTCGTTTACGACAGGGGCGGGCTGACGAGCCGAATGGGCCGGGGTCAGGGACCGCGTAAGCGGCCGCGTAGCGGGGCACGGAGGAACCGATTTGCGCAGCAAATTGGAGGGGCCGTGCATCCTTGACGCCGGTCCATTCGGCTTGTCACGATGAATGGCCGTCGACGACAGAGCCTTCCAACGGTGGTGGGACAGGCGAACGTTGCAGCAAGCGTCCACGCCATCCTCTGTTCGTGCTTTCGCGCGGAAAACGGTGCGGTTTCCCGCACCGCCCTCCGCGTCGGTCAATGAGTCTGAACGGTTTGCGATTGGAGGATCGCATTCGTCAGCTCGTCACTGTCGATCTCGCCGGCAATGTATTGGGCATTCAGCCGTTCGATCTCGTCGGTGAGGATGCCGCCTTCGTGGCGGACACAGCCGCGGGCGAAGTCGACCTCGCGCTGGCGAGAGTGACGATCGAAGGCGGCAGGCTGAACAAGTGCGTTGGCTCGGGCAGGCATCGGTGGATCCTTTCAGGGCTTGGAGCGAGCCCCGGCGGCTCGCGCCGGGGCGGCATCGGTCATCGTTCGTCGACGCGCATGATGGTCAGGACGCGGACGGTGAGGAAGGGATCGCTCGGATCCTCGGCGCCTGCGGACAGGTCGAGGTTGTAATAATCGATCTTCCAGTAGCAGTCGGTCCCCTCGAACTCGAACCGGCCCATGTCACGCTCGCCGTGCGGGTCGATCGAGGCGTCGAACGCGTCGTAGGCACGCACCATACGCAGCAGCTCGGCGCGCTTGCGGAAGTTGCGGAACAGGCTGACGTCGCCGATCAGCTCGGCCACCCCTTGCGTCATCATGATGCGGTTGCGGCCGGGGGCGTGGATGTTGTCGCGAAGCCAATCGTTGAGGCAGGCGATTGCAGATGCGCCACCCTTGGCGCGGTCGGGTTGAGGCGTGTGCTCGGCCATGATGGTCTCCATCCCTGGACCCCGACGATCGGGGCCTTTCGACAGGCGACAGGACGGCCGGTGCATAGATCGCGCGTGCACCCGTAGGGTCGAAACGGAGTGGAGAAGCCCGCCCCGCGGGCTTGCTCGCGCGAGCGCACCGGCCAGGACCTCGGAGCCCGAAATGCCCTCGCGACCGTCGCATAGTAGGAGACCCCTAAGACCAATGCACATGCTGGACGATCGCGCCGATCGGGGGTTATCGTATGCCCATGCAAGATGCCGCCAACATCGTCACCCTGTGGCCCCGCTGGATGGAGAGCGCGGGCGAGATGTTGCGCATGAACGCTCTGGTTCGCACCCGCTGCTCGGGCTGCGGAACCCTGATGCGCGTGGATCTACACGACATCGTCGCCCGGCACGGACCGGGCTACTCGCTGGTCGACAAGCTGGAGCGCTGCCGGATGGTCGAGTGCATCAGCTCAACCTTCTATCTGGCCTCGCGGACCTACGGGGGGACGTGGACGACGTTGCTACGCGATCCTGGCCTCGTCGCTTCGTTTGAGGCTTTGCCGCCTGTCAGAACGGCGCGGGGGTGACAGCAAGGCCGTCTTGAAGCGGTAAGGATTGAAGCGTATATCGGTCGGGCTACGATGTTCTATGTCTGTAGATCATCCCCTGAGCCCCGAGCGTTCCAGCGTTCGGGGCTCAAACTTTGTAAGGACGCCCCGGCGTTCCAGCGCCGGGGGTCCCCAACTCGGCCTAGTGGCGCGACAGCTCGATGATTTTCACCACCAAGCCGAGGATCGCGACGACGAGCGTCGCGACGCCGAGTACCAGTGCTACGATTGTTGCGGTGTCTATAGATATCACCTCCCTTGACCGCCCGGGTTGGGCGACCGCGGATCGGATAGGCGCTCTGGCGGTGACAGACTAGCTTTTCGCTGCGGAGCTGGTGCGGCCTGGTTCGCGGTGAGCAAAAAAAAGGGGGCCGGAGCCCCCTCCGCCTCAGTGCCGCAGGATCGAGACTAGCGTTCCGATCGCGGTCAGGGCCACGATGGTAAAGCCGATGATGCTGATGACCCAGGTTTGGGTTTTCATGTGCGTCTCGAGAGACCTTTGCAGGCCGTCGATCTTCTCCTGAAGCGGCTTTGTCGCGTCTCCAACCATCCCGTCGATATACTCCTCGATGCTGGCTACCACCAGCTTTGCCTGTTCGTCGCTTACGTTGATGCCTTTGAGTGTTTGATACAGGTCTACTTGCATAGGGTTCTCCCGTTGTTGCACGAATTTGTGCGGGAGCTCCCGGACATGGGCTTCGAGCGATCGGGTCAGGGACCGCGAAGCGGCCGCGGAGCGGGGCACGGAGGAACCGATTTGCGCAGCAAATTGGAGGGGCCGTGCATCCTTGAGGCGAGCGCGTACCCATGTCACACTTGGACGACACGAATGAGCAGTCCTCCCACGGTGCCGCAGCCGCGCGACGCGCGGGGCCTGGGCGGGCTCGATGCCCGCCTTGGCCCTCTCTTGGCGCCGATAGGCGCGGGGGCCGCGAGGCCCCCAACCGGTCAGGCGAACGGGTCAAACTCCTGGACGACGGTGAGCGAGCTGTCGTGATCTTCAGCGGTGATGACGGCGTATTGGGTGCCGACCGAGATAATCATGGTGGCGACCATGAGGGTGCGTGCGAGGCTGAGGGCGTTCTTGCGGGCGATCCAGATATCGTTGAACATGACCGAGGCTCCTGTGAAGCCGACGGGGTTCATCCCCGCTCGACAGGCGCCCGACAGGACGGAGAGGGGCCGCGATCACTTTTTTCCGCGCGCGGAAAAAAGCCGTAGCGAAGCGCCCGGACCCCTTGTGGGTTGATCGTATAAGGACCCGACCCGGCCCAAGGATTGCGCCTCAAAGAGCGGGGTGAAGCACGACGGCCGGAGCCTCGCTGCGCAACATTGGACTGCCCGATGCGCCACCCTCGCGGGTCTGCTGGACGCTTGCCTATCCCGCCGCCCCACTCCGCGTCTCCGGCGATCGGCAGAGTTGCTGGGCCCACGGATGGCTGGTGTCGCTTGGCTGGTTTGGAAACATCTTGCCGCTTTTCGGAAAGAAGTTTCCTGCGCGCGTCCGCGACCGTCAGTTGATCGTCACCCGAATGGGCCGAGACCGGTACGGGCTCGGTGGAGCGCAAGCGGAATAGAGCAACGGTCCCGGCGTAGCCGGGAGACGCCAGACATTCCTCGGAGACCTTTTCCTCAGCCGGGAATTGTACCTCGATGCCTCTCTCAACCGACCCCTACGCCCTCGTGGTGGACGATGATCCACTGATCCAGATGGACGCCTGCGACATCCTCCAAGATGCTGGCTTCCGTTGCTATTACGGGGGGACCGGCCAGGAAGCTGTCGATCTTCTCCAAGATCATGCTGGGAATGTCACGCTGCTGTTTTCAGACGTCGACATGCCGGGCGACATGAATGGATTCGCCTTGGCCCGGCACGTCGACCAGCACTGGCCCCACATCGAGATCGTGATCGCGAGTGGGCGGGTGAAGCCCGAAGAGGGTGACATGCCCGACAAAGCGACATTCATCGGCAAGCCGTTCAACGCGCGCATGGTTCATGACCACCTCCGCGAAAAGCTGCCTGACGGCAAAAAGCCGGAGCCGCTCAAGCACGCGGTCTAGGTGAACGTGAGAAGAGGCCCGGAGCCTTGGCTCCGGGCCGTTCTGGCCTCTAATCAGAACGGTTATTCCGGGGGAGAGGTGTAACTGTATGTAAGAACAGCCCCTCCCCCTCTCGGCGAACCGGCCTTGCACTGCATCACGTCGGCAC
>NZ_JACIDB010000012.1 GCF_014196115.1 Sphingomonas aquatilis | reverse complement strand
CGGCACACCCGCCAAGGTCAATGCGAACGCTGGTCTTGCGGCCAGCGACAAGGTAAACTCGGCCAGCGTCTCGGATGGCAGTCATGAGAGCGTATTCTCAAGCGCCGGCTTGGCGACGACGTGTCCGGCGCGGCGGAGCAGAACTTCGAGCAGGTTGATTTCACGCGGCGTCGCGTCGATCGCGACGCCGCCCACCTCGGCCGACCGTGAGGCACAATCGAGCACGACGTTGCCCGCGGCGAGCCGGGTGCCGAGCGACGCCCCGGGTCGTCGCAGCAGGGCACGACACCGCGCCGCGAGCTCGGGAATCTGGAACGGCTTCACCAGATAGTCGTCGGCGCCCGCGTCGAGTCCGGTGACGCGATCGTCGAGGCCACCTCGCGCGGTCAGGACAAGGATCGGCGTCGCATTCTTGTCCCGGCGGGAACGGCGGACGATGTCCAAGCCGTCTCCATCGGGTAAGCCAAGGTCGACCAGTAGCAGGTCATATGTCGCCACCTTCATCGCCAGCTCGGCGTCCTCGACGGTCTCGACCCAATCGACCGCGAAACCCTGCGGGATTAGGCCGTCCCGAACCAGGCTGCCAAGCCGGGCGTTGTCTTCAATCAGCAGCAGGCGCATGGTCGATGTCGGTCCCCGTTGGTGCACGTTTGTAGCCAGTGACCATCGCCAGCGGCAGGTTTTCCCGGTGCCGCACGCTCTCGACGATCGCACCGATGACATGCAGGGCTACCGCGCCGATCAGAACATTGGCGGCGGTTTCGTGCAACGTCTCGACCCAGCCCACACCCCAGAATTGGTCGAGCCCCATCATCCATCCGCTGGTCCCCACCGTCGCCAGCAGGACAAGGAGGACGACGATCATTGCGCCCCCGGCCGGGTTGTGCCCGATGTAGCGCGGCTCGCGCCGGGCAGCCATCGCGCGAAAATAGCGCAGCAACACGAACGGGCCTGGCACGAAGCTGGCGAACCGCGCGTGACGCCGGCCGATAACACCCCAGATCAGCCGGATCGCCAGCGCCGTGACGACAACGTAGCCGACATAGATATGCGGTGTCTCCTCGTGCCGAAGAAATGTCAGGTTGGCGATGACGCCTCCCGCCACGGTCCAGTGGAAGATGCGGACGATCGGGTCCCAGACCTTGACCCTGTCGCGGCTGCGGGCAGGGTCTCGGGATGAGGCCGCTGGAGCGAAGTGTTCCATCGTCAGTCGACGTTGTTCTGAACGATGGCGCCGTTCACCGGATTAAAATAGACCTCGGCGCGCTTGCCGTCCTTCGTGTGGGCGTAGATCTCGTAGCAGCTGCCGGACACCTGGAACACCTTGACGTCGCGATAGCCCATCCTGGCGACGCGGCCTTTCATCTGTGCCGGTGTCATCCATTTGGCCTGGGGTGCCTTGGTGCAGACGGGGGACGCCATCGCCATCGGCGCAGCTGCGACGGCGACGAGAAAGGCTGCGACCTTCAAGGGTGCAAAACGGGTCATCGAACGAACTCCTGTCAGAGGCGGGATAGCCTTGATGACGGGGAGATCGCAGGAGCGCCTGACCGGAACCTGACAGCGCAGCGAGTTTTTTCCCACGTCTTGAGAATACGTTTTCTGTCAGCTCGTCAGGTCGCCGTCAGGACCTCGGTCGATAGCAACGCAGCCGCACTTCCGGCGGCAATGGAGATCCGACCATGATGAAGTCCCTGATCGTCGCTGCCGCCGGTGCCGCGACCATTTTCGCCGTCAGCGTGACCGCCGCGCCGTCGGCGCCGACCCGCCCGCTAGCCGCCAGCACGCGGGCGAACCTCGAAGCCGCGATGCACGGGGAGGCTTATGCCAACCTGAAGTATCTGCGGTACGCCGACCAGGCGCAGGCGGCGGGAAAGCCCGAACTCGCCAAGCTCTTCCGCGCATCGGCCAACGTCGAGGCCAACGAGCACTTCGATCGTGAAGCGCAGGCGCTGCGGCTCGGCAGCAGCAACAATGTGAACCTCGAAGATGCCATGAAGGGCGAGCACTACGAGAATGTCACGATGTACGTGAATTTCGCCAAGGAGGCGGAAGCGGCCGGCGACAAGAAGGTGGCGCAGATGTTCCGCCAGATCGCGGTCGACGAAGGCACGCATTACGCGGCTTACAAGGCTGCCCTGGCAAAGCTCCCCCGTCGCTAAGCCAGCTGCAGGCGCCGGCCCGGCCATCCCCCCGGCGGGCCGGCGCATCAAATCGGGATCGTTCGATAGGTTTTTAACACACGCCCGCCGAATGGGGCCTGAAAAAGCGCTCAGTGCCCTAATCGCGCAACATCAATTCGAACGCGAGATTTTCAACAGCCACGTTCGGTTGTGACACTGGTTAGGAAGCCGAGCGATCAGCTGCCAAGCATTTTTCCGTCAATCTCCTGACCATAATAGTCCCCTTTGGGGTGAAACTGCTTACGTGCGCTCTCGACAGTCCCGGTCTGCCGCGGATCGCGGGGTCGCTCGCGACTATCGACATAGGCGGCGACATCCCACGCCTGCTGATCCGTCAGCGTGTTGCCCTCACCATAAGGCATGTTGGCCTTGATGAACCCGGCAGCCGACGCCAGCCCGGTCATGCCCGCACCCCAATTGTAGGAGCGCGCTCCCCACAGCGGCGGGATAGTATAGCTGCCGTCCGGGTTCGCCTGCCCTTGGCCGTTCGCACCGTGGCATGATGCGCACTGGCCGGCGAACACAATCGCGCCGCGAACCGGATCGTGCCCGATCGGGGTTGTGGCGAGCTTTATGAACCCGCGACCGGGCAGCGGCTTGCCGGATGGCGCGCCGGTCGCGAGCCAGGCGAAATAGCTCTGGAGATCGCGGTAGATATCGTCGCCATAGGGCGGCGGGGCGCCGGCTTTCGAGGCGGGCGCGTTCATCGAGTAGAGGAAGCAGTCGCGGATGCGATCCTCCATCGTGTTCACCCGGCCGTTCTTCGCGCGATAAGCTGGGTAGCTGACCCAGGCCGCCCACATCGGGGACGCATCGGCCTTCCGCCCGGCATCGAGGTGACAGTTGCTGCACGTCAGGCCGTTGCCGACGTACTGGCCGGCATGAGCCGCGCTCGCGGTGAAGATCAGTCGACCGCGCCGGATCGCGTCGCCGTCCGGCCCGGCGGGGATGGTGCTTTCCGCCGGTGGCGAAAAGGCGGCGTCCGCTGCTACCTCGACGGGTGCCTGCACGGGCGCGTCAGACTGCCCTACCTTGTAGGTGACGACGAGGACGAGCAGCGCGGCGGTAATGGCGAAGATGATACGCTGGGCATCGCCATCATCACCGGGCGTTGGCGGCGTTGGTTCGGTCATTTGCCCGCGCCGAAGTGGTTGAGCGGCACCTTGAGGAACGCTGTGCCGCACGCCTCCGGCTCCGGCAGGCGACCGCCGCGGATGTTCACCTGGAGCGCGGCAAGCATCAGGTCCGGCAGCGGCAGGGTTGCGTCGCGCTTCTCGCGGGTGGCGACGAACTCGGCCTCACCGATGCCGTTGTGCACATGGATGTTGTCACGACGCTGGTCCGCCACGGTCGATCGTCCAAAGACTTCGCGCCCGTCCTTGCCGTAGTCGTGGCCGACATAGGTCGCGGTGCTGGGCGGCAGTTCGAGGATCGCCCGGATCGAGCGCCACAGCGCGCGCGCGTTGCCGCCTGGAAAGTCAGCCCGACTGGTGCCGCTGTCGGGCACCATCAGCGTGTCGTGGACGAACGCCGCGTCGCCGACGACGTAGGTGATCGAGGCGAGCGTGTGGCCGGGCGACAGCATGACGTGCGCGTCGAGCGAGCCGATCCTGAACTGCTCGCCATCGGCGAACAGGCGATCCCACTGGCTACCATCGACGGGCAGGTCAGGCAGGCAGTAGATGTCCTGCCAGAGCTTCTGCACCTCCACGACCTTGGTGCCGATCGCGGTTTTGCCCCCTGTCTTTTCCGCGAGATACGGCGCGGCCGAGAAGTGATCGGCATGGGGATGGGTATCGAGCACCCATTCCACAGTAAGTCCCTTGGCGCGGACATATTCGAGGATCATATCGGCATTGTCGGTTGCGGTCGCACCGGCACGGGGATCGAAGTCGAGGACCGGATCGATAATCGCGGCGGTCTTCGTGGCTTCGTCGACCACGACATACTGGAAGCTGCCGGTGCGCTCGTCATGGAGCGACGCAACCGTCATGCCCTTGTGATTATACTCGATCATGTTTCGTATCCTCTCGCATCGTCAGCTTTCTTCCCGCGCACGCGCGAACAGCCGTTGGAAATCGCTGGCGTCGATCGCGCCCGTCACCAGCATGGGACCGGCAAGATAACCCGGGGTGCCCGCCAGTCCGATCGAATAGGCTTCCTGTCCGTTCGCCCGCAGGCGGGCTGCGACAGCGTCCGCGTGGGCGGCAAGCCAGGTCATCGCGCGCAGCCAATCGCCGCCAGCGCGCATCACGACGTCCCGCAACACGTCGTCGTCGATCGTGCGGCTGTCCGTCATCAACGCACGATGGACGGTCGGGTAAACTCCCTGTTCGGCGCACGCGAGCGCCACGCTTGCGGCACGTTCGGATGGCGGACCGAAGATGGGCCAATCCTTGTAGATGACCCGCACCTTGCCGTCGCGTTGCACAGCCTCTTCCAGGGCGGAAAATCCATGACGGCAGGCCGGGCAACGATAGTCGGTGAACACGGCAAGCCGGAGCGTAGCATCGGCAGGTCCGTCCTCGGGCGAGCCGTTACCGGCAAGGATCAGGTCGGCGGTCGGCCCGACGTCGCGCCCGATCGGGGCGGTACGCCGTAGAACCTGCCCGACTGCCCAACCACCCACGACCACCGCGCCCAAGCCGGCAAGCTGTCTCCGATTGAGCGGCCCGGGCATGGTCAGCGCGCCGCTGGTTTTTTGCGCGCTTCCGCGACGAGACGACGCAACGTCGGGAGATCGACAGCACCGGCGACGACCTGCGAGCCGACGATCAGCGCTGGTGTTCCGTTGAAACCGATCGCCTGGGCGATGCTATCGGTGCGCGTAAGCAGCGCGTCGATTTCGGCGCCACGGTTCTTCAAATCGCGTTGCAGACGGGGCCAGTCGACCTTGGCTTTGGCAGCCGCTGCCTTGACGCCCGCGCTGTCGAGCCGCGCCGGCGAGGTCATCAGGGCCTCGTGAAAGGCGGCATGCCTGCCCTGCCATTGGCTCGCGACAGCCGCGCGTGACGCCTCACGCGAGGCAGGTCCGAAGATCGGCCAGTCCCGGTACACGACCCGTACCTTCGGGTCGGAGCGAAGCAGGGCGTTCAGCACCGGCTCCATGCGACGGCAATAGGGGCAGTTATAGTCGAAAAACTCGACAACCGTGACGTCGTAGGTCCTGCCGGCGCGCTTGGGAGCCACGGGATCGTCAACGACCGCCTTGCGCGACAGATCGGGCTGCTGGGCCATGAGAGGCGTGATCGGCGCGGCGAAGGCAAGCGCGGCCAGGAGGCCCCGAGACAACAGGTTGCGACGATTCATCGGTGTTTCCTTGCTAATTCGATTCCATCGGCGAGCGCAGCGCGTGACAATTCACCGAGCTGGAGCTGTACGATCGTGCCGTCGCCCGCAACGAAGGCCGTTGCGGGATACCCCGCCACCTTCAGGGCTTGAGAAAGGCCACGATCGGGGTCGAGCGCGACATGGCGCGCTCCGATATTTTCACGGCCGAGAAAACCGCTGACGATCGCTTGCGCCTCGCCCTGATCGGCAAGAAGGATCGGGACCTCGCCAGGGCGCGACGCAACCGCATCGAGCATCGGCAGCTCACGCCGACACGGACCGCACCATGTCGCCCACAGGTTGACCACGAAGGGCCTGCCACGGAAGCGATCGAGTGGAAGCGGCGCGCCGGACGGGGTTGTCAGGTTGAGATGATAGGGGAACGGGCCGTAGGTCACGGGAGGGATCAGCGCCTGAAGCGAGAACCAGAGGCCACCCGCAACAGCCAACGCTCCCCAGCCTGCCGCCAGCGCGCTTGAGCGGCCAAGCCGGATCGCCAGCATCGCCGCAGCGCCCAGAAGCCCTGCAACGGGGGAAAAGCCACCCTGCCACACGGCAAGGATGGACAGCGGAGCGCCGGTGTAGCTCGACCAATGCGCTGCGACGTAACCGATCCGTGCCGTGACCAGTCCAGCGACGATGGCGCTGGTGGAGACCGTCGATACGCGAGGGAAGCGGAACCGACCGGCCAGTGTCGTGAGGCCAAGGAACACGACGATGCACAGCACGGCAAGCCCGCGATCGACGGCCAGCATCAGCGGCCCGATGGCAATCGCACCCGCCATCAGAGAAACGCGGCCGCGCTTTTCCAGAGCATGTAGGCCGCCACCACGAAGATCAGGACGGCGAAGACCGTGGTGAGCGTGCCGCCCGTACCGAGGCGCTTCGCGATGCGCGTGCCGATCAAGCCGCCGACAACTCCACCGGCGATGAACACGAAAGCCAGCGGCCAGTCCACCAGACCCGAAAATGCGTAATTGGCGGCCGTCGTCAGCCCGAACGCGGTGACGGCGATCAATGACGTGCCGACGGCGTTCAGGATCGGCATGCCCGTCGATCCGATCAGGCCGGGGACGATCAGAAAGCCCCCGCCGATGCCGAAGAAGCCCGAGAACAGACCGGTGCTGAGGCCGTAGCCCAGCACCTTCGGCGCCTTTTCCCGGTTGCACTCCGCCCCCGGGTTGCCCGTGTCACCGCGCCCGCGCAGCATCAGGACGCCGACGACGACCATGACCAGTGCGAACAGGAACAGGAGCTTGCCGCCGTCGACGGCCTTGCCCGCGGTAGAGCCGAACAGGGCGCCGATGACGCCGGCGGTCGCATACATGCCGCCACAGCGCCATTTGACGTTATGCGCCCTTGCATGGCCGATCAGCCCCGTGGCGGCGTTAGCCGCGACGGCGAACGCGCTCGTGCCGATGGCGAGATGGGCGTCGGGCACGCGCACCAGATAGACCATGAGTGGGACGGCGAGGATCGAGCCGCCCCCGCCGACAAGCCCGAGGGTAAAGCCCACCAGGCTGCCGGATAACGCACCCAGCAGATACTGGATCGGTTCGAGGGTCATGCCGCTTTGCCGATCTTATGCGGAGCCGCCATCCATTCATGGCCTTTCAGCATGCCTTGCCAGTAAATCGGGGGCAGCATCCGCTCCTTCAGGAACCAGGCAGCGCGCGTCGGGCGCGTGCCGTTCAGCAGCCACGACGGAAAGCTGGGGAGCAGTTTTCCACCATAGCCGAACTCGGCGAGGACGATCTTGCCGCGCTCGACGGTGAGCGGGCACGACCCATAGCCGTCATAGTCGACAACAGGAGGCTTGCCTTCGAGTGCGGCGAGCGCGTTGACCGCCACCACGGGTGCCTGCTTGCGGGCTGCCGCAGCCGTCTTCGCATTGCTCGTCCCCGCAGCATCGCCCAAGGCAAAGACGTTGTCGTATCGCTTGTGGCGCAGCGTCGCCTCATCGACCTCGACGAAGCCGTTTGCCGCCGCGAGCGAACTTTTGGCAACGACGTCATGCGACACCTGCGGCGGCACGACGTGGAGCATGTCGAACCCGCGCTCGATCCGCTCGCTGACACCGTTCTGCTTGCGCTCGAAGGTGGCAATACGCCGATCGGCGTCGACCGCGACGAGGTTGGATTCGAGCTTGAGGTTGATCCTATACTTCTCGACATATTCCATCAGCGCAGGGACATAGGTCGCGACGCCGAACAGCGCCGCACCGGCGTTGTGAAATTCGACGTCGATCGCGGGGAGAACACCGCGTTCGCGCCAGATGTCGCAGGACAGGTACATCGCCTTTTGAGGCGCGCCGGCGCACTTGATCGGCATCGGCGGTTGCGAGAACAGCGCGCGTCCCCGCTGCAATTCCTGGACAAGCTGGTAGGTGTAGGGCGCCAGATCGTAGCGGTAGTTGGACGTGACCCCGTTGCGGCCCAACGCTTCGGTAAGCCCCGCGATCTTCTCCCACGCCAAACGCAGGCCGGGGGCGACGATCAGGACACGATAGGCGATCGTATCCCCGTCGCCCAGGGTGATCGCCTGACGCTCGGGGTCGATGGTGATCGCCGGCAGCCGGATCCATTCGACGCCCTTGGGCATGACATCGGCTTCGGCCTTGCGGGTCTGTTCGGGGGTGAAAACGCCTGCCCCGACTAACGTCCAACCGGGCTGGTAATAATGGTCCCGGGCCGCATCGACGACCGCGATCGACACCTTGGCGTTACGTTTCAGGATGCTGGCGGCGGTTGCGATGCCCGCAGCTCCGCCTCCGATGATGACGATGTCGTAGGTCATTTGCCGGTTCTTTCGGACCGGCGAGCGAGCGCCGGCTTCAGATCGGCCAGGTCGTACCCGGCTGCCTTGGCCTGACCGACGATCGTTTCGGGATCGGCATGACTCGCCTCCGCCAGCGCCCATAGGGTAGCCGCCCGCGTGCCGCTTCGGCAGAAGCCGAGCGTCGGTCCCGGCAGCGCAGTCAGCGCTTCCTTCATCCGGTCCGCATCGGCATCGGTCGCCTTGCCCGGCACGATCGGGACATGGGCGAACGCAAGGCCGTGTTCTTCGGCGATCCGGGCCATCTCGTGTGCGCTCGGCTGTCCCTGCTCCTCGCCATTTGGCCGGCTCGAAACGATCGAGCGAAACCCCGCCTGTGCGGCGGCAGCGACATCATCCCGGGTGAGCTGGGGAGCAGCCGAGAAGGACGGTGTGATCTTCTTGAAGGCCATGTAATGTCTCCTGTCCGGTCACGCCGAACGGCGTGGGATGAGTGCGAAGCGGTGGATGGCTGCGCCGAGCGCCATTGCAGCGGTGAAGAGCAGCGCGGGGGCAGGCTGGATCGCGAGCGCGGCGATGGCGGGGCCGGGGCACAGGCCGACAAGGCCCCAGCCTATGCCGAACAGGGCGGCACCGCCGAGGAGGCGCGCGTCGATCGGCGACGTGGCCGGCGTATGGAATTGCTCCGCGACGATCGGCGTAGAGCGTCCACGCACGATGAGCCAGGCTATCGCCATCGGCAGGATCGCTCCCGCCATGACGAATGCCAGGGTCGGGTCCCAGGCACCGGCGACGTCGAGAAACGCCCGTACCCGCGCAGGATCGATCATGCCGGACACGGCGAGGCCGGCGCCGAACAGCGTGCCGCTGACGAGCGAAAGAAGGCTCTGGCGCATCACGATACCACTCCCGCGAGACGCATGAGGGTCACGGTGGCGATGCCGGTCGCCATGAACGTGCCGGTCGCGACGATGGACCGCGGCGACAGGCGCGACAGGCCGCAGACGCCGTGACCGCTGGTGCACCCCGCGCCGAGCCGCGTCCCGATCCCGACGATCAGCCCGGCGACGGCGATCAGCCCGAGCGACGTCGGGAAGCGAGCTTCCACATTCACATTGGCTGCGGTCAGCGCCGCGCCCAGGGGCAGCCCCGCCGTGAAAAGCAAGGCCATCATCCAAGGCGCTCCCCCTTCAGAGAGAGCGAGGACACGCGCGAACATGCCGCTGACCCCGGCGATGCGGCCGTTGCCAAGCAACATGATCGCCGCAGCGAACCCGATCATCAGGCCGCCGATGAAGCCGGCAAGCGGCATGGCATGGGGAAATCCGGGCATCACAGCGTATCCAGTGGAATCTTGAGGTAGCGGGTGCCGTTGACTTCCGGCTCCGGCAGATGGCCGCCGCGCATATTGACCTGCACCGATGGCAGGATGAGCTTGGGCATCGACAAGGTGGCGTCCCGACTGGTGCGCATCGCGACGAAGTTGTCTTCGTCCACCCCCTCATGAACGTGGACGTTGCCGACGCGCTGCGCGCCCACGGTCGTCTCCCAGACATACCGGTCGCGCCCCGCAGCCTTGTAGTCGTGGCACAGGAACAGCCGCGTCTCGTCGGGCAACTGCATCAGTCGACGGATCGAGCGGAATAGCTGGCGCGCATCACCACCGGGGAAGTCTGCGCGTGCGGTGCCGTAGTCCGGCATGAACAGGGTATCGCCGGTGAAGACTGCGTCGCCGATGACATAGGCCATATCGGCGGGGGTGTGCCCCGGCACATGCAGCGCGATGGCCTCGATGTCGCCGATCGTAAAACGGTCGCCATCGTCGAACAGGTGGTCGAACTCGGAGCCGTCCCGTTCGAAGTCGGTGCCGGCGTTGAAAATCTTGCCGAAGACGTTCTGCACGCGAATGATGTCGCGGCCGATCGCGAGCTGACCGCCCAGCGCCTTTTGCAGATAGGGCGCCGCAGACAGGTGGTCGGCATGAGCATGGGTTTCGAGCAGCCAGTCGACCGAAAGGCCGTGCTCCCGCACATAAGCGATTACCGCATCCGCCGACGCCGTATTGGTGCGACCGGCCGCAGCGTCGAAGTTCAGGACACTGTCAACGATCGCCGCCTTTCGCGTGGCGGGGTCCCAGACGACGTAGGTCGCGGTGTTGGTCGGCTCGTCGAAGAACGAGTGAACGACCGGCGCTACCGCCGCCTTCGCACGTTCAATCTGCGCAACTGCCTCATTCAACGCCGATTCCACGATCGCCTCCAATTATTGATTTCATGGTTTATGTAGTTGTGTAATCCGCTTGCGTCAACGGGCTGGCCGTGCCATCTGAAAAGCATGGAAACGATGGATGCAGACGTACCGCGCTCGTTGCGCATCGGGGACGCGGCCCCGAATTTCACCGCCCGCACGACGCAGGGCGCGATGTCGCTCGATCAGTATCGTGGTCGTTGGGTCGTGTTCTTTTCGCACCCGGCTGATTTCACGCCGGTCTGCACCAGCGAGTTCGTGGCCCTGGCGAAGGCCGCACCGCAATTCGAGGAGCTCGACTGCGCCTTGCTCGGGCTGTCGGTTGACAGCCTGTATTCGCATGTCGCCTGGTTGCGCGCGATCAAGGATGTCTTCGGTGTAGAGGTGCCGTTCCCGGTCGTGGAAGACCCGTCGATGGCGGTGGGTTACGCCTATGGCATGCTTGACGAACAGGCCGGCGACGCCTCGGCCGTGCGCGCGACCTATTTCATCGATCCTGAGGGCATCATCCGTGCGCTCAACTGGTATCCGATGAACGTCGGGCGATCGGTCGACGAGATGCTCCGCACGGTGAGGGCATTGCAGCGATCGGCCGATGGGCAGGCCTATACGCCGGCCGACTGGCAGCCGGGTGACGACGTCCTGCTCCCGCCCGCCTTGCCGTGCAGCGCCGGTGCCGACTGGTTTCATCAGTTGAAGGCCGATCGATGACGGCGATCCATCAATCCCGCGCGATCGCCGATGCGGCGGTCGAAAAGCTGCGCGTGTTCGCTCAACCCCAGCGCCTCATGATCCTGTCCTATCTGCTGGGCGGTGAGCGGCAGGTTGCGGACATAGAGGCTGCGACCGGCGTGACCCAGCCGGCCCTCAGCCAGCAGCTTGCCGAGCTGCGCCGCGCCGAGCTGGTGAAGACGAGACGCGAGGCAAAGCAGGTCCATTACCGGCTCGCCGATGACGCAGCCGCAATGTGCGTGCGCACGCTCGAGGCGATATTCGGCGCCGATGATCTAGCCGTGCATGAGGCAGCGCCCGCTTCCCGACCGTCGCGAGCGCGCGGGGCGTCGGCTGCCACGCGGCCGCAAAATATAGGCGCAGCCGTATTTGCGAGGGTCGGATAATCATTCCGGTTTCGAAAGGACAAACCAGATGCGGCTTCCCGCTATCGCAGTTGCAGGATGCTTGGCCGTCATGAGCAGTGCCGGGTCAGCAGGCGTCACCGCGCAACAACCCGTGATTGCCGGCTATGGCAGGATCACGCCGGTAGAAGGCGCGGTTGAGCGGCCGGACCACTCGCTGCGATATCGTGTGCTGTTCAGTGTGACGAAGGCGGCGTCATCTCCCGACAAGGTCAATCCCTCGCTGGAGAAGGTCGCACGCTTCCTGAACCTGCTCGGGGCGGACGGCGTGCGGCCGGCACAGGGAGATGTGATCGTGATCGTCCACGGGCCGGCGACACCGATTATTGCCGATGATGAGGCATATGCGACGAAAACCGGTGCCACGACGAACCCCAATCTTGCCTTGATAGCGGCGCTAAGGCGGGCAGGCGTGTCCGTTCGAGTGTGCAGCCAGGCTTTAGTCGGGAATGGGATCGCTCCGGTCACGGTCGATAAGGCTATCGAAGTCGATGTCTCGGCTCTCACCACAATGGCGACATTGCAGATACGTGGTTGGGCGCTGATCCCTGACTGATCGTACCGAACTTCCTGTTTTATCATTCCAGTCCGTAACGCGGCCGGTGTCACAACCGTCTGGTTGTGACACCTGCGTAGCACCCCAGCTTTTCCGCGGGTCTACAGGTGTCGGAACCCCGTGTCAGAATGGCAGGTTGGAAGCGACTATGCGCGATTATCCTGCGGTGATACCCAGGATGCCGCTCTGCTGCTCCACGCGGAGACCAATCCGCGGTGGGGTTCGGTCTGCCACGACCCGCAGGTAAAACATGTACGGTACTCAACTAGTCTTCTGCGGCTGAGCGGCCCTTGAGCGGTGGAGCGCGGTCACGCGCTTGACGTGGGCGATGCTGCACCCGGCGAGCTCCGCGGTCTTCGCGATGCTCATGCCCGCCTCGCGCAGACCTACGATGCGCCGGTGGTGGGCGAGGTCCGGCTTGCGGCCGGTGTACCGCCCCGCCCGCTTGGCAATCTCGATGCCCTCGCGTTGCCGCTCGCGCCGGGTCTCGTAGTCATCCCGCGCCGTCTGCAGCGCGACCCGCAGCAGCATGTCCTGCACCGCCTCCAGCACGATGCGCGCCACGCCTGCGCTATCAGCTACCAAGTCCGACAGGTCCACAATGCCCGGCACCGCCAGCCGAGCCCCCCTGCCCCGGATAGCATCCACCAGCAGTTCCGCTTCCTGCAGAGGCAGGCGGCTGATGCGGTCGATCTTCTCGGCCACCACCACCTCGCCCGGCTGCAGGTCCGCCACCATGCGCAGCAGCTCCGGCCGGTCCGGTCGCGCGCCCGACGCCTTCTCCCGGTATACGGCCGCGACATAAAAGCCGGCCGCCCGCGCACCAGCCACAATGCTCTCCTGCCGCGTCAGGTCCTGCTCGTCCGTGCTTACCCGCAAATACACCCGCGCCGCCCTAACCTCGCTGCCTGCCACCTGCTCATCACTCCTACTTGGCGTTGTTGGGTATACCCTTGTGAGCCAGTCACGCAGCAGTCGGCTCAGATCGGCAACTACCGGTCCTACGTAGCCTAGCTAAGCGAGCCGGGTCTAAGTAGCTGCTCCATCATCGATGAACGCTATATTGGTGATCGGCCGTGCATCGATCCCTGCCTCCACGCTGGTGTCCGACTTTGCTCTCCGGTATAAGGCCGTTGGGCGGGTAAGAGCAGCGGGTTTGGTGCAGATGGAAGCACAGAGGGTCAAGATCGTGGACGGTGGTAAGCTCGTGATCCCGGCGGCAATGCGCCGTGAGCTCGGGATCACCACGGGTGACACCGTTCTCGTCGATGTGGACGATGGCGAGCTGCGGGTACGTTCCGTACCTAAGGCACTTGAGCGTGCTCGCGCGATCCTGCGTAGGTATGTGCCCGAAGGCGTCGGTTTGGCTGGCGAGCTGATCGCGGAGCGTCGGCGTGAGGCGGAGCGTGAGTAGCAAAGTCGTACTCGACGCCTCCGCCCTGCTCTGCCTTCTGAATGATGAACCCGGGGCGGATCGGGTAGTCGATGTCCTGACTCGCAGCATCATTGGAACAACCAACCTCGCAGAGGTCATTTCCAAGCTACGGGTCCGAGGACTGCCACTTGACGACGTGCGTGAGGCGCTTGGCGGGCTGCACCTCGATGTCCGGCCGCTTACTCCTGCCCAGGCGCTCATAGTAGGCGACCTTCGGCCAGCGACGATGGCGCTCGGCCTGTCCCTCGGCGAGCGGGCATGTCTTGCCTTGGCGATCGACTTGCAAGCTGAGATGTTTACGACAGACGGACCTCTGGCGAGCGCGGACGTTGGCATTACCATCACCAACGTGCGACCGCGGACGGTGTAGTCGCAAGTTCGTGCTTTTGGGTACGGTATGCTCAACCTACTGGGTCAGCAGACGCGTTCGCTATGGCGCAAGGACAGGCTCGCCGCGATCGCTGCCTGAGATATAAGCGGCCGATCCGTTGGGGAGACAGGACCATTGCCGGCGCTCACGCCTAACATCGAGAACCGCGTCCGAAAGCTACCCAAGCCCTCGAACGCTACGCAGAGCCTGCAGCCGCTATTTGAGGCCGTGAGCAATGCCATGTTCGCGATCGAGGATGAGTTTGACGATCGCGTGTCCGAAGGACGCATCGACATATCCGTTTCGCATCTAAGCGACCCGGCGAAGATCACCATTGAGGTCGCTGATGACGGGATCGGGCTCGATCAGGAGCGGTACGGAGCATTCTGTACCATCGATACAGATTTTAAGCGGAGCAAAGGCGGCAAGGGCGTGGGGCGCCTGTTCTGGTTAGACGCCTTCGACGGGATCACTATCGAAAGTGGGTATCGCGACGCCACAGAGTTCAAGCGGCGGTCGTTCGAGTTCGTCCTCAATAATGCCGAGCAAGTTGTGCCGACGTACGAAGATAAGCCGGACTCGGCCGGGCACCACGGCACAAGGGTGCAGTTCCGCGGTCTCCGTACGAGAGAGTATGCTGACCCCTTCCCCAAACGAGCCGACACCTTCATGCGCTACTTCAGCGCGCACTTCATTGCGGACTTTTTGCTAGGTGGTGGTCCGACGATCCTCGTCGATGTGGACGGTGAGGTGACAGAATACCCGAAAGCGGTTTCTGACCTCGTCGTTGGCGAGCCGATGCAGGCAACGATCTTGAGCGACGAGTTCGGCGAGCTCCAAATCACCGGCTTCTTTTGCAAGCCTGAGGCGAGCACGGGTTTGGAGGGCCTTCATCAGCTGCACCTTCTGGCCAATGGACGTACCGTCGAGAGCCGAAAGGTTGACAACTTGCTTGGCGTCGAGCGTCTGGAGCGTGATGGCGAACAGGACCTCGCCTTCCATGGCTGCGTTTCGGGCGAGTACCTCGATCTACGGGTCAATGAGGGGCGAACAGCCTTCAACCTTACGGAGCGAACGCTCAAGCAGATCAGCCGGCAATGTATGGATGCCGTTCGATCGCAGATGATCCCAGACCAGGTGCGGCGCTACTTCGAAACGCGGAGGGAGCGGTACGAGTCCTTCGTCGAACGCTACCCCACTTACGGTTTTGACGATGACGATACACAGCTCGGCCGAGTGCCGCTTCATGCGGCGACGCCAGAGGAGTTCGCTTCTTTTCTCGTTAAGTTTCAGATCCGGCGGGACGAGGAGCGACAGGATGCGCTGCAAAGGCTCATTGATGTGCTTGACGCCGGAACCGTCCCCTTCAGTTTCGGCCAGACCGTCTCGGATGCAGCTCGCGAAATTCAGGCTTCGGAGCAGCTAGCCCTCGCGCAGCACGTCGTGCGCCGCAAGCTTGCTCTGGAGCTACTCGAAAAGCTCATCACTAGGATCAGAAGTCGCGATGGCAGTGCCGACGACTATCACCTGGAACGGACCCTTCACTCCTTCATTTGCCCGATGAACGTTCGTGGCGATGACGTGACTGAGCTGAAGAGCCGGGCGCACGAGCTCTGGATCGTCGATGAGCGGCTCGCCTTCACGCGCGCGTTCTCCTCTGACAAGCGCCTTGATGAAGTACTGGTTGAAGGCGGTACGGCCGATCGGCCAGATCTATTCCTATGGGACTTGGCTTACGGTCTGAGCTCCACTGATCCTGACCAGCCCGATGCGGTTGACCTATCGGAGCCGCTTCGCCGGGTTATGGTGGTCGAATTCAAGAAACCCGGTCGGCGAAACTATAGCGGTGCCAAGGACCAGATAGAGCAACAGATCACAAGGTATTTAGCCCAAATGCAGGGCGGAGAAATTGAGTCGTTCGGACGCTCACGCGTCAGGATAGCCAAGGATTGCATCTTCTATTGTTATGTTGTTGCTGACATTGTGGGGGACTTGACACAGCAGCTATCGAGTTGGGACACGACTGCGAACGGCCAAGGTCGCATTAGGCCTCTGCGCGGCGCTTATAGTGGGCAGATAGAGGTCATTCAGTGGCAGGACTTAGTCAATGACGCTTGGATGCGGAACCGGTCGACACTGCACGCTGCTGGGCTGAGCCGAAAGAGACTGATGCCTATGAGCTCAGTATCTGCAAAGCCAGGGTCGGTTGATGACGATGATTTCGGTGATTGAGCGGAGGTCGAGGGCTGGCCTGCCGTCGTGTGCTCGATTGCGCCGAGCATCAGCAGATACGACCTAGGTAACCTGCTAGCGCAACCTGCATAGATCCAGCTGCGCGTTAGCCGCGGAACATCCACTCTTTCAGGTTCAAGTCTGCCCTTAAAGGTGCACGCTCCAGAGCGCGACGTCGTCCACTGATTCGGGAAAACCTACAGCTTCGGGTACGGTCGCGGCCATGACGAGTGTGGTAGTTTGGCGGCGGCGCGAGCTGATGGATCGAGGAAGCTTGATTGAAGCATGGGAGGGCGAGCCGCCGGAGTTTCCGGTCGAGCCGTGGATCCACGAGGGCGACATCTGGCTGGCCGCCGATAGCCGGATCAGCATGCCGACCGAGCATGGCCGCATCCCGACGACCGACGCCGCGATGAAGATTCTCCCGATCACGCTGCGGTTCTTCCAGGAGCACGAGGATGGCGGTCCCGGCATGACGCCAACCTACCACTCCGAAATCGCCTTCGCCTGGGCTGGTGACACTCAACCAGCGAGCGCGACGTATCAGCTGGCGACCTCGTATCTGAAGGCGATGCACGGCCCTGCGTTCGAGAAATTTCCGACGATCAGCGACATTGCCGACATGATCGGCCGTATCGGCGCGCGCTACGCCGGCGAAACGGAGCGGCGCTTCGAGGCATTCGTGGTTGGTCAAACCCCGCACCGCACGGGCAACCCGCCGGTGCAGGTCTTCAAATTCGGATGTGATGAGGCCGGACGCCTCTATGGTCCGCGCGAGATTGACCTTTCTCAGCCGGGGAGCTTCCATCTTCTGGGAAGTCATAAACCGGAGATCAGTGCGGCCATCGACGGGGGTTTTGGCGGCAGCATCGAGTATGTGCCGGCGCGGGCGATCAAGGCGGTGATCGCGGCGGACGCAGGAAGCGATATCGGCGGCTCGATCGCCTTGGCGCGTGTAAGTGGCGGTAGCGTCGAGCTTTATCCCGGTTGGCGCGATCCGGACGATGGTCTCCCCCGCCCCTACGCCGACGAAGCGATTGCCCGCATCGGCGAATGGCGGGCTGGCGGGATCTTCGGCTGATGACGATAGACGACGATGAGCCGATAGCCGACGATCACTCGCAGCTAGATGATCGCCAGAGCCTGGTGAATGTCGCACAGGCGAACCTGCCGCTCGCCGGGCTTGGCATCGATGACCAGGAGCGGATCGCCCGCTACATGGAGCGTGCGTCGTCGTCGGCGACGCTACGTGCGTACCGGTCAGACTGGGCGATTTTCGAACAATGGTGCGCGGCGCGAGCGCTGGTCACCCTTCCAGCGACGCCAGTCACCGTTGCGGCCTTCCTGACCGATCTCGCCGATCAGGGCCGCGCGCGCTCGACCATCGGCCGACGGCTCGCCGCGATCATCTTCGCCCACCGCGCGGCGGGGCACCCGCCGCCGACCGATCAGGTGAACGCCAACATCTTGGAGCGCGCGATGCGCGGCGTGCGTGCCGATAAGCGCGACCAGCCGGTCGCGAAGAAACGCGCTGCTGACGGCGATATCCTGCGTGACATGCTGCGCGCAATCGATGGCGACAGCGTCCGCAGCTTGCGCGACAGGGCACTGCTCGCAGTTGGCATGGGCGGGGCGTTCCGCCGCTCCGAGCTGGTGGCGATCCGTTTTTCGCAGGTGACCGAGCTGGCCGAGGGTCTGCGCATCCATGTGCCGCATGCCAAGGGCGACCAGCTTGGACGGGGCGCCGACGTGGTCATTCCCGATCGCCGGCGTATCGCACCAGTCGCCTTATATAAAGCCTGGATATCGGCGGCGCCGATCACGGATGGCTTCCTGTTCCGGAAATTGACCCCACAAGGGCGCCTGACCGAAAAGCCGATGAGCGATCGCGGCGTCGCACTGGTGGTCAAAGCGCGCGCGGCCGCCGCGGGCTACGACCCCGAACTGTTCTCAGGCCATTCGCTGCGCGCTGGGTTCCTCACCGAGGCGGGACGCCAAGGCGCGAACCTTTTCAAGATGAAGGACCACAGCCGCCACCGGTCGATCGAGACGGTCAGCGGCTATGTCCGCGATCACGAAGCGTTTCGCGACCACGCCGGCGACAAGTTCCTCTGAAGATCGCGCAACGTGGCGATCCGAGATCCGATCCGGTTTGAGGGCACGCTCTGCGTCCGTCCAGTCAGGGCGGGTCGCTCGGCCGCCGCTGCGCTTTAAGATAATCGACCGGACGTCTTTGTCTGGTACCCGTTTATCTCGCTTAATCGGTTTACGGGTTAATCGGGTTACTTGCGTCCTTATTCAGACCGGACACCTCTGCCTCGTCCGAGGAGATGCATCTGTCTCCTCCCGACCAGGCAGAGGTGTCCGGTCGGTCAGTCTTGTCTTCGGCCTATCAAGCGCTCATCTGCGAGCCTACGGAGACATCGGATGAGTGACAAGATCGAAAGCGAAGATGGCCAGCTGGAAGCGGCATCCGCGGCGAAAGCGCCTCGAAAGTCGGGTGCGGCCGCCAATAAATGGGGCGCAAAGGTGATCGCGCTCGGGTTCTGCATGTTGCCTTCGCTGCTGCTTCGCGCGCAGCGACGTCTCGGGCTCAACCCGACCCAGCTTGCCGTTTTGATCCAGCTCGCCGATTTCTGGTGGGATGCCGGCCGTAAGCCCTTTCCGAAGAAGGCCGATCTTGCACTGCGCCTCAACCTCAGCGAGCGCCAGGTGCAGCGCTACATCGCGGAACTGGAGGAGGCGGGCTTCGTGCGCCGGATCGAACGCCGTGCGTCGCACCGTGGCAAGATCTCGAACGAATATGATCTTCAGGGACTGGTCGACAAGCTGGCCGAGATCGAGCCGGACTTCCGTGAGGCAGCCGAAGAAGCGCGTGCCAAGCGGCAGGCCGTCGCCCGCCCTGGCATGCGGCGCCGCCGACCAGCGGCGGCTCCGGCGGATGCGGAGGCCTGAGTGACGAAGGGCCTGAACAAGAAGGTGCTGTGCTTCATCGACGAGTCCGGGACCGCCGGCAGCGGCCCCTTTCAGCTCGGCGCGCTTTTCGTCCTCGCTCGGGAAGCCGGGCGTCTCGACAAGGCGTTCAGCGACCTGCTGCCGGCGGATGCAAACGAGGTCCATGCCGTGAAAATGGCGAACGGCTATCTTCAAGGACTGCTCGATCGCCTGCGTGCTGGCGCCGACCTCGATCGGGTGGTGATGATCAACCAACATTTTCAGGGGCGGCAGGGGGCCCCGCCGGTCGTCTATGCACAAGCGGTCGTCGAGACGGTGAAGATCGGCATGAAGCGGTTTCGTTCAGTGCTCGGGCGCGACAGCGTCGGCAACGTCGATGTCATCACCGACGTCAATCAGCATAACGATCACCCTGATTTTGATGCCGAGATGGAGCGGGCGCGCAAGGACGACGGTCGCTTCAGAGGCGTCAATCGGGTCGTCCGCCTTGATTCCGGGGCCTCCCGGCTGCTTCAGCTTGCCGATGTCGTGGCCTATGCGCGGCGCTGGATCGTGGATGGTGAGATGAACGCGCAGGGCTTGCGTGAAAAGTACGGGATCGATCTGCTCTGATACGAAAAGAGCCGCCCCGAAGGGCGGCTCAGAAACGTGTCAGGGAGAATGGTGGCCGGCAACCAGGGTTTGAGACCCTGGGTAGCCACAGCGCTCATCCAACACGGGGCCGGAATAAGTCGCTTTGCAGGTCTCCCTGCCCGCTCCATGTACGCGCTCGCCATGCCGGATACAAGTACCAGTGGTCACGCGTGTCCCGTACGGGAGCCGGCGACAACCTGTACCGGGTAGTCGTTAACGCCTTGTACTTGGAAGGCGGCGCCGCTTCTCCTCCCTTGCTGCCAGATCGGCCTGACCGCGGGTACGGCGACGCTAGGCAAAGCCGACGGCCTGTACCGCACTGCGACCGTGACAACCACCCGATCTCAAGGGAGCCAATCTGCCCGCCGCTACGTCCGCCTGTTTGCTGAATGACAGTTTCGCGGGATCGGTTCGCTACCGTTCGTTTCCCGCGGGCCGGCTGTTCTGCTGGAACGACGCGTCCCAACATGGATTACGGAACTTCTGGCGGCGAATCGCTCCATCCTGCAGGGTCGACACATGGAAATATCACCCGCTGGATACGACAAGACAGATGCCAGCGAAACCGCCACGGATAGCCCCGCGCGCTCTGACCGACCATCGCCTGTCGACCAATTGAGCGAACGGCAGCTCTCCTACCTCCGTCTCGTTTACCAGCATCGAAGTTCGAAGGAGATCGCGATGTTAACCGGGGCAAGTCCCCGCGCTGTCGATAAGCAATTGTTGAAGGCTAACAATTTGCTGGGCACCACGAGCCGGATCGACGCCGCCCGGATCGTCGCGGAGCACGATGCAGGGGTAGAGGCTTTGCCCCCTGCAATCGTCCTACCTAGCGATGAGCACGTCTTTCCTCTCCCACCGCCGTTGCCGACCGCAGGGGCGGCAGCGAACATGCTCACCTGGAAGCAGGCGGCGATCTGGAGTGCGATCATTGCGATCCTCACTCCAATCGGCCTGACCGTCGCGGGTATGGTGATGCTGACGCTGACGTTCCTGCTCGGCCTCAAGGTACGGTAGCGGCGCTGCGGCGCCCAAGGAGACGTAATGCAGGCACTCGAGAATACTGGTCGCATCGTGGCGGATGAACTTCGCAAGGCGGAGCGATCGATCAACCTGGCGGCGCGCGACACCGCCCAGTTCCTCTTGACGACGCTCGATGCGACGGAGGTTCATCGGCTCTCGCCGGCGATGGCGCAGCGAACCGTCAAAGCGACGGTAGCTGCGCTCGCTGCTCTGGTCGAAGGTCAGGATCAGATGGCGATGCGGGCTCACCCCTTCACGGAGCGGGTCGGCCGTCATCTCGGCCTGAACGAGACGAGCTGGGGAGAAAATCTCCCAAAGCCGCCGATGAACGCCGAAATCGAATCACCGGTCGAAGTGGCCACTGCCTGAAGCGAACCCGCGTATGAAAGTGGAAGTTCTACTCGCCTTACTGTTCAATGCGATAATGGCAGTGGTTCTTCTGTTCGCTCTCGTACGCGGCGGGAGGCCTGAGCGACTGGGTGTTTTAATAAACTTGGCGGGCTTCGCTCTCACGACCGGTCTGCGCGTTTATTCTACCAAGGTCGCTTGGGATCCCGGGCACTTTCCAACGTTGGTTGTGGACCTGGGAGTCGCCTGCGGCTTCTTTTGGTTAGGTGTGACGACTATCCGTTTCTGGCCGATCTGGGCAGCCGGCTTCGCGCTGGGCGGCCTGTTTATGAGCCTGTGCGGAGCGTTACTGCCCGGCATTCCACTCTTCGCCTATCACACAGGTCTCGGTATCTACGCCTATCTCGCGCTTGGCGCGCTTGCGCTGGGAACGATGCGATTGCCGCGTGATGCTGCGCCCTATCTGAAAAATGGATCGCGACGATCATGGCTTCAGCATCAGCGGGCGACGAACTGATCGACGTCATCGTCCGTCTTCCGCGTAAGGCCGTCGAGGAAAGCCTGCTATCTGCCGCCGCTGCCGGGGGCACGATCGCGGACCTGCGCCTTGGCGAAGCTAAGGCGATTTTGGCCGGGCGCCGTCGACGCACCCGCTGCTTTTCCGGGGCGCGCTTCCTCGATCCCAGCTGGGATATGATCCTTGAGCTCTATGTAGCGCAGGGCGAGCACCGTGACATCGCGGTGTCGCAACTCTGCTCCCTCAGCGGGGCGTCAATGACCACTGCGCTCAGGCATATCGAGCAGCTTGAAGCGGTCGGCTATATAGAGCGCATCCCCGACCCGGCAGATCGGCGCCGAGCGAACGTGTCGATGCTTCCACGGCTGAGGAATGCCGCAGAGGAGTGGCTCGATCTCCAGATCGCATCGTCCCGCGCGACCGGATAGCCGGCGATGAGAGACGCGTTAGTGAGCCACTTAGGAGACCCTATGGCGCTTGCAGCAGTAGCAGGAACGCGCGACCTGCCCGAGCAACGACTGTGAACTGCGGCGCCAACCTGTTACAGCGGCTCGTATGAATCTGCGCGAACTCCATGTCGAAACGACCCTCCGCGTGGCTCCCAGCATCGGGCGCGCGGTCGGTCCGCAAAAACACGAACTTCACTCCGATAGTGCGCTGTTCCGAGCGTTTTCCCTCGGTGGCACTCCCGCCCTTCGTGTTTTCGCGGACCTTCGCGAGCGGGCTTTCGTGCTTTTGCGGACCCGGGATTGGGCGGCATGACGGGCACCTCTCCCACGCAGGGCGACCTCTTCGTCCTCGACAGTCCGCTCCTCACCGAGGTTCGCGGTGAGCACTCACTCATGGCCTATCCCTTCTTTTCGCTGTCGAAGACTGCGCTGAAGCGCTCCTTAGTCTATAAGACTGACAGTGTTTCCATAGAGATCGGCCCTGGTCCCAGCGGTGTTGCCACAATCTATGACAAGGAGATCCTACTGTATATCGCGAGCTTGCTTGTCTCGAAGATGGATGCAGGCGAGCGCGTGGCCCAGGAGTTCTACTTTACGGCCCACGACCTCTTCCGAGTGACGGGGGTCAGCGGTTCTGCACGCTCCTATACACGCCTCTCTGATGCGTTAGGACGGCTTCAGGGTACGCAGATCAAGACGAACATCGAAGCCGGTGGCGAAGGCCAGACGGGCTTCTTCTCGTGGCTGTCCGAGGCGCAACTCCAATATACGAAGACACGGACCGGTGAACCACGTCTCAAGGGCGTGAAAGTCCGCCTTTGTGACTGGCTATACCGTGCGATCCTGCGCGATCGCCGGGTCCTCGAATATTCGCCGGACTATTTCCAGCTCGGTCCAGTCGAACGACGACTTTACGAAGTCGCGCGCTCCACCTGTATCGATGGTCCCGTGCAGATCGGATTGAACGATTTGCGCCTTCAGCTTGGCTATCAGAACACGCTGAAGCATTTTCGCCACGTTCTGCGTGGCATCGCGGACCTGGACTCGATTCCTGACTACCGGGTTTTGCTCAACGAAGCAGATGCTCCTGCAGTGGACGCCCCGAAACGCAGGGTCGCGGCCCCTTCCCTGGTCACGTTGACGCCGAAAAAGGCCCTTCTGTCGGCCGAGCAGACGACCAGCGACGCGATTCGCGACTGATTCGCGGACCGGTCCGCGAGAACCCAAACGAGCGTCCCTCAAAGCACGAACTTTCGTCCGTCAAAGCACGAAGTAGCGTCCTCCAAAACACGAATGGACGTCCGTCAAAGCACGAACGGACTCCGCGTCGGTCCGTCAAAGCACGAACTTTTTCTCGCTTCGGTCCGCGAAAGCACGAGTCGTGCCCGCTTCCGAACCCCTGATTGGGCTGGCATCGTCCCTTAATGTTCTCCGCGGCCGCTCGGCGGCCAGCGTGAGACCGAACAGAAAGGGTGGCCGTGAGCACATAAACGAATGCCCGGCACGAAGGCCGGGCACCCAGAAATCGCAACGTGGCAGCGTCGCCAAACGCTGACCGGTCACTCAGAGATCTTCCACGTACCGGTTTCCGAGCCTCGGTTCAAGGGAGCGCGCTTCGCGCCACGCCTCTGTTTTGCCTGCTGACGGCCCCTCGAACGAGGGGACGAACGATGACCTATACCCAGAATGCCTTTACGGGGGGAACGGGAGCCCGACCGATCACGGCCTTCTCCCGCCAGATCGCACGCGCGCTCGAGACTAGGATTGTCGATGCGCCGACGACGGTCGACCGGAAAGCGGTGTTCGCCGTCGTCAAGCGCTCAGCAGCGGCGCTAGGCGTTGGGATCGGTGCGCTACAGACGCTCGAACACCTCATCAGCTACACCCATGCCGATGATTGGAAGGAAGGGCGCACGCCGATCGCCTGGCCAAGCAACCTCACGCTCGCTGAGGACGCCGGCAAGACGGTCAGTGCGATCAAAGCCCGTCTCCGGCAGCTCAGAGCGCTCGGACTGATCCTCGCGCGCGACAGCGCTCATGGACGGCGCACAGGCCGCCGTGATCATACGGGTGCAATCTCAACCGCCTTTGGTGTCGACCTCTCGCCGCTTCGCATCCGCTTCGAGGAGCTTCGCGAGCGCGCCGATGCCTATTCGGCACAATCTCGGCTCTTCAAGGAGGGTCGGCAGGAGATTGCCCGCGTTAGCCGGATTGTTGGTCAGGCACTCGCGCAAGCAGCCGATATGCGGTTGACGGGCCCGCGGTGGTTTGCCCTCCAGGAAGCCATCGATAGCGTGGCTGAAGCTGCAGCGCAGGCGCGTTCCGTGCGTGACAGTGATCTCTATCGGGCTGCACTCAGCCGTTTGCCGCACGTCGAGCAACTCGTTGCCACGACCATCGACGAATGTATGTTTCCTGAAGATAATGATGGGTCAGGGTCAAAAAATGAGCCCTTCATACATATACAAACCAGCCCTCACCCCATCAAAGATGTACGGGCTGAGCGAGCTTGTAGTTCTGATCCAATCGGTTCCGCTCCACCTCCAGCCGACCTCTCGGCGTCACCGTCGAACAGTCGCTTCAACGCTCGTCCAGCAGAGTTGATGGAGATGTTCCCGACCACCGCGATGTACGTCGGCAACAGCAGACCCGCGTGGTCCGATATTCATCGGGCCGCCTCTCGGCTGCGCAACGATCTCGGGATCCGCATCGGGGTCTATGTGGACGCCTTGGAAAAGCTTGGGCCGGATGCCGCAGCGGTGGCGATCATGATTACCGCCGAACGCCATTCGCGGTCGGAAATTCGGCTGACGCCAGGCGCATATTTCACGGGAATGATCGGCAAGGCAAAGCGCGACGAACTCGATCTTGCAAAGAGCCTGTGGGGATTCCGGACCGAACGAATGGCAGCACACTGACAAACCTGACTTGGCGTCCAATAACGTCCTGTGGTAAACGTGGACTATGTCTCGACACGGATCCATTCAGATTTTCACCTGCACCTGCGGTCCCAAAGGCGGGCGATGAGGTGGCTGGCGCTGATCGTCGGTGCAGGGGTGCTTGCCGTACTTGCATGGTGGCACGGCGGTTTGAGCCATGCGATTGGCGCGCCGTTTTCGGGAAACGCCCGATGCGATGAGCCGTTTTGCGAGGCTGTCCAGAGTCTCGCGTCGACGATCCTGCGTCCGCCGCTTCCGCTGGGTATCGATGGACGATTGCCGCCGCCCGATGTGAGAGGCTCGATCGACGCTCGCATCACGCAAGGGAACATTGGGAGGACGATCTGTCGACCGGGATATTCCCGATCGATGCGCCCCTCCTACGGTGTCACCGGTCCCCTGAAGCGGCGGATGATGCAGGCGCAATATCCAGACGGACGATTGGCCGACTATGAGCTTGATCACCTCATTCCGATTTCTCTAGGCGGCGCACCATTCGATGCCGGCAATCTCTGGCTTCAACCGCGCCGCGGACAAGCGAATGCGGATGACAAGAATGCACTCGCCTTCGTTCTGTGGCGGCTCGTGTGCGAGCACCGGCTTCCGCTAGCAACCGCGCAACGAGCCATCAGTCGCGACTGGCTGGCGGCGTACGAGACCTACGCAACACCTCAGAACGTCACGAAATACCATTTCCAGCCGCGCGCGCTGACAAAGAGCGACTGATCGCGCGACCCCGCCTGTTCAATTGAGTGAGTCACTGGAGAAGAGCATCATGCCCCAGAATATCGCTGAATTCCGCATCATCGGGCGTGTCGGCAAGATCAACAGGCGAGAAAAGGTCACGTTCGTGAACGTTGCAGCAAATTACAACCGACGTGATGGCGACGAATGGAAGCAGGATACCCTATGGAATAGCGTCGTGTGTTTCTCGAACCTGACCAACCAACTGGAGGTTGCCGGCGTCGGTGATCTTGTCCATATCACAGGACGCGTGCGCGAGGGGCAGCATGGCGACACCAATGATACAGGCTACCGAACAGAGCTCATCGCCGACACCTTTTCGGTTCTGGCCAAAAGTACCGGCGAACAGGTGTGAGGCTCTGGCCAAGCGATCGGCTGGCGGTCGTCACGCCCTTTCAAACTCGGTATGCCGGGATCGGCAGATCATTCGCCGCATTTTCTCCTTTCGTTCTCGGTGCGCATGATTCAGAATCGTCGCATGCCGATCCGTCCGGAACATCGCTGGCTTTATCCGATCGACTGGCCCGAGATCAGCCGGATCGTACGCTTCGAACGTGCAAGTGGTCGTTGCGAACATTGCGGACGGCCGCATGGCCGACACGTTGCTCAGCTCAAGGATGCGAAAGGGGTCTGGTGGGACGCAGACGGGCGTTCCTGGCGGGATGGACGCGGCCGCGTGTTGCGACGGCCTCCCGCTTTTGTTGCTCTAGACGCGATCTGCATCACGCGCAGACCGGTCTACCTGGCCACAGCGCATCTCAATCACGATCCGAGTTTCAGCGGTCCGCGTTGGCGAAACCTCGCCGCCCTCTGTCCGCGCTGCCACATGATCCACGATGCGCCAGAACATCGTCGCCGTCGGTGGTGGAACGCCTTTCGACGCCGCGCGCTCGGCGACCTCTTCACAGGACGTTACGGTTAGCTAGCCGCCCAAGGGCGTTCATGCGGCGACGCCGCGCGCGCACGAGATCAGTTCCTTTCAGTCTTTGGCTCTTCGCTCGCCGTCCAGAGGCGAGGGCGACGATGACCCTGCGGTTCGAAGTTACCGGAGTGTCAGGAAATGATCGCAGTCCAGCACGATGCCGGAGCTCGGCCGATGCCTAGACTGCCGCTCGACGCTGAAGTCCGCGCAAAGACGATCGTCGAGCGCCTTGGCGGGGTATGGCGCGGCACCCGTGGCGAATGCCGATGCCCAGCACATGACGATGTGTCGCCCAGCCTCTCGGTCAGGCTTGGCGATAGCGCCATCCTGTTCCACTGCTTCGCCGGGTGCACCACCGCCGAGGTGCTCAAGGCGCTGCAGCGGCAACGCCTTCATGATCGCGCGCCGCTCGACATGCCTGCCAAGGAACCGCGGCGCGACATGAGTGCGCTTGCGGTTCGATTGTGGCACGCGAGCAAGCCGGTCGTCGGAACGCTGGCCGAGACGTATTTGCGCGCCCGCGGACTGACCGGACCCTATCCGCGAAGCTTACGGTTCAATCCGAAGACCGTGCTTGGCTCTGGCTCCGACAAGCGGGTCATGCCCGCATTGATCGCAGCCGTAGAAAGTGACCTGGGCGTGATCGCGGTGCAGCGGACCTTCCTTGATCCGGTCGACATCCTTCACAAGCCAATCCCGAAGCCCAAAGTTGCGCTCGGACTCCTAGGTACCGGCGCCATCAGGCTTGCACCCGCGACGGACGAACTTGGTCTCGCCGAAGGCATTGAGGACGCACTGTCTGCGATGCACTGGTTCGGTACGCCGACCTGGGCGCTGGGCGGCGTGGAACGGCTCGCATTCGTCGCTATCCCCGAAAAAGTGCGCAGGATCATCGTCTATGCCGATCGCGGGCCGGCGGCAGCGCGGCTCCTTGAGAAGGCACGCGAGCACCTGTCCCGTCACCGCCGTGAACTTGTGGCACATGTGCCCGATGTTCACAACGACTGGAACGATGCCTGGCGCGCCAAGCGCGTTAGAGACTCATTCGCCCGACGATGACGCAGGACGAGGGACCGATTGCCGCAGAGCGGCACTGCGCGGTCGCTCGCAATTAACGGCGGGGTGATGCATCGTCGGAAGATGGCGCGGCTTCGCTCGCCGCCCCATCCCCGTCCCTCTCTCACGGGCAGAGCAGGATTTTGCCGCTTCGTCCGACACGGGCATCGTGCGTGAGCGCAAGACCGATTTCCGCCAGGGGGTAGCGGGCAGCGATCGAGATCGCGGCACGGCCGACCCGTATCTCGTCAAATACAACAGACATCAATTCGTCGAGCTGCGCTCTCGATATGGCATGAACGATATCCCGCAGTCTGAAGTATTGTGCTGTGGTGGCGCCCGTCCCGGCCAGCGGCTTCCCTGACAGCAAACCATAATGCAGCATCTGGCCGCCCGGCACGACCGCGGCCGCCAGATCGCATCCCGCGCGGCCGCCAACCGCGTCCATGGCTCCATTGAGCCTGGGCATTGGCGTATCGCTCCAGACCACCTCAGAAGGTTCGCAGCGGAGGCTTTCGGCCGCCGACTGCGAGCGCACGATGGCAACCGCGTGCGCCCTCGTCGATGCGATCATGCGGATCAGGATGCGACCGATTGCCGACGCGGCGGCGGTGATTCCGACCGCGTCTCCTGGCTGCGGGGCCATCCTACGCACCATTAGTAGGGCGGTCAGGGGATTGATATAGGCGGTCGCGGCCTCGTCATCGTCGACATCGTCCGGCACCAGGATGCACCAGTCGGCCGGCAGGACCTTCAACGTCTGCCAGCATCCCGCACTGCCCAAGGGTAACACGCGCCGACCGATTAGCCCGGGATCGACATTGTCGCCGACCTCTTCGATCGTTCCCGTCCCCTCATAGCCTGGCACGAACGGAAGCGACGTTCGCGCAGCATAGGCACCGGCAACGGGGATCAGGTCGGATGGATTGATCGGCGTTGCCGTCATGCGCACGAGAACCTCGCCGTACGCTACCGGCGGTCTGCCGAGCGGTTCGCACGCGAGCACCTCCATCGGAATGCCAAAGCGATGCGCGATCATTCGCAGCGGTGGCTGCGTCACAAGCTTCTTCCTTGTATTGTGTAGGCGCCCACACCGTTGCCTTCGCGGCACCTATCATACTCCTGGCTCGGGCGAGCGACAGCGTGCGCGGTTCGAGGACCGGTGTTAGGATGGTCGAAATTGGACGATTTTGATCATCCTATCACCAGATCCCGGTTCGCTGGATCGCATGCTGGTATGCTGCATCGAGCTATCGAGTCCAAAATCCCCTTCCGCACCGGCTGCCGACGCCGCTCTTACAAAAAGCCGTTCTCATCGTATCGGCCCGCCTTGCGCAGCTGTCGGACGATGCCATTGAATGCAGCGGTTACGCCCTGTGCCCGGCCGATCTCGTTCTCCTGTGCCGCAGCATCCCAGTATAACGACAGCGGCCAGGGCTCCGGACAATGCGGCAGCAGACATCGCAACGCGAGCCGTACCTCGATGCCATCGACGCGTCCTTCCGAACAGCGCGCGACGCCCGCGCGGAGGATATGGACGGAGAGCGCGATCACGACTCGCTGGTGACGTGGCAAGCTCGCCATCGGATCAATGAAAGTCGTGCGACTTGAAGCGCACGACCTGTTCCGGATCCCTGCCGTCGGCATGCGGCGGCCAATAGCAGTCGCGCGGTTCTGGCTTCCACCGGTCGGCGTCATGACCGGGTTCTCCGCGATCGGGAGATCCTGGATGCTGCGCGGCGTCTCCGCGACCGGTCCGAGGCGGGAACGACATGTCGCCGACCTTCATCAGCAGGTCCCCGTACTCGACGATCCGATCGCAGATCACGTGGATCACCTCGCCTTCGCGCTGCACGCGCCCTTTCAACCCGACCATCGACGCCGACATCACTGTGCGACGCTGCGCCTCGAAACGATCCGGCCACAGGATCCCGTTGGCGATGCCGGTTTCATCCTCGATGGTGATGAACAGCACGCCTTTGGCGCTGCCCGGCTTCTGCCGGACAAGGATGATGCCCGCCACCTCGACGTGGCGGCCATCACGGATGGTGCTCAGGTCGGCACAAGAGCGCACGCCTTGTCGGGACAGCTCGTCGCGCACGAAGCTTAGGGGATGCGCGCGAAGCGACAGTTGCAGATTGCGATAGTCCTCGATGACCTCGCGCCCGTCGGTGAGTGGGCGCAGCGCTACCGCAGGCTCGATACCCTCGACGCTGCCGGCAACAGCCGCACGATCGGCGGCCGCGAAGAGGGGCAGCGGCGCCTCCCCCAGCCCCCTCACCTTCCACAGCCCTTGCCGCCGATCGGCGCCGAACGCGTGGAAGGCGTCGCCGTCGGCCAGCTTCTCGATCGAGGCGCGTTGCGCCCCCGATCGGCGCCAGACGTCCTCCACGCTGTCGTACGAGGCGGTTGCCCGAGCTGCGACGATCTTGGCCCCATCGGCGTTGGACAAACCGCGGATCACCCTCAGTCCGAGCCGGACGGCCAGATATCGGCTCCCGGTCGGCTCCAGCGTACAGTCCCAGCGGCTCGCATTGACGCAAGGCGGCCGAACCTCGACGCCGTGCTCGCGCGCGTCGCGCACGATCTGAGCCGGCGCGTAAAAGCCCATCGGCTGCGCGTTCATCAAGCTGGCGCAAAAAACGTCCGGATGATGATGCTTCATCCACGACGACGCATAGGAGATCTTGGCAAAGCTCGCGGCATGGCTCTCAGGAAAGCCGTAGGAACCGAAGCCCTCGAGCTGACGAAAGGTACGCTCCGCGAAGTCCCGTGGATACCCTCGGGCAACCATGCCTTCCACCAGTTTCTCGCTGAAATGGCTGACACCGCCGGTGAACTTGAACGTCGCCATCGCACGGCGCAGCGCGTCCGCCTCAGCCGGCGTGAACCCGGCGCCGACGATCGCAACCTTCATGGCTTGTTCCTGAAAGAGTGGAACGCCAAGCGTCTTTTCGAGAACGGCGCGCAGCTCAGGGCGTGGATACTCGGGGCGCTCAAGACCCTCCCGTCGGCGGAGATAGGGATGGACCATATCGCCCTGGATCGGCCCGGGCCTTACGATCGCGACCTGGATGACCAGATCGTAGAAGCGCCGCGGCTTCATGCGCGGCAGCATGCTCATCTGGGCGCGGCTCTCGATCTGGAATGTCCCGAGCGTATCGGCCTTCTGGATCATGGCGTAGACGCCCGGATCGTCGTCCTGCAGATCCTTCAGCTCCACATGCAGGCCCTTGTCCGCCTCGAGCATGTCAAAGGCGCGGTTCATGCAACCGAGCATGCCGAGCCCAAGCACGTCGACCTTCATGAACTTGAGGCTGTCGATATCGTCCTTGTCCCATTCGATGATCTGGCGGTCCTCCATCGCCGCTGGTTCGATGGGAACGAGGTCGTCGAGACGATCATGGGTCAGGACGAAACCGCCTGGATGCTGGCTCATGTGACGCGGTACACCGATCAGCTTGCGCGCAAGATCGAGTGTGAGACGCAGCCGGCGATCACCGATGTCGAGGTTGAGCTCGTCGACCTGCTTCTCGCCGACCCCTTCGGCGGACCACCCCCAGACCAGGCCTGCCAAGGAGGAGGTGAGATCCTCGGGCAAGCCCATCGCCTTGCCGACATCGCGTACCGCGCCGCGCGCCCGGTAACGAGTGACGACCGCGGTCAGCGCTGCCCTGTCACGCCCATAGGTTTCGTAGATCCACTGGATGATCTCCTCGCGCCGTTCATGCTCAAAATCGATGTCGATATCGGGGGGCTCGCGCCGTTCGCCCGATACGAAGCGTTCGAAGAGCAGTTCATGCTTGATCGGATCGATCGACGTGACCCCGAGCACGAAGCAGACGCACGAATTGGCAGCCGAGCCGCGCCCTTGGCACAGGATCCCACGCCGGCGGGCCTCACGCACGATCGAATGGACCGTCAGGAAATAAAGCGCATAGCCGAGTTCGCCGATCAGCCGCAGCTCGTGTGCGATCTGGTCGCGATAGGACTTGGGCACGTTTCCGTCGAACATGCCCTCGACCGCTTCGGTCGCGAGTTGCTCGAGCGCCTGTTGTGCAGTCAGTCCCTCAATGACCCGCTCGTGCGGATATTGATATGCCAGTTCGCCGAGGTCGAAGGTGCACATCCGGGCGATGTCGACGCTCGCCTGCAACGCGTCCGGATAATCCTGGAACCTGCGTACCATTTCGTCGGGCGATTTGAGCGCGCGATCGGCGTTGACCTCGCGTCGATAGCCCAGTTCGTCGACGGAGCACTTCTCTCGGACGGCGGTGACGACATCCTGCAGCAGCCGCGCTTCCGGAGCGTGATAAAGGACGTCGCCGGTGACGACCGCGCGTATGCCCGCACCACCTGCCTGTCGCGCGAGCGCGTCGATGCGAACCGCATCACCTGGCCGACGCCGCTGGAACAGCGCCATATAACCCCGCTGCCCGAAGACCGCCTTGAGGTCGGCCAGCGCCTCAAGGTTCTCCTCGTCCGCCTCGTGCGGTAACAGGATCGCGATGACGGCGTCGGACCATGGCGCAAGATCATGCCAGTGCAGCAGACATGCGCCCTTCCCTGCCCGCTTCTTGCCGACCGTCAGGAGCCGCGTGATCCGCGACCAAGCTGGTCGATCCGTCGGATAGAGCAGGAGGCGTCGGCCGCAGGACAGATCGACCCGGGTGCCCGCAATCAGGCGAACGCCGGTCGCTTTCTGCGCCTCCCAGGCCCGGACCACGCCGGCCACGGTCCCGATATCGCTTACCCCGATCGCGGGATATCCGAGCAATGCTGCGGCAGAGAATAATTCCTCGGCAGACGATGCACCGCGCAATAGCGAGAAATGCGTGAGGACCTGCAACTCGACGTAATGGGTCATCCAAAGACCCCATGCATCCACCACGACAGATCGCCGGTGTTGTCCTCGAAGCCGTCGCCGCGCCGGAATACCCAGAACCGGCCGCCCTCCTCATCCTCGACCCGGTAATAGTCACGGATCGCCCAGACCTCGGCGTCACGCCGCCACCATTCGCCATGCACCCGTTCGGGACCATCGCCGGCGACGATCCGATGCACGCGCCCTCGCCATTCGAAGCGGCGCGGAGGTTGGTCCGGCATCAGCGCGATGACCCGGCCGAGGGGTTCGGGTCGAGCAAAGAGCCGGATGGGCCGCTTCCATGCCGGCCATGCGCCCGGCAGAGCGATGGGGTCGGATCGGATCACGGCGCGCTCGGGCACGTGGCTTTCGCGTGGGGCTGCGCGGTAGACGGCCTGGGCACCGATCCGGCCCGCGATCACGTCGACGAGGCGCGCTGGATCGCGCTTGTGTCGGTCGTCGACCAGCACGGCGCCCAGATCCACCGCGTCAAGCGGTTCGGTGTGCGGCGCTACGAGCCGAAACTGCTCGAAACCCAAGCCCGGATCGATCCGCTCGATCCTGAGCTTCAGCAGGCGAAGCAAGTGGGAAACTTCTCGCGTGGGTCGCGAAGTCCCCACGCCGACGATCTGTTCGGATCCATCGACCCGCAGGCCGGCGAACCGCAGCGACCGCGCGCCCAGCCCTCGCGCTTGCAGAACACGGGCAAGATCCCGCAGCAGATCGCCCATCACCTGCTCAATCGCCTCAGCGGTAACGATCGGCTCGAGCAACCGGCATTCAACGCCAGGAACCTCGGCATCCTCGCGGGGCGTGATCGGCTCCGCTACGGCACCCAACGCCTGATCGAGCCGAACGATCGCTGGCAGCCCGAGGCGCCTGGCGAGTGGTCCCCGAGCCACGGGCAGGAGATCTGCAATCGTATCGAAGCCGAAGCGTCGACACGCACGGAGCGCGGAGGGCGCAAGCCGCAAGGCGGCAACCGGCAGCGGCGCTAATGCATCCGCGGTCGCGCCCGAGGGTGCCCGTATGATCTCGCCGCGTCCGTATCTTGCCAGGGCATGCGCCGCTCCACCCGTATCGGCGACCGCGATCCGTGCGGAGAAGCCCGCCCGTCGGCAGAAGGCATGAAGACGGCGGCAGAACAGCTCCTCGCCGCCATGCAGATGCGCGCAACCGGAAAGATCGATCCAGATCCCGTCGTTCGGCGTCGCCGCTGCGACCGGCGACCAGCGTCGTACGGCGAGCAAGGCCAGGCGATCGAGCAACGCGCTATCCGCCTCCGGATCAGCCGGGCGGACGTCGAGGTCCGATACGAGCGCGCGTGCGTGGGTCGCCGCCATGCCCGGATACACGCCCAGGGCGCGCGCCCCATCGCACGCGGCGACGATGTCTTCTCGCCGCCCGACCTTGCCTACCAACGCCAGCGGCGCGTGCCCCAGCAATGGGAGGGGATGGGGCGATGTCGGAGCAGCCTGCACCATGGCCTTAAACGGATGGCTGGCCGCCTCCGACCGGCGACCGAGTTCGCGTACGGGGGGACGCGCATGCGTTGGAAGCGCTGCGATCTGTGCCTCAACAACAGCCCGCGTCGGCAGCCCTTGCCGCGCCCACCGGGCGCCCGGACGCCATCCGCCGCCCCGGGGCACCGAACAGTCCCCCGGATCGTCGTCGATCGGCACCTCGAGGACAGACCGTTCAGGCTGCTGCAGAGCGGACCGTTCCAGCCGCCTCAGCCGATCGATGGCTAAGGTCGGCAGGAACAGCGAGACGACCCGTCTCATCGCTGCCCTCCACGATCATGGTGAAGCTCTCGCCACCACGTTGGCGGCTGCACTCCAGCGAACAACGCGGACGACCCACCCCCGCGACCGCGAGGCGCTGGGACGAAACGGACCCGATGCGCCAGCGCGTCCAGGCTGCGGACGGCTCGTTGAAGACTTCCTGGCCGAGACGGCGCGCGCGGCGAAGGAGAAGAATGGGTATGTCGGCATCACCCGCGACGAGCTGCAAGCGTCGCGTCGCGACCATTGAAACCTTGCTCGCCTCGGCGACGATCGCACACGGCGTGCCGTCACGCACCGCGTCCTCGACCACCGCCAGGAGCGCGGTATCGTCCCTTGGCTGGGCATAGATCACGCTTGCGGCCGGCAGCCCCGCTTGCTCCAGCGCCGGCGCGTAGAGATCGGTGCGGCAGCTCACCCATAACACCAGACCGCCTGTGGCGATCGCTTCCCGCGCGGCGATGCCGGCGAGGAAGAGCGTTGCGGCCGCATCATCGGCGAGCGAGGGGCTGCGCGGCGTAGCTTCGTGCAACGCCCCCGCCCGTAAGCCCCCTCCCCCCAGCCGTGCGTCGAGCGCCGCGATGCCAAACGGCATGACCCTGAAGTCGGTCGCCGGCGAAGCGATCCTGCGCAAATGGTCAATGCCGGGGACGGCAGGATGAAGGGCGGCGGACATATCAGCTAGACTCAGTGTGTTCCCTTTATGTTCCGTAAAGTTGGCATTCGCGTCAAGACGATTCCGTGCGGCGGCATGGGACGGGTCGTGTGCGATCAAACCCGAGCTCGCCGGTCGATTCTCGCCAGGCCGACAAGAGGGGAGGCCGCCTCCGGCGTGTCGATCCGGTGATGAACACCGGACGGAAGAACGGAGTAACCTCGATGCGCCACCTACCCGCAGCCCGCCTCCTCGATGCTTCCGAGCTGGAGTTTGCCGCGCCATCGATCACGGCCGCCAGGGCGCTCCCCGTGATCATCGCCAGGAAAGACCCGGTAAAGCGGGAGTCGTTGCTGTGGCTTATGGAACAGGCGCACGGCACGTCCTCAGCCGACGGTCGCTGGTCACTGCGCGACGCCTATGACGTGCTGGAACTGGCCCAGGTCCTTTACCTCGCGACCGCGGACTTGCCCGCAGGGCCTGCGGACTGCCTCGCGGAGCTCAACGGGCTGGTGTCCAACCTGCCGACCCATAGTGTGCGCAGCGAAGAGCAGATCGAGCTCCAGCAATTCTCAACGCCCGCGCCGCTGGCCTTTCTGGCGGCCCTTGCCGCGCGCATCGGGTCCGACGATCTCGTCCTCGAGCCCTCCGCCGGTACCGGGCTTCTGGCAACCTTCGCTCACCGGGCCGGCGCACGCCTTGTCCTCAACGAACTCGACGCGACCCGCGCTGCGATGTTGTGCGCCGCTTTTCCCGACACGACCGTCATCACGCATGACGCCGAGCTGATCCACGACTTTCTCGACCCGGTCATCCGGCCCACTGCGGCCCTGATCAATCCGCCGTTTTCGCGGAGCCTGGGGCGCCATGCCGATCCGCTCGCGGCCTTCCGACATCTCCGCTCGACATTGTCCCGGCTTTCTGTTGGCGGACGGTGTGCGGCCGTTCTCCCCGAACGGGTCGATACGTCAAGTCGAGCCTGGAAAAGGGCGACGGAGGGCTGCGCACTGACGTTGCATCTTGCGCTGCCCCCCAATGCCTATGCGAAGCACGGTACGGGTCAGGCTGTGAAGATCATGGTCCTCGAGAAGGGGCGCTCAGGAGAAGCAGAGCTGATCCGTTGCTCCACCCTCAGCGATGCCCTTGGACATATCGTGGCCTTCCCAGCGCCTACACGGGTCGCGGCGCCTTCATCGCCGGTTCCCAGGCCGTCGTCGTTGCTCGGTGCTCTTGCGGCTCGTCCCCGGCTGGCGACGCCACTTGCCCGCCCTACGCCCTCTGCCGTGATGCGGGACATCTCCTATGCGGTGCTCGACGATCCGGCACCGGTAGGCGAAGCCGCTGGCGTCTACCTTCCCTATCGACCAAGCCGCATTGTGATTGAGGACGCCGCGCAGCATCCAACCGCCTTGGTGGAATCGATCGCAATGGGGTCGATCACCGCACCGCAACCGCATTATGCGCCGAACCTTCCCGTCGCCATTCTCGAAAGCCAGGTCCTGTCGGACGCGCAGCTCGAGACGCTGATCTACGCTGGTGACGCCTTTCAGCGCGACCTTCCCGGCCGATTTCATCCCGGCGAGGAAGGCCTGACCCTGATTCCGGACGATGAAGGTCGCCCGTATCGGACGGGCTTCTTCCTCGCCGATGGAACCGGGGCGGGAAAGGGTCGGCAAGTCGCGTCTATCATCCTCGATCATTGGCTCCGCGGTCATCGCCGGCACGTCTGGATCTCGAAGACCGAAACGCTCCTTGAGGACGCGCGACGGGACTGGACCGCGGTGGGAGGACTCGCACTCGACATCCAGCATCTCAACCAATGGAAGCTCGGTACGGCCATCGGCGCCGGAGAGGGCGTCCTCTTTCTCACCTATGCGACGCTGCGATCGAGCCGCGGCGATAAGGGCAGTCGCCTCCAGCAGATCCTCGACTGGGCGGGTGATAGCTTCGAAGGTATGCTCGTCTTCGACGAAGCACACGAGATGGCCGGTGTAGCTGGAGGCGAAGGCCGGTTCGGCACGAAGGACGGATCGGATCAAGGCATCGCAGGCGTGCGGCTGCAGAACCTCCTTCCACGCGCGCGAGTCCTCTACGTCTCGGCCACCGGTGCCTCCGATGTGAACAATCTTGCCTATGCGACCCGCCTCGGCCTGTGGGGTCAAGGTACCGCCTTCGCGGATCGCCGCGCCTTCGTTGAAAGCTTGCGGCGCGGCGGTATGGCGGCCCTCGAGCTGATGGCGCGCGACCTCAAGATGCAGGGGCTGTACACGGCACGCGCGCTGAGCTTCGCGGGCGTGGAGTACGACATCCTCGAGCATCAGCTCACCGACGATCAGATCGCCGTATACGACGCCTATGCCGATGCCTGGGCGATCATCCACGCCAATCTTCGTGCCGCACTGGACGCAACGCGGGTCACCGACAGCTTTTCGAAGGACACGTATAACGGGGGTGCAAAGGCGGCCGCGCTGTCGATCTTCGAATCCACGAAGCAGCGCTTCTTCGGCCAGCTTCTGATCGGCATGAAGCTCCCCGCCCTCATTCCCGCCATGCGCACCGATCTGGCGCGCGGTGACAGTGTGGTGGTCCAACTTGTCTCGACATCGGAAGCGATGCTCAATCGCGCACTGGCCGGGCTCGGCTCACAGGAACGCGGCAATCTCGACATCGAACTCTCACCCCGCGAGTTTCTGATGGACTATCTAATCGCGGCCTTCCCCGTTCGTCAGATGAAGACCTTCGTCGATGACACCGGCAAGACCCGGTCGGAGCCGATGTGCGACGAAGCGGGTCATCCGGTGTTGAGCCAGGAGGCGCTCGAGATGCGCGACACCCTGGTCGAGCAGGTCGGTGCGCTGCCGATCGTCGAGTCCGCCCTCGACCATATCATCGGTCATTTCGGCCCCGACGCCGTCGCCGAGGTCACCGGCCGTAGTCGGCGCATCATCGTTGACGTCGGTGGTCGGCAGCGAATTGAGAACCGTTCAGCGCGCACCAACCTCGCCGAAACGGACGCCTTCATGCGTGGTGCGAAGAAGATTCTGATATTCTCGGATGCAGGCGGCACCGGTCGCTCGTACCACGCGAGCCTTTCAGCCAAGAACCAGTCCCGGCGTATCCATTATCTCCTCGAGCCGGGCTGGCGTGCCGATGCGGCGATCCAGGGCCTCGGTCGAACCCACCGGACCCACCAGGCAGCGGCACCGCTTTTCCGACCGGTGTCCACCGATTGTCGAGGCGAACGCCGGTTCATTTCGACGATCGCGCGACGGCTCGACAGCCTTGGTGCACTGACCCGCGGCCAACGCCAAACGGGGGGGCAAGGACTTTTCGATCCGCGCGATAACCTCGAGAGCGACTATGCACGAGAGGCGCTCGAGACATGGTTTCGCTTGCTCGCCGAGGGCAAGCTTCGCTCGATCACCTTCGCCACGTTCCAGCAGTTGACCGGGCTCGAACTCGAAGGTGAAGGTGGCGGATTGAGGGAGGATCTACCCCCCATCCAGCGCTGGCTCAATCGCATCTTGGCACTGGGCGTCGCTCTTCAGAACGCCATCTTCGACGAATATCTCGGCCTGATCGAAGCCCGGGTTGAAGCGGCTCGGGAGGCTGGGACGCTCGACGTCGGCGTCGAGACCATCAACGCCGAGCGAATTACCATTCTCGATCGAACGGTGATCAGGCGCGATCCGGTCAGCGGAGCCGAAACCGAGATCCTGCGCCTCGAAACAGAGGAACGCTACAAGCCTATCTCCCTAGAACAGGCATTGCGCCGCCTCGGCGACGATGCGCGGCCGATGGTCAATCGGAAGTCCGGCAAGGCGGCCATCCGCTGCACCACCTTTTCCCTCACCGATGATGACGGCGAAATTGTCCGCCGCTTCGAACTCATCCGGCCGACCCGAACCGAGCGGATGCGCCAGGACCTGCTGCTCGAGACCATGTGGGAGGAAGCAAGCGAGGAAGAGTTCTCGACGCTTTGGTCAGCCGAGGTCGACGATCTGCGCGGCAAAACCCGCACCAGCACCATCTATCTGGTGGCCGGCCTGCTCCTGCCTGTTTGGGACCGCCTTCCGGACGACCATGTCCAGGTCTGGCGTATCACCACCGACGATGGCCAGTCGTTCCTCGGACGTCTGGTGCCTGCGCCGGTCGTCCCGAAACTTGCCGCCGCTTTCGGGATCGAGGCAGCGATCGTTGTCTCAGGGGAGGATACCGCCAAACACGTGCTGGGCACCGGCGAGATGGCGACGCTTGGCAGCTACAGGCTGAAGCGCAGCCTGGTGGCAGGTGAGCATCGGCTCGAACTGCTCGACTGGCCATATTCGCGCCTCGGGGAGTTGAAGGCGGCCGGGTGTTTCACCGAGATCATTCAGCACAAGACCCGCCTGTTCATTCCTGTCCGGGCGGCCAGTGCCGTGATCGAGCGGATCGCCGTTTGATCACCCGCACGGCCCCGGCGTCACTCATTGGGGGCATAACATAGAACGAGCACGAAACGGCGCTTCGCCTATCGGAAAACCCGGCCGGGTTGACTGTCGCGCATATTGGCCATCCGGCATGGATTGTCGTGTCGAGATCGCGAGGGGCGCGAACAGTTGTCTTAAAACTGCTATTTGGCACCGGGAATCAGGTGCGTTCCGACAGGCTCAAGCGTCCCGTTTCCCCGTTGGTCCGGCGCCATTCCGGGAAAAGGCAACCGGGAACAGAATTTGGGAAAGCCTACCGCAGTAGCACTGATCAAACTGCACGGGGTACACCGTCATTCTCGATCAACCTTCCTTTACGGGAACGCCGATCAGGCTCTGGTTAGCTCAGTTTTGCGCGTGATAGTCCAATGCTCCAGTCGTTTGTAGACGATCACCTTGTCGCCGATCAGATCTCCATGCCGGCGACAGAAGAGGTTGAGCTGATCGCGATCGCCGACCAGTTCGACACAGATCGTCAGATGCGGATCGGCAATTTCCGAGCCGTTCTCCCGGATCGGTTCGTGATTGCTGAAGCCGTAATGGGTATTTTGCGCGACGGCGTTGATGATGCCGTCCGCCTTCGCGGTGCGAATCAGCTCGCGATAGAGCGGCTTTGCCCCCCAGAAGCGACGCGGGCCGATCTTGTCGGACGGTTTCAGATAGATGCGCAGCATCCCGACTTCGCGGTGATGGACGGTGAAACGATTGGGCATGACGGGCTTTCGACAGGAAACAGGATCAGGCGCGCGTGCGCCGGCGAGAAGCGCGGTGCGTGCGGGCATCGCGCAGGGTCGCGTCGGGTGTGAGGTGTGCGGCAGGTACCTTTGGCACAGCGACGCGCTGCGACAGGTAGATGCCGTTGTGGCCTGAGCAGAGGTAGGCGACGAAGCACGCGACTGCGATCGGCACCGTATAGGCCGCGCCGAACAACTCGATCCCCATGAACGTGCAAGCCAGCGGTGTGTTGGCCGCGCCCGCGAACAGCGCGACGAAGCCGATCGCTGCGAATAGCCCCGACGGTACTCCGAACATCGGCGCGAGCGCATTGCCGAGCGCCGCGCCGATAAAGAACAGCGGCGTGACCTCGCCCCCCTTGAAGCCCGCGCTCAGGGTCACGACGGTAAAGAGCAGCTTCAGCGCCCAGCTCCACGAGTGCGTATCGGGACCAAAGAAGCTGGCGATGGTCAGGCTGTCCGGTGTCGCGGCGAGCGTACCCAGGCCAAGATAGTCGCGGGTTCCGAGCAGCCAGACCAGCGCAATCACGGCCAGCCCGCCGATAACGGGTCGTAGTGGGCCATAGGGGATCACGCGCTTCAACCATCCGCCCAGCGCGTGATTGGCCTCGGCAAAGGTCAGCCCGGTCAGACCGAAGGCAATGCCGGCGACACCGGCCTTGGCGACGAGCAGCGCGTCGACCGGCACCAGCGCATCGACATGGTAGACGCCGTGATGAATGCCCCAGGCAAGACAGGTCCAGTCACCGACCAGCGCCGCGACCAGGCATGGCACCAGCGCGCGATACTCGACCCGACCGATCGCCAGCACCTCCAGTGCAAAGACCGCGCCCGCAATCGGCGTCCCGAAGACCGCGCCGAACCCAGCCGCGATCCCGGTCATAAGGAGGGTGCGTGTCGCTTCCGCATCCAATCTGAGCGCGCGTCCAAACCCGCTGGCAAGACTGCCGCCCAACTGCACGGCGGTGCCTTCACGTCCCGCCGATCCCCCGAACAGATGTGTCACGACCGTGCCGAAGAAGATGAGCGGAGCCATGCGCAGCGGCACGCCGCCCCCCGGTTCGTGGATTTGCTCGACGATGAGGTTGTTGCCGCCTTCGACCGAGCGCCCTGTCAGATGGTAGAGCAGTCCGACCACGAACCCGCCGATCGGCAGCAGGTAGAGCAGCCAGGGAAAGGCGAAGCGAAGCTGGGTTACGGCGTCGAGGCTCCGCAGGAAGGCCGCGCAGAGCGTTCCCACCGCTGCGGCCATCGGGACCAGGATCAAAGCCCACCGCAGTACCGACGTGGCATGGGTGCGGCGATCGCGAATGAACGCTGCCATGTTGAACTGGTCATAGAGATTGCGAAATGTCGCGCGCACCATTCCTCCTTGCTGCCTTGCGGCGCCTGGTAGGAATCATCGGCCCTTGCGAGGGCGGTTCGACCGAATGGCCCGGCGGAAATCCATCGCCGTGCCTGCGCATATGCTGTCCGACCGCGACCCGGTCAATCAACCGCAGAAGCATGAGACTATCGTTTTGGTGAGGACCGATAAAATGGCTTTGGCCACGGAATAAACCCCGACGAGCATCGTCTACGCTTTCGAGACCGATGCGCTGGAGGCTTATGCGTAGACGAGATTGGATGCTGGGTCTGACGGCTTCGGCCCTACTTACCGGCGCAGTCGCGGCCGCCCCCGCCGATGGCTACGCTACCATGATGTCTGTCGCGATGGACCGGATGATGGCGGGCATGATGGTCAAGCCGTCCGGTGACGTCGACCGCGACTTCGTGGCGATGATGCTTCCGCATCATCAGGGTGCCATCGATATGGCGGTGGCGGAGCTGCGCTACGGCCATAACGAGCAGCTCAAGCGCATCGCACAGGAGATCATCATCGATCAGCAGCAGGAGATCGCCGCCATGAAGCTGGCGATCGGTCAGCCGCTACCCCCTTCGACGCCAGCCCCGACGCAGGGCGGTGACCACCACAGCCATATGGAGCACTGACATGATCCGGACCATCCTGCGCTCGGCCGCCTTGCTGATAAGCGCCGCACCGGGCATCGCCATGGCCCAGCAGGCGCCGTGGAACGCCAGGGACGTGCCTGTCAGCCACCGCGACCGCGTCTATGCATCCGAACAATTCTCCAACACGGTGTCGGTGACGGACCCGGCCGACAACCGGCTGCTCGGCGTCATCAAGCTTGGCGATCCGCAGCCGATGAATTTTTCACCGCTCTACAAGGGGCAGGTGCTGGTTCACGGACTCGGCTTCTCGCCGGACGGGAAGACCCTCGCGGTCGTGTCGATCGCATCGAACGCCGTGTCGTGGATCGACACCGCCACCAACACCGTCAAGCATACGACTTATGTCGGGCGCAGTCCGCACGAGGCGTTCTTTACACCGAACGGCAAGGAAGTCTGGGTCACCGTCCGCGGCGAGGACTATATCGCCGTGCTCGACCCTACGACGTACAAGGAAACCGGGCGCATCAAGACGCCCGGTGGTCCGGGTATGACGATCTTCTCGCCCGATGGCCGATACGGCTATGTCTGTTCGTCGTTCAATCCGGTGCTGGCCGTGTTCGATGTCGCAACCCACGCGCAGGTCGGACAGGTGGCACAGCCGAGCCCATTCTGTCCCAACATCGCCGCGACGCCGGACGGCAAGCAGGTGTGGTTCACGCTGAAGGACATCGGCAAGACGGTCGCATTCGATGCCAGGCCACCCTTCGCAATCCTCAAGGTGCTGGATACCGGGCCGATCACCAATCACGTCAACTTCGCCCGCACGGTCAGGGGACAGTTCGCGTACGTCACGGTAGGCGGGGAAAACGCGGTGAAGGTGTTCCGCACGTCCGATTTCGCGCCCGTCGCCACCATCCCGGTCGGCAAGATGCCGCACGGCGTCTGGCCATCGGGCGACGGCCGGCGCATCTATGTCGGGCTGGAGAATGCCGATGAACTCGCCGCAATCGACACCACAGGCAACAAGGTGGTCGCCACCGTGCCGGTCGGACAGGCACCGCAGGCGATCGCCTATGTGCCGAACGCTGTCCCGACAGGCCCCGGCACCGACAATCTCCAACCGCTCGGTACGGCCGGCAAGGCGGTGCATCTGACCATGGGGCCGGTTGGCGGCAATGGTGCGGCAAGCAGCATCACCCTCTTCGACCAGGGCATCATCCAGGTCGTGCAAAGTGCCGTTACCGGTTTGCAGCCCAAGAAGCCTTACATGCTCGTGCTGACCGCCAACGCGGACGGCAGCGGTGCGGTAGAGCCGCTTGCGAACTTCATGAGCAACCCGGCAGGTGCGGCGATCGTCAACGCATCGGGGCCGATCCGGCAGATCGTTCAGGGCAGCACCGCGGCGCCCCGGCGCTTTCTGGCTGTCGCGGAGGTGGTGAACGGCGCGCCGGGTCGCATCGTGCAGGTGCAGCGCGACTGAGATGGACCCGCTTGCCGCCGCGATCGAACCCCTGATCCCCGGCCTGCGCCGCTATGCCCGATCGTGGTTGCGCGATCGGGCGATGGCGGATGACGTGGTGCAGGATTGCCTCGAGCGCGCAGTCGGGCGCTGGCGACAGCGACGCGGCGTGGAGGTGCGCCCGTGGGTCTATACGATCCTGCACAACCTGTTGGTCGACCATCAGCGGCAGCATAACCGGCGAGGCACGGCGGTTCCGCTCCACCTCGTGGACGACGCTGCGCTCGGCCGCCCGGCCGATCAGGATACAGGCCTGCACCACCGCGACCTGCTGCGCGCGCTTGATGCGTTGCCTGAGGAACAGCGAACGGTGCTGCTCCTCGTCTCGGTCGAGGGGCTGCCCTATGCGGAGGTCGCTGCCGTCGTCGGCGTGCCGCTGGGCACGGTGATGTCGCGCATATCCCGGGGGCGCGACCGTCTGGCGATACTCCTCCGGGAGGGTGAACGGCCGCGATTGAGGAGCGTGCAATGACCAGCCCGATCGGCGAGGACGATCTGGCCGCATGGATCGATGGCAGGCTGTCGCCCGAGCGGCAGCGCCTGGTCGACGCTTACCTTGACGGCCAGCCGGACGTGCATGCCCGTTTGCGGGAGCGGGCGGAGCAGGCGCGAGCCCTTGCATCGCTGTTCGCTCCCATCGCGGATGAACCGATCCCGGCGACGATGCGCGTCGCAGCCATCAGGGGACGGCAACGCCAACCGCGTTGGCAACTCGCCATCGCCGCGTCGCTTCTGCTGGCGGTCGGGTTTGGCGGGGGGTGGTCGAGCGCGCGGTGGAGCGGCGAACCCCGCGCGGGCATCGCGGCGCTGGCCAACGAGGCGAGTGACAATTTCCGGGTCTATGCCGCCGACCGGATACGACCGGCGGAAATCGGCCCCGACCAGCGCGCCATGCTGATCCGGTGGACCTCCGCCCGATTGGGTGAGCGCGTGACCATCCCGGACCTCAGCACAGCCGGTTACCACTATGGCGGGGGGCGATTGGTCGCGACGCCCCACGGCCCTGCGGCACTGCTCCTCTACGACGGACCGCAAGCGTCGAAACTTGCGGTGCTGACGAGGCCCATGCAGATCGACAAGACCGCGAGCATGACCAGCACGTCCAGCGGGACGATGGGCCGGGTCACATGGGCGGTCGACGGGATCGGCTATAGTGTGGTGGGCGAGCGACCCGCGGCCGAACTGCATCCGATCGCTGATGAGGTCCGGCGGCAGGCCGATGCCGCGCTTGTGTCCTGATAGCGCCTTGCCGCTTCTCGGCGCCGACAGGCACTGGGTGGACCGCCGAGATCACGGCTTGCGCTCGGCATCCTTCCTGTCGGCCTCGGCCGGCGTCAGCCTGGCGCGCTCGCGTATGCGGCGTTCCAGCGGCGCTCCGACGAACAGGACGAGCATTGCGAGGCTCACCCCGCCGACGATGAGCGGCCACACTGCCAATCCCGCTGCCGCGCCGATCGTGGCGGTGACCCAGATGCACGCGGCGGTCGCCAAACCATGCACTTCCTGACCCTGGCCGACCCGCAGCACCGCACCGGCACCGATGAAGCCGACGCCGGACAGAATGCCCTGCATCGCCCGTCCTGCGGCATCGGCGTTTACGTTCGGCAAGCCACTATGCACGATCGCCTGCACGGCGATGCAGCTCGCCAGACCGACCAGACCCAGCGTTCGCAAGCCCATGATCTGCCGGTTCTCGCGCGAGCGTTCCCAGCCGAGCACCATCCCGGCCGCAGTCGCCACCACCAGCCGCCCGATCGCGTCGATCCAGAAGCCGATGTCCGATGCCGCTGACGCTTCGATCATTCGACCAGCACGTGCACGTGATGCCAGGCGGTGCACAGATAGCCGGCGAAGTTCCACATCGTGTCCGGTCGTTCGGGCTGACCCTGTCCAGCCCCGTCAAAGGCGCGCACGACAAGGTGCTGGCGCCCCTTCGCGAGCGTGGCGTCGAGGGTCCAGCGCCGCCAACCCCAGTGCGTCTCCGGATCATCGGCAAACGTCGCCTGTTGCCAGTCGCGACCACCGTTTACCGACACCTCGACGCGCGAGACGCGGCGCTCATAGGCGATGGCGTAACCCTCGATCCGCACCTCCCCGGCCGACAGAGCATCACCCGAGGCTGGCGAGCAGATCGCGGCGTTGAGCGGCATGGCATTGATGGTCAGACCCTGGCTCCAGTCGACGGTGTCGCTCGTCACATCGGCGGGAAAGAGCTTGTAGTCGTGCGACTGGATCGGTGCGTCGGAGGGTGCGTCGCGCACCTCGATCCGTGTCAGCCATTTGGCGCTGCGCACGCCGGCATAGCCCGGCACCACCATGCGGAGCGGGGCACCGTGTTCGGGCGTCAGCGGCTCGCCATTCATCGCCCAGGCGATGAGGACGTCGGGCTCCCGCGCCTTGCTCATGGCGATCGATACCCCGAACAAGGCTTCCTCGCCCTCCACGTCCACCTCGTCCGCGCCGGTAAACGCCACGAACAGGTCGGACGCATCCGGCGCACCGACGGCATCCAGCACGTCGGACAGTCGTACGCCGGTCCACTCCGCATTGCCGATCGCGCCAACGTCCCACGGGTCGCCGGCTGTCTTGGCGACCTGCTGGAGATCCGTGCGCCGGTTGCCGGCGCACTGGAGAACTGCCGTCACCGTGCGCGTGGCAAACGTGCTCTTCAGCTCCTGCACCGAGAAGGAGCGGCTCGCCATGCCCGTCCCGCTCACTTCGATCCGATGATCGGCAGGCAGATCAGGCACCGCACCATGGCTGCGCACATAGAACAGCGCCTGCGGCGTCAGGAACCGCTCGATCAGCGCGCCGGGCGTCGGCTCGGCGTTGTAGGGATCGGATTTGCGCTCGATCATATCGGTCATGAACGATCAAACGCCGCGAGCGCGCGGATCGCTTCAAATATCGGAGGTCATCGCAGATGAAGAATTGTTGATCGTTCCGATATGCAGATTGGAACGAACGCATCAAACGGTTAGTCGTCTTGATCAAGACGCGCGATATATGCGCATGACCCTGGAGTAGCTCAGAATATTCGTCGATGTCCCGGAGTGCGAATACGTCATCAAAGCAGCGGAGGCGCTGTCCCAGCCTAGCATCGAGGCTGTTAAGCCATCGGCGGTGTACGATGTGGCGACCCTGCCGGAGTCGGCGGCGAATGCCGAGCGTGGCATCAGTCAACTCATCGCGGGCGCACTCGCTGACGAGAGCGACGGACCGCCGGACGAACGGTTTAATCGCCGTACGATGGATGTCGATCGGCAGGGCCCACGCTTCGCAGTCGCTTCAGTAACAGTTAACCGCGACGATAGGCCAACCTGGCTGGACGTCATTACCGGACGTCGGGTAGCAGGCTCGTTCAGCTTAGCCGACACGCTCGATGCCAAGGCGCCGGGTAACATTAGCGCTTCGCGTGCCGCGCACGTCTCCGTGAAACTGGCCACTGACCGATGGCGGATTGGGCAGGCGCTGGCGGTGCTCTTGCAGCGGCTGTCGGCATCGCACTGGAGGACACGGCATTAGGCTGCACGTCGTTCGACATGATTGGGCGGCGCAATTCCTAAACTAAACGGCCCCACGCCATGAGACGTAGGGCCGTAAAGCAGTCAGGCGAGAAGACGCACGTCGGACTCACGCTTGTAGAAGCGCTTTGCTGCAGCTTCCACAAAATCGTGATCGACGTCGACCACGCCATCGTCCGGCTCGACGCCGGCTTTCTCGAGCAACGGCTTCGTCGCTTCGGTCATACCGATCGCCTTGAGATGCCCGAAGGCATCCATGACGAACTGAATGGCCGGCCCCTGCTTCAAGAGTGAAGCGCATCCCTCCTCGTTCACCAGGATCGCGACAGCATCGAAGATCTGGCTTGGGGTACCAGCCAGCTGCCCATCCGCCTTGCGCTTACTGCCGTCAGACAAAGTGATGCCGATCTTTGGCGCGACGATCACCGCCTTGCCCTTCTCGGCCTCGATCGCCGCGACGAGCTTCGCCAACCCTTCGGCGTTCGTACCATCGGCGATGAGAATGCCGACGGCGCGACCTTCAAGAACAGGCTTCATGTTCTTGTGGATCGACAGTGCATCCGAAGGCGGCATGTCGATCGTCGGCCGGGCAGCCGGCGTGGCCTCGGGAAGATCGATCCCGAGCCCATCGGCGACCCGGCGTGCCAGGTCCTCGTCGACGTTGCGCAGATTGGCGACCATGCGCGCAGGCACCTTGTCGAGCAGCCCCACCTTCGACAGCTCGAAAACATAGGCCGACGCGATATGCGCCTGCTCGCTTTCTGTTTGCGAACGATAGAACAGCCGGGCCTGGCTATAGTGGTCGGCGAACAGCTCGGTGCGAACCCGCATCTTGTCGCCCTCCTCGTCCGCGCCGGTCGCCGCGTTGGTCGTGACGAACCCGCGCTCCATGCTCGCGCGCGGGCCACCTTCCTCGCCATGCTCCGCCAGACTGTTCGGTTCGTAATTCGCACGTCCCTTCGGCACCCGCGTCTGCATCAGGCCATCGCGCTGGAAGTTGGCAAAGGGACACCGCGGCGCATTGATCGGGATCTGATGGAAGTTAGTCGTGCCGAGCCGTGACTTCTGCGTATCCAGGTAACTGAACAGACGCCCCTGCAGCAGCGGATCGTTGGTGAAATCGATCCCCGGCACGATGTTCGTCGGCAGGAATGCAACCTGCTCGGTCTCCGCAAAGAAATTGTCGGGATTGCGATTCAGGGTCAGCGTACCGATGACCCGGACGGGAACGTCCTCCTCAGGTATCAGCTTGGTCGCATCCAGCACGTCATAGGGCTGAGCCTCGGCGAACGCCTGATCGAACACCTGGATGCCGAGATCCCATTGCGGAAAAGCGCCCGTATCGATTGCCTCCCACAGGTCGCGCCGCTGATAATCATTGTCAGCGGCCTGGAGCTTGTTTGCCTCATCCCAGATCGTCGATTGAAGGCCCAGCCGTGGCTTCCAGTGGAACTTGACGAAGCTCGATCTTCCTTCCGCGTTGACGAGCCGGAAGGTATGGACGCCGAACCCCTCCATCATGCGGAACGAACGCGGCAGTACGCGATCCGACATTGCCCACATCAGCATGTGGGTCGTCTCGGGCATCAGCGACGCCCAATCCCAGAAGGTGTCGTGAGCAGTCGCCGCCTGCGGATAGGCGCGATCGGCTTCCATCTTCACGGAATGGATCAGGTCGGGGAACTTGATGGCGTCCTGGATGAAGAACACTGGGATATTGTTGCCGACGAGGTCCCAATTGCCTTCGCGGGTGTAGAACTTGACCGCAAAGCCGCGAACGTCGCGCGGCGTGTCCACCGAACCGGCTCCGCCCGTCACCGTCGAGAAGCGGACGAACACCTCGGTCTTCTCGCCCTTGGTAAATACCGCAGCCCGTGACAGATCGCTGATGTCGTCCGTCGCTTCGAATACGCCGTGGGCGCCGGATCCGCGCGCATGAACAATTCGTTCCGGTATACGCTCGTGATCGAAATGGAAGATTTTTTCACGCAGCACGAAATCCTCGAGCAGCGTCGGACCCCGCTTTCCAGACTTCAGGCTGTTCTGATTATCGCTGACGGGAACGCCGTGATTGGTGGTCAACACGTCATCCTCGCCGAGCGGCTGCTGGTGCGGCTCGCCGCCGTTACCGAATTCGGTCTTGCGTACGTCGGTCATGAAGCACCTCAAGTAGCTGGATGAAAAAGAACGATCTCAACCGTCCGGGGGTTGCTCGCAAATCGACACGATCGTAGCGCGTGAGGGCGAACAAGGACGTCGTACGGACCGTATCAGGCGGGGGCTCGGATAATCTCGATTTGATCTGATCGCCGTGAAAGCGGATCGTCGGACGGCAGGTTGTTCGTCATGCTCCCACCATCATTGAAAAGCGAGGCGCGCTTGGCCGAGTAAAGGGCAGCCAACCGAAGGTGCGCTGCCCGTGCACATTCGTGAACGGAGGACATAGCCAGCGTTCGCTCCGCGCGTTCGCGCCGCGCGAGATAGGTTTGTTCGTCCTTGATATCTTGCATGATGCCTCACTCCTGCATGACAAAAACGTCGTTATTGCTTGAGCAACAGTGACACCGCATCGCGTTCCTGCACGAGTTCAGCAACGCTACGTTGGATCATGATGTGCTGGAAATCGTCGAGCCGCAGCCCTGATACGCGCTCGACCGATCCGGGTGAGCAGATCGCTGGCACGCCGCACATCAGCCCCTGCGGAATATCGTATTCGCCGGTCGAAGACAGGCCCATCGAAACCCAGCGTCCGTCCGAGCCCAGCAGCCAGTCACGCATATGATCGAGCGCCGCGTTGGCGGCAGACGCGGCCGAGGATGCGCCGCGCGCCTCGATGATCGCGGTGCCACGCTGCGCCACTTGGGGGATCATCGTATCGGTACACCATTCTGGGTCGCCGATAATACGAGGTAATGGCTCCGCGCGAACCATCGCATTCGTCCAGTCAGCATACATGGTCGGCGAATGGTTGCCCCAGACCGCGAGCTGCTCGATCTCGCCCACGTTGACGTTTGCCTGTGCCGCCAATTGACTGGCAGCGCGATTGTGGTCGAGCCGGATCATCGACGTGATGTTGTCGCGGGCAAAGCCTGGAGCATGTTCGGCCAGAACCCAGGCGTTGGTGTTAGCCGGGTTGCCGACGACCAGCACCTTCGCCTCACGCTTTGCCGCACGATCCAAAGCATGGCCTTGCGTGCGGAAAATGGCAGCATTGGCGGCGAGCAGGTCGCGGCGCTCCATACCCTTCGAGCGGGGTCGGGATCCAACCAGGAACGCAGCATCGATGTCGGCGAATGCGACGTGCGGATCGGCTGTGACGTCGACGCTGTCGAGCAGTGGGAACGCGCAGTCCTCAAGCTCCATCACAACGCCCCAGACCGCCGGGAGAGCTTGCTCGAGGTCGAGGAGCTGAAGCCGGACGGGTTGATCGGGACCGAGGAGGTCGCCGCGTGCGATCCGAAACAGGAGAGCGTAACAGATTTGACCAGCGGCGCCGCTAACGGCAATCCGGACGGGAGTCTTGGCTGACATATTGAAATCCTTGAATGAAGCCTGACAAGGAAGAAGGGGGAAGAGCGGAGAGCGTATTGCAGCCCGCTCTTCACCGTTAGGGTGTCTCGTCTCGAAAGTAGGCGTGTCAATCTGCGTAGACGATTGTTCGGCCGCCTTGATTGTTGGTCCAGGAAACCCCGTCGATTATGTCAGCAGCGGCGAACCGGTTGGGCGTACAAGCGCCGCATCGCCGCATTCAGGCGTCAGCCAACCAAGCAGCCGCGGCTGCTTGTGCGCCAGCCAATAGTCGATGCTGAAGAAGCGTCCGCCGCCATAGAACAGCAGCACCGCCAGCATGATGACATAGGTGACGGTGAATTCGATCCCATTGTTCAGAATAATTGGATCGCCCAGCTGAGTGATGTAGTTGAACCGACCGGGGAAGTTCTGCGCCAGCCATTCCATGAAACCCTGGAAGCGAAGGGTCGATTCCGCCGTCTTGCCCGCGATCGCGGCCCATCCATGCGACCAGTGGACCGACAGACCGGCGACCGTCATGGTTACCATCAGCGGGATCGAGATCAACCGCGTGAAAAGGCCAAGCGCGAGGCAGATGCAGCCCGCTGTTTCGGTTGCGGTGGCCAGTGTCGCCATAAGCAACGGGGCGGGCATGTTGAGCCCGCCCTGTGCCGCGGGTGCACCAAACCATTGTACTAGCGCGGAGAAGCCCGTCAGTTTGGCATGGGCCCCTTCATAGAAAATCGGGATCAGATAGAGACGGATCGCAAGCAGCGGCAGGAAGTCGAGGAGCTGGACGCGACGGAACGCGGTATTCAGCCAGCGGAAGATCATCATCGGGAAGTGTCCTTCTGATCGGCAAAAACGAGAAGCTGTTTGGCAAGGCCTTGCCCGATCCAGTCGGGTACCAGCGGTAAGAGGGATGGTTCGACGGCTTCGGCCAGTCCTCGCGATGTCATCGCCTCTTCCTGCTCCAGGCGGTCCAGCAGCAGGCAGTCGCTGACGGTCAGCGGGCGGGTGAGGACATGATGCTCGCGCGTCCGGTACACCCCGTGCGGACGCGGTGGCGCGGGTTTGAGGCTGTCGTTCGCATCGATGAGCGCGGGATCGAACGGCAGCATGACCACGCGCAGCGTAGGATTGGCCGTGACCGGCCCAGCCGCATCGGTGCTCCCGGCGGCATCGTCCGACAGCGCCGCCGGGTCGATCTCCACTTGGAGCAACACCCATTCATATTCGATGATGGGCATCAGCGCAGACGGCAGCACCGGCTGCCCTTGGACGAACAGCACGAATTCCGTGGCGATCTGGTGGAATTGCGGCCGGCTGGCGGGATGTGCGGCGACGAATGCATCCGCCGCCCTGACCACCACGGCCTTGCCTGCCATGCGCGCCACGGCAGGAAAACTGCTGCGGATGGCTCCGGCGACATTCTCGCGGAGCAGTTGGCCGTACAGATCGCTGGGATCGCGCCGCGCCTGGCCCGCAAGGCCCGCCACCTCCTCGCGCAGCCGGGCGGGCGCGGCCGCGTCAGGCGAGCGCATGGGCCGGCTCCGCCATGGCCGCCTGCACCGCCGCCACCTCCCCAGCCAGCTCGTCGAGCGAGGGCACGAAATTGTCGCGCTCTAGCAGCAGCGGTCGTGCCCCGTGGCACTGCCACACCGACCGGCCAAGCGCGATCACCGCCTCGGCGACCGGCGTGCCATGCGTGTCGAGCAGCGTGCCGTCCTCCAGTTCCAGATGGCCGGCGATATGGTAATAAGCGATCGCGTCGGACGGCAGCGCGGTGACGAACGCCAGTGCATCCTCGTGATGGTTGTGCGCGTTCACATAAGCGTTGTTGATGTCCAGCAGGAGACCGCAACCCGACCGCTCGACCAGCGCCGAGATGAACTCGGCCTCCGGCATCTGGTCCGGGAAGCCATGGTAATAAGAGATGTTCTCCAGCACGAGTCGGCGCCCGGTCGCCTCCTGCACCTGGTCGATGCGATCGGCCAGATAATCGAGGTTGGACGCTCGCCGGGGCACCGGCAGCAGGTCGTAGAGATAGCCGGTCTCGTCGCGCGACAGGCTGAGGTGATCGCTGTACAGGTCGATACCGTAATCGTCGAGAAAACGCCGGACATCGGCCAGGAATTTCCGGTTCAGCGGTTGCGGATCGGCGATCGACAGGCTCAGCCCGTGCGCTACCAGCGGGTAGATGTCCGCGAGGCGGTCGAGCTGGTCGCGCTTACGTCCGCCGAGCCCGAGCCAATTTTCCGGCGCGATCTCGAGGAAATCGATGTCGCCCCGCCGGGGCTGGTCGCACAAGGGCGCGACCAGTTCCGGACGAAGGCCCACGCCGCGGGCGGTGGCTCTCAGCGGCCGCATACGCCCTCGGCCAGCCGGTCCTGGCTGGTCTGCGCGACCTTGTATCCCTTGCCGCTCAGGCCGCACTGGCCGTCGCGGGCGCGGACCAACTGGCCGCTGGGGTCCTGCTTCAGCTTGGTCTGGGCATAGATTTTTTCCGTGCCGCACTTGCCGCTGGCGCATTTGCCGCCGCCGTGCGCCGCCGGGCTGGCGGTGGTGGTCGCGGCGGGTGCGGCCTCTGCCGCCTGCGCCGCGCTGGCGGCCAGCGAGGTGACGGCGATGCCGAGAATCAGTTCACGCTTCATGACAACAACTCCTTGGGGTCAGCGGGACAAGGGGAAACAGGACAGGTCGCGTCCCGCGGCGACCGGGCCGTGGTAGAAGCCGCGGATGATCTGGATGTTGTGATCCTTGTCGCGCAGCGACCGGCCCATGAAGTGGTCCAGCACCAGCATCCTGGGGTGCGTTGCCGCCGCGATCTTGCCCACCACGGTCGGCGGGGCGTGCAGGAAGCGCGAGGCGGTGTCGGCATCGTCGTCGATCGCCGCCGGCATCATCAGGATGTCGGCGCCACGCGCGAAGTCCAGGAACTCACGCCGGCTGCCGTTCTGGTCGGCGGACAGCACGATCACGCCCTTGGGCGTTTCGATGCGAAAGGCGAGGGCGGGCACATCGCCATGCGGGATACCGAGCGCGGTGATGGTCACGCCGTCACCGCGCCACACCAGGGTCGGCGTTGGTTTGGCGACATTGACGTCGAAAGCGTGAACGTCGAGCTTCAATCCTTCACTGGCCGAGGACAGACCAGACAGGTAGGCGAACGATCCCCGCCCTTTGCCGAACTCGCGCTGGAAGAACCCGGTCATGCTGGGAAAGTTGGTATTGCCCGTCGGGCCGACCAGCCTCACCGCATGGCTGTTGGCGAGGAAATAGCCGCCCTTCAAGATCGCGGGCAGATCGGCGCTGTGATCCGTGTGGAAATGCGAGATGCCGATGAAATCGAGGTCCTCAAGCCGAGCACCCGACTGGCCGTAGCGCAGGTACGTGCCGCCGCCGGCATCGATCAGGATGCGAGCCTTGCCATTGATCCAGATAATTGCCCCGGACGATGCGCGGGCATCGTCGGAGATCGGTCCGCCCGAACCAAGCAGCTGCAGTGCAACGCCGCTTGTCCCGCATTGCGGGGCCTGCTGCGCCATCGCCGGCGATGCCGTGGCCAAGACAGCCGCCATGGGCAGGCTACGCAAAAGCTTTTTCATTGGAGGGATCCTTGATGCTCCGGGAGCGCCATTGCCGAGCCGGGTTTTCACATCGGCCACGGAGAGCTGCACGGTCACGGCGGAGGAGGTTGAAACCATGACACGGGGATGCCCCGACGGTTTAAATCAATCCAACCGTTTGATTTGATGGTTTAGATCACGGATCGAGATCGGTTACGGTGACCGTTGAAGTTCTAAGCTGGAAACCATCGGCCACCACCGTAGCGCTTCAGCAACGCGCAGCAGATGCAAGGCGCCGACGGCATCCACTATAAGCGAGGCGGCGACATAGTCCGACCTCGCACATCCCGAATTGCATGACGCTGGGGAAGGGAACTTTGAGGGAAAAAAGCGGTCAGCACCGCATAGGCCATGGTGGGCCCGATCACCGACCCAGCCTTGGCCGAAAACACCGATTAATTTGTGCCGAACTGGTAAGATATAGCGTTGCCCAATACGACATCAATGCCGAAGGCAACTGCAAATATCTTCATGCGATAACTGAGTAGATCGCGATAAACTCGTAGACCGGTCAGAAGCTAAGCATGTTGGGGACGAGCATGTAGCGGACGAATCATGTCGAGAAATTCGTAAAAATGAAATGTAACACCTCCGTGGACGCGAATTGGGCGCGGGCCAAGATCACGGGTCGAGCTGTTCCCGCATCTTACCCACTACCTTCAGGCTCATCCCGTCACAGGAGGGTGCCCGCTCCGACCAATCTCCGCCGTTTGCGGCAGCCTGCGGACGGCTCCGCAGACGCTGTGCGATCACCCTACCCCATTTGCGACACGCGGGCGATGATCCCGATGACCGCAGCCAGCACTGCCATGCAGGCCGGCAGAAACAGCATCTGGATCACCGCCTGTCGCCCGGTGACGACGTCGTTCAGTGTTTCGACCGGACCGGCCAGGAATTCACGAAAGCTGCGCTGGCGCTCCCCCGGCATGGCGGCGTCAGCCGCCAGGATGCCGCCGACGATCAGCCCGAAATAGACGATCATCAGCACCGTCACCATCGTCATCACCAGTCCGGCCGACGTGTCGCGGGCAAAGAAGGTCCAGAAGCTGGTGAGCATCGTCGCGTAGATACCGACCAAGCCGAGCAGTGCGCCGGGGTGAACGCCGCGCGAGGCGACGCCGGGCGCGGTGCGCTCAATCGCATCGTAGTCGTCGACGTCATGCACCAGCGTCAGCATCGGACGCGGGATCAGGTCATCGGCGGACACATCATGGTCGACCTGTCGGGGCAGCGTTGCCATCGTTCGAACTCCATTCTCGGCGGGGCGCGAGATGCGCGACATCGCGATGAGAAGATGGTTGAACGTCTCACATCAGTCCAACTGATCTTACTTTTCAATCCAATCTGAAAAGGAGATTTATGACTGTCGACGTTAATGACGCGGCTGGTTATGATGGTAGAACCGCACTGATGTCCTTCAAAGTCATAATGGCATCACCGGCGATAATTATATCTACCACCAGCGATAATGGGCAATCCTCAAAATCCATTACCACCCGGCGTATTTGGCCCAGCACCTACGGCACGGCAAGCAGTTCATAGAGTATAGACTATTCTGACCTGAAACATCACCGGGTGCGCCCCGGCAGATCAGCAAATAACAAATCGCACCACGGCACTACTGAGGACAACTTATCCGAAGACTAGTCCTTATGGAAAATATTTCTTGAAGAGTGAAAGACGTTGAAAATGATTAACGCACTGATAAGGTACGCCCTTCATCGCGTACGAATGGGGCAAGATTGGCCAGACCTTTACCCGATCGGACGGCACCAGGAACATAGATAAGGCTTTGAGCATCGGTACTGATCGGAATCTCCGACGCCATGGTGTACGTAAGCGTGTCGATCGTCGCGAGCTTGTCAGTTCCGGCTAGGCTAACATAGATCCTCGTACCATCGCCAGAGGGCCAAACCGCAGTTGGAGGTGCTTGCAGCGGGACGGTCGTCACAGCCTCCAGGCTATCGGTTCTATAGACCTTGATCGCAGGTACATCGCCACCAACGCCGACATACGCGAAAGAATCATCCGCGCGCTGGGCGAAGTTGAGGGCGCCTGCCGCCGGGCCAGTTTTTATCGCCTCGCGCACCGCAAACGGCGGCTTGGCAGCAAAAACCGTGGTCGTGCCGCTGTCGCGGCGTGTCGCCCAGATCTGTTTACCGTCTGGCGACACTGCGATTGCTCCCTCTCCATCGCCGATGCTGGCAACATTTCCGACGATGCGCCGATGCGCCACGTCGATGACCATGATGGACGGCATTTTAGTGAGCGACACAAAGGCATAGCGTCCGCTAGGCGACAGGATGGTAGCGCCCGCTCCGCCGTTCGCTGGAATACGAGTGATCTCTCGCGCAATTTTAGGGTCTACGATCGCGATGGCATTTTCATCGCCGAGCGAAACCCAGAGTTCGTGCCCGTTGGGTGTAAACGCGACGGCGGTCGGCGAACTCTTGAACGCGACCCGGCCGCGTTTCGTGTTAGTAGCCAGATCCACAAACGTAACGCCTCTCGTCGCTGATGTCGATATGGCCAACGTCCGCCCGTCACGCGTCGCAGCCATCCGTGGGACGTTCAGGCTGAGAAAGGGTGTTTTGACAATTGCGCCCTTCGAAAGGTCGATCGAGCCCAATTCACTGCCCGCGGCAGGATCGATGACGGCAATGTTCGTCGATGTCGGATCGGACACGTAAATCCGGTCCTGATGACTTAGATCGATGTCCGGCCTTGACCATGGCGACTGAACCGCCATGAGATCAGCTGGAAAACTATCTGCAACGGGCGCGGCCCAATAGGCCTGAGCGGTTACCGGGAGTGGCGCTGCTGACGCCAACATCGCGGCAACCAGAACGATTGCAGCTTTCATCGTTTGATCCTTATCGCAGATCCAGCGGGTGATCGTGCCGGTCCGATACCGTTAGATCGACCGATATGCCCCTCGCGTCCAACGCGTGGTCACGATGGTTTCAATACACAATCGTGATCAATTATCGCCCATCATTCCGGCCAGCCGATTGTAGCGGCCATGTTCAACCATTGGACCGATGAACGTGTGACAGTGATCCATACGCGCGAGGTCTGACAAGTTTGGCGGCAATGAAGCTGCTACCCGGAATTATTTTCGGTCAGGGAGCGTTCGTATTCCATGGGGAAAATGCGGATGCGGGGCATGTAGTTTGCGACCCGAATGAAGCCACACCGCCATTATTCGGATGACGAACGCGCATTAGGTTTTACAGTGTTCGACAAGCCGAGTACGACGATCATCGACGCTTTGCTTTAACTGAGCATCTCGGCCATCCTCTCTCATAGGAAGTGAGATACACGTTGCGAAGCGGATCATATTACAAGCAAGACAGCACAATTTTTTGCCTCAAGACATGAACCCGGCACAAGAATATATTTGACGAGCGAACTGGTAGAATGCGGCTCACGTTTCGACGACTAGGCGGCACACGTGCCATCATCATTTTTGATTGATCCCTATAGTCAGCGTCCCTTAGGACACCTCATCTGCTCGATTCAGACTGGCGGGATGGTAGGAGTAGCGCGTAATCATCCTCTCCGCGCCGACCAGCTCGACGTCGAGCATCGTTAATATAGAGTTGACGGCATTAACGATCTGGGCATCGTTCGGCCCTTCCGTCATCTGGCAAATAGGCAAGTGTCCTGCCCGCCAGGCGGGCGCAAAGGCGGGAGCCATCAGCCGCGGCGCGGTCATGCGGGTCAATTCATTGCCGTTGATCTAGATGGCCGAACGTCGTGTGCGGCGCAGGCCGATCGGAACGATCACCGATCCTGTTTGGACCTTTGACGCGATCGGCGGCTAGGCCATCGTCATGCCTACGTTGACCCAAGCCCTGGCCGCCTGCGCGATAATACTCACGACCGCGTGCAGCGAAGCGATCGTCCCGTCAGCAATATCCTCAAATGACGCGAACGTGCCGATCGCTGGCCCCCGTGACGCCACAACCGTCGTCAGCGTCTTTTCGGATTACCGATGTGGGCATTGCCGCGCGTTCCATGCGGTGCTCGATGGCTTCCGCCGCGACAACCCAAATGTCCGCATCGTCTATCGTGACTGGCCGGTTCTGGGTTCGGCGTCCAAGGAGGCAGCGCGCTGGGCTATCGCCAGCGCGATGCAAGGCCGCCACGCTGCGTTTCACGATGCGCTGATGGCTGCACCGAAGGAGATGAGCGTAAACGATCTCTCGCAAGCTGCGGCGCATGCCGGGTTGAATATGGACCGCCTTCGTCGCGATCTCGTCTCGCGGGAAGACGCGATCGATGCGACCTTGCGCGAAACCGACGCTCTGGCGCATTCCTACGGCCTGCAGGGTACGCCGGGGATCGTCATCGGCAAGCTGGTGATCCCAGGCGCGATCGACCGGGCGATGCTCGACCGCGCGGTTGCCACGGTACGCAATTAATCATGAAATGCGATCGGAACGAACCGATCAACGAGATGGATAGATTGTTTAATCAAGCCTAACATCGGCGTCAGGAGATTGATCATGACGCTGGAGCAATTGAGAATATTTGTCGGCGTGGCCGAGCGTGAACACGTTACGCGTGCGGCCGAGGCGCTGAACGTCACGCAGTCCGCTGCTTCCGGCGCGGTTGCGGCCCTCGAAGCGCGCTACGGCGTTCCGCTGTTCCACCGCGTCGGGCGTGGCATCCAGCTGACCGAGGCAGGCCGAGGCTTTCTGGAAGAAGCGCGCGCGGTGCTGGGGCGGGCAGCGCATGCCGAGACGATGCTGGCGGACTATGCCGGGCTTGCGCGTGGATCGTTGCGGATCGTCGCAAGCCAGACGATCGCGAGCTACTGGTTGCCCGCAAAGCTCGCCGCCTTCCACGAACGCCACCCGCAGATCGCGGTCGAGCTGGCGATCGACAACACTGAGGGTGCAGCAGCGCAGGTCCTGAGCGGCGCGGCCGAACTCGGCTTTGTCGAGGGCGAGGTGGACGAACCGGCGCTGGCGCATTGGATCGTAGGGCGTGACCCGATGGTACTGGTCGGCCGCGAGGAAGCCGAACGCATCGACGATGCCTGGCTGCGCGCTGCACGCTGGATCGTCCGCGAGCAGGGTTCGGGCACGCGCTCGACCTTCGAGGACGTACTGCGAACGCGCGGGTTTGATCCGGCTCAGCTGACGGTAGCGATGACGCTGCCGTCGAACGAGGCGGTGCGTACCGCGGTCGAGGCCGGTGCCGGCGTCGCTGTGTTGTCGCGATTGGTCGTCGCACGCGCGCTTAAGGCCGGCGATCTGGTCGAGCTGCCGCTTGGGTTGCCCGATCGCGCCTTTCACGCGCTGCGCCACAAGGAACGCTATCGCACCCGCGCGGCCGACGCGCTGACGGACCTCATCAAGGAGCAGGTCGCATGACTGCCGACACCCCCTCGGTCCTGACCGGCCTCAAGCCGCTCAGCCGGCTTGACCATCCGCGCGAGATGATCCGCCAGTTCACGCCCAACTGGTTCGCCGCGACGATGGGCACCGGTATCCTCGCGCTCGCGCTGCCGCAGGTGCCCGGCATCGGAACTGCGTTGAAGCCGGTCGGCGAGATGTTGTGGTTCTTCAACATCGCGCTCTTCGCGCTGTTCGCCGGCCTCTATGGCGCGCGCTGGGTGATGTTCGGGCACGAGGCGAGGCGCATCTTCGGGCACAACACCGTGTCTATGTTCATCGGGACCATCCCGATGGGCCTGGCGACGATCATCAACGGATGCCTCGCCTTCGGGATCGCGCGGTTCGGTAACGGCATCGTGCCGGTCGCACACGTCCTGTGGTGGATCGACGTCGCCATGTCGCTCGCATGCGGCGTGCTCATCCCGTACCTGATGTTTACCCGCCACGAGCACAGCCTGGACGGCATGACCGCGGTATGGCTGCTGCCGGTCGTCGCTGCCGAAGTGGCGGGTGCCAGCGGCGGGCTGCTCGCGCCGCATCTGGTCGATCCTCACGCGCAGATGGTGACCCTTGCGACATCCTATGTGCTGTGGGCCTATTCGGTGCCGGTCGCGTTCGGCATCCTCGCCATCCTGATCCTGCGCATGGCGCTCCACAAGCTGCCGCATGAGAGCATGGCGGCATCCTCCTGGCTGGCGCTGGGGCCGATCGGCACCGGGGCGCTGGGTATGCTGGTGCTCGGGGCCGATGCGCCGGCGATCCTCGCGGCGCACGGGCTGGCCGGTGTCGGTACCGTCGCGCAAGGGATCGGCGTCGTCGCCGGGCTCTGCCTGTGGGGTTTCGGCCTGTGGTGGCTGGCGCTCGCGACGCTCATCACCATCCGCTACTGGCGCGCCGGCGTGCCGTTCAACCTCGGCTGGTGGGGCTACACCTTCCCGCTCGGCGTCTACACCGTCGCCACCTTCCGCCTCGGCACGACGCTGAACCTGATGTTTTTCGGTATCGTCGGCACGGTGCTGACGGTTGCGCTCGCGGCGATGTGGCTGCTGGTCGGTGCCAAGACGCTAGCCGGTGCATGGCGGGGCAACCTGTTCGTCTCGCCCTGCATCGCCACCCCGAACTGATCCGCTGTGGTGATCGGATCAGTCGGTCCGATCACTTGCAGAACGCCCCTTCGATCCGCCAGCGTGGCTGGCCACAGGAGAGCCTTGTCATGGACAATTTCGACGCCGGGCTGGCGAGTGAGACCAGCCGTCGCCGCTTTCTCAGGCATGCCGCCCTCGGCAGCGCCGGCCTTGCCGCAGCACCTGCGCTGGCGCAGCAGCTCGTCGACCTGAAGCTGCCTGGCGGCAATGCCGAACGGCCGATGACCAGCGCCTTTCCCGGCAAGGGCAGCATGATCCTCCAGCGTGTCCATCCGCCCTTGCTGGAGACGCCGATGGACGTGTTCGACAAGTCGGTGTTCACCCCCAACGACCAGTTCTTCGTCCGCTGGCACTGGGCCGACATCCCGACCTCGATCGATGTCGAGACTTTCCGCCTCAACGTCTTCGGCCACGTCAACGGACCGCTGTCGATCAGCCTCGCCCAGCTGCTGCGCCTGCCGCGGGTCGAGATGGCGGCGGTCAACCAATGCTCGGGAAACAGCCGTGGGCTGTTCCAGCCGCGTGTCGCCGGCGCACAATGGGGCAATGGCGCGATGGGCAACGCCAAATGGCTCGGCGTGCGCCTGCGCGACGTGCTCGATCTCGCCGGGGTCAAGGCAGGCGCGGTACAGGTGCGCTTCGGCGCTCTCGATCAGCCGGTGGTCGCTGGCGCCCCTGACTTCGAGAAGGCGCTCGACATCGACCATGCCCGCGACGGCGAGGTGATGATCGCCTTTGGCATGAACGGCGAGCAGCTGCCGCTCCTCAACGGCTTTCCCTGCCGGCTGATCGTGCCGGGCTGGTACTCGACCTATTGGGTCAAGATGCTGAACTCGATTGAGGTACTGCCCGGCCCTGACGACCAGTATTGGATGGCCAAGGCCTACAAGATACCGGCGACGCCCGGCGCGAATGTCGCGCCCGGTGCCAAGGACTTTCCGACCGTTCCCATCAATCGCATGATCCCGCGCAGCTGGATGACCAGCCTGCCCGATGGCCAGGCGATAGCTTATGAGGCGTCGATCCCGGTCGGCGGGATCGCGATGGGCGGCGACTGCGGCGTCGCCAAGGTCGATGTATCGTCGGACGGTGGCCGGACGTGGTATAAGACGACGCTCGGCGCGGACGAGGGCAGGTACAGCTTTCGCCGCTGGGACGGGCGGGTGCCGCTCCGGCGCGGGCCCAACCCGATCATGGTGCGCTGCTGGAATACCAACGGTGTCGCCCAGCCGATGAAACCGATCTGGAACCCGGGCGGGTTCATGCGCGGCAACATCGAGACCACCACCATCATCGCGGCCTGAGGAGCGAGTAGCATGAAGACCCCGTCTCCCGGCATCATGGCCGCTGGCCTGATCGGCCTGACCGGCATTATCCTGGTCTCGATCGGTGCGCCGAGCAGCCGCAAGGCGCCTGCCCCGATCTCCGAGACATCCGAGCCGGCGCCGCCCGCCAGCGTCTCAGCCCACGGCTTTTCGCTCGCCTCGACCAGCGTCGACCTGCCGGTCGATGACGCGACCTACCCCGATGGTCCGCACGCCGACGTCATCAACGCCAACTGCACCTCGTGCCACTCAGCCAGCATGGCGCTGACCCAGCCTGCGCTATCGGCGGATCAGTGGAAGGCGACCGTCACCAAGATGCGTGAGGTGTATAAGGCGCCAGTGGCCGAGAAGGACGTCGATGCGATCGTTGCTTATCTCACCGCTATGCCGAGCCAGAAGGTGGCACCCGCGACCGGCAAGGCGCAGGACCCGGACCCCAAAGTGGCTCCTGATGTCTCAGGTGGAACCGGCTAACCGATCTACTTCCATAATCCCGAAATACCATCCCAATTGGGACGCTAAACGGCGCGCTGACGTGGCGTTAGACCCCATGACTGCCGGAGCCTTGGAGGCTCGAATCTGAGATGCTGATGATGGATTTGTTAGCAGCGGAGACGAGTCATGACGGAGGCAGTG
>NZ_JACIDB010000011.1 GCF_014196115.1 Sphingomonas aquatilis | reverse complement strand
CGGCACACCCGCCAAGGTCAATGCGAACGCTGGTCTTGCGGCCAGCGACAAGGTAAACTCGGCCAGCGTCTCGGATGGCAGTCATGAGAGCGTATATTCGGGTCCACTATATGTGACGCCCCCTCCTTGGATCGCGCGAATGGCTAAGGGCAGCGCATCGGCGACGACCACGATCTGCGGTCCCATCCAAGACGCGCGATCGGTCTCGGGGCACGTTGCCGTCCGGTAAGCGTCCGGTGACGGCGTCACCTCAAACGGGCCGGTAGTTCCACGGCAGCAGTTCGGCGACCCGTCGGGCCGGATGGTCGGCGATACGGCTGATGGTGTCGGCCAGCCATGCCTCGGGGTCGACGCCGTTGAGCCTGGCGGTTTCCACGAGGCTGTAGATGCTGGCAGCGCGATGACCGCCCTGGTCGGAGCCGGCGAACAGCCAGTTCTTGCGACCGACGGCAATACCGCGCAACGAGCGCTCGGCGGCATTGTTGTCGATCTCGATGCGACCATCGTCGGCATAGCGGGTCAGCGCCTGCCAGCGGGTGAGCGCATAGCGGATGGCGACCGCGAGGTCGGAGCGCCGGGACAGCTTCGGTCCGGTCGCGTCGAGCCACTGGCGGAACGCATCGAGCAGCGGTCCGGCCCTGGCCTGGCGCGCGTGCCGTCGCTCGTCCGGGGGCTGACCACGCACATCCCGTTCGACGGCATAGAGGCCGGCGATATGGTTCAGCGCTTCGCGGGCCGTGGCGGACCCGGTTGCGGCATGGACGTCGAAGAACTTGCGCCTGACATGCGCCCAGCAGGCCACCTCTGCGATGCGGTCGCCATAGAGGCGGTCGAATCCGGCATAGCCATCGGCGTGCAGATCGCCCTGGAACGCCCGCAAATGCCCGGCGGGTCGTTCGCCCTTGCGGTCGGGCGCGTAGCGGAACAGCACGGCGGGCGGGGCCTCGCCGCCAGCCCCGCGCTCGTCGCGGACATAGGTCCACAGCCGGCCCGTCCTGGTGCGACCGGTGCCGGGGGCCAGTACCGGGACGGGCGTGTCGTCGGCGTGGAGGGTAGAGCCGCCCATAACGTGGCGCTCGAGTGCGTCGACCAGCGGATCGAGGAGCGCGGCCGAGCGCCCGACCCAGTCGGCGAGCGTGGAGCGGGCAAGGTCGACGCCCTGGCGCGCGTAGATGCCCGACTGGCGGTAGAGCGGCAGATGGTCGGCGTATTTGGACACCAGCACATGGGCGAGCAGCCCGGCACCGGGCCGGCCCCGCTCGATGGGCATGGACGGCAACGGCGCCTGCACGATGCGCTCGCATGACCGGCAGCTGAGCCGCGGCCGGACGTGGCGCACGACCCGGAACGAGGCGGGCACATAGTCGAGCTGCTCGGTGACGTCCTCGCCCATGCGCCGCATGGCACCACCGCAGTCGGGGCAGACGCACGGTGCCTCATGTACGACGTCCGTGCGGGGCAGATGGTCGGGCAGTGGCTGTCGATACGGCCTGGCGGCCTCCCGTGTCCGGGTGGTCGCCGGCATCGCCGCAATGGCGGCTTCCGCCTCACGCTCTTCCAGCCCGAGTTCCAGCTGGTCAGCCTGGTGCGTCAGCTTCTCCGAGGAGCGGCCAAAGGCCATGCGCCGAAGCCGCGCGACCTGCATCCGCAACTGCTCCAACTCGGCGCCGGCAGCAACGAGCATGGCCTTCAGGAGGGCGATATCGTCGGGCAGCGAGGCGGCATCGGGCGACACGCCCGCTTATACCAGAACCCCCGTGCCGATACACGCGAAAGCCGCAGGAAACCGTGCTTTTTTACCAGGCCAGGGTCGGCTGCGAGGACCGGATCGGATGCCGCCAGTCCACCCCTTCGACCAGCATCGACAACTGCGCCGGGGTCAGCACCGCGACACCGTCCGCAGTCGCCGGCCAGGTGAACCGGCCCCGCTCCAGACGCTTGGCATGGAGCACGAGACCCTGACCATCCCACCACAGCAGCTTGACCAGATCGCCACGCTTGCCCCGGAAGGCGTACACCGCACCGCCAAACGGATCCTGGCGCAGCCGCTGCTGTACCAGCGCGGCCAGCCCGTCGAAGCCCTTGCGCATGTCCGTGACCCCGGCCGCCAGATACACCCGGACACCGCCCGGCGGCCCGATCAAGCAAACCCCGCCAGCACGGTCTTGAGCACCCGCGCGTCGATGGGAGGTGCCAGGCGGATGCGCTGCCCGGCCGGGCCGACCACCTCCACCACACCCGGTCCGAGCGGCTCCGAATGCGGCACCATGGGCGCGCCCGCCACCTCGACCGGAATGAATGCCGGCCCCGGCAACGGCAATGCTTCGCTCGCCACCCCGTCGCGCAGCAGCGTGCGTCGCCAGCGATACACCAGCGACGTGCACACCCGGTGTCGCCGCGCCACCTCCGGCACGCTGGCACCCGGCATCATCGCCTCCGACACGATCCGTGCCTTGTCATCTTCGCTGAACCGCCGGCGCGGCTCAGTCCCGACCATCTCGATAATTCGCGTCGCCATGATGCCGCACCGGTGTCTGCCACAGTGCCGCACCTGTGGCTTGCGCATCACCTCGTCAGCAAGGTGGAGAAGACCGGACGCTTACGCCGTCCGCTGGCTGGCTGATTTCTGACAGGAACCTTCCCGGGCAGGTCTCGAACGCACGAGCGGGATGCCGTCACGTCGCATCTACTGTGTGCGTCATCTCGGTCGTCCTGTTCCATCGAAGTGGAGGAGAGGGAGCCTTCGGCTTGGTGGGCCTGAGGTTCAGGCTCGCGCGACGTCGTCGACGGCGCGCCAACTCCGGATGGAGACGACCGATGATCAAGTCCGTGAAGGTCAAAAACCTTTCGCTCTCGAACGACAATGTGCGCAAGCGTGGCCGGGAGGTCGGCCTGGAGGAGCTCGCCGCCAGCATCGCTGCCAACGGCCTCCTCCAAAATCTGGTGGTGACGCCGCTCAAGAAGGCCGGCACCTTCACCGTCAAGGCCGGCGGTCGACGGCTGCGCGCCATTCAGCTGCTCATCGGGCGCGGCGCACTTGCGGCTGATCACGAGGTTCCCGTGCTCGTCCTGTCGGTTGATGATGCCGCTTCGGTCGGCGCCAGCTTGGCGGAAAACCGGCAGCGCGTACCGATGAACCCGGCTGACGACTGTCTCGCGTTCAAGCATCTCATCGATCAGCTTGGCATGACCGTCGAACAGGTCGCGATCCAGCAGGCCGTCACCGTTCGTTTCGTCGAGCAGCGCATGCGGCTCGCCGACCTCGCGCCGGCCATCTTCGAGGCCCTTGGATCGGACGAAATCGATCTCGGCGTGGCGCAGGCGTACGCCGTGACCGCCGACGTCGATCGCCAGGCGCGGGTCTTCGAGCAGATGAAGCATTCCTATTACGGCAAGCAGCCCGACAACATTCGCCGCGCGATCCTCAACGGTACCGTGCGGCCAAACGATGCCAAGGCGCGCTTCGTTGGGCGGGAAGCCTATGTCGCCGCGGGCGGCCGTATCGACGGCGATCTATTCGCGCTCGACACCGACGACGAGAACTGGACCGACGTCGACCTCCTCGAGGACTTGGCGACCAAGAAGCTCGAGGCAGCCGCGGCGGAACTCGCAGCCGCGCAGGGTCTGGCGTTCGTGACCCCGATCGCTGCCACCCACGTCCCCTATGATGTCGAGCGGCAGCTCCACGAATTCCACCCGGTTGCTCGGCCCCTCACCGACGAAGAGCAAGCCCGGATCGAGGCGCTGGGCCTCGAGAACGATGCGCTGATCGAGGCGCTGGAAACCGATCTGGCCGAGGGCACTCCCGAGGCGAACGCGGCGAACGACCGCGTTGAGACGATCGAGCGCGAAATCGCGGAGATCGACACCGCCCGCAAGACGATCGATCCGGGCGTGAAAGCGAATTTGGGCACCTTCGTCTATATCGGCGGTGACGGCGAGGCCCGCGTTCACACGCGTCTGTTCAGCGAAAAGCCGCTGGCTGACCCCCGGGCGGGTGGCGCTGCGAGCGGCAATGGCGCTGGACCAGGCGAAACCGGCAGCGGTGACGACGCCGTGGCGGACCCGTCCCCGCGGCTCAGCGCCACGCTGATCGAGGAGCTAGCCACCCAGCGTCGCCAGATCCTCGTTGCGCACGTCGCGAGCGATCCGATGATCGCGCTCGATCTGACCATCTTCCTCATGGCCCAGAGCCTCGTCTTCACGACCAGCTATGTGCGCGATCACTCGACCCTGCGTGCCGATCCCGCGCAATTTCCGATCTTCGCCTTTCGTGACGAAGCATCGATGGCCTCACAGACGATCGAGGATCAGCGTCAGCATCTCGACACGACCTGGGTCGGGCACACCACGATGTCGGAGAGGTTCGATGCTTTTCGAACGCTGCCGGACGATGCTCGTGGCGCGTGGGTGGCGTTTGCCGTGGCGCAGACCCTCGAGGCGACGCTCAACGTTGCCGATGGCGCACGCGCGAACGGTTTCCACGATCATCTTGGCCGTCTGCTCGATATCCAGGTCGCGTGCTTGTGGCGTCCCACGGCCGAGAATTACTTCGGCCGGGTGAAGAAGGACGTCATGCTCGACGCGCTGGAGGAGATCGGCGGCCCGATCCTGCGCGGGCGCTACAAGGATGCCAAGAAGGGCGAATTGGCGGCCACCTGCGCGGCACTCTGCAACGGACAGGGGATCGTCGAGGCGGAGATCCGCGAGAAGGCGACGGTCTGGCTTCCGGAGGCGATGCGCTTCGACAACGTCGAACGGCCGGAACGCGTACCCGCGCGCTCGACCTTCGTTGACGACGGTGACGCCGTCGGATCGGACGGTGACGAGCTGGACGGTGACGATCTGGATGGAAGCGAGCTGGACAGCGGTGCGAACCCGCTTGGTGACGCGCCGACACAGGAACCGGTCGACGACGATTATCCCCAGGCCGCCTGACGCCTGACAGCATGTTCGAGGAGCCTCAGGGCGGTGCTCTCTCGGGAGTACCGCCCTCCTTTTCGTGCCTCTGCGTCGTGCCGGATGCGAACCCCCGCCGACGCTCGAGCGCCCCTTTTCCAAGCCAAGGAGCCCACCCGTGGCCAAGACCACCGATGCCCCCTCCCCCGCCGAGATCATCACGGCGGCCATCATCGATCGCCTGGACGCTGGCGTGAGACCTTGGGTGAAGCCCTGGCGCCCAGGCCTTGGCGGTCGTCCTCTCCGGGTCACCGGCGAGCCTTACTGCGGGATCAATTGCTTCTGGCTGTGGCTTGTCGCGGAAGGTGCCGGATACCATTCGCGCACGTGGATGACCTTCAAACAGGCCGATGCTCTCGGCGGTAAGGTTCGGCAGGGCGAGCGATCCGAAATCGCGATCTTCTACAAGTCCTACAGCAAAGCGGTGGCCTCGAGCGTGACGGGTGTCACGACGGACGAGTTGCGACGTGTCCTTCGCAGCTATGCTGTCTTCAACGCCGATCAGATCGAAGGCCTTCCCGAGCGGTTTCACCCCACGCCGCTTTCTATCGTGCCGCCGGCCGATGCCTTGCCATCCCGCGCCCAGACCTTCGTCGAACGCCTGCCAGCCACGGTTCACATCCGCGGCGACCGCGCATTCTACGATCCGACGGCCGACAGCATCACCATGCCGCCGCCCGAGCAATTCTCCACCCGGGCTTATTGGGCATCGACCTTGGCCCATGAAGCCGGGCACTGGACCGGTCATCCCAGTCGCCTCGACCGTGCCTTCGGCAAGAAGTTCGGCGACGACGCCTACGCCTTTGAGGAACTGTGCGCCGAGATGACATCGGCGCTGCTGGGCGCCGATCTCGAGCTTCCGACCGCCCACCTCGACGATCACGCCAGCTATGTCGATGCATGGCTGCGCGTGCTGCGACGCGAGCCCCGGGCGATCATGACCGCGGCGGCGAAGGCCGAAGCCGCAGCAGGATTTCTGCTACGTGCAACCGGGCTCGGACGCCTCGACCATGCCGACGAGCCTTATCGTGAAGCGGCGTGATCGTGCCCGACAGTCCGGACCTCCGCGCCTACCGGCGCATCGTCGTGGCGTTCAGCGGTGGCAAGGACAGCCTTGCCGCCCTTCTCCATCTCCTTCACCTCGGCGTGCCGGCGGACGCGATCGAGCTCCATCATCATGACGTCGATGGTGGCGGCGCGAGCTTTATGGATTGGCCCTGCACCGCCGGATATGTCCGCGCGATCGCCGAGCATCTTGGGCTTCGCGTCTATTTCTCGTGGCGTGAGGGTGGCTTTGCACGCGAACTCGAGCGGTCGGGCGCACCCACCGCACCGGTCGTGTTCGAGACCCCGGACGGTATCGGCCGCGCCGGGGGCAATGGCCCGATCGGCACGCGCGGTCTGTTCCCGCAGACCAGCGCTGACCTTCGTGTTCGCTGGTGCAGCCCATCGCTGAAGATCGATGTCCTGGCGGCCGCCATCCGGAACCAGGACCGGTTCCTCGATGGAGCCACGCTGGTCGTGACGGGCGAGCGCGCCGCCGAAAGCCCCTGCCGCGCGCATTACCTGGCTTTTGAACCGCATCGCACGTCGAGCAGGCGACGCACAGTCGATCATTGGCGCCCCGTCCACGGCTGGACCGAGGCACGGGTCTGGGAGGCAATTGCGGATTCGTCGATCCGTCCGCACCCTGCGTACACGCTTGGCTGGGGACGTCTGTCGTGTCGAACGTGCATCTTCGGCTCGCCCGATCAATGGGCGACCGTGCGTCACGTCTTCCCTCGCGCGTTCCAGCGCGTGAAGGTGCGCGAGGCGGCCAGCGGCAAGACCATCCACCGCGCGGCTGACGTCGAAACACGTGCGGATCGTGGCTCCCCCTATTCTGCCGCGCTCGTTCATCCCGACGAGCTTTCCCAGGCCGAGGACGAGCACTGGCGCCTTCCGATCGTGATGAATCCCTGGCGGTTGCCCGCCGGTGCCTTCGGCGACCCGGCCGGCCCACCATAGCATGAATGCCTCGTATCGAACTCTGCGCCGGTCGACCGCCCCCTTTCCCAGGCCGGACGGCATGACGCCCATCTCTCCCACAAGAAAGGATGTCCCATGACTGACCGCGTTTCTGCCTCCATCACGATCGGCGGTGTCCTCGATCGCAGCACCCTGCCCGAACTCGAGTCCATCGTTCGGCACGAGGGCCTTTCGACCGATTGGGACGGCGCGCCCTTCCATCTCGCCGAGCTCGTCGACGGCAAGTCCCTCACCCTCAAGGCCCATGAAGTCGCCCGCGGCGCGTTCGAGGCGCTCGAGGCATTCTGCGTTCGGGAGACGCTGCCCTTCGTCCGGTGGTCAGGCGCCTGCCCCGGACAATGGGGTGCTGAGCGCCTCGTCTTCACCGGGAGCGGCGAGCCAACACGCTTTCCATGCGACGAGGACGATTATGTCGTCATCGGTGAAGACCATCTTCAGCGCCTCGCCACGTTCGAGGCCGCGCTGGCGTATTTCGAGGGTGCGAACTTCGTCGTGCCGCCCATCCGGCTGCGTTGAACCCGCCGGCACAAGAGGAGAGGACGCCTTCGGCCTTTGCGAGCGCATCCGCGCTCAGGAGGCTGAACCATGTTCTACGACACGACCTATCGTCATCATCAAGCCCTTCATCCTTCGGGCCTGGAAACCTTCCCCGCAGCGCTGCACGCCCTCATCACCGCCGCTGACGACTGTCGCCGCGCCGGCAAGCCGATCGCGCAGGACGCCGCAATCCTGCTTCTCAGCCGCAACCTGGCCAGCGTGATCCGGCCGATGGCGGGTCCTGATGAAGCGCTACGCCTGCGATGCGTCATCGATCGGGCGTCGATCGAGGCGTCGCCAGCGCTTCTCGAGATCGCGGGACACCATGTGGGCGGGGATCCCGCCGCCAAACGCGCCTTCCATGCGCAAGCGCGTCGCGCCGTGGCACAGCTTGCTGCCGAAATCGGGCTCGGCGCCGGCGAGGCCCGGGTCCAGACGATCGACGGCGACGATGACGACGACGGTGTCACCGAGTTGCGTCATCCCGACATCGGCATCCGCGTCGTTCCGCGCAGCTTCCTGCCCGACAGCGAGATCACCTTCCATCGCTGCCGTGGCGGCGAGCCGTCGAGCAGGGTTTTTCGCGCACCCATCGCCGAATTGCTCGACGCCCCCGCGTTTGCGCGCCGTCTCGCGCTGTCGATCGGGGCGCTTCCGCCATCGTTGGAGGCTGCCGCCTGACCCTCTTGCCGATGCAATCGCCGGTCGCATCCGGCGTCAGGAGAACGATATGCCTGAACTGGTCATCACCCGGGTCTTCCGACCGGCGGAACTTGAGCCGCCAGCCCGCGACACCGCGCGTGCCTGGGCGCGCCATCACCTGGTTCCCGACGATTGGCATGAGAGCGTCTTCGAAGACTTCGAGAACGTGTGCGCCATCGTCGGCGTCGAGATCGCGACCCGCCCGGTCCGGCTCTACGGAGGAGGAACCCGGGCGGCGCCGCGCATCCTTTTTTCCGGCTTCGCCAGTCAGGGCGACGGCGCGAGTTTCGAAGGCGAGTATCGGTACGCGCGCGGGTCGAGCGCCGCCATTCGCTCCTATGCGCCTGCCGACCCTGAACTTCACCGCATCGTCGACGCGCTCGCCGCCATCCAGCGCCGCAACCTGTATCAGTTGCAAGGCACCATCCGGCAGACGGGTCGCTACTGTCACGAATATTCGATGACGATCAGCGTCGAACGTGACGGCCCGAACGGACAAGATGGGACCCCGACTGCTGAGGACGATGTCACGGAGGCGCTTCTTGACCTTGCGCGCTGGCTTTATCGCCGGCTCGAAGCCGAATACGACTTCCAGACCGCCGATCATCAGGTCGACGCGGCGCTCGAGGCGAACGACGTCACCTTCACCGCAGCTGGAGCAAAGTTCCCATGACCCGGCCACCTGTCGTCGTGGCATGGGGTGCCGGTGTCGACTCGACCGCGATGATCATCGAACTCGCCGGGCGAGAGGAGCCGATCGACATGGTCCTGTTCGCCGATCCGGGCTCGGAGAAGCGCGGCACCTATGCCTTCATTCCGCTCTTTCGTGCCTGGATGGCCGAGCGTGGCATCGCATCGGAGATCGTTCGCTATCAGCCGCGCAACTTCAAGCATTGGCCGCCCTATGCAACGATCGCCGAGAACATGCTGACCAACGCAACGCTCCCGTCGGTGGTCTTCAATCGGGGATCCTGTTCACAGAAGTGGAAGGCAAGCGCCCAGGATGCTTGGACTGCGGACTGGGAGCCGGCACGGCGATGTTGGGACGCTGGCGAACGCGTGGTCAAGATGATCGGATACGACGCGTCGCCGCGTGACCCGCAGCGCTACGCACACGCCGTGGAGTGCGAGGATCCGCGCTATGCCTATCGCTATCCACTGCGCGAATGGGGATGGGATCGTTCGGCATGCGAGCGACGGATCGCTGCCGCCGGTTTGCCATTGCCACCGAAGTCGAGCTGCTTCTTCTGCGGCAGCATCAAGGCCGACGAGGTGATGGAACTCGCCATCCCGGAACTGCGGATCATCGTTCTCATGGAAGCGCGGGCGAAGCCCCGGCTGCGCAATGTCGACGGGCTCTGGCGGCGTCCCGTGCTCGGTCGTCGTGGAGCAACGCCGCGCCCCGGCAGCATCACCGAGTTCATTCGTGAGCGCGGCTTGCTGCCGCCCGACGAGATCGACCGGATCATTGGCGAAGCACCGACGGACCTCATCGCCTTTCAAGAAGCGCAGGCCGCCCTCCCCGTCGACGAGCGTGTCCCGATCGGCAATTGGCTTGAGGACTTCAATCGTGCCGCCGACGCGCTCCGCGAGCGCTCGCCTCAAGGCGGTTGTCCTGTCCCTAGGAGAGCAACTGGTGCGATCGGGGACGCATCGTGTCTCACTCATGCCGTCGGCCAAGGGTGAGCACTCCCATCAGCCAGGTCACTTGCGCCGCGCCCTGCGCTGACCGTTACGCATTCATCGGGCGCTCGACCTCGCCTGCGGCATGGCGGATCGTCGCGCTCCAGCCATCGATGATGGACCCCATTGCCGGGTCCTCTACCGCTGACACATCGCCGAACAGCGCGAGCAACCGGCCGAATTCGTCGAGCGCGACGATATCGTTGCGTGCCAATAGGGTGCCGACAATCGTCAAGGCACCGCCCATCGCACGGCGCAGCGCGGATTCACCCGGCATGATCGCTGCGGCAACGGCGATCTGCGTGGGGTCATCCGCTACGTCGACATCGATGCACGCCATCGCGCGCTCAAGATAGACGCTTGCGGATCTCGCTCCGGCTTCGATCAGAAGCGACTGTGCTTCTTGAAGCAGGTGCTGCACCCTGGCGCGCCGCAGCGCTGTATCGTCCTGTCCGGCCTCGTGACCGTTGGTGTCGTCCAACACACTCTCCGCGTCCCAGCGTTGAGCGCGAGATCGGCGTGTCCGTGAAGCGCGCCAATTCGGCCCAAATACCAGGGTCGGGGAAATATCGCGTGCCTGGCAGGCAGACGCACGGCGAGGTCGACGCTCACGCGCCGCCCTGCATGGTCAGCAGACCCTCACTCACGAGGTTTCCACGCCCCGACCTGCGTCTCCACAAGTTACATCAGGCTAAGGGAGATCGTCCGGTAATGCCAGCAGCCGCTACTTGAGCCGCGAGACGTCGGTCGCCGTGCCTCTATCGCACGATCTGCAGTGAGGCAGCATCGTTGCGCCCCTGCGACGTTCAGGTAAGCCTTGTGCCCGCCATCGGCTCCGTGGTTCACCGCCGTACCTGCGAGCCGACTTGCAGTGACGGCTCGATCGACGCGCCCAAGTCTTTTCGCTCATTCGCCTCCGCGTTCCAGCGTTCGAACAGACCTCCCTTGGTGCCGGCCGGTTCGAGGTTGCGCGCGGTCGCGTAGCGGCACGATTTGGGAGAGATCACGAGGTCCGCGTAAGCACGAACGGCGCGGGCAACAGGGCTGATCGTCGGCGCACTAGCGGGGCTGTGCCGCGCGCGCCGGCATGCGTCTGCTCTTTTGTCGCGGCTCGCCCTTACGGTCGAAGGGATCTCCCACCGTCGCCACTCGCTGTCGGGTCGGGAGCACGCCGACCGAGGATCTGGCGGGGCGGACCCCGCAGTGATGCGTAGTTCTATCCGCAGCCACTCTCGCTGACGCAGCAGGAGCAAGAGGGCCCAGGCGGCCAGTCACCTCGCTAGGTCGCGACGATGCCGGGGAGATGCTCCTACCGGACGCGACATGGCGCGGCATCGCTGGCCAGTCGTGGCGATGACGTCGAAGGGGATCGTGACGAGCATCCTTTCGCGGACCTTCCGCGTGCGCCCTTTTCGCCGGAGGGATGCGGCACATGGGCCCCCGCGATCCCCCCGCAACCCGCGAAAGCCGGGCCGTGTTGCCGCGTACCACGGCTGCCCGCGCCACCCCGACTTTCGCAGGTTCCCCGCCGCGAAGCGGCGGTGCGTGGGGCTCTAGTGCGGCGTCCCAGGAGGTGCGCATCCGGCGGAAAAGGCCGCCGGCCTCTGCAATGAAAGGCTGTCGCCATGACTACCTCCCTCGCCGCGGCGCTCGCCGCTCTCGAACTGGGCCACCTCGAGCCGCGCTCCGACGAACTGCCCGGGATGGCACCGCCCCCGAGCGAGGCCCTCGATCAGACCACGACAGCGATCTGGAGCGACCTCTTCGCGACCCTCTTCAACACGTCCCTGGAGCGCGACATCGAGGAATTGGGCTGGGGCCTGGTGAACCTGTTCCACCGCGCGGCCGCGAAGAAGCACGCCACCATCGATCGTCTTACCGACGAGATCAGACTGCTGATCGCCGAGCAGGACGGCTCCGAGATCAACAGCACGAACCTTGAGGAGAAGGTCGAGCTCGCGAAGAAGATCGAGGAGGCGGCCGGCTGCTACGAGCAGATGCGCGACACTGCCGCGGCGCATTACATGCGCGAGACCGGTCGATCCTGGGTGCCCGCCACCGGCAATCGCATCTCACTGGGGGTTACCTCGGCAATCGTCGATGGTCAGGCGTTCTTGCGCGCGCGGCGTGAGCGCGTCCGCGATGCCAACACCGCGGTCGGAACCCCCGTCGTCTTCGCCGGCGGCCGGCTGACGTTCACCTGCGACGGGGACATGAAGACGTTCGGCGACAATCTCCTGCGCACGCTCAACGCCGTCCGCGAGCGGGTCGGGGACATGTACCTCGTCCATGGCGGCGACATGAAGGGGATCGAGCGCATCGCGGCGTCCTGGGCCGAGCAGCACGGCGTCCAGCAGGTTCGATTCGGTCTCGACCGCAAGCTCGGCGATCGCGCCGGTTTTCGTCGCAACGAGCAGATGCTGTCGCTCCGCCCGCGCTATCTCATCGCCTTTCAGGGCAATGGCGTGACCGAGCGCCTCGTCATCGATGCCAAGAAAGCGGGCGTCCGCGTCGTCGGCCGCCGGGGACCGCTCGGGACGCCCCCGGCCGCGCTCGATCAGAAGCGCGAGGTCAGTCGCGCCTGATCGACGACGGGACCGCCGGTGCGCCGGCGGTCCTCGCTATGAGGGGGCTGGTCCCCATTTCCTGGCGGTGTCCGGCAGCCTTGGCGTTTCGCTTTTCCGCGATCGACATCGCATCGCACGCAACAGCGGTTATCAGCGGTTATCAGTGGCACGTCGCTGCACCAATGCTATTATCTCTTCCGAGCGCGCTGCGTGATCGTCGCATCCACCCTGTGGTGGACGACGGAAAGGGACAGGATGACCGAGACTGTGAACACGATCGAACTCGCCACCGAAGTGACCGCAGCCTGGCTATCGAACCCGAACACGCGCGCCGATCCGGAGGCCGTGCCCGCCTTTCTGACAGCGATTTACGCGTCGATCACGCAATTGGTCAGCGGCGAAGCCTCAGAGGACGCCGTCGAAGTCACTGCGGTCGATCACGCTCCTGCCGTCACCGTGCGCAAATCCCTGGCCTCACCCGATCGCATCATCTCGATGATCGACGGAAAGCCCTATCGGACCTTGCGCCGGCACCTCTCCACGCACGGCCTGACCCCGGATGAGTATCGCGCACGCTACAAGCTGAAGCCCGACTATCCGATGGTCGCGCCCGCCTACAGCGAGGCGCGGCGTGCCATGGCGAAGAAGATCGGCCTCGGTCGCAAGCCCAAGACACCGGCCGAGACGACCGCGGCGTCGGCCGTGCCGGCGCGCAAGCCCCGCCGCGCGAAGGGCGCCGTCACGCCGGCCTGATTGCGGACGGCGGGCGCGAGCGCGCCATCGGCCGGTTGGTTGTCGCCCCTCGACACGCGCCGACCGGTTCGGCCGCGCGATCGAGCCGTTCATCGGATCAGGGGATCGTCGAGCGGAGGTCGCCTGCCCGACCGCTCGGCGAACCCGGGTCCGGGTATTGAGGTCTGCTCGCAACTGATCGGCGGGGCTCATAGGAGAGACCGGGCTGCCGCCGACGTCGGAGAAGCCGGCGTCGCGTGGGGTCGGCACCAGGCTTCCCACCCCCTGTCGAGAGGAGGTATCAGACGTCCGCGTTCGTTGCTCGATCGCCCCAGGCTGCGCGGAGCGTCGTTGTATAGGGAACATTCTCGACTTCGGGCGCGGTTCGGCCAAGGCGCGTATGCCTGTGGCGTTGGGAGGGTCGGTTTCGCAGCCGCGCCCCCCTGCTCGCCCCTGACGTCCCCTGTCGGCAACGTGCCTCGACATGCATTGGTATGAAGGATGATGGTGCTGCTCCGGTTCGGCCCGCAACCGTTCGATCGCTCCAGCCCTCGATGCGATTGCAGCGCAGGTCAGTGGGGGAACGACGATCGAAGGTGCCGCCCGAATCCGGGGCGGGGGTGGCAGCGAGGTCGCAGGCCGGATGCGGTTTCACGAATATCGTGGTTCCGCTCGACTGCCTGAAGAGGGTCCATCCCCTCTCCTCACTGAACGACCTAAGCCGGCCGTCCATCGGCTCCAACCCGCATGGCTTCGGACCGAGTTGCCGCTTCGCGGCTGCCCGCACCACTCCTCGCCATGGGGTTTCCCTTCGCGTCTGCGCGCTCCGGTGGAGCCACCGGCCTGGCCGTCTTTGACGGTGTTCAGCCGAGGGAACGAACCCTCGAGCAGGACAAAGGAACCTCGACATGCAGAACCTCGTCATCCTCGCCGGCAACGTCGGCGCCGCCCCCGAGACCCGCACCACCCAGGGCGGCACCAAGATCACCAGCTTCAGCCTCGCGACCTCGCGGCCGAAGCGCGACAGTGAGGGCAAGGTCCTCAAGGAAAACGGCCGCCGACTCGAGGATACCGAATGGCACCGGATCACCTGCTTCAACGGTGTCGCCAAGACCGTCGCCGAATATGTCGAGAAGGGCCAGAAGGTGATGGTGCGCGGTCGGATCCACTACACCCGCTGGACCGACCAACAGGACATCGAGCGGTTCGGCGTCGAAATTATCGCCGACGAGGTCACCTTCCTCTCCTACGGCAAGTCCCGCCAGCAGCAGCAGGGCGCCGCGCAGGACAATGAGGACGACGACATCCCCTTCTGATCGGGGCGGGCGGCCCGGGAGCTTCGGCTCCCGGGCTCTTTCGTGCTGCCTCGCGCCAGGCATCCCTTCCTAACCTTTGTCGGTTGAGACACGATGCCCAAGTGGCAGGTCGAAGGACCGTGCTCGCGCCGATGACGTGATCCCGCACTCTACCTTTTTACCGTTTCGAGCGTTATGTTGACCACAAGCGGCCAAGACCCCTCGGCCGGGAGATGATGCAATGCTCGTCACGAACGTCAGGCAGCAGCGCGCGATCGGTCGCGCAGCCGCAGCTGCGGGTGGCTATTTCCAGCTCGCTCGGCGCCTGTCGCAGGCGCAGACCGAGCGCACCCGTCGCGAAGGCACCGCGGTCGACGCGCCCCAGGCGGTAACCAATAACGAGACCACGCGACGCTGAACGTCTCACATTGAGCCTCACTTTTTCCCTTCTTACCGCGCTGCTGTGGCTGCTCCCGGGCATCACCGGGCTTATCTTCTGGAACAATCTGGGCCGACGCCACGGCGTACGACGGCCCGATCAACCGCTTACCGCGCTCAACAGCCTCGCGCTGGCGGGTGGCATCAGCCTCGCGGCGCATCTGTTCGGTGCGATCGTGTGCGACGGGATCGTCGCAATTCTCAGCGGGCCCGAACGACCTGGGCTGGTCTCGCCTTATCGCGTCGTCGCCGGTTTGATGATCCGCCCGACCTCAGGTCCCAATGCCCGCGAACTCGGCCCGGGCGAGCCGCTCGGCCTGATCGAGTTTGCCTTCATCCTCATCTTCCTGTCCTATCTCGTCGCCGTCATGATCCGGCACAGGGGATTGGCGCTGGTGCTCGACGGGCTCGACAGCCACACCCAGGGCTGGGCATTCCAGCACATCATCGATCCGACGAACCATGGCTATTTCCAGCTCGCCTATGTCCTCACCGACGCGGTCGAAGACGGTCGCGGCCTCGGCTACGCGGGAGGGATCGCCGATATCCGTCTGTCGGACGACGGCGAGATCAAGGCGCTGACCCTGTCGGAGCCCAATCGCTTCATCTACATGATCGGCGGCAAACCCAAGGAGAAGGGTCATCTCAGCTTGCCGCGCAGCTGGGGCTCGATGATGCGGCGTGACGATGCGGGCGCGTCGGTCGCTGCCGGACTGGTGGTGGAGGAGGCAAAGCCGGTTGGCGGCGCCATCTACCTCCCCGCCGCGCGTATCCGAAACATGCTGGTGCTGAACTATTCAGAGCAGGCGCTAACCTCCGTCCTTCCTGACGCAGATCCCGCTCCCGCACCGCCCCCCCCTGTCGGCAAGCGCGAACGTGCCCGCGCTGCCGTGGCACAGGGCTTGTCCTGGCTGCTGCGCTGATGCGTTTCGATCCTGCCTTCCTTGCAGCGCTTCCCGACGATGCGCGGCTCATCGCCATCGGCATCGGCGTGTTGCTGCTGCCCCACCTCATCGCCGGACTATTCTGGTCGGCGATCCTGCGTCTCAAGCTGATGGTGCCGGCGGGGATTGTCGGCCTTCTCGCCGCGCAGGGCCTCGCGGTCACGATGACGAGCGGCCTGGGTTGGTTCGGAGGCGCAACCGGCATGGGCCGGACAGCACTCTGCAGCCTGCTCTGGCTGCTGCTGACGCTCATCATCCTGAACGTGCTCGCCGCTGTCGCCACCCGCTACGCGACGCCGCTTGAGTTCGATGGCCGCGTCATCGCGCCGGCCCGCTTCTGGCCTACCGGTCCGCTCGACTGGGTTTTGCGTCACGAGGAGACGGTCAAGAATGCCACCTACGTCCCGCCGAGCGCGCAGCCGCCGCGCGAGGGCTTCGACTGATCGATGCTTTGCAGGCGGGTGGGGCACCCATGCCGGCGGTACCCCCTCCCCTTGCCCGGTGCGAAGGATCAGTATCCGACCTCGACCGGCAACGCACCGCAGGTATGACGCTGCTGTTCCAGTCCCCGTAGCAGAACACATCGTCGACGTCTCCCGGCTGTCGCCGGGACCGCCGCTCTATTCCGCTTGACGCTCCACCGAGCCCCTGACGGGTCTCGGCCCATCCGGGTGACGATCAGCTGACGAAGGCAGTGGCGCACAACGGGGCCGATCGCAGGCAACCGGCGCGCTGTGCCTGTCGAGCGCAATAGGATCGCTGGCGCATAGCACTGGTCTTGCCATCGCGGCACGCGGAGTGGGCGCGCGAGGAAAGGGAGCGACCGGATCGCCGACGTGGTGGACGTCGAGGGCGGCCCAGTGCTTCAGCCACGACGCTCCCGGCCGACGAGGTTCACCCCGCTCTTGGAGGCGCAATCCTTGGGCCGGTGCGGGTCCTTGTACGATCAACCCGTGAAGGGTCCGGGCGCTTCGCTACGGCTTTTTGCCGTGCCGGCAAAAAGTGATCGCGGCCCCTCCCCGTCCTGTCGGGCGCCTGTCGAGCGGGGATGAACCCCGTCGGCTTCACAGGAGCCTCGGACATGTTCAACGACATCTGGATCGCCCGCAAATCCGCCCTCAGCCTCGCCCGCAGCCTCATGGTCGCCACCATGGTCATCGCCATCGGCACCCAATACGCCGTCATCACCGCCGAAGATCACGACAGCTCGCACATCATCGTCAACGAATACGACCCTTTTGCCTGACATCCCGGGGGCTGAAAGGCCCCCCTCCCCTCCCCGTCTCGACCAAGGGCCCGGGCGGGCATCGAACCCGCCCGGGCCCGGTGGAGCGGTTCACCGGCTCACCAGATCCGCTGATCCCGGCTATCGTCGCGCGATGGCGCACGAGCTCGATGACATCGCCGCGCAAACCGAATGCCCGGCGTGCGGTCGGACACTCAACATCGCGTTCAAGACGCTTCGCCTCGCGCGGACGATCGATTGTCCGGGATGCGACGAGACGATCCGACCGATCGACGATAACCCCATCGCCCGCGTGCAGAAGCTGATCGACGAGGCCGACGGCTGACTACCTGACGGCCTCAGAGCAGGCCGCCGGTGACCTCGTGAAACGGCCGGATGCTATAGAGATCGGCGGGCTCGGTCGTCAGCAGGTCATCGACCGGCGCCTCCAGATCGAGCCAACGCGCCCAATCCTCCTGCCGCAACACAACCGGCGCGCGGTCATGGAGATCACTCAGCGCGCCCGGCGGCTGCGTCACCATCGTGAAGCTCTCGATCTCGCCCGCGTCCTGCGTCCTCGCCCGATCCCACAGGCCGGCGAAGCAGATCGGTGCGCCGTCCCGCGGAGCGACGTAGAATTTGGGTTTCGGCTTGCCCTCCCCCTTCCACTCGACCCACCCTTCGGCAGCGATGAGGCAGCGGCGTCGCTTGAAGGCATCGCGAAACGACGGCGCCGTCTTCACGCCCTCGGCACGGGCATTGAACGTCGCAGCCTTCCAGCCGCTGACCGGCCCCTTATGGAAGAAGGGGATCAATCCCCAGCGCATCCAGGTCAGCGCAACCCCGTCCTCCTGCGCGCGCAAGACGACCGCGCGATTGGTGGGACGAACCTCGGGCTGCGGCTCCAGATTGGGTGCCTGATGACGCTCGGGAAAGCGTACGGGGATGCGCGTCTCGTAGAACTCCTCGCAGACTTGATCGAAGCCCTTGGTGCGGCGGTAGTTGGTGCACATCGCTGTGGGCCGTCAACCGAGCGCGGTACGGACCGGTGGCAACGTCGCGAAGCTCCCGAGCAACGCCGGATCGCGCAGCAGCGCCGTCCAGGCCTGCCCGTAGGTCCGCGATGCGAGATAGAAGGTCGAGCCCGCACAGCCGACCATTCGGCAGCGCTCCAGCTTGTCGACCAGCGAATAGCCCACGCCATGGCGGGCAACGATGTCGTCGAGGTCGACGCGCAGTATCGTCCCGCAGACCGCGCAGCGTACGCGAACGAGCGCGTTCATCCGACGCATCTCGCCGACGTTTTCCAGCCAGCGGGGCCACAGGGCGATGATGTCGGCGCCGGTCTCCATCGATGAAGGATAGCGGGTCGGCTCCGCTTTCGTCCAGCATGGTGGGGCGGCTTGGCAGGGCGGCCCCCTACTCTCTTCCGGCGATCATCCGGGACTTTCCTGGCGCGCACGTCCTCGCCGAGGCGCAGCCCGGCGCAAGCCCGCTGGCGCGGGCTTCTCCACTGCCGTTTCGACCCTTCGGGTGCGCCGGGCGGCTATGCCCCGGCGGTCCTGCCGCGTGTCGAAAGGCCCCGATCACCGGGGCTCGAGCGTCAAGGAGACCGTCATGTCCGATGCCACCCCCCGGCCTGCAAGTACCGCCGATGCCGCCAGCGCGATCGCGCGCCTCAACGACCGGCTGCGCGATCACATCACCCAGCCCGGCACCGACCGGGTCATGATGACCAGCGGGATCGCCGAACTGATCGGCGACGTTGGCATCTTCCGCAACTTCCGCAAGCGCGCCGAACTCCTCCGAGCGATCCGGGGCTATGACGCCTTCACGCGCGCGAACGACCCTTATGGCGAACACGACCTCGGCACGTTCGACTTTGAAGGCGCAGCCTGCATGTGGAAGATCGACTATTACAACGCCGACCTGTCCGCCGGCTCGGAAGACCCCTCAGACCCATCCGTGACGGTACGCGTCCTGACGATCATGCGCGCCGACGAGCGCTGATCGGTCGGGCTCCGGCGGTCCTGCCGCCGGGGTCCGGTGCTGGCAGCGCGCCCAGTGCGTCCGATCCGGCGAGAGGCGCCAGGCCGAGGATCGCGATGGTCAGGGGAGCTGTCGCCATCGATCATGGTGACCCACGCAGCGATGCCGTGACCGCGCTCGGTCAACCCGGCGAAGCTGCACCTGCACGGCCGCGTCATATCGGGGCCGTCTTGGGCTCGTTACCTCGTTGGGGCATGTCGCTTGCTCGCGGATCGCCGCGTCCAACGGGAAAAAAAGAAGAGGCTGTCGTCGACGTCTCCCCAGTGTGACGGCCGGCCGGGGTCGGCGTCAAGGATGCGCGGTTCCCCCAATTCTCCCGGCCCGTTCCGCTGGCGCTCCAGGGCCGAGACAATCGGCTCCCCCACGCCCCGCTCGCGCGGCTGCTGGCGCAGTCCTGGACCCCGGCCCCAACCGACCGTCCAGCGGCACCTCGTCTTCACTCGAACAGACGGAGGCTTTCCATGCATGACCAATCGGCTCGTATCCAGGCGTGGCGTTCGGACCTGGCGGCAATCAATCGGGAGCTCGATGCGGCATCCCCCCTCCCCCGGCCATCAAAGGCCAAGCGTCGCCGCAATCCCAAGCCGCTCTGGGAGGAGTGAGCCGTCAGACCTTGAGGGGGGATCCTCGCGATTTTCTCTCCCTGTCGTCGGTCTCTAGGCGATCGCGGCGGGCGCTGGCCCAAGGGAGAAGGCTTCTTCGAGAGATACCACAGAATAGCGGGACAATGGCGGGTTGCGCCGCGGTGCAGCCGTTCGGTAAGGATGAGGCGCCTGCGGAGACGCGGGCCGGGGCGTGGAAACCCCGAAGAGTGAGAGCCGGTTCGATTGACCGGGTGGCGGACGCGTATGTCCAGGCCGCCCGGCTAAAGGCGTTCGCGCCAAGCTCACTCTTGGTTTCCAACACCCGGTTCCGAAGCGACGGCGTGCCCCGCGGGGCACGCCGCCGGCTTCCTGGCCGCCGGCTGCACGGAGCAGAGGTGTAGTGGCAAAGCGGCCGCGCGACATCGAGGTCGAAATTGTGCGGCGGCACCTGCCGAGCGTTCGTCAGCTTCTTTCGGCGCATCTTTGGCTCGCAAAGTCGGCGCGCATGACGCGGCATCGCATTTGGGCGACCTCCCCTTGTCAACCCTGCCGAGCTTGGATGGCCTCTGGATCCGGCGCGGCCAAAGCTATCGGCCGTCGTTTCCGGCCGACGCAACGCTGCTGGTGGGCGACGCCATTCTGCGATCGGCGTCGTATGTCTGGCTGGTGTGCGGCTAGATGGTCAGGGCGACCGTTGGTTATTGCCTGGGCGCAGCGACCATTCCGGCCGGCGACGTGGCCGCCACCGAGGCAAGCCGGTGCACCATGCCTCCGACGACCATGTGCGCAAAGTGTACAATGTGCACCGAGTGAGCACATGGCTAACGTTCACGGTGTGAGCATTTTGAAGGTTGGGACGTGTGCACGGCGTGAACATGTCAGCGCGGTGAATGTATAAACCTCGCGACCAAGTAGCCGCGAGCCGGTAGGAATTCGGTCCAGCTTGCTCTCTGCCGCAGGGTCTTCTCGCGGGGCGGTGATACGCACAACGGCGCGCGCAAACGTTCACAGCGTGAACATGGGCGCATTGTCGACAGGTTCAAGGAGGATCGTCGCGGCTGAAGCGCGGTTGCGCCTCTCGCCAGTACAGGAGCCTATTCGTCCCAGGTAGCTGCACTCACCAGCAGAGCGCCGACGACCTGCTCCCCCTCCCCGCGGCAGCGCCGCGCGGTTCGGGTGCGGGCGGTGACAGGATGGCCAATGATGTGGCGAGGCCGTTCCACGGGTATCGAGGTGAACATATTCAGGCGGTGAGCATGTCGCCAAGGTGAACGTCCTAGCTATGTGAACGTGTGACCAGGGTGAATATCAGAGCGATGTGTACATGAGTGCGGTGTGAACATGTCGCCGCGGTGAGCTTACGACCACACCAAGGCTGCACTGGGATCGCTGACGTCGCCGGTCGCGAAAGGCGATCGGACAACGCCTCGGCGGTTTGGTTGCGCTGATTGCTCGGTCGGCGAAACTCGGTCAACTCCCATCGCTGGCTGAACGCGGTTGCGTGGAATAGACGCTGGTCGTCCTAAGCAGGCGTGAGGGCAGGGGAGGGCGAGTGCCTCTGCGAGTTTCCTCGTGAGCATGTGCTCAATGTGAGCATGCTCACACGTGGCGCTTGAACGTGCCGTCCGATCGCCGAGCGAAGGCGGTCCCCTGGCGCACGGGGCGATGCTGTCGGGAACGCGGCACTGTGGTCGCTTGTCGGACGCGAGTGCAAGCCGCGTCCGGTGCCTGACCCATTGCCAGCCATCCAACGCCCGCAATGCTCACGCGGTGCCCATGTTCACACGGCTTACATGTCAATAAAGTGCGCAAGCGACCATCGCGCACTTGTCACCAATGGGGGCTTGTGCAACTTTGGTCACACGTTCGCGGCGTGGTTGGTGCGTCACATGTGCACATCCGCCGATCAACCTGAGGAGACATCTGTTGCCGGTGATATCGATGCTGTCCCCGAAGGGCGGGGTGGGGAAGACCACTACCTCGCTCATTCTCGCGACGGTTCTCGCTTCGAAAGGGTCGAGCGTCGTGATGATCGACGCCGACCCGAATTTCCCGCTGTCACGCTGGGCGGCGAAGGACGGGAAGCCTGACAATATCGAGGTGGTACCCGAGATCGATGAGGACGAGATCATCAGTACGATCGACGCGGCGCGTAAACGCGCCGACTATGTCATCGTCGACCTGGAAGGGAAGGCCAGCGCGCGGGCGACCAACGCACTGATGATGTCGCATCTCGCCCTTGTCCCGATCCAGGGCTCCGAACTCGACGCCATGGAAGCTGCGCGCGCGTTCAAGGCGATTCGCAATGCCGGTACCGCGCGCCAGCGCCCCTTGCCCTTTGCCGCGGTTCTGACGCGGACGCCTGCTTCGACGAGGCTGTGGCCGCGTGACCTGAAAGCCGTCGTCGGCAATCTGGAAGATGCAGACGTCCCGATGATCTCGACCGCTATCGCCGAGCGCGGTGCATTCCGCGGCCTGTTCAGTATGGGCGGTACGCTGGACGACATGACTGCGGCGGATGTCGGTTCACTCGACAGCGCGAAGGCGAACGCTAACGCCTTCGCGTTCGACGTAGTGACGCTGCTCAAGGAAGGACTGGGCGCATGAGCGAGAAGCCTGCGGCATCGCGTCGATCGATCACCAGCTTCGCCGCTGATGATGACATTCCGGTCCCCACCGCTGAACAGCTGGCCGCAGCCAAATCAGCAGGGGAGGGGCTGGGCTTTCGCTCCGAAAAGCCGGCTCCCGCACCGGCGCAGCGGCCGGCGCCCAAGGTCCGGCAGCCGACCTTTACCGACGCGGTGCACGTCCGGTGCCGTCCCGAGGATCGTGCTCGCTTCGAGGACTTCGTCTGGCGCAACCGCGTTTCAAAGGGTGAGGCAATGACGCTTCTCCTTGACTTGGCCCTGACCGAAGAGGCGCGGAAGGCAAAAGCCGGGAAGTGACGACAAGCTGACCGGGGAGGGGAGGGGGTAAGTCTCCCGGCCATGATCGCGACCGCCCCGTCGATGGCACTCCGCCAGCACAGCCGGCGTCATACACCGGCCGGAAGGGGAGGGGGGCTGACCGCCAGGGACCATCCCCGTCGCTCCTCATGCCGAGCGACGAATCGGTGTGATTGATCGGCCGCAGGGTGACCGTTCCTGTGTCAGGTAGCGTCGCGTTGGGGCTTGCGCGTGCACGCCAAACGCGGGTCAGCGGCCGTTGGGAAGCGGACCAGCGGCAACGGAGCTCGCTATCTGCCGATAGCCTCGATCGGATCGCCTGGTCGTCATGATCTAGGCAACGTCAGCGACTCCGCACGATCGCCCATGTCCCGCCATCGTACCCGTTGCGACCGCGATGGGGCTGGTGAAAGGCGCGAGGCTAGCGGCCGAGGAGCCTTGGTTGCCGGGAGCCGGTGCCGTCCTCGCTGCGACGGACTGGTGCGATCGCGGGAACGGCATCCGCTACGACGGGTGTGCTACCGACGATCCGTCGAGCGACCGTTCACGACAGCTATCCGAGCTCCGGGGACTGGTCGCCGGCAAGCGGAGAGGGGGAGGGGGTCGCGGGAACGCCGCTCTGATGCCCTGTTCCCTTCGCGCGATCGGATCCGCGAACGGCTGCCGCTGACACGCCGTTGGTCGGACATGCGATCCTCCAGAATACGCTCGCCCCGGCCGACCGATCAGCCCGAGAGCGCGGCCAGTCGTTCAGCCACTGCCTTGCCGCCATGGGAGGCGAGCGCCGCTGCGATCGTGCGGGCGTCGGACTTCTCGATGGCAGCGATCTTGACCCGCTCGAGCGCGGCCAGAAGGACAGGACGACCGGCGTCACGGGCCGCTTCCGTCGCTTGCTTCGCCTGCTCGTCGACGCGCGCCAGTTCGGCAAGCAGCGCCTCGCGTCTCGCCGCGATGGCCGCCAGATCACCGGTGTTGGATTTCGCACGAGGCATGTGGCGTTCTCTCTTGTGCTGCAATTCGTGGACAGCACAAACATGGCCGACCCTCTCCAAGATTACTAGGTATCAGGGTATTGATCTTGTCCAGATCGACGGTGTCGATACCGGACCGGCATCAATGACGACTGCCAAGGCCGTTCGACTGTCGAACATATCAGGCGTCCATGTGCTTGCAATAACCTCGGCAATACAGCCCACTCCGCGTCTGGAGTGATTTCACTCCATCTAATTGGTTTTTGTACGAGGGTGGATCAATTATGAGGGATGGCAGGATATGCCATCTGGCACCAATGTAATACATTGGCTCGATGGCACCGCTGCACGGGGCTTTGAAAGTGGTGATCAGTCTTCGGCTCAAGGACGATCTGATCGCGGAGATCGACCGCGTCGCGGCCGCCCATGGCCAGACCCGGAGCGCCTGGATCGCGCAGATCCTCACGCGCACGGTGCTTGCGTCGGAACATGATGACCTGCCCATCGCGGGGGCGGCAGGTAGGCTCGATCACGAGGGTCATTCAGACGAGCAGGTCCGGGTGACGGTCCGCCTCAACCGGCGCGAGATCGAGGCGATCGATATTGTTGGCGCGCCGCTCGGCCTGTCCCGCAACGAGTGGATCAAACGCGCCCTGCGCTGGCAGCTCTGGGACAAGGCCGCGCAGCTCCGGCTATGCCCGGCCATGAAGGAGGAGGTCGGAAAAGTCCGCAAGCAGATCCTTCTGATCGGCCGCAACATCAACCAGGCGGTCCATGCCATGAATGCCGCCAACCAGCCCGAGAGCAGCCTCGACATCGCGCGGATTGCGGAACCCTTTCTGGAGACGTGCGCCGACCTGAAGATCGTTCTGCACGCCACTCGGCGCAGCCTGTCCGCCTATGTCGGGGGCGAAGTCGCGTATTGGACCGGCGCGTTCGGAGCACCGCGCGCGTGAGCCTCAACCTGTCGCCGGGCACGCTCGACACGATGGCGGGGATCTTCGCGCCAGCGAAGAAGCAGAGGCTCGGCAGCGGGGGCGGGTCGCCTCCACCAGCAAAGCAGGGCGGAACAATGCTGAGGCTCGCGGTCGCCTCCATGTTCCCGAAGGCCACGAGCCGACCGGGTGGCGGTCGCCAACCTTATGCGACGAAGCAGGCATTCGGTGCGGGCGCCCAAGGCGCCGTCAGTCGTCGCGCTATCGCGACGATGGACCGAACCGCACGCCGGGTCCCCGAGGTCCTCGTTCGCATCACGGGACGTCAGCATGGCAGCGGGCACGTGCTCGCCAATTTCGCCTACATCAGTCGCCTTGGTCACGGCACCGACAAGCAATTGGCGCTGTATACGAGCGACGAGGAGGTGCTCCGTGACGGACGCGCCATGCAGGAGCTCGCGCAGGATTGGCAGGAATGGGAGATGGGCGACGATGCCCGCCGCAAGGGCGCGACGTCGCTATCGATGATCCTTTCGATGCCATCGGGTACCGATCCCGAACGCCTCAAGGCGGCCGCGCTGGATTTCGCGCGGGAGGAATTCGCGAACCGGTCCTGGGTCGCGTCGCTCCACATTGACCGGGATCATCCGCACGTTCACCTGACCTTCGCACGGCGCGACCATGATGGTCGACGTTTTCACCCCACCCGTGACGACCTCTTCCGCTACCGCCAGCGCTTCGCCCAGAAGCTGCGCGACCGCGGCATAGAGGCGAATGCGACGCCGGCGAAGGCGAGGGGGGTAGACCCCAAGCATGAGCCGATCGCTGCCAGGAAAGTGCGAGCAAACGGCCAGGTACCGCGGCTCGACACGAACCGCCTCGCGCGCGCACAACGCTTCGCGAACGCGACCACAGCCGATCCGGTTCGGGCTATCCTTACCGAGCAACAGGCCGTCGTCAGGGACGCCTATCTGCAGTCGATCGCCGAGCTCAGTGCCACCCCGTCGGTCGTCAACCAGACGGTCGCGAAAAGCCTGCAACGGTTCGTCGAGGTTCTGCCCGACCCCGAACCGAACTCCATCCAGGCCGCCCATACGCTCCGCGTGCTGCGGGCGTTGGACACCCGACTTGGTGGACTCGAAGCGGAGGCAAGCGATGCGCCAGCGGACCCGATCGCCGCCGCGATCGCCCGGTCCAGCGCGATGAGGGACCGGATCGAGGCACGTCGTCTTCGCGATCAGACGGATGCGGTCCGCTCGCCCGAACCCGTCGACCCCGAGCGGCAGAAGGAGGAAACTCGGACACCAATCACCCGCCACGATCCGGCAACCGCACCGACCGATATCGACGAGGTAATGCGTCAGGTTCAGGAGCGAGAACGCGCGCGGATGGCCCGCGAGCGGGAGCGGGATCGAAGCCCTGGTAGGGGAGGGCCGACGCGATGAGCGATGTCAGTCAGACTGCCGCCCTAGCCGCCATTCTTGACGCGCTGACACTGATGCAGGACCAGGTCGAAGAGATCGGCGAACGCAGCAAGCGCCTCGAAGCAAATCAGGCCGACATCCTTGCAAGGCTCGAGACCATCGATGCTGCGCAGGCCATCGCGACGGACCTCCAGCCTAATCTCGAGCATCTCGCGTCCGAAGTCTCCGAGACCCGGGGCGAGATGGGGGAGGGGTTCGCCCGTGTTGCGCAGGTCGCGGGCTGGGCGCATGCCGCGGCCGCTGGCAACGCCGCTCCATTGCCGGCCGATGTCCTCGACGATCCGCTGCTCGAGCTCTTCGTCATCAGCCAACCCGCAGACCGCACTTCAACCCGCCGCGCCATCGTGGATTGGCGGGAGAAGGCGCGGACGGTCGATACTGCGGCGCTGACCGCTCTTCTGATTAGCCAGTACCGCCCGTCACCGACAGACGATCGCGCAGGCCGCCGTCTGCGATACAAGTTGGCTGCGATCACCCGCGACGAACTGGAGCGTCGAGGTGCTGTGATGCCGCCATTGCCGCGCTCGACAATAGCGGCGGACCGATCGGCCGAGGCGCAGCGCGCGCGGTCCGAGGCGCTGGTCGAGGTGTGGCAAGCGGGGGAGGGCGCAATGCTCTACGCTGAGCCGGAGCTCGCTGGTGCGATGGACATCATGGCGGCGGCAAGGCGGGAGGGTGTTGCGCTGCCTGAGCAGAGCCTAGCAAGCGGATTGGCTGCGTTGCATCAGACGATTTCAGATCGCCTGAGTGTCGGCGACAGACCTGAGTTGGCATCTGATCCGAAGAACGTCGGCGCGAGGGAAGAAATACTCCGTGATCGATAGCTTTGAATCACGTACAATCTGAGGAAGAGACGCTGAAGCCGTGCGCCACATGTCAATGAGCGCGTCACATGAAGAAGCGGAACTGAAACGGGGTACTCCCCAAGCGGGGCATTCGTTTAAGAACCCGCGCTAGGACCTTGGCGTAGCTCATGGTCACGGGTAGGGGATCGTAGAGTCCGTCGTTGTTCCAATTCATCTTGGAAAGCGCCAATGCCGCCATAGCCGTGTCATCCCACGAGCCATGTCCGGCGTGGCGCACAAGCCGGATCGGCTTGGGAGTTCCCCGCCCGCCCTGAAGGTGCGGCCGCTTGCCCAAGCCGTCTACCGCGCCGTGTATCCAAAGCAGCGCGTCTCGTGGGCCGAGCTGTACCAGCGTTCCCCGTTTGACCGGATATGCGGCGGCCTGATTGCGGCGTGGATTGTTGGGGTCCTGCTCCCACCAGACACCACGCCACCCGACCTCATCAACGACTTGGATGAGATCGACCGCTTCGCAGACCGGTAGCGCTTCGAAGCAACCAGCGATCTCGTCGCTTTTGAATTCGGTGGTCTTGTGGATCATCACGCGTCGAGGTGAGCGTCCCCCGTGTCGTCGCCTGTAGAGTTCGAGCGACCGCGTGATCACTCGGAACATCTCGGCACGAGACAAAAACGGGTTCTCCCGTTGTACCTGAATTTCATTGGTATCAAACGCGATAAATTCTAATCCGGCGCCGTCCTCATCGAAAACCTGACTGCAGCAGGTTACGAAACGTGGACTACCGCTGTCGTCATTACGAACGGCATAGGAAATGCCGATGAAGGCCGTTTCCGCCTTGGTGTCAGCCAACTTCCAAGGAATGCCGCCAGCCTTGGCATAGATTGCGAGGCCGATACGCCACATCACGCTCGCTCGACATGAATAGGAGAGCGCGCGCCCTTCACGCACGATCTGGATCGGCATCCCGCGAATTGCTGCAAAGGCCTTCAGATAGTCGTGCAGGTCGAAGTCATCGTCGTGGCCGAAGAAGGCGGCCTCCCAGCGATCGGGCAGGTAGACGAACAGAACGTCGAACTCCGTGCGAAACGCCTCCAAGCAGCGAACTGCTTGGATAAGGCGGTCGGCCAGCAGAGTATGCGGCGCCGGGCTCGCGGCGAGATCGGCGTCCAGTGCCGGCTCAAGTTCGACACGGCACTTGGCCGGTGCCGCGGTTACCCGCGTGTTGAACACGGCCGAGAAGCCCGGCCACTCGGGAAGATAATCGGTTCGTTCACGTGGCGAAAACGTCCGGTGGAGCTCTTGCATGAAGCCGAACAGGCGGGTGGACTCTCCGGCCGGCGCAATGGTGGCAACCCGAATGGGACTGGGCACCTGCGAGGCGGAAAAGGGACCAAACCTCTTGAGGCCGCGTAGCGGATGAATATCTCGATCGCCGCTGCGCTCAGGATGGAAGAGGAGTTCCGGCTCCGGATACCAGACGTGGGGCGAAATTTCGCTGCTCATGGCGTCACCCTGAACGAGAACGCGGTTCGTCGCCCGACGGCGAACGAAGCGTCGATCCCATCTCCAATCCCCAGTGCCCGCACATTCTCTCCGGCAAACAGTCCCGTCCAGAAATCGATGAGCTTATCCGCATCCCGGTTGTAGCGGCGCGCTGTTCGCTCGCGCGCAAAGTCGGCCGCCTTGGCCCGGCTTGCGGTTGAGCCATCGTCGTCCGTATCGATCCGGGGCTCAACCAAGAGCCACAAGCGGTCGTCCGCCCAATCCAAGCGGACCGCTACTCCCTCCCGCCATCGTACCTTGCCGCCGTCGATCCGACCTTGGAGCGGTCCCACCAAGCTGCGCAGCGACCCCCAATGCTCATCTGCCGGGTCGTGCGGTGCCAGGATATGGACGTTGCGCCGCCGCTGGGCATCAAGCCCATGTACACTGCACAGCCCACGAACCAGCGCCTCTCGCAGCAGGCCTCGTTCACCGGAATCGTAACGCAGTCGCCGATCCTCAAAGACGGACAGATCAAAGTCCGTGATATCGTAGGGGGCGAAGACGCGGCGAAACTCCTGGTCCGAGCCGAACCCAATGACTCCCCCGCTGGTGCGGGTAGCAATCAGATCAGCCTTCGCCGCGAGTATTGCATCCCGGACGTCTGCCGCCCCACCAATTCCACAAACGACGCGGCGGGCGTTTGTCGGTATGGATTCGACCTCGATCCCATTTAGTCGGACGAGAGGCCAGTTATGTTTGCCGGTCAGCGCCGGGGCGGCTGTCCACCAGCGTTGCTTCTGACCCAGGCTGTCGAGCGCTGTCGAGTCGAGGTCAGGCAACAGACGCACGAGATCGCGAAGCGCTTCGTCCAAATTCTCGATACGGACCAGCCCGCTGTCGACGCCAACCGCCTGGGCGCGTTCGAGCAGCTGGTTGACGCGTTCGAAGGGTGGCTCCTCGCCGCGATGCAGCCAAAACAAGCCTCCCGGGAAGGCGCCGGGGCGTTCGAGTGCTGCCTCGAGCGCATCCATAATGGACGCATCGCGTCCGCTATACCCCCCGACGACCAGACCGGATCGGCGGCAGGAATCGACGAGCACCTCTCTGAGCTGTGCATCCTGCTGCCTGAGCTCGTCGGGTGTGTTCTTGAGCCGGCGGGACCGGAAATCGCCGTGCAGCTTGACCTCGATAGGCCATTGCTGCGCTGCAATCTGCTCGGCTGCCAGATCAGGCGCATCAATGGCCACGACGCTGAGCGACTTGGTGGTGCCATAGGTTTGTGCGCAGGCATCCGCGACGAGGTGATCGAAGTTGGTGGTCCAGATCAGGTGAGCATGCCCCGCCTTTAGCAGGGCAGCGAGCGCTAGGTGGCCATAAGCAGGCTTTGCGCCGCCGATCATGCCATCGATGAACGTTCGACGGTCCTTCTCGGCGGGATAAGCTGCTTCGAATAGCGCCGCATATTCGTCCGGAGCACCGGGGACTGGTAAGCTGCCCGATCCGCTGACATGGGCGTCGAGCAACGCACGCACACTCGGATTGCCGGTGTCGGCGATGGTCGAAAGCGGCACCCGCCGCTGCGCCGCATAGAGGATCTGCTTGAACTGCCAGATCATGTCCCATGCGGTGGGCACGCCCGCAGAGACAGACGCACCCGCGCCCAGAAACCACATGAGCTGACCAGGTCGCAGCGCGAAGCGCCGTGCGAAGTCATCACTATCTATCTCAGGTGCCAAGCCATTCCCCTCCCGGGCCACGCTAGCCAACTCAGGCCGCCTGTAAAGTAGAGGCAGCCAGCGTTGTGAGATCGGTCGGACTGAACCAAAACACCCGCTTCTCGAAATCTGCCGGTTCTCGTCAGTGCCGCAGGAAGCCGTCAGCTCTAGGCACTGGCCTGGGGCGATCACATATAAGACTGTATGAGCACTTTTCTGCTTCCGTTATCCGAGTTCAACCGCATCCATCAGGTGATCCACGGCACGATCAAGGACGAGGGCAATCCCGGCAAGGCGTGCACGCTCTTTGCCTGCATCGGCGCCTTAATCTTGAACAAGCATTACAAGATACCGGCCAGGGCGGTAGCCGGAGGTTTTGCGCTATGCGTCGAACCCGAGAAGGTCATGTTCTTCGGGCGGGATGGGGGAGGTACCGTAGAGTTCGACGAAGACGGCTTCCACATGTGGGTCCAAACCGAGACCCACGTGATCGACTTCATGTCTCCCTTGTACCAAGAAGCGTTCCAGGACGTGCAGCAGGAAGTGGCCATTCCACGCCGAATGTTGCAGAAGCGGCTATCCGATGAAGCACCCGACCTCAACCAGCTAAAGAAGGCCGGCGACTACTTTACGATGCCCGATCCGGAGCTGAGCGAGCGCTTGATCGATCACGTCCTAGACCGGCCTATCAACACCGATATTATCCACATCGCTGAAACATGGTTCGGCACGCGTCGAGGTAAGCAGAAGCCATCGCTGACGATCGGCAGCAATGACGGGCTGGTTCGTGACCTGCGGCTGCCGGCGACCGTCGCGCGAGGAGCTTGGTAAGCCATGGCAGTTGCACGATGCCGCTCCGGTTCGCCTAGCCCATGGCCCCTGCGATGCCGCTGATCGGCACAATTGATCCTGCATGGAAGGACATGTCCAAATACGTAGTCCACTTCGCCAAGGAGTCTAAGTTCAAATCGGCCTATGATAACGCAATTGCGATCCTGTACGAGCGGCGCATTGTCGCGATGAAGGCGTTCGGTGCCGGACGCCATCTTCCGCACGCCAAGCGCTCGGTCTGTTTTAGTGAGGTGCCGCTTCATCACTTCAAGCGCCTGGCTGACGCGCGAGGTCAGCACGGGATCGGCTTTCGCAAGGAGTTTCTGGTCGAGCGAGGCGGCGGGCCGATCCTCTATGCCTATAAGGATACGCCGCAGGCGCAGGCGATCAATGCCCTGGTCCATAGCGCAGCCGGCGATCCGGCCGCTCCGGTCTGGAATTTGGCGCCCTTTGTGGACTTGCCCGGCACCTATGGTGTCTCGACCTACCTTTTCGAGTGGGAGCGCGAGTGGCGACACGTCGGCGACCTACCGTTTGCAGAGACGGAACCGGCGTTCCTAATTATTCCCGAAACGCTCCACGATGCCGCCAGAGGCTTCTTCGCCTCCGCTAAGCTCGATCATGTCGGCCCGAGCTACGAGTGTCCGTTCATCGATCCCTACTGGAGCGAAGACAGGATCGAGATGGCGTTGTCGGGCTGAGCGCTTGGGTGTTGAAACGGATCTCAATCGGTTGCGCTGTCTGGATGTAAGCGTTGTCGGCACGGCAGGCGAGACTGCACGGAACGACCGACAAGCTTTGCTCACCACGGAGATCAAGCGTGACCTGCATCTACTGTCCTTCCGACGGCCCTTATACTGAAGAGCACGTCGTCCCGGCGGGCATGGGCGGTGACGACGGCAAGTGGTTGCTGAAGGATGTCGTCTGCGGGGTCTGCAATACTGACGTTTTCTCTCCCATGGAAACGAAGGTAATGCGCGCCTCTCCTCTGGCGATCGCCCGCTTGTTCAAGCAGACCCGGTCACGAAAGCGGGGCAAAAGGACTGCCGCGCCCTCTATTTACGCGCCGGTCAGTTACTTTGATGATCCACAGTCCGGTCTGCTTCTTGAACAGGAGCTTGGCAGCGGAGGCCAGTCAATGGTTTGGCCGCAAGTGAACTACGTACCGCCCGAACGGATGACTGTCAGCGCGACCGACGCGGCGTCGGCGAACGAGTTGATTCGCGATCTGGGGCACTCGCCGACCTGCTTACGCTTTGTGAAAAGCTGCGGGACGGTGTCGAGGTGCGTTACCGTCTGACTTTCTTGCGCTGGGACGGCGTCGCTTACCAGCCGGGCGAGGTCGACAGCGCCGCAGCAGCGCCGCGCGGGGCCGTCTGGCTCGAGCCGCTCGAGTACCCAAATACCGAAACAACCGGAACTCTTACCGCGCGTGTCTTTCGTAGGGGCAGGGGGGCGATGACTTGCCGGGCGGAAGATGTCGAGGCTGTCGCCAGCCTGCTAACCCTAATCCGTCAAAACCACCCGAAGCTCGTCGTCCCCGCTGACGCCACCTCAATCAGTACCGACACGCCCGGAATCCATCTTCGCCAGACCATGGATCCCGTTGCCTATGACAGAGTGCTGGTCAAAATAGGCGTAAACGTCTGTGCTCATCTGTTTGGAGACGCAGCTGTTCGGACGCCAGCATTTGCCAGCGCCCGAGACTATGCGCGCTACGGAACTGGCAGCGTCGTTCAGCTTTCGATCGAGGAAGCCAAGAAATTTACCGAAGCTTTCCCGGTGCTCGCACACCATCATCTGCTCCTGGTCGCCACCAAGACACCGGAGGGCGAAAAACCTGGCTGTGTCATGATCACCATGCAGTTCTACGGGGGGCTGACGCATTCCTATTTGCTTGCCGTGGGCGACGTGGTCCCGAACGCCGCAGACCCAATCTTCGTTGTAGTCGACTATGAAGCCAACGTGATCGAGCGTCACACTCCGGAAAGCTTTTCACGGTTCGCGAAGCGAAACGGTGCGACTTGGCGTCCTATCGACCTAGCTGGGGGGAGTAGCTAGGGTCTGGACTCGTTGATCGCAGCCAGGAGATGATGGTGGCCGCGAGGCGACGTCGGAGAAAAAGGCGTTTGGGCACCGATCGTAGCGGGAGCCGACACGGCGCCAGTCCTTCAGACGGCCGAACATGATCTCGATGCGGCTTAGTCGTATCTGAGCGACTCTTTACCCGACCTTCGACGCGGGATGCCGGGTTTAATGCCCTTGGCGTTAAGAGCATTCCTGACCCGACGGCGTCATAGCCGCGATCACTGAGCAGCCACTGCGCCCTTGTGCGGGTCGTCGAGCAGCGCCGCCGCACCGGTGTAATCGCTGACCTGGCCCGCGGTCATGAAGAAGCTCGGGCCGAAGAAAAGTCGTGAATGACCGCGTGTGGGATCGCGTCGCCCATGCTGATCTTTGAGGGTCTAATTATCTGGCCATCGGCGATTGCCGAGAAACTAAGCGACCCGAATGTTGAGTGCGATCAGATGATCGAACAGCTCCTTTGTTCGTGCGCTTGGAGGCACAGCCAAGGCTGCGTCCACGGCGGTACGACTGAGCAAGGTACGCCGTTGATCAGAGCTCCCATGGGTTGAATTCGGCGACGCGAGGCCGGAAGCGGCAATCGCAGCAGCGTCCTCCGCGCCGGACTCGCTTGCCTGAATGACCCTCAAGCTATTGCGGGCCACCGCGGGATCGAGCCGGATCATCGGCATGGCAGGTGGCGCGATCCGTGTGCGTGCCGCGAGCTTCTTCTCGGCATAGTATCGAACCTTCTTGCCATAGGTCGCATACATGCCACGCCGAAAGACAATGAGATCGTCCTCTGGCAACATTTCAACCTCCTGGGGAAGCATCAACGGGCGGCGCTGATCGGACAGCGACGTGGAGCCACCCCCGCCTCCCCAGGTCCCTATCGAGCGCGATCGTGATTTGAACGTGTACGTGCCAAGCTGCTCGGAGATATTCTTCGCATCGGACAGCCCTGCCGGGCGGAGGATGAGCCGCACGGCACAATTGCGTTCGATGTCGGCCGCCACCTTGTCGCCGTAGACGCCTTGGATCTGCTCGATCGATTGGAAGGCCGGAAGCAGCCGGAGACCATAGCCGGCGACGTAGCTGAAGGCGTTCGCCAGGACGGAGCACTTGCCGAGGCTGGCGAATTCGTCGAGCGCGAGAAGCACCTTCACCCGGTGCCGATCTCCCTTTGGCAGTTCGCGCACATTCAGGTCGACGAGCTGCTGGAACAGCAAGCCGTAGATCGGCGCGGCGCGATCGAGGTCGTCGGGCGAGACACCGAGATACAGCGAGATACGCTCATCTCGGAAGTCGCGCAGATCGAAGTCGCTTTCCGAAGTGGCGGCATCGACATAGGGGTTCAGCCACGCATTGACCTTGGCCGTCACCGACTGACGAAGCCCCGTGAACGTGTTCGCCGACGACGACGTGTAATCACGGATGGCAGATTCGCAGCCCCCAGACAGCGGCTTCCCGGTCGCTTTGCGCTGCTCGATGATCTTCGGGAACCGTCGCTGCGCGTCGCCAGCTGCGAACTGCCGGTAGACTTCACCGAACGTGAAGGGGAGCGCGTCTTCGCCATCGTCGGCCGTCGCAGCGATATAGGCCGTGACGCCAAGAAACGCCGTACGTGCCCCCTCGGCCCAGAACTTGTCGCCGGTCAGCGGATCGGGGAACAGCATGACCGCGATTTTCTGCAGTTCGTTGATCACCTCGACCGGATTGCGACGATCGATATAACTGAGCGGATTGTAGCGAGCCGTCCGTCCGGATGGATCAAGCGGGTTGAACAGGACGACACGCTGGCCCAGCTCCTTCAGGCGATAGCCGGCCGTGTTGTCCCAATTCTCCTGCTTAATATCGAGAACTACTAGGGAGTCGGGCCAGTCGAGCAGGTTGGGAATGATGACGCCAACGCCCTTGCCAGCCCTGGTCGGAGCCTCGAGCAGCACGTGCTCGGATCCGTCGAAGCGCATCACCTTTCCGCCGAACTTGCCCAGGACGATGCCTGCCTTGCCGAGCAGCTTGCCCTTGCGAACCTCGCCCGGCCGCGCCCAGCGCGCCTCGCCATGGAGGGTCTGCCGCCGGAAGAGCGAAGACGCGATCAGAAATCCGGTGAGCACCAGTCCGATCCCGAAACCGACGATGAACGGCTTGTAGATGATCGGATAGGCACGCATCGACCACAGGGCCGCCGGGACCTTCAGCCACGGTGTCTTGGCACTGAGAAGATGCGCGCGGCAGAGGACTGCGACGGCTCCGATCGCCGCGCTGAACGCAAGGCCGATCACCGTTAGAAAGATGATTGCGCCGGGTTGCGACCCTTCGCTGCTCCGGACCCACTTGCCGCTCACGCGCGACCCTCCTCAGTCTCGCGGCTTACCCGCCGGATCGAACCACACCTCCGTCATGCGATAGCGCGCAGGCTGCCCGTCTCGCGGGGGCAGCCGGTCCATTTGCACGACGATGTCCACCAGCGACCGCAGCAATGCTCTGATGTCATGGCGGTCGAGGTCGCTTCCGCCGTCCGACTCCTTCACCAGGAGCGTGAGCTGCTCGAGCGCGCCCTCGGCCGTATTGGCGTGGACGGTGGTGATCGATCCGGGATGACCGCTGTTGACGTTCCTTAGGTAGAAGAACGCCGTTCCATCGCGCAGCTCCTGGAGGAGGATGCGATCAGGGCGCATGCGAAGGGCAGACTCCAGCAACTCTTTTGCCCCGACCTTCTGCAGCCCCTTGCCGTCCTTGGCGTACATCATGTGGACGCGGTTGCGCTGCGGCACGACCAGCTCGCGCGTATCCTCGATCGTCAGGATCCGCTCATGGTCGGGGATCAGCTTGATGAGCCCCTTCGAAAAGCTGGTCTTGCCCGATCCTGTGGCGCCGGAAATCAGAATGTTCTTCTTCGCTTCCACGGCCAGTCGGAAGAACGCCTTCCAATCACCGGCCGCGCGCCGCGCGAGCAACGCCGCATCGATCTCCTCGTGAAGCCCTTTGGCACGCACCTCACTGAAAAGACCGGCCCGATCGAAATCGTCGAGGTCCATCGAGACACCGGATGCTTTGCGTACCGTGATCGAGATGAAGCCTTGCTCGACTGCGGGTGGAACGACGACCTGCGCTCGTTCACCGCCTGGAAGGACCGATGATACGATCGGATACTCAGCGCTGACATCCTGTTTGGTGCAGCCGGCGATGAGCCGCGAGAGCGTCATCAAAGACGAACTGTCGAGCGAAGGCTCCTCGTGCCACTCCCAACCCGCGCGAGTTTCCAGTCCAATCAGGCCGGGCTCGTTGATGACGAGTTCTGTGACGTCGGCGCGCTCCAGATGGCGAATGATCGGCGCCGCGTTATGAGCGTAGAGCAGCGAGGCTGAACCCGACGCCATATCAGCGCCTCAGGCGCACTTCGTAGACCGACCGAAAGTCAAAATCCTTCGCGACGAAAATAGCCGCCGTATCGCCTTGGTTCTTCTTCAAGACGGGCCTGATCTGCATCGTCTGTTGAAGAACGGTATTGGCGGTGTTGCCCGGAACCTGCGTCGAATAGGTTCCTTCCCCTTGAACCGCCCGGCTCGCGATGTTGGAGGCGTCCTCCAAGACCGAAATAACGAGGCCAAGGCCGAAGCGGGACCAGAATTGTGTATCAACCCCGCCCGGCAATCCCGCGCGCCCAAGACTGTCAGACGCCGGCGAACCAAGGTTGATCGCGACGCCGCGAGGGGTGAGTGCCCGGGTCCAGAGAACGAAAAGGCGCGCCTGACCTTGCGTGATCCCGCCTGCATACTGGCCGAGCACCTTCGTGCCTTTGTCGAGCAGCACGATGCGGCCGTTTTCCGAGAAGACGTCGTGATTGATGACGCATGACACAAAGCCCGCCTGCGTCGAGTTTATCGCCGTCTGCAGCGTGCAAGGGATGACGGTTCCGGCGCTGAGGAGGAGACTGCGGTCGCCCACCATCGTCGCGCGCACCGTCTGAATGCCGGAATGGCTCAGCTGGTCGCCGAGGTCCGTAGCGCCCTTTGCCGTTGCAGTGCCTTCGCCTTGGTCATTGAAGCCGCTCGCGCCGACATCACGACGAGCGACCATCGACCGCCCGGTCTGGAGGTCGCTGCCATCTTGGACCCCACCGGGATCCTGCGAAGCTCTCGTCGCGTCATTTGCCGATCCGGATGTTTCGGGGGTCGGACCCGTCGCACCGAACGCCATGATCGGCGATCGGCGCGCTGCATCCGCCATGATCCTTGCCTGTTCCGCGCGGCGCTGAGCGGGCGTCTGTTGGCCACTTGCGGTCGGACCCTGGTTCGCCACGACACCCGCCGCAGGATTCGCATTGCCGCTCGCGTCGACCGTCGGTGTCGCCGGCGTGATGGGACGACCGAAGATATCGGTTGCGGGAGCGCCAGGTTGGCCGAGCTGATTGGCGAGCGCGGCGCGCTGGACATTTGGATTGGCCATCACCTCGTCAACGCTGCGATCGCTAGCTTTCGCAGGCGCGGCAGCGTTGGTCGCGTTCACCGGTCGATGAAAGGCACCGTACCCGATGGCTATGCCGCTAATTGCGCCGACAAGCCCTATCCCAGCGCTCAGAAGGGCAATATTCCCCCAGCCGCCGCTACGCGCCACCATGGTGTCCGGCTGTTGCGATGCGATCGGCTCGGGGCCGATCGACCCGCCACGATCGATGATGGTCTCGGCCATGCTATTGGTCCTTCACCTTGCGCTCGACGACGTTGGACACGGTGCCGGTCCGGTCACCCCGGACGTTGCGGGGAGGGGCCTCGTTGAAGATGCACAGTACGGCGGTGCCGCGACGGAGCCGCAACTCCCGATACACCGCATGGATCACGACGAAATCCTCGCGCACGTCGTAGGGAACGATGGTTTCGGTACCATCGACGTCGACCGCGAAGATCGACGGAACGTCGGCATGACCCGGATATCGCAGAACAGTGAACTCACCGTTGTCCGATACCTCGCTAGGCTGCAGTGCCACGTCGCCCTGCACCGTATAGTTCAGGTTCCGCTGACCCTCGATCACGGCATGGTCGAGCGCCGCTGTGGTAATACCAGACTCGATCGCCTTGGCGGCCTGCGCCTCTGCGACCTGAGCCTGCAAAGCGGCGACCGCGCGCTCCTCGCGCAGATAACGAAAGCGGACGCCGTACATCGTGCCGGCCGTCCCCAACGAGAGATTGAAGTGATAGGTGCGAGCCACGCCTGCCGCATTGGTGACGACAATCAAATTGGTGGGCCCGGCGCGTTCCCGGGGCTTCAGGAACACGATGTTGGCGACCGGCGCGATCTGCCACGATACCGTATCCCCGAGCGCCGCCTGCGTGATCGTCTCACCGGGTCCAAATCGGATCTCGATGGCATGGCGGAAACTGCCGACGATCGAGACAACCTGATCGGGATCGTAATTGACGTCTCGCAACCGGGTGTCCTTCGACCCCGGGCGAGGGACCTCAGAGGCGGTCGCGGGACGAGGGATCATCGTCGACGCGATGAGCCCGACCGCTGAGAAGGCGACTAGCCGATGCCATATCCTTCCAATCCCTCGCCAGAACCGGCTCGTCGCGCCCGCTTTCGTCACGGTCAGCTTGCTCATCGAAGGCGACAGCCGCTCCTCGACCCTCCGACGCAGCGCCGGAAGGAACGGGACGACGACACGATCCGGGTTCACCCGGGAGTTCGATGGCTCGTTCATGTCACGCCTCCGGATCAGAGCGATAGTTGACGACCTGGAAGCCGAGCGGATTGATGTTGCGATCTTTCTCATGCTCGGGGGCTGTCGTGAATTTGAAGGTCAGGATGGCGTTCCAATTCTGTGCGATGGGAGCGCTCTGTCCGTAGGTAATGATCTTGGAATAGCGGACCTGCGCGACGGTCTGGCTGAGGAAGCTGATCGACCGGATCGAAATCGATACGAAGCCTTTGTCACCATAAATATTGGACGGTGCATTCCTGTTGCTTGACTGGACGCTGTTCAGATAACGCTGTGCTTCGTTCTGATCGCTCATCAGCATGACGGCATAGGCATTTTCGCGTGCTGCATCGTTGAGCCAGCCCTCCCGTAGCCGGACGTATTGCGCGATGAAGTAGCGATTGACCGCCTCATCGTAGGTGCGGGGCTGCGGTCCCTTCAGGGCCGTGACGATCTGGGTTTCACCCGAGGATCGGTCGACGCGGATCACGAACGGATCAACCGTCTTGAGCGGGGTCAGCATCGCGACGGCGGCCACCGCGACAATCGCCAATACCACCGCGACTGCCGCGATGATCCAAGCGAGCTTCTCGCGTCCTGCGGCAGCGCGGAAGCGATCGTATTCCCAGGTCCGTGACGTCTGAAAATACTCGTCCTTCTTCTCGGCCTTCACCGCCGGCATGGCGTCGTCCCCCTGATCAGCATGGAAGGTAGGATCGAGCGACGATCCGGTTTGACAGGCGGGGCTTGGCCGCCGGACCTAGGATCTCGCGGCCCGACGATGAGGAAGGCGTGCCCGAGCCTCGTAGCGTCGGGATCTCGGGGGCAGACGCAGGCTGTTGCGGTGGCGCGGAGCCGGATGGCGGGGCGATCATTGATCGTGCCGCCGCTTGCGATACAGGCACGGGGATCGGCAGCGTCGGAAGAACGCTGCCGTAGGCGTTCGCTGGCCGTCGATGCTTGCCGTCGCAGACCGCCGGCTTCTTGAGTTGCGCGCCGGCACATCCGCTAAGCGCGATCGTGCCGATCGCCACCAGGGCTAAGCCTCTCATACGATCTCCAATGCTGGTGATGCTGGATCCAGCGGCCTGGATCCGATCTGGACGATGCTCATCGCTATGGTCATGCCGCGCGATTGATCGAACCGCCGCTCGCCGCCCGATTGGCTGGAGTGGCAGCCTGGGTCGCGCGCCGGAACATCAGGCGATTGGCCATCATGTTCGCACCCGTCATCAGAAAGCCATGGCCGCTGGACGAGGCGCCGCCGGCGATCCCCGAGGCGATGGCGGGGGACTGAAAAAAGAAGATCGAGCCGACGATATAGATCGCTGAGCAGGAGATCGTCGCCACGACCATGACCCCGGCGCTGAGTGTCAGATACGTATTCTCGGTGGTGACAAAGATGGTACCGTCGCCAATTGAACCCAGGATGCCGTCCATCGCGGCCTCCTGCAGGCCGGTGATGAATTTCGTCATGATCGCCATGATGACCATCAGGAGAACGAAGTTGGTGGTCTGCTTCAACCAGCCATCGAACAGCCACCGCGAGGAGTTGAACAGTAAGCAGGCAAGAGCAAGTGGCGCGAGCGCAACGCAGATCGAAACGGACAGCTTGGCGAAGATGACGATGCAGAAACCAATCGACGCCGACAGAAACGCAAAGACGTATAGGATTGCGATGCAGATATAGGTGACCAATGAACACGTCAGCTGAATGAGCGGCGTCCGGAAGTCAGTCAGGCCGCGCGAAGCCTGCGCCTGGACCTTTGTATTCGCGTCGACCATTCGCTGACCGAGTTTGCCGGTGTCGGCAACATAGGTATCGAACGTCGTGCCCGGATTGGTGACTGGCGTCCCCGACCCTGCCGCGATGATCTGGGCTGGCAGGTCGGTCGCGATGTTGACGACAAAGGTCGTATAGCCGACCGCGCTGGCCGCCGCGAGCGCGAAGCCGACCTTTCCAGCTTGGAACACGAGCTCCCGGAGTGGCGCCTGGATAGCACCCCGCAGGACAGCGAAGCCGAGCAACAGGAAGTAGATCGTGGCCGCAAGTGCAAGCGGCGCCGCGACGAAGCTCACAAGGCCCGAACCGAAGGTCGCGACGGCACCGGCAATGGCACTCTCCACGTACCCATACATGGTCGTGAACAACGTCATGATGTTGGGAGCGGCCATGCTAAACCCGTCCTGATATTGCGAACCGACACCGCACGAGCATCACTTCCTCAGCGTGTTCGCCTTGAAGAAATCCGAATCCTTCTTGCCCGCCTGCATCTGTGCGACGGAGATGGTGGCCTCCTGCGTGGTCGCGCAGAACTCGGCCTTTCGCGCCGGCGAAAGCTGGCTGTATTCGCCAGTGTCACATTTGCCCTGCCACTCGGTCAGCAGCGATCGATCGGCGATAAGTTGCTTGGCGGTGGGAATGGAGACTTGCTGTTGGCACGCGCAGACGGTCAGTAGCCCACATAATGAAATGAACCGACGCATGTTACCTCCGGATCGTGTTGGCCTCGAAGAACGCTGACTCGTTGCGGCCTGCGGATACCAGCGCAGCACTTGCGGCCAGATTTGCCGCACCGGCTTGGGCCATCTGGACCGCCTGCATCTTGAGCATATCGTTCTGGAGCTGCGCCTGTTCGACCGCGATGCGCGCCTGCAGGTCCATGACATCCTTCGGATCGCGGGCGCTCGCCAATTGCTGGCGGAGCTGATCGAGGCCCTGGGTCCGTGCTTGGGTCACGTTCAGGGTGTTTTCGCCGAGTGCCGCGGTCGTCGCTGCGGCCCCCGTGGCGTTTCGCAACGCCAGATCATAGGCTGCGTCCGCGTCGGACGATCCGGTTCCTGAAAGACGGTACCTTGCCTGGATATTCGAGGCGAGGTTGCCGAGCGGCCCCAGCCTCGAAAGGTTGCCGGATAGCAACGTTGCTGCGTCGGTATTGGCGTCGGGGAGGAGGTTGCGCACCTGAGGCAGGTTCAGGGTCGAGGCGATCTCGCTCATGTTGGTGAGCTTCTGCAGCGACTGTAACTGGTTGGCGGCCGTCTGGATCTGCTGCCTTCCTTGGTCGACGATGGTCAGGGTTTGACGGGCGGTCTGCAACGCTTGGAGATACGTCGTCGTGTCGAACACCGGGATGCCCTGCGCCGCGACGGGCGCGGCGAGTCCGATCACCCCGACCGATGCTGCGAGGCCGAGCAAGGTCCGTTTGATCCGCATGTCAGCTTTTCCTCTCGTTAACGTAGAATAGTGGCAGCCAGTCGTTTGGATGGTCGCCGGCGACGGCGATCGCTTCATCCATGGCGATCAGGGTCTCTGCCCGTCCGGACAGGACTTTCAGCTCATCTGGCATGCCGCCGAGGTCGAGCTTGGCAACGATGGAGGTGTGGCCCTGCTTGACGAGAAAGCAGCGGCTCTCCGGCGTCAGATCCTCGCGGATCAGCCGGAACTCCGCTTCCGTCAGTCCCAGCCCGTCGCAATAATCGGAACGCTTCGCATCCGAGTTGGGCAGGAGGATCTTGGTCGCCGTCTGCTCAATGATCGAATGGGCGATCGGAGAGCGCAGCGCGTCCGCGGGTGACTGCGTGCCGAAGACCATGAACGCGTTGCGCTTGCGGAAGGTCTTCAGTCCGTCCTGCGCGAACGATCGAAAGGCTTCGTCCTGCAGCGCTTTCCAAAACTCGTCGATATCGACGACGACCCGCTGTCCATCGAGCAGCTCGTTCACCCGGTGAAACAGGTAGAGCATAGTAGGCGTGCGGATCTCCGGGTTCTCGAGGAATTGCGTCATGTCGAAGCCGACGAACCGTGCCGACAACGATACCTCGTCGACCAGGCCGTCAAAGGCCCAGCCTAGCGATCCGCCTTGGCACCACCGCTCGAGCCTGGCGCCGATCCCCTCGGCGTCCGCGTAGCCGAGCATCTCGCGCAGCGCGCCCATTGAGCGAGCGGATGAGGGAAGCCGCATGACGGCGTCGATGCCGTCATCGATGAGACGGTCTTCGGCAACCGTGAGTGGCCGGTTCTCACGACGAACTAGCACGCGGACGAATTGACGGAGGAAGGCGATATTCTCCGCAGTAGGTGGCAACCCCTTTAGCGGCGCAAAGCCGGTTGGCTCGCCATTGCGCAACGTCAGGTAGGTGCCTCCACAGGCTCGGACAAAAATTTCGGCGCCGCGGTCCTTGTCGAAGAATATCTGCCGTGCGCCGGTCTTTTCGAGCTGCGCCTGAAGGAAGTTCTGCAGCACGGTCTTCCCCGCACCGGTCGGGCCGATAATCAGCGTGTGCCCGATGTCGGCGCGATGAAAGTTGAACCAGAAGGACGACCCGGCGCGCGTCTTAAGCAGCGTGACCGCCTCACCCCAATGGTTGCCCGATCGGCGTCCTGCAGGAAACGTGTAGAAAGGGCTCAACGCAGCAAAATTGCGACTGTTGATCACCGCTGGACGTGCCCGCATTCGAAAATTGCCCGGCAGCTGTGCCCAGAACGCCGCCTCGAGCGCGACATCTTCGCGCGCCATGACCATCCCGGTATCCGCCGCGGCCGAGCGCGCGATCGATAGCCGCTCGAGCAGCCGTTTCGGATCGTCGTCGATTACCGAGATCGACAGGTGATGCTCACCCATGACGAACCTGTTCGCCATGAGTTCGTCCTGGCCGTCCAGAAGCTCGATCGCTTGGCTGACGCCGGCATCATCCGACGACGTCATCTGCTTGTATTTCTTGGAAAAGCGCTCGCTAGCGGCCTGTTTTACCAGCGGGGCGAAGCTCTGCGTCAGCACAAAGGGGAAATCGAGCTTGAGCAGGCTGTTGAACTGCCCTGTTCGCGTGCTCGCGACATACTCGCGGACGCCGAACATCCCGAGATAATGCGACTTGTGCGGCAGCCGGATCTCGGCCGCTTCCCGGCCGAACACCACGCGGGATTGGTACAGCGCCTGTCCCAGACGGCCATCCAGCAGGGGCACGCGGATGCGGTCGCCCGTCAGAATGAAGTGCAGCACCTCCATGGGCTTCGAGAACAGGATGCCGTCATGTTCATAGAGTGACAGTGGCTCGGGGGCGGCGTCCGCCAGCAGCGTTTCAAAGTCGCGGCACTTGTCCGCCATGATCGCCAACGCGCGCGTGTCGAGTTCGTCGGGGCTACTCCGTCGTCCAAAGAAGCGCGCTACCTGGTCGCCGGCCATGCTCGATGGCCGCACGATGACCGCAACATAGAACTCGTTGTGGTAGAGGACCTTCTCCCTCAACGCCTCAGAGTAGCGATCTTGCAGCCGCCGGGCGAAATCCGAATGGAAGTCACCGCCGAGGACCGGATCGGTCGCTGTTCGAACGAGATGCGTCCACAATGCGACACGATCGTCACCGATCGATCGCCAGGTGATGTTGAGCTTGGTGTGCCAGGTGTTGAGGTCGGCGATATCGCTCGTCTCGAAGGGCCGTCCGTCGACGCGATATAGTCGCATCAGCGAGCCGTCTTCGAGGGCTACGACTGTGTCGTCGACGTGCCGGGTGTAGGGGATGAACTTGACGTCGTCCGTCTCGCGCACGGCAACGCGCTTGTGCTGCAGCCGGGTGTCAGTCATTGCCGAACTGCTTGCGTCTAACGGCCTTCCCGAGGCGGACGGGAGAATAGCTCCCGCCACCCCAGAACTTCCGGTTCTTCGACAGGAAAACCGTCTGGAACCAAAGGCCCCACAACCGAAAGGCATTGTAGTCGTAGTGGACGACCATCCGCGCCGGGAAGTAGAGCGCGCCGAACAATGCCAGGGGATAGAACGGGTTATGCATGATCCCCCACAGGACCATGCAGACCATGATGATCGGCATGATCGCCTCGAGCGGCAGTCCCATGAAGACCGACGGCCTGGTCAAGGCGAGGAAGACCTTATCTTCCGCCAATTTGTCGGCTTCAGCCACCCGAGCTCATCCAGCCGACGATCGTCGTCGCCGAGAAGATGATGCCAATGCCGATCAGCACGGTGACGGCGCGTCCCCAGTCCATGCGGCCCGTTAGTTTCGCATAACCGACTGCCATGACCGCGATCACACCGACGACGCCGGCAACCGTAACCATCCAGTCCTTGATGGTGTTGAGCCCGCCTTCGATTGCGGTTCCGCTACTCTGGGCAAGTGCCGGCTGCGCGATCGCGGCGAGAGCAATCATGCCGGCGACGCCGATCAGTTGCCGGGCACGACGATCGGACATCAGCCTGCCCATGTTCGACGTAAACTTCATAGGGGTCTCCATCGCTAGCTCTACCGCTCCATGTCGGATCGGATCTGGATCGGCTCGACCTGTCGAACCGGGGTCGGCTCACGCACTGAAACCTCGAACCCCCGCCGCAGCACGTCCGAAATCATCTGTCGGCTTTCGAGGTTAGCGGTTGCCATGCGGCCCGCATCACCGCCGAAGACCTCGCCGATATGGAGCTCCATCGCGGCCTGTGCCTCGCGCGCGCCGGCGAGCCGTGGATCGGCCGAGACGCGATCGATGGTCCCGTTCAGAAAGATCTCCGCCAGTTCTTCGCTCTCGCGCTGTCTCGCACTCGCGTCGCGGTCCTGACGTTCCCCGACAGTCGGCTCTCGGTCGATCAGCGTTCCGCTGCCGGCGGCCGAATGCTTCGTGCGGGCGGCGTCTTCTAGTTCATCGGCAATGGCGCTGGTGGCGCGCTGTGGCTCGCTTGCCTCTAGATGAGGGGTTTCGCGGTGCATCCCCGATCGCACGCGAGCGATCGCGTCGGCGATTTCGCCATGGCTTTCGTCGACCATGTCCAGTGAGCGCAACCGGTCCGGCCCGTATCCCACCTGCTCGAACGCCGCAGCCAGCGTTGGGCTCTCGAGGGCGCGCTCCAGAGACGTGTTTACTGCCTCGCGATTATGATCGAGGCGCTCCGATCGAACGTCGCGATCGAAAGCATCCATGCCTGGACGCAGGGGCGCATCGAGACTTTTGCGGTCCTCGATATGCCGGCTGACCGTGAGGAGGAGCTTTCGGTCGCCGCTCGATAACGCGTTTCCGTCATCGTCGCGCAGCGCGCCGCGGCCATCCGCCTCCGGCGGAGTCATCGCTGCCTTGGGATGTGTTTCGCCGACAATGTCAATGCGCGGCGGGGCAGCGGCTCCCTGCTGAGCGTCGCGCTCGCGGCGCTCCTTCGATGCGCGTCTGGCCTGCTCCACGCGCTCTTGCTCGTTGAAGCTGGGATCGTAGCCACTGACCCTAAGTCCTTCGCGGGTCGCGGCCTCCCAAACGGCCTGCCGAAACTCCGGCGACCCGTCGACCGCGATGCGATCCCAGCCGCTATGCTGCGCGATTGTCACGAGGGCGGCCACCGTCTCGGCGTCCTCACTTCGCGCAACGATGCGATCGTTCGTGATCTCGATCGAGGGTCCATCGCGATCAGTGGGCCGGAAGAGACCGATCCGCTGCTCGCCATCGGCACCGTCAACGACACGAACGTCGTATCGCCCGGCCAGGGCCGGTGGTAGCTCGAAGCCGGCCGGCTCGGCTGGAACCACAGGCATTCGGTCGTCCCGGACGATGCTGTTGGCGCCGCTCATTTGAACACCGTGACTGTGGTCGGCGAAAGCGGGCCGACGACCCATTGGTCTTGGGCTGTCAGCGTTGGGTGTGCCGCCGAAGCCGCGCGTGTCGCCGCAGCAGTGTCAACTCCTGGCAGGGCTGGAGCGGTTTCAATGGACCCCAGGTTCACCGCGGCTGACCAGACGCGGCCTGCATAGCCGTTGCGTAGACCACGGGTGAGGGACCCGGTGTTGTACATCGAGTACGTCGCAGAGATCGCGTCCAACCCCGAATAATGCCGGGCGGCGGTGTCGTAGCTGCGCTGCAGGATCACCGAGGCAAGACGAAGATTATTGCATGGCTCAAACACGCTCTCGATCGTCACGCCGAGACGGGTGAAATTTGCTGAGTTGATCTGGGCGAGGCCGACGTCGACCGTGTAGCCCGCCGCGATATAGCGGCGTACCAGCGCCGCTCCCTCCGGAACTGTTCTTGCGCGAACACGGGGACCCTTGTTCACGTTTATCTGCAACGGCTCGCCGCCGCTCTCGGTGAGGACGAGCGGCACGATCGCTTCGGTCGCGATCTCGGGAGCGCAGGCTTTCGCCAAGGCGATGATGGCCGGTACGTCGTAGCTCATTGGGACGTCACCGTCTGGTAGCGCGTGTCGAGCTGGTAGCGTGCCGTCGTTCCATCTGACTTAGAGACGGTGAGGCTGTAGCCATGTTTCGTTTGACGCGTCCGGATGCCGACGCCGATGCAGCTGGGGAACACGCCACCGATCGCGAGATGCTGCCAGAGCTTCGTAATTGGTGGCACACAGGCGGGATAGGTCGTCGGCGAGCCCGGTGTCGCGAGACACAGAACGACCTGACAACCCCAGTCGGACGCGCGTGCCGGCTGTGGCACCGCGATCGCCAACACGCCGGCAAGGGGGATCACGACGCCCGCTGCGCTCTGCGAGATCGTCTTGAGAGTCCGTGCCAGCATCATCCACCTCCTTGAAGCGAACGAGGACCGGTCGTCGCGAAGACGTCCCACGCCGCAGGTCTCGGCTCGGCAACCGACCCCTCGGGGACCGCGTCCAGCTGCCTGGTTCCGGCGGGTTGCTGCCCGCTACCGTTCCGCGCGACGTCCAAGAACCAGTCTTCGCCGTCCTCGATGTGCTGCGTCCGGTCTATGGTCTGTCCCGGGCGGGCGAACGCGACGTGCCAGTGATTGGAATGCCCTTGATCGCCTGGGCCAAGGAGCTCGATGATCCGGATGCCGTGCTGGGCCATCAGTGCCCGGATCCGGCAACGATCGATCGTCCCGACGCCGCCAGCCGGCACGAAGTCGACGGCTTGTCCGACTTTGTGCCAGCTGTAGCGGGCCCCATATGTCGCATTCGCCGGTCGGATCGTATCGGTGACGCGGGCGCCGAACGCCTTGCGAAGCAGGCTGACCACATCTGATACGCTTTCGGTACCGGCGAGCGGCGATCCGCGGCCGCCATCGCCGACACGCGCGAGACTGCATGGATCAAACACCGTCGATGGAGTGACCCCGAAGGTCGTAAAATGGCGCCCCGCGATCTGGAGCGGACCCGCGGTGAAGTCGGCCCTGAGGGCGAGAAGGTCGCGTACCGTCGCTTCCGCATCCGCGAGGTTCTGCGGCTCTCGCAGCAAGGTAGCGCCGCTGATCACGGCAACCGGAAAGGACCCCGCCGAGATTGGCTGAGCGGGTCCAACCATGGCTGCGCAGAGCTGGATTGCCTTCGCTGTGAGTGCCGCTGGAAGCATGATGCTCCGTCCATCTGGTGCAGTCCAAATAAACTCTAAAACGAAAATGACGCAAGATGGAAATTCGGCAGAGTCGCTTTAACGGCCTTCCTGGGTGCCGGCGGTTGCGTGGTCAGGCCGGTCTTCGACGCGCACCGTGTTGCTCGGAGCCTATGGTTGACCTACAGAATTCGCGCCCGGCACACGGTGGCGCTGGCGCCGTTCATCGAGAGGAGGGCAGGGGTGGGAAAAGTCGTCGCGTTCCTCGCGGAATGCCAAGGATCGGCGACGATCGACGATCAGAAGGCCGCCATGAACTCCGAGGCGCTCATCGTCGTTGCGGGCCGTCAGAGCTTCAACAAGCTGGGCGATCTGCTCGCACGCAGCGGTCTCCAACTTGAGGCCGGCGACAGGGTCGTGGTTTATGATCTGTCGTGTATCACACTTTCCACCCCGACGTTGATCCGCCTTATCGACCGGATGCTCCGCCGCGGCATCGCGTTCGAGATCGTAGCGGCGGGCGTTGTCATCGAACCCGCACCTGACGACAAGCTTCACGCGCTGATCCGCGCCCTTGATGGGCACCATCGTTATTTGCACGGGTTAAAAACACATCCCGAGACAGCGTCGCGGGGGCGCAAACGGCTTCTCGACCCAGATGATCTGCCTGCGATCAAATCGAGGCTGGAGTCACCGGGGGCGACGGCAACCGATGTCGCCCAGGAGCTACGCGTGTCGCGCTCCACCTTGTTCAACTTTCTCGAACGGTACGATCCCGACCGGGTCAGAAGGAGCAAGAAGATCAGCGACGGGGGTGATGAGGATATTAGAAAGCAGCGTCATCTCGCGTAACGTCACGCAGTCTGACGTCGCGCCCATGATATCCTTGATGCGCTGCACGGAAAGTGTCGCCCGCGCCGCCAGGACTTCAACAGAGAGCCCGGATCGATCTGCCAGCGCCGCGATCCTCAGACCGAAGCGACGTCGCATCGCTTTACCATCGCTCACGCCGACACTCCATACGATAGACCAGATACCGCTTTGTCCGGTTGCTCGAAGCAGTCGATTGCTACCCAATTGGATTTAGGAGGCCAGCGTAAAAGGAACAACGCCGTGTTTGGATGCAAGAAGCGATTAATTCGGAGTGATTAGGTTCCTAGTCGTTGTTCGGACGAAGCAAATCCCACACATCGGTGTCGAGAACTTCGGCAATCTTCGCCATGAGATCGAGCGTCGGATTGGCCTGTGCGCGCTCGACCTGCGAAATGTAGGCGGCCGTGCTGCCGGTCCGCTCGGCGAGTTGGGCTTGCGTCATGTTGTGAGCAAGGCGACGCTGTTTGAGCCTTCCGCCGAAAAGCTCGGCGAGAGGCAGCCTGACGTTATCGGCGATGATTACCTTTGGCATGATGCAGCGCTACCAAGTTTTTCGTGTAAGTCCCACAGTCTGCATCGAGGCGCGGCGCTCAACGCAGGATCACGGCAAGGCTGGGCCACGCCCGCAGGACGCCACGCTTCGTCAATGCTCTTGCGGCGCACGTTGGGTCCAGTGGGCCGCTAGACCGATGTCGTTGTCCAGCCCGTCCGGTAGTCAAAAAAGCTCCGGTCGGGCTAGGCGAGTGCCGCTCTCGTGTTCGACATAGCGCGCTGCGATCCGGAGGCCATGTGAGGCGGCGAACGCATCCAGCGCGGCGCGAGCGCGGTTGGCGTCCTGTTCAGCGATCGATGCGCGGAGATAGGCCCGGACGAACGTACCTCAGTGCTTGATGAACGGTCTTGTTATGTCCAGTCCTTTTTGAACGTCGTTTGACGGAAACGAGACTGAGCGCGCTCCAGTCTTTCAGAGGTATGCCCAAAAGACTGGCTGGGTCGATTTGCTAAGTTTGGCTTCTTAGGGAACGCCGCGAGGGACTACGCCGGACGAAAGCGCCGTGACACGGTGGGGTTAGCCGAACCGGTGTTGAGCGCGTAGTCGCTCCGGCGTGCTTTTCGGCTAAGTGTATGTGCCGACGGAGTGATCGCAAGCTCAAAGCCCGCTGGGTCGATCCAAACAACCTCATTATCCCGCAGTACGGGTACCACGGCATAGTGCCCGCGTTGTCCGTTGGTGCCGGTCAGCACGGCGTCAAACTGCGCAGTCGGCTTGTCCTCGGTGGCCTTCCTGGCGAGTGACCTCTGCCACTCGAGGAAGCGCTGCGGATCGATGAACGCGTCCGGTTCGGGGGCTGGTTCAGCAGATGTCAGCCAGCGATTAAAGTCGGCGCGGCGGTTCGCGCCTTCATCCCGTGTCTTCGCCAAACCCTGAGATAGACAGAAGGCGATGAATGGATCGTGCGTACCCCAGCGTAGGAGTTCCCGTGCCCAAAAGCCGAACCACGGAAGACCGGTCGTAGCCTTCCAATCACTCAAGCTAGGGATGGCTAACGGATCGGCTGCCCCCAGCGACCAAGCCTGCGCAACGACGGCTCCCAACGCCATACCAAGACGGTATTCGAGGTTGTCGGCGACGAAACGCTGCCAAGATCGCAGTTGATCGGGGGCAGGGGGTGTTACATCAGGTTCGTTGAGGCACCACCCAAGGACGTCATTCCAGCGGTCAAGCAGACGCTCATCGGTATCGGTCCGGCGGACGCGGAAACCGTAGCCGCGATCGTCCTTGATGAGATCGCCGATCCGCTCGAACACGTCGATCCGTTCTTCTGGACTAGCGGTCCCGTAGTTTACCGCCTTGCTGATTTCCGCAAGTATCGCGGTCGCTACTCCCTCGAACCGGCGACCAATCACCGGTGTGAAGCCAAATTGGTAGAGGCGAGTGCGTTCGGCACGGTCAGGGTAGAGCTGGGTGACTACGCCGGAACCGCGACGAATAAATGCTTGTTCAAGCCATGCTTCTTGGGCGGTTGCTGTTGCGCTGAACGTGCGCTCCCAAACGCTTTTCAGATGTGCCTCGATCTGCGCGCGCGACATTGCAGCAGTATCGCTTTGCTGAAGTTCCTCCACGGCCGCCAACGCCAAGCCATCAAGCTCATCCATGGCATCCGCAAGTCGGGCACGAGGGTCGGTCGCTCCAGTGCCGGCTGCTGCGCTGACGGTCGTGGGCGCCGTCGCCTCGAGCCAGTTGAGGAAGTCGTCTGGCGATACCTGCAGCAGCCGATGCGCGCGATCCCAGATCAGTTCCAGCAGCATCGCCAGGGGGCTGGGCACACTATCGGCATCACGCTCTTCTATTACAAGCGCATCACGCAGCTGGTCGTATTCCGTACTCAAGGTTGCCAGCTGACGACGCTGTATGGGGCGGCTCGCAGTGGCAGTGGTTGAAATTTGGCGGGGCAGAGCGACCAGGGTCAGTCCTTCAATCCCTCGCGATGCACCAGGTCGCCCAGCGCGTCCGGCAAGATTGCGAAACTCCGCCGTACTAAGCGGAGCGATGATCTGCTCCTCCTCGACTGGATCCCACGATGTGCGCTTCAGTGAGGTCAAAAATATGAGATCGAACGGAAGATTCACACCCTCCGTCAATGTCGCCGTCGCGACCGTTATCGGGCAAATACGCTGATCGATCATCTCCACCATCAACCGACGGAGACGCTGCGGCATCTGACCGTGGCTGGTGGCAATTCCCCGTTCCAACAGGAAAAGCTCGAAGCTATCGGCTCCACAATAGTCCTGACAAGCGGCTCGCGCCTCGTCAAAGCGCTCACCACGGCGGCCCCGGGGCGGCGTAAAATTGACGATCGCCTGCCAAGCTGGCAGCTCAAGCGCTTCTTTGTACCAGCGCATCGTTTGTTCGGGCTCTTGCGCGACCGAGATCAGGATGCGCTGATCCTCCTCTACGAGATGCAGGGCGGTCCACAAAACGCTCAACGTGTTGAAGCGATTGAGGCTGTTGCGCCACTGCGAGCGAAGCTGAGGCATCGGTGCAACGCGGAGGGGAAGATACACCGGGTCTTCCTCGCCCCGGAGGTAAAGCGGGCGGCCGTTCATGAGGTCGAGCAGGATACGACCTGATGCGTTCGTTGCGGTCTCCAGCACCCCGATAACCTGGCGGGTGCTGCGATAGCGGACGCCAACGGCCTGAGCATCCCCGCGGCCTTCGATCCAGCGCGCAACGGGCTGTGCGGCCCCCCCTGCAACGGCGGTGAGCGCGATGCGTACGACCTCCGGCTGTCGCGCGACGATACGCGAAACCAGCGTCTCGAGCCGGATGGCCCGATTGCTATGCTCCGCGAAGCTTACGCGGGTGGACTCGTCAGCGTCGGGTACGACCTGATGGGCTTCGTCAATAATGAGGAGTTTGATGCGCGCTATGAGGATGGGCCCGAGATAGCGCATCAACGCGTCAGCCTTCTCGACCGTAGCGATAAGCACCACCGGACGGTCGGTCGTCAGCCAGGCATCCGTGATGCCCCAGTCGGCGCCACCATACAGACCCGTAATCAGGCACTCTCGACCAAGCTCCGAGGTCAGTTTCGCCTCGACCTCGTTCGCCAGCGCGCGAGAGGGAACGATATAAAGCGCCAACGGTCCGATCGCTGCGGGCTCCGCACGCAGGAGCAATTCTTTGACGATCGCCATGTTGGCCACCAACGTCTTGCCTGATCCGGTCGGCGTGCAAAGCGCGAAGGAGTCGTCGCGTAGTTGCCGTTCCAGTCCCTGCAGCTGCGATGTCCAAAGGATACCGCGCCCGCGACTGAATTGGTCACGCGCGTAATCGGTGAGCTTGGAAAGCCGCTCTGGCCGGAGCACAGCTAATGCGCGCAGGGGTTTGTAGATGGAGGCGGCAACGAAGCGATCGGCCACATCCCGGATCAGGGAAAGAACGAGCGCTGCATCGTCGCTGAAGGTCCGAGCTGCCATCTCGTCGAGCGCGCGCAACTTGGCCATTGCGCGATCCAGGCGTGGATCGTCACCGCGGCGGAGGCAGTCGGCGATGAGGCCGACAGTGCGAACTAATTCGATGGTGAAGTACCAGGTGACGCGATCGCCATCCTCGCCGGCTTCGTCGGATTCGAGGAGCGCGGTTGCGAGCAACGTTCCCTGGTCAGGCTGGGTGAGATGTGGGTGCTCGCTCCAGAAATTAGCGGCGCGCGCGATGACATCGTCGAAGTCGGCGCGCAGGAAGGCAGCGAGCAGGCTGACCCCATCCTGATCGGACGGCACCTGGGCGAGCAAGCCGGCTGCCATCGCCGGCAAACCGCCAAGTTGGTAGGCACCGGCCGCGAGCAATTCGATTGGTACGATCGTGCGCAGGCCGTCATCTGCCCGCGCCAACCACTCAAGCAGTTCGCCCGTGCGGCGATAGCAGTCGATAGCGCCAGGGCACGTCGGCCCATCCACTGTGCGGAAAATGTGCGCCGCATGAAGAAGACGGCGCGCGTCACTCAGCTGACTCTCAGACTCACGCGCCGACCAATGGATCGTGGGAACCTGCCAGGTCGTCTGCAAGCAACGCACGAAGGCGCGAGCCTGTGGGCGGGATAACGCGTTTTCGATGGCCAGCGAAGTGCGAACTTGCTCTGCGACGGCACGCCGCATCTCTTCGGACATGGCGTCAGGGCTTCCACATAGAGGTATACAGCCCGTCGATCAGCGCCTCACCGCCTTCAAGGATCAACTCGACAACCTGCAAGTCATGCGGGGCGGTGTAGTCTGCCGGCGGCTTCTTCCACGGGATCAGCACATTCAGTTTCTTGCGGGTCGCTGCGGCGTTGCCGGCGATCACAACGAGGTTCGTCCGAGCAAGCGTGGGTACGGTCGCGGTGATCGCGGCGTCCATGGACGCAATGGCGGTCGCATGATTCACGGGATCCCGCAGCTCCAGCAGGCGCTGCAGCTGACGCAAGCCCTTCGGAACGACGCTATCCCGATTCACCTCAAACCAAATGCCACGACCGTTGTGGACATTCTTGCCCGTAGTCGGATCTTTCAGGTTCTTCTCGCCATGGAGGAGGGCGGCGACGGCCGAGTTGGTAAGGGAGGCGCGCCACTTTGCTTCCCCGACGATGACCCGGACCACGTTCCCGGCCGCGTCGAGCCGTACCCCGACGAAGTCGGAACCGAAGCGACCGAATACCTGGCGCTTGCGGGATGGATCGTAGCGAAGGTCCCACAGATAGCTCTCCACATCGGCATGGAAGCGGAAAAGGAAGATCGGGACCGACCACTGATGCTCGCCGACGAGTTCCTCTGCATAGGCCTGGGTTACCAAGCCGGCGACTACTTCGCCAAATAGGCCACGCCGGGCGACGGCCGGCAGGCAGTCTGGATAGCAGGCATGGGCTCCCGCCGCCCCAGCGTCCGGGTGAAGGTCGATGCCGACCTGCTTATGAAAATGTTCGCGCGCGTCGAGATGAGCTGACTCAAAATACGGGCGAAGAGCGTCGATCAGACTCTTGTCGATTGGCTTGATCTGTTCGAGCAGGAGGTGACCGTAGCGATCTTCGATCGTCCCGTTGGCATCGAGCCACGCCTCAAGTGCGGCAGATGGGGGCGGTTCGGTGTGCACCTCACAACCTACCGGATAGTCACGATCTTCACGGCCACGTCGCCTGCTATGTCGCGCCACGCTTTGTCGGCGGTGTACGCCGCGACGCCGAGGCGTTTGGCCAAAGCGAGGCAGAAGCGATCGCCCAGCGACAACCCGGCCGATGAGGTGGCAGCGCGCAGGTTACCGGCATCCCAGGCGAGCGCATCATCCGCCGCGACGACGGTATAGGGCAGGGCCGCCAGCATCGCCCGCACGTCGTCAAGCGGCGCGCCTAGATGAACAAAGTGGCTGATGACCTCCGCCTGATTGATCGCGCACACTGAGGCATCCGCAATCACGCTGCCGACCTTGCTGGCACCGCGCTCGCCTTTCAACAGTGCGAGGATCGCCGAGACATCGAGAACGACATGGGTCATTCGCCGCTGTCCTCGCGCCGTACGGCAAGAAAGTCATCGACCGACGCGCCGGGCTGTTGTGCGTAGCGCTTGGCGATTGCTTGCGCCTTTGCCACCGCCTGCTCCACGGTGCGCAGGATAACTCCGTCCGGCGTTTCTTCGACAAGGACCGCACCGCCATCCTCAAGCCCTAGGCGCTTTCGAATGCCCACCGGCAGGCTCATACGACCATTTGGTGTGATGTTAACTTGTAGCGTCATATGGCAAAGCCCGCGTGTGGTGGCATTAGGAGTTATATATGCCACCATGATAGCGAAGAGGCGAGGGGGTAAACGCAAGCCGCCATCTGTAGGTTTCCCTAAAATGGTGGACGCCATCCTACCTACAGCAGCAGCTGAAAAGAGTGGATCTGCGCCCGAAACAGTGGACGGCAGCCGCTCTGTTCCGCCACAACTCGCCTGCCTGAGCGTACCGTACCCAAAAGCACGAATGTGCGGCTAATCGGCCAGCGGCCGTACGTTGGTGATGGTGACGCCGACCTCAGCGCTCGCCAGCGGCCCGTCCGTCGTGAACATCTCCGCTTGTAGGTCAATCGCCAAGGCAAGACACGCTCGGTCACCAAGCGAAAGTCCAAGCGCCTTCGTCGACGGTCGCAGGTCGCCTATGATGAGCGCCTGGGCAGGAGAGAGCGGCCGTACATCGAGGTGCAGCCCGCCAAGAGCCTCACGTACCTCGTCGAGCGGCAATCCTCGGTCCCGAAGCTTGGAGACGACCTCGGCGAGGTTGGTCGTTCCGATAATGCTGCGGGTCAGGACGTCGACTACCCGATCCGCCCCAGGTTCGTCGTTCAGAAGGCAGAGCAGGGCGGAGGCGTCGAGTACGACCTTGCTACTCACGCTCCGCCTCGCGCCGGCGCTCTGCGATCAGCTCGTCAGCCAAACCGACGCCTTCGGGCACATATTTGCGAAGGATCGCGCGAGCCCTTTCGAGCGCCTTAGGCACGGAACGTACCCGTAGCTCGCCATCGTCGACATCGACGAGAACGGTATCACCCGTGGTGATCCCGAGCTCACGGCGCATGGCCGCCGGGATCACGAGTTTACCACCGTCCACGATCTTGACCCTCTGTGCTTCCATCTGCACTGAACTCGCTTGGCTGACCCAACTCTCGGATCATACCGGATATTGGCGCTGACGGATAGCGCGAAGCAGCGCACTTCAGCGCGTTTGGTGATCAGTCGTCGTTCATATCAGCGCCATTAGCTACTTAGACCTGGCTTGCTGAGCTAGGCTCGACAGGATCGGCGTTTGCTATTCCGAGCCGGTTGCCGCAGTGGTGGCTCACATGGGTGTACCGAACGGAGCCAGCATGACGAACCCGATCCGCGCTGCGCGCGTGTACCTGCGCGTAAGCACCGACGAGCAGGACCTGACCCGGCAGGAAGCAATTGTCACCGGTGCGCGCGCAGCAGGCTATTACGTCGCGGCGGTTTACCGCGAGAAGGCGTCGGGCGCGCGGCCTGATCGGCCAGAGCTCTTACGCATGGTTGCTGACCTGCAGCCGGGCGAGGTGGTGGTTGCGGAGAAGATCGACCGGATCAGCCGTCTGCCATTACCCGAAGCCGAACTGCTGGTGGCGACGATCCGGGCGAAGGGCGCGCGGCTAGCCGTGCCAGGCATCGTCGATCTGTCCGAGCTTGTCGCTGACAGCGCCGGTGTCGCGCGCATCGTGCTCGAAGCGGTGCAGGACATGCTGCTGCGCGTCGCGCTTCAGACCGCACGAGACGACTATGAGACCCGGCGCGAGCGCCAGCGAGAGGGCATCGAGCTCGCCAAGCGAGCAGGGCGGTACAACGGCCGTAAGCCGGATATCGCCTTGCACAGGCGCATTGTTGGGCTGCGGGAGACAGGGATGAGCATCGCGCGCACGGCCGAGCTGGCGGGATGCAGCATAGCGCAGGTGAAGCGCGTTACGGCGCTGCATCGGGCACGGACGGGCTCAGGAAAAGCTCATGCCGAGCCTCGGTCTGCGGAAACTGGCGGAGGTGATTTATCGGTGCGCTTTGAATCTGGGTGAGGTCGGCGTTGGATGCCACGCGATTCAAGCCGCTAACGAAAGCATGTTCCTTCCGGCATTCTTGGAACGGTACAGTGCCTGATCCGCTGCAATGAGCGCGCCTTCCAAATCACCGTCGTCCGGGATCGGAGCGAGACCGACACTTACGGTCGCGGCCACCTGCCTGCCATCCGGCAGGGCGAGCCGCTCGGCGGCGAACTGCAGTCTAATACGTTCGCACGCGGCGCGTGCCTCGGCCAGCCTCACATCTAAGTAGAGCACAGCGAACTCTTCCCCACCAAGGCGTGCGACTGCATCCGTGCCGCGGGTATTCGCTGTGAGCACAGAGGCGAAGGTTCGAAGTACATCATCGCCCGAGGCGTGACCGAACGTGTCGTTCACCGCCTTGAAGCGATCTATGTCGAAGAGGGCGAGGAACTGCTGCCCAGGTTTGCCTGCCTGCGCGAGCCGCTCCCTAGCGATCTCTAGGCCACGGCGATTTGGAAGACCGGTTAGCGCGTCTGTCGCAGCGGCGCGGGCGAGGTCGAGCTCGACCGCCTTGCGGCGCGAGACCTCCCGCACCACGTTCACGGTTCCGCTCGCCTGGCCATGCTCGTCCGAAATGGCGCAGGCATGGCTTTCGAACCATGCCATCTCTCCCGACGCCTTCATCGCCCGGAACTCGAAAATGATGGTCTGGTCCGGCGAAAGCATAGCGCGCCGGTGCGCGTCGACGATCTGCTCCACGTCCTCAGGAGAGACGATCTCACGCGCAAGTTTGCCGACTACTGCTTCGGGCGCAAAGCCGGCGATCTTCATCAGCGATGGAGATACGAAGCTGATCCGGCCGTCTGCAGTGACCGCCATGATGATGTCGCCACTGCGGTCGGTAATGATTTTGTGAAGGGCGGCTTGCTCCTGCACCTCCGAAAAAAGGATCTTCCGCCGCTTCAGCTCCGTCGCCGCGGGAAGCGCCATCAGCGTCGCGACGGCAAGGTAGAGTTCGATAAGCTGGATTCTGCCGCCCGCACTCAGCTCCGGCATCGCAACAGGTCCCAGCCCGCGAGCAGTGCATACCGAGCCGATGATCGTCAGCAATAGTAGCGCCAAGGCGGCGCCTAATCGGCCGAACCGGAAGACCATCAGCATCAACGGAAGCAGCGGCACGAACAGGAGCGGCAGCTGCGTCTGAGCGAAGACGAGCACCGCAACCGTGACGTGCAGCGTGGTTAGGGCCGCGAGCTCATAAAGCTCTCTCCGGCGCACTGCCTTGCTCCACGCCGTGACGTCCCCGCCGATTACCAGCTTGACGATCGGCATGACCGTCAGTGTGCCCAGCGAATGGGCGACGAACCAGTTGAACGCGTTGCGCCAAACAGGAAGGTCTGCGGCCCCATGCGCAAGAAGACCTGCCGGTAGCGCGGTCGCGGCCGGGACCGCGAGCCCAGCGACCAGGAGCAAAAGGCCGAGTTCGCGCAGGGACGTGAGGTGACGAGGCGTCGGCTCGACCCGCCGCATGAGCCAGGCGATCGCAGCCCCTTCCGCAACGCCGAGCAGGGCGAATGGAAGGGCCACCTGCAAGCCAAGTCCGTGGATGGTGGTCGCGAGGGCGCTTGCGATTGCACAGCCCACCAGCCTCAGCGTCCAGGAGCGCTCCGGACGATAACGGAGATCGACCGCCAGCAACGGCGTGGCGAACCATAGAAGGGCAACGCCGCCTCCCACGCGCGTGTAGGTGACAGCTACATAGGCTGCGATGAAATAGGCGATGGCGAGAAGTGACGCTTGCGCAAGCTCCTTCCTCAGTATTTGCAAGAGGGTCACGTTCGGCATGCGAGAGTGTTAGGATAAAGTGCTTAACGAATGTTAATCGCGCCTCGGGCGAAGACGTCGTCGCGCCAGTTTGTGCCTCATTGTCGACGCGAGGAAGTGTCTCTAACCAACAACCACGAGCGGCGTCTCGGTGCGCTCGAGCAGGTCGCCGGTGACCCCACCGAGCAGGATCTCGCGGATGCGGGAATGAGCGAACCCGCCGATCGCGATCAGATCGGCACCGATTTCTTGCGCATAGAGAGTCAGCGTCTCCGCCTCGCTCTTGTCGTCGTTGACGACCCAGTGCCCCTGAGCGTCGAAACCGTGCCGGAGCAGGTGTCGTTTGACTTCGGCGTGCGCCTCCTGCTCGCCCTCGCAAGCGTGCAGGGACGTGCCGACCGTCACGACATCGATCAGCGCGCCCGGGTCAGCCAACTGCACCAGCGTGTGCATGGCACGGGTTGCCTCAGGTCCGGCCTTCCACCCGAGCACTGCGCGACGGACAGGTTTGAGCGTCTGCTCTTCAGGCAGGATCAGCAGCGGGGTTCCGCTGGCCCGGATGAGCGTCTCTGCGACGCGTCTGCGCAGCCACGGGTTCGCCCAGGTCTCGCGCGCGCCGATCGCGATCAGGTCGGCCACCTGCCGCCTTCGTTTGAGATTGCCGGCAAGCCAGCCGATGTCGTCATGCAGGCCGAAGATCTCGGCCGATGACCCGGCGGCGGCGAGATGAGCGCGCACCCGTTCGACATTGGCCTGATCGTCGCCCATCAACACCCACTCAGGAACGTATAGCGTTCCGAACGGCGCGGTCCCTGGCGAGGCTGTCGGAGCGGGCGTGAGCGCGGCGACCTCCAGCGTCGCTTCACGAGCCGCCGCGAGCTCGGCAACCGTCTTCAGGAAGGTTTGTGCGTGATCGCCGTCATCGACGATGGCCAAGATGTCCTTGATCATCGGCTTTCTCCCCAGGTCAGGCGGCGGTCGCCAGGTCGGTCTCTTGCAGCGGTGCCGCCTGGGCATTGATGTCCAGCACCACGCGTCCTTCGATCGACCCTGTCCGCATGCGATCGAAAACGTCGTTGATGCGCTCCAACGGCGCTGTTTCGACCGTCGCGCGGACCTTGCCGAGTGCAGCGAAGTCGAGCGCTTCCTGCAGGTCGAGGCGGGTTCCCACGATGGAGCCGCGCACGGTGATGCCGTTCAGCACCGTGTCGAAGATCGACAGCGGGAAGTCGCCCGGTGGCAGGCCGGTCAGCGACATGGTCCCGCCCCGACGCACCATCCCAAGCCCCTGTGCGAAGGCGGTGGTAGAGACCGCGGTTACGAGCACGCCATGCGCGCCGCCGATCGCCCGCTTGACGAAGGCGACCGGGTCGCTGGTAGCCGCGTTCACGGTCAGCGCGGCCCCGAGCCGTTCGGCCAGCCGCAGCTTGGCATCGTCCACATCGACCGCGATCACGTGCAGGCCCATCGCGACCGCATATTGGACCGCCATATGGCCCAGGCCGCCGATGCCGGACACGACCATCCAGTCCCCCGGCTTGGTGTCGGTGACCTTCAGTCCCTTGTAGACCGTGACGCCGGCGCATAGCACCGGCGCAATCTCGGCGAAGCTCACCCGATCGGGGAGGTGCCCGACATAGCCGGCATCGGCGACCACGTAGTCGGCGAAGCTGCCGTTGACCGAGTAGCCGGTGTTCTGCTGGCTCTCGCACAGCGTTTCCCAGCCGCCCAGGCAATGCGGGCAGTGGCCGCATGCGGAGTACAGCCAGGGCACGCCGACGCGATCGCCCTCCTTGACGTGGATGACGCCGGACCCGGTGCCGACGACGGTTCCGACACCCTCGTGACCCGGGATGAACGGCGGCGCCGGCTTGACCGGCCAATCGCCATCGGCAGCGTGGAGATCGGTGTGACAGACTCCGCAGGCCGCGACCTGCACCAGAATCTGCCCGGGGCCGGGGCGGGGGACGGCCACTTCCTCAATCACCAGCGGCTCGCCGAATCCGCGCACGACCGCGGCCCTCATCGTCTTGTCCATCGTCGATCTCCGTTGTGCGCGAAGTATCTCGCCCAAACAGAGATGGCGCGGCATTGGGGATGTTACGGAGGCGGCGAACCGGCTGACCCGCCCCTTGGTCGCCGATCTCAGGCGCGGGTCCGTCGTACGATCACCAAGGCGACGAGGCACAGGCCGGCAAGCCCGAACCAGGTCAGCGCATAGACGAGGTGATTGTTCTGGAAGCGGATGACGGTAAGCCCGGCGCGCGGCCAAGCGTGCTTCGGCCGGGCATCGGCGTCGGCATCGATAAAGTATGGCGCCACGCGAACGAGCTGGCGCGCAGCCGCGATCGCCTGGACATCGCGGGAGAACCAGCGATCTGCCACGGGATCATTGCGGCGGAGAAAGGCACCACCAGGCTCCGACGTCCTGAGCAGACCCGTGACGGTCGCGTGCGCCGGGAGGTTGCGAGCCCGGGTGGCCTGCACCGCACGCTCCGGGGGGACATAGCCCCGGTTGACGAGCACGACGAAGCCGGTGTCGGTGCCTAGCGGCGTGAGCACCCAGAAGCCCGTGCCCAGGTCCGTCACCGCCCGCACCAGCGTCTCGCGGTCGTGGAGGAAGCGACCGCGCGCGACGACGTGCAGATAGGCGTGGCGCTCACGTTCGATCGATGGCCAAACGGCCGGAGGCGGCGCAGACACGGGCGATGCCTGCACGCGCGCGTCCACCGCTTCGATCAGCGCCAGCTTCCAGCTTCGGCGCTCGACCTGCCAGATGCCGAGCGCGCTGAAGAGGACGATACCGAACACGGCCAGGACCGTGAGGGCGGTGCGCTTGCGCCTACCCGGACGCGACCGCCCCATCACCAATCTCGCTTCAGCGAACCGGGCCGGTCATGCCGCCGGGCATCGGCATCATGTTGGTGTTAAGGTGGAACATGACCCACACCGACCCACCGATCGTCAGCACCACGATGACCGCGGTGAACAGGAACGCCAGCAGCGTCCAACCGCCCTCGGAGCGGGTGTCCAGGTGCAGGAAGCAGACGACATGGACGACGATCTGCACCAGCGCGAGCGCGAAGATCACCGCGGCGGTCCAGCCCGGCGCGGGCCCCTGCTGCGACATGACAAGCCAGAAGGGCACGACCGTGAGGATGATCGCCAGCAGCGAGCCGATCCGGTGGCCGCGGCGGCTGCCGTGACCCATCGTGTCGCCGTGCGCGTGGAGCGCGTGATCGTAGGGTTCGGTGCTCAACGGATCACTCCATACAGGTACACGAAGGTGAAAACGCCGATCCAGATGATGTCCAGGAAGTGCCAGAACATCGACAGGCAGATCAGCCGCCGCTTCATCGGCAGCGACAGGCCGTGCTGCCCGAGCTGGATCAGCATGACTGTGAGCCAGATCAGGCCTACCGCGACGTGGGCGCCGTGCGTGCCCACCAGCGTGAAGAAGGCCGATAGGAAGGCGCTGCGCTGCGGGCTCGCGCCTTCGGCGATCAGCTGCCCGAACTCGTAAAGCTCGATGCCGAGGAAGGCGAGGCCGAGCAGCCCCGTGATCGCCAGCCACGCCCGGGTCTGCCCGACCCGGCCGGCCTCCATGTGCGGCATGGCTTCGCCGAAGGTGATGGAGGAGGCAAGCAGCAGCGCGGTGTTGAGCGCGACGAGCTTAAGGTCGAAGATCTCGCGCGGGATCGGACCGCCGGCATAGCTGGTGCTCACCACGCCGAACATCGCGAACAGCGAGGCGAAGATGAGCGCATCGCTCATCAGGTAGATCCAGAAGCCCAGGATCGTGGCGCCGCCTCCGCCGTGATCATGGTCCTCCTGCTCGGCAAGGTGCCAGGTCGGGCTGGCCGCGCGAGGGTCGAGTGCGTGGTCCGTCATGTCAGGCTCCGGCGCCGAGCAGCAGCTGCTGCCGCTGGCTTTCTGTGCGGGACACCTCGTCCGCGGGGATGAAGTAATCGCGATTGAGATTGAAGGTGTGGCCGATGGCGACCGCCAGCAGGCCGGCGAAGCTGAGCGCGGCGAGCCACCACATGTACCAGACCATGCCGAAGCCGAGCGCCAGAGCGAGGCCGGAGAGGATGACGCCCGTGCCAGTGTTGCGCGGCATGTGGACCGGCCGGAAGCCGTCACGGGGCCGCTCGTACCCGCGTGCCTTCATGTCGTGCCAGGCGTCGAGCGCGTGGACCACCGGCGTGATCGCGAAGTTGTAGGCCGGCGGAGGCGAGCTGGTCGACCATTCCAACGTCCGGCCGTTCCACGGATCGCCGGTCGTGTCGCGGAGCTGCTCGCGCTTCAGGAACCCGACGAGGATGCTCATGACGAAGCCGAGGATGCCGACCAGGATGATGAGCGCGCCGATCGCCGCGATCACGAAGTAGGGCTGGATACTGGGGTCGTCGAAGTGGTTGACCCGGCGCGGCTCGCCCATCAGGCCGACAATGTAGATCGGCGTCCAGGCGACCCAGTAACCGATCACCCAGCCCCAGAAGGCGACCTTGCCCCAGAACTCGTCGAGCTTGAAGCCGAACGCCTTGGGGAACCAGTACACCATCGCCGCGAACAGGCCGAATACCACGCCGCCGATGATCGTGTTGTGGAAGTGCGCGACCAGGAACAGCGAGTTGTGGAAGACGAAGTCGGCGGGCGGGATCGCCAGCAGCACGCCGGTCATGCCGCCGACGACGAAGGTCAGCATGAAGGCGACCACCCACATCATCGGCAGCTCGAAGCGGACGTCTCCCTTGTACATGGTGAACAGCCAGTTGAAGACCTTGGCGCCCGTCGGGATCGAGATCACCATGGTGGCGATCCCGAAGAAGCTGTTGACGCTGGGGCCCGCGCCCATGGTGAAGAAGTGGTGCAGCCAGACCAGGTACGACAGGATGGTGATGACCACCGTGGCATAGACCATTGACGAGTAGCCGAAGAGCGGCTTGCCCGAGAAGGTGGAGGTGATCTCGGAATACATGCCGAACGCCGGCAGGATCAGAACGTATACCTCCGGGTGGCCCCAGATCCAAACCATGTTCCAATACATCATCGGCGCGCCGCCAAGGTCGTTGGTGAAGAACGCGGTGCCGATGTAGCGATCGAGCATCAGCAGGAAGAAGGCGGCGGTGAGCGCCGGGAAGATCGCGATCGCCAGCACGTTGGAGCAGAGCGCGGTCCAGACGAACACCGGCATTTTCATCATGGTCATGCCCGGCGCGCGCATCTTCACGACGGTGGCGACCATGTTGATGGCGCTGAGCGTCGTTCCGACGCCCGCGATCTGGAGCGCCCAGAGATAGTAGTCGACGCCGGTATCGGGACTGTACTGCAGCCCGGCGAGCGGCGCATAGGACAGCCAGCCGGTGCGCGCGAACTCGCCAACGAACAGCGAGATCATCACCAGCACCGCGCCCGCGACCGTGAGCCAGAAGCTAAGATTGTTGAGGAACGGGAAGGCCACGTCGCGCGCGCCGATCTGGAGCGGCATGACGTAGTTGATGATGCCCACCACTAGCGGGATCGCCACGAAGAAGATCATGATCGTTCCGTGCGCGGTGAAGATCTGATCATAATGGTGCGGCGGGAGGTATCCCTCGTTCGCGCCGAACGCGATCGCCTGCTGCGCGCGCATCATCAGCGCGTCGGCGAAGCCACGCAGCAGCATGACGATGCCTAGGATGATGTACATGATGCCGACCTTCTTGTGGTCGACGCTCGTGAACCATTCGGACCAGAGATAGCCCCACAGGCGATAGCGCGTGACCACACCGACGATGCCGAGCCCCAGCAGCGACACGACGATGAAGGTGCCGAACAGAATGGGCTCGTGAATCGGGAACGATTCAAACGTCAGCCGGCCGAAAATAGTCTTGAGGATGGAGTCGCTCATCGTGGTTCCGATCGCGCGGGGGTCAGGCCCGCACGGCGCCAGCGGCGCCGCGGAGGAAGGAGGGAAGGGCGGAAAGGTCGCGGTTGCGCTGGTCGCCCGGCTTCAGCTGGCCTGGAGCCTTCCCGGGCTTCGCCGGCTTGGTGACATTCGGGCCTGAGCCCTTGTCTTCGGGCGCCTTCTGGAGCGCGGGCGTGGGCTTTTCACCCATGATCGGCGCGGCGCCGCGGCCGGGCGGCATGCCGGCGCCCATGCGGTGATCGTGCGGGTTGCCGCCGGCACGCGCCATGTCGCGCGTCATCACGTCCATCATGCACGGCTTGCCTGCCTCGACGCAGCGGTTGACGATGCGATCGAACAGCTGCGGCTGCACGGCGGCGAAGCGCATCACCGGCACCTTCTCGCTCGGCTTCGCCAAGGCGACGAAACGCTCCGTGGGAAGCGAGCCGCCTTGCGCCTTCACTCCGGCCACCCAACGTGCGAAGTCTGCCGGCGACTGCCCGTGCATCTTGAAGCGCATGTTGGAGTAACCTGCGCCGGAATAGTTGGCGGAGTAGCCCTCGCTCGTTCCCGGCTTGTTCAGGACCGCATTCAGCTCGGAGCGCATGCCCGGCATGGCGTAAATCATGCCTGCCAGCGTCGGCACGTAGAAAGTGTTGAACTGATCGTTGGAGGTGATGGAGAAGCGCACCGGCACGTCCACCGGCAGAGCCAGCTCGTTCACCGTGGCGATGCCCTGCTCGGGATAGATGAACAACCACTTCCAATCGAGCGCGACAGCCTGGATCTCGAGCGGCTTGGTGCCGGCGGGCACCGGGCGGCCCGGCGAGATCCGCTCCAGCGGCCGGAAGGGATCGAGCAGGTGCGTGCTGGTCCAGGTCACGGCGCTCAGCGCAATGATGATCAGCAGCGGGCACGACCAGATCACCAGCTCCAGCGTGGTGGAGTGGGTGAAGCTCGGATCGTAGGTCTTGTTCGCGTTGCCGCGGCGGTACTTGCGCGCGAACACCACGGTCAGCACCATGACCGGCACGATGATGAGCAGCATGACGCCTGTAGAGAACAGGATCAGGTCGCGCTGCTGGACCGCGATGTCGCCGGTGGGGTTCATGACCACCATGTCGCAGCCGCCGAGCAGTGCCGGCAGCGCCAGCATCGCCAGACGCTGTGGCAGGCGCAGAGCGCGTCGCATGAGGTTGGATCCTGTCTTGAGCATGCCCGTCCGCTAACCGGCACGCCGCCCTCTCGACTTTGACAAAAGTCAAAGGTTCGCCGGTCGCCCGAGATTACGAGAAGACGTCAGATTGAAGGACTTGGAAGCATGGTAGCCAGCACCCTGGGCCCGGCGAACTCGACGGCACTTGAGCGAGACGCCAGCCTCATCAATGCCGAACGGCACGACGTTCGCCCGGGCGACATCGCCGTCGGCGTCATCATCGGCCGCTCGACCGAGTTCTTCGACTTCTTCGTCTACGCGATCGCGTCGGTGCTGGTGTTCCCAAGCCTGATCTTCCCCGACGTGAGCCCGGTGACGGGAACGCTCTACTCCTTCGCGATCTTCGCGCTGGCCTTTGTCGCGCGCCCGTTCGGCGCGATGGCGTTCCTGTGGCTGGATCGGAGGCACGGGCGAGGGGTCAAGCTGACGGTGGCCATGTTCCTGCTGGGCGGCTCGACCGCGGCCATGGCGTTCCTGCCTGGCCATGCGCAGGTCGGCTGGATCGCTGCGGCCCTGCTCGCGCTCTTCCGGATCGGGCAGGGGATCGCGCAGGGCGGCACATGGGACGGGCTGCCGGCGCTCCTGTCGCTGAACGCACCGGCCAACCGCCGCGGCTGGTTCGCCATGATCCCGCAGCTCGGCGCACCGATCGGCCTGTTCGTGGCCGCGGCCGTGTTCGCGTTCCTGCTCAACACGTTGAAGATGAGCGACTTCCTCGACTGGGGCTGGCGCTATCCCTTCTTCGTCGCCTTTGTTATCAACGTGGTCGCGCTGTTCGCCCGGCTTCGGCTCATCTCGACGCCCGAGTTCCAGGAGCTGTTCGAAAGCCGAGAGCTGCAGCCCTCGCCCGTTACCCAGATGTTCCGGGAGGAGGGGCGCACCGTGGTGCTCGGCGCCTTCGCCGCGCTCGCCAGCTTTGCGCTATTTCACCTCGTCACCGTCTTCCCGCTCTCCTGGGTGGTGCTGAATGGGGGCAGCGCTATCCGCTTCCTGACCATCGAAATGGTGGGTGCAGCCGTCGGACTCCTTGCGGTCACGGCTTCAGGGGCCATCGCCGACCGGATCGGCCGGCGGGTGCTGCTGGGCGTGTCGGCGGCGATGATCGGCGCGTACAGCGGGTTCGCACCGCAGCTCCTTGATCGCGGGCCGGCGGGCGAGTGGACCTACATGATCCTCGGTTTCGTCCTGCTCGGGCTGTCGTTCGGGCAATCGTCCGGCGCGACCAACGGCAGCTTCTCGCCCCGGCATCGCTACACGGGTGCAGGTACCACCGCGACGGCGGCCTGGTTCGTCGGTGCCGCCTTTGCACCGTTGGCGGCGCTGTTCCTCGCCAGCCGCTTCGGGCTGATCGCCGTGGGGGCGTACCTGCTGTCGGGCGCCGCCTGCACGCTGGGCGCGCTCGCGCTGAACCGTGACTGGGGCCGCAAGGCCGCCTGAGCCGGCCACCGCTACTGGAGTGAAGCCATGATGTTCCGTCACCTCGTTGTGCTCGCCAACCCGACGCCTGAAGGGTTCGACCACGCCATCGTCGATGCCTATCGGGAGGCGGTTGCAGCCAACCACCATAGCGTCGAGGTCCGCGATCTCTATGCATTGGGGTTCGACCCGGTGCTGCGCACCAGCGAGCGTCCGACTGAACCCGGCTGGTCGCCTGCAGCGGACGTCGCAGCCGAACTAGCCCATCTGGAGCGCTGCGACATTGTCGTCTTCGTCTACCCGATCTGGTTCGGCCTGCCGCCGGCCATGCTGAAGGGCTATGTCGAGCGTGTACTGGGGGCGGGCTACACCTTCCGCGATCTGCAGGCTGCTTCCGGGCAGTCGGTGGTCGCAGGAAAGCCACTTCTGTCGTTCAGCACGTCAGGCGCCTCGCTCCCCTGGCTCAACGAGCAGGGGCAGGTACTGTCGTTGAAAGAGGTGTTTGACGTCTATCTCTGGCGTGGACTGGGTATGGGACAGGCCGAGCACATTCGAATCGACTCCGTCGTGCCTGACATGGATGCCTCTTACGCCGGGGAGCAGTTGGAGCGGGTGCGCCAGGCCGCGGACAAGGCGTGCGCGATGCTCGCTGACGGTCGGTACCGCGCGCAGGCTCAGGCGGCGCTGCAGCGGCGTTCGCAAGAGGATAGCAGCCGGACGCAGTGACCAGAAAGCTGGAGGCTTTGCCGTGGAACAGCCTTTCTCGCAGGTGCTGCCCTTCGTGCGCAGGTCCAAGGTCATCGACGAGGTCGATGTTGGAGCTCTTTTGTCGGATCATGCCGACATCAGAGAAATGTGCGACCGGGTGGAAGCGCTCGCCGATCGCCTCCTGGAGGCACCGGACCATGACGAGCGTAGTGCGATCGCCGACCTGATCCAAAGCCGCTTCAGAAAGCATGTCGAGATCACCAGCAGGTTTCTCGACCGCGTGTTCGCGGGCGAACAGCTCCGCGTCGGGGCGGGTATGTTGCGACGCATCCTTCTTGAGCAGGTCGCGATCGGCATGCACGCGGAGGATGTCGGCGAGATGCTCCGAGAGAAGGGTGTCGACGACTCGCGAACAGACATGCTCAGCTACATGCTTCGCTGCCTGTTCGATGGTTGCCGGCGCTTGCTGGACTATGAAGAGCTGGCGTTCCTGTATCTGGGCGCTCGCCGATACACGCCGGGCGCAAGAATGACGCTGGAACAGGCGCTCGACGGAGCGTCCCACTAGGTTGCTGCCGCGAGCGCCGGCCGATGGAGGGCTCGCGGCCAATCACCATTTGTGGGCCAGGCCCCAATCAGGGATGCCGGCGTTCGCTGACGGTCACGAACATCATGGTCAGCATAAAAAGGCCCATGGCGCCTGCCGCGAGATACAGAAACCAGTCGTTCGGAAGATGGATCATCGTCGCCTCCTTTTGCTCGAGGCCTACGGGGTGCCGCGCTACTCGGCTGCTGCCGTTGACCAACCGCAAGGGCGTTGATCCGGCATTATACGTAGCGGCTCTGACATTTGACGATCGTCAAGGCGCAGGCAAATGTCGCCGGTCATCGCACGCTCATGACCGCTTACCATGCTGACCTCGCCGCGCTGAGTGTGCCACGCTACACCAGCTATCCAACCGCAGTTTCGTTCAGCGGGAAGGTGGGAGCTTCCGAACAACGGCAAGCGCTGGGAGCGCTGGCCGATGACGCAAAGCTCTCGCTCTACCTGCACGTTCCCTTTTGCGAGACGATCTGCTGGTACTGCGGGTGCAACACCGGTGCCGTCGGCCGCGCGAGCCGGGTCACCCGGTACGTCGAGGCGCTGCTAAGTGAGATTGAAACGGTAGCGCAGCTCGTCCGCGGCTGCGTCACCCATGTCCACTTCGGCGGCGGCAGCCCCAATGCCCTGCCGGCAGCCGAGTTCAGTAGGATCTGCGCGGCGCTTCAGCGATCGTTCCGGGTCGACCCTGCCGCCGAATGGGCTGCGGAACTCGATCCGCGTAGTCTCGACGCCGATTATGCCCGCACGCTGGCCGGCTGCGGTATCACGCGGGCCAGCCTCGGCGCCCAAACCTTTTCCCTGCGGATCCAGCAGCAGATCAACCGAGTACAGCCGTTCCGGGAGGTGGCGCTCCGCGCGGCCGAGCTGCGCGCGGCCGGTGTTGCCGCCATCAATCTCGACCTCATGTACGGACTGCCCGGCCAGACGCTGGATGACATCGCATGCACGCTTGCGCGGACGCGGTTGCTTGCACCCTCCCGTGTGGCGATGTTCGGCTACGCGCACATGCCCCGGATGCTGCCGCGCCAGCGCATGATCGACGACACGCTGCTGCCGAACGCGCATGCTCGCTTCACGCAGTCGCTGCTGGCTCATGAGATGCTCGAGGAGCAGGGTTTTGCCACAATCGGCTTCGACCACTACGCCAGGCCCGACGACCCGCTCGCCGAAGCCGCGGCGGCCGGTCGCCTCCGGCGCAACTTTCAGGGTTTCACGGATGACGACGCCGATGCCCTGATCGGCCTCGGTGCTTCCGCAATCAGTCAGGTGGGCAACGTCATCGTACAGAACGGGAAGCACCTCGGTCGGTATGTCGAAATGGTGAACTCCGGTGGGCTGGCCGGGGTCAAAGGCGTCACGCTACAGCCGACTGATCGTGCGCGCGGCTGGGTGATCGAGCGGCTGCTCTGCGACGGGCAGGTGGACCTGGACATCGCGCACCGGACGTTCGGCATTCGTGGACTGCTCGACCGAAGGGCTCATGATCGGCTGGAAGATCTTGTGCTGCGCGGCCTGGTGACGATCTCGGGCGCGACGCTCGCGCTGACCCCGGAGGGGAAGCCCTACGCCCGCCTGGTCGCTAGCGCGTTCGACGAGCACTCGGCGCTCAACGTCCAGCGGTTCAGCCGCGCAGTCTGATCTTCGGGCGCAAAAAAGCGGCCACGTCGGGGAACCGGCGTGGCCGCTGAGTTCGGCCGGAGAAAGGGCGTTAGAAGCGCATGCCGACGCCGACGCCGATTACCAGCGGATCGATGCTGACACGCACACGGTTCGTCCCCGCGGCGGTGGTCAGCCGGGCCGTGGTGTCAATGTCGATGTACTTGACGTCGACGTTCAGGAAGGTGCGAGGCCCGATGTCGACATCGACGCCCGCCTGCAGTGCGTAACCGGCGCTGTCGCTCATGCGCACCTTCGTCGACCCGAGCGCGCCTTCCAGTGCGTCGCTGGCATTCTCGGCATAGAAGACCGTGTAATTGACGCCGGCGCCCACATAGGGCCGGATCTTGCCGGTGGGCGCGAGATGGTATTGCAGGGTCAGCGTCGGCGGCAGCACCCACGTACTCGCAACCGTATCGATGGCGGCGATTGAGCCTCGCCCCGTCGCCTTGTGCTTCGTCGTGGCGACGATCAGCTCCGCGCCGATGTGGTCGGTCGCCATGTAGGTGAAATCAACCTCGGGCATCACGCTGTCGGTCACGCCCACCCGGCTGCCCGGAAGGCCGAAAACCTCACCGGAACTCTCCGTCGGCGACACCACGATGCCGCGGACGCGCACCAGCCAGTCGCCGGCGGCGGTCTGCGCCGCGGCCATGCCGGGAGTGAGCAATGCCGCGGTGAACAGGGCGGCGGTCAGGTAGGCGCGCATGGGAGACTCCTCGAAGTGAGCTCCGCGGCTAGTCCCTGATCTCCCGGTCTCGATTTGACCTGCGACAACCCGGGACCTTCGTACAATCCCTTATGCCCGAGGGCGCGGCAGCTCCTTATCGGCGGTGGGGAAGGGAAGTATGATGCAATTGGCCGCCGCTCAGTCGACACTCTCATCGCGTTGCATGGGCTGCGCTGCCCGCAGCCGTTCGCTCTGCAGCAACTTCTCGCCGGAGGCGGCACGCGAGTTCGACCGGCTCGCCCGCCCGATCACGCTCGCGCGCGGCGAGACGCTGGTCTGGGAGGATGACGACACGCTGCTCGTCGGCTTCGTCGTGTCCGGAGTCCTTAAGCTGACCGCGTCGCTCGCCGATGGACGCGAGCAGATTCTGGGACTTGCCGGCATGGGGGACGTGGTCGGCAGGCCGTTCGGTACACGGAGCAGCTATTCCGTCACAGCGCTCGGACAGACCCGGCTTTGCGTTTTGGGGCGACCGGCCTTCGAGCAGTTCGCCGCAACCCACCCGGAGGTCGAGCATGCACTGCTGCTGCGCGCCCTGGACGAGCTCGACAGGGCGCGTCGATGGATGCTGTTGCTCGGCCGCAAGTCGGCCGGTGAGCGGGTTGCCAGCCTGCTAGTCGAGTTTGCGGAACGATCGCCAGAGGACAACGTCGCGTTTCCCCTCACCCGACAGCAGATGGGCGACCTTCTGGGGCTCTCGCTCGAGACAGTCAGCCGCGAGCTGAGCAAGCTCAAGGCCAGAGGCCTGATCACCTTGTCGGTGAAGCATTTCCGCGTCGAGGACGAGGCGTGCCTTCGCCAGCGCGCGGCCTGACATCCGGAACATTGCGGATATTGGCGCCGCGGTCGCCCTCCTAGCATCGATCCAGGCTAGAGGAGGGAACCCATGAAGAACATCCTGCTGCTGATCCACGGCGATGAAGGACAGGAGGCCCGGTACCAGTCGGCTCTCGACGTTGCGCGCGCGGTGGGCGGGCATCTCACCTGTCTCGACCTGACGATCATCCCCGAGGTGATGGGCGACTATGTGGCGATGGGCGTCGGCGGCCTTCTGCTCGCCGAGGAGCAGGAGAGCGAGACCCTTCACGGTGTCCGGATGCGGGCGCGGCTCGAGCGCGAGGACGTCCCGTTCGACTGGACAGAGACGACCGGCTTTCTGTCGCAGACGATCGAAGCTCGGGCGCGAATGACGGACCTGATCGTGCTCAGCACGGACGAGGACGGCAAGCTTCTCCCGCGCATGCGGGACGTGATCGGCGATCTGCTGGTGCACACCGGCAAACCCGTGCTCGCCGTACCTCCGGCTTCTCGCAAGCTCGATGTGCGGGGTCGCGCGATCGTCGCTTGGGACGGCTCGCCGGACGCGGAGGCGGCGCTGACTGCGGCCATGCCGCTCCTGTCGCTCGCCCGCTGCGTCACGCTCTACTATGCCGACGACAAGTCGATGGACACGCCGATCGAGGATGCGGCCCGCTACCTCTCGCGGCATGGGATCGAACCCGTGATCAAGAGGGAGCCGATCGGCATCGACCGGGTGGACGTCGCGCTCCGGTGCGAAGCCGAAATGGGTCACTATGACCTGGTCGTCATGGGCGCTTATGGCCACGCTCGCACGATGGAGACGATCTTCGGTGGCGCGACGCAGGGCATGCTGAAGCGGTGCCGGGTACCCCTGCTGCTCGTCCACCACCGCTAAAGGATCAGGGAAGGACGAGAACGTCGCGGGCGGCAGTATCTCGCTGTCGCCCGTGACAACCGTCACCGATGCAGCTCCTCGTTGAACTTGCCGCGGCCACCATGCTGGTCGCCATCACGTGCGCGGTTCACCTGATGGGTATCGCCGCGCTGATGCTGCTGCTGCGCCTGCATCGGCGCCGGCGGCCGGCCGATGCGAGGCTGATATGGGAAGGCCTGGCTATCGTGGGCGCGGCGACCGGCCTCTTTGTCCTGCATGGCATAGAGATTTGGCTCTATGCCGGCTTCTATCTGTTCGTCGGAGCGTTGCCCTCTCTTGAAGCGGCCCTCTACTTCTCGACCGCGTCCTACACGACGGTCGGCTATGGCGATGTGGTCCTTGCGCCGGGATGGCGGGTGCTCGGCGCCATCGAAAGTGCGAACGGCATCATCCTGCTGGGCTGGTCAACCGCCTTCTTCGTCGCCATCGTGGGCCGCATCCGCTGGCTGGAATCCGAGATCGAGAACACGCAGTGATCAACGCCGAGACCACCCCCGCCGCGACCGCGGAGGACCTGGCGCTGTTCGTTGCGAGCGTGACCGACCGCGCCCTGTTGCTGGCGGCGCCCGACGGAACGCTGACCTATTGGGGCGAGGGAGCGGAGCGGCTGCTCGGCACGCCGAGGAGCGAAGCGGTCGGGCGCAGTATCGACGCCTTCTGGCCAGCGGCGAGCGGTCGATGGCCACAAGCCGGCGCAAGCATCACTGTTCGGCTGGAAGACTGGTGCAAGCGTGCGGACGGTTCGGAGTTCCTCGCCGATATCACGGTCGCGCCCGTGTTCGACGGCCAGAAGCTCCGCGGCTACGGACTGATGATCGCCGACGTCACGGGGCGGCGCGCGGCCGAGCACATGCTGGCCGAGAGCGAGGCGCATATGCGCTCGGTGCTCGCGACTGTGCCGGACGCCATGGTCGTGATCGACGAGCGGGGGCTGATCCAGTCGTTCAGCGCCGCGGCCGAGCGCCTGTTCGGCTACGGGGAAACAGAGGTCCTCGGCCGCAACGTCAGCCTGCTGATGCCCGGCGACCACCGGGCGCGGCACGATCGCTACATCGGTCATTATCTCGAGACCGGCGAGCGACGGATCATCGGCATCGGCCGCATCGTCGTCGGGCAGCGCAAGGACGGCACCGAGTTCCCGATGGAGCTGTCGGTCGGGGAGGCTCACGGCGCCAACGGCAGGATCTTCACCGGCTTCATCCGCGACCTGTCGGACCAGCAACGCGCCGAGTTGCGGTTGAAGGAGTTGCAGGGCGAGCTGATCCATGTTTCACGGTTGAGCGCGATGGGGACCATGGCCTCGACACTCGCGCACGAGCTGAACCAGCCGCTGACCGCGATCGCCAATTACCTGGAGGCGGCGCGTGACCTGCTGGACGCGGAGGATGCGCCCAGAGAGCTTCTGGCCGAGGCGGTCGGCGAGTCCGCCAACGAGGCGCTCCGCGCCGGCCGCATCGTGCGGCGGCTGCGCGAGTTCGTAGCCCGCGGCGAGACCGAGCGTCGCATCGAGCCTGTACCGTCCCTCATTGAGGATGCGATCCGGCTCGGGCTTACCGGCGCGCGCGAGCGCGGCGTGCGCAGTTTCGTGTCGCTCGACCCGGCGGCCAGTCATGTGCTCGCAGACCGCGTCCAGATCCAGCAGGTGCTCGTCAATCTGCTCCGCAATGCGGTGGAGGCGCTGGGCAACGGCGAGGTCAGCGACATCACGACGTCCACGATCCGCGACGGCGCTCATGTGCGTATCGGGATCACGGACACAGGCCCGGGGTTGGATCCAGCAATCGCACCACGGCTCTTTCAGGCCTTCACGTCGAGCAAGCAGGACGGCATGGGCCTGGGCCTGTCCATCTGCCGGACCATCGTGGAGGCGCATGGCGGACGCATCTGGGCGGAGCCCGGCACGGACAAGGGCGCGGCCTTCTACTTTACGCTACCGGCTGCGTCGGAAGGGGACGAGGTATGAGCGAGCGCCGGCTCGTCCATGTTGTCGATGATGAGGATGCCGTCCGCCGCTCGGTCGGCTTTCTGCTCCGCACCTCGGGCTTCGACGTGCAGAGCCATGCCTCGGGCGTAGCCTTCCTCAAGGAGGTCAAAGCGGCGGAGCCTGGGTGCGTGCTGCTCGACGTCCGCATGCCCGAGATCGACGGGCTTGAGGTCCAGCAGCAGATGGCGCAGCGCGGCGTCGGCTGGCCGGTGGTGATCCTGACCGGACATGGCGACGTGCCTATCGCCGTTCAGGCGATGAAGGCGGGCGCTGTCGACTTTCTGGAAAAGCCGTTCGACAAGGCGTCGCTGCTGCGCGCACTCGCCGCCGGTTTCGCGATCTTCGACCGGCATGATGCGGCCGCTGCCTCGGCGCAGGAGGCTGCCACGCGCATCGCCGCGCTGACGCCCCGCGAGCAGGACGTTCTGCGCGGGCTTGCCGATGGTCTGCCGAATAAAACTATCGCCTTCGATCTCGGCATTTCGCCCAGGACGGTCGAGGTGCACCGGGCCAATCTCATGACCAAGCTCGGTGTTCACAGCTTGTCCGAGGCGCTTCGGCTTGCCTTCGCGGCCGGCCTCGGAGGGGAAGCTCGTACATCTACGTAGAGCGTTGTCGCCATAACGAGGGCAGGGTGGCTCGATGGAACAGAACCCCCGAGCGCTCGCCGTCATCGTTGAGGACGACCAGGCCGTCCGCCGATCGTTACAGCTGCTGCTGCACTGGCGCGGGTATGACGTGCGCGCCTACGGCACGGCGCAGGCGAGCGTTGCGGGCGACGACCTCGCCTCCGTAGGCCTGCTGGTGGCGGACTACCAGCTGCCTGATGGGGATGGGATCGGCGTTCTCCGGGCGCTGCAGCGACGTGGCTGGTGCGGACGAGCCGTTCTGGTCACCGGACACCCCAGCGCCGGGCTGAAGGATGCGGCGCTCGCGAGCGGTTTCAATGCTGTTCTCGAAAAGCCGCTCCGCCGACACGAACTGCTCGGCGCGCTCTCACGCTGAGCGATCGCCCACGCGGCACGGGGTGATTTCGCGGTAGACTGAGGGAAGATACGGATAGGCCACGACCCGGCTTCGGTCGATGGTCCATTCCATGTTGTCTATTGCCTTCCTTCTTATGCTCGCGTCCGTGCCGGAAGCGCCTGCGCTGACCGCCGGCACCGTGGCGCAAGCTGCGGCGCGGCTTCGACCGGGCCAGTATCTCTGGGCCCCGCAGGTTGCACCCAGCGGTCCCATGATCATGGTCGTGAACCTCAGGACGCAGCGAGCGACGGTGTACCGCAACGGCATACCGATCGGCATCACCACGGTGTCGTCCGGTCGGCCCGGGCACGAGACACCGCCGGGCGTCTATACAATCCTGCAGAAGGAAGCGGACCACCGCTCCAACTTGTACAACAACGCGCCCATGCCGTTCATGCAACGCCTGACCTGGGACGGCATCGCGCTGCACGGCGGCGCTCTTCCTGGCTATCCGGCCTCCCACGGCTGCATCCGCCTGCCGGAGGCGTTCGCGCGCTTGCTCTTCGCCGAAAGCCGACTGGGCATGATGGTGGTCGTCACGCGGCTTGATACGATGCCGGTGATGGCGGCTACGGAAGCGGCGCCGCTCCTGCCTGATCGGATCGAGCCTACCCTCTGGAAGGCGGAGAAGAGAGGTGCCGCTGCCCTTTCGGTCGTAGTGAGCACGACTGATCGTGAGGTGCGGGTCATTCGCGACGGAAAGGAGATTGGGGCGGCGCCCGTGACGTTGACGGGCAACGTCACGGGCCCGGTCGCTTACCAGCGGCAGGTCGACGGCCGTTGGCTGCGCCTCGACCTGCCAGGCTCGGGGAGGGCCGTCGTACCCGATCTCGGGCCGGACGTGATCGGGGTCGATCCCGACTTTAGCGCCCGCGTGCTGGATGCAGCGGGTCCGGGGACCACTGTGGTGGTTACTCCAGATCGCCTTCGGCCAGAGCTATCCCTTACGTCAACCTTGATGACGGGGAACGAGTAGACCCCGCAATCAGGCAAACGTGACCGATCGTGGCCGCTCTTGGACCTGAGTGCTCCTGCCAGCGTTGATCGTTGCGGAAAGGAGAATTGAGATGAAAGAGGTCCATGATGAGGCCTCGGCAGCAACCGCGAACAACGGCGTCGTCGACGTGAGCGGTCCGGACGCAGTCAATGTGAGCCTCAAGCCTGCCGCAGCGCTCAAGACAGCGGAGCGGATCAGCAGCGCGGCAGTTGAGGCGCTCCTGGAGCAGACGAGCCAGGCATCGAAGGAACGCCACTAACAAATCAGACTTTCAGGTGGCGAGGCGCTCTAGTGGCGCATGGAGGGACCAGACGAGGCCGGACGGTAGCTCCTGTATCCCGCATTGCCCACCGAGACGACGCGGCGTTGCCACGCTTAGCAAGCGGTCGCTCCAAGCTGAAAGTGGTGCCCTCATCTGCGGTCCGTCGCGATCGGCCCATTGCAGCCATAAGTAAGACGCCTCGACATCGTTGGCGCTCCAGCTGATCTCGACGTAGCCATTCCTGCTGCTCAAGGCCCCGGTCCTGAATGAGTGAACGTGCAGCTCGTGAAGCGCCAGGCCAAGCGTCACCGCGGCGCCAGGACCGACCAGCACTGATGGACCAGTTACCTTGCAGCGCTTGTCACCGACAACGTTCATGAGGCGAGACACAAGGACCTGCAGATCCGTAGAATGCGATTGCGGCTGCAGGAGAAGATCGCCGATGCTGCTCAGCATCGCAGTCCGCGCGGCGAGATCCCGAGCCTTGTCGATCAAGGGTCGATCCTCGTCGAGAACTTGATTTGTTATCGCGGAGACGATCGCAAGGAGGTTGCGCAACTGGTGACGTGCGGTACTCGCGGAGACGTAATCAACGGATTGGGATAGGGCGACAGATGGCAAGCCCAAAGCCGGCGCCACTTGCGCAAGATCACCGCTGATCCGTACCTCGGAGCCGTCAACCAGCGACACAGTGGTCGTGGCCTCGACCCCCCGAACCTGCACGATAGCTTCAGGGTTGATCACGAGACGGGACCCGTCCGAAGCGACCAACTCACGAGAATGAGCATCAACCCTAAAAAGAGCTGAGCCGCTGGCACCGGCGCTCACGTCCTGTGTTAGCACTTGATCGCCGACACGATCGGCTTCGGCATGGTCCAGCGCTTCCGCCAGCTTGCAGGCAAACAGGCTTGATCCGTTTCCGTTATCGTCCAAAACATTCAGCGCTTGACGCGCCAGTGCAATTGACGTGAGTTCCGTCTCTCGATTGTTCATGCGGCTTAGCCCAGGACCACGCCAGCAGTGCGCTGTTCGCTCAAATTGGTGCTACCGCACAAGCATGTAGCGTGCAATCTGATGGGAACGGCGTCGCGATCTGTTCACTCATTGGCGCGCTCAGAGAAAACCTCATTTTACATAAGATATATTATCGGACTGGCGGATTGTAGACGCAACGTACAAATGGCACACTCCCGCAATTTAGAGAAGGCACAGCCGTTCTGAAGCGGGCCTCCGGTGCCATAACCATCCTCGGACATCGAGGATGTGTGAGCGATGACGGTGCTGACAATGAGTGCTGCCGAAGTGAGCCGGTTCGATACGCTGATGCGGCTCGACCGCGGTGAGATCCGGCCGGTCGATGCCATGGCGCTGCTGGGCCTGGAGCGCAGTCAGCTGTACCGCCTGCTCAAGCGCTTTCGACGAGACGGCGCGGCCGGCCTCGTGTCGCGCAAGCGCGGGCGACCGAGCAACAGGCGGTTCAGCGACGCTTTCCGCGACCAGGTCGTTGGTATCGTGCGCGAGCGCTATGCTGACTTCGGCCCGACGCTCGCGCGCGAGTATCTGGCCGAGCGGCACGGCATCCGAATCTCGTGCGAGACGCTGCGGCAGATGATGATGGCAGCGGGGCTGTGGAAGGACCGCGCAGCGCGCCGCCCTCGCCCGTACCAGCCGCGTTATCGGCGGGACTGCCGCGGCGAGCTGATCCAGGTCGACGGGTCCAAACACTGGTGGTTCGAGGACCGGGGCCCGCAATGCACGCTGCTGGTCTATATCGACGATGCGACCAGCGAGCTGATGCACCTGGAGATGGTGGAGAGCGAGAGCACCTTCTCGTATATGCGGGCGACGCGCAGCTATATCGAGCGCCATGGCAAACCCGTGGCCCTTTACTCCGACAAGCACAGCGCGTTTCGCAACAACACGGCCTCGGCGAACGGGGACGGCATGACCCATCTCGGGCGGGCGTTGCACGCGCTCAACATCGAGATCATCTGCGCCAACTCGCCGCAAGCCAAGGGGCGCGTCGAGCGCGC
>NZ_JACIDB010000010.1 GCF_014196115.1 Sphingomonas aquatilis | reverse complement strand
GCCAGGAACGCTGGCGCAGTTACAACCTGATCTGCAGCTTTTACCTCGTGGGATTGAGGCTAGTTACAGAATTAGTTACACCCCCGGAGTCAGAACGGTACGTCGTCGTCGAGATCGTCGGCGAAGCCGCCGCCCGGACCACCACTCTGCCCGCCGCCGAAGCCACCGCGGCCGCCGCCGGACGCACCACCAGACGAACCGCCGCGGCTGCCGCCGCCGCCGTAGCTGCCGCTCGACCCGCCACCGAAGTCGTCGCCGCCGCCCCAGTCGTTGCCGCCACCGCTACGGCCGCCACCGCCGCCGCCCTGGCCGCCGTTGGGACCGTCGAGCATGGTCAGCACGCTGTTGAAGCCCTGCAGCACGATCTCGGTCGAATATTTGTCCTGACCGTTCTGGTCTTGCCATTTGCGGGTCTGGAGCTGGCCCTCGATATAGACCTTCGATCCCTTGCGCAGGAACCGCTCGGCGACGTTGGCGAGGCCTTCGTTGAAGATCGCGACCGAATGCCATTCGGTCTTTTCCTTGCGCTCGCCGGTGTTGCGGTCCTTCCACGATTCGGACGTGGCGATGCGCAGGTTCACCACCTTGCCGCCGTTTTGGAAGCTGCGGCTTTCGGGGTCGCGCCCCAGGTTGCCGACCAGAATGACCTTGTTGACGCTGCCCGCCATGAAATGCCCCGAAATGCCTAGAGGCCGGCGAACACCGCCAGCCAGTATGTGATACCGGCCATGATGTAGGCGGCGGCGAACAAATAGCCAACCATGAACAGCGGCCACTTCCACCCGTTCGTCTCGCGTCGGGTCACGGCGATCGTGCTGATGCACTGCGGTGCGAAGACGAACCACATCAGGAAGGCGAGCGCGGTCGGCAGCGTCCAGCGGCCGCGGATCTGGTCGGTGATGCGGTCGGTGCCGCTGCCATCCTTGTCGTCGATCGCATAGACCGTGCCGATCGCCGACACCGCGACTTCACGCGCCGCCATCGCCGGCAACAGCGCCAGCGCGATGTCGCGGTTGAAGCCGATCGGCTTGACGACATATTCGATGCCATGGCCGATCCGGCCGGCGACCGAATAGTCGACCGGACTGATCCCGCTGCCCTCGGGCGGCTTGGGGAAGCTGAGCAGCAGCCACAGCACCACGGTCGTCGCCGCGATGATCGTGCCGGCGCGCTTCAGGAAGATCACCGCGCGCTGCCACAGCCCCAGCGCGACGTCGCGCATCCGCGGCATCTGATATTTGGGCATTTCCATCATGAAGCCCGACGATGCGCCCTTGGTGACGGTACGCCGCAGGATCAGTGCCGCGACATAGGCGCCGGCGATGCCGGTGATGAGCAGCCCGAACATCACGACGCCCTGCAACCGCACGAAGGGCAGCAGCGGCGTGTTGGGGATCATCGCGCCGATGATGAGGGTGTAGACCGGCCAGCGTGCGCTGCACGTCATCAGCGGCGCGATCAGGATGGTGGTCAGCCGATCCTTCTCGTCGTCGATCACGCGCGTCGCCATGATGCCGGGAACGGCGCAGGCGAAGCTCGACAGCAGCGGAATGAACGCGCGTCCCGACAGGCCGACGGTCGCCATCAACCGGTCCATCAGGAACGCCGCCCGGACCATATAGCCCGACGATTCGAGCACGAGGATGAAGAGGAACAGGATCAGGATCTGCGGCAGGAAGACGATCACCGCGCCGACGCCAGCGATCAGCCCGTCGGTCAGCAGCGAGCGGACGAAGCCGTCGGGCATCGCGCTCTTGATCGCATCCTGTAGCGCGCCGAAGCCGGCATCGATCGCGTCGGCGGGCACGGTCGCCCAGGTGAACACCGCCTGGAACATCACGAACAGGATCGTCACCAGCAGCAGCGGCCCCGCGACCGGGTGCAGCGCCACCGCGTCGAGCGCATGCGCCCAGCGCCGCCCCGCCGTCTCCGACACCGTCGCCGCCGCGGCGATCTGCCGCGCGCGGCGTTGCAGCGTCACGATATCCTCGTCGATGCTGCCATCCGAGGGCCGCAGGCGCGTCGCCGCGCCGCCGACCAGAATCGATCCCAGCGCCGCCCGCAGGCCGTCCAGCCCGCGCTTGCGCACCGCGACGGTCGCAATCACCGGCACGCCCAGCTCGCGCTCCAGCACTGCCGCATCGAGCGTCAGCCCGTCGCGTTCGGCAAGATCGACCATGTTGAGCGCGACGACCACCGGCAGGCCGAGCGCGATCAGCTGCAAGGTGAAGCGCAGATGGTTGTCGAGATTGGCCGCGTCGACCACCACCACCAGCGCGTCGGGCAGGCGTTCCAGGCTGCTCGCGCCGGTGACGACGTCGCGCGTCACGCGTTCGTCGGGGCTGGAGGGTTCGAGGCTGTAGGCGCCGGGCAGGTCGATCAGCTCGACCGGGCGACCATCGTCCAGCACCAGCCGGCCCGAATGGCGCTCGACGGTGACGCCGGGATAATTGCCGACCTTCTGTCGCGCGCCCGTCAGCGCGTTGAACAGCGCGCTCTTGCCGGCATTGGGATTGCCGACCAGCGCCACCAGCGGGGCTGCATGCACGGTCTGCGTCGGCTTATTCGGCGCCGGCCGGCAGCGCGACGTGGACGGCTCCCGCGACCGCGCGGCGCAGCGCGACGGTCATCCGCCCGATCCGGCAGGCGATTGGGCCGTTGCCCAGCGAGGCGCGGTGCAGCACCTCCACCGACACGCCCTCATCGAAACCCAGTTCGCGCAACCGCCGCGCCTCGGGCGCAGCGAGTCGCGCCCAGTCGATCCCCGCCACCGTCGCCGGCTGACGCCGGGGCAGCGAGACGAGATCAAGGGATGGCGTACGCGACATATCCATGCTGCGAGTGATTATCATTTACGCAGGGGCGAGTAAAGGGTGCGTCTCCGACCTATCGGGATGCGACGCGGCGCGCAGCCTACAGTCCGTCATCCCGGAACACGTCCGGGATGACGGAGTGCTCACACCACCGGATACCGCAGCCGCCCGACGAAGCGCGACAGGCTGGGCCGGTGCTCGTAGCGCTTGACGAACCCCGCCTTGGCCTTCTCGAACCGCATGATCCCGTCGATCCGCCGCGACAGGAAGGCGCGCGCGTCGGCCTGCCCCTCGCTGTCGTCGTCCAGGAACACCGTGATCGTCGCGGTATAGACGCCGAGCAGGATCGTCCGCTTCGTGTAGTGGTTGTAATCGGTCGCGGTATCGCCGGCCATGCGCCACATCGTATCGACGCTGCGCCAGCCGAGCTTCGCCGCCCGCGCGACATTCTGCGGCATGGCGAGGATGGTCAGCGCGCGGCGTAGCGCCTCGCGATCGGGAGCCAAAGCGTCGAGCCGCGACTCGACCAGTCCCGCGATGCGTTCGCGAATCTTCATCGTCGCAAGGCGTTCTGGCGGGAGCGCGCCCGCCATCGCCGCATCGATATGCGCGAACCAGGCATCGATCATGTCGACCGCACCGCCGGAAAAAGCGAGTCGTGCGACGTCGCGGTCGATCCCCGCCGCCTCGGCCGCCATATCGCGCGCGGCGTCGCCCCAGCCGTCGAAGGCGGCGTTGGCGGCGATGCCGGGGGCGAGCGCCACGCGAATCTCGTCGAGCGTCAGGTCGCTGGTGTCGATCGTATCCTGGGTCATGCCGCCATCTCCTGCGCCTGCGCACGCGCCGGTGCAACCTCGGCGCGGCGCACCAATACCAGCGCCACCGCGACCAACGCCACGCCGATCCAATCGGCTCCCTGCAACCGCTCGCCATAGGCGATCCAGCCCACCGCGCCGGCGACGATCGGCTGGATCAGCAGCGCGATGCCGACGATCAGCGGCGACATGCGGCCCAGCGCATAGATCATGCAGCCCTGCCCGAAGACCTGGCTGACGAGGGCGAGGCCGAGCAGCGCGCTCCAATGCCCCGGCCACACACGCTCGCCGAGCAATACCGCGAACACGAGCAGCGGCAGCGCCGTTGCGCAGCTCGCCAGCGTCAGCGCCGGCAGCGGTCGCATCGTTTCGCGCACCTTGGCCATCATGATGAAATAGACGGTGTAGAGGATGCCGGCGACGATGCAGAGAAGGTCGCCCGCCAGGTTGCGCGGATCGACCTGGTACGACCGGCCCATCAGCAGCCCGGCACCGACCGCCGCGAGCAGCAGCGCGATCCCCTGTCCGCGCGATGGCCAGGCGCGCGCCACCAGGAATCCGTACAGCGGATAGATCAGGATCGCCGAATTGCCGAAAAGCGTCGCATTGGCCATCGTCGTGCGCACGATGCCGAGGTGCCAGCTCGCCAGATCGGCGGCGAAGGCGACGCCCCCGACGGCGATCAGTAGCCACAGCCCGCCCGGCATCCGCACCGGCCGGGCGCCTGCCGCCAGCGACAATGCGGCGAGGAAGGGAATCGCCAGCGTGATCCGCCAGAACCCCGCCGCCACCGGCCCGACATCGGCCAACCGCACGAACCACGGCCCGAATGCGAGCGCGATATTCGCCAGGATCAGCGCGACGAAGCCCAGCGCGGGCGCGGTGTCCGTAGCGGCAACCGGCACCGTTGGCGCAGGCACAGTTTTTCTTGTGGGGTCGGGCCGATGCATGCCGCCCTGTAGCGCCCTATCTTCCCCGCGTCAGGCCACTAACGGAGCATCCATGCCGAGCCTTTTCGACCCCATCCAGCTTGGCGATATCCACGCCGCCAACCGCATCTTCATGTCGCCGCTGACCCGCGGCCGCTCGACCGACGGCCATGTGCCGACCGAGATCATGATCGACTATTACCGCCAGCGCGCCAGCGCCGGCCTCATCATCACCGAAGGCACCGGCGTCAGCCAGGAAGGGCTGGGCTGGCCCAACGCGCCGGGCCTGTGGACCGAGGAACAGGTCGAGGCGTGGAAGCCGGTGACCGCGGCGGTGCATGAGGCGGGCGGCAAGATCGTCGCGCAGATCTGGCACATGGGCCGCCTGTCGCGCCCCGACGTGATCGGCATGACGCCGCTGTCGTCCTCGGCGACGCGCGCGCCCTATCACAAGGAGCCGAACCCCTATGGCGAGGCGCGCGCCGCGACGCTCGACGATATCACCCGCGTGCAGGACGATTACGCGACGGCCGCGCGCAATGCGATCCGCGCCGGATTCGATGGCGTGCAGCTGCACGGCGCCAATGGCTATCTGATCGACCAGTTTCTGCGCGACGGCACCAACCATCGCGACGACGATTACGGCGGCAGCCCGGAAAACCGCATTCGCTTCATGCGCGAATCGGTGGCGCGCGTCGCCGATGCGATCGGTGCGGGCCGCACCGGCATCCGCCTGTCACCCAACGGCGAGACGCAGGGCGCCGACGACAGCGATCCTGCCAGCGTCTTCGTCCCCGCCGCCGCGGCGCTCGACGCGCTCGGCATCGCCTTCCTCGAACTGCGCGAACAGGGCCCCGACGGCACGTTCGGCAAGAGCGACGTGCCCAAGCTCAGCCCCGAAATCCGCAAGGTCTTCAAGGGGCCGCTGGTGCTGAACCAGGATTATGACGGCGCCAGCGCACAGGCCGACCTGGATTCGGGCGTCGCGGATGCGATCGCCTTCGGTCGCAAATATATCGCCAACCCCGATCTGGTCGAACGCCTGCGCCAGGGCGCGCCGCTCAACCAGGACGACCCGAAGACCTGGTATAGCAAGGGCCGCGAGGGCTACACCGACTATCCCGCGCTGGAAACGCAGGACGCGTAATCCGCCTGCCCCTCCTCCGGTCGCGCCGGGGGAGGGATATCGGCCTCAGCCGATCATCTTCTTGAGGTCTGCCGGCGCCAAGCGCCGCACGTCGAGCGCATCGACGCCCGCGATCAGCACCCGACCCATGCGCCGGTCGCCGCTGTCGATCTCGATCCCCTCGACCGTCGAGCGCAGCGCGAGCCAGGCGATCTCGCACACCGTGATCCTCTTGCCATAGCGGCGCATCACCGCGACGCGGCCCGCGCGATCGACCGCCAGCGCGCCCACGCCATCGGCGCCGACCACCGCGCCCAACGTCTCGAAGCCCCCAAGCGCCTCGTCCGCCGCCGCGGCGGCCTCTTCGGGCGATTCGATCCGCCCGACGCGTCCACGGCGCACCGCCCAGACGATGCCGCCGACGACCAGCAGCACCACCAGGCCGGCGATCAGCGCGATCCCGATCGCCGTCTCATCGAACCGCATGGCCGGATCACTGCCCGCCGGCGAGTGCGTCCAGCGTCGGGCGCATCCCCGACAGATCGTAGCCGGCGGCGCGCGCCTGGGCGACGAGCAGCTCTGGGTTGCGCCCCGCCTTCGCAGCGGCCAGCGCCCACAGGTTGCAGCTGCGCGTCCCCGACCGGCAATAGGCGAGCACGGGCCCGTCCGCGCCGACCAGCGCCTGCGTCATCGCGTCGATCTGCGGGTGCGAGAAGCCGGCATGCGTGATCGGGATCGCGACATAGGTCAGGCCCGCCGCCGCCGCCGCAGCGCGGATCGCCTCGCCCGCCGGCTGGCCCGCTTCCTCCTCGTCGGGGCGGTTGTTGACGATACCCACAAAGCCCGCCGCCTTGATCGCCGCCATGTCCTCCGGCGTGATCTGGGGGGCGACGCTGATGGATTCGTTGATCGTGCGGATATCGGCCATCCGGTCCCGTTACGCGATCAACCGAGCCGCGTCAGCCGTTTTGGTCGCGGTCCGGCAGGATTTTAGTGCAGCGATCGCCCGGTCCACAACCACCGTTCGTGTTGAGCCTGTCGAAGCACAGGCGTCCCCACGCGCGACGCCGCGCGGGGTAGCATGCCCTTCGACAGGCTCAGGGCGAACGGGGGACTTGGCTCGCCGCTAATCCGCCGCGCGGATCACCTCCAGAAACGCATCCCCATACGCCTCCAGCTTCCGCGCGCCGATGCCGGACAGGTGCATCAGTGCCGAGCGGCTGGTCGGCCGCTGCGCCGCCATCTCGCGCAGCACCGAATCGTGGAAGATGACATAGGGCGGCACGCCGGCCTCCTTGGCCAGATCGCGGCGGCAGGTCCGTAGCGCCTCGAACAGCGGATTGTCGGCCGGGTTGATCGCCACGCCCGCGTCGCGCTTCTTGCCCCGGACCCGCTTGGGCGGCAGCACCAGCATCACCCGTGCGCCCTCCTTCAGGATCGGCCGCGCACCGGGGCCGAACTCCAGCCCGCCATGGGCATTCGTACGCAACGCATCGCGCAGCAGCAGCGCGCGCGCCACCGGCTTGACCAGCGCCGCTTCCTCGCCCGTGACGATGCCCCACACCGACAGCGCCTCATGCCCGCGATCGACGCTGCGGTCGGTCGACTGGCCCAGCAGCACCTGCTCGATATAGCCCGCGCCGAACAGCTGGCCGGTGCGGAAGACGGCGGACAGGAATTTCTGCGCGACCGTCGTCGCATCGACCGCATCGGGGGACCCCAGGCAATTGTCGCAATTGCCGCAGTCTTCGATGAGGTCTTCGCCAAAGTGCTTCAGCAGGATGCGACGCCGGCAGCCCGCCGTCTCGACCAGCGCCCCCAGCGCGGCCAGCCGCGTCCGTTCGCCGGCCTGCCGCTCAGGCTCGACCTCGCCGATCCGCTGGCGCGCACGCGCGAAATCCTCCGCGCCCCAGAACAGATGCGCGACCGCCGGATCGCCGTCGCGCCCTGCACGGCCGGTTTCCTGATAATAGGCCTCGATCGATTTCGGCAGGCCGGCGTGCGCGACGAAGCGGACGTCGGGCTTGTCGATGCCCATGCCGAACGCGACCGTGGCGCAGATCACCATGTCTTCGCTAGCGACGAAATCCGCCTGGTTTTTCGCGCGGATATGCTGCTCCAGCCCCGCATGATAGGCGCGGGTCGGCCGGCCGGTGCGGGCGAGCGCCTCCGCCAGTTTCTCCGTCGCCGCACGCGTCTGGGCATAGACGATGCCGGGGCCGGGCGTACTGGCGATCACGTCGGCGATCTGCTTGGTCGTGTTCGCCTTGGGGCTGATCGCATAGCGGATATTGGGCCGGTCGAAGCCCGACACGATCAGCCCGTCCTGCGGGATGCCGAGCTGCGCGAGGATATCGGCGCGGGTATGCGCGTCCGCCGTCGCGGTCAGCGCCAGCCGCGGCACGTCCGGGAACGCGTCCATCAGCGGTGCGAGCAGGCGATAATCGGGGCGGAAATCGTGCCCCCATTCGCTGACGCAATGCGCCTCGTCGATCGCGAACAGGCTGAGCTTCGCGCTGCCCAGCAGCTCGCGGAAATGCCCGGTCGAAGCGCGTTCGGGTGCGATATAGAGCAGGTCGAGTTCGCCAGCCTTAAACCGCGCGATCGTCTCGCCACGATTCTGGTCGGCGCTGGTCAGCGTGCCCGCGCGAATGCCCACCGCTTCGGCGGCACGCAGCTGGTCGTGCATCAGTGCAATGAGCGGCGAGACGACGACGCACGTCCCCTCCAGCATCACCGACGGCAGCTGGTAGCACAGCGACTTGCCCGCGCCGGTCGGCATCACCCCCAGCGTCCGCTCGCCGGCTAGCACCCGCGACACCACCTCTTCCTGCACGCCGCGGAACCCCGCAAAGCCGAAGACGCGGGACAGGGTGGGCAGGGGATCGGGACGCATTACCGGCTCATGTAGGCGGGACGGGCCGCAGCGTCGAGGCGTAGGCTAAGCCATCTGCCCGACGCCGTCGCCTGCCTCGTTGGACGGGCACATCATAAAGACAGCGCACCCTGTCGATGGCGAAGAGCGTCGACCTTATCGGACAGGCGCATCTTCTGCTCTGCTTTGTCCCTTGCCGTTACCGACATCAAGTCGATCAGACGGTTTAGACCCTCCACATCGGCAACCTTCATGAACTCTTTCGCCTTGTTGACGAACACGACGGACTTTTTGTCTGCGGAGAGCAATTCGATGACATTCGAAAGCGTGCCCGTGCTGCGTGTATCCCAGATCATGAGTCCGTAATCGGCGGCTTCCGCCATCGCGATGTCCTTGGCAGTGAACCACCGGCGCGTGCCCGGCGGAGCATCGGGATAAATATGCTCGACGGGCCAATCTCCGACATTGTTACGCGGGCGGTCTCCGCTGCAGTAGACCGTAACGGAGCGCGCTTGTCGATCCAGCAACACGCGCTGGATTGCCGTATCGGCGCCATCGGCATCGCCCACCACGACCGCCATATCGCGGTCGACGGCATTCCCGATCCGATCGCAGACGACAGGGTGCAATCGGCTGATCGCGATGGATCCGGCGATGAAGACCGTCCCGCTGGTGGGCACTGTTATCTCCAAGTCAACACAGCCACATAGATGCGCCCGATCCTGTGCGAGGTCCGCAACGCGGCGCACGCGGCGTCGAGAGAAGCACCAGTATGGATCAGATCGTCGATCAGCAACACATCGACGGGGCCGTCAGCCAGGCCAGCGTCGTGGACTGAAAACGCATCGGCCAGCACGGCATCCTTATCCGATCGGTTGGTCAGGTCTTTGAGCTGTGACGTGGCGGTTTTTTGGAGCAGGGCGCCGTCCATCCGAATGCCGAGGATGCGGCTGACCTCCGTTGCAAGCTCCGTCACGGGCTGGCGCGGCCGTACGGCGGATGCAGGCATCGGAACGATGACATCGAACCGCGGAAGAGTGGCCTGTATCTGTTTCGCCAAGGCATCGGCCAGTGCCGGGACGTATTGCCAGCCGCCGCGATATTTCAGCTGAAACAAAGCCTCGCCAATGTCGGTACGCTTTGTGTCGAACTGCGGATTCCCATTGTCGTCGTCGCCGAGATACGTGCTCGACACGGTGTGCTTGTCGAGTGCGAAGCCTTGGTCCCAAAGGCCATCGATTATCTTCATTATAAGACATCCCCGTCACGTTGCGTGGGGAAGCCGTATGAAGATTATGCCTCAGCGCTGAAGGTCGTAGCTGATCCGTTTTGGCGGCGTCACTCCGCCGCCAACGCACCCTCACCGGCGCCGGCGACATCCTCGTCGTCGCGCTCCTGGGCCTGGCGTGCCCACATTTCGGCGTAGAGCCCGCTGCGCTTCAGCAGTTCCGCGTGCGTGCCGCGCTCCGCCACCCGGCCACCGTCGAGGACGACGATCTGGTCGGCATGCACCACCGTTGACAGCCGGTGCGCAATGACGATCGTCGTGCGACCGCGCTCGATCGCCTTCAGCGTGTCGAGGATCTCCGCCTCGGTGCGGCTGTCGAGCGCGCTGGTCGCTTCGTCCAATATCAGGATCGGCGGGTTCTTCAGCAGCGTGCGCGCGATCGCGACGCGCTGCTTCTCGCCGCCCGACAGCTTCAGTCCGCGCTCGCCCACGCGGGTCGCGAAGCCATCGGGCTGGCGTTCGATGAAGCCGGCGATCGCCGCACCCGACGCGGCCTGGGCGATCTCCGCGTCCGACGCGCCTTCGCGGCCATAGCCGATGTTGTAGCCGATCGTGTCGTTGAACAGCACGGTGTCCTGCGGCACGATGCCGATCGCGGTGCGCAGGGAGGCTTGCGTCACGGTGCGCACGTCCTGGCCGTCGATCGTGATCGCGCCTGCGTCGACATCGTAAAAGCGGTACATCAGCCGCGCGAGCGTCGACTTGCCCGCGCCCGATGGCCCCACCACCGCCAGCGTCGTGCCCGCCGGAATGTCGAGGTCGAGGCCCTTCAGGATTTCGCGATCCGCGTCATAGCCGAAATGCACGTCCTCGAACCGCACGCGCCCGCGATCCACCACCAGCGGCGCGGCGTTCGGTGCGTCGACGACCTCGGCGGGCGTATCGATCAGCGCGAACATGCTCGCCATGTCGATCACGCCCTGGCGGATCGTACGATAGACCATGCCCAGCAGGTCGAGCGGCCGGAACAGCTGCGACAGCAAGGTCGATACGAACACCACGTCGCCCGCGGAAAACCGCCCCTGGCTCCACCCCCAGGCGACATAGGCCATGCCGCCGCCGAGCATCGCGTTGGTGATCAGCGCCTGCCCGACGTTGAGCCATGCGAGGCTGTTTTCCGACTTGGTCGCCGCGGCGGCATAGGCGCTGATCGCCGCGTCGTAGCGCTTCGCTTCACGCTCCTCGGCCCCGAAATATTTGACCGTCTCGAAATTCAGCAGCGAATCGACCGCATGCGCGACCGCGCCGGTGTCGAGATCATTCATCTGCGCCCGCAACGCGTTGCGCCAGTCGGTCACCTTCTGCGTGAAGACGATATAGATCGCGACCATCGCCACCGTCGCGGCGACCAGCGGCCAGCCGAAGCTGGTCCAGAAGATCGTCAACACCATGGCCAGCTCCAGCACCGTCGGCGCGATGTTGAACAGCAGGAAATACAGCATCGTATCGATGCTCTTGGTGCCGCGTTCGACCACCTTGGTGACGGCGCCGGTGCGCCGTTCCAGATGGAAGCGCAGCGACAGGCCGTGCAGGTGACGGAAGACGCTCGCCGCGAGGCGCCGCGTCGCATCCTGCCCGACGCGTTCGAACACCGCGTTGCGCAGATTGTCGAACAGCGTCGTCGAAAAGCGCGAGGCGGCATAGCCGATCACCAGCAGCACGACGATCGTGACGAGGCTTCGGTCGCCGACGCTCATCCGGTCGACCGCATATTTCAGCGTATAGGCCGCACCGAAGACCTGAACGATCTTGCTCGCGACGACGAGCAGCATCGCGACGACGATGCGCGCCTTCAGCCCCGTTTCACCCGCAGGCCACAGATAGGGGAGGAAACGGCGCAGCGTCGGCAGCAACGGCTGGTCGGCGCGGGTCTGGCTGGTCGGATCGGTGGGCGGCATTGCCGCTTATGTAGGCACGGCGCCCCGGCGAAGAAAGCGCGGCGCGGAACATACTAGCGCCCTCGCGAATTTTACCAGTTGACAAGCGAGGGCATCATGGAACCGTTGTTCTACGTGATGGCGATCATGGGCTGCGGCGACGGCAACGTCCAATGCACCGAGGCTCGGGTCGTCCCGATCCACTATCAGTCGATGGCGCAATGCCGGGCGGCACTGCCTGATCAGCTCGCACGCAACACGGACGTGCCCTATCCGATGATCGGCGCGCAATGCCGTACGTCGGGCGCGCAGATCGCAAAGGCGGACATCAAGCCGCGTCGGTCGTAACCCGTCTTCAGCGACACGGGGTGGCCGTCATTCCGGCGGAGGCCTGGGTTTTCCAGCATTATGAGACGGCAGGGGCCGGGAAAGGTTCTGGCCCGCCTTGGGGTGACGCGTCCCGGACGGACGCGTCACCCCATGCGGTTTTAGCCGGCATCCTCCATGCGGAACGTCAGCGTCATCGTCCGCCACGCCTCGACCGGCACGTTGCCGCGTGTCGCCGGCTTGAAGCGCCAGGCCTTCAGCGCCCGTTCCTGCGTCGTGCGCCAGAAGGCATCACTGGTCGCGCTGACCTGTTCGATCTGCTTCACGCGCCCGTCGATGCCGACCAGCACGCGCACCGTCACGCGCCCATCGCGATTGGCGCGGCGTTCGACCGCGGGATAATCCGGCTGGAAGGCGTCAGCGTAGCGCGAATCGATGCTGGGGCCGACAAACGGCAGTGGCGCGGGCGGTGCCGGCGCCTCGACTGCCGGCCCGGGATCGGTGCCGATGATCTTGGTCGGTGCCGGTGGCGTCGGGATCGTCGTTAGGGCCAGGTCGGTCGGGTTGGTCGGCACCGAAATTTCCGGCACGGGTGCCAAGATCGTCTCGGTCGCATGATGCGGCGCCGTTTCGGCTGGCTTCACCTCGGGGATCGGCGGCGGAGGTGGCGGGTCGAGCGGGATATTGCCGATGACCAGCACATGGTCGGGCCCCTCGGGCAGGATCTTCGGCCCCGCGAACATCAGCGCCGCGACCAACGCGGCGTTGATCGCGATGGCAGCGGTCAGGCCGCCGGGGTTGAAACGGGTCGGCTTGGCGTAGCGGTCTGCATACATCGTCCGTCTCCTCTCTGTCGGGTCGCCCTCGACCGGGGCGACGCCGCTCAGACATGAAACGTTACACCATAACATATGATCGTCAAGGGGTTGGGCGATGCCGCTTTGCGTCGCAGAGGCGGACAGGCAGAGGAGAAAGGGCTCACGCCTAAGCGGGACGCCAGCCCGCGCGATTCATCCGTCCGAATGGCGATCTTGGCGCGCCGGAGAAGCGTGACCGAACTTATCCAGCTGCGTCCCGGAGGCGTGCGATGGCGCGCGGCTGGCCGATAAGCGGCAACAGCGCCGCCATGTCGGGCCCATGGTCCAGCCCGGTCAATGCTTGGCGCAGCGGTAGAAACAGCGCCTTGCCCTTGCGGCCCGTCGCCGTCTTGAGCGCTGTCGTCAGCGCTGCCCAGGCGTCGTCACCCCAGTCCAAGCCCTCTGCCACCGCCGCCGCGTTAGCGAGGTAGGCACGCGCCTCGTCGTCCTGCATCGGCGCGGCGATCGGCCCCTCGATTACCTGCCACCAGTCTGCCGCCTCGGCGACGCGCGACAGGTTCGGCCGCACCGCATCCCATTCCGCCACGCCCATCCCGTCGGGCAGCCGATCGGCGACCGCGTCATAGGCCAGTTGATGGACGATCCGCGCATTCACCTGCGCCAGTTCCGCCTCGTCGAATCGCGCCGGCGCGCGGCCGAAGCGCGCGAAGTCGAAGGCGGCGATCAGCGGTGCGGGATCGACCATCGGCTCGACCGGATCGCTCGTCCCGATCCGCGCGAGCAGCGCGACGACCGCCTGCGGCTCGATCCCCGCGTCGCGAAAATGCGCGACGCCCAGCGATCCCAGACGCTTGGACAATTTGCCCTCGGCGCCGGTCAGCAGCGCTTCGTGCGCGAAGGCGGGTGGCGTGACGCCCATCGCATCGAACATCTGCAATTGCAGCGCGGTGTTGGACACATGGTCCTCGCCGCGCACGACATGGGTGATGCCCAGATCGGCATCGTCGATCGCCGATGGCAGCATATACAGCCACGATCTGTCGGCGCGCCGCACGACGGGATCGCTCATCGTCTTCGCATCGAAGCTCTGCGGGCCGCGGATCAGATCGTCCCAGTGGATCAGTGCGTCATGATCCAGCTTGAACCGCCAGTGCGGCGCGACGCCATCCGCCTCAAACTGCGCCTTTTGCGTATCGCTCAGCGCCAGCGCCGCGCGATCGTAGACCGGCGGCAGGCCGCGCCCGAGCAGGATCTTGCGCTTCAGGTCCAGTTCCTGCGCGCTCTCATAGGCCGGATAGATCCGCCCCGCCGCGACCAGCGCATCGAACCGCGCCTGATACAGCGCGAATCGCTCCGACTGGCGCACCTCGGCATCGGGCGTCAGGCCCAGCCAGGCGAGATCGGCGCGGATGCCGTCGACGAACCGCTCCTCGGACCGCTCGGCATCGGTATCGTCGATGCGCAGCACGAACCGGCCGCGCTGCCCCCGCGCGAACATCCAATTGTGCAGCCCCGCCCGGATATTGCCGACGTGGAGCATGCCGGTGGGAGAGGGGGCGAAGCGGGTGATGACGGTCATGCCCGCGCTCCTACCGCCGCGGGCGGGCGAAGCGAAGCGGTTTGCGAAAGGCGCCATCGACGATAAAGGGCGGCGCAAGGGAGCCCAGCGCATGAAACTGATCACCGGCAATTCGAACCTTCCGCTCGCGCAGGCGATCGCGAACTATCTCGAAAGCCCGTTGACCGACGCGCTGGTCCGCCGGTTCGCCGACGAGGAGATCTTCGTCGAAATCCAGGAGAATGTGCGCGGCGAGGACGTGTTCGTGCTCCAATCGACCGGCTTCCCGGCGAACGACAATCTGATGGAACTGCTGATCATTATCGATGCGTTGAAGCGTGCATCGGCCAAGCGCATCACGGCAGTCATCCCCTATATGGGCTATGCCCGCCAGGACCGGAAACCGGGGCCGCGCACGCCCATCTCGGCCAAGCTCGTCGCCAATCTGGTCACCGTCGCCGGCGCCGACCGCGTGCTGTCGGTCGACCTCCACGCCGGGCAGATCCAGGGATTCTTCGATATCCCGACCGACAATCTCTATGCCGCGCCGGTGATGAGCGCGGACATCCATGCGCGCTTCAAGGGTCGCAACCTGATGGTCGTCTCGCCCGACGTCGGTGGCGTCGTGCGTGCGCGCCAGCTCGCCAAGCGGCTCGACAACGCTCCGCTCGCGATCGTCGACAAGCGCCGCGAGCGCGCCGGCGAATCGGAGGTGATGAACATCATCGGCGACGTCGAAGGACGCTTCTGCATCTTGGTCGACGATATCGTCGATTCGGCGGGTACGCTGTGCAATGCGGCGGCGGCGCTGCGGCAGGCGGGGGCGGAGGATGTCGTCGCCTATGTCACCCACGGCGTCCTGTCGGGGGGCGCGGTCGCACGCGTCGAGGGATCGGTGCTGACCGAACTCGTCATCACCGATTCGATCGGCAATCACGAATCGATCGGCGCGACGTCGAAGATCCGCCACCTGCCGATCGCGCCGCTGCTGGGCGAGGCGATCAAGCGCATCGCCGACGAAACGAGCGTGTCGTCGCTGTTCGACTGACGGGCGCAGGCGCGGCCACTCACGCGCACAGCGTGACGCGACTGACGACGGCTTTACCGGCGTCAGCGCCTATCGCTGGCTGAGCGCGATGATGTGGTCGAACACCGCCGGGTGCAGCGGCTTGGCGAAGGCGCAGCCATATTGCGTCTTGTCCCGCCACGCGACCACGGCCTCCAGACCGGCCAGCCCCGGCAGCGTCAGCCAAACGATCGTGCCCGGCCATAGCGTAAACGACGTTTCGGCGCGGAACCCCATCAGCGACAGGTCGGTCACGTCGATTTCGAACCGGGTCTGCCCGCGATCGCGCAGGTGCGCGCGCATCGTCACCGCCTTGCGCAGCGATCGGCGCGACTCGGCGCCCTCCTCCGTCCCGTTGAGGGCGATGGGCTGGTACGGCGGCGTGAAGGTCGGCTGTTCCATGGCTGTATCGTGCCACGGAAGGCGTTACTTTTCTGCCAACGGCTCCCCGGCGGGCGCCCGCACCCCCTGCCGCCCGCGCCGCTTGAGTTCGGCCTTCAAGGCTTCGGGCCGGGGAGCGACCAGGAAGCCGAAGCTGACGTTGCCCTCGCGCGTCTCGATGACATGGTGCAGCCGATGCGCCTGGACGATCCGCTTCATGTAGCTGGACTTGGGCAGATAGCGCGTCGGAATCCGCTGATGGACGATGATGTCGTGGAAGCCGAAATAGATCGCGCCATAGGCTGCGATCCCCGCGCCGATCCATGCGAAGCCCGGCCACCAGCCCAGCTGTACCCCGCCGAGCAGCAGCACGAACGAGGGCACCGCGAAGATCGCGGCGTACAGGTCGTTTAGCTCCCAATTGCCTTCGCGCTTGGTGTGGTGGCTCGCATGCAGGAACCAGCCCGGCCCATGCATGATCCAGCGGTGCGCGGCATAGGCAAAGCCCTCCATGCCGATCACCGTCGCCAGAAACAGAAGGATGCCGATCGGCCAGGACATGCGTATTCCATCTAATGCGAAGCGTTTGCGATAACGATCGATCCCCGTGCTATATCCGGGGTGGATTCGTCGCGCCGCCTGTGCAAAGGGCGGCGGCAATCTCCTCTTTATAGCATAATGCGAGGCAGGCCATGAACATCCACGAATATCAAGCCAAGGAACTGCTGGCGAAGTTCGGCGTGCCCGTGCCGGCAGGCTTTGCGGCGCTCAGCGTCGAGGAAGCGGTCGAGGCATCGAAGAAGCTCCCCGGACCGCTGTATGTCGTCAAGGCGCAGATCCACGCCGGCGGCCGCGGCAAGGGCAAGTTCAAGGAACTGGGCCCCGACGCCAAGGGCGGCGTCCGCCTCGCCAAGACCGCTGACGAAGTCCGCGCGCATGCGACCGACATGCTCGGCAACACGCTGGTGACGATCCAGACCGGCGACGCCGGCAAGCAGGTGAACCGCCTGTACATCACCGACGGCGTCGACATCGCCAAGGAGTTCTACCTCGCGCTGCTCGTCAATCGCGCGACCGGCCGTGTCTCGATGGTCGCCTCGACCGAAGGCGGCATGGACATCGAAACCGTGGCGCACGACACGCCCGAGAAGATCCATTCGATCGACATCGACACCGCGACCGGCTTCATGCCGCATCACGGCCGCGCCGTCGCCGCCGCGCTGGAGCTGACCGGCGATCTCGCCAAGCAGGCCGCCAGCGTCGCGTCGAAGCTGTATGACGCGTTCCTCGGCACCGACGCCGAGCAGATCGAGATCAACCCGCTCGCCGTCACCGACGATGGCAAGCTGGTCGTGCTCGACGCCAAGGTCGGCTTCGACGGCAACGCGATGTTCCGTCACAAGGACCTGATGGAGCTGCGCGACACCACCGAAGAGGACGCGATGGAGCTGGAGGCGTCGAAGTACGACCTCGCCTACATCAAGCTCGACGGTGACATCGGCTGCATGGTCAACGGCGCCGGCCTCGCCATGGCGACGATGGACATCATCAAGCTGAACGGCATGTTCCCGGCCAACTTCCTCGACGTCGGCGGCGGCGCCAACAAGGAAAAGGTGACGGCGGCGTTCAAGATCATTCTCGCCGATCCGGCGGTGAAGGGTATCCTCGTCAACATCTTCGGCGGGATCATGAAGTGCGACATCATCGCCGAGGGCATCGTCGCCGCCGCGAAGGAAGTGAACCTGTCGGTGCCGCTGGTCGTCCGCCTCGAAGGCACGAACGTGCAGGCCGGCAAGGACATTCTGGCGAACTCGGGCCTCGCGATCGTTCCTGCGAACGATCTGGGCGATGCCGCGAAGAAGATCGTCGCAGAGGTCCAGAAGGCCGCGTGATCCCTTAGTCCTCCCCCGCAAGGGGGAGGTGGCGCCGCGCAGCGGTGACGGAGGGGGAGGATAGGGTGCCGTTCATGAAGGCCGTTCCTGACCTCCCCTTCGACCATTCGGCTGATGCCGAACGGTTCCCCCGCCTGGCGGGGGAGGACTTTGCGATAGAAAATTCCTCAGGCTCGGGCATCATGTCCGGGCCTGATTCGTTTGGGCGGTAGACCTGCCGTTACGGCAACCGGCGCTTTCCGTACCGGACTTGCGAAAGGCACGGAAAACCGCCATCTCACCCGCCGATACGACGCCAAAAAGGTGTCGGAGGCGCAATCGGAAGGAAGCCTATGAAGGTGCTGGTGCCGGTCAAGCGCGTGCTTGACTATAATGTGAAGCCCCGTGTGAAGGCGGACGGCTCGGGCGTGGATCTTGCCAACGTCAAGATGAGCATGAATCCCTTCGACGAGATCGCCGTCGAAGAGGCGATCCGCCTGAAGGACAAGGGCGTCACCGAAATCGTCGTCGTCTCGATCGGCGAGGCGAAGGCGCAGGAAACGATCCGCACCGCGCTGGCGATGGGCGCCGACCGCGGCATCCTCGTGACCAGCGACACCAAGGTCGAACCGCTCGGCGTCGCCAAGATCCTCGCCAAGATCGTTGAGGAAGAGCAGCCGCAGCTCGTCATCCTGGGCAAGCAGGCGATCGACGACGACAACAACCAGACCGGACAGATGCTCGCCGGCCTGCTCGGTTGGGGCCAGGGCACGTTCGCCTCGAAGGTCGAGCTGACGGACAGTGACGTCACCGTGACGCGCGAAGTCGATGGCGGCCTCGAGACGGACAAATTCCCGCTCCCCGCGATCGTCACCACCGACCTGCGCCTCAACGAGCCGCGCTATGCCTCGCTGCCCAACATCATGAAGGCCAAGTCCAAGCCGCTCGCGCAGAAGACCGCCGCCGATTACGGCGTCGACGTCACGCCCCGCATCACGACGCTGAAGGTCGTCGAGCCGGGCAAGCGCCAGGCCGGGATCAAGGTCGCAGATGTCGACGAACTCGTGACCAAGCTGCATGCCATGGGGATTGCCAAGTGAAGACGCTCGTCTGGGTCGAACACGACGGTCAGACCGTCAAGGACGCCACGCTGTCGGCGGTGACCGCCGCATCGAAGCTGGGTGAGGTGCATCTGCTCGTCGCCGGCCAGGGCGTCGATGGCGTCGCGCAGGCCGCGGCGAAGATCGCCGGCGTCGGCAAGGTGCACGTCGCCGACGATGCGGCCTATGCCCACGCGCTCGCCGAGAATATCGCGCCGCTGGTCGTCGAGCTGATGGGGCATCACGATGCCTTCGTTGCGCCGTCGACCACCACCGGCAAGAACGTCGCGCCGCGCGTCGCCGCGCTGCTCGACGTGATGCAGATCAGCGACATCCTGTCGGTCGAGGGCGAGGACACGTTCACGCGTCCGATCTACGCCGGTAACGCGATCGCGACCGTCCAGACGTCGGATGCCAAGAAGGTGATCACCGTCCGCGGCACCGCCTTCGACAAGGCGGCGGCCGAGGGCGGCTCGGCCGCGATCGAAGCGGTCGCCTCGGTCGGCGACACGGGCGTCTCGTCCTATGTCGGCTCCGAGATCGCGCAGAACGCGCGTCCCGAACTGACGTCGGCTAAGATCATCGTGTCGGGCGGCCGCGCGCTGCAGAACGGCGAGAACTTCCATGCACTGATCGAACCGCTCGCCGACAAGCTGGGCGCGGGCGTCGGCGCGAGCCGCGCCGCGGTCGACGCGGGCTTCGTGCCCAACGACTATCAGGTCGGCCAGACCGGCAAAATCGTCGCCCCGGAAGTCTATGTTGCGGTCGGCATCTCGGGCGCGATCCAGCACCTCGCCGGCATGAAAGACTCGAAGGTCATCGTCGCGATCAACAAGGACGAAGACGCCCCGATCTTCCAGGTCGCGGACATCGGCCTCGTCGGCGACCTGTTCAAGGTCGTGCCGGAGCTGACCGAGAAGCTGTAGGCGCACGGCTTGCCGTGCGCCGGTGCGGGGCAGGCGGAGCCGCCCCGCAACACTTCGACCGGCCAGCGCCGCTACAGCGGCGACTGACGACGCGGGATTTACTCCCGCGTCGTGGGTCCGGAGAGGTTGGCTGGACTAGCCTCGCCTCTATTCCACCGCCGTCATCCCGGCGAAGGCTGGGACCTCCCGACGAAAGCGCGCGAACAGAGCCGCCACAGGCTCCGGCCTGCGCTGGGGCGACGACTCGGCCTGATGCGCTATCCCCGAGGGACCGCGCGCGACTCACGGCGTCGCGCGCCTCGGATCACCCCCACACCCCACACAAAGAGACGGCCCGACACCAGCAATGTCGGACCGCCAGTCTACGCCTAGGGAGCTTGCCTTGGCGTGTTCGAAAAAGGGGTAGGCGTTACAGCGCGTTGCCGGCTGCCGGGGCGGTGGCGTTGTCCGTGACATTGCCGGTCAGCGCGGTATCGCCAGCGGCCGAATTGCCGTCCGTTTCCAGACCCGCTGCATTGTCGAAGACGGCGCCGTCGTCGTTGAGCGTCACCGTTTCCGCACTGGTGTTGCCCGATTCGGTCTTGGGGCCGCAGGCGGCGAGGCCCAGCGCGGCGAGGCCGAGGACGGGCAGCAGGATGGCAGTCTTCATGTCGTTCTCCCTTTAGAAACCGGATGGCGATGGAACGGGTGGGCGGCCGCGGTGCAGGGCGGCGCCGATCAGTGAAAAGAAGGCGCGGCTGGCGGGCGAATCGGCGGCGTCCCATTCGGGATGCCATTGCACGCCCAGCACCTCGCCGCCGCAGGGGCGCGCCGACACCGCCTCAACGAGGCCATCGTCCGCCGCGATCGCCTCGACCGACAGGCCGCGGCCCAGCCGGTCGATGCCCTGCTGATGCACCGAATTGACGCGGACGCGGCGGGCGCCGGTCGCGCCGGCGAGCCGGCCGTTTGGGGTCAGCTCCACGTCATGGCCGTGGTCGAACAGCGAATCGTAATCGCCCTCCCACGCGCCACGATGGTGGCGGCCGGGATGGCTGGCCGCGGCCAGCGTGCCGCCGAACAGCACGTTGATCTCCTGCAACCCGCGGCAGATGCCGAAGACGGGCTTGCCCGCCTCGATCATCCGTCCGGCAAGCGCCAACGCGACCTCGTCGCGGCAATCGTCCGTCACCTGATCGCTTGGCAGCGGTGCGCCGCCATAGCGGCCGGGCGCGACATGGCTGCGCGATCCGGTGAGCAGCAGTCCGTCGAGCACTGCGGAGAGCGTCTCGGTATCGGCGGTCCCCGGCATCGCGGGCACCAGTAGCACCGTCGCTTGCGCCAGCGTCGTCAGCGGCGCGATGAAGCGGCTCGCGACGACCTGCACCGGCCGCGCCGCGACTTCGTTGCAGCACAGCACCCCTATGACGGGGCGGCGTGACAAAGGGCGGGCCTGCCCCATCACACCAACGCCGCGATCAGCGTGTCGCGCAACGCGAGGCTGGCGGAGGGCGCGAGCAACGTGGCTTCGGGCTGCACCACCACGCCGCCGGCCGGCACGTCGTCGAGCAGCCAGACGTTGCCGCCGATCGTCGCACCGTCACCGATCGTGACGCGGCCGAGGATCGTCGCGCCGGCATAGATGACCACATCGTCGCCGACGATCGGATGGCGCGCATAGCGTTCGCGCGGGGATCGCCGCGCCGCGCCCAGCGGACTGCGGGCGCCGAGCGTCACGTGCTGGTACAGGCGCACGCCGGTGCCGACGATCGCGGTTTCGCCGATGACGACGCCGGTGCCATGGTCGATGAAGAAACGCGCGCCGATCGTCGCACCGGGGTGGATGTCGATTCCGGTGCGCTCGTTGGCGAGCTCGGAAATCATGCGCGCGACGATCGGCGCGCCCAGATTGTGCAGTTGGTGCGCGATACGGTGATGCAGGCTGGCGATCGCGCCCGGATAGCAGACGAGGATTTCGTCGGTGCTGCCCGCGGCGGGATCGCCCAGGAAGGCGGCCTCGACGTCGCTGTCGATCAGCCGCCGGATATCGCCCAGCGTGCCGGCGAACAGCCGCACGATCGTCGCGGCCTGATCCGCGGCGAAGGCGGTGCGCGCCTCCATTTGCCAATAGCCGAGCTCACGGTCGATCTCGCGTTCCAGATCGGCGAAGGCGGCGGTCAGCTTGGCGGCGACGAAATGATCCTCGTCCTTTGGCGTCACGCGCTGCTGGCCCAGACGGCGGGGATAGAGCGCTTCGGCAAGCAGCGCGACGACGCGCTCGATGGCTTCGCGCGAGGGGAAGATCGCTGCGGCGCGCTGGGGCTGTTGCCGGTCGCGCCACGCTGCCCGGGCGCTGCGCAGCGCGCCAACTGCCTCGTCCAGCGTCGCGCCGGCGGCAGGGGATTCGGGCGGTGAGGACAGCGTCGGCATGGCAAGTCTCCCAGACCTGCGAGCATATCCCTCCATTCTGATGGGAATAGAAAGAAAAGCTTTGCCGCCGACAAGATGGGCCCGGTTCGGTCAGGCCGTGGGCAGTCCGGGTCCGTTCGTTTCGGGCATCGGCAGCGGCGGTATCCGGGTCAGCAGCAGCGCCACCACCAATGCCAGAGCCGCTAGGATCAGGCAGAACAGCGTCACACCCGGCCAGGCGCTGCGGCTCCACGCGATACCGCCGGCCGAGCCCAGCACGCTTGATCCGAGGTAATAGAAGAACAGGTAGAGCGCGGCGCCCTGGCCGCGATGGCCCGCCGCGCGCCGCCCGACCCAGGCGCTGGCGATCGAATGCGCGCCGAAGAAGCCGATCGTCACCAGTGCGATGCCGACGACGACCAGCCACAGCGGCGTCGCCGCCGCGACGGCGATACCTGCGATCAGCACGACGATCGGCAGCCAGAACACCCGCCGCCGCCCGACCCGTCCCGCAAAGCCGCCGAACAGCGTCGAACTCACCGATCCCAGGATATAGAGCAGGAAGACCATGCCGACCGCCGCCTGGCTGAGGCCATACGGCGGCGCGATCAGGCGGAAGCCCGCGTAATTGTACAGCGTGACGAAAAGGCCCATCAGCAGGAAGGCTTCGGCGTAGAGCAGCGGCAATGCCCGGTCGCGCAGCAGGGTCGCGATACCGGCGAGCGGGTTGCGTGCGGTGCTCGCGACGAAACGGCGCGACGGCGGCGCCAGCCGGCGAAACGCCTCCGCCATCACCACGCCAGCGAAGCCGACGCCGCCTAGCGCCCAGCGCCAATCCGCGACGTCCGCGATCAGGCTGGCGATCAGTCGCCCGCCCATGCCGCCCAGCGCGCTGCCGGCGATGTACAGCCCCATCGCCGCGCCCACCGTCGCCGCATCCACCTCTTCGGCGACATAGGCCATCGCGACCGCCGGCACGCCGGCGAGCGCAAGGCCGGTGAGCAGCCTGAGCGCCAGCAGCGCATGCCATCCCGGCGCGACCGCTGCGGCAAGCGTCAACAGCCCCGCCGAAAACATCGCCGCGATCATCAATGGCCGCCGCCCGATCCGGTCGGACAGAACGCCCGCGAACAGGATGGCGATCGCCAGCGGCCCGGTCGCGAGCGACACGGCCAAGGACGCGCCCTCCGCACTCAACGCATAATCGCGTGCGAACAGCGGCAGCAGCGGCTGGACGGCGTAGAGCAGCGAAAAGGTCGAAAAGCCCGCAAACAGCATCGCCAGCGTCAGCCGGCGATAGGCGGGCGTGCCCAGCGCAATGGGCGCGATGGCCGCGTCAGCGGGTGGCATGCGCCCGGCGTCCCGCGACCACCAGCACCGCCGCGCCCGCGAGGGCCGAAGCGATCGAACCGGCGAGGACGCCGATCTTCACCGCGTCCATCTGCGCAGGATCGGCGAAGGCGAGGCCACCGATGAACAGGCTCATCGTGAAGCCGATGCCGGCGATCAGCGCCATGCCGTACAATTGCCCCCAACTCACCCCCGCTGGGCGGCGTGCGATCCCCAGCCGGTCTGCGCCCCAGATCGCTGCCAGGATGCCGGTCTGCTTGCCCAGGAACAGGCCGAGTGCGATGCCGAGCACCAGCGGCTGGGCGAACGTCTCCAGCCCGACGCCGGTCAGCGACACGCCGGCATTGGCGAAGCCGAACAGCGGCACGATGGCAAAGGCGCTCCACGGATGCAGCGCATGCTCCAGCCGGTGGAGCGGCGATCCCGCCTCATCGCGGCGGAGCGGCACCAGCATGGCGGTCATCACGCCGGCGATCGTCGCATGCACACCCGATTGCAGCACGAACAGCCACAGCGCGGCCCCTGCCAGAAGATAGGGCCACAGCGCCATCACCTGCCGCCGGTTGAGGACGTAGAGCACCAGCAGCGCAAGCCCCGCGCCGGCCAGCGCCAGGACGCGGATCGAATCGGTATAGGCGATGGCGATGATCGCCACCGCGCCCATGTCGTCGACGATCGCGACGGTGGTCAGCAGCAGCTTGAGCGACGAGGGCACGCGCGATCCGAGCAGCGCCAGCACGCCGATAGCGAAGGCGATGTCGGTCGCGGCGGGGATCGCCCAGCCTGGCTGCAATCCCGGCGTATCGCCCGCGACGAGCAGGAAGACGAGCGCCGGCACCGCCATCCCCGCGACCGCGGCGATGAACGGCAGTCGCCGCCGGTCGGCGCTGGCCAACCGGCCGCCGACGAACTCACGCTTGATCTCCAGCCCGACGAGCAGGAAGAACAGCGCCATCAGCCCGTCGTTGATCCACAGGTGGACGGTCATCGGCCCCAAAGCGGGGGCGAGAGTCGGGCCGATCTTTGCGTGCAGCAGCGCCTCATAACCGTGCGCCGTCGCCGGCCAGTTGGCGGCGATCATCGCCAGCGCGGCGGCGGCGATCAGCACGATCCCACCCGCTGCCTCTCCGTGCAGAAAGGCGCGCAGCGCGTGGCGGCGATGGGCGGAGGCCTTGGTCATCCCGTCTGACGTAACGGCTCGCGCCTCGCTGGCAAGCCGAACCCGCCGCGCTCGATGGCGAACGAGACCGCCCAGATCGCAAAGCCGCCCAGCGCTAGGCCGGCGCCGACCAGTCCGGTCGACGTCCAGCCGAGCCCGCCCGCGATGGCAAGACCCCCCAGCCACGGGCCGATCGCGTTGGCGGTATTGAACGCCGAATGGTTCAGCGCCGCGGCCAACGCCTGCGCGTCACCTGCCACGTCCATCAGCCGCGTCTGCAACACCGTGCCCAGCGCACCCCCTAAGCCGATCGCGAAGACGTCGGGGATCAGCGTCCACAGACTTCCCGCACATAAGGGATAGACCGCCAGCGACGCCGCCGACCACAGCAGCAGCGCACCCGCCGTCGGCATCAGCGCCCGATCCGCGAAGCGCGGCACGATCAGATTGCCGATCGTCATGCCGGCGCCGAACACCGCCAGCACGACCGGCACGGTCTGCGGTGCCACGCCGGTGACGTCGTGCAGCGTCGCGGCGAGATAAGTGTAGACCGCGAACATGCCGCCGAACCCGATCGCGCCGGTGCCGAGCGTCAGCCACACCTGCCGCCGCTTGAGTGCGCCGAGTTCGCGCAAAGGGCTGGCGCTGCGATCGGGCCTGTCGACGGGGGCCAGCACGGCGACGAGGCTCGCGGTGGTCAGCGCCAACAGCGCGACGAGCGCGAACACCCAGCGCCAACTCGCCATCTGCCCCAGCCAGGTCGCGACCGGCACACCGACGATCGTCGCGACGGTCAGGCCCAGCATCACGCGTCCGACCGCCTGCGTCCGCTGCGCGGTCGGCACCAGCGACGCGGCGACGAGCGAGGCGATCCCGAAATAGGCACCATGCGGCAGGCCTGCCAGGAATCGGAACGCGAGCATCCAGGCATAGGACGGCGCGAGGGCGGACAGCGTGTTGCCGATCGCGAACAGCGCCATCAGCCCGATCAACAGGCTGCGCCGCGCCATACGCGCCGACAGTATCGCGATTGTCGGTGCGCCGACCACCACGCCCAGGGCGTAGGCGCTGATGATATGCCCCACAGTGGGCGCGTCGACGCCCAGCCCGCGGGCCAGGTCCGGCTCCAGGCTCATCGCCGCGAATTCGGTCGTCCCGATCGCAAACCCGCCGACGGCAAGCGCAAGATGGACGAGGCCGGGATGCGCCTCGGCAGTCTGTCGTAACGTCATGGATGCTGCCCTAACCGACCTTGCTGCAGTGCAGCAAGATCAATGGCCAAGGGCGCCGTGTAGTTCCGCTTTAGTGCGCAAGAGCGAGGGAGGATTTGGCCAATTCCTCCCTCGCGTCAGCGGTGGAGGGGGCGCTTCCGCAAACACGACCTCCGCCGCATACCTCCCCCTCCGTCACCGCTACGCGGCGCCACCTCCCCCTGGCGGGGGAGGACTTAGGCAGTGGCCTTCGCCAGCGCCTCGGCGATCAGCGTCCGGCTGTTCTCCACCCCGTACAGCGCGATGAAGCTCCCCATGCGCGGCCCCTGTTCGGACCCGAGCAGCGTCTCGTACAGCGCCTTGAACCAGTCGCGTAAGCTCTCGAAGCCGGCGGTCTTGCCGATCTCATAGACGACGTTCTGGATATCCTCCGCGCTCGCGTCGGCGGGCAGCGCGGCGAGATCAGTGTCCAGCCGGCGCAGCGCCTCCACCTCGACGCCCTCGGGCGCACGGCGCTTCAGCGTCGGCGCGACGAAATCGCGGGCATAGGCCAGGGCATAGCCGATCAGCCGGTCGAGCTCGGGGTCCCGCTCCGGCGTGGCATCGGGGACGTAATTGCGCAGATAGCCCCACACCTGCTCCTTGCTCGCCTCGCCCATCACGCCGACGAGGTTGAGCAGCAGACCGAACGTCACCGGCAACGTCGCGCTGGGCACGTTGCCGTCGTGGATGTGGTGGACGGGGTTGCCCAACTTCTGCGGCAGTTCCTGCGTCGGATAATTGCCGCGGAACTGCCAATAATCGTCGACCGCGCGCGGGATGACGCCGAAGTGCAGTGCCTTCGCCTTCTTGGGCTCGCGATAGGCGAAGAAGGCGAGGCTTTCCTCCGGGCCATAGGTCAACCACTGGTCGAGGCTGAGGCCGTTGCCCTTGGACTTGGAGATCTTTTCGCCCTTTTCGTCGAGGAACATCTCGTAGTTGAAGCCTTCGGGCGGGCGTCCGCCGAGCACGCGCGCGATCTTCGACGACTGTGTCACCGAATCGATCAGGTCCTTGCCCGCCATTTCGTAGTCGACGCCGAGCGCCACCCAGCGCATCGCCCAGTCGACCTTCCATTGCAGCTTGGACTTGCCGCCGAGCGCTGACTGGACGATCCGTTCGCCGCTCTCGTCGGTGAAGGCGATCGTGCCGGCGTCCGCGTCGACCACCTCGACCGGCACCTGCAGCACGATACCGCTCGTCGGGCTGACCGGCAGCACGGGCGAATAGGTCTCGCGCCGCTCGGCGCGCAGCGTCGGCAGCATCACGTCGAGGATGCCCTGGTAATGGCGCAGCACGCCCTTGATGGCGTCGTCGAACTTGCCGCCCTCATAATAGTCCGTCGACGAGGCGAATTCGTAGTCGAAGCCGAACCGGTCGAGGAAGGCGCGCAGCATCGCATTGTTGTGTGCGGCGAAGCTGTCGAACTTGCCGAACGGGTCGGGAATGCGCGTCAGCGGCTTGCCGAGATGCTCGCGCAGCATGTCGCCGTTGGGGACATTGTCGGGCACCTTGCGCAGGCCATCCATGTCGTCGCTGAACGCGATCAGCCGCGTTGGCTGGTCGGACAGCGCATGGAAGGCGTTGCGCACCATCGTCGTGCGCAGCACTTCGTTGAACGTGCCGATATGCGGCAGGCCCGACGGGCCATAGCCGGTTTCGAACAAAATCGGTGCGCCACCGGGCTTGCCGTCCGGAAAGCGTTTCAGCAGCTTGCGCGCCTCTTCGAACGGCCAGGCCTTGGAGTCGAGAGCGGCGGAGCGCAGATCGGTATCGGTCATGATGCGCGCCGGACTAAGGTTCCGACGCGCATCCCGCAACACTTTGGATCGCGGCGCCTTAGCGGCAGCGATGCTTGGCGGTGATCGTGCGATCGATCGCCCGGCCGGCAAAGGCACCGCCGACGCCGCCCGCGATCGTGCCAAGCGCGCCATGGCCGAGCAGCGAATTGCCGACGAGTGCACCGCCGACGCCGCCCGCCACAAGGCCCGTCGTCCCGCTCGAATAGCGGCAGCCGTGCGCGTAGCGATAGCCGCGCTCATGCGCATAGCGGTGGTGATGCCGCTTGGCCTCGGCCTTGCTGACCGGCAGCGCGACGCTGGCGGGCAGGACGAGCGAAGCGGCGGTGAGCGCGAACAGCATATGGCGCATGATATATTTCCCTTTCGTGTCGGACGATGTCTGCCGAACGAGCGATAAAGGGCGCGGTTTCATGAATGCAGGATGACGTCCGTCGCGCGCGGGTTGGCGAGTTGCCATTCCGTTCCGGTGGAGTACAGCGGCACCGGTGATCCCTTATCCCGCCCTCCACGCCAGCCATGGCGGCATCTGGATCGCGACCGCGGAGGGTACGCGGCCGATCGGGCGCGGCGAGGCGATCCGGATCGCGGCGGATACGCCGGTGATCCTGCTCAACGCCGCATTGGTCGCGCAGCGACTGGGCTACCCCGAACTGTCGGGGCTCGACCTGCTCGAACTGTTCGCCTTCCTCTACCCTGCGCGCTTCGCGGTGCCGACGCCCAAGGGTCTCGCGCGGGCGGTCGATCTGTCGCCGCCGACGCGTGACGAGGATGTCGCCGCCTTCCTGCGCGAAGCCGCCGCAGCTCTGCTCGCCGTGCCGGAGGGCGACTGGCCCGAACGGGAGGGCGCGTGGACCGCAGTGCAGTCGCTCGGCCGGCTGCGTTGGCCCTGGGCCCCCGCGATCGGCCCGCTGATCGCCAAGCCGCGCACCAACGAACGCTGGCTGTTCGCCGCGCTGCCCGAATGGGAGGAGCACGCCCCGCGTCCCGCGCCACTGTCCGCGACCGTCCCGCCCGGTGATGCCGAGGCACGGCTCCACACCCTCACCGGCGCGGGCGCCGAGGAGCGCACTGGCCAGCGCGCCTTCGCCGCCGCCGCGACCGAAGCCTTCGCGCCGCGCGCGATGCGTGATGCGCCCAACATGGTCCTTGCGGAGGCGGGGACGGGGATCGGCAAGACCTTGGGCTATCTCGCCCCCGCTTCGCTCTGGGCCGAGCGGGCGGGCGGTGCGGTGTGGATCAGCACCTATACCAAGGCGCTGCAACGCCAGCTCGCCAAGGAAACCGAGCGAGTTTTCCCCGACGCCACGGTGCGCCGCGAGAAGGTGGTGACGCGCAAGGGCCGCGAAAACTACCTGTGCCTGCTGAACCTGGAGGATGCGTTGCAGGGCGGTTTTGCCGGCCGCGCCGCGATCCTCGCGCATCTGGTCGCGCGCTGGGCGGCCTATAGCGCGGACGGCGACATGGTCGGCGGCGACCTGCCCGGCTGGCTGCCCACCCTGTTCCGCCGCAACGGCCCGGCGGCGCTGACCGATCGGCGCGGCGAATGCGTCTATGCCGGCTGCCCGCATTACCGGAAGTGCTTCATCGAACGCGCCGCGCGCGCCTCCGCCGATGCGGACATAGTCATCGCCAATCACGCGCTCGTCATGGTCAACGCCGCGCGCGGGCGGGAGACGACGACGCGCCCGACCCGCTATGTCTTCGACGAAGGCCATCATCTGTTCGAAGCGGCCGATTCGATGTTCGCCACGGCGCTGACCGGGCAGGAGACGATCGAACTTAGACGCTGGATCCTTGGCCCCGAAAGTGGCGGGCGCGGCCGGCGGCGCGGGCTGCAGGCGCGCCTGTCGGATGTCGCGAGCTATGACGAACAGGGCGGCATCGCGATCCAGGATGCGGTGGAGGCGGCGCGCAACCTCGCCAGCGACGGCTGGCTGGGACGGATCGCCGAAGGCGCGCCGTTCGGCCCGATCGAGCATCTGCTCGCCGCCGTCCGCGGCCTCACCTATGCCCGCGCCGAACAGCCGGGCGACGCCGGCTATGGCCTCGAAACCGAACTCGCCGAACCGACCCCCGAACTGATCGAAGCCGCCGCCCCCGCTGCCGCCGCGCTCGACGCGCTGGTCCGCCCCCTGGTGACGCTCGGCCGCCGGCTGGAGGCGGTGCTGGCCGAGGCGCCCGACTGGATGGACGGCCCGGCACGTGCGCGGATCGAGGGCGCGATCGCCTCGATCGGCTGGCGAGCGGAGACGGTGGCGGCATGGCTGTCGCTGCTCGCGCGCGTCGGCGGCCCCGCCGATCCCGACCATGTCGACTGGCTCGCGGTCGAGCGGATCGAGGGGCGCGAATATGACATGGGCCTGCACCGCCACTGGCTCGATCCTACGCGCCCCTTCGCCGAAGTGGTGCTGAAGCCCGCGCATGGCGTGCTCGTCACCTCGGCGACGCTGACCGGCGGCGGCGACTGGCCGACCGCGGAGGCGCGTGTCGGCGCGCCACACCTCGCCCGCGCGCCGTCGCGGTTCGAGGCGGCGAGCCCCTTTGCCTATGAACGCCAGGCCGAGGTGCTGATCGTCACCGACGTCAAGCGCGGCGACCTGCCCGCGCTCGCCAATGCCTATGCGCGGCTGATCGTCGCGGCGGGCGGCGGCACGCTCGGCCTGTTCACCGCAATCCGCCGCCTGCGCGGCGTCCACGGCCGCATCGCCGATCGGCTGGCACGCGAGGGCCTGCCGCTCCACGCGCAGCACGTCGATCCGATCGATACGGGCACGTTGGTCGACATCTTCCGCGACGATCCCGCCGCCTCATTGCTCGGCACCGATGCCTTGCGCGACGGGGTGGACGTGCCCGGATCGTCGCTGCGGCTCGTCGTGATGGAGGGCGTGCCCTGGCCCAAGCCGAGCGTGCTCCACGCCGCGCGACGGCTGGCGGGGGGCGGTTCGGCCTATGACGACCGTATCGTCCGCGCGCGGCTCGCCCAGGCGTTCGGCCGCCTCATCCGCCGTGCCGACGATTCGGGGGCGTTCGTAATGCTGTCGGCTGCGATGCCGTCGCGGTTGCTCGCCGCCTTTCCGCCCGGCGTCGCCGTGACGCGCGTGACGCTGGACGAGGCGGTGGCCCGCGTCGCCGCGCGCAGTGGCGGGCGGCTTTCCTTGTCGCCCACGATCGGGCATGAGGCGCGCATCGCGGTCGAGGACGGAGACGCCGGTTGAAGACGCTGACGCTGCTGCGCCACGCCAAGTCCGGCTGGGACGATCCCGTTGCCCGTGATTTCGACCGTCCCTTGAACGACAAGGGTCGCCGCGCCGCGCAGACGATGGGCCGGCACATGCGCGACGAAGGCCTCGTCTTCGACCATATCGTCGCCTCGCCCGCGGTGCGCGTGATGGAGACGCTCGACGCGATCGCCAGCGGCTATGGTCGCAAGCTGGAACCGGTGTGGGAACGGCGCATCTACCTCGCCTCCGCCGCGACCCTGCTCGACGTGGTGCATGAGCTGCCGGACGAGGCGCAGCGGGTCCTGATGGTCGGCCACAACCCCGGGCTCGAGGATCTGGCGATGCTGCTGGTGCCGTTTGGCGGCGGCGCGTTGCGCGACCGGCTGGAGGAAAAATACCCGACCGCGACGCTCGCCGAGATGGCGACCGGGGCGGAACGCTGGCGTGAAGTCGCCGAGGGACAGGCGCGGCTCGACCGCTACGTCCGCCCGCGCGACCTCGATCCCGCGCTCGGCCCCGACGAGCGGTGACGGACCCGAAACGGTCCTGACGGGTTCTTGCCCCGTCCCGCAGTCGGCGGGGGTGCAGACGGGGGCGATATGATCGACAGGCGACGGCTGGAATCGGGGGGACTGATCGTCTTCCTCGTGGCGGTGAGCGTGGGCCTGCTCGCGATCGTGTCGTCGTTCATCGGCGCGCTGCTGTGGGCGGTGCTCGCCGCGATCCTGTTCCAGTCTCTGTTCCAATGGTTGCTCAAGCGCTGGCCGGGGCACCGCAACCGGGCGGCGGCGGCGACCTTGCTCATCATCTTCGTCGCGGTGATCATCCCGACGCTGGCGATCGGTGGCATGGTGATCGACCAGACCGCCGGCGTCTATGCCAAGGTGCAAAGCGGCCAGATCGATTTCGCCAGCTACTTCAAGCAGGTCCACGACGGCCTGCCGCAATGGGTGCAGCGCCCGCTCGATCGCTCGGGCCTCGGCAGTTTCGATAACGCGCAGGCCCGCATCGTCGAGGCGGTGCGCTCCAGCTTCCGCGGCATCGCGTCGCAGGCGCTGTCGATCGGCCGCAACACGGCGGCGTTCCTGCTCGCCTTCGGTGTCGGGCTCTACATCACCTATTTCCTGCTGCGCGACGGCGATCGGCTTGCCCCCAAGATCCGGGACGCGCTGCCGCTGGAGCGTGCCGTGGCCGACCGCCTGCTCGGTCGCTTCGTTGCGGTGGTGCGCGCGACGATCAAGGGCTCAGTGCTCGTCGCACTCGCGCAGGGTGCGCTGGGCGCGATCACCTTCTGGATCGTCGGTCTGCCCGCGGCGCTCCTGTGGGGCCTGCTGATGGCACTCGTCGCGCTGCTGCCGGCGGTGGGACCAGCCCTCGTCTGGGGGCCGGTCGCGATCTATCTGCTGGCGACGGGTGCCATTTGGCAGGCCGTGGTCGTCATCGTCTCGGGCGTCGCGGTGATCGGTCTGGCCGACAACATCCTGCGGCCGATCCTGGTCGGCCGCGACACGGGCATCCCCGACTGGCTGGTGCTGGTGACGACGCTGGGCGGCATCGAGGTGGCGGGGCTCAGCGGCATCGTCGTCGGCCCGCTGGTCGCCGCGCTGTTCCTCACCGGCTGGCAGATCCTCACCGACGAGCGCGAGGGGCGGCGGGTGACGGCGGGCGTCGACGCCGAGGACGCACCGCGCGAGGCGTGACGTGCCACGCCAAGAACGCCGTTCACCCTGAGCGTGTCGAAGGGGGGGCTCTCCACAGGTGCTACGTTTGGGGAACGCGCCCTTCGACAGGCTCAGAGCGACTGGGTAGGAAGCACTTCAATTCCGTTGGCACGGATAGGTCTTGGCCAACACCCGCGCATAGCCGTCCTTCAGCGGCAGCTTCTTGTCCGCCGGCGACAGCGCATCCAGCCCGCCCAGCATCTGAAGGATCCCGATCGATTCGCCATCGGGGATGCAGGCGATCGGCGGCTTGCCCGCAGCGACCCGCGCCGCCCCCTCCGCACGAAGCTGGCGCGTCGCGGCATCGGCTTCCGCCTTCAGCACCGGATAATCGGGGTTGGTCAGTGCGGTGAAGGGGTTCGCGCGCAGCGGCGCGGCCTTGGCCAGGAAGGTGCCGACGCTCATTGCAGCAGCGGCAGGCGTGGCGAGGCCCAGCGAAACGGCAAGGGCGATCAAAGGCTTATACGACAACGGCGGCACTCCGGATGGGAATGCCGCCGCATAATCGGATCAAACTGACAGCGGGCTGAACCGCCCCCCGTCTCTGTCGTTCGGATCAGGCGCCGAGCGGTGCCGGATTGCCGAACGGGCCGCCCGGACGGCGCGTCTTCGGGATCGAGGTGCCGGCGCGCGGCACGCTCGCCTTCGGACCCGACGGATCGCTGCGGCCGATCTCTTCACCGGCGATCAGCTTCTTGATCTCGTCGCCCGACAGCGTCTCATATTCGAGCAGCGCACCGGCCAGCAGGTGAAGCTGGTCGACATGGTCGGTCAGCAGCTGCTTGGCGCGGGTCAGACCGCCTTCGACGATGCTCTTGATCTCGTCGTCGATCAGCTGCGCGGTCGCATTCGACATACGAACCGGCTGGCTCGACGAATAGCCGAGGAAGCTTTCGCCTTCCGGCTGCGCATATTCGACCGGGCCGACCTTGTCCGACATGCCCCATTTGGTGACCATGTCGCGAGCGAGGCCGGTGGCGTATTGGATGTCGCCCGACGCGCCCGACGACACCTTGTCATACCCGAAGATGATCTCTTCGGCGACACGGCCGCCCATCGCAACCGCAAGATTCGCGTACATCTTGTCGCGATGGTAGCTGTAGCTGTCGCGCTCCGGCAGACGCATCACCATGCCCAGCGCGCGACCGCGCGGGATGATCGTCGCCTTGTGGATCGGGTCGGACGCCTGTTCGTGGATCGACACGATCGCGTGGCCCGCCTCGTGATAGGCGGTCATGCGCTTTTCGTCCTCGGTCATGACCATCGACCGCCGCTCGGCGCCCATCATGACCTTGTCCTTGGCCTCTTCGAACTCGGCCATTGCCACGAGGCGCTTGCCCTTGCGCGCGCCCATCAGGGCGGCTTCGTTGACGAGGTTGGCGAGGTCGGCGCCAGAGAAGCCCGGCGTACCGCGCGCGATCGTGCGCGCATCGACGTCGGGTGCCAGCGGCACCTTCTTCATATGGACTTCGAGAATCTTGACGCGACCCTCGATATCCGGCCGCGGCACGACGACCTGGCGATCGAAGCGGCCCGGACGCAGCAGCGCGGGGTCGAGAACGTCGGGGCGGTTGGTTGCCGCGACGATGATGATCCCTTCGTTCGCTTCGAACCCGTCCATCTCGACCAGCAGCTGGTTCAGCGTCTGTTCGCGCTCGTCATTGCCGTTGCCCAGGCCCGCGCCGCGATGGCGGCCGACCGCGTCGATCTCGTCGATGAAGACGATGCACGGCGCCGACTTCTTGGCCTGTTCGAACATGTCGCGCACGCGGCTCGCGCCGACGCCGACGAACATCTCGACGAAGTCCGAACCCGAAATGGTGAAGAACGGCACGCCCGCCTCACCCGCAATCGCACGGGCGAGCAGCGTCTTGCCGGTGCCGGGCGAACCGACCAGAAGCGCGCCCTTGGGGATCTTGCCGCCCAGCCGCGCAAATTTCGACGGGTCCTTCAGGAAGTCGACGATTTCGGTCAGCTCGGCCCGCGCCTCGTCGATACCGGCAACATCGTCGAACGTGACCTTGCCTTCCTTCTGCGTCAGCATGCGGGCGCGGCTCTTGCCGAAGCCCATTGCGCCACCGCCGGTGTTCTTCTGCATCTGCTTGATGACGAAGAAAGCGATGCCCAGGAACAGCAGGAACGGCAGCGACTGGTACAGCAGCACCATCCACACCGACGTGCCCTCATCGGGCTTGGCGGAGATCGTCACGTTCTTCTGGCGCAGGTGCGGCACCAGCGTCGGATCGCTGATCGGATAGGTGCGGAACTTCTCGCCGCTCGTGTAGGTGCCGGTGATCATGTCGCGGCTGATCGCCACGTCCTTCACCGTGCCCTCGTCGATCTGGTCGAGGAATTTCGAATAGGCGACGGTATTGCTGTTCGCGGCGCTGGTGCGGCCATCGAACATCGTCACGAACAGACCGAGCGCCAGCAGGATGCCGACCCAGATCAGCAGGCTCTTCATCCAGGGGCTGCCGCCGCCGTTGCCGCCATCATTCCCGCCGTCGCCGCGCGGCTGCTTGTCGTTGTCGTTCATGGGGTGCCTTTCACCGCACAAGATAGGCGCATGGAGGTTAATGGCAATGGAACACCCCGGCGGAATTGCGCCGATCAGCCGGCCGGCGACGACGAACGCCGCGGTGGGGCGGGGCGGAAACGCCATTCGGGCCCGTGCGGGCTGGCGATGACCCCCGCCTGCGTCGCGCGACGACCGGACATAAGCGCATCGAGCAACGCCTCAATATTCGCTGATTCGCTCCATTGCGTGGCCCCCACCGCATGCGTCGCGATCACCTCTCCGATCGCGCGGCGCGCCATTCGGCGCAGCACCTCGCGCGGCAGATCGGCGGCGTCGAGCCGGATGCTCGCATCGAGGATGCGCACGCGCGTACCCCACAGCCAGTCGACGATCGCGCGCAGATCGCCGTCGGCTTCCGCCAGCGCGGTCGCCGATCGGGCGAGCTGGGGCGGGCCAAGCCATTCATTGCCCTCGATCAGCCGACGAAAGCGCGTGCGATCGTGCGCCGGGTCGTGGTTGCTGGGATCGTCGACGAACGGCACGTCGGCACGCCGGACGATCGCGCGCAGCTCCGCGCGCCGCCATTCGAGCAGCGGCCGCACGATCGTCACACCCTCGACCGTCGCCCGCGCCCGCACGCCGGCCAGCCCGGCAATCCCCGATCCGCGCGCGGCCCGCATCAGGAAGGTTTCGGCCTGGTCATCGACGTGATGCGCCGTCGCGATCGCATCGACCCCCAGCGCGCGCGCAAGGTCGGTCAGCAGCGCATAGCGCGCGCGCCGCGCCGCCGCCTGGATGCTCGCGCCGCCGATCGGTTCCGCGGGCGTCAGCGTCGCATGAGGCACGCCGATCGCGCGGCAGTGATCGGCGACCATCGCCGCCTCCGCCGCCGCCTCCGCGCGTAAGCGATGGTCGACGGTCGCGACATGCAGCCCCTCGACCCCGCCGGCCTGCGCCAGCGTCAGCATCGCCATGCTGTCCGGCCCGCCCGAGACGGCCAGCAGGATACCGCCGCGCGGGGCGTGCCCCAGCGCGCGGATCAGGTCGTCCCGAAACCGCTGGCCCTCCGGCCCTGCGGCATCACTGGCATTTGGCGGCGGTGCGGCCCTTTTCGACATTCGCCTTCATCTGGCTGGAGATCTTGCTGCCGTATACGTCGGTCAGCTCGCCATAGACCTTGCACGCATCGGCCGGCTTGTTGAGCTTCATCAGCGCCTGCGCGAGATAATAGAGGCTTTCCGGCGCACGTTCGCCGTCCGGCATCTTCTTGTAATTGTCGTAGAACGCCATCGAGGCAAGGCTGGGCTTGCCCTCGTCCAGGTACGACCGGCCGAGCAGGTTCTGCGCATAGCTGGCGCGGCGATGCTTGGGATAGGTGGCGACCACCTTCTTCAGCTGCGCCTCGGCCTGCGGATATTGCTTCGCCGCCCACAGGCGATAGCCGTAGAGATAGTCGTCCTCAGGCGCGTCGCCGGTCGATGGCTTCTCCACCTTCGCGGCGTTGGCGGAGGGCGCGGTGTCGCCCGCTGCGGCGACCGCGGTGGAGGTCGGGGTCTTTACCGGCGTACGGCCGGGCTTGGCCGGCGCGTCGGTCGCCGCCGTGTCGCCGGTCAACGGCGCCGAGGCGGGGGTTTCGGCCAGCGCCGGCGTGCTCGCCATCGCCTTCAGCTTGGCATCGGTGCTGCGCTTGTACGCGTCGAAGGCGTCCTGCAGCTGGCGGACCTTATAGCCGTTCTGCTCGATCTGATCGGTCATCGACGCCATCTGGCTTTCCAGCGCGGTCACGCGGCTGGTGAGGTCTGCCACGGCGCTGGTCGCGGGCACGCCGCCGATCTGCTGCGGCGTATCGGGCCGCGTGATCTCCGGCTGGAGATACTGGCCGGCGCCGCCCGGGAAGACCTTGCGCTGCACCGCGCGCATTTCGCTTTCCAGCTTGCCGACGCGGCCTTCGACGTTGCTTTGTGCCGATGCGGCAACCGGCGTCAGGATGGTGGCGGCAGCGAGCGCCCAGATGATCGTACGCATGGATGTGGCGCCCCCCGGCGCAGCCTTGGTTAACACGAAACGAGTCATAGCTGCATTGCCATGCCTGTCGCCAGCCTTAAGGCGCGGACGAATTGCCTGTCGCTGCCGGCGGTGGCGTCGGCGTCGTTTCGGCGGATTGCAGGTTCGCCCGCTGCGTCTCGCTGGTCGCGGGACGATCGGCGCGACGCTCGCTGCGCCGGGACGAGCGCTCTTCGCTCGATCGCGTCGCGCTCGTTGCGGCGGCGCTGGGCGTCGCGGTCGGTGCCGGGGCGCCGGACAGGCGGGCGGCGATCGCCGCGCCGCTGACGCGCACGTCCTTGATCGCGCGCGACCCGTCGCCCAGCGGCGGGATGGCGGTGCCGTTCAGCGTCACGTCCAGCTTGTCGGGTCGGCCGACGTTGATTTTGGGATCGTTGGCGGTCGCCGGCACGGCAAAGGTTTCGCCCGGCTTCATCGTGCCGAGGTACAGCGTCTTGTTGTCGGCGTCGTAGACGCGCAGCCACACTTCGTCCTTCGCGGTCAGCACCACCTGCCCGCCGGTCGGCGCGGCCGGCGTCGCGGCGGCGGTCGGCCGGGGCGTCACCGCCTGCGCCACCACGGCATCCTGCGCAGCGGGCGGCGTGGCGCCATGCTGCTGGAACAGGTTGGTGCCATACCACAGACCGACCAGGATCAGGACGGCGAGCGCGATGCCGACGCCCAGCACGGCGACGCCGCGCGAGGGCACGCGTGCCGGATCGGCGGTTTCATAGGGGACATATTCGGGCTGGCGCGGCCCCATCCGGTCGAGTTCGCGGCGCAGGTCGGCGGCCAGCTCCACCTCGTCCATACCCACGGCGCGGGCATAGGCCTTGGCGAAACCCATCGCATAGGTGGGCGAGGGCAGGGCGCCATAATCGCCCGCTTCCAGCGCCTCCAGATGGCGCTGCGGCACGCGGGTACGTGCGGCGATCTCCGCCAGGCTCAGGCCCCGGCTGTCCCGCGCGGCACGCAACCGATCGCCCGGCCGGGCCGGTTCGACGGGGGTGGGGGCAGGCTGGCCGGATTCGACCTCGTCCATTCGTATCTCCGGGGGAGGGGCGTTTGCGGATCGCTGACGGGCGGGACATTCCCCGATGGACTGCTGCAAGTCAACGCGCCCGAAACCCTATTCGGCGAGGTTTCAGGCCATGTCGACGCCTTGCGAGGCCGCCCAATCACTTAGCGCGGCGCGCATGTCGCGCGGCGGCCGGGCGATCAGCTCGGTCACGAACGCGCGGACCGCGTCATAGTCCAGGCTGCGCACCATCGCCTTGATCGGGCCGATCGCGGCGGGGGTGATCGACAGGCGGTTGATGCCCAGGCCGATCAGCGCCATCGCCTCCACCGGCCGCCCGCCCATCTCGCCGCACACCCCCAGGTCGACGCCCGCTTCGCGGCATGGCCCGACGACGCGCGACAGGAAGCGCAGGATCGACGGGCTCAGCCAATCATAGCGCTCGGCGAGCCGCGGGTTGGCACGATCGGCGGCGAACAGGAATTGCGTCAGGTCGTTGGTGCCGACCGACAGGAAGTCGAGATCGGGCAGCAGCAGGTCGAGCTGCTCGGCGAGCGCCGGCACTTCCAGCATCGCGCCATAGCGGATGCCCGTCGGCAGCCGCCGGCCGCGCGCGCCCAGCCATTGGCGCTGCGCCTCGAACAGCGCCTTCGCCTCGGCGAACTCCCAGGCCTCGCTGACCATCGGGAACATGACGTTGAGCGTGCGGCCCGACGCCGCCTCGATCAGCGCGCGCGCCTGTACCTTCATCAGGCCGTCGCGATCGAGCGCCAGCCGCAGCGCGCGCCAGCCCATTGCCGGGTTTTCCTCGTCGGCATCGGCCTTGTTGAGATAGGGCAGCGCCTTGTCGCCACCGATGTCGACGGTGCGGAAGATCACCGGGCGATCCCCGGCGGCGTCCATCACCTCTTTGTACAGGCGCTGCTGGCGCTCGCGCTGGGGCAGCGTCGCCGACACGAGGAACTGGAATTCGGTGCGGAACAGCCCGATGCCGTCCGCCCCCGTCGTGTCGAGTGCCGCGACGTCGTCGCGCAGGCCGGCATTGACCATCAGCGTGATGCGATGCCCGTCCTTCGTCACCGGCGGCACGTCGCGCAGTGCGGCAAAGGCGGCCTTGCGTTTCTGGCGCAGCGCCAGCTTCGCCTCGAACGCCTCTTCCATCCCGCCCGACGGCCGCACGAACACGTTGCCCGCCACCGAATCGAGCAGCAGCAGGTCGCCCTCGGCGATCTGGCGGCGCACGTCGCGCACCCTGCCCAGCACCGGCACGCCCATCGCCCGCGCGACGATCGTGACGTGCGCGGTCAGCGACCCTTCCTCCAGCACCACGCCCTTCAACCGGCGCTTGTCATATTCCAGCAGCTCGGCCGGCCCCAGATTGCGCGCGATCAGGATCGTATCCTGCCGCAGGCCCAGCTGCGCGGCGGTGCCCATCTGGCCCGACACGATGCGCAGCAGCCGGTTCGACAGGTCCTCCAGGTCGTGCATGCGATCGGCGAGCAGCGGATCGTCGATCTGGCGCATGCGCTGGCGGGTGCGCTGCTGCACGCGCTCGATCGCCGCTTCCGCGGTCAGGCCGCTGTCGATCGCCTCGTTGATCCGCCGTGCCCAGCCTTCGTCATAGGCGAACATCTTATAGGTCTGCAGGACCTCTTCATGCTCGCCGCCGACGCCGAACTCCGCCTCGCGCGTCATCCGGTCGATCTGTTCGCGCATCTTGTCGAATGCGGCATAGACGCGGTGGCGCTCGGCGTCGGTGTCTTCGGCGACGGTATGCTCGACGATGATGCGCGGCTGGTGGAAGACGGCATAGCCGGACCCCATGCCCTCGACCAGTTTCTGCCCCGGCAGGCGGATCGCCGCGGTTGACTTCTCGCGCCCGCTCGCGCCCGCCGCCGTGTCGATCAGTCCGGCATTGGCGATCAGCTCGGACAGCACCATCGCCACCGTCTGCAACGCCTCGATCTCGACGTCCTGATATTTGCGCTGCTCGCTGTGCTGCACCGCGAGCACGCCCACCGCGCGCTCGCGCCGGATGATCGGCACGCCGGCAAAACTGTGATAGCGTTCCTCGCCCGTCTCGGGCTTGTAGGCGAAGTCCGGGTGGCTCGCGGCTTCGTCGAGGTTCAGGACCTCGACATCGTCGGCGATCGTGCCGACCAGACCCTCGCCCAGCGCCAGCTTGGTGACATGGACCGCCGCCTGATCGAGCCCGCGCGTCGCGAACAGCTCCAGCACGCCCTCGCGCAGCAGATAGATCGAACAGACCTCGCTATCCATCGCCTCGGCGATGATGCCGACGACGGCGTTCAGCTTCGCCTGCGCCGGGTTGCGCCCGGCCATGACGTCGTGAAGGCGGGTGAGGATTTCGCGGGCGGAGGCGACGGCCGAGCTGGGCATGACGCTAGGGCTAACAGATGCCGCGGGCGGGTGCCACGCAACATTGTGTTTCCGCCGGCATCAAAGTCCTCCCCCGCCAGGGGGAGGTGGCAGCGCAGCTGACGGAGGGGGAGGACAGCGATGTCTTCCGAAGTGAAGCGCGACCCTTTCCTCCCCCTCCGTCACGGCTCCGCCGCGCCACCTCCCCCTGGCGGGGGAGGACTTTAAGGCGAATCGAACAGCCCGTCCTGACTGCCCACCGGCGGGTTCAGCCCCAGATGCTTCCACCCGCCCGCGTTCAGCACGCGCCCGCGCGCGGTGCGGGCGACGAGGCCGAGCTGGATCAGATACGGCTCGATCACCTCCTCGATCGTGTCGCGCGGTTCGCTGAGGCCCGCGGCCAGCGTTTCGACGCCCACCGGCCCGCCGCGATAGATGTCGGCGATCATGTGGAGGTAGCGCCGGTCCATCGCGTCGAGGCCCAGCGCATCGACTTCCAGCCGGTTGAGCGCGCGATCGGCGGCGGTGCGGTCGACGGTCGGCGTGCCCGCGACATTGGCGAAGTCGCGCACCCGGCGCAGCAGGCGCCCGGCGATGCGCGGCGTGCCGCGCGCGCGCCGCGCGATTTCAGCGGCGCCGTCGGGCGCGATCGCCAACTCGAGCAGCCCGGCGGCGCGCGTCACCACGCGGGTCAGCTCCTCGACCGTATAGAATTGCAGGCGGACGGGAATGCCGAAGCGATCGCGCAGCGGCGTCGTCAGCAGCCCCTGCCGCGTCGTCGCGCCGACGAGCGTGAAGCGCGGCAGGTCGATCCGGACTGAGCGCGCCGACGGCCCCTCACCGATCATCAGATCGAGCGCGCGGTCCTCCATCGCCGGATACAGCACCTCCTCGACCGCGGGTTGCAGGCGGTGGATCTCGTCGATGAACAGCACGTCGCCGTCCTCGAGATTCGTCAGCAATGCGGCGAGGTCGCCCGACTTGGCGATGACCGGGCCGCTGGTTGCGCGGAATCCCACGCCCATCTCGCGCGCGATGATCTGCGCCAGTGTCGTCTTGCCGAGCCCCGGCGGCCCGAAGAATAGCACATGGTCCAGTGCATCGCCGCGCCCCCGCGCCGCCTCGATGAACACGCGCAGGTTCTCGCGCGCCGCCTGCTGCCCGACGAAATCGTCCAGGCTCTTGGGGCGCAGCGCCGCGTCCACATCCTCGGGACGGCGGCTGGCGGTGAGGAGGCGGTCGCTATCGGTCACGACGCGCTGTCGTGTTCTGACTCAGACAGCGCGACCCATGGGTTTGCCTGTCTTGCCGAACGAGGTGGCAGGGACAAGCGGAGACGTCGGCATACCCCCGCGTCTCCGCGACCTGCGATCCACGCCGACGGCGCGTCATCCACGGTGATCGTCACGGTCGCCATAGGTCGTTCCTAAACAGTGCGGAACGAAGCGGCAACGCCCTACTTCGCTGCCTTGCGCAAGGCCAACCGCACCAGCGCGTCGAGCGTCGCGCCCGGTCCCAGGTCTTCCTCCGCAGCCCCCACCGCGCTCGCCGCCTCGGCGGGGCGGAAGCCGAGGTTGAGCAGCGCCGATACCGCGTCCGCGCTCGCGCCGACGGGCACCACCTGCGCTGCGGCGGCGGGGCCGAGTGCAACGGTGCCGACTTTGTCCTTCAACTCGCGCACGATTCGTTCGGCGAGCTTCGGGCCGACGCCGTTCGCGCGTGCGACCATCGCCTTGTCCTGCGCCGACACCGCGCGCGCGATCTCCTGCGTATCCAGCGCGGACAGGATGGCGAGGGCCACCCGCGCGCCCACCCCCTGCACGCCGGTGAGCAGCCGGAACCAGTCGCGCTCCTCGGCACGGGCGAAGCCGACCAGGCGGATCGAATCCTCGGCGACCAGCATCTCGGTGTGCAGCATCGCCGCTTCGCCGACCGGGCCGATCGCCGCGAGCGTACGGGCCGAGGCGCCGACGAGATAGCCGACGCCGCCGACGTCGATCACGGCATGGTCGATGCCCGTCGAATCGAGCCGGCCCTTCAGATGTGCGATCATGCCGTTACCCTAGCGCGGCGCGCCATGCCCTGGGCAGAGGCAAGATGGTGGGCGTGCGTAATCGCCACCGCCAGCGCGTCGGCGGCGTCGGGTCCGGCAAGCTTGGCGCCCGGCAGCAGCACCGCCATCATCGCCTGGATCTGCCGCTTTTCCGCGCCGCCGGTGCCGACCACCGCCTTCTTGACCGTCGAGGGGTGATATTCGCCGATATGCAGCCCCGCACTGGCGGCCGCGAGCAGCACCACGCCGCGCGCCTGCCCCAGCTTCAGCGTCGACTGCGCATTGGTGTTGCCCAGCACCTCTTCCACCGCCGCGCCGTCGGGCCGCTCGGCCAGGATCACGTCGACCAGCGCGGCGTGCAGGTTCGACAGGCGGCGGGGCAGGGGCATCGACGGATCGGTCTTGATCTGGCCGTTGGCGATATGCCGCAGCCGGTTGCCGTCGGCATGGATGACCCCCCAGCCCGTCGTGCCGAGCCCGGGGTCCAGGCCGAGGATGATCACAACAATTCCTCCCTCGCACAGCGGGGGAGGGGGACCATGCGTAGCATGGTGGAGGGGGCGGCGGCGCAGCCGCCGTTCCACGGCGGCCCCCCTCCACCACTCGCCTCCGGCGAGCGGTCCCCCTCCCCCGCTAAAGCGAGGGAGGACCGGATCATTAGCCCAGCTTCTCCATCACCTCGTCGGACACTTCGTAATTGCCCCACACGGTCTGCACGTCGTCGTCGTCGTCCAGCGCGTCGATCAGTTTGAACAGCGTCGCGGCATCGGCTTCGGTCACCGCGACCATCGTCTGCGGACGCCAGGCGAGCTTCGCGCCCTCCGCTTCGCCCAGCACCGGCTCCAGCGCCTTGGCGACCTCGTGCAGATCGGCCTGTGCGGTCCAGATTTCATGACCTTCCTCGGTGGAGGTCACGTCCTCGGCCCCCGCCTCCAGCGCGGCCTCGAACACCTTTTCGGCGTCGCCCGCGGATGCGGGATAGTTGATCAGGCCGACGCGATCGAAGGCATGGCTCACCGACCCGGACGCGCCGAGGTTGCCGCCGTTCTTCGACACCGCGGTGCGCACGTTGGTGGCGGTGCGGTTGCGGTTGTCGGACAGCGCCTCGATGATCAGGCTGACGCCGCCGGGGCCGAAGCCCTCGTAGCGGATTTCCTCGTAATTCTCGGTATCGCCCTTCGACGCTTTGTCGATCGCGCGCTGGATATTATCCTTGGGCATCGACTGCGCCTTGGCGGCGTTCACCGCCGCGCGCAGGCGCGGGTTCATGTCGGGGTCGGGCAGACCCATTTTCGCCGCCACGGTGATTTCGCGGCTGAGCTTGGAAAACATGCCCGAGCGCTTCTTATCCTGCGCGCCCTTGCGGTGCATGATGTTCTTGAACTTGGAATGGCCTGCCATGGATGCCTCTAGCGGATAATCCCGTGCCCTTACGCCGCGGACGCCGCATTCGCCAGCCTGTCGATCTTTTCCTCCAACGCCGTCAGGCGATCGAGGATCACGCCGTCCAGCTTTTCGTGCAGGCGCAGGATGTCCAGCTCGGCACGCAAATTGGTCTCATAGTCCAGGCTGGCCGCCAGCCGGTCCTTCGCCGCCTGGCGGTTCTGGCTCATCATGATGACCGGCGCCTGGATCGCGGCGAGCGTCGAGAGCATCAGGTTGAGGAAGATATAGGGGTAGGGATCGAACGCCGCGCCGAAATGCGCGAGCACGTCCGAATTGAGCAGCATCCAGCCGAGTAGCACCACGGTGAAGCTGATGATGAAGCCCCACGACCCGCCGATCGCCGCGACCTTGTCGGCCAGCCGGTCGCCGAAACTGGCGCGCGCGTCGGCCTCGTCGGCGGCGTCGCGGCTGACCAATGTACCGCTTTCGATACTGTCGAGAACGCGGCGTTCCTCGGCATCGAGCGCATGCGCGGGCTTGCGTAGCAGCCGCAGGGCGAGGTCGGCGAACGGGATCTGGGCCATGCGGGGCATCCTCGCGCAGGGATAGCGGAACGGAACCGGCCCGTACTGGCCCGATCGCCACGGGGCAACCGGGCGCAAACCGCTTGCCCGATGCCCCCCGGATCGGCCAAACGGCAGCCACAATGACCGTCAGCGTAGACATGGGAGCCGACGAGCGCGGCGCGCCCGTGACCATGGACCTCGAAGAACTCCTTGCCACCCGATTGCTCGTTCAGGGCAATTCCGGGTCGGGCAAGTCGCATCTGCTGCGTCGCCTGCTCGAAGGATCGGCGGGGCAGGTGCAGCAGGTGGTGATCGATCCCGAGGGCGATTTCGTCACGCTCGCCGGCCCCTATGGCCATGTCGTGATCGAGGCAGCGGATTATTCGGTGCCCGAGATCGCGCGCATCGCCACCCGCCTGCGCGAACATCGCGCCAGCGTCGTGCTGAGTCTCGAAGGGCTCGAAGCGGAAGGCCAGATGCGCTGCGCCGCCGCCTTCCTGTCGGCGCTGTTCGATGCGCCGCGCGAACATTGGTATCCGGCGCTGGTCGTCGTCGATGAGGCGCAATTGTTCGCGCCGACGACGGGCGGCGAGGTGGCCGAAGAGGTGCGGCGTGCGTCGCTCAGCGCGATGACCAACCTGATGTGTCGCGGCCGCAAACGCGGCCTCGCCGGCGTGATCGCAACGCAGCGCCTCGCCAAGCTTGCCAAGAACGTCGCGGCGGAAGCGTCCAACTTCCTGATGGGCCGCACCTTCCTCGACATCGACATGGCGCGCGCCGCCGATCTGCTCGGCATGGAGAGACGGCAGGCGGACGGCATCCGCGATCTGGCGCGCGGCACCTTCCTGGCGCTCGGCCCCGCGGTGTCGCGCCGGCCGATCACGGTGAAGATCGGCGCGGTCGCCACCTCTGCGCGCTCGGGCAGCCCCAAGCTCACGCCGCTGCCCAGCGCGCCGGTCGAGAATTTGCAGGAACTCATCTTCGCGCCGCCGCCTGAAGAGGCGCCGCAGCTGCCGATGAGCTTCGATCCGCGCCCGCGTCGCGTGCCGACCGACGAACTGCTCGACACGATCGAACGCCCCGCCGCCCCCGCGACGCTCGCGCCGCTTCCGGACAAATCGGACGCAGAGGTGGAGGGCATCTATGCCAGCGTGCTGGAGGCAATCGTCGCCGATCGCGATTCCGCGCTGCGCCCGCCGTCGGTGCTGTTCCAGGATTTCCAGGTCCGCTGCCGCATGGCCGGCCTCGCCAAGCCGCCGCTCGACCTGCCCGGCTTCACCCGGCGACTGTCCGCAGCGCGCGCCGGCATCTTCGACGTCACCGACCCCGACTGGGCCGAGGCGATGGAGCTCGCCAACACGCTGCCCGACGACATGATCGGCGCCTTCCTGCTGATCGCGCGCGCGGCGCGGGCCGGCGAGCCATGTCCGTCGGACGTGGCATTGGCGGAAACCTACGGCACCAGCTCGCTCGGCCGGGTGCGCCGCCTGATCGGCTATATCGAGAGCCGCGAGCTGATCGTCGCGCGCGTCGACCTGTCCGGCAAGCGCTCGATCACGATTCCGCGGCTGGGTTGGACGACCGCGGCGAGCGAGGCGGCCTAGGCGCCGCTATTTCGCCGGAGGAATCGGCGTGTATTGCGCCGATACGAGCTTCCATCCGTTCGGCGCGCGCATCGCGACATAGCGGACGCGGATCGAACGGGTGACCGTCGTGCCGTCGGGACGCGTCATGGTGATCGTCCGCCGCTCCGTCTCGATGCCCATCGCGCCGCGTACGACGATCTCCCGTTCGCTGCCCTGCATCGGCGGCGCCGGCCGGCGATCCTCGGGCTGGTAAAAGCCGAGCACCTTCGCCCGATCGTCGACGTCGCCGACCGGAGAGATCTCCTGATACTCGGGGGCGAGCGTATCGGCGAGCGCCGCTGCGTCGAAGTCCGTGCGGGCGGTGTTGAAGCGCTCCACCAGCCGATCGATCGCTGCCGCATCGGGGGAAGAGGTTGCGGGCGTCGCCGCTGCCAGCATCGCCATTGCCCATCCGATCGCCATATACCCCGCCCTTCGCCCAAGTGACATATATGGCTAATACGGTGGGGCGGCGTGGGTCAAGCCGGGCGTCAGACCAGCAGCGTCGCCAGACCGATGGCAAGGCCCGCATGGACCATTGCGATCAGGTCGAGCTGCGTTGCGAACGGCTGCTTGCGCGTCTTGTGGCGAAACCGCCGTCGTGCCCAGAGCGCGCCTGGCGATCCGCCGAACAGCGCCAAGACGAGCAGGGTCGATTCGCGTACCCGCCAGCCGCCCGATGCGGCGCGCGCCTTGTCATGGGCGAAGGCGAGCACCGTCATCAGGTTGATCGCCGCCAGCGCTAGCGCGGCGGGGACGAGGAATACGGACAGATTCGGCATCCCTCACGATTCGTATCGACGTCTTAGAAAATCGCGACCTGCAATTCGCAGATCAGATCATGCCCAGCGCCTGCATATAGACCTCGAGGATCGCTTCCTCTTCCTGATACTCTTCCTTCTTCTTCTTGCGGATGGAGAGGATCTTGCGGATCGCCTTGGGGTCGTAGCCGCGGCCCTTGGCTTCGGCCATCACGTCCTTGATGTCGTCGGCGATGCCCTTCTTCTCTTCCTCGAGTCGCTCGGCGCGTTCGATCAGCAGGCGCAGTTCATCCGCCGCGACCTGGCCGCCGCCCATGCCTTCTTGCCGGTCTTCCATATGTCCCACCCGCCACGGGTCGCCCGTGGCCCTTCTGATTCGCGTGAAAAGGATGCCGGCGCCGGGCCGGCAGGGGGGTGCGTCTAGGCGTTAACCGGTTTGCGCTCAACCCCAGCCCTCAACCCCGGCCGGGCTCGGTCATCGCGGGCGGATCGGATGCGGGAAAGCTCTCGTCCAGCGCTTCGTCCAGAGCCGCATCCTTGGTGGCGTCGGCGGGGGGATTGCGCGTCATGCTCTCGTCCATCCGCGCGAGCTGTTCCGGCGTCGCCTCGGTCTGGTAGCGCGCCTTCCACTCGGCCTGCGGCATGCCGTAGATCGTCTCGCGCGCGGTCGCCTTGTCCAGCCCGCCGGCTTCCTCGATCCAGTCCGACAGGCAATTGCGGCAGAATCCGGCCAGCCCCATCAGGTCGATGTTCTGCGCGTCGGTACGGTGGCGCAGGTGGCGGACGAGGCGACGGAACGCCTGCGCGGCGACCGCATCGGGCAGCGAATCGAGTTTGTCGGTCACGGGCGTCTCCGATAGGTTGATCGCGGGTAGATAGGGATTAGAGGGAAGCGCGGCCATTCCCCAGGAGCCTGTTTCATGACCACTGCCATCGCGCCCCGATCGAGGAAGGTCCGCGTCCTCGCGACTCTCGGTCCGGCGAGCAATTCCCCCGAGATGATCGCCACGCTGTTCCAGGCGGGCGCCGACGCTTTCCGCGTCAATATGAGCCACGGCGACCAACAGTCTAAGGTCGCGGTGATCGAAGCGATCCGCGCGCTCGAAAAAGAGTTCGGCCGTCCGACGACGATCCTCGCCGATCTGCAGGGTCCCAAGCTGCGCGTCGGCAAGTTCGACGGCGGCCGGACCGTGCTGGAGCATAACAACACTTTCGTGCTCGATCGCGATCCCACGCCGGGCGATGCGACCCGCGTCGAGCTGCCGCACAAGGAAATCTTCGAAGCGATCGAGCCGGGCGCGCGCCTGCTGCTCGACGACGGCAAGCTGGTGCTGCGCGTCACCGACCATGATTCCGACCGGATCACGACGGTCGTCGAGGTCGGCGGCCCGCTGTCGAACAACAAGGGGCTGAACGTTCCCGACGTCGTGCTGCCGATGGCGGCGCTGACCGAAAAGGATCGCAGCGACCTCGCCTTCGCGGTCGACCAGGGCGTCGACTGGATCGCCCTGAGCTTCGTGCAGCGGCCCGAGGATCTGTGGGAGGCGCGCAAGCTGATCGGCGGCAAGGCCGCGCTGCTCGCCAAGATCGAAAAGCCGCAGGCGATCGATCGCTTGGAAGAGATCGTCGAGGCGTGCGACGGTGTGATGGTCGCGCGCGGCGACCTGGGCGTCGAACTGCCGCCGCAGTCGGTGCCGCCGTTGCAGAAGCGTATCGTCGAAACCGCGCGCCGCCTCGGCCGTCCGGTCGTCGTCGCGACGCAGATGCTCGAATCGATGATCCAGAGCCCGTCGCCGACCCGCGCCGAAGTGTCCGACGTCGCCACCGCGATCTACGACGGCGCCGACGCGATCATGCTGTCGGCGGAAAGCGCTGCGGGCCAGTGGCCGGTCGAATCGGTCGCGATGATGAACTCGATCGGCGTCTCGGTCGAAAGCGATCCGATGCACGGCGACCGCGTCCACTTCACCGTGATGCGTCCCGATCCGACGACCGCCGACGCGCTGGCGGAAGCGGCCAAGCAGATCGCCAAGACCGTGTCGGCGACCGCGATCATCTGCTTCACCACCTCGGGTTCGACCGCGCGCCGCATCGCGCGTGAGCGGCCGTCGGTGCCGTTGCTGGTGCTGACCCCCAACCGCGACACCGCGCGCCGGCTCGGCCTGCTGTGGGGTACGCATGCCGTCCACACCCGCGACGTCGAATCGTTCGAGGACATGGTCGGCAAGGCGAAGCGTATGGCGCTGCGCACCGGCATCGCGCATGCGGGCGATCGCGTGATCGTGATGGCCGGCGTGCCCTTCCGCACGCCCGGCTCGACCAACGTGCTCCACGTCGTCCACATCACCGGCGACGAACTGCGCGACTACGCCTGAACTGACCTCCCCCCGTCACCCCGGGTCTAGCCCGGGGTGACGGTAGGTGGGCTGGTTTCCCCCATACGATACGTATGGATGACGGGGGCCGGACCCGTTACAGACGGAGCGTTATGTACCGTCCCGCGCTGTCCGTCGTCATTCCCTGCTACAATGAGGCCGCGTGCCTCGAGCTGCTGCACGCGCGTGTCTCCGCCGCGGCACGGGCGGCGGTGGGCGACGATCATGAGATCGTCCTGATCAACGATGGCAGCCGCGATGACAGCTGGCCGGTGATGCAACGCCTGTCCGCCGCCGACCCGCGCGTCGTCGCGATCAACCTGTCGCGCAACCACGGCCATCAGCTCGCGCTGACCGCGGGGCTGGATCTGTGTTCGGGCGAGCAGATCCTCATCATCGACGCCGACCTGCAGGATCCGCCCGAATTGCTCGCCGAGATGCGCGCGACGATGGCGGCGCAGAAGGCGGACGTCGTCTATGCGGTGCGCCGCAAGCGCGATGGCGAGACGATCTTCAAGAAAGCGACCGCCGCCGCCTTCTACCGCGTGCTCGACCGCGTCACCGACACGCCGATCCCCTTGGACACCGGCGACTTCCGCCTGATGAGCCGCCGCGCGCTCGACGCGCTGCTGTCGCTGCCCGAACAGGCGCGCTTCATCCGCGGCATGGTCGCCTGGGTCGGCTTCCGCCAGGTGCCGTTCCCCTATGATCGCGCCGAGCGCCACGCGGGCGAGACCAACTATCCGCTCGGCAAGATGGTGCGCCTTGCCTTCGACGCGGTGACCGGCTTCTCCACCGCGCCCCTGCGCTTCGCCAGTCACGCCTCGGTGATCCTGGCGGCGGCGTCGCTGCTGTTGCTCGTCTACATCCTGTGGGGCTTCTTTGAAGGCTCGCCGGTGCAGGGCTGGACGTCGACGATGCTCGTCGTCACCGTCCTGAGCGCGGTGCAGATGTTCGTGCTGGGGATGATCGGCGAATATCTCGGCCGGCTCTACATCGAATCGAAGCGGCGGCCGCTGTACCTCGTCGCCGACATCGCCGGCCCGGTGAAAGGCCATTCGACGCTCGGCTTCAACGCCGCCGAGCCCTCGCCGGAGTTTGAAGTCGCCGAGGAGCGCAAGGCGGCGGAGTGAGGACTGGAGCATCGTGCCTGTGCGCGACGCTCGCCCAACCACGTCCGTCACCCCGGACTGGTTCCGGGGTCCACTCTGCGGTGAGGGGAAGCGCTTGAGCCTCTTGCCTTGCCCCTGCGGCCCGGTGGACCCCGGAACACGTCCGGGGTGACGAAGACCGTGAGGCGCCGGCCTACCGCGGCTCCGCCAGCGTCACGATCGACACGCCCGGCGTCAGCGGCACGCGGCCGACCGCATGGCGCTCCAGCCGGAAGATCGCCTCGAACAGCGCGTTCAGCGGCTTGGCGGGCGGCGAATCGTCGCTGTCGTCGCGGCCGGTCAAACGGCCTGCGATCCGCGCCGCAGCCGCCAGCGGGAACAGCAGCGAATTGAAATAGGTGAGCTTCCGGCTCTTCAGCCCCGCCGCCTCGATCGCCTTGACCAGGCTGGCCTTGGAATAGCGGCGGTGGTGGTGGTTCACCACGTCGTGCGCGCTCCACATCCACTGGTGCGCCGGCACGGCGATCAGGATCTTGCCGCCCGGCTTCAACAGGCTCGCCATGCCCTTCAGCGCGGCGACATCGTCCTCGATATGCTCGAGGACGTCGAGCACCGCGACCAGATCGTACGATCCCTTCGCCACGCCGGGCAGGTTGGGCAGGGGGGCATCGCCCACCGGCTTGCCGAGTCGCTCGCTCGCGATCGATCGCGCGGCGGGATCGATCTCGATCGCGTCGACGTCGCCGAACTGGCCGAGCATCGGCAGATTGTGCCCGGTGCCGCAGCCGATCTCCAGGATGCGCGCGCCCTTGGGTACGTTGCCGTAGCGCTCCAGATAATCGCTCAGGATGTCGCGACGCGCGCGATACCACCAATGGGTGGAATCATGCGCCGCCATGCGGTCGTAGACGATGCGGTCCATGATTTAAGCGAACACCAGCCAGCGATTGAGGATGAAGGTGACGATGGTGGCCAATGCCACCGCAGGCAGCAGCGGCGCCCAGCCGGGAAGCCCCAGCACGGCCGTGCCGATCCACGTCACCAGCGCGTTCAGGGCCATGCCGGTGCCCTGTACCGCGACGAACTGCAGCTGCTGGCGTGGGCCGCGCCGCTCGGCGCCCTGTCCCTTGAAGCTCCAGCGGCTGTGCATGACGTAGCCGAATATCACCGCCACCGCAAAGGCGGGCGGTACGGCATAGACGGCATGCTCGCGCGCGAAGACCCACAGGGTCAGCGGCAGATAGACCGCCGAATAGATCAGCGTCGACAGACCGCCGGTGATCCCGAAGCGCAGGATCTGGCCGCGCATGTCGTCGGCTTGCAGGATGTGGAGCAGGGCAGGCGCTTCCCTCGTCATCGGCCAGCCCCTAAAGGCAATGCGCCGGGAACGAAACGGTCAATTCGAGGGTCGCCAGTTTGTATAATCCCCCCCGCGGTCGGCTGGCCGATACGCTCGACAGGCGCTGGATCGCGCTGACGCTGCTCGCCTGGGTTGCGGTCGCGGCCTGGTACGTCTGGAACGACTGGAACATGGTGCGCTGGCTGTCGCTGGGCGACACCGACGACAATATGCGGCTGATGCAGGTCCGCGCGTGGCTGGCGGGGCAGGGCTGGTACGACCTCACCAACTATCGCCTCAATCCGCCCGTCGGCTTCAATATCCACTGGAGCCGCATCGTCGATCTGCCGATCGCCGGCCTGATCCTGTTTTTCCGCCTGTTCACCAGCAATGACTGGGCGGAGCGGCTGGCCTGCGGCATCGCGCCGCTGATCCCGCTGTCGATCACGATGCTGGGCGTCGGCGCCACCGTGCGGCGGCTGATCCATCCTTTGGCGTGGCCGCTGGCGATCGTCTTCCTGCTCGGCACCGCCGCGACGATGCTGATGTTCCTGCCCGAACGCATCGACCATCATGGCTGGCAGCTCGCGATGCTCAGCCTGACCGTTGCCGGCCTGTGCGACCAGCAAGACCGCCGCGGGGGCCTGATGGTCGGCCTCGCCAGCGCGGTCAGCCTGTCGATCGGCCTGGAAATGCTGCCCTATTGTGCGATGGCCGGCGCGATCCTGGCGTTGCGCTGGGTGTGGGACCGTGCCGAGGCGCGGCGGCTCGCCGCCTATGCGGTCAGCCTGGGCGGTGGTGCGGCGCTGGGCTTTGCGGCCTTCGCCTCCAACGCCAATTACGCGATGCGCTGCGACGCGCTGACGCCGGTGTGGCTCAGCGTCTGCGTCGCGGCGGGTGCGCTGCTGCTGTTGATGGCATGGGCGAACCCCGCGTCGCGCGGGCTGCGCATCGCGATGGCGGTGGTCGCGGGCGGCGTGATCGTCGCGGGCTTCGTCCATTTCTTCCCGCAATGTCTCGGCCGGCCCGAAGGCGTGTCGCCGGAGCTGGAGAAGAACTGGCTCAACAACGTCCGCGAAGCCAAGCCGATCTACAAACACCCCTTCCGCCTCGCCTTCCCGATCGCGGCGCTGCCGATCGTGGGGACGATCGGCGTGCTGTGGGGGACGTGGCGCGCGCGGCGGACGCCGGCGCTGATAGGCTGGACCGCGGTCGCGCTCTTCGTCGTCTTCGCGACGCTGATGCTGCTGTGGCAGGTGCGGGCCGGGCCGGCGGCGCAGATGCTCGCGGTGCCGGGCGCCACCTTGCTCGGCTGGATCATCCTGCCGTGGCTGCTCAACCACCGCTCGCTGCCCGTGCGCATCGGCGGCACGGTGGCGGCGTTCCTGCTGGTCAGCGGGATGTTCGCCGGGCTGATCATCAAATATTTGCCGGTCGCGCGCCCGAACGCCTATACCAAGCGGGTCAACGGCGCGACGGGCAATTGCGTCCGCTACACGGTGCTGAAGGCGCTCGATCACTATCCGGCGCAGACGATCTTCACCTTCGTCGATCTGGGGCCGCGGCTCATCACCGTGACGCACCACAATGCCATCGCCGGGCCCTATCACCGCAACGGCGACGCGATCCTCGACGTGCAGCACGCGTTCGGCGGGACTGCGGATCAGGCCCATGCCATCATCCGCCGCCACGGCGCGACGATGCTGCTCGTCTGCCCCAACCATTCGGAATCGACTAATTACCGCGCGCGCGATCCCGGCGGTTTCTACGACCAGCTCGCCCACGGCCAGACGCCGACGTGGCTGACGCCGCTGCCGCTCCCCAAGGGGTCGCCGCTGCGGCTGTTCAAGGTCGACTGACCGATCGGCATTTCGCGCAGCGCTCCAAACGTCGATTGGCCCTAGGCGGCGAGCGCCTCCCCCGCCGGCAGGTCTTCGGCCAGCCGCTGGCGCTTGGCGACGATCGCCGGCACCAACGCCTGACCCGCGACGTTCACCGCGGTCCGCCCCATGTCGAGGATCGGGTCGATCGCCAGCAACAGCCCCGCGCCCTCCAGCGGCAGGCCCAGCGTCGACAGCGTCAGCGTCAGCATCACGAGCGCGCCGGTCAGCCCCGCGGTCGCCGCCGATCCCAGCACCGATACCGCGACGATCAGCAGATAATCGGTCCCGTGCAACGGGATGCCGTAATATTGCGCGACGAACAGCGCCGCGATCGCGGGATAGATGGCGGCGCATCCGTCCATCTTGGTCGTCGCCGCGAACGGCACGGCAAAGGCGGCATAGCTGCGCGGCACGCCCAGCCCTTGCTCGACCACCTGCTCGGTAACGGGCAGCGTCGCGATCGACGAGCGCGAGACGAAGCCCAGCTGGATCGCCGGCCAGGCGGCGGCGAAGAACCGCCGCGGGCTCATCCCGTTCGCCAGCAGCAGCAGCGGGTAGACGACGAACAGCACCAGCGCGAGGCCGACATAGACCGCGATGGCGAACGTGCCGAGCGCCGACAGCGACTGCCAGCCGTAGCGGACGATCGCACTGCCCAGCAGCGCGCCCGTCCCGATCGGGGTCAGTCGCACCACCCAGCGCAGGATGCGCCGGAAGATCGCGAGCGCCGACGCGTTGAACGCCAGGAACGGCGCGCCCGCCTCGCCCGTCCGCACCGCGGCGACGCCGATCGCGATCGAGACGACGATCAGCTGCAGTACGTTGAACGACAGCTTGGTGCTCGCGCCGCCGTCCTTCAGCGCGGTCGATGCCTCCAGCCCCAGGATGTTCGCCGGCACCAGCCCGCGCAGGAAATCGAGCCACGACCCCGCCGTATCCGGGCGCACCGCGGCGGCGGCGCTCACCCCGGCATGTGCGCCCGGTTGCAGCACGGTGCCGAGCGTCAGCCCGATCGACACCGCGATCAGCGCGGTGATGCCGAACCAGATGAACGTGCTCGCCACCAGCTTCGCCGCATTGTTGAGGTCGCGTAGCGCCGCGATCGACGCGACGATCGCGGTGAACACCAGCGGCACCACCAGCGCCTTCAACAGCTGAACGAACATCTCGCCGACGATCCGCAGTGCGTCGGCCAGGCCGGTGAGGTCATAGCTGCGGGCGACGAAGCCCAGCACGAGGCCAAGGGCCATGCCGATGAAGACCTGTACGCCGAACGAGGGGCGAGTCATGCGCCGAATTCCTGTGTCATCGCACCGATGTAGGCCCGTCGCGGCGGAAGGGGAGGCAAGAAAAGCGATGCCGGTATCAAGCCGATGATTGCTTCGGCGAGTCACGTACCCTGTCCTAGATGGCAAGGAACGACGGATTGCGCCGAGGCGGCGGACTGTCTCTCAGGTCCCAGCGCGCACGGTGAGCCGGTCCATGCCTGCCGAGGTGGACGACAACATGCTCATCGCTACGTTGGCCGCGCAGTTCGCAAGCGGCGGCATCGACGCGGATCAGCTCCGGACTGCTGTCGCGCGGCTTTCCGCCGGGTAGCGCGGCATCTTTCCCGAACGGGAAAGATCGGGCCTCAGGTGCTCCACTTGGCATCAATCTTTCCCGAACGGGAAAAGCCCGCTTGATTTTGCAACTCTGTAGGGTGATCTTTCCCGCTCGGGAAAGGTGGCTCAATGGATCAGGCTGACACGGAAAACGATGCCGCATGGTTTTCGCGCCGCTTCGGTGCCCTTGTCCGCGCGCGCCGCCAGCAGATGGGGCTCAGCCTTGAGGATCTGGCGACCGTCGCGGGCGTGGGTATCCGGTTCATCCACGAATTGGAGAAGGGCAAGCCGACCTGCCAGATCGGCCGCGCCCTCGTCGTCGCCGGGCTGGTCGGGCTGGACCCGGTCACCCTGCTTGAACAGCAAAGCGCCTCATGACCCTTCCAGTCTATTTTGAGGAGCATCTGGTCGGCGACGTCCATGAGGATGCTGACGGGCCGCGGTTCGTATACGCCGCATCGTGGACGGACGACCGGCAGGCCTTTCCAATCTCGGTCACGATGCCGCTCGCCGAGCGTGAGGTGGAGCCTGCCCGGTTCCTGACCTGGGCCAGCAACCTGCTTCCCGAGGCGGAGCAGCTCGTGGTCATCGCTCGTCAACTCGGTGTCGCGCAGACCGACATCCTCGCCCTACTGGATGCGATCGGACGCGACACCGCCGGCGCGCTCTCCTTCGGTGCGCCGGGGCTGACCGGCACGGAGCACTGGCAGCGGATCGAGACCGAGAACGATCTCGAACGCATCATCGAGGAGCTTCCCCGCAAGCCGTTCCTCGCGGGCGATGACGGCGTGTCGATGTCGCTGGCGGGCGTCCAGACCAAGCTGGCGGTGGCCTGCGACGCCGACGGCCGGATCTACATTCCGCTCGACGGGTCGCCTTCGACCCATATCCTGAAGCCCGACAGCGAACGCCTCCACGGCAGCGTCCAGAACGAGGCTTGGTGCCTGACGCTGGCTAGGCTCTGCGGATTGACGGTGCCGCCGGTGACGACCGGAGTGGCGGGCGGAAGGCGCTACTTCCTGATCCCGCGCTACGACCGCGTGCCAGACGGAGCGCAATGGCGTCGGCTGCATCAGGAGGACTTTTGCCAAGCGCTGGGTAAGCCACCGTCCGCCAAGTACGAGCGGAACAGAACGGGCGTCCGTGGCCCGACCGTCGCCGACATGATGAACCTCGTCCGGCGCCAGGCGCTCGGTCCTGATGCACTGCGGCTGTTCGACGCCGTCGTCTTCAACGTACTTGCGTGCAACACCGATGCCCATGCCAAGAACTACTCGATCCTGATCCCCGCAGGATCGCGAGTGCGGACCGCCCCGCTGTACGACGTGATGTGCGCGGAGGTGTTCGATGGCGTCACACGCAATCTCGCACAGACGGTCGCGGACAAGAACCGCGGCGATTATCTGAAGCGCAGACACTGGCTGCGGCTTGCCGCTGCCTGCGGACTGGGCGCTGCACCGACCATCCGCCGCGTCCGCGCGCTGGCGAACCGGGTGCTCGCCAATGTCGATCGGGCGCGGATGGATGTCGAAACCATGCCCGCAGGCGGTGACGCGATGCTGCCGATGATCGTCGATGCGGTTGCCGCACGATGCCGCGCTATCCTCGCTGGTCTCGATGACATGGAAGGCGTGAAGTAGGTCGCTATTGATCGCGCCACTGGTGTGGCGCGGGGGCCAAGATCCTTGCCCGCAGGCTTCAAAGGGCCGGAAAACTCTCACTCAACATAATTAAAAAATAGGGAGGACGTCAAATGTCAGCAGGTCCCGCCGATCCGTTCTGGGCAATCCAGGAGCGCCTGCCCGCTCGGCGTGCTTCGATATTCCTCGTGCGTATCTGAAGCATCAGCTCCGAATTCATACGCGCTCCATGTCGGTGGACGCCCTTTGATGTCGTCCGAACGCGACATAGCTCAGGAGCGCCAACCCCCAGACGCAGGCCGTCGCATACAGCATAACCCAGCCGAAGCCGTCGACCAATGCTGCGCGTGCATCCGAAAGACTCACGCTCGCCCTAACCGCCGTTCCCAGGTTTCCCGCCGCGACGGCTTCGGCAAGAGCGCCCAGTGCAGAGGCGCTTGCCTCGGGCACGATGCGGTGAAGCCCCGACCGGATGCCTTCGAGAAGGATGAAGCCCATCAGCGCGATGTTGATGGCGAGCGAGATCATGCGCGTGCTCATGTCCATGCCGGAGGCCATGCCCGCCCGCTCGACCGGGAGGGCGCCGGTCGCCGTGTTGGTGACGGGGGTATTGGTGAGGCCGAGGCCGATGCCGGCGAGAATGCAGCCGGGCAACATCGCCAGCCAGCTCGCGTCCTGGCTTAAGGCAGCAACCCGCATGACGACGAACCCCAGCCCGATCGTGAAGAGACCGAGCGGAATCACCACGCCCGGCCCGCGGCGCAGCAACAGCCGTTCGGCGAAAGGCGGCACGACCAGCGTCGGCAACGTGTAGGCGAGCAGTGCCAACCCGGCCGATACATTGCTCAACCCATGGACGGCCTGGAAATAGATGGGCAGATAGATGACGAACGGCCAGAAACTGAAGTTCATCCCCGCCGATCCGAGCAGCGCGCCCGAGAAGGCGCGCGCACGGAAGGCGCCGAAGTCGAACATCGGTCGGGCAGTCCTCGTCTCGACCGCGATGAAGGCGAGAAGGCTCGCGATGCCGACGCCTGCCAGCGCGAGCCCGACGGGATTGCCGGCGTCCACGCGCTGTCCCTGCGTGATGAGGAAGACGAGGCAGAATACGGCGAGTGACAGGGTCGCGATCCCGGCAAGGTCGATACGAACGGCTTGGGGATCGCACGATTCAACGATACCCAAGCGCGCCAGCACGAGCGTAACCATCGCCAACCCGACATGGACGAGGAACACCCATTCCCAGCTCGCGACGGTAGCGATCAGACCTCCGACCAGGGGGCCGAAGCCCAAGCCGACCCCGAAGACGATGCCCCACCAACCGAACGCCATGCCGCGCTCCGGGCCTGCACGGAACTGGTGCGAAAGGACGGCGATCTGGCAGGCCAGCATCGCCGCGCCGCTCCCACCCTGGAGGAAGCGGGCGGCGATCAGCATCGGCGCATTCGGCGCAAGCCCGCACGCCAGCGAGGCGGCGCCGAAGATCACGATGCCGATCAGGAAGACCCGCCTGCGCCCATAGCGGTCGCCCAACGCGCCCATCGCCATCAGGCAGGTGGTCATCGCAATCGTATAGGCGTTCATGATCCATTGGAGCTGCCGGAAGTCGGCTGGAAGGACATGCTCCAGCGTCGGCAGGATCGCCGGGATGCTCGAAATCTCCAGCCCCAGCATCAGGGCCGATAAACAGACTGCTGCCAATGCCACCCTGTTCCCGCGTGATGTCTGCATACCCATCATCGAACCTTTCATGGTGATGAGCGCGTCGGTGGTGGGAGCTTGAGCATCCTGCAACCCGGATGGCACAACATATCAGTGACAACGAATTTGGATGATGGTGGTGGCGACGCTTGAGGTGGATGCTGTCAGGGCTTTCCTCGCGGTGGCGGATCACGCGAGTTTCACCCGCGCGGCCGAGGCGCTGGGGACGACCCAGGGTGCCGTCAGCGTCAAGCTGAAGCGTCTGGAGGATCGGATCGGGCTGCGTCTGATCGAGCGCACGCCGCGCCAGGTCAGGCTGTCCGCGCAGGGCGAGATCTTCATCCAGTCCGCGCGCGAGTTCCTCGCCGCGCACGAGCGGGCGGTTGCCGGACTGACCGCGCCGCGTCGCCGCTTCCGGCTCGGCATCGCGGGCCATGTGATGGGGCCGGAAATGCCGAGCCTGCTGGCGCGCCTGAAATCGCAGGACCCGGCGCTCACGATCGAGGTGTTGCTCGACAATTCGCGCGTGCTGCTTGACGGTTTCGAGGGTGGCACGCTCGACGCCGTCATCATCCGCAGTGACGACGATCGACGCGACGGTGAAATCCTCGGGCCGGAGCATTTTGGATGGTTCGCCTCGCCGACCTTCGAGCATCATCCCGGCGAACCGCTCCAACTCGCAGCGACCTCGCCCTGCTGCGCGGTCCGCGACGTGGCCGTTCGCTCGCTCGACCGCGCCTCGATCGCGTGGGAGGAAGTCTTCATCGGCGGGACGACAGCCATCGCTGCGGCACTGTCTGCCGGTCTTGCGGTCGCCGCCTTCCCACGCCGTCTGGCGCCTGCGGACACGCTCGATATCGGCGACGCGCTCGGGCTCCCGCCGCTTCCATCGCTGTCGATCGTGCTCCATTCCTCGCTTTCCGATCCGCGGACGAAGGACACGTTGCGCGCCATCACCGCGGCCTTCCGGGAGCATCGCGCGCCGAGCAGCAGACCTGTCGCGCTTCGAGCCTAATACGCTCATTCGGCAACCGGCGCGATCTCTTGCTCGCGTGCGAGCGCTGCAGAAACGGACGGCCGCTCCGCAACCCGCCGCATGTAGCCGGGTAGCGAAGGCCACCGGTCGAGGCCGATCGAGAAGAATCGCATCCAGCCCAGGACCGTGAAGAGATAGACGTCCGCGACCGTGAACCGCTTGCCCATCAAATAGTCGGCATCGGCGAGCCGGGCTTCGACGATATCGAGACGGCGGAACAGCTTCGCCTTGACGGTCTCCTGCACGGCAGTCGGCAGGCTCTTGTCGAACAGCGGACTTGATCCGGCGTGAATCTCCGCGGTGATGAAGTTGAGCCATTCCTGGAGACGAACCCGCTCCAGACTGCCGTTCTCCGGTGCGAGTCCATATTTCGGACGGAGGTCGGCCAGATACTGAAGGATCGCAGGACCTTCGGTGAGCACCTGGGCATCGTCGAGCATGAGCGCCGCGACATAGCCTTTCGGGTTGATCGTGAGGGAAAGCGGCTTTTCGGAGCACACGCTCCGCTGAGAGTATGCCCGGCGACCAGCAAGCGCATCCGCCCAAGGTTGATCTAGCCGTACCGTGAGGCTTTCATGCTGCCGACGATTTTAGCCTCACGAGGGGCCATCCAACGCGGTCTGCGCACCAAACCGGCCAGGCCGGTTTCCACCATCCACGGGCGTCGGAGACCCCCTGCCCTCGCCCTTAACCAACGGCAGCTTACCGAGCCGGCTCGCCCAGAAGCGAACAGGCTGCTTTCCACCAGTTTTGCCTCAACCCCGACCGTCTGCCTTGCTGCGAGATCAGATTTTGAAACGATGCTCGCGATGCCAGCGCACGAACTGCGGGTGGGGTCGATCGGCTTCGCGGGGAGGCACGAGGATGCGACCGCTCGGATTCACTACGGAGCGGATGCTGTCTTGGTCGTTTGCCTGACGAGATACGATGATGCGCAAATCGTCATCCAGGCCGATCAGACCGCGGTCGAACATCCAGTGCGCGGTGCCCGAAAGCGCGATGCCGTTGCTGACGATGTCCGGGCCGTTTGCCTCGACCGGACGGATATGAGCTGCTTCCACCTCCGCTCGGCCACCGCCATTGATGAGCTTCAGGCCGGTCACGGCGCAGCGCTCGTCGTAGGCGCGCAGCACGATCCGTCGGAAGACACGATCCCGGACCACGCGTGAGACCAGGCTAGAGACCCGCTCGCGCGCTTCGTCGAACGCGAAAGGCATGCGCTCTTCACGCACGCTTTTTGCGTCAGATGCGATGTCGGTGCGCGGCAGCAACGCATCGCCTTCGGCAAGACCGGCTTCGACGATGCGGTTGAAGTCGCTTGCCGACAGCCCGCGGACGGCTGCTTGTGCTCGACCGGAGATGCGGCCCTGGTCGTTGAGCACGCCGCGCTCGATCGGGCCATTCGCGTCAGCGAACGGGACCGATGTCGCAAAATCGAGATAGCTGCCGGGTTCGATCAGCGCGAGATACATGCCTGGCGTGGAGGGATCGGGGATAATGCGTTCGACCTTAGCGGCCGCATGATAGCCCTTCGTTCCGATGACCTTGCGTGGCTCGTAATAGACGATCCAGTCACCGATGCAGGCGCGCGCACGGTCGAGATATTGCTTCGGAAACTGGTACTTCTCGGCCGGTGTGTCGTCATAGATCGAATCAGATCGGTGGATGAAGACGCCGAATGCCATGCCATTCGATAAGGCCGGCCTGTGCCGAACGGAACGGGATTTTCAGCATGCGACGCGGCGTAACCTCACAGGCACACTGCTATGAGGTGCCCCTGTAGCGCCCCGCAGGGCTACGTGCCGCCATCGTAACCTTCACGCTCTCTGCCTCGCCTCCCCGGCCAAAGGGATGCTCGGCGGCCGAATTGCTCCCTCGACTCGGTGTGCGGATCGCCTTGGGCAGCCAGCAGGCACACCCCCAGAAATTGAGGCTCTATGAACTTTGCTGACGATGTGCTGACAATGGCCTGTTCTGACCCATTGTAAGCAGCCTCTTTCGAGGCCTTCTTCCGCCAACCGGCGATAATATCAGGAGAAAATGGTGCTGCCGGTGAGGATTGAACTCACGACCTCAGCCTTACCAAGAATGTTTTTATAGATATCCATAGATGCCCATAGGTATCCAGCGGGGATGTAACTGGCTGATCGCGCTCGATTATAAGTGCCCATAGGTATTCACAGGTGGCCACACATTACTTTTCGGTGATGCCCCGGTGATGCCCGGTTCGCCTCCATTCCGGAGGTCTCGGGGAATGGCGCGATGGGTTCCGACGGTGCGGTGTTCAGGCTGACGAAGACTGCGGTGGAGAAGGTTCCCCGTCCGGCGCCCGGCGGACGATCGGTCGCCTGGGACGTCGAGGTCAAGGGCTTCGGCGTGCGCGTGGCAGCGTCCGGCACGCGCACGTACGTCCTGCGCTACCGCATGGGGGGACGCGCCACCCCGCTGCGGACCTTCACCATCGGTCAGCACGGCTCGCCGTGGACGGTGGATCAGGCGCGCCGCCGGGCGCTCGAGCTCCTCGCGCAGGTGCGTTCCGGCGTCGATCCCGCCGCCGAACGCGCCGCCGAGCGGGGCGCGGTCGCCCGCGACGAGACAGGGCGGGCCGAGCGGATGTTCGCCGCCGTGGCCGACAGATGGTTCGACCAGCACGTGCGCGGCGGCGGCCTGCGCAGTCTGAAGGACGTCGAGGGCGTGGTCGAGCGCGATCTCAAGCCCGCCTTCGCGGGCATGACCGTCGACGAGATCGACAAGGCCGCCGTCGCGAGGCTGGTCGAGACCGTCGGCGGGCGCAGCCACGACGCCGCCAACAAGGCCTTCAAGTGGCTCCGGCAGATGACGAACTGGATGGTGGCGATGGGCGTGATCGCCGTCACGCCGCTCGCCGGGATGAGGATGCCCTACAAGGAGGGCAGGCGGACGCGCGCGCTTTCGCTGTTGGAGCTCGTGATCGTCTGGGAGGCGGTGGCGACGCTGCCGGCGCCGTTTCGCGATCTCTACCGCCTGCTGATCCTCCTCGGTCAACGCCTGCGCGAGGTCGCCAACGCGCCCTGGTCGGAGTTCGACATGACGTCGGGCGACTGGCTCATCCCCGGTGCCCGTACCAAGAACGGCAGGGATCACGTCGTGCCCCTCCCGGATCAGGCCCTGGCGATCGTCGCCCGCATCAGGCCCGACGCCAAGGCGCGTACCGGTCCGATCCTTACGACCGACGGCAAGGTCGGCATCTCCGGATTCAGCAAGCTGAAGACGCGCGTCGACGAACTGGTCGATGCGCTGGTCGCGGGCACGGGCACGACTTCCGGAGGCGTCGGGCTTCAAGTCGGGGAATGGGTGGTCCACGATCTGAGGCGGTCGCTGACCACGAACTGCCAGGCGCTCGGCATCCAGCTCCCGGTCACCGAAGCCATACTGAACCACGTCTCCGGTTCGAAGGCGGGCGTCGCGGGCGTCTACCACCTCTACGACTTCTACGACGAGAAGGCCGACGCGCTGCAGCGGTGGGCGGACCTCATCGACGCCGCGGTCGCCCGCTGGCGCGATGGGGACGTGGCCGGCGTTCTCGCCCTCGATCCCGCGCGGCGCACCCGGCGGACGCGCACCCGGGAGAACCGGCCGTCTAGTGTACTCTAGGATACAACGCTTGACGGATTGTGTCCTGTTGGATACTAGGTGATCAATCTTGGCATTTCGGCGGGTGTTGCATGACGTTGCAGAGTGGCGCGGGACCGGTCCCGCAGGACAGGTTCAGCACGCCCGAGGCGGCCGACTACATCGGCTGCAGCCCGGGCTATCTGGTCAAGCTTCGCGGCACCGGCGCCGGTCCGCGCTACGAACGCTTCGGCACCCGCAAGGGCATCATCTATCTGCGTTCGGACATCGACGCCTGGCGCGCCGCCCGCAGCTTCGGCTCCACTTCGGAGTACCCGGAGAGCTTCCGTTGACCGCCACCGCCGCTCCGGGCGCATGGCCTGGTCTGACGTACGGAGCGACGGAGCGCCTTCTCGCCGACCTCAACGACACGTCGGTCGAAGGCGTGCGGACGCGGTTCCGGAAGCTGCGACTCCGGCCGTTCCCCGACGAGATACGCACCGGCACCGGCAACCGCGTCGTCTACGATCTGAGGCGACTGCTGGCGCTTTGCGCCGTCTTCGAACTGAACCGGCTGTTCGTGCCCCAGGGGCATTGCGTCCAGCTCGTCGAGGCGCACTGGGTCGAATGGTGCCGCGCGTCGCTCGTGGCGGCGCACCGCCTGGGGCTTGCACCCGCTGCGACGTCCGCCCCCGATGATGCCGTCTCGGTGCTGCGGCTGTGCGTCAACGCCTTCGGAGCCGATGAGCAGGCTCCGCAGGTCGTGTTCACGGCGGCAGAACCGCCCAACGCCGACGATCCCGCCGCGCCTGCTCTGCTCGTCGACGCCGAGCGGATGGTCGCGGCTATCGGCGCGGCCTCGCGGGATCGGTCCGCCGCGTCGTCCGCCTTCGGCGATCTGGACGCCTACTTCGGATGGGGAAGACCGGAGCTGCCTCACCGCGCCGTGGTCTCGGAGATGCCCGGCCGCCGTGGCTTTCTCGAGGACGGTCCCTATTTTGAGCGCGCCGGCATGCTGCTGCGCGCGGCGGCGCCCCGATCGACCTTCGAGCGCGATCGTCTGCAGGGAGTCGTCGACTACCTCGAGCGCCCCGCACCCGTCGACGCCTGGAAGAGCGAGGTCGGGAGCGACGAGGATCGACCACGATTGAAGCACCTGCTCAATATCCACGCCCAACGACTGGGGCTCGTCGTTCGGGAACGCTACCCGGAGACTCTGGCCATCGCAGATCGCGAGAACGTCGGCGAGATCGCGTTGCGCTACATCGCCGATGCCCGGGAACGTCTGATCCGGTGAAATCCATTCGTCGGCGCCGGGCTTGAGCGTGGTCTGGCGGTAGCTGCCGCCTTCGAGGCGCTGCATGCCGAAACATCGCCGTGGCGTCACGTGCGTTCGAGGTGGCGGCGCACGAGGATGTCGGCCTCCTTGGTCAACGCGACCCTCCGCACCCGTGCATCCCGGACGTCAATCCTGCTGGTGACGAGCCCGGCGTCCTCGAGTTGTCGAAGCCATCTGAGACACGTGGAGATCGGAAGCTCGACCTCGTAGCTGACCGCCGTCACGGCCGGTTCGACGTTCGCGATCCGGGATATGAACAGGGCCAGCAGAAGGCTCCATGCGGGTCCCATGAGGAACCTTGAATGCGCGCCGGTATCGCGTGCCCGCGCCCTGCGTTCCCTGGCCAGCGACTCCGCCTTCTCGATCAGCTCGGCATCGTGCCGGTCGATACATTTTCCGGCGATTTCTTGCTGTAGGGCGTTCGGAGGACGTGATGATCGCGCGGTGTCGTGACCGGACGCGGCGGCAGCTTGCGCGCTCATGGTCATTCCAGAGCTCCCTCGCGGCGGAGACTGACGAAGGATCCCCTGCCGACGATGACGTGATCCAGGAAGGAGATGTCGAGGTCGTGGCAGAGCCGAGCCAGAAGGCGTGTGCACTCCAGGTCGCGTGCGCTCGGACTGGGATCGCCGCTTGGGTGATTGTGCGCGACGATGATGGCCGTCGCACCGATTTCGAGCGCCCTGCCGATAATCTCGCGCGGCAGGAACGGCGCGGCGTCGATGGTGCCCTTTGCGGTCGTGTCCTGCGCCAGCAGCTCATGCCTGGCGTTCAGGTAAAGGCTGCGGAACGTCTCGTTCGTCTCCGAACGCAGATCGAAGGTCAGGTAGTCCATCAGGGCGGACGAGGATGCTATCACGGGTCGTTGGAGAACTTCGTCCAACAGGGCCAGTGACGCTATTTCGCGACAGCACCCGATCATCTCCGCCACCTTCGGGTCGGCTCCGACCCGGCGAAGACGCGCCGACGAACCGGCGAGAACCGAGGACAGGGAGCCGAATTCGCGGAGGAGCAACGCCGCGGTCTGATGTCCGACGGCCCTGGCTCCCGAGGTCAGCTCGACAAGTCTCTGGAGCGCTCGGAGCGACGTCGTGATCTCGCATGGCCGATGAGGCCCCAGGCCAGCAGAACGAGCGTCGGGTAGCTCGATGCCTCCTCCATGACCTGATAGCCCAGGCGGAACATGTTCGGGGTCACGAGCCGCGCGAGATGAGCGGTCGCCGAGACCAGTTGCAGGGCGGCGGTGCACAGGACCCAACCTTTGCCGGAGCGAACCGCCACCCACGCGAGGCCTCCGAATAGTCCGAAGTCGATCAGCAGGAGCGCATGTTCGGTGTACATGAAGCGCTGGTCGACCGACGGACGCAGCAGGACGGTGAGCACGGCTGCCGTCCAGAACATCGCCACGACGGGCAGCTGCGGTTGCGTCACGGAGATCGGCCTGATCGTCGGCCGGTCCCGAAGGACCAGGGCGGCCGCCGAGAGCGTGACGAGGATCAGCCAGAAGCTCGTGATGTAGAGGTTCATGGTGCGCATGCATCAGGAACCCCCTTCGGGCGTCAAGCGGGAACGCCGACGGCTTCGCTGGCGATCGCGCCACCCGGTTCGTTGGGGACGCATCCTCCGGGACCATAGCCTGGGACGTCGAAGACGCTGATGAGGCCGGTCATCGCGTCGTGTGCCCGCGCGATCTTCGCCTGCGATCTGAGCTGCAGGTCGAGGCTCTCCGCGACGAGCGACATCGCCTCGATGGTGCGCTCGTCTATGAAGACCCGGGCATCCGTCCGTTCGCCCTGCATCGCCATGAGGCAGCATAGCGTATCGGTGATGCCGCGGTTGGTGGACCGCTCGACGGCTATCACCGCCTTGCGGGTCGTCTCTACGTGATCTGCGGTGACGCGGCGCATTCGTTGATCTCCAGCACGGCGTCGGGGCCGGGCTACCTTGGGTGAGGCCGTTCGAGGCTGTTGGCGATGCGCATCGCGGCCGAGTCGTAGATCGCCGGAGCGGCGATCGCGACGAGAGCCATGAGCACGGCGATCGCCAGGATGAGCGCAAGGCGTCGCAGGGGCGCGTCGCCGTCGTCAGCCTGCCTACCGCGAGCATCGGGCCGGTCGTCGTCGAAGACGAACGCGGTCCGCACCTCGCGAACGTCGGTAGGGTGCGGCGCTTTTGGGTTGGAGGCGGCCTCCGCCGCCATCCACATCGGATGTCTAGATAGCCGATGATCGGTGGCGATGGACCCCGCGGACGGATCTTCGGGCTGGCTCGGAGGCTGCCGAGGCGGCTGCTCGCGGCTGTGTTGAGACGATCCGTCGGGGTCGGTCGGCGGGAACGATGTGGGCGCGTGCGGAAGGGTGGCGACGGCCGTCTGACCGCGACCGGCGGGCGGAACCGGGCCATCGTCGGTCCGCCTGAGCTCGTAGTCTCGGACCATGTCCGCGGCAGCGAGGCGGGAGACGCCGCCGAGCTTTCGCCTGGCGCTGAAGATGTGGGTGTTGACGGTGGACGCGCTTATGCCGAGCTCGTGGGCGATCTGCTCCGTCTTGCGGTCATGACGTGCGAGGCGGAGGCAGTTCCTCTCCATTCGCGTCAACGACTCGTACGACTGGCCATCCATGACGGGTCTATGCCAGCACCGCGGGCCTACGGCACGCGACTATGGGGACCGTCGCATCCAGTACCGACGAAGCGACGTTCGACGCTGCGGCGTCTAGTTCCGCCTGGTCGTGCGCGTCGGCGGTCTCCTCGACTGCGCTCCATCCTGTTCGACAAGGGCGTTCAGCTCCCGCAGCTGCCTCTGGATGGAGCGCGTCAGCGATCTGATCCTGGAGGCGCGTGGTCCCAGCGTCGCGGGCGGGGTCGGCACGTCGTCGAGCCAGCCCCGCATCGCCTCTTCCATCCTGGGCGTCAGAACAACCAGGCGACCGACGACCTTGCTGTAGTGCGGCTGCGTGATGCCCAGCCGTTCGGCGACCGTCTTCTGACTGATCGCGAGCGCGAGCCTCCTGGTTTCGACCTGGTCCAGCAGGTCGCTCATTGCACTCTCGAATCATGCATTGTAGCATGCATATATGCATTCACATCGAGCGGCAAATCAGCAGATCCTCGCTCTTCGGGACGGACAGCTGACCACCTTGGATCTGCCGTCGCCTTCGGCGCAGTTGGGGATGTTCGGCCTCTCGTGGGGCGATGCCGACGAGCCGCTGACGCCGGCCTACTGGGCGGCGCAGACCTGGATGTGGCAGATCGACGCGCCGCATCACTACAAGCTGGGCCGCAGCCTGGCGGAGGAGCTGCTTGCATGCATGCTCGGGGGCTACGGCATACCTGCCGAGGTGGGTCTGGCGGCCTACCAGCGCCTTCGTGAGCATCACCTTTCCGGTCGCGAGCTGACCGACCAGCGGCAGGTGGAGGAGCTCCTGGCGGAACCGTTGGAAGTCGGCGGGCGTCGGGTGCGTTACCGCTTCGCCCGTCAGAAGGCCCTGTACGTGACCGGTGCGTTCCGCGAACTCGGAGCCATCGACGAGGGCCTGGACGACATTCCGCTTCGCGACAGGCTGATGGCGATCAGGGGCATCGGGCCCAAGACGGCGTCCTGGGTGGTCCGCAACCTGCGGGCGAGCGACGGGGTGGCCATATTGGACATCCATATCCTGCGTGCCGGCCGGCATCTCGGCATCTTCGAGGAAGGCAGGACGGTGGAGCGGCACTACGCCGAGCTGGAGGCCGCCTATCTCGCCTTCGCCTCGGCGATAGGGACGCGAGCCTCCATCCTCGACTCCGTCATGTGGATGACGATGCGTCAGCTGGGTGAGCGACGACCGGCTTCGCTCAAGGACGGCCCCGGCCGAGGATCGAAGACCACCGTTCCGGGGGCGCAGGGGCAGCTGGCGTTCTGACAGGTCACGGGACGGCCCGTCCCGATGGGCGACGACCTTGGAACGGCGGTCGAAGTCTGCATGCCCGCCCGCACCCTTGATGAACCGGGACGATGCTGCCAGTTCGGCTGCGTCTCCGCTTGTCAGGGCCGAAACGTTCGCCGCACCTTCGTCTCTCTTATCTGGGAGATTGCCGGGAATGTCGGGAAGCGGTTCGGATCGAAGCAGCTATGAGCCCTCCGCGTCGGTGGGGCCTGCCAAGCAGAGCGGCGGTGGGGGCGGCGGTGGCGGTGGCGGTGGCGGTGAGGTGGATCCCTGCGCGATCGTGCAGGATGCGCCGCTCAACTCGCCCAGACCGGCGGTGATCGCAGGGCTTGCGCTCGGCAACGTGCTCGACGTCGTCGCCACGGGAGCGCCGCCGCGCCGCGTGCTCGAGGTTCATGCGCCAGGGGCCGGGGTGGCCGGTACGCTGACCCATGTCGGCCACCTCCAGATCCTCCGCTGCATCGATCTCGGGAACGTCTATCAGGCGGAGGTCATCAGCAAGGCGGGCGGGAACGTGGTCGTACGGATCGAGCGCGTATGATCAGCGTGGTCGGCGGCGTCTATCGCGAAAGGTGCGTGGAGCCTCATTGGGACGACGTGTACGGCTCCGCGGGAAGGGCGGCTGCCGCCATGAGTGGTGCCGTGGACGGGGTGGCGCTCCATACGTACCAGGCCGACGGCATGGCCGAGGGGCTGGAGAATCTCGCCGCGGTCTACGGCCTCGATGTCCGCGGACCGGTGATCGACGGCCCCGGCATCGCCTTCGACTACATGCACTCGCTCGCCGAACCCGCCATCGCCCCCCGTCCCGATGCGATCGTGCGACGGGAGCCGATCGTCGTCCGGGACGACGTGGTGCTGCGGTTCGGCATGTTGGAGGGCACAGCCGAGGTTCACGCGAGGCGTGCGATCTATGATCCGCAGTCCGCCTTCGATCCGCGCGGCTTCAGGGAGAACGGGTCCACCGCCGACGAATTGGCCCTCATCCTGAACCGGCTCGAAGCGCTGCAGCTTACAGGTGAGCGGGATCCGGATCGCGCGATAGAAGCGCTGATGTCGCGGGAGGACGCCGACGTCGTCGTGCTCAAGATGGGCGGAAAGGGCGCGTTGGTTGCCGATGCGGAGGGCCGCGTCCTGATCCCCGCCTATCGCAGCGAAACTGTCTGGAAGATCGGTTCGGGCGACGTGTTCTCGGCGAACTTCGCGCTGCACTGGGGGGTGAACGGCGCCTCGCCCGCCCGAGCCGCCGATCTCGCGTCGCGTGCGGTCAGCCGCTACTCGGCGAGCAGGGCGCTGCCGTCGCCGTCCGCGGCCGAACTCGACGCGGACGAGGCCGCGCCCGTCACGCCCGGGAGCGGCCGTGTCTACATCGCCGCGCCCTTCTTCAATCTCGCGGAGCTCTGGATGCTCGGCGAGGTGCGCAGACGTCTTCTGGAGATGGGCGTCGAGGTCTTCTCGCCGCTGCATGACGTCGGCAGGGGGCCGGGTCATCTGGTCGCCAAGCTCGATCTGGAGGGTCTCGACCGGTGTGACGTGGTACTCGCGATCCTCAACGGCGGAGACGCCGGCACGATCTTCGAGATCGGCTACGCCGTCGCCCGCGGGCTGCCCGTCGTCGCACTGGCGCAGAACGTCCGGCCCGAGGATCTCAAGATGCCGGAAGGAACGGGCTGTCGGATCGTCGAGGACCTGGTGACGGCGATCTACCATGCGGTCTGGGCCCTTCCATGAAGGCCATCCTGCTGTCCGGAGGAATGGACTCGATCGCGTTGGCGTACTGGTTGCGCCCGGCGTTCGCGTTCACGATGGATTACGGGCAGGCCGCCGCCGCGGCCGAGATAGACGCCTCCGTGCAGATCGCCCACGACCTGGGCATCGATCACGAGGTGATCCGGGTGGACTGTTCCTCCCTCGGGTCCGGCGACATGGCCGGATCCACGGCGCTCGACGTGGCGCCCGCCTCGGAATGGTGGCCGTTCCGCAATCAGCTGCTGGTCACGCTCGCCGGAATGAGGGCCGTCGCGATGGGCGTGACGGAGATCATGGTGGGATCGGTTCTTTCCGACGGCGTCCACGCGGATGGGCGGCCGGCGTTCTACGGGACGCTCGACCTGTTGATGAGGGAGCAGGAGGGTGGATTGCGGGTGACGGCCCCGGCGATCGGAATGAGCACGGTTGATCTGATCCGGCAATCGGGCATTCCGCGCGATCTGCTGGCTTGGGCTCACTCCTGCCATACCGGACCCTTGGCCTGTGGCTCCTGCCGGGGCTGCGTCAAGCATCTCGAGACGACGTTGGCGCTCGGTGGCGTCGGCTACTGAGCGGGAGCCGTCCCCTCGGGCCGACGCCGCCGGGTTGCCGCGGTGGTTGCCGAAGTGGTCTTCATCGTCGGATCTGCCACGACCGATCCGTACTCCCGAAGCGGACTTCCTCGCCACCTTGACCGCGCGCAGGTCCGGGATCGGCGGCGATCTGGAAGCAGTCGATCTCGCCACCGTGCTGCGTCTGTCGACGATGCTCCGCTCGCGCCGACAGGATGGTCGATTCGGCGCGTGGGAAAGCCGCACGGCGCCCTCGGCAGGCGGCATCCACGGCGTGTCGCTCGTCGCCCTGCCGCTGGGGTCGGGACCTCTCGGGCTCTACGACGATGCGAAGCACCGGCTGCTCCATCCAGAGGATGACGCGGCGGTTCGGGAGAGGAACTGCGCGAGCGTCGCGATGCTGTGCGGCGCGACCGCCGGAACCACGGTACAGCTTGTAGCCGACGCGTCTCGCTACGCGGCATGCTACGACGACCACGACAGCCTCATGTGGCGGGACGCGGGCGCTCTTCTGGCGGTGCTTTCGCTCGTGAGCACGAGCCTTGGCCTGAGATCCGTGATCCTGGGGCGCGAGGGAGGGCGCGTGGTCGAGGTGCTCGACGTGCCGAGATGGACGGCGGTCGGCGCGATCCATCTCGGTTCGTGACGAGGGCATCGGTCTCGCGATCGCGTCGGCGGACGTCGATCTAGCGATCGAGGGATGCGGTCAGGCGATCCGGCGGACGCCGACCGGCTGCGACATCCCCTCGACCAGCATGCGGTCGCCGTCGACCAGCACCTCCGGGCGGAACGAGTAGCTGTACTCGTAGAGATACTCCGCCTGCCGCCAGACGCTGCCGTCCGTCAGTCTGACGACGGTGTCCCCGGACCAGCCGGTCCATTCGCCGTCGACGTTCGCCTCGCGGGCACCCGTGACGCGTTCGACGCGTACCGGACGGCTCATGCCCTCGACCAGCATCGCACCGCCCGTGATCGCGACCCGGGGCCGATAGGCGTACCTGTACTCGTAGCGGTATTCGACCTGTCGCCAGATCGTGCCGTCGGTGAGCTTGACGATCGTGTCGCCATCCCAACCATTCCACTCGTCCTCGACCCGAAGCGTCATCGTCTCTCCTTTCCCTGGGCGTTAGGCGGCCCGGCGGAACTCGATCGCGGCGCAGGGTGGCCGCGTCCTCAGGAAGACGACCTGCGTCTCTGAGAGCGTCATCGCGACGTCCGCCGCGATGGTGGTTTCGACGTCGTCGACGACGAGCATGACCGCACGGTCCGTCGCCACGCCCGCGCGGGCGAGCAGCGAGGCGGGCGTGACGATGACGGGATCGACCCCGATCAGCATCCCGTCCACGTCGACGATGTGCCTGAACTCCCGATGCACTCCCATGTCGCCAGCTCCGTCGTTTCCAGTTGCGGGTCCACCATGGCGGCTCGGAGCGTCAGAACCTGTCACCTCCATGTTCGCGAAGGAGGCAGAGGGCGTTGACGAGAGCCATCTCCTCGACGGTCTGGCACGGCGTTTCGAGAAGCTTCGGATTGGCGAGCACGATGGCGGTGGTCTTTGCGCGGGAGACCGCGACGTTGATCCGATTGAGGGAGAAGAGGAACTCGATGTCCCGCGGCAGTTCGTCGCCGCTGGACGTCGTCATCGACACGATGCAGATCGGCGCCTCCTGGCCCTGGAACTTGTCCACGGTGCCGATCCTCAATTGCGCCGGCAGTCCGGTGCGCAGGGCGTTCACCTGCGCGTTGTACGGCGCGACCACGATGATGTCGGAGAGGCCGATCGTCCGCTCGGTGCCGTCCGAGGCGCGGAACCTGCCTCCGACGAGGCGTTCGACGATGCCGCCGATCTCGTCGACTTCCTCGGGGCTGACCTGGGATCTCCCCTCGTGGGACACCGGCCGCAGTCCCGCGCCGACCAGGCGGACGCCGTCGGCGTCGTGGAGCGACTGCTCGGCGGCGACCGGATGTGAGTGGAGCCTGCCCTCGTACGCCGCCTCGGAGACGAATCCGCATACGTCGGGATGCATGCGGCGGGAGACGGGGATGAAGACGCCCCGGTCGGACGGGATGACGCGGTGCCCGTCGATCAGATACTCGAGGCAGGACTGGCCGCTGCTGCCGGGATGGCTGCCCTTCAGCGGCTGCGGGAGCTGCATGGGGTCGCCGACGAGCACGAGGTTGCGGGCGCACCGGCTCATCGCGAGGATGTTGGCGAGCGAGACCTGACCGGCTTCGTCGACGAACAGATGGTCGAAGACGGCGTCCTTGTAGCGGGCGAAGTGCCAGGCGGTCGCGCCGACGACGTGCGCACCCGCGATCTCGGGCGCGTCGTTGTCCTGCACGAGCGTCACGCCGGGGTGCGGTGCTTCCCCGCCGTCGCCGCCGCCCTTCTGGACGACCGAACACGCCACGCCGTCGGCCGCCGCGCGGTCGGCGACGGCTTCGAGCAGGTTGCCGATTGCCTTGTGGCTGTTCGAGGAAACCGCCACGCGCCGCCCCGATCGCACGAGATCGACGATCGAGAGCGCGCTCACGTACGTCTTCCCGGTCCCCGGCGGTCCCTGGATGGCGAGGGTCGTGTCGGCCATCGCGCCGATCGCCGCGCTGGTCCGTTCCGGAAGCTCCGCTTCCGACGGGACCACGCCGTCCGGACGTCGACCGTCGATGAACAGCGGGGGAGCCTTCGCGAGAAGATGCTCGACGGCCTGCAGGCTTCCGGGTCGCGAGATCAGCGTCTCGATCACGGCGGCGACGGACTCGCGCAGCGTCTTGTTGGAGATCGGCTTCTCCGGGATCAGGTCCAGGCGATCGGGCAGCGCGCCCTTGGCGGCGGAGCGACGGAGAACGAGGGTACCGGCCCGATGATCGATCGACCTGAGGTCGACGTCCTCCGGCAGCGACGCCGGCTTGACGCACGGCTTCGATCCGGAGCGCAGCTTCGTCTCCTGGGGCGGAAAGCGGTAGGTCCGCTCGAACGACTTGGCCGTGACCTGCACGGGGGCTGCCTCCGCCTCCAGGCCCTGAAGGCAGTCGAGATCGTCGATGAGGTCGTCGCTCTCGGTCGCCAGCCTGTCGAAGATCGACCACCACACCGGCTTGTCCTCGCGCTGATGGAAGCCGGCGAGATCCACGAGCAGTTCGGCGACGTCGTCGCCGAGATGATTTCGCACCGGTGCCAATCGTCCGCGGAGAACTTCCGCCATGCGATCCTCGTCCGCCGCCTCCAGCAGACCATCCGTCGCCGCCGTCGTAGCGCGGATCGGCCACGGCAGATCGGCGGGTCGGACCTCCCGCACGAGCCAGTCCCGCAGGAGCTGCGTCGAGATGCAGTCGGTTCGGTTGTAGTCGTGGATCTTGGCGAGGAGCTCGTCGTCGCCGTCCTCCCGCCAGCGCTCGTAGAAGACCACGCTTGCACCTGCCGTGGCGACGTCGCCCGCGCGCTTCTCCATGTAGAAGGCCTCGAGGTCCTTTATGGAATAGCCCTTCTCGGAGGCGACCATGGCGCCGGACACGACCTTCAGCAGATCGACGAAGCGGCGGTCGCGCTGCAGCTGGTCCATCGCGGCCTCGCGCACCCGATGTTCGGAGGTCAGCCGACGAAGCGCGGCGATCTCGTAGTTGGCGTAGTGGTAGACGTGCGCGCCGGGGTGCCGCTGCATGTGCGTGGTCAGGAAGTCCAGCAGATCGGCAACGCTGCGGCCCTCCGCGGCGCGGTCGTGGGCCCAGAACGCGCGGAAGATCCACTCGCCGTCCTGCCGGTACCACACGCCATGCAGGTACTCGAGGCCGCCGGGAAAGTACGGATCCCCTTCGATGTCGTAGAAGACGTCGCCCTCATGAGGTTCGGGCAGCAGATCGAAGCCCTTGCCGGGGTCGAGATCGCGCAGCTCGAAGGCCGGATCGCCGCCGGCGCGGCGGTTCGACTGCAGGCGGGCCTGCACGCGGAGTCGAGCCAGCGTGTTGGGCGCAAGACGGGGAACCCGATCCTGGAGGCCGGCGAGACCTGCCATGGTGGTGACGCCGACGGCTTCGAGCTTCCCGCGCTGAGAACGGGAGATGCCGGCCACCAGCGCCAAGCTGTCGGTGCGATCCCATTCGAGCCTGCAGTGTTCGCGCCAGCGGCACAGACCGCATGCTGCCACGGGATCAGGCGCGGTGGCGGGTCGCTCGCTCAGGAATTCCTCGAAGCGCTCGCGGGCGTAACGCGCATAGGAGGAGACCTCAGCGAGACGAACGCTGTGTCGGGTGCCGTTTCCAAGTTCGAGATGCGCCTGCGACGGCGTCGTACCCTGCATCTCGGCGAGGAGATCCGAATAGAGGGCAAGCTGCAGGACGTGCTTGGGATCGGGGCGGCGCTTGAGCTTGGTGTCCACGACCTCGTACGACCATCCGCCGAGCGCGGAGGGCGTTTCCACCTTCTCGAGGAAGTCGGAGTAGCCGCCCCAGGCGCCTTGGAGGAACGCGCCCTGGAAGACGACGTCCGCACCTTGTCGAAGGGCATCCCTCGTCAGTGCCGTGGACGTCGCGATCGACAGTCCTCCCTTCGGTATCTCGACGACGCTCCTACCGGCCGACTTGAGGCCTTCCAGGAACTTCATCTCGTGCGCATCGCCCTGACGTTGCAGCAGCTCGGCCTCGTCGGACTCGGCTGCGGGCACGATGTCGCCGATCTCCAGCTGCCGCAGATCCAGCGTCGTCGCATGTCGACAACCCTTGAAGCGCATCAGGTCGGTCGCCGAGAGGCGCAGTTCACCGTCGAGGAGACGCATCGTGTTCCTTTCGCTTCCGGAATAGCATAGAAGGGGTGTCAGAACTTGTCATGGGGTCTGTCTGTTGTCGTTTTCGAAGGCGGTCGAACTGGTGAGGTTGGCGCAGATGGCGACGCGCCGCTCCGGCGTGACGCTGAACGACATCGCCGACGAGTTCGGCTGCTCGCACCGGACCGCCCAGCGGATGACCGAAGCGCTGGAGAGCGCGTTTCCTCAGACCGAGCGGCGGATCGGGGACGATGCGCGGGCGCGATGGTCGTTGCCGGTGAGGGCGGTCGCGCCGCTTCTCACACCTTCTCCCGACGAACTCGCATCTCTGGTGGCGGCGATCGCGGAGCTCGATCAGGCAGGTATGACGCGGGAGGCGGCGACTGCCCGGCGTCTCGAACGCAAGGTGCGCGCGCTCATCCCGCCCGAGGTCGATGCGCGTCTCGCGGTCGACGAGGAGGCGATGCTCGAGGCGCTGGGGCACGCCGCCCGTCCCGGCCCCCGCCCCGCGAACCTCGCTGCGGTCGACGATGCGATATACGATGCCATCAAGGGCCTTCGGCTCCTGCGCATACTCTACCGGCGCCGCGACGAGGACGAGCCGAGGGAACGCGTGGTCGCGCCGCATGGTCTGCTTCTCGGCGTTCGCCGCTATCTCGTGGCGCTCGACGTGGCGAAGACGGGAGGGCGCCTGCAGCACTACCGGGTCGAGGAGATCTACGAGGCCGTCGTGCTGGACGAGGGGTTCGTCATGGACAGCGGTTTCAGCATCCAGAGGCACGCGGAGCGGGGCTTCGGATCCTTCGAGAGCGAGGCGCAGCACGGCGAGGTGATCTGGCGGTTCTCTCCGAACGCGGCGCCGCATGCTCGCCGATACGTCTTCCATCCGACCCAGCGCCTCGAGGACGAGGCCGATGGTTCGCTGCTCGTCAGATTCATGGCATCCGGGCACCTGGAGATGTGCTGGCACCTCTACGCCTGGGGTTCGTCCGTCGAGGTGATCGCCCCCGAAGCCCTCCGTCGCCTGGTGGACGGTCATCGACGGGACTTCGAGGCGCTGCCGTGAATTGACACCCGCCTGCGCGCCTGTGCAGCATGTTCCGAGCCGGGATTCCGCCGAGTACGGCGATCGGTCGCAGGCTGTTCGGGGGCGAAGGGTTCATGAGGATGATCGAGGCGACCACGGGTGTTTCTGATCGCCGCCGACGCGTCGACGCCTGGATCGCGAGTCTGACCAAGGCCGAGGATCAGGCACGATCGAAGGTCGATGCGGCTGAGAAGCTGAAGCCTCGTTCCTACCTCATCAACTACCGCGTCGGCACCGAGAACAGCGTCGCCAAGGGGACGGAAGGTCAGCGACGCTCCGCCCTCGTCGAGATGATCCAGTCCCTCCGGTTGCTGGAGAAGCACATCTCCACATCGACCTGGTTGGTCATCGCCAACATCCAGGATGCGAAGGAGCTCTCCGATCTCCTCTGCGCGCCGCTCGACGCCGATCTGGACGGCCTCCACGTTACCTGGGTGAGCGCTAGCAACCGGGCGACCTTCGGTGAAACGGGTCTGGAATCTTGAACGACGTATGCCGATGAGCGACCGCTCGAAGGCCGTGGCGGTAGCGCTGTTCGCGCTCTCCCCGACCTACCTCCTGGCGGACGTGCAGAAGCGGAAGCGCGATCCTGCCGGCAGGACGATGCTGATCCGTCGCCGAAACGTCGTCTATCTCGTGACGGGTATGATCCTTGCTGGCATCGCCCTCGTCGTGACGCGCCATGGGACCGGGCGGCCGCCCTGGAGCACGTGGTGGCCGATCATGGCGCCGATCGCGTGGTACCTGCAGTCCAGGTGCCACGAGATCTTCCTCGCCTTCTACTTCGACGCGTTCGACAAGCTCAGACCGGGACTGGAGCCGTCGAGCACGTTGGAGTGGCCGACCAGGGTGCGCCTCGCGCTGAACAGCTACGTCGAGCTGATCCTGGACTTCTCCGTCCTCTACGCCATGTTGCCCGCCGACATGTGGCAGAAGGGTGCGCAGCGCCCGGGAATGTTCACCGACCTGCTGACGTACAGTGCGATGACGATCACCACGAGCGGCGGCGGCGGTTTCGTCGCGTGCCATCCGCTGCTTCAGCTGATGAGCACGTACGAGGTCTTCTGCGGCCTACTGCTGCTGGTGGTCAGCTTCACGATTTACACGGGGCGCGGACTGTCTGAGCGGTCCGGGAACTGACTCGGGCGGCGCCCGCCGCCACGTGGACGGTGGACCGCGGAAACGTGACCCGCGTCGGCCCATGGGGTCCGCTTCGGTTCTCTGGACGATCACCCGCCCGACCGCGGACTAGGCGGCAGGGGGGGCGTACACATGCGATGTCGTCCCGGCGGTGCTCGCGGCACCCGCGCGTCGGGGACTGCGCCCGATCGCGTTCACGGCGATGCGCGCAAGGCCGACACGGGAGGCCTGCCCGCTCCTTGATCCAGTCACCGCGATACGGGCTGCAATGTCGAACCAGGCAAGGCGCAACGTTCGTCTCCTTCTCTCGACCATCCGAATGTACGTGCCCCCGGAAGACCAATGAAGAATGGCGCCGATACTGACAATCCACTGTGGATTTCTTGCACATCGATTATGAGAGGAGTGCGATGATTTCAGGATGGTGGTGCAATTTGCAGGATGAACAGTGGTCTCGAAGCCGCTTGTTTGGCAGAACTTCTCGTTAACCACCTTTTGTTCTTACATTCAGCGAAATATGTGATAATCGTTCTCCCATGAAGAACGAACAGCTCCCCATCAACCCGACGTCGCCACCCGGCTCGCGTCGTCGGGATCGTCCGGCGGCGCGAGGCCCACCATGAACCATGGAGGAGCGACGATGCTCAACGGAACCGAAGCAAGCGCCATCGAGACGATGGAGATGATCAAGGCCTGGCGGGAACTCGCTGTCCGCTGGGAACTGACGTGGCACGAGCGGGTCGCGCTCCTGCCCTGCGGGGGCGAGGACACCTTCTCGCCCCCGCAGGATACCGAAAGGCGCATGCGCATCCTCATCGAGGTCGGCTACCGCCTCAGGTTCGAGGACGACGCCACGCTTTGCGAATGGCTGCGCACGCCTACGGAGATGTGGAACTGGCATTCGCCTCTCGAGGTGATGTCCGCCTCGCTTCCGGATCTGCGGCGGTTCCGTGCGTTCGTCGAGCTGGGACTGGGCGCGTGAGCGGGCCGTACCTGCGGGGACCCGCCCTGCCGCTTCACGAGGTGCTCAGCCGGTGGGATGAGGTCGTGAACCGCTGGGCGCTCGATCCCGAGGAGCGCTGCGGACTGCTCGGCGGGTTCGCTCCCGGGCCCATCGACAGGATCGAGACCTACGAGGTCCTGTGCGGAGAGCAGCGGATGCGCCTGCTGGTCGAGCTCGATCCCATCCTCTCGCGCATCTGGAGGGACGAACGCAGGATCCGCGAATGGCTGCGCGCGGCCAACCCCAGCCTGGCCGATCGGCCGCCCATCGACGTCATGTCGCGTTCCCCCGAATGGGTGCGCTGGGTCATCGACAACATGGGCATGGCCTCGTGACCGCCGGCCGGCGCACCGGACGAGGGCCGGACGTCCGTGACGAGGTCGCGGAGCTCCTCAAGCTCTCGGAACTTCTGGAGTCCGCGCGGCTGCGCGTTTTCCGCCTCCATCTGCAGTCGGCGATCCGGAAGATCTCCCCCATCGTCGTCGACCTCGCCGAGCTGGTCGGTACAACTATCGATGACGTCGCGGCGGCGTTCCGTCCGTCGCCGCAGTGGCCTGCCGTTCACCTGAGCATGGTGGATGGGCCGCAGGAGCGAAGCTCGCGCAATGCGGGGCTCGACGGAGGCATGCTGGGAGCCGAGGCTTCGGTTTGGTTCACCGGGTCGCACGCCCTCTCGCCTGAGCAGGTGACCTGCAGCTTCACGCTCTTGAATGGTCGGATCGAGGCGATGGCGGTCATCGGCGGCGCTTCGATCCAGACCAGTGTGGATCGCGCCAGCATCCTGCTGCCGGCGACGGAGGATGACGTCCGCCTCGTTGTCGGCGACGACGCCGATCTGCTGCCTTCGACCGATCTTCTCTCCGGGCGGGGCTACGGGATCGAGCGCGTCGACGACGGCTTCGTGCCGGGGCGAACGCTGGTCACGCTGTGGACCGGGATGCGCGATGTGGGACTGATGGCGGGCGGCGACCCGTGCGGCGGCGGGGTGTCCGACGATGGCGATTGAACTTGGCGACGTGATGCGTCGCATCGACGCCGAGGAGGCCCGCGTCGAGGCGGCCCATCGCGTCGAGCAGCTGCGGATCTTCCGGATGAGGCTCCAGCTCAACGTGACCTGGATATCGCCCTTCGTCCGCGATCTGGCCGACGCCAGCCAGATCGGGTTGGAAGGCTTGGCCGACATGCTCAGGCCCCATCCTCTTCTCGGGAAGCGCTCGGCTCTACTGCCTCCTCGGCGGCAGTCGCTGCGTCCGGCCAAGGGCGTCGCGGGACGAAAATCGCCGAACTCGCCCTGGTCGAGGGAGTCCGACAGGCTGATGGCGTATTCGATGTCCCGTAAGGGCGTGATCCTTCGGACGCGGCCCAACAGCGGGCAGCTCGGCTTCATGGTGTCCGGCGCGCATCTGCTCGCTGCCGGCTGGTTGGGCGAATGCTGGTTCCACACTGACGGTGACCTGGCGCACATCGTTCTGCGCAGCGAGATGCCGGAGACCCTCATCGCGGCCTCAGTCGGTCGTACGATAGGGCAGATCATCTCGCATCCGACCCTCGACGGACGCGACTATCCGGTGACACGTGCAATCCGAATCTACGATCAGCCCGCGGTCGCTTTCGTCTTCCGGACGAACGTCGTTCCGTTCGAAATGCCTTGGGCGGGCCTCTTGAACTTCGCGATGGCCGATGGATCTTCGTCAAAGGACTGACGGATATGATCAGGTCCACTGTTTCCGACATGTGGCGGTCGATTTCACGAACGGGACCGGCTGGGGTGATTAAAGCAACCGGAGGGCGCCAACGCGTCGATCTACTCACCTGCCGCGAATGCGTCTTCGAGGCGTCGAACGAGAAGACGGTGCAACGATTCCGGTTGCGCGAGCGGCCCAAGCATGGCCGAAGCAACGAGCAGATCGGAATGCGGAATAGACGTAGGCCTGATCCATTCCGCACCGGTGAGCTCCCCATAGAGGCACAAAGCAGTGGCGAAAGGCACTTCGCCCACGTCGTCGACGCCAAATGCCGCCTCGGCGAGAAGATGACCGTGCATACGGGCGAGCAGCCCCACGCGATTGCGACGCAGCGCGTCGGGCGGGACCGCCTCCATTATGTCCAGCAGCAAGCGGGTGTGATCGCGGTTCATGCAGCACATCTCCCTGCAGCGGGCTCGCTAAGAGCTAAGTGTTCATGACCTGCGCCACGGATGCCATATGGCCCGTCGAGCTTCGCTGGCGCGAGGAACGGATCGGGCGCGGACACCGGCTCGCGCAACCGGTCCGCATCGTGGTCTCGCCGAAGACACTTGCAGGTATCGTCGGATATGCCGCGTCGCGTGCTCACGGCGGCGAGTTCGAGTTGACGATGGCATCCGGCGCCGTTCTGATGGTGCACGGAGCGGAACTGGAGCGCTGGGCCAGTGATCCGACCGGTCTGCCGCGGGAGATGCCCGACACCATCTGGCGTGTTGATATGGCCCATATGTCCGAAGTGGCCGAGGCGATCGAGGGGTTTCGTAAAGCTATGGGCGGCCTGGTCGCAGCCGGCGTGCTGGCGCCGGCCGCCGCGCAGTGTTTTGTCGAGCGATTTCACGTCGCGATCGCCTCGCTGCCTTTGTCCGCGCTTTCGCTATGGCGCCCCTGAGCCAGCTTGCGTCTTCTTCGTTCGCGCGTCCCACGGGACATTCGGTTGTTGTCCCACTCCAGCTGGTTGATCCGCTCTTCGAGTTTAGCGATCGTGGTGTTCCGCTCACGAACCGCAGCGAGCAGCTTCGATATCTCGACATCCTTCTTCTTCAGCTCCCTGGAAAGGGGAACGTCGGCGGTCGGCCGACGATGACCTTCGAACAGATCCGCCAGATGCCGCGCGTATGTCGTTCGCCAATCGCACTGTTCATTCAGCTCGTTCTTCTTCTTGATCCAACTCTGCTTGTTGAAGGGCATTCCCGCGTCGAAGATGGCCTGCAGGATCGCCGTCGCCGCCTTTCGTGACGTCTCCTTCCTATTCGCGTAGCTAGGCCTAAGGCTCTCCGGCGCGACCGGCAGCCGCGTGACCTTCGACTTTCCGCTGGGTCGTTTTGCCGGATCTCGTTCGTTGTTACGAGGCACAGAACGTCTCCCAGTATCGCATGTTGGCGGCCGCTGATCGACGACTGAGTTGATCGCTCGACACAACATTGGCGCCCTTGGCCGCCCCAGCTCGATAGTATCGACTGTGCCGCTCGACCGCATGACCGAGCCTGAGCATCGTGGTTTCGATGTCTTCGCCTTCGGTCCAACCACGGTTCGCGCTCGAGTGGCGCGTGTCGTGGAACGTGCAGACTTGAATCCCGGCAAGCAGGTATCGCAACCCTGTGAGCAAGTCGCCCGGTGAGATCGGGCGCCCGTTAAAGCTTAGCACGTAGGGGAGTGGATAACAGCGTTCAGCGGTATTTGCATGTGGCTCGATGAGCGGAATGCTTCCGGTGTCCGCATGGCAGAGCCGTACGACCACTTTCGCCATGTCGTCGAAATATATGTAGGTCTCGTCGTCGACCATGTAGAAGCGTTTCGCAAAATCCTTTTTCCCGATGACGACCTGATCGGTCGATTTTCCGGGAACAGCCATCCATCCCGTCCTCCCCGTCGCCGGACCGACGGAGATCACCGGCCAACAGTCGAATTTGTGCGCCATCTGCACAGTCTCGAAAAGCCTGCATCCGGTCATCGCACCCGCTCGGAACGCGAGGTGCGAAGCGCGGATGAGGGCATCGAACTCGTCCAGCGCTATCAGATCGATTCCCTCTTCGCGCGCGAGACGATACAGGAGGCTTCCTTCATGATCGAACGAGAGGAGACCCGATGCACCCGGATGGAACCCGGGCAGTCTCCATCGCTTGATGAGTGTGGCACGCTGCTCGCGATGTTCAACCTCGAGATGCGACGGTGATATCGGCGCGCCGGCGTTGAAGATCGTTGCGAACCATGGAGTGATGCCGTCGCTTCCGTCGTGACGGGTTGTCCGATCGTATTGATAATAGAAACGCCCGAGGCCGAGGTTCTCGCCGGTGGCTTCCGCCTCATAAAGTCGACGCGCCGCCTGGTTCGCGCGCCTGGGCCCATCGCCTGCGAGACGCTTCCAAAGCGCGTCGCCCGTCCAGAGCCAACCATGAATCGTCTGCAAGCCAGCGCCATCGTAAGTCCCGTCCTCACTCAGTGCCCAGCTCAGGGTCTCGATTTTGATCCTGCCGGAAGGTTCGTCGAGCACCGCGGACCTTTCGGCAAACACATCGTCTGTGACGTCGGCCAATTGATCGCAGCGTCGGCGTGCGGCGGCGATGATGAAGTCGAACTTGTCCGAAAGCTCGGCTGTGCGCTTTTTGCGCTCGACGCTGTATTCCCGGGCGCCCTGGAATCGTTGCTTGTAACGTGAGCGGAACTGATTCGGCGCGACGTGGCTCACGGGAACGAACGGTCGCAGGTCAGCGCCCCCGGTCGGCGAGGAACTGGCGACAGCGTCAGTCTGCTTGACCAGACTGAGCCATAGGCTCGTGAGATCGTCGCGGTGATTAGCGCTTAGGCCTTCGCCCACCGTGTCGTCGATCGCCAGCCCGTCAAGAAACCGCGTGACCTGCGTCTGGTCGGCTATGTCTACATCGGCCTCAGTAATCAGGCTGTCGAGGATTTCGAAATTGCGCACTACCTGCTCTAGAAAAGCGAGCTGAAGGCCGCGACCCGCGATCCGTAGCGCGTACAGACTGGCGGCCGGCATGAGCGATCCAAGCTTGGCGAGCCTGGCCAGGATCTTGGGCGGCGGCGAAGGTCGCTCTTCGCCTTCCAGATCGTAGCATGTTGCCGGCGCCTGGATGACGGGCTCAGGCAGTAGCTCGCGGAACTCGTCCGGCAGGATCTCATCTTTGGATCTCGCGAGTCTTCGCCAGATACCGGTTTTGCGGCGTCGCAGATCAGCGTAGGCCGCCTGCGGCTGCTTGGGGAGTATAAGCAGCCCCCTCGCCTCCGGAATGGAAAATACGCCAAGATCGACCATGAACTCGACTGCGGCATCGAGGATCGCGTCGGGATACGGCTCATCCGTCGGGATGCCCAAGATCCTTCTTCGGGCGTTGTAGAGCTCGAATTCGCCATACGTGCGCGGGACATGCGTCTGGGCGCGGAAGATCTGCTGGAGGCGCTCCTTGGTCCAGTCGAGGTCCATGCTGAACCAATGGTGCGCATCCTCATCGATTTCCCGATCTAGGAGACCGAGATCGGCGACGCGGTCGACCCACTCACCATGGATCCCGATTATGTTCTTCGCAGCCGATCGCGACATCCACAGTGTCGATCCTCGGAAGGGCTCGACATCGAGGTAGTCGGTCCTGCTTGCGGGGCGGCCCGGCGTCCCGGGACGGAGGGCGCGGGAAAGAATGTGGACGCGTCCATCGATGCGGATTAGGTCGGGGATCCGCCCCCTCCCGCTTATTTTGGTCATCTCGGCAGACTCCCGTGCAGGCCCCTGATCGCAGGACTGAGTAAGTCCGACGCCGTGTCGCTGCGGTTCATGGTGGTCAGGCGCGGACGCACCTCCTCGGTGAGGTTCATCGCGTCCATCGTGGCGATGCGCTTTTCAAGCCTGATCGTGAGGAAGAAGTTTGCGGCGTACCTTTCGAGCATGCTCGACTTCCAACCGAAGTCCTCCTCGAGCTCCTTCAGCCGCTTTCGTATTTCATCCACCGTCCCTCCCGCGCCGAAGGTCCGGGCGACCTGCGCGGTGACGTTGGCCCGTCGCAGCCAATGCGGTGCCGCAAGCTTCTGTCCCCGCGTCGACTCCACGTAGACCTTGTGCCGGATCATGCATGGCCGGAACCAGTCGCTGCGGAAGTTCGAGCCCGTGAGTTTTTTCCCTTGGGCGTTGGGATAAAGCGGGTGTCGCATCAACTCATCTAGCTTCCCTTCGCCGAGCAGCTCTCTGAGTGCCGCCATGCTGGGTATCGAGCTGTCCGCCTTGTGCCTGCGGTCGAAGCTGTCGGCGAGGTTTTGCCGATGCTCTTCGCTGATGACGACGACCTTGTCCCGGACGCCGTTCGTTCCCTTGTCCGGGGCGATCATGGCGCGGCCGAAGCGTGACCCGACAGCCCAGTCGGCGGCCGTCAGAACGTGCGTGTCCTCGAACCGGCCACCACCGTCGACGAGTGCTCTGACGAGTAACACCGCGCCGGGTGGCCATTCGTGGCCAGCCGCGAGATCCGCATTGACGGCTGCCAGCACGCGGCGACCCAACCCGACAGGATCGTGCGGCAGCGGTGGATACCAGTCGCGGTTTGCGATTCGGAAGTGGTTGCCGCTGTCATCACCGATGTGCCCCTGCTCGTTCTTTCCCGTGTTGCCCGCTGCGACCCGCGCGGCCGAACCCTGCTCCCAGCCATTCACCTCGAGGGGGTTCCAGTCGGTGTACAAGCCGTTGGTTCGAAGGGCGTCGTAGAAGTCGCGCGTCACGCGGATGGCGATCTGGATGTCGCCAGTGTTGCCGTCGCTGCGCTTGACCGATCTGGATTTGTCCCGGCGTCCGCGCGCTGGCCCCACTGTGCAACCCAAGGATTCTAGAAACTTCTCGAAGCGCGCCCGCGCGGTCGCGATGTCCTCGTCGAGCAGGGCGTCGCACCGCTCCCCGTCCTCGAACTCGAAGCTCAAAAAGCGTTCGAGCTGAAGACTGTATTTGCCATGTTCGGAGGATTTCGAAAGATCGGCTAGCGCCTCGCGGGCAGCCTCGGCGAGGTCGTCGTCCCAACCTTCGGGGCCGAGAACGTGGGCGGTGCCGTTGTCCTCATAACGAATGGAATATCGATCTGGCATGCCGGCCCTCTGGGTATACTGATCAAGTTTCACAATGTCACATGCTTAGGAACGCACGGGAGCTACCCAATTCCGTGCGTTTTTAAGCATATTGCACGTGCAATATGCGCATGCGTGACATAGTTGTCCGGAACGTCTCCGTCGGCGTTCTGGATGGGTCTCGCATTGATCGCCAACAGAGGCCTTCCCGTTCATAAGCGCCGGGGGAGACTTGCCGGGCGATCCATGGATCTAAGGTTCACGAGGTCGGATCGGCTGTCGAGAAGCGAGCCGACCATGCGCCAACCGGTCAGAAGATAACTCCCATCTCCGCGGCTGAGCGCCTGCTCGTGCAACAGCAATAGGTATGTTGCGATGCAGTCCAACTGCCCTTTGCGCACATGCAGCGGCGGATCACCCTGTCGTCCAATTTCCGGTAATGGGATGTCGAAGCCAGCGCATGCCTCTCGAAGCGACCCGGCATTGTTCGGCGGATAGACATCTCTGGCAAGATCGAGGTGCGTTCCGCCCCCGCCGCACCAGTGCGTGAGGCCGGCTCGTTGGAAGAGCATGTGACGCCCCGCCCGCCGACGTATCGTAGGGAGATCATGCCGACGGCCTTCGAACGTCACCAACAGCGCCCCCTCTTCCGCGCCGCGATCGAGATCGTCCGCTAACCTCTCAAGGATCAGGTCCTCGCCATCTTCGTGATATGATCGTAGTTCGATGGGTCGATGATGGGTCGATGAAGCTATCAGCACACATGCCGATCGGATCCGCTGGATTGCGGGTCGCTCGCCGCGCCCGCGTGGCTCGCCCAGCATCGCGAGTGCCGCCGGGTCATTGCCAGTCTCGATGTCGAGGACGATGATCTTCCGCGTGGCCTCTTTTAGAGTCGCTTGAATGTCTCTCAATGGCTATTTCCTTGGCTATTTGATCTGTGGAGTGTGACGATGGGAGAAGCGGACGCTGTGCTGAGCTTCGCTTTTTCCCTCGGGATCGGTGATGACCGGGTCGGCGAGTTGCGCCAGCATTACGCCTTCATTACGGACCTGATGCGGCACTACGGTCAGACGACCAATTGGCATCGAGACAGGGCCTTCCTCGCCGAAGGGGTAGCGATGGAGCTCATGCAGTTCGGCATTCCCGCTGAGCGTGCCGTCGCGCTTGTGGCGCCGGCGGACCGAATTCTCGATGCATTGCAGAGAGAGTGGGATGAGCCCGGTTCAGTGCCACTCTTGATCGCCCAGTTTCCGACCCGCATGACCGTCAACTCGGATATCGCAGTGGGGAGGGATCCACTCGCTTTAGTCGACGCCGCTGCGGTCTTCGAGTGGCTAGAAGCAAAGACCGACGCTGTAGGGCGGCTGCTTCTTCTTCGTGTCAGCGATCTCGTTCAGCGATTGCGGCGGGGAGTTCAACGCCAAAGGTAAACGGACGTGTTGCGGGAGCGCGGATGAGCCTTCAACCGACGGTCAGCCGTCCTTCAGGATGCGATCGTCCCGCGATCGCGAGCACGCATCGGCCTTCGGCGAAGAAGCGCTAGGGGCACCTCCCACAGGGCGAAGCCTGAGCGCTTTGACGACGTCGCGCTGAAGTCTCCGGCGCAGTAGAAGTCCGAGGCCAAGTCGCCGTAAGAGCATTGGTCGACGAACCTGAGTTCGCGCTGCGTCGGAAAGCGTAGTGCCCTCGCCTACCTTCGCCGGTCGGGACGACCACGCCGCGACCGCAATTGGGAGGCGAACAGATCCAGCGCGCCGTATCCACGCCCCCCGATGAACCCGAATTGGACGACGCTAAACCCTGTGTGCGGGCTGGTCCAAGCGGCTCGGAAGTTATCGCATGGATCCTACCGCGCGCTCGACCAAACCTGCGGCATCGAAGGGCGCGCCGATGCCGCTCCGCCTTTCATCTCCATCCCAGAAGCGCCCGGACGACATGCAGAACCAATGCGTCCTCTGCGAGAACGTGATGGAGAGCATGGACTCTCCCTCGTCGTCGTCCTCGCACGAGGCGTGCTCGATGATCATGTCCGGCGACAGGAACGGGTGCTCCATCAACGTCTGGACCGGGCGGCCGACGGCGGCCATCAGCTGCGTCTCCGGAATGGTGGTGCCCCGCACCGAGACGCCGTTCTCCATCCACTGGACGTCGGCGTTGGGATCACCGGTCCCCGCGGTCACATGGCCGTTGCGCGCGGCGATGCACGTGGCGTCGGCCAGCCAGTATATGGCGTGCTTTCCCAGGAGGCGCAGATGCGCGGCGACGTCGCCGTGATGAGCCATGGCGTTGATCGCGAGCTGGTCAACCATCCCGTCCGCTCCCTCCGCCATCATGCTCCGCCGCTTGCGGAGGCCGTTCCGGACGGCCTCCTGCTCGACGTCGAGGATCGGCACCAGCATGGAGGGATGTAGGATGTTGACCTTCTCGATCGCGGGACGAAGACGCTCGTCGAGAGCCTCGATGATGACCTGGAGGTGTGGAATGATCGATCCACGCCAGCGGTCGTAGGTGTCCAGTCGAACATCGATGAGCCTCGTCGGTGTGCCGGCATCGTGCCACCGTGCGAGCACCTTGCGGGCCGCAAGCCTCGCTTCGTGCAGGATCTGAGCGTAACGTTCGAGGTCGCGGCGGACGACCTCCAGCCCCTCCATCGCGTCCGCCACGACTGACGCTCGGGTCGCCGGCCCATGATCGCCGTCTTGATATTCACCTTCGGCGCGAAGGACGACCCCGTGCGCGACTTCGAGATCCATGTCGTAGGACCAGCGGCCTTCCTCGTCCTCCTCCACGACCTCGAAGCTCAGCAGCTGCGGCGGCGATGGTATCTGGGCGTCCGAGAGGGCGTCCAGCAGAGCTTCTATGGTCAGCAGCGCTCCGGTGGGGAGGTCCCGCTGGAGTTCACCATCGATGATGCACTTCTTCATTTCATTTTCTCCTGCCCGACCACGGGCTGAAAGAGGCCAGAGCTGGACAGGTCCTGATGCACACGTCTCGGACATCGACGGGGCGGCGGCGCACCGGCCGGAGCCGGACTGCGCGGTTCCGAGCCCGCCCGCGATGAAGCGACGATGCGACGCCGCTTGCGGAGCGGACGTCGATGTTCCGCCGGCAATCTCCGATCCGATCGAGTGATCCTCACCGACGCACTTGTTCCCTGCCGAGCCGCCGCAGTCCCGAGTGGTAGCGGACAATGCTTGTCCGCTTGATGCTCTTTAGGATCGGTAAAGATGCGGCCGTCGCGGCTTGATTTCCGTCACTGTCGCTCGAGCCGGCGCATCGATCGCGCACGCTCGCGATCGATCGCGGAGCTGAGCCTTCCGTCGGTAAGCTTCGGATGCGGAAGCGGCGCCGCGGGATGCGGAACGACTGGATGTGGGTGAGCCGCGAGCCCGATGGCTCTGCGCTCGGCGGCCGTGTCGAATTACGGAACGGCGTGTCCGATGGTGCTTCCGATCAGCGAGACCAGCCTGTCCATGCAGGCTAGGACGTGCATCTCGGCGGACGCCTCGGCGTGTGCGTACAGGTGCGCATGTCCCATCGGCTCGTCTGCGAGCACGGGGACCAGCCTGCCTTCACTTATGTCCTGGAGGACGAGGGATTCCGGAATCCGCACCAGCCCGAGGCCGGCGATCGCGGCGGCGGCGGCCACCTCGAGGTTCGACGCCACCATCGCGACGGTCCTCGGCCGCCACGTCCGTTCGCCGAACCGCCAGTCGGCCGCGGGATCCGTACCGACGATGATCGCGGCGTGTCCTTCGAGTTCGGCCATTCGCCGCGGCGAGCGCGCGCCTGCGAGATAGCGCGGCGATCCGCAGACGATCAGCGGACTGACGAGGACCAGATGGTCCTGCGCGCGAGCCTCGTCCCGCAGGAGGAACGTCACGTCCGCGCCTTCCGCGCCCTCCTCGATCAAACGGAAGACGGTGTCGCTCTTCCCAGGTGCGGCGGAGGCTTGGATGGCGGGGACGAGGATTCGCGAAGCGACGAGAGGGGGTGCCGCTATCGACACGATCCTCCTGGTGGCGTCCCCGCCTGTAGGGGTTTCGAGATCCCGGAGGGCACCGAGGATCTCCGCGGCCCGGCGGGCGTACTCGAGACCGACCGCGGTCGCGTACGTCCGCTTACCCGACCGTTCCAGAAGATCGAGGCCGAGCCGCCCCTCGAGGTCGCTGACGCGCCGGGAGACCGCGGACTTCGCGATGCCGAGTTCGGCGGCGGCCGCACTGATGCCGCCCGAGGAGACCACGGTGACGAACGTGCGGAGTTCCTCGAATCTGTCCGTCACGGCCTTCCCACGATGCCTTCATTCCCGAAGTGGAGGATGCCTAGCATCTACGCCTTCGCACGCACCAGCCAAGACAGCGTCGACCCGCCCGAAGCGATGGGACGAAGAACGTGGACCCGCGCACGCGTCAATCGGCGCGTGTGTATCGATGGGCCGGCTCGACGCTCACGCCCTCGTCGAAGACGCCGCGCATCTCGACGACGCCGTGGAGTTGGCGCAGGCTCTCGGTGAGCGTCACGCCGGTGTAGTCCACGACGCGGCGCCGCTCGGACCGCGGCGGACCGAACAGCACCTTCGTCACCAGGCGGCCCGGAAGCCTGCTGGCGAGACCGACGATGCCGACGTCCCCGATGTGCATGCCGTCCAGGGTGCTGGGCGTCGTGACGATGATCCTCCCCTTCACCGCATCACGCTCCGATGGTTCGAGACGCTTGTTCCTGCCGTTGACGGCGATGGCCGAGCGGGGCCACTCGCGCGAACCTCTGAAGTGGATGGCTTCGTCGAGCGCATTGGTCAGCAGCTCCGACGTCGAGCGATCAGGGGCGAGGAGAAGGGCGGGCGCGTCGGTCGAAAGGGCGTCCACCGCCAGCATGAAGTCGTAAGCGATGGATTGCGCGTTCTGTGCGACCAGGGTCACGTTCTCTCCGAAGATGCGCCGCAGACTGCGCGCCGGCCCGTCGAAGATCGTGACCACCGCCGGCACCAGCAGACCTTCTTCGACCGCCCTGTAGACGGGGAACATCGTCGCGGGGCGTGGGAAGACCTCCCGCATCCGCTCGCCCAGAAGCATGCCCTGCTCGTCGATCTTGTCGACCAGGGGCTGGGTGAAGGCCAGCATCGCCGGCGAGGTCGGCTGGTGGGAGAGGGTGACGATGTCCTTTCGTCTGCGATGGGGGACCGACATCAGGACGACGTGCGAGCAGCCCAGATCGGCCGCCTTCCGGCGATGATCCTGCTCGACGTCCTGAAGCCACCGCCGCAGGTTGCCGAACGTCTCGACCCATATCTCCCCTGGCAGCGGGATCGCACCTTTCTCGAGTGGCTTGTCGCCGAAGGGGGCGGCGAAGCCCGACTGCTGCAGCAGCGAGGTCAGCTGATCCCGCTCCGCCTTCGTCTCGGTGAGAACCAGGGCGCTGCGGAAGCGGCCTTCCTCCTCGACCTGTCGCAGGATCTGCGCCAGCATGGCGGACACCCCCGCGCCCGTCGGCACCACGGCGATCGCCCGACGTTCCGGGCTGTATTCCAGATCCTCCAGCAGCTGGTCCACCAGCATCGTCTGTGAGGGTGAGAGGGCGTACAGGAGCGGGCTCAATCCAAGCCGCCTGCCGTCCCAGCCCTCAGGCCAGACCACGTCGGTCGCGTTCGCCCGCGTGAAGCGCGCGCCGTCGATGATCGCGCCCGCGAACGATGCGCCTGTGAGGTTCGCTCCGGTGAAGTCGTAGCCGGTGAGGTCGGAACCTGCGAAGTCGACGCCGCTGAGATCGGCATCGATGAAGTCGCGCTTCGGCTTGAGCCTCGCGATCTCCACCAGATGGTCGAATGGCAGACCGTCCGCCTCCAACAGCTTATGCAGCGTACCCCTGATCTCGTCTGAGGACATCATTTGCTGCGCATCTCCACTTCTGAAAGGAGAAGGTGCCCGGAGACTTTCTGGAAGAGCGCGTTCTCCAGGAAGCGCTCCATCACCCGCTTGGTCGCGCGCGCGACGTTGCCCGGCGACGAGAAGCTGCACACGATGTCGCTGCGCGATGCGGTCAGTTCCAGTCGCGCATGCCCCCGTTCGCCCGGAGGCGTCCTGATGCGGCAGAGCACGTGATGACCGAGCACGTCGCCCTTCAGCACTCCCCCTCCGCAACTGGTCATCTCCCAGACGTCGCCCGCGTTCGCCGTCATGCCTGTGGGCGCCGGCGTGCCGCGTCCCAGCCGTTCGTTCTCGACCTTCCCGGTCTCGGAGGTGACGTGGCACAGCGCCCGCCTCAGGCCGACCGACACGTTCAGATCCTTCACGTCGTACTCCATGGTGCCGAACGAGAGGACGGGTGAGACGTCGAAGCTCTCGACGGTGCTTCCCTGGTTGAGCTTTTCCTCCACCTCGATCTGGGCGCAGCGTGCACGGTGATTTCGGACTTGCACGGCGAAGTGGAGCCGCTCGGGCTTCGAAGCTGTCCATTCAGCCGGTTCTGCAGCCGCCCCCGTCGAGACGGACGCCGGCTTCGCGGGATGGCGATCGATACCGGTGACTCCGCCGTCGAGATCCCTCCAGGCGGCGAACGACCTTGGCATGAAGCGCAGCGCGACGGCGCGTCCGGGCTCATCGCTCAGCAGCTCGCGCTCGATCCGCTCCCTGTCGTACTGGACGTACTGGACGTCCCTCAGACCATCGACGATCGCCGTCACGCCGGAACTCGGCAATGTGGAATAGAAGGCCATGAAGCCATGGCAGCCGTTCGAGCTCACCCGGTCGGAGATGTTCCACTCCTCCTTGGACGTGACGGATTTGCCGGAATGAACCTTGTGCTTGCAGCTGACCAGCCAACGCACCTCGCTCGTGCCGATTGCGCCCCTTCTGCTCTCGACGACGATGAGGTCTCGCCCGTTGTCGGCGCCACGATCCGGATGCTCGACGACGTCGAAGCCTTTCGCCTGGAAAAACTCTCTGGCGAACAGCTCGAACGCATCGCGATCGTCGCCGACGTGAGCTGGCGCGATCTCCTTAAAGTCTAGAATCGCCATGGGGATGTTCTGACACGTCCGCGCCGGTTCGTCACGGGCCGGATCGACGCGGAATCCGACCCGCCGTCTGCCATGCGACGGTTGTTGCCGATCACGCCCTCATGAGGATCGACCGCAATCCGTCGACGTTCGCATGCAGCCTGAAGCCGGCCTCCCCGTTCTCTATGATCCGCGCGTGCGCCATGGTCCCGAGGTTGAGCGGGTCGCAGCCGCAGTCCCGGACCAGATCTTCCGCCACGGCCATCGCCTCGACATCGTCGCTCACGAGCGGCACTCCCAGCGGTCGCCCGCCGTGTCGGCGCTCGGCCGAAACGGCGATCTCGTCCGCGTCGACCGAGCTGAACGCCCTGACGAGCCTGGCGCGTGGGAGATGCCGTTGCGTGGTGCGGGCGACGCCCGCGGCTTCGACGGCCGCTATGACCTCGGCGCGGTCAGGCGGGAACGGGTTGCACGCGTCGAGCACGATCCTTCCCGCCAGAGCGTCGCCGACCTGCATCACTAGCGACGGCAGCGCGGGATACCGGACCGAGAGGAGCGCCACTTCGCCGAACTCGGCGGCGTCCAGGAAGCTGCCCGCTATTGCGTTGTCGCCGAGCTCGGCCGTCAATTCCTCGAGCTTGGACGGCGTGCGGGACGAGAAGAGAACCTCGTGACCCGCCTCGACCCACAGCCTGCCGACCGTGCTCCCCAACCATCCGGCTCCGATCACGCCGATCCTCATGCGGCGATCCTCTCGTCCGACAGTGTGTAGGGCGGTGACAAACCCGGCCACGGGAGCGCCGGCATAGGTGCCGGTGCGGCGGAGAGAAATCCTGCCAGTGGTAAGCTGCTCCATTTGGGGCGGCGAGGATGTTTGCCTTGGAGAGCTACGCGGTCGTTCGGCGTTTCGTGTTCGTGGAAGGTCATAGTCGCCGGGAAGCGGCGAAGGTGTTCGGTCTGAGCCGGGACACGGTGGCGAAGATGTGCGCGTTCTCGCTGCCACCAGGCTACCGGCGCGCGAAGCCGCCGGAGAAGCCGAAGCTGGGGCCGCTGTTGCCGGTCATCGACGCCATGCTGCGCGAGGACCGCCTGTCGCCGGCCAGGCAGCAGCACACCGCCAAACGGATCTTCGAGCGGCTGCGCGACGAGCATGGC
>NZ_JACIDB010000009.1 GCF_014196115.1 Sphingomonas aquatilis | reverse complement strand
CGAACGGCACGCCCGCCATACCCGTCACACCGCTCGACAAACGGGGTCCCTTTTGGACGCCGATAGGGGGTCCTTTTTGGACGCCGATTGACACGCGCTCGCCCCTACCGAGCGCGAGGGAAGTGGTGATTAGGGCGTAGAATGCGATTTCTATGGCCAGGGTCCAGTAGGATCCGTCGATTTGGACGCCGATGGGCACGAATGCCACCGCGTCGACCCAGCCGTGCGCCACGGAACCGATATCGACGCCGGGGACCGTCAGTAGCAGCAAAGCGGTGGTGGTCGCGCAGATCCAGACGGCGGGGACGAGCCGCAGCACGCGCGCGCGGACGAACTGGCGCGTGTCGCGTCGTTCGGCCGTTCCGAGGATGACGTAGCCCGAAATAACGAAGAACAGCTCGACCCCGACCCACCCGAACCAGAGCCCGTTGACCGGCGCCGCGACGACGCCGGCAAGCGGGCGGGGCGGCGTGAGTGGAAAGGCGAAGCCGTAATGATATCCCACCACCATCGCCGCGCACGCAAAGCGGAGCACGTCGATCGCGGACAGGGCGCGATCCGGGCGGGAGGGCTGCGACATCACGCGCCCGCGGTATCGCAGAAGGGTTAACAACCCGCTCCGAAATCCAGCCCCATCCGCTTATCGCTATTGCGAACCGTTATCGACGATAAATCCGGCGAGCGAGTTTTAGGTGGTTGTGCCCCTGCCGTAACAGGCCTATGCGGCATGACCAATCACGCCTCGCCCCGTTGGGGCCAATGGAGTAGGATTGGAATGGCTCGCAAGAAGATCGCGCTGATCGGCGCCGGCAACATCGGCGGCACGCTGGCGCACCTCGCCGCGCTCAAGGGGCTGGGCGATATCGTCCTGTTCGACGTCGTCGAGGGTGTTCCCCAGGGCAAGGCACTCGACCTGTCGCAGTGCGGCCCGGTCGAGGGCTTCGACGCGAACGTCAAGGGTTCCAACGACTACGCCGACATCGCGGGCGCGGACGTCATCATCGTCACCGCCGGTGTCGCGCGCAAGCCTGGCATGAGCCGCGACGACCTGCTCGGCATCAACCTGAAGGTGATGAAGGCGGTCGGCGAGGGCATCGCCGCCAACGCGCCCGACGCCTTCGTCATCTGCATCACCAACCCGCTCGACGCGATGGTCTGGGCACTGCGCGAATTCTCGGGTCTCCCGGCGAACAAGGTCGTCGGCATGGCGGGCGTGCTCGACTCGGCGCGCTTCAGCCACTTCCTCGCCGAAGAGTTCGGCGTGTCGGTGAAGGACGTGAACACCTTTGTGCTCGGCGGCCACGGCGACACCATGGTCCCGGTCCTGGAATATTCGACCGTCAGCGGCATCCCGGTCAGCGACCTGATCGAAATGGGCTTCTCGACCAAGGAAAAGGTCGACGAGATCATCAAGCGCACCCGCGGCGGCGGCGGCGAGATCGTCGCGCTGCTCAAGACCGGCTCGGCCTATTACGCGCCCGCCACCAGTGGCATCGCGATGGCCGAAGCCTATCTCTACGACCAGAAGCGCATCCTGCCTGCGGCGGCGCACCTGTCGGGTGAGTATGGCATCGACAACCTGTATGTCGGCGTGCCCGTCGTGATCGGCGCTGGCGGTGTCGAGAAGGTCGTCGAGGTCAAGCTGTCGGACGAGGCGAAGGCCAACCTTCAGGTCTCGGTCGACGCGGTCAAGGAACTGCTCGTCGCCTGCAAGGGTATCGACGAGAGCTTGGCGTAAGATTGCGTCCTAAATACCCTTGTGTCCCCGCGAAGGCGGGGACCCAGTACTGTGCTCCCGCCTTCGCGGGAGCACAAGGGGGCGAGGGATGACCAAGGTTGGCTACGTCTACATGATGGCGAGCCGACTGAACGGAACGATATATTTAGGTGTCACGAGTGATCTGGCGAAGCGGGCCTATCAACACCGCAATGCCCTGATCGACGGGTTCACCAAGATATACGGTTGCAGGCTCCTGGTCTGGTATGAGGCCCATGACGAACTGGACAGTGCGCGACTTCGCGAACGCCAGCTCAAGAAGTGGAACCGGGACTGGAAGCTGCGGCTGATCGAAGAGAAGAATCCGGATTGGCTCGACCTGTACGAGTCATTGTTTTGAGCGATCGTGCTCCCGCGCAGGCGGGAGCTCAGGACTGGGTCCCCGCCTTCGCGGGGACACAAGGGAGTTGGGAGCTAAGATGAGCATCCTCGTCAACAAGAACACCAAGGTCATCACCCAGGGCATGACGGGTGAAACCGGCACGTTCCACACCCAGCAGGCGCTGGCGTATGGCACGCAGATGGTCGGCGGCGTGACGCCGGGCAAGGGCGGCACCGAGCATATCGGTCTGCCGGTCTTCAACACCGTCGCTGAAGCCAAGTCGAAGACGGGCGCTGACGCGAGCGTGATCTACGTGCCGCCGCCCTTCGCGGCCGACTCGATCCTGGAAGCGATCGATGCGGAAATCCCGCTGATCGTCGCCATCACCGAGGGCATTCCGGTCCTCGACATGGTCAAGGTCAAGCGCGCTCTGTCGGGCTCGAAGTCGCGCCTGATCGGTCCGAACTGCCCGGGCGTGCTGACGCCGGGTGAGTGCAAGATCGGCATCATGCCGGGGTCTATCTTCAAGAAGGGCTCGGTCGGCGTCGTGTCGCGCTCGGGCACGCTGACCTATGAGGCGGTGTTCCAGACCTCGAACGCTGGCCTGGGTCAGACGACCGCGGTGGGCATCGGCGGCGATCCCGTCAACGGCACCAACTTCATCGACGTGCTCGAGTTGTTCCTGGCCGACGACGAGACCCAGTCGATCATCATGATCGGCGAGATCGGCGGCGATGCGGAAGAGCAGGCGGCGCAGTTCCTGATCGACGAAGCGAAGCGCGGCCGTAGCAAGCCGATGGCGGGCTTCATCGCGGGCCGCACGGCGCCTCCTGGCCGTCGCATGGGCCATGCCGGCGCGATCGTGTCGGGTGGCAAGGGCGATGCGGAAAGCAAGATCGCGGCGATGGAAGCGGCCGGGATCAAGGTCGCGGCGTCGCCGAGCGAGCTGGGTTCGACCCTGCTGCAGGTGCTGAACAAGTAAATTCCCTCTCCCGGCGGGAGAGGGAGGGAGCGGCAGAGCCGCGGAAGGGTGAGGGCGGCAGCCTTCCCCTCGACCCTCACCCTCCCACCGCTCTGACGAGCGGCGGGCCCCTCCCTCTCCCGGTGGGAGAGGGGATTAGGAAGAAGACCATGGGCTACGAAGGTCAGGATTTCGGCGATATCGCGGCGGGCGTCAGCCCGGCGTTCATCGAGGCGCTCTATGCCAAATATCAGGCCGACCAGTCGTCGGTCGATCTGGGCTGGCGCAGCTTCTTCGAAGGCCTCGAGGCCGGCACCGGCGGTCCGAGCTGGACCAACAAGCGCTGGCCGCTGACCACGACCGACGACCTGACCGCGGGGCTCGATCCCACGCAGATGGAGCCGGCGCCCAAGCCTGCGAAGGGCGGCGGCAAGCCCGCGCCGGCCGCTGGCGCCGCCCCGTCCAAGGAGGACATCATCAAGGCGGCGGGCGACGCGATCCGCGCGCAGCTGCTGGTCCGTACCTATCGCGTCCGTGGCCACCTTGCCGCCAATCTCGATCCGCTCGGCCTTTCGCACCGCGACATGCCGGAGGATCTGCGCACCGAGTATCACGGCTTCACCGACGCCGACATCGATCGCCCTGTCTACCTCGGCGGAACGCTCGGTTTCGAATGGGCGACCGTGCGCGAGCTGGTCGACACGCTGCGCCGCAATTACTGCGGCAACGTCGGCCTTGAGTACATGCACATCGTCGATGTCGAGGAGCGCCGCTTCCTGCAGGACCGCATGGAGGGCAAGGACAAGGCGATCGAGTTCAGCGTCGACGGCAAGCGCGCGATCCTGAGCAAGGTCATCGAGGCCGAGCAATGGGAAAAGTTCCTCGGCAAGAAGTATGTCGGGACCAAGCGCTTCGGCCTCGACGGCGGCGAGAGCATGATCCCGGCGCTGGAAAGCGTCATCAAGTACGGCGGCCAGGCCGGCGTGCGCGAGATCGTGTACGGCATGGCGCACCGCGGCCGCCTGAACGTGCTCGCCAATGTCATGGCCAAGCCGCTGCGCGTCATCTTCCACGAATTCGCCGGCGGTTCGGCGCAGCCCGACGAGATCGGCGGTTCGGGTGACGTGAAGTATCACCTCGGCACCTCGACCGACCGTGAGTTCGACGGGCACAAGGTGCATATGTCGCTGGTCGCCAATCCGTCGCACCTCGAGGCGGCGGACCCGGTCGTGCTCGGCAAGACGCGCGCGATCCAGACGATCGCGAACGACCTCAAGGAACACAGCGCCTCGCTGCCCGTGCTGATCCACGGCGACGCGGCGTTCGCGGGCCAGGGCATCGTTTGGGAATGCCTCGGCTTCTCCGGCATCCGTGGTTACAACACGGGCGGCTGCGTTCACTTCATCATCAACAACCAGGTGGGCTTCACCACCAGCCCGCAGTTCGCGCGGTCGTCGCCTTATCCGTCGGATGTGGCGAAGGGCGTGCAGGCGCCGGTGTTCCACGTCAACGGCGACGATCCCGAGGCGGTGACCTTCGCCACCAAGATGGCGATCGAGTTCCGCCAGAAGTTCCACCGCGACATCGTGATCGACATGTGGTGCTATCGCCGCTTCGGGCACAATGAGGGTGACGAGCCGGGCTTCACGCAGCCGCTGATGTATAACAAGATCCGCCAGCACCCCGGCGTTAGCGAAATCTACGGCAAGCGCCTGATCCAGGAAGGCGTGATCGACCAGGCGTGGATGGATGAGAAGGTCCATCAGTTCACGACGCTGCTGGAAGGCGAGTTCGAGGCGGGCGCGAGCTACAAGCCGAACAAGGCGGACTGGTTCGCGGGTCGCTGGACCGGCCTGTCGGCGCCGACCGATGGTGGCACCGAGCGGCGCAACGTCGAAACCGGCATCGAGATGAAGCTGTTCGACGCGCTGGGTCGTACGCTGACGACGGTGCCGGAGGGCATCCAGATCCACAAGACGCTGGGCCGCGTGCTCGATGCCAAGCGCCAGATGTTCAAGACCGGCGAGAATTTCGACTGGGCGACCGGCGAGGCGTTGGCCTTCGGTTCGCTGCTGTCGGAAGGCTATGGCGTGCGCCTGTCCGGGCAGGACTCGGGTCGCGGCACGTTCAGCCAGCGCCACGCGGTGTGGGTCGACCAGACCGACGAGCACAAGTACGTGCCGTTGACGACGGTGGAGCATGGCCGGTTCGAGGTGCTCGACAGCCCGCTCTCAGAATATGGCGTGCTCGGCTTCGAATACGGCTATGCGCTGGCGGACCCCAAGACGCTTGTCATGTGGGAGGCGCAGTTCGGCGACTTCGTCAACGGCGCGCAGATCATGATCGACCAGTTCATCGCGAGCGGTGAAGCCAAGTGGCTGCGCGCCAACGGCCTCGTGATGCTGCTGCCGCATGGCTACGAAGGGCAGGGGCCGGAGCATAGCTCGGCGCGTCCCGAGCGCTTCCTGCAGCTGTGCGCGCAGGACAATATACAGGTCGCGAATTGCACCACGCCGGCGAATTACTTCCACCTGCTGCGCCGGCAGATGCACCGCAACTTCCGCAAGCCCCTGATCGTGATGACGCCGAAGTCGCTGCTCCGCCACAAGCTGGCGGTGTCGACGGCGGCCGAGTTCCAGGGCGACAGTCACTTCAAGCGCATCCTGTCCGACACCAATGGTGCGGCGGATGCCGATACGACGCGGCTGGTGCTGTGTACGGGCAAGGTGGCCTACGACCTGATCGAAGCGCGCAACGCGGCGGGCGATACCGGCACGCAGATCGTGCGGATTGAGCAGCTCTATCCGTTCCCAGGCGATGCGCTTGCTCGCCGGATCGCGCGGATGCCGAACCTCAAGGACGTGGTCTGGGCGCAGGAAGAGCCGAAGAACAACGGCTATTGGTTCTTCGTCGAGCCGCTGATCGAGGAGTCGCTCGCGCAGGCGCAGTGCGCGGTGAAGCGTGCTCGCTACGCTGGTCGCGCCGCGGCGGCATCGCCTGCCACGGGTCTGATGAAGCGGCACACCGCCGAGCAGGGCGCGCTCGTCGCCGATGCGCTTGGCCATAACGTGCGCGAGGAAATCCGCCGGACCCGCAGCGAGGGCTCCACCACCACCGCCCGGCCGACCCAGTCCCCGAGCAGCTAACCACTTTCCCCGTTGAAGACCCCCTCCCCGGGGAGAAGGATGCAAGAGATGGCAACCGAAGTCACCGTTCCCGTTCTGGGCGAATCGATCACCGAAGCCACCGTCGGCGAATGGCTGAAGCAGCCCGGCGACCCCGTGAAGGCCGACGAGCCGATCGCGAGCCTTGAGACCGACAAGGTGTCGGTGGAAGTGCCCTCGCCGGTCGCCGGTGTGATGGGGCAGCATGCGGTGCAGGTCGGCGATACCGTGCAGGTCGGCGCGATGCTCGCGACGATCGAAGCGGGTGGTGGTGCGGCGGCGGCGCCTGCCGCTGCGCCGGCTCCGGCAGTCACCCCGGCTGCGCCTGCTCCGGCCGCTGCGGCGCCTGAGGCATCGAGCGACTCGCCGGCGGCGCTGTCGCCGTCGGTCCGTCGCGCCGTGCTGGAATACGGCCTCGACCCCGCGTCGATCACCGGCACGGGCAAGGACGGCCGCATCACCAAGGAAGACGTGGCCGCTGCCGCCGCGGCGAAGCCGGCTGCGACCGCGCAAGCGCCTGCTGCTGCCGCTCCGGCTGCCGCCCCCGCGGGTGGCCGCAAGGAAGAGCGCGTCAAGATGACGCGCCTGCGTCAAACGATCGCCAAGCGCCTGAAGGAAGCGCAGAACACCGCCGCAATGCTGACGACGTTCAATGACGTCGACATGACCGCGGTGATCGAGGCGCGCGCCAAGTACAAGGACCTGTTCGAGAAGAAGCACGGCGTCCGCCTGGGCTTCATGGGCTTCTTCGTGAAGGCCGCGACGATGGCGCTGAAGGACATTCCGTCCGTCAACGCGTCGATCGAAGGCGATGAGATCGTCTATCACGACTATGCCGATATCTCGGTCGCCGTCTCGGCCCCGAACGGCCTGGTCGTGCCGGTCATCCGCGACGCGCAGGACCTGTCGGTTGCGGGCATCGAGAAGACGATCGGCGACTTCGGCCGCCGCGCCAAGGATGGCACGCTGAAGATGGACGAGATGAAGGGCGGCACCTTCACCATCTCGAACGGCGGCGTGTTCGGATCGCTGATGTCGACCCCGATCATCAACCCGCCGCAGTCGGCGGTGCTGGGCCTTCACCGGATCGAGGATCGCCCGGTGGTGGTGAACGGCCAGGTCGTGGTGCGTCCGATGATGTATCTGGCGCTCAGCTACGACCACCGTCTGATCGACGGCCGCGAGGCGGTGACCTTCCTCGTCGCGCTGAAGAATGCGATCGAGGATCCAACGCGCATTCTGATCGACCTGTAAGTATCTATATAGACACGTCACCCCGGCGGAGGTCGGGGTCTTTCGCGGGGAGCATCGCTTCCTGCCGCACGAGATGCCAGCGTCGGCTGGCATGACGGTTGGAGGAAATGATGGCAGACTACGACTATGACGTCCTCGTGATCGGTGCCGGCCCCGGCGGCTATGTCGCGGCGATCCGCGCGGCGCAGCTGGGGCTGAAGACCGCCTGCGCCGAGGCGCGCGGGACGCTGGGCGGAACCTGCCTGAACGTCGGCTGCATTCCGTCGAAGGCGATGCTGCACGCGTCGGAATATTTCGATGCGGCAGCCAATGGCGCGATGGCCAAGATGGGCATCAAGGTGACGCCCGAGCTGGACCTGGACGCGATGCACGGCCAGCGCCGCGACGCGGTGAAGCAGCTGACCGGCGGCATCGAATATCTGTTCAAGAAGAACAAGGTGACGTGGCTGAAGGGCCATGCGCGCTTCACCGGTAAGGACAGCGTCGAGGTCGCGGGCCAGACGGTGCGCGCCAAGAACATCGTGATCGCGACCGGATCGTCGGTCACGCCGCTGCCGGGCGTGACGGTCGACCAGAAGGTCGTCGTCGACAGCACCGGCGCGCTCGAGCTGCCGAAGGTGCCCGAGCATATGGTCGTCATCGGCGGCGGTGTGATCGGCCTGGAGCTGGGTAGCGTGTGGCGCCGCCTGGGCGCGAAGGTGACGGTGGTCGAATATCTCGACCAGATCCTGCCGGGCTTCGATGGTGACGTGCGCAAGGAAGCGCAGAAGATCTTCAAGAAGCAGGGTATGGAGTTCAAGCTGTCCACCAAGGTGACGGGCGTCACCGTGGCGGGCGACACCGCGACCCTGACCGTGGAGCCCGCCGCGGGTGGCGCGGCCGAAACGATCACCGCCGATGCCGTGCTGCTGGCGATCGGTCGCAAGCCGAACACCGATGGCCTGAACCTCGAAGCCGCGGGCCTGTCGGTCAACGCGCGCGGACAGGTGGAGATCGACCACGACTTCGCGACCAGCGTGTCTGGCATCTGGGCGATCGGCGACGTCGCACCCGGCCTGATGCTCGCGCACAAGGCCGAGGATGAGGGCATTGCGGTCGCCGAGAACATCGCTGGCCTGACCGGCATCGTGAACCATGACGTGATCCCGAGCGTCGTCTACACGATGCCCGAGTTCGCCGGCGTCGGGCTGACCGAAGAGGCGGCCAAGGCCAAGGGCGAGATCAAGGTCGGCAAGTTCCCGATGATGGCGAACAGCCGCGCCAAGACCAATCACGAGCCGGACGGCTTCGTGAAGATCATCGCCGATGCCAAGACCGATCGCGTCGTCGGCGTCTGGGCGATCGCCAGCGTCGCCGGCACGATGATCGCGCAGGCGGCGCAGGCCATGGAGTTCGGCGCGACCAGCGAGGATATCGCCTACACCTGCCACGCCCACCCCACGCATTCCGAGGCCATCAAGGAAGCGGCGATGGCCGTGACGGGTAAGCCGATCCACATCTGATGTCGGACGGCGGGGGAGCGGAGCGTTCCCGCGCCGATCTGGAGGCCGAATGGCTGGAGCTGACGCGCGGGACCCTACCGGGTCTCGCGCGCTCGCGTGTCTGGCCGGTGCGGGCGGACCATTGCTTCCAGCGGATCTTGCTCGACGCGGTCGTCGGCGGGGTGTGGTATAATGCGGTCGCCGGACGGCCGGCGTATCGATGTATCGATGGCGGGCTGCTGGCGCGGGCAGTGGCGTTGGGGCACGACGTCGTGGAGGGGCGGGCCGATCTTGCGGCGCTGAACCGCCAATCGCTGGCGTGGCGCCGTGCGCGGAAGGGAAGTTCCACACGCGCTGTCACTCCGGACTTGGTCCGGAGCCCACCGGGCCGCGGGGGTCGCGTTTGAGCATCCTACCGTCCCCCTCGCCGTGGAGTGGACCCCGGAACGAGTCCGGCGTGACGGGGTGTTTGGGACAAGCGATGCGCGGGGAGGGGAGCCCCACACACTCCGTCACTCCGGACTTGGTCCGGAGTCCACCGGGCCGCGGGGGTCGCGTTTGAGCCTCCTGCCGTCCCCCTCGCCGCGGAGTGGACCCCGGAACGAGTCCGGGGTGACGGGATGTTTGGGGCAAGCGATGCGCGGGGAGGGGAACGGGGTGGCGGGGGAGTGGGGTAAGCGATCAGGCCGCCAACTGGGTTTTCGCGATGCCCCGGATCATATCTGCCTCCTTCTCCGCGATCATGATCGTCGGGGCATTGGTGTTGCCGCTGACGAGGCTCGGCATGACCGATGCATCCACCACGCGCAGGCCCGTGATGCCGCGCACCCGTAGCTGACCGTCCACCACCGCCATCGGGTCGCGTTCCGCGCCCATCTTGCAGGTGCCGATCGGGTGATAGATCGTCTCTGCCGTCTGGCGGACCCAGGCGTCGATCGCGGCATCGCCCCGTACGTCCGGCCCAGGTGCCAGTTCGGCGTCACGATAAGGATCGAGCGCTACCTGCGCCACCACGTCGCGACCGATCGTCACCGCCTCGCGCAGGACGCGGCGGTCTTCGGGCGTGCTGAGGTAATTCGCCTCGATCAGCGGATCGGCCAATGGGTCATCCGACACCAAGCCGATGCGTCCGCGGCTTTCGGGGCGAAGCTGGCAGAGGTGGAGCGAGAAGCCGTCTTCGGTCGCCTTGACCTTGCCGTGGTCGCGCATGATCGCGAGCACCGCGTGGATTTGAATGTCCGGGTGGTCGAGGCCCTCGCGCGAGGGGATGAAGGCGCCGGCTTCGAGAAAGTTCTGGCGTCCGACGCCCTTGCCGGTCAGCGCATAGCGGAGGCCAACGCCGAGCTGGCGCAGGCCCTTCACTTCGCTGAACACCGTGCGCAGGCCGCGGCTGCGCCAGTTCATGATGACGTCGAGATGATCCTGCAGGTTGCGCCCGACACCGGGTAGCTCATGCACGGTCTTGATGCCGACGCCGCGCAGATGCGCAGGATCGCCTATACCTGATAGCTGGAGCAGCTGCGGCGACTGCACGGCGCCCGTACACAGCAGGATTTCGCCGGAGGCGGTCGCCCGGCGCGGCTCGCGCCCGACTACATAGTCGACCGCGACCGCCCTGCCACCCTGCACGTCGATCCGCGTGGTGCGCGCCTCCGTCGCGATCGTCAGGTTCGGCCGGTCCAAGGCGGGGAACAGATACGCCTCCGCCGCGGTCCAGCGCCGGCCGTTGGCGATGGTCAGGTCATAGGGGCCGAAGCCTTCGGGATGCGCGCCGTTGAAATCGTCGGTGATCGGATAGCCGGCCTGTCGCCCCGCGGCGATGAAGGCGGCGTTGAACGGGCTGTCGCTTTCGCCCGGCGAGACGCGCAGCGGGCCGTCGGTCCCGTGCAGCGGGCCGTTGCGATGATGCCCCTCCAGCCTGCGGAAATAGGGGAGGACGTCGTCCCAGCCCCACCCGGCGAGGCCGGATTGCGCCCAGCGATCGTAATCGCGCGGATGGCCCCGCGAATAGATCATGCCGTTGATCGCCGAGCTGCCGCCCAGCCCCTTGCCACGCGGCCACCACAGGCGACGGTTGTCGAGGTGCGGTTCGGGGGCGGTCCAGAAGCCCCAATTGTGCTTGCTCTTCGTCTTGATCAGCTCGCCGACGCCGGCCGGCATGCGGACGAGCAGGTCTCGGTTTTGGCCACCGGCTTCGATCAGCAGCACGCGGACCGCGGGGTCTTCGGACAGGCGCGCCGCCATGACGCAGCCGGCCGAGCCGCCCCCTATGACGATATAGTCGAAGCCTTGGTCTGCCATGCTCTCTCCTCCTGCGCGGCCGTTTCGACCGTCGCATCCGTGGGTGTGCAGAGGAGCGCGATCAGCTCCTCCATCAGTGCCGGCCGATCGAGATCGGGCGCGTGGACCTTGCCGAGACCCAGCGTCATCAACGCATAGCCGCGCACGCGTGCCTGATGCGGCGTGAGGCCGTTCGCTTCGAGGCAATGCGACAGGAAGGCGAGGACCTGCGCGTCGTTGCGTTCGACCGCAGCCTGCGCACGGGGATCGCTTTCGGCCCAGGCGCGCATCGCGAGTGAGAGACGGAACAGACCCCGCCGGCGGACGATCTCGGCGAGCAGGCGGATGCGATCGACGGGATTTCGCTCCGCCTTCATGATCGTGTCGAGGATGCTGGCGAGATGTTCGCCCGCAAAATACTCCGCCAGCCGGCCCTGATAGGCGTCGAAGTCGGTAAAATGGTGATAGAAGCTGCCGGTCGAAACGTTAAGCTCCGTGGCGAGCGGACGCAGCTTCAGCGCCCGCAGGCCGCCCCGCCGCAGAAGTGACTGCCCCGCCTCCAGCCAATCGCGTGGCGTAAGGTCCGTCGCGCGGAGCGTCCGGTCGGGGGCGGCGGTGGCCATAACCGATGTTATGCAGCTATTGCGCTGTGGTAAACCCCTTGGCGATGAGCGCGCGGGTGACGCCGTTGGTCCAGCCGAACCCGTCCTGCAGCGGGTATTCACCGCCGCCGCCGGGCAGGCGCTGCACAACGTTGTACTTTTCCAGCAGCTTGCCGCTGGCGTCATATTCGCGGGTCACGCTGGCCAGCCAGTGGGCGGCGATCCGGCGGGCGAGCGCGGCTTCGCCATAGCGTTCGAGCCCCGTGATCGCGACCCATTGCAAGGGCGCCCAGCCGTTGGGATCATCCCATTGCTGCCCGGTGTCCACCAGCGTCGTGCGAAGCCCGCCCTCGCCGATCAGCGGGGCCAGCGCCTTGGCAGTGGCTTGGGCGCGATCGGGCGTCGCGATGCCGACGAACAGGGGGAAGGCCATGGCGGCGGTGCGCCCGCCCGCGACCGTGTCCGCATCCAGGTCGTAATCGGCATAATAGCCGGCGGCGTTCCAAAGATGGCGGTTGATCGCCACCGCGCGGGCGTCTGCCGCCGCGGTGTAGCGGCTGGCGCAGGGATCGTCCTTCAGCGTCCGGCAATTCGTCGCGATGCTGCGTTCGAGCCCGTAGAGCAGGCTGTTGAGATCGACCGGGACGACGCGCGTCGTGCGGATCGTCGCCAGCGTCTTGCCATCGGCGAGCCACCGCGAACTGAAGTCCCATCCGCTCTCGGCGCCCGCGCGCAGATCGCGGTAAAGGACCTTGGCGTCGCGACCGGGGTTCGCCTGCGCGAGCAGCGCGTCTTCGCGATAGCTTTCGTCGCGGGGATCGTCGCGGTCATCCCAATAGCGGTTGAGCAGGCTGCCGTCGCTGAGGCGGACGACGCGGGCGCTCGCCTCGCCGGCCCGCAGGCCTTCGGCGCCGCGCATCCAGAAGTCATGCTCGGCGCGCAGCCAGCGGGTGCGCTGCGCCAGCGTGTCGGCACGCTTCGACATGCCGGCGATCAGGTAGAAGAAGGGCGGCTGCGAGCGGCTGAGATAATAAGTGCGCGTGCCGTTGGGGATGCGGCCGTAGCGATCGAGCAGGCTGCCGAAGTCGACGATCATGTCTTCGACCAGATCCTGCCGTCCGGAGGCTTGCAGGCCCAGCATCGTGAACCAGCTGTCCCAATAATACATTTCGCGAAACCGGCCGCCGGGGACGACGAAGCGTTTGGGCAACGGCAGCGCCGACGAACCTGGCGCGACGCTCGGCAAGGTGCGCGTGAGCTGCGGCCACAGTGCATCGATATGCGCGGTGAGCGAGAGTTTGGCCGACGGTGGCGGCACGGTCGGCGTGATCGGCAGCGTGAAGTTCGCCTGCACGAAGGCTTCGAGCGCCGCGCGATCCTTGCAGGCGCAATGGTGATAGGCCTTCATGATCGCGGCATCGCTGCGGCGCGGCTGGGCGTCGGCGAAGGTCTTCGAATCGGGGAAGACGCGCTGCATCTGCACCGCGCGGAACAACTCGCCGAAGCGCTGTGCGGGCGACAGCGGCGTGGCGGCGACGAGCAGCGTCGACAGGGCAAGCAGCAGCGGTCGGATCATCATCGGCTCTCCACGATGGTTCTACCGCTCAGCGAGACGCGGCGGGTCTGGCGATCGATACGCAGCACGATCTGGGCGCCGCCGTCGGCCAGGCGAAGTTCGAAACCGGGCGCGTCGTGCCAGCGACCCGGCGTCATGACCTCGCCATCGAGCGCGCGCCAGTCGGCGTTGGCGTAGGGGGCTATGGCGTCCAGTCGGTTGGCTGCGCGAAAGGCGGCGAGGGCGGCGACGAAGTCCTCGAGATCGCGGTCACGGTTCTGCCAGTCGATCCAGCCGATCGCATTGTCCTGCGCATAGGCGTTGTTGTTGCCCTGCTGCGTGCGGCCGAATTCGTCGCCGGCGGTCAGCATGATCGTGCCGCGCGAGGCGAACAGCGTGGCGAGCAGCGCGCGGAGGCCGTCACGGCGGCGCTGGCGGATGGCGGGATCGTCGCTCGGCCCCTCGACGCCATTGTTCCAGCTGAGATTGTCGCCATGGCCATCGCGATTGTCCTCGCCATTGGCGTGGTTGTGGCGCTCGGCATAGCTGACGAGATCGGCGAGCGTGAAGCCATCGTGCGCGGCGAGGAAGTTGACCGTGCGCGTGTCGCCGGGACCGAAGAGGTCCGCCGATCCTGCGATGCGGGTGGCCAGGTCGCCAGCGCTGCCGTCGCCGCGCCAGAAGCGGCGGACGTCGTCGCGGTAGCGGTCGTTCCACTCCAGCCAGTGGTCGGGGAACTGGCCGAGCTGATAGCCGCCGGGGCCAATGTCCCACGGCTCGGCGATCATGACGCGGCTGGCGAGCAGCGGGTCAGCCGCGATCTCCGCGAAGATCGGCGCATGGGGATCGAAGCCAGGGCCGCGGGCGAGGATCGTCGCGAGGTCGAAGCGGAAGCCGTCGACCCCGCACCGGGCGAAATGGCGCAGGCTGTCGAGGATCAGCGCGCGAACCTCCGGCCGGTTGCAATCGAGTGTGTTGCCCGTGCCGGTGTCGTTGACGAGGCTGCCGTCGGGCGCGTGCGCGTAATAGAGCGCCTCATCGAACCCGCGCAGCGACAATGTCGGGCCGAGGCGGTCGCTCTCGCCAGTGTGGTTGAAGACCAGGTCGAGGATCACGCCGATCCCGGCGCTGCGGAGGGCGGCGACCGTCTCGACCAGTTCGGCGACGCCGCCGGGGGCGAGCCGCGGGTCGATCGCCATCGGGACGACCGGATTGTAGCCCCAGCTGTTGGTCAGGCCGAGGGGCGGAAGGTGGCGTTCGTCGATCCATGCGACGATCGGCATCAGCTCGATCGCGGCGACCTTGAGCTTCTTGAGATGCGCGATGACAGCGGGATGGGCGAGGGCGGCGATCGTCCCGCGCTGCGCCTCCGGTACGTCCGGGTGCAGCATGGTGAAGCCGCGGACGTTGAGTTCGTAGATCAGGCCGCCGGGGGTGAAGAGGGCCGGGGCGACAGGTACGGTAGGGGGCGGCGTGACGATGGCGCGGGGGACCAGCGCGGTCGTGTCGATGCCCGGCTCGCCGAGGCACGGGTCGTAGTGGAACGGCCGGTCCAGCTGGATCGCATAGGGATCGACCAGCAGTTTCGCTGAGTCGGAAGCCGCGTGATAGCCGTAGTGCGTGCCGACACCAGCGCCTTTGACCTCCGCATGCCAGACGCCGTCGGCACCGGTCATGGCGATGCGTCGCTCGCCGGCATCGTCGAACAGGCAGAGCGTGACCGGTGTCGCGCTGCGCACAGCGAAACGGGTGCCGCCGTCCACGACTTCGGCGCCGAGCGACACGCTCACGTGATGACGTCGGGCTCGGTGCGGCCGGTGTGGCGAACGATCCCGGCGATCGCATCCGCTGCGGCGACGATATCGGCGAGCATCTCGCCGGTATCGCGGTCGAGGTCGCCGTCGGCGGGTTCGTAGCGTTCGAGATAGACGCGCAATGTCGCGCCGCTGGTGCCCGTGCCCGACAGGCGGAAGACGACGCGGCTGCCGCCATCGAACAGGATGCGCACGCCCTGGTTGCGGCTGACCGACCCGTCGGTGGGATCGGTATAGGCGAAATCATCGGCTTCCGCGATGCGTAGGCCGGCGACCTGCGTGCCGGCAAGCGTGCCGAGCTTGCCGCGCAGCTCTGCCATCAGCGCATCGGCGCGATCGCTCTCCACGCCTTCGTAATCGTGGCGGGCGTAATAGTTGCGGCCGTAGGTCGCCCAGTGATCGCGCGCGATCGCATCGACCGATTGGCCGCGAACGGCGAGGATGTTGAGCCACAGCAGGACCGCCCACAGGCCGTCCTTCTCCCGCACATGATCGGACCCGGTGCCCGCGCTTTCCTCCCCGCAGATCGTCGCCATGCCGGCGTCGAGCAAATTGCCGAAGAACTTCCATCCCGTGGGCGTTTCGAAGATCGGCAGCCCCTTGGCCGCCGCGACGCGATCGGCGGCGGCGCTGGTCGGCATCGATCGGGCGATGCCCTTCAGCCCCCCCGCATAGCCCGGCGCAAGATGCGCATTGGCGGCGAGCATCGCGAGGCTGTCGGATGGGGTCACGAATCGGCCGCGGCCGATGATGAGGTTGCGGTCACCGTCGCCGTCCGAGGCGGCGCCGAAATCGGGCGCGTCGGGGGCCATCATCGTGTCGTACAGCGCATGCGCGTGGACGAGATTGGGGTCGGGGTGATGGCCGCCGAAATCCTCCAGTGGCGTGCCGTTGCGCACCGTGCCCTTCGCGAAGCCGAGACGGTTTTCGAGGATTTCGGTCGCATAGGGGCCGGTAACGGCGCTCATCGCGTCGAATGCCATGGTCAGACCGGCGGCACGAATGGCAGCGAAGTCGAACAGCCGCTCCATCAAAGCGGCATAATCGGCGACCGGATCGACGATTTCGACCGTCATATCGCCGACCTGCGTTTCGCCGATCGTATCAAGATCGACGTCCGCCGCGTCGACGGTCAGCCAGCGGTCGATCACCTTGGTACGCTGGTACAGCGCTTCGGTGACGTTTTCGGGAGCGGGGCCGCCGTTGGCGATATTATACTTGATGCCGAAATCCTCGGTCGGGCCGCCGGGATTGTGGCTCGCCGATAGGACGAGGCCGCCCAGCGCTTTGCGGATACGGATCATGTTGCTGGCCGCCGGCGTCGACAGAATGCCGCCGCGGCCGATGACTGCCCGACCAAAGCCGTTGGCGGCGGCGATGCGGATCGCCTTCTGGATCACCTCGCGGTTGAGGTAGCGGCCGTCGCCGCCGATGACGAGCGTCGCGCCCTGCTTGCCGTCGATGACGTCGAACACCGACTGGACGAAATTCTCGGCGTAATTGGGTTGCTGGAACACCGTCACCTTTTTGCGGAGGCCCGAGGTGCCGGGCTTCTGGTCGGTGTAAGGCTGGGTCGGGCAGGTGCGGATCATGCGTGTCCTGTCAGGGTCTTGTAGAGGTCGGCGTAACGGCGGCCGCTTTGGCCCCAGGAGAAATCGGCGCGCATCCCGTTGCGCTGGAGGATGCACCATAGATCGGGGCGGGCATATGCGGCAATCGCGCGGCGGATCGCGTGCGCGAGGGTGTGGTAGCCGGTCTCGCCATGCTGGAAACCGGTGGCGACGCCGGCGGCGAGCGCCGCTTCGTTAGCATCGATGACCGTGTCGGCGAGGCCGCCCGTGCGCGCGACGATCGGCACGCAGCCATAAGCAAGGCCGTACAACTGGGTCAGCCCGCACGGTTCGAAGCGCGACGGGATCAGGATGGCGTCGGCGCCGCCCTGCAGCAGATGCGAGAGCGGCTCGTCATAGCCGATCTGCACGCCGATCCGATTGGGATAGCGCGCGGCGGCGGCAAGGAATGCCGCCTCCAGATGCGCGTCGCCCGATCCCAGCAGCGCCAGCCGTCCGCCGAGCGCGACGAGTTCGTCGAGGCATTGCGTCAGGACATCCATGCCCTTCTGCCACGTCAGGCGGCTGATGACGGTGAACAGGGGGCCGTCCCCCCCTTCCAATCCGAATACGCTTTCGATCGCGCGCTTGTTCGCCTTGCGCCGGCCGAGCGCGCGCGTGGTGTAGCGGCTGGGGAGGGCGGCGTCGGTTTCCGGGTTCCAGACCGCGGGGTCGATGCCGTTGACGATGCCGTGGACGCGGTCGCGGCGCGCTTCGATGAGGCCTTCAAGGCCCATGCCGAAGCGGCCCTCGCGGATTTCGGCCGCATAGGTCGGGCTGACGGTGGTGATCGCATCGGCCGAGGCGAGGCCCGCCTTCAGAAAGCCGACGCCGCCATAATATTCGACGCCGTCGATCGCATAGGCCATCGCGGGCAGGCCGAGGTCAGCGAACACCTCCGCGCCGAACTGGCCCTGAAAGGCGATATTGTGGACGGTCATCACGCTCGCCGGACGGCGATCGGCGTGCAGGAAGCGGAGATAGGCGGGTGCCATCGCCGCCTGCCAGTCGTGGGCGTGAAGCAGGTCGAAGCGATAGCCCGGCACCACGCCCGCGGCGATCTCGGCGGCCGCGAAGGCGAACGCCGCAAACCGCTGCCAGTCGTCGGTCTGGCCATAGAGTCCGCCGGGCCGTGCGAACAATTCGGGCGCGTCGAGCACCAGCAGCGGATGCTCGCCGATGTGCGACGCCAGCAGCCGCGCCTCAACGCCGAGCAAGTCGGGCCAGCGGTGGACGACCGTCGCACCCTTCACCGTCTTGGCGAGCGCGGGATAGCCGGGGAGCAGCGTGGTCGTTGCGATACCATGCGGGCTGAGCGCGTCGGGGAGGGCACCGACGACGTCCGCCAGCCCGCCGGTCTTCACCAGCGGAAAGGCTTCGGACGCGACCGAGAGAACCGACAGGGTCACAGCGCCAGGCGGTCGATCATCGGTTGGGTGATCAGGCAGATGCCCTTGTCGGTCCGGCGGAAGCGGCGGCTGTCGAGTTCCGGGTCCTCCCCGACGATGAGCCCGTCCGGGATGACGACGCCGCGATCGAGCACCACGCGCTTCAGGCGGGCGCCGCGGCCGATGTGGCAATAGGGCAGCACGACAGCTTCCTCGAGGGCCGAAAAGCTGTGCGCGCGTACGCCGGTCGACAGCAGGCTGCGATGAATCGACGAGCCCGACACGATGCAATTACCCGACACCAGGCTCGACACCGCCGAGCCGCGCCGGCCCTCTTCGTCATGGACGAACTTCGCGGGCGGCGTGATCTCGGAGTAGGTCCAGATGGGCCATTCGTGATCGTAGACGTCGAGCTGCGGGATGACATCGGTGAGGTCGATGTTCGCCTCCCAATAGGCGTCGACCGTGCCGACGTCGCGCCAATAGGCGGCGGGTTCCTCGCTGGTGCGGACGCAGCTTGCCGAGAAGCGGTGCGCCTGCGCCTTGCCGTGCTGGACGAGGTAGGGGATGATGTCCTTGCCGAAATCGCGCGCGGAGCCGGGTGTGTCGGCGTCGCGGCGCAACTGCTCGATCAGGAACTTCGTGCGGAAGACGTAGATGCCGAGGCTGGCGAGCGCGATGTCGGGCTGGCCCGGGATCGACGGCGGATTGGCGGGCTTTTCGACGAAGTCGATGATCCGGTCGGTCTCATCGACGTGCATCACGCCGAACGCGACCGCCTCCATCCGCGGCACCTCCATACACGCGACGGTGACGTCGGCGCCACTGTCGCAATGCTGCTGGAGCATCACTTCGTAATCCATCTTGTAGATGTGATCGCCGGCCAGGATAACCATATATTCGACGTCATAAGCCTCGATGATGTCGATGTTCTGGTAAACCGCGTCGGCGGTGCCTTCATACCATTGGAACTCGCTGATCCGCTGACTGGCGGGCAGGATGTCGAAACTTTCGTTGCGTTCCGGGCGCAGGAAGTTCCAGCCGCGCTGCAAGTGGCGGATCAGCGAATGCGCCTTGTACTGGGTCGCAACGCCGATGCGGCGGATGCCCGAATTGATCGCGTTCGACAGCGCGAAATCGATGATCCGGCTCTTGCCGCCGAAATAGACCGCGGGCTTGGCGCGCGTGTCGGTCAGTTCCATCAGCCGGCTGCCGCGGCCACCCGCCAGCACATAGGCCATCGCATCACGCGATAGGGGCTGTCCTCGTCTGTCTACCACTGGCATCCTCCTATTATCGGTACGTCGACCTCCTGCCCCTGGATCGGTCAACCGTCGTATTGCAGCATGATGGTCGCGAGCGGTGGCAGTGTCACCCATGCCGCGCCGTCCTTCGCGTCGACGCCCCCCATATTGCCGAGGCCGGAGCCCCAATAATGGTGCGCGTCGGAATTGATGATCTCGCGCCAGCGCCCGTCGTGCGGCAGCGGCACGCGATAGGGTGCGCGCGCGACCGGCGTCAGGTTGGCGATCACCGCCACCGGCTTCTCGCCCGGCGCCTTGCGCAGCCAGGCGAAGACCGAATTGGCGGCATCATCGCCAATCAGCCATTCGAAGCCCTCGCCCTCGCAGTCGCGCGCATGCAGCGCGGGTGTCTCACGATACAGGCGGTTGAGGTCGCGGACGAGATTGCGAATCCCCTCATGCGACGACGAACAGCGCAAATGCCAGTCGAGCGCACGATCCTCGCTCCACTCCTGTCGCTGCGCGAACTCCTGGCCCATGAACAGCAGCTTCTTGCCGGGATAGCCCCACATGAAGGCGTAATAAGCGCGCAGGTTCGCGAACTGCTGCCAGTCGTCACCGGCCATCTTGGCGAGTAGCGACCCTTTGCCGTGGACGACCTCGTCATGGCTGAGCGGCAACACGAAATTCTCGTCGAAGGCATAGACGAGGCCGAAGGTGATTTCGCCATGGTGATGCCGCCGGTGGATCGGTTCGCGAGCGAAATACTGGAGCGTGTCGTGCATCCAGCCCATGTTCCACTTGAACCCGAAGCCCAGGTTGGTGCGCGGCCCGTCGTCGGAGGCGGGGGTGGAGACGCCCGGCCAGCTGGTCGATTCCTCGGCGACGGTGAACACGCCGTCGCGCTTGCCGTACACCGCGCGATTCATGTCGCGCAGGAAATGCACGGCCTCCCAATTCTCGCGGCCACCCTCGTCGTTCGGGATCCATTCGCCGGCCTTGCGGCTGTAGTCGCGGTACAGCATCGAGGCGACGGCATCCACGCGCAACCCATCGACGTGGTAGCGTTCGGTCCAGAACAAAGCGTTGTTGATTAGGAAGCTGCGTACCTCGCGCCGCCCAAAATTGTAGATCGCGGTATTCCAGTCGGGGTGGAAGCCGAGGCGCGGGTCTTCGTGTTCGTACAGCGCGGTGCCGTCGAATCGGGCGAGACCGTGGACGTCGACGGGGAAGTGCGCGGGGACCCAGTCGAGCAGCACGCCGATCCCAGCCCGGTGCGCACCATCGACGAAGCGCGCGAAGCCGTCCGGATCGCCGAAGCGCGCGGAGGGCGCGTAGAGTCCGGTCGTCTGATAGCCCCATGACGGATCATAGGGGTGTTCGCTGATCGGCATGAATTCGATGTGGGTAAAGCCCAGGTCGACGACATAGGGGATCAGGCGGTCGGCGAGCGCGTCCCACGACAGATACCAGCCGTTTTCGTCGCGATCCCAGCTGCCGGCATGGACCTCGTAGATGCTCATCGGCACGCGGCGGGGATCGAGCTTCGACCAGCTGTCGCGGTGGGCGGCGTCGCCCCAGTCATGCGCGGACGGCGAAGTGGTGATCGACGCGGTCTTCGGACGCAGTTCGGATTGGAAGGCGAAGGGGTCCGCCTTCAGCGGTTGCAGCGTGCCGTCCGGGCCGAGGATGGCGAACTTATAGCTGCGGCCGGCACCGATATCGGGCAGGAAAATCTCCCACACGCCGATGTCGGCGCGGCGGCGCATGACGTGGCGGGTGTCGTTCCAGTCGTTGAAGTCGCCGACCACCGACACGCGCTGTGCATTCGGGGCCCAGACGGCAAAGTGCATGCCGCTCGCGCCCTGATGCTCGATCAGATGCGCGCCCATCTTGTCGTAGAGGCGGAAATGCGATCCTTCCGCGATCAGATAATCGTCGGTGGGGCCGAGCACCGGGCCGAAGCTGTAAGGGTCCGTCACCCACCATTCGGCGCCATAACCTTGCGCGCGGTATTTCACCGGCTGCGGATCGCCGTCGATCGCGCCTTCGAACAGGCCGGCGTCGTCGACACGGTTCACGCGGCCTAGCGGGGTGCCCGACAGGTCATACGCCTCTGCGGTTTCCGCGCCGGGGATCAGCGTGCGCGCGAACGTGCCGTTCGGACCGGCGAAGACACCCAGCAGCGAAAAGGGATCGTCGTGGCGCCCGGCGAGCAGGGCAGCGATGGCGCCACGCGGCGGCTTCACATCACGTTCCAGATGTCGCGCGCATATTCACCGATCGTGCGATCGGACGAGAACCAGCCCATGTTAGCGACGTTGAGCACGGCCGATCGGCCCCATGCCGCGGGATCGCTCCAGCGGGCATCGACCATGCGTTGGGCGGCGGCATAGCCGTCAAAGTCGGCGGCCAGCATGAACCAGTCGTGATCGCGAATGCCGTCCATCAGTCCCCCGTAACGATTTGGATCGTCCGGAGAAAACACCCCAGAGGCGATTGCGTTCACCGCCTGCGCCAATTCGCGCGACGCGCCGATCGCGTCCGTACCGCGATAGCCGCTGGCTCGCTTGTCGGCGACCTCCTCAGCCGTCAGGCCGAAGATGAAGATGTTGTTGGCGCCGACATGGTCGCGGATCTCGATATTCGCGCCGTCGAGCGTGCCGATCGTCAGCGCGCCGTTGAGCGCAAACTTCATGTTGCCGGTGCCCGATGCCTCCATGCCCGCGGTCGAAATCTGTTCGGACAGGTCGGCCGCCGGGATGATGCGTTCGGCAAGGCTGACGTTGTAATTGGGGACGAAGGCGACCTTCAACAGATCGCCGACCGCGGGATCGGCGTTGATCCGCTTGGCGACGTCGTTCGCCAGTTTGATGATCAGCTTGGCGTTGTGGTAGCTCGAGGCCGCCTTGCCGGCGAACAGCTTGACGCGCGGCGTCCAGTCGCGCTCGGGGTGGCTGCGGATCTGGTCGTACAGCGCGACCGTCTCGACGATGCCGAGCAGCTGGCGCTTATATTCGTGGATGCGCTTGATCTGCACGTCGAAGATCGCATCGGGATCGAGCTTCAGCTCCATCGTGTCATGCAGATACTGGCTGAGCGCCACCTTGTTCGCGCGCTTCACCGCGGCAAAGCGGTCGCGGAAGCCCGCATCGTCGGCGAAGGGGGCCAGCGCGGTCAGCGCCTGCGCATCGTCGCGGAAGCCGTCGCCGATCGCGTTTTCGATCAGATCGGTCAATCCGGGATTGCACTGCTGCAGCCAGCGGCGCGGGGTGATGCCGTTGGTCTTGTTGTTGATCCGATCGGGATAGAGACGGTGGAGGTCGGCGAAGACCGTCTTCTTCATCAGATCGGTGTGCAGCGCTGCCACGCCATTGACGCTGTGGCTGCCCGCAAAGGCGAGGTTCGCCATGCGGACGCGACGCTCGCCGCCTTCGTCGATCAGGCTGATAGCGGCGATCGCGCGATCGTCGGCACCGCTGTCGCGCGCCTCGCGCAACAGCTTGGCATTGATCGCATAGACCAATTGCATGTGCCGCGGCAGCAGCCGTTCGAACAGCGGCAGCGGCCAGCTTTCCAGCGCCTCGGGCAGCAACGTGTGGTTGGTATAACCGAAGGTCTTGCGGGTGATGTCCCACGCCTCGTCAAAGGTCAGGCCATGGAAATCCTTCAGCAGCCGCATCAGTTCGGCGACAGACACCGCCGGATGCGTGTCGTTGAGCTGGATCGCCGCCTTGTCCGGCAGCGTGCGGATATCGCCGAAATACTGAACGTGGCGGCGGACGATGTCCTGGATCGAGGCGGACGAGAAGAAATATTCCTGCCGCAGCCGCAGCTCCTGGCCCGCAGGCGTGCTGTCATTGGGATAGAGGACGCGGGTCAGCGTTTCCGCGCGGAGCTGCCCGGCGAGCGCGCCTTCGAAATCGCCGGCGTTGAACTGGTCCAGCTTGATCGGATCGAACGCGCGGGCGTTCCACAGCCGCAGCGTGTTGACGCGCTTGCCGCGCCAGCCGACCATCGGCGTGTCGAAGGCGACCGCCTCCACCGCCTCGGCGGGCGACCAGTGGCTGCGGCCGTCGGCCAGCGTCGTCACCTCGCCCCCGAAACCGACGAAATAGGCGCTTTCCCGCCGCTCGAACTCCCAGGGGTTGCCGTGGGCGAGCCATGTTTCGGGCAGCTCGACCTGCCAGCCATCGTCCAGCCGCTGGCGGAACATGCCGTTCACGTAGCGGATGCCATAGCCATAGGCCGGCAGGTCGAGGCTCGCGAGGCTCTCCATGAAACACGCGGCCAGCCGCCCCAGGCCGCCGTTGCCGAGCGCCGCGTCCGGCTCGATCTCTTCGATCACCGCAAGGTCGACGCCGAGCGAGGCCAGTGCCTGCGCGACCTCCTCGTTATGCCGCAGGTTCGACAGTGCGTCGCGCAGCAACCGCCCGATCAGGAATTCGAGGCTGAGATAATAGACCCGCTTTGCGCCCGCCGCGTGCGCCTCCTTGGTCGACCGCATCCAGCGTTCGATGATCTCGTTCCGCAGCGTGAAGATCGTCGCCGCGAGCCAATCGTGCGGGCGGGCGGCCTGCCGGTCCTTGCCGATCCGATGGACGAGGGTGTCGACGATCTCGCTGGCGAGATCGGGGGCGAGCGCATGGGTCTGCGCAGGGGTCGGTGCGGCAGCTGGTTCGGTCACGATCGATCCGGGGAAGAAGAGGGATACGCTGCCGTAACTAAACGATAGGTGCCGGCGAAAGTCACCCTCTAAATGGCCGAAGTGGCATCACAGCATGCCGACCAGCAGCGTCAGATTGAGCCCGATGATGATCGCGGCGATCAGCCAGGCGAGCAGACGCAACCAACGCGGGCTGACGAAGCGGCCCATGACGCGTGACTGGCCGGTAAACAGGACCAGCGGCACCACGACGAAGGGCAGTTGCAGGCTGAGGATGACCTGGCTCAGCACCAGCAGCCGGGTCGCACCACCATCGCCGCTCGCGCCGACGACGATCACCGCCGGCACGATCGCGAGCAGCCGCGTGACGAGGCGGCGCAGCCAGACGGGCAGGCGGAGCTGGAGGAAGCCCTCCATCACGATCTGCCCGGCCAGCGTGCCGGTGACGGTGGAGTTCTGGCCCGAGGCGAGCAGCGCGATGCCGAACACGACGCTCGCCGCGCCGACGCCCATCATCGGGGCGAGCAGGCGATAGGCCTCATCGATCTCGGCGACTTCGGTGCGGCCCGCGGTGTGGAACACCGCCGCCGCCGTCACGAGGATGGCCGCGTTGATGAAGAAGGCGAGGCCCAGCGCGATCGTGCCGTCGATCGTCGCCATCCGCGCCGCCTCGGCCCTGCCGGCGTCGGTGGGTTCGAAGGCGCGGGTCTGGACGATTGAGGAATGGAGATAGAGGTTGTGCGGCATCACCGTCGCGCCGAGGATGCCGATCGCGAGGTACAATTTGGCTGGATCGGTGACGATACCGGGGCTGGGGACGAGGCCTGCGAGCATCGCGCCGACGTCCGGCTTTGCGTGAAACAGCTCGAACGCGAAGCAGCCCGCGATGATGACGAGCAGCGCGATGATGAACGCTTCGATCTTGCGGAAGCCATAGCGTTGCAGCGCCAGGATCAGGAACACGTCGAGCGCGGTCAGGATCACGCCCCAGACCAGCGGGATACCGAACAGCAGTTTCAGCGCGATCGCCGTGCCCAGCACTTCGGCCAGGTCGCAGGCGATGATCGCGACCTCCGCCAGCGCCCACAGCGCGAACGACACTGGACGGCTGTAATAGGCCCGGCAGGCCTGCGCGAGGTCGAGGCCGGAGGCGACGCCCAGTCGGGCGGAGAGCGCCTGCAATACGATCGCCATCAGGTTCGACAGCAGAATGACCGACAGCAAGGTGTAACCGAAGGCCGACCCGCCGGCGATGTCGGTCGCCCAGTTGCCGGGGTCCATATAGCCGACGGCGACGAGGAAGCCCGGCCCCATGAAGGCCGCCAGCCGCCGCCAGCCCGATCCGCCGGTCGGCACCGAGACGCTGCGATGGCTGCCGATCAGCGAGGGTGCGGGCGAGGTGGCGGGGGGCGTCATCTCCGCGGTCTGTGCGGCAAGCGCGTCACGACCGCAAGTGCCGCACGCGACGCGAAAAACTTCGACGCGCGCCCGGCTGGTGGTCGAGTCAGACGGCCTTGACGGTGAGGTAGACCAGGGTCTGGGTCAGCAGCATATAAGCGATCTCGCCGAACGACATCGGCCCGGCGACATCCGCGGTGCGTTTGCCCGCAAGACCGGCGTAATTGTAGTTGAGGATGCAGTTGCAGGCGAAGGCCAGCGTGTCATGCCGTTCGCCGAGCTGCTCCGCGAACAGCGTCTCATAATCCCCGATCGGCTTGGCGAAGCGATAGGTGATGTGGGAGAACACCGGCGCGAAAAACGTGACGTGGCCGGTGTCCGCCGCGATGCCGGCCGTCGCGACGTTGATCATCGCGCCGTTATAGTCCGCGACGAGCGGCAACCGCGTATCGATGCCATGGTCCGCGATATGGTCGATCAGGCGCTTGCGAACGCCATCGACGTAAACGTGTTCGACGGTGAAGCCGGTATCGGCGCCATCGTCGTTTCCGAAAGTCAGTGCGGGGCCGTCGCCGGGTTCGAAGAGGTTGACGATGTCTACTTCGGCATAATGGCTGTCGGGCAGCGCGACGTGCATGACCACGGCGTCCGTGCCGGAGATCTGCCCGGTCGCGCCGTCGAACACCTTGGGACTATCGGTGTCGAGACGATCGAGCGCGGCGCCCGTGACCCAGCCGACCAGCGGGCGGCGGAACACTGCGGGCCATTCCCCACTGCGCAGCGCGAACGCCTGATGCGCTGGGCTCTGCGACGGCAGCAGGATGACGGTAAAGCCGTTGTCGGGACCTCCGTCCGCCAGCGTCGACAACGCATCGGCCGGCAGCAGGTGTTGCGCATGAACGTTCGCCATGTCTGGCAGGCGTTGCACGAAGATGCGGTCGCGATCGAACGTGCCGCCGTCTTCATGCGTCATGAAATAGGGGATGGTGCCGCCGATCCACCGGCCTTGCGGCAGCGCGGCGAGTAGTTGCTCCTCGCCGGCCAGCAGCAGGGCATCGCCAGCGGCGATCATCGCGCCGACCTCGTCAACGCTGTAGAGCGAACGGTCGGCGGCGGGCTGATCCGGGCTGATGGTCATCGCGCGCTGGCCTCTGCGATGGTGGCATAATCAGGGGCCGCGAACCGGGCATTGTCGCGGAAGAAGGTGCGCAGTTCGGCAACGATGTCCGCCTTGTCGGCGGATCCGTCACGATAGGCATGCGTCAGTCGGATCATCAGGATCCGCAGGGCCAGGCAGCGATAGGTCGGCTTGATCTCGCCCGACAGCAGCCGATGCCACAAGGGATCGGAGGCGGGTGCGATATCGACTGTCGTTGTCATCAAGCCTCCTCTCGCGCAGCGTGCCTCTTCCGACGACGATACACTGATCTGTGTTAATCAGATGTAATCGCCCGATCTTATTCGAAAACGTGCGCCGTCACACCGGAGCGGCGTCGACGTCCGGCGCGGCGCCGTAATGGTGCCAGGTGAAGATCGCGAGCGCCCCGCGATGGGGCCGCCATGCCTCGGCGAGCGCGCGGACCTGCTTTTCGGACGGGCGGGCGTCATGACCCAGCAGGCGGCCGACTTCGATCTGCACGGCGAGGTCGCCGGCAGGCCAGATATCGGGGCGCCCCTCCGCAAAGAGGAGATAGATTTCGGCCGACCATCGCCCGATCCCCTTGACGCGGACGAGCTGCGCGATCGCCTCTTCGTCATCCTCGGGCAGCGCATCGAGGTTCAGACGACCGCTCGTCACCTCCTCGGCAAGGCTGCGCGCATACCCCGCCTTCTGGCGCGAAAGCCCCGCCGCACGCAGCGTCTCGTCGCTGGCCGCCAGGATGGTATGCGGATCGCCCGGATCGCCCACCAAGGATTCGAGCTTGCGATAAACGGCATTCGCCGATGCGACGCTCACCTGCTGGCCGATGATCGTGCGGAGCAGCGTGATATAGCCGCGCGCGCGCAGCCGCGGTGGCGGATAGCCGACGCGGGCGAGGCCTGCGGCAAAGGCGGGTTCGGCGGCGGCGAGGGCGTCCATGCTCGCGCGGATTTGCTCGGCGCTCAGGCCCATGCTTGATCCTGGGGCGGTGGCGAGGCATGGCCCGCGGCAACTCTAGGGGAGATTATCATGCCCAAGCTTATCGTCGTCACGCGCGAGGGGGAAGAACGCGAAATCAACGGCGAGGCCGGTTTGTCGGTGATGGAAGTCATCCGCGACGCCGGCATCGACGAACTGCTGGCGCTGTGCGGCGGCTGCTGCAGCTGCGCGACCTGCCATGTCCATGTCGACCCGGCCTTCGCCGACCAATTGCCCGCGATGAGCCCGGACGAGGACGACCTGCTCGATTCGAGCGACGAGCGCAACGCCACCTCGCGCCTGTCGTGCCAGCTGCCGTTCACCGATGCGCTCGACGGCCTGAAGGTGACGATCGCCGGCGAGGATTGAGGGGACCGGCATCCCGACGTCGTCATTCCCGCCTGCGCGGGGATGACGACGTTCACATGGCCTTATCGCGCCGCTACCGCATACAGTGCGATCGCCGCGGCGTTCGAGACGTTCAGGCTTTCCACCTTGTCGCTGATCGGCAGCTTGGCGAGCTCGTCGCAATGCGCCTCGGTATTCTGGCGCATGCCTTCGCCTTCCGCGCCGAGCACGATGCAGATGCGCTGCGTCCCCATTGCCTCGGCCAGCGTCTGACTGGCGTGGCCGGTCAGGCCGATGCGCCAGAAGCCGGCTTCGGCGATCTCTTCCAATGCGCGTGCCAGATTGACGACGCGGCACCACGGCACCGTTTCCAACGCACCCGAGGCCGAGCGCGCAACCGTGCCGCTTTCGGGCGGTGCGTGCCGGTCCTGCGTGACGATGCCCAGCGCGTCGAACGCCGCTGCCGAACGCAGGATCGCGCCGACATTGTGCGGGTCGGTCACCTGATCGAGCACGATCAGCGGGCGGTTGTCGTCCTTGCCCTCCATCAGCAGGTCGGCGAGCCACATCTCCTCAAGCGGCTCGACCTCGGCGACGAGGCCCTGGTGCGGCGCGTCCGATGGCACCAGCCGGCCGAGGTCCGCGGCGTCGGCATAGACGACCGGCATCGCGGGCGGCAGGTCGAGCGACGACAGCGCCTCGCGCGTGCCCCAGATCTTGCGCACGGTGCGGTTGGGGTTGGCGAGCGCCGCCGTCACCGGGTGGCGACCCCAGAATTTGGGGCGATTGGCGGTGCCCGTCGACGGGCGATGGCCGCGGCGCGCCATCAGCGCAGGCCGCCGGAAACGGAGGGGAAGGGGGCGTAAGTCATCGCCGGCCTGCTAGGCCGCGACGGCGGAGCACGCAAGCTGGTGCAGCTTATGCACAGTTTTGTGGGCAAAGCGGCGTTGACAGGCGCGTCGCCCCACGCCAATAGGCCGCCTCGCTTCGGCGAAGCTCCCATCTGGACAGGTGGCCGAGTGGTTAAAGGCAGCAGACTGTAAATCTGCCCGTGCAAGCGTACGCTGGTTCGAATCCAGCCCTGTCCACCATCCTTCCCGACGCAGGGTAGGCCGATCCGCACCGCCGGATCGCTCCTCACCATCACAGCGACATCGTTCGTCGGCGGATGCCCGCGCGCATGCGGCGCACACCGGAAAGAGACTTATCTAGTTGAATCTACGGGCGTAACGACTGGAACGCTGGTTGCTACGTCGGGTTGGTGCCCCTCTTCTCGAGGGAGCTGAGGATGACCTATCCACGCGACGACGCGCCGCCGACGACGTCGAAACACGGCGATGCCGCTGATGCTGCAACCGAATCGCTGATCGATGCCAAGGGCTCGTCCGCGATCGCAACGGCGGTGACGATCAATCGGCCGGTGGCCGAGGTCTATGCCTACTTCCGCGACTTCGCGAACCTGCCGAGCTTCATGGAGAATGTCATCTCGATCGAGGTGACGGACGATAAGACGTCGCATTGGACCGTGAAGGCGCCCGCCGGCGCCACGGTGTCGTGGGACGCGCGGATCACGCAGGAAGAACCGGACCGGCTGATCGCCTGGACGTCCGAACCCGGTGCCGACGTGCCCAACTCGGGCCGTGTCACGTTCCGCGATGCGGGCCCGCGCGGAACGGTCGTCACCGCGACGATCGCTTATGATCCGCCCGGCGGGGTGATCGGCAAGGTCATCGCCAAGATGTTCCAGCGCGAACCCGCGATCCAGGCGCGTCGCGATCTGGCGCGCTTCAAGCAGCTGATGGAGGCGGGCGAGATCGCCACGCCGGCCATGACGCTCAAGCAATTCGAGGAGATGGGGCTGTGAAAGCGCTCGCATGGCACGGCAAGCATGACGTCCGCATGGATACGGTCGACGATCCCGAAATCGTCAACCCGCGCGATTGCATCATCAAGGTAACCTCCACCGCAATCTGCGGATCGGATCTACACCTGTATGATGGCTATATTCCGACGATGAAGGCCGGCGATGTCCTGGGCCATGAGTTCATGGGCGAAGTGGTGGAGGTCGGCGCGAAGTCGACGCTGAAGAAGGGGCAGCGCGTCGTCGTGCCCTTCACCATCGCCTGCGGCAGCTGCTTCCATTGCGGCAAGCACCAATATTCCGCCTGTCCCAACGGCCTGCCCGCCGACAATCAGGATATCGCGCGCGAGCTGTACGGGCATGAGATGTCGGCGCTGTTCGGTTACAGCCACATGACCGGCGGCTATGCGGGCGGCCAGGCCGAGTATGTCCGCGTGCCGTTCAGCGATGTCGGGCCGATCGTAATCCCGGACGGAGTGGAGGACGACAAGGTGTTGTTTCTCAGCGACATCCTGCCGACCGGCTGGCAGGCCGCCGAATATGCGCAGATCGAACCCGGCGACACCGTTGCGGTCTGGGGCTGCGGCCCGGTAGGGCTATTCGCGGTGCAGTCGGCGTTCCTGATGGGGGCCGAGCGCGTCATTGCGATTGATCATTTCCCGCACCGGTTGGAACTCGCCAAGCGCTTCGGGGCGGAGACGATCAATTTCGCGGATAGTGCAACCTATGACGCGCTGATGGAAATGACCGGTGGCATCGGTCCCGATGCGGTGATCGACGCCGTCGGCCTGGAGGCGCACGGGATGTTCGTCGATAACGTCATAGATCAGATCAAAGCGTCGACCTTCCTCGGCACCGATCGGCCGCATTCGATCCGCCAGGCGATCATCGCCTGCCGCAAGGGCGGGCGCGTGTCGATGCCGGCGGTGTACGGCGGCTTCGTCGACAAGTTTCCGCTCGGCGCGTTCATGGAAAAGGGGCTGACGCTGAAGACCGGCCAGACCCACGTCCAGCATTACATGCCCGCACTCCTGAACGCGATCCTGGAGGGCAAGATCGACACCGAATTCCTGATCTCGCACCGCATGCCGCTGATGGACGCGCCCAAGGGCTACAAGATGTTCAAGGACCAGCAGAACGAGACGACGAAGATCGTGCTGAAGCCCGGCATGACGGCCACCTCATAAGGAACGCGACATCATGGCACATCTCTTTGCGATCATTACCGGCGCCTCGACCGGCATCGGCTTCGAGCTCGCCACGTTGGCGGCCAAAAACGGCTATGACATTCTGGTCGTCGCGGACGAACCGTTGATCGAGGCGGCGGCGGAAGACTTTCGCCAGTTCGGCACCGAGGTACGCTCCATTGAGGCGGACTTGTCGACGCTTCAGGGTGTCGATGAACTGCTCAAGGCTGCGGAGGGGCGGCCGGTGGACTTGCTGTGCGCCAATGCCGGCCGCGGGCTTGGTCACGCCTTCCTCGATCAGCGCGTCGAAGATTGGCGCCGTGTGGTCGACACCAATATCGTCGGCACCAGCTATCTGTTGCAAAAGGTGCTAGCCGACATGGTCGCGCGCAATTCGGGCAAGGTGCTGGTGACCGGCTCGATCGCAGGCTACATCCCCGGCGCGTTCCAGGCGGTGTACAATGGCACCAAGGCCTTCGTGGACAGCTTCGTTGCCGCGATCCAGAACGAGATCAAGGATGCGGACGGCGTCACGCTCACCAACCTGATGCCGGGCCCCGTCGACACCGAATTCTTCGCGCGTGGCGATATGCTGGACACGTCGGTCGGCAGCGATCCGAAGAAGAGCGACCCCGCCGACGTCGCCCGCGATGGCTGGGACGCGCTGATGGCCGGCAAGGCACAGGTCGTGTCCGGTTGGAAAAACAAGATTCAGTCGGCCGTCGCGAACGTCACGCCGAACGCCGTACTCGCGGAGCGCCACCGCGCCATGGCCGAGCCGGGAACGGCGAAGGACTGAACGACGAACGCTCGCGCCCATCATGCCGGAGCGCAACCGGCATGATGGGCGGCGCATGGGGAGGGATGGAGCGGGTAACGGGAATCGAACCCGTGTATTCAGCTTGGAAGGCTGCTGCACTACCATTGTGCTATACCCGCATGACGCTGGCAGCGGAGCCTGAGGCCCGGCGATCGTCGCGTGGGGGCCTATCTATCGTCGCCCTTCGTGCGGTGCAAGCGGCAGCGTGGTTCATGGCTTGATTACCGTTCGCACGGTAGAAGCGGGCCATGTCTGTCGACCCTGTACCTAATTGCGCGTCCTCGCCTGATCATTGCCCGCCGTCGGCGGTCAGCCATGGCGTGGGGCTGGCGGGCCTTGCTGGGTTGGGTGCGTGGCTGGTCTTTGCGGGCAGCATCGGCATGGACGGACCCTATGCGGCGCTGGTCGCGCTGGTGGCCTGCGCTGCGCCGATGATCCTGTGGTCGCTGCTCGTCGACAAGGTGCATCGCCATGCGACGACGGGGATCGACTGGGGCAGTCCGCGGCCGTTCGCCGAGACGCGGGAGATCAGCCTGACCAAGCTTGCCGGCCTGTTCGCGACCTGGGCGGCGATCGGCATCATTTATGGCATGGGGCGCTTTTATTGGGAGGGCAATTTCGCCTTTGCCATGTGGTGCTTCAGCTGGGGCATGCCGATCGTCGCGCTGCTGGCGGTGCCCTATGTCCTGTGGCTGGACCGCTATCTGGAGCAGCCGCGCGACGGCAGCTGGCATGTCGGCGCGTGGCTGACCGGGCAGTCGGGCGTCGAGCGCGAGGCGATCTGGGGGCATATGCGCAGCTGGGGGGTGAAGGCGTTCTTCCTGGCCTTCATGCTGGCGGTGGTGCCGGGCAATTACGGCAGCTTCATCCGCAGCGATCTGACGCGGCTGAGCGATCCGGTGATGCTGGCGAGCTGGCTGATCGCGCTGATGTTCGTGATCGACGTCAGCTTCGCGACCGTCGGCTATGTACTGACATTGCGGCCGCTCGATTCGCATATCCGCAGCGCCAATCCATTTGCGGCGGCATGGACCGCGGCGCTGATCTGCTATCCACCGTTTATCATGATGGAGACCGGCGGGCCGCTGGATTATCATCCGGGAACGCAGGAGTGGAGCAGCTGGTTCGCCGGGCATCCGGCGCTGCTGTGGCTGTGGGGCGCGGCCCTCGTCGCCCTGACCGCGGTCTATGCCTGGGCGACGGTGGCATTCGGCCTGCGCTTTTCCAACCTCACGCATCGCGGCATCTTGACCCATGGGCCCTACGCCTGGTCGCGGCATCCGGCCTATCTGTCGAAGAACCTCTTCTGGTGGCTATCGACCCTGCCGCTGTTGACGACGGGTTCGCTGGTCGACGCGATCCGAGCGACTCTGCTGATGGGCGTGGTGAGCGGCGTCTATTATTGGCGGGCAAAGACCGAAGAGCGGCATCTGGGTCTCGACCCGACGTATCGCGCGTACAGCGACTGGATGGGGCGGCATGGCGCCGTGCCGCGGTTCCTCCGCTGGCTGCTTGGGACGCCGGCACCGGCGCCGGTCGAGGCGCCTCAGGTGGCGGGATGATCCTTCGCCCATAAGGCGTCGATGCGCGCCTGGCTGCCGCCGGTTTCGCGCAGGCGCAGATCGATCAGCTCGACCACGCGGCCACGCAGCGGGCGGCCATGCGTTTCCCACACGAGATCGTAGACCGCCTGCCGCGTCGTCGGCTGATCGTCGGTAAAATAGGTGTAGCGGATCAGCACGGGCAGCCGCCCGCTCTGCGCGTCGGGACCGCCATCGGTTGCCTTGCGCAGCGCCTTTTCGAACCAGCGCGATTCGATCGTCTGATCGACGGCATCCTGCGGACCGACGTCGAGCGCGGTGGGGAAGGTGATGCGCACGTCGCCGAGCGGGTGCGCCTCTGTCTTGGCGAGGACGATCTGGCTCTTGTCCTTCGACGGTGTGCCGCGCAGCACGAAGCGGGTCTTGTCGCGCGTCGCGCTCGCCGCTTCGACCGCTTTGTCGGCAGCGGCGTCGCGGCGTTCCTGCCAATTGTTGTACAGCGTCAGCGCGGCAATGATGACGCCGGCGACGGCGACCACCTCCGCCAGCGTGATCCAGCGGCGGCGCGTCTGCGCCTGATCGGGCGTTTCGCTGCCGCCGCCGGTGCCGCTCATCGGCCGCCGGCCTCCAGCAGGCGTTCGGGCGCCGCCAGTTCCCAGCTGTGTGCGATGCGATCCTCGATCAGCGTCCAGTCCGGGTGGCCGCCCAGCGTCATGCCGATCCACGGTTCGGGGCCGAGCTCGTCGGCCGGTTCGTAGGCGTCGGGATCGCTTTCCAGCGCGTCGGCCTGTTCCTCGGCATCGGCGGTGCGGACACACACCGTTTCGTCGTCGGTGAGCTGTGCGAAGGGGACGTCATCGACGACGAAGACGGGGAGGCCACCCTCGTCGCGTTCTTCCGCCTCGGGCAACAGCAGGGCGATCGCACGGACGCGGTCGATCGGGGTAGACGCGTCGGTCAATTCGGGGGTCATCGGCTGGCGAACTCCTTGAGCACCTGCGGATACAGGCGATGTTCGGCGACCAGAACGCGCGCGGCGAGCGTATCGGGTGTATCGCCGGCAAAAATCGGCACCTCGGCCTGGCCGAGCAGGGCGCCAGCGTCCAGCTCCTCGGTGACGATATGCACCGAGCAACCAGCCACCGCATCGCCAGCGTCGATCGCGCGCGCGTGGGTGTCGAGGCCTTTGTATTTGGGCAGCAGGGAAGGGTGGATGTTGACGATGCGGTCGCGCCAGCGCGCGACAAAATCGTTCGACAACAGGCGCATATAGCCGGCGAGCGCGACGATCTCGCACCCTGCTTCGCGCAGGGCGGCGTCGACCTGTTCTTCATAGGCCGCCTTGCCGATCCCCTTGGGCGACAGCGCGAAGGTATTGAGCCCCCGCTCGCGTGCCCAGGCAAGGCCCGCGGCATCGGGCTTGTCGGATGCGACGAGGCCGACCGGCACGCCCGATTCGACCAAAGCCATCATGTTCGAGCCGCGGCCGGAGATCAGGATGCCGACGGTCTTCATCGCCCCGTCAGCCATGGGTGTGCGTGGCGGTCCAATCGGCGCGCGCGCTCCAGGTTTCGGTGCTGCCGCGCACGGTGCAGCCGCGCGGGCCGGCGTCGATGCGGCCGATCGTGTGGACGGTTTCGCCCGCCGCGGTCAGCGCTGCGGCGACCGCTTCCGCCTGATCCGCGGCGACGACCACGGCCATGCCGATGCCGCAGTTGAAGGTGCGTGCCATTTCCTCGGGCTCGATCGCGCCTTGGGCCTGTAGGAACGCCATCAGGCGCGGCTGCTCCCACGCATCGGCATCGACCACGGCATGCGTGCCCTCGGGCAGGACGCGCGGAATGTTCTCGAGCAGGCCACCGCCGGTGATGTGGGCGAGGCCCTTGATCTTGCGCTCGCGCAGCAGCGGCAGCAGCGATGCGACATAGATGCGCGTCGGCGCCATCAGCGTGTCGATCAGCAGCCGATCGGCGTCGAACAGCGCCGGGCGGTCGAGCTTCCAGCCGCGATCCGCGGCCAGGCGGCGGACCAGCGAGAAGCCGTTCGAATGCACGCCCGACGAGGCGAGGCCGAGGATGACGTCGCCCGCGGCGATCGTCTGGCCGGTCAGCACGGCGTTGCGCTCGACCGCGCCGACGCAGAAGCCGGCGAGATCGTAATCGCCCTCAGCATACATGCCGGGCATCTCGGCCGTTTCGCCACCGATCAGTGCGCAGCCGGCTTGGCGGCAGCCCTCCGCGATCGAGGCGACGACGCGTTCGGCGATGCCGTTGTCGAGCTTCGCGGTGGCGTAATAATCGAGGAAGAACAGAGGCTCTGCGCCCTGCACGATCAGGTCGTTGGCGCACATCGCGACGAGATCCACGCCGACGCCCTCATGCCGGTCCCATTCGATCGCGAGTTTCAGCTTGGTGCCGACGCCATCATTCGCCGCGACCAGCAGCGGATCGGTGAAGCCCGCCGCGCGCAGATCGAACATGCCGCCGAAGCCACCCAGATCGGCGTCGGCGCCCGGCCGCCGCGTCGCCTTGGCGAGCGGCCCGATCGCGCGGACCAGCGCGTTGCCCGCGGCGATCGATACGCCGGCGTCGGCATAGGTGTAGGACTGGTCGGCGGGGGAGGATGGCTCGGTGCTCATCCGGCCAGCCTGCTACGATCTGTCCGGCGCGGTGGCAATGCCGAACCGGCGCCGGGTGCGAAGGCAGGTGATTCGGGCGCGGCGGACGGGCCGGGATCGCCGAAATTCGCGCGCGGAAGTGGACGAAGTGGACGACCCGTATCGTTCGAAACGCCCACCCCGCCTGCCCCCGCGTCGCGATGGGGGAGATGGGCGCCGGTCGAGCACATGATGCCGATGTAGGGAGTGATCGGCGTGTAGGACAGGGGGGCGTGACGGCTGAAGTTCGTTCAGACGCGCCACCGGGCTTCCGATTAGCGCAGAGTTGGAGGTGTACATAATTCGCCCGACCGGGTGTCCGTCGCCGTTCCCACTCGGAGAAGACTGAAACAACCGTAGAGGCCGTTGACCCTGACGGGTCGCCAACATAGCTCTTCCGATGCGACGCAGCATAACGAGGACGCTATGGCCAACTCCGCACAGGCGACGGTTGAGGAGTTCTTCCGCCGGAACGCATCCGGTGATCCTCCTGAGCATATTGCCGAATTGGTCCGCGAGGATGTCGATTGGTACGTGGCGGGCGACATAAACGTCGTCCCGTGGATCGGGCGTAAGGAAGGTCGTGCTGGCGTAGCGGACTTTTATCGTGAACTTCGTCAACAGGTTATAGCCGAGAAATTCGAGATTACGGATACGCTGGCCAACGAAAACAGGGTCGTTGTGCTTGGTGAGCTGGCCTCGCGGGTGAGGAATACCGGGAAACTCATACAGACGGAATTCGCCTTCGACTTTACGGTCGAGGACGGTCAGATCGTTCGCTTCCGGCTGTTCGAAGATAGTCACGCCGTAGCGTTGGCCGCTGTGTAAGATCGACGATCATTAAAACCTGACTTCGAAACCCAAAATTCGCGAGCGTCATTCCCGTTTCGCGATCAATCTGGCGAGAAGCGGGCTGGCAGCCACGCCCCGACCGCCGCTCTGCGTCTCCCCCACGGTGCCGCCCGATCACATCCCGCTTGGCTTACCGGCCGCGCTTCGCCAAAAGGCGGGCACGATGCGTGTCCGTACCCTGTTCTCGTCGCTGGCCGGTGCCGCGCTCCTCCTTGGCGCGGGTGCGCTTGCGCAGATCGAGGGCGGGCGTGGGGTCGCGCCGGTCGACAGTTCGGGCGATTTCGAGGTGAGCGGCGTCACGGTCGATGTCGCGGCGAAGACGGCGGAGGCCGCGCGCCTCGGCGGCTGGCGGCTGGCACAGCGCAAGGCGTGGGTGCAGCTGTCGCGCCGGCTGGGCGGCGACGGCGCGCTGATTTCCGACAATGCGCTCGACCAGATCGTGTCGGGCATCGTCGTCGAAAACGAACAGCTGGGGCCGACGCGCTATATCGCCAGGCTGGGCGTGCTGTTCGACCGCGGCCGGGCCGCGTCGATCCTGGGCATCAGCGCCTATTCCGATCGGTCGCGTCCGATGCTGCTCGTGCCGCTGCAGATATCCGGTGGCGTCGAGACGGTGTTCGAACAGCGCAACGACTGGCATGAGGCCTGGGCGCGCTTCCGCACGGGCAACAGCACGATCGATTATGTCCGCCCATCGGGCACGGGCGCCGATTCGCTGCTGCTGAATGCGGGCCAGATCGGCCGGCCGGGGCGCGGCTGGTGGCGGACGATCATCGACCAATATGGCGCATCCGACATCCTGATCCCGGTCGTGCGCCTGTATCGCAGCTATCCGGGCGGGCCGATCATCGGCGTGTTCCAGGCACGACACGGGCCGGACAATCAGTTGCTCGGCAGCTTCACGCTGCGCGTCGGAACGGCGGCGGGTCTGCCGCAATTGCTCGATGCGGGCGTGACGCGGATGGACGGGCTGTTCCAGCAAGCACTGCGCAGTGGCGCGCTGGGGCTCGACCCCACGCTGTCGCCGCCGCCCGAGCCCGAACCCGTCGTCGATCCGACGACCGAAGATACGAGCGGCGAGACGCTGGCCGAGATCGTCGGCGATACGGCGCCCGCGAGCGCCGGCATCGCGATCACGCTGCAATTCGATACGCCGAGCGCGAGCGCGGTCGCGAATACCGAAGGGCTTGTCCGCGGCATCCCCGGCGTCCGCTCCGCCTCCACCACCAGCCTGGCGCTGGGTGGCGTGTCGCTGATGCGCGTGACCTATGACGGCGATCCCGATGCGTTGCGCGCGGCGCTGGAAGTGCGGGGCTTGCAGGTGACGGGCAGCGGCCAGACGCTGCGCATCCGCCGCGCGCCGCAATTGTTGCCGCCGAACCTGCCGGCCGACACCAACCCGGCAGGCTGACGCGATGACCAATCAGCTCGCGTTGCCGTTGGGGTGGCCCGCCGACCCCCGCGACGACGCCTTTCTCGTGACGCCTTCCAACGCCCGCGCCGCACAGACGCTGGAACATTGGGCGACGTGGCCGGTGATGGCGGCGGTGCTGACCGGTCCGCGCAAGTCGGGCCGTAGCCTGCTCGCGCGAATCTTCGCCGCCAAGAGCAACGGCACGATCATCGACGATGCGGAGAACGTGCCGGAGGCGCAGATCTTCCACGCGTGGAACCAGGCGCAGGCGGAAAGGCGTCCGCTGGTGATCGTCGCCGACGCCTTGCCGCCGCTGTGGGCGGTGCGCCTGCCAGACTTGCGATCGCGCCTTGCGGCAAGCCCGCATGCGGCGATCCAGCCGCCCGATGACGAATTGATCGCGGCGCTGCTCGACCATCTGTTCCAGCGCCGCGGCCTTGATGCGCGGCCCGATCTCGTCACCTGGCTCAGCACGCGGATCGAGCGCAGCCATATCGTCGTCCAGCGCGTCGTCGATGCGCTGGATCAGGAGGTGCTCGAAAGCCGCAAGCGGTTGTCGATCCCGCTCGCGCGTACTGTTTTGACCGCGGCTGGGATCGTCACGCAACCGCAACCGTTGCTGCCTATGACCTGATTATGACACGCCCAGCCCATCTCTCGCATCTGTCAGCAGCGGACGACGATCCCTTCGTCCCCGAGGTCAACGATCGCTATTTCAACCGTGAGCTGTCGTGGCTGGCGTTCAACCGGCGGGTGCTGGAAGAGGCGTGCAACGGATCGCATCCCCTGCTCGAGCGGCTGCGCTTCCTGTCGATCTCGGGCACCAACCTCGACGAATTCTTCATGGTGCGCGTGGCTGGCCTGAAAGGGCAGCAGTTGAAGGATGTCGATCGCCGCTCGACCGACGGCCTGACGCCCGCGCAGCAGCTCGCCGCGATCACCGCGGAGGCCGATTCGCTGATGGCGAGCCAGCAGGCGGTATGGGGCGACCTGCGCACCGCGCTCGACGAGGCGGGCGTCCACGTGTTGCGCCGCGACGAGGTGGATGCCGAGGCCGCGGTGTGGCTGGAACAGCATTTCCGCGAGCAAATCTTCCCGATCCTGACGCCCCAGGCGCTCGATCCGGCGCATCCGTTTCCGTTCATCCCGAACAAGGGGTTGTCGGTGATGTTCGACGTCGTCCGCGACTCGGACGGCGAGCCGGTGCGCGAGCTGGTGATGATCCCCGCAAGCGCGCCGCGCTTCGTGCGCCTGCCGGGCGAGGTCGCGCGCTATGTGTCGATCGAGGCGCTGCTCAAGCGCTTCGCCTATGTGCTGTTCCCCGGATACACGCTGGTCGGCGCTGCGGCGTTCCGCGTGTTGCGTGACAGCGATATCGAAATCGATGAAGAGGCCGAGGATCTCGTCCGCTACTTTGCCAATGCGATCAAGCGCCGCCGTCGCGGCCGCGTGATCCGGCTGGAGCTGGAAACGGGTATGCCCGATGCGCTGGCCGACGTGCTGCGCAACGAACTGGGCGGGGCGGATGCGATCGTCACCGAAAGCGGCAATCTGCTCGGCATCGGCGACCTCGACATGGTGATCGACGAGGACCGGCCGGACCTCAAATTCCTGCCGTTCGTGCCGCGCTTTCCCGAGCGCATCCGCGAGTTCGGCGGCGATTGTTTCGCGGCGATCCGGGCCAAGGACATCATCGTCCACCACCCGTACGAGACGTTCGACGTGGTGCTCGCCTTCCTGAAACAGGCGGCGGCGGACCCGGACGTCATCGCGATCAAGCAGACGCTGTACCGCGCCGGCAAGCAGCCCGCGGTGATCAACGCGCTGATCGCCGCGGCGGAGGCGGGCAAATCGGTGACCGCGGTGGTCGAGCTGCGCGCGCGGTTCGATGAGGAGCAGAACATCCTGTGGGCGAGCGCGCTGGAGCGGGCCGGCGTGCAGGTGGTCTATGGCTTCCTTGAGTGGAAGACGCACGCCAAGGTATCGATGGTCGTGCGGCGTGAGGGTGGGCAGTTCCGCACCTATTGCCACTTCGGCACCGGCAATTACCACCCGGTGACGGCGCGCATCTATACCGACCTCAGCTTCTTTACTGCGGATGCGCGGATGGGGCGGGATGCGGCGCAGATGTTCAATTACGTCACGGGATATGTCGAACCGACCGATATTACCAAGCTGGCGCTCAGCCCACGCGACCTGCGCAAGACGCTGCTGGAGCAGATCGATGTCGAGATCGCCAATGCCCGCAGCGGCAAGCCTGGCGCGGTCTGGGCGAAGATGAACAGCCTGGTCGACCCGATCATCATCGACAAATTGTACGAGGCGAGCGGCGCGGGCGTCGCGGTGGAGCTGATCATCCGCGGCATCTGCTGCCTGCGGCCCGGCGTGCCCGGCATGTCGGAGAATATCCGCGTGAAGTCGATCATCGGCCGCTTCCTGGAGCACAGCCGCATCTTCTGCTTCGGCAACGGTGCGGCGCTGCCCAACGACAATGCACATGTGTTCATCTCGTCCGCCGACTGGATGCCGCGCAACTTCGACCGGCGCGTCGAATATATGCTGCCGATCGAAAATCCGACGGTGCATGACCAAGTGCTCGATCAGGTGATGGTCGCCAACCTGATCGACACCGAGCAGAGCTGGGAGCTGGAGGCGGACGGCCGCTACGTGCGCGACGAGCCGGGCGACAAGCCGTTCAACCTGCACCGCTATTTCATGAACAATCCGTCGCTGTCCGGACGCGGTGCGGCGCTGGCGGAAAGCAATGCGGTGCCCACTTTGGCGCTTCGGCGGCGGCGTTAGGGTTGTTGGCGGACGCATTGATCGCCATCACTCCGCTGATGGATCGTCAGCGCTCACCCCACATTCGCCGTCACCCCGGACTGGTTCCGGGGTCCACCGGGCCGCGAGGGGGCTATTCGAGCCTCGTGCCGTCCCCCTCGCCGCGGAGTGGACCCCGGACCAAGTCCGGGGTGACGGGGGTGTGGGGCGAAGGGTTCGCTCGCCCATGAGCCGCGCCTTTCCCCGTACCGGCATCATCGACATCGGATCGAACTCGGTTCGGCTGGTGGTGTACCAGGGGCACCCGCGCGTCCCGGCGACGCTGTTCAACGAAAAGGTGATGGCGGGCCTCGGCCGCAGCCTGGCCGCGACGGGGGCGATCGACGCCGACAGCATGAGCCTTGCGATCGGGGCGCTGCGCCGATTCGCGGCGGTGGCGCGCGAGATGGAGGCGACGGTACGCACCGTGGCGACCGCAGCAGTGCGCGATGCGTCGAACGGCGGGGACTTCATCGCCGCCGCGCGCGACCTTGGCCTCGAAGTCGAGCTGCTGAGCGGCGAACAGGAGGCGAATGCGGCGGGGCTCGGCGTCCTGTCCGCTATCCCCGATGCGGACGGGATCGTCGGCGATCTGGGCGGCGGCAGTCTGGAGCTGGTGCGGGTGGTGGCGGGCACCGTCACCGATCGCATCTCGTTCCCGCTCGGCGTGCTGCGCATCGCGGCGCTGCGGCGGGGCAGCCGCCCGGGGCTGGACCGCCATGTCTCGAAACTAATCCGCGAGGCCGGGTGGAACGGGCGGGGAAGGGGCCTGCCGCTGTACATGGTCGGCGGATCGTGGCGCGCACTGGCGCGGCTCGACATGAGCCTGACGCATTTCCCGCTGCCGATCATCCATGGCTATGCGCTGGCGCCGGAAACGGTCGCACGCCTGGGCCGCAGTATCGCGCACATGTCCAAGCAGCGGCTGCGCGAAATTCCCGGCATGTCCGCAGGCCGGGCGTCCCAGCTTAGTGACGCGACCGCCTTGCTCGGCATCGTGCTGCGCGAACTGGGATCGTCCAGCGCGGTGGCGTCCAGCTTCGGCCTGCGCGAGGGGCTGTTGTACGGCGCGCTCGACCGCCAGACCCGCAGCCTCGACCCGCTGATCGTTGCCGCGCGCGAAGAGGGGCGGCTGCTGGGGCGCTTTCCCGAACATGGCGATCTGCTGAGCGACTGGATTGCGCCGCTGTTCGCCGCCGATCCGCCGCATCTGGCGCGCATTCGCCATGCCGCCTGCCTGCTGGCCGACGTGGGGTGGCGTGCGAATCCCGAATTTCGCGACGAGCGCGGGTTCGAAATCGCGCTGCACGGCAATTGGGTGGCGATCGAGGCGTCCGAACGCGCGATGCTGGCGCAGGCGCTGCATACCAGCCTGGGCGGGAGCACGACCCCGCATCCGCTGCTCGGCGGTCTGGCGGGGGATGCGCAGATCGCCTGTGCGATTCGCTGGGGCCTGGCGATCCGGCTGGGACAGCGGTTCAGCGGCGGGCTGGCGGGGCCATTGCAGCGATCGGCGCTGTCGATCGATACCGGGCAAGTGACACTGGCGCTGAAGGATGCGGATCGCGCGCTATATGCGGAGACGGTCGAGCGGCGGCATGCGGCGCTGGCGGCGGCGCTGGGGCGGAAGTCGGTGGTTCACTGGAGCGGGTGACGGGGGGGGCGGGATGTTTCCCGATAACGACGCGCTGCCCTTACCTCCCCCTCCGTCATGCCTGCGGCATGCCACCTCCCCCTGGCGGGGGAGGACTTTGAGTGGGCCGTTATCGGCTCAGCCGCATTTGAGGCCGCTGATCTCGTTCATGTCGTCGAGCAGGATGTTGAGGCGGTCGGGCCGGAAATCCATCGTCGCGGCATCGCCGGGGCGCAGCACGCGGGAGATCCGCGAATGGGTTTCATATTCGATGGCATCGCGCATACGCTCGCGGAACTTGACGCCGGCGTAGCGGATGCGCGCCTCTTCGGTCACGACGCACGGGCCGGCGGGCGGTGGCGGGGGCGCCATCGTCATGCAGCCGGAAAGACCGATCGGCAGCAGCGCCGCCAGCGTCCAGACTCGTGTCGTCATCCCGCTTCCTCCGTCCGCGTCATCGTGAGCTTGCCGCCCTGTACGGCAAAACCCAGTCGACCTTCGACAAGATCCAATGCATCGCGACCGAATTGGTCGAATCGCCAGCCTTCCAACATCGGCAGGCCGGTGCGGGTGCCGGCGGCGAGCGCCTCCAACTCATCGGATCGGGCCAGCAGGCGGGAGGCGACGTCGATGTCGCGCGCGCGAATCTTGAGCAGCAGCTTCAGCAGATCAGCGACCAGCGCGCCGTCCTTGCCCAGCCCCGGCTTGCGATCGTCGCGCGGGGGCAATTCGTCTGCGGACAGGGGCGCCGCGCTTTCCAGCGCCGCCATCAGCCGGCCGCCGATATCGTTCGACGCCCAGGTCGCCGATAGGCCGCGTACCTTGGCGAGGTCCGCCTGCCGCCGCGGCGGATGGCCGGCGAGGTCGCCCAGCGTTTCGTCCTTGACGATGCGACCGCGTGGCAGGTCCTTGCCCTGCGCCTCCAGTTCGCGCCAGCGGGCGAGCGCCTTCAGCCGGCCGAGCACGTCGGGCTTGCGGCCCGAGATGCGCACGCGCTTCCACGCCTGATCGGGGTCGTTGGCGTAATTGGCGGGATCGGCGAGCCGCTCCATCTCCTGATCCAGCCAGACACCGCGACCGGTCTTGCGCAGCCGTTCCAGCATCTTGGGGAAGATCCGCGCGAGGTGCGTGACGTCGCCGATCGCATATTCGATCTGGCGCGCATCGAGCGGCCGGCGCGCCCAATCGGTGAAGCGCGCGCCCTTATCGACCTGAATGCCCAGCCAGCTGTCGACGAGATTCGAATAGCCGATCTGTTCGCCCTGACCCAGCGCCATCGCCGCAACCTGCGTGTCGAACAGCGGGTGCGGCGTCTTGCCGGTCAGATTGTAGATGATCTCGATATCCTGCCCGCCGGCGTGGACGACCTTCAGCACGTCCTCGTTATTCACGAGCAGATCGAGCAGCGGCGTCATGTCGAGCCCCGGCGCCATCGGGTCGATCGCGGCAGCCTCGTTCACGTCGGCGATCTGGATCAGGCACAGCTCGGGGTAATAGGTGCTCTCACGCATGAACTCGGTGTCGACCGTGATGAAGTCGGCCTGGGCGAGGCGATGGCAGAGATTGGCGAGCGTCGCGCTGTCGGTAATCAACGGGTGGATATGCATCCGACGCTCCATAGACCGCCCGCGCGGGTTGACAAATAGGGGATGGGTGAAGATGCGATCCGTCATCCATCCCCGTCACCCCGGCCTGAAGAAGACACGATCATGCACGCCTATCGTACCCACACCTGCGCCGCGCTCTCCGCGAGCAACGTCGGCGATACCGTTCGCCTGTCGGGCTGGGTGCATCGCAAGCGCGACCATGGCGGCGTCCTGTTCGTCGACCTGCGCGATCATTACGGCATCACCCAGATCGTCGCCGACAGCGATTCGCCCGCGCTCGCCATCCTGGAGCAGGTGCGCGTCGAATCGGTCGTGACGATCGATGGCAGCGTCAAGGCGCGCTCGGCGGGCACGGTGAATGCCAACCTCGCGACGGGCGAGATTGAGGTGTTCGCGCGCGGTGCGACGGTGCTGTCGGCCGCGGACGAGCTGCCGATGCCGGTCGCCGGCGAGCAGGAATACCCTGAGGACATCCGCCTGCGGTATCGTTTCCTCGACCTGCGCCGCGAGACGCTGCACGCCAATATCGTGCGCCGGACGAAGGTGATTTCCGAAATGCGGCGCCGGATGGAAGGCGTGGGCTTCACCGAATATTCGACGCCGATCCTCACCGCCTCGTCGCCGGAAGGCGCGCGCGACTTCCTGGTGCCGAGCCGCATCCATCCGGGCAAGTTCTACGCGCTGCCGCAGGCGCCGCAGCAGTATAAGCAGCTGCTGATGGTGGCGGGCTTCGACCGCTATTTCCAGATCGCGCCCTGCTTCCGCGACGAAGACCCGCGCGCCGACCGCCTGCCGGGCGAGTTCTACCAGCTCGACCTGGAAATGAGCTTCGTTACGCAGGAAGAGGTGTGGGAGACGATGGAGCCGGTGATCGCCGGCATCTTCGAATCCTTCGCCGACGGGAAGAGCGTGACGCCGAGCGGCCAGTTCCCGCGCATTCCGCACGACGAAGCGATGCTGAAGTATGGCAGCGACAAGCCCGATCTGCGCAACCCGCTGATCATCACCGACGTGTCGGCGCATTTCACGCAGAGCGGCTTCGGTCTGTTCGAGAAGATCGTCGCCGGTGGCGGTGTCGTCCGCGCGATTCCGGCGCCGAAGACCGCGGACAAGAGCCGCAAGTTCTTCGACGAGATGAACGAATGGGCGCGTGCCGAGGGGCATGCGGGCCTGGGCTACGTCACCCGCAAGGGCGGCGAGTTCGGTGGGCCGATCGCGAAGAACCATGGCACCGAGGGCATGGAGGCGATCTATGCCGCGCTCGGGCTGGGGCCGGATGACGGCCTGTTCTTCGCGGCGGGCAAGGCGGAGGCGGCGGCAAAGCTCGCCGGTGCCGCACGCACGCGCGTTGCGGACCAGCTCGGGCTGATCGAGCAGGGCGCGTTTCGCCTGTGCTGGATCGTCGACTTCCCCTTCTACGAATATGACGAGGACGCGAAGAAGGTCGAATTCGCGCACAACCCGTTCTCGATGCCGCAGGGCGGCATGGATGCGCTGGAGAACCAGGATCCGCTGACGATCAAGGCGTATCAGTACGACCTCGTTTGCAACGGCTATGAGATCGCGTCGGGGTCGATCCGTAACCAGTCGCCCGAACTGATGGTGAAGGCGTTCGAGCTGGTCGGGCTGAGCAAGGCGGACGTGGAAGAGCGCTTCGGCGGGTTGTACCGCGCGTTCCAGTACGGCGCGCCGCCGCACGGTGGCATGGCCGCCGGTGTCGACCGGATCGTCATGCTGGTCTGCGGCGCGCAGAACCTGCGCGAGGTGTCGCTGTTCCCGATGAACCAGCGCGCCGAGGACCTGTTGATGGGCGCGCCGTCGCCCGCGTCGGTGCAACAGCTGCGGGAGCTGTCGATCCGTCAGGCGACCCCGCCGCAGCCGACGGTCAACGTCGACAAGGCGGTGGCGCCGAGCGCGGGGTAAGTTTCGCGCGGCTGGTCTACCGGCGACGGCGGGTCTGGCGTTGTCGAGGTTTGCGGAAGACAGACGACAAGTCCTCCCCCGCCAGGGGGAGGTGGCGCCGCGCAGCGGTGACGGAGGGGGAGGTTAGCGACACATCGGTTTCGTGTCCGCCCCCTCCGTCATGCCTGCGGCATGCCACCTCCCCCTGGCGGGGGAGGATTTTTTCCGTCGGATGCAGGTTCGACTAATCGTTGCCGCCGACCCAATCGCCGAACCCGCCCAGCACCGATCCCTCGCCGCGGTTCTGACCGCCGCCGTTCGCGGCCGCCATCATGCGGCCCGCGAGGCGCGAGAAGGGGAGTGATTGAATCCAGACCGTGCCCGGTCCGCGTAGCCGCGCGAAGAACAGGCCCTCGCCGCCGAACAATGCGCTGCGCACGCCGCCGACCGTGACGAGGTCGAACTCGACCGACGGCGTCATCGCCGCGAGGCAGCCGGTGTCGACGTGCAGCTCCTCGCCCGGTGCCAGTTTGCGCTCGACGACGGTGCCGCCCATCTGGACGAAGACCCAGCCATCGCCGGTCAGCGACTGCATCACGAAGCCCTCGCCGCCGAACAGCCCGGTCATGACCCGCCGCTGGAAATAAATGCCGAGCTGCACACCCTTCGCCGCGGCGAGGAACGCGTCCTTCTGGCAGATCAATTGCCCGCCCAGGTCCGACAAGCGCAGCGGCACGATCGAGCCCGGCGTTGGCGAGGCGAAGGCGACGCGCGCCTTGCCGTACCCCTCGTGCGTGAAAACCGTGGTGAACAGGCTTTCGCCCGTGACCAATCGCTTCCCCGCGCCGAGCAGCTTGCCCATGAAGCCGCCGCCGCTCGCGCCGCTGCCGTCGCCGAACACGGTGGTCATCGCGATGCTGGCGTCCTTCCACACCATCGCGCCCGCCTCTGCGACCGCGCTTTCGCCGGGGTCGAGCTCGATCTCCAGGAACTGCAATTCCTGGCCCTTGATCTCATAGTCGATCTCGTCCGCGACGCTCGATCGGCGCTGCTGCTGCCAGGGACTTTCATAGGGCATGGATCATCGTCCTCTTCAGGTGATGCACCGCCCTACCACGCCTGCAAAAACCAATGCGAGTAGCAAGCCGCGCAATTCCGTCGCTTCCCTCGCTCCGTTAACCATGTCACTAGGCCCCCGGGGTTAGACGTGGGGGGTCATGTTAGACGATCAGTTGCTTCCGGCACGGCCGGCCCCGCTCGTCCGCAGTCTCGGTGTCATGGGCGTCCTGTTCCTGACCTTGTCGGTGGCGACGCCGGCTTCGTCGGTGTTCGTCATCATTCCGGGCATGTTGCAGGTGGCGGGGACGGGGACGATCTGGGCGCTGATCCTGGCGGGGATCGTCTGCGTCGCGACGGCTTTCGTCTATGCCGAGCTGTCGAGCGCATGGCCCGTCGCGGGCGGCGAATATGTCGCCGTCGCCAAGACGCTGGGGCCGCTGTCCGGATTCGTGATGCTGGGCGTCAACGTCTTCAACAATCTGTTCTTTCCGCCCGCCGCGGCGCTGGGGATCAGTGCGGTTCTGTCCACCGTCTATCCGGGCCTGCCGACGGTGCCGGTCGCGATCGCGGTCGTCGCGGCATCGACGCTGATCGCGCTGCTGCAGATCCGCGTGAATGCCTGGATCACCGGCCTGTTTCTGGCGGGCGAAGTGCTGGCGCTGCTCGTCGTCACCGCGCTCGGCTGGTCGGACGTGGTGCGGCCGTTCGCCGTGCTGCTGACCGCGCCGGTGATGCCGGACGGCGGCGCGATGGTGCCGGCATCGGCCGCGGGGATCGGCCTTGCCACCTCGATCGCGATCTTCGCGCTGAACGGCTATGGTGCCGCGGTTTATTTCGGTGAGGAGATGAAGGAGCCGTCGCGGCTGATCGCGCGGGCGATCCTGGCAAGCCTCGTCCTGACGTTGCTGTTCGAGATCGTCCCGACGATCGCCGTGCTGATGGGCGCGCCCGACCTGCATGCGCTGACCACCGCCAGCGATCCGTTCGGTCTGATCGCGCGGTTGCGCGGTAACGGCTGGGTGGCGGATGCGACCGCGATCGGCGTCGTGATCGCGATCGTCAACGCGATCATCGCCTGCATCCTGGCCTGTTCGCGCTTCTTCTACGGCACCGCGCGCGACGGCAGCTGGGGGCGGCCGATCGACCTGTGGATGACGCGCATTCACCCACGCTTCGGGTCGCCCTGGGTCGGCACGCTGATCGTCGGGGGGGTGGGCGTCGCCTGTTGCTTCCTGCCGCTGACGCTGTTGCTGGTGCTGAGCGGGACCGGCCTCGTCGCGATCTACGCCGGCATCGCGATCGCCGCGATGGTCGGGCGGCGCACCGGGGCGACGGCGCATGCGCGCTATCGCATGCCGCTGTATCCGATCGCCCCGGTCGTGACGCTGGTTGCGCTTGCCTATGTCGTGTGGACGAGCTGGCAGGACGCGAGCGAGGGGCGGCCCGGGCTGCTGATGACGGGCGCGCAGATCGTCGCATCCGCGGCCTATTACTGGTTCGTCCTGCGTCGTCGCGGCGACTGGAGCGTTCACGTTCCCGATGAAGGTTAGGAGCGATAGGACGGACCGACGCATGATCGACCTGCGCGATTACGACAAGAAGCAGGCCTATAAGGGCCATTACAAGCGCGACCTCGCCGCGCTGCAGGAGCGGCTGGAGCAGATCCTCGTCGCCCATATCGTCCATGGCCGCCGCGCCGTCGTGATGCTGGAAGGCTGGGACGCGGCGGGCAAGGGCGGCATCATCCAGCGGCTGACCGCGGAATGGGACCCGCGCTATTTCGAAGTCTATCCGATCGCCGCGCCGAGTGCGGAGGAAAAGGCGCATGATTTCCTGTGGCGCTTCCAGACCCGCCTGCCCAAGCCGGGCAACATCATCGTCTTCGACCGCAGCTGGTACGGCCGTGTGCTGGTCGAGCGGGTCGAGGGCTTTGCCAGCGAGGCCGAATGGCGCGCGGGCTATGACGCGATCAATGCGTTCGAGGCGGAACTGGCCGAGAGCGGCACCACACTGGTCAAGCTGTTCGTCCAGGTGTCGCAGAAGGAACAGGACAAGAGGCTGGAGGCGCGGCTGGACGATCCGTGGAAGCGGTGGAAGACGGGGATGGAGGATTATCGCAACCGCGCCAAACGCGAGGAGTATCTTGCCGCGATGCACGACATGTTCGCCCGCACCGACACGGGCGGCGCGCCCTGGACGGTGATCAACGGCAACGACAAGAAGGCGGCGCGCATTCACGCGCTGACGGAGGTCGCCGACCAGCTCGAAGCTGCGGTGGATATGACGCCGCCGCCTCTCGATGCCGAACTGGAGCGTGTCGCGCGGGCCGCGTTGGGGCGGTAGGCGCGCGCTTTTGGGGCGGATCGACATTCACCGTCGTGATGGATTTTTCGACGAGCGGAAAGACCCGAGGAAAAAAGGGTTTTGTTCGCGCGGAGGCGCGGAGGACGCGGAGGTGTCACGCGCGTGGCAGCGCTTCGCCTTGACCTCGGCCGAGATAGACAGGCCGCTCACGCGGCAAACGCGACACCTCTGCGTCCTCCGCGCCTCTGCGCGAACCGTCTTCTCTTCACCTCTTCGTATCTTGGCGTGAACGAATGTCGATCGGTCCTAGCAATTCCTCCCCCGCCAGGGAGAGGTGGCATGCCATAGGCATGGCGGAGGGGGCGGACACGAAACCGATGTGTTTCTTTCCTCCCCCTCCGTCACCGCTGCGCGGCGCCACCTCCCCCTGGCGGGGGAGGAATGGTCAGTCGATCCGTTTTAAAAGCTTGCCTCATCGTACACGCGGGCGAGGTCGCCTGCCCAGGCGCCGTTGTAGCGATCGAGCAATACCTGCGCGGGCACTTTGCCGCTCCGGACCACTTCGCGCAGCGGATCGAGGAAGCCGGTTTCGTTTTCGCCGATGCCGTTAATCCGCGCGCGCGCGGCGAGGCCGGCGTGGGCGATGTCGAGCACGGTGCCGGCGATATCGGCCAGCCGTCCGCCACCCGGCAGCGGCGCGTCGAGCGCCATCCGCGGCACTGCGTCGCGCAGCGCCTGTCGTTCGGCGAGGCTCCAGTCCTTCACCACGTCCCACGCCGCATCGAGCGCGGCATCGTCGTAGAGCAGGCCGACCCAGAAAGCGGGCAGGGCGCAGATACGGCCCCACGGACCACCATCGGCCCCGCGCATTTCGAGGAAGGTCTTCAATCGCACTTCGGGGAAGGCGGTGGACAGATGATCATTCCAGTCGTCCAGCGTCGGCTTTTCACCAGGGAGGACGCTAAGCTCGCCCTTCAGGAAGTCGCGGAACGACAGGCCGGCGGCATCGATGTAGCGACCGTCGCGGTAGACGAAGTACATCGGCACATCGAGCATATAGTCGGCGTAGCGTTCGTACCCGAAGCCGTCTTCGAACACGAAGGGCAGCATGCCGGTGCGGGCGGGATCGGTGTCCGACCAGATATGGCTGCGATACGACAGGAAGCCGTTGGGCTTGCCATCGGTGAAGGGCGAATTGGCGAACAGCGCGGTCGCGAGCGGCTGGAGCGCCAGCCCGACGCGGAACTTCTTAGCCATGTCGGCTTCCGACGCATAGTCGAGGTTCACCTGGATCGTGCAGGTGCGCAGCATCATGTCGAGGCCCATGCTGCCGACGCGCGGCATGTGGCGCAGCATGATCGCATAGCGGCCCTTGGGCATGATCGGGAGCTGGTCGCGCGTCTTGTCGGGCCACATGCCGAGGCCGAGGAAGCCGATGCCGAGCTTCTCACCCGCGGCCTTCACCTGATCCAGGTGGCGGCCGGTTTCGGCACAGGTCTGGTGCAGGTTGTCGAGTGGTGCGCCCGACAGTTCGAACTGGCCGGCGGGTTCCAGGCTGACGCTGCCGTCCGCGCCGGTGAGGGCGATAAGGTTTCCGCCTTCCTCAACGGGTTGCCAGCCATATTGCTGAAGCTCTGTCAGGAGTGCGCGGATGCCGCCGGGCTCGCCCCAGCTCGGCGCGTGATGGTCGGTCGTGCTGTAAACGAACTTCTCGTGTTCGGTGCCGATCCGCCACCGTTCGCGCGGCTTTTCCCCGCGGGCGAAACTCGCGATCAGCTGCTCGCGCGACTCGATGAGGGGTGAGCCCTCGGCGATAACGGTCTTGGTCGTCATGGCGCGCCCTTACGCGGGGATGAACAGCGACGCCAGCAAGCTTTGCTACCAGTCGCCCGCAGCCGCCATCCATAATGCGACCGCCGCGGCCGCGGCCGTGTCGGCACGCAGGATGCGGGGCCCCAGGCTGATGCCAATCGCTTGAGAATGTTCGCGTATCATCGCGCGTTCGGCATCCGTGAAACCGCCTTCCGGACCGATCAGGATCGCGGCTGGGCCGGGATGCGCCCGCATCGCCGCGACGGCGGGATCGCCGCCTGCCTCGTCCGCGAAGAACAAGGTGCGCGTCGCTGGCCAGTCGCGCAGCAAAGCGGCGAGCTTCACGGGCTCATCGACCGCGGGCAGAGCGGTGCGGGCGCATTGCTCTGCCGCCTCGATCATGTGTGCGCGCAGGCGATCGGTCTTCAGCTTGTCGACGATGGTGCGCGCGGTGACGACGGGGACCAACCGGTCCACCCCAAGCTCGCAGGCCTTTTCGGCGAGCCAGTCGATCCGCCCTTTCTTGAGCGGCGCAGCGCACAGCCATAGATCGGGCACCGGCTCCCGCTCGCGCAAACGTGTCGACACGTCGACGGTCAGGTCGCGGCGCCCGACCTGCACTGCGGTCGCCAGCCATTCCCCCGTGACGTCGTCGAACAGCTTCACCGGATCGCCCGGCGCGGTCCGCATCACCGATAAGAGATAATGCGCCGCCGGCCCGTCGATGCGCAGCGGGCCGGGCGCGAGGGGCTGCTCGACGAACAGGCGGGGGGTGGATTGCGGCGGCCAGGCGGGCGTTGCGGTCATGGTCGATGCTCGGATGGGGCCTTCAGGCGCTTCTGCCGCGCCCAGATTTTGCGGGCGACGATCGCGACGAGCAGCGCGCCCACCGCGATCGCGACGACGACGACGGTCACCACGCCCGCGACGCGCAGGATCGCCCAGAACAGCGCCTCGACGAAGCGGCCGACCGCGACCGACAGGCCGATCATCGGTCGTTCCGGCGGGGGCAGGAGGGGCGGGTAGCGTCCATCGCGGACGATCTGCCGCATCTTCGCGGCGATAGCGAGGCAAAAGCCCGGGAACGGCCTTGCCCGCGGGCGGTGTCGCGCGGCAAAGGCGGAGCATGGCCGCGCATCCCCCCACCGATATCGTCCCCGACAGCGAACATCGCGGTCTGGTCGGCCGCCTGCCGCCCCGTGCGCGGGGACTGGCGCTGCTGGCCCGGCTCGACCGGCCGATCGGCTGGTGGCTGTTGTTCTGGCCGGGTGCGTGGGCGATCGCGCTCGCGGGGGGCGGGATCGCGCGCTGGCCGCTGCTGCTGTGGTTCCTTGCCGGCAGCATTGCGATGCGCGGTGCGGGCTGCGTGTACAACGACATCGTCGATCGCGACCTCGACGCGCAGGTGGCGCGCACGCGGGCGCGGCCGATCCCGAGCGGGCTGGTGTCGGTGCGGCTCGCCTGGGTGTGGCTGGTCGCACTGTGTCTGGTCGGGCTGGTGGTGCTGCTCCAGCTCGGCACGCTGGCCAAGATCGTCGCGTTGGCGAGCCTGGCGCCCGTGGCGGCCTATCCGTTCATGAAGCGGATCACCTGGTGGCCGCAGGCGTGGCTGGGCCTCGTGTTTTCCTGGGCGGCACTGGTCGGCTGGGCGGAGGTGGCGGGTGCGCTGTCGACACCGCTGTGGCTGCTCTACGCCGGCTGTATCGCCTGGGTGATCGGTTATGACACGATCTATGCGCTGCAGGATCGCGAGGACGATGCGCTGATCGGCGTGCGCTCGTCGGCCCTGCGGATGGGGGCGCGGGTGCGATCGGGGACGGCCGGCTTCTACCTGCTGGCGGTGCTGTGCTGGGCAGGGGCGATTGGGCTGGTGCATGCCGATCCGCTCGCGTTGGCCGCGTTGGTGCCCGTCGCGCTGCATCTCGGCTGGCAGGTGACGACGCTGGTGCCGGACGATGGCGGCAATGCCTTGGCGCGCTTTCGCAGCAACCGCTTTGCGGGGTTGCTGATGTTCCTCGCCTGTCTGGTCGTCGGATCGACCGCCTGAGCTGCCGTCGGGCCTAGCATCGCGCCCGCCCCGCCCCTAATTGGGGGCGATGCTGACTCCCGATCAAGCGCGTGACCGCGCCGCCGATATCGTTTCCCGCGCCGTTCGGGCGGGGGCGGATGCCGCGGACGCGGTCTTTGCCGCGGATGCCTCGACCGACGTGGGCGTGCGGCTGGGCGCATTGGAGGATCTGGGTCGGTCGGAAAGCGAAGAGCTGGGGCTGCGGGTCTTCGTCGGCCGGCGCTCGGCGAGCGTCTCGACGTCCGACCTGTCCGCCGACGCGCTGGGCGCGCTGGTGGAGCGTGCGGTGGCGATGGCGCGCGAGGCGCCGGAGGATCGCTGGGCGGGCCTCGCGCCGCAGGAGCGGTTGATGCACGGGGCGCCGCCTCTGCTCGATCTCGACGATGGCGGCGACATTTCGCCTGCCGATCTGCGGGCCTGGGCCGAGGAGGCCGAGGACGCGGCACGCAGCGTTGCGGGCGTTAGCAACAGCGAGGGCGGCGGCGCGGCCGCGTCGCGATCCGTCTGGGGTCTGGCGACCAGCCATGGCTTTGCCGGCGCCTATGCCACGACCACCTATAGCCTGTCGGCAAGCGTGCTGGCCGGCGACGTCGCGAGCGGCATGCAGCGCGATTACGCCCATCACGCAGCGCGCAAGCGGGCGCATCTCGAGACGCCGGAGGCGATCGGCCGGCGCGCCGGGGAGCGTGCCGTCGCCCGGATCAACCCCGGCCGCCTCGCCAGCGGTGCGATGCCGGTCGTGCTCGATCCGCGCGTCGGCTCGTCGCTGCTCGGCCATCTCACCGGCGCGATTGCCGGCCAGGCGATCGCACGGCGGACCAGTTTTCTGCTCGACGCGCTGGGGACGCGCGTGTTCGCCGACGGCGTCACCATCTGCGACGATCCGCATCGCCCGCACGGGCTGCGGTCGCGCCCCTTCGACGGTGAAGGGCTGCCGGTATCGCCGACCGCGATCATTGCGGACGGTATGCTGGAGACCTGGCTGCTCGACAGCGGATCGGCGCGGCAACTGGGGCTGGAGCCGACCGGCCATGCCGCGCGCGGCGTCGGCGGATCGCCCGGCGTCTCGCCCAGCAATCTGTACATGCAGGCCGGTGTGATCCCGGTCGAGACGCTGATCGGCGACATTGCCGATGGCGTCTATATCACGGAGCTGATCGGCCAGGGGGTGAACTCCGTCACGGGCGATTACAGCCGGGGCGCGTCCGGCTTCCGCATCGTCGACGGGGCGATTGCCGGGCCGGTCGCCGAATTCACGATTGCGGGCAATCTAAAGGACATGTTCCTCAACATGACGCCCGCGAGCGACCTCGAATTTCGCTATGGCATCAACGTGCCGACGTTGCGGATCGACGGGATGACGATCGCGAGTGGCTGATCCGGCGTTCGACCTGACGGCGGCCGTCGCCCAGATCGCGCACGAGGCGGGGCAGATGGCGCTTGCCCGCTGGCGGACCGATTTCCGCCGCTGGGAGAAGACACCGGGTAGCCCGGTGTGCGAGGTCGATCTCGACGTCGATCGTATGTTGCGCGCGCGCTTGGAGGGGCTGCTGCCTGACGCTGGTTGGCTGTCGGAGGAGACGGTGGACAATACCGACCGGCTGGCGCGCGAGGCGGTGTGGGTCGTCGATCCGATCGACGGGACCCGCGATTATATCCGCGGACGCGAGGGCTGGGCGGTCTCGGTCGCGCTGGTGCGCAACGGCGAGGTGGTGCTGGGAGTGCTCGATGCACCGGCGCGCCGCGAACGCTGGACCGCGACGCGCGGGCAGGGGGCGTGGCGCAACGGCGTGGCCCTGCACGCCGGTACGCGATCCGCTTTGTCCGGTGCGCGTGTGCCCACCGATGCACTGCCGAAGATCGATCGGCATTTGACGATCGTCCACAAGCCCAATTCGATTGCGCTGCGGATGGCAATGGTGGCGGCGGACGAGGCTGACCTCGTCGCGACGCTGCGCTGGGGCAACGAATGGGATATCGCGGCCGCGGCGGTGATCGCGGGCGAGGCGGGCGCGGGGGTGAGCGACGCGCTGGGTGGGCCGCTCCGCTATAACAAGCCCGATCCGACCGCCTTCGGCGTGATGGTTGCTGCACCGGGCATCCATGACGAGGCGCTCGCGTGGATCAAGCCACGGGCGGAGGCCGCCTCGATTCGCTGACGGCGCATCGTAAGCGCCTCACAAACAATCACTCTTCGGACATAACGGAACCGGTATCGCCTGCGTAACGTTTTGTTGCTGACGCCGGGCGCTGGGCTCGGCGAAGAGAGGGATGCCAATCATGTTGTGGACGATCGCCGTAATCCTGCTGATCCTGTGGCTGCTGGGCTTCTCGCTCCACATCGCCGGCGGTCTGATCCACATCCTGCTGGTCATCGCGATCATCGTCGGCCTGATCCAGCTCTTCACCGGCCGCCGCGCTTTATAAGATCGATCGGGGGCGGCAGCGGCCGCCCCCGCTTTCGTTAGTGGACGAAGCGCGCGACGACGTCGCGATAGCTGCGGCTGACCTTCACGCTGGCGCCCGAATCGAGCACCAGGAAGCATTCGCCGTTGGTGTGCGGCTTCACCTGTTTGACGAGATCGAGGTTGACGATCGTCGAGCGATGGACGCGCTGGAAGCGGCGCGGATCGAGCCGCTTTTCCAGATCCTTCATCGTCTCGCGCAGGATCAGGTTCCGGTCGCCGGTGTAGATCACCATATAGTCGCCTGCCGCGTCGATCCGCTCGATCGTGTCGACGTCGACGCGGAAGATCTGGCCCTGATCCTTGATGTTGATGAGCTTCTCGTAGCGATTGGCCGACAGGTCGCCCGCGTCGGCGATATCGGCGGCCGCCTCGGGCGCATGCTCGGCGAGCACCTCCTTCAGCTTCTCCACCTCCTCGACGCCGCGCTTCTCGCTAAGCCTTTGCCGCACCCGTTCGATCGTGTCGGCAAGACGCGATTCCTCGACGGGCTTCATCAGATAATCGACCGCCTGCGCCTCGAACGCCCGCAGCGCGTGGTCGCTATAGGCGGTGACGAACACGAACAAAGGCGGCTCGACCTCCATCAGGCCCTGCACGACCGAAAAGCCATCGAAACCAGGCATCTGGATATCGAGGAAGACGAGGTCGGGCTTGTGCGTCTTGATCGCCCGGATCGCCTCGCGCCCGTTCGAGCACTTTTCGATGATCTCGATGTCTTCATGCGCCTGGAGCCGGAGCTCCAATCCCTGGATCGCGAGCGGTTCGTCGTCCACCAGGATGGTTCTGATCGTCATGCGGCCTCTCTACTCACATCGTCGAGCTGGAAGGGAATTTCGATTTCCACCGAAAACCCGCCAGCCGGCGCGGTACGCGTCTCAAAACGGTGATCCGGGCCGTAGGCCTGGACCAGCCGCTCCCTAATATTGGGGAGACCCACGCCGGTTGAAAGGCTTGGCATCGCACGACCCTCCTGCAAACCCGGCCCCGTGTCGGATACGCCGATCTGCACGCGATCCCCGGCGAGCCGCGCGCGGATGCAGATTTCGGCTCCCTGCTCCTGCGTGCTGACGGCATATTTAATCGCGTTCTCGACCAAGGGTTGCAGCAGCAGCGAAGGCAGGCGGGCGCGTTCGGCACGCGGATCGACGTCGAACACCGGGCGCAGGCGATCCTCGAACCGCATCTTTTCGATCTCGAGATATAGCTTCAGCGTCTCGACCTCTTGCAGCACGGTGACGTGCGCAGTCGGTTCGTTGGCCAGCGTGTAGCGCAGGAAGGACGACAGCCGGCTCAGCATCGCATTGGCCCGCTCGGTTTGCTTGAGCAGTACCAGCGTCGAGATGGAATTGAGCGTGTTGAACAGGAAGTGCGGGTTGAGCTGATAGCGCAGCATCGCGAGCTGCGCCGACGATGCCTGACTTTCCAGATGCTGCATCTGGTCGATCTGATCCTCGACGATCAGGTAGAAGTTGATGCCGAAGTACAGCGCAGACCAGCCGAACAGCGCGGTGAAGGCGACGTAGAAGGCAACGACCATGCGCGGCAGCGTGACGCCCGGCTGGCCGTTCTGGATCAGCGACCAGGTGAAGGCATCGACGAAGGTCGAGAAGATCGTCGCGACCACGAAGGCGAGGATCGTCAGGATCAGCCCGCTGACCCGCGGCAAGCGCCGGAAATAGCCGTAGAAGGTCGAGAGCAGCAACGTGACGCAATAGCCGACGATCGCCTCGACGATCACGGGAATGATCGTGTCGAGCGACAGGTTGGTGAGCGTCGAGGCGCCGCGCAGCAGCAGATAGCCGGTCCAGCCGACCGCCTGCAGCGTCCAGAAGGCGCGGCTCTTGTTCTCGAAGAAGGGGCGCACGTTGAGCGCCGGGCGGTTGGGGGCGGGAAGGGTCGCCATATAGCCGGCGTCTCTACACGCGTGCGCACCGCCGTGCAAAACAGAAGGGCCGCCGCTCCGATGATGGAGCGACGGCCCTGTCCGTCAGACCGTGTCGGTCAGGTCGATCAGAAGGCGGTGTTCACCGACATGATGAACGCGCGCGGGCTGCCGATCTGCACGAACGGGATGGTGTTGTTGTAGGTCAGCGTCGAACCGCCGTTGAAGCCGCCGACGTAGAACTTGTTGAACGCGTTGACGACGTTCAGCTGCAGGTAGGTCTTGTTCTTGCCGCCGATGCCGACCCAGTCGAGCGCCAGACGGGCGTCGAAGTCGACGACCGTGTAGCCCGGCGCCGTGGCGCCCCACGTCTGGACCAGGATGCCGCGCGTGCCGGTGTAGGTGGCGGGCACGTCGTTCACGGTCGGGCAAACGTTGTTCACAAGCGACACGGTGCAGCCGAAGTTCGGCAGGTTCTGGTCGTTGACGTAACGACGGCCGGTCCGCTTCGCCTGGACGCCCAGTTCGAGCGGGCCCAGCGTCGCCTGGATACGACCACCGAAGGTGTAGACCGGAGCACCGGATTCACGCTTGCCGGCGGTCTGCGCCAGGATCGGGGCGCCAGCGACCGTGCAGTTGTTGGTCGTGTTGGCAGCGGTCAGCGTCTGCGGGCAGCGGCCGATCTCGACGTTCGTCTTGATCTCCGACTTCAGATACGAACCGTAGGCGTAGAACAGCAGTTCGCGGATCGGACGATACGAGATGCTGCCGTCGATGCCATACTTATCGACGCGACCCAGGTTGCGATAGATCGTCTGCTGCGTGTCGATGTCGTAGGCGCTCGCCAGACGGTTCTGGAAGCGGGTGTACCACGGGCCCAGCGACGCCTGGATGCGGCTGGAGGTGTAACGGATGCCTGCGTCGAAGTTGTCCGTCGTCTCTGGCTTCGGGTTCGCAGGGGTGGTGTTCTGCGGATAGTAGAACGCCTGATACAGGTTATCCGTGCCCGGGACCTGAATACCCTTCGAATAGTTGCCGAAGATGCTGACCGCGTCAGTGACTTCGTAGGTCAGGCCGCCTGCCGGCAGGATGCGGTCATACTTGTAGACCCGGTTCTGCGGCGCGGCATAGCCGGTCACGGTCGGAACCGCCGTGGTGCCGCCCACGACATACGGGAAGGCTGCGGCATAGGCCGCGTTCTGCGCACCCGAAGCGATACAGTCGACGTTGCCGCCGGCCGACGTGGTGAAGCAATAGTTGGTCAGGTCGCGCTTGAACCACTTGCCGGTCACCGACGCTTCGACGCGCAGCTTGCTGTCGAAGAAGTTGCCGATGTACTGCGCGAAGCCCTGGTTCAGGATCGCCTTCGAGAACCGGTTACGCTTCTGCAGGACGCCGCCGCTGATGGCGAGGATGCCGTTGTTGACCGGGAAGACGTCGAACGGCTTGCCGTTCGCCTGCAGGAAGCCCAGCTCGCCGGTCTGCTTGTGACGGCCGTAATCGAGCGTGTAGCCGACGCGGATGCTCTGCGTGTCCGAGAAATTGTAGCGCAGCGATGCGATCACGCCGTAGCGGTTGGTGATCGTCTGGCTGGGGGCCAGCAGGGTCACGCCATTGCTCGACGTCGCGCTGGTGCAGGACACAGCGCCGGTCGTGGCGTTGGTCTGCAGGGCGCACGTGTCGAGAACGTCACCATCGCCGTTCAGGTCGCGGCCGAAATAATACTGGTTGCCGATATAGCCATAGATCGGCGTCGTGACGGCGGGCAGACCCGATGTCGACGTACCACGCACCCAGCCGCCTTCACGCGCGGTCACGGTGCCGCCGCCGTTGGCCTTCGTGTACTGATACGACGGATCGACGAACAGCGTCAGCTTGTCGCTGAGCGAGAAGCGCGAGTTGACGCGAATGTTAGCGGTGTTCGACGGGTTGTAGCGCTCGTCGAAGCTGCTGCCGCAGGCGCTGCCGTTGTTCGAATTGCCCGGCGCGTTGACGATCGCGGGCTGGTCGGCGACGCCGGCCTGCGCCACGTCGATCTGACACCGCGCAACCGAATAGGGTAGCTCGTCGCGGCTGCGCGGAAAGCGGTTCAGGCTGCCGGTGCCTGCGGTGCGGGCAACGCCGGTCACCAGCGTCGGGGCGGCAGCGTTCGCGCCGGTTCCACCGGTCGAGGTGTATACGAAATCTTCGTTCCGCAGCGGCGCCGAACCGAAGAAGTTGTTGCGGTTCTGGTTGTAGTGGCCCGAAACCGAGATAAAGTCCTTGCCGCTGCCGATTGGCTGATAGATCTTGGCGTTGTACTGCTGCTTGTTGATGCGGCCGAAGTTGTTGAACACGACGTCATTGGTCGCGCTCGAACCCGAGAACCAGGCCTTGGTGCCCCAGGGGGTGAACACGCCGGTGTTGACCAGGCCGAAGACGCGGAAGAACTTATAGTCGCCGATCGAGCCGACCATGCGCGCACCGAATTCGTCGGTGGGGATCAGCGTGCGGTAGTTGACGGTCGAGCCCGAAGCCGATGCGGTGGGCGAGTCGGGGTCGGTCGAGCCGAGGTTGACGTTGACCTGCTCGATCAGCTCGGGGTCCAGCTGCTGGTTCGAATAGATGGCATAGTTGCCGGTGTCGTTCAGCGGAATGCCGTCGAACGTCTGGCTGATGCGGCTGCTGTCGAACCCGCGGATGGTGAGCGTACCGCCCGCCGAACCGAACGGATCGTTGTTCTGGAAGCTGACGCCCGGCAGCTGGTTGATGATGTCGTTGATCGTCTGGCCAGGGGTCTGGTGCGAGATGAATGTCTGGTTGAGGACCTGCTTGTTCTTCGACGTGTTCGGAATATCCACGCCGCCGACGCCGGGTTCGCGCGCGCCGGTGACGACGATGTCACCCGAACCGACGGTGTCGGCTTCGGTCGAACCGGTCGACTGCGCGAAGGCGGCGCCCGGCAGCATGAGCGCGGCGAAGGCAACGCCGCAAGCGAAAGTCATACGCATCTGATCTTGTCCCCTTTGAGCATGGTGCTCTTGGATTCGCGGCTCGTGTTTTTTGCCGTTGCCGCGGCCCATGTGAGATCAATATTGCGAGTTTGTGACAATCAAAGGGCAGCGATGATGACCCGCGTCGCTTCGTCCCGCTGCGTTGCAAAAAGGCAACGCCCCCGCTTTGTCATGCGGCCGTTTCGGCAACGATTTCAGCCCATTGCGCTTCGGAGATGACCGCCACGCCCAAGTCCGTCGCCTTCTTGAGTTTCGACCCCGCATCGGCTCCGGCCACCACGAGGTCGGTCTTGGCGGACACGGATCCTGACACGCGCGCGCCCAGTGCCTCGGCCTGCGCCTTGGCTTCGTCGCGACTCAGCGTTTCGAGCTTGCCGGTGAAGACGACGATCTTGCCGCTGACCTGCGAGGCGCGGGTTTCCCACACGACGTCGGCGGGCGTGACCTCGCTGAGCAGGTCGTCGACGACCTCGCGGTTATGCGCCTCGGCGAAGAAATCGAGCAGGGCGTCGGCGACTTCCGGGCCGATCTGGGGCGTGTCGATCGCCGCGACGATCGCACGCTGGCGGCGCAGCTCGAACTTGCGGTCGGGCTCGCCCAGCGCGGGGACGGTGTCGGCCCGGACCTGAAGCGCGGCGTCGATCATCGCGCGGAAGCCGGCCATCGACACCAAGCGGCGGGCGAGATCGCGCGCGGTGATCTCACCGACATGGCGGATGCCCAGCGCGAACAGGAAGCGGTCGAGCGATATGTCACGCCGCGCATCGATCGCGGCGAGCAACTTGTCGACCACCAGCTCGGACATACGCTCGCGCTGGATCAGCGCCTCGCGATGCTGGTGCAGGCGAAAGATGTCTGCAGGCGAGGCGATCAGGCCGTCGCGGAAGAATTCCTCGACCCGGACAAGACCGAGACCGGTAATGTCGAAGGCGTGGCGCGAGACGAAGTGGATCAGGCGTTCCACGCGCTGCGCCGGGCAGATCAGGCCGCCGGTGCAGCGGATGACGACCTCGCCCTCCTCGCGCGTCGCCAGGCTGTCGCATTCGGGGCAGTGATCGGGGAAGATAAAGGGCTCGCGCGGCGTCTCGCGGGTCAGGTTTTCGACGATCTGCGGAATGACGTCGCCAGCGCGTTGCAGGACCACGCGGTCGCCGGGGCGGACGCCCAGCCGCTCGATCTCGTCGGCATTGTGCAGCGTCGCGTTGGTCACGACGACGCCGCCGACCGTCACCGGCTCCAGCCGCGCGACGGGGGTCAGCGCACCGGTGCGACCGACCTGGATGTCGATCTTCTCCAGCGTGGTCTGGGCGCGCTCGGCCGGAAATTTGTGCGCGATCGCCCAACGCGGGGTGCGCCCGACGATCCCCAGCCGCGCCTGCCAGTCGAGCCGATCGACCTTATAGACGACGCCGTCTATGTCGAAGGGCAGGTCGGCGCGCTGCGTCTCGATGCTGCGATAGATGGCTAGTGCCGCCGCGGCATCGGGCACGCGGGCAAAGGCGTCGGCGATGGGAAAGCCCCAGCGGCGCCATGCCTCGACCATGTCATATTGGGTGTCGACCGGCACGTCGCTCGCCTCGCCCCAGCCATGCGCCAGGAAGCGCAAGGGACGTCCGGCGGTGATGGCCGGGTTCTTCTGACGCAGCGATCCGGCGGCGGCGTTGCGCGGATTGGCGAACTGGCGCGCCTCCTTGCCCGTGTCGGCGGCCTCCTGCGCCAGTCGGGCGTTGAGCGCGGCGAAATCGGCCTTGCTCATATAAACCTCGCCGCGCACCTCGAAGACCCGCGGCGCGTCGGCGGGCAGGGCTTGGGGAATGTCGGCAATGGTGCGGACATTCTCGGTCACGTCCTCACCGATGGCGCCGTCACCGCGGGTCAACGCCTGGACCAGCCGCCCGTCGACATAGCGCAGCGAACAGGACAAGCCGTCGATCTTGGGCTCGGCGGTCAGGGTGACCGGCTCGTCCTCGGGAAGTTTGAGATAGCGGCGGACGCGGGCGACGAACTCCTCGACCTCTTCGTCGGTAAAGGCATTGTCGAGGCTGGTCATCGGCCGGGCATGCGGCACCTTGGCCAGATGCGCGGCCGGGGCGGCGCCGACCTTGCGGCTGGGCGAATCGGCGCGGATCAGGTCGGGGAAGGCCGCTTCGATCGCGGTGTTGCGGCGGACCAGCGCGTCATATTGGGCGTCCGAAATCTCGGGCGCGTCATGCGTATGGTAGAGGCTATTGTGGTGCGCGATCTGCGCGGCGAGCGCCTCCAGTTCGGCGGCGGCATCGAGCGGCGTCTGCGGCAGGTCGGTCATGGCTGCGGACTAGGGGACAGAAAGGCGGTCGGGCAAGCGGGGAGTGGAATAGCCCGGATCGACGGCGGTAGATGCTTGATCCGCCGCATGAATTTCCGCCGCGGATGAACCAACCGCGGCCCCCGGCGATTGCGTCTTCATCCATCCGCCATCGAAAGCCGCATCATGACCGATCAGACCAATCGCCGCGATCTGTTCAAGGGCGCCGCCGTCGCTGGCGTCGCCGCCGCTGCGGCCCCGGCCTTCGCGCAAGGCGTCCCGGCGCTCAGCGATCCGCAGACGCGCTACACCAGCCAGCCGTTTCCCGAACAGCGCCAGAAATGGCCGGCGCTGCAACGCGACATGAAGCCGGTGCCCGACAGCGGCGAGCGCAGCTATCGCGGGTCGGGGCGGTTGGCCGGGCGCAAGGCGTTGGTCACGGGCGGCGATTCCGGCATCGGCCGTGCCGCGGTGATCGCCTTCGCGCGCGAGGGCGCCGATGTCGCGATCAATTACTATCCGACCGAGGAGCCCGATGCGCAAGACGTTGCCAAACTGCTGCGGGCCGAAGGGCGCAAGGTGGTGCTGATCCCCGGCGATCTGACCGACGAAAAATTCTGTCGCGACCTGATCGCGCGTGCCAACCGCGAGCTGGGCGGGCTGGATATCCTGGTCAACAATGCGGCGTACCAGCAGTCGAAGGCGTCGATCGCGGAGATCAGCACCGAACAGTTCGACCGGACGATGAAGACCAACGTCTATGCGATGTTCCACCTGTGCAAGGCGGCGATCCCGCTGATGCCGAGGGGTGCGGCGATCATCAATACCGGGTCGGTCAATTCGGTCAATCCGGGCGAAGAGTTGCTCGATTATGCCACGACGAAGGCCGCGATCCTCGTCTTCACCAAGGGATTGGCGAAACAGCTGGGGCCGAAGGGCATCCGCGTGAATATGGTCGCGCCGGGTCCGGTATGGACGCCGCTACAGGTGGCGGGCGGCCAGCTGCCGGGAAAGATGGGCGAGTTTGGGCAGGATACGCCCTTGGGCCGCGCGGGCCAGCCAGCGGAACTGGCAGGGCTGTACGTTGCGCTGGCCGAGGCGGGAAACAGCTTCACCACCGGCAGCGCCTTTGGCGCGAACGGCGGCACCGGCGCGATCTGACATTTCCCCTCCGATGAAGAAGGGTAGGGTCAGGCCGTCTCGAGCAACCGGTCGGCCTGCGCCCGCGCCTCATCGGTGACGGTCGCACCGGACAACATCCGCGCGATCTCTTCGCGTCGTTCGGCCTCGTCGAGCACCCGGACGCCGGTGCGGGTGACGGTGCCGTCGTGGCTCTTGGCGATCAACAGATGCTCGGCACCGCGCGCCGCGACCTGGGGCGAGTGCGTCACCACCAGTAGCTGCGTGTGTTCGGCGAGCCGCGCGAGGCGTTCGCCTATCGCGCTCGCCACCGCACCGCCGACGCCGCGATCGATCTCATCGAAGATCATCGTCGCCGCGCCGCCTTCTTCGGCCAGCGCGACCTTCAGCGCCAGGATGAAGCGCGACAGCTCGCCACCGCTGGCGATCTTGGCGAGCGGGGCGAAGGGCGCGCCGGGGTTGGTCGCGATCTCGAATTCAACACGATCCTTGCCGTGCGCGGACCACCCGTCAGGCCCGACCGACACCACGGTCGTGCGGAAGCGTGCGGCGTCGAGCTTCAACGGCGCGAGTTCGCCCGCGACCGCCGCGTCGAGGCGCTCGGCCGCGGCATGGCGGCGTTGCGACAGGATGTCGGCGGCGGCGTCGTAATCGGCCCGAGCCGCGGCGACGGACGCTTCCAGCAGCGCGATCCCGCCCTCGCCAGCTTCCAGCCGCTCCAATCGGCCGCGCAAATCCTCGGTCAGCGCGGCGAGATCGTCGGGCTGGACGCGATGCTTGCGCGCCATACCGCGCAGTTCGAACAGGCGCGCCTCATCCTCTTCCAGCGCCCGTGGGTCGAAGGCGAGGGCACGGCGCGCCTCGACCAGCTGTTCCTCGGCAGCCGCCGCCTCGATCACCGCGCGATCGATCGCCGCGAGGGCTTCGCCGAGCGCGGGATGATCCTCGGCGATGCGTTCCAGCACCCGCGCTGCCTGGCGCAACTGCGCTAGCCCGCCATTCGATCCTTCGAGATAATCATCGATAGCGGCCAATTCGTCCGCGATCTTTTCGGCGCGCTGCATGCCGCGCCGCTTGTCGGCGAGCGCTTCCTCTTCGCCCGGTTCGGCGGCTAGGGCGCTGAGTTCGCCCACCGCATGTTCCAGCCATTCGCGATCGCGCGCGGCCGTTTCGATCTCGGCCTGCGCCGCGGCGAGCTTTGCCTGCGCGTCTCGCAAACTTGCCCAGGCGCGTGCGGTATCGCCCGGATCGACGCGTCCGAACGCATCGAGCAGCGCGCGATGCCCGCGTGGATTGAGTAGGCCGCGATCGTCGTGCTGGCCGTGAATCTCGACCAGCATCGGCGCGATCTCGCGCAGCAGCGCGACGCCTGCGGGCTGGTTGTTGATGAGCGCGCGACTGCCGCCATCGGCCTTGACGATGCGGCGGACGAGCAACGGTTCGCCCGGCTCCACCTCGACGCCATTCTCTTCCAATAAGGCGCCGAGCGCGCCGACGGGCGGATCGAAGGTCGCGGTGACGATCGCCTGTGCCGCGCCGTGGCGCACCAGACCCGATTCGCCACGCCCCCCCAGCGCCAGCCCGAGGGCATCGAGCAGGATCGACTTGCCCGCACCGGTTTCCCCGGTCAGCACGTCGAGCCCGGCCCCGAATTCGAGGTCAAGCGCCTCGATCAGCACCACATCGCGAATGGACAGCGCGGTCAGCATCGCAGGCGCTATAGCGCGCCCGCGCGGCGATGTTGATCCTTAAATGTTCTCATCGCCGCGATGACGGCCGGGGCGCGGATCAGTTGGTCGGCGTCTCGGTGGTCGGCACCGGCGCGCCGGCCGTGCCGCCGCTCGGGGCGACCGGCGTCGGCGGCGTGGGGGCTTCCGCCTTGGGCTTGGCGGCCTCCAGCTCGCCCGGTTCGGCGAGCTTCTTGGTGCCCGGCGTGTTGGGCGGAATGATCGGCTGGCCGGCGGGAATCGGCGCAGTCGGCGTGAAGGGGTGCTCCTGCATCAGCTTGTACGCATGCGAGTACCAGTCGCTGCCGGGATAGTTGGCGCCGAGCACCGCCGCGGCCTTCTCGGCTTCGCCGCGCAGGCCCAGTTCCAGATAGCATTCGACGAGGCGCATCAGCGCTTCGGGCGTGTGCGTCGTGGTCTGATATTTGTCGATCACGGTGCGGAAGCGCAGCGCGGCGCCCAGCCACTGACCGCGGGTCTCGTAGAACCGCCCGATCTCCATTTCCTTGCCGGCGAGGTGATCGTTGACGAGGTCGATCTTCAGGCGGGCGTCGGAGGCGTAGCGGGTGTTCGGATAGCGGCGGGTCAGTTCGCCCAGTGCGCTCAGCGCCTGGAGCGTGATCTTCTGGTCGCGCGTGACGTCGCGAATCTGTTCGTAATAGCTCAGCGCGATCAGATAATAGGCATAAGGAGCATCGCGGTTGCCGGGGTGGACCGACAGGAAGCGCTGCGCCGACTGGATGCTCGCGGTGTAATCGCGGTCGAGATAATAGCTGAACGCGCTCATCAGCTGCGCGCGGCGGGCCCAGATCGAATAGGGATGCTGGCGCTCGACCTCGTCGAACAGCAGCGCCGCCTCCTTGTAGCGGCCCTGATCCAGCCGCGTCTTCGCGGTGGAATAGAGCGTGCCCACGTCGCGCGCGACATAGGGCAGGTCGGACTTCGCCTTGTTACGGGCGCAACCGGCGACCGGAAGCGCGAGGACGGCGATCATCGCGGCGGCAAGCGCCTTGGACTGTGGGATACGCATCGGCTAAGGCTCTTAGCGTAAGCGCGTGCCAGCGAACAATCCCCTCCGTCGCACGTTGGCGCGCCTGTTACGGACTCGAAAGGACCCTCATGCCTGCTACGTTGCTCCACACCCACCGCGTCGAAAAGCCGTGGGGCCGGCATGACCTGGGGTTCGGCTTTGAGGACGCGCCCAGGGACGGCGAGCCGATCGGCGAAATCTGGTTTCAGGAGCCGGGCGACAGCACGCCTGACCTGCTGATCAAGTATTTGTTCACCGACCACAAATTGTCGGTGCAGGTCCACCCGGACGACGAGCAGGCGCATGCACGCGGCCTGCCGCGCGGCAAGGACGAATGCTGGACGATCCTGGCGGCCCGCCCCGATTCGACGATCGCCCTGGGCCCCAAGCAGCCGATCACCGCGGAGCAACTGCGCACTGACGCACAGGACGGCAGCATCGAGGACGACCTCGACTGGGTGCCGGTGAAGGCCGGCGACTTCTACTACGCCCCCAGCGGCACGATCCACGCGATCGGCGGTGGCCTGACGCTGATCGAGGTGCAGCAGAACAGCGAGACGACCTATCGCCTATACGACTACGGCAGCGACCGGGAACTGCACCTCGACGATGGCGTCGCGGTTTCGCACCTGACCCCGTACCAGCCGATCGTCTCGCCGGGTGCGGCGGGCGAGGGGCGCGACATTCTGGTCGAGGGGCCGAAGTTCGTACTGGAGCGCTGGACCGGCGGCGAACACCAGGTCGCGCTGAAGGACGGTCAGACCGGCTGGCTGCTGCCGATCCGCGGGGCGGGCGAGGTTGCCGGCGTCGCGTTCAAGGCGGGCGAATGCGTCACCGTCACCGGCAGCGAGACGATCGCGAGCAGCGCTGATGCCGACCTGCTGTTCGCCTATCCGGGCACACAGCGCCTCTGATTCGCGGGTGGCGCCGGGTTGGGGAAGCCTTAACCCGGCGCCGTTAGGCCAAGCCGCGATGCTGCGCGTCCTGACCCTGTCGTCCCTGTATCCGGATGCGAACCGGCCGAATTTTGGCGTGTTCGTCGAACGGCAGACGCAGGGGCTGGCGGCCGCGGACGGCGTCGCGGTGCGGGTCATCGCGCCGGTGGGTGTCGCCCCCTGGCCGGTGTCGCGCTTGCGGCAAGGCGAGCGGCTGGCGCTGCCCACGCGCGAAACTTGGCGCGGTGTCGATGTGTACCGGCCGCGTTTTATCGCGATGCCGGGCACCGCCGGTCGTTGGCATGCCCGTATGCTCGTTCGCGCGCTGGTGCCGGTGCTGGATGCCATACGGCACGACTTTCCGTTCGATGTGATCGATACGTCCTTTTTCTTCCCCGATGGGCCGGCCGCGGTGATGCTCGGGCGGCGCTATGGCGTTCCCGTCTCGATCAAGGCGCGCGGGGCGGATATCCACCTTTGGGGACGGTCGGGCCCGACGGCGGCGCAGGTGCGGGAGGCCGGCCGCGCGGCGGACGGTCTACTCGCGGTCAGCGGCGCGATGCGGGACGACATGATCGCGCTCGGCATGCCGGCAGACCGCATCCGCGTGCATCACACAGGCATCGACACGGACGCCTTCCACTCGGCCGATCGGGCCGCTGCCAAGGCCGCGCTGGGCGTCACCGGGCCTCTGGTGTTGTCCTTGGGTGCGCTGATCCCCCGCAAGGGCCACGACATCGTGCTGCGCGCGGTGGCGACGCTACCCGGCGTCACGCTGATGATCGTGGGCGAGGGGGCCGAGCGGGCAAGCCTCACCGCGCTTGCCGCGTCATTGGGGATTGCCGATCGCGTCCGCATCGCGGGCGGCGTGCCCCATCGGGCGCTGCCGGGGGTGATCGCCGCAGCCGACGTCATGGCGCTGGCCTCGCGTTCGGAAGGGCTGGCCAATGCGTGGATCGAGGCGCTCGCCTGCGGCACCCCTGTCGTCATTCCGCCAATCGGCGGTGCGGCGGAGGTGGTAACCTCAGCGGACGCCGGACGGATCGTCGCGCGCACCCCGGAGGCCTTTGCCGCTGCGATAGGGGAGCTGATCGCCGATCCGCATGCACCTGACGCAGTCTCTGCGACGGTGAAGCGCTTTACCTGGCAAGCGAATACCGCGGCGCTGGTCGATCACCTGTCGGCGCTCGCCGCCCACCGGCGCGAGAGGGATCAGGCGTCCAGCGGGTAGAGCGCCGCGCCGATCACGCGGCCCTCGCCGCGTAGCACGCCCCAGGCGCGTGCCGCGGCGCGGCTGTCCATCGCCTCGACGCCGGTTCCGGCATCTTCCAGTGCGCGGACCAGCGCGACCGGCGGTCGGGTCAGCCCGGCGCCCGTGCCGATCAGGATGAACTCCGGCGCGGCGTCGATCAGCGGCTGCAACGCCGCCGTGTCGAGCCGGTCGAGCGGGGGCGGCGTCCATTCGGACGCCGTCTCCACCGTCATCAACAGCGCTCGGAACACCCGCTCGTCGTCGACCCGAAACCCCGAGCCGACGAAGCCGCGAACGATCGGGCCGCCGGCGGCGGCCTCACGGTCCATCCGCACCGCGTCAGCCCTCGCGCGGGCCGACCCGCTCCGCATTGCTGATGCCGCCCTTTGCCGTGCGTTCGCCGGCATTCGGATCGGCGCGCAGGCCGAGCGTGATGAGCAGCGACGACGACACGTAGATCGACGAATAGGTGCCGACGACGATGCCGAGGATCATCGCCGCGGTGAAGCCGCGCAGCACATGGCCGCCGAGCAGCAGCATCGCGATCAGCGCGAGCAGGATCGTGACCGAGGTCATGACGGTACGCGGCAGCGTTTCGTTGACCGACAGGTTGATGATCTCGCGCATCTCCATCTTGCGATAGCGGCGCATGTTTTCGCGAATACGGTCGTCGATCACGATCTTGTCGTTGATCGAATAGCCGATGATCGTCAGCACCGCGGCGATGATGTTCAGGTCGAATTCGAAGCGCGACAGCGCGAAGAAGCCGACCGTCATCAGCAGATCGTGGACGATCGCGACGATCGTCGACACGCCGAACTGCCATTCGAACCGCACGATCGCGAACAGACCGATGCCCAGGATCGCGAGGACGACCGCGAGCACACCGTTGCGGATCAATTCACCCGACACCTTGCTCGACACGGTCGAATAGCGGCTGAATGTCGCGCCCGGGAATGCCTGGCCCAATGCGCCTTCCACCTTCTTGACGACGGCGTTCGTCGCGCCTTCGTCAGCGCCTTCCTGCACGGGCAGGCGGATGGTCAGTGTCTTGGGGTCGCCGAACTGTTGGAGTGCGGCTTCGCCGACGCCCAGGCCGTCGATGACCTGGCGGACCTTGTTCTGGTCGGGCTGCGTCGGGAACTTCTCTTCGATCATCAGGCCGCCGACGAAATCGACGCCGAAGTTGAGGCCCTTCACCACCGTCAGCCCCACCGCGAGCAGGCTCAGCGCGAGCGTCAGCCCAAATGCCCAGCCGCGCAGGCGGACGAAGTCGATGTTGGTGTTGTCGGGTACGATTTTCAGGAGGCGCATGAGGTGTCCTTTCGCCTCAAATGTTGATCGTCTTGGGCTTCTCGCGCCGGATCCACAGCGCGACGAGCATGCGCGTGAAGGTGACGGCGGTGAAGACCGAAGTGACGATACCGATGAGCAGAACGACCGCGAAGCCGCGGACCGGACCAGACCCCAGCACGAACATGATCGCGCCCGAGATGAAGTGGGTCATGTTCGCTTCGAAGATGGTGCGGCTGGCTTCCTTGTAGCCCAGCTCTACCGCCTGCACGACGCTGCGGCCGCGTCGGCGTTCCTCGCGGATACGCTCGTTGATCAGCACGTTCGCGTCGACCGCGGTGCCGATGGTGAGCACGAAGCCCGCGATGCCCGGCAGCGTCAGCGTGCCGCTGATCAGCGCGAGGACGCCGAGGATGACGAACACGTTGATGACGACGGCGAGGTTCGCATAGGCGCCGAACCGGCCATAGGTCAGGAACATGAACGCCATGACGAGTGCGACCGCAACTGAGCAGGCGAGGATGCCGGCTCGGATCGAATCGGCGCCCAGTTCCGGCCCAACGGTCGATTCCTCGATCACCTTCAGGTTGATCGACAGCTTGCCCGAACGCAGCGCGATGGCGAGCTGGTTGGCGCTTTCGACGGTGAAGCCACCGTTGATGACCGCCGATCCGCCCAGGATCGGTTCGTTGATGTTGGCGACCGAGACGACCTGATTGTCGACCACCACCGCGAACGGCTTGCCGACGTTCGCCTGCGTCACGCGGGCGAAGCGGTTGCCGCCGACGCCGTTGAACGTGATCTGGACGTTGGGGGCGTTGGTCTGCTGGTCGAAGCCCTGGCGCGCGTCGGCGACCATGTCGCCGGTGATGACCGCGGTGCGCTTCACGACGCTGACCGGCACGCCGTCACGGCTGCCGGGGTAGGGCAGGATCTGGCTGCCGATCGGCGCAATGCCCTTGGCGACGTCGGCCGGGTTGGCGGTGGTGTCGACCAGCTTGAATTCGAGGCGCGCGGTCTTGCCGAGCAGGTCTTTCAGCTGCTGCGGGTTCTGCAGGCCCGGCACCTGCACCAGGATGCGGTTGTCGCCCTGGCGCACGATGGTCGGTTCACGCGTGCCGAGCGCGTCGATACGACGGCGCACGACGTCGGTCGCATCCTCCATCGCGGTCTTGATCGCCTGGTTGAGGCCCGCCTGCGTCGGGGTCAACACGAAGCGGCTGCCGTCGACGACCTGGATGTCCCATTCGCGCTGGCCGGTCATGCCGGCGCCGCCGCCGGTGATGCCGAGGAGGCGTTCGCGCGCCGCATCGACCTGCGCCGGGTTGCGCAGCATGAAGCTGATCTGGTTGTTGCGCGTCGAAATGTCGCCGATGTCGATCCGGGGTGTGCCGTTGCGCATCGTCCCCTGGATCTGGTCGCGCATCGCCTCGATCCGCGTGTTGGCGAGATCCTGCGTATCGGCTTCCAGCATCAGATAGCTGCCGCCGGCGAGGTCCAGGCCCTTGTTGACCCGCGGATGGAACGGCCAGTTCGCGGTCATCGATTCGGGCAGGAACGTCGGGATGGCCAGCGCGCACAGCAACGCGAGCACTGTCCAGATCGTCGCTACCTTCCAGCGCGGAAAGTCCAGCATCAGTCGTTCGCCGGCTTCGAATTGGGGCTCGTCACTTCGGCCAGCGTCGCCTTCACCACGCGGATGCGGGTGTTCGCGGCGATCTCGACCTCGACGAAGGCGTCCTCCACCTTGGTGACGCGGCCGACGATGCCGCCGGCGGTGACGACCTGATCGTTCTTCTTCACGCCGGCGATCGCGGCCTGCAGCGCCTTCATGCGGCTCTGCTGCGGGCGAATCATCAGGAAGTAGAAGACGACGAAGATGAGGAGCAGCGGTGCGAAGCTGATCAGCGAGGCAAGGCCGCCGGATTCAGCGGCGCCACCCGCGGTCTGGGCATAGGCTGGGGAGATGAACATCTGATCCGTGCATGGCTGATCGGCGGAGGAAATCCCCCGCACTGGAAGCGCCGCGCGCTAGCATCGCACGGCGGCTTGCGCAATGTTGCGCCGCTGCAACGGCACACGTGACCGCATTGTATCGGCCAAGCGACGATCAACGCTTGCATCGCCGGTCCGCGCCGCCTAAAGGCCCGCGCTCTGGGATCGGCAGCGAATGCCGCACGGTCCCTCGGTCGGGGCGTAGCGCAGCCTGGTAGCGCATCACACTGGGGGTGTGGGGGTCGCAGGTTCGAATCCTGTCGCCCCGACCATTTTATTTAGCAAGTCGAACACGCTGAACGCGGCGCCCTGGGGCGTCTCGCGCTACGGATCGTGCCGTAGGCACCACCGCTAACGGTCAGCGTGGACGCGACTGGCGGGCGGCTGACGACCGCGCCGCAGCATCGATGGCGGAGAGGATGGCGGTGTGGATCGCGATCCGGGCCTCGGCGATCCGCTTGTTGATGCGGGTGGGATTCACACGGTTGGTCAGCAGGATGACGAAGGCGTCGCGCGACCGGTCGATATAGATCGATGTGCCCGTAAAGCCGGTGTGGATCAATGCGTCGGGCGAGGCGAGGGGGCCGGCGAAGCTGCCGGCCGGATCGGGCATGTCCCATCCCAGCGCCCGGAAGCTCCCCGGCGGAAAAGCCGTCCGGGTGGTGAAGGCTGCAAGGCTGCCGGGCTTCAGGAATGGGCGACCGTCGTGACGGCCATGGTCGAGATAGAGCTGCGCGAGGCGCGAAAGGTCTCGCGCGGTTGAAAACAGCCCTGCGTGACCGGCGACCCCGCCCAGGACGAAGGCATTTTCGTCATGCACCTCGCCCCGGACCAGCCGATGACGGAATAGGTCGTCCTGCTCAGTGGGCGGTATCCGGTTGATCCGGCTGGCGGGGGGATTGAAGCCCGTGTCTGTCATGCCCAGCGGCGCGAACACCGTATCGTGCAGGAAGCGGTCGAGCGGCTGACCGGAGAGACGCTCGATGATCTCGCCCATCAGGATCATATTCTCGTCGCGATACTGATAATGCGTGCCCGGCGCCCAGGCCATCGGCATCCGGTCGATCAGTGCGAGCAACTCCTGCCGGTTGCGGCTGTGCTGCCACAACAGGTCGGTGGTGAAGAGACCCGAACTGTGGCTGAGCAGGTGGCGTACGGTGATCCGCTCATGACCCGGCGTGCCGGCAAAGGACGGCAGATACGAGACGACGGGGCGGTCGAGGTCGAGCAGGCCGCGGTCGTAGAGGATTTCCGCGGCGGTCGTGGTGCCAACGACCTTGGTGAGCGACGCGAGGTCGAAGATCGCATCGCGCGGCATCGGCGGCGCGTCCGGAGCGGAGGAGATGCGCCCGAAGGCCTTCAACGCGACCAGCCGTCCATGCACGCCGACCGCCACCACCGCGCCGGGGAAGGCCTTGCCGACGCAGGATTGCACCTCCGCGAAGGCGGCGTCGAAGTTCGGCGTGCGGTCTGCGGCGATGGCTGGGGTGGGGACCGGCGCCACCGTGACGGCACCGAGCGCGAACACGAGCGCTGCTGCTCTGATGAGGCCTCTCATGGTCGAAGCTCCGTGATCTGGCGTATGGTCGCATCGACGGCGTGCCGGCTAAAGGCGAGGCGGCGCGGTTCGCCCGCGACCCAGGCGGCATAGCTGTCAGAATAATGCGGCGAGCGCGGGTCGATCGATTGACCCGGCAGCGCGCAGACGAGCGATTCGTCCCAGTCGCCGACGTCACAGACGATCATGAAATTGGCCCCGTGGCTTACGGTGTAATCGCGCGCCGCGACATAGCCGCGCGCCATCACCGTGAAGGCATCGCCGCCCGATCGGCCGCCCTCGATCGCGGGGCTGACGGCGGCGACCTCGGGCAGCGCGGACAGCGGATGGCGCAGCACAACGCGGTGCGCGTTTCCCCAGCGCCAGCCATCGGGATCGGGCCCGAACGCGGCGATGGCCGCCTCCCATCCCGCGGCGAGCGCCGTCGCCAGGAGTCTATCCCGCGCGGTTTCGGGGTCGGGACCGACGCGGGCATCGGGGTGGGACAGCATCGCCAGCATCGGCCGGGGATCGACGGAGGTGACGAGGTCCCGCGCTGCGTCCGGCACGATCGCGGTGAGAAAGGCCTTGCCGAGCGCGATCCAGACCATCTCGAACAGGGCCGCCGCCGCGCTGTCGGCCCCCAACCGGCAGTCCCAGTCGCGGAGCAGTGCGGCGGCGCTGGCGGCAGTCCCGTCCAGGCGGTCGGGCAACAATGCTACGAGCGCACGTGCCGGAAGCGACAGCTCGTCGTGTTGCAGCGCGACGCTGTCGGCGAGGCTGTGCCGGTCCTGCTGTTCGAGCGCCTCAACGATCCGATCGTGGCGATAGGGCGCGTTCCAGATGAAGCTGCTGACCCGTTTGTCGGGGCCCCAATTGGCGGGCAGGTTGAACTGGTTGGCCGATGCGAACCAGCCGTCGGGCGGGTTCAGCATCGCCGGCATGTCCTCCGTCGCGACGATGCCCTGCCATTCGTACCGTCCGTCACCCGGGACCGGCATCAGCCCGTCGTGATGAGCCCTGCGGACCGGCACATGGCCCAGCATCCGCCAGCCGGTGTTCCCGTCGCGATCGGCATAGTGCAAATTCGTCGGCGCGACATGCAGACGGGCGGCCTGCGCCAGCGCGTCCCAGTCGCGGGCGAGGTTCAGCGCGATGATCGCGAAGGTCATGTTCGCGCCCGGTTGCAGCGACACCGAAGACATCGCAGTTGCGCGTCGGCGCGACGGGTCGTGCGACAGAACCGGACCGTACACGCAATGGCGGATCGTGACGGCCGCGTCGACCGCATCCTTGACCCGCATCGTCTCGGTCCGCGTCTCGAACTGCTTCCAGACGCCATCGTGGCGATAGGTCTCCGGGTCGTTCGGGTGCAGGTCCAGGACGTACAGGTCTTCCTGGTCGATGTGCGAGTTGGTGCGCCCGAACGCATAATGATCGGTGTGGCCCTGCATGATGCCGGGCATACCTGGGCTGCCGGCGCCGATCACGTCGAACCCCGGTGCGGTCAGGTGCGCGATATGGCGCGGCGAAAAGCCGCCGATGCCGAGATGGGGATCGTTGGCCAGGATCGGGCGACCGGTCGCGGAGCGGTCCGCGGCGATCGTCCACGCATTACTACCATGCGCATCGCGGTCGAGCCGATCGTGGACGGGATCGTAGCGCGCCTGCACCGCCGTGTCCCATGGCAACGGCCCATCGGTCAGCGCGAGAACGCCGAGGTCGGCGTCGGACACGGCCGCCACGTCGAGCCCGTCGGGCACCACGGGCCGCCAATCCCAGGCGAGAGGTGTCATCAGGCGGTCGAGGTCGAGCAGCCCGCGCGCCGCAAGCCGGGCGCGGCGCACCTCGTCATCGGGCCGGCCCATGTCGCCGCTGCGGATGCGGACCAGATCGGTGATATTCCAGCAGAGCGGTGTCAGCCCCAGCGCAGCATATTCGGGGGGGAGCAGTGCGGGATCCGCCTCCACTTCCGCAATTCGGGCGTTGATCCCGTCGACATAGGCGCACGCGCACGCCACGACGTCCGGCGGCAAGGCGTCGAGCTCTGCCGCGACATCGCCCCGGAACAGCAGCAGGCGGGCGGTGTGATCATAGGCCACGAACCGCGGCCCGAAGCTCTCCGCCAGCCGCCCGAGGTCGCGGCGCAGTTGCAGATCGATCTGGAACAGTCGATCGCGGGCGACGACATAGCCCTGGCCGAAATAGGCGTCGGGGATCGAGCCCGCCCGGATATGGGGCACGCCCCATATGTCGTCGGCGATCGTCACCGGACCACGTGTTGCCGCATTGCTCATTCCGGCGACGCTGGTCTCGCCCCCGCGGCCGCATCGCCGGGCGGTGCGATGGCGGCGCGGGGTGTCGGGCGGGCTGCGCGACGATGGGTCATCGTCGCCGCCCGGCTCAGCGCGTCTGGAAGCGGATGCCAACCCGGAAGGCGCGGCCGAGCAGATCCGAATAGGTGCTGTTCGCCGCCAGCCCGGTTTCAGGCAGCAGGATAGGATCGCGGTCGAACAGGTTGGTAACGTTGAGGAACAGCTCCGCACGGCCGCCGCTGTGCGTTTCGATCTTGGTCGTCAGGTTGAGGTCGAAATAGGTGACGCCCGAGATCGAATTGTTGTCGATCGTCGGGAATTGCGAGACGGTGGCGGCGGGGCGACCCGTCGGGCAATTGCCGTCGCAGACGATATACGCATTGCCATAGGTGCCGCTGCTCACCCCGCGCGCGGTGCCGGTCACCGAGAAGCTATCGGTCTCATAGCTGGCATTGAAGCGATAGATCCACTTGGGCGGGCTGATGCCGCTCAGCTGGCCGACGGTGTCGACCGGTATCACGTTCGGCACGCCGCTGTCGCTGATGTTGTGGATGTAGCGCGTCGCGAGGCCGTGTAGCGTGACCGTGCCCGGCGCACGCTGGATGATGTTGGCGAGCGGCAGGCGGTAGCTCGCGTCGAAATCGATGCCGCGGACCCACTGGCGGGCGAAGTTGAAGGGGCTGGCGCGGAAGAACAGCTCGCGATCGCCTGTGGGATCGGGGCCATAGGCGGCGCAGAATTCGGTCCGCCCCTCAAAGCAGCGGTTGATAATGTCCTGCGCGAAGAACTGGCCGATCGCGTCCTTCAGCTTGATGTCGAACCCGTCGACCGACGCCGAGAAGCCGGGCAGGAACGTCGGCTGGAACACCACGCCGACCGAAACGGAATCCGCCTTTTCCGGCCGCAGGTTCGGGTTTCCGGTCGTCGTCTCGCGGAAGGTGACCGTCGTGCGCCCCGTCGCCGGATCGGTCAGCGTGTTGGTGCGCGACGTGCCCGACGCGTACAATTCGCTGAGGTTGGGCGCGCGGATGTCGCGCGAGCGGGTGGCGCGGAAGCGGATGTCGGGGATCGGCTGCCACGTCGCACCGAGCTTCCACGTCGTCACATAGCCCGACGTCGAATAGTCGGTTCCGCGCACCGCGCCGTTGAACTCAAGGCCGAGGCCCAGCGGCACGACCGTTTCGAGATAGGCTTCCTTGACGTTATAGCTGCCGAAGGTGGGCAGGAAGTTGCCCACCGACCAGCCGGTCTGGAATTGCGTCGGCACCGAACCCGACACCGATTCGCGTCGATATTCGCCGCCCACCGCGACGCTGACGTCGCCGGCCCAGGTCGCGAAGGGCGTCAGCGACAGGTTGACGCCCGCCACCGTCTGCTTGAGCTTCTGGTCGCGATAGGGATCGCCCAGCACATAGGCGAAGGCGGCCGGGTTGGCGACGCCGATGCCCAGCCGGTTCAGCGGCACGCAGCCGTTGGTCGGCGCGGTCAGCGACGAGCGGCACACGACCGTGCCCGCAGCCACACCCAGCGCATTGCCGGCGGGCGCCGCGACCGCATCGGTGGCATTGGCCATGTTGGCCGTGTTCATGATGTCGCGCAGCTGCTCGTGCGCGTTCGTCTCGCCATATTGGCCGTAGATGTTCCAGAACGCCTTGTGTCCGAAGGCCTGGAACTCACCCTCCGCACCGATCGCATAGCGCTGCACGTCGCGGCTGCTGTTGTTCTTGCGATAGGGCAGGTCGACTGCGGTGCTGCCGACCGTTACCGACGTGACGGCCGCGCGCTCCGCTGCGGTGATGAGGCCGGCGGACACCGCATTGGCGAGCGCGCTCTGAAGATACGGGTTGGCCGACGACAGCGTGATCGACGTCGTCGATTGCGGCCCCGCGTTGAACAGCGTCTTCTGCCAATTGTACGAGGCTTCGGCGAAGAGCGTTACGCCGGTGGCGACTTCATAGCTCAGCCGACCGAAGGCGCCACGGCGATCGTCGTCCGCGTCGAGGCCGATGTTGCGGCCCTGATCGTTGACCTGCCAGTCACCGCCCTGCGTCAGCGAGGGCGCGGTAGCGCCACCGACCGCGGGGAAGGTAAGCGCACCATATTGGAACTGGCTCGCCGCGGCGCCCTGACCGAAATAGATGCCGCGCAGCCGGTTGGCGACGCCGCCGCTGGAATTGAGGATGATGCCGCCGGGCGTGGTATTGGCGACACCCACCGGCTGGCGGATCAGGAATTGCGCCTGCCCGTTTGTGTTGGTGTAATTGGGGTTGGTGATCCGCACGACGCCGCGCGCGTTCCACTCGCGATCGACGCGGAAGATGCCGTCGCGATGCGCCCATTCGCCACTGAGGAGCAAATGCCCGCGATCGTCGCTGCCGAAGGCAAGGCCCGCCGCGGCGCTGAACGAGTAATTGGCGCCGTCGCCGCGTTCGGTGACGCCGCTATCCGCCTGGATCTTGATGCCCTTGTACGTCTTGTCGAGCACGAAGTTGACCACGCCGGCGACCGCGTCGGAGCCATAGGCTGCCGACGCACCGCCGGTGACGATCTCGACACTCTTCACCAAAGCCTGCGGGAAGGTGTTGACGTCGACCAGTCCGGTGACGCTCGATCCCACCGTGCGGCGCCCGTCGAGCAGCACCAGCGTCCGGATTTCACCCAGGCCGCGCAGATTGAGCGCGTTGATGCCGGCCAGACCGGAGCTGATCGCGAGGCGTGAGTTCGAGGGGCGGGTGGACCCGACCAGCGCCGGCAGTTGGTTGACGAAGTCGGCGATGTTGTTGGTCGGCGACGTGTTGAGGATATCCTCCTGCGTCGCCACGGTCAGCGGCGTTGGCGACTTGAAGCCGTCGCGCACGATGCGCGTACCGGTGACCATGATGTCGTCCGGCGCGATGTCCCCGGGGTTGGTCTCTGGCGGGGGCGGGCTTGCGTCGGCCGGCGCCGCCGGCGTCGTCTGCGCGAAGGCGGGAGCGGCGAGCGCCATCGACAAGGCCGTCAATGCGGTCCCGGTCGCCATTACCCTGCGCCATGATCCGTCCGTCATCTGCAATCCCCCTTATTCACGATCGTTTTGAGCGTGATCACCCTGCGGCCGGTCATGGTCTTGTCGCTGATCCGGGCGGCGGCGATGGTGCAGGCGGGATGCAACCTAGGTCAAGGGTTGACCGACACCGATCGTTGGGTGGGCCATAGCCTGCGATTATGGTGGCATTGCGCGGTCCCGACGCCGGCCTATGCTCCGTCGCGAACCGCCCCGCCGACCGTTGCGCCGCCGATGATGCGCGGCCGTATCGTGGGTCGGCCGAACAAGGGGAAACCATGGTCTCTCGCCGCACCTTCCTGCTCGGCGCCACGGCGTTCGGCGCGCTCGCACCCTGGCGTGCGGCGGCACGGCTGTCCGCCGCTCCCGCCTATGCGACGGTACCGGGGCTGTCGCAGCCGATCACCATCGTCGACGATCTGTGGGGCGTTCCCCATATCCGCGCCGCGACCAAGCGCGATGCCTTTTTCGGACAGGGCTATGTGGTCGCGCGCGACCGCCTGTTTCAGATCGACTTCGCGCATCGCCGCGAGATGGGGCAGGTGGCCGAGGTGTTCGGCGGGGACTTCGCCGCCCATGACGCGGCGGCGCGGCTGTTCCACTATCGCGGCGATCTCGACGCCGAGCTGGCGCGCATTCCGAGCGAGGTGCTCGACTGCGTGCGCGGCTATATCGCCGGCATCAATGCGCGCATCGCGGAGGTGGAGCGCGACCGGTCGTTGCTGCCGCTCGAATACCGTATCCTCGGCGTCATGCCGCTGCGCTGGGACGTGCGCGACCTCGTGCTGGCGCGGGGCGGCGGCATCGGGAATGTCGACGACGAGATCCGCCGCGCGCAGCTGGCGGCGTTGGGGTTGCTCGACCTCGACCAGCTGGTGGCGCCGCTACGCCCGTCGATCCCGCTTGAGGTGCCCGACGGACTCGACCCCGCGCAGGTCAGCGAGGCCGATCTGGGCGTGCTGCGCCTCGGACCGCTGCCGTTCGGCCGCGAAACGCACACGCAGGACCCGGACGAGCTGCTGAACGCCGCCAACGCCGGCTCCAATGCCTGGACGATCGCGGGCAGCCGGACTGCGACCGGGCGCCCGATCCTGGCCAACGATCCGCACCTCGGCATCGGCGGGTTCGGCCCGCGCCATGTCGCGCATCTGACCGCGCCGGGGCTGGACGTGATCGGCGGCGGCGCGCCGGGCCTCGCGGGCATCATGCAGGGCCATACCGATCGCTTCGCCTTCGGTCGCACCAACTTCCATATCGATCAGGAGGATCTGTTCGTCCTGGAACTCGATCCGGCCGACCCCGAACGCTACCGCCACGACGGCGGGTGGAAGCGGTTTACGACGGTCGATGTCGCCATCCCGGTCAAGGACGCCGCGCCCCGCACCGTGCGGTTGCGCTATGCCGTGCAGGGGCCCGTCATCGCCCACGATCCGCCCCGCTCGCGCGCCACCGTGCTGGCTTCGGTCGAGATGCAGCCCGGCGGATCGGGCGCGTTCGCGATGGTGGCGATCAACCTCGCGCAGGATTGGGACGGTTTGCGCGAGGCGTTCAAGCTGCACCCGTCGCCGACCAATTTCCATTATGCCGACGTGCGCGGCCATCATGGCTGGCAGGCGATCGGCTTCTGGCCACAGCGCAAGCGCGGCCATGGCCTGCTGCCGGTGCCGGGCGACGGCCGCTACGACTGGACAGGGGTGCGTGATTTCCGTGCCTTGCCCGGCGTCATCGATCCACCCGCCGGATGGTTCGCCTCCGCCAACCAAGACAATCTGCCCGATGGCTGGCCCGCAGACCACAGCCCGGCCTTTTCGTTCCGTAGCCCCGCGCGCCACGACCGGATTGCCGAGGTGTTATCGACGCAGACGCGCCACAGCGTCGCCGACAGTGTCGCGCTCCAGCATGACACGCTATCGCTGCCTGCCCGGCGTTTCCAGTCGCTGCTGCCAAGCACGCCATCCGCCGGGGCTGCCGCCGCTGCGGTCATGCTGGCGCGCTGGGACGGCCGGATCGACGGCGCAAGCGGCGCGGCGGCGCTGTACGAGATCGTGCTCCGCGACCTTAACGCGAAGATGATCGCCGCACTGGTGCCTGAGCGCGCCCGCACCCTCATCCCTGCGATCGAGCCGCCCGAGCTGATCCGTGTCGCCGCCACGCGCCCCGACCTGATCGACGCTGCGCTCGCCGATGGCTGGTCGAAAGCGACGACGCTGCTCGGCAACAACCCCGCCGCGTGGCGGTGGGATACACTCCACCGCGTCCGGATCGCGCACCCGCTCACCCGTATCCCCGCCATTGCCGCAGCCTTTCCGCCGATCGAGGTCGGTGGGTCCGGTGGCGACGGCTTTACTGTGATGGCGCGCTGGCTGGGCAACGGGCCGGATTGGCAGGTCGGTGGCGGCGCGAGCTACCTGCAGGTCATCGATGTCGGCGACTGGGACCGATCGGTCATGCTCAATCTGCCCGGCCAGTCCAACGATCCGCGGTCCGTCCATCGCGACGATCAAGCGCCCCCGTGGATCGCGGGGCGGATGCTGCCCATGCCCTTCAGCCGGGCGGCGGTCGACGCGGTTGCGGCCGCCACCACCCACCTTCGACCCGAAAGGAGCCCGCGATGACGCGCCTCGCCCTGACCGCTCTCGTCTGGTGCATTGCCACCTCGGCGAGCAACCCGCGCGTCGATGTCGTGATCCACGGCGGCACCATCTATACGGGGGAGGAAAGTGCGCCCTTCGTCGGTGATGTCGAGCTGACCGGCGACCGCATCGTCTATGTCGGGCGACCGCGCGGCACCGCCGCGGGCGAGGTGATCGATGGGCGGGGGATGATCGTCGCGCCAGGCTTGATCGATGCGCACACCCATCCCGACAGCTACATCCGCTCGCCCGATCCCAAGGCGCGTCTCAACCTGCCGTGGCTGACGCAGGGTGTCTCCACGGTCGTGATCGGCGTCGACGGCTATGGCACGTACGAGGTCGCCAAGGATGCACACGCGCTGGAGGCGAGTGGGATCGGCACCAATATTGTGCCCTTCGTCGGCTTCGGCGCGATCCGCACGCATGTGCTGGGGCAGGACGCCCGCGCACCCACTCCGGCCGAACTGGCGGAGGAACGGCGCCTCGCCGCCAAAGGAATGTGCGAAGGGGCCTATGGTCTGTCCACCGGCCTGTTCTATGCACCTCAAAGCTTCGCCAAGACCGACGAGGTGGCGGCCGTCGCCAGCGAATCGGGCAAGCGCGGCGGGATGTACGACACGCACCAGCGCGACGAATCCAACTACTCGATCGGCCTGCTCGCCTCGACGCGCGAGGCGATCGCGATCGGGAAGAGCGCCGGCACGCCGGTGCATTTCGCGCATCTGAAGGCGCTGGGCGTGCCCGTTCAGGGGCAGGCGCCCGCGCTAAACGCCTCGATCGAGGCAGCGCGGCGCGCGGGGCAGGTCGTGACGGCCGACCAATATCCGTGGCTCGCCTCGGGATCGAGCGTCGATGCCGCGCTGGTGCCGGGCTGGGCGATGGACGGTGGTTATAAGCGGCTGCTCGCGCGCTTCGACGATCCGGCGACGATGGCGCGGCTGACGTCGGCGATGGCGGACAATCTGCGCCGCCGGGGCGGGGCGGGGGCGCTGCTGCTCACCGCACAGGGCCAGCCGTGGACCGGCAAGACGCTCGCCGAGATGGCGACGACGTGGCAACTCTCCGCGATCGACGCGGCGATCCGAATCCTCCGCACGCCGAATGCGGCAGGTGACGGCCCGGCGGGGTCCGACGTCGCCAGCTTCAACATGATCGACCGCGACGTCGACCTGATCATGAAGCAGCCCTGGGTCGTGACATCGTCGGACGGATCGGACGGGCACCCGCGCCAATATGCGACCTTCCCCCGGCTGTATCGAACCTATGTCGTCGACCGGAAGGTCATCACGCTGCGGCAGTTCATCCGCCGCTCTACCGGCGCGACCGCGGACATGTACCGTATCCCGCAGCGCGGGTATCTTCAGCCGGGCTATTATGCGGATGTCGTGGTGCTCGACCCCAAAAGCTATGCACCGCGCGCCGACTATTTGCATCCCCGCGAAACGAGCGTCGGCGTCGTCGCGTTGTTCGTCAACGGCCGGCGCGCGCTGACCGATGGCACGGCGACCGGGGCCGCTGCCGGACGGGCGCTGCTCCGCCCCCGTCCCGCGGGCTGCGACCAATAGCCGAACGTTATAGGCAGCGCCGCGAGCGCGATTGGCACCATCGGCGATCCCCCCTCTATCATGCTGGCATCATGACCATTCCCGCTCCCTATCTGCTCTATCTCGGCCATTCGGATGACGAGATCGGCCTCAAAACCTCCCGCGGGCTCGCCGCCTTTCGCGGGGCGGATTGCGTCGGCGAATGGCGGCACAGCGATTGCCCCTTCACGCTAGGTCTCCCGCAGATGAATGCGGACACCGCCCGTGCCGCGGGCGCGCGGACGCTGGTGCTCGGCATCGCCAATCCCGGCGGACGCTTTCCCGGCTGGATGATCGGCGACGCGCTCGCCGCGATCCGGGCCGGGCTGAACGTCGCTTGCGGCCTGCACGAGCGGCTGCGCGACGTGCCGGAACTGGTCGAGGCGGCGAAGGCGGCGGGGGTCGAATTGTTCGACGTGCGCGACGCGCCCGCGGGCCTTCCCGTCGGCAATGGTCGTCGGCGTGCGGGCAACCGATTGCTCACCGTGGGCACGGATTGTTCGGTCGGGAAGATGTACGCGACGCTCGGCCTGCGCGACGCCCTGCGGGCGCGCGGCGTCACAGCCGATTTCCGTGCTACCGGCCAGACCGGCATCCTGATCGCGGGCGAGGGCGTACCGCTCGACGCCGTCGTCGCCGATTTCATCGCGGGCGCCATCGAAACGCTCGCCCCGGCACGCGAGGACGATGGCTGGGACCTGATCGAAGGGCAGGGATCGCTGTTCCACCCGGCCTTCGCCGGCGTGTCGACCGGGCTGTTGCACGGCGCGCAGCCGGCCGCGCTGGTGCTGTGCCACGATCCGCTGCGCCCGCACATGCGCGGCCTGCCGCATTGCCCGATGCCGGGTCTTGCCGAATGCCTGGACGCGAACCTGCGCGTCGCCCGGCTGACCAGCCCGAACGTCCGCGGCGTCGGCGTGGCGCTCAACACGGCGAAGCTCGACGAGCTGACCGCCCGCCGGATGTGCCGCGAGGCCGAAGATGCACTGGGCCTGCCCTGCACCGACCCCTATCGCTTCGGGTCGGAGGCGATCATCGACCTGCTGCTGGAGACATCATGCGCCGCACCCTCACCGTTCGCCATGACCGCTTCCCACTGAGGACGCCGTTCCGCATCGCCCGCGGCGTGAAGACGGCGGCCGATGTGGTGACGGTCACGATCACGGACGGCGACGTGCGCGGATGGGGAGAAGGCGTCCCGTATCCCCGCTATGGCGAAACGATCGATGGCGCGATCGCCGCGATCAACGCCGTCCGCGCGCTGATCGAAGCCGGCGGATCACGGCAGGATCTTGCCCAGGCGATGCCGCCGGGTGCCGCGCGCAATGCGGTCGACTGCGCTCTATGGGACCTGGAGGCGCGGATCGGCCGTACCGACGTCGCCGCGCTGGCGAGCGTGCCGCGCGCCTCGGCGCTGCCATCCGCGATCACGATCGGCATCGATACGCCCGAGGCAATGGCCACCATCGCGACGACGGTGGCGCACGTGCCGCTGCTAAAGATCAAGGTGAACCGCGAGGAGGCCGCAGCCCAGATCGCGGCCGTCCGCGCCGCTGCGCCCGCGCCCCGGCTGATCGTCGACCCCAATGAAAGCTGGCGGGTGGAGGACATCGCCGCCTATCTGCCCCTGCTGCGCGCGCAGCGGGTCGATCTGCTCGAACAGCCTGTTCCGGCGGATGACGACGAGGGGCTGGCGGCCCTGGCCGGCGCGATCCCGATCTGTGCGGACGAAGCATTGCACACCCGCGACGATCTCGATCGGCTGGCCGGCCGCTACAGCCATGTGAACGTCAAGCTCGACAAGACGGGCGGCTTGACCGAAGCCCTGGCGCTGGCCGGTGAGGCGCGGGAACGGGGGTTCGGGGTGATGGTGGGCTGTATGGTGTGTTCGTCGCTGGGGATCGCACCGGCGATGCTGGTTGCGAATGGCGCGGACTTCGTCGATCTCGACGGTCCGCTGTGGCTGGCGCAGGATCGCGACGGCGGCGCGCGCGATCACGACGGCATCCTGTCCGCACCGGCGCCTGGCTTTTGGGGCTCACCCGCTTGCGCCTGATCCGGGGCTGGTTCGCCATTCCGCTGTGGCAGCGGGTGGTCGGCGGGTTGATCCTGGGCGTCGCGCTCGGGCTGCTGTGGCCCGAGGCGGCGGGTGCGATCCAGCTGATCGGCGATCTGTTCGTGCGGCTGATCAAGATGCTGGTGGTGCCGGTGGTGCTGGTCACCATCGCGGCGGGGATCGCCACGCTGGGTGATCCGCGACGGCTGGGGTCGATCGGCCTGCGCACCGTGGGCCTGTTCGCGGCCACCACGCTGGTTTCGGTATCGATCGGCATGGCCGCAGGGCTGATCCTGCGCCCCGGTGCGGCCATGTCGCTGGGCGGCGTCGTGCCGCATGTGCTGGGCGCCGCGGTGACGCCGGCCGATCAGCTGCTGTCGATCGTGCCGCTCAACATCGTCGAGGCGCTGGTCCGTGGCGACATGCTTGCGATCATCTTCGTCGCGGTGCTGCTGGGCACGGGGACCATCCTGGCGGGTGAGGCGGGCAAGCCGGTCGCGGCACTGCTACAGGGCTTGTCGGCTGTGCTGTTGCAGATCGTCCGGTTGGTGATGGAGGCGACCCCGTTCGGCGTCTTGGCGCTGATCGCCCAGGCGGTCGCGGTCAATGGCGCGGGCGTGTTCGTCCATGTCGGCTGGCTGGCGCTGGCCGTGGTGCTCGCCTCGCTCGTCCAGATGCTGGTGGTACACGCCGGGCTGATCCGCTTCGTCGCGCGCCTGCCGGTGACGCGGTTCTTCAAGGGGATCGTCGACGCGCTAATCGTCGCCTTCTCGACGGCATCGTCATCGGCGACGCTGCCCGTCGCGCTACGGGTCGCGCAGGACAATCTGGGCGTTTCGCGTGCAGTCGCCTCCACCGTCCTGCCGCTCGGCGCGTCGATCGGCAAGGACGGGACGGCCATGTATGTCGGGCTGCTCGGCCAGTTCGCGTTGCAGGCGCTGGGCATCGTTCCCGACGCGACGATGCTCGTCACCATGCTGCTGACCGGCGCCCTGGCCGCGTTCGGCACTGCACCCGTACCGTCCGCCTCGCTGTTCATGCTGGCGGCGATGCTGTCGGCAGTGGGCGTCAGCACGGAGCAGACCGCGCTGGTCATCGGGCTGGTGCTGCCCTTCGACCGCCTGCTCGACATGACGCGCACCGTCCCCTCCGCCTCCGCCAATCTGACGGTGGCGACGCTGGTCGCGCGTGGCGAAGGGGCGTTGGATGCCGCGCGGTTCGGCGGGCCGGTGGCCGAATAGCCTCGGCTTCGCTACGCTGCTGTCCATGAACCTGCGCCACATCGAGATCTTCCACGCCGTCTACGTCAACGGCTCCGTCTCGGCCGCGGCGCGCGCGCTCAACGTGTCGCAGCCGTCGGTCTCGAAGACGCTGCGGCATGCCGAAAGCCTGTTGGGGTTCGAGCTATTTCAGCGCTCCAACGGCCGGCTGCTGCCGACCGAAGACGCGCACGCCCTGTTCGCCGATGTCGCCGACATTCAGGAACGCGTCCGCGCGCTGCGCGAAGCGGGCCGCAACCTGCGCGTCGGTGCGGGTACGACGCTGCGCATTTCCGCGCTGCCCAGCCTGGCGCTCAGCGTCCTACCCGATGCGGTCGCGCGATTTCTGACCCGCCACCCCGACGTCAGTTTCGATTTGCAGACCGTCCACCACGACGACTTGTTGCGCAAATTGTACGAGCGCGAAAGCGACATTGCCATCGCGAGCGAGCCGCCGCGCGGGGTCGCTTTGTCACGTAGCTGGCTGGGCGAAGGGGAACTCGTGGTGCTGTATCGCGAACAGACCATACCCGATGCGCCAGCCCGGATCGAATTGTCGCAACTGGTCGATCAGCCGATCATTTCGATGAAGGGTAGCGGCCCGATCGGCAAGCTGTTCGGCGATGAGATCGACCGCCTGGGTCTTGCGCTGAACGAGGTCGCCGTCGCGCGGACCTTCTATATCGCCGCCGCTCTGGTGCAGGCGGGGGTGGGCGTGGCGATCGTCGATAATTTCACCGCAGCGGCATCGATCAGCCAGGGCCTGTCGATGCGTCCGCTGCGCCCGTCGGTGACGTTCGATGTCCATGCGATCCACCTGCTCGACCGCCCGCCATCGGCGCTGGCCGCCGAGTTCCTGACCCTGTTGAGCGAGGAAATCGAACGTCGATGATCGGTACGGCCCTGCTCCTACCCCTGATGCTGGCGGGACAGGCGGCCCCGGCATCCCCTCCGCCGGCGCCAACCACGCCCCCGCCTGCGGTGGCGGAGGCACTGGCGAAGGCGCCGCCCGGCACGCGCATCGGTTTGCTCGTGGTCGATGCCGATGGGCGGGAGATCGTCGCGATCCGGCCCGACGAGCGGTTCATCCCCGCGTCGAACACCAAGCTGTTCACCACCGCCGCCGCCTTCGCGACGCTCGACGTGGCGGCGCCGGATATGCGCGGCGGCGCGACGGTACGGCTGGAGGGCACGGAACGGCCAACGGTGATCCTGGCGGGGCATGGGGATGCGCGGCTGTCCTCCGCGCCCGATTGCCGGGTCGATTGCCTGTCGACGCTGGCGACGGCGGTCGCGCAGCGTACCCGGATCGTCGGCGATGTCGTTGGCGACGATACCGCCTTTCCGGACGAACGCTGGCCGCAGGGCATGAGCTGGAACAACATGGACAGCGTCTACGGCACCGGCGTGTCGGCATTGACGCTGGACGACAATGCCGTGCCGCTTACGGTCGTGCCGACGACGCCAGGATCGCCGCTGACGGCGACGGGCGACGGCTATTTCCAGATCGACAATAGTGCGACGACCGGTCCCGCTGGCAGCGCGCGCACGCTGACGGTCGAGCGTATGCCCGGCAGCGATTGCTTGCACGTGTCGGGCAGCGTTCCCGCCGGCCATGCGCCGATCGTCATCCCCCTCGGGATCGATGATCCTGCGCATCACGCCGCGTGGCGTTTCGCGCAATTGTTGCGCGCGGCCGGCGTGACGGTGACGGGGCGGATTATCGTGCGGCATCGCTTACCCGCTCCCGTGGCAATGCCGGGAGATGTCGGCACGCCCACTTTGCCGGTGCTGGCTGGGCTGACCCCGCCGCCCTTGGCCGAGGATATCCTGCGCACCAACAAGACGAGCCAGAACCTCCACGGGGAACTGCTGCTGCGCCGGCTGACTCGCAGCGGGTCGGTCGCGGATGGTCATGCCGTGGTCACCGCGACGCTGGCCCGCGCGGGCGTGGCGACGCCGGCGTTCGACTTCGCGGACGGGGCGGGCATGTCGAACTATAATCGCGTCACCCCGCGCGCGACGGTGGCATTGCTAAGCTGGGCGATGACTCAGCCGTGGGGCGCGGCGTGGCGGGCGACGCTGCCGGTCGCGGCGACCGATGGTACGCTGACGCGTCGCTTCGTCGGCACGCCGCTCGCGGGACGGCTGTCTGCCAAGACCGGGACGCTCAACGCAGCCAATGCCTTGTCCGGCTATCTCACGGCAGCGAGCGGGCGGACGCTGATCTTCTCGGCCTATGCCAACGACATGGCGGGGGACGCGAGCGCGACCGCGGCGATCGATGCAGCCTTGGTAGCGATTGCCGCTGCAAACTGAGCGACGGGGCTTAGGCCAGCAATGCGGCCAGCGCGCTCGATGCGAGGATAGGGGGCGCCGACGGCAACGGGATAGCGCGAACCACCGGCGCTGCGACTGGCGCCAGTCCGGCGCTCGCGACGGCGGCGAGGACCCTGCGGCGGTCGATCATGCCATCCCCTCCCTAGCGCAGCCGGGCAGCCCCGCCAGATACAGCGCGCCGTCCAGCGCATCCCCCAACGGCTCGCTCAGCCGTGCGACGGTCCGCGCCCGCAGCCACGGGCGCATTGCCTGCGACAGGCCACCCAGCAGCGCGCAGCGGGTCGCGCCGCGTTCGAAGATCGTCTCGATGAAACGCTCGATATGGCCTGCGGCATCCTCGACGATCGACCGCGCGATCACGTCGTCCGCCTCCGCATGCGCCATCACCAGCGGTGCGAAGCTGCCGTAATCGCGCGGGGTCGCTTGATCCATCCACGCGATCGCGCGGGCGGTGTCGTGGCCGAAGCGTTCGGTCACGGCCGCGCTCAACGGTGTCGCGCGCGTGCGGCCGTCTAGCGCCCGCATCGCATGGCGCATCGCACTGAGACCCAGCGCGGCACCGCTACCCTCGTCCGATATCGGAAAGCCATAGCCGCCGATGCGGAAGGTTTCGCCGTTCACGCGCACCAGCGCGATACTGCCCGTGCCGATGATCAGGGTCGCTCCATCGGCACCGCCGTGCGCCCCCAGGTTCGCAACTTCCGCATCACTTTCGAAGACTGTGGTGGCGAAGGGAAAGGCGAACCCCTCCAGCGCCGCGCGCACGCCGGAGCGGGAAATGCCGGCCACGCCCATCGCCGCGCTGATCTGCGCCACGTCGGCCGCGTCGAGCCCCGCCTGCCGCACCACCCGATCGGTCACGTCGCGCAGCGTCGCATGCAGTGCGATTAGCCCCAACCCGGCATTGGCGGGCCCGGCCTGCGCCTCGGCCAGCACCCGACCGCTCGCATCGACCAGACGGCTGCGGCAATGACTGCCGCCGGCGTCCACGCCCAGGAAAAAACGCGTCATTCCGGTCCCCCGCTATTGCGTCTGTACCTCTTCCAGCGTCGTGCGGAAGCGGCCGTCCAGCCAGTCGGTGATCTCGCGGGCCGCCGGATGGTCGATGGCACTGTAGCGCGCGCGCAATTCCGCATGGCGCGGCCCCAGATTGTCGAGCCCCGTATCCTGCAGCGGCAGGATGTCCCGGCGCAGCGTCGCGGCGAAATCGGGTCCCAGCACCGTTGTCGCCGCCGTCAAAAACGCTTGGCCATAGGCATAACCGTCCCCCTCGCGATAGTTCGCCGCCAGCGTCAGCGCCGGGATACAGGACAGCAGAGGTTGCGAAGCAGGATTGATCGCATGGCCGCTGACGTGGTTCCGGATCGCCGCGGGTCGCCCGGTAAAGGCGCGCAGGTGAAGGTATTGCGACATCCGCACACCGTCGTTGACCGGATAATTGTCCCACAGGCACACTTTGCGCCCCAGTTCGTCCTGCACCCGCTTCAGATGCGCGACGCCGATCTCGCGCGAAATCACCTCTTCGCCCGTCCAATAGACCTGGACCCGCCGGTCGAGAAACCGGCCGAGATCGGCCAGATACGCCGGCGGACGGCGGCCCCAGGCCCGTTCGAGGATGGGATCGTCCGAATAGAAACTGGGGCAGAAGAACACGCGGCTGGCGCGGGTGGCGTTGGCGCAAAAATTAACCAGGTCCGCTTGGCTGCGCGCCAGATCGGGCAGTTCGGCGGGCAGATCGTCGAACAGGATGGCGAGGTCATCGAGACCGAGTGTGTCGAGATGGGCGAGCTTCCGCCGCAGCGCCGCGCGCGATGCGTCATCGAAGGGATGCGTGCTGCCGACCGGGGTCAGCGCCACGCCGATGCGAACGCCCCGCGCCCGGCACTCGGTGGCGAAAGCGGCCAGCGCGGCGAACTGTTCGGGCGGGTGGGGTTCCTGCCAGCGTCGGCGGAGGAAGGGGTCGGCCTTGGGCCCGTAGTGATAGAAGCGATAGCCGGCCGGGGCGAGCGTTCGCAAGACGGTGGTGCGATCGGCCCAGCTCCACGGCTTGCCGAACAGCCCTTCGATCACGCCGAGGTTCACTGTCATAGCCGTACCTTTCTGCCGTCCCGGATCATTGGCCAGACGCCGCCACCGCGCCACGCAACACCGTCTCGCGCAGCGCATCGAGCGATGGATACGGCTCGCCATCGGGACGATGGACGCGATTGGTGAGCAAGACGACGGTCAGCCCCAAGTGCGGGGACACGGCGAACCACGTACCCGTAAAGCCGGAATGGCCGAAGAAGGGTGCTGTGATGCCGGCGAGCTGCGTCTTGTGGAAGCCGAGCGCCTGATCGGGATCGTACGGCGTCTGCTCGAACGCCGCCACCGTCGCGGCCGGCGCCAGCCGCCAGCGGCCGTAGCAGCCGCCGTTACTCAGCATCTGCGCGTAGCGCGCAACGTCCGTCGCCGTCGAGAACAGCCCCGCATGCCCCGCGACGCCGTCCCAGCCGAGCGCGGCATTGGCGTCGTTCGCCTCGCCGACCAGCACCCGGCTTCGATAGCCGGAGAAGGGCTGGGCCGGTGGGTAGGGGGCCTGCGGATAGGGTTTACCCGTTTCCGCCATCCGGCGCTGGTATGCGTCCCCTTGTGACGTCGCCGCGGCCCGACGACGCTGGCCCGCGTACGGCAGGAACCCGGTGCCCGTCATGCCGAGCGGCCGGTAGATCTCTTCGCGCACGTAGCGATCCAGCGGCATCCCCGACACCTTGGCGACGACCTCGCCGAGGATCATAAAGCCGAGGTCCGAATAGGCGAAGCGCGCCCCTTTCGGATAGCGCAGCGGTAGCGCCGCGAGATAGGGCAGGGCGCCTCCCGAGGGTACGCGATGCAGCCACGTCGGCTGCCATTCCCACACTCCACTGCGATGCGTCAGCAGCTGGCGCACGGTGATGCCGGCCTTGTCGGTATTGCGGAAGGCGAGCAACAGCGCGCCGAGCCTATCGTCGAGCGACAGCTTGCCGCGCCCGACGAGGTGAAGGATCGCGGCGGTGGTCGCCTCCACCTTGGTGATCGACGCCATGTCGAACGGTGTATCGACCGTCATCGGCCGCGGCGGGGCAAGGGGGCGCAGATCGCCCTCCGGCGTCGTAGTCAGCGTCTGCGCATTGCCGAAGGCGGCGCGATGCACGATCTCGCCGTGATATGCGATCAGCAGCACTGCGCCGGGGTACAGCGTGCCGACACCCCCGCGCACGGCGGCGTCGATCGATGCGAACCGCGTGTCGGGCCTTGGCGCCGGATCGTGGAGGATCGGACAGCTGTCGGTCGCGGTCGCCGCACCGGTAGGCGAGGCGGCAAGACATGCCGCCCCTGCTACCAGCCACCCGACCCGCGAGAGGCGGTGGAAGCGGGTTCTGGCCGCGCCGCGGATCGTCCTGCCGTCCATGTGAGCGCGCATAGCATGACCGATGCCCGCAACCCATTCCACCATGACGCCCGCCCATAACGAAGCGTCATAGGCTGCCTTCGCGACCGCATCGGCCTTCAGGGTCGTCAGCGTTGCGTGACGTTATTCGACCGGTCGCTATCGGGCAGCTTATGGTCGGGATCGAGTTCCGCCTTCACGACTGTTCCTGCGGGCACGGAGACTGCGGTCGATGCCTGACGGATCCAGGTTTCCGCGGGCAGGCGGACATCGCGTGTCGTGCCGTTCGCATAGGTCACGCGCAACGTCGCCGGCATCACCAACCGGTCGCGCGACGTGACCCGAACCAGCGGCGTCCCGTCCTTCGCCGTCTCGATCCCCGCTACGGCGAGATCGAGCTGCCAATTGTGCGCGTACCAGCCGTTCCACCAATAGGACAAATCCTCGCCCGCCTCGCTTTCCATCGAACGGAAGAAGTCCGCTGGCTGCGGGTGGCGATAGGCCCAGGCGGCGATGAACCGGCGGAAGGCGGGGTCGAAACGGTCCGGCCCTAAGATCTGCTCGCGCAGCAGCACGAGGCCCAGCGCCGACTTGAAATAGGTGACCGGGTGCCGCCACTTTTCGATTACCGTATCTGCGCGGGACAGGATCGGCGGCGCGGTGGGATCGGCCAGTACGGGAAGAATTTCGTCGACCGGATTGCCGCCCCCTTCGGCATATTCGCTGTCGCGCTTGGGCGCATATTCGCCGCAATTGAAATCGTCCGACTGATAGACGTCGATGAACGTATTGAAGCCCTCGTCCATCCACGCATGCCGTCGTTCGTCGAAGCCGACGATCATCGGAAACCAATTGTGGCCGATCTCATGCGCGGTGACCCAGAATAACTCCTTGCCCGCATCTTCAGGCGCATCGAACACGATGCCGGGATATTCCATCCCGCTCGTCGGGCCGGCGACATTGATCGCGGCCGGCCAGGGATAGGGATACCAACGCGCCGAGAAGCGCTCGACCGTATCCTTCACATATTCGGTCGATCGGCCCCAACGTGCGGTGCCGGCGCTTTCGGCGGGGTAATAGGACATGGCGAGCGCGGCCTTGCCGTCCGGCAGGCGGATACGCGCCGCGTCCCAGGCGAAGGTCGACGAGGCCGAAAACGCGACGTCGCGCGTATTGTGCATGCGATAATGCCAGGTCAGCGTACCGGTGTGTCGCGGTCGTGACGCCGGGTCGCCGATTTCCGCGACGCTGCGGATCGGAACCGTCGAGTCGCTGCGTCGCGCCGCATCCAGTCGCGCGGCCTGCGTCGGGGTGAGGACCTCGCGCGGGTTCATCAATTCGCCGGACCCCGCCATCAGCATAGATGCCGGCAGCGTCACCCAATAATCGAAGTCGCCATATTCGAGGTAGAATTCCTGGGCGAGATAAGGCGCCGTGTCCCAGCCGCGCACGTCGTCGTACACCGCCATGCGCGGATACCATTGCGCGATATCGTAAATCTCGCCGTCGCGTGATCGCCCCCAGGATGTGCGCCCGCCCCATTCCCCCGGAATGGTGTAATGGTAGCGGATCGTCACGACCGCCTTCGCATGCGGCGCAAGCTCGGTTGGCAACCGCAGTTGTGCTCGCGTATCGCTGACCAGCGGCGTGACGGACACGGCCTTGCCGCTCCCGACCGCGACGCCGACCGCATCCAGCGTCATCCCGTCGGTATGGCCACCCGCCGCACCGCCGCGCGCCATCCCGCCGCGCGAGCCAGGCTTGTAGAGGTTCTGGTCGATCTGCAGCCACAGGACGTCGAGCGTATCGGGGCTGTTGTTGGTATAGGTGATCGTCGCCGTCCCCGCGATCGTCTTGGCGACGGGATCGAGCGTCACGCGCAACTGATAATCGGCGCGATTCTGCCAGTAATCGGGACCGGGCAGCCCGTTCGCGCTGCGATAGCGGTTGATCGGCTGCGCCATGTCGAACGGCGCGAACGTCTCGCGCGGTTGATAGTCCTGCGCGCTGGCGGCCGTGGCGGCCAGCGCGATCAGGAGCGGTGCGGGCCTCAACGGTCGAGCTTCGGCATCACGCGTTGCACGACCAGCGCCTCTTCCGCGGCACAGCCCTGCGGCCGGGGCGTCGCGGGATCGGCGCGCAACCGGTCGATCTCGGTGCGAGCGGCGGCCAGGTCCTGCTGGAAGGCCGGCTTGGTCCGCACCAGTGCCATCGTCGCGCTCGCGGACAGCATGCCGCCCTCGACCGCGCTTTCGTTATGCGCGCCGCAGACGAAGCGGCTGTCGCCATAGGCCCGGCCGCGCCGCAGGATCGGCCCGGCGCGATCGGGCGCCAGCTCGGTGAGGATCAGCGCCCAGGTCCATCCCCAGGTGGTATGCCCCGACGGATAATCGTAACTGTCGGCAAGCTGCGCGATGGGTTGGCACACGGGCCCCTTGTCCTGGTGATAGGGGCGGGCGCGGCGATAGTAATTCTTGGCGATATTGGTCTGCGCGGCCGTATCCGCACCGGCGCGCGAGATCAGGCGCAGCGTCAGCGGTGCGGTCTCCGGGGTCAGCGCGACGCCGACGGCGCAGCTGAAGTCGCGCATCAGCGCCGGCCGCGAGGTATCGGCGTCGTTCGTCGCGAGCTGCCACCGCGGCGAGCCGGCCAGCTTGCGCGTCGCCCGGAAGATGATCCGGTCGGTCTCGTAGCGCGGATCACCCTTGCGCGGCGCCGGTTCGAGGACGTGCGTCACGTCGAACTCCCCGGCGCTGAGATAGCCGGGCGTGTCGCTCTTCGCGGTGCTGCCCCCCGCCGCGAAGGCGACGAGCAGGCCACTCGCGACGATCGCGGCAATACGGATGGGGCGTCGGGTGACGGGCGAGGGGAGGATGTCGATGGGCATGACCGCACTCGGCTGTGAGACTCGACGGTGACTTTGTATCATTCGCGCCGGCTCCACAACCGGCTGCGATCATGCCGATGGCTGTTCGTCGCTACGCAACCGCGCCGCGCGCCGTTCGATCCAGGCGTACAGGCTGGGCAGCAACAGCAACGTCAGGATCGTCGAGGTGATGATCCCGCCGATGACTACGGTGGCGAGCGGCCGCTGCACCTCCGCCCCCGCGCCCGTCGCGATAGCCATCGGCACGAACCCGACCGAGGCGACCAGCGCGGTCGACAACACCGGCCGCAACCGGTCGTGCGCGCCTTGCCGCACCGCATCCTCGACCGGCAGCGGATCGCCCTCCCGTCCATCGCGAAGCGCGTTGATATGGTCGATGAGGACCAAGCCGTTCAGCATCGCGATTCCGGATAAGGCGATGAAGCCGATCGCGGCGGTGATCGAAAAGGGCATGCCGCGCAGCCACAATGCCAGGATGCCGCCGGTCACGGCAAAGGGGATGCCGGTGTAGACGATCGCCGCCTCGCGCACGCTGCCGAGCGCCGCATAGACCAAGGCGAAGATCAGGATCAGCGCCACCGGCACGACGATCGATAGGCGTTTCTGCGCGGCTTCCAACTGGTGATACTGGCCGCCGAACTCGATGCGATAGCCCGGCGGCAGCTTCACCTGCCCGTCGATCGCGGCTTTCGCCTTCTGCACATAGCCTTCGAGGTCGCTGGTCGACAGATTGACCATCAACGCGGCCCGGCGGTTGGTGTCGTCATGCAGGATCGGTTCGACGATCCGCGTCTGCCGCAGCCGCGCGACCCGCGACAGCGGCACCATGCCGTACTCGCCGACCCGCAGGGGCAGCGCGAGGATCGCCGACGGATCGGCGCGCAGGCTTTCGGGCATGCGGATCACGATGGCATGGCGCGCGGGGCCATGCGGGATGAAGCCCACCTCCGCACCGGCGAGCGCGTCTCGGATGGCGTTGTTGACCTCCTCGGCGCCGAGATTGAGGCGGATCAGCGCATCGCGGTCGAGGTCGACGACGATGCTCTTCGGGCGGCCGGCCGTTTCGAACTCGACGCCTTCGGTGCCGGGCAGTTTCTCCAGGATCGCCTTCGCCTTCGCGGCCGCCTGCTCCAGCCGGTCGTAATCGTCGCCATAGATCTTGACCGACACGTCGGCGCGCACACCCTCCAGCATCTCGTTGAAGCGCATTTCGATTGGTTGGGCGAATTCGAAATTCTGGCCGGCGTAGACGCGGCGTGCGACCTTTTCGATGCCGGCGATCAGCTCCTGCTTCGTGCGCGGCATGCCATCGCCGGTCGGCCAGTCCTTTTGGGGGCCGTAGAAGATGTACAGGTCGTTCTCGTTCGGCGGCATCGGGTCGGTCGCCACCTCGCTGGTGCCAATGCGCGAGAAGGTGTGGGTGACCTGTGGGTAGGCACGGCGGATCGCGGCCTCGGTCCGCTGTTCGATCGCCAGGCTCTCTTCCAGCGACATGCCGACCGGGCGGTAGACCATGGCGGTGATCGCGCCTTCGTCGAGCTGCGGCGTGAACTGCGATCCCAGCGTCTTGAAGACGAGGAAGGTCGCGGCGAGCAGCGCCACCGCGCCGATGAAGAGCAGCACCGGATGCGCCAGCGCCCGGTTCAGCGCGGGCGTATAGACGCGCTCCGCCATGCCGACGAAACCCTTGTGGTGATCGTCCTGCGCATCGGCAGCGGGGGAGCGGAGGAGCCATGCCGACAAAGCCGGGACGATCGTGAAGGTCCATGCGAGCCCGGCGACGATGGCCAGCATCACCGCCTGCGCCATCGGCTGGAACAGCTTACCCTCGACCCCGCCGAGGCTCAGCACCGGCACATAGACCAGAGCGATGATCGCGATGCCGAAGAAGGTCGGCCGCGCGACCATCTACGCCGCATGCGCGACGACGTCGCGGCGGTCGTCCGCCGTCAGCGCCCCGCCCTTTTCCTGGCGACGCACGGCCATCAATCGCAGGCTGTTCTCGACCACCACGATCGCGCCATCGACGATCAATCCGAAGTCGAGCGCGCCAAGGCTCATCAGATTGCCCGACACGCCGATCGCATGCATGCCCGATACGGTGACGAGGAAGGCGAGCGGAATGACGAGCGCCACGATCAGCGCCGCGCGCCAATTGCCCATCACGAGCAATAGCACGAGCGCCACCAGCAGCGCGCCCTCGCCCAAATTCTTTTCGACCGTGTGGATGGTGCGATCGACCAGATCGGCGCGGCTATACTGGCGATCGATCACCATGCCCTTGGGCAGCGCCGCGCGGATGCCGGGCAGCGCGTCCTCGACCGCCAGCGCGGTTTCGCGGCTGTTTTGCCCGACGAGCATCATCACGGTGCCCAGCACCGTCTCCCGCCCGTTCTGCGTCGCCGCACCCTGCCGCGGGGCAGCGCCGATCACGACATCGGCAAGGTCGCGAACCTGCAACGGCAGGACGCCGGCGGCGAACTTGACCGGGATCGCGCCGATCTGCGTCGCGTTCAGCACGCGCGCGTCGGTGCGGACAGTGAAGCGTTCGGGCCCGCGTCGAATGATGCCGCCGCCCGCATTCTCGACATTCTTCGCCACCGCCGCGGCAAGCTCGCCGGCGGTGACGCCATGGAGCCGCAGCCGCACCGGATCGGGCGAGACGACGAACTGTTCCTCCAGCCCGCCGTTCGAATTGACGTCGGCGACGCCCGGCACCGCGCGCAGCATCGGGCGGACGGTATATTCCTGCGCCTCGTACAGCTCCATCAGCTGGCGCTGCGCGTCCATGCCCGGCGGCGGGCGGCGCCATTCAAGCGTATAGTAGTAGATTTCGCCCAGACCGGTGGTGATCGGGGCGAGTTGCGGCGTGCTGCCGGGGGGCAATTGGTTCTGCACTGCCGTCAGCCGTTCGGTAACGAGCTGGCGCGCCTTCAGCTGATCGGTGCCGTCCTTATACAGCAATGTGACCTGGCTGAGCCCGGTCTTGGTCAGCGAGCGGGTCTGGTCGAGCCCCGGCTGGCCGCCCATCGCGCGCTCGATCGGCAGCGTCACCAGCCGCTCGATCTCCTCCGGCGCCAGCGCGGGCACCTGCGTGTTGATCTGCACCTGCACGCCCGTGATATCGGGGATCGCATCGATCTGCAGGTTGATGAACGACCACAGACCGGCCGCGGCAACCAAGGCGGTGACGAGCGCCACCGCAAGCCGGTGGTGCGTGACGTAATGCAGCCAGCGGTTCATCGCGCCAGCGGTTCCCCGCCGTTGAGCGCGCGCAGTTGCAGCAAAGCCTCCAAGGCCTCGCGCCGGGTGTCGAGCATCGCGTTGACCGCCTCGACATAGCTTTGCTGCATCTGGGTGTAGGTGGTCAGCGGGATGGCGCCCAACCGGTAGTTGCGATCGGCATCGACCGCCGCCTGAGCAAAGCGCTTGGGCGTTTCGCCATCCCATTGCGCCAGCGCCTCACGCTTCGCCGCATATTGCGCCGCCTGATCGAAGACGTCGCGCGCGATCCGCCGCTCGGCATTGATCAGTGTGGCATTAGCCTGCGCTTGCCGACCCTGTTCGACCGCGACCTCGCCCGCCTGCCGGTTCCACAGCGGAATACTGGTCGACAGGCGGACGCCGTAATTGGTTTCGCGGATGTCGGATCGGGCCCGATCGTAATAGGGGCCGACGCTGACGGTCGGAATACGCGCCTTCTTCGCCAGATCGACTCGCAGCCCCTGCTGCTCGAATTGCGCCCGCAGCGCCTTCAGCTCGAAATTGTTCTCCGACGCGCGGTTCGCGAGCACCTGACCGGAGGGCAGGGCCGGCAGCGTCATATCGGGGCGGACGATGCGGATGCGGGCGGCGAAGGGTGCGCCGCGCAGCTGGTTGAGTTCGTAGAGGATCGAATTTGCCTCGGCATCGGCCGTCGCGGCGGTGCGCTCCGCGCCGATCGCGCTCGCCACCAGTGATGCGGCCTCCAGCTGCGGCGACGGCCCAGCCGGATCGCGCGAGACGATGACCTTCGCCAGCGTGCGCATCCGCCGGGCAACCTCGCGCGCCGCAGCGGCCTTTTCGTCCGCGGCGAACAATCCATAGCCCAGCGAGCGGGCACGCGCGGCGAGCGTCGCGTCGAACTGCTGCAACCCGATCCGTGCCAGCGCTACCTGCCGATCGGCGATCGCCCGGCGCAGCGCGATGCGCCCGCCGAACTCGATCGGTTGGACGACCGACACGGCGTAGGTCAGCCCTTCGCCGGTGACGGCGCCGCTGGTGACGTCCTGTGCGCGACGCTGGCCGAATTCCACCACCGCCTCGGGATCGGCCCAGCGCCCGGCCGCATCGCGCTCGACGCCCGCCGTCTCGATCTGCCGCTGGTAGAATTGCCGTTCGGGATTGTGGGTGACGACGTCCTGCGCCAGCGCATCGAGCGATAGCGCAGTGGACTGGGCCGCCGCGGGCGACGCCGCAACCATCAGACAGACGCACGCAACTGTCCGCATCGCAAACTCCGGATTCCTGTTGCCCGGCTGGTAGGCATCGGCGCGGCCAGGTGTCGACTAAATCAGGGTTTATTTTCAGGGACCGATCACCGTCTGGCAGAATGTCCGTGTCCCCGGCCGAAGCGTGAGGAGCCGTCAACGACGCGCACGCAGATCAAACCTAAATTGCTATTCAGTTGACCCCGACCCAGCCGCCCGGCGATCAGACCGGTCATGGCGCGCATCCTGCTTATCGAAGACGACGACGGCACCCCCGACGAGATCGGCCTCGAGCTGACGTCGAGCGGCCATGACGTCACGCGCGTCGCCGCGCTGGAACCGGCACGGGCGTTATCGGCCGGCGAACCCTTCGACCTGTTGATCCTTGATCGCCAGCTGCCCGATGGCGAGGGGCTGGAGCTGCTGTCCGACCTGCGACGAAACGGCCAGCGCACGCCTGCGCTGGTATTGAGCGCGCTAGGCAGCCTGGACGACCGGGTGCGCGGCCTGCGCGCGGGCGGCGACGATTATCTGCCCAAGCCCTTCGCGCTGGTCGAACTGGTCGCGCGGGTCGAGGCGCTGCTGCGCCGGCCCAACGATACGCGCGCGACGCGGCTGATCGCCGGGCCGCTGGAACTGGACCTGCTGGCTGGCACCGCAACGCGTGCCGGACGCCCGCTGGGTTTGCTGCCGCGCGAACTCAAGCTGCTCGACTATATGGTTCGCCGCGCCGGACAGATCGTGACCCGCGCGATGCTGTTGCGCGACGTCTGGGGCTATAGCTTCGAACCCGATACCAATGTCGTCGATGTCCACCTCGGTCGCCTGCGCCGCAAGATCGATGGCGAGGGCGAGACACCGATGATCCGCAACGTGCGCGGCCAGGGGTATGTGCTTGACGCGCCGCTTTGATCCGCGGACCCGATCGACGTGGCGCTGGGGCGGGGCGCTGGCGGCGATGCTGGTCGTCCAGTCGCTGGTGATGACCGCCGCTTTCTGGATGCTCGCCAACGGCAGCCACCGACGCGCGATCGAACACGCGCTGGGCGAGGATTGCGCCTTCTTCGCCTTGACCCCGGCGGAGGAGCGGCCCGAGGAATTGCGCGAAAAGCTGACGCGCGACATTCATCGCGATCGGTTCCTGGGGCTGTTCGATGCACGCGGGCGCCTGATCGCGGGGAATATCGCGCGCCTTCCGACCGCGCCGCCGAAGGGGCAATCGTTCATCGCCGACCTTGCGCCGACGGAATTGCCCGGCAAGCGCAGCGACGAAGCGCGCGTCATGGTCTGTCCCATGCCCGATGGCACGCGGTTGCTGACCGGTATCGACCTCGACGATACCGAAGAGGCGCTGCAGCTGATCTGGCAGTCCTTGCTGCTGGGGTTGGTGCCCGGCGTGCTGCTCGCGGTCGCCTTCGGCTTCGTCGCCGGGCGCCGCGCCGCGCGGCAGGTGGATACCGTCCGCCGCCTAACGCAGCAGATCGTGTCGGGGGATTTGGAACAGCGGCTGCCCGTGGCGCCCTATCCCGACAGTTTCGGGCTATTGTGCGCGCATATCAACACGATGCTGGACCGGCTCCAGCAGTTGGTTGGCGACGTGCGCGGGATCGGCGACGACATCGCGCACCAGATGCGCACCCCCCTCACGCGCCTGCGCGCCCGGATCGATCGGGGGTTGCGCGATGCCGCCGATCCCGCGGCGTTCGCTGCCGTGGCGGATCAGGCGCTCGCCGAGATCGATACGCTGCTCGGTATCGTCAGCGCGCTGCTGCGCCTCCGCGAGATGGAGGACCATGCCCGCCGCAGCCGCTTCGCGCCGGTCGACCTCGCACGTCTGGTCGATGATGCCTGCGACCTGTATCGCCCCGCCGCGGAGGATCGTGGCCTGACGCTGCTTTGCTCGATCGCACCGGTGCCGCCGGTCGAGGGCGACGCCAGCCTACTGATGGAGGCGATCGCCAATCTGATCGACAATGCGATGAAATTCGGCCCGGCGGGCGGGACGGTCCACGTTTCGGTGGGGCCAGTGGGCGAGGGCGCGGTCGTCACCGTTGCGGACGATGGCGAGGGCATACCAGCTCCCGATCGCGCCTTGGTGACCCAGCGCTTCTATCGCGCCCGGTCCGATGGCGGCGGCGCTGGGCTAGGGCTCAGCCTCGTCAAGGCGATCGCCGACCTGCACGGCTTCGACCTCCGCTTCGCCGACACGGGCAGCGCGGTGTCGCTGGTCATCGGGTAACGCCGGCCGGGGCCGCAGTTATCGCGCGGACCGGCTTTCGACCGGCGGCACCGGCGCCCAGCCGAGGCCCAGCGCCTTTTGCAGCGAGACGTAATCGCCGGTGAGCGCCGCAACGCCCGCCGACAGATTCTGCTCTGCCGCGACGCGCTGGCGTTCCGCATCCAGCGTGTCGATCAGCGTCGCGGTGCCGGCCCGGAACCGCTGCTGCATCAGCCCCGCCGCGCGATCGGCGCTGGCCTTGCTCCGCATCAGGCTCGCCACCGTTTCGCGACGGCGGCCGAAGCGTGACAGCGAATCCTCCGCGTCGCGCAGCGCCCCGAGCACCGCGCCCCGATACTGCGCCTCCGCCTCGTCCCGCTGGCCCTTGGCCTGATCGACACGCGCCCGGCCGCGGCCGAAATCGAGGAAATTCCATTGCAGCATCGGTGCGGCTATGCCGAGCAGCTTGTCCGGGCTAATGTCCGACAGGCGCGTGCCGCCGAGGCCGATGAGGCCCAGAATGTTGAGCCGGGGAAAGCGCGCGGCATCGGCGATGCCGACCTGCGCCGTACGCTGCGCGAGCTGGCGTTCGGCGGCGCGGATATCGGGGCGGCGTTGCAGCAGCGCGGCGGGATCGCCGACCGCCACCGACGCGGGCGGCAGCGGCACCGGTGCGGACGCCGTCAGCTGGGCATCGAGCGCGCCCGGTTCCCGCCCCGTCAGCACGGCCAGCGCGTTGAGATAGCTTTCGAGTTCGGCCTGCAATGGCACGATCTGCCCATTGGTCGCCTCGAGCTGCCCGGTCAGCCGCTCCACGTCGAGCGCGGAGGCGGCGCCCTGATCGAACCGCTGGCGGGTGAGGTCGAGCATGCGCTGCTGCATCTCGGCCGAACGGCGCGACAAAGCGATCCGCTGCTGCCGATCGCGCAGCGCGACATAGGCGTTGGCGACATCGGCGGTCAGGCTGACCTGCGCATCGGCGACATTGGCCTCCGCCGCTTGCGCCTGCGCACGGGCCGCTTCGACCTGTCGGCGCTGGCCGCCGAACAGATCGACCTCCCAACTCGCATCGAAGCCGAGATTGTACAGATCGACCGCACTCGCGCCGGTATCGCCCTTACCCGTCAGGTCGATGCCGGGGATACGGGCATGCGCATAGACGGCCGAGGCGTTCGCGCTGGGTGCCTGATTGGCGCGTTGCAGCCGCAGCCCTGCGCGGGCCTGACGCAGCCGCGCTTCCGCCACTGCGATAGTGGGATTGCCCGCCAGCGCCTGTTGCTCGAGCGCGGTCAGCGTGGGGTCGTTCAGCTGCGTCCACCAATCGGCAACGGCCGGCGCCGCGGTGGTGGTGGCAGGCCCCGCCCGCTTGAAGCCGGTGGTGCCGGTCGCATCGGCGAGCGTCTTCGGCGGGCCTGCATAATTGGGACCGACGGTGCAGGCGCCAAGCAGTAGCGCCGGGACGAGAAGGGGGAGGGTACGCATCAATCGCCTCAATGCATCGCCGCCATCTTGCCTTGCGGCAGGGGGCGCAGGAACAGGACCAGCGGCACGACACAGCAGATGCCGACCGACAGCAGCCAGAACAGATCATTATACGTCATCACCAGCGCCTCGCGCTGGATCGTGCCGCCAAGCGCCCTGAGCGCCGCGGCGGGATCGCCCAGCGCCCGCCCGGTGGCGGCAAGGTAGGATTGCAGGTCGATCGAGTTAGCGTTCAGCGTTTCGTCGATCCGGCGCGCATGCAGGTAGCTGCGCTGATCCTGCAACGTCGCGATGCCGGCGAGCGCAAACGACCCGCCGATGTTGCGCGCTGCGCTGAACAGCCCCGCGGCATCGCCTGCCTCCGATGGTTTGACCGACGCGATCGCCGCCTGGTTGAGGAACACGAAGCCCAGCACCGTGCCGACACCGCGCAACAGCTGGGAATCGGTGAAGGCGCTGCCCACCGAGTCCGCCGTCAGCGTCGTGTCGAGGTGACAGCTCATCGCCATCAGCAGCAGGCCCGACGCCACCGCTAGCCGGATGTCGAGACGCCGGATCATGATCGGCACCAGCGGCATCATTAGCAGGCTGGGGATGCCGCTGAGCAGCACGACCTTGCCCGATTGCAGCGCGTTATAATCCGCGATCGCCGCGAGGAATTGCGGGATCACGTAGCTGCTGCCGTACAGCATCATGCCGAGCACCAGGCCCATCGTCACGACGCTGCCGAACTGGCGGTCCAGCAACAGGCGCAGCTTGATTACCGGGTTCTTGGCGACGAATTGGCCTGCAATCAGCATGACGAGGCCGAGCACCGTCAGCGCGGTCAGCTTGATGATGAGCGCCGACTGAAACCATTGTTCGCGCTGCCCCTCTTCCAGCACGACCGTGAGGCCGCCGAGCCCGAGCGCCAAGCCGGCGATACCGAGCCAGTCGGCCTTCTTCAGCTCCTCCAGATGTGCCTTCTGGTGCGGCAGGCCGACGAGCAGCAGCAGGAGCAGCACCGCGCCGACCGGCACGTTGAGGAAGAAGGCGTAATGCCAGCTGACATTTTCCGTCAGATAGCCGCCGATCAACGGCCCGAGCACGGGCCCCAAAATGGCAGTGACGCCGAACAAGGCGGTGCCGATCGGCTGCTGTGAACGCGGTAGGCGCGTCGCGATGATCGTCATTGCGGTGGGGACTAGCGCGCCACCGGTGATGCCTTGCCCGGCGCGGCCGACGATCATCATGCCGAGCGACGTCGACAGGCCGCACACCACCGAAAAGCCGGTGAACAGGATCGAGGCGATCAGCAGGAAGGTGCGCAAGCCCAGCACCCGCTCTAGCCAGGCGGCAAGCGGAATGATGATGATCTCGGCGACGAGGTAGGATGTGGCGATCCACGTGCCCTCGGTCCCGCTCGCACCGATCTCGCCCTGGATGACGGGGAGCGCCGAATTGACGATCGAGATGTCGAGCGTCGCCATCAGCGCGCCGAGGCTGCCCGCCGCCACCGCCAGCCACGCGCCGAGGTCGGCCCGCTCCGGCGGCGCGTCGGCGTCCCGCTTTGGCGGCGCCGTGTCGGCGGGGAGCGCCGCGCTGCTCATTGCGCCCGGCGTTCGTTATGCTGGTCCTGCTCTTCGCGGATGCGCTTCACGGCACCCTTGGCCGAGCGCGTGTCGACCGTCACGTCCGCGGACATTCCGGGGACGAGCAGGGCGCGCGTTTCGGGGCCGGCATCGATCGCGATGCGGACGGGGATGCGCTGGACGATCTTGGTGAAGTTGCCCGTCGCATTCTGCGGCGGCAGCAGCGAGAATTGCGCGCCCGTGCCCGGCGACACGCTCTGCACGTGCCCCTTGATCTCGACCCCCGGCAGCGCATCGACCTCCAGCGTCACCGGCTGGCCGACCCGCATCAGGCCAAGCTGCGTTTCCTTGAAGTTCGCCTCGACGTACAGCTGCTTGACGGGGACGATCGACATCAGGCGCGTGCCGGCCTGCGCGAACTGGCCGACGCGTACCGTCTTGTCGCCGACGCGGCCGTCGATGCTGGCGCGCAGCACGGTCGCCCCGAGGTTGACGTTGGCCGCGGTCAGCTGGGCCCGGCTCGCTTCGCCCTGGGCGCGCGCCTGCTGCACCTGCGCCTGCAGCGTGCCCACGCGGCGATTGGCGCTGGTCAGCGCCGCCTGTGCGGCCGCAACCTGCGAATCGGCCTGGCGCGCCTGGTTTTGCAGCTGCGACAAACGCTCGCGAGTCTCCGCACCGGACGCCGCCAGCGGCTGATAGCGGGCCACTTCGGCATGGGCGAAGGCGGCATCGCTGCGCGCTGCAGTCAGATCGGCCTGCGCCTTGGTGATGGCTGCCTGCTGTTCGCGGATCTGGGCGCGCACGCCCTCCGCATTCGCCCGCGCGACATCGATTTGAGCCTCGACCTGCGCGGCCTGGGCGCGATAGTCGCGGGCATCGATGCGCAGCAGCGGCTGCCCGGCCTTAACCGCCTGATTATCGGCGACGAACACCTGGTCGACATAGCCCGACACCTTGGGCGCGATCGTGACCGCATCCGCCTGGATATAGGCGTCGTCGGTCGCCTGCATGAACTTGCCCACGCTCTGGTAGCGGACATACCACAGCACGCCGCCGATCACCGCGGCGGCGAGGACCAGCAACAGGATGATCCGCACCCGTGGGTTCTTCAGCGGCGACGGCTTCTCTGTTTCTGCATCGTCCTGCGAGTCGGAATGATCGTCCTGCGTCTGCTCGTGGTCTGCCATGCTCTTCATCTTTTCAGACTGCGTGAGGCGCCCTCATGCTCGCACTTGCAGCATAGCGCAAGACCATTTAATGAGGGTCCTCATATATGGCCTGCACCGAAAACCTCGCCTCCGACCTGTTCAGCCTGTTCCTGCGCATGCATCGGATGATGAACAAACGCCTCGCGGAGCAGGGTGCGTCGCTGGCACGCACGAAATTGCTGCTGTTCCTCGACCGGCGCGGCCCGTCCCGCGCGGCGGACATCGCGGATTTCTTCGATCAGGCGCCGCGCACGGTGACCGAGGCGATCGACGGGCTGGAGCGCGACGGCCTCGTCGTCCGGCGACCGCATCCGCACGATCGCCGCGTCAAGCAGATCTCGATCACCGAAGCGGGCGGGCGCGTGCTGGGCGAGACCGAACCGCTGCGGCAGGAGCTGATCGGCAGCGTGTTCGGAGCGCTGACCGACGACGAGCAGGCGCAGCTGTCGGTGCTGTTCGCGAAACTGTCCGCCGAGCTCGACGCGCAGGAAGCGCCGGCTACCTGACGCACAATCCGGGCTATTTCCTTCCGATCCGGTCCATGTTACCCTCCGTTGGTCGCGCAACGACGCGATCGACAGGAGAGGTGCTATGGACCGGTATCAACCGACCTTGTGCCAATGCGGATTTGGGATCCTGTGCTGCGCCAGCGGCATGGCGGCTTCGATATGTGCGGTGACGTTCCTGCTGCTCGGCTGACCGCCGGCAGCGTCATGGCCGAAACCTTCGCTGCGCGTCAGCAGCAACGCCCGCCGTTGCGCCCGCCGTACCGGGCCTGCTGCCGGTCGCGAAAGAACGCGCTTTTGCTCATGATCGGCCGGTCCGGATGCGCCTCCGCCATATGCGCCCGGTATGTCTCGTAGGATGGCATGCCCACCAGCAGGTGCAGCGCATCGCGGAGCGTCCGGATTGTGCGGGTAATCGTCACGCCACCGCTCCCGCGGTCGCCGGAAGTTCGCTGACCGAGGGCGCGTCGATCCGTCGCGCCGCCAGGCACGTGCGAACGCCATATGCCACGATCGAAACGACCACCGCCAGGAACAGCGCGCACAGCGCCGCGTCGATCCGGTCGTTCATCACGATCCGCTGCATCTCGGCCAGCGACTTCGCCGGCGCCAGCACCTCGCCGCGCGCTGCCGCATCGGCGAAGCGGCTGGCATGGGCGAGGAAGCCCACGCGCGGATCGGACGCGAACAACTTCATCAGGCTGGCGGTGACGGTGCATAGCACCAGCCAGCTCGCGGGCAGGATCGTGACCCAGGCGTAGCGCTGCCGCTTCATGCGGAACAGCACGACCGTCGCCAGCGTCAGCGCGACCGCCGCGAGCATCTGGTTCGAAATCCCGAACAGTGGCCACAGCGTGTTCACGCCGCCCAGGGGATCGGTGACCCCTTGATAGAGGAAGAACCCCCAGGCCGCGACGCACAGACCCGTGCCGATCAGCCCCGGCACGATGGATGTCGCGTTACGGAAGCTCGGCACCGCCAGCCCGATCAGATCCTGCAACATGAAACGCCCGGCACGGGTGCCGGCGTCGACCGCGGTCAGGATGAACAGCGCCTCAAACAGGATCGCGAAATGATACCAGAAGGCCATCATCTCACGCCCGCCGATCAGACGGCTGAAGATATGCGCCATGCCGACCGCCAACGTAGGCGCGCCGCCTGCGCGGCTGATGATCGTCGTTTCGCCGACATCCTTCGCGGTCGCGGCGATCGTATCCGCACTGACGGCAAAGCCCATCTTGGTGACCGCGGCGGCCGCGCTGGCGGGATCGGTGCCGACGACCGCGGCGGGGCTGTTCATCGTGAAATAGACGCCCGGATCGATCACCGATGCCGCGACCAGAGCCATGATCGCGACGAAGCTTTCCATCAGCATCGCGCCATAGCCGATGAAGCGGGCATCGCCCTCGCTCGCGATCAGTTTGGGCGTCGTGCCGCTGGCGATGAGCGCGTGAAAGCCCGACACCGCGCCGCAGGCGATCGTGATGAACAGGAACGGGAACAGCGAACCCGACCACACCGGCCCGCTGCCGTCGATGAACTGCGTCAGCGCCGGCATACGCAGCGGCGGGGCGACCACCACGATGCCGATCGCCAGGGCAGCGATCGCGCCGATCTTGAGGAAGGTCGACAGGTAATCGCGGGGCGCGAGCAACAGCCACACCGGCAGCAGAGCAGCAATGGCACCATAGCCAATCAGGATCCAGCACAGCTGGACGGGCGTATAGGTGAACCACGGCGCCAGCGTCGCCGATTCTGCGACATTCTGGCCGTAGACGATCGCAAGGATCAGGCCGACCAGTCCCAGCAGCGACACCTCGCCGATCCGCCCCGGCCGGATCCAGCGCGTATAGACGCCCATCAGCAGCGCGAGCGGGATGGTGGCGGCGACGGTGAACAGGCCCCAGGGGCTGCCGGCGAGCGCACGGACGACGATCAGCGCCAGCACCGCCAGGATGATCACCATGATCATGAAGGCGCCAAACAGCGCGATCGTGCCCGGCACCGCGCCCATTTCCATGCGGATCAGCTCGCCGAGCGAGCGCCCGTCGCGCCGCATCGACAGGAACAGCACCATGAAGTCTTGCACCGCCCCTACCAGCACGACGCCGGCGAGCAGCCACAGCATGCCGGGCAGATAGCCCATCTGTGCCGCCAGCACCGGCCCGACGAGCGGCCCCGCGCCGGCGATCGCCGCGAAATGATGGCCGAACAGCACGCGCCGGTCGGTGGGGACGAAATCGAGACCGTCGGGATGGCGCACCGCCGGGGTGGGGCGGGCGGGGTCGATACCGACGATCTTGGCGAGATAGAGCGCGTAGAAGCGATAGGCGATCAGATAGACGGAGATTGCCGCGACGACGATCCAGATGGCGTTCACCGCCTCGCCCCGCGCGGTCGCGACCACGGCCAGCGCCGCCGCCCCGACCAGTGCGAGGACGATCCAGCCGATCCTGCTAGCGATGCCCATCCGTCTGTCTCCCTTTGCGGGAAATGCGTAGAGGGCGAGGGCATGAGGGGCAACCGGCAGGCGCGTTACGAAGCGTTACAGTCGCCCCACCCACACCGTCACCCCGGACTTGTTCCGGGGTCCACTCCGCGGCGAGGGGCATGACAAGAGGCTCGAGCGTTGCCCTCGCCGCCCAGTGGACCCCGGAACAAGTCCGGGGTGACGAGGAAGATTCGGCGACCGCGCCGCCTCAATCCACCCGGTTCGCCACCAGATCGTCCACCACCGCCGGGTCCGCTAGCGTCGACGTATCCCCCAGGCTCGACACATCGCCCTCGGCGATCTTGCGCAGGATGCGGCGCATGATCTTGCCCGATCGCGTCTTGGGAAGCGCAGGCGCGAACTGGAGCTTATCGGGCGTTGCGATCGGCCCGATCTCCTGCCGCACCCAGGCGACCAACGCCTTGTGCAGCTCGTCCGAACTCTCGCGGCCGGCGTTCAGCGTAACATAGGCGTAGATGCCCTGCCCCTTGACGTCATGCGGCATGCCGACGACCGCGGCCTCGGCCACCGCCTCATGCAGCACCAGCGCGCTCTCGACCTCGGCAGTGCCCATCCGATGGCCGCTGACATTGATGACGTCATCGACGCGGCCGGTGATCCAGTAATAACCGTCCGCGTCGCGGCGGCAGCCGTCTCCGGTGAAATAGCTGCCCTTGTAGGTGGTGAAATAGGTCTGGAAGAACCGCTCGGCATCGCCCCACACGCCGCGCATCTGCCCCGGCCAGCTTTCGGTGATGCAGAGGTTGCCCTGCGCTTCGCCGACCAATGGGCTGCCCTGATCGTCGACCAGTTGCAGCGTCACGCCCGGCAGGGGTTTGGCGGCGGAGCCGGGCTTCATCGGCACCGCGCCAGGAATCGGCGCGATCATTATCCCGCCCGTTTCGGTCTGCCACCAGGCATCCACGATCGGCGCACGGCCTTCGCCGACCACGTCGTGATACCAGCGCCACGCCTCGGGATTGATCGGCTCGCCGACCGATCCCAGCACCTTCAGCGAACTGCGGTCGGTCTTGCGGACGAAATCGTCGCCCTCCTTCATCAGCGCGCGCAGCGCCGTGGGGGCGGTGAAGAGCGTGTCGACATTATGCCGGTCGACGACCTGCCAGATGCGGCTGGCGTCGGGCCAGGTCGGCAGGCCTTCGAACATCACCGTCGTCGCCCGGTTCGCGAGCGGGCCGTAGAGGATGTAGGTGTGGCCCGTTACCCAGCCGATATCGGCCGCGCACCAAAAGATCTGGCCGGGCTTATAGTCGAACGCGATCTGATGGGTGAGGCTCGCCCACAGGAGATATCCGCCCGAGGTGTGCATCACCCCCTTGGGCTTGCCGGTCGAACCGCTGGTATAGAGAATGAACAGCGGGTCCTCGGCGTCCATCTCTTCCGCCGGGCAGTCGGTGCCGACCGCGGCCGCCGCGTCGTGATACCAGACGTCGCGGTCACCCATCGGCACATCGGCGCCCGTCGCCTTGACGACGATGACCTTTTCGAGGCTAGGCGCGCGCGCCGCTGCTTCGTCAACGCAGGCCTTCAGCTTGATCCGCTTGCCGCCGCGCCGGCCTTCGTCGGCGGTGACGACGATGCGCGATCCGCAATCCTCGATCCGGCCCGCCAGCGCGTCCGCCGAGAAGCCCCCGAACACCACCGAATGGATCGCGCCGATCCGCGCGCAGGCGAGCGCCGCATACGCCGCCTCCGGGATCATCGGCATGTAGAGTGTGACGCGATCGCCCTTGCCAACCCCCTGGCTCTTCAGCACGTTGGCGAAGCGGCAGACCTCAGCATGCAGGTCGCGATAGGTGATGTGCCGCGCCTCTTCGGTCGGCACGTCGGGTTCCCAGATGATCGCCACCGTGTCGCCATGCGCGGCCAGATGCCGGTCGATGCAATTGGCCGCGACGTTCAATTTGCCGTCGGCGAACCATTTGATGTGGAAATTGGCCTCGGCGAACGACCAGTCGCCGGCGATCGTGGGCGTGCGCGTCCAGTCGAGGCGCTTGGTCGCCTGATCCAGCCAGAAGCCGCCGGGGTTGCTCGTCGCCGCTTCGTACAACTCGGCATAGGCCTTGGCGTCGAGGCTGGCGTTCGTCCAATCGCCGGTGATCGGATAGATTTCTGGATCGGTCATCACGCTCCCCAACTCAAAACCGCGGGCACCTCCCGGGCGCCCGCGGCACTGCTTACCGATGCATCTCGCCCGGCGCCAGCCGTAGCGTCAGCGCCCGAGGAAGGTCAGCAGATCGTTGGTCAGCCGGTCGCCATGCGTGGCGAACAGGCCGTGCGGCGCGCCGTCGTATTCCACCAGCTGGCTGTCCGCGATCGCCTCGGCCGCGGCGCGACCGGTGGCATCGATCGGCACCGTCACGTCGGACGTGCCGTGGATGATCAGCGTCGGCACGCGGAAGGCGCCGAGATCGGGGCGGAAATCGGTGTGGCCGAACGCCTCGGCGCAGGCGAGCGTCGGCTTCAGCCCCGCCTGCATCGCGGTCGCCGTCGCCGCATCCAGCACCGCATCGCTCACCGGATGGCTGATCACACCGACACCGAAGAACTGCTTGAAGAAGGTGCTGCGGAAGAAGTGCGCCCGATCCTTCTGGATGTTCTCGCCGATCTCGGCAAGATCCGCCTCGGCGACGCCATTCGGATTGTCCTCGGTCTTCAGCATATAGGGGACGACCGATCCGACCAGCGCGGCGGCGATCACGCCCTTGCCGCCATGACGGCTCATGTAGCGCGCGACCTCGCCACCCCCCATCGAGAAGCCGACCAGCGTCGCGTCGCTGTCCGCGCCGGTGGCGGCCATCACGTCGGCCAGATCGTCGGCGAGCGTGTCGTAATCATAGCCGCTCCACGGCTGCCCCGACCGTCCGAACCCACGCCGGTCATAGGCGATCGCGCGGAAGCCCGCGTCCGCCAGCGCCATCATCTGCGGGTCCCAGCTGTCCGCCGACAACGGCCAGCCATGGATCAGGATCACCGGCCGGCCCGAGCCCCAGTCCTTGACGTAAATATCGGTGCCGTCGCGCGTTTTGATATAGGGCATGGCGATCATCCTTTCAGGCAATGCGCTGCCCCAACGAGGCGGATCGGGCGGCCGTTCCGCAACTTAGATCACATTTCCGAGCAACCGCCCGGATAGCCGTCGGCGACCGAAGGGGGTGGCGCCATCGGGTCCGGGCTGTCAGGATCGGCCGCGACAAGCGCCGGAATGGCGGAGTGGAGACGGATATGACGGTCAGGGTCAGGGCATCCCTGTTGGCGATGGCGATCGCGGCAACGGTATCGGCAGGCTGTTCGCGTGGCGCTGCGCCCGCCGCCAACGAGGCGGCCACCGCGCCCGCGCCGAAGCCCGTCGCCACGCCCAGCAACTGGGTGCGCTTTCGCGACGGCTTCATCGAAAGCTGGTTCCGGATCGATCCCGCCTTCGCGGTGTATGAAGGCCGCCACGATTTCGACGGTCAGCTGCCCGACTGGAGCGCGGCGGGACTGAAGCGCCAGTCCGAATTCCTGCACCAGACGATCGACCGCGCCAAGGCGTTCGGCGACGCCGATCTATCGCCGCAGGACCGGTTCGAGCGCGACTATCTGGTGCGCGTTGCGGAGGGCAAGCTGTTCTGGCTCGACGACGCCGACCAGCCGCACAACAACCCGGCTTATTATGTCGGCGGCGGCCTCGACCCCAACGTCTATATCGCGCGGCCCTATGCCGATGCGCCGACGCGGATGAAGGCGGTGATCGCCTTCCTGCAACGCGTGCCGGCGGCGGTCGGCAACATCCGCGCGAACCTGAAGACGCCGATGCCCTTGTCGTTCGTGAATTACGGGGTGGCCGGCTTCAACGGCTTTGCCGATTATTACGGCGGCGACGCGGTGAAGGCCTTCGCCGATGTCGACGATCCCACGCTGCAGGAGCAGCTCAAGACCGCCTCCGCCGCCGCCAGCGAGGCAATGCGCGGCCTCGGCACGTGGCTCGCGTCGCAACGCGGCAGCGCGACTCAGGATTTCGCGCTCGGCGCCGATCGCTTCCAGCGGATGGTCCGTGCGACCGAGGGCGTCGATGCCTCGCTCGACCAGCTCGAGGCGGCGGGCCGCGCCGATCTGAAGCGCAACCAGAACGCGCTTACCGCTGCCTGCGCGCTTTACGCGAAGGGCAAGACGATCCCGCAGTGCATCGACAAGATGAACGCCGACAAGGCGCCCGATGGCCCGGTCGCCGAAGCCCGCCGCCAGATCCCCGAGCTGCGCGCCTTCGTCGTCAAGCACGACCTCGTTACCATTCCCGGGACCGAAGAGGCGAAGGTCGAGGAAAGCCCGCCCTACAACCGTCAGAATTCCGCCTATATCGATCCCGCCGGGCCGTTCGAAAAGAACGTGCCGTCGGTCTATTATATCTCGCCGCCCGATCCGGCGTGGGACAAGAAAACGCAGGATGCCTTCGTGCCGGGGCGCAAGGACCTGCTGTTCACCTCGATCCATGAGGTGATGCCGGGCCACTTCCTCCAGTTCCTGCATTCGAACCGGGCCAAATCGCCGATCGGTCGCCTGTTCGTCGGCTACGCCTTTGCCGAGGGCTGGGCGCACTATGCCGAAGAGATGATGTGGGAAGCCGGCATCGACAACGGCAAGCCCGAAACGCACATCGGCCAGCTCAGCAACGCACTGCTGCGCGACTGCCGCTTCCTGTCCGCCATCGGCCTGCACGCACGCGGCATGACGCAGGCGCAGAGCCTCCAGATGTTCCGCGAGCAATGCTATCAGGACGAAGGTAATGCGCGCCAACAGGCGGCCCGCGGCACCTACGATCCCGCCTATCTCAATTACACGATGGGCAAGCTGCTGATCCGCAAGCTCCGCGACGACTGGACCGCCAGCCGCGGCGGGCGAAAGGCGTGGAAGGCCTTCCACGATCAATTCCTCAGCTACGGCGGCCCGGCCATCCCCCTCGTCCGCCAGCAGATGATGGGCGAAGACACCGCCCGGGCGGTGTTCTGATCGTACCTCGCCCGTCACCCCGAGCTTAACCCGCGCCCCCCCCCTGCTTCCGCGCATCGGGTGTATAAGCGGGACCGCGGATCTTCGGCCGGGGTGACGGAATGTGGGTAAATGCCCCACCGCGACCCAAGCCGCGTTCTGAGCCTACAATTCCTCCCTCGCTTCAGTGGGGGAGGGGGACCGTTCGCGCCAGCGAATGGTGGAGGGGGCGTTTCCGCAATCGCTAAGCCCGCTGCATCCTCCCCCTCCGTCAGCTTCGCTGCCACCTCCCCCTGGCGGGGGAGGACTGCACGAACTACCGCGACACCTGCGTGCCCGGCTGCTCATCCTCCGCCTCGTCACTGCGCGGATTACGGATCGACGGGCGCAGTCGCGCAAGGCTGCACAGACCCGCGACCAGCGCCAGCCCCGCAGCGACCAACGGCGGCGTCGATGTCGCCCCCACGCCCATCGCCAGCAGGGCCGCGACCAGCGTGGCGCCGGTCGTCTGGCCGACCAGCCGCACCGTGCCGACCAGCCCGCCTGCGGCCGCCGCCCGCTCGCGCGGGGCGGATCCGATGATCAGCCGCGCATTGGGCGGCAGGAACAGTCCGAACCCAGACCCGCACAGCGCCATCCGCCACGCGATATCGACATAGGTCGCGTCCGCCGGCAGCAGCGCGATCAGCGTCAACGCGACGATCGATACCGCCATGCCGATGCCGCCGAGCAGCCCCGCGGGCACGCGGTCGGACAGCCAGCCCGCCAGCGGCGCGACGATCATGTTGGTCAGCGGCCACGGCGCGATCGCCGCGCCCACCGCGGCGGCGCTCCAGCCATAACCGTGCGTCAGCCGGAACGGCGTCGACAGCAGCAGCGTCATCGAAGCGGTGAAAGCGGTGTATGCGCCGATGGCCGACAGCGCGATCACGGGCTTCGCCAACAGATCGACCGGCAGGATGGGCTTGGCTTCGCCACGCTCGCGGCGGATGAACACCCAGCCGATCGCCGCGCCGACCCCGACGATCGCGGCGGAGACGACCGGACTGTCGCCATGTACCGCGCTCTCCGCCCCGGAAATGACCAGGCCGATCATGCTCGCGCACATCACCGCGCCGAGTACGTCGAACGGCTCCTTGCGCGGCTGCGGCGCAGGCAGTGCGCGGCCGAGGACCAGGCTGATGATCGCGAAGGGCACCGCGCTTGCGAACACCCACGGCCATGGCGCGATCCCCAGCACCAGCCCGCCCAACGTCGGTGCCAGCGCCGCCGAACTCGACACGACGACCGAATTGATGCCGAGGCCCCGGCCGAGCTGCGACGAGGGATAGATCGAGCGGATCAGCGCCGACGAGACGCTCAACGCCGCCGCTGCGCCCAACGCCTGCGCTGCTCGCACCACCAGCAGGAACGGCAGGCTTTTGGCGAAGAAGCACAGCACTGTCGCCACGGTGAACAACAGCTGCCCGAACTGATAGGTGCGCTTCAGCCCGAACCGGTCGCCGAGGCCCGCAAAGGGCAGGATCATCATCGCGAGGATCAGCTGGTAGACGGTGACCACCGACACCACCGCACTGCTGCCGACGTGCAGGTCCGTCGCGATCGTCGGCAGCGCGACCGTGGCGATGCCGCCATCAATGATCGTCAGCGCGGTGCCGGCCGAAATCGCCCCGATCGCCACGAAGCGACGGGGCAGGGGCAGGCCATCGCCGCTTTCGCGTGCCGGTGCCTTGCCCGTGGGGCCATTGCCCGGCACAACCGGTCCATCACTGCTCGTAGCACCCCTGGGAGATTGCACCCCGATGATCGTCCGCACGCTGCTGATCGCCTCCACCATGCTTGCCGCGACCTCCGCCTTCGCGCAGAGCACGCCCGTGACCGATACCGATCCCTATATCTGGCTGGAAGACAAGGACGGCGCCAAGCCGCTCGCCTGGGTCGAGGCCGAAAACGCCCGCACGCTGCCCCGGTTGCAGAACGATCCGCGCTACCAGGGCTTTTACGCCGACGCGCTGGCGATTGCCTCTGCGAAGGATCGCATTCCGATGCCGAACCAGCTGTTCGGCCGCATCTACAATTTCTGGCGCGACGCCGATCACCCGCAGGGCATCTGGCGCTGGACGAGCGAGGCGGATTACGCAGCGCCGCAGCCCAAATGGACCGTCGCGCTCGATCTCGACGCGCTGTCGAAAGCCGAGGGCAAGAAGTGGGTGTGGAAGGGCGCAAGCTGCCTCCATCCCGAAGAGCGCCTCTGCCTCGTCGCATTGTCCGAAGGCGGCGAGGACGCGATCAGCTATCGCGAGTTCGACCTGGCGACCGGACAGTTCGTGCCCGGCGGTTTCTCGCTACCCAAGTCGAAGCAGGGCGCGAGCTGGCTCGACAAGGATACGCTGCTCGTCAGCCGCGACTGGGGCGCCGGCACGATGACCGGATCGAGCTATCCCTTCGTCGTCAAGATGGTGAAGCGCGGCCAACCGCTGGATGCCGCCAAGGAAATCTTCCGCGGCGCGCCGACCGATCAGCTGGGCACCTATGCCGGCGTGATGACCGACGGGCAGGGCCATCGTCTGGTCACGATCGAACGCCGCACCACCTTCTTCGGCGGCGAGACGCATGTCTGGACGCCAGAGGGCACGAAGAAGCTCGACATTCCGGCGCGTACCTTCCCCGCCGGCATGGTCGCCGGGCAGGTGCTGTTCCAAACCAGCGATCCCTGGGGCGCCGTTGCCGCCGGCTCGGTCGCCTCGGCCCCGCTCGCCATGGTCGAAAGCGGCCGGGTGACGCCGACGATATTGTTCGCGCCCAATCCGCGCCAATCGGTGGACGAAGTGGTGACGACCAAGGACCATGTCGTCCTGATCTATAACGACAATGTACGCGGTCGCGCGGCGGTCTACACGCCGGGCAAGGCGGGCTGGACCGCGCGGCCGATCGCCTTGCCGGACAACGTCTCGCTCGGCGTCGCCAGTGCCGACGATCGCAGCGACCACGGCTATATGACCGTCACCGGCTTCCTGACGCCGACCACGCTGCTGCCGCTCGACGCCGCGACGGCGAGCGTCGGCAAGCCGGTCAAGACGCTGCCGCCCAAGTTCGATTCGGCAGGTCTGGTGGTCGAGCAGCATGAGGCGACGTCGACCGACGGCACCAAGGTCCCGTATTTCATCGTCCACCATAAGGACATTCCGCTCAACGGCAGCACGCCGACGATCATGACGGCCTATGGCGGCTTTGAGCTGCCCATGCTGCCCGCCTATTCGGCGATCACCGGCAAGCTGTGGCTGGAGCGTGGCGGCTCCTACGTGCTCGCGAACATCCGTGGCGGCGGCGAATTCGGTCCCGCCTGGCACGATGCCGGCCGCAAAACCAAGCGACAGATCATCTACGACGATTTCGCCAGCGTCGCGAAGGACCTGTTCGCGCGCAAGCTGACCAGCCCGCAGGAGCTGGGCATCTACGGCGGATCGAACGGGGGTCTGCTGATGGGCGTCGAGTTCAACCAGCACCCTGACCTATGGAAGGCGGTGACGATCCAGGTCCCGCTGCTCGACATGATGCGCTACGAACAGATCGAGGCGGGTAAGTCCTGGGTCGACGAATATGGCTCGGTCGACGTGCCGGCGGAAAAGGCGTTCCTACGCACGATCTCGCCCTATCAGAATATCAAGAAGGGGGTGGCCTATCCCGAACCCTATATCTGGACCACGACCAAGGACGACCGCGTCGGCCCGCAGCATGCCCGCAAGTTCGCCGCGCGCCTGAAGGAATACGGCCTGCCGTATCTGTTCTACGAGGACACCGCCGGCGGCCATTCGGGCGATGCCGACATCGAACAGGGCGCCCGCCTGCAGGCGCTGCAGATGACCTATTTCGCGCAGAAGCTGATGGGTCCGGCGCAGCCCGCAAAATAATCGCCGCTGCCTCCCCGGTTTCGGCCGGGGAGCCTTGGCGGAGGGAGTGGGATTCGAACCCACGGTAGGCTTCCACCTACGGCGGTTTTCAAGACCGCTGCCTTAAACCACTCGGCCATCCCTCCGTGTGGAGCGCCCGAATACGCGCACCGCGCTTGTCCGTGCAAGCCCCGCGACGATAGGAGGTTCACGCGGGATGCCGGCTGTGGCACCTCCGATGGCATGTGGGGGCATCCGATGACGCGCGGGCTGAAGGCCGGTTTGATGGCGACGATCCTGGCAATGGCTTCGGCCGGACCGGTCGCGGCGCAGGACGAGCAGGGCTTCCAGTCCTATCTCGGCACGCTGCGCGCGCAGGCGCTGGCCGAGGGTGTCACGCGTCGCACGGTCGACGAGGTATTCCCGACGCTGACGCTCAGCGAGCGGACGATCGAGCTCGACCGCGCGCAGCCGGGTAATCCGGGTCGCACCGCGACGCCGCCGTTCGCGCCCTATCGGATCAGTCACGTCGATGCCGCGCGGATCGGCCGCGGGCGCAGTACCTATCAGGCGCAGCGAGCGCGCCTCGCCCGTGTCGAGCGGGAGACGGGCGTCCCCGAATCGATCATGGTCGCGATCTGGGGGCATGAAACGAATTACGGCGCCTACACGGGCAATTTCGATCTGCTTCGCAGCCTGGCGACGCTGGCCTATGAGGGTCGTCGGCGCGAGCTGTTCGCCAGCGAATTCATCGCCGGCCTGAAAATCCTCGACCGCGGCATCCCGCGCGAGCGGCTGAAGGGCAGCTGGGCAGGCGCCACCGGTAATCCTCAATTCCTGCCCTCGGTCTATCTGCGCCTCGCCCGCGACGGCGATGGCGACGGGCGCGCGGATATCTGGACCAGCCCGGCGGATACGCTCGCCTCGATCGGCAACTATTTCGAGAATGCCGGCTGGCGGCCGGGCCAGCCCTGGGGCATCGCGGTGCGCGTCCCCGCCGGCTTCGACCGCGCCGCGCTGACGACGCGCATGGTCTCACCGCGCTGCCCGCGGGTGTTCGAGCGGCACAGCCAGTGGCGGACGATGGCCGAATGGCGTGCGCTCGGCCTCGTGCCGCAGGGCAGGGGCTGGCCCGCGGACAGCGTGCAGGCGACGCTGATCGAGCCGGATGGCCCCAATGCCACCGCCTATCTGCTCACCAGCAATTACCGTGTGATCCTCGATTACAATTGCTCGAACTTCTACGCGCTGTCCGTCGGCCTGCTCGCCGACGCGGTTGAGGGCTGACGCGGCGCGGTTGCGGCGCTATGCCTGACCCATTCCACCATTATTACCCTGCCGAAAGCCGAACCCGACGTCATGAAACCGCTGATCGCCGCTCCCTTCGCCATCGTCGCGCTCGCCATGCCTTCCGTCGCTGCGGCGCCGCAGTTCCAGGGCATCGCGCCGATCGCCTTCATGCAGGATCTGTCGTCGGGCGCTGTCCTGTATCAGCGTGACGCCGACCGCCGCATGCCGCCCGCATCGATGGCGAAGATGATGACGGTCTACGTCGCCTTCGACATGATCAAGAAGGGCGAGCTAAAGCTGGACCAGATGATCACCGTCCGCCCCGAAACCTGGGCGAAGTGGCATGGGCCGCAGGCGGGATCGACCATGTTCCTGTCGCCCAACGAAAACGTCAGCGTCCAGAACCTGCTGAAGGGCATCGTCACGCTGTCGGGCAACGACGCCTGCGTCGTGCTGGCCGAGGGTATTTCGGGCACCGAGCAAACGTTCACAGACCGGATGAATGCGCAGGCGAAGCGCCTTGGCCTCACCAACAGTCACTTCGGCACCGCCAATGGCTGGCCGGACAATGGCGTCACCTATGTGACCGCGCGCGACCTCGCTCATCTGGCCACCGCGACGATCCAGGATTTCCCGGATCTCTATAAGCGCTTCTACTCGCTGCCGAACTTCACCTGGGGCAAGACGCTGGGGGCAGGGGCGGACATCACGCAGGCGAATCGCGATCCTTTGCTGGGCCGCGTCGCCGGCGCCGACGGCCTGAAGACCGGCCATACCGAAGAGGCCGGCTACGGCTTCACCGGGTCTGCCGAGCAGAACGGCCGGCGTCTGGTGATGGTCGTTGCGGGGCTGACGTCGTCCAAGGATCGCGCCGAGGAATCGGTGCGCTTCATGGAATGGGGCTTCCGCGCCTGGCAGGCAAAACCCGTCGTCGCGGCGGGTAAGCAGGTGTCGACGGCGGAAGTGCAGATGGGCAGTTCCAGCAACGTCGGTCTGGTCGCGCCGCGCCAGCTGACCGTCACGCTGCCCGCTGGCGCCGTGCCGCAGATGAGCGCCAAGGTCGTCTACGAAGGTCCGATCAAGGCGCCGATCACCAAGGGCCAGCATATCGCCGACCTCGTCGTGACGTCGCCCGATCTGCCCGAGCAGCGCCTGCCGCTGGTCGCGGACAAGGACGTCGGTCAGGCGGGCTTCTTTGGTCGCGCCTGGGCTGGGCTGACCTCGTTCTTCGGTTGATCGCGCAACCGCGATGACCGCGTTGTTCGGTAATGCCGAGGCGCAGGAGGCCGTCGCGGCCGCCGTGCGCAGCGGTGTGCTGCATCACGCCTGGTTGCTGGTCGGGCCGCAAGGCGTCGGCAAGGCGCGCTTCGCCGAGATGGCGGCGTTGCGCATGCTGGCCGAGGCGAGCGTGAGCGGGGTAAGCGCGCCGGGACTGACGGTGCCCGACGATCATCCCACGCGCGCCTTGGTGGAGGCCGGGTCGCATCCCGACCTACGCATCCTGCGCCGTCTGCCCAAGGATGCCGACAAGCCCGATCAGGACATCGCGCGGTCGATCAGCATCGCGCAGGTGCGCAGCCTGCAACCGATGTTCGCAACGACGCCGTCGATGGGCGCGCGCCGGGTCGTCATTATCGACGCGGCTGACGATCTCGAGCGCAACGGGGCAAATGCGCTGCTCAAGAACCTGGAGGAACCGCCGGTGGGAACGGTGTTCCTGCTGGTGAGCCATGCTCCCGGACGATTGCTCCCCACGATCCGCTCGCGATGCCGGGTCCTGCGCTTCGGCGCGCTCGACGAAACCGACATGCGCCGTGCGCTACACGACGCTTTGCCCGATGCCGATAGCGACGAGATCGGGACGTTGATCGCGGCGGGGGAGGGCTCGCCGGGACGTGCGATCCGTTATGCGGGGTTGGACGTTGCTGCCCTCGACAATGCGATCGCCGCGATCGCCACCGATGGCGATCCGATGAACACGCGTCGGTCAGCGCTTGCCAAGGCTTTGGCGGGGAAGGGGAATGCCGCGCGCTACGAAGTGTTCCTCGATCGGGTTCCGGCAATTATCGCGCGCGAAGCCCGTGGGCGGGCGGGGACGCGCCTGAAAACCGCGCTCGACGCTCAGGCTGCTGCGCGCGACCTCGCCGGGGCAGCAATGGGCCTGTCGCTCGATGCACAGGCGACGGTGTTCGAGATGGCGGCGATCGTCGCGCGGCTGCGCTGACGCCGCTTCACCTCGCCGGATCGATCGACTAGGGAAGCGCGCTATGGCCGATCCCTATTACATCACCACCGCAATCCATTACCCCAACGGCCGTCCGCACATCGGCCATGCCTATGAGATGATTGCCGCGGATGCGATCGCACGCTTCCAGCGGCAGGCGGGGCGCGACGTGCGCTTCCAGACCGGCACCGACGAACATGGGCTGAAGATGGCGCAGACCGCGCGCACCCGCGGCATCGACGTGCGCGCCTTCGCCGACGAAATGTCGTCGCATTTCAGCGCGATGGCGGACACGCTCAACGTCTCATACGACCGATTCATCCGCACCGTCGAACCCGATCACTACGCGGCCAGCCAAGCGATTTGGCAGGCGATGCGCGATGCCGGCGACCTGTACCTCGATCGGTATGAGGGCTGGTATTCGGTGCGCGACGAGGCCTTCTACGACGAGAAGGAACTGGTCGAGGGGGAAGGGGGCGCCAAGCTGTCCCCCCAGGGTACGCCCGTCGAATGGACCGCCGAAGAGACGTGGTTCTTCCGCCTGTCAAAATATCAGCAGCCGCTGCTCGACCTGTACGCCGCCAACCCCGATTTCATCCGCCCTGAGGCGCGCCGCAACGAGGTGATGCGCTTCGTCGAGGGCGGTCTGTCGGATTTGTCCGTGTCGCGGACCAGCTTCGACTGGGGGGTGCCGGTGCCGGACAGCCCCGGCCACGTCATGTATGTGTGGGTCGATGCGCTGACCAATTACTTGACTGGTGCCGGTTATCCGAACGATTCCGAGATGATGGCACGCTTCTGGCCCGCCGATCTGCATCTGATCGGCAAGGACATCACGCGCTTCCACACCGTATACTGGCCGGCATTCCTGATGTCGGCGAATTTGCCGCTGCCGAAACAGGTGTTCGCACACGGCTTCGTGCTCCACCGGGGTGAGAAGATGTCGAAATCGGTCGGCAACGTCGTCAGCCCCAACGAACTGACCGATGCGTTCGGGGTCGATGCGGTCCGCTATTTCCTGCTGCGCGAAGTCAGCTTCGGGCAGGACGGCAGCTATTCGGCTGAGGCGATCGTGACGCGCGTCAATGCGGAGCTCGCCAACAGCTTCGGCAATCTGGCGCAGCGCACATTGTCGTTCATCGCCAAGAATCTGGATGGCGCGCTGCCGGATGCCGGGCGCAGCGATCCGGCGGACGCGATGCTGGTCGAGGAGATGGTCGTCGCCTGCGCCGGACTGCGGACGGCATTCGACGATCTGATGCTGAGCCAGGGCATCGAGGCATGGATGCGCGGCGTCTTCGCGTGCAATCAGTATATCGATGCGCAAGCCCCCTGGGCGTTGCGCAAAACCGATCCCGATCGGATGCATGCGGTGCTAGGCACGCTGGTGCGGGCGATCCGGATGCTGGCGATTGCGATCCTGCCCGTCGTGCCGCAATCGGCTGGCAAGGTGCTGGATCAGCTCGGCGCGGACGAGCGTGACCATGCCGCGATCGACGACGATGGCTGGTATGGCCGCCAGCAGGCCGCGGGCTTTACGATCGCACCGCCGTCGCCGGTCTTCCCACGGCTCGAATTGCCTGCCGCCGCGGCATGATGTTCGCCGACAGCCACTGCCACCTCAATTACAAAGGGGTGTTCGAGCAGCAGGGTGAGGTGCTCGCCCGCGCCCGAGCACGTGGGGTTGGGGCGATGCTCAACATCTCGACGCGCGAAAGCGAATGGGACGCGGTGGTCGCGACAGCCGAGCGCGAACCCGACGTCTGGGCTTCGATCGGCATCCACCCGCACGAGGCCGATCAGCATCCCGACGTTGACATCGCGCGCCTCGTCGACCGAACGGCGCATCCGCGCATCGTCGGCATCGGTGAATCCGGCCTCGATTATTACTATGATCATTCCGATCGTGCCCGCCAGCAGGCAAGCTTCCGGAGTCATATCGGAGCGTGTCGCGAAACAGGGCTTCCCCTCATCGTCCACACCCGTGACGCGGAAGAGGACACACTGGCGATCCTGCGCGATGAGATGAAGCAGGGGGCCTATACGGGCGTCATCCACTGTTTCACCGCAAGCGGCGCCTTTGCCGATGCGGCGCTGGAGCTCGGGTTCTACATCTCGATCTCGGGGATCGTAACGTTCAAGAATGCGCGCGACCTGCAAGAGACGGCGGCCCGGCTGCCGATCGAACGGCTGCTGATCGAAACCGACGCTCCATTTCTGGCGCCGGTGCCGCATCGCGGCAAACAGGGCGAGCCTGCTTTCGTCGCGGACACCGCGACCTTCCTCGCCCAGCTGCGCGGCGAAGCGATCGAAGAGCTGGCCGCACGGACCGCAGATAACTTCTTCACGTTGTTCAATAAGGCGCGCGCGTGAAGGTTCGCATTCTCGGATCGGGCACGTCATCGGGCGTGCCGCGGATCGGGAACGACTGGGGCGCCTGCGACCCCAACGAACCACGCAACCGGCGTACGCGCGTATCGTTGCTCGTCGAGCATGACGACACGCGTATCCTGGTCGACACAGGCCCCGACATGCGGGAACAGTTGCTCGCGGCGGATGTGTCGACGGTCGACGCGATCCTGTGGACGCACGATCATGCCGATCATTGTCATGGCATCGACGACGTTCGCCAGATTTTCCACGCCATGCGTCGACCAGTCCCGGGCTATGCGCGGACGAGCACGCTCACCGCGCTCCGCGATCGGTTTGCTTATGTCTTCGCCGGCCGACAGGGCTATCCGCCGACGGTGGAGAGTGCCGTGTTGCCCGATAGGCTGACGATCGGTGCGATCACGGTCGACGTCGTCGATCAGCCGCACGGTCATATCACCTCGGCCGGCCTGCGCTTTTCAGCGGGTGGCGCAGTGGTGGGATATGCCACCGACTTTCACGAACTGACCCCGGCGATGCGCGCGCTCTACACGGGGCTCGACGTCTGGATCGTCGATGCGCTCCGCTATGCGCCGCATCCGACCCATCCGCACGTGCCGGAGGTGCTCGACTGGATCGCAGAGCTTCGGCCGAAACGGTCAGCCTTCATACATATGGATCAGAGCATGGATTACGCCACGCTGGTCCGCGATCTGCCGCCCGGTGTCGAACCCGGCTACGATGGATTAGAATTCGTCCTATGAACCTCGACTCGGGCGGCCAGGCGGTCATCTATCTGCTGCTGCTCATCCTGCCGATCTCGGCGCTGATCGCCCGGCGGGTGCCGGTATTGCGGGTCGTCCTGTCGCTGGTCAGTTGGGCGGTAATCGCGGGGTTGCTGTTGGTGGTGATCACCGAGCGTGAACGGTTCGATCCGTATCTGCAATATGTTACGCGGCTGCTGAAATTGGACGACCAGAATGTCGTCGGCGAGGAAACGCGCATCAGAATGTCTGCCGACGGGCATTTCTGGGCGAAAGTGACGATCGATGGCGTGAACCGGCGCATGCTCGTCGATAGCGGCGCGACCCTGACGGCATTGTCTACGGACACCGCGGCCGCCGCGTCGCTGGACGTGAGGGACAGCCTGATCCCGATCGTGCTCAATACGGCGAACGGGCGCATCCAGGCGCGGAGCGCGACGGTGCGAGACCTGAAACTCGGCGATATCGTCGCGCGTGATTTGCCGGTGGTCGTATCGCCCGCGTTCGGCGACACCGACGTCCTCGGCATGAACTTCCTGTCGAAGCTGAAATCCTGGCGGGTTGAGGGAAATACGCTGATCCTCGTACCGCATCATCACCAGAAATTTACATAATGTATATTATCAATCTTACGGTGTGTAGGTGCTTGTAAGCGCAACGTGGAAATGAGACTCTCCTGCAATTTAGAAGTGAGACGGTAACCTCTACGGCAGGCTTCGGGTGTCATGGTCACCTCCATTTT
>NZ_JACIDB010000008.1 GCF_014196115.1 Sphingomonas aquatilis | reverse complement strand
GTGCCGACGTGATGCAGTGCAAGGCCGGTTCGCCGAGAGGGGGAGGGGCTGTTCTTACATACAGTTACACCTCTCCCCCGGAATAACCGTTCTGAGCCGTCGTTCAGCGATGACCCCCGTCTGTGAACCGGCGAGCGAGACGCGCCGGGCCGAAGCCCTCGCCGCGCACGACCCGCAGTCGTTGCGCGACGATGCCGCGCTCACCCGGATCACGGACTTTGCCGCGGCCCTGTGCGACGCGCCGATCGCGCTGATCAGCCTGGTCGAGGCGACGCGCCAGACCTTCCTGTCGCACACCGGCGTCGACATGACGGAAACGCCGCGCGACACCTCCTTCTGTGCGCTCGCGATGATGGAACACGGCATCACCGTGGTGCCGGACGCGATGCGCGATACGCGCTTTTCCGCCATGTCGCTGGTGACGGGCGAGGCGCACATCCGCTTCTATGCCGGCGCGCCGCTGGTGGCCGACGATGGCGTGCCACTCGGCTCGCTGTGCGTGCTCGACACCCGGCCACGGCCCGAGGGGTTGACCGCCCTGCAACGGCAAGGGCTGGAAACGCTGGCGGAGGCGGTGATGGCCCGGCTGCGCGACAGCCGTGATGCCGCTACCTGGCGCCGCACCGATCGCGACACGCGCCAACGCCTGTCCGACAGCGAGGATCGCTTCCGCACGCTGGCCGACACGATGCCGCAGATGGTGTGGTCGACGCTGCCCGACGGCTTCCACGATTATTACAATGCGCGCTGGTACGAATTCACCGGCGTGCCGGACGGATCGACCGATGGCGAGGGCTGGAACGACATGTTCCATCCCGACGATCAGGCCCGCGCCTGGGAGATATGGCGCCATTCGCTCGAGACAGGCGCGCCGTATCAGATCGAATATCGCCTGCGCCATGCCGACGGCACCTATCGCTGGGTCCTCGGCCGGGCCCTGCCGATCCGCGACACGGACGGGCAGATCACGCGCTGGTTCGGCACCTGCACCGACATCCACGAACAGAAACTGGCGCTGCACGAACGCGAACTGATCAGCCAGGAGCTGTCGCACCGGATCAAGAACATCTTCTCGGTGATCTCCGGCCTGATTTCGTTCGCAGCGCGCGCGCGGCCCGAGTTCGCGCCGGCCGCCGCCGATCTGCGCGACCGGATCATCGCGCTGGGGCGCGCCCATGATTTCGTGCGGCCGCACAGCCCCAATTCGCGGCCCGCGATGCAGCAGAATTCGCTGCACGGCCTGCTCAGCGAGCTGTTCGAACCCTATCGGCGGGGGGACTATCAGCCGATCACGGTCAGCGGCGATGCGGTCACGATCGACGATCGCTCGGCCACCCCGCTCGCGCTGCTGTTCCACGAGCTCGCCACCAACGCGATGAAATATGGCGCCCTGTCGAGTGAGGACGGTGCCGTCGACGTTACCGTCGCGCGCGATGACGCGGACGTGGTGCTGTGCTGGAGCGAACGCGGCGGCCCCTCGGTCGCCGCGCCGGATGGGCCGCACGGTTTCGGCAGCCAGCTGATCGAACTGTCTGCTGTACGGCAGCTGGGCGGGGTGGTGACGCGCGAATGGAAGGCCGAGGGACTAGTCGTAACGGTCCGCGTGCCGATCGCGACGCTGAACCGCGCTTAGGCCTGGCGGCTCGAATCGAGCAGGACGATATCGTCGTTGGCGGCGGGCGACCGCCCCTCCGCCGCAAGAGCCGCCGCCGCGAGGATCGCCGATTCACTGAACGGTTTGCGGATATAGCCCAGCGCGCAGTCACGCCCGCAATCGATCTGTGCCGGATTGGCGGTGACGAAAACGACTTTCACGCCATAATCGCGCGCGATCTGTTCCGCGATACGCGGGCCGGTCGGCCCGTCGCGCAGGTTGACATCGACGAAGGCGAAGCCGCAACCCGGTGCCGCCTCCAACGCACTTTCCGCATCCGCGGCGATGCCGGCGACCTGATAGCCGCCATCGACCAGGATACGCTCCAAGTCGAGGGCGACAAAAATCTCATCCTCGACGATTAGTGCGGTTTTGGTCATCATCCATCCTGGCTCGGAGCCGAGAAACCGCTTTCACATAGGTTTGTTCCGAACCGCACAGGTTTATGTCCGATACGGACGTGCGCCGTCAACGCCGCAATAGAAAAACCGCATGCTGTGCCAGCAGGTTGGCCGCTGCCGAACTGCGTTGCCGGTCGCCCGACAGAAACCATGCCCCCTCCACGGTCACGCCGCGCGCTTTCAGGAAGGCGCGAAAGTCGTCGATCGTGACGTGGTGGATATTGGGGGTGTCATACCATTGTTCGGGCAATTGCCGCGTCACCGGCATCCGCCCGCCCCACAGCAGCGACAAGCGGATGCGCCATTGCGCGAAATTGGGGAAGCTGACGAAGGCGCGCCGGCCGATGCGGAGCAGATGATCGAGCACGACGTCAGGTGCTCGCGCGGTCTGCAGCGTCTGGCTGAGGATCGCATAGTCGAAGCTGCGATCGGGATAGGCGGCCAGATCGATATCGGCGTCGCCCTGGATCACCGACAGCCCGCGCCCCACCGCCGCCGCGACATTGCCCGCGTCCAGCTCCAGCCCGCGCGCGTCGCAGCCCCGCTGGTCACGCAGCGCCGCCATCAGCGCGCCGTCGCCACAGCCGATGTCGAGCACGCGCGATCCCTCAGCGACATGCCCGGCGATGACGGCGAGGTCGGGGCGCAGCGTCATGACGCCGTCTTCAACAGCGCGGCGGCCGCGGGCGACAGACGCTCCATGAAGCGATCGGGGCGGAGCAGCGCGTGAAAGCCCAGCGCTTCGTACACGCCATGCGCGTCGGCGGTGACGAGGCCGATGCGGCGGATGCCGGCGAAGGCGGGATGATCGACGAACCAGCCGACCATGCGCCGCCCCAGCCCCTGCCCCCGCGCCGCGTCTTCGACCCAAACGTCGGCGATCCAGGCGAAGGTCGCGTGATCGGTGATCGCGCGAGCGAAACCCACCTGCTCGCCCCCAGCGTAAGCGCCCAGGCAGTGCGAGCCGGCGATGGCGCGTTCCACCAACGCCCGGTCGATCCCCGGCGACCAATAGCTCGACGCGAGCCAGCCATGGATTCGCGCGACATCCAGGCGGCCCTTGTCGTCGTCGAGGTCCATCCCACGGTCCATCATCGCCCACCTTTCAGGAAACCGTCGATCACGCGGTTCATCTCCGGTGCGTCGAGCAGAAAGGCGTCGTGGCCATAGGGGCTCGACAGCTCGACGAAGCTCACCGGTGCGCCGGCGGCGTTCAAAGCGGCGACGATGTTGCGTGATTCGAGCGTGGGGTAGAGCCAGTCGGTGTCGAAGCTGACCAGGCAGAAGCGCGTCGCCGTACCGCGGAAGGCGTTGGCGAGCAGGCCGCCATGTTCCTCGGCCAAATCGAAATAGTCGAGCGCGCGGGTGATGTAGAGGTAGCTGTTGGCATCAAACCGGTCGACGAAGGCGAGGCCCTGATGGCGCAAATAGCTTTCGACCTGGAAATCGGCATCGAAGCCGAAGCTCTTGGCGCCGTCCTGCTTGCCGGGGCGCGCTTGCAGGCGGCGGCCGAACTTTTCGGTGAGGCCGGCTTCGGACAGGTATGTGATGTGCGCGGCCATGCGCGCGACGGCGAGGCCGGCGGCGGGGGGATCGCCATCGTAATAGTCGCCGCCGCGCCATTTGGGATCGGCCATGATCGCTTGGCGGCCGACCTCGTGGAAGGCGATATTCTGCGCGGAGTGGCGCGCGGTCGAGGCGATGACGATCGCCGCGGCGACGCGGTCCGGGAAGGTCGCCGCCCAGCTGAGCGCCTGCATGCCCCCCATCGAGCCGCCGACGACGGCCTTCAGCCGGGTGACGCCGAGATGGTCGAGCAGCATCGCCTGTGCACGGACCATGTCGCGGATGGTGATGACCGGGAAGGCCATGCCCCAAGGGCGCCCCGTGGCGGGATTGATGCTCGCCGGGCCGGACGATCCCATGCAGCTGCCGATGACGTTCGAGCAGATGACGAAGTCGCGCGCCGGGTCGATCGGCTTGCCGGGACCGACGAGGCGCGTCCACCAGCCGGGCTTGCCGGTGCGCGGATGCGTCGAGGCGACATGCTGATCGCCAGTCAACGCGTGGCAGATCAGAATCGCGTTGCCGCCATCGGCGTCGAGCGTGCCATAGGTTTCGTAGGCGATGTCCACCGGCGACAGCAACGTGCCGCCATCGAGGCGCAGCGGCCCCGGCAGCGTCGCCTGTCGCCCGCAGCCGAACCGCATATCCTCGCTCATGGGCGCATCGCTACGGCGGGGCGCGCGTGGAAGCAAGTTGTCAACGTCGGCGCCGCCCCGCTAAGGCTCGCGGCCATGTCGGACACCACAACCGCCCCCGCCCCGAAGCCCTGGATCCTGGGCATCGCCCCCTACATCCCCGGTCGCGCCACCAGCGAGGACGGCCGCAAGGTCGTCAAGCTGTCGTCGAACGAGAATCCGTTTGGCACGCCCGAGGGCGCGCGGGCGGCGTATCGCGACGCGGCGGGGCATCTGGAGCGTTATCCCGACGCCGCGGCGGTCGACCTGCGCGGCGCGCTTGCCAGCCATTACGGCGTCGAGGCGGAGCGACTGATCTATGGCACCGGGTCGGACGAGGTGTTGCACCTGGCCGCCGGCACCTTCGCCGGGCCGGGCGACGAGATCATCCACGTCCGCTATGGCTTTGCGGTGTATGAGATCGCGACGCGGCGCGTGGGCGCGACGCCGGTGATCGTCGCCGATCGCGACTATGCGACCGATGTCGATGCGATCCTGGCCGCCGTGACCGAGAAGACCAAGGTCGTGTTCGTCGCCAACCCCAACAATCCGACCGGCACCTATACCACCCGCGAGGAGATCGCGCGGCTCCACGCCGGGCTGCCCAAGTCGGTGCTGCTGGTGCTCGACCAGGCCTATACCGAATATCTGGAGCCGGAGGACGACGACGGCGGGCTGGAGCTGGCACGCACACAGTCCAACGTGCTGGTGACGCGCACCTTCTCCAAGATTTTTGGCCTCGCCTCCGAGCGGGTGGGCTGGGGCTATGCGTCGGCGGAGATCATCAATGCGATGCACCGCATCCGCGCGCCCTTCGCGTTCAGCATCGGGGCGCAAGCCGCCGCAACCGCGGCGCTGAACGATGCCGCCTTCGTCGCGCACAGCCGCGACCACAATCGCCAGTGGCGCGGGTGGTTCAGCGAACAGGTCGACGCACTGCCGGGCCTGCGTGCGGTGCCGAGCAAGGCCAATTTCGTGCTCGTGCTGTTCGAGGGCACGTTGACCGCTGAAGAGGCGTACAAGGCGCTGATGGCGGCGGGCTATGCGACGCGCTGGCTGCCCGGTCAGGGCCTGCCCCACGGCCTGCGCATCACGATCGGCACCGAAGAAGAAATGCGCGCGGTGGTCGACGTGCTGCGCGCCGAGGTGGAAAAGGCGGGCTGATGCTGCCCTTCGCGCGCGTCACGATCATCGGGCTGGGGCTGATCGGTTCGTCGGTGGCGCGCGCGGTGCGGGCCACGATGCCGACGGTGCGGATCACCGGTTACGACGCCTCGCCCGAGGTGCGCGCCATCGCGGAGCGGATCGCACTGGCGGACGATATCGCCGATACGGCGGGCGCGGCGGTGATCGATGCCGACCTCGTGATGCTGTGCGTGCCGGTCGGGGCGATGGGTGCGGTAGCGGCGGAGTTCGCCGACGATCTGCCCGCCGATGCGATCGTCAGCGACGTCGGCGGATCGAAGGAGAGCGTGCTCGCTGCGCTGCGGGCCGTGCTGCCGCATGCGACGATCGTGCCGGGGCATCCGGTCGCCGGCACCGAGCATAGCGGGCCCGAGGCGGGCTTTGCGACTCTGTTCCGCGGCCGCTGGTGCATCCTGACGCCGGAAGAGGGCACGGCAGAAGCGCCGACGCTGCGGCTGCGCGCCTTCTGGGAGGCGCTCGGCGCGCAGGTCGAGGTGATGACGCCCAAGCATCACGACTTGGTGCTGGCGGTGACCAGCCATGTGCCGCACCTGATCGCCTATTCGATCGTCGGCACCGCGAGCGACCTGGAAGAGGTGACGCAGAGCGAGGTCATCAAATTTTCGGCCGGCGGCTTCCGCGACTTCACCCGCATCGCCGCGTCCGACCCGACGATGTGGCGCGACGTGTTCCTGAACAATCGCGGGGCGGTGCTGGAGATCCTGCAACGGCTGACCGAGGACGTCACGATGCTGCAACGCGCGATCCGCTGGGGCGACGGCGACCAGTTGTTCGACCTGTTCACCCGGACGCGCGCGATCCGCCGGTCGATCATCGAACAGGGGCAGGACGACGCCAAGCCAGACTTCGGGCGGAGCCACTGAGCGTTCCGTTCACGGCAACGTGGACACCATGAACACCTGAACGGAAACGATCTAGGCCTATCGTTTCGGTTTTGTCGGGATGGGACAGAGCTATCCTCCGTCATTGCGAGCGCAGCGAAGCAATCCAGGGCGTCCTGGTCCGGCTCTGGATTGCTTCGCTACGCTCGCAATGACGAGTTGGGGGATGCAGGCGGCGGAACGACTGTAGGACAGCCCCGCCGAAACGGTCGGCGTTTATCAGCTACTTGCCGGCAACCCGATCCTACACGTCCAGCACGTTGATCGCCGTATGGACGCGCGCCTCGATCTCGTCGCGAGGCAGACCGGCGGGAATGACATCGCCGATGCGGATCGTCACCGTGCCGGGGCGCTTGGGCCCGTGCCGGGGCCAGACGCGCCCCGTGTCAAGCGCGATCGGCACGCACGGCATGGCCAGCGCCCGATAGAGGCCGGCGAAACCCGATTGCAGCGGCGGCCGCTCACCTGGCGCGACGCGCGTGCCCTCCGGATAGATCAGGATCGAGCGGCCTTCCGCCTTCAGCGCCTTGGCATCGCGCATCATCGCGCGGAGCGCGGTCGCCGACGCCTCGCGATCGGCGACGATGCCGCCATATTGCAACGCCGCCCAACCCCAGAAGGGGATGCGGCTGAGTTCGCGCTTGATGACCATCGCCGGGCCGCCGAGCAGCAATTGCAGCTCCAGCGTTTCGAACATCGCCTGATGCTTGGCGGCGTAGAAGACGGGTCCCGTCGGGCGCTGCCCCTCCACGACGACGCGGATGCCCATGATGGTGCGATAGAGCAGCCGGTGCATGCGCGCCCAGACATGCGCGTGCCGCATCACCGCGCGCCGGCCGAACAGCGCAGAGATGGGCACCGCGAGCACGATCGGCACCGACAGGCCGTAGAAGAACAGCAAAAACAGCAACGTGCGCAGGCGATTCATGCCCCGATCCCCAGCCACAGCGCGACGCGGCGCAGCAGCAGCTTGTTATATTCGTTGACGAGCGTGCCGAGCCGCGGCGTGCTGGGCACGCCATCCCCCATCACGATGACGCCCGGCCCCAGCACCGCCGCCAGCTCCATCCGCGCGCGCGGCACGTGCCAGTCGGAGGTGACGAGGCGGACGGTGCGATAACCATGGGTCTTCACCCAGGCGGCGGTTTCCTCGGCGTTCGAGCGCGTGTCGACGGCGTCGGCACCCAGATCGATGCAGCAGGCAAAGAGCTTCGGCGAGGTGTGATAGGTGCGGGCGAGATCGATCGGCCGCACCCCGGGCGCGACGCCGGTGACGAGCATTCGCCGCGCCTGCCTGGCCTGCAGCAGCGCGATGCCGCGATCGATCCGCCCCGCGCCGCCGGTCGGCACGACGATCGCATCGGTGGTGTTGCCGGTGAGCGGCGGCGGCAGCAGCAGCATGAAGGCCGCAAAGCCCAGGCACCAGCCAAGCGCGGCGAACCCCATCAGCCGGACGATCATAGCAGGCGCCCCATCACAGGATGCGCCTCAGCGCCGCCACGATCGTGACCCGCGCGATGACGGTCGCGAGCAGGACGAAGCCGATCGGCAGCAGGACCAGCAACGCCCAGTCGCTGAAGGACAAGGTGATGCCGCTGAGCAATTGCGATCCCAGCGCCGCGACGCGCGTGGCGAGGAACAGCAGCATGGCGAGCGCGGCGACGCTGCCCGCCACCCCGCCGATCGCCGCATCGAGCGCGAGACGGCGCTGGAACAGGCGCGCGACCTGCACGTCGGTGGCCCCGAGCATGTGCATCACCTCGATCGTCGCGCGATGCGTCTCCAGCCCGGCACGTGCGGCAAGCACCACGACCGCGCCGGTCGCCGCCAGCATCAGCGCCACGAGGCCGAGCGCAAGCCAGGTCAGCGTGTCGAGGAAGCTGCCGACCGGCGACATCCAGCGCTGGTGCCGGTCGATCCGCGCCGTCGCGCTGATATCGTGAACCGCGGCGACGATCCGGCCGGCGTCGGCGCCGTCGGCAAGATCGACGTCGATCATCGCGGGTACGGGCAGGTCGGGATCGGCGTCGCTGCGCCCCAGCCACGGTTCGAGCAGGCGCATCAGCTCGGCGCGCGGCACCGGCGTCGCGCGGCGCACGTCGGGCAGCGCGCGTAGCACGGCGAGGATCCGTGCGGCGACCGCGTCGCGCGCGACCGGGCTGCCATCGACCACCTGCACCGTCAGCCTTCCGGCGAGCTGGCGTTCGAGCGCCGTGGCCGACTGGCGCGTGCCGAGGCCGAGCGCGGCGGCAAGCAGGGTGAGGAACAGCATGATCGCCATCACCCCCGTCATCGCGCGAAAGCCGCCCGCCTCGTCGAGCACGCGGCGGTCGGCGCGGTTGGTGCCGCCGGTGCTCATGCCAGCCCCTTCAGCGTCGGTGGGTAGCGGAGCGAGCCGGTGGGATCGAGCAGCTGCCCCTTGTCGAGCCGCATCATCTGCGCGCCCGCGACGCGGCTGAGCAGGTGCAGGTCGTGCGTGGCGACGACAACGGTGGTGCCCAGTTTGTTGAGCGATTCGAACAGATGGATCAGGCGATCGGCCATGTCGGGATCGACGTTGCCGGTTGGTTCGTCCGCAACCAGCACTTCGGGGCGGCCGATCACCGCGCGGGCGATGGCGACGCGCTGCTGCTCGCCGCCCGACAGCGTCGCGGGCCGCGCGCCGGCGCGGTCGGCCAGCCCGACCCAGGCGAGCATTTCGCGCACCGGCTGTTCGATATCGGCTTCCTCCACCCCGGCGACACGCAGGGGCAGCGCGATATTGTCCCAGGCGGACAGGTGCGGCACGAGACGGAAATCCTGGAAGACCACACCGATGCGGCGGCGGAAGCCGGGCAGCCGCGCGCGCGGCATCGTCACCGCATCCTCGCCGAACAGGCGGATAATGCCGCGGCTGGGGCGCTGCGCCAGATACAGGAGCTTCAGCAGCGAGGTCTTGCCGGCGCCGCTTGCCCCGGTCAGGAAATAGAAGGCGCCGCTGGTCAGCGTGAAGCTGATATCGGACAGCGTTTCCTGCCCGGTGCCGTACCGCAGCCCAACATTTTCGAACTGCACGATATTTGCCATGCGCCTGGCCGCAACCGCTCCATCAAGGTGCCAAGGGCCGTCAGCGGCCGTGTTCGATAAAGCCTTCGCATGGCGACGCCGCGGCTTCAAGCTTGCCACGCAGGCGGCGCACGTGCTTACAATCGCCGCCATCCCGCGGAGGTCTCTTCCCCGCACGGCCATCTGTCGTAAAGCGTCGCGCATGATCCTCGAATGTCCCGAATGCAGCACCCGCTATCTGGTGCCCGACAGCGCGATCGGGGTGGAGGGCCGCACCGTGCGCTGCGCCAATTGCCGGCACAGCTGGTTCCAGGAACCGCCGGTGCCCGAGGAGGAAGCGCTTGCCGCGCCCGCGCCTCCTCCTCCTCCTCCGCCGCCGCCCGTCATGGCGGACCAGCCGCGCTTCGACCTGCCCGATGCGCCCGACGATGAAGCGCCGCCGCCGTTCCTAGAGCCCGCGGTGCTGCCGGGTGCGCGCGTCGCCCCGCCCGAGCCCGTCGTTGCCGCGCCGGATTACGACGCCTTCGCGCATCGCCCGCCGTTCCGGCCGCGCCGCAACGCGCTGCGCCGTTGGACGGTGATCGCGGTGCTGGTCGGGCTGCTGCTAATCGCCGGGATCGGCGCGATCCTGTTCGTCGGTGCGCCGGGGCTGCTCGCGCGCGTCGGCCTGCCGGTCGGCACCGACGAATCGCCGCTGCGGCTGAAGGACAATCCGATCGAGCGGCGCGAGCTGGAAAACGGATCCGAACTGTTCGCGGTCAGCGGGCAGATCACCAATCCGTCGTCCGAAAAGCAGCGCGTGCCGGATATCCGCGCCGAGCTGCGCGATGCCCAGGGCCGCATCGTCTACAGCTGGACGATCAATCCGCAGCAGCGGACGCTGAACCCAGGTGCGTCGATCGACTTCAATTCGGCCAAGCTGGACGTGCCGTCCAATTCGAAACGGCTGGAGCTCAGCTTTGCCGGCGAAGCCGCCAACCCATAAGCGCGAACCGACCGCCGTGCAGCACCGTGGCGGCCACCATGCCGAGGCCCGACGCCCAGACCAGCGCCATCGGCCCCATCCCCTGATGCACCAGCCACCAGCCCAGGCCGCCCGACACGATGAAATAGGCGAGGATGCTGTTGACCCCCGCCGCCACCTGATCGCCGAGGCTGCGTAAGGCGTACATCAGCACGACTTGGATGCCGTCGAAGACGATGAACGGCGCCCAGACCGCCAGCATCGCGGTGCCGAGGACATGGACCGGCGCCGTCGCCGGGAACAGCGCGACGATTCCCGGCGCCGTCGCGCGTAAGATCAGCACCAGCAGGCCGAGCGCACCGATCGCCAGCCCGACCGCGATCAGCGTGCGGGGGATGGCGGCGGCCGGCTGCCCCTCCCCCACCGCATTGCCCGCGCGCACGCCCGCCGCCGATCCCAGTCCGATCGCGATGGCGAAGGTGACGTTGTGGATCGAAAAGACGATCTGAAAGGCATGGGCGGCAACGTCGCCCAATTGCGTCGAGAGCGCGATCAGGATCGAAAAGCCGGCAAGCTCCAGCCCCGAGGCGATTGCGGGAACGAGGCCGAAGGCGGCGAGCGCCACGACGCCGCGCGGCACGCCGGCCCAGGCGGCGCGGTCGGTGCGCCGCACTTCCCGCTCGCGGGCGCGGGGCAGGGTCAGCGCGCTCGCCACCATGCCGGCGGCACCCAGCAGCGAGGCGATGCTGGTCGCGAGCGCAGCGCCGACCGCCCCCAGCGCCGGGAGGCCGAGATGCCCCGCCGACAGCGCCCAGGCGAGTACGGCGTTGACCGGCAACACCGACAGATTGACCGCGGCGACGCGGCCGGGGCGGCTGACCCCTTCCAGGAAGAAGGCGGCGGCGACGTTCACCAGCTGGAACGGAAAGGCGATGGCAAAGGCCCGGACGACGCGCGCGCTCTCGTCGATCCGGTCCGCCGCGACCCCGACCAATGCAAGCAAGGGTTCGGCGGCGGCCAGGAACAGCCCGCCGATCGCGACGCCGAGCAGCAGCCCCAGCACAAGGCCCTCACGGAGCACGCCGCCGGTGCGCGGCAGGTCGCCCGCGCCGTCGGCGCGCGAGGCCATCACCAGCACGCCTGAAAGCCAGGAGAGCCCTGCGACGATGCCGACGAAGCCCAGCGCGCGGCTGGCGCCCAGCGCCGCTACCTCTTCGGTGGCGACAAGGCCGACGACCATCACGTCGGTCACCTGCAGCAGCGTCCAGTTGAGGCTGGTCAGCACCACAGGCCAGGCGAGCGCCAGCAGGCGCCGGGTTTCGCCACGGGTCGAAAGAGCTTGGCGGACCGTCATGGCCCCGCGCTACCGGAGCGGGGGAGCCGCGAAAACGAAAAAGGGGCGCTTGCGGAGCATGAAACGCTTTGCTAGGGGCCTGCGCCTGCCAGATGCCGGCTCCGCCCGGTATTCTCATCACGTGCGGCCGTGGCGGAATTGGTAGACGCGCAACGTTGAGGTCGTTGTGGGCGAAAGCCCGTGGAAGTTCGAGTCTTCTCGGCCGCACCACTTTCGAAAAATCGCAGAACGCCTGTCGATCAGGCGGCGCCCAGCCGGCGCAGATAGGCGCGGACCGCGGTTTGGCCGGTGTCGCTGAGCGAGACCTCCATGCGCCGCCGGTCGTGCGGATCGATGACGCGATCGACCAGCTTCAGCTTGTGCAGATGATCGATCCAGCGCTGCGACGTGGTGACCGGCGTATGCGCGGTGCCGACCAGCGCCTTGACGTTCAGCGTCCGCCGTTCCTCATGCGCGACGAACAGCGCGAGCAGCATGTCCCACGCCGGCTCGTGGAACAGTTCGGCCGGAAAGTGATCGAAACGCGCCATGCGCTGCGCCAGCAATTGCTTGGCGAGCTCGCGCGCATCGGGTGCCGCCGCCGCCTCGTCGCGGTTCGGCCGGTCGTGCGTTTCGTCGCCGGTATCGCCATACGCGAGCCGATCCGCGCGCGCGCCAAATTCACTGGCGATGGCCGACAATTGCGCCGTCAGGTCCTTGACCAGCCCGGCAATGGATTCCCCCGCCATCCGGCGCCCCCCCAAAGCGTTGGTTGTCGAGGGAAATCTATGCGACATCCATCGGGAAACACAAGAAACTCTCGGATAGTTTCGTTGCCCCCGATGCGACCGAAACGCACCAATCGCCATTTTATCGTGAGGCATGCATCCATTTCGGCGGTGACGCGTTTTTGCCTGTCGTGCGCCGTTTCGGCGGACGTGTGAAGGACCCCGGTGCCGCTCCCCCCTTACGCCTGCCTGCGCGCCATCGGTACGGCCGTGCCCGCGAACGATATCCACAATGCCTTCATCGGCTGGGCCGAGGCCCAGGTCGAGCCGCGCCATGCCGCGCTGTTTGATCGCATGGCCGCGCGCGCCGGTATCACGCATCGTTGGTCGGTCCTGCCCGGCAGCGCGGGGCACAGCCCGGTCGATGCGGGCGGCTTCTATGCGGACGCGCTGCCCGGTACGGCGGCGCGGATGGCGGTGTATGCCGAGGCTGCTCCGTCGCTGGCCCTCGCTGCGATCGACGATCTGGCGACACGCGCGGACCTCGATGGCATCACCCATATGGTCGTCGCGAGCTGCACCGGCTTCGTCGCCCCGGGAATCGACCAGATCATCGCTGCACGGCTGGGCCTGCCGACCGCGGAGCGGCTGCTGATCGGCTTCATGGGTTGCTATGCCGCAGTGGTCGCGTTGCGCACCGCGCGGCATATCGTCCGGTCCGACCCCGCCGCCCGCGTGCTGGTGGTGACGGTGGAGCTGTCGACGCTGCATCTGCAGGCGACGCACGAGATCGAGCCGCTGCTCGCCATGCTGCAATTCGGCGATGGTGCCGCCGCGGCGCTGGTGACGGGCGCCGATGCGGAGACGCCGGGGCTGATGCTGGAGGCGCCCTTTGCCGCGACGCTGCCCGACAGCGAGGCGCTGATCCGCTGGAATATCACCGACACGGGCTTCGCGATGCACCTGGACGGGGCGGTGCCGGGACGCATTTCCGCCGCGCTGCACGATCCCGCGCTGGTCGCGACGCTGACCGACGGGGTGCCGGCGCAGGACCTGTTCTGGGCGGTGCATGCCGGCGGACGATCGATCCTGGATGCTGTGCAGGGCGCGCTGGCGCTTGACGGCACCGCGCTGGCGGCGTCGCGCACGGTGCTGAGCGACAATGGCAACATGTCGTCGGTGACACTGATGTTCGTGCTGGCCCGCCTGCTCGCCGCCCCGCCCGCGGCGGACCAAGGTGTCGCACTCGCCTTCGGTCCCGGGCTTGCCGCCGAGGGATTGCGGCTGCGGTTCGTGGCATGACGCTCGCCACCCGCGCCCAGGCGGACGAATTGATGGACGCGGACGATCTGCCCGCGGACGTCTATGCCGCGGTGGTCGCCGACCTCGCCCGCGTCAACCTCGTCACGATGGCGGCGCGGCCGACGCTGCGCTTCTTGTCGCGTGCCGCGCGCGGCGCCGATCGGCTGCGCATCCTCGACGTCGGCTTCGGCGACGGCGACATGCTGCGGCGGATCGCGCGCTGGGCGGCGAAGCGGCGGCTGCCGGTCGAGCTGGTCGGCGTCGACCTCAACCCGCGCAGCGAGGCGGCGGCGCGCGCGCATACCCCGCCCGAACTGCCGATCCGCTGGATCACCGGCGATTATGCCAATCTGGCGGGCGGCGGATGGGACGTGATCCTGTCGAGCCTGGTCGCGCATCACATGACGCCCGGCCAGCTGATCGCCTTCCTGCGCTTCATGGAGGCCGAAGCCACGCGTGGCTGGCTGGTCAACGACATGCATCGGCATGGTTTCGCGCATGCGGGCTTCCCGCTGCTCGCGCGGATCGCGCGCTGGCATCCGATCGTGCGGCATGACGGCACGCTGTCGATCGCGCGCTCCTATCGCCCAGCCGAATGGCCGCCGCTGCTCGCAGAGGCGGGTATCTCCCATGCGCGGGTGTTCCGCGCCTTCCCCTTCCGGCTATGCGTCGAACGGCTGCGCTGATCGTCGGCGGCGGGCCGGCCGGATCGGCCGCAGCGATCCGCTTGGCGCGCGGCGGCGTGACGCCGCTGCTGCTCGAGCGGCATGCGGCCGCGGATGCGCTGTGCGGCGGCTTCGTCAGCTGGCGGACGCTCGATCGGCTGAAGGCGCTGGGCATAGACGCCGATGCGCTCAACCGCGATCGGCTGACCGAGGTGGTGCTGTTCGCGGGCCAGCGCGTACGGACCGCACGCCTGCCCCGCCCCGCCGTCGGCGTGTCGCGGCGGCGGCTCGATACCTTGCTCCGCGAACAGGCGCAGGCGAGCGGTGCGGGGCTGGAGACCGGCGTCACGGTGCGCCGGGTAGAGGGCGATGCGGTGTGGCTAGACGACGGCTGCCCGCTGCGCGGCGATGCGCTGTTCCTCGCCACCGGCAAGCACGACCTGCGCGGCCTCGCCCGGCCGGCGGAGGCGCGCGGCACGGACCCGACCTTGGGCGTGCGCGTGCGGCTGGGCCCGGCACCCGCGCTGGAGCAGGCGCTGCGCGGGCGGATCGAGCTGCACCTGTTCGACCGCGGCTATGCCGGCATCGCCTTGCAGGAGGATGGCAGCGCCAATCTGTGCATGGCAGTACACCGGTCGCGCCTGCACGAGGCGGGCAGCCTGCCCGCGCTGCTGGACGCACTGGGCGCGGCGCATCAGCGGCTGGGCGAGCGGCTCGCCTATCGCGCGTCGGATGCGCCGATCGATGCGATCGCCAACGTGCCCTATGGCTGGCGTGAGCGCGGCGGTGCGGCGGGGCTGTTCCGGCTGGGCGATCAGGCGGGCGTCATCCCCAGCCTGGCCGGCGAAGGCATGGGCATCGCGCTGGCGAGCGGCATCAGCGCCGCGGACGCCTGCCTGCGCGACGGTCCTGCCGGATCGGCGGCGTGGCAGACACGGTTCGCGCGGCAGCTGATCCGGCCGATGGCGGTCGCAGGCGCGATCCGGACGCTGGCGGAACGGCGCTGGGCCGCGCTGGGCGTGGCACTGGCGCCGCCCGGGCTCATCGGACTGATCGCCAGCGCGACGCGGGTAGCGGGCTGAGCCGCCACCGGTCGCAGCGTCCGCGCAAATCGGCGCGGCGCGATGCGCGCGTGCTTGTGACCCGCCCCGGAAGCGCGTAATCGCGGGCCCCTCCATGGCTCGTGCGCGCACCTCCCGCTCCGCTCCCGCCCCCCGCTCTCGTTGGCGCCGGCGGATCGTCGTTACCCTCCAGATTCTGATCGGTCTCGGCATCCTCGCCTTCGGCGCGCTGGTGATCGCGGTCTATGTCGCGCGCTCGCAGCTGCCGAGCTTCGACGAGCTGAAAAGCTCGCCCAACGGTCAGATGATCCGCGTCCATGCCGCCGACGGCAGCATCATCGCCTCGCTGGGGCCGAGTTATGGCGAATGGCTGCCCTATGCACAGATCCCCAGGATCATGCGGCAGGCGACCGTCGCGGTCGAGGATCGCCGGTTCCGCGGCCATCCGGGCGTCGACCCGATCGGCATCGCGCGGTCGGTGCAGGTCCGCTTCGAACGCGGGCGCTGGGTGCAGGGCGGATCGACGATCACGCAGCAGCTGGCGCGCAACGTCTTCCTGAACAACCAGAAGAAGTTCGGGCGCAAATTCCGCGAATGGATCCTGGCGCTCGCGCTGGAACGCAAGTTCAGCAAGGACGAGATCCTCGAACTGTACCTCAACAAGATGTACTACGGCGGCGGCACCTATGGCATCGACGCCGCGAGCCGGAAGTTCTTCGGCCATGGCGCGAATCACCTGAGCATCGGCGAGGCCGCGGTGATCGCCGGGCTGGTGAAGGCGCCGTCCAATTACTCGCCGACCGCCGATGCCGAGGCGGCACGCGGCCGCGCCGGCGTGGTGCTGCAACAGATGGTGCGCGCGGGTGATATCACCGAGGCGCAGGCGCGGGCGGCGGACGTCGCCGACCTGAAGCTGACGCCCGAACGCCAGCAGAACAGCGCGCGCTACTTCACCGACTGGGCGCTGCCGCAGCTCGATACGCTGATCGACGAGACCAGCGCGCCGCTGGAGGTGTGGACGACGCTGGACCCGGCGATGCAGCGCGAGGCGGATGCGGCGATTCGCGCCAATGCACCGAACGGGGTGCAGGGCGCGCTTGTCAGCCTGGATCGCGACGGCGGCGTGCGCGCGATGGTCGGCGGCAAGGATTACGTCACCTCGATCTACAACCGCGCGACGCAGGCGGTGCGCCAGCCGGGATCGGCGTTCAAGCTGTTCGTCTATCTCGCCGCGCTGGAAGCCGGTCATAAGCCCGAGGACACGATCGTCGACGAACCCGTGACGATCGACGGCTGGAGCCCGCGCAATGATTCGCGGCGTAACTCCGGGCCCGTCAGCCTGCGCACCGCCTTCGCCTATTCGCTCAACACGGTGGCGGCGAAGCTGGGGCAGGAAGTCGGCTTTTCCACCATCGCCGCGATGGCACGCCGCTTCGGCATCACGACGCCGATCAACACGCATCCCGCGATGGTGCTGGGCACCAGCGACGTGCGGCTGATCGACATGACCAGCGCCTTCGCCAGCGTCGCCAACAAGGGCGTCGCGGTGACGCCATACGGCATCACGCGCGTCACCGCGAACGGCCAGACGATCTACAGCCACGAGGTGGATCGCAGCCGCGTGCTCGTCGCGCCCTATGTCGCGGCCGAGATGATCGACCTGTTGCAGACCGCGGTGAACACCGGCACCGGCCGCGCCGCGCAGATCGGCCGGCCGGTCGCGGGCAAGACCGGCACCACCACCTCGCTGAAGGACGGCTGGTTCCTGGGCTTCTCGAGCGGGCTTACCACCGGCGTGTGGATGGGCCGCGACGACGCCAAGCCCGTCGCGGGGCTGCACGGCGGCACCGCGCCGGCCAAGGCATGGGCGGCGTTCATGAAGCCCGCCACCGCCAACCGGCCGATCGAGCAGTTCGATACGCAGGTCACCCTGCCCGACTGGCAGCTGGAGCCGGATGAGGAGGCCTATTACGGCCAGCCCGACGATGGCTCCGCGGGCGCGCCGATGGTCGATCCGGATGGCAATCCGCTGCCCCAGGCGCCGCGCGAAAGCGATCCGCAGGCGCAGGGCGAACCGGCGGACGGCGGCGCGCCCGACACGCCGCCGCAGCAGCAGCTCAACGACCTGATCGACCGCGTCACCGGGCGCGATGCGCCGTCGCGCGATCCCGCGCCGCGTGATGGCGTGCGGGACGGGCAGCGTGTGCCCTCCGCCACCGCTCCGTCGCGGCAGGGCCCGCCGCCGCGCGATGGCTATCTGCCGCCGCGCGCGCCGCTACAGCGCCCGGTTCAGGACGATCGCCCGACCCAGTGAAGCCCCGCGCCGTGCGTGCGCAACCAGGCGCGCGCCGGCGTCGGATCGCCGTCGTACAGGTGCGCGACGAGCGCGTGGAAGGCGGGGCCGTGGTTCATGTGGACGCGGTGCGCGACCTCATGCGCCACCGTCGCGCGGCGCACCCAGCCGGGCGCCAGGATCAGCCGCCAGCTGTAGCGGATGACGCCGTCGACGGCGCAGCTGCCCCAGCGCCCTCGTGCGTCGCCGATCGCGACCTTCGTCACACTCACGCCGGCCTTGGCGGCATAATAGGCCGTGTCGTCGGTCAATTGGTCGAGCGCGGTGCGCTTCAGCCACGTTTCGACGCGGCGCGGCAGCGTGTCGAGCGGGCCGGACAGCGACAGCATGTCGCCCACCACCTCGACCCGGCGACGGCTACCCGGCTGCCAGTCGATGGTCAGCGACCGGTCGGCGACGGTGAATACCATGCCCGGCGCATAGGGCCGCGCGGACGGTAGCCGCGCCTGCTGTTCGGCGATCCAGTCCGCCTTGCCGCGCGCCCAGGCGAGCGCGGGCTTCAACGCGGCGCGGCGCGGCAACACCAGCCGGGCGCGGCCGCTCGCCGGATCGATCGACAGGCGCACGCGCCGCGCGGTGGGATGGCGGACGACCTCGAACGGGTCGCTCACAGCTCGCGATCGACGATATGGTTTTCGAGGTCGCCGACATCGTCCTCGCTGACCGTCCAGCCGCGCACCGAGATACCGGCGGTATGGACCGTCTCGCGATCGCCGCTGATCAGATAATGCCAGTCGCGCAACGGCTCGCCCGCCGCGCGCAGGCGATAGGCGCAGGTGGAGGGCAGCCAGTCGATGTCGCGCACGTTGCCCGCGGTCAGCCGCACGCATTCGGGCACATAGGCGCGGCGGTGCTTATAGTCGGAGCAGAAGCCGGTGCGGCGGTTCAACAGCCGGCAGGCGACGTTGGTCGGCACGACCTCGCCGGTATCCTCGTCCTCCAGCTTGTGGATGCAGCATTTGCCGCAGCCGTCGCACAGAGCCTCCCATTGGCCGCGATCGAGCTGCTCGATCGGCAGCTCCCAGAATTTATTCATCTCGCCCAGCGCTTGATCTCATCGGCCACGGCTTGCGGCCCCTTGTCCGACGGCAGCAGCGCGAGCGGCTTGCCGTCCGGGCTCATCAGATAGGTGGCGCGGCTGTGATTCACCAGATAGCCGCCGCCCGGCTGCGCCTCGCCCTTGCCGGCGAACACGCCATAGGCCTGCGACACCGCAGCGATCTGCGCGGGCGTGCCCGTCAGCCCGACCATCTGCGGCGAAAAGGCGGAGACGAAGCTTTTCAGGACCTTGGGCGTGTCGCGTTCGGGATCGACGCTGACGAAGATCGGCACGATCCGCTTGGCGAGATCGGGGTCGCTCTTGGCGAGCAGCGCAACGCCCTTGCCGATCGCCGCCGCATCGGTGGGGCAGACATCGGGGCAATAGGTGTAGCCGAAATACATGATTCGGTATTTGCCCGCAAAATTGCGGTCGGTGACGGTGCGGCCGTCCTGATTGACCAAGGTGAACGGCCCGCCAATCTTCGCGCCGGCGAGCGGCGGCGCCGTGGTGGCTGCGGGCTGGCAGGCGGCCACCGCCAGAGCGGCGGCGGGCACGGCGAGGCGGGCGAAGCGCAGAATGTTCATGACCGTGGCAGCTGTGATCTGTTACCGGTGCGCCCGCAAGTCTTGTCCAAGGGACCTACGATGATCCGCCGCCCTTTCCTGCTCGCCCTCAGCCTCGCCGCCGCCGTGATCACCCCCGCCGCCGCGCAGCAACAGTCCGAAAGCTACAAATTCCTGCAGGCGATCGAGAAGGAGGACGGCAAGACCGTCACCACGATGATCGAAACGCCGGGCAGCACGATCATCAACACCAAATCGCCCACCACCGGCCGCGGCGCGCTGCACGACCTGACGAGCCATTCGGGCAATCTCTACATGCAGTATCTGCTGCAGCATAAGGCCGATCCCAACATCCGCGATGCCAAGGGCAATACGCCGCTGGCGCTGGCGGTGATGGCCGGACGCGACGATCTGGTTGACCTGCTGCTGATGTTCAAGGCGAACCCGAATCTCGCCAATTCGTCGGGCCAGACGCCGCTGATCCTGGCGGTGAACACCCGCAACGAAGGCATTGCGCGCACGCTCATCAACAAGGGCGCCGACCCCGACCAGACGGACAATCTCGCCGGCCTGTCGGCGCGCGACTATGCGGTGCGCGATTCGCGCAATCCGGCGATGGTGGCGCTGTTCAAGGACGCGCCGAAGAAGGTCCGCGCCCAGGTATCCGGTCCGCGGCTGTAGGACGGGCGACTTCTGCGGGGTTGGATGATCCTCCCCCGCCAGGGGGAGGTGGCATACCGCAGGCATGACGGAGGGGGCGGAAAGGAACGTCCCTGCCCACGACGCGCGCCCTGACCTCCCCCTCCGTCACCGCCTTTGGCGGCGCCACCTCCCCCTGGCGGGGGAGGAATGATCAGTGCCACGGCGCAGGGCCGGGATGACGGGGTGGGTTAGAGGCCCAGCAGTCGCGCGACCTCGGTGAAGTCGTGCGCGATCGCCTGAACGCCCAGCGCCTTCAGTCGCGCGTCGTGGCCGATGGCGCAATGCGTGCCGGCGCACAGGCCGATGACGTGGCCGCCGGACGCGACCGCGCCGGTGGCGCCGACCGGCGAATCCTCGAGTATCGCGCACGCCTCGATCGGCACGCCGATCGCCGCGGCGCCGTGCCAATAGAGGTCGGGCGCGGGCTTGCCGCGGGTCACGTGCTCGCGGCCGCTGTAGATATGGTCGCCGAACGCGTCGGCGAGCCCGATATGGTCGAGGTGGCGGCGGATCCAGCGCGTCGGGCTGGACGAGACGACCGCGCGCGGCAGATCGGCGGGCAGAGAGCGCACGAAGGCGACGGCACCGGCCACCGCATCGATCCCCTCCGCCATCGCGCGCGCATCTTCCGCATCCCGCGCCGCGTCGAAGCTTGCGGGGATCGGGCCGCCGATCCACGCCTCGATCGCTTTGCGGAAATCGGGGCCGGCGAGACCCATGAAGTTCGCCATCGAATCTGCGGGGGTCGTCGGATAGCCCGCGTCGGTGAGCCATTCGGCAAGCTGGCGGTTGCCGGCGAATTCGCTCTCGATCAGCACGCCGTCGAAATCGAACAACAGACCACGCGGCGTCATGCGGCGGCTCCGCCACGCGCGCCGAACAAGGCGCTGCCGACGCGGACGTGCGTCGCACCGATCGTCACCGCGGTCGGATAATCGGACGACATGCCCATGCTGAGCCCGGTCAGGCCGACCTCGCGCGCCAGCTTGGCGAGAAGCGCGAAATAGGGCGCGGGCTCAACGTCGGCGGGTGGAATGCACATCAGCCCGACGATCGGCAGACCGGCAGCGCGCGCCTGATCGAGCAGGGCGGGCAGATCGGCGATGGCGCAGCCGCCCTTCTGGTCTTCCGCGCCGATATTGACCTGCACGAAACAGTCGGGCCGGCGGCCGGTCTTCGCCATCGCCTTGCCCAACGCCTCGACCAGCGACGGGCGGTCGACCGAATGGATCGCGTCGAACAGCGCGACCGCGTCGTCGGCCTTGTTCGACTGAAGCTGGCCGATCAGGTGGAGCGACACGCCCGGATAGGCCGCCCGCAGCGCCGGCCATTTCTCTGCCGCCTCGGCGACGCGATTTTCACCGAAGACGCGATGGCCTTCGTCGAGCAGCGGGCGGATCGCATCGGCGTCGTGCGTCTTGGACACGGCGATCAGCGTCACCGCCTCCGCCTTCCGGCCGGCGATGTGCGCGGCCTGGGCGATGGCGGTGGTGACAGTGTGGAGCGCGGAGGGTGCAGGCGGGGACAGGGTGTCGGCGGTCATGACGCTCGCTATAGCGGGGTGGTGGCCGATCTGAACCGCAATCTGTCTCCCCGGCGTCATGCGTGGCTGATGACCGACGAACGCATCGGCGCGGCGCTGCTGCCGGCGATCCGTGCGCTGCCGCCGGGCGCGGGCGTGGTGTTCCGCCATTACGGCCTGCCGCGAGGCGAGCGGCACCGGCTGTTCCTGACGGTGCGGCGGCTGGCGACGGCACGCCAGTTGCTGATCAGTGCGGCCGGCCGGATGCCGGGCGTCGGGTCGCATGGCGGCCGGCGGGCCTTCACCCATGCAGCGCATGATCGACGCGAGGCGATTCGCGGTATCCGCGCGGGGGCTGCGTGGCTGTTCGTGTCGCCGGTCTTTGCTACCCGGTCGCATCCGGGTGCGCGGGTGCTGGGCGTGCGGCGGGCGGTGGGTATCGGACGAGGGCTTGGCGCCGGCCGTGTGGCGCTTGGCGGGATGACGGGCGCGCGCTGGTTGGCGATCCGCCGCTATGGCTTCGACGGCTGGGCGGCGATCAATGGGCTGATGCCGGGCAGGCGCTAGGCGGAACTGTTGATCGTCATTGCGAGCGTAGCGAAGCAATCCAGAGCCGGATCATGACGCCCTGGATTGCTTCGCTACGCTCGCAATGACGGGGGTGTGGCGACTGCTTCGCACCATCAGCAGGAGATCCCGGCCTTCGCTGGGATGACGGTGATCAGGTCAGATCACGCCCGCCCCGCCGCCGCCGATCAGAAGCGGAAGGCGGTGCCCACATAGACCGACTGGCTGTCGCGCCGCGTATCGTCGAGGCGGGTCAGGCGGTCGCGATCCGAGCGGTAGCGCATGCCCGCGGTCAGATCGAGGTTACGGGTCAGCGAATAGGAGCTGCTGACGTCGACCGAATAGCTCGACGGTTCCTGCGTCAGCTTCGGCGTGGTGTCGAGCGGACGGTCGGAGACCGCCATCACGCGGCTGCTGGCGCGGCCGGCGCGATAGGTGAGCGCGACATCGGTCGACTCGCGGCTGCCGGGCACGGGGCCGAGATCGATATGGTTGATGCCACCCGAGACCGCAAAGCGCTTCCAGCCCACCGATGCGCCGAGGTTATAGGCGATCGGCTGGATGCCGACGGTCGGTGCCGGGGCGGTGGTGCGGGCGGCATCGGCGAGTGCGACGCGGTTCGACCGGACGCGAACGGCGACGGTCACCGCGCGCTTGTCCTGTCGCGCCTCTGCCGGGGTGAAGCGGAAGTCCATGCCGTCGAGGCCCCCGCGCGCGATCGCCGCAGCGAGTCGCGGGTCGGCCGCGGCCGGGGTGAAGGATCCGGTGAAGCGCGGCGTGGCAGACGTGATGCGACGGGCGGGCTGAGCGCGTTCGGCGGCGCCGAATGCGGGCGCGACGGCGACGCCGGCAGCGACCAGCGCTCCCGCCATCAGCACAGTCATCGCACGCCCACCGGCACGCTTCACAAACACAAGCAGTCCCCTCGACTCCCGCTGCAACGCGCCTAACACGATTCCGGCGCGCGCCAATATGGAAGTATTGCTGGCTCAGGCATCATTTTGTCCGACTGTTGCAATCGGCACACAGGTTTTGGCGGTCGATCGTCCCAATCCGGTCGAATCACGGCTCGCTTGCGGGTGATCGTGCGCATCTATAGAGCGAGAGCGCTTCTTTTTCTGCAGGACAGTCACGCCCATGATCCGCTCGTTGCGCACCGCCCTCATGGTCGCCGCCATCGCTCTGCCGCTCGCCGCTTGCGGCGGTCGCGGCAACAAGACCGTCGCGAGCGCCGATCTCGCCGCGTCGAAGATCACGACGATCGGCGTCAACTCCTACCTGTGGCGCGCGAGCCTCGACACGCTGTCGTTCATGCCGCTGCTCCAGACCGATTCCAACGGCGGCGTCATCGTCACCGACTGGTACGTCAACCCGCAGGTGCCGACCGAGCGGATGAAGGTGACCGTGTCGATCCTGGACCAGGACCTGCGGGCCGATGCACTTCGCGTCGCGGCGCTGCGCGAAGTGAACCGCGGCGGCCAGTGGGTGTCGGCGCCGGTACAGGCCGCGACGACGCAGAAGCTGGAAGACATCATCCTCACCCGCGCCCGCGACCTGCGCCGGGCGTCTATCGCGGGCTGATGCCTGCCTGCGGTGCCGGGCCCCCTTGCGGCCGGCACCGCGCTGATAACGGAAATTGCTGAATGACCACGCGTTTCAACGCGCTGACCGCGGACTCGGCCTGGCAGAAGGTCTGGGACGATCGCCAGACCTTTGCCGCCAAGGATAACAGCGGCAAGCCGCAAAGCTACGTCCTCGAGATGTTCCCCTATCCGTCGGGGCGCATCCACATGGGCCACGTCCGCAACTATACGATGGGCGACGTGCTGGCGCGCTTCCGCCGCATGCGTGGCTATGAAGTGCTCCACCCGATGGGCTGGGACGCGTTCGGCATGCCGGCCGAGAATGCCGCCATGGAAAAGGGCGTGCATCCGGGCACGTGGACCCTCGCCAATATCGAGACGATGAAGGCGCAGCTGAAGCGCCTGGGCTTCGCGCTCGACTGGAGCCGTGAGCTCGCCACCTGCGAGCCGGATTATTACGGCCACGAACAGGCGCTGTTCCTCGACATGCTCGAGAATGGCCTGGTCTATCGCAAGGAATCGGCGGTCAACTGGGATCCGGTCGACATGACCGTGCTCGCCAACGAGCAGGTGATCGACGGGCGCGGCTGGCGGTCGGGCGCGTTGGTCGAGAAGCGCAAGCTGAACCAGTGGTTCCTGAAGATCACGCAATTTGCCGACGAGCTGATCGAGGGGCTCGGCGAGCTCAAGCACTGGCCCGACAAGGTCAAGCTGATGCAGGAAAACTGGATCGGCAAGAGCCAGGGCCTGACCTTCGGGTTCCAGGTGTCGAATGGCGAGACGATCGAGGTGTTTTCGACGCGGCCCGACACGATCTTCGGCGCGAGCTTTGTCGCGGTGGCGGCGGATCATCCGATCGCACAGGCGCTTGCCGGCAACCCGGAGGTTGCCGCTTTCATCGCGCGCTGCAAACAGGGCGGCACGACCGCGGCCGAATTGGAAACGCAGGAAAAGCTGGGCTACGACACCGGCCTCACCGCCGCCCATCCGTTTGATTCCACACGGCAATTGCCCGTCTATATCGCGAACTTCGTGCTGATGGAGTACGGCACCGGCGCGGTGATGGGCGTGCCGGCGCACGACCAGCGCGACCTCGATTTCGCGCGCAAGTACGACCTGCCGGTGCAGCGCGTCGTCGCGGATGGCGACATGACCGATCCGGTCTTCGAGGGCGACGAGGCCTATACGGGTCCGGGCGCGCTGGTGAACTCGTCCTTCCTCGACGGGATGGACGTGGAGGCCGCCAAGCGCGCGGTCATCGCGAAGGCCGAAGAGGGCGGTTGGGGCCAGGGTTCGACCGTCTATCGCCTGCGCGACTGGGGCGTGAGCCGCCAGCGCTATTGGGGCACGCCGATCCCGGTGATCCATTGCGAAAGCTGCGGCGTCGTGCCGGTGCCGAAGGACCAGTTGCCCCTCGTGCTGCCCGACGACGTGTCGTTCGACGTGCCGGGCAATCCGCTCGATCGCCATCCGACGTGGAAGCATGTCAATTGCCCGTCGTGCGGCAAGCCGGCACTGCGCGAGACCGACACGCTCGATACGTTCGCCGATTCGTCCTGGTATTTCATCCGCTTCGCCAGCCAGCCCAAAGACAAGCCGTTCGATCGTGCGGTTGCCGAGAGCTGGCTGCCGGTCGGCCAATATATCGGCGGCGTGGAGCATGCGATTCTTCACCTGCTCTACGCGCGCTTCTGGACGCGGGCGCTCAAGCACATGGGGCTGCTCGATATCGCCGAGCCGTTCACCGGCCTGTTCACGCAGGGCATGGTGACGCACGAGACGTACAAATCCTCGGACGGCCGCTGGCTGTCGCCCGGCGATATTCGCGACGGTATCGAAACCGCGACCGGCCAGCCCATCACGGTCGGCCGCGTCGAGAAGATGTCGAAGTCGAAGAAGAACACGGTCGATCCCGAGCCGATCGTCGACCGCTACGGCGCCGACGCGACGCGCTGGTTCATGCTGTCCGACTCGCCCCCCGAACGCGACCTGCCATGGAGCGAATCGGGGATCGAGGGCGCATGGCGCTTCGTCCAGCGCTTGTGGCGGCTATTCGATGGCGAAACGCCCGAACCCGGTGACGGCGACGACGCCGCGCTCGATCGTAAGCTGCATCAGACGATCCTGGGCATCGAACAGGATATCGAGGCGCTGGCGTTCAACAAGGCGGTTGCGCGGCTGTACGAACTGGTCACCGCGATCGAGCGTGCTGCGCCCGGCGCCTCGCGCCGGAATGCAGTCTACACGCTGATGCTGCTCGTCGCGCCGATGGTGCCGCACATTGCCGAGGAAGCCTGGGCGGCGAAGGGTATGGACGGCCTGATCGCCGATGCGCCCTGGCCCGAGGTCGATGCGCGCCTGCTGGTCGAGGATGAGGTGACGATCGCGGTGCAGGTCAACGGCAAGCTGCGCGATACGCTGACGGTCCCGAAGGACATGGACCGCAACGCGTTGCAGGCCGTAGCACTGGCCAGCGACAAGATCGTCCGCAGCCTCGACGGCAAGGCCCCCAAAAAAGTGATCGTCGTTCCCGGCCGATTGGTGAATATCGTCGCATGATCCGTTTTCCCGCGCTTCGCCTGACGCTCCTCGTACCGCTCGCGCTGATGGCCAGCGCCTGCGGTCTCAAGCCGCTGTATGGCGGCGGTGCGGGCGGCGCGGTCGCGGGCACGCTCTCGCATGTCGAGGTCGCACCGATCGAGGGCAAGGCGGGCTGGCTGATGAGCAATGCGCTGCGCGACCGGCTGGCGGCGGATGGCAGCAATGCGCCGCGCTATCGCCTCGACGTGAAGCTCGACGACAAGATCGCCGGCTTCGGCGTACGGCGCGACGACAGCGTGACGCGCGAGCGGCGGACGCTGCGCGCGCGCTATCAGCTGGTCGACCTCAACGACGGCAGCGTCCTGGTCGATGCGACGGCAGGATCGGACGCTGGCATCGACGTCGTCCAATCCGAATATGCGACGATCGCGGCGGAAAATACGGCGCTGGAGCGCCTGTCGGGGATCGTCGCGGACCAGATCGTCTCGCGCCTCGCCGTCTACGCCAACGGCCGTCCCGCGGGGCGATGAAGGCTAACGCGCGCGATATTCGATCGGCGCTGGAACGCCCGTCGCCGGATATCCGCCTGTATCTGCTTCACGGTCCCGATGCCTCGGCGACGGCGGAGCTTGCCGGGTTGCTCGCCAAGGCGATGGGGCCGGAGGCGGAGCGTATCGATCTGGACGGCGCGACGCTGCGTTCCGATCCGGCGCGTTTATCCGATGAGGCCGCTTCCATGTCCTTGTTCGGCGGCGCGCGGCATATTCGCGTGTCCCCGGCGGGCGAGGAGTGCCTGGAGGCGTTCACCGCGCTGCTGGAGGCGGATCATGCCGGTAACCCCGTGGTGGCGCTGGCCCCAACGGTGAAATCGACCGCCAAGATCGTCAAGCTGGCGATCGATTCACGCCGGGCGATGGCGTATGGCGCCTATGAACCCACCGCGGCCGATCTGGAGCGCCTGGCAGCGGGCATGGCGCGCGATGCGGGCCTGCGCCCCGGCGGCACCGTGTCGGCGCGGCTGGCGGCAGCCTGCGGCGGCGACCGTGCGGTGCTGGCGCGCGAGATCGAGAAACTGGCGCTGTTCCTCGACGCGGCGCCTGACCGCCCGCACGACCTGGACGATACGGCGCTCGACGCGATCGGCGCGGACCTGGGCGAAGCGGAGACGAGCCGGGTAGTGGACGCCGTCGTCGGCGGGCAGACCGCGGTGCTGGGTGCGGAACTGGCCCGGTTGAGCGAGGCCGGCACCTCGCCCATTCCGTGGCTGCGCCAACTCGCGCGCAAGCTGATGACGCTGGCCGAGATGAAGGCGGAGATCGACGCCGGCGCTGGGCAAGACAGCGTCTTCAAACGCCACCGCGTGTTCTTTCGGGAGGAAGCCGCGACCGCGCAGGCGCTGCGGCGCTGGAATGCCGCGATGCTGGCGGCCGCGCTCGACCGGGTACGCCATGCCGAGCGGGCGGTGATGGCGAGCGGCAATGCGGGCGGCGTTCTCGCGGACCATGCGCTGACCGAGCTGACCCGTGGGGTCGAGCGGCGGGGGTAGCCCGCCGCGCTCACACCGTCACGCCTACGCAGGCCAAGGTTTTTCGCGACTCGTGGTGCGCGTTCCAGCCGGAGATCCCAGCCCGCGCTGGGATGACGATCAGATCGGTTTTATCGAAGCACCCGTCCGAACAGCGCCAGTGCCCAGCCGGTCGCCGCGACGAACAGCGCCGGATCGTAGCGCGGCCCCTCGTCGCGCAGGAACGCATGCTGCGCGTTCACCTCATGCCATTCGTAGGTCGCGCCCACCTCTTCGAGGCGCGTCCGGATCGCCTCACGCCCCGCATAAGGGACATGCGGGTCCTGCCGGCCCCAGACGAACAGTGTATCCGCCTTGAGGTCGGCCATGCGCGCGAGGCTGTCATCATTGCGCCCCTCGCCCAGCGTGCCGCTGTGGATATCGGTGGGATAGAAACACGCGGCGGCGCGGACGCGCGGATCGAGCGCGGCGCGATAGGCTAGGTGGCCGCCCAGGCACACGCCGATCGTTCCCAGCGCGCCGGTGCAGGCCGGATGCGCAACGAGCGCATCGAGCGCGATCCGGGCGTCGCTGTCATAGGCCGCGACGGGCTTGGCGATCTTCAGCGCATTGCCGCGATCAGTGCCCGGCGGATCGTAGCGGAGCACCGTGCCCGGCGCTTCGTATTCGTGATAGACCTCAGGCACCGCCACGACATAGCCGTGCCCCGCGAAGAACGCCGCAAGCCGACGGATCGGGTCGGTGACCTGATAGATTTCCGAAAACAGCAACAGCCCCGGATAACGCCCTTCCGCCACCGGACGGAACCAGTGCGTCCGCATCACCCCGCCATCCGGCGTCGGCAGATCGTCGTGTTCGTCCGAGCGGAGGATCATATCGTGTCGCCGGTCAGGCGCTGGCACACCATGTCGAGCTGATCGAGCGTGCCATAGGTCAGCGTCAGCGTGCCGCCCTTCTCACTATGTGCGATGCGGACGTTGAGGCCGAGCAGGTCCGAGAGCTGGCGCTCCAGTGCCGCGATATCGGCGTCAGGCGCCTGTGGGGCCGCGCCACCGCCGCGGCTGCCCCCTGCCCGCTCCGGCTTGGCGCCGCGGGCGAGCTTTTCGGTTTCGCGTACCGACAGGCCGCGCGCGACGACCTGCTCCGCCAGTATTTCGACATCGCGCGCACCGAGCAGCGCACGGGCGTGGCCCATCGACAGCGAACCATCGGTGACGCGCGCCTGCACATCCGCCGGAAGTTCCAGCAATCGCAACAGGTTAGCGACGTGGCTGCGCGATTTGTGGACGATCTTGGCCAGCGCTTCCTGCGTATGGCCATATTCGCCGGCAAGCCGCTGATACGCCTGCGCCTCTTCGATCGCGTTGAGGTCCTGGCGCTGGATATTCTCGATCAGCGCGATCTCGAGCGTCTGCGCATCGTCAAAGTCGCGGACGACGACGGGCACCTCATGCAGCCGGGCCCGCTGTGCCGCACGCCAGCGGCGTTCGCCAGCGACGATCTGATAATCGTGGCCGTGCGGACGGACGACGATCGGCTGGATCAGCCCACGCGCGGCGATCGAGGCGGCGAGTTCGTCGAGCAGCGCGTCATCGAAATGGCGACGCGGCTGATCGGGGTGCGGCGCCAAGGCGCTGACCGGCAGCATGCGTACGCCGCTCGGCGTATTGCTCTTGGCACCGGGCGTGACGGGTGCCTCGGTCGCCATCTCACCCAGCAACGCGCTGAGGCCCCGCCCCAGCCCGGCGGGACGGCTGCGCTTGCCACCATCGCTCATGCCGCCACCGCGGCTGTTTGCGGCATGCGTGCGATGAGCTCGCGCGCAAGATCGATATAGGCCTGCGATCCCGAACAGCGATGATCGTAGATCAGCGCGGGCAGACCGTGGCTCGGTGCCTCAGACAGGCGGACGTTGCGCGGGATCACCGTATCGAACACCACCTGCCCCAATACCGCGCGGACGTCGGCCGCGACCTGATCGGTCAGGCGGTTGCGACGGTCGTACATCGTGAGCGCGACGCCGAGGATGGCGAGGCCGGGATTGAAGCGTTCGCGAATCCGTTCGACCGTGGTCAGCAGCTGCGACAGCCCTTCCAGCGCAAAGAATTCGCATTGCAGCGGCACGAGCAATTTGTCTGCGGCGACCATGGCGTTGATGGTCAGCAGGCCCAGCGACGGGGGGCAATCGATCAACACGATGTCCCAGCGTCCCTTCACCTGCGCCAGCGCGCGATCGAGACGATGGGTGCGATGGTCGAATTCGACCAGTTCGATCTCGGCGCCCGACAGATCCTGCGTCGCCGGCACCAGATCGAGGCGCGGCACCGGCGTGCTGATGACGGCATCGGCGATCTCTGCCTCGCCGACGAGGACGTGATAGCTCGACCGCCCGCGCTTGGCTTGGCCGATGCCGAGACCCGTGGACGCGTTACCCTGCGGGTCGAGATCGATCAGCAGGACGCTCTTGCCCGTCGCCGACAACGCCGTGGCGAGGTTGATCGCGCTGGTGGTCTTGCCCACCCCACCCTTCTGATTGGCGACGGCGATACAGGTCATGAAGCGCGCCCCTTGTGACGATCGACGATGAGGATCGCCGAGTCCGGATCAGTAAGACTATGTTCCACGTGAAACACTCGATCGCGCTGGCGGCGGAGCGCGGTAAGCTGCTCCGGCTCGATCCGACCGCGAGGCAGGATCCAGCGCGTGTCTGGTTTGGCGCATGGCGCCGCCGCTTGCAAAAGCTTTTCGACCGATGCCACCGCGCGGGCGGAGATAATGTCGTACCGTCCCGAGACAGCTTCAACCTTGCTCGCCACCACATCGGCGTTGGCTATGCCGAGGTGGTCGACACATGCCTGCAAAAACATAGCCCGCTTCTTTCGCGGTTCCGCCATCGTCACCTTGCCGTCGAATAGCAGCGCGACGATCATGCCGGGAAAGCCGCCCCCGGTGCCGATATCCAGCCACGACCCCGCCGATTGTTCCACGTGAAACATCAACTGCGCGGAGTCGAGTGCATGGCGCACCCAGATCCTATCGATCGTCGATGGCGCGATCAGATTTTGCTGGTCGTTCTCAGCGACCACCATCCCGAGAAACGCGGCGATCCGCTCGACGCGCGCCGATCCGAACCGCGCCGTCATCAATGCGCGAGCGTCATCTTCGGTCATGCTGCCCGCCTTTGTGCGTAAAGATAGATGGCGGACAGCGCCGCCGGGGTAACGCCTTGCACCCGCGAGGCCGCGCCTAGAGAGCCCGGACGTGCTTTGCAGAGGCGATCGATCATCTCGTTCGACAGCCCAGGCACCGCGCCATAATCAAGGTCGGCCGGCAGCACCGCATGCTCGTCACGACGCATCCTCTCGACCTCCTCGGCCTGCCGCTCGAGGTAGGGAGCATAGCGCGCATCCTCGATGACTTCGTCGAGGACCCCGGCCGGGGCAATACCAACCACGTCAGGCGCGACCATATTGAGCGTGACGCCCGACATGCGCAGCCACTCATAGGCCGTCCGCCGGCTGCCATCCTGCGCGACCTTTGCGCCGCGCTGGGCAAGCTGTGATGCGGTGACCATGCCCGACAATCCTGCGCGGATCGCCGCCCGCTGCTCGTGCAGATCGCGCTGGTGTGCTCGCCGGGCGTCGCTCAGACATCCAAGCCGTTCGGCGATCGGGCCGAGCCGCGTCTCCGCATTGTCGGCGCGGAGCGACAGCCGATATTCGGCGCGCGCGGTCAGCATGCGATAGGGTTCGGTGACGCCCTGCAACACCAGGTCGTCGATCATCACACCCGTGTAGCTCGAAGCACGATCGAGAACGCAGGGCTCCAGATCGCACGCGGTCGCCGCCGCGTTGAGGCCGGCGACAAGGCCCTGCCCCGCCGCTTCCTCATAGCCCGTCGTGCCGTTGATCTGCCCCGCGCAATAGACGCCGGGGATCGCCGCCAGCGCAAGCGTCGTGTCCAGACTGCGCGGGTCGAGATAATCATATTCCACGGCATAGCCGGGCAGCGTGATCGCCGCGCGCTCGAGCCCCGCGATGCTACGGATCATCGCGGTCTGCACATCGACGGGCAAGGAGGTCGACAGGCCGTTCGGATAGACGGTGGCATCGTCCAATCCCTCGGGTTCGAGGAAGACCTGATGCCCGTCCCGGTCACCAAAGCGATGCACCTTGTCCTCGATCGACGGGCAATAGCGGGGCCCCTGCCCCGCGATCGCCCCTCCGAACAGCGGCGAGCGATCGAGCCCGCCGCGGATCGCATCATGCGTCGCCCCGTTGGTACGGGTAATCGCACAGGCGACCTGTGGCAGCAGACGCGCCGAGGTCATCGGCGACATGGTCCACGGATCGGTATCGGACGGCTGCTCGTCGAGCCGCGCCCAGTCGATCGTACGACCATCGATCCGTGGAGGCGTGCCGGTTTTCAGACGCGACAGCGGCAGGGCCAGCGCCCGCAATTGCTCCGCCAGCTTGCGCGCCGCGCGCTCGCCGATGCGTCCGCCCTCATGGCGTTCGTCACCCCGGAACATCCGGCCGCCAAGGAAGGTGCCGGTCGCCAGCACCACGGTCCGCCCTGCGATCCGTGCGCCATCGCCCAATACGACACCAGTCGCGCGCCCCCCGTCGATGACCAATGCGTCGACATCACCTTCGCCGATTGTCAGCGTCGGGAGGGCGGCGAGCATCGCCTGGATCGCCGCGGCATAGCGTCGCCGGTCCGCTTGGATGCGTGGTCCCTGTACCGCCGCACCCTTGCTGCGGTTGAGCATCCGGTAGTGGATCGCGGCTGCGTCGGCGGCACGGCCGATCAGGCCGTCGAATGCATCGACTTCACGAACGATATGCCCCTTGCCCAGGCCGCCGATCGCAGGGTTGCACGACATCGCTCCGATCAAGCGTCGGTCGTGGCTAAGCAGCAAGGTGTTTGCGCCGCGGCGCGCGGCGGCAGCGGCGGCTTCGGTGCCGGCATGGCCACCACCGACGACGATCACGTCATACATGCGATGCGCCTATGCCAGCGCGTTCTGAACGTCAAAACTGTTCCACGTGGAACATCACTTGCCGATGCAAAAGCGTCCGAACAGGGCGTCGAGCATTGTCTCCGTGGCATCGATGCCGAGGATCGTGGCCAGCGCCCGTCGTGCCAATCGCAGTTGCTCGGCGATGACGAGCGGGTCACCGTCCGGCTGTCGTATCGCGTCCAGAGCTTCTCTGCAGGCCACGCGTTCGCTTTCGCGAAACGCCAGCGCGTCGCTCCGGGGCACCATGGCCTCCCCCTCCGCAGCAATCAGGCGCCATACCGCCTCGACGCTGGCGCCATCATCCTGCGACACCGCCGCCCGCGTTCCCTCCGCTGCAACCCGGCCGGGCACGTCAGCCCGCGCGTGCAGCCATATCGCATCGTCGCGCGGTGGCGGGGTATCGCCCAGCCACAGCAGCACGTCCGCCGCAACCATTGCGTTCGCCGCGCGCGTGACGCCGATCTGCTCCACGGGATCATCGCTCTCGGTCAGCCCCGCCGTATCGGTGAGCACATAGACCAGACCGTCCCGCACCACGGTCGCCTCGATCCGATCCCGGGTCGTGCCGGCGATCGGCGAAACGATCGCAAGCTCACGCTGGCTGAGCAGGTTGATGAGCGTCGACTTGCCCGCATTGGGTGGGCCGGCAAGGACGACGCTGATCCCGTCCCGCAGCCGTTCGACGGGTGGGTTGGCGAGCACCGCCGCCAGCTCCGCCGCCAGCGCGCGCTGGCCTTCGACCACCGCAGCCATCGCCGCCGCGTTGTCGTCGACATCATCCTCATCGGCAAAGTCGAGTTGCGCTTCGACCATCGCCGACAGCATCGCCAGCCGATCGAGCCAGCCGCGCACGCGCTGGCTCACCACGCCTTCCGCCGCCGCGAGCGCGGCAACGCGCTGCCGCTCGGTGTCGGCGGACAACAGGTCGGCGAGACCCGCAGCCTCGGCCAGATCGATGCGCCCGTTCGCCAGCGCACGGCGTGTGAATTCGCCTCCGACCGCCGGGCGGAGGCCAGGCTGCTCCCCCAGCGCCCGCAGCACCGCCGCGATCACCGCACGGCCGCCATGGCAATGCAGTTCGATCAGATCTTCGCCTGTCGCTGTCGCCGGTCCGGGAAAGACCAGCACGAGCGCGCGATCGAGCAAAGCGCCCCCGGTGTCCCGCAACGCGCGCACCCGTGCCTCGCGGGGTGGCGGCAAAGTCCCTGCCATCGCGCTCACCGCCGCCATTGCGTCCGGACCACTCACCCGGATGACCCCGATACCGGCCGGCGCCGCGCCGCTCGACAGCGCGAAGATCGTCGTCATCAGCTGCCCGAGCCGCCGCCCGTCTTGGTCGCCGTCTCGAACATCTGGCGCCACATCGCAAAGCCCGCTTCGCCCATCGGCGCCCAGCTCTTCATCATATTTTCAAGCAATTCGGGGCGGACCTGACCGTTCATCGTTTCCAGCATCGCGGCGACATAGCGTTCGTGCAGCGGCGTCAGGTCGGGCAGGCCCATCGCGCGACGCGCCTCTTCCGGGGTCAGATCGATGTCCACCGTTACCTTCATCGCATGCATCCCGTTGCGGCCCTGTGGCGTTTGCCATAGCCCAGCCGGATCGGCTGCGCGAGAGGAGCACCCATGACTGCCACGTCCCGGACGATCACCATCGACACGCTAGACGGCAAAGGCCGTTTCGACACCTATGTCGCGGAACCTGCAAGCACGCCGCGTGCGGCAATCGTCGTCATTCAGGAAATCTTCGGCGTGAATGCCGGCATCCGCAGCAAATGCGATCGGCTGGCGGCGGACGGCTATTTGGCGCTCGCCCCCGACCTGTTCTGGCAGATCGCACCGGGCGTTGAATTGGACCCCGACGTTCCCGACCAGATGCAACGCGCGCTCGACCTGATGGGGCAGTTCGATCAGGACGCCGGCATCCGCGATATCGAAGCGACGATCCGCACCGCGCGGGGGATGCTGGCCGAAGGCGGCAAGGTCGGCGTCGTCGGCTATTGCCTCGGCGGGCGGCTGGCCTTCATGACGGCGGCCCGTACCGATGTAGACGCTAGCGTCGGCTATTATGGTGTCGGCATCGACGGACTGTTGGGCGAAGCGCATGCGATCGCGCACCCGGTGCTGCTGCACATTCCGCAGGAGGATCATTTCGTCGACAAGGATGCGCAGGCCCGCATGCACGCCGGGCTGGACGATCATGCGAAGGTGACGCTGTTCGACTACCCCGGTGAGGATCACGGCTTCGCAACCGAGTTTGGTCAGCGCCGTTCGGACGAGTCGGCAAACCTTGCCGATCAACGCACCGCCAGCTTCTTCGCGGCGCACCTCGGCTGACATGAAAAGGGGGGCTTCGCGGCCCCCCTTCCCTTATCCGAACAGCTTCATCAGCCCGACATTGGGGTCGACCACCCCTTCGTAGATCATCTTGCCCGCAACATAGACGATCACCGCCAGCCCAACGTAGGCGATCCAGCGATAGCGCTCGATATATTTGGCGATCAGGTTCGCCGCGATGCCCATCAGCGCGACGGACAGCAGCAGCCCGATGATCAGGATGCCGGGATGGTCGCGCGCCGCGCCGGCAACGGCGAGCACGTTGTCGAGGCTCATCGACACGTCGGCGACCGCGACCGCCCAGGCGGCGGCGGCGAAGCTCTTGGCAGGTTTCAGCCCAGCGGTCTCGTCGCCGTCGACCTCGGGTGAGCCGGCGTTGTGCTCGCCCCGCAGCTCGCGCCACATCTTCCATGCGACCCACAGCAGCAGAATGCCGCCCGCGAAGATCAGCCCGATCACGCCGAGCAGCCAGCTGACCGCCAGCGCGAAGATGATCCGCAGGACGAGCGCGGCGAGGATACCGATCAGGATGACCTTCTTGCGCTGATCGACCGGTAGGCCCGCGGCCAACGCGCCGACGACGATCGCATTGTCCCCCGCCAGCACGACGTCGATCATCAGCACCTGCACGAACGCCGACAGCGCCGCAGGGGTCGTGATGTTCGAAAAATCGTTGATGATATGCTGCCAGATCTCGGCCGGAGACCCCGGCCCGCTGGCGGCGGCCGCGCTCAGCATGGCGATGATGGACACGTCGTTACTCCCCGTTGATGCCGTGGTGCATACCGCAGCAACGCGCAAAAGCCATCGGCGACGCGTGGATGAGGATTGTGACGTTGTGTTGCTGGTGACGAAGCGCGGGCAACACGTCGTCACCCCGGGCTTGACCCGGGGTCCCGCTATGTCTGCCCGGGACGGTAGAAAAGCGAGCGGGACCCCGGCTCTACGGCCGGGGTGACGGATGGAAGTCGGCGGACGCGGGCGAAGCCCGCGTCGGACGGGTTGCGCCTGGGCGCACCCGCCGGCCGAGCCGGTGCGAGTCCTGCCGCAGCATGCGGCAGGCCGCACTCGGCTGCGGCTATTGGTTCATGCTGTCGAAGAAGTCTTCGTTGGTCTTCGAATTCTTCATCTTGTCGAGCAGGAATTCCATCGCGTCGATCGTGCCCATCTGCATCAGGATGCGGCGGAGCACCCACTGCTTGCTGAGCTTGTCCTTGTCGACCAGCAGCTCTTCCTTGCGCGTGCCCGACTTGCCGACGTCCAGCGCCGGGAAGACGCGCTTGTCGGCGACCTTGCGGTCGAGGACGATTTCGGAGTTACCCGTGCCCTTGAACTCTTCGAAGATGACTTCGTCCATGCGGCTGCCGGTATCGATCAGCGCGGTGGCGATGATCGAGAGCGAGCCGCCCTCTTCGATGTTACGCGCCGCGCCGAAGAAGCGCTTGGGGCGCTGCAACGCATTGGCGTCGACACCGCCGGTCAGCACCTTGCCCGACGACGGGACCACGGTGTTGTACGCGCGGCCGAGGCGCGTGATCGAGTCAAGCAGGATCACGACGTCCTTCTTGTGCTCGACGAGGCGCTTGGCCTTTTCGATCACCATTTCGGCGACCTGGACGTGGCGCTGCGCGGGTTCGTCGAAGGTCGAGGATACCACCTCGCCCTTCACGCTGCGCTGCATGTCGGTGACTTCCTCGGGCCGCTCGTCGATCAGCAGCACGAGCAGGAACACCTCGGGATGGTTGTCGGTGATCGCCTTGGCGATGTTCTGCAGCATCACCGTCTTGCCGACGCGCGGCGGCGCGACGATCAGCGTGCGCTGGCCCTTGCCCTGCGGCGAGACGATGTCGATGACGCGCGCCGACTTGTCCTTCTGCGTCGGATCGGCGGGATCGAGCGTCAGCTTCGATTCCGGGTAGAGCGGCGTCAGGTTGTCGAAATTGACGCGGTGGCGGACGGCTTCGGGATCGTCGAAGTTCACCGAGGTGAGCTTGGTCAGCGCGAAATAGCGTTCGCCATCCTTGGGCGCACGGATCTCGCCTTCGACGGTATCGCCCGTACGCAGGCCGTGCTTGCGCACCTGATTGGGCGAAACGTAGATATCGTCCGGGCCGGCAAGATAGTTCGCTTCCGGCGAGCGCAGGAAGCCGAAACCGTCCTGCAGAACCTCGATCGTGCCGAGGCCCATGATCTGGTCGCCATTCTCCGCCTGCACCTTCAGGATCGCGAACAGCAGATCCTGCTTGCGCAGCGTCGAGGCGCCCTCGACCCCCAATTCCTCGGCCATGCTGACCAGGTCGGCGGGGGTCTTCTTCTTCAAGTCTTTAAGATGCATGGAATAATCCGAATGCGTAGGCAGTGGGGAGAGGCTTCAGATCGGCGAAGGAACCGCAGCGACGAACAGCCGGAGGAGGAACGCGGAGCCACCGGGCGGCGGCTCTACGCGTCGGCAGGAGGTAAGAGGGCCCAAGGCCCCCGTCAAGCGCAGAACAGCGTCAGGCTCAGAACGGCTTTACGAACACCAGCACGACGATCACCGTCGCCAGCAGCGCCGGCACCTCGTTGATCATGCGCAACGTGCGACCATCGAGCCGCATCTCGCCCCGCGCCAGCCTTTTGGCATAGCCGACCGCCCAGCCGTGATAGCCCGACAGCAGCAGCACGAGGGCGAATTTGGCGTGCAGCCACCCCTCGCCCCAATGCTGGCCCACGGTGGCGAGCGTCAGGCCGAGCACCCATACCACGATCATCGCCGGGGTCAGGATGATGCTGCGGATCTTGCCCTCGCGCTCCACCCAAAGCGCCGCCTCGTCGCTGCGCCCCGCCGCCAGCGCCTCCTGATGATAGACGAGGTAACGCGGCAGCATGAACAGGCCCGCCATCCAGAAGATGACGAAGATCACGTGCGCCGCGACGATCCACAGATAGGCGCCTGCCAGGGCTTCCATTATGCGTTCCTAACCCGTTGGATCAGATGTTCGACATGCGCGATCGGGGTGAACTGGCCGATGCCATGGCCGAGGTTGAAGACGTGCGGCCGGTGACGGAAGGCGGAGAGCACCCGATCGATGCCCGCGTCCAAGGCCGCACCGCCGGCGAGCAACGCCAATGGGTCGAGATTGCCCTGCACCGGCAACCCCTGCGGCAGCACCGCGTCCGCCCAGGCCGGATCGACCGTCTCATCCAATCCGATCGCGTCGACGCCGGTGTCTCGGGCATAGGCGGGGAGCTTGCCCCCTGCCCCCTTGGGAAAGCCGATGATGACCGCGTTCGGACACCGCGCCCGCAGCCCGGCGACGATCGCCGCATTGGGGGCGATCACCCAGCGTTCGAACTGGTCGGGCGACAGCGATCCTGCCCAGCTATCGAACAGTTGCACCGCTTCGACGCCGCTTTCGATCTGGCGTGCGAGATAGTCGATCGTCATGGCGACGATCGCATCGATGATCGCGCCGAACGCAGCCGGGTCGGCATAAGCGAAACCGCGCGTCTCGCCTTGGTCCTTTGACCCCTGCCCCGCCACCATATAGGTCGCGACCGTCCAGGGACTGCCGGCAAAGCCCAGAAAGGCGGTCTCAGGCGGCAAGGCAGCGGCCACCCGCTCACAGGTGGCATAGACCGACTCGAGGCGCTGAGGCACCCGTTCCAGCGCCCCCAGCGCATGATCGACCAACGGCGGGGTCAGTCGCGGTCCCTCACCCGGGCCGAACGTCAGCTCCTGCCCCAGCGCCCAGGGCACCATCAGGATATCGGAGAACAGGATCGCGCCGTCGAAGCCGAAGCGGCGGATCGGTTGCAGCGTCACCTCGGCTGCCGCGATCGGATCGGTGGCGAGCGCCAGGAAGCCGCCCTTCTCCGCCCGCAGCGCGCGATACTCGGGCAGATAGCGCCCGGCCTGACGCATGAGCCACATCGGCGGCACGGCCGGCTTCGCACCCTTCAGCGTGGCGAGCAGCGGCTTGTTCACAGGATCGGTCAGCGTCCTTCTTCCTATAATAAGATTCTTAGAAAGGATGATGAAGTGATTGGCACGTGGAATACGGGATAAGCGGTTTCATGCCCTAATCACCCACAGGTTGACGGGCAAGGACGCGCGGAATCGTGTCGATTCGGTTCGCCATGTCCCCGTTTTCCACGATCTGTGGATAAAAACGTGCCATGTTGGCGAACATGTGGATGAAATGCGGGTTGTCCACGGCGTGAGGGTCGCTTGGCGGACCTGCCGACTTGTCCTATCGATCATCCCCATGTTGTCCACAGGTCTGCCCGGGAGGTCGCGATGATGCGCCTCCACCTCCACCTTCTATCGGACTCGACCGGTGAGACGCTGGAGAACATCGCGAAGGCCGCGCTCGCGCAATATGACGACGTCGAGACCGTGCGCCATTTCTGGCCGATGGTGCGCACCGAGGCGCATCTGGAGCGCATTCTGCAGGAGATCGCGCAGAACCCCGGGCTGGTGATCTTCACGCTGGTCAACGCCGCGACCCGCCGCATCCTGGAGCAGCGGTGTCTGGCGCTGGGGTTGCCGGCGGTGGCGCCGCTCGATCCGGTCAACGATGCGCTGTCGGGCTTGCTCGGCCAGCAGGCGAAGGCGCGGCCGGGGCGCCAGCATGCGCTCGATGCCGCCTATTTCGCCCGCGTCGATGCGATCCAATGGACGATCGCGCATGACGACGGTATCGCGCACGAGGATTGGGAAGAGGCGGATATCGTCCTCGCAGGCGTGTCGCGATCGTCGAAGACGCCGACCTCCATCTATCTCGCCAACCGGGGGTGGAAGACGGCGAACATCCCGATCGTCGTCGAAAGTCCGCCGCCGCGGATGCTGTTCGACCTGAAGCGTCCGCTCGTCGTCGGACTGACGACCAGCGCCGACCGGCTGATCCAGATCCGGCGCAACCGCCTGCTGTCGCTCAACCAGATGCCCGACACGGCCTATGTCGAGGAGGAAGCGGTGACGCGCGAGATCGCCTTTGCGCGGCGCATGTTCGCCGACAACGGCTGGCCAGTGATCGACGTGACGCGCCGCTCGATCGAGGAGACGGCCGCGGCGATCATCGCGCTGGCGAATGAGCGGAAGGGGTGATGCGTCTGCTGCCGTTCCCCCACAGCCGTCATCCCCGCGCAGGCGGGGATCCAGACGCGCTACCGTTGCGGCTCTATCACCAGCGTCAGTGGTTCTGGATTCCCGCCTTCGCGGGAATGACGGAGATTTGAGATGACCCCCCTCCTCCTCGCCTCGCAAAGCGCGTCGCGCCGAGCGATGCTTACCGCCGCGGGCGTGCCGTTCGACGCGACCGCCGCGGGCGTCGACGAGGATGCCGCCAAGGCGTCGCTCGCCGGTCGATCCCCGCGCGACCTTGCCGATGCGCTTGCCGAATTGAAGGCGGTGAAGGTCAGCCTGCGCCATCCCGACCGGCTGGTGCTGGGCAGCGACAGCGTCGTCGCGCTCGCCGATGGTCGCCTGCTCGACAAGCCCGAGAGTCGTGAACAGGCGGCCGAGCATCTCGCCGCCATGTCGGGCACGCGCCATGAATTGTGGAGCGCCGCAGTGATCGCCGAAGCCGAACGCCCGGTCTGGCGCCATGTCGAGGCGGCGCGGATGCATGTCCGCCCCCTCTCCCCCGCCTTCATCCAGGCGTATCTCGACCAGGAATGGCCGGCGATCAGCGGCTGCGTCGGTTGCTATCGAATCGAAGGGCCCGGCGCGCAGCTGTTCAGCCGCATCGAGGGCAGCCAGTTCACCGTGCTGGGGCTGCCGCTGCTCAACGTGCTCGATTATCTGCGCGTTCGCGGGATGCTGCTCGCATGAACGGGGATCGCGCGCTGGCCATCATCGTTGCGGTGATCGCCGGCCTCGGCCTGCCGTTCGCGGCGATGGCGATCCTGTTTTCGCCGATGCTCTATGATTCACCGAATGCGGGCGGCTGGCCACTGACCGTGCTGTTCGTCGGCCTGATGTCTGCCTTGCCCTGCCTGATCGGCGCGCTGGTCCTCGGCATCGTCGCGGCGCTGGCGCAATTCGCAGCGAAACGTCGCCCGTTGCTGCTCGCCGCCATCCTCGCGCTTGCCGCGCCGGTCGTGCTGATCGGTGTGGGCGCGCTCACCATCGACCTCGTCTGCGACGGTCGCTTCGAATGCCGGAATTCTTCATGACCCCTTATGCAGACGTGATCGGCGATCCGATCGCCCAGTCGAAATCGCCGATCATCCATCGCTTCTGGCTCGATCAGCTGGGCCTCGATGCCGACTATCGCAAGACGCTGGTGACCACCGACGACCTGCCGCGCTTCTTCGCCGAGCGGCGCGAGGATCCCGCCTGGCGTGGCTGCAACATCACGATGCCGCACAAGCTTGCCGCGCTCGACCATGTCGAGGACCGCGGGGATGTGCGCAGCGGCATCGGCGCGATCAACACCGTCTTCCGCGCGGAGGACGGCGCGCTGGTCGGGACCAACACCGATGCGGGCGGCTTCTATGCGCCGATCGCCGGGTTCGATTTCGCCGATCGGCCGGTCACAGTGATCGGGGCCGGCGGCGCGGCGCGCGCGGTGCTGTTCGCGCTCGCCCGGATGAACGTGGGGCCGGTGACGCTGCTCAACCGCAACGTGTTGAAGGCGGGGGTGTTGCTGTCGTCCTTCGGCCTCAAGGGGCAGGCGCTGCCGCTGACCGCACCGGTGCCGCCCGACACGGCGCTGCTGGTCAACGCCAGCACGCTCGGCATGACCGGCCAGCCTTCCCTTCCCGTCGATCTGCCTGACCTCGACGACGATAGCGTCGTCTACGACATCGTCTATTCGCCGCTCGAAACGCCGCTGCTCGCGGCGGCGCGCGCGCGGGGACTGGAGACGGTCGATGGACTCGAAATGCTGATCGGTCAGGCGGCGCTGGCGTTCGAACTGTTCTTCGGCGTCGCACCCCCACGCGACCGCGACGAGGAGCTTCGCGAGGCGCTGCTGGCGTGACCGCTCCGTCTATCGCGCGCCCGCTGATCCTCGGCCTCACGGGCTCGATCGGTATGGGCAAGTCGACGGTTGCCACGATGTTTGCCGATGACGATGTGCCGGTGTTCGACGCCGACGCGACGGTGCATCGCCTGCAAGGCCCCGGCGGCCGCGTCGTCGCAGCGATCGAGGCAGCGTTTCCAGGCACCACGTCGAATAGGGGTGTGGATCGGGCGAAACTGTCGGCGGCCGTCCTTGGCGATGACGATGCGATGCGCCGGCTGGAGGGGATCGTTCACCCGGCCGTAGCCGAGGAGCGTGCGGCTTTCCTCGCCGCCAACGCCGATGCGCCGTTCGTCGTCTTCGACATTCCCCTGCTCTTCGAAACCGGTGGCGACGCGCATGTCGATCGGATCGCGGTCGTCTCGGCAGCCCCGGAGGTGCAGCGCGCGCGCACGCTCGCCCGCCCCGGCATGACGCCCGCGAAATTCGACGCCATCCTCGCGCGCCAGATGCCCGATGCGGAGAAACGCACGCGTGCCGACGTCGTCATCGCCACCGATGTCGCGATCGATCAGACGCGAGAGGCTGTCCGCCGCGTGATCGCTTGCATGAGGGTCGAAGCAGGCGGATAAGAGGGTAATGCGTGAGATCGTCTTCGATACCGAGACCACCGGATTCAAATTCAGCGAAGGCGATCGGTTGGTCGAGATCGGCTGTGTCGAGATGGTCAACCGGGTCGAAACCGGCCGCACTTTCCACGCTTATTATCACCCCGAACGCGACATGCCGGCCGATGCCGAGCGCATCCACGGCCTGTCTGCGGCATTCCTGTCGAAGTTTCCGGTGTTCGCCGAGGGCGTGGCGGAGCTGCTCGACTTTCTGGGCGATGCGCCGCTCGTCGCGCACAACGCCTCGTTCGACTTCGGCTTCCTGAACGGCGAATTGGGCGCGCTCGGCTTCCCGCCAATCTGCCACAAGACGCGGATGGTCGATACGCTGCAGATCGCGCGCAGCCGCCATCCCGGCGCCAAACATACGCTCGATGCGCTTTGCACCCGCTACGGCGTCGACCGGTCGCACCGTGTCCACCATGGCGCGTTGCTCGACGCGCAGCTGCTGGCGCAGGTCTATGTCGAGCTGATGGGCGGACGGCAGATCGGCCTGGGGCTAATCAGCGAAGTCGCGACCGCGGACACGCTGGCGCCGGTCGTCCGCCGCCCGGTCACGGTACGCCCGCCGCGCACCTTTCGCCCGTCCGAGGCGGAACTTGCCGCCCATGCGGCATTTGTTTCCAAGTTGCAGGATCCAATCTGGGGGGTCGCGGCGTTCGATTAACGCCAACCGGGCAAAGGCCAACAGGTCAGCCCCTATCAATGGAGAAGACGATGGATATCCGGATTTCTGGTCATCAGGTCGCAACCGGCGACGCGCTCAAGGATCATGTGAGCGACCGGCTTCAGGGTATCGCCACCAAGCATTTCGCACGTGCCATTTCGTCCGAAGTGACGTTCGGCAAGGGGCCGCATGACGTCGGTTTCCGCTGCGATATCGTGGTGCACGTCATGAAGGGTCTGGTGCTGAAGGGCAGCCACCAGGCGCAAGAGGCGCACCTCGCGTTCGACGGGGCAGCCGAAAAGATCGAAAAGCAGCTGCGTCGCTACATGCGCCGCCTGAAGGATCGCCACGCCAGCGAGGCGGCGGCCATTCAGGAAGACATGGGCTATGACAATGCGGGCTATACGCTGTTCCAGGAACCGGCCGCCACCGAAGAGGATGTGGGCGACGCGCCGCTCATCATCGCCGAAACGCGCGTCGACATCCCCGATGCCAGCGTGTCGGATGCGGTGATGATGCTCGACCTGCGAAATACCGCGGCGCTCCTGTTCAAGAATGCGGGCACGGGCGCCTACAATATGGTCTATCGTCGCGGCGACGGCACCATCGGCTGGGTCGAGCCGCAGCGCGGCAGCGTGCAGGCACAGCAGCCCGCCGCAAGCTGATCTTTCCACCCCCCGCCGGTACTGTTACGGGCCCGGCGGGGCCCTTTTCTTTTATTCGAGACCGGGATGAACGACTTCAGCGATCTGCTGCGCCCCGAGGCGGTCTATAAGGACGTCGCCGTCGCGCATAAAAAGGCCTTGTTCGCGCAGCTTGCGACCGCGGCCGAGGGCCTGGGTATCGACGGTCGCCTGACCGCCGAATTGCTGGCGGCGCGCGAGAAGATCGGCTCGACCGGCTTCGGCGGCGGCGTCGCCATCCCGCATGCGCGCCTGCCCGATCTGCCCGCGGTGACCGGCGTCTTCATGCGCCTTGCCCAGCCGATCGAATTCGACGCGGTCGACGATCTGCCCGTCGACCTGGTGTTCATGCTGCTGTCGCCGGTCGATGCCGGTGCGGATCATCTGAAGGCGCTCGCCCGCGTGTCGCGGCGTTTACGCGACCGGACGTTCCTTACGAAGCTGCGCGGCGCGGGTTCGCCCGATGCGCTCTACGCGCTGTTCACCGCCGACGCGGCACGCGACGCGGCGTGAGCGGGACGGCCGACGACAGCGGCGCACAGGCGCATTATCGCAGCCTCGAATCGCTCTACGCTGCCGCACCGATCAACCGCCTGTTCGAATCGCGGCTGGAGATCGTTGCGGCGGGTGTCGCGCGCATCCACTTCCTGATCGGGCCCGAACATTATCACGCAGCCGGCGCCGCGCATGGCACCAGCTATTTCAAGATGCTGGACGACGCCGCTTTCTATGCGGCGAACAGCCTCGTCACCGACCGGTTTCTGCTGACGACGGCGTTCAACCTGCTGCTTACCCGGCCGATGAAGGCGGGGCCCGTCATCGCCGAAGGGCGCTGGATCAGCGGCAAGCGCCGCGTCTATGTCGCCGATGCGCGGCTGATCGATGCCGATGGCGAGGAGGCGGCGCGCGGCACCGGCACGTTCATGCGCTCGCAGATCGCGCTGTCCGGCCTGCCCGGCTATCGCGCCGCACCGTGAGCGATCGGCTGCCGACGCATCTGGTGGTCGGGGCGCTGCTGCGCCGGGTCAACGATGCGGGCGGCATGGCGATGGTGCGGGCGAAGGGCGATCCGCAAGGGGGCGCAATTCTGCTGCTGATCGAATCCCGTTCATCTCCGGTTCGGGTTCTCGAACGCACGATCGATTTCGATGGCGTGGCGATTCTAGCCGAATCGGTCCCGCCCGATGGTGCCGAAGCCTATTGGCGGCGGCGGTGCAGTCGCGACCCCGATCTATGGGTCGTCGAACTGGATATCCCGGAAGCCGAACGGTTCGCCGCTGAAACGATCCTGTCGAATTGACTCGTGACGGATGTGTGACGATGGCTCGCGCACGTTGAATGCGCGTTGTGCCGCGCCTGGGTGCGATCCGGGTCGGTGACGCAGTCGGGGGGATGCCCGGACGATCAGCCTGACTGATCGGGTCCGTGGTCCAACCGCATATCGAATACGTTGATGACGATTTTGCAGCGCGCCGCGGCCATCGCGGTGATGTCTTTCTCTCTGGCGGGCCTGATCAGCCACAGCTCGCCGGTCCGGGCCTCGGATCTGAATCGCACCGCGATTCCCGCGCCGACCGCCCCCTCCACCGATCCGGTCGTTCCGGCATCGGTCCCCGTCTCTCCCGCTCCCGTTGCCGCGACGTTCGGACCCGCTAAGCCGGTGGTCCAGCCGCTCCCCACGGTCGAAGCCAGCGAAGACGAAGAGTATAACAGCCTCGCCGAAGCCGTTGCCGCGCAGGACAGCGCCGACGTCGACGAGACGCAGCGCTGCCTCGCCGGCGCGATCTATTTCGAATCGAAGGGCGAACCGCTCGCGGGCCAGCTCGCCGTCGCCAACGTCATCATCAACCGCTCGAAGTCGGGCCGCTTCCCCAGCGACATCTGCTCGGTCGTGAAGCAGCGCGGCCAGTTCAGCTTCGTGCGCCACGGTGAAATCCCGGCGATCGACGAAGGCCGCGCGACCTACCGCACCGCCCTCGCCGTCGCGCGCGTCGCGCTGGACGCGGCGTGGGACAGCCCGGCTCCGAAGGCACTGTTCTTCAACACGCCGAACCGTCGCCCCGGTGCCAATGTCACCAAGATCGCGATGATCGGCAACCACGTCTTCTATCGTTGATCCGCCACGGGGCGCTTGCCTCGTTCGCCGAATGTTCTAAACCGGGGTCATGCTCGACATGGCTCCGGTTTCTTGCGTTGAGGGCGGCGATCCCGCGATCTGCGCCGCCGACGTCGCGCGCGGCGTCACGCGGATGCTGCTGCGCCACGACCTCGTCACCATCCCCGAAGTCCCGCTGGAGGGCGGCCGCCGTGCCGACCTGATGGCGATCGACGCGCGCGGACAGTTGGTGATCGTCGAGATCAAGGTGTCGCGCGCCGACCTGATGGGTGACGGCAAATGGCCCGACTATCTCGGTCACTGCGACCGGTATTACTGGGCGGTGCCGGCGGGGTTCGATACCGCGCCGCTGGACGGTGCGGCGTTCCTGCCGGAGCGGACGGGCGTGATCGTCGCCGATCGTTACGATGCGGCGATCCTGCGTGAGGCGCATAGCGTGCCGCTGGCCGCGCACGTTCGCAAACGCTGCACCCTCGCCTTCGCGCGGCGCGCGGCGCGACGGCTGACGGGACTCACCGACCCGGAGGCGTTCGTCTGAGCGAAGTCAGAGCTGGTGGCCGGTCCGGTCCCGCTTCGTCGCCAGATAGCGCGCATTATGGGGGTTGGGCGGCAGCGCGTGCGCGACGCGTTCGATCACCGTCACGCCCGCCGCTTCCAGTCCCGCAACCTTGGCCGGGTTGTTGGTCAACAGCCGCACGGTGCGCTGCCCCAGCAGCGACAGCATCCGCGCCGCCACGCCGAAATCGCGGGCGTCGATCGCAAAGCCCAGCCGCGTGTTGGCATCGACCGTATCGAACCCCTGATCCTGTAACGCGTACGCGCGCAGCTTGTTGACCAGGCCGATCCCACGGCCCTCCTGTCGCAGATACAGCAACATGCCCCAGCCCTGCGCCTTGATCGCTTCGATCGCCGCGCGCAGCTGCGGTCCGCAATCGCATTTCAGGCTGCCGAGCACGTCGCCGGTCAGGCATTCGCTATGCAGGCGGACCAGCGGCGGCGATCCATTGGGCTGGCCAACCAGAAGTGCGACATGTTCGTCGCTCGAATCGGGCGATCGAAACGCGACGATCTCGGCATCCTCGGCGCCGTCGACCGGCAACCGGGCGCGCGTCGCGAGACGCAATGCGCCGGATGCCTGATGCGCGTCGATTGCGGCGGGATCGATCGTCACCTCTGCGCCGGCGCCGTCGAGGACGAAGGCCGGCAGCAGTCCTGCGATCCGCGCCAGCCGGATGGCCGCGAGACTCGCCGCCGGGCGATCGATCGCCATCGTGCGGAACGGTCCTTTCAGCGGCGTCGCGAGATCGAATTGCGGATCGGCGAGCGCGACCGCGGTAGAAAAGTCGAGCCACGGCGCCGGCTCGATCGCGACCGGCGTGTCGGGATCGGCGGCGGCGAGCTGGTTGGTCAGCTTCAGCGTCGCGGCGCGGCCGTTGGAGATGAGCAGCGGGAATGTGCCACCGCCCGCGAAGGATTCGAGCCCGATCGGATCGGCAGTCTCGACCGCGAGCAGGGGCAGGGGGGCCTCACCCGGCGCGGCGATGGCGATCGGCCAGCCGCGGCGCAGCGCGTCGATCGCGCGCGCGACATCGCGGGCGGACGCGCTCATCAGAAGGCGAACTCGGTCAGGATCGGCACATGGTCCGATGGGCTCAGCCAGCTGCGGCAGGCTTCGTGGACGACGTGCGCCGTGGCCTTCTCCGCGACGTCGCGCGTCGCCCACATATGGTCGAGCCGGCGGCCGCGGTCGTTCTTGGTCCAGTCGCGCGAGCGATAGCTCCACCACGTGTGAAGGCGCGCGGGGGCGGGGTGGAAATGCCGCCCCAGGTCGACCCAATCGTTCGAGGCCTGGAGGCGATCGAGCGCCTCGACCTCAATGGGGGTGTGGCTGACGACCTTCAGCAGCGCCTTGTGGCTCCACACGTCGCTGGGCAGCGGCGCGATGTTGAAATCGCCGGTCAGGATGGTCGGCACGTCGAGCGTTTCCGACCAGCGCGTCATCCGTTCGACGAAGTCGAGCTTCTGGCCGAATTTGGGGTTTACGTCGCGATCGGGGACGTCGCCGCCGGCGGGGACGTAGACGTTTTCCAGCCGGACGCCGTTGGGCAGGCGGACGCCGACGTGGCGCGCTTCCTGGTTCGCCTGCCAGTCGAAGCGGTCGTCCTCGACCAGCGGCACGCGGCTGAGGATCGCGACACCATGGTGCATGCGCTGGCCGTGAATGACGATATGGTCGTAGCCGAGCGCGCGGAAGGCATCGAACGGGAAGTCGGCGTCGACGACCTTGGTTTCCTGGAGGCACAGGATGTCGGGTTCCACCTCGCGCAGGAACTGTTCGACGATGGCGATCCGGAAGCGGACCGAATTGATGTTCCAGGAGACGATCTTCACGCCGGTGCATCTAGGCGGGGGCGGGGAGGGGGGCAAGGTTCGGGCCGACCTTGGGGCCGTATGCGCCACGCGCCTTCCGTTCGCCCTGAACCTGTCGAAGGGCAGCTTTCCCCGAGCCCCACACTGGTGGCAACGTGCCCTTCGACCGGCTCTGGGCGAACGGGAGAGGGGGCGCGTCATGCGCGAAGCCCATGACGTCGGACGGGCTCTGCCCGCCGGCCGGTCCATGCGGGCTTGCCCCGCATGAACGGAAAGGCCCTCGCTCCGGGGGCATGGAGCGAGGGCCGACCTAGCGTTCGTCACGCAGGCGGGAAGTGGTTGATGGTCATCCGGGCAACAGGGGGAAAAAATCCCGAACGCCCCACATCCGCGAGGACGTCTCTAGGCCAGCAAACCTGTCGGGTACATGAATGAACCCGGCTCAGCGGACGTTCGGCCTCCGCGGATCGTTCCATTTGAACGTCTGGTCGCTGACCGGCACGCCGAATCGCTGATTTGACAGGCGAATCGTCGTCCGGTTGTTCTGGCTGTCGAGTGCGACCCAGCCCTGCAGCGCGAGTCCGGCCGGGGCCGCCGAGTCGCGGGCGAAGATCAGCGTGATCTTGCCATATTCGGGGTGCTTGGGATCGTTTGCCTCGACCGAGACGACGCGGTCGTTCCCCGTCTGGACGAGCTTGGCATAACGGGTGATGTCGCGCGTCGGATCGAGCAGCACGCCCAGCGGCGAATTCTTGATCGGCCAGCGCTGCACCTGCCGCACCGAATAATCGATGAAGGTCAGCGCGCCGCCCTCTGCCACGATCAGGATCGGCACGCCCTTTTCATACTGGAAGCGCAGCTTGCCCGGCTTCTTCAGCGTGAACGTACCGGTCAGCACCTTGCCGTTGCGGTCGGTCTGCGTGAAGTCGGCGGTCATCGTCTCGACCGACTGGAGGTGGCGCTGCACCGCGGCGAGGTCGCCGGTCGCCTGGGCGGGCAGAGCGGCCGGCGCGACGAGTGCGATCGGCAGGGCGAGAGCAAGAGCGTATCGGGTCATGCGGGTCCTGATGCGGGGAAGGCGTTGAACCGGCCCTTAACTGTCGGGACGGGTGTTGGTGCCGGGAACATGGACGACATGAACACCCAAAAGAAAACGATCGGTTCGTTTTTGAAGGTGATGTCGTGGGCCCATCCTCACCCTTCCGCGGCTGCGCCGCTCCCTCCCTCTCCCAATGGGAGAGGGAAGAGCCGCCATAGGCGGCGAAGGGTGAGGGTGGGTGCGGTACGGCCGGGGTATGAGGGCGGTGATTCTAATTCATCGTTTGATCACAAGTGCTTAAATGCCATTCGATCCATCACTTCCCCAGCAGGTTCGCCTGCCAGAACATCAGGCTGGTCCAGAACTGATAGTCCTGGTTCTCCTTCTTGGCGTAGCCATGGCCTTCGTCCTTGGCGAGCAGGTGCCAGGCGGGGACGCCATTGGCGCGGACCGCGGCGACCATCTGATTGGCTTCCGAGGCGGGCACGCGCGGATCATTGCCGCCGGTGACGACCATCAGCGGGATCTTCAGCTCTTTGGCGCGGGTGAGCGGGCTGATCTCGACCAGCTTGGCGCGCTGGGCGGGATCGCGCTCGTCGCCATATTCGACGCGGCGCAGGTCGCGGCGGTAGCTTTGCGTGTTTTCGAGGAAGGTGACGAAGTTGGAGATGGCGACGATGCAGTTTGCCGCCTTGAACCGGTCACCGTACCGGATCGCGAGCGCGTAACACATATAACCGCCGTAGCTGCCGCCGGTCTCCGCGATCCGCTTCGCATCGATGCGTGGATCCTTGTCGAACCGATCGAGGAAGGCGCCGATGTCTTTCACCGAATCCTCCCGCTTGAACGGCCCGTTGTCGAGCGCGACGAAGCGCTTGCCGAACCCGGTCGAGCCGCGGACGTTCGGATAGAAGAGCGCGATGCCCAATTCGTTGAGCAGGTAATTGTTGCGCCCCAGGAAGCCCGGGGTCGACTGCCCCTCCGGTCCCCCGTGGATGTTGAAGAGGAGCGGGCGCTTGCCGGGCCAGCGCTTGGGATCGGGGCGGTAGAGGAAGCCCGACACGGGTTCGCCGTCGAAGCTCTTCACCTCGACGAATTCCGGTTCGACGTTGCGCGCGGGATCGAGGCCGCCGGTTTCGCTCGCCGTCCAGCGCGTCACCGTCAGCGTCGCGGGATCGAGCGAATAGGTGTCGGTCGGCGCCTTAGCGGAATTGAGCGAGAAGCCCAGCGCGCCCCATGGCGCGAATGCCACGCCGCCGATGCTGCCGGCGGGCAGCGGCACGGTGCGGGCGCGGCGGCTCGCGACGTCGAGCAGCTTCAGCCGGTCGATGCCCGCTTCGTTGACCACATAGGCGATGGTGCGGCCGTCGTCCGAAATGTCGAAGGCGTCGATGTCCCACTTCGGTTCGGGGGCGACCGCGGTGAAGCGGCCCGTCTTCGGATCGATCGTGCCGAGGCGCTGGAAGTCCGATCCCTCGTCCGACGTGACCCACAAGGTGCCATCGGGCGCGAACTTGGCCTCGCCGTACGCGATGGCGGCGGCGGGATCGCCGATCGGTGTCATCGCGCCGGTCGCGACGTCCATCCGATACAGGTTGGTCTTGTTGACCGAGCGATATTCGGTGACGACCGCGGTCTTCGCATCGGGTGCGAAGTCGCTGATCGCCCAGCCGCCGCCCTTCACCTGCGCGACCAGCCGGTCGCTCTTCGGATTGCGCGGATCGATGACGTAGAGGTCGTTGTCCGCGCCGTTGCGCCGCGTCGACGAATAGCCGAGCCAGCGGCCGTCATGGCTCCAGGCGTTGATCGCGTTGCGGCTCTTGCCGTCGGTCAGCAGCGTCAGGCGGCCATCCCGCAGCGTGTAGAGCTGCCAGAATTCGCTGCCGCCGACGTCTTTCTGCACGACCATCACGTCGCCGCGCTTGGGCGCGTAGCTCGCGCGGGCGATCGCATCCGCCTCGAACGACAGCTGGCGGCGCGCGCCCATCGGCATTGCGACCTCGTGCGCCTGCACCGTATTGCCGAAGCGCGTCGCGATCAGCACCCCGCGCGTCACCGGATTCCAGCCGCCGAACGCCGACGAGCGCGATTCCATATAAGGCCGCGTCGCGTCGGCGAGCGCCTGCGGCACCGGCGGGATACCATCCGCCACGATCGCGGCGGGCGGGGCGATCGTGGCGCTGTCCTGCGCCATGGCGGTGCCGGCCAGCAGAAGCGCGGCGGCGGCGGCGATGCGTTTCATCGAATGATACTCCCCGGTGTATTATGTCTTAGCTACACCTTGCCAGCTTGGCGGCGGGGATCAAGGAAAATGGCGATCGGGGGGCGGGGCCGTCAGGTCGCCGTTGCACGCCACCTGGGTGATCCGCTGATTGGGAACGTCATAGGCGACATTTACCTGCGCGCAGCCGCCATCGAAGATCGTGGGCCATCCCTCCGGGCGCGCGAACCAGCGGCGGTGCCCGGCGGGCGTTTCGGCGGCACGGGCTTCGGCCTCCTGTCGTGCAATATCCGCGATCTCCCGTCTGGAACAGGGCCGCATCACAGAGTCTTGCATGACCCTGCACTGCTCGCCCGGGGGGGACGAAAGCCTGGGCAACAGGTAGGTGGCGACCACATGCGTCGGGTCCGCCCAGGCATAGTTGCGCCCATAGGCGGCCAGCGGCCGGGCCTTTGCCGGCAGAACGATGCTGCGCTCGATCGCGTCCATCATCGCACGCTCGCGCGGTGTCGGCGGAACCGGGGCGGCTGCGGTTGCGAGCAGTGCGAGGATCGGGAGCGCCAGACAGGATCGCGCGCGGCCGCTGATGCGTGTCATGATCGATGCCCCCTGCGGCGTGAGCGCGCCATCATGCCGGCGTCCTGCTTTGCATCAAGGGGGTTCAGCTTGAACGCCAGCGTAACGGTCGGCAAACCTGACGTATATGACGTATCCGATCCACCGTTACCGCGCGTTCGCCGATCTCACCCGCACCGAAGTCGAACTGCTCGGCACGCTCGGCGAGGGCGCGGTGATGCGCCGGCGCGGCGAAGTCTTCCAGCGCGAAGGCGATACGGTAAGCGGCTTTTACCTGCAGCTGAAAGGCTGGGTGGCCTCGTCGATCATCCTGCGCAGCGGCAACCGCCTGATCCAGAAGGTGCATCTGCCCGGCGACATGCTGGGTACGCCGACGATGGTGCTGTCGGAGGCGGCGGACACACTGACCGCGATCACCGAATCGGTGACCGCGCTCGTGCCCTATGCGCGGTTCGGGCGGTTGTACCAGACGGCGCCGCGCCTCGCCGCGCTGTTCACGGTGGCGGTGCAGATGGAGCGGCTGGCGCTGATGGATATGCTGGCGATCACCGGCAATGCCTCGGCACGCGAACAGCTGGCGCGGCTGCTGATCGATCTCCACACCCGGCTGACGCCGATCGGGCTGGTGGAGGACGATGCGTTCGATCTGCCGCTGACGCAGGAGGTGATCGGCGATCTGCTCGGGCTGACCGGGGTTCACGTTAACCGCACGGTGCGCGCGCTGGAGGACGAGGGACTGATCGCGCGGACGGGGCATCGCGTGCGGCTGCTCGACGTCGATCGCCTGCGGCAGCTGTCACCGCTGCCGCCGCGCCAGCCGGCGTTCGAGCCTGCGTGGCTGCCGGTGGCGCGGTAGGGCTTCACCGACTCGTAACCCCGGCGGCATAGAAGGCGTCGGATGGATACGCACCCGACGTTTCGCGTGACGGTCGATATGGATCGCGGCTGCTTCGAGACCGCGATGCAGGGCTTCTGGACGCTGGAGACGCTGGCGGATTTCCGTCGGGCGCTGGAGGATGCGGTTGCCCGTATCCGCGCAACGGGCCGCGAGCCGGTCAGCCTGTGCGACTATTCGGGCGCGATGGTGCAGAGCCAGGAGGTCGTGGCGGGATTCATCGCGATGATGGCCGATCCTGCGGTGCGATCACGACGCGTCGCGGTCTACACGGGCGCCGCGCTCACCAGGTTTCAGGCCGAGCGCGCCAATCGCGACCACGCCGAATTCCGCTACTTCGTCGATCGGGACGCGGCCGTGGCATGGCTGTTCTCCCCGGACGGGGCCTGATCCCCCGCCTCAGATCGCGTGGCCTTCGGTATCGCGCAGCACTTCGCGGCGGCCGACATGGTCGGGGCGGCCGACGATGCCATCCTTTTCCATGCGTTCGATCAGCCGCGCCGCGGAATTGTAGCCGATGCGCAGCTGGCGTTGCAGCCAGCTGGTCGAGGCCTTCTGCGATTCGCACACCAGCTGGATCGCGGCGCGATACTGCTGGTCCTCGGCGGTGTCCTCGCCTTCCGGCGCGCCGTCGAGCGCGAAGCTGTCCTCGGGCTCTTCGGTGACCGAGCTGATGTAATCGGGCTGGCCTTGTGCGCGCCAGTGATCGGCGATGGCGCGTACCTCGTCGTCGCTGACGAAGGGGCCGTGGACGCGGACGATGCCCTTGCCGCCGGGCATATAGAGCATATCGCCGCGGCCCAGCAGCTGTTCGGCGCCCTGTTCGCCCAGGATCGTGCGGCTGTCGATCTTGCTAGTGACGTGGAAGCTGATGCGCGTCGGCAGGTTCGCCTTGATGACGCCGGTGATGACGTCCACCGACGGGCGCTGCGTCGCCATGATCAGGTGGATGCCCGCGGCGCGCGCCTTTTGCGCGAGCCGCTGGATCAGGAATTCCACCTCCTTGCCCGCGGTCATCATCAGGTCGGCAAGCTCGTCGACGATGACGACGATCTGCGGCAGCGGTTCGTAGTCGAGCTGCTCTTCCTCATACACCGGCTGGCCGGTGTCGGGATGGTAGCCGGTCTGGACGCGGCGGCCGAGGCGCTGGCCCTTCGCCTTCGCCGCGCGGACCTTGTCGTTGAAGCCCGCCAGGCTGCGCACGCCGACCGACGACATCTGGCGGTAGCGGTCCTCCATCGTCTCGACCGCCCATTTGAGCGCGCGCACCGCCTTGGCGGGATCGGTGACGACCGGCGACAGCAGGTGCGGGATGTCGTCGTACATGCTCAGTTCGAGCATCTTGGGATCGATCATGATCATCCGGCACTGTTCGGGCGTCAGCCGGTAGAGCAGGCTCAAGATCATGCAGTTGAGGCCGACCGACTTGCCCGACCCGGTGGTGCCGGCGACGAGCAGATGGGGCATGGGGGCGAGATCGGCGATCACCGGATCGCCGGCGATGTTCTTGCCGAGGATGATCGGCAGCTGCGCGGCCTGATCCTCGAACGTCTGGCTGCCGACGAGTTCGTGCAGACTGACCGATTCGCGCTTCTGGTTGGGCAGTTCGATGCCGATGACGTTGCGGCCCGGGATCACCGCGACGCGCGCCGAGATTGCCGACATGTTGCGCGCGATATCGTCGGCGAGCGCGATGACGCGGCTGGCCTTGATGCCCGGCGCGGGCTCGAGCTCGTACATCGTCACGACCGGGCCGGGGCGCACTTCGTTGATGACGCCGTGTACCTTGAAATCGTCGAGCACGTTTTCGAGCAGGCGCGCGTTGCGTTCCAGCGAGGCCTTGTCGATCGTGCCCTTCGGCGCCGGTGGCGCAGGGGTGAGCAGGTCGAGCTGCGGCAGCGTATAGCTGTGGCCGAGGTCGAGGCTCTGCTGCTTCGGCTTGGGCTTGGCGGCGGAGGGCGCGAGATTGCGGTCGGCGATGTTGGGGGCGGGACGCGGGTCTGGCGTCGCGACCGCGCGCGGTTCGACGACCTTGCGCGCGAGCTGGAGCGGTTCCTCGTCCCCGTCGTCATAGGCGTCGTCGTACAGATCGTCGCCATCGTCATCGGCACCGATCGCGTCGCCACGCGTGCGGCGCAGGCGGAAGCGGCGGTCGCCGAGGTCGATGTCGAGGCTCTTCGCCCAGATCACGATACCGGCGATTCCGACGATCAGGCCGATGCCGCGTGCCGCCCAGCGCTCTGCGCCCGGCTGGCCGATGAACGACAGGCCCCATTCCACCGCCTTCGCAATCGACAGGCCGGCGACGCCGCCCCATCCGGCGGGCAGCGCCAGCACCGACGCATCGGAAACGAAGGCGAGCGCCGCGGCGATCAGCGCCACGCCGATCGCGGCATTGCGCAGCATCGCGAGCCAGCGCCCCGCGGGCCGATCGCGCCACAGCCGCGCGGCGACGATCGGCGCGATCGGCAGCAGCAGGGCGACCGCCGGGCCGAACAGCGTGAGCGCGAGGTCGGCGAACCAGGCGCCGGGCGGGCCGGCGAGATTCTGCACCGGGCCCCCGGAGGCGGTGTTGAGCGCGGCGTCGCTGGCGCGATAGCTCGCCAGCGCGAGTACCATTACCGCGGTGGCGACGAACAGCGCGATCGCGGCGACCAACGCGCCGCCCCGTACGGCGCCCGCCTTCACCGTCTCACGCAACAGCCCTGGCTGCGCACGGCTCGCCATCGCTCGATTCCTTCAATGTTCCGAAAAGTTAACGCGGGTTCATCGGCCGATGGCGCGATTCCGTCAAGATGGCGGGCCGATCGCCTGCTTCACCCGTTCGCCCTGAGCCTGTCGAAGGGCGCGTGCCACCAGCGATGCGCTCGTGGGCCGCCCTTCGACAGTGAGCAGGTGAAACCATCCCCCGGATGGTTTCAGCCGAGCCTGGGAGGCTCGGCAACCTGCTCACCAGGTGAACGGGGATGGGCAAAACAGTCCAGGGACAAGGCGTCGGCTACGAAGCGTCGGACCCGTTGGATCGCCGCTACCGCCGCCGCCCGCCAACCCATTGAATATGGATAACGAAATCGGCCGACCACATTCCCGCTGTCCTACACGCCCCATCCGTGCCACCCCTTCCACGCTCTATATCACCGCAGGCCTCCCGTTTCGAAAAACACGTGCGTCGGCGTGACTTTTGTGACTTTCCGAACCGCTCCCCCGCCGGGAACAACGCCTGCCCCACGACCGTAGGGAGCGTTGGCACGGTGCGCGGCGACCTGTAGAGGGATGCACATGAATTCGGACGTCATCATCCTCGGCGGGGGCCTGGTCGGCGCCACGCTCGCACTGGCGCTCGACGCGCATGGGGTCACGAGCATCGTCGTCGATCCCGCCGACCCCGCGGTGGTCCATGCCCCCGGCTTCGACGGGCGCGCGTCGGCGATCGCCAGCGCCAGCGGGCGGATGCTGGATGCGATCGGCGTGGGCAAGGCGCTGGCGGGCAAGGGCTGCGCAATCCGGCATATCCGGGTCAGCGACGGGCTGGCGCCGGGCAAGCTCGATTTCCGGCCTGGCGACAACGACGATCCGCTCGGCACGATGTACGAAAACAAGGCGTTGCGCGCCGCGCTGTCCGCCGCCGCGACCGCCGCGCACCACGTCGACCTGCGCATGCAGACGCGCGCTACCGAGCTGGTGCGCGGCGAGCATCAGGTCACCGCGACGTTGAGCGACGGCAACACCGTCACCGCGCCGCTGGTGATCGTGGCGGAGGGGCGCAATTCGCCGACGCGCGAGGCGGCGGGTATCCCGGTGGCGCGCTGGCAGTATGACCATGCCGCGATCGTCGGCGCGTTCCACCACGAATATCCCCACGAAGACGTCGCCTACGAAATCTTCTACCCCGCCGGCCCGTTCGCGCTGCTGCCGCTGCCCGACGACGACATCGGCCATCGCTCGGCGATCGTCTGGTCGGTGAAGGGCGCGGATGGGCCCGGCATGATGAAGCTGGGCGACCGCGCCTTCCTGGCAGAGGCGACCAAGCGGATGGGCGGGTTCCTCGGCGAACTGACCGCCGCATCGCCGCGCGCCAGTTATCCGCTGGGCTTTCACCATGCCGCGCGGATCACGGCGGAGAGGCTGGCGCTGGTCGGTGATGCCGCGCACGGCATCCATCCGATCGCGGGGCAGGGGCTGAACCTGGGCCTGCGCGACGTCGCGACGCTGGCCGAGGTGCTGGTCGAGGGCAAACGGCTGGGGCTGGACCTGGGCGATCCGGCGCTGCTCGAACGCTATCAGCGCTGGCGCGGGCTCGACACGTTCATGGTCGCCGCCGCCACCGATACGCTGACGCGCTTGTTCGGGATTCCGGGCAAGACGGCGAGCGCGGTGCGCCGCTTCGGCATTTCGGCGGTCGACCGCCTGCCGCCGCTAAAAGATCGCTTCATGGCTGAGGCGCGGGGCGAAAGCGGCACCTTGCCCAAGCTGTTGCAGGGCCTGCTGGTGTGAGCGAGACGCCGGTCGATCCGGCGAAGCGGGCACCCGCGACGCCGCTTGCCCGCGCGCAGGCAGGCGTGACGCGCGCCATGGGCATCGCCGTCGTCGTGACGGTGGCGCTGGCGCTGATCGGCTACGCCCACGGCGATGCGATGATGCTGGAGGCGCGCGGCTGGACGCTGGGCGTCGCGCTGCTGACGCTGGGTCTGTGGGTGGCGGCGGCGATCGGCGACGTCGCGCGGCGGCGCTTCGCTTCGGCCAGCGCGATCGATGGCGGCGACGGCGTCGACCCGCGTGTCGATGCGGCCAATGCCATCCTGCGCAACACCGCCGAACAGGCGCTGCTCGCCGCGATCGCTTATGGTGCGCTGACGCTGCTCGACGATCATGCGCGCGTGGCCGTTGCGCTATTCGCGGCCTGTTTCTCGGCCGGGCGGCTGCTGTTCTGGAGCGGCTATCGCGACGGCGCGGCGGCGCGCGCGCTGGGCTTCGGCCTGACCTTCTATCCCAGCGTTGCGGCGCTGCTGATGGCGGCGCTGGCGCTGCTGCGCTAATCCGGCCCCTGTCTGCCGCAGCGGGCAACCGGCTCGTCGCAGGCGTAACCCGCACATTCCGCGCTTAATTTGACTTTAGCGCTTTGGCCCCACAACGCTGCCACCCTGACGCCGGGGGGACGCGGCGCATGGATCATGAGGCGCCGCCCGCGTGTTTTTGCGCAACGATCAAGGCTATGAGCTGGCCGGCGGCACCGCGGCGCGCCCGTTCGTGCGCCTGCCGGGCGTGCCCGGCGCGCGGCCGGCGGTGCGGACGCCGGGGCTGTTCGGTATCGACTGGGGCGCGATCGACTGGGCGCCCGACCTCGGCGCGCAGATCGGCACGCGTGACTGGTGGCGCGGCCTCGCAACGCTGACCGGCCTGCTGGCGACGGTCTGGGCGCTCAATCCCGGTATCCGCCCCTTGGTCGGCGCGGCGCCCGCGGCGCTCGACGGCACCGCCTGGGAAGAGGCGCGCGGCCAGGCCATCGCGCCGCTCGCCTGGGGCGGCGACACTGGCCATCGCATGGCGGCGAACGACCTCGTCTCGCCGCTCGCCGAGGCACCCGAACGCCCGCATGTCGAACTCAGCGCGACGCTGGGTGAGGGCGATGCGCTGGCGCACGTCCTGACCCGTGCCGGCGTCGGTCGCGCCGATGCGGCGCGTGCGGCAGAGCTGATCGCGCAGGCGGTATCGCTCGACGACATTCAGCCGGGCACCCGCCTGTCGCTGACGCTCGGCCGCCGCCCGACGCGCACCGTCGCCCGGCCGCTCGAAAAGCTGTCGCTGCGTGCACGCTTCGATCTGGCGCTGACGCTCGATCGGGCCGCCACCGGCCTGGTGCTGGCACGCCAGCCGATCGCGGTCGACCGCACACCGCTGCGTATCCAGGGTCTCGTCGGCTCCAGCCTGTACCGCTCGGCACGCGCGGCCGGCGCGCCGGCGCGCGTGGTTGAAAGCTACATCAAGGCGCTGGCGACGCGCCTGTCGATCGGCCGCGACGTAGGGGCCGCCGACAGCTTCGACCTGATCATCCAGCGCGACCGCGCTGCGACCGGCGAACAGCGGCTCGGCGACCTGCTGTTCGCCGGCATCGACCAGGGGCGCCGCAAGGTCGAGCTGGTCCGCTGGGACGATGCGGACGGCCATGCGAGCTGGTTCGACGCCAAGGGGCAGAGCGAACGCCGCGGCTTCATGGGCATGCCGGTGGCGGGGCGGATCACCTCGTCCTTCGGATTCCGCATGCATCCGCTGCTCGGCTATCTGAAAATGCACAAGGGCGTCGACATCGGTGCGCCTTATGGCGCGCCGATCTATGCGGTGCTCGACGGCGTGGTGCAGGGCGCGGGGCGCTCGGGCGGCTACGGCAATTTCGTCAAGCTCGGCCATGCCGGCGGCCTTGCCAGCGGCTATGGCCATATGAGCCGTATCGCGGTGACGCGCGGCCAGCATGTGCGGCAGGGACAGGTGATCGGCTATGTCGGCTCGACCGGCCTGTCGACGGGACCGCATCTGCACTGGGAAGTATGGCGCAACGGCCAGACGGTAAACCCGCGCTCGATCAGCTTCGCCAGCGTCGCGGCGCTGTCGGGCAGCGACCTGCGGCGGTTCCGCAGCTATGCGGCGGGGCTGCTCGCAGTGCCAGTGGGCGGGCGGTAGGCGGCTTGGCGAAGCCGCGTCGGTGGCGTTAGCGTAGCGTTCGCCGGATCAGCCAGAAGTGGATGAGCTGCGTCGCGACGAGGGCCGTCCCGATAAAGGCTGTCGCCGGCAGAACAAGATGTTCCTGACCTGCCCTGGGCGGGACCGTCATGGACAGGATCGTCACGAAACCCAGCACCACACCCGCTAGGATCGGCATGAAGGCAAAGGCGACCGCTCGGGGTGCCGACCAGTTCACGTTACCGGCCAACCCCCATTGCATCGGAAGACGAGCTTCACCGCGGAACCACCTGTTGGCCCGATAGGCCAGACTGCAGGTCAGCAAGACGAAAAGCGTCGACAGGATTGCGTTGGCCATGGACCCGGTTCCTCCGCTTCCACCGTACCACATGGCTGGGATCGACGCACCGGCGGGGTCGAACGTTACCGCCCCTGGGCGCGCCAGCGGAGGATGGTGCGGGCGATGATATCGTCTTCGCCACCGGCGTCGCACCAGAGTTGCGAGAAAATGGGGTCGGTGGACGCGGGTTGCTTGGCGGGTTCGAGGTTGTCGAAGCTGACGCGGATCGGCACCGCGACGCCTTCGCCGCAGACGATGCATTCGCGGTTGCGCAGCGCCGGGATCGCATCGAGGAAGCCGCGCGCGCCCTCCGGCATCGCCGCGCGGACGAAGGCCTGGTCGCGTTCGTTGTTGAGGCGCATCGCGATGATCGTGCCGCATTGCGACAGCACGCCTTCCTCGAGATCGGACGGGCGCTGCGTGATCAGCCCCAGGCTGACGCCATATTTGCGCCCTTCCTTGGCGATGCGGCCGAGGATGCGGCCGACCGAGGCGTTGCGCCCGTCGGCGCCGAGGCTGCTCGGGATGTAGCGGTGCGCCTCTTCGCAGACGAGCAGGATCGGGCGCCTGGGCTCGTTGCGCGCCCAGATCGCGAAGTCGAAGGTCATGCGGCTGAGCATCGCGACGACGACCGAGGTGATTTCCGACGGCACGCCCGACACGTCGATGATCGAGATCGGCTTGCCGCCGCCCGGCATACGGAAGATGCGGGCGAGAAAATCCGCCATCGAATCGGCGACGAGCATGCCGGAGAACATGAAGCCGTAGCGCGGATCGGCCTTGATCTCTTCGATCTTGGTCTTGAGCCGGAGATAGGGGGCGGTATCGCCGGCGCGATCCATCTTGCCCATTTCGAGGCTGATGCAATTGGTGAGGTCGCTGAGCAGATAGGGGATCGGCGCGTCGACGGTGAGCTTGGCGACGCCCTGGCCCAGGCGATTCTTGCCGCGCGCCATCAGCAGGCATTTGGCCAGAATGTCGCGGTCGAGCTGGCTGTCTTCGCCGCGGGCGGTGACGAAGACCTCGCAATGCTCCTCGAAGTTCATCAGCCAATAGGGCATCTGGAGGTTGTTGACGTCGTACAGCGCGCCGTTGTTGCCGAAGGCGGCGCCATATTCGCCGTGCGGATCGATCATCAGCACATGGCCCTGCGGCGCCAGTTCGCAGATGCGGTGGAGGATCAGCGCGGCGCTGGTCGATTTGCCGGTGCCGGTCGAACCCACCAGCGCGAAATGCTTGCCGAGCATCGCGTCGATGTAGAGCGAGGCGCGCACGTCGCGGGTCGGATAGACGGTGCCGATCTGAATATGCGCGCGGTTGCTGGCCGAATAGATCTGTTGAAGGTCGGCGGTGGTGATCGGGAACACCTCGCACCCCGGAATCGGATAGCGCGTCACGCCGCGGCGGAAGCCGTATAGGCGGCCGGTCAGCTGTTCCTCCATGCCTTCGCCCAGGAAGTCGATTTCGGCGGCGACCCAGTCGCTCGACCCGTCGCGCAGCGTCAGGCTGCGGACGTTGGCGACCAACCACGATTGGCCGATGCGCATCTTGATCTGGGTGCCGACCTGGCCCGCGCCGGCGGAAACCGGATCGGATCCTTGCGCGGACAGGGCCAGCGCATTGCGATCGAACAGCACGCGGCTGCTGCTGCCCGCGATCGTCAGGACGCAACCGATCGGTGCGCCGGACAGGCCGATCGTTTCCTGCACGTCCGCCGCGCTCAACGGCGTACCTTGCGAAAACGAACCCGCCCCCGCCATATCGTTCATCACGCCCGATCCCCGTTCATACCGGACCAAAGGTAGAGGGCGCTGGTTAATTTAGCGTTGGGAACCGTCACACACGGCGCGCAACCCAGCCCGCACCCCAGCCGAGCGCGATCGACAGCGCCACCGCCGCGATTCCGTAGAGAAACGCATGCCGTTCGGCGGCGCGCGCGACGAAGCGTTCGAAGCCCGATTTGCGGATATCGATGTCGCGTACCGCCGCCGCCAGCACGCGGCCGTCGCGGATCAGGAAGGTTTCGGCGGTGAATCGCCCGACGGGGACGCGCGCCGGGATGGTGAGTCGCGCGCGGTACAGGACGTCGTCGGTGATCTCGACCGCGCGCGGCGCCTCGACATACAGGCCGGCCCGGCGGCGCAGGTCGACGAGGCCCTGCTGGAAGCGATGCTCGACCGTGCTGGCCGCATTGGAGCCGGGGGACAATTGCAGGCTGTCGAGCCCCAGTTCGTAGATCGCGCGGGTGCGTTCGTCGACGATCCGGTCGATCGGGCGCGACGAGGCGAGCGCGTAGAAACTGGGCGCCGAACTGTAGCGCTGATGCTGGGCATTGACCCAGATGCCGGCGATCTTTTCCTTTTCGCGGACCAGCACCGATTGCGTCGGGCCCTTCACGATCACCACGATATCGGTCGGCGATTCGCCGGGGGGCAGGCGGCCGCCGGGGTAGAGGATCGCGCCGAACAGCAGCAGCTCCGCGCCCGTAAAGCTGTAGGCGATTTCGATCTGGCGCTGCGACACGTCGGGGACGAGCACCGGTTTCGCCGTCGCAAAGCCGCCCGGCGGCGCCGACGACGCAAGCAGCGCCGGCGCGACGAGCAGCAGAGCCGCGCGCGCGCTCACGTCAGCTCGACCGTGAAGATTTCCTCCGGCCGCCAGACGAGGCCGAGCAGGATGCGCAAGCCGACCAGTAGCACCATGATCGCGAGCGCGAGGCGGAGATATTCGGGCTTCACCCGGCTGGCGAAGCGCGCGCCCAGCTGCGCGCCCGTCACCGATCCGAGCAGCAGCAGGCCGGCGAGCACGATGTCGACCGCCTTGGTGGTGGTGGCGTGGACCATCGTCGCGACCGCGGTGACGAACAGCGTCTGGAACAGGCTGGTGCCGACGACGACGCTGGTCGCCATGCCGAGCAGGTAGATCATCGCCGGCACAAGGATGAAGCCGCCGCCGATGCCGAGCAGGATGGTGAGGATGCCGGTGAAGAAGCCGAGCAGCAGCGGCGCGAGCGGCGAGATATAGAGGCCCGACGCGTAGAAACGCGTGCGCAGCGGCAACGCGGCGACCAGCGGATGGTGACGCCGCTTTCGCGCGCGGGGGCGGACGCGGCCCTTGGCGACGCCGATGGCGCCGATCGATTCGCGCGCCATCAGCGTACCGATCGACCCCAGCATCGCGACATAGACGACGCCGATCACCGTATCGATCTGGCCACTCGCTTTGAGCAGCTGGAAGATCCACGCGCCCGCCCCGCTGCCGAGGATACCGCCGGCAACCAAGACACTGCCCATCTTCACGTCGACGCCGCCGCGGTGGAAATGCGCGAACACGCCCGACACGCTCGCGCCCGTCACCTGGCTGGCCGAGGAGGCGGCGGCGACGGTGGGCGGAATGCCGTAGATGATGAGCAATGGCGTCGTCAGAAAGCCGCCGCCGACCCCGAACATGCCCGACAACAGCCCGACGCCGCCGCCCAGCAGGATGATGACCAGCGCGTTGACCGACAGATTGGCGATGGGGAGGTAGAGGTCCACGTAGGGCTTTATACGCGGCTGGCGGCGCGGGACTAGGACCATCGTCATCGTGCGGGTCGGCGGGCCGATTGACGCGCGGCGGTAGTGCATTCCTTCCCCTGCCAAGAGAGATGGCATGCCGCCGACATGAGGGAGGGGCAGGTCGAGGTGGCGCTATATTACCGGCAACGGTCCTTTCCGCCCCCTCCGTCACCGCCGTTCGGCGGCGCCACCTCCCCCTTGCGGGGGAGGAGTGGCTGACCCGCTGAATGGCGACCAGTCTTATTCCGTCACCCCGGCCTTGATCCGGGGTCCCGCTTTGGGTCGACCGTTGGAGAAGCGGGACCCCGGCTCAAGGCCGGGGTGACGAGAGGGGTTGGGCGGGGCCCGCCGTCAGAAGTTGGTGCCGATCGAGAGGGCGGGGCCGGAATCGGGGCGGGCATCGCCGGCAATGCGCTGGCGCCAGTCGGCGGTCAGGCGGAGGTTGTGGTTCGCGACCGGCACGACGAGGCCGAGCGACGGGCCGACGTCGAGTCGCGCGGCGCCGCGCTGCGCCCCGCCCCACGCACCGATTCCGACGTCGAGGCGGGCCTTGCCCCGGCGCGCGACGGGATGCGCGAGGCGGAGCGCGCCATCGACGAAGGCTTCGGTGCCGTCGCGTGCGATCAGTCCCGCCTGGCCATAGCCCTCGACCGTCACCGGCCCGGCGACGGGCGCGGGGCCATAGCCGCCGACGAGACCGAGCATCGTGCCGCCGCGGCCGCCGTCGATCGCGATGCGGCGTTCGGCAAGCAGGTGGATCGGCAACCGGGTGGGCTGCCAGTCGAGGCCCAGCGCCGCTTCCGCACCACGGCCGGCGAGCGGAGTCGAGAACCGCGCCGCGAGCGCGACGCGGCGCGATGCGCCCAGCGCATAGGTGACGCGGATCCCCGCCTGCGATCCGCCGAGCTGGCCGCCGCTGGCCTGCCCGATCCCGCCGCCGCGGGTGATGCCCCAGACGCTGCCGGCAAGACGCGATGGTCCCCGCGGGGTGATCGCCGCGTTCGTTGCGAGCGGGAGCAGGGGCGGTGGTGGCGTGGGGCGGGGCGTTGGCGTCGTCGTCATGGCGGGCGCGGGGCGGTCGCCGTCCGTCCGGGCGGCGGCGTTCGGGATGCGCGACAGTGGTGGCGGCGCCGCGATTTGCGTGGGGTTTGGCCGTGGGACCGGTGTGGCGCCGCCCGTCGGAAGCGGAGCGCGTGCGGCCGCCTCCGCCGGTCCGATCCCGAGTGCGGCGACGATATGCTCGACCGGGCCGGCGAGCGGCGCCAGCGGCAAGTCGCCTGCCTGCAACAGGGCCAGGGTCCGCATGCCGATCCAGCCGCCGAGCACGATCGCGAGAAAGCGCAAGGGGCGCCCGCCGGTCATGCCAGCGGCGTGCCTGGCTCCGGAAAGGCATGTGCGGTCTTGTCCCAGATCAGCGGGCCGCCGCGCAGCAGCGTGAGGTAGCGCCGGATCGCGCGTGGCGCGGCGATCAGCGCGATGATGTTGCCGACGAAGAATCGCGGCAGCGACCATCCCGCCTGGCGCCAGCCATGGTCGTGCGCGGTGCAGCCGACCCGCATGCCCAGCCGCCAGACGAGCAGCAATGTGGTTGCGGTCAGCAGCCAGTCGGCGAGCCGGTCATCCGCCACCGCGGTTCCGGTCAGCCAGTGCAGGCCGACCGACAGCGGCCACAGGAGGATCGCGGCATAAGCGATTGCGAGCACCAGCACCGACACGGGCGCGCGCCGGTCGCGAAAGCGCATCCAGTGATCGGCCAGCGCCTGCGGCCGTCCCCAGCCGGTGCGATCCCAGCCGGCGAGCGCGATCCCGGTCATCCATCGCGCCTTCTGCCGCGTGGCGGTGGGCACGCTGTCTGGGAAATAGGCGCGCACCGCGATCAGGCTGTCGTCACGGGGATCGCGCACGCGGGCGAAGCGGCTGCGGCCACCGCGTTCGGCGATGTGGAGGCCGAGCTCGTAATCCTCGGTCAGGCTGGTGTCGTCGAACGGTGCGCCGCCCCGATCCGCGGCGATGGCCGCGAGCATGTCGGTCGCGATCGCACAGCCCGTACCGGCGAGCGGCATCGCGGCGCCCAGCATCGCGCGTACCGGCTGCTGGACGATATGCGCATAGGCGAATTCGTCGGCATAATGGCCGGACACCAAAGATCCGCGACGGACCAGCGGCAGCACGGGCAGCTGCACGACGGCGCATCCTTCGATCAGCGTGTCGAACACGGTGAGTTCGGCGGCGTGGACGACATCCTCGGCATCGTGCAGCACCACCGCCTTGATCGGGCCGTCCGCGGCGTCGGCGACGAGTGCGCGCCACAGGCTGTTGAGGCAATCGGCCTTGGTGGTCGGGCCGTTGCGCGGGCCGACGATCACGCGGATGCGCGGGTCGGTCGCCGCCACCGCACGTGCCGCGGCGATCGTGCCGGGATCGTTGGGATAGACGCCGACGTAGAGCCGGTAATCGGGATGATCGATGCGCGCGACGGCGGTGGCGAGCATCTGGCCGATCACCGCCTGTTCGTCCCAGGCAGCCACGAAGATCGCGAGGCATCCGCTGTCGGTCGGCGCCGCTAGTCGATCGAGATGCGGGGGAATGGCGCCGCGACCCATTCCGCGTCGCACCAGGAAACACAGGTCGACGATCAGATCGTCCAGTCCGCCGATCAACAGGCCGGCTGCGGCGAACAACATGGTTTCGCGCGCAGCGGCATCGATACATGCCGTGATCCAATCCACGCGCCACCCCCCGGTCCGCCCGGTTACAAACCTCCATTACGGACCAAAGTTCGGCAAGTCGCTTCTGGCATCGATATGATTTGGCCCAAGATAACGGGCCGGTCGTGCCGACGGCTTCGAGGTTTTCGCGCGAATCGGATCAATAAAGGTCCGCATGTGCGCATGCGACAGACAGCGTTGGCCCGCTGGATTCGGCCCCGCGAACCGCCTAGACATGGCGCAACAGCGGGGGGCGGGCATGCGGCGGAATGCGGCGGTACGGTTGGCGGTGCTGGCACTGGCTCTGGCGCCCGTTGCGGCATTCGGTGACGACAGCCCGCAGGTGGTGCTCGCCCAGCCCGGCACGGGCGGCGCCGGTGCGAACGGCGGCGGTGCGATCGAACGCTATACGATCCGCTTCAATCAGGCGATGGTGCCGCTGGGCGACCCGCGAGCGAAGGCGCCGTTCAAAACGGGCTGTGCCGGCACCGGCCGCTGGGTCGATCCGCAGACCTGGGTGTTCGATTTCGCCGCGCCGCTGACCGGCGATGCCAAATGCAGCTTCGATGCGGTCGAGGGGCTGAAGAGCGTATCGGGCTACAGCTTCTCCGGGCGGGCGAGCTACACGGTCGAGGCGGGCGGGCCGCGCGCGCTCGCGGTGCTGCCGTCGGGGGACGAGATCGAAGAGGATCAGGTGTTCCTGGTTGCCGCGCCGGTGGCGCCGACGCGCGCCTCGGTGGCCGCCAACGCTTATTGCGCGGTCGACGGGCTGGGCGAGAAGATTCCGGTCGACGTGCTCGATGCCGGCCTGCCCGCCAAGCTGCTGGGCGAGATGGGGACGCGCAACTGGTCGGTGCGCAGCTTCCTGGAGAATGCCGGGCTGCCCGAGGCGGTGCCCGCCATGCCCGCGGAGCGACAGGCCGCCTATGCGGGGATCACCGCGCTCAAATGCCGCCGCGCGCTGCCGCCGGGGCGCGACATGGCGCTGGTGTGGGGCAAGGGGATCGCGTCCGCCTCGGGCAAGCTCGCCGGCACGGACCAGCGGTTCGACTTCACCGTGCGCAAGCCGTTCGCGGCGCGCTTCGAATGCAGCCGTACCAATCCGCAGGCCGGGTGCAGCCCGGTACAGCCCGCGTACGTCCGCTTCACCGCGCCGGTGCCGATGAGCCAGGCCGCGGCGATCCGGCTGACCTTTGCGGACGGCAAATCGATCGCGCCGACGTTCGATGACGACGAAAAGAAGAAGGCGACGATCAGCGACGTCACCTTCAAGGCGCCGCTGCCCGCCGATGCGACCGCGAAGCTGACGCTGCCCGCCGGGATCAAGGACGAGAGCGGTCGTAGCCTGAGCAACGCCGAACGATTCCCGCTGGAAGTGAAGTTCGACGAAGCGCCGCCGCTGGTGAAGTTCGCGGCCGACTTCGGTATCCTCGAATCGGCACAAGGTGGCGTGCTGCCCGTCACCGTGCGCAACGTCGAACCGGCGTTGCAGGGCAAGAGCCTGGCGATTGGCGGGCGGACGCTGAAGGTGGGCGATTCGGATGCGGCGGTCGCCGAATGGCTGCGTACCGTCGCGGCGGCGGGCGAAACGAACATCGAGGACGTGAAGCGCGGCGACGAGGTCGTGGCGCGCATCAACCACACCGGCGACCGGTCGATCCTGGGCGACCAGGGCGCGGGGCTGAAGCTGGGCTTGCCTGGCAAGGGCCGCGCATTCGAGGTCGTCGGCATTCCGTTGGGCAAGCCGGGCTTCTACGTGGTGGAACTCGCCAGCCCGCGGCTCGGGCGGTCGCTGCTGGGGCGGAACGCGCCGCGCTATGTCGCGACCGCGGCGCTCGTCACCAACATGGCGGTGCACTTCAAATGGGGGCGCGAGCGCAGCCTCGCCTGGGTGACGGCGCTCGACAGCGGCAAGCCGGTGGCCAATGCCAGCGTGCAGGTGAGCGACAGCTGCACCGGCCGTGTGCTGGCGCGCGGCGTCACCGATCGCAGCGGCGGGCTGATGGTGCCCAAGGGGCTGCCCGAGCCCGAGACATACGGTAGCTGTTCCGATACCTCGACCGCGCATCCGTTGATGATTTCCGCGCGCAACGGCGACGATTTCAGCTTTGCGCTGACGACCTGGGGCGAGGGCATCCGGCCGTACGATTTCGAATTGCCCTATGGCTATTCGGCGCCGTCCGAGACGTTCCACACCGTCTTCGACCGCGCGCTGGTGCGCCAGGGCGAGACGATCCACATGAAGCATATCGTCCGCCGGCCGGACGGCAGCGGCTTTGCGATCCCGCCGGGATTCAGCGGCACATTGCGCCTCGCCCATCGTGGGTCGGACACGCAGTTTGACCTGCCGCTCAATATCGATGCGCGCGGGGTGGGCGAGACGAGCTGGACGGTGCCGCAGGGCGCGCCGATGGGCGACTATGACCTGCGCATCGTACGTGGTGGCGTGCGGGGCGACGACGTCACCTACACATCGCAATCGTTCAAGGTCGACGAATACAAATTGCCGACGATGCGGGCGAGCGTGACCGGGCCGAAGGCGCCGGCGGTGCGACCCAAGTCGCTGCCGCTCGATCTGTATGTCGGCTACCTCTCCGGCGGCGGCGCGAGCAATCTGCCCGTCGATGTGCGCGTCGGCTGGTTCGCGCACAGCGCCAACCCGGAAGGCTATGAGGCGTACACCTTCGGCGGTGCCAAGGTCGAAGAGGGCACGCGCGCGATGAACGGCGACGGCGACGATCGCGAGACGCCGCTGCCCCCGACGCAGACGCTGCCGGCGACCCTCAGCGGCGACGGTACGGGCCATATCAACGTCGACGTGCCCGCGCTCGACGGACTCGCCGACATGCGCGTCGAGATGGATTATCAGGACGCCAATGGCGAGGTGCTCACCGCCAGCCGCGTCATCCCGATCCTGCCGTCCGCGGTGCAGCTGGGCATCAAGACCGACGGCTGGCTGATGAAACAGGACGACCTGCGGCTGAAGTTCGTCGCGCTCGATGCGCGCGGAAAGCCGATCAAGGGGCAGACGGTCTCGGTCGCGCTGTACAGCCGGCAGATCCTCACCGCGCGGCGGCGGCTGATCGGCGGCTTTTACGCCTATGACAACCAGATCCGCACGACGAAGCTGGCGGCGGATTGCACCGCCACCACCGATGCGCAGGGGCTGGCCGCTTGCACGATCGATCCCGGCGTGTCGGGCGAGGTCTATGCGGTCGCAACGACGACCGACGCGGACGGCAATGTCGCGCGCGCGGTGCAGTCGGTCTGGCTGGTCGGCGACGACGCTTGGTGGTTCGGTGGCGACAATGGCGACCGGATGGACGTGATCCCCGAACGCACCGCCTACAAGGCAGGCGAGACCGCGCGATTCCAGGTGCGCATGCCGTTCCGCGCCGCGACCGCGCTGGTGACGGTGGAGCGCGAGGGCGTGCTGTCGAGCTTCGTCACCGACCTCAGCGGCACCGATCCGGTGGTCGAGGTGCCGATGCCGGGATCGTACGCGCCCGACGTCTTCGTCTCCGTCCTCGCGGTGCGCGGGCGGGTGGAGAGCGGCTGGACCAGCTGGTTGCGCGGCATCGGCCAGTCGCTGGGGCTGGTGAAGAGCGAGCCCGCGCCCGAACCGACCGCTTTGGTCGACCTCGCCAAGCCCGCCTTCCGGCTCGGCATCGCCAAGGTGAAGGTGGGGTGGGAGACGCATACGCTGGGCGTGACGGTGAAGGCCGATCACGACCGGTTCGCGCCGCGCGGCACGGCGGCGGTCGCGGTGCAGGTGAAGCGGCCGGATGGCTCGCCGGCGACGAGCGCCGATGTCGCCTTTGTCGCGGTGGACGAGGCGCTGTTGCAGCTGGCGCCCAACGACAGCTGGGACGTGCTGACGGCGATGATGGGCGAGCGGCCGCTGTCGGTGCTCACCTCGACCGCGCAGATGCAGGTCGTCGGCAAGCGGCATTACGGGCGCAAGGCGGTGGAAGCGGGCGGCGGCGGCGGCGATGCCGCGGCGGCGATCAACCGCGAGAACTTCAAGCCGGTGCTGCTGTGGCAGGGGCAGGTGCCGCTCGATGCGAGCGGGCGTGCGACGCTGCGCGTGCCGCTGTCCGATGCGCTGTCCTCGTTCAAGCTGGTCGCGATCGCCACCGACGGCAACGGGCTGTTCGGCACCGGATCGACCGCGATCCGCACCGCGCAGGATCTGTCGGTCTATGCGGGCCTGCCGCCGCTGGTGCGCAGTGGCGACTGGTATGCGGCGGGCTTTACGCTGCGTAACGGCAGCGATCGCCCGATGACCGTCACCGCGAAGGTGGAGGTGTTCCCGCGGATCGCGCAAGGGCGGCCGCTGACCGTGACGATCCCCGCCGGCCGCGCCGTGCCGGTCGCGTGGAACCTGACCGCCCCTCAGGCGAGCGGGACGCTGCGCTGGCAGGTCACGGCCACGTCGAAGGACGGCAAGGCGAGCGACCGGCTGACCGTCACTCAGCAGGTGGTGCCGGCGGTGCCGGTCGAAACCTGGGCGGCGGCGCTGACCCGGGTCAGCGACACCACCAGCCTGCCGATCGCGGCGCCCGCGGGGGCGTTGCCTGGGCGCGGATCGGTCGACGTGCAGCTGACCGACACGCTCGCGCCGCCGCTGGCGGGCGTGCGCGATTACATGACGCGCTATCCGTACAATTGCTTCGAACAGCAGTTGAGCCGGATCGTCGCGCTCGGCGATTCGGCGCGGTGGAGCGCGCTGGCGGGGGCGATCCCCACCTATCAGGCATCCGACGGCCTGCTGCGCTATTGGCCGCGCGAATCGCTCGACGGGTCTGAGGCGCTGACGGCCTATGTGCTGTCGCTGACCAGCGAGGCGGGGTTGCCGCTGCCGCCGGCATCGCGCGCGCGGATGGTGGAGGGCCTGAAGGCGGTGCTCGACGGCCGCGTCCGGCACGAAACCTATGGCGATCCGCGCCAGCAGAAGCTGGTGGCGTTCGCGGCGCTGGCGCGCGCGGGCGAGGCGACGCCCGCGATGCTGGGGCAGATCGGGCTGCCTGCACAGGACATGCCGACCTCGCTGCTCGCCGATTATATCGCGGCGCTCGACCGGGTGCCGGCCGCCAATGCGGCGGCGTTGAAGGCGCAGGCGGAGGGCGTGCTGCGCAGCCGGCTGGTCTATGAGGGCACGCGGCTCGACCTGTCCGACGCGTCGTCGGCGCCGTGGTGGCTGATGGCGTCGGGCGACGAGGCGGCGATCAAGGCGCTGCTCGTCACGCTCGGGCGGCCGGGCTGGCAGGACGAGGCGGCGAAGATGATGGTCGGCGTCAGCCTGCGTCAGTCGCGCGGCCATTGGGATACGACGACCGCCAATGCCTGGGGCGCGGTGGCGGTGCGCAAGTTCGCGGGGCTGTACCCGGCACAGGCGATCGCGGGGACGACGACGCTGCAGCTGGGTTCGGCGAGCGCGTCGCGCAGCTGGCCGCTCGCCGCCGACGCGCGGACGGTCAGCCTGCCGCTGCCGCCCGCACAGACGCCGCTGGTTTTGCGCCAGAGCGGCGGGGCGGGGCCATGGGCGACGGTGCTGGTGCGCGCTGCGGTGCCGCTGACCAGCCCGGTTTTCGCCGGATACCGCGCGACGCGGACGGTGCAGGTGGTGCAGGCGCGCAAGGCCGGGCAGCTGACGCGCGGCGACGTGCTGCGCGTGACGATCACCGTCGACGCCAGTGCCGAGCGCAACTGGGTGGTGGTCGACGATCCGATCCCCGCGGGCGCGACGATCATCGGCGACCTCGCCAACCAGTCGCAGATGCTGGGGGAGGGCGGCGACAGCGATGGCGTGCAACCGTCGTACATCGAGCGCGGCAACGACAGCTGGCGCGGCTTCTTCGCCTGGGTGCCGCGCGGGCGCTTCACGGTGAGCTATGCGCTGCGGCTGAACGGCGCGGGCCGGTTCAGCCTGCCGCCGACGCGGGTGGAGGCGATGTATTCGCCGAGCGTGCGGGCGCAGGTGCCGAACCAGCCGGTGGTGGTGGGGCAGCGGTGAGGGGGGCGGTCATTGTGAGGAGGGCGCGGCGATGCAGCGCCGGATCAGGACGCGCTGGATGGCGGCGCTGCGGTCGCCTCACATCCCCTGTCACCCCGGACTTGGTCCGGGGTCCACTCCGCGGCGAGGGGGAAGGCCGGAGGCGCAGGCCGTCCCCCCAGCCCCACGATGGACCCCGGAACGAGTCCGGGGTGACGGAGTGGGTGGGGCAAGCGGGGTGGCAGAGCGGCGGGGCTGCTGGCCTGAGCGTCTGACGTGGCGTTCCGTTTCACCCCCCGGCGCGCCCTCGCATTGGTCGGCGTCGTCGCCGTCATCGGTGGCGGCCTCGATTACGCCACGCGCCCACCACCCCTCCCGGACTACGCCACCGTCTGCGCGCGGTGGCGGCCGTCGGAGGCGTGGCTGTACGATCGGCACGGCACGCTGATCGACAGCGCGCGGGTCGATTTCGCGGCGCGGCGGCTCGCCTGGACGCCGCTGTCGGCGATCGCGCCGGATGCCCGCGCCGCGATCGTGCGGGCGGAGGATCATCGGTTCTTCGACCATGGCGGTGTCGACTGGCTGGCGCTCGCCGGCGCGACGCGCGCACGGATCGAGCGGCAGCGGGCGCGCGGCGCGTCGACATTGTCGATGCAGCTGGCGGGATTCCTCTCGCCATCGCTGGCGCGGCCGGGCGCACGCGGGTGGATCGACAAGGTGCGCCAGATTCGCGCCGGCCGTGCGCTGGAGGCGCGGTGGAGCAAGGACCATATCCTCGAAGCCTATCTGAACCTCGCCGGCTATCGCGGTGAGGCGCAGGGGATCGGTGCGGCGGCGCTGGGGCTGTTCGGCAAGACGCCGGCCAGCCTGACGCGCGACGATGCGTTGCTGCTCGCCGCGCTGCTGCCCGATCCGCGCGCCGATGCGGCGACGATCGCGCGGCGGGCGTGTGCGCTGTCGGGGGGTGCGGATTGCACGCGGTTCGCGCCGCAGGTCGCGGCGATGCTGGGCCCGGCGCGCAGCCTGGCGCTCGATCCGGGCTTGGCGCCGCATCTGTCGGACCGGCTGCTGACGAAGCCTGGGCTGCGCATCATTACGACGCTCGACGCCGGCGTGCAGCGGATGGCGGCGGCGGCGCTGCGGCGGCAATTGCTGGGCCTCGGTGGCACGCGCGCGCGGGATGGTGCGGTGGTGGTGGTCGACAATGCGAGCGGCGATGTGCTCGCCTATGTCGGCGGGATCGGCGGCGCGTCGACCGCGCCCGCAGTGGATAACGCCAATGCCTATCGCCAGGCGGGATCGACGCTGAAGCCGTTCCTGTACGCGCTGGGGATCGAGCGGCGCTTCCTCACCCCCGCGTCGATCCTCGAAGATTCGCCGGTGCAGCTCGACACCGCGTCGGGCCTGTACGTGCCGCAGAATTACGATCGTGGATTCAAGGGACCGGTGTCGGCGCGGATCGCGCTGGCGGGGTCGCTCAACGTACCGGCGGTGCGCACGCTGCTGCTCGTCGGCGTCGAGCCGTTCCGCGATCGGTTGTGGGACCTCGGCTATCGCGGGCTGGTGGAGGACGGCGCTTATTATGGCTTCTCGCTCGCGCTGGGATCGGCGGAGGTGACGCTGCTGGAGCAGGCCGACGCGTATCGCACGCTGGCGCAAGGCGGGCGGTGGAGCCCGTTGCGGCTGACGCTGGACCAGCCGCGGGTCGCGCCGCGCGCGATCGTGTCGCCGGCGGCGGCGTGGATCGTCGGCGACATGATATCCGATCCCAACGCGCGCGCCGCGACCTTCGGCCTCGATTCGGCGCTGCGCCTGCCGTTCTGGGCGGCGGTGAAGACGGGCACGTCCAAGGCGATGCGCGACAATTGGTGCATCGGCTATTCGGATCGCTTCACCGTCGGCGTGTGGGTCGGCAATGCGGAGGGCGACCCGATGCGCGCGGTGTCGGGCACCAGCGGCGCGGCGCCGGTATGGCGCGACGTGATGCTGGCCCTGCATGCCCGCGCGCCCGGCCGCGCGCCGCCGAAGCCCGCCGATGTCGTAGCGAGCCGAGTCGCCTTCACCGATACGCGCGAACAGGCGCGGCAGGAGTTTTTCGTGCGGGGCACCGCGCAGACGCAGGTCGCCGCCGCGCCGGCCGAGGCGCATCGCCCGCGCTTCACCAATCCGGTGGCGGGCAGCGTCTATGCGCTCGACCCCGACATTCCGGCGGATCGCCAGCGGCTGGTGATCGGGGTCAGCGGCAGCGCTACCGCGCATCGCATCCAGCTCGATTCGCGCGATTTGGGGCCGGCGGATCACGGCGAACCCGTGATGCCGGGGCCGGGGCTGCATCGCTTGCGGCTGGTCGATGGCGGCGGCCGCATCGTCGACCAGATCCTGTTCACGGTGCGCTGACGAAAATCGTGCGGCACGAACGAACCAAAGCCCGCATGACGCGTTAGCCGCCACTGATCCCTTAACCCCTTTTGGGATCAGTGCCGGTCCAAGCACGGCACGGCCGCGCCGATGCGTAGCAGGCGGCGCGGCCAACGCCGTGGTAAGATACGCTTGCGCCGACCCGTCACCCCAGCGCCGGCTGGGGTCTCCCGGTCAGAATCCGCGACAGGAGTCGCAAGAGTCCCCAGCCTGCGCTGGGGTGACGTTATAGGGTCGTCGGATCGGCCCCAGCAGACCCTACCGCTTACGGCGTGTTGCGACCGCCGCCGGTGTTGCTGCCGCCGGGGCCGCCTGCGCCCGCCGCACCGACCGTGCCGATGTTGCCGAACAGATCCTCGAAGAAGCCGCGCTTCTTGCCCAGCGTCGGCGTCGTCTTGCCATACGGATCGACGTTGGCGATTTGATCGATGCCGGTGCGCGTCACAGACTTGACGGTGCCGTTGGGATCGAAGGTGATCTTCAGCGCGATCTGGTCCTTCGCCTTGGGCTTCTGGAAGTTGAGGTTCCGGCTGTCGCGCGAGACGTAATACCAGTCCTGCGCCCCGAACTGGCTGGCGATCGTCGGCCGGCCCAGCACCTGCGCCACCGATGCGCGGTTGTCGACGCCCGGCTGCACCGAATTCACCAGATCGGCGTCGATGATATAGCCTTGGTGCGACCGCAGCGGCGTGCAGGCGCCGGCACCCAGGACACAGGCCAGTCCCGCGATCAGACCCACGCGGGCACGGGCGCGGGCGCCGAAACGGGCAACGGATACGCTCATCACAATCTCCAGCGGCGGCTTTCCCGCCCATGGCGCGCGCAGGATCGATTGCATCGCCCGCCGATCGCCTCGATATGCGAGGAACGACAAGGCTTCAAGCGGCAGTGCCGCGGGGCGTGGCAGGGAGGACGGGCGCACAGTGGGTTGGTGGGGACGATTGTTCGGCGAGCGACAGGACCAGGCGCTGCCGCTGTACAATGCGGTGGTGACGCGCGGGCGGGCGGAGCATTGGTATCTGGCCGGCGCCGTGCCCGACACTGTCGATGGCCGGTTCGACATGATCGCCGCGGTACTGACGATGGTGCTGCTGCGGCTGGAGGCGGAGCCCGCCGCCGCGACGCTGTCGGCGCACCTCACCGAACGCTTCGTCGACGACATGGACGGGCAGCTCCGGCAGATGGGCATGGGCGACCTGGTCGTCGGCAAGCATGTCGGCAAGATGATGAGCATGCTCGGCGGGCGGCTCGGCGCGTATCGCGACGGGCTGGCGGCGGGCGACCTGACGCCGGCGCTGGTCCGCAACCTGTACCGCGGCGAGGCCCCTGCGCCGGGGGCCGTGGCGCATGTGGCACAGCACCTTACCGCCTTCCGCACCGCGCTCGACGCGACGCCGCTCGACCGCCTGACCGCCGGAGATTTGCCATGACCCCCGAATTCAGCCGCCCCGAACGCCTCGACGCGATCGGCGCGGGCGATCGTGCCGTCCACATCGTCGCTGACGCCGACGAACGCGCCGCCTTGGCACGGCGCTTCGATCTGATCGCGGTCGAGCGGTTGGACGCGGAGCTGACGCTGCGCCGCGAAGCCGCCGGCATCGCCGTGCGCGGCCGGGTGACGGGCGCGGTGACACAGGCGTGTTCGGTCACGGGCGTGCCGCTGCCTGCAACGATCGACGAACCGGTCGCGCTGCTGTTCGTCGAACGGCTCGACGGCCAGGACGAGGTGGAACTCGACGCCGGCGCGCTCGACACGGTGGAGATCGAGGGCGGCGGAATCGACCTCGGCGAAGTCGCCGCCGAAACCCTTGCGCTGTCGCTTGACCCCTTCCCCCGCAGCCCCGACGCCGCCGACGCGCTGAAGGCCGCCGGCGTCATCAGTGAGGAAGAGGCCGGGCCGTTCGGGGCGCTGAAGGACTTGAAGGCGAAGCTGGCGGGGGGGTGACGAATGGTCGCCGCCGTTCAATCCGAAAGGGCGGCAATCGAACTGAGGTTGGCTCGTCCGTTACTGGGGGCTAGCTGACCTTCGGCCTGATAGCCAAGACTTCGAACCTCGCGACCCGCGTCGAACCCATCGCTTTGGCTAATTCGCGGTCTTGAAAGCCCGGTTGGGCACTCAGCCATTCCACGAAGCCCTCTCGCCCGGTCGCTTCGAGTGGAAAGACGGCGGCAGGGTCTGGGGCATTTGAGAACAACAGAAACACGACGTCTGCGCCCCAAGGGCCGCTATCGTCTGTCGCGACTACAACCCGACGTAGGTCGCGAAGGGGCAGCTTTCGTTCAGCGCCCTGACCATCGCTGGTCACGATGTCGCCATCCGAAAAGCTGACATTCCAGCGCGTCAGCTGCGAGGTGTTCACGAGCTTTTTGCGCAACCAGCCAAGCATGATCCTCAAGATGCAACCTCAAAGGTACGTCCGCAATTGGCGTAAGCCGCCGATCTGCCTACCCCCGCACCCGCTCGATCAGTGCCTTCGCGCCATGCGGTGCGCGCACCTTCGCGCCGTTGATGAAGAAGACGAACGTGTCGCGCTGGGCCTTCGCGGGCGTGTCGGGGGTGACGTAGGGCAGGCCCTCGGGGCGGCCGCCAGCCTGCCAGTCGCGAGCCGCTTTCGCCCAGCGGTCGAGCGCAGCATCGCTGTAGCCTGCCGGCTCCGCCTCCACCGCATTTTCCAGACGGGCGTAGACGAAGTCGGCGGTGACGTCGGCGATGGCGGGATAGTCGGCCGAATCGGCGTAGACGATCGCGACGTTCGCCCCGCGCGCCATGGCGATGAAGGCGGGGTCGGCGAAGCTGTCGTGGCGGACCTGGATGGCATGGCGGAGGGGGATGCCGTCGTGCTTGGCCGGCAAGAGCTTGAGGAAGGCGGCCATGTCGTCGGCGTCGAACTTCTTCGTCGCCATGAACTGCCACAGGATCGGGCCGAGCTTGTCGCCCAGCTCGGTGATGCCCTGTCCGACGAAGCGTTCGATCGAGTCGCCGGCGTCAGCCAGCACCTTGCGGTTGGTGCAGTAGCGCGACGCCTTCAGCGTGAAGACGAAGCCGTCAGGCACCGCGGCGGCCCAGTTTGCGAAGCTGGCGGGCTTGAAGCTGGAATAATAGGTGCCGTTGATCTCGATCGCGGTCATTTGCGACGCGGCATATTCCAGCTCGCGCTTCTGGGGCCATTTTTCGGGATAGAAGGTCCCGCGCCACGGCTCATAGGTCCAGCCGCCGATCCCGATTCGTATCGTCATGGGCGGGAGCATAACGGCGCGGGCGACCGGGGGACATGCCTCGCGGCGAGGCAGATTTTTCGCGCAGAGGCGCGGAGGGCGCAGAGAGGGTGCGCCGGCGGCGTCGGTCACTCCTTACAATGAGCCCCAGCGGAGAAGGGCGCTGCCGCGCGTTAGGCGTCTTTGCGTCCTCCGCGCCGCTGCGCGCACTCAGTCGAAACGATAGGGCACGATCCCGCGGCGGTCGGGGTCGATCAGCAGGTCGCGGCCCACCGGCGGGAAGGCGCGCTGGTCGCAGTCGCGGCGGGGGCAGATGCGGCAGGAGGGGCCGATCCGCGTCGCGCTGTCCGCACCGGCGACGTCGAGCCCGTCAGCATAGACGAAGGCGGCGGCATGCTCGACCTCGCAGCCGAGCACCACGGCATAGCGGCGGGGGGAGCGGCGGTAGCTTGCGGTGGCCTTGACCAGCCCCTTGGCCATCGAAACGTAGCGCACGCCGTCGGGCATCTCGGCGACCTGGACGAGGATACGGTCGCTGATCGCCACCGCCTCGTGCGCGACCCACAGGGGGCAGGCGCCGCCGTATTGCGCGAATTGCAGCCGCGTCGCCGAATGCCGCTTGGTGATGTTGCCCGCCATGTCGATCCGGCAGAAGAAGAAGGGGATGCCGGGTGCGCCGGGGCGGCGCAGCGTCGAGAGGCGGTGGCACACCTGTTCGAAGCTGACCCCGAAGCGCTGGCGCAGTGCGTCGACGTCGTGGCGCTGCTGCCGCGCGGCGCTGCGGAAGGCGGCATAGGGCATCATCAGCGCGCCCGCGCCGTAATTGGCGAGGCCGACGCGCAGCAGCTCGCGCGCCGCCTCCGACTGCAGCGGGGCGTCGGCGACGATCCGCTCGATCAGATCCGCCGCCTCGAGCCGGATCAGCTGGTGCGCCATCTGAAAGGCGCGCGTTTCGATCGGTTGCGCGGCATCGATGCGCAGCGTCGCGGCGGCGGGATCGTAGCTGCGCAGGGCGTCGCCATCGTCGATCAGCCGGATGCCGTGGGCGCGCTCCAACCGTTCGGCATAGGCGCGCGCGCCGGACAGATCGGCGGCGAGGCTTTCGGCGAAGCGATCGAGCGCGTCGATGTAATTGCCGCTGCCCTGGAACCAGTCGCGCACCTCTTCCCACGGCAGCGGCACGGGCTGGTTGCCGCCGGCATCGACGCGGTCATCGAGCACGCGCAGCTGCTCCTGCGTGCGCTGGAGCGCGGCATGCAGCGCCGCCATCCGTCGTGCGAGCAAGGGCTGCTGGCGCACGCCGCGGCGCACCGCATCCTCGTCGAGCTGTGCGGCGGGTACGGACGGGTCGGTCCCGGCCGCCAGCGCGGCGACCAGCGCCGCCGATTCCTCCTCCGGCGCGACGTCGACCCAGTCGAGCGGAAAGGCGCGCGCCAGCGCCGCCAGGACGCCGCCGGTGATCGGCCGGTCACCGCTTTCGATCTGCGACAGGTAACTGGTCGAAATGCCGAGGCGCTGGCTGAGCGCCGTCTGGCTGAGCGCTAACCGCGCGCGCAGCGTGCGCACCCGATCGCCGGCGAACAGACGGGGGCGGGGCGGCTCGGCGGTCATCGCATGGGCCTAGTTTGCAAAGATGCAAATTGCAATTTTGCAAACCCACAGTTGAAAGCAGCGCCTAGACCGGCAGAAACAGCCGCGCAGGAGTTTGCCCATGTCTTCCACGCTGAACGAACTCGAACGCCGTCGCGCCGCCGCCAGGGCCGGAGGCGGCGAAAAGCGCGTCGCCGCGCAGCATGCCAAGGGCAAGCTGACCGCGCGCGAACGGCTCGACATCCTGCTCGACGAAGGCTCATTCGAAGAGATCGACATGTACGTCGAGCACAATTGCGTCGATTTCGGCATGGCGGAGCAGGTGATCCCCGGCGACGGCGTCGTCACCGGATCGGGCACGATCAACGGCCGGCTGGTCTATGTGTTCAGCCAGGATTTCACCGTCTTCGGCGGATCGCTGTCCGAACGCCACGCGCAGAAGATCTGCAAGGTGATGGACACCGCGATGAAGGTCGGCGCGCCCGTCATCGGCCTCAACGATTCGGGCGGCGCGCGCATCCAGGAGGGCGTCGCGAGCCTTGGCGGTTATGCCGAGGTGTTCCAGCGCAACGTGCTCGCATCCGGCGTCGTGCCGCAGCTCAGCCTCATCATGGGGCCGTGCGCGGGTGGCGCGGTCTATTCGCCGGCGATGACCGACTTCATCTTCATGGTGAAGGATTCCTCGTACATGTTCGTCACCGGCCCCGACGTGGTGAAGACGGTGACCAACGAGGTCGTGACGCAGGAGGCGCTGGGCGGTGCCGTGACGCACACCACCAAGACTTCCGTCGCCGACAATGCGTTCGAGAACGATATCGAGGCGCTGCTGGCGGCGCGCGACTTCATCGACTTCCTGCCGCTGTCGAACCGCGAGGCGGTGCCGGAACGCCCGACCGCCGACGCCTGGGACCGGCTGGAGCCGAGCCTCGACACGCTCGTGCCCGCCAGCGCCAACCAGCCCTATGACATGCATGAGCTGATCCGGAAGGTGGTCGACGAAGGCGACTTCTTCGAAACGCAGCCGGCGCATGCGGCCAACATCATCACCGGCTTCGGCCGGATCGAGGGCAAGACCGTCGGCATCGTCGCCAACCAGCCGATGGTGCTGGCGGGCGTGCTCGACATCAACAGCTCGAAGAAGGCGGCGCGGTTCGTGCGCTTCTGCGACGCGTTCGAGATTCCGATTCTGACGTTCGTTGACGTCCCCGGCTTCCTGCCCGGCACGGCGCAGGAGCATAACGGCATCATCAAGCATGGCGCCAAGCTGCTGTTCGCTTATGCCGAGGCGACCGTGCCGAAGATCACCGTCATCACGCGCAAGGCCTATGGCGGCGCCTATGACGTGATGGCGTCGAAGCATCTGCGCGGCGACTTGAACTACGCCTGGCCGACCGCCGAGATCGCGGTGATGGGTGCCAAGGGGGCGGTGGAGATCATCTTCCGCGGAAAGACGCCCGAGGAGATCGCCGAGCGTACGGCGGAATATGAGGCGCGCTTCGCGAACCCCTTCGTCGCGGCGAGCAAGGGCTTCATCGACGAGGTGATCCAGCCGCACTCGACGCGGCGACGGATCGCGCTGGGCTTGCGGAAGCTACGCGGCAAGAGCCTCGAGAATCCGTGGAAGAAGCATGACAATATTCCGCTTTGAGGGAGCGGTGCTATGTCGAAATCGTTCAATTGGGCTCTTCGGGCTTGTGTGGCGGTAGCCCTCGCCGCTGGTGCACTTGGCATGTGGATCGAAGGCGTTGCGCACCATGAAGGCGCAACGACCGTTCCGACACCGGGTCATGATATTCCCGTGAAGTTCCATTCCACCGCCATCTACGTCTCTTCCTCGGAGGCAAAAATCTACCATACTTCCGTTGCCGTATTTCTTCTGTGTTGGGCGATCGGAATGGTGATGAGCCTCATCAAGAAGGAAGCGGAGACACCGATCGGAAAGAAATCATGACCCTCGGCCGCCTCAACCACGTCGGCATCGCGACGCCATCGATCGCGCAATCGATCGAGACCTATCGCAGCCTGCTCGGCGCCACCGTGATCGGCGAGCCGTTCGACCTGCCGGCACAGGGCGTCAAAGTGTGCTTCATCGACACGCCCAACACGCAGATTGAGCTAATCGAGCCGTATGACGATAGCTCCCCCATCGCGGGCTTCCTGAAGAAGAACCCGGCGGGCGGGCAGCATCACGTCTGTTTCGAAGTGCCCGACATCCACGCCGCCGTCGCGGACCTGAAGGCCAAGGGCGCAACCGTGCTCGGTGAACCGCGCATCGGTGCGCACGGCACACCGATCGTCTTCGTACATCCCAAGAACATGGGCGGCGTGCTCGTCGAACTGATGGAGACGCCGCATGGCGATCATTGAGACTAACACCGGCGAGGACAGCGGCGCCGCGCCCAAGGCGCAGGCCACACCCGAACCGACGCCGCGCCCGACGCTCGTCGACTGGCAGGCCGCCGCCGCGAAGGAGGTGAAGGGCAAGGACCTGACCTGGCCGACGCCCGAAGGCATTGCGGTCAAGCCGCTCTACACCGCCGAGGACGTGACGGCAGACCCCGGCCTGCCCGGCTTCGCGCCCTTCACGCGCGGCGTGCGCGCGTCGATGTATGCGGGGCGACCGTGGACGATCCGCCAGTATGCCGGCTTCTCGACCGCGGAGGAATCGAACGCCTTCTACCGCCGCAACCTCGCCGCCGGGCAGAAGGGGCTGAGCGTCGCCTTCGACCTCGCCACCCATCGCGGCTATGACAGCGACCATCCGCGCGTCACCGGCGACGTCGGCAAGGCGGGCGTCGCGATCGACAGCGTCGAGGATATGAAGATCCTGTTCGACGGCATCCCGCTCGACCAGATGAGCGTCAGCATGACGATGAACGGCGCGGTGATCCCGATCCTCGCCTTCTTCATCGTCGCCGGGGAAGAACAGGGCGTCGACCGCAAATTGCTCGACGGGACCATCCAGAACGACATCCTCAAGGAGTTCATGGTCCGCAACACGTACATCTACCCGCCCGAACCGAGCATGCGGATCATCTCGGATATCTTCGGCTACACCAGCCGGGAGATGCCGAAGTTCAACAGCATCTCGATTTCGGGCTATCACATGCAGGAGGCGGGGGCGACGCAGCTCCACGAGCTCGCCTTCACCATCGCCGACGGCATGGAATATGTGAAATACGGCGTGGCATCCGGCCTCGACATCGACAAGTTCGCCGGGCGCCTGAGCTTCTTCTTCGCGATCGGCATGAACTTCTTCATGGAGATCGCCAAGCTGCGCGCCGCGCGCGTGCTGTGGCATCGCGCGATGACGCAGCTCGGCGCGAAGGACGAACGCAGCAAGATGCTGCGCACCCACTGCCAGACCAGCGGTGTCTCGCTGACCGAGCAGGACCCGTACAACAACGTCATGCGCACAACGATCGAGGCGATGGCGGCGATGCTCGGCGGCACCCAGTCGCTGCACACCAACGCGCTCGACGAAGCCATTGCGCTGCCTACCGATTTCTCCGCCCGCATCGCGCGCAACACGCAGATCGTCATCCAGGAAGAGACGGGGATGACCAAGGTCGTCGATCCGCTCGGCGGCTCCTATTACATCGAGAGCCTGACGCAGAGCCTGGTCGATGGCGCGTGGGAGATCATCGAGCGCGTGCAGGCCGAAGGCGGCATGGCCAAGGCGGTCGCGGCGGGCTGGCCCAAGGCGATGATCGAGGAGGCGTCGGCCGCCCGCGCCGCGCGCGTCGATCGCGGCGAGGACGTGATCGTCGGCGTCAACAAATACCGCAAGGCCGACGAGGACTCGATCGACATCCTCGACGTCGATAACGTCGCGGTGCGTGAGGCGCAGATCCGCCGCATCGAACGCGTCAAGGCGACCCGCGACGAGGCGGCGTGCCGCGCCGCACTCGATGCGTTGCGCGAAGGCGCGCGGGGTAAGGACAATCTGCTCGCGCTCGCCGTCGAATGCGCCCGCGCCCGCGCGACACTCGGCGAAATCTCGTCCGCGATGGAGGATGTGTTCGGCCGCTTCGGCACCCATCCGACGCCGGTGAAGGGCATCTATGGCGGCGCCTATACCGACGACATGCGCTGGGAGCGGCTCGCCGAGGGCGTTGCTGCCACCGAACGCCGGCTGGGGCGCAAACCGCGCATGCTCGTCGCAAAGATGGGGCAGGACGGGCATGATCGCGGGGCCAATCTGGTCAGCAGCATGTTCGGCGATCTGGGGTTCGAGGTCGTCCCCGGCCCGCTGTTCCAGACGCCCAAGGAGGCCGCGGTGCTCGCGCTGGAGCAGGACGTCGACGTCGTCGGCGCCTCCAGCCTCGCCGCCGGGCACAAGACGCTGATCCCCGAACTGATCGGTCACCTGCGCGACGCAGGCCGCGCCGACATCAAGGTGATCGCCGGCGGGGTGATCCCGGCGCAGGATTATCAGGCGCTGCGCGACGCGGGTGTACAAGCGATCTTCGGCCCCGGCACCAACCTCATCAAGGCGGCCGAAGAGGTGCTGCGCCTGCTCGGCCACAACATGCCGCCGCAGGAGGACGCCGCGTGATCCGTTTGACCCTTACCGCCGCGCGCGGGGACTATGCGGGCGGATCGATGCGACGGACGATACGCAGCTAATGGCCCACGCGGTTGACAGGCGAGCGGGCGGCACAGTTGAATAATGTGCAATGGCAGCGCGGACGACGAGCGTTTACGCCGCCACGGCATCGATCCGGGCGGCGGGCAATACGCGCGATCGGTTCGGTTCAAGAAATTTCGCTGCAGGCGGCGTAGGAGTGAATATGCGGTTTGGAACAACATTAGCGTGGTCGCTTGGCCTGTCCCTTGCGATCGCTTCCCCAGCCGCCGCGCAGGAGCGCGCCGCGACGAACGGACGCTCGATCACGAGCCTAGCCGGCGTGCCGTTGAAGACGCGCGACGGAAAGCCGATCACGCTCGGATCCCGCATCGTGTCGGGAAAGCCGACGCTCATCTCGATCTGGGCGAGCTGGTGTCCGCCCTGCATGGTCGAGGCGCCTTATCTCAACAAGATGCGCAAGGATTTGGCGGGGCGGTACAACTTCGTCTACGTCAATCGCAGGGATGGGAATCCTGATCCGTCGCAGCCTGCCGATTCCATCGCCCGCTTCCTCGCGCGCGGTGGCCTATCCGATAGCGACTATGTCGTTGCTGACGTCAAAGCCTATCAACAGATCGTCGCCGCCGACCTCAAGGATATCCCCGACGGAAAGGTCGGCATCCCGCGGGTCTACCTTTTCGACAGCAAAGGCCGGCAGGTCTATACGTCCTATGGATTTGAGCCGTCCGAGGCCCCGGCGCTGGAAGCGCGCTTGAAGCAGGCGATGGCCAAGTGAGCGCGCCCTCGCCAGAGCGCAACGCGGTTCGCAACGACTGGACGCGGAACGAAATCGCCGCGCTGTTCGAGCTGCCCTTCGACGAATTGATGTGGCAGGCGCAGACGGTCCACCGCGCGCATCACGCGGCGGGGCAGGTGCAGCTGTCGACGCTGCTGTCGATCAAGACCGGCGGCTGCCCGGAGGATTGCGGCTATTGCTCGCAGTCGGTCAGCGCCGACAGCGGGGTCAAGGCGACCAAGCTGATGGACGTGCGCAGCGTTCTGCAGGCGGCGGCGCAGGCCAAGGACAATGGATCGACCCGCTTTTGCATGGGCGCGGCGTGGCGCAACCCCAAGGACCGCGACATGGGCGCGATCGTTGCGATGGTCGAGGGCGTGCGCGGCATGGGCATGGAAACGTGCATGACTTTGGGCATGCTGGAGCCGCATCAGGCCAAGCAGCTCGCTGACGCGGGCCTCGATTACTACAACCATAATATCGACACCTCGCCCGAACGCTACGGCGACGTCATCACCACGCGCAGCTTCCAGGAGCGGCTCGACACGCTCGACGCGGTGCGGAGCGCGGGGATCAACGTGTGCTGCGGCGGCATCGTCGGCATGGGCGAGACGCGCGAAGATCGCGTCGGCTTCGTCCATGCGCTGGCGACCCTGCCCGAGCATCCCGGCAGCGTGCCGGTCAATGCATTGGTGCCGGTGAAGGGCACCGTGCTGGGCGACATGCTCGCCGACACGCCGCTCGCCAAGATCGACGAGATCGAGTTCGTCCGCACCGTCGCCGTCGCGCGCATCACCATGCCCGCCAGCATGGTTCGCCTGTCTGCGGGGCGCGAGAGCATGTCGGATTCGGCGCAGGCGCTGTGTTTCATGGCGGGGGCGAACTCGATCTTCACCGGCGACAAATTGCTCACCGCGGGCAATGCCGGCGACGACAAGGATGCGGCGCTGTTCGCGAAGCTGGGCGTGACGCCGATGGCGGCGGAGCCCAGTGCCCGTCACCCCGGCCTTGAGCCGGGGTCCCGCTCCTGCGGCTCCGTGGAAAGAAGCGGGACCCCGGGTCAAGCCCGGGGTGACGCGGTGATGTTCGAGGCGGCGGAGTGAACCGCGTTCGGTGGCCGGCAATAGCGTTTGCCGTAGGTTCGGCACTCTATTGGTTTACGATCGCCCCAATGCTGATGGTGGCAATCACCTTGGCTGATGGAAGCCGTGCCGTGGTTCCCATGATGATGGCGGCGAATGTCGTGGTGACGGCCATTTATGCCGTCGTCACGGTGACTTTCTGCCATTGGTTTGCTCGTCGCATCGTGAAGCAAATCGGAAAGACATAACCATCGCCCCTCCCGGGAGCGGGAGGGTTCGGGGAGGCCTGTCCTTCCCACCATCAGAATGATCCCGCGCGGACAGGCCCTCCCCCGGCCCCTCCCGCGAGCGGGAGGGGAGAAGAGGATGTTCAAGAAAATCCTGGTCGCCAATCGCGGTGAGATCGCCTGCCGCGTGTTCCGCACCGCGAAGCGCATGGGGATCAAGACGGTCGCGGTCTATTCCGATGCCGACGCGCGCAGCCCCCACGTCCTGATGGCGGACGAGGCGGTGCGCCTGGGGCCGGCACCCGCCGCGGAAAGTTATCTCAAGGCCGAGCTGATCCTGCTCGCCGCGAAGGAGACGGGCGCGGACTGTATCCACCCCGGCTATGGCTTCCTGTCCGAACGCGAAAGCTTCGCCAAGGCGTGCGCCGAGGCGGGCATCGCCTTCGTCGGCCCGCCGCCGAACGCGATCGCGGCGATGGGCGACAAAATCGAATCGAAGAAGCTCGCCAAGGAAGCGGGCGTCAACGTCGTCCCCGGCTTCCTGGGGGAGATCGCCGACACCGACGAGGCGGTGCGGATCGCGACCGATATCGGTTATCCGGTGATGATGAAGGCGTCAGCCGGCGGCGGCGGCAAGGGCATGCGCCTCGCCTACAGCGAGCAGGACGTGCGTGAAGGGTTCGAGGCGACCAAGCGCGAGGGGCTGGCCAGCTTCGGCGACGATCGCGTCTTCATCGAGAAGTTCATCGAATCGCCGCGCCACATCGAGATCCAGGTGCTCGGCGACCAGCACGGCAATATCCTGTACCTCAACGAGCGCGAATGCTCGGTGCAGCGCCGCCACCAGAAGGTGGTCGAGGAAGCGCCCTCGCCCTTCGTGACACCGGCGATGCGCAAGGCGATGGGCGAACAGGCGGTCGCGCTGGCCCGCGCGGTGGGCTATTACAGCGCGGGTACGGTCGAGCTGATCGTGTCGGGCGCGGATACGACCGGCGAGAGCTTCTACTTCCTCGAGATGAACACCCGGCTGCAGGTGGAGCATCCGGTGACCGAGGAGATCACCGGCCTCGATCTCGTCGAACAGATGATCCGCGTTGCGGCGGGGGAGCCGCTGTCGATCACCCAGGATCAGGTCGGCATCAACGGCTGGTCGGTCGAGAACCGCGTCTATGCCGAGGACCCGTACCGCGGCTTCCTGCCCAGCATCGGGCGGCTGGTGCGGTACAATCCGCCCGAATCCACGTCGTCGTCGACGCAAGCTGACGAACCCCGCATCCGCGTCGACGACGGCGTCGCCGAGGGTGGCGAGGTCAGCATGTTCTACGATCCGATGATCGCCAAGCTCGTCACCTGGGCGCCGACGCGCGAGGCGGCGATCGACGCGCAGATCGCGGCCTTGGACGCGTTCGAGATCGAGGGGCCGGGCACCAACATCGACTTCCTGTCGGCGCTGATGCAGCACCCGCGCTTCCGGTCGGGCAATATCACCACGGGCTTCATCGCTGAGGAATATCCCGATGGCTTCCACGGCGCCCCCGCCGACGCCGAGCTGAAGCGCCATCTCGCCGCCATCGCCGCCTTCGCCGCAACCGCGCAGGCCGACCGCGCGCGTCGAATCGACGGCCAGCTCGGCAGCCGCCTGCAGCCGCCGCATGCCTGGGCCGTGCGGATCGATGGCGAGGATCATGCCGTGGCGGTCTCGACCGACGGTATCACCGTCGACGGCAACGCGCTCGACATCGCGCTGGAATATACCCCCGGCGATCGGATGGTGGAGGCTGAGATTGGCCGAGAAAACGGGGAGTATGCGCAGCTTACCGTGCGCATCCTGCCGATTCGCAGCGGCTTCCGCCTGACGACGCGCGGCGCGAGCCACGACGTCCGCGTCCTGCCCGCGCACGCCGCGCCGTACGCGCAGCATATGATCGAGAAGGTGCCGCCCGACCTGTCGCGCTTCCTGATCGCGCCGATGCCGGGCCTGCTCGTCCGTCTCGACGTCGGCGCGGGCGATGCGGTGGAGGCGGGCCAGCCGCTCGCCGTCGTCGAAGCGATGAAGATGGAGAATATCCTGCGCGCCCAGAAGGCGGGCCGGGTGAAGGCCGTCTCCGCCGCCGCCGGCGACAGCCTGGCGGTCGATCAGATCATCCTCGAAATGGAATGAGCCACCGCCGCCGGGCGCCCCCGCCCGGCGGTCAGGGCGCGTGTGGCCGCCCGATCGCGCGCGCATAGACGGCGAGCAACGTGACCGCGGCGACCGCCAGCCACACGCCCGCCGTTCCCACCGCGCCATAGACGGCGGCCCCGCCGCACGCACCCGCGACCAGCCCCATCCACAGCAATGCATAGGGCAGCCACGCCCAGCGCGGCCCGCTGCCCATCAGCGCCGCGGTCAGCCGTTGCACGCATTTCACCAGCGTGCCGGTCATATAGGTGACGCCGATGCTCACCTCGCCATCGCGCTGGAAGATGGTGTTCGCCGCGCCCATCGCCGCCGCCATCATCAGGCTGGTCGCCATCGCGGGCAATCGTCCATCGCTCGCCGCGGCCAGCGCCAGCAGCGCGCCCATCAGCAGCAGCGAGACGGGCAGGCGCCCACCCCCGTGCCGCGCCGACAGCCATGTCCCGCCCGCTACGCCGGCCGCAAAGCCCGCGATCAATGTGCCCGCCACATATGCGACATGCGCATCCGTCACCGCACCGACCGCGAACCGCGTCGAATTGCCGCTCATGAACGACACGAAGAAGCTGCCAAGCCGCAGGAACCCGATCGCATCGACATAACCCGCCGTCGCCGAAAGACCGGCGGCGAGAAACCAGAAGCGGCGGTCGTAGCGGGTCATCAGCCGGGAGTGTTGGGGGAGAGCGGGCGGGGACTCAAGGGGCGACGTGGGAGGGATAGGGGGCATCGTCTGCATCGACGATCGCAGCCTTCCGACGGCCGAAAACGAGCACGCTCAGCCCCGACAGGCCGAGCGCGAAGACTGCGCCGTAGAGCATGACCCCGCCAAAGCCCTGCACCAGTGCCCCGCGGGCGCAAAGCTCGACCCGCGGCGCGCGTTCGGCCAAGCTGATGCGATATGGTCAGCATCACGGCCTTCGGAGCACCACCGATATGCGAATCCTGAACATCCTCGTTCGCCGCTACCTTTCGCTCGACGAGATCGATGCGGCCGTCAGCTTTTATGAAGCCTTGACCGGGCAGAAGCGGCGTCTGGCGTTCGATTATCCGGAACATGACCTGAAGCTGGCGCAGGTCGCCTCGATCCTGTTCATCGCCGGCACTGACGAAAGCCTGGCGCCGTTCCGTGCCACCGAAGCGACATTCATGGTCGAGGATTTGGACGCGTTCGCCGCGCATCTCCCGACGACCGGTAGCACGATCCTGGAAGCGGTAAAGCCGGTTCCGACCGGGCGCAACATGCTGGTGCGTCACCCCGATGGCATGCTGGTCGAATATGTCGAACACACGACCAAACATCCTGCCGACGTCATGGCCCCCTTTGACTGACGCTATGGCCGATGAACCGAATGACTGACGAGGTCAGGATTGCCCGATGAGCGCGAATCATGCCTGCCGGGGCCACCGGCGACACTTCAAGACCGGATCGCGGCAATCGAGGCACATCCGCGGTCAGGGGGTAGAACGCTTGGTGCCATGAAGACTCAGCGCGCCGGTCACTGGACCGCGTCGCCTTCCTCCATGCTACTGCATTACCGAGCGGCAAGCCGGGGAAGCCGAAAAACGGCCCCAAAGGACCGCCGCAGCCGCATGACACTATTCGGAAAAACTGGAGCGGGCGAAGGGATTCGAACCCTCGACCCCAACCTTGGCAAGGTTGTGCTCTACCCCTGAGCTACGCCCGCTCTGGCGCCTGTGCCGGCTGCTCGTTGGAGCCACCGGCTGGGTGAGGCGCGTCCACTAGCGGCGACTGCGCGGGGCCGCAAGCCCCATCTTGTGATTTTCGCACACGATTTCGACTTGGCGACTCGATATCCGGAACATTACAAGAACATATATGTCCGACTCGTCCGCCCTGATCGCCCATCTGCGTGGCCTTGCCGCTGCCGGCGGGGCTGCGCAAGCGGCGGCGGCACCGGTCGATGCCTGGCGAACGGAAGGGCTGGCGCGTGCGCAACTCCATGAAATCTATGCGCTGGAGGGCGAAGACGGGGCGAGCGCCGCGGGGTTCGGACTGGCCTTGGCGCTCGCCGCCGGGGCGGTGCCGCTGCTGTGGCTGCGCACCGAGGCGGGGGAGCGCGCGCAAGGCCGACTGCATGCCAGCGGCCTCGCAGACCTGGGGCTGGCGGCCGATTCGGTGCTGCTGGTCGTCGTCGCCGACGAATCGGCGCTGCTGCGCGCGGCGGCGGATGCGGCGCGCTGCGGGGGGCTGGGCATGGTGCTGGTCGAAAGCGCCGGGCCGATGCCGGGGCTGGACCTCACCGCGACGCGGCGGCTGATGCTGGCGGCGGAGGCGTCGGGCGTCACATTGCTGTCGCTGCGGATCGGCGCGGAACCGGTGGCGAGTGCCGCTGCGACCCGGTGGAGCGTCACCGCCGTGCCCTCGACCGCGCTGGATCAGGGGCTGGGGGAGGGTGCGCCGGGCCTGCCGGCTTTCGACGTCGAATGTGCGCGCCGGCGTGGCGGCCCCGCGGGGCAGCGCTGGCGCGTGGAGTGGGATCGTGATGCCAAGAGTTTCCGTGACGCGCCGCTATCTGGCGCTGGTCTTTCCATGGCTCCCGATCGAGCGGCTGCGCGCCACCCGGCCGCATCTGTTCGTCGGCGGTGAGGCGCCGGTCGCCTTCGTCGAGACGGTGGGCCAGGCGATCCGGCTGACCGCGACCGATGTGGCCGCGGCGCGCGCCGGGCTGGAGCCGGGTCTGACGCTGGCCGACGCCCGCGCGCGCGTGCCCGAGCTGGAGGTGTTTCCGGCCGATCCGCATGCCGACATGGACTGGCTGGAGCGGCTGGCGGATGGCTGCACGCGCTACAGCCCCACGGTGGCGCTGCTGCCGCCCGATGCACTGGTGATCGACATCGCGGGGTGCGTCCATGCTTTCGAAGGGGAGCGTCCACTTGCCGCCGATGTCGAGGCGCGGATGGCGCGGCGTGGGATCTTGGCGCGCCATGCGTTCGGCGATACGCCCGAAATCGCCTGCGCCCTCGCCCGCTATGCCGGCGCGCCTGCGCCCGACGAGACGCGCGCGGTGAAGCGTCTGCCGGTCGCGGCGCTGGAGCTGGATGCGGACGCGACGGTGGCGCTGACCCGCGCGGGGTTGAAGACGGTGGGCGACGTGATGGCGCGGCCGCTCGCCGGCATCGCCGCGCGCTTCGGCGAGGAAGCGGCGACGGCGGTGCGGCGGCTGTCGGGCGACTATAAGGCGCCGGTCCGGCCGCGCGTGCGCGTCGCGCCGGTGGTGGTGGAACGGCGCTTTGCCGAACCGATCGCGCGGACCGACTATGCGCTGGAGGTGATCGAGGAGCTGGCTGGCGAGGCGGGACACACGCTCGGCCAGCGCCATCAGGGCGGGCGCCGATGGGAGGCGCGGCTGTTCCGCAGCGACGGCCACATCCAGTCGCTGCGCGTCGAGACGGGGCAGCCGACGCGCGACGTCGCGCTGCTGATGCGGCTGTTTGCCGAGCGGATCGACGCGCTCGCCGACCCGCTCGATCCCGGCTACGGCTATGACCTGATCCGGCTCGACGTGACGCTCGCCGAGCGGCTCGATGCGGCGCAGCTGCGGCTGGAGGGCGGCGAGGGGGCGACCCAGGCGCCGGCGGTGGCGGAGCTGATCGATCGCCTGTCGACCCGGCTGGGCCGCGAGCGGGTGCGGCGATTCGCCCCGCGCGACAGCCATATCCCCGAGCAGGCCGAACTGATGCTGCCCGCCGCCGCACCGCGGCCTGCGGGGGACTGGCCGCAGGCGGAGGCGGGGGAACCGCCGCTGAGGCCCATCTATCTGTTCGATCCGCCCCAGCCGATCGAGGCGGTGATGGCGGAGGTGCCCGACGGCCCGCCGCACCGCTTTCGCTGGCGCCGCCGCGTCCACGAGGTCGCGCGCGCCGAGGGGCCCGAGCGGATCGCCGGCGAATGGTGGCGACGCCACTACGGCGCCATCCCGACGCGCGATTATTACCGGATCGAGGATCGCCGGGGGCGGCGCTTCTGGATCTTCCGCCACGGCCTGCATAGCGAACAGGCGCACCCGCGCTGGTACGTCCACGGGCTGTTCGCGTGAGCGTGGTCCCGCCCACTCCGTCACCACGGACTTGGTCCGGGGTCCACTGTGCGACTGGGGGGATGGCTGGAGTCTCTTGCCGCCCCCTTGCGGCTCGGTGGGCCTCGCAACGAGTCCGGGGTGACGGGGTGGAGGGGGCCGGCGGTGCGATCGCGCCATGACCGGGTTCGTCGAGCTGGTCGCGGCGACCAATTACTCGTTCCTCGACGGTGCCAGCCATGCCGAGGACATGGTCGCGCAGGCGATCACGCTCCGCCATGCCGGCATCGGCATCGCCGACCGGAATACCGTCGCAGGCGTGGTGCGCGCCTATGACGCGCTGAAACGCGCCGAAACCGGACGGCTGGGTGCCGCCTTGCCGCCCTTCGGCTTCGCGCTGGCGGTCGGCACCCGTCTCGTCTTCGCCGATGGTACGCCCGACATCGTCGCCTATCCCGCCAATCGCACCGGTTGGGGTCGGCTGACGCGGATCCTGACCACGGGCAATCTGCGGTCGGTAAAGGGCGATTGCCTGCTGGGCCTGGGCGACCTCATCGCACTGCATCGCGATCTGTTGCTGATCGTCCTGCCCGAAAGCAGCGCCCGCGGCGGCGTTGCCCGCGACGAGGCCGAGCGCCCGCCACCGCGCAGCGATCCCAGCCTCGCCACGACGCTGAGGGCGGTGAAGCGGCTTGCACCCGACGGCGTCTGGCTGGGGGTCAGCATGGCACGCCGCGGCCAGGACCGCCGCCGCCTCCGCCACCTGAAAGCCCTGGCCGAGACGGTCGGCGTGCCGCTGCTCGCCACGACGGACGCGCTCTATGCGCATCGTGACGACCGGCCCTTGCACGACGTCGTTACGTGCATCCGCGAAGGCGTGACGATCGATACGGCCGGACGTCGCCTCGCGGCCAATGGCGAGCGCCATTTGAAGGATGAAGCCGAGATGCGCCGGCTGTTCCGCGACGCGCCCGAGGCGATCGACGAAAGCCTTCGCCTGCTGGGTCGCATCGGCTTTTCGCTCGATCAGTTGCGATACGAATATCCGCACGAGCCGGTGCCGGCGGGGTGGGACGCGCAGGCCTGGCTGGAACATCTCGTCTGGCAGAATGCGCTCGACCGTTACGGGGATCGCGTTCCCGACCGTATCCTCACCCTGCTGTACGAAGAGTTCGATCTCATCCGGCGTCAGCAATATGCTTATTATTTTCTGACGGTGCATGACGTGGTGCGGTTCGCGCGCAGCTGCACCCCGCCGATCCTGTGCCAGGGGCGCGGGTCGGCGGCCAATTCGGTTGTCTGCTACCTGCTGGGCGTGACCTCGGTCGATCCGCTGAAATACGACCTGCTGTTTTCGCGCTTCGTGTCCGAAGAACGCGGCGAGCCCCCCGACATCGACGTGGATTTCGAGCACGAGCGGCGCGAGGAGGTGATGCAATATATCTATCGACGCTACACCCGCGAACGTGCGGCGATCGCGGCGACCGTCATCCATTATCGCCCGCGCAGCACCGTGCGCGAAGTCGGCCGGGTGCTGGGGTTCAGCGAGGACGTGACGCAGCGGCTGACCAGCACCGTCTGGGGCAGCTTTTCGGATCGCATGCCCGAACAACGCTTCACCGAAACCGGGTTCGACCCCGCCAATCCCCGCCTGGCCCAGCTCAGCGACCTGGTGTCGCGCCTGCTGCAATTTCCCCGCCATCTGTCGCAGCATGTCGGCGGCTTCGTGCTGACGCAGGGGCGGCTCGACGAAATGGTGCCGATCCACAACGGCGGCATGAAGGACCGGACGTTCATCGAATGGGACAAGGACGACATCGATTGTCTGGGCCTGATGAAGGTCGACATCCTGGCGCTCGGCATGCTGACCTGCATCCGCAAGGCCTTCGACCTGATGGAGATGCACGGCCTGGGCTGTCACGCGCTGGACAGCCTGGCCACCGACGAGCATCCCGACGTCTATAAGATGCTGTGCAAGGGCGACAGCATCGGCGTGTTCCAGGTGGAAAGCCGCGCCCAGATCAACATGTTGCCGCGCCTGCGCCCACAGGAATTCTACGATCTGGTCGTCCAGGTCGCGATTGTGCGACCGGGCCCGATCGAGGGCGACATGGTCCATCCCTATCTGCGCCGCCGCATGAAAAAGGAGCCGGTCGATTTCCCGTCGCCATCACCGCTGCACGGCCCGCCCGACGAGCTGTTTCAGCTTTTGAAGGCAACCTATGGCGTGCCGTTGTTCCAGGAACAGGCGATGAAGCTCGCCATCGTCGCGGCCGGCTTCACCCCCGGCGAGGCGAATGAGCTGCGGCGGGCGATGGCGACGTTCCGCAAGGTGGGCGGCATGGACAATTTCCAGGCCAAGCTGATCGGCGGGATGGTCCGCCGCGGCTATCCGCAGGACTTTGCGGAACGCTGCTACAAGCAGATCGAAGGGTTCGGCAGCTATGGCTTTCCCGAAAGCCATGCGCTGTCGTTCGCGCGGCTGGTCTATGTGTCGTCGTGGATCAAATGCTTCCACCCCGCGGTGTTCGGCTGCGCGATCCTCAATTCGCAGCCCATGGGTTTCTATGCGCCCGCGCAGTTGGTCGAGGATGCGCGCGCGCATGGCGTGGTGGTGCGGCCGATCGATGTGAATGCGAGCCTGTGGGACAATGCGCTCGAGCGCACGGAGGATGGGGATTTCGCGATCCGATTGGGGTTTCGGCAGATCGACGGGTTTCGGCAGGATTGGGCGACAGCGCTGGTCGATGCGCGGGGAGGGGTGCCCTTTGCGAGCGTCGAACAGGTCGCGGGCCGTGCGGGCCTGCCGACGCGGGGGCTGAACCTGCTCGCCGATGCCGATGCGTTCGGATCGATCGCGCTGCCCCGCCGTGCCGCTTTGTGGGACGTGCGGCGGACACCGCCCAAACAGCTCGCGCTGTTCGCCGCGGCGGAGGCACCCGAATTGCGCGAAGAGGCCGATCCGCCGCTGCCCGCGATGCCGATCAGCGAAGAGGTGGCGGCCGATTACCAGACGACGCGCCTGTCGCTGAAGGGGCATCCGATGCGATTCCTGCGGCCGCTGTTCGCGGCCGAAGGTGTGCTGTCGAGCGAGCAGGCGGCACGGGCGAAGGACGGGCGGCGCGCGCGGGTGGCCGGGGTGGTGCTGGTCCGCCAGCGGCCGGGCAAGGGCAATGCGATCTTCGTCACGATCGAGGATGAGACGGGCATCACCAACGCGCTGCTATGGGCGCGCGATTTCGAGGCGAACCGGCGTGCGATCATGGCGGCGCGGCTGCTGGTGCTGGAGGGCGTGATCCAGCGCAGCGAGGAGGGCGTCGTCCATCTGATGACGGTCAAGGCCTATGACCGCACCGTCGAGCTCAGGCGGTTGTCGTCGGACTATGACGGGCAGATGCCGCTTTCGCCGGTGGATGAGGTGATCCGTCCGAAGCCGATCGTCAGCCAGGACCCACGCGGGCGGCATCCGCGTGACGTGCGCATCCTGCCGAAATCGCGGGACTTTCATTGAGGTCCACTGGCTGCCCCACCCCCTCCGTCACCCCGGACTCGGTCCGGGGTCCACTCTGCGGCGAGGGGGATGTCCGGAGGCTCTTGCCGCCCCCTTGCGGCCCGGTGGACCCCGGACCAAGTCCGGGGTGACGAAAGGCGTGGGGCGACCATTCGCACAACCAAAAGCCTTGGCGTCGGCGCTTGCCTGCCCCACATGGGCGCCAAGAATGGACGAAGGGAGCAAGACGTGGCCACGTTAGGACTGTCGCCAGCCGACAAGCAGGCGGTCGAGGATTTCCGCCGCGACGTCGTCGAACTGTCGATGACGTCCCTCGTCATCATCGATTTCTGGGCGGAATGGTGCGGGCCGTGCAAGGCGCTGGGGCCCGTGCTGGACAAGGTCGCCGCGGCCTATGCCGACAAGGGGGTGGTGCTGGCCAAGGTCGATACCGACAAGAACCAGTTCATCGCCGCGCAATTCCAGATCAAGTCGATCCCCACCGTCTATGCGATGTTCCAGGGGCAGCTGGTCGCCGATTTGACCAGCGCGCGCACCGAATCGCAGCTGCGCACGATCCTGGATCAGTTGCTCAAGCAGCTGCCGATCCAGTCGGAGGCGGCCGATGCCGCCGCCGAGATCGAACCGCTGATCGCGATGGGCGAGGATGTGCTGGCGAGCGGCGATGCCGAGCGGGCGTTGTCGATCTTCGACCAGCTGTTCGAGATGGCGCCGGACAATCCGGCCATCCTGTCGGGTCGCATTCGCGCGCTCGTCGCGGCGGGGCAGACCAATGAAGCACAGGCCGCGATCGACGCGCTGCCCGCCGACATCAAGGACGCCGGGATCGAGCGCGCCAAGGCGGCGCTCGCGCTCGCGCAAAGCGCGCCGCAGGGCGAGGACACCGCCGGCCTCGCCGCCGAGGTCGCCGCGCACCCCGACGATCACGAACGCCGCTTCGCGCTGGCGAACGCCCAGATGGCAGCGGGCGATCGCGATGCCGCCGCCGACAATCTGCTCCACATCATCGCCGCCGACCGCGACTGGAACGAGGGCGCGGCGCGTCAGCAGCTGCTCAAGCTGTTCGAAGTCGTCGGCCTGATGGACCCCTGGGTGTCCACGCAGCGTCGCCGCCTGTCCGCGATCCTGTTCGGATGACGCAAGCGACCCGCCTGTCGATCTTTCCGCTGCCCGGGGCGCTGCTGTTCCCGGGCATGCACCTGCCGCTGCACATCTTCGAGCCGCGCTATCGGGCGATGGTGTCGGATGCGATGGCGCGCGACCGGCGGATCGGGATGATCCAGCCGCTGACCATGCCGGCGACGGTCGAGGAGCGGTCGGCGCTGTACGACATCGGATGCGTCGGCAAGATCGCCGAGGTCGAGGCGTTGGACGACGGCCGCTACAATCTGGTGCTGGAGGGCGTCGCGCTGTTCCGCGTGTTGCGCGAACTCGACGTGACGACGCCGTTCCGCCAGATCGAGGCGGAGTTGCTGCCGGTGCGCGCGGACGAGACGCTGTCGTTGGGCCGTCGATCGTCGCTGGAGCAGGAATCGCGCCGCTTTGCCGATGCGCAGGGTTATGCGGTCGACTGGGACGCGGTGGGGCGGCTGGACGACGAAAGCCTGGTCAACGGTATCGCGCAGATCGCGCCGTTCGACGCCGCGGCGAAGCAGGCCTTGCTCGAAGCGTCGGATATCGAGTCGCGCGCGGAGCTCATCATCCAGCTGATGCAGTTCTTCGGCCGGCATGACGGCGACGAGCGGGTGACGCTGCAATGAGCGCCGCCCCACTCGATCCCTGGCTGCTCGAACGGCTGGTCTGCCCGGTGACGCGCCAGCCGCTGCGCTATGACGAGGCTGCGCAGGAACTGGTGTCGGAAGCGGCGGGCCTCGCCTATCCGATCCGCGACGGCGTACCGGTGATGCTGCCCGAGGAGGCGCGGCGGCTGTAGCCCGCCCGCCTTCATCTCCATCATTGCGCACCGGCCCGCGACGCACGATGTTGTTGCCATGAAAGCGGCGGTTACGGCGGTCCTCGGACCCACGAACACGGGCAAGACCCATCTCGCCGTCGAGCGGATGTGCGCGCACTCCAGCGGCATCATGGGCTTTCCGCTGCGCCTGCTGGCGCGCGAGGTGTACGACCGCGTCGTCAAGCTGAAGGGCGCCGATCATGTCGCGCTGGTGACGGGCGAGGAAAAGATCGTGCCGCCGAACGCGCGCTGGCATTTGTGTACGGTCGAATCGATGCCGGAGACCGACGTCGCCTTTGTCGGGCTGGACGAGGCGCAGCTGGGGACCGACCCGGAGCGCGGGCACGTCTTCACCGACCGGCTGCTGCGGCGGCGCGGGCGCGAGGAGACAATGATCCTGGGCTCCGAAGCGCTCAGGCCGATGATCCGCGCGTTGGTGCCCGATGCCGAGATCATCGGGCGGCCGCGCTTTTCGAAGCTGACCTATGCGGGCGCCAAGAAGATCAGCCGCTTGCCCAAGCGCTCCGCGATCGTCGCGTTCAGCGCGGAGGAGGTCTATGCCGTCGCCGAGATGCTGCGGCGTCTGCGCGGCGGCGCGGCGGTGGTGATGGGCGCGCTGTCCCCCCGCACCCGCAACGCGCAGGTCGCGATGTTCCAGGCGGGCGAGGTCGATTATCTCGTTGCGACCGATGCGATCGGCATGGGCCTCAACATGGACGTCGCGCACGTCGCCTTTGCCGGGCTGCACAAGTTCGATGGACGCCGCACCCGGCGGCTGACCGTCGCCGAGATGGCGCAGATCGCGGGCCGCGCCGGGCGGCACCAGCGCGACGGCACGTTCGGTGGCGTGACCGAAGAGGGGCCGGGCGCGTTCCTGCCAGAAGAGGTGTTCGCGATCGAGGAGCATCGCTTCCCCCCGATCGGCAACCTCTATTGGCGCAACGGCGAGCCGGACTTCGCCAGCATCGACGCGCTGATCGCCAGCCTGGAGCGGCGGCCCGAACCGGGCGTGCTGCTCGCCGCGCCGCAGGCGACCGATCTTGCCGTGCTGAAGCGGCTGGCGGACGAGACATGGGTCCGCGACCGGGTGCGATCGCCGGCGATGGTGAAGCGGTTGTGGGCGGCGTGCGGCCTGCCCGATTTTCGCAAGCTGGGGCTCGATCCGCATGCGCGCTTCGTGTCGCGCGTCTTCACCTATCTGTCCGAAGGGCGCGGTGTCGTCCCCAATCAATGGTTCGCCGACGAGGTGGCACGGCTCGATACGATTTCGGGCGATGTCGAGACGATCGCGGGGCGGATCGCGGCGATCCGCAGCTGGGCCTATATCGCGCAGCGCCCAGACTGGCTCGCCGATCCCGCCGCGGGCGCCGATCGCGCCAAGGCGATCGAGGAACGGCTGTCCGACGGGCTGCACGCCAGCCTGACGCAGCGCTTCGTCGACAAGCGCACGACCGCGCTGATCCGTCAGATCGGTGCCGATGCGTCGCTACTGCCCGTGACGATCGGGCCGGAAGGCGAGGTGCTGGTCGAGGATCATCCGATCGGGCGGCTCGATGGCTTCCGTTTCACCGTCGATCCGGCCGCGCGGGCCGCGGATCGCCGGCTGTTGCTCGCCGCGGCAGAAAAACGGCTGGTGACCGAACGCGGTCGGCGGGGCGAGGCGCTGGCGGCGGCAGAAGATGCGGCGCTGACCCTCGTCGACGGCATGATCGTCTGGAACGGGCATGGCGTCGCCAAGCTGATGCCGGGGCGCTCGCTGGCGCGGCCGCAGCTGGTGCTGGAGCGCGATCTCGATTGCCTCGTCAAGCCGCAGCGTGAGGCGGTCCAGGCGCGGCTGGTGCGCTGGTTCGACGCGATGCTCCGCCGCCACGTGCCGGCGCTGATCGCGCTGGCCGATATGGCGCGCGATCCGCAGGCGACGCCAGCCTTGCGCGTCGTGGCCGGAGAGCTGGAGGCGGCCGGCGGGCTCGCCCCCCGGATTGCCTTGCGCGAGGCGGTGGACGGCCTGTCGCCCGACGAACGCAAGCGGTTGCGCAAGGCGGGGGTGACGATCGGCGCGCTCGACCTGTTCGATGCGCGATTGCTCAAGCCCGGCGCGGCGCGCTGGCGGGCGGCGCTGCTCGGCGTGCGGGGGCCGGCGCCGGTGCTGCCACGCGAAGGCGCGAGCGTGCTGGCACGTGGCAGCCCGGGGGCGCAGGTCGTCAGTGGCTTTCGGCCGCTGGGCGCACAGGCGGTGCGGCTCGATCTCGTCGAGCGGATCGCGCGTGCGGCGCATGACGCGCGACAGGGCAGGAAGCCCTTCGCGCCCGATCCGGCGCTCGGCATTTCGATGGGCGTCGAGCCGGCGACGTTCGAACGGCTGATGGCAGAGCTGGGCTTTCGCAGCGTGCGCGGCAGCGAGGCACCGACGTGGATTTGGCAGGGGCGCCGCACGGTCCGGCGTGAGGCGCGGCCCGCACCGCCTGCGACCGGTGCCTTTGCGGCACTCGCGGGATGGAGCGGGCATGGCTGACGCGACGATGCGGCTCGACCGCTTCCTGTGGTTCGTGCGGCTCGCCAAGACGCGCGAGGCGGCGCAGGCGATCGCGTGCGAGGGGCGTTTGCGCATCGACGGCCGGCCGGTGGGGCGCAGCGCGGCGCCGGTGCGCGTCGGCAATATCCTGACCTTCGCACATCAGGGGCGCGTCCGCGTGCTGCGCATCGAGGCACTGCCGCTGCGCCGTGGACCGGCACCCGAAGCGCAAGGTTGCTACCAGGAACTGGTTGCGAACGTATCGCAGACATCCGCGATCGATTGACGTGAGCCGGAACGCGGCATAGCAGCCTCGCGTTCGTACCCCGTTCTTCGTCCCCTGGTTCACAGGGCGGAGATCGATCGCCCAAGGCCGCAAGGAAGCCCCATGACCTACGTCGTCACCGATGCCTGCATCCGCTGCAAGTATATGGACTGCGTCGAGGTGTGTCCGGTGGACTGCTTCTACGAAGGCGAGAACATGCTCGTCATCAACCCCAGCGAGTGCATCGACTGCGGCGTGTGCGAACCCGAATGCCCGGCCGAGGCGATCCTGCCCGATACCGAGAGCGGCCTGGAACAGTGGCTGGAGCTCAACACGACCTTCTCCGCGCAATGGCCCAACGTCACGCGCAAGCTGGACCAGACGCCGCCCGACGCGGACGCGATGAAGGGTGTCGAGGGCAAGTACGACAAATTCTTCTCGCCCGAGCCGGGTGCCGGCGACTGAGGTTGCGTGATTCCAGTGGGTTGAGCGAAGCTAAGCGACTCAACCGCGCTGGTAATTTTGTTGCGAGTGTGTTAAATGGGTCCACGACGGGCAGGATGAGTCATGCCCGATCAGGAGACACTCGTACCAACCATCCTCGTCGGTCCTGCCCAGCGGTTTTCCGCCACGGACCGTTCACGCGAGCGATGTGACCTTAGAAAGGCCCGTTCATGGCTGCCAAGGCATTGTCCTTCGATGTCGGTGATTACGTTGTTTATCCCAAGCACGGCGTCGGCCGTGTGATCGAACTGCAGAAGCAGGAGATCGCCGGAACCAGCCTGGAGCTGTACGTGCTCCGCTTCGAAAAAGAGCGCATGACGCTCCGCGTCCCCACCAACAAGGCCGAGTCGGTCGGCATGCGCAAGCTGTCGTCGGACAAGACGATGCGCGAAGCGATGGAAACGCTGAAGGGCAAGCCCAAGGTCAAGCGCACCATGTGGTCGCGCCGCGCGCAGGAATATGAAGCGAAGATCAATTCGGGCGACCTCGCGTCGATCGCCGAAGTGGTCCGCGACCTGTTCCGTGCCGACGACCAGCCCGAGCAGAGCTATTCGGAACGGCAGATCTTCGAAGCGGCGTGCAGCCGCCTCGCGCGCGAACTCGCCGCGATGGAAGAGGTGGACGAGCTGAAGGCGCAGGAAAAGATCCTCGACATCCTGCGCGCCGCCGCGGCGATCTACAACAAGGACAAGGTGCCGGCGTAAGCCGTTCGCCTCGTGCCATCGAAGAGGGCGGCCCCGCAACGGGCCGCCCTTTTTCGTTTGGCCGGTCGCGCCTTCTCCAAACGATCTGGTGTTTACATCTGTAGGCGATACGCTAGCATCCGGCCACACCTCGATAGGATGCCCGCCATGAACTATCTCGCGCTTGCCCTGATCCCGCTCGTCGCCACCGCTGCGATCGCCGCGGAACGTGACCATGGCCCCGGTATCGCCGGGCAGCGGCAGGGTGAGGCGATGGTCTATCCGGTGCGCGATTTCGATGCGATCCGGCTGGGCGGGTCGGAACGTGTCGTCGTCCATATCGGCAATGGCTATAGCGTGCGGGCGGAGGGGCCGGCGGCGGCGTTCGTCAATTTCCGCATCGCGCGCGATGGATCGGCGCTGGTCGTCGGACGGCGGTATGACGAGCGCGAGAGCAGCGCGATGGAGCGGCAGATCGTCGTCCACGTCACCATGCCCGCACTCCGCGCCGCCAGTGTCGGCGGATCGGGCAGCCTGAATGCCGATCGCGCGGGCGGTGACCGGTTTTCGGCCGGCGTCGGCGGATCGGGATCGCTGCGCATCGACGCGCTCGATGCGCGGACCGCCGAATTCAACGTCGGCGGATCGGGGATGATCTCGGCCGCAGGAACGGTGGGCACGCTGGAGGCCAATGTCGGCGGGTCGGGCGGGATCGCCGCTGCCGGTCTGCGCGCCTCCAACGCACAGGTATCCGTCGGCGGGTCGGGCACGGTCCGTGCCACCGTCAGCGGTCCCGCGCAGGTGTCGATGGCGGGCAGCGGCATGGTCGATCTGGGGCCGCAGGCGCGCTGCACGGTCAGCAAGGTCGGCGGCGGGCGGGTGCGCTGCGGCAACTGACCGCAGACGACTTGCGATGCCCCTCTATGTGTATTAATGCAGCAATACACATAGAGGGGACAGGCCATGCACCGGATTGCAATCGCGTTGATGGGAGCGGCATCGCTGACCGCCTGCTCGGTCGGCAGCGACGAGGGCAACGCCGTGTCCGCGAGCGGCAGCGGCCCGACGCGTACCTATGCGGTGGAGGGGTTCGACCGGATCGCGGTGGCGGGTGCAGACGATGTCGACGTGCGCGCCGGCACCGCCTTTTCCGTGCGCGCCGAGGGGCCGGCGGACGAACTCGACACGTTGCGCATCGCGCGTGATGGCCGCGACCTCGTGATCGGGCGCCAGAAGCGTGTGTTCGGCTTCGGCGGCGGCAAGGGCGTAAAGGTCTTCGTGACGCTGCCGCGCCTGTCCGAAGCCAATATCGTTGGATCCGGCACGATGACGGTCGACCGGATCGAGGGCACGACGTTCGAGGCGAATATCGCCGGATCGGGCGATCTCAACATCGCCGCCCTGACCACCGATGCCGCCGAGGTGAATATTGCCGGTGCGGGTACGTTGCGCGCCGGGGGAGCGATCAAGCGACTGGAGGCCAACGTCATGGGATCGGGCAGCCTCGATGCGGCGGGTCTGCGCGTCGGCGAGGCGGACGTGACCGTCGCCGGATCGGGCAACGTCCGCGCCGCGGTCAGCGGCCGGGCGAAGGTGGAGCTGATGGGATCGGGCAACGTCGATCTGGGCGCGGCGGCGCAGTGCGATGTGTCGAAGAAGGGATCGGGTTCGGTCCGCTGCGGCCGATAACGCAGGCCCTTGCCGCCGCGTGACGGCGGTGCGAGGCTGCGACCATGATCCGTCCCGTTTCCGCCCTGCTGGTTCTGTCGTCCCTCGCGCTGCCATCGGCGGCGAGCGCGGGGGAGCGGCGCGTGTCGATCGGCAGCTTCGATCGGTTGCGGGTGTTTGGCGCCTTCGACGTGACCGTCACGACGGGATCGCCTGATGCGACGGTGGTGGGCGATGATGGCGCGATCGGCGACGTCGACATCCGCGTCGAGGGATCGACGCTGACGATCCGGACCGCGCGCGCTGGCACCTGGACCGAGCAGGATCGGGCGCGTCCCACCACGCCGCTGCGCATCCTGTTGTCGACGCCGCGGTTAAGCGCGATCAGCGTGACGGGGGCGAGCAAAGTCTCGGCCGCCCAGCTGAAGGGCGCCAGCATCGATCTTGCCGCAATGGGCGCGGCAACGATCGGCGCGGCGTCGGTCGATGGCGATAGCCTCGCCGCGCAGCAGGTGGGTGATGGGCAGATCACGCTCGCCGGCCGCGTCGGCGCCGCGCGGCTGTTCGACGGCGGATCGGGGACGATTGATGCACGCGCCCTCGATGCGGGCGACGTGGTCGTTCGTCTCGACGGACCCGGGACCGTGCGGGCGCAGGCGCGCTATACCGCGCAGGTGACGAGCACCGGCCTTGGCACGGTCGAGGTCGCCGGCCGGCCGAAGTGCCGCGTCGTCGCGCCGGCCGGCGCCCCGGTCACCTGCGGCTGAACGTCAGACGAAGCCCAGGTTCCAGCTCGACGCATTGTAATTGCCCATATTGGGCAGCACCGTCGTCATGTTCCCGCCGCTGACCCCGAACCAGTTCGCCAGCGTGGCGGCATATTGGTCGACCGAGATCGTCGGCAGCAGACGGCCCTGTCCCACGTCATCGGCGGTGTTGTTGCCGATCGCCGGCGGAGTACCATAGAAGCGCCGGCCCTTCACCGCACCGCCCAGCACGAAATGATGGCTGCCCCAGCCATGGTCCGACCCGTCGTCGTTCGACTGCAACGTCCGTCCGAAATCGGATGCGGTGAAGCTCGTCACCTGATCCGCGACGCCCAGTGCGACGGTGGTGTCGTAGAAGGCGCGCATCGCGTCGGCGACCTTGCCCATCAGCCCGGGATGCTGCGCGACCAGATTGTCGTGCAAATCGAACCCGCCGATCGACACGAAGAACACCTGCCGCTTCGCCCCCAGCTGCGACGAGACGGCGATCAGGCGCGCGACCATCTTCAGCTGGTCGGCAAGGCCATTGTTGCCGGGGAATAGCGAGAAGCCGCTGGCCGGCGCTCCGGCGAGCGCGCTGGTGACCTGCGAATAGGTGTCGAGCGCGCGCTTCGAGACGCGGGCATGTTCGTCGGCAAACAGATTGCCGGTGCTGCCGGTCATCAGACTGCGCAGCGTCGCCGCCGCGGCCGTCGACCCGTAGAGCGACGTCGCATTGTTGAGCAGCGCGATCGGGCCGCCGGTGCCGATGGCATATTGCACCGCCGACTTGCCGGTCAGGTACACCGCATTGCCGCTGGCATTGATGCAGGTCAGCGTCGCTGCGCCATTGCCCGACTGGAACAGGTCGCCCATCCGTCCGCCCCAGCCGCTGGTCGCGCCTTCGGGGTTGGACGCCTGGAAATAGCTTTGCTGGTCGTTGTGGCTGAACAGCTTGGGCGGCAACTTGACGCTGTTCGCCTGATATTGCGCCTTCGTCGTCGGCTGCACCAGCGTGCCGACGTTGAGCGTCACCGCGAGCTTGCCTGCATCGAACAGCGGCAGCAGCGATCCCATCGTCGGCGCCAGCGCATATTGCCGGCCGTTGGGCAGGCCGGTCGCCGGATTGAGCAACGTACCGGCAAGTGATTCGCGGGTCAGCGCGATGTTCGATCGCGCCGCCAGATATTTGGCATAGCTGTCCGAATCATAGGCGGCGAGCGTGTTGGCATAGTCCATGCCGCCGTACAGGAAGACGCAGACCAGCGCCTTATAGTCCGTCGCGGTCGCCGCCGCGGCTTCGCCGATCGCGGCGAGGCTGGTGACGAAGGGTGTGGCGACGCCGGCAAGCCCCAAAGCGGCGGAGCGCTTCAGGAAGGCGCGGCGGGAGGAATCGCGGGTCGTGTCCATGATGCTCACCGCTGCGTCAGGAAGTCGGGGGAGGCGAGCGTCAGCAGCAGGGCGATGCCGACGCGGTTGGTCGCGGCGTTGGTCGCGGTCGTCGCGACGCTGTCCACCGCCGCCCGGATCGCGGTGATGGTGGCGCTGCTCAGCTGGCCGGCGGCCAGCACAAGGTTGATCTCGTCGACCAATGCCGCGCTGTCGGACGCCTTGGCGGTCAGATCGCTGTAATCGGGCTTCATGTCGCCGGTGCCGTTGGCGACCAGGCCCTGCATGTAGTTGACGTAGGCGACGACGCTCTGTTCGTTGGTGATCTGGAATTCGGGCGCGACGAGGCCGGCGTTGCTGATCCCGGTGGCAGGTGGCGCATAGCCGGGACGGAAGAAATTGAAGACCGATCCGCTGCGTCCCATCGATTGGGCGAGCCGCGTGGATTGGCTGGACGTGTCGCCGAACGCCCAGGCGTTCGATGCGGAGTTGATCTTGGCGAGCCGTGCCCAGGCGGTGAGCCGCATCACCGGCTCGCGCAATTTGCCGGCGGTGGGGCCGGTCAACGCGTCGTCGCTGCGCGCCTCGGTATCGAGCAGAATGGCCTTGATCACAGCCTTCAGGTCGCCGCGCGTGCCCGAGCCGTTGTTGGCGAAAACCGATGCGACGCGGCCGACATAGGCGGGGCTGGGGTTGCTGGTGACGAGGCGCTGGATCAGCTGCTTCGATACGAACGGCGGCAGGTTGGGATGCGCGAAGATCGTGTCGAGCGCCTTGTCCACCGCAGCCATGCCGCCGCCGCTGACGGTGGCGCCGAGGAAGGTGGCGCTGCCCGTTTCGTTGATCGACGCATTCATCACCAGCGGCTGGCGATAGCGATCGGGCGTCGTGTTGACGTTGCTCGCCAGGCTGAGGCCGGTAAACACGCGCGCCAGTCCGCTGACGTCGGCCGGGCCATAGGTTTCCAGCGGGGTGCCGCCGTTCGTCTTCACGCTGCCGTCCATGTTGAGCTGGTAGAGGCCCAGCGTGAACAGCTGCATCAGCTCGCGCGCGTAATTCTCGTCGGGCTGCGCGCCAGTGGTTGCATTCGCCTTGCGGTTGCCCAGGAAGGTGAGGAACGATCCCATTGCCGCATTGGTGGTGATCGCGCCCATCAGCGTGCGGTAATTGCCGAACGCATTGTCCAGCAGCACGTCGACATACGCCGCGGTGGCGAACTGTTTCCAGTTGAGGTTTACGCCGCCGATGCCGACGACGAGCATGTCGAGCAGCGCCATGCCGATCCGCTGGCGCAGCTGATCGGGCTCGACGATCATCTGCCGCCACATCGTCGCGTCGAAGCCGGTTTCGATGTTGATGTTGGCGGCGACGTTATAGCCGTTGGCATTCAGCCAGTCCCAATGCGACGTCGCGCGCGGCGAGGCGAACTGGTCGTCGATCCAGCCTTCGTAGCGGCGGCTGATGACCGTATCGATCATCGCGCGCGTCGCCCCCATCGTGGTCTGCGCGAGGAAGCGGCTTGCTTGCGTCGCGCTGATCGCGGCGGGCGTGACGACGACGGGCGTCGATGCGGTCGGCGTCGGTGTCGATCCGCCACCTCCGCCACCGCAGGCCGCAAGCAGCACCGCGGGCGCGATCGCGCTGCCGATCTTCAGCGCGGCGGAAGCGCCCGTCGCTTCGCCCAGGGCGATCGGCAGCGTCGGCGCATCGCCCGCTCCGGTGTCGCCCACGTCTTCCGGCGGCGCCCCCGCGCCCGCCCGTTCCGCGTCCAGCATATGATTGTCGGTCCCCACCCCCGCGACGGCGGCACCCACCTGCCGACGTATCGAAGACGCTGACATCATACGTGTCAAAGTGTTAACGGATAAGCAGGGTGTGGCCTCAAGTCGGCGCATACAGGGCCGGATTGGTCGTACGCGTAACAAACCGAAGGAATGGCTGGTACGGCTCGCCCCACCCACGTCGTCTCCCTGGACGTGTTCCGGGGTCCACTGCGCCGCGGGGGGATGCTTTCCCATCCTGTCCCCCGCACGCCAAATCCAATGAGACCGGTCGGCAAAAGAAAAGCCCCGGAGGAGCGCTCCGGGGCTTCGTCTTTCATCGCTGGCCCGTCACGGGAGTAAATCCCGTAGCCTGTCCCCGCGGAGGCGGGGATCGATCGCGGCGGTGTCGCGTCGGCCGGGCGGGGCCGTGCGGTCGGCTGATCGCACCGGCGGACAGCCATCGGCTATCCGCCTCAACCCCTTAGTCGATCTTCGGCAGCGTCTCGAACTGGTGGTACGGCGGCGGCGAGGACAGCGTCCATTCCAGCGTCGTCGCACCTTCGCCCCAGGGATTGTCCGGCGCCTTAGGACCCGCGATCAGCGAATAGATCACGTTGACGAAGAAGATCGCCATGCCGGCGGCCATGATCTCATAGCCGTGCGTCGCCAGCGCATTGTAGGTCGCATAGGCATCCGGATAGTCCGGATAGCGACGCGGCATGCCCTGCAGGCCCAGGAAGTGCATCGGGAAGAACAGCACGTTCACACCGACGAAGAACACCCAGAAGTGCGCCTGGCCGAGGAACTCGTTGTACATCTTCCCGAACATCTTCGGGAACCAGTAGTAGAAGCCGGCGAACAGGCCGAACACGGCGCCCAGGCTGAGCACGTAGTGGAAGTGCGCCACCACGTAATAGGTGTCCTGCATGTAATCGTCGATGCCGCCGTTGGCGAGCACGACGCCGGTGACGCCGCCGACGGTGAACATGAAGATGAAGCCGATCGCCCAGACCATCGGCGTCTTGAAGGTCAGCGAGCCGCCCCACATCGTCGCGATCCAGCTGAAGATCTTGATGCCGGTCGGTACCGCGATCACCATCGTCGCGGCGGTGAAGTACATCTTCACGTTCACGCTGAGGCCGGTGACGAACATGTGGTGCGCCCACACGACGAAGCCGACGACGCCGATCGCGACCATGGCGTAGGCCATGCCGAGATAGCCGAAGACGGGCTTGCGGCTGAACGTCGCGATGATCTGGCTCACGATGCCGAAGCCCGGCAGGATCATGATGTACACTTCGGGGTGGCCAAAGAACCAGAACAGATGCTGGTACAGGATCGGGTCACCACCGCCGGCCGGATCGAAGAAGGTCGTGCCGAAGTTGCGATCGGTCAGCAGCATCGTGATCGCCGCGGCGAGCACCGGCAGCGAGAGCAGCAGCAGGAAGGCGGTGACCAGCACCGACCATACGAACAGCGGCATTTTGTGCAGCGTCATGCCGGGTGCGCGCATGTTGAAGATGGTGGTGATGAAGTTGATTGCGCCCAAAATCGAGCTTGCGCCGGCGAGGTGGAGCGACAGGATCGCCATGTCCACCGACGGTCCGGGCTCGCCATAGGTCGACAGCGGGGCATAGACCGTCCAGCCGGTGCCGGCGCCGCCGAAGAAGGGCGAGGCAAGCAACAGCGTGAATGCCGGGATGAGCAGCCAGAAGCTGACGTTGTTCATCCGCGGGAAGGCCATGTCGGGCGCACCGATCATGATCGGCACGAACCAGTTGCCGAAGCCGCCGATCATCGCCGGCATGACCATGAAGAACACCATGATCAGGCCGTGCGCGGTGATCAGGACGTTCCAGAGATGGAGCGCGTGGTCGAGGCCGCCGTCGCCGCCGGGCAGGAAGTTCGCCCAGCCGACCAGATACTGGATGCCCGGCTGCGCGAGCTCGGCGCGCATCAGGCCGGAAATCGCGCCGCCGATGATCCCCGCGACGATCGCGAAGATCAGGTACAGCGTGCCGATGTCCTTGTGGTTGGTCGACATGAACCAGCGGGCGAAGAAGCCCGGCTTGTGGTCCGCGTCGTGGTGCGCGTGATCGTCGTGCGCGACGAAGGCGTCGGGGTGAAGGGCGGTATCGGTCATCTTACTGTCCCGCGTTGCCGGTGGCCGGGTTGCCGGTCGCACCCTGCGAGGTGGTGGGGGCGGCGGTCGTCGCGTTGGTGACCGGGCCGGTGACGGCGTCGGCGGCCTTGGCTTCCGCCTGCTTGGTCGCCGAACCCTCGGCGCCCGGCTGCGGGATCACCTTGTCCGACGGCGCCTTGGTGCCGGGCATCGTGCCGCCCTTGGCCTTCACCCACGCGGCGAACTGCGCGGGCGACACCGCCTCGACGGCGATCGGCATGAAGGCGTGGCGCGCGCCGCACAATTCGGAGCACTGGCCGAAGTACAGGCCGGGTTCCTTGATCGTGAAGCTCGTCTCGTTGAGGCGGCCGGGCACCGCGTCCAGCTTGATCCAGAAGGCGGGGACCGCCCAGCTGTGGATCACGTCCTGCGAGGTGGTGATCAGGCGGATCGGCACGCCCACGGGGAGCACGATGCGATTGTCGACCGCGAGCAGGCGGGGACCGTCGGCATCGGTGCGGAACCGCTCGCCCTTGGCGACCTGGTCCTTTTCCTTCAGCATGTTGGCGGTGACTTCGAACCCGCCGTTATCCGGGTATTGATACGACCAATACCATTGGTTGCCGATCGCCTTCAGCGTCACCGCGCCCGCCGGAGCCGGCTTGAACTGCGCCTGCAGCAGACCGATCGACGGCACGGCGATCAGCACCAGGATGATAACCGGCGCCAGCGTCCAGATCACCTCGATCGCGGTGTTGTGGCTGGTCTTCGACGGGATCGGATTGGCGGCGCGGCGATAGCGGATCACGACCCAGATCAGCAGCACCAGCACCAGCAGGCTGATCAAGATGATCAGCGGCAGCAGGATCGAATCGTGGAACCAGTGGGCGAACTGCCCATTGGTCGTCACCTGCGGCTGCAAGCCGATGCGGCCGGCGACCGGGTGGCCGACGCCGGGCTTGGCGGTCATCACCGGTGCGCCGTCCATCGCGAGCGCGGGCGATTCCGGCACCGCTGGCGCGGTCGCGTTGGCGGTGGTGGGGGCGATATTGGACACGCCCGCGGGGGCGGCGGCCCCTTGCGGAGCGGGCGACGCGGGGGCCTGCGCCACGGCGCTCGCCCCCAGGCCGGTCAGCGCCAGCCCTGCGGCCAGCACGATTCCCTTGAACCTCATGCGCATGCGTGTCGTCACCCCGTTCAGTTCCCTCGCCCGCCCGGCAACGGGCCGTTATGGGCACACGAATGCACCCCTTTTGCCGGGGCTATACGCGGCAGGGCGCCCCGCCTCAAGCGTTACCCCCATGTTTATGGTGGCCGGGCGCTTGAGGGGCCGGGACGGAGTACCTATGAGCGCCGACGATACGGTTTCCTGTGCGGGACGAATGACGATGACCGACGACGACGTGCTGGCCGAATTCCGCGCCGCGGACGCGCTGCTCGAAGGGCATTTCATCCTGTCGTCGGGCCTGCGCAGCTCGCGCTACCTGCAATGCGCGCGCGTGCTGATGGACCCGCGCCGCGGCGCCCGCCTGTCCGACGCGCTGGTGCAGCGCATGCCCGCCGAACTGAAGGCGCGGATCAGCGCGGTCGTCAGCCCCGCGATGGGCGGCGTGATCGCCGGCCATGAGATGGCACGCGCGCTGGGTGTCGAGGCGATGTTCGTCGAACGTCCCACCGGTACGTTCGAACTGCGTCGCGGCTTCCGCCTGGAGCCGGGCCAGGAGGTGCTGATGATGGAGGACGTCGTCACCACGGGCCTGTCGAGCCGCGAGGCAATCGCCGCGATCGAGGCGGCGGGCGGGCGCGTGATCGCCATGGCCTCGCTGGTCGACCGGTCGGGTGGCAAGGCGGCGTTCGACGTACCCTTCTTCCCGCTGATCCGGCTCGACGTGCCGACTTATCAGCCCGACGCCTTGCCGCCCGAACTGGAAGCGATCCCCGCGATCAAGCCGGGGAGCCGCGCGGCATGACCAGCGACCTGCGGCTTGGGGTGAATATCGATCACGTCGCGACGGTGCGCAATGCGCGCGGGTCGGGGTATCCCGATCCGGTGCGGGCGGCGCTGCTGGCGGTCGAGGCGGGGGCGGACGGCATTACCGCGCATCTGCGTGAGGATCGCCGCCACATCACCGACGACGATATCGCGCGGCTGGCGACCGGCCTGACCGTGCCGCTCAACCTGGAGATGGCGGCCACCGACGAGATGCTCGCGATCGCGCTGAAGCATCGCCCGCACGCGGCGTGCATCGTGCCCGAGAAGCGCGAGGAGCGGACGACCGAGGGCGGGATCGACGCCGCCGGGCAGTTCGAGCGCCTGTCGCCCATCGTCGCGCAATTGAGCGAGGCGGGGGTGCGAGTCTCTCTGTTCATCGAGCCCGACGCGGCACAGATCGATGCGGCGATCCGCCTCGGCGCGCCGGTCGTCGAGCTGCACACCGGCCGCTACGCCGAACTGGACGGCGAAGCGCGCACCGCCGAACTGCGCCGCCTGTCCGACGCCGCGGCGCTGGCGGCGAAGAACGGGATCGAGGTGCACGCGGGTCATGGCCTGACCTTCGACAATGTCGGGCCCATTGCGGCGATCCCGCAGGTGCGCGAGCTCAACATCGGCCATTTTCTGATCGGCGAGGCGCTGTTCGTCGGCCTCGACGGCGCCGTGCGGCGGATGCGCGAGGACATGGATGCCGCGCGTGGGTGAGGGTCGCAACTCCTCCCTCGCTTTAGCGGGGGAGGGGGACCATGCGCAGCATGGTGGAGGGGGGCCGCCGTGGAACGGCGGCTGCGCCGCCGCCCCCTCCACCACTCGCCTGCGGCGAGCGGTCCCCCTCCCCCGCTGCGCGGGGGCGGACTGGTGATCGTCGGCCTGGGCTCCGACCTGTGTAATATCGAGCGCATCCAGCAGTCGCTCGACCGGTTCGGGGATCGCTTCGAAACCCGCGTCTTCACCGATGCCGAGCGCGCGCGGGCCGCGAAGCGGCCGTTCACCAAGGCCGGCACGCTCGCCAAGCGCTTCGCCGCGAAAGAAGCGTTTTCGAAGGCGGTCGGCACGGGCTTCAAGGCGGGCGTGTTCATGAAGGACATCGGCGTCGTCAACGCCCCCTCCGGTGCGCCGACGCTCAGCCTCACCGGCGGTGCGAAGGACAGGCTTGACGCCATGATCCCCGAGGGCCACCTCGCGCAGATACATCTGACCCTGACCGACGATCATCCCTGGGCGCAGGCCTTTGTGATCATCGAGGCGATCCCGGACCCCAGAGCATGAAGGAAGCGGTGTTGGACGGTAACGAGTCCGCTCAGAACGGGACGGTAGTGCCGCCGCCTGCCGAGGCGTCGCCCAAGAAGACGACCGACTGGTGGGGCGAGGTAAAGGGCATCTTCTGGCTCGTCCTGATCGTGCTCGGCTTCCACAGCTTCGTCGCCAAGCCGTTTTACATCCCGAGCGAGTCGATGCTGCCGGGGCTGCGGGTCGGCGACCGGCTGGTGGTGTCGAAATTCGCCTATGGCTGGTCGTTCGTCTCGCCGACGATTCCCAACCCGGTCGCGATCTTCAAGGGGCTGGTGCTGCGCCGGCCTGAGGAAAGCTGGAGCGTCGGCTTGCCATTCATCCACGGCCGCCTGTTCGGCAGCCTGCCGACGCGCGGCGATGTCGTCATCGTCACGCCGCCGGGTACGCAGAACGATTACATCAAGCGCGTCATCGGCCTGCCCGGCGATACGCTGGCGGTGCGTGGCGGCACGGTGATCCTGAACGGCAAGCCGATCAAACGCGGGCCGCTCCACTATGTCGACATTCCGGTCGACACCAACAGCCCGTGCAGCGAAACCGATTATTACGGTGCCAAGCGCCCGGCGCCGGGGGGCAAGGGCGAGGTATGCCACCTGCCGATCGTCACCGAGACGCTGCCGAACGGCCGCCATTACGACACCGTCGATCTGGAACCCGACAGCCCCGGCGACAATTATGGCCCGGTGACCATTCCGGCCAACCATGTCTTCCTGATGGGCGACAACCGCGATCGCTCGGCGGACAGCCGTTTCCCGCTGACCCAATTGGGTCTGGGCGGGCCGGTGCCGTATGAGAATCTCGGCGGCCGTGCGGAATTCCTGACCTTCAGCCTCGACGGCGATGCAACGCTCAACCCGCTGACCTGGTGGGGATCGCTGCGCTCGGGCCGGGCTGGCCTGTCGCTCCATCCCGCCCAGACCCACTGACGCAAGGACCATCACGATGACGGACGCGCCGCTCACGCGGGAGGCCAGCCCCAATGAGCTGCGCGATCCGTTCGTCCGGCGTGAGCTGAAGCGCGCGACCGTCTGGTTGGGCCTCGCCGGCGCGATCGCGCTGGCGGTGATCCTGGTGCAGCCGCTGCTGATCATCTTCGCCGGCCTCGTCTTTGCGGCGCTGCTCGACGGCGGCGTGCGGCTGCTCGGCAAGGTGCTTCCGATCGGGCGTGGCTGGCGACTGCTGATCGTCGTGCTGCTGACGATCGCCTTCCTGATCGGCACCTTCTACCTCACCGGCGTGCAGGTCGCCGACCAATTCGGGCAGCTGCGCTCGACGCTGGAAACGCAGGCGAATCGCGCGGCGAGCTGGCTGAGTTCGCAAGGGCTGATGCCCGGCGCGTCCGACGTCAGCGGCATCGCCAAACAGGCGTTGTCGTCGGTCGGGCGGATCACCTCGTGGGTCGGCACCGCCTTCGGTGCGCTGACGACGATGTTCATGATCATCGTCATCGGCCTGTTCGTCGCGATGGACCCGCGCACCTACCAGCGCGGGCTGGAATGGATGGTGCCGCGCGATCATCGCGCCGAGTTCGCGACCGTGCTGGAACGGATGGGCAAGACGCTGCGTCGCCTGCTCGCCGGGCGCCTGCTCGGCATGGTCGCGGAAGGCGTGCTGACCGGCACCGCACTGGCGATCGGCGGCGTGCCGATGGCGATGATCCTCGGTATCCTCACCGGCCTGCTCGCCTTCATCCCCAATATCGGGGCCTTCATCAGCGGCGCGCTGATGATCGCGGTGGGCTTTTCGGCGGGCACGCATGTCGGCTTCTGGGCGATCGGCACCTATGTGATCGTACAGGGGTTCGACGGCTATGTGCTGCTGCCGATCGTCGCGAAGAAGACCGTCGACCTGCCGCCGGCGCTGACGCTGGGCGCACAGATCATGGCGAGCGCGCTGTTCGGCATTCTGGGGCTGGCGCTGGCCGACCCGATGACCGCAATGGTCAAGACCGCGCTGGAGCGCAGCGCCGAACGCGAATCGGAGCGGGACGACGGCGCCGAGGGCTGACGCTGGTCAGGACAGCGGCTGCGTCGCCGGCACGGGTAAGGTGCCAGCGCCGGCATAGGCCCCGCGCCGCGCCTTCTGGCTGGCGCGGACTTCGCCCGCCAGTCGATCGAACAGCATGAGATAGCGGTCGGCCGAATCGCTGCCCGGCTGCGCGACCGGATCGGGGCGCGGCGCATCGAGCCAGCGGGTCAGCGCCGCGGCGAAGACAGTGGGGTCGTCCGCCGCTACCACCGTGCCGAACGTGGGCGAGGACACGATCTCGCGTACCGACGGGCTGCACGCGGTCGATACGACCGGCGTCCCCACCGACAGCGATTCGCGTAAGACCCCCGGTACGCCTTCGTAATCGGAGGGCAGCGCGAGCACGCGGGCCGCCGCCATCGCTGCGATCGGATCCGCGACATGGCCGGGCAGGTGGACGCGGTTCGCCAGACCCGCCTCGCGCGCCTGCCGCTCCAGCGCCCCGCGCAACTCGCCTTCACCCAGGATCACGACCTGCACGTCCTCGGGCATCAGCGGCAGGGCGGCGATCAGCCGGTCCCAGCGCTTCTGCGGCACCAGGCGGCCGACGCCCAGCACGACGCGGCCCGGCGGCAGGGGGATTGCCGGCGCGGTGGGATCGACGATCCGCGGTGCGGGCGGGTTGGGGATCACGCTGGTGCGCCGCTGCATGCCGGTAAGGCGCGCGGCCTGCGCCGCGGTGGCGGGCGTCATCGCGACGAGATGGTCGAGGAACCGGCCATGCTGCGCCAGCCACAGCCGATGCGCGGCATCCGCGACGCGGCCATGGTCGCCGCGCGTCACGGCATTGGACAATTTCCCGACGATCGGCGGGCAGTCCGCACCCAGCCGCCAGCGCAGCCAGGCCGCGACCAAGGTGTAATGGCTACCCCCACAGAAAATGACATCGGGGTCATGTTTGCGGACCCAGTCGGCGATTCGCGCCTGCGTCAGATAGCCGCGATTGCCGAGCGGCACGATCTCCAGCCCGGGTGGAATTTCGGACGCCAGTGGTCCGCTGGCATCGCCGATCGCGAGCGTGACGCGACGTCCGGCGGCCAGCCAGCCGCGCGCAAGGCGCAATTGCGCGCGCTCGACGCCGCCACCGGCCAGGTCCTGCGCATAGGTGAGGATGTGGGTCGCGGCCATGGTTCGTTACGCCTCTTGCCATATTGCTGCCCGAGACGACAGTGAAAGGGAATTCATGTGCAAGTCGGCGCGCTGCCGGCTACATCGCGCCACCTTCATGTTCGGACCACTGGGTGCAGATCGATCATAAAGCAGACGGGTTCCAGGACCAGACCGAACCGTCCTCCTCCTCCGATATCGACGGGCTGCAGCCCCTGAAGACGATTCGCAGCCGCTGGCCGGCGATCATCGGCGGGCTGGTGACGCTCGCCATGCTCGGCGGTCTCGCGCACGAGCTGCTGAGCTCGGGGCTGGACGGTCTCGAGCGGGCGACGCCGCACAGCCCGTGGTTCTATCTGGCGTTTCTGGCGCTGTATTTCATCCCGCCGCTTGCGGATTACTGGATCTTCTACCGGCTGTGGCGGATCCCTGCGGCGGGCTTCGTTGCGTTGAACAAGAAGCGCATCTCGAACGACGTCGTCATGGGCTATTCGGGCGAGGCCTATTTCTACGCCTGGGCGCGCCAGCGCGCGCAGCTGGTCGCGGCGCCGTTCGGGGCGGTGAAGGACGTGTCGATCCTGTCGGCGATCGCCGGCAATGCGGTGACGCTGGCGATGATCGCGATCGCACTGCCGGTCGGGCGCAACCTGATCCCGCACGACATGGTCCGTTACGTCTACGGCAGCCTCGCGGTGATCTTCGGCACGTCGCTGCCCTTCCTGATCTTTTCGCGGAAGGTGTTCTCGCTGCCGCGCGCCGATCTGTGGGCGGTGTTCGGGATCCACTGCCTGCGCCTCGTCGGCGGGGCGTTCTTCCTGGCGCTGGCCTGGGCGCTGGCGATGCCCAGCGTGCCGCTCGGCATCTGGGTGTTCCTGTCGGCGGGGCGTATGCTGTTCTCTCGCCTGCCTTTGCTGCCCAACAAGGACCTCCTTTTCGCCAATTTTGCGATCCTGATGATCGGGCAAGATCAGGCCTTGTCGGAGTTGATCGCCTTCACCGCCGCCGCCGTGCTGCTGCTGCACGCGGTGCTTGTGTTGGGGTTCAGCCTTTACCATCTCGCGACCAGGAAACGGGTATGAAGACGCCGGATATGACCAAGCGCGCGATCCTCGCCGCGGCACTGCTGATGGCGGCAACGCCGGCCGGCGCGCAGGTGCTGGGCAGCGATGCCGCGGCGTGCAGCGCCGGCGGCGGGTCGGCGATCCTGGTGCAGGTGACGGGCCTGAAGGACCGCAAAGGCCGTATCAAGCTGGAGCTGTATCCGGCAACCGAGGCGGATTTCCTGAAGGACGACGACAATCTCGTCGCCGAGGGCAAGACCTTCCGCCGCGTCTGGGCGAACACGCCGGGCAGCGGCCCGGTCAACGTCTGCATCCGCGTGCCGCGCCCCGGCCGCTATGCGCTGCTCGTCACGCACGACCGCGACGGCAAGAACAAGTTCAACTTCTTCCAGGACGGTGCCGGCTTCGTCGGCACGGGGAAGCTCGGCATGTCGCGGCCAAAGGTGGACCAGGCGATCATCGATGTCGGCGGCGGCACCGTGGAACGGACCGTCCGCATGCAATATCTGCGCGGCCTGGGCGGGTTCGGGCCGGTCAAGGGCGACTGAGCGATGCGGATCGTCGACGTCAACGAGATCTACTCGCCGACCGGCGGCGGCGTACGCACCTATATCGATCGCAAGATCGAGGTGCTGGCGTCGATGGGGCATGAGCTGATCGTGCTCGCCCCCGGTCGCGAGGACCGGATCGAGGAACGACCCGGCGGCGGCGCGATCCATTATATCAAGGCGCCGGGCATGCCGTTCGACGCCAATTACGGCCTGTTCTGGGATGCCGAGCCGATCCACCGTCGGCTCGATGCGCTGGACCCCGACGTCGTCGAGAATTGCTCGCCATGGCGCTCGGCCTGGATCGTCGCGCAGTGGAAGGGGCGGGCGATCCGATCCTTCTTCCTGCACAACGACAATGTCGAAGCCTATCCGAAGCGCTGGCTCAAGACCTTTGCCTCCGCACCGCGGATCGAGCGGGCGTTTTCGTGGTACGATCGCTATCTGACGCATTGTTTCGATCAGTACGACACGATCGTCACCAACGGCCCGTCGCTGACCAAGCAATTGGGCGCGCGCGGCGTGCGCGTCGATGCGACGATGCCGCTGGGGATCGAGCGGGCGCATTTCTCACCCAGCTTGCGTGACGAGGCGCTGCGCGTCGCGCTGCTCCAGCAATGCGGGCTGCCGGCGGACGCACACCTGCTGCTCGGCGTCGGGCGGCACCATCCCGAAAAGCGCTGGCCGACGGTGATCGACGCGGTGCGCCGCGTCGGCACGCAGGCGCCGGTCGGCCTCGTCATCCTGGGCCAGGGCATGGATACCAAGACGCTGGAACGGCACATCGGCGCCAACCCGCACATCCGCCTGTTCCGCCCGGTCTACGACCGCCGCCGCCTCGCGACGATCATGGCGAGCGCGGACGCCTATATCCACGGCTGCGGGACGGAGACGTTCGGGCTGGTGCCCGCCGAGGCGCTGGCGAGCGGCACGCCGCTGATCGTGCCCGATGGCGGCGGCACCGCGGAGATCGCCGAGCCGCTGTTCGCGGAGGTCTATGCCCAGCGCGACGCGCATTCGTGCGCCGACGCGATTTTGCGGATGCTGGCGCGCGACCGCGCCGTGGTGCGCCGCGCGGCCGGCGTCGCGGCGGGCAAGGTGCGCACCGACGAGCAGCATGCCGCCGAGCTGGTCGCGCACTACGCCGACGTGATCGCGCGCAAGGACGGGATGCGGCGCAGCGCTTGAGGCTTCTCCCACGTCACCCCGGACTTGTTCCGGGGTCCACTCCGCGGCGAGGGGGACGTTTTGAGCCTCTTGCCACCCCCTTGCGGCCCGGTGGACCCCGGACCAAGTCCGGGGTGACGGGGTGGGTGGGGCGAGGGTTCGTCAGACGATCCGTGTGGATCGCGGACTTATGCCTTGCATGCTGGATCAGTACGACGTGATCGCCAAGGGCGCTGGCTCGCATTTGGCGCCTGAGCAGGCGGTCTTCTTTCTCCGTCACCCCGGACTCACTCTGCGGCGAGGGGGGCGGTTCGAGCCTCTTGCCATCCCCTTGCGGCTTGGTGGACCCCGGACCAAGTCCGGGGTGACGGAGGTGAGTTTAGCCTAGCAATTCCGCATAAGCGGCCGGCTTGTGCCCCCCGAATGCCGCGAAGGTCGTCGTGATGCTGCGCATCAGTGCCGGGACGGTCGTGTCGCCCGGATGTACCGCGATGCGCACATTTCTGGTCGGCTGCAGCACATGCCGCAGAGCTCCCGCGGCGAACAGCGAACTCAACTGCCGCGGCCGGCTGCGGCTCGCCCAGGTGATGACCGGCCCGCGGGCGACGACCTCGCCGCCGGGCTGCCAGACGCGCGCATGATCCTCCGCCAACGCGAAGCCGGCGTCCTTCAGCGCCGCGCGCGCGCCCTGCGAATACAGCCAGGCCGGCGCGATAAAGCCGGTGGTGGCGCGGCCGGTGATGTCCTCGACCAACGCCTTGCCGCGGCGCATGCGGATCAGCGCCTCGGCATGGCTGAGGCCCAGAAACTCGCCCTCGCCCGCGGTCATATGCTTCGCCTTCAGCGACGCGGCGGCGCCGGTGTGGGCGCTGTCGTCGCGGTGCGTCCAGCCGTGGACGAACATCTCGATGCCCTCGTCCGCCCAGCCACGCAGGCGTGTTGCGAAGGCCGGCGTGATCGGCGCGCTCGACCAATGGTCCGGCACCACCAGCATCGCGAGGCGCCGGCCGACATGGGGTGCGAGATGGTCGAGCAGGCGGTCGACCTCACCCTCGAAGCGGGGCGAGACGTCATGGATCGAGGCGAACAGGCGTTTCATCGCAGCCGTTTATAGACGCTGATCGTCTCGTTGCCCATCGGCAGCGCGGCGGCGAGGGCATAGTCGGCGGCCATCGCCGCCATCACCGCCGCGCGGGCTTCGGGCCGTTCGCCGCCATAGGGCGGGCGCATGACGACGACGGCGGGACGAGCGGCGAGGATGCGGCGGATTTCGCTCTGCTGATCGATGCCGGTGGCGCCGGCTTCGCGCGTGCGGGCGAGGTGGCTCGGCACGATATAGCGCGACGGCGCGCAGCGTGCGGTCGAGACGTACAGCATCGTGCTGCCCGAATAGACCCACAGGCATCCCGTCCCGCGCCCGACCGCGGCGCTGAGGGCCGCGAACTCGCGCGCTTCGCCCCGCTCCAGGCGCTGGATGACGAGCGTGATCTGCCCGGCGAGCGCGGCGGTCAGCAGCAGGGCGGGTGTGCGCCAGCGCTGCCAGTCGTCGCGCCCCAGCAGGCCCGCCGCCGCGGCACAGGCGGGCAACAGGACGGGCAGGCTGTAATGGTCGAACCACGGCCGGAACACGATCACGCCGGCGATCGACACCGCGAGCCAGAGTGCGACGAAGCGGCGCGCGCGCGTCATCGCGTTCCGGTGCAGCGCCAGACTGGCGATCGCGACGATGGGCGAGATGACGAGGACGATCTGGCCGAGATTGCCGGCGAGTTCGCCGAGCGGATCGGGGTTACGGTGGAAGATGGACAGGAAATTGGCGTAGACGAAGGCGTCCCATTGGCCGATCGCCGCATAAGCGACGGCGGCGAGCGCGGTGGGTAGCATCGCGAGGGCGACCAAAGCGATGCCGTATCCGATCAAGCCGGCTAGGCTTTTGCGCGCGCGCCAGTCGTCGGCGAGCAGCCACAGGCCGAGGAACAGCCCCTCGAATACGACCGAATATTTGATCTGCAGCGCAACGCCGACCAGCGCCATCGCCGCGAGGCCGGCGCGCCGCGTGCCGTGCAGTGCCAACAGCGCGGCGCCGATCATCAGCAGATTGTAGAAGACCGGCGACTGCCCGCCCTGTCCGCCGAGCAGGTCGAACCAGAGGACATACGCGAGCGCGCTCGCGGTGGCGCCGGCGGCGAATCCGGCGCAGGTCGCAAGGCGGGCGACGAGCGCCGCGGTGGCGATCAGGCTGGCGAGCGCCATCGCCTGATAGGCCCAGATGCCGGCGGGAAAGCCGAGCCCGGCGGGGAGGGCGTAGAGCAGGAACAGGCCGACGGGCTTTCGGTCCCATACATCCACGAACGGCAGCAGGCCGTGCCACAGCGCGGTGCCGGTAAAATAATAGAATTCCTCGTCGACGTGGACGACCGGATTGCCGAACGTCAGCGCCCGTGCCGCGATCGCGACGAGGATCAGCAGGGGCAGCCGCAAACGAGGGTTGGTAAGCAGTGGCATGGGCCGCCCCGTTATCATTCCTCCCCCGCCAGGGGGAGGTGGCGCCGCGATAGCGGTGACGGAGGGGGGCGGTGGGCGTTGTGTTGGTGGAAACACCCCCTCCACCACGGCCTTCGGCCGCGGTCCCCCTTCCCCCGCTGAAGCGAGGGAGGACTTAGACGCGCTTGGCGGTCACGAAATAATCGAGGGCGGTCGAATCGCTCAAGGTGAAGCCGGTTGCGGGCGAGAAGCTCAGCCCCGTCACGTCCGTCACCGTCAGGCCGGCGCGTTCGATCAAGTCGGTGAGCTCTTCGGGGGTCAGGAACTTGTCCCAATCGTGCGTGCCGCGCGGGATGCGGCCGGTGCCTTCCGCCAGCGTGATGAGCGCGAGGCGGGAGAGCGGCGTGCGATTGGGGGTCGAGAGGATCAGCAGGCCGTCGTCGTTCAGCGCTTCGGCGAGGCCGCGGACGAAGCCGGCGGGGTCGCTGACATGTTCGATGACCTCGAGGCTGGTGACGAGGTCGAAGCGGCCGGTCATGCTTTCGATGCCGGTCGCGCGGTAATCGATGGCGAGGCCGCTCTGCGCTGCATGCGCTTCTGCCACCGCGATATTTTCTGCCGCCGCATCGATGCCGGTGACCGCCGCGCCCAGCCGGGCGAGCGGTTCGGCGAGCAGCCCGGCGCCGCAGCCGACATCGAGCGCCGACTTGCCGGCGAGCGGCGTGAAGCTGGTGTCGTCACCGTCCCAGTGCAGGTCGATCGCCGCGCGGATGTAGCGCAGCCGTACCGGGTTGAGCTTGTGGAGCATCGCCGACGAGCCTTTGGGGTCCCACCAGTCCTTCGCCATGCGTCCGAAATGATCGGCCTCGCGGGGGTCGATGGTGGTGGCGCCGGTAACGCCGCCGGCGGGATCGATCGTGCTGCTTGCGCTTGCCATGGCCGCTACCTATCAGGGCGCACCCTTTCACCCAAGGAGTTTGGCGAGACGCGATGGCACGTATCGTGATGAAGTTCGGCGGCACGTCGATGGCCGGGATCGAGCGCATCCGGAGCGTTGCGGCGCGCGTCAAACGCGAGGTGGAGGCTGGCAACGAGGTTGCGGTCGTCGTGTCGGCGATGGCGGGCGAGACGGACCGGCTGGTCGGCTTCTGCCGCGAAGCCTCGTCGCTGTACGACCCACGCGAATATGACGTCGTCGTCGCGGCGGGCGAACAGATCACCAGTGGCTTGCTGGCGATCGCCTTGCAGGCGGCGGGCGTGCAGGCGCGCAGCTGGCTCGGCTGGCAGCTGCCGATCCATACCGACGACGCGCACGCCAAGGCGCGGATCGGCACGATCGAGACGGACGCGCTGCTCGCCAGCATGGCGGCGGGCGAGGTGGCGGTGATCCCCGGCTTTCAGGGCCGGTCGGAGGATGGCCGCGTCACCACGCTGGGTCGCGGCGGGTCGGATACGTCGGCGGTCGCGGTGGCGGCGGCGGTGAAGGCGGACCGCTGCGACATCTACACCGACGTCGACGGCGTCTACACCACCGATCCGCGCATCGTGCCGCGCGCGCGAAAACTCGCCAAGGTGACGTACGAAGAGATGCTGGAACTCGCCAGCGTCGGCGCGAAGGTGTTGCAGACCCGATCGGTCGGCCTCGCGATGAAGGAACAGGTCCGCGTTCAGGTGCTCTCGTCCTTCACGGGCGAGGACGCGCCGATGGCGGATACATTGCCCGGCACGATGATCGTCGGCGAAGAGGAGATTGACGACGTGGAACGCCAGCTGATCACCGGCATCGCGCACGACAAGAACGAAGCGAAGATCACGCTGACCTCCGTCCCCGACAAGCCGGGCGCGGTGGCCGCGATCTTCGAGCCGCTCGCGGCGGCGAACATCAACGTCGACATGATCATCCAGAATATCGCGCACAACCACGGCTCGACCGACGTCACCTTCACCGTGCCGTCCGCGGACCTCGCGCGCAGCCTCGAGGCGCTGAACCAGGGGCGCGAGGCGATCGGCTTCGGCGAGCTGGTCCATGACACGCGCGTCGCCAAGATTTCGGTCGTCGGCGTCGGCATGCGCAGCCATGCGGGCGTGGCGAGCACGATGTTCACGACGCTCGGCGCGCGCGGGATCAACATCCAGGCGATCTCGACCAGCGAGATCAAGGTCTCGGTCCTGATCCACGAGGATGAAACCGAGCTCGCGGTGCGCGTGCTGCACACCGCCTATGGTCTCGACGCAGAGGCGGCGGCGTGAGCGTCGGCGAAGAGCGCCTGACGCGCCGCATGGCGCGCGGCGCCGCGTTCCTGGGCAGCGAGGTCGCGATCATGGCGGGCGCCATGTCGTGGGTCAGCGAGCGCAACCTCGTCGCCGCCATGTCCAACGCGGGCGGGTTCGGCGTGATCGCGTGCGGGGCGATGACGCCCGAGCTGCTCGGTGCCGAGATCGCGGGCACGAAGGCGCTGACGGACAAGCCGTTCGGCGTGAACCTCATCACCATGCACCCGGCGCTCTTCGACCTGATCGCGGTCTGCGCCAAGCACAACGTCGGCCATGTCGTGCTCGCCGGGGGGCTGCCGCCCAAGGGGTCGCTGGAAGCGATCAAGGAGAGCGGCGCCAAGGTCATCTGCTTCGCGCCGACGCTGGCGCTCGCGAAGAAGCTGATCCGGTCGGGCGTCGACGCGCTGGTGATCGAGGGCATGGAAGCCGGCGGCCATATCGGCCCCGTCTCGACCAGCGTGCTCGCGCAGGAGATGCTGCCGGAGATCGCCGAATCGGTGCCGGTGTTCGTCGCCGGCGGCATCGGCCGCGGCGAGGCGATCGCGGGCTATCTCGACATGGGTGCGGCGGGCGTGCAGCTCGGCACGCGCTTCGTCTGCGCGACCGAATCGATCGCGCACCCCAATTTCAAGAAGGCGTTCATCCGCGCCAGCGCCCGCGACGCGGTGGCGAGCGTGCAGATCGACCCGCGCCTGCCGGTAATCCCCGTGCGCGCGCTGAAGAACGCCGGCGGCGAATTGTTCACCGCCAAGCAGCGCGAAGTGGCGCAGAGCCTGGACGAAGGCAGCGTCGCGATGGCCGAGGCGCAGCTGCAGATCGAACATTATTGGGCCGGTGCGCTGCGCCGCGCGGTGATCGACGGCGACGTCGAGCACGGCAGCGTCATGGCCGGCCAGTCGGTCGGCATGGTGACCAAGGAAGAGCCGATCGCGGACATCATCGCCAGCCTGATGGCGGAGGCTGCCACGGCGCTGGACAAGCGGGCGGCGTGATTGGAGTGATGCGGTAGCCCCACCCACGCCGTCACCCCGGACTTGTTCCGGGGTCCACTCTGCGGCGAGGGGGATGGCGTGAACCTCCTGCCTTCCCCGTGTGGCCCGGTGGACCCCGGAAGCAGTCCGGGGTGACGGAGGATGCGGGGCGAGGGGGCGGCCCCATTCCCCAGCGTCATCCATAGCGCGCCCTGTCCCGAGCCGCTCGCGGCTCACCGCACCGCTAACGCTTCGTTAACCATCCGACCGCAGAGTCGCCCTCACACGCCGGGGGGCGAAAGGGACGCCGGGACGATGCGCCGTTCGATTGCCATTTCCATGACCGTGCTGGCGCTGCTCGCCGGCTGTGCGACGCGCCGGGTGCAGCCGCCGCCCGTGGTGGCGACGCTGCCCAAGCCCGCCCCCGCGCTGCTGACGATGCCGAAGGGCGCCTATGTCGGCATGCCCATCCCCGCACTGATGGCCGATGGCCGCTATGCGACGCCGAATCGCAACCTCAGCGCCGACGGCGCGGTCTGGCACCTGCGCGCCGCGTTGAACGTCGCGGCGCTCGCCTGCCGCGGCCCCGAATCGACGCAGGTCGTCGCGGATTACAACACGCTGCTCACCGCGCAGAAGGCGATGCTCGCCTCCGCGCAGACGCGGCTCGCGAGCGAATTCAAGGCAGGCGGCGGCGACTGGCAGGACCGTTACGACGACGCGATGACGCGGCTCTACAATTTCTTCAGCCAGGTGCCGGCGCATGAGGCCTTCTGCAATGCCGCCGCTGCGACGCTGACCGACGTGCAGAGCGTCGCACCCGCAGACCTGCCCGCCTTCGCCGCCGGCCGGCTCGCCGTGCTCGAAAAGCCGTTCACCGATTTCTACGCGGCCTATGACGCATGGCGCGCGCAACAGGCCGCGGCAACGCGGATGGCGAGCGTGACGCCCTTCACCCCGCGCCCGCTGGTCGTGCAGGCGGTGCCGGCCGCGACGCCAGCGGCGCATCCACGCCTCAAACTGGACCCCAGCGCCTTCGCCGATGCCGGCACCGTTACGCAATAAGGCGGAGCGCAGGCGCGGCTAAGGGTTTCCCCTAGGGCCGGGTTGGGTTAACGCCCCCTCGCAATGGACGAGGGATGCATCGACCAGCCCGCGGGCGGACGGTTCGAGGGGCGCGAGCACCTGTTCCCGCTGCGCGTCTATTTCGAAGACACCGATCTGTCGGGCGTCGTCTATCACGCCAATTACCTGCGCTACATGGAGCGCGCCCGCTCCGACATGCTGCGCGTCGCCGGGATCGACCAGCGTGCCGTTCATGAGGCGGGCGAGGGCGCCTATGCGATCGTCGACCTCGCGATCCGCTATCGCGCGCCCGCCAGGCTCGACGACGCGCTGATCGTCGCCAGTCGCGTGATCCGCGCCAGCCCGGCGAGCGTGGTCATTCATCAAACAGTCAGGCGCGGTTCGCTTGTGCTGACCGAGGCCGAGGTCACGGCGGCGCTCGTCGCGCCATCGGGACGGCCAAAGCGTCAACCGGCCGACTGGCTCGCCATCTACCAACGCCTGATCTGGCAGGGGACCAATTCATGAATCCGGTGTTCAACATGGATGCGGCGACGCTGTCGCCCGTCGCACTGTTCCTGCAGGCGGATATCGTCGTGAAGGTCGTGATGCTCGGCCTGCTCGGCGCCAGCATCTGGACCTGGGCGCTGATCATCGCCTTCTGGCGGCGGCTGGGCCGGATCCGCAAGGGCATGGCCGGCTTCGAACGCGATTTCTGGAAGGCGGAGGATATCGACGCCTTCTACAAGGCGGAAAGCGACAAGGACCTGCCCTCCGCGCGCGTGTTCGTCGCGGGCGTGAAGGAATGGCGCCGCTCCACCGCGGGCGGCACGATCGACAAGAATGGCACGCGCGAACGCCTCGCCACCGCGATGGGCGCGGCGGCCGCGGGCGAGATCGACCGGATCGGCGACCGGCTCAACATCCTCGCGACGATCGGATCGGTCGCGCCCTTCGTCGGGCTGTTCGGCACGGTGTGGGGTATCATGCGCAGCTTCACCGGCATTGCGCAGGCGCAGAACTCGTCGCTTGCCGTCGTCGCGCCGGGCATTGCCGAGGCGCTGTTCGCCACTGCGATCGGCCTGTTTGCGGCGATTCCGGCGGTGATCGCCTACAATCGCTTCAGCCACGGCGTGAACCGGATCGAGGCGGCGCTGAACCGTTTCGCCGACGGCTTCCACACCACGCTGTCGCGCCAGCTGGACGGTTCGCGGTGAGCGCGCGCTGATGGCGATGAACCTCCCCTCGCAGCGCGGTCGCGGCCGGCGCGCACCGATGGCGGACATCAACGTCACGCCGCTGGTCGACGTGATGCTGGTGCTGCTCATCATCTTCATGGTGACGGCGCCGCTGCTGACCGCCGGCGTGCCGGTGAACCTGCCGGACAGCCGCGCCAAGGCGTTGGATCAGGACCAGAAGCCGGTGCAGCTGTCGCTCGATGCGCAGGGCAAGACGTACATCGATGACGAGGAAGTGAGCGCCGCGGCGCTGCCGCAGCGGCTGGAGCAGATCGCCGCGGTGCAGGCGGGCGGCCAGCCGCCGCAGGTGTTCCTGCGCGCCGATCGCGCGCTCGATTATGGGCAGGTGATGCGCGTAATGGGCGAGCTCAACCGCGCCGGGCTCAACCGCGTGTCGCTGCTGACGGTGGAAGGCGGCGAGCAGAAATAATGGATCGCGTCGAGAAGGTCGGACTGGGGATCGCGGTTGCGGGGCACATCGTGCTCTTCGGCCTGCTGTCGATCGGCTTTCTCGCCACGCCCAATCCGGAGAAATTGCAGCAGACGCCGATGGAGGTTAGCCTCGTCAAGGATGTCGGGCTGGAAGCGACCGCACCGCAATCGGTGACGCCGCCTGCGCAATCGGTCGCACCCGATGCCGGCGAGCCGGAGGACGCGGCCGCGCCTGCCGAGGCGGAGCCCGCCGCAGAACCCGAACCCGCGCCGCCCGAACCCAAGCCGGCGCCGCCGCAGCCCAAGCCCGAACCGAAACCGGCGCCCAAGCCTGCTCCCAAAGCAGAGCCGAAGCCGGCGAAACCCGAACCCAAGCCGCAGCCCAAACCGAAACCCGCGCCGGTGAAGGCCGCGCCGAAGCCCCGGCCCGTCGCCGAGGCGGCGCCCAAGCCGGCCGCGAAGCCCGCGCCTGCCAAGGTTGCAGCGAAACCCGCCGCCGAACCGGCGAAGGCCGGGACGGGCAAGTCGGCGAGCGCCGCCAAATCGCCCGCCGCGAAGGGCAGCGGTAGCAGCGAAACCGCCAAGGCGGCGCGCCCGCGCGGCTCGCGCCTGGGCGACAACTTCCTCGCCGGGCTGACCAGCGAGAAGTCGACCAGCACCTCCACCGCGCCGCGCGCCGCCAAGATCGACGCGCGGGCAATGGCGGGGATCGTTCAGGCGATCCAGCGCCAGATCCAGCCGTGCGCCGACCGACAGGTCAATCCGGGGCCGGGCGCGAACGAGATCGTGACGACGCTGAACCTACGGCTCAACGAGGACGGGACGTTGGCCGCTACGCCGCGCATGGTCCGCCAGGCGGGCGTCACCGAAGAGAACGAGCGGTACAAGCAGCGTGTGATCGATCTGGGCGTTGCGGCCTTCAAGGGCTGTTCGCCGCTCAAGCTGCCACCCGAATATTATTCGACGCCTTCGGGGGGGTGGAACAACATCAATTTCCAGTGGAAATTGCAGTGACGGCGCCGGCCCCACCCACTCCGTCACCCCGGACTTGGTCCGGGGTCCACCAAGCCGCACGGGCAACGCTGGAGCGGCTTGCCACTCCCCAAGCCCCAGAGTGGACCCCGGACCAAGTCCGGGGTGACGGGGCGTATGGGGTCGCGGTATCGTGTAACACGCGTTTGAGAGGATGGTCATGATCCGGTCGTTGCTGGTCGCGCTGAGCGTTACCGTTGCCCTGCCTGCGCTAACCCTGCCTGCCCTCGCGCAGCAGGCGCCCGCCCCGGCGCAGTCCGCTGCCGCGGCACCGGCGCCGCAGGATCAGGCCGCGCCTGCCGGGCAGACGCCCGCACCGCTGGAAGTGTCAGTCACGGGCGGCGTCTCCGCACCGATGCCGATCGCCATCCCGGCCATGCCGACCGCCGAGGTGGTCGATACGCCCGCGGGCCGCACCGATGCGCTTGGCCGGCAGATGGCGGACATCATCGCCAACGACCTGCGCAATTCCGGCCTGTTCACGCCGCTCGGCGCCAATCAGCTGCGTCCCGTCGGCTTTCAGGAAGTCAACGCGCCGGCCTTCGATTACTGGGGCGGCACGGGCGCGCAGGCACTGGTGCAGGGCTTCGTGCGCGCCAATGGCGACGGCAATCTGACGATCGGCTGCTACCTGTACGACGTCTTTTCGAAGATCGAATTGAAGCGCACCGGCTTCGTCGTCGCGCCGTCCGACTGGCGCCGCGCCGGGCACAAATGCGCCGACATGGTCTATGCGCGCCTGACCGGCGAAGGCCCCTATTTCGACAGTCGCGTCGTCTACGTCAGCGAAACCGGCCCTAAGGCCAAGCGCATCAAGCGTCTCGCGATCATGGATCAGGACGGCGCCAACCACCGCTTCCTGACCAACGGCCAGTCGATCGTGCTGACGCCGCGCTTCGCGCCGAACCAGCAGTCGATCGTCTTCATGAGCTACGAGAACGACAAGCCGGCGATCTACGTCTACGATCTCGGCTCGGGCCGCCCGCGCCGGGTGGTGCAGAACGTCAGCCTCACCTTCGCGCCGCGCTTCTCGCCTGACGGTCGTTGGATCCTGTTCTCGATGGCGCAGAACGGCAACACGGACATCTACCGCGTCTCGGCGCAGGGCGGCACGCCGCAGCGACTGACCACCTCGCCCGGTATCGACACCGGCGGCAGCTATTCGCCCGACGGGTCCAGAATCGTGTTCGAGAGCGACCGGTCTGGGGGCCAGCAGATCTATGTGATGAACGCGGACGGCTCCGGGCAGCAGCGGATCAGCTTCGGCGGGGGGCGCTATGCGACGCCGGTGTGGAGCCCGCGCGGCGACCTGATCGCCTTCACGAAGCTGGGCGGCAATTTCCGGATCGGCATCATGTCCCCGTCGGGCAGCGGTGAAAAGATCCTGACCGACGGCTGGCAGGACGAAGGGCCCAGCTGGTCGCCCAATGGCCGCGTCATCACCTTCTACCGCTCGACGCCGGGCAGCTCGGGCAAGGCCGATCTGTGGATGGTCGACCTGACCGGACAGGTCGAGCGCAAGATTCCGACGCCGCTCGATGGCTCGGACCCGGCCTGGGGACCTTTGCGGCCCTGACGCGTTTTCGGCAGGGGTGTTTCGGGGGCGAAACGATCACCAACGGAGTCACGACGATGACCAAATTGACCAACATCCTGTTGACCGGCGCGGCGCTGGCGTCGCTCGCCGCCTGTGCGCACAAGCCCAAGCAGCTGCCGCCGCCCCCGGTCGACAACACCGCCGGCCTCAACACAGCGCCGCCGGCGAACACCGGACCGGTCGATGGCGCGATCGTGCCCGGCTCTGACGCCGACTTCCGCCGCTCGGTGACGTCGAACACGGTTCTGTTCGGCACCGACCAGAGCGACATCGACGCCGACGCGCGTGCGATCCTCGACAGCCAGGCGGCGTGGATGCAGCGCTACCCGAACGTCCGCGCGACGATCGAGGGCCATTGCGACGAACGCGGCACGCGCGAATACAATCTGGCACTGGGCGATCGCCGCGCCAATGCGGCCAAGAATTATCTGGTCGCCAAGGGCATCGATCCGTCGCGCCTGACCACGATCAGCTACGGCAAGGAACGCCCCGTCGCGCTGGGATCGGACGAGGCGGCCTGGGCGCAGAACCGCCGTGCGGTGACGGTCGTCCTGAACTGACGACCCGAGGGGCGCCCCCTCCCAGGCCCGATGGGCCGCTGACGATCCGATCCCTCCCGTCGCCCCGGGCTTGACCCGGGGGCCTGCTTCTTCCGCCGACCGCATCGAAGAAGCGGGACCCCGGCTCTTCGGCCGGGGTGACGGGATGGGTCAAAGCGAATCCCCTTGCATCCCCTAAAATCCGATATAAATGTGATATCACATTAATTGGAGGACAGGGTGGTGCAACAGGGGAGTCTCACGCGGTCGCAGGAACGGCGTGCCGCCACAGCGAGCGGTTATACGATGCTGGCGCTGGCGGCGCTGCTGGTCGTGATCGCGGTGTTCGTCATCGTCGAACTCGCATCCGACGCGATGCCGCCGATCCTTGCGATCGTGCCGCTGCTATGCGCGATCGGCACCGTGTTCATCGCGGCCGGTTTCTACATGTTGCAGCACAATCAGGCGGGCGCGATTACCTTGTTCGGTAGCTATGCCGGCACCGATCGCGAATCGGGCCTGCGCTGGGTGCTGCCTTGGCTGATGCGCCGGAAAGTGTCGGTCCGCGCCAACAACGTCATTTCGGACCGGATCAAGGTCAACGACCTGCGCGGCAACCCGATCGAGATGGCGGCGCAGGTCGTCTGGCGCGTCACCGACACCGCGCAGGCGCTGTTCGACGTCGACGATTACAAGGCGTTCGTGAACGTCCAGATCGAGGCGGCGGTGCGCACGATCGGCTCGCGCTACCCTTATGACGATTACGAGCATCAGGAGATCACGCTGCGCGGCAACCACGATCAGGTGGGGGCGGAATTGCGTGCCGAGCTGATCGCGCGGCTGGCGGTGGCGGGGATCACCGTCGACGAATGCGGCTTCACGCACCTTGCCTATGCGCAGGAGATCGCGGGCGCGATGCTGCGCCGGCAGCAGGCGCAGGCGGTGGTCGCGGCGCGTACGACGCTGGTCGAAGGCGCGGTCGGCATGGTGGAGCTCGCGCTCGACCAACTGTCGGCGAAGAACGTCGTCGAGCTGGACGACGAGCGGCGTGCGGCGATGGTGTCCAACCTGATGGTCGTGCTGTGTGGCGAGCGCGACACGCAGCCCGTCGTCAATGCGGGTTCGCTCTACCAGTAAGCGTATCGATCGATGGCTTCTCCCCCCAAAAAGGCGTTTCCCCTCCGCGTCGATCCCGCACTGTATGCGGCGATCGAGCGGAGCGCGGCGGGCGACCTGCGTAGCGTCAATGCGCAGGTCGAGTGCCTGCTGCGGGAAGCGCTTGCCCGGCGGGGGGTGAAGCTGGAGGCGCCGGTCGCGGCAAAACGCGGCCGCCCGCCCAAGCAGCAGGAGGACGATGATGCAGGAGCGTGACGATGGCGCGTGGTTCGCGCCCAAGCGGTTCGGTTATGGCGCGGGCCTGCCGATCGCGTGGCAGGGATGGGCGGTGCTGGTGGCGTATCTGGCGGTGCTTCTCGCCGTGAGGCATTGGCAGCCACGTGGGGGATGGCTCGTAGTGCTGACCGCTACGCTAGTCCTGGTGTGGATCGCCGCCGTCAAAACGCGCGGCGGCTGGCACTGGCGATGGCGAGGCGCGCGGTAAGCTCGCCCGACAGGCTGCGTCACTCCGGAACAAGTCCGGGGTGACGGGAGACGTGAAGCACGAGCGACACGCCTCACGAGCAGATCACCCCAGCGCCTGATCCAGCAGCTTGGCGAGGCGCAGCCCGCCGCGCTCCACTTCCAGCCGCGCGACCGGGACCAGCTTTTCGATCGTCGCTTCGTCCAGCGTCACCTTGGCGGGGGAGGGCGCACACGGATCGCCCTTCAGCGCGCTTGCGTAAACGACGTCATGCGCGACCTGATACGATTCGCGGCTCCAGTCGACGACATTGCCCGCAGCGATGCGGCGCTTTTCGGCGGCGGGGTAGCGGCGGACGAGGCTCGGCCCGGTCGTGATCGCGCGTTCGGCGAGCGTGCCGTCCCAGATCGAATGCAGGTTGAACCGCTTCGGGCTGTAGCTGCCGTAGGCGGCGGCGACGTCATTGCCGCCCTTGTCGTTCTTTTCGCCCGCGTGCAGCGGCTGGTGCAGGTCGCCGACGAAGTGGATCAGGAACACGAGCGCCTGCGCCCGCTCCTTGGCCGGCAGGCGCTTATTCTTCAGGATCGCGACGTCGCGGGTGATCTGCGCCGACACGCAATTGCCGTCCTTGCACGCCTCTTCCAGCGTAAAGGGCTGGCAGATGTTCACGTCCTGAAAGTGCCATGTGTAGGCATAGCCGAAGCGCGACTTGCCATTGGGGCCCTTCAGCGGCTTGACGCAATCGGCCCAGGTGCTCGCGCCCTCGATCGTCGTCGCGGGGCATTCGGGCGTGTCGAGCTTCGGCGTCTCGGCGAGCAGCCGGTCGATCGCGCGGCGCGTCTGCGGCGTGACATTGGCATAGGCGATCTTCGCGACCGTCTCATGCCCGAACTCCCAATAGGCCTGGGCAGGCGCGGCAAGGACGAGCGCGGGCAGCGCGGCAAGGGCAAAGCGGACGAGTGTCATGACCTTGGTATTAGCGTCGGAATGTGACGGGCAGAAGCGGCTTTGCGTCAGTGGGCTGTGGGCATCGGCGGGCAGGGGCCGTTTTCCTGCAGGATGCGCGCGGCGTTCTGCGCCATCGTATTGAGGCCGGCGGCGCGGCGATAGCCTTCGACCTTCGCGGCATCTTCCAAGGGGAAGGGCTGCCAACTGCCTGTCGCGCAGCTCATCTGCGTGCCGTAGCGCTGCGTCCCGACCATCTGGAGCATAACGCGATCGTAGAGCAGCGCGTGATTCCGGGGCGACACCTGCCCGCGCGCGGCAAGCGGCTCCATCAGCCGCAGCATCTTGAGCTGGAAGACGGGATCGTCGTCGGCATGCTGTACCAACATCCAGGCGCTCGACGACGCCTGCGCCCCGACCATGGCGATCGTCGGCCAGCCATGTTTGGCGACCACCGTCTTCATCCATGCGGTATTGGCATGATCGCGCGCGGCGATCGCCGACCAGGTGAGTCCGCGGACGATTCCCGCCTCCATGGGATCGAGCGGCGGCGCGCCCTTCGTCGGACCCTGATTCCACGCCAGCGACGTGCGCAGGACCTGATCGGTGATCGGCCGGGCGATCAGCTGTGCGGTCAGGATGTCGCCCGCCTCGTCCCCGACCGCCTGCGCCAGCGCGGCCGACCAGACGAGCGTGTCGGCGACGCGCCGGGCGCTTGTCAGCTTCGTCTGGAACAGCGACCAATCGTTACCCATGTCGCCTTGTGGGAAGGCCCGATCCACCGCGCCGCAGGGCGCATCCCCGTAAGAGGTAGGGCGGATCTTGGGATCGGCGATGCCGAGCGCGATCAGCTCGGCGCGGGTCTGTGCTGCGCTCTCCTGCCGGCACTGCTTCAACCAAGCGTCCAGAACGTGCCATTCGGCTTTCTGTGCAGGCGTCGCGTCATCGAAGGCACCGCGCAGCCAGCCATAGTCGCCCGGCCGGAACGTCCCGCCGGTGATATAAGGGGTCAGCGTCGCGGGCGGCGGTGGCGCCTCGGCGGTGGCGAGCAGTGCGGCGGCGAGCAAGGCGAGGCGGCGGATCATGAGGCCATGCTCGCCACGGATCATGGCCGGATCGTGACGATCACTCGTCGCCGTAGATCGCGACCTCGCGCATACCGGCCGCGGTGGCGCGGGCGCGGTACATGCCGGGGGTGGTGAGGCTCCACAGCGCATCGCCCGCAGGTGTCGTGACGATCACGCCGCCGGTGCCGCCGAGCGCGCGCACCTCCGCCATCACGGCGTCCGCGGCCGCTTGCGCCGTGTCCCCGGCGAGGCGGATGCGCGCCGCAATCTCATGGCCCACGCCGACGCGGATGAAGAATTCGCCCGAACCGGTACACGATACCGCGCAGGCACGATCGTCGGCGAAGGTGCCCGCGCCGATCAGTGGCGAATCGCCGATCCGGCCCCAGCGCTTGCCCGTCACGCCGCCGGTCGAGGTGGCGGCGGCGACATGGCCCGCCGCATCGCGTGCGACCGCGCCGACGGTGCCGTATTTCATGTCGACGTCGAAGGCGTCGGCGTTGCGCGACAGCATCTCGTCGAGCTGGCGGCGGCGCTCGGGCGTCTCGAACCAGCCTTCGGGTGCGACCTCCAGGCCCTGGTCGCGGGCGAATTGCTCGGCGCCGGTGCCGCTCAGCAGAACGTGGGGGCTCGCCGCCATCACTCGGCGTGCGAGCGCGACGGGGGAGCGCGTTTGCGTGATCCCCGCGACGGCGCCGGCCGCCCGCGTGGCGCCGTCCATGATCGCCGCATCCAGCTCGATGCTGCCGTCGCGGGTGAAGGCGGCGCCGCGGCCGGCGTTGAAGTGCGGATCGTCCTCCAGCACCTGGACGGCGGCTTCCACCGCATCGAGCGCGCTGCCGCCGTCCGACAGGATCGCCGCGCCGGCGTCGAGCGCGCGGGACAGGCCGGCGCGGGCGCCCGCGTCCTGTTCGGGCGTCAGGCGGTGGCGCTCGATCGATCCGGCGCCGCCGTGCAGGACAAGGGACCAGCTCATGATGCTACCTTCTGTGACGACAGGGACCGCAGCCCGATCAGCGGGCGCAGGATCGCGATGCGGCGGCCGATCGCGTAAAAGGCCCAGCAGCCGGCGATCGTCGCGGCGATCAGCACCGCAAATTCGGCACCGCCGGCCAGTCGCGCGGGGATCAGCCAATAGGCGACGAGGACGATGATCGTCTGATGGACGAGGTAGAAGGGGAAGACCGCCTCGGTCAGCGTGGCGCGCGCCGGCGCGTCGCGATTCCAGTGCCGCTCGGCCAAGCCGATCAGTGCGAGCGTCGCGCCCCATTGCTGCAGCGCATGTGCGGCTCCGTAGGTGGGATACAGCCAGCGCGGTGCGTCGCCGCCGACCAGCTCCACCGCCAGGATGAAACCATAGCCCAGGAGCGCCATCGCCAGCCCCGCCCAGCGCCAGCGCACGCACGCGGCCAGCACCGGCGCCGATCCCGCCAGCGCGAAGCCGAACAGGAAGGCGGGCAGGTAGCTCAGATGCGCCATCAGATCGTGGAGTGGATCGTGCGTCTCATAACCCATGGGGAACCACCAGCCATGAATGCATACCAGCCACGCAGTCGGGATGATCATCAGCAGTGGCCCGGCAAACAGCCGGTCGAATGCCCGCTGCGGCGCCTGCGTGCGGATCAGCGCGACGCCGGCAGCCAGTACGACCGTGTACAACCACAGATAGGCGACGAACCACAGATGGTTGAGCGCGGGCAGGCCGATCCCGCCCAGCCTGCCGAGGCGGAAATAATCGTGGGTCCAGAAGGTCGCGAACCCGGCGCGATAGCCGTGCTGGGTGACGAGCTCGACCCAGCTTTGCGGTGGCACGATCACCGCGACGCCGAAGGCCAGCGGCACCAACAGGCGCAGCGAACGCTGGCGCAGGAAGCCGCCGGGACCGTGCGCGCGGGTGAGCAAAGCGCGGCTGGCATAGCCCGACACGACAAACAGCAGGCTCAATCGCCAAGCGTTCACCGCCAGCATCGGCAGTACCACCCAGTCGGCGCCATGCGCGCTCTTGGCGTGGAAGCCCCAGGGCACGAACACCATGCCGACATGATAGACGATCAGGATCGCGAAGGCGGCGACGCGCAGCCAGTCGAGGCCGTAATGGCGAGGAATTGGGGGACGCGTCATGGAACTGCTGCTGCCCTACACCAGCGTCTTTGAACCGCAACCCGGCTGCTGTATATAGACGCCATGTCCTTACGTCCGTGGCGCGACATCGTCCGCCGTCAGAGCCGCCAGATCATGGTCGGCACCGTTCCCGTCGGCGGCGATGCGCCCGTCACCGTGCAGACGATGACCAACACGCCCACCCCCGATATTCGCGCGACGATCGACCAGATTCGCCGCTGCGAGGATGCGGGCGTCGACATCATCCGCGTCTCCTGCCCCGACGTCGAATCGACCGCGGCGCTGAAGCAGATCGTGCGGGGATCGCGCGTGCCGATCGTCGCCGACATCCACTTCCACTATAAGCGCGCGCTGGAGGCGGCGGATGCCGGCGCGGCCTGCCTGCGCATCAATCCGGGCAATATCGGGTCGTCGGAGCGCGTCGCCGAAGTCGTCCGCGCCGCCAAGGCCAATGGCTGCGCGATCCGCATCGGCGTCAACGGCGGCAGCCTCGAAAAGGATCTGCTCGAAAAATACGGCGAGCCGTGTCCGGATGCGCTGGTGGAAAGCGCACTCGACCACATCAAGCTGCTGCAGGACCACGATTTCCACGAATATAAGGTCGCGGTGAAGGCGTCGGACCTGTTCCTGGCGGTCGCGGCCTATCAGCAGCTCGCCGAAGCGGTGGATTGCCCGCTGCACCTCGGCATCACCGAAGCGGGCGGCTTCGTCGGCGGCACCGTAAAGTCCGCGATCGGGATCGGCAGCCTGCTCTGGTACGGCATCGGCGACACGATCCGCGTCTCGCTCTCCGCCGAGCCGGAGGACGAGGTGCGCGTCGGCTTCGAAATCTTGAAGGCGCTTGGCATCCGCAACCGCGGCGTGCGCGTCGTGTCGTGCCCGTCGTGCGCGCGGCAGGGGTTCGACGTGATCCGCACCGTGCAGGCGCTCGAGGAACGGCTTCAGCACATCCGTACGCCGATGAGCCTGTCGGTACTCGGCTGCGTCGTCAACGGCCCCGGCGAAGCGCGCGAGACCGACATCGGCATCACCGGCGGCGGCAACGGCAAGCACATGGTCTATCTGTCGGGCGTCACCGACCATCATGTGCAGGACGAGGGCATGATCGACCACATCGTCCGGCTGGTCGAAGCCAAGGCGGCGGAAATCGAAGCGGCCGAGGCCGAACTGCAGGTCGTGGCAGCCGAATAGGTCCTGTGTTATAGGTCAGGACCTGGAGGTTCTGACATGACCTATCATGCGAAGGTGATCGCGGGCGGCAAGGTGGTGATCCCGGCGGATATCCGCCGCGAGCTCGGCATCAAGGACGGCGATTCGCTGGTCATTGATCGCACCGAGGATGGTGGCGTTCGACTGATGACGTTCGACCAAACCGTACGACAGGCGCAGGCCAAGGCACGGGCGATCTTCGGGGCGGATTACTCCGTCGACACCTTTCTCAAGGAGCGGCGCGCCGACTGGGGCGAGGAATGAGCGCCGTCGTCGACGCGTCGGCGACCATGGCGCTCATGCTGGGCGAGCCGGGCGCCGACAGGGTCCGCGACGTCGTCAGGGGCAGCCTCATGTCGGCCGTCAACATTTCGGAATGTTGTGCGCGGGGCGTCGAGCGCGGTGCGAGTGCGGACGATGTGCTGTCGATCTTGACCATGTATGAGATCACTGTCGTACCGTTCGATCTTCCGCAGGCTCTGGAGGCCGCGCGCCTGCGCGAGCCAACGCGTCCGCAGGGCGCCTCGCTTGGCGATCGCGCATGCCTGGCGCTGGGGCGGACGCGCAATTTGCCGATTTATACGGCCGATCGCCGGCTAGCCGAGGTTGATCCTGCGCTCGGCATCGACATCCGCCTGATCCGATGAGCCGCGCTACATCCCCCATCACCGCCTTCGGCGTCGCCGCGGGCGGGATTGCCGTCTACGCAGGGATGGATGCCATCATGAAGGGGCTGTCCATTGCGAGCGGCGCCTACTTTGCCGTGCTCTGGCGATCGGTGGCGGGAGTGGCGTTGCTGGCGCCGATCTTCATCGCGCGGGGTGGGCGGTGGCCGGCGTGGGCGGCGCTGCGGTTGCATCTGGCGCGCGGCAGCGTCGGTGGCGCGTCGGTGCTGCTGTTCTTCTGGGGCCTCGTGCGCGTGCCGATGGCGCAGGGGGTGGCGCTGACCTTCCTCGCGCCGCTGATCGCGCTGTTCCTGGCCGCGCTGACGCTCGGCGAACGCATCCAGCGCAGCGCGATCGGTGGGTCGCTGGTCGCAAGCCTCGGTGTGTTCGCGATCGCCGCGGGTCAGGTACAGGCGCGCGCGTCGGAAGACATGGTGCTGGGCAGCGTCGCGATTCTGATCGCGTCGATCCTCTATGCGGGCAGCCTGATCCTGCTGCGGCGGCAGGCGCAGGCGGCCGATCCGCTGGAGGTGGCGCTGTTCACCAGCATCGTGCTGGGCGGACTGCTGCTGATCGGCGCACCCTGGTTCGCCGGCGTGCCGCGCGTCGAGGAATTGCCCGCGATCGCCGCATCGGCGGCGCTGGGATCGGTTTCGGCGGTGGCGCTCGCCTGGGCCTATGCGCGTGCCGAGGCGCAGGTGCTGGCGCCCGTCGAATATACCGCCTTCGTCTGGTCCGCCTTGTTCGGCTGGCTGGTCTTCGCCGAGCGCGTGTCGCCGTGGACGGTCGCGGGTGCCGTGCTCATCATCGCCGGGTGCCTGGTCGCGGTGCGCCGCCCCATCCCCGCCCCGCAAACGGAAGCGTCGTTATGACCGACATCCCGATCCGCCCCGCGACGCCCGACGATATCGCGACGATCCTGCGCTTCGTGCAGGACCTCGCCGCGTTCGAGCGCGAGCCCGATGCGGTCGAGGCGACCGAGGCGATGCTAAGCGAGGCGCTGTTCGGGCCGCAGCCGGCGGCGGAAGCGGTGATCGCCGAAGAGGCGGGGGCGCCCGTCGGATTCGCGTTGTTCTTCCACAATTTCTCGACGTGGAAGGGGCGGCGCGGCCTGTATCTGGAGGATCTGTACGTGACGCCGGCAGCACGCGGGAAGGGCGTGGGCGGCGCGCTGCTGCGCCATTTGGCCGCAATCGCGGTCGAGCGGAACTGCGCGCGCTTCGAATGGGCGGTGCTCGACTGGAACGCCGATGCGATCGCGGTCTATCGCCGGATGGGGGCGGTGGGGCTGGACGAATGGACGGTGCAGCGCGTCGAGGGCGAGGCGCTCAGGCGGATGGCGGGACGCTAAGTCCTCCCTCGCACGGTGACGCCGCGTAGCGGTGACGGAGGGGGGTAAGCCGCGAACGTCGTGCTCGTGGAAACGCCCCCTCCACCACCGGCTACGCCGGCGGTCCCCCTCCCCCGCTGACGCGAGGGAGGAATTTCGGCGTGGATCAGTCGCGGCCGGGGACGTCGTGGTCGTGCGGCTCTTCGCCCTGCTTCTTGGCGGCGTCGTAGCGGTCGATCGCTTCCATCACGATGCGGCGCGCTTCCTCACGGTCGCCCCAGGTGCCAATGCGCACCCACTTCTTCTTCTCCAGATCCTTATAGTGGGTGAAGAAGTGTTCGATCTGTTCGAAGACGATCTCGGGCAGATCGTCCTTTTCACCGACATTCGAATAATAGGGGAAGGTCGAATCGACCGGGACGCAGACGAGCTTTTCGTCGCCGCCGGCTTCGTCTTCCAGATTCAGCACCGCGATCGGACGCGCGCGCACGACGCAGCCCGGAATGAACGGCGAGCGCGCGACGACCAAGGCGTCGAGCGGATCGCCGTCCGGCGACAGCGTGTGCGGCACGAAGCCGTAGTTCGCCGGATAGCGCATCGGCGTGTGCAGGATGCGATCGACGAACAGCGCGCCCGACGCCTTGTCGAACTCATATTTGACCGGCTCGCCGCCGGTCGGCACCTCGATGATGACGTTGAGGTCGTCGGGCGGGCTCTTGCCGACCGGAATCAGATCGATACGCATGAAAGTCCCTTGATAATCCTATGCCTGCTGCCCCTCAGCGCGGCATCAGAAGCTTGTCGAGTCCGGTTTCGCCGGTGCCAGTCTTCTGGAGGCGCGGATAGCGGGGACCGCCGTGATAGTCGATGGCGACTTCGCGATAACGCGGCCCGCTCTTGACCAGCAGCTTGATCGGCTCCTTCGAGGTCTGTGCGGCGACGATCGCCGCCTTCAGCACGTCGCCGCTATAGGCGGTGCCGTTGACCGCCTGAATGACGGTGCCGACGTCCATCCCCGCCTTGAACGCCGGGCTGTCCCAGATCACCGCGGTCGCCTCGCCGTCCTTGGCCACCGACAGGCCGATCGAATAGGTCACGTTCACGCCGCCGCTTTTCTCGGCGTTGGTGAAGTATTTCGTCGGTTCGGCGGTGTAGACGAGCTTGTAGCCGTTCATCGCGAAGCCATCGACCGGCGCAGGCTGGCCCGTCTCGGTCAGGCGCTTGGTGAGGAAGCCCGCCCAATCATAGGGCACGATGCCGTTCAGCGTGCTGGCGACGTCGTCGAACGTGTAGGTGACCTCACCCCAGTCGCCGTTGCGGATGCCGAAGAAGGCCTTGGCGAAATCGTCGATCGACTTGGTGCCGCCCGACTTCTGGCGGAGCATCGCATCGACTTCCATCCAGACCATCAGGCCTTCGTTGTAATAGTCTTCGCTGCGCTGCCAGCTGGTCCAGCCCTTGGGGCGGCGTGCCGAGATGATCGGATCGTTGGTGGTATCGATCAGGTCGCGCCACTGGCGCGCCGGGGCGAGATCGTAGCTGCCGGCGATGCCGGCATAGGCGTCCAGCGTGTCCTGCCTGCTGACCAGGCCCGAGCGCGCCTGGAGCACATAGCCCCAGAATTGCGTCTGTCCTTCATAAACCCACAGCGACTTGTCGCGCATCGGCGTGCGATAATCGGGCGTCCACAGCTCGGCACCGCGGCGGAACTTGCCGTCCCAGCTGTGGGTGAATTCGTGCGGCAGCAGGTTGCGGCGGCCGGGGCTGGCGTTCCATTCGGTGAAATAACCCGGCGTCACGCCGTTCTCCGACGAGCGGTGATGCTCCAGCCCAATGCCGCCCAGCTGGTCGCTGATCGACAGCAGGAATTCGTAATGGTTGTAATGATGCGCGCCGAACGTCTTTTCGGCCTGCTCGACCAGCCGCTTGTGCGCGTCGATCTGCTCGGGCGTCGCGGCGAGTTCCTTGGGATCGTCGGCGAAGACGTTAAGGTTCACGCGCTCCGACAGCGGCCACGTCTTGCCGTAGCGGCCGGCGAGCAGCGGCGAATCGACCAGGATCTCGTAATTCGTCTTGTCGTAGACGTAAGTCGAGCCGTTCGCCTTGGCCGGCACCGCGCCCGCCGCGGTCCAGCCGGTCGGGAACTTCACCGTCATCTGGATCGGGATCTGACGGGTGAAATAGCCCGCGGGATACAGGCTGACCGAATTGGGTTCGAGGCTGATCATGTTGGGCGTCGCGACGATGCGGCCCTGATCGGGCTTGGTCGCCGAGATAAACTGAAACTCGACGTCCAGATTGCGCGCGCCCTGCGGCACGTCGATGTGGAAGGCGAAGACATCGACCATGTCGCGCGTCCACGGAATGACGCGGCCGTTCGCCTTGATGACGAGGCCGGCCAGCTTTTCGATCTCGCCACGCGGGCTATGCGCCCCGGGCAGCCACTTGGGGAACAGCAGCGCCATCGGCCCCGCCTTGGCGACGGGGATCGTCTCCTTCACGCGGAAGATGCCCTGTTCGGTGTTGGTCGCATCGACGTTGAGCAGGATCGTGCCGGGATAGGGCGTATCCTGCGGCGCCGGGATCGTGTCGACGAAGGGCACCGGCTGCGGTGCCGAATTGCCGGGCGGGACCTGTGCAAGGGCCGGCGCGGCGGTGGACAGGAGCAGGGAGGCGACGGCGATGGAACGGAGCATGGCGAGCCTTCGGCAAGAAACGAATACACCGGTGTAAGCTTCGCAAAGCCGCGGCGTCCAGCCCTTACGCGGGCAACGGGGAATTCCGCCCCGTGATCTGGCACCATCCGATATCCAAACCCGTCATCCCGGCCTTGAGCCGGGATCCCGCTTCTTCTGCCGGCAATAGCGGGACCCCGGATCAAGTCCTGGGTGACGAGACGAAAAGGACTCAGTTCCCGCCGCCGCCGCCCAGCACGTTGATGGTGAAGGCGATCACGCCGAGGTTGAACACGAAGGCGGCGAGGCACTGGCCGAGCACGACGCGGCGGATGCGCCGCGAGGTGATGGAGACGTCCGACGTCTGGAACGTCATGCCCAGCGTCGCGCTGAAATACAGGAAGTCCCAGTAATCGGGTTCCTTGCATCCTGGAAAGTCGATGCCGCCTGCGTCCCCCTCGCCATCGTCGTCGGCGCTGTAGAACAGATGCGCGTAATGCATGGCGTAGACCATGTTGGAAAACAGCCAGCTCAGCGCCAGCGTCGTCACCACCAGCACGATCGCCAGCGTATCGTTGCGGCCCTTCAATTCGCCCGCCACCGCGACCAGAATCACGCCCATCGTCGCCGCGGTGATCGCCAGCAGTAGCGCGCGATTGGCGTCGTTTTCCCGCGTCGCCCGCCGCATCCGCGCGGCATTGGCGTGGCGGAACAGCGAGACGAGCGACAGGAGAAAGACGATCGCGGCGGCATCGAACGCGCCCATGATCCCGCGCCCCTTGCCGACGATCGGAATCAGGGCGGCCAGCCCTATGGCGAAGATCGCCACGAACAGCGCGAAACGCGGCGGTGCGATGCGGTTGCCGATTCCCCAATAGCGGCGCGGATTGGTCATGTTGGGGTGCTAGCGCTTGGCAGCGGCGTCGCCTAGATACCGCCACCATATGGCCCGTATCGAAACGCCGCGCCGGGTGCGCGGGACCCAGGATATCTTCGGCGACGAGCAGCGCCGCTTCGCAACGGTGATCGAGACGTTCGAACGCGTCCGCCGCCTGTACTGCTTCCAGCGCGTCGATCTGCCCGTGTTCGAGGCGACCGAGGTCTTCGCCCGCTCGATCGGCGAGACGACCGACGTCGTGTCGAAGGAGATGTACACCTTCCCCGACCGCGGCGGCGATTCGCTGACGCTGCGGCCCGAATTCACTGCAGGTATCGCGCGCGCGTTCCTGACCGAAGGCTGGCAGCAATATGCGCCGCTGAAGGTCGCGACGAGTGGCGCGGTGTTCCGCTACGAACGCCCGCAGAAGGGGCGGTATCGCCAATTCCACCAGATCGACGCCGAGATATTGGGCGCGCCCGAGCCGGCGGCGGATGTCGAGCTGCTGGTGATGGCGGACCAGCTGCTGCACGAGTTGGGCATCGCCGAGGGCGTGACGTTGCAGCTCAATACGCTGGGCGACGCCGAGACGCGCGACGCGTGGCGTGCGGGGCTGGTGGCGCATTTCGAGGCGCATCGCGGGGACCTGTCGGAAGACAGCCTGACGCGGCTCGAGAAGAATCCGATGCGCATCCTCGATTCGAAGGACCCGCGCGACCGGCCGATCGCCGACGCCGCGCCGGATATCGACGCTTATCTGACCGATGAGGCGCGCGCGTTCTTCGATGCGGTGACGGCGGGGCTGGATGCGGCGGGGGTTCGGTGGACGCGCAACCCGCGGCTGGTGCGCGGGCTGGACTATTACCGGCACACGGCGTTCGAGTTCGTGACCGATCGGCTGGGGGCGCAGGGCACGGTGCTGGCCGGCGGGCGGTATGACGGACTGGTGGAGTCGCTGGGTGGCGCGCCGACGGCGGGCGTCGGCTGGGCGGCGGGCGTCGAGCGGCTGGCGATGTTGCTGGACGAGCCGGCGGAGCAAAAGCCAAACTTCATCGTGATGTCAGAGGTCGATGACCTCGAAAATGCCCTCATCAGCTTGGCGAAAAGTCTTCGAAAGGTAGGCTATTCTGTCGACATCGTCTCAGGAGGCTCGTTTAAAAAGCGCTATGATAAAGCTCAGTCGAGGGGTGCCGACGCAATCCTGAAAGTAGAAGGCGCAGGTGACGATGGATGGCTTGCCGTGGAATGTAAGATGGGCAAGCTCTCGCGTATTGGGGCTCCTAGAGAGGCGGAGCGCTATGCCGCAGAAGCACTTCGACTGGCTTTCCCCGGATTTCGCGACCTAACGCGAGCCCAAGGCAGTTCTGATTTTCAAGTGCGTGGAGTGGCATGACCACCATCTCCCCCGAACGGATCGCGCAGATCGAGGCGCGGCGGGACGAGTTGCAGGCGCAGATGGCGACCGGCGACCTGCCCTCCGACCGCTTCGTCGCGGTGTCGAAGGAATATGCCGAGCTGGAACCCGTCGCGCAGGCGGCGAGCGAGGTGCGGCGGCTGCGGCAGGAGGCGGACAGCCTAGCCTATATGGCGGAGGATACCGGCGACGAGGAATTGCGCAGCCTGGCCGCGGAGGAGTTGCGCGATAACGCCCGCGCGCTGGAGGCGGCGGACCGGCGGCTGGCGCTCGCATTGCTGCCGCGCGATGCGGCGGACGAACGCGCGGCGATGCTCGAAATCCGCGCCGGCACTGGCGGCGATGAGGCGGCGCTGTTCGCCGGCGACCTGCTACGCATGTACCAGCGCTATGCCGAAACGCAGGGCTGGCGGGTCGAGGTGATCTCCAGCTCGTCGTCCGATGCGGGCGGGTTCAAGGAAGTCGTCGCCAGCGTCACCGGCACGGGCGTGTTCGCGAAACTGAAGTTCGAGGCGGGCGTCCACCGCGTGCAGCGCGTGCCCGTTACCGAGGCGGGCGGACGCATCCACACCTCCGCCGCCACCGTCGCGGTGCTGCCCGAGGCCGAAGAGGTCGACGTGCGCATCGACGACAAGGACCTGCGCATTGACGTGTACCGCTCGTCGGGTCCCGGCGGCCAGTCGGTCAACACCACCGACAGCGCGGTGCGCATCACGCACTTGCCGACCGGCCTGGTCGTGATCCAGCAGGATGAAAAGTCGCAGCACAAGAACAAGGCCAAGGCGCTGAAGGTGCTGCGCACGCGCCTGTACGAAGCCGAACGCGAGCGGCTGGCGAGCGAACGATCGGGCACGCGACGCGCGATGGTGGGATCGGGCGACCGATCCGAGCGCATCCGGACGTACAATTTCCCGCAAGGCCGCGTGACGGACCATCGCATCAACCTGACGCTGCATCGCCTGCCCGAAATCCTGCAGGGCGAGATGGACGAACTGATCGGCGCGCTGATCGCCGAGGACGAGGCGGAGCGGCTGGCGTCGCTGGATGGGTGAGGGCGCGGGGGCCCGCTTCCTTCCTCCGTCATCCCGGCGGACGCCGGGATCCATGGACGGCGGTGTGGCCAGCGTAAGGGTGAAACCGATGCGTCGCGTGTCCCTGGTTCCCGGCGTTCGCCGGGATGACGAAGCGGGTGGAAGGTGAGCGCCGCCAATCTCCGCGCTGCGCTCGCCGACGCCACCGCGCGCTTCGGCTTTTCGCCCACCGCGCGGCTCGATGCGGAACTGCTCATGGCGCACGCGCTGGGGATCGATCGCAACGCGCTGCTGCTCGACATGGAGCGGCCCGTCCCCGCCACCTTCGCAGGCCTGGTCGAACGGCGCGCGGCGCACGAGCCGGTGGCCTATATCACCGGCACGCGCGGCTTCTGGACGATCGACCTATCTGTCGGTCCCGGCGCATTGGTGCCGCGACCCGACAGTGAGACGCTGCTGATCGCCGCGCTCGCGCATTTCGGCAACCGCGCGCCCGTAACCGTGCTCGATCTCGGCACCGGACCGGGGACGCTGTTGCTCGCTGCGCTCGACGAATGGCCGGCGCGCGGGGTCGGTGTCGATCGCTCCGCGCAGGCGCTGGCCTATGCCACATCGAACGCCACGGCGCTGGGGATGGCGCACCGCACCGCCTTCGTCCGCGGCGACTGGGCGGCGGCGATCGATGCGCGCTTCGATCTCGTCCTCGCCAACCCGCCCTATATCGGCACCGACGAGCCGCTGCCCGACGAAGTGCGCCGCCACGAACCGGGCTCCGCCTTGTTTGCGGGTGCCGATGGCCTCGACGATTACCAGCTGCTCGCGGGGCAGCTCGCGCGGTTGATCGCGCCCGGCGGCTGCGCGGCGGTGGAGATCGGCCATACCCAGGCCGCGGCGGTCGCCGCGCTGTTCGCCGCGGCCGGCCTCGACAGTGTCGTCCATCGCGATCTGGGGCAGCGCGACCGCTGCCTTCTCGTCACGCCCCGCACCGCCGGTTGAAAGATGGCACGACCATCCACATATTTCGCTTGTAGGAACGCCCTCGCGCCAGCTATTGGTCGGGCCGGGGCAAGCACCATCGACGATCACAAGGGGTCGTAGGACGGTTACCCGCATCCTTTCGTCATCAGGTCGCCGCATGGGCGGGGGCCGTGACAGGCTCCAGCGTCGCCCCGCAGGGCACGCCGCGGACGCAAAGGATGGCACCGTTTGACCGTGCGTCAGGCCCGAAGGGCCGGATTGGTTTTGAGGACCATTACTCAGATCATGGGACATCAGCTTGATTAACAATCGGCAGAACGGCCGCCGTCGCGGCCGTGGTGGCAACAACGGCGGCGGCAACAACGGGCCGCGGCAGGGTGGCCAGGGGCGTCCCGACAACGGCAATCGCATCGACAGCCGCGCGCGCGGCAACGCGAACCAGCTGTTCGAGAAGTACAAGAACCTCGCCATGGAGGCGCAGCGCCAGGGCGACCGCGTCAACACCGAATATTATCTGCAGTTCGCCGACCATTATTTCCGCGTGCTCGCCGATCAGCGCGGCCGTTTCGAGGATAATCAGCCGCGCCGCCAGCAGCCGTTCGACCTGAACGACGACGAGGATTACGGCGACGAAGGCGAGCCGATCCGGGCCGGCGAGCAGGACGGCGAGGTGCAGGCGCGCGACGGGCAGGGCCGCGAGGATCGCCCGCAGCGCCAGAGCCGCGACCGTCAGGATCGGCAGGATCGCGACCGACAGGATGGCGACCAGCGCCAGGGCCGGAACTGGGACGACCGCGGCAATCGCGAAGAGCGCGGCAATCGGGAGGATCGCCAGCAGCGTGACGACCGCCCGCAGCGCGAGGACCGCGTCCGCCGGCCCCGCTTCGAGGCGGAGCAGGCGCGGGTCGAGGTCGCCGGTCAGCATCGTGCCGATCCGATCGCAGAGGGCGAATCGCTCACCGAGCGCGCCGAGACCGTGATCGCCGCCGACGCCCCCGCGCCCAAGCGCCGCGGTCGCCCGCGTCGGGATGCGCAGGTGGAAGCGCCCGCGGCCGAGGATCAGGGCAATGGCGTCGACGCCGATCGCCTGCCGCCCTCGCTTAACATCGCTGCGGCGAACGATTCCGACGAAGAGGCGCCCAAGCCGCGCCGCCGTCGCACCCCGCGCACACCCGCGGTGGAAGTGCCCGCCGCCGAATAAGCGCGCGATATCCGAACGCCAGAAGGGGCCGGTTCCGACGAGGAGCCGGCCCTTTTTGCTTTGGTGTCGCGGCACTCACCCGGACACGCCACTCCTGCAACGACTGGCGTTCGGCACGGCGCATGCAGGTGAAGCGCCGCATGACCCCGCCCACGCCGACGAGGGAATCGTCGCGCAAAGATGCGGGGACGCGTGCCTTCGCGCCCGCCGTCTAGCGATCGTGCCGTGGTCCCGGCGCGGGCGGGTCGTGCCGCTCGACGTGTTCATCATGCCCGGTGCCCGAACTCAGGAACACCAGACCCATCAGCGCGCCGGCGAGCGCGATCGATCCGCCGACCCCGCCGATCACCGCCGCCATGGTGATCAGGCGCAACGGCCCATGCACCCAGGCAAGGCCGACGATCGCGCCCGCGCTGCACGCCGCGGCGACGGCGATCATCCACGCCATGATGCTGCGAAACCGCGCCCAGGCGTGCGCCGCGAGCGCGGGATCGTCCAGTCCGGCGGGGCGCTGATCCATGGCTTTGCCAATGACGCGCAAACATGATCTGCTCAACCCCGATCCGGCCCGAAGAGCCGGACGGGACCGAGTCGGATGTGACGGAGGAGGATGAACATGACAATCGCGGCAATCCTGCGCACCAAGGGCGACGATGTGATCGCGCTGATCCCGCAGACGCGTGTCGGCGAGGCGGTGGCGGTGCTGGCGGAGAAGCGAATCGGCGCGGTGCCGGTCTGCGACGATGGCGTGCCGGTGGGCATCTTTTCCGAACGCGACGTCGTCCATTGCCTGGCGCAGGCCGGCGCCGGCGCGCTCGACCGGCCCCTGTCCGAGGTGATGACGCAGCCCGTGCAGAGCGTCGGCGCGCAGGAAAACGTCATCGGCGCACTGTCGCTGATGACGCGGCGGCGCATCCGTCATCTGCCGGTGGTCGAGGACGGGCGGATGGTCGGCTTCGTCTCGATCGGCGACCTGGTCAAATACCGCATCGACCGGATCGAGGCGGATGCCGCGGCGATGCGCGACTATATCCAGCAGGGATAGGACGGGTCAGCGCTGCCCCGTCAGGCCGGCAGCGGCCGCTTGCGCAGGATCGCGATCAGCTCGCGCACGGTGCCGCGCGCGAACAGCGCGAGCCAGCCGCCATAGGTCGCGGCCCCCACGCCGACGAGGATCGCTAGCTGCACCGGCGGCGCCAGCGGCGGCAGCAGCGCCTCCACCAGTCGGACGACACCCGCCATCACCGCGGCGGCGATCACCGCCGGCGCGACCGCCCGGATCAGCGCCAGCGGTGCGACGCCGATCACCGGCAGCGACCGCCAGCTGCTCACCGCCAGATACACGGGATAGGCCACCACCCAGCTCCACGCGAGCCCGACCGGCCCCCAATGCACCCCGACCAGGAAGGTCGTGGCGAGCACCAGCGCGCCGAACGCGCCGTTGCGCGCACCGATTCCGGGCCGCCCACGCGCATCGCAGGCGGGGGAATAGAGGACCTGGATCGTCATGAACGGCATCGCCAGCGCGATGATCTGCACCACCGGCGCCACCTCCACCCATTTGGCGTCGAGCACCGTCAGCACCACCGGATAGGCGGTGACGGCAAGGCCGGCGTAGAAGGGCATCGCCGCCAGCATGATGATCCGCACCGATCGCACAAACGCGCGCGACACCGCGGCGTCGTCATGCTGGATGCGCGCATAGGCGCTGAACGCCACCTCGTTGAGCGGCGGCACGAACTTCGACACGAAAATCTGCGCCAGGAACAGCGCGGTGGTGTAGATGCCAAGCTGGTGGGCGCTGAACCAGCGTCCGCCGATGAACACGTCGGCCTGGCTTTGCAGGAACCAGAAGAACTGCCCCGCCGCCATCACGCCGCCATAGCGGGCGAGGTGGCCGGCGCCGCGAAAGTCGAAGCTCGGCCACATCAGCGATCGGGCGCCCCAGGTCAGCATCGTCGCGCGCACCGCGAACAGCGCGATCGGCGCCCACACCAATGTCCACACGCCAAGACCGGCGAGCGCCCCCGCGAGCGCCGTCGCCGCGCCCGCCAGCGAGGCGGCGACATTGGCGGTCGCCTGCCGCCGGAACTCCATCTGCCGGCTGAGCAGCGCATAGGGCAGCGCGGCAAAGGGGGTGACGCAATAGATCAGCGCCTGCACGCGCAGCAGCTGCGCGACCTCGGGCTGGCGGTAATAGGCGGCGGCAACCGGCGCGAGGATCAGCTGCACGATTGCCAGCGTCCCGTTCAGCGCGATCAGCATCCCAAACAGCTGCCGAGTCTGATGCGGTGTCACGTCGTCGCGCTGGATCAGTCCGCTCGCCAGGCCGTAGCCATTGAGCATGTTGAGGAACACCAGCACGACCGAGGTCATCGCGTACAGGCCATAATCGCGCGGATCGAGGATCCGGATGACCAGGAAGGTCGCGGCCCACTGCACCGCCTGGGCGAAAATCTGGCTCCCCGATCGCCACAGAATCGCGCGTCGCACCTGATTCTCGAGTGATTCGGGCCTGTTGTCGGCATGATTCGCGGTGGTGGCCATCTGGCGGGGGGTAGGGGAGGGGGTCTTCACATCCCGTAAATCCCAGCTTTTCTGCGGGTTTGCACGTCCCCTGAAAGAAAAATGCAAAAAAGTGTTTGACCGTTCGGAACACCCCGCCTAGAGGGACGTCACCGCAGCGACGGACCACACGGTTCGCTTCTACGGTCACCGAAATCCAGGCGCCGGGGTCGCCCTCCAAAAAGAGGGATTGACTGGGCGTCGGTTTTTGTCGGCTCTTTGACATTGTAGGTAAGATGAAGGGACATGTGGGCGGCGGCTCGTGTGTTTCGGGTCCTCAAGGCTCGAAGCGCACGTTA
>NZ_JACIDB010000007.1 GCF_014196115.1 Sphingomonas aquatilis | reverse complement strand
CTTTCGTGCGTTTGGGCCCGCTCCCAATCCACAGCAACCGCACGACAGAACCGCTCGACATGCGCGGTAATGTCCGCGGGGCGCGCCTGACTTGACAAAGGAACTGATCACCCACTTGAGGTGCCCAAAAGCGCCACGCCGCCAGACAACGGCCACCACCATCGCCGAACGTCACGGCGGCCGCACCACGGCCGTTTAAAAGCTATAGGCGAGCCCCAGCGCCCCCAGCCACTGGCCGCGAGACCCGGCCTGCGCGACGATCGGACTATCGCCGATGCTGCCGGTCATCGTCCCGTACGTGCCAAGCGCGACGAGTTGGACGCCGTGCAGGAGATTGCCGCGCAGCGTCCGAAAGCCGATCAGGCCTATGGTCCAGCTTTTCATCCCTCCCTTCGCATCATAGACGGGCAGGCCGCTTCGGATACTGTCGGCGGGTGAGATGCTGTAATAGGTTCGGGCATAGCGATCTTCGGCGATGTCGGCCGATGCCGTAAAGGCCACCGCCGCATGAAGCGAGAGCGGCGTGAAATAGGTCAGGCTCGGCTGCCAGACCCCCGCTTCATGCACGCCGGAGACGTCATGCCGATAAGACAGCGCCATGGTGAGCTTGTCATAGGAGCTGGTCACGACCCCCGTCTTCTGAACCCCGACATAGCCGCCCATTTCGACGGCGAGGCCAGTGCTCCGAGTGCCCGCACACGAGGATCGTGAATAGCGCCCATGGCGCTGCGATTGAAATTGATCTGGGCAAACGGCCCCACTTGTACCTGCCAGACCGGCCCGGTTCGATCGCGCAGTAGATTGAGGCTGGCCTGGTTGCCGGCGACGACGAAGCTGTGCCCCTTGACCGATCCGATCGCGGCGGGCGCGACGACCGGGCGGTAATGATCCGAACCCTCATAGTCGGGAACGACCGCCAACCCCGCACCGATTGCGACGATGTCGCGATCGAGGGGGTCGGTGTCCTGACGGGACTGGCCTGTGACGGGTGCGGGGAACAGGCAGGCGGTCAGCCATGCCGTCGCGCTAAAGACAGGAAATTTCGCCACAGGAAGAACCTTTCGATCAGCCGCCGAGGGCGACGTGCAGCTGGATGCGGGCGAGCGCGCCAGCGATGGTCTGGCGGAGCAGCGCCCGCTCGGCGGCGGTCTGTGCGGCTTGCGCCTCGATCAACGGCCCGGCGGCGATGTCGCCACGCCGATATCGAGCCTCGATCGCGGCCACGGTTTGCGTTTGGGAAAGGCTGTCGATCGTCGCCAGCGCCCGCCGTCGGTCGAGCGTCCGCACCATGGCCAGCGCATCGTCCACCTCGCGCCAGGCATCGCGCACCGTTTTCTGATAGGTAAGGGCGGCGCTGCGCTCTTCGGATCGACGGAGCGACAATTGGCGTTGCAGCCGCCCACCCGCAAAGATCGGGATCGACAGCACGGGGCCGACGCCGGTGGTACGCGAATCCCACCCGAAATCGGCCAGGTTCAACACGTCGATGCCGAAGAGGCCGGAGAGGTTGAGGCTGGGATAGAAATCGGCCTGCGCGGCGCCGATTGCGGCAGTTGCCGCGTGCAGCGCGGCCTCCGCGGCCAGAATGTCCGGTCGGCGGCGGGCGAGATCGCTGGGAATGCCGGGCGCGGGGGCGGCCAGCATCGGCATGGCGGACCGATCGGTCGCGTCGAGAGGTGGCGTATCCGGGTTGCGGCCGACCAGCACCGTCAAGGCGCGGGCGGTGCGCGCGATATCGGCGTCGAGCGTCAGCAGCGCATCCTGTCTCGCCCGCCGCTCCCGATCCGCCGCGCGGACGTCGATGCCGGTGGCGAGGCCGCGCGCCTGGAGTGCGGTGGCGATGGCGAGCATCCGGTCGCCCAGCGCCTGCTCGCGGAGCGCAAGCCTGCGCTCCTCCCCCAGCCCGCGCCATTGCCAATAGGTCTGCGCGACCGCCGCCTCGACCGACAGCCGCGCACCCTGGGTGGCGGCGTCCGCTTGCGCGGCCCCGGCGGTGGCGGCCTCCACCTCGCGCCGGGTTTTGCCCCACAGGTCGATCGCCCAGCTGGCGCTGATATCGGCCTGGTAGAGATCGAACGCATAGCCCTGGGGAACCGCGGCGTCAGCGGCATTCGGCGACTGGCCCAGCAGCGGCGCCAGGACGCCGGCCAGTCCGGCGGTGCCGATGCGGTTGCGACTATAGCCGAGCTGTGCGCCCACCTGTGGCAGGCTGTCGGCAGACTTAGCATTGCGGGCGATCCGCGCCGCGACCAGCCGCTCCTCGGCGATGCGCAGGTCGAGATTGGCGGCGCGCGCCTGATCCTCCAGCCGGTCGAGCAGCGGGTCGCCGAAGCTGCGCCACCAAGGCGCATCGGGCTGGGCCGGTGCTGCGACGCTCCCCTGCCACCGCGCGGGCAGGTCGGCGACGGGCGGATGGAAATCCGGGCCGACCGTGCAGCCGCCCAACAGCAGCAGCGCGGCCAAGCCCGCGCCGACAGTGCGGCGATCAATCATGCGCGGTCTCCTTGGCAGTATCCTCGCGGCCGAAGAGCAAAAGGTAGAAGGCGGGCAGCGCGACCAAAGTCAGGATGGTCGCGCCGATCAGTCCGCCGATCATCACGATCGCCATCGGCCCCCAGAAGATGTTGAAGCACAGGGGGATGAAGGCGAGCACGGCGGCCAGGGCGGTCAGTACCACCGGGCGGGCGCGGCCGATCGTTGCCTCGATCACCGCGGTACGCACCGTCATCCCCTCGGCCCGGTGCGTCTCCACCTGATCGACCAGGATGATGGTGTTGCGCATGATCATCCCGGCCAGCGCGATCAGCCCCAATAGCGCGACGAAGCCGAACGGCGCGCCCGTCAGCAGCAGCGCCGCCACCGCGCCGATGATCCCCAGCGGCGCGGTCGCCAGCACCAGCAGGGTTCGCGGCAGGCTCTGCAACTGGATCATTAGCAGCACGAGCATGATCCCGATCGTGACCGGCAGCAGGCGATAGATCGCGCGGTTGGCGTCGGCGGACAATTCGCCGTCGCCGCCCTCCGCGATGTCATATCCGGGCGGCAGCGCAGCGCGGATACCGGCGATGCGCGCAGCGGCGGCATCGACGATCTCGGCGGCCTGGACGTCGCCGATCATGTCGGCCTGCACCGTGATGGTCTGCGCGGCATTGCGCGTCCAGACGATCGGCTGTTCGGTGGTCGGCGACAGCGTCGCGACCTCGCTCAACGGCACCATGCCGTGCGGTGTCGATACGGGCATGTCGATCAGACCGCCCAGGTCGTGCCGATCCTCGGCCCGACCGCGCACCATGATGCCGATCCGCTTCGTCCCACGCAGCACCGCGCCGCCGGGCGCGCCCGACAAGGTGGCGGCAAGATCGCTCGCCACCTGCGCCCGGTCCACCCCCAGCGCCGCCGCACGCGCCGGATCGATCCGGTAGCGCGCGACCGGTGCGGCGATGCCCCAGTTGATCTGAACTGCCGTGGCCGATGGGATGGCGCGAAGTACCGCCGCGATCCGCTGTGCGATCGCGCGTAAGCGGGCGGGATCGGGGCCGGTCACCCGGTATTGGACCGGCGATCCCAGGCTCGGCCCCAGCGACAGGCGACGCACATGCAGGCTGGCGCCCGGAATGCCCGGCATCCGCTCCAGCTTATCGATCAACGCATCGCGCGCCGCCAGATCGTGGGCCACCAGCATCACCGTCGCGGTCGCGGGATTGGGCAAGGCCGGACCATAGGGAAGATAGAAGCGCGGCGCCCCGCGACCGACGAAGCTGTCCATGCTGCGGATAAGCGGGTCGCCGTGCAGCAGATGTTCCAGCCGCCGGGTCGCCGCCGCGGTCGCCTCGATCGAGCTGCCCGGCCGCATCGCGAGGTCGACCATCACCTCGGGCCGGTCGGAATAGGGAAAGAATTGCTGCCGCACGAGTGTCGCGCCGAGCAGGCCGACCGCCAGCAGCGCGATCGTGATGCCTGCGACCAGCCAACACCGGTTCACCGCCCACTCGATCGCGGCGCGCAGTCGCCGGTATAGCCCGGACGGCCCGGCGGCATGGCCATGCCCCCGCGCCATGTCCGGCAACAGCTTGACGCCCAGGAACGGGGTGAAGACCACGGCGACGATCCAGCTGACCAGCAGCGCCGATCCCGTCACCCAAAAGATGCCGCCCGCATATTCACTGGTCGTCGACTGGGCGAGACCAACCGGCAGGAACCCGACGACGGTGATCAGTGTGCCGGTCAGCATCGGAAAGGCGGTGTGCGTCCAGGCATAGGCTGCGGCCTGATGCCGATCGACGCCCTGCTCCATCTGGACCACCATCGCTTCGACGCTGATGATCGCATCGTCGACCAGCAGGCCGAGCGAGAGGATCAGCGCGCCGAGCGAAATCCGCTCCAGCCCGATTCCCGCCACCCCCATGTGCAAAGCGACGATCGCCAGCGTCAGCGGCACCGATAGCGCCACGACGATCCCCGTCCGCCAGCCGAGCGTGACGAAGGCGACGATCAGCACGACGGTCAGCGCGCAGAAGAATTTGATGAGGAAGGTGTTCACCGCCTCGCGGATATTGGCGCTCTGGTCCTCGACCTGCGTCAGCCGCGCACCGGCGGGCAGCGTGCGCCGAACCTGCTCGGCGGCCGCGCGGATTGCCTTGCCGAAGCCCAGTCCGTCCGCGCTCGGCCGCATCGACACCGCCAGGATGACCGCCGACTGACCGTCGTGGCGCACCACCGCCTCGGGCGGTTCGGCAAAGCCCCGCGCGACCGTCGCCATATCACCCAAACGCATCGCGCCGGACGGCGTCGGGATCGACGCGCTTTCCAGATCGCGAACATCGTCCACCTCGCCGTCCAGCCGGACGGGCGTCTGCATCGCACCCTGTACGCCGCCCGCCGGGGCGATCGCCTGACGCTGCGCCAGTGCCTGGGCCAAGCGACCGGGCGACAGGCCCACGCCGGCCAGCCGCCGCGGGTCGACATCGACGAACAGCCGCTGCGGCAGTTCGCCGATGATCTCGGCCTTGCCCGCTCCGGGTACGCGCAGCATCGTATCGCGCGCCTGCTCCGCCAGCCGTACCAGCCGGGCATTGTCCGCGCCGGTCAGGGCAAAGACGTACCCATAGACGTCGGCATTGTCCTCACTCGCCGCCAGCGACGCGCCACCCGGCAACGCGGGCTCGATGTCCTTCAGCTTGCGCCGGACCTGTTGCCAGACATCCTTGATCTGTCCCGGAGGGGCTGCATCCTTCAGCTCGACGGTGATGACGCAGGCTCCGTCGAGACAATAGGTCTGGAGATAGTCGAGATAGTCGATTCCGCGCAGCGTGCGCTCGACCGGATCGGCGACCTGCGCCTGCATCTGCGCCGGGCTCGCGCCGTCCCAGCGGGCGGACACGATCATTTCCTTCAGCGTGAAGCCGGGATCTTCGTTGCGCCCCAGCGCCAGGAACTGCGCCGCGCCCGCTACGAAGAGCAGCGCGATCAGGAAACCCACCAGGGCGGGGTGTCGGATCGCCCAGCGGGAGAGGTTGAGCCCGTCCATGGCTTAGTGGAACCCCGGCTCGATACCGGCATCGACCACGCTCTGTCCGTCGACCAGCGTGTCGGCGGCGGTAGCGACGATCGACTGGCCGTCGCGAAGACCCGTGACCAGCGCATCGCGCCCCAGCCATGCCGCGATCCGCACCGGCTGACGCCGGATGTGGCTGTCGGGCTGCAGCGTCCAGACATAGGGGCGCCTGTCCGCGTCGCCGATGGCGGACAGGGGGACGCGGACCTGCTGGTCCGGCGTGGGCGTGCGCAGGGTAAGCGTGACGATGCTGTTGTAGGGCGGCGGCGATCCCGTGCCGCTCAGGACGAAGCGGGCATCGCGCAGATGCGATGTCGGATCGCCCTCCGGCGCGAGGCGGCGCAGCCGGGCGGTGAACGTGCCCGCGCCGCCCGGCATGCCGACATCGGCCATCATCCCGGACGTCAGGCGCAGATCGGCCGGCGCGTGAATCTCCGCCTCCGGCGCGCCGCTGGCGAGTTTCAGCACCGCCCCGCCCGCCTCGACGACGCTGCCCGGCTCGGCGATGCGCGCGGTGATGACCCCATCCTGCGGCGCGACCAGTACCGCGTCCGACAGCATGTCGCGGCTGCGCCGAACGACCGCCGCGGCAGCGGCGACCTTCGCGGCCGCCGCCCGGGCGGCCAGTGCCCGCTGGCGGACCTCGGCACTCGACAAGGCGCCGACGCCGTCCAGTCCGCGCGACCGGTCGGCTGCATCCTGCGCTGTCCGCGCATCGGCGGTGGCTGCGGCGAGCTCGGCCTCGGCCTGCGCCGCTCCGGCGTCGGCGTCGGCCTTGCCCAGGCGCCCCAGCACCTGACCGGCGCGCACCGTATCGCCGACCTGAACGGTGAGCGTCAGCAGCCTTCCGGGCCGTTTGAACGCAAGCATGGTCTCGCGATAAGGGCGCACGACGCCGCTAAACTGGCGCAGCGCGCCGCCTGCGGCATGGACGGGCACGACATCGACGATCGCCGTATTGCGATCGGGCTGCTGCGACGGTGGCGACGCACAGGCGGACAGGGGTAACAGAAGCGCGACGAAGTAGCGGTGGCGAGCGAACGGCATGATGGCCCCTTGAAAGCGAATGGGGGGCGCCATGACCCGCGAGGCGCGCCGCGCCTCCCGGATTTCCGATTTCGACCGATCGATTTCGAAATCGATCAGTCCGACAGGGGCGGAGTCTCCAGATGCCGGCGACGGTAGGCGCTGGGCGTCTCGCCGAGCCGCGCCTTGAAGCTGCGGTTGAAGACCGCCAAGCTGCCGAACCCTGCGTCCATCGCAATGGTCAGGATCGGGACGTCCGCCTGTTCGGGATCGGCCAGCGCGGCGCAGACCTCGGCCACGCGCAATCCGTTCAGATAGTCGCTGATGTTGCGATGCCCGAAACGGCCATTCACCAATCGGCGGACGCGATATTCGGGCACGTCGAGCCGCGCGGCGATGGCGCCGATGGTCAGCTCGGGCTCACGGTACAGGCGGTCCTGCATCATCGCCCTATCGAGCGCACGGGCGAGCGGCTCGTCCTGCTCCTGCGGCGGGGACGGATCGGTGGCGATCACCAGGGGCAGCGTGCTGTCGGGCGCAGCGGATGCGAACATGTCCCGATGCCGCAGGCCGAACAGCAGCAGCGCGAGACCGAACGTCCCCGTCACCATGCCGATCGCGCTCGCGATACCGGCCATGGCAAAGCGGCCGAAGGCGCGCCCAGCGACCTCCGCGCCGATCGTCCAGAGCACGACGATCGTGACGATGACGACGAACGCCACGCGCGCGCGCCGCCGCGCCTCCACCAGATCGGTCGCGCGGTTCTGCCAGGCATGGCGCAGCGCATCGACGGTAAGCGCGATGCCCGCGACATATAGAATCCCATCGAGCGGATGGAGCGGTGCATGCGTCCCCCGCTCGCCGCCGATCACGGCCGCGCTGACGCCGAGATACCCCAGCGCCATGGCCAGTTCGGCAACGCCCGGGCGGAAATCGTCCTCGAACCACGAACGGGCAAACAGCCAGAACAGCGGCAAACTCGCCGATCCGGCGAGTTGCAGCAGTGTGACGAGCGCCGGCCTAAGCTGGACGAACGGCAAAGCGGCCGCTTCCGTCAGTAACGCGGCGCATGCCAGGGCCGCGCCGTAGCGACCGGCGCGGGTCGGCGCTTCGCTGAGGAACAGCGCGACCGCCAGTGCGAGCAACGTGGCGATGCCGCCGTGCAGCCAGGCTTCGATGCTCAGCACGCGGGTCTTTCTGCGGTGGCGCCGATCGCGTGCGACGGCACGCTGTCGGTCGGGTGAAAGGTGGGAGGCAGGGTCTTCCGCGCCGGCCTATTGCGGCGATCCCGGCTTGCCAAGCTGCAAGCGGTGGTCGGGCGGGACTGTCGATTACCCATTGCACCGCGATGCAGGGCGCGGCGCGATCTTGTGGCGGCGTTACGGCTTTTCGATCGTGCCTTGTCGTATCCCAGGACGAGAGGTCGCGGGGTTGGGGAGTAATGCGCATGGCGCGGGGAGTGCGATGGGTGGCGCTGGTGTCGGTGCTGGTCTGCACGGCGTCGGTGTACGCCGGGCCCGCCTTCGCTGCGGCGTCGTCCGGGTGTCGGAGCCACACGACGCTGGCGCCATGGGGGCGTTATCCGATGCGACGCTGGACGCCGATCCGGCCTGTCCGCCAGCCCGCGACGATCGACGATGACGGCAGCAAGCGCGAGGGGCTGGCGATCGGTGCGCCGTTCCGCGCGCGCATGGTGCAGGCCTATGGCGTCGACGACGGCGAGGCGCGCCGGATCGTGGAGATGGTGACCGCGGAGGGCTGCTATCGCGCGTTCCGGGCGGATTCGTTCGTGGCTGCCGACCAGGCCGTCATCGCCGCCGAAGTCGCGCGGCATCCCTCCACCCCCGATCCCAACCGCTATGCGACCGTGCTGGAGCCCGGGCAGGTGGAGCCCGGCGACATTGAGGCGGGCAGGATCGCCAAGTACGAGACTCAGCATTTCGTCTTCTGGTACGGCACGAACACCAAGGGCGACAGCTATGCCTATGCACGCGACACCGGGCAGGACTGGCGCACCGTCCTGACCCGCGCGGGGGCGTGGGCGGAGCAGGTGTGGCATCTGAGCCGCGATCTGACGGGCGCACCGATGCCCTATGCCGACCGTCCGGCCGGCGAGCGCCGACGCATCGCGGTCTACATCTCCGGCACCGGTCGCCCCCATGTCGCGGACGGCGACCTGATGTCGGGCACGCCGGTGGCCTCGCCCGCCATCTGGATCGCCGCGAGCATGCTCAATTATGGGTCCAAGACGTTCGCGCATGAATTCGGCCATGTCCTGCAATTCTACTCGGGCGGCCTGCGCGACAGTCCGAGCGCGGGGGCGATCTGGGAAGCGGGCGGCAACTGGCTCGGAAACCTGCTCGTGCCGGGTTCGACGACGTGGATCGGGAGTTACGGCAACCGCCAATATGTGGGGCCTTTGTGGCCCGATGCGCGCTACGGTGCGTTTCCGTTCCTCAACCTGCTGTTCGAAGATCCGCGCACGCGACCGCTCGTCTGGGCGGGGTGGACCCGTAATGCGCGGACCGCCGCGGGGGCGTCTACCGAGGATTTCGTGCCGACCATCCTGCGGCTCGGCACGGCATCGGGCGCCTATCCGAAGGGCCTGCGCTCCTTCGCGGACGACATGGGATGGTATGGCGCGCGGCTCGTCACGCTCGACTTCATGAACCAGCGCGCGCTGCTGGACGCCGTTGCGCAGTCGCGGTTCGTCTTCGGCGGGACGCGCTTTGCCGCCTTGGTTCCGGGCGACCGGCCGGGCCGTTTCGTGCCGCAGTCCGACCAAGTGCTGCACCAGTTCGGCACGGACATCATTCCGCTGACCCCGACCGGCCATCGCGACACCGTGTCCGTACGCCTGACCGGCGCCACGACCGCCAAGGACTCGGCATGGCGTTTCGCGCTGGTGGCGGTGCGGGGTGAGACGGATGCATCCTATTCCCGGCTCGGTGCGGTCGAGGGGACCGGTAGCGCCACCGTCTCCTATCGCATCCCCAAGGATGCGCGCCTGTATCTGGCGGTGACGGCGACGCCGGGCGTGTATGAATCGCTTGGCTGGCAGAAGCCCGGATCGACGGAGGGCGCGCGCTTTCCCTATGCCGTCGATATCAGTGGCGCGACGCCGCGGCTGAAGGGCGAGGTCGATTGCCGGATGCCGCAAATGACGCTGAAGGGGCCGCCGCCCGCCTGCTGACGCGGAGCCCTGCGCCTTTTATTGGGCAGGGGGCGCCGTGGTGTCGGACGTGTACACGACGGTGTCGTCGGTCACCACGGCCGTTCTGTCGTAGCGACGTCCGCCCGCACCCGTGTCGTGTGCGGTCACGGTCACCCGGTTCGGCGTGGGCTGCGGCGCGGTGAACAGCGAGAAGCTGGGGGCGAAGGTCGTCAGCGTCTGTGCCGTGCGGCCGTTGTCGGGGCCATCGCCGCTGATCGTGCGCTCGCTGGCCTGCGCGATCTGCGTGCCGTTTTTCACCCCATAGAGCGGTGGCTGTACGCCGATGTCGATGGCCAGCGTGTCGCGTTCGGCGATGCGGCGCCGCGATGGCGTCGCGCCGCGCGTCGTGACGGTCATCGTCTGGCGCGCCACATAGCGCTTGCTCGACACGCCGGTGTCGCGGGTGTTGGTCAGCCGCTGGTTGAGGTCATAGGCGACGCGGGTGACCACGCGACCGTGAGGGGTGTCGACATAGCCCTCGACACGGTCGGCGCGCGTGGCGACCGTCTCCACCGTGCCGATCGCGCCCGGCCCTCGTGGCGCGCGAAGCTGTCGTGTGACGATGCGCGCGGGGGCGAGCGTGTTGGCGGTCAGCGCTCCGGTCACCACCGGACGGGTGGGATCGACCGTCCCGATCAGCGTGCCCGACACGCGGAAGAACGTGCCGGCGGTCGGCATCGCAAGTGCGATCACATGCGGCTGGCCGTCGTTGAGCAGCGCGGCGAACGGCGTGAGGTCGACCCGGGCGGGCGGCAGGTTCAGCGCGCGCAGGGCGGGCACGCGTCGCCACAGGCCGGGATTGATGCCGCCGGTGAAGATGTCGGGCTGGACGGAGCGGACGCCCGCCAGCCGTCCGTCGATCCGTACCTCCACCTCGCGATACGGTGCGTCGCAGGGCGGCGGCCCGAAGATGTTGCGCTGGGCGAGATTGCCGGGCGCACAATCGTACCAGAATTCCTCGCGTTCCTGCCCGATGGCGAACAGGTCGATGGCCAGGCTCGTCAGGTTGCGCGGGAAACGGATCGTGCGTGACACCATCGGCTTTTGCGTGTCGAGCCGCGACAGTCCCGCTGTCACCGGCAGGACTACGCCGTCCGGCCGGGGCGCTTCCCCGGCGTAGAAGACCAGACGGGCGCCCCAATGGACATGCGCGTCATGATCCTTGTCGAGATAGTTGACCAGGATCGCCCGGCCTTCGGTCGGCGTGCGAAGCAGCGCGGCATAATCGGTCACGTCGCGGGCGACCTGCCAATGCGGGGCATAGGTCTCGCCGGGCTCCATCGTCGTGCCGAGGAAGAGGGTGGCACCGCCCAGCGTCAGGTCGGCGGAGCGATCGAATTGCGTACCCGTGGTGACGTCGAAGTCCGCCTCCAGCACCACCTTGCGCCACGGGCCGGGACAGTCGGCGGGCGGGCGGTAGGCCAGTGGCAAGGGTTCGTCGCCCTGGAACTCGCGCCGGTCGAACAGGGTGACGGTGCAGGATGGACCGCTGGGGCGGGGCAGCGGCGGGCTCAGGTCGACGACGGCGTTGCCGATCGGTCGTGGCGCGGTCTGGCCAGCGGCGGGTGCGCCGATGCTGGCTGATAGCCCGGCGGCGAGCAGCGCCCGCCCCATGGTGCCGCAAAGGCGGACGCGCGGCATATGATCGATGTCCATGGCCTGTCCCAGGTCAAAAGAGGAGCGCGTCCGCGCCGATGGCCGCCCGGGGCGAGGCAGGATCGGCCCCGCCCCGGTGCGCCTCAATGCTTGGCCAACACCTCAGCCGGGGTCACCACCTCGACCGGCAGGCCCAGTCCTTCCAGCTGCGGGCGGATCGTCTTGGCATCGCCCACGACGGTCCAGACCCATTTGGCAGGCTGCAGATACTGTCGCATCGCAGCGTTCGCGTCCCGCAGCGCTACCGCGCGGATGCGCGCGTCGAAGGTGCTGAAGAAGTCGTCCGGCCAGCCGTTGCGCTGGAGCATGGCGGCGGCGGCCATCACCTGCCCGCCGAAGCGGAACGAGGCGACGTTCTTGCGCAGCGTGTTGGCGACGGCCTCGTCGAACTCCTCCTGCGTGATCGGCCGGTCGGTGACGATCGCGTTCAGCTCCTTCTGCACCTCCTTGATCGCAGGGCCGACCTTGTCCGGCTGCAACTGCACCTCGACCTGATAGCTCGACCCCAAATCGTTGACGTCGAAATTGCCCGACGCGCCGTAGGTCCAGTGCTTGTCCTCGCGCAGGTTCATGTTGATGCGCGAGGTGAACTCGCCGCCCAGCGCGATGTTGGCGAGACGCGGTGCGACGCCCTCATAGCTGCGCGGCATGTCGACCAGTTGCCCGCCCCCCAGGAACGCCTGGACCTGGCCGGGCATGTCGACCAGCACGATCTTGGGCGGTCCGGTGACGAGCGCAGGACGCGGGTCCAGCGCGACCGGGGCGGGGCCGCGCCCCTGCACGCTCCAATGGCCCAGCGTCGCGTTCAGCTTCGGCAGGAGCGTGGCGAGCGGCTCGTTCGAGACGATGACCAGCTTGGCCTCTTCGGGGCGAATCCAGCGACGGAAGGCCGCCTCCAGATCGGGGCGGGTGATGGCGTCGACCTCGGCCACGCTGGGCACCTGCGATGCCTTGGCGAGCAGCGTCCCGGGCGCGAGCGCTTGCGTGAAGGCCGTGCCCAACAACGTGCCGGGGCTGGTCGGCGCGGCCGTGACGCGCGACAATTCCTGCCGCCGATATTCCTCCAGCCGATCCTGCGGAAAGTCGGGACGGGTCAGCATCAGCATCATCGTGTCGAGCGTCGTGTCCAGGCTGGCGCTGGGCGCCGCGAACGAGACGCCGGAATCGGTGTTCTGCGCGCTGCCGTAGATCGCCGCGCCGGTCCGTTTGCGCAGCTGCTTGAACCAATGGTCGTCATGGCCGCCCGCACCTTCGTCCAGCATCTGGAACATCGCGCGGATCGTGCCGGGCTTGCCGGCGGGATCGTCGACGCTGCCCACGTCGAACGACAGCTCGGCGGTGGTGAAGGGGACGGCGTCGTGCTGGACGTAGAGGACGGGAATACCGTTCGCCAGCTTGGCGTGCTGCACCGGGGGGAAGCGGGCGGCCTGGGGCTCGCCGACGCCGGGGATGGGGCCGCGCGTGCCGCTTTGCGGGGCGACGACGGCGGTCTTGGGTGCGTCGGGCACCTCGGTCCCCGCGACGCTTTCGTCGCCCGCCGCGGTCATGCGCGGTCCCGGGACGATCATGCCGCGATAGCCCGGACGGCCCAGCCACTTGCGCGCATCGGCCATGACCTTTGCCGGGGTCAGGGCGAGATACGCCATGAGGTCGTCCTTATATTTGGCGGGCGAGCCGAGTACCGAATTGGCCTGCATCAACAGGCCGCCGCGCGCCTCGATCGTCTCGTTGTTTCGGACCGCCGGAATGATCCGCGTCGCCTTGTAGCGCTCCAGCGCATCGGCGGACGGCGTGCTGTGCAGGAAGGCGGCGATCGCGTCGTCCAGCGCCTTTGCCGCGACGTTCGGATCGACACCCTTCCGGACCGAGCCATAAATGGTGAATTCGCCGACGCCGCGATAGGTCGTGTTGTCGGCGCTGAGATTGTTGAACAGCTTGTCCTGACGCACCAGCTTGTCGAACAGCGGTGCGCCGTCGATGCCGGTCATCAGGCCCGATACCGCGTCGAGCGAAAAGTTTGCCGGGTCGCGCCCGCCGGGCACGGGCCAGGTCCGGGCGATCTGTGCCGTCGAGACGGGGCCGGTGAACGATTGGTTGATCGGCGCGGTCAGGACCGGCGGCTCGGCGGCGGGCGCGGTGATCGCGCGCCCGCGCGGGATGTCGCCGAAATAGCGCATCGCCTTTGCCTTGGCGGTCGCGAGATCGATGTCGCCCGCCAGCAGGAGCGTGGCGTTGTTCGGACCGTAATAATCCTTGAACCACTGATGCACGTCGGCGAGCGACGCCGCGTTCAGATCCTTCATCGATCCGATGACGCTGTGACCATAGGGGTGCGAGGCGGGATAGATCGCGCTGCGGCGGCTATAGCCCAGGATGCTGGCGGGGTTGTTGTCGTTGTTGCGCTTTTCGTTCTGGACGACGCCGCGCTGCTCGTCGAGCACGCCCTGGGTGATCGCACCGAGCAGATGCCCCATCCGGTCGCTTTCCACGAACAGCACGCGGTCCAGGCTGCCGGTCGGCACCGCCTCGTGATAGTTGGTGAAATCATAGCCGGTGCTGCCGTTGACGCCGATCGACCCGGCGTCGCGCAGATATTTGAAATAGTCGCCCGGTGCATTCTCGCTGCCGTTGAACATCAGATGTTCGAACAGATGGGCAAAGCCACTGCGCCCCGCGGGCTCGAAGGTGGAGCCGACGGCATAATTGATGCTGGTATAGACGATCGGCACGCTGTGATCGGTGAGGACGATGACCGTCAGGCCGTTGGGCAGCGTGAACGTCTGATAGGGAATGGTGAAGTCGCGGACCAGCTTGACGAGCTCCGCCGGGGTGGTGTCCGGGCGGGATGCCGTGGTCGTTGCGGCGTTCGCGGGGCGTCCGGCCAAGGCCGGGACGGGGGCCAGGACCAGGGCCGTACCGGCCATCCACATCATACGCAGGCTCATCGACTTATCCTTGATCGGTTGGGGAGGCGCTGGTCGAGCGAGGGTTCGGCACCGTGACACGGATGCGGAACCGTCGCGGGACAGGACAATCGGGGGTGGGAAGCCCGTAATGGCGAGGACCGTGTCTGGGGCGGCGTCCGGCCGCGCTGCGCCTGTCGACGGTCCGCCGCACCCCGTCGTTTCGACGGGATGCGGCGGCCGGGGTCAGAACGACTTGCTGACCCCCAGATAGAAGTTGCGCAGCCGCGGATCGCCGTACGGGCTGTAATAGAGCGGCGCCTGCGTCACATCGAGCGGCGGCATCTTGTTGAAGATGTTGTTGATGCCGAAGCGCACCGTCATCTTCTGCGGCAGGCGGTAGCTGATGTTCATATCGTGATACATCTGGCTGGCGACCTTCGCCGACCCCTGCGCGGCCACGACGTTGCGATCGAGCGTCAGGTAATAGCCGCTGAGATAGCGCGTCTGCCAGCCGAGGCTGAGCCGGTCCTTCGTCCATTGCAGCGACCCGCTGCCCCGGAAGCGCAGGGACCCGGATGCACTGGTGCCGGCCGCGAAACCGGCCGTGACGACGCCGGCGTAATTCTGCGCGGGCGTGTCGGCGAACGGCTGGATTACCAACTGATCGACATAGGTCGCACGGCCGACGGCCGACAGCTGACCGCCGAACAGGTTCGTGTCGTAGTTGAGCGTGAAGTCATAGGCCGAGGTGACCAGCGACGTCAGGTTGATTAGCGATATGTCCAGCGCGGTGATCGGCCCGACGGCAAAGCCCCCCGATGCCGGGCCGCGCGTGACGCGGTCGGGGTTGGATGTGATGAACTGGTTGAACTGCGACTGCACGGCACCGAAAAGCAGTAGCAGCGGATCGAAATACATGTCCCGCTTGTGGATGCGCGTCCAGTCGACCGAGAATCGCAGGCCGTCGATGAAATGCGGCTTCAGGATCAGGCCGGCCGTCCACGTCTTGGACGATTCCGGCCGAACGGCCGGATTGCCGCCCGAAAATCCCGAGATGACGCCAAGGCCGAACATCTGGGTGCCGATCAACTCGTTGTTACGCTGCGGATCGCGCATCTGAAGGGTGATCTGCGGGCGGGGGACCTTGACCAACTGGCTGAGCTGCGGCGGCAGATAGCCGGTCGTGTACGAGCCGCGCAGTGTGACGCCATCGATCGGCGACCAGAGCAGGCTGATGCTGGGATCGGTGTGCGCATTGGTGGTTGTCGACCGCTCGATGACGGTTCCTGCCGGCGGGCAGTTGTCGAAATAATTATATTGTTTCGCCTCGAACGGTGCCGTGCAGGATACCGGGTCCGACGTATCGGTGCCGTCGCCGCTATAGGATTCATGCCGCGCCGACAGGCGCAATTCCAGCAATCGGATCAGCGGCAGTTGATGCTTGTCGCCCAGGATCGGGAACACGACTTCGCCATAGACGGACTTGGTCGTCTGGTGCGCGGTGGGGGTGAAGGTGGTGACCGCGCCATCGTCGGTCAGCAGCGTGAGAAGGCGCGAATCCAGCCTCTGGGTGTTGATCTCGGCGTTGACGGTCAATTGCGGTTTGCCGCCCGGCAGCGAGACCGGCAGCGGCCCGGCGAGCCGTAGCGAGGGCGCGACGTTGCTCGATTTGCCGTCCTGCTGGCGCTGATAATAAGGCGTCTTGTCGTAGGTGAAGGGAAGCGGATAGGTCGAGGTATCGACCAGCGCGTTCAGAACCCCGGACTGGAGATCGCCGGAAGCGAAGGCGCTGATCGCCGGCGGGCTGTTCGCGACCGAAAAGTTGGACTTGGAATAGGAGACTTCGGCGACCGCCTGCCAGTCCGCCGGCAGCCGGATGATGGCTCCGCCCAGCGTGCGCAGCGTCGACGACACCTGCTTGATCGGGGCATCATAGGCGGGATTGGCCGGAAACGCGATCGCGAGATCCTGCGTGAACGGGTTGCTGGGGGCCGACGCGAACAGGAAGACCGAGTTGAGCGTGTTGGAGAAGGTGTTGACCGCCGAAGAATGTGACATGCCGATTTCGGCATAGGCGGTCAGCCAGCTGTTGAACGTGCGCCGCACCGCGACCGAACCGCTGTACTGATTCATCGGATAGAGCAGCGGCGCGCGGGCGCCGGTGCCGGCGGCGGTATTCGGCTGGTCAAGGTTAAAGGTGCCGAGCGACGAGAGCAGCGGAGCCAGGCCGGCCTTCGCGATCCCCGCATAGCCCTTGGGAATGGTCCCCAGGCCGCTCGACAGCGTCTGGCCGCCATATTGGGGCTTCAGCTGGAGCGGCGAGCCGTCCTGCGTCTTGAAGTTGACCAGCGAACCCTGCGGCGGATTGGTGAAGCCACCATAGAAAGAGCCGGGGTCGTTGGCGAGGATGTCATCCAGCCCACGGCGGCGCAGATTGTCGCGGTCGCCGTAGCGCAGCGCCAACTGCTTAGTCCAATTGCCGGTAAAGGTCAGGCGCGTGCGTCCTCCCTCCAGCGGCAGGCCGCCGGTGAGATCGATCGAGCCGCGACCCTGTTTGAAATCGCTGGTATTGTCGTAGTTCGCCGACAGTTCGGCGCCCTTGAAGTCGCGGCGCAGCACGATGTTGATGACGCCCCCCGACGCGCCGCTGCCGTAGATGCCAGAGGCCGACGAGGCGAGAACCTCGATCCGCTCCACCGCAGCGATCGGGATGCCGGTGATCGACGGCTGGGTGATGTCGCCATTGCCCAGGTTGATGCCGGGCTGGCGCCGCCCGTCGACCAGGATCAGCGTGTCGCGCAGGCCGATGCCGCGCAGGTTGATCGCGCTGACGCCGATCGGGCGGCGGGGATCGGCTGCGGTGCTGCCGCCGATCGCCTGATCGCCGACGGTGGGCGAGGTGTTGACGTTCAGCTGGTTGCGCAGGAACGTTTCGAGGTTGGGCGCGCCGCTGCGCTCGATCTCCTTGCGGCCGAGCACGATAAACGGCTGGCTATCGTCCTGCGTGCGTTCGATGCCGGTGTTGAGCGACCAATTGACCTTGCCGTTGACGAGGATGTCAGGCGTGGCGCTGGTGTCGACCTCGTCGCCGGCCAAAGGGCGGAGGGCGACCGCACCATCCTCCGTCGTGACGATCTTCAGACCGGTGTCGATCAGCAGGCCCTGCAACGCCAGCAACGGGGCATAATCGCCCTGGATGCCATTGGTCCGCTTGCGGCCGACATCGTCCATCCGATACACGATCTGGAGTTTGGTCACCTTGCTCCAGGCTTGCAGCGCCGCCGCCAAGCTCCCGGCCGGAATATCGAACCGCTGGGCGGCCCGTACACCCTGCGTGGTCTGCGCCGCGACATGGCCTGGCACAAAGGCCGTCAGCATGCTCGCCCCCAAGGCGATCGCCACACCCCTTCTCTTCATCTGATGCCCCCTTGTTGCGGTCGCTCCCATCACGCCGCTCGGCAAGATTGTCATTCGAAGGCAACGAACCCGTAACATCAGATTTCAAAAAAGTTTGCGATCGTGGAACTTTTCGCCAAAAGCGGTCGAAGCGGGGCTTGTCGCGTTTTTCCGTTAGGGTTTTGACGCGGCCGATTGTCATGACGGCCGAACCCCTTTGACCAAGGAGTGTCTCGGGCGGGCGATGGTAGACGACAGGCAGTTGGAGCGGTGGTTTTGCGAGGAGGTGCTTCCGCTGGAAGCGTCGCTGACCCGCTATCTGCGTCGTAACTGGCGGACGGCCGAGCAGATCATGGATATCCGGCAGGACATATACGAGGCGGCGCTGACGGGCGGGCGGCAGGAATTGCCGACCAACACCCCAGGCTATGTCTTCACGATCGCGCGCAATATCCTGGTCAATCGGGCGAAGCGCGAACGGATCGTGCAGTTCGAACATTATGCCGACATGGAAAGCGTCGACCAAGGCGTGGATCTGTCCGCAACCGACCGCCATCTGGATGCGCGCGACGCGCTGCGCCGGGCGCAGGAGGGGATCGAGCGGCTGCCTCCGCGCTGCCGCGAGGTCGTGCGTCTGCGCAAGATCGAAGGCTTGTCGACCCGCGAGGCGGCGGCGCGCATGGGCGTCGGCATCGATACGATCGAACGCCAATTGGTGCTCGGCATCCGTGCGATGGCCGATGCGATGCTGGGCGGTGCGGGCAAGATCCGTCGCAGCGGCGCGGCCGGCACCGGCAAGGCGCGCCGCCAATGAACCGCGCGACGATGATCGAAGAAACCGCCGCGCGTTGGATCGTCCGCCAGGAAAGCGGGGAATGGTCCGCCGAGGACGACGCCGCGCTGACCGCGTGGCTTGACGAGCAGATGGCGCACAAGGCCGCGTTCTGGCGGCTGCGCCACGGCTGGGCGGCGGCGGATCGCGTCGGGGCTTTGGGATTCCAGACCGCCGCCCCGCGATCGCGCGCGCGGCGCGGCTGGCAGGCTGTGCTGCGCGCCCGCCCTCGCGCGATCGGGGCGATCGCCGCCGCGCTCGCGGTGACGGTGGGGATCGGCACCACGGTGCTGCGATCGCCGGCGGGTTTTGGTCTGGGCCATGGTGCGCAGGACACGGCGTCGCCATCGCAGTCCGCGCCGGTGCGCGTACAGACGCCGGTCGGCGTTCGCCACGCGATTGCGCTGCGCGATGGCAGCCGGGTGGAACTGAACACCGCGACCGTCGTGCGCACCGCGGCCGCCGATCAGGGGCGCGAGGTCTGGCTGGATAAGGGCGAGGCCTATTTCGACATCGTCCACCGCCCCGACGATCCCTTCGTCGTGCATGCGGGGCCGCGGACGGTGACTGTCCTGGGCACGCGCTTCACGGTTCGCCGCGATGGGGACAAGGTGACGGTGGCGGTGCTGTCCGGCAGGGTGCGGATCGAGGATGCGACCGCGGGTGCGGGCACGCGCTCCGCCGTGATCGGGCAGGGCGACATCGCCTATGCCCAATCGCACGGCACGCTGGTGGCGCTGGCGGCACCGGCGCGGGTCGAAGCGATGACCGGATGGCGCGATGGCCTGCTGGTGTTCGACAACCAGCGGCTGGGGGACGCGGTGGCGGATTTCAACCGCTACACCAACCGCCCGATCCGTATCGCCGATCCTTCCACCGCCGACATCCGGATCGGCGGGACGTTCCAGATCGATAACAGTGCGGGGTTCCTCGATCTGCTCCACTCCGCGTACGGGCTGAAGGTGCGATCCGACGCGAACGGTACCCTCGTCGAGCCGTGACCGGCGCGCGCGGGGCGGGGGCGCCGGATGCCAGCGCGGCCAGTCGGCTTCGAGCGTCCGAGCTCGCTAAAACGTCGCCATCGCCCCTTCCACCATCGGCCGGACGGTCAGGTCCACGAACCGGTCGATATCCTCGCTGCGGCTGAGGTCGATGTCGAACTGGCCGGCGCCGATCGTTCGCGCCAGGCCGATGCACAGCGCGAAACAGCTATAGGCCAGCGGGCAGTTGCGATGCGCGGCGGCGGTGTCGCTGAGGTCGAACCCGCCCTCGCCATAGATCAGTTCGGCCATGCCGACGAACGCGCGCAGCGAGGCGGCGCGAAACCCCGGGTGGATCGTGCCCCGATCGGTGCGCCCGAACATGACCCGGACCAGCTCGGGCTGGGCAACGCCGAAGCGGACGTAGATCTGGGCGTGACTGATCAGCCGATCGACCTTCGTATCCTTGGTCGCGGCCGCGGCCTGCAACACGACCTCGAGCCGGTCGAACGCCTCGCGTGCGATGTCGAGCACGAGGAAGTCGATGCTGGGATAATGGTTGTAGAAATTGCCGGGCGTCACGCCGAGTTCGCGCGACAGGCGGCGCACCGTGACATGTTCCAGCGTTTCAGTGGCGAGGATATGTTCGGCGACCTTGCGCAGATCCTCGACGACGTTGCCTCGATGATAATTGGCGCGCGGCGCCGCCGGTTCGGGTGCGTTCTTCGAAGCCGCCATGGTGCCGGCTCTAGCCTTGGTGCGATACCCTGACAACCGACGTCGCCGGGACCGGCGCTCGGGCAACCATGGCACCGGCAGCGCTCCCCCCGGCGGGTGCCGTCACATCCGGTTGGTCCGCAACGGAGACTGTGGGGTGAGATCGGGATCGGCGGTCGGATGGCCGAGGAGATAGCCCTGCACCTTGTCGACCCCCAGCACGCGCAGGATATCGAGCTGCGCCTGCGTCTCCACCTGTTCCACCACGATCGGCGTGCCGACCGCACGGCACAGCTCGACGACGCCGATCAGCAACTGACCGGCGAGCGGACATTCGGCGATCGACTGAACGAGACCGCCGTCGATCTTGATCAGGTCGAACCGGATGTGTTTGAGGTATCCGATCGAGGCAAAGCCGGCGCCGAAATCGTCCAGCGCCACGCGGACGCCGAGCGCCTGCAATTCGGCGATGGTCCGTCGCGCCACCTCCAGGTCCCGCAGCAGCGCGGTTTCGGTGATTTCGACGATCAGGCGATCGAGCGGGAAGCCGTGGCGTTCGCAGGCGGCGGCGACCATGGCGCACAGATGCGGCCCGACCTCGCCCGCGGTGACGTTGAACGAAAGCGCGAGGTGCGACGGCCATTGCGTCGCCCTGGCGAGCGCGCGGGCGAAGAGATGGTCGGTGAAATGCGTCGCGACTCGTGCCCGGTCCGCGACCGCGAACAGCTCGTCGGGCGGCACGTTGCCCAGGTGCGGGTGCTGCCAGCGCATCAGCGCCTCGAACGCGACGACCTCGCCGGTGCCGGTGCGGACGATGGGCTGGAAATGCACGTCGAGCTGCGCGAGCGCGGTCGGATCCTGATAGGCGGTTTCGATGATGCGGCGCCGATCGCTTTGCTGCTGCAGACCGACGTGGAAGGTATAGGGCTGCGCCTGCTTGAGCGCCTTGCTCTCGTACAGCGCCAGATCGGCGCGATGCATCAGGTCGATCGGATCGCCGGGCCAGACGTCGCCCGTCGACAGGCCGATCGATCCGCGCGGCTGGATCACGTCGTCGCCGATCGTGATCGGCTGGTCGAATATCGCCGCGATCCGCTGCGCGGCCGCTGCGACCTCGGCCGCGTCGGCGGTGGGCAGCAGCACGGCGAACTCGTCACCGCCCAGCCGTGCGCATAGCGCCTGGGGCGGCACATGTTGCGCCAGGCGATCCGACACGCGTCGCAGCAGGACGTCGCCGACGCCATGGCCCAGGCGGTCGTTGACCGCCTTGAACCCGTCGAGGTCCATCAGCACGACGGTGGTGTCCAGCCGTTCGCCGGCCGGCCGCTGTGCTTCGTCCAGCCGGGCGAGGAAGGCGCGGCGGTTGGCGAGGCCGGTCAGCTGGTCGTTGAAGGCGAGGTGGGCGACTTCGCGTTCGCGCTCGATCGTCGTCGCATGTGCCTGCACGATGTCGTGGAATTGCTGGTGCTGGCGCTGCATCCAGGCGAACAGCAGCACGGCGATGACCGACAGGTTCGCCGCCGCCGCCATCAGCGCCGGATTGCCCGTCGCGATCATCGCGACGACCATCGGGACCGTTCCCGACCAGATCACGGCATAAGCGGCGCGGGGCAGCGAGACCATGCAGACCGCGCAGGCGATCGTCGACAGCGCCGCGAAGAACGGGATGAAGGCGGCGACATCCGCGCTGCGGGTATAGAGCACCCAGGCGCTCCACGCGGACAGGCTCAGGCCGAACAGCAAAGAGGTGCGGACCGTCGAGGCAAACATCCGCCGGGCCGCCGCCGCACCGGCATAATGGACGCGCCGCCATTTCAGGATGCGGACCACGCTGGAGCAAGCGAGGACGCATGAGGGCAGATAGGTGACGGGCGCGGCGCGCGCGGACGAGGTGATGAAGGTCAGGAAGGTGACGTTGATCAGCAGGATCAGGTGCAGGCTCGGCACCTGATGACGCAACGCCCGGAACTGCGCCGCGGCGAGCATTTCGTCCAGTTCGCTATCGGCGGGATCAGGCGCGTGTGACGTCGGCACGGTGCCGGACCATTGGAAGCGCGCGAGAGTCGCCACGACTCGCGACAACCGCCCCCGCACGGCCCGCGTCACGGGCGATGCGGGGGGCGAGGGCAGGGGCGCGATTGTAGCCATAACCGACTGATTAGCGGCTAAAAGTGAATCCCTTCCTCTGGTGGGCGGAGCCGCGGCATTATTTGTTGAAGAGTGGGGGCTGCGGCGACGGTCGTCGGGTCGAGGGGGGAAGGCGCGATCACCCCTGCGAGGTGCGGCGGTCGATCAGACCCGCGCGCGGAATGGCGTGAAGTCCGTACCCCGGTCGAACACGTCGACGCCCTCGGCCCGTTTCAGCGCGCCCACGACGACATAGGTCAGCGGCGTCAGCACCACCTCCCACGCCACTTTCAGCGCCCATTGCGTGAACAATACGGTGACGACCAGCTGGGGCGTGAAGCCCTCGGCGCCCAAGAAGGCGACGGGATAGAAGATCAGGCTGTCCACGCCTTCGCCCAAGATGGTCGAGCCGATCGTACGGGTCCACAGATGCTTGCCGCCGGTCCACACCTTCATCCGCGCCATGACATAGCTGTTGACGAACTCGCCCGCCCAGAAGGCGAGAACGCTCGCCAGCACGATCCGCGGCACCTGGCCGAAGATGACGGCATAGGCCGCCTGGTTGCCCCAGGACGGCGCCGGGGGCAGGGCGACGACCACCCAGCTCATGAACGCCATGAACACGACCGCCGCGGTGCCCGCCCAGATCACGCGGCGCGCGCGGGCATAGCCATAGACTTCGGTCAGCACGTCGCCGATCACGTAGCTGACCGGAAAGAACAGGATGCCGGCGCCGAACGGCCATGGTCCGATGCCGGGCAGCGTCACCTGCGCGACCTTGCCCGCGCCGATCACGTTCGACAGCAACAGGATCGCGACGAACGCCGCCATCACGAAATCATAATAGCGAAACGCCTGCCCCGGCAGCGCGCTCGCATCGACCGCCCGTTCGTGCCCCGTATCCATGGCGGCGCACTCTATGGCTTTTCCCGGCCCACGCAACGCGCTACCGGGGCTGCCTTGCGCGCCCGTAGTTCAACTGGATAGAGCACGAGCCTTCTAAGCTTGGAGTTGCAGGTTCGAATCCTGCCGGGCGCGCCATTTTAGAACAGACCTGCGAACCGGCAAGGCCGGCTTTACGCTTGAGGCGGTTACGGGCTGCTCGATGCGGCCCTGAGCTGCGGCTGTCCTAGCAAAACGCCGCCGCCGACTGCTCCGGCCATCCGCATCGCGGCTTGACATATATCAACACATGAACATATTAGGATGTGTTCATGTGTTGAAGGATGTATGACAGCGGACGAGAGCACACAGCTAGCCGAATTGTTCCGACTGTTGGGCGAACCGAACCGGCTGCGGCTGGTTGCGGCATGCCTCGACGGGCCGCGTACGGTCGGCGATCTGACGGCAGAGGTTGGCATCAGTCAGAGCCTGGTGTCGCAGCATCTTCGGCTGCTGCGCGCAGGGCGCTTGCTGAAGCAGGAGCGTAGCGGGCGGAACGTCTTCTACGATCTGCCCGACTGCCACGTGCGCACCATGCTCACCAACATGATGGACCACGTATTGGAACCCGAAGACCACATTCACGAGGAATAGGATCATGAGCGTCAACGTCGACATGGTGAAGTGCGCCTGCACGGACTGCGTTTGCATCGTCAGCCCGGAAGGCGCCGTGCAGGCCGAAGGCCGCGCCTATTGCAGCGACAATTGCGCCAACCACCACGCGCAGTCGGCCGGCTGCGACCACGCCGGTTGCCCCTGCCACGGCTGATTGGGAGAGGGGGCGGGTGGCCGCCCCCTTGACCCTCTTCCTGCGGTGATCGGCGCAGGCTTGGGAACAGCGTTAGAGTTCCAAAAATTCGATCATTCGAGGAAACAGTCCGCAATCCGGACGGCTGACGAGCGTCCCGCTCTCCCGACGACGCTGCTCTTTGGCATTTGGGCGGTGGTGAGCCCGTAACGGAATTACGCGCCGATCGTTTCCAGCACGCCTTCGAACAGGCGGCGGCCGTCGGTGCCGCCGTGCGCCGATTCGATCTTGCGTTCGGGGTGGGGCATCATGCCGAGCACGTTACCGGCAGCGTTGAGGATGCCGGCGATGTTGCGCGCGGAGCCGTTGACGGCCTCGCCATAGCGGAAGGCAACGCGGCCTTCGCCCTCGAGGCGGTCGAGCGTGTCGGCGTCGGCGAAATAATTGCCGTCGTGGTGCGCGACGGGCACGCGGATCGTCTCGCCCGCGTCATAACGGCTGGTGAAGGCCGATTGCGCATTCTCAACGATCAATGCGACGTCGCGGCAGACGAAGTTGAGGCCGGCGTTGCGCATCAGCGCGCCGGGCAGCAGGCCGGCTTCGGTCAGCACCTGAAAGCCGTTGCACACGCCGAGCACGGGCAGGCCTTTGCCCGCCTGTTCCACGACGGCCTGCATGATCGGCGAGCGAGCGGCGATCGCGCCGGAGCGCAGGTAATCCCCGTAAGAGAAGCCACCGGGCACGGCGACCAGGCCGACGCCATCGGGCAGTGCCGTGTCGGCGTGCCAGACCATCGCGGGCTTGGTGCCGGTCACCGCCTCCAGCGCGACGGCGAGGTCGCGGTCGCAGTTCGATCCCGGAAAGACGATGACGGCGGTCTTCATCTTAAACGCGCTCCACCCGGAAGTTCTCGATGACGGTGTTGGCGAGCAGCTGGCGGCACATGCCGTCGATCGCTTCGTCGGTCGTCGTATCGGCGACTTCGAGTTCGAACATCTTGCCGGCGCGCACGTCCTCGACGCCAGCGAAGCCGAGCGACCCGAGGGCATGATGGATGGCGCGGCCTTGGGGGTCTAGAACGCCGGGCTTAAGGGTCACGAAAATGCGGAGTTTCATCGGTTACTTGCCCCGGCGCTTGCGGTGGGAATCGAGGTCGAGCACGGCGCTGTCCTCGCCTTCGGGCATCAGGCCCAGACGGCGCGCGACCTCCTGATAGGCCTCCGCCTCGCCGCCCAGGTCGCGGCGGAAGCGATCCTTGTCGAGCTTCTCGTTCGATTCCATGTCCCACAGGCGGCAACCATCGGGGCTGATCTCGTCCGCCAGGATGATGCGGCCGTAGTCATTGTCCCAGATGCGGCCGAATTCGAGCTTGAAGTCGACCAGACGGATACCGATCCCGGCGAACAGGCCGGTCAGGAAGTCGTTCACGCGGATCGCGAGGTCGGCGATGTCGTGCATTTCGTCCTGGCTGGCCCAGCCGAACGCGGCGATATGTTCGTCGGAGATCATCGGATCGCCGAGCGCATCGTCCTTGTAATAATATTCGATGATCGTGCGGGGCAGCTTGGTGCCCTCTTCGATCCCGAGGCGCTTCGACAGCGAGCCCGCCGCGACGTTCCGCACGACGACCTCGATCGGGACGATCTCGACCTGACGGATCAACTGCTCGCGCATGTTGAGGCGGCGGATGAAGTGCGTCGGCACGCCAATCGCGTCGAGCAGCGTGAAGACATGCTCGGAGATGCGGTTGTTCAGCACGCCCTTGCCGCTGATCGTGCCCTTTTTCTGGGCGTTGAACGCGGTGGCATCGTCCTTGAAATACTGGATCAGCGTGCCGGGCTCGGGGCCCTCGTACAGGATCTTGGCCTTGCCCTCGTAGATCTGGCGGCGGCGAGCCATGCGCGACTTCCCCTGAAAGTAGGCAGCCCCGGCGGCGCGGGTGAGCCGCGCGCCGGGGCCGGAATGGGCGGGCCTATAGGGGAAGGGGGCGGGAGGTGCAATCGCGCAAGGGACGCCTCAGTCGTCCGCCTGCCGCCGCCAGCGCGCGACGGGCCTGCGCATCCGCCGCCACAGCAGCAGGCCGATGACGAAGACGATCGCCGGCGGGCCGAAGATCGCGACGATTCCGAGCAACACGGCGAGCGTGACCTGACCCGACGCGACCATGGTGTCGAGGGCACTGGTGAGCGGCGCGCTGGTGTCGAAGCCGCGGACGGCATCACCCGATTCATAGTCGAAGGTCATGGGCGTGCGGGCGAGGCTGGCGCGATTGTCCGCAGCGGTCGCGGCGGCATCGCGCGCGGCGGTCGCCGCGGCGGCGCGCTGGCGTTGCAGTTCGGCGCGTTCTTCCGCGCCCGCGCCGCTGCGGGCCAGTGCCGCGTCGGCGCGGGCGACCGCCGCGGCGGCTTCGGCCTGGGTGCCGCCGGCGCGTTCGATCGCTTCGGCGGCGTCGGTGCCGGTAATCTCGGCGCTGACCAGCGTACCCTTCGCGTCCTGTACGATGTCGATGCCACGCTTGCCGAAGGCACGGGCGATCGCAGGGTCGAGTTTGAAGTGTAGGCTGCCGCGAATGTCATTCTCGCCGACGACGCGATAGTCCATGCCGGTGATGCGGCAGCGTGCGATCCCCAGCTTTTCACAGGTGCTGGCATGCGCTTCCTGCACGGCGGCAATGGCGCGGGGCGGTAGGCGGAAGCCGTACCGATAATTGAATGCGACACCCGGCGCTGCGGTGACGGCGATGCCGGGGGCACCCGCGGTGTCGGACGCGGCGGGAGCGTCCGTATTGTCCGGGGCCTTGCTGCACCCCGCGAGCATGGCGATGGCGATACACACGGCTGTACCAGATGCGCGCATAGTGGCGATCCTCCCCCTCTGATGCGATACACCATCTGCCTGGTAGGATTTGCCGTCAAGATGGTCATGACATCGGCCCCATCATCGCCTAAGCGCCGCCGATGTTGCCGCAGCGCGTCCACTTTCGATCATTGTATGTCGTGACGGCCTGTGCGTACCTGGCCGCCGCCAGTCCCGCGGCCGCGCAGCAGCAGGATGCGCAGCTGTGGACGCAGGTGAACACCAACGTGCCGCTGACCGACGAACTGCGCGTGACGCTGGAGCAGATTGCCCGGTTCAGCGATCGTCAGGATGGACTGTATCAGACCGAGTTCGGCGCGCTGCTGGGGCTGAAGGTGACGAAGCAGCTCGAACTCGGCTTCGGCTACCGCAAGGTCGGTGCGCATAACGGCAACACCGGCGCGAACGAGGATCGCATCCGCCAGCAGGTGGTGGGCACGTTCGGACCGGTGGTGACGCGGTTCCGGGTCGACGAACGCTTCAACCCGCGCGGGCCCGGCGTCGGCATCCGCATCCGGCCGCTGGTGCGCTACAATCACAAGTTGCGCCCCAAGGGCTGGGCGCTGTTCGTCAGCCACGAAAGCTTCTACCTGCCCAATTCCACCGGCTGGGGACAGCGCAGCGGGTATGAGCGCATGCGCAATATCGCCGGCGTCGTGGTGCCGATCGGCAAGCGGATGAGTATGGACGTCGGCTATCTCAACCAGTTTCGCCCCGGACGCACCAACGCGCGGGCGCAGATGGACCATGCGCTGACGATGCAGCTGACGATCAATCTGCGCGGCTTCGCCTTTCCGAACGTCAACGACTGATGACGCTGGTGCGCAGCGTGTCGTCCTGGGTGCGGCGGCGGGCGCGCGCGAGCGAGGCGGTGCTGATCGGGCTGGCGGTCGTGGTCGGCGGTGTCGCCGGACTGCTCAGCGTCGTACAGGGCGCGATCGCGCGGACGTTGCAGCATTGGCTGTTCGCGCTGCCGAACGGCGGGCGGCTGAGCGCGGCGGAGCATCTGGCGCCGCTCGCGCTGCTGGCGCTGCCGATGGGCGGCCTGGCGCTCGTCGGCTTTTCCTGGATGACGCGCGCGCGGACCCGACGGATGATCGACGCGGTCGAGGCGAATGCGCTGCATGGCGGGCGGATGTCGTTGACCGATAGCCTCGTCATCTCGGGACAGACGATCCTGTCCAACGGCTTCGGCGCCTCGGTGGGGCTGGAGGCGGCCTATGCGCAGCTGGGCGCGGTGATGGCATCGATCGCCGGCATGCGGCTGCGCCTGCGGCGCGGCGACCTGCGCGTGCTGGTGGGCGCGGGGACGGGCGCTGCGATTGCTGGCGCGTTCGGGGCACCGCTGGCGGGCGCCTTCTATGCGTTCGAGATCGTGATCGGGGCTTATACGCCCGCCGCCATCGCGCCGGTCGCGGCGGCATCGTTGTCGGGCGTGCTCGTGGCGCAGGCGTTCGGCGCGCAACCCTATCTGGTCAGCGCCAGCGCGGGCGAGGCGGTGGCGACGCATCATTACTTGATCTACGCCGGACTGGGCGCGATCGCCGCGCTGGTCGGCGTCGCGCTGATGCGCAGCGTCGCCGAGATGGAGGCGCTGACCCGGCGGCTGCCGATCCCGTCGGCGTGGCGACCGGTATTGGGCGGAGTGCTGCTGATCCCGCTCGCGCTGCTGACGCCGCAGGTGCTGTCGGCGGGGCATGGCGCGCTGCACCTCGACCTGGAATATGGTTTGCCGCTGACCTTCATCGCGGCGGTATTCGTGATGAAATGCGCAGGCTCGATCGTGTCGCTGGGCTTCGGCTTTCGCGGCGGCTTGTTCTTCGCGTCGCTGTTCCTCGGCAGTCTGCTGGGGCATCTGTTTGCCGGACTGCTGGCGCTCGCGGCGGGGCAGGCGGTGGTCGATCCGCAGAATGCCGCGCTCGTCGGCATGGCGGCGCTCGCCGTAGCCGTGGTGGGCGGGCCGATGACGATGGCGATGCTGGTGCTGGAGGCGACGCATGACGTGCCGCTTGCCGCGGCGAGCCTGGCCGCGGTGCTCGTCGCCTCGACGATCGTGCGCGAGACGTTCGGCTATTCCTTCTCGACCTGGCGGCTGCATTTGCGTGGCGAGACGATCAAGAGCGCGCGCGATGTCGGCTGGATGCGGACGCTGACCGCAGGGCGGATGATGCGCCGCGTGGAGCGGGCGACACCGGCAGATATCAGCGTTGCCGAGTTCCGGCGGACGTTTCCGCTCGGGTCGACCAGTCGCGTCGTACTGGCCGATGCCGACGATCGCTACGCCGGGATCGTGCAGACCGCGCGCGCCTATGGCGAGGAGGCGGCGGTCGACGCACCCGTCGGCAGTCTCGCGATCCATCGCGACCTCGCCTTGCCACCCGACGCGGACATCAAGGCGGTGATGGCGGCGTTCGACGCGGCAGGCGCGGACGAGCTGGCGGTGGTGGGCGAGGAGGCGCGGGTGCTCGGCATCCTCTCCGAACCGTATGTGCGCCGCCGCTATGCCGAGGAGCTCGACAAGGCGCAACGCGAGCTGTTTGGCGAGGATTGAGCGGCGCAGGCCGGCCCCCATGCGGTCCGCTTGCCGCCGATGGCAGCGCGGGTTACCTCTGATGCCGAAGGCAGGGGAGGGGACGATGGTATCCGGATCGTGGCGCGCGATCGTGAGTGTCGGGTTGGTGCTCAGCCTCGTCTGCGGCGCCGAAGCGCGGGACATACCCGTGCCCGGATCCAAACCGACCACGATCGTGCCGGATACGCTGCCCTTCGCTTTTGCCGGGGACCCGACGATCCGGCAGCGTGTCGGTCGCGACGAGCCCTTCGTCGAGGGGGACATCGCCTATGGCTATCAGGGCCATCTGGTGACCCCGCTGTTACGTGGGAAGGACGTTGTCGCGCCTGCCGGGGCACCGGCCTATGGCGTGCCGATGATGACGCCCAGCGGACAGCTGCATCTCGTTTGGTGCGCGGTCACCCGCAAACCCGACAAGCCGCGCCGGGATGCGGTGTGCATGTTTGATCCGGGGCTCGGCTCGAGCGCGAACGACAGTCTGATGATGACATCTGCCTTCGTCTTCGACCACGATCTGCATGGCGGCGGGGAGATCGCGCCGGGCGACTTCGACCTGGGTGGCACGGCGCATGTCCGATATTTCATCCAGAACCTGGGTAAGATCGCGCGGGTCAAGGCGCAGATCACGATCGGCGACGTCGTCGTCAATCAATGGGGCTATGTATTCGGCGATATCCTGCGCGGCAGCCAGCCTGACGAGCGTCTGTTCTCGGTGGGCGGCGGGACGATCGGCGTCATGCCCGATCCCGCGGCAAAGGATCGCTACGTCGTGCGCATCGTGACGTCGCCCAAGGCGGGCGGGGCGGTCCCGCTCGCCGAAGTGCGCAACGATGCGCACGCGACGGGGCATTAGGTCACGACGTTTCGCGTCGCATAGGCGGGGTCGCGCCAGCTTTCGTCGGCGATCACCTGGGCGAGGGTTTCGCCGGCCTGCCACACGTCTTCGTGGCTGAGGTATAGCGGCGTCAGGCCTAGCCGCAGCACGTCGGGTGCGCGGAAGTCGCCGATGACGCCGCGGGCGATCAGCGCCTGCGTCAGTTCGTAGGCGTGGGGCGCACGGAAGCTGATGTGACTGCCGCGTTTCGCCGGGTCGGTAAGGCTGACGCATTCCAGGCCTGCGGCGGTGCCGGCGGCGTGGAGGATGTCGAACAGCGCGGCGCTCTTCGCTGCGACCGCCTGCTGGTCGATGTCGGCCCATAGGCCGAGCGCGGCCTCCAGGCTGGCCATGGCGAGGATCGAGGGCGTGCCGACCAGCCAGCGGCGCATCCCCTCGGCCGGGCGATAGGCGTCTTGGAAGGCGAAGGGCTCGGCATGGCCCATCCAGCCGCTGACCGGGTTGGCGAGCGCGGCCTGCAGGCGCTCGGCGACGTAGAGGAAGGCGGGGGCACCGGGGCCGCCGTTCAGATATTTGTAGGTGCAGCCGACCGCGAGGTCGACATGCGCGGCGGTGACGTCGAGCGGGACGGCGCCGACGCTGTGGCTGAAGTCCCAGAGCATCAGCGCGCCGGCGGCATGGGCGCGCGCGGTCCAGTCGCCGAGGTCGAAGCGATCGGCGGTCTTGTAGTGGACGTGGGTGAGGAGGAGCAGCGCGGTATCGTCGTCGAGCGCGTCGGCAAGCTGGTCACGCGCCACCACCTTGAGGCGCGCGCCGGCGACGCAGCCGACCGCGCCTTCGGCGATATGCAGGTCGGTGGGGAAGTTACCGGCTTCGCTCACCACGGTGCGGCGCTTGGGATCGTGGCGCAGCGCGGCGACGATCGCCTTGAACAGGTGGGTCGAGGTGGTGTCGCCGACGATCACCTCGTGCGGCTGTGCGCCGATCAGCGGGGCGATCAGGCCACCGAGGCGCTGCGGCGCGTCGATCCAGCCCTCGTTCCAGCTGCGGATCAGCCGTTCGCCCCATTGCCGCTGCACTGTGTCGGCGAGCGCGGGAGTGACGGCGCGGGGCAGAACGCCAAGCGAATTGCCGTCGAGGTAGATCACGCCCTCCGGCAGCGCGAAGGCGTCGCGGTAGCGGGCGAGCGGATCGGCGGCGTCGAGGGCGCGGGCCTGGTCGCGGGTCATGCGGGTTCCTTTGCGAGGGCGGCGAGGATGAGCGCGCGGGTGGCGGCCCAGGCAGCGGTGCCGGGGGCGATCAGCGCGACATGCCCGGTGTCGGGGATGGTGTGGAGGTCGACGGGGTCGCCCGCGGCTTGCGCCTGCGCCACATAGTCGGTGGCGAGGCGATAGGGGACGATCACGTCCTCGCGCCCGTTGACGAGGATTTGCCGCACGCCGATCGGCAGCAGCGGGGGGATCGACGTATCGGCGAACGGGTGCGGGCGGTTACCGACCAGTTGCGCGATGACGTCCGTGCCGCAGCCGTTATCCGGGCTGGCGGCGACGGCGGCGAGGTCGGGCAGGCCGCCGAGGCTGATGACCTTTGCGATCGGCAGCGGATCGGTGCTGGAAAGCGGGCTGTCTGCCGGCAGGCGGTGCCGCGCGGCGAGCCAGAGCGCGAGGTGGCCGCCAGCCGAATGGCCGACCGCGATCATGCGGGTGAGGTCGAGCGCATGGGCCCGCGCCTCCTCGCGCAGTTGGTCGGCGGCGGCGGCAACGTCGCGGAACGTGCCGGGATAACCGCCGCCCTCGCGATCGACGCCGCGATAGTCGATGTTCCACACCGCGACGCCCGCCTCGCGCAGGTCGGCGGCGACCCAGTCCATCAGGCGACGGTCGGCGATCTCCGTCTGCCAGCAGCCGCCATGAACCATCAGGACGACGGGATGTGGACCGTCCGCGGCGGGGCGCCACAGGTCGATCACCTGCAGCGAGTCCGCGCCGTAAGGGATTGTCGCATCAGGCGTCTGGCGCGGGCGGTCGGTCAGGTCGGGCCAGGTGAGGGCGGCATCGTAGGAAGCTGGCATCGACCGGGCGCTACCGCATCACTTGCCTCCGCGCCACCCGCCCTGCCGATCCGGTTGGATCGTGGGCCGTCCCCTGCTATCGTTCCCGATATGGCCACCGATTTTCAGGACTCTCCGGTGGGCGTGCTCGACGCGCCCTTCGATACCGCGCTGTCGGACCGCTACCTCGTCTATGCGCTGTCGACGATCACCGCGCGCTCGCTGCCCGACGTGCGCGACGGCCTGAAGCCGGTGCATCGGCGGTTGCTGTGGGCGATGCGGCTGCTGAAGCTCGATCCCGCGCAAGGCTATAAGAAATGCGCGCGCGTCGTCGGCGACGTGATCGGCAAGTATCACCCGCACGGCGACCAGTCGGTCTATGACGCGATGGTCCGCCTCGCCCAGGATTTCGCGCTGCGGTATCCTTTGGTCGACGGGCAGGGCAATTTCGGCAACATCGATGGCGATAACGCCGCCGCCTATCGATACACCGAGGCGCGGCTGACGCAGGTCGCGATCGACCTGATGGACGGGCTGGACGAAGACGCCGTCGCCTATCGCCCGACCTATAATGGCGAGGAGCAGGAGCCCGAACTGTTTCCGGGCCTGTTCCCCAATCTGCTCGCCAATGGCGCCGCCGGGATCGCGGTCGGCATGGCGACCAGCATCCCGCCGCACAACGCCGCCGAGCTGCTGGATGCGGCCATGATGCTGGTCGACAAGCCCGATTGCCCCGACGCCGCGGTGCTCGACTATGTGAAGGGGCCGGACTTTCCGACCGGCGGCATCGTCGTCGATCCGCCAGCGGTGATCGCGGAGAGCTACGCCACGGGACGCGGCAGTTTCCGTGTCCGTGCGCGCTGGGACATCGAGCGCGAGAAGGGCGGCGGCTGGCAGATCGTCGTCAGCCAGATCCCTTATGGCGTGCAGAAGGGCAAGTTGATCGAACAGATCGCCGGTCTGATCAACGACAAGAAATTCCCGATCCTGGCCGACGTGCGCGACGAATCGGATGCCGAGATCCGCGTCGTGCTCGAGCCGCGCAGCCGCACCGTCGACCCGCAGGTGCTGATGGACGGGCTGTTCCGCTTTTCGGACCTCGAAACGCGCATCAGCCTCAATCTCAACGTGCTCGACAAGGAGCGGACGCCGCGCGTCATGTCGCTGGGCGGGGCGCTGAAGGCGTGGGTGGAGCATCAGTTCGTCGTGCTCGATCGGCGCACGCGGCATCGGCTGGGCAAGATCGCCGACCGGATCGAACTGCTTGACGGCTATCTGATCGCCTATCTCAACCTCGACCGGGTGATCGAGATCATCCGCACCGAGGACGAGCCGAAACAGGTGATGATCGCGGAATTCAGCCTGACCGACCGGCAGGCCGAGGCGATCCTCAACATGCGGCTGCGCAGTCTGCGGCGGCTGGAGGAGTTCGAAATCCGCGGCGAGCGCGACAAGCTCGACAAGGAGCGGGCCGAGCTGGAAGGGCTGCTCGCCGATCCCGCCAAGCAGAAGCGGCGGATGAAGCGCGACCTGAAGAAGATCCGCGATCGCTACGGCCCGGATACGGCGCTGGGCGCGCGGCGGACGGGCATCGAGGAAGCGGCGCCGACGCGTGACATCCCGCTGGAAGCGATGATCGAGCGTGAGCCGATCACCGTCATCCTGTCGCAGCGCGGCTGGATCCGCGCGATGAAGGGACATGTCGACCTTGCCGCCTCAGATACGCTGAAGTTCAAGGAAGGGGACGGCCCCGCCTTCGCCTTCCACGCGCAGACGACGGACAAATTGTTGCTCGCGGCGGAGAATGGGCGGTTCTACACGCTGGCGGCCGACAAATTGCCGGGCGGTCGCGGCTTCGGCGAGCCGGTGCGCGCGATGATCGACCTCGACGGGTCGGTCGGCGTGGCGGCCTTCCTCAATGCGCGCGCGCAGGAGCAATTGCTGATCGCGGCGACCGACGGGCGCGGCTTCCGCGTGCCGGTGGCGGACGTGATCGCCGAGACGCGCAAGGGCAAGACAGTGATGACGCCGCGCGTCGGGCAGAAACTGCTGGTCGTGCGGCCGGTGGTGCCCAACGCGGATTACATCGCGGCGATCGGCGACAACCGGAAGTTCCTGGTCTTCCCGATCGCCGAGCTGCCGGTGATGACGCGCGGGCAGGGGGTGCAGATCCAGCGCTTCCGCGAAGGCAGCCTGTCCGACGCGACGACCTTCGTCTTCGCCGAGGGCATGAGCTGGCCGATGGGCGGCGACACGGGACGCACCCGGACGGAAAGCGACCTGTCGCTGTGGCGCACCGCGCGCGGTGCCGCGGGGCGGACACCGCCGACCGGCTTCCCCCGCGACAATCGCTTCGGGGGCTGAAGGGGGCGTTCCCCCACCGTATCGTCATTGCAGCGTAGCGAAGCCATCTAAGGCGTCTTGGTCCTGCTCTGGATTGCTTCGCTGCGCTCGCAATGACGGAGTTGATGAGGCGAACCCCGCTCATTCCGCTGAACGATTGATGAACAGTGGAAGCGCTGCTGTCATTACCGGCAAATAAAAGGACTGTGCTAAAAATAGCACTTCCATTCGAGCAAGGTAAGGCGTTGAAAGTCGGTGGGTTTTTCAGGCATAATAATGGACTGCAACACTGACGTAATCTGCTCGTCATCTAGTGAAAAATTTGTAATTTGAGCGATGTTACAGCGCTGTGACAGCGCTCGCGTCAGGAAAACAAAAGGGATCCTGTCGTGTTCACCAAAACCCTGCTCTCCACCACGAGCCTGTCGGCGTGCCTGATCTCCGCTGCGATGATCGCCACGCCTGCCCTGGCCCAGACCACCGATGCCACCGCCTCCACGCCTGCGCAGGCGGCGCCCACGCCGACGTCCTCCGGCGCAAAAAGTGACGACATCGTCGTCACCGGATCGCGCATTCGGCGCCCCTCGATCGACAATGCCCAGCCGACCAACGTCATCGATTCGAAGCTGCTCGACGATCGCGGCTATGCCAATGTCGCCGATGCGATCAACCAGCTGCCGGGTTTTGCGGTGCCGGACAGCTCGTCGCTGGGCAACCAAGGCAACGGGTTCGGCGTCGGCCAGAGCTTCGTCAACCTGTACGGCCTGGGCTCGCAGCGCACGCTGACGCTGGTCAACGGCCGGCGCTTCGTTGGTGCGAATGCCTCGACCGTCTTTTCGTCGGCGGGCGGCGGCGGGCAGGTCGACCTGAACACGATCCCGACCAAACTCATCGAGCGCGTCGACACCGTGTCGATCGGCGGCGCCCCCATCTATGGTTCGGACGCGATCGCCGGTACGGTCAACATCATCCTGAAGCACGATTACGAAGGCATCGACCTCGACGGGCAGGCGGGGATCAGCCAGCGCGGTGACCTCGGCAACCAGCGCGTCCGTGCGCTGGTCGGCAAGAACTTCGCGGGCGGTCGCGGCAACATCACCGTCGATGCGGAATATAATCACGACGACGGCCTGCTTGGCAGCCAGCGCAGCGTGATCGCCCAGCAGTCGGGCTTCATTACGCCGTTCGATCCGAGCAATCCGACACAGCCGCTGGCGAATGCGCCCTATCAGAAGGTGCTCGTGCAGAACGTGCGCACCTTCCTGGGTGAGCCGGGCGGCAATCCCTATTTCCTCGATCGCGGTACGCTGGGGAAGACGCGCAGCATCACAGACGCCAACGGCAACCTGCTGCGCTTCGCGCCCGACGGCACGCTGGTGCCGTTCAACACCGGGCAGGTGACGACCGATCCGACGACGTTCCTCGGCGGCGATGCGCTCGACATGGCGAACATCACCAATCTGCGCGTCAACGACAATCGCTTCAACGCGACGGCGCTGCTCAACTACCAGCTGACCGACTCGGTGAAGGCCTATGGTGAGGCTTGGTATTCGCGCAGCAACGCGACCAACCTCGCCGGCCAGCCGGTCTATAACACCGCCTTCTTCCGCCAGGCGGCACCGGGCGCCTTCGACATCAACGGCAACTACATCATGAAGGTGGGCAACCCCTTCCTGAACCCGCAGGCCAAGGCGATCATCGTCCAGAACCTGCTGGCGAACGGCCTGCCGGCGAGCGACAACGACGTCTTCTATCTGGGCCGGGCAAATACGGACCTCGTCACCGGCGTGTCGCGGCTGGAGCAGGACATGTACCGCTTCGTCGGCGGCTTCACCGGCGACTTCCAGGCGCTGGGCCACAAATGGACCTGGGATGCCTCGGCCAATTACGGGCGGACGAGCGGCACGTCGCTGATCCCCAGCCTGGTCGAGCCGAATCTGCGCCGCGCGCTGAACGTGGGCACCGATGCCAATGGCAATATCGTCTGCGCGGCGTTCAATCCCGATCCCAATGATCCCACGGCGCCGCCCAACACGCCGCAATATAACGGCACGATTTCGCAGACCTGCGCACCGCTCAATCTGTTCGGTAACGGAGCGCCGACGCAGGCCGCCCGCGATTACGTGACGACGATGGCACGGACTCAATCGATCACCAGCCAGCGCGACTTCCTGGCGACGCTGACGGGGGCGCTGGCGACGCTGCCCGGGGGCGATCTGGGCGTGTCGGTAGGGTATGAGAACCGGCGCGAATATTCGCGCTTCTCGCCGGATGCCTATTACACGCAGGCGCTGGGCCGTTCGATCCCGATCCTAGGTGTCGAAGGCAGCTACGTCACCAACGAGGTGTTCGGGGAAATGCGCGCGCCGCTGATCGGGCCGAACCAGCATATCCCGCTGGTCCATGAGTTGGAGGTGAATGCGGCGGGCCGCTACGTCCACAATTCGGCCAATGGTGGTGCCTTCACCTGGACGGCGGGCGGACGCTGGGCGCCGGTGGCAGGCTTCGCGATCCGCGGCAATTACACTCGCGCGATCCGGGCACCGTCGATCACCGAGCTGTTCGCGGCGAACCAGCCTGCCTATGACGGCGGCTACGATCCGTGCGATCAGAGCAATGTGAGCGCCGGACCCAATCCGGCAGTGCGGGCGAAGAACTGCGCGGCGGCGGGCGTTCCGGCGAACTTCAGCTCGCTGATCAATTCGGCGACCGTGCCGGTCACGATTATTGGCAACCGCAACCTGCAGAACGAAAAGTCGTCGTCCTGGACCGTCGGCGGCGTATTCGATCCCGCTTTCCTGCACGGGCTGACGCTGTCGGCGGATTATATCAGCATCGATCTGCGCAACGTCATCACCGCCTCGTCGGCGACGTCGGTGTTGAAGGGGTGCTACGACTCGACCAGCTATCCGAACAACTTCTACTGTGGGCTGATCACCCGCGGCACCGGTCCGGACAATCTGGGGCAGGTGACGGCGCTGCAGGAGCCGTACGTCAACCAGGGCGCGCTGGTGTTCCGGGCGATCGAGGCGACCCTGGCCTATCCGATGACGCTGCCGGGTTCGATCGGTCGGCTGACGGTGCAGGCGAGCTATCAGCACGTCATCAAGCAATATGCCGTCATCAGCGCCGACAGCGGTATCCAGAACGAACGCGGGCAGCTGAGCCTCGGCAATTTCGTCGACCGGGCCAACCTGAACGCGACGCTCGACAGCGGCAACGTAGCCTGGTTCAACCAGATCCTGTACACCGGACCGGCCGTGTTCGATCCGACCGAGCAGCCCGGAACGCGCGACGTGATGGGGGTGGGCAGCTATGTGATGTGGAATACGGGCGTCGTGATCCACGCCACGCCGCGCTTCGATTTCCGCATCAACGTCAACAACGTCACCGATCGCAATATTCCCTATGCGGCGGCGGCAACGACGGGCGGGTCTTCGGCGGCGAACGTGTATTATGACGCGCTGGCGGGACGCTCGTTCCTGTTCGGCGCGGCGATCCACCTGTAAACGGCGTGCGCGGCCCTCGCCCGATCGGGCGGGGGCCGCGTAAACGTCTGGCCGACTTTCAGATCGCTTTAACGAACGCCGGTTATGGACGGGACTATGGCTACCGCCTCGTCCGATCTGGTGCCCCCGTTTTCCGCCGCGCAGGAGATGCTCGAGCGGGATCTCGAGCTGATTCCGATCCCCGCGGTGCAGGTGGCGCGCGAGGGCGATGCCTTTGGCTTCCTCTCGATGAACCGGGCCTACCGACTCGCGGGACTGGGCGTGGTGGCGGATCGGTCGCCGATGCTCGCGCTGCTGGCGAGTCGGATCGACGCGTTCCTTCGATCGACCGAGATGCGCACCGATTTCGACTGGTCGATCGGGCAGGTGATCGATTCGCGCTATTACCGCGTGACCTTCGCACGGCCGACGCCGGCGCTGCGCGATCGATGCCAGATTTCCTTCATCGACCTGACGGCGCAGGTCCACACCGAACGCTCGCTACGCCGTGAGATGACCACGGATAGCCTGACCGGCCTGCCCAATCGCGAAGGGTTCGGCGATGCGATCGAGACGGCGCAGAAGGATCAGGGGCGGTGTGCGGTGCTGGTCATCGACCTGGACCGATTCGGGCGGCTGAATGCGTGCCTTGGCGGCCTTGCCGGTGATGAGCTGCTCATTACCGTTGCGCGCCGGATCAAGGGGGCGCTGCGCGCGCGTGACGTGCTGGCGCGGATCGGTGGCGACGAATTCGGGATCCTGATGGGGATCGACGACGATCAGGCGGAGGCGACCTGGCTCGCAGAGCGTATCCAGCGCGTGCTGACGGCGCCGTTCCGCCTGAGCGATTACGAGATCGGCATCGAATGTTCGGTCGGCATCGCGCATGCCGACGAGAGCGTCGAAGATGCCGAGGAGCTGATCCGCAACGCGCAATTCGCCGCCAAGCGCGCCAAGTCGGGGTTGCAGGTCGAAAGCTATCAGACCCAGGCCTTTACGCAGGCACGCGAGCAGTTCGCGATGGAGACCGCGCTGCGTCGCGCGATCGAGGAGCGCCAGCTACGCCTCGCCTTCCAGCCGATCTGCGACCTGTCGAGCGGTGCGATCGTCTCGTTCGAGGCGCTGGCGCGCTGGCGCGACCCGCACGGCGTCGAGCATGATCCGGGTGCCTTCATCCCGGTCGCCGAGGAATCGGGGCTGATCGTGCCGCTGGGGCGCTGGGCGATCGAGGAAGCGGCGCGCACGCTGCGCTGGTGGGACGAGGAATGCGGCGGCTCGTGCGGCATGCGCCTCGCGGTCAACCTGTCGGCGATCCAGATGCAGCGCGACGATATCGCTCCTGTCGTCGAGGCGGCGTTGATCCGCCACGATCTGACGGGCGACCGCCTCGTGCTGGAACTGACCGAGAGCGCGATCGTCAGCGATCCCGATCGTATCGCGGGGATCATGCACGCGCTGAAATCGCTCGGGTGTACGCTGGCGATGGACGATTTCGGCACGGGCTATTCGAACCTCGCCTACCTCCAGAAGCTGCCGATCGACATTTTGAAGATCGACCGCAGCTTCGTGACGGGCATGCTGACCGACCGCGACAAGATCGCGATCGTCCGCGCTGTGCTCAGCCTGGCGCAGGCGCTCGGCATGCGCACGACCGCGGAGGGCATCGAGAGCAACGATCTGGCGCAGACGCTCGCGGCGCTGGGTTGCACCTATGGCCAGGGTTATCTTTACGCGCGTCCGCTCGAGGCCGTCGATGCGCTGTCGACGATCCGGGCGGCGAGGGCGTCCTCGACCGCCGCATCGGCGATCTGATCGACGCGATCGGCTGGGGGAAAGCCCTCGGCGATCCAGCGCGTTTCGATGGCGCGCAAGACTGCGGCGACCTGCGGTCCTTTCGACAGCCCCCGTGCCACCAACGCACCGCCACCGATCGGCAAAGCGGGTGACGTCCACTCGTGCAACGCCGACACGTCTTCGCCGGCCAGCAACAGGCGGTCGATCGCGCTCGCCATGCCGACGCGATAGGCGAGCGCGCGGGGCCCTTCGTCGCCCGGACCCTGCGTTGCCGCGCAAAGGCGCTTGCGGTCGGCGTTCGACAGCTTGAGGCGCGCGCCGACGCTTTCCGCCGCGGCGGGCGGGATCAGCGTCGCCAGTCGGCGGATCGCATCAGGCGCGATGCCAGCCGCCGCCTCGCGCTCCGCCAGTTCGGCAAGCGGCGCGGCATCGACGATCTCGGGCAGGACCGCGCGGAAGATGCCGTGGTCGATCATGAGCGCGACGACGCGCACCGCCTGCGCCGCAACGAGCAGCTTGAGCAGTTCGGACGCGATCCGTTCGCGCGACAACGCCATCAGGTCGTTGGCGCGGGCGCTGCAGGCCGCAAGGCCCTCCGCGTCGGGCGTGTCGCCGAAGCGGGCGTGGAAGCGGAAGAAGCGCAGGATGCGCAGATGATCCTCGGCGATGCGGCGATAGGGATCGCCGATGAAGCGCACGACGCGAGCCTCCAGATCGGCGAGGCCGCCGACCGAATCGAACACTGCGCCCGTAACGGGATCGGCGTAGAGTGCGTTCATCGTGAAGTCGCGGCGTGCGGCATCTTCGTCCCACGCGTCCGTGAACGCGACGACCGCGTGGCGCCCGTCGGTGCTGACGTCATGACGCAGCGTCGTCACCTCGATCGGGCCGGACGGGAGGACGGCGGTGACGGTGCCATGGGCGATGCCGGTGGGGACGGCGCGGATACCGGCGGCCTTCAGGCGGGCAAGCACATCGTCGGGCAACAGCCGCGTCGCGAGATCGACGTCGGCAGGGTCGAGTCCCAATAGCGTATCGCGCACCACGCCGCCGACGAGCCGGGTCTGGTCCGGACCGCCCAACGCCTCGATCAGCGCCGCAAAGCCTTCGCGCGCCGCAAGCCGGTCGAGGTTCAGGGTCACGCCCATGCGAGCTGCCGTGACAGATTGACCAGCATCGCTGCGGTCGCGCCCCAGATCCGGCGATCCTGCCAGCGGATTTCGTAAAAATGCCGCGTCTGTCCGCGCCATTCGGCGCTCGCCTCCACCTGCTGCGCCGGGTCGAGCAGATGATGGAGCGGGACTTCGAAGACGCTGGCGACCTCCGCCTCGCTCGGCACCAGCGGCACGTCGGCGGGGACGACGCCGAGCACTGGCGTGACGGCGAAGCCGGTGACGGTGCGATAGGGCGCGATGCTGCCGACGACGTGAACGAGGCCGCGGGGCAGCGCGACCTCCTCTTCCGCCTCGCGCAGCGCGGCGGTCACCGGGTCTTCGCCCGGATCGAGGCGGCCGCCGGGGAAGGCGACCTGGCCTGCGTGATTGCGGAGCGTGTCGGTGCGCTGGGTGAGGATCACGCCGGGGCGGGGGCGGTCGGTCACCGCGATCAGGACCGCGGCGGGCGTCAGATCGGCGTCGCTGCGCGTTTCGAGATCGCGATGATCGCCCGTCAGCAGCGCAGGCTGCGCGGCCCGCCCCGTGTCGAGGGCGGCAGCCAGCCGCGCGGCGAGGCTCACGCGGTCATGTCCAGCGGGAAGAAGGCGCCATCGCTCCAGACGCCAGGGCGTTCCGGGTCAGCAAGCGCGCGCTCGGCGAGGTCGTAATAGACCGGCCGCGCGACGAGCGCCTCCAGTCCGCCGCGGACGTGGAGGTAGGGGCGCGGGCCGTCCTCGCTCGTGGCGAAGCGCAGCGGATGGTCCGGGCCGGCCTTTACGAGATCGCCAGTGTTCAGCCGGAAGGCGAGGCGACTGTCGGGGCCGTTGCCGTCGGCCTTCATTTCGACCGCGACGAAGGGGGCGTCCTCGACCGCAATGTCGAGCTTCTCGACCGGCGTGACGAGCACGTACCGGCCATCGTCTTCGCGGCGCAGGATGGTGGAAAACAGGCGCACCATCGTCTGGCGGCCGATCGGCGACCCCTGATGAAACCAGGTGCCGTCGCGCGCGATGCGCATCTCGCTGTCGCCGCAATGTGCGGGGTTCCACTGTTCGACCGGCGGCAGGCGCCGTTGTTCGACCAGGGTGGCGATCTCGGCTAGGCTGAGACCGGCGAGATCGGGAAGCTCCTCCATCGGCATGGGGGGCGAGGTAGGGGCTGGCAGGCGCGACGTAAAGCGGGTCAGGCGTTTGCGTGCGCCGCTGGCGAGGTGATCGGTCCCAGCATGCCATCGATGGCAGGCACATCGGCACCGCGCGCGAGCAGACGGTGGCGTTCGACCGGGCCGGGCAGGCGCCAGCCGGCGGTGCGCGATGCGTCGAAGCCGAAGAAGCGCGTATAATATTCCGGGTCGCCGATCAGCATCAGCGCGCGATCGAGGCCATGCTCCGCCGCCGCGTCGAGCGCCTGCGTCATGAGGCGGCGGCCGATGCCATCGCGCTGCCGCCCCGGCTCGACCGCGACCGGACCGATCATGGTCAGACGGTGACCGACGCCATCGTCACCGGTCAGCAGGACGGGCCAGCACTGGATCGAGCCGATCAGCGTGCCGTCTTCCACCGCGGCGACGCTGAGCGCGGGCACTGCGGCGGCGGCGCCACGCACCTTATAAGCGGTACGCCCGTGACGGTCGGTGCCGAACGCACGGTCGAGCAGCGCCTCGACGGCGGCGCCATCGATATCAGCCAGCGGCACGAAAGCGATCACGGGCAGGGGTCCTTCACGCCCGACAGCGGGCGGCGGCGCGCATGACGCGCGCGGGGGCGGATGGCAAGCGGAATGCGCAAGGATCGCACCGCCCTCGCGTCCGGCGAGCAGGCTTGCTAGAGGCGCCGCCCATGCAAGACCGTCTTCAGCTGCAGGTCCATGACCTCGAAGTCCAGGTGCTCACCGGCATCTATTCGGAAGAAACGCACCTGCCGCAGCCGCTGCGCATCGACCTGACCGTCGACCTGCGCTGCCCGGATCATTTCGCGCCCGATACGCCGCTGTCGGCGTCGAAAAACTATCTCGATCTGAAACATGCGGCGACCACCGCTTTGCCCGAAGGGTTGCACTTCACGCTGATCGAGGCGGTCGCGGACCATATCTGCGAGACGCTGTTCCTCGCCGACGAGCGTGTGCTGCGCGTCGAGGTGAAGATCGTGAAACTCGCCATCGCCGAGGCGGGCGAATCGATCGGGGTCACGCTGGTCCGTCACCGTCGGTAAACGGCGGCGCGGGCCGGATCAGCGCAGCGTGCGCGTCCGGCCGCAGGGGCCGAGCTGTTCCAGGACGAAACGATAGTCCTGCCGCGCGAGCTCCGCATTGGCGGGATCGAGCGAGGCCGTGCTGCGATCGGGTAGCGCAGCGGGCAGGGCGCAGGCCAGACGATACCAGAGCAACGTATCGCGTGCCGGCGGTGCAGCGGCCTCGTCGACGATCTCCGACAGCGCGACCGCCCAGCGCGGCTGCTCGCCGGGCCGGCGGAGCACCGTCAGCGAGACGGGCGCACCGTTCGCAGTGGTCAGGAACACCTGCGTCTCGCCTTCGCCGGGCAGCGCGCCGGGTACGTGGAAGGCGTTGCCGATGCCGGTGACGACGGGCGGCGCATCGGCGGCGACGAGGCTTTGTGCGATCGCGCGGACACGCTGGTCTTCGGTTGGGGACCAGGGAATCTGTGCATCGGGCGCGACGAGCTGGATCTGATTCGGCGTGCCCGGCACGCTCCGCCCGAACAGCAGGACGCGCAGTTTCTTGAGCTTTGGCTGGCGGCCTGCCGAATCGGGCGCCACATCAAGCAGATAACCGATTCGCGGTGGCAATCCGCCTGCGCCGCGCACCAGCGCGACCAGATCGGCCTCGACATAATAGCGTGTCATGCCCGGCGCGACGCCGGCCGAATCGGCGCCCTTCAGCTTCAGGGCCGAGCGGATCGTGGCGTCCGCGATGATTGGCGACGCGATCACCAGATCGGCGATGTCGGCATAGGGCGGCGCGGCTTGCGCGCCGATGCCGGGTGAGGCGCTTGTGGCCGAAACCGCGGAATTCTGCGGCATTTGTGCGGCAATAAGGGGGCTGGATACGGCCGAGGCGAGGCAGGCGAGCAGGGCGGCCGGCCGACGGTGAAAGGCGCTGATCATGGCGGTAGCGCTAGCCCAGCGCGCCTGAACGATACAGAAATAATTCTGTCGCGAAGCGATTGTACGTTTGTTGCGTCCGACAAAGCGTTTGCGCGGCGGGGAACGGGGCGATAGGACTGACGGCACTGCCATATCCGGCGCAGCCGGGGCAGTGGCCTACGCGTGTCCTTCCCCCAGGCGCCGCGAGGACCACGAGATTAGGGAGTGTCGTTGCTGAATGGCCTATGCTGACCAGAAGATGTCCGGTGGCAAGATGGTCGCGATTTTCATCGTCGTGCTCATCCATGCGGCGCTGGGCTATGCCTTCGTCACCGGGCTCGCGTACCAATACGTGAAGAAGGCCCAAGAAAAGCTTAATACGTTCGACGTCGAGGAGCCGCCGCCCCCGCCGCCGGACGAACCGCCGCCCCCTCCGCCCGATACGCCGATGACGCCGCCGCCCGTGGTGTCGCCGCCGCCGATCGTGCAGAATCCGAATCCGCCGCCCGTGGTGATCCAGACGGTCACGACGCCGCCGCCGGCCGTCAATCTGACGCCGATCGCAGCGCCGCCGGCCCCGCCTGCTCCCCCTGCGCCGCCGGCCCCGCCGGTCGTCAGCAAGGCTGCGGGTGCGAAGGGTGACCCGTCGGCGTGGATCACGAACGACGACTATCCGCCCAGCTCGCTTCGCAACAACGAAGAGGGCACTAGTGTGATCGCCTGGACGATCAGCACCGCTGGCCGGGTGGAGAATTGCCGGACGACTTCGTCCAGCGGCTCGTCGGCTCTCGATCGTGCAGCCTGTGCGGCGATCACACGGCGGGGACGCTATACCCCGGCGCAGGACGCCAGCGGTAACCCGATCGCCACGACGCAGACCCGGCGCGTGGTCTGGAAGATCCCGAAGGAATGATGCGGCCCGCCCGTTATCCGGAATAGGCCGGACGACGGGCGGATCCTCCCCGAACTTCTACACCGTTTGACAAGGATTTAACCCAAATGCTCACCACCATTCTCGCGGCCGGCGGCACCGCGGCAGCCGAAAACCAGTTCGGCCTGCAGGCCGCTCTGAAGGAAGGCGGCCTCATCTCGCAGTCGGTCTTCACGATCCTCGTGCTGATGTCGATCGTCTCCTTCTACATCCTGTTCTCGAAGCTGTTCGAGCAGCAGAAGATCATGAACCAGGCGAAGCGCGTTCGTCAGGGCTTCTGGCAGTCGAGCAACCTGCGTGAAGGCGCGGCCAAGCTCGAGAAGAACTCGGCCTACAAGCAGCTCGTCGACGACGGCCTGCAGGCGCAGGACCAGCACGCCAAGCTGACCGATCCGGTCGAAGCGCACGACTGGCTGCACGGTTCGCTCGCCCGCTCGGAAGCGGCGATCAACTCGAAGCTGGGTGGCGGTCTCGCCTTCCTCGCGACCGTCGGCGCGACCGCACCGTTCATCGGTCTGTTCGGCACCGTGGTCGGCATCTACCGCGCGCTGATCAAGATCGGCGCGTCGGGCGATCCCTCGATCGACAAGGTCGCAGGCCCCGTCGGTGAGGCGCTCATCATGACCGCGCTCGGCCTGGTCGTCGCGGTTCCGGCCGTGCTCGCCTACAACTGGCTGCAGCGCCGCAACAAGTCGATCGCGGAAGACCTGTCGGCCTTCTCGAACGACGTGCTGGGCTTCCTCGCTTCGAACGGCGCCGTGAAGCCGACGATCGCAGGTGCCGCTTCGAAGGCGCCGGTGAAGCCGGTTGCCGCGACCACGACCGCCGGCCAGGCCGGTGGCGTGCAGACGCGCCCGTAAGCGACGAGGCTGCGGGATGTGCCGGCATCGGCCCATCCCGCAACCCGCCGGCGCCGGTGCCCGTGGCTTCGTCCACTGCGGCAGATGGCGTCCGGCCATAAGGAATGGATAGGATAGCTCGCACATGGCGATGAGCACTGGAGGAGGAGGCTCCTCCGAGAAACCGATGTCGGACATCAACACCACGCCACTCGTGGACGTGATGCTGGTGCTCCTCATCATCTTCCTGATCGCCGTTCCGGTGGCGATCCAGACGGTCAAGGGCATCGTTCTGCCCAAGGTCCGTTTCGATCCGACGACGACGAAGCCCGAAAACGTGCTGCTGTCGGTGACGAGCGGCCCGGACGGCAACTGCCTCGTCTATTGGGGCACGTCGCCGATCACCAGCAAGGACCTGCTGACCCGCGCGGTCGACAAGCTGAAGCTGGAGATCGAACGCCAGGGCGGAGCGGGTAACCCGAACCTCGAACTGCCCGAAGTCCATATCCGCGGCGACGTCAACACGCCCTACAAGTGCATCGGCGGCACCATCTACACGATGCAGCAGGCAGGCTTCGCCAAGGTCGGCTTCATCTCGCAGCCGCCACCCGCGGGTGGCTGATCTGCCCCGCCCGACCCAGGAGTATTTGACATGGCAATGAGTGGTGGCTCGGACGACGGCGAGCCGATGATGGACATGAACACGACGCCGTTGATCGACGTCATGCTCGTGCTCCTCATCATGTTCATCATTACCCTTCCGATCCCGACGCACGCGGTGAAGGTCGACCTTCCGGTCAACGATCCGCGTAACCAGAAGCCGCCGGTCGATCCGCAGAAGAACAAGATCATCATCGACGCGGCCGGCACGGTCTCGTGGAATGGTCAGCCGGTCGACGAGGTGACGCTGCGTCAGTATCTGGACACCGCTGCGGCGATTAATCCGGAGCCGGAACTGCACTTCCAGCCGGACCCGCAGGCGAAGTACGACAAGGTCGACCAGACGCTGGCGGTGATCAAGCGCTCGGCGGTCACGAAGCTCGGCTTCATCGGCAACGAACAGTATCGCAACGATTTCTGATCGACGCCGATCGGTACGATGACAGGGCGGTCCCATCCGGGGCCGCCTTTTTTTTGTGCGTCAGGGCGGAGGGGTTGCTTCGGTCGGGCCTTGTGGGACCGCTGAGCCAATGTAACGGATGGCTGGATATGCTGAGCGGGTGCTCGGCCGATCACGCGTGGCGGGGCACTATTCCAGCCTTCGTGGAGGCGGTTGCAAAGGGCCGCTACGTCATGCCGGACTTGGCCCGGCATTCACTGGCCCGCACAATCCAGACACTGTTGTTCTCATGGCGCGGTGGCCGCCTGAATACGTCTGGGGGACGGTCAGGAAGGACCGCGCGAAACCGCTATCGTCGTGGCCCCGCCAAAGTAGGCATTTCCAGACAAGGGCTAGGCGACAGCCGCGCGACACCCCAACCTGCGCTGCGGCAATGGTTTTCGAAGATCGTCAGGAGCCTCTTTTGTATGAGCGTAGACAGCTAACGGGCTTGAGACCCAGCAACGGGCGTCCGTACGCTCACCCTGACAGCTTGGCTCAGGCCCAGAGAAGCTGTCGCCTCGCCGAACATCCCCCGGCCTCGGTCAGAGCACCTTATTGAACGTTCGCTACCCAGCAGGCGCCCCGAACGCCGCAAGAGCCTTCAAAGCCCTAAGTGCCGGTCCTCAATGGAGAGACAAACGTGCCCTCGACCGCGCCCCCCTTGCAGAATGGGCACCCCACGCCCATATCCCTTTCGCTATAGTCGCATATCGACGGTTTATCGGCGCTCTGCGACCCTTTCTCCCTCTTTCCCTGCAGCCCGGCATCAGGCGCAGCGACACGCGTTCCGCCTGTCACGAAAGAAGGGATTTCCCATGAGCACGATCGGCACCGTCAAATTCTTCAACGCCGACAAGGGGTATGGCTTTATCGCGCCTGAGAGCGGCGGCACGGACGCGTTCGTCCACATCTCGGCGGTCGAGCGCGCCGGCTTTGCCACGCTGACCCAGAACCAGCGCGTCGGCTATGACCTGGAAGAGGATCGCCGCGGCAAGATGGCCGCGGTCAACTTGCACAGCGTCGACTGATCCTCGCCGCCTGACATCGATCCGACGCCGTCCGTTAGGGGCGGTGTCGGCTTCTCGTTTCTCGTCCGGGGTTGAACCATGTCGAACGATGCCGCCTTCTGCCGCCGTCAGGCGATGATCCAGCGTGGTGTCGCCGATGCAGCGACGCTGGATAATGTCCGTCTTCAGTCCGAGCGCGCCGCCGCAAGCTGGGATGCGATGGCCAGTCGCGCCGAGCGGACCGAGCGCCTGCGTGCCGACCGGCTGGCGCGCGAAACGATCCCCCCGACCATTCTGTCGTGACGGGCCGAGCGTCGGCTGTCGCCGCACGCGTAACGCCCCGTTATCCCGCCGTTCCGGAAACGTCGGTCGCGCTTGCCCATGCGACGCTGCAACAGGGCGCGCGTCATATCGCGGGACTTGCGCCCTGGGCCGATCCCATGGTGGAGGGGCCACAGGCGGTGGTCCGCGCCCGCTACGTGGGCAATTGCCTGCGCGAGCTCGACAGGTTTCTGGGTGTCTTGCTGGACGTCTCATGCCTCGCCCCACGGCCGCGGCTGCTGACGTTGAAGCCCGATACCGCAACACGGATCGCCGTTTACGAAGCGGATGGGTGGGACATACGCCCGACCCAGCGGCGACTGCGCGCCCTCGAACGGTCGCGCCTGTGCCTGTTTCATGATGCGGGGCGGGTAGGATGCGGGGATGTACCACAGGCGCGCTGGCTGACGTCGGGTTGGCGGGATGCCGGATCGCCGGACCTGCGCCGCTATGCGATCGGCGCGCGATTGCGCCCGAGCGCGCTGCATTTGCACGATATTGCCGGTTTCTACGCAGGCCTGGGGGACCGGATCGTCAGCGGTGCGCCCGACAGCCGATCAAATCGCTTGCGACTCTGTCTTCGAAGTGACACGTTAGTGTCATAAAAGTGAAACCTGCACGTCATGCAGGGAAGGAGATGGTGCTATGCGTGTGATGGTGGCAGCAATGCTCGCGGGTGCATGTCTGGCGACGCCGGCTCTGGCGGCGGACCGCACCGGCTATCAGGCGATCGCAGCTGGTGATTTCGCGACGGCCGCGAAGCAGATCGAGGCCGAGCGCCGGATTTTTCCGGATCGCCCCGAACTGATGCTCAACCTTGCGGCGGCCTATCTGCGCACGGGGCGGACGGCGGATGCCCGCGCGCTGTATCGCGGCGTCCTGGAGCGGCCGGCGGTGGCGATGGATATGCCGAACGGCGCCGTGCTCTCCTCGCATGACGTGGCGACGCGAGGCCTGTCACGGCTGACATCGACGACGCTCGCAACGCGCTGAGCCGCGGGGTAGCCCCGCGGCCGGGCGGCTCGGGGCGGGCCCGTGGGGATTACAGGCGGGGCAGAGTGACCCCGCGCTGGCCCATATATTTGCCGGCGCGGTCGGCGTAGCTGGTCTCGCAGGGCTCGTTGCCCTTCAGGAACAGGAACTGGCAGGCGCCTTCATTGGCGTAGATCTTGGCGGGCAGCGGGGTCGTGTTGGAGAATTCCAGCGTGACATGGCCTTCCCAGCCCGGCTCCAGCGGCGTGACGTTCACGATGATCCCGCACCGGGCGTAGGTCGATTTGCCGAGGCAGATCACGAGCACGTCGCGCGGCACGCGGAAATATTCGACCGTGCGGGCCAGCGCGAAGCTGTTGGGCGGGATGATGCACACATCGGTCTTGCGATCGACGAAGCTGTTCGACGCGAAGTCCTTGGGGTCCACCACCGCGCTGTCGACGTTGGTGAAGATCTTGAACTCATCCGCCACGCGCGCGTCATAGCCGTAGGACGACAGGCCATAGCTGATGCAGCCGTCGCGGCGCTGGCTTTCGACGAAGGGCTCGATCATCGCCTGCGTCTGCGCGGCCTCGCGAATCCAGCGGTCGGACAGGATGGACATGAACGGCTCCCCTTGAACCCGCGCGTCATTGCCGGTTCGGCGGGCAAGGGCAAGCTTTCGGACGCCCGCGCGAACCGATAGAACATACGGGATGCGTCCGCTGATCGATCTCGCCTATCGCTTGCGTCGCCGCGCAATGGCGCTGCTCGGGTGGCGGACGCGCGGTGTGAAGGTGATGGCGTTCGACGCGTCGGGCCGGGTGCTGCTGGCGCGGCATCGTTACGGCCGGTCCGATCTGTGGATGCTGCCGGGCGGCGGCATCGGGCGGGGTGAGGCGCCAATCGCGGCGGCGTTGCGCGAGCTGATGGAAGAAACCGGGTGTCGGCTGGATGCGGCCGAGGTCGTCGGACGATGGGAAGCACGCGCCGAGGGACGGCGCGATACGGTATGGCTCGTCCGTGGCACGACCGCCGACACGCCACAGATCGCTGGCGTCGAACTCGCCGAGGCGAGCTTCTTCCCAACCGATGCCTTGCCCGCGGCGGCGTCTCCCGCGACGCGGCGGCGGGTGGACGAGCTGCTGGGCCGTAGCGTATCCGATGGACGGTGGTAGCGATGCTGCCGCCGTTGCGCAGGAGGGTGGCATGGATGGCGTAGCAGAGGTCGAACGCTGCGAGGCACGGTTGCGATCGGCGATGGTGGCGGGGGACGTTGCGACCCTGTCGATGCTGATCGATCCGGCGCTGGTCTTCACCGGACCGGACGGCAGCGTGCTGAACCGGGAGCAGGATCTGGCTGCGCATGCCGAGGGCCTGCTGAAACTGAGCCGCCTCGACCTGTCCGACACCCGCTATACCGTCATCGGTGACATGGTGCTCGTGACGACGAAGGCGACGCTCATCGGTCGGTTCGCAGATGCCGTGATCGACGGACATTATGCCTACACCCGCCTCTGGCGAAATACCGGCGTCGGCTGGGCCGTCGTGGCGGGGCAGGCGGCGCGCATCGGCTAGGCGATCCCAGCGCGGACTGGCGAGCGCCCATCGCATCGGCTATCCGGGCCGCATGCTGCGCATCAACGAGCTGAAACTCCCCCTCAATCATCCCGAGGAGGCGCTGGCGGCGGCGATTCGGGATCGGCTGCGGATCGGGCCGCGCGATCTGGTGCGCTATACGGTCGCGCGACGGGCCAATGACGCGCGCGACAAGATGGACATCCAGCTCGTCTATTCCGTCGACGTGACGGTGAAGAATGAGGGCACGGTGCTGGCCCGCTGCCGCCGCGACCGCAACGTTGGGCCGACGCCGGACACCGGCTACCGCTTCGTTGCCAAGGCGCCGGCGGATTACAGCGGGCCACGGCCGGTGGTGATCGGGACGGGGCCGTGCGGTCTGTTCGCGGGCCTGATCCTCGCCCAGATGGGGTTTCGCCCGATCATCGTCGATCGCGGCAAGGTGGTGCGCGAGCGGACCAAGGATACCTGGGGTCTGTGGCGGCGTAGCGAGCTCAACCCCGAGTCAAACGTCCAGTTCGGTGAGGGCGGGGCGGGCACGTTCTCGGACGGCAAGCTTTACAGCCGGATCAAGGATCCTCGGCATCTCGACCGCAAGGTACTGACTGAGTTCGTGAAAGCGGGCGCGCCCGAGGAAATCCTGACCGAAGCGCACCCGCATATCGGCACGTTCCGGCTGGTCACGATGGTCGAGAGCATGCGGGCGTCGATCGAGGCGTTGGGCGGCGAATATCGCTTCGAACGCCGCGTCGATGGCATCGACGTCGCGGTCGACGCGGATGGCACGCGCCGGATGCGCGGGCTGCACCTGCACAACGGCGACTATCTGGAGGCGGAGCAGGTGGTGCTCGCCGTCGGGCACAGCGCGCGCGACACGTTCGCGATGCTGCACGAGGCGGGCGTCTATATCGAGGCCAAGCCCTTTTCGATCGGCGTGCGGATCGAGCACCCGCAATCCTGGATCGATCAGGCGCGCTTCGGCCCCAACGCCGGCCATCCCATTCTGGGCGCGGCCGAATATCATATTTCGCATCACTGTTCGAACGGGCGGACGGTCTACAGCTTCTGCATGTGTCCCGGCGGCACGGTGGTGGCGGCGACGTCCGAGGAAGGGCAGGTCGCCACCAACGGCATGAGCCAATATTCGCGCAACGAGCGCAACGCCAATTCGGGCTTCGTCGTCGCGATCGATCCGGCGCGCGATTATCCGGGCGATCCGCTCGCCGGCATTGCGCTGCAGCGCCAGATCGAGAAACTGGCGTTCGTTGCGGGCGGATCGAGCTACAAGGCGCCGGCGCAGCGGGTGGGGGATTTCCTGGCGGGGCGGCCGTCGACCGCGCTGGGATCGATCGCGCCGTCATATCGGCCGGGCGTGACGCCGACCGACCTTGCGACCTGCCTGCCCGATTTCGTGATCGCGGCGATGCGCGAGGCGCTGCCGGTCTTCGGACGGCAGATTGCGGGCTACGATCACCCCGATGTGGTGATGACGGGGGTGGAAACGCGCACCTCATCGCCGATCCGCATCACGCGGGGCGACGATTTGCAGAGCCTCAATACGATCGGTCTGTTTCCGGCGGGTGAGGGGGCGGGCTATGCCGGCGGCATTCTGTCGGCAGCGGTGGATGGTATCAAGATCGCCGAGGCGGTCGCGCGGCAGATCATGGGAACGAAGGGCGCGGCTCCGCGGCAACGCCAGCCCGGAAAACGCGCCGCGTAAGCGGTAGTGCCGATACGGTGTTGTTCGGCGCGCCAGACTTTCTATACTGAGCGATATGGAAAGCGTTCTTACCGCGTCACCCGGCCCGTGTGCAAAGGGGCGTCCGCGGGAATTTTGCACGGATACGGCCCTTGCCGCAGCGCTGCGCGTCTTCTGGAGTAAGGGGTATGAAGGCACGTCGCTCGCCGACTTGACCGAGGCGATGGGGATCACGCGCCCCAGCCTGTATGCCGCCTTCGGCAACAAGGAGGCGCTGTTTCACAAGGCGCTCGACCTCTACGAGCAGGAAAAGCTGGAATATATGCGCGCGGCGCTGGAGCAGCCGACCGCGCGTGGCGTCGCCGAGACGATCCTGCGCGGCGCCTTGGCGATGCAGACAAGCCCCGGTGAACCCAAGGGGTGCCTGGGCGTGATCGCCACCATGCCCTGCGGGTCGGAAGCCGACTCGGTCCGTGGCGAGATGATCGCGCGCCGTGCCTCGTCGCAGGCGGCGCTGGTCGAACGGTTCGAGCGGGCAAAGGCGGATGGAGATCTGCCCGCGGCGGTCGATATCAGCGGTCTTACCAGCTATCTTTACGCGCTGTTGCAGGGGATGGCGGTGCAGGCGGGCTCGGGCGCCAAGCGCGACGAGCTCGAGCGGATGGTCGACACCAGCCTGGCGATGTGGCCGAGCCGCTAGGAGCGCTTCGGCTCAAATCGTCTGATCTGGTGTCCCCTCGGCGCGCATTGCGTCGATTTCCCGGTCGACCGTGACGATGAACGCCCGCGCTAGCGGACCGCGATCGAAATCGCGGCGGATCAGCTCCTGATGCAGCATGCCGAGCGCCATCGTTGAAATCATGTCCGACAGGACCGCGCGCCGTTCCGCCATCCGGGGCGAGGGGGCGAGCATTTCCAACGCGTTGAGCATCAGGCCGCGGACGTCGTCGTTGATTCTGCGAAAGATCGCCGCAATCCGTTCGTTGCGTCCCGCCTCCGCAACGATTTCCGCGAACAGGCGCGAATTTTCGACGTCCTCCTCGTCGTCCTCTGCGGTGATGAACTGGTGCAACCAGTCGCGCACCAAGGCCGCGTCGTTGTTTTCGATGGCGGTGCGCAGCGAATCGCCCGCCATGAACGCGCAGCAGTCGGCGTCGACGATCGCGGCAACGATGTCCTCTTTGGCAGAAAAGTCGCGATACAGCTGCCCGACCGCAATGCCCGATTCTTTTGCGATCTGCGCGATGCCGGTGCTGTGAAAACCCTTGTCGATGAAGAGCTTGCGAGCAGCCTCGATCACACGTTCACGACGCGCGTCCGCTTTATTCCTGGGTGCGGTGCAACAAAAATTCGCGTCGTTCATTCCATCCTCGTCCCGGCACGGGTTGACGCCCGTTCGAATCCGGTTGTACCAGAGCGTGAGTGATCGATCACTCACAAAAAATCAAAATCGGACATTTCGGCATGGCGGATAAGCGACACGGCGCGGCGACGCTAGCGTTGGCACTGGTTCTGGGCGGAACGCTCACGGCCTGCGGCGGCAAGGGGCAACAGCAGCAGCAGGCGCCGCAGGGGCCGCCCACGGTCGGCTATGTCGTCGTGCGCGAACAGCCGGTGACGCTGACCACCGAATTGCCGGGGCGCACCACCGCCTTCGAAACATCCGAGGTGCGGCCGCAGGTCAACGGCCTGATCCGCGCGCGCCTGTTCACCGAAGGCGACATGGTCCGCGCAGGCCAGCCGCTGTATCGCATCGATTCCGCGCCCTATCAGGCACAGGTCGCCAGTGCCCGTGCGGCGCTGGCCCGCGCGCGTGCTGCGATCGCGTCGAGCGAGGCGCTGGCGCGCCGCTATGGCGAATTGGTCAAGATCAACGCCATCGCCCGCCAGGAATATGAAAACGCCCAGACGAGCGCGCAGCAGGCGCGCGCCGACGTTGCGGCGCAGCAGGCAGCGCTGCGTACCGCGCAGATCGATCTGGCGCGTACCACGATCCGCGCGCCGATCGGCGGCAGGATCGGCCGGTCGGTGTTCACGACCGGCGCGCTCGTCTCCGCGTCGCAGACCGAGGCGCTGGCGACGATCCAGCGGCTCGATCCCGTGTACGTCGATATCCAGCAGTCGAGTGCCGACCTGCTGAAGCTGCGCCAGCAGATCATGGACGGTCAGCTGCTGCGCGACGGCAATGCGCCCGTGAAGCTGACGCTGGAGGACGGCACGGCCTATGGCCCGCAGGGGACATTGCGCTTTGCCGACGTCACCGTCGATCCGACGACCGGATCGCAGGTGATCCGCGCGCTGTTCCCCAATCCCAACGGGTTGCTGCTGCCGGGCATGTTCGTGCGTGCGTCGCTGGTGCAGGGCATCAAGCAGAATGGCATGCTGGTGCCGCAGCGCGCAGTGACGCGCGACGAAAAGGGTCAGGCGACTGCGATGGTGATCGGCGTCGATGGCAAGGTGCAGCCGCGCAGCTTGCAGACGACGCGAACGATTGGCGACAACTGGCTCGTCACGGGCGGGCTGAAGCCCGGCGACAAGGTGATCGTCGAAGGCGGCATGATGCTGCGGCCGGGCATGCCGGTGAAGGGCGAGCCGTGGAATCCGAACGCCAAGCCTGCCGGCGGTCCGCAAGGGCAGCCGCAGGCGCAGGGCCAGGCGAAGTAACGAACCATGGCACGCTATTTCATCGATCGACCCATCTTCGCATGGGTCATCGCCATCGTCATGATGCTGGCCGGCGCGATCGCGATCCGCAGCCTGCCGGTGGCGCAGTTTCCGGAAATCGCGCCGCCCGCGGTCGCGATCACCGCGAGCTATCCGGGTGCCGATGCCGAAACGCTGGAACGCACGACGACGCAGATCATCGAGCAGCAGCTGAAGGGCATCGACAACCTGCGCTATTTCTCGTCCTCGTCCTCCTCGGCGGGGACGGTGACGATCACGCTGACCTTCGAACAGGGCACCAACCCCGACATCGCCCAGGTGCAGGTGCAGAACAAGCTGCAGGCGGCGACGCCGCTGTTGCCGCAGGAGGTGCAGCGCCAGGGTATTCAGGTGACGAAGTCTTCCGCCAGCTTCCTGCTGGACGTCGGTCTCGTCTCCACCGACGGGTCGCACAGCAACACCGACCTGTCCGACATGGTCGTGTCGAAGTTCCAGGATCCGATCAGCCGCGTGTCCGGCGTCGGCGAATTGCAGGTGTTCGGCGCGCAATATGCGATGCGCATCTGGCTCGATCCGATCAAGCTCAACAGCTATGCGCTGACCGTCGCCGACGTGACGTCCGCGGTCCAGGCGCAGAACGCGCAGGTGTCCGCCGGTCAGATCGGCGCGCAGCCTGCTCCCAAGTCGCAGATGCTGAACGCAACCGTCAGCGTGCAGTCGCGCCTCCAGACGCCCGAACAGTTCGGCGCGATCCGGTTGAAGACCACCACCGCGGGCGCCGTCGTACGGCTGCGCGACGTGGCGCGGGTGGAGCTGGGCGCGGAGAATTACGGCTTCGACGTCCAGTACAACGGCAAGCCCGCGTCCGGTTTCGGCGTGCGCCTTGCCGCGGGTGCCAATGCGCTCGACACGGTGGAGCTGGTCAAGGCGCGCGCGCAGGAGATCGGCAAGACGCTGCCCGCCGACGTCAAGGTCATCTACCCCTATGACACCACGCCGTTCGTGCGGCTGTCGGTGGAGCAGGTGATCCACACGCTGATCGAGGCGGTCGTCCTTGTTTTCCTGGTGATGTTCCTGTTCCTCCAGAACTGGCGGGCGACGCTGATCCCGACGATTGCGGTGCCGGTGGTGCTGCTCGGCACCTTCGCGGTGATGGCGGTGGCGGGCTTCACGATCAACACGCTGACCTTGTTCGGCATGGTGCTCGCCATCGGCCTGCTGGTCGACGACGCGATCGTCGTGGTCGAGAACGTCGAGCGTTTGATCGTCACCGAACATCTCAGCCCCAAGGATGCGGCGCGCAAGTCGATGGACGAGATCAGCGGCGCGCTGATCGGCATCGGCCTCGTCCTGTCGGCGGTGTTCCTGCCGATGGCGTTCTTCGGCGGATCGACCGGCGTGATCTATCGCCAGTTTTCGATCACGATCGTGTCGGCGATGGTGCTGTCGGTCATGGTCGCGCTGATCCTGACGCCGGCGCTGTGCGCGACGATCCTGAAGCCGCACGACCCGGACAAGGCGGAAGGCAACGGGCCGTTCGCGCGCTTCTTCCGCTGGTTCAACGACCGGTTCGAACGCGGTCAGCAGAAGTACGAAGGCGGCGTGAAGCGCACTGCGCGCAGCTGGAAGCGATCGCTGTTGGTCTATGCGCTGATCGTCGGCGGCATGGTGCTGGTGTTCACGCGCCTGCCCTCGGGCTTCCTGCCCGACGAGGATCAGGGCACGGTGCTGGCGCTGGTGCAGGGCCCGGCCGGCGCGACGAGCGCGCGCACCGACAAGGGGCTTACCCTCGTCCGCGATCACTTCATGAACGCCGAAGGTGCCAACGTCGCTGGCGTGTTCACGATCAACGGGTTCAGCTTCGCAGGGCAGGGGCAGAATGCCGGTCTGGTCTTCGTGAACCTGAAGCCGTGGGACGAGCGCAGCGGGGCCGACAACAAGGCGCAGGCGATCGTCGGACGGGCGATGGGCGCGTTCAGCCAGTATAAGGACGGGCTGATCTTCGCGCTGGTGCCGCCGGCCGTGCAGGAACTGGGTAATGCGACCGGCTTCGATGCGCAGCTGGTCGACACCGGCGGCATCGGTCACGAAAAGCTGGTGCAGGCCCGCAACATGATGCTGGGCATGGCGATGCAGGACAAGCGCCTGGCGCAGGTCCGCCCGCTGAGCCTGGATGACGCCCCGCAGCTGAAGGTGAAGATCGACGAGGACAAGGCGCGCGCGCTGGGTCTCGACCTTGCCGACGTCAATTCGACGATCGCGACGGCGTGGGGCGGGGGTTATATCAACGACTTCATCGATCGTGGCCGCGTGAAGCGCGTCTACGTCCAGGCCGATGCGCCCTATCGCCTCAGCCCGGAGGATGTCGGCGATCTGTACGTGCGGAACGGCACGGGTCAGATGGTGCCGTTCACCGCCTTTGCGACGCTGGAATGGGCGAATGCCCCGGTGCAGCTGACCCGCTACAATGGCCAGCCCGCGATGCAGTTGCAGGGTTCGCCGGGCCCGGGCCTCAGCACGGGTGCGGCGATGCAGGCGATGGAGGAAATTCACGCCAAGCTGCCACCGGGCACCGCGCTCGAATGGACGGGGCTGTCGTTCGAAGAACGGCTGTCCGGCGGTCAGGCGCCCGCGCTGTACGGCCTGTCGCTGCTGATCGTGTTCCTGTGCCTCGCTGCGCTGTACGAAAGCTGGTCGGTGCCGATTTCGGTGATGCTGGTGGTGCCGCTCGGCGTGCCGGGTGCGGTGTTGGCGGCGTGGCTGACCGGCCTCAACAACGACATCTATTTGCAGGTCGGTCTGATCACGACGATCGGCGTCTCGGCGAAGAACGCGATCCTGATCGTCGAATTTGCCGAAGAGCGGATCAACGAAGGCATGCGGCCATTCGACGCGGCGGTGGAGGCGGCCAAGCTGCGTCTGCGCCCGATCCTGATGACCAGCCTCGCCTTCATCTTCGGTGTGTTGCCACTGGCGATCTCGACCGGCGCAGGAGCGGGCGGGCAGAATGCGATCGGTCGTGCGGTGGTCGGCGGCATGCTGTCGGCGACGCTGCTCGCGATCTTCTTCGTGCCGATGTTCTTCGTCGTGGTGCTGCGCCTGTTCGGGCACGGCCACGACGGCAAGCGGCCCGTCGAGGACAGGCCGCATGACAGCAATGACGCGGACGGCGAGGGCGATGCGCCCCGTCCGCAGGGAGCCTGAGTGGTGATGACACGCAAAATCGTCCTCGCGCTGCTGGGCGCCAGCGCGCTCGCGGGGTGCAATTTCGCACCGAAATACGTGCGGCCCGAAGGCGCGGTGCCCGCGGCCCTGCCGCAGGGCGGCGTGTATCCGGCCGCCGCGACCGATGCGCCCGACGTCAGCAAGATCGGCTGGCAGACGTTCTTCACCGACGACCGGCTGCGCAAGACGATCGCGCTGGGGCTGGAGAACAACCGCGATCTGCGGGTCGCCGCGGCCAACGTGCTGCAAGCGCGGGCGCAATATCGCATCCAGCGGGCCGATCTGGTGCCGTCGACCACGGTGTCGGGGTCGGGGACCTATACCAACAACATCTTCGGCGGCGCCTCCGCCGGGGCGGGTGCAGGTGCCGGTGCGGGTAGCGGCGCAGGTGCCGGAGCCGGAGCGGGAACCGGTGGCGGCGTGGGTGCCGGGGCTGGTGGCGCGGCGGTGGGGTCCAATTCGTCGAATTTGGAATTCTATTCGGTCAATGCTGGCTTCTCGGCCTTCGAGCTCGACCTGTTCGGCCGCGTCCGCAACCTCAACCGCGCCGCGCTGGAACAGTATTTCGCGTCGGAAGAGGCGCAGCGCGCCGCGCGGATCAGCCTGATCGCCGAGATCGCGACGGCCTGGGCGACCCTGGGGTTGGATCAGGATCAGCTGCGCATCTCGCAAGAGACGCTGAAGGCGTTCGAGCAATCGCTGGAGCTGACGCGGGCGCAGTTCCGCATCGGTGTCGCATCCGAACTGGAAGCGCGGCAGGCGGAAACCAGCTATCAGAGCGCGCGCAACGATATCGCCGTGCTGAAGACGCGGGTGGCGCAGGACAAGAATGCGCTCGACCTATTGGTCGGTACGCCGGTGACGGCGGACCTGCTGCCGCAGGGGCTGGGCAATGGCGATGCCGCGTTGCAGGTGCTGCCCGCAGGCCTGTCGTCCGAGGTCCTGCTGCGTCGGCCAGACGTGTTGCAGGCCGAGCACCAGCTGATCGCGCAGAATGCCAATATCGGTGCGGCGCGAGCGGCTCTGTTCCCGCGCATCTCGCTGACCGCGACGCTGGGGACGATCAGCACGGCGCTGAGCGGACTCTTCGCGGGCGGCAGCTTCACCTATACCGGCGCGCCGTCGGTATCGCTGCCGCTGTTCGATGGCGGACGGCTGCGGGGCAATGTCGATTATGCGCGGGCGTCGCAGCAGGCGGCGGTGTCGACCTATGAGAAGACGGTCCAGACCGCCTTTCGCGAGGTCGCCGATGCGCTGGCACAGCGCGGTACGATAGACGAACAGATTGCGGCGCAGACCGCCCGTGTCGGGGCGGCGAACGTCGCGCTGCGCATTTCCGACGCGCGTTATCGGGCGGGGGTGGAATCCTTCCTCAACACGCTGGATTCGCAGCGCTCCGCGTATGCGGCACAGCAGCAGTTGGTCACGACCCGACTGACACGCATCAGCAACCTTGTCGAACTATACCGCTCGCTGGGTGGTGGACTCGAGTAAACCATTTAACCCGTTCACCGTGCCGCAAGAGCGGACAGCAATCGAAGGCGCGGCACGGTGAACCCCGCCAGGCGGGGATAGCGCGCCTGTGGTTCGCGCTGGCGGACGGCTAGGCCGCGCGGCTCTCCAGCGCGCGCAGGGGCGCGAGGCTGTCGAGGAACTGGGCCGCGCTGCTCGCCCAGGTGAAGCGGGCGGCATAGGCAGTGCAGGTTGCGCGGTCGCGGGTCAGCGCGCGCGGGATAGCGACGTCGAGGTCGGCGTCGATCGCAGCGACGCTGTCGTCCAGCACGTCGACCGGCCCCGGCGCGGGCAGTGCCGCGACGGGGGTGCCACAGGCGAGCGCCTCGATCATCACCAGTCCGAACGTGTCGGTGCGGCTGGGGAAGACCAGCACATTGGCGCTGCGATAGGCCGCGGCGAGGTCCGCGCCAAAGCGCGGTCCGAGGAAATGCGCCTGCGGGTAGCGTGCCGCCAGTATCGCCAGCGCCGGGCCATCGCCCACGACCACCTTGCTGCCGGGCGTCGTCGACTGGAGGAACCCCTCGATATTCTTTTCAACCGCGACGCGGCCGACGTAGAGCTGGATCGGGCCTGGCAATGCCGTGATGACGGGATCGCACGGCCCATCGGCGGTGAAGGTCGCGAGGTCGACGCCGCGGCCCCAACGGCGCAAATGCGGCAGGCCATGCGCGCGCAGCACCGCATCGACCGAGGGGGTCGAGGTGAGGATGGCGTCAGCGGGCGCGTGGAACCAGCGGATGTAGCGCCAGATCCATTCGGCATTCACGCCGGTGCGTGCCGCGACATAATCGGGAAATTGCGTATGATAGGCGGTGGTGAAGCGCACGCCTTCGCCGACGCACCAGCGCCGCGCAGCAAGGCCCAGGGGACCTTCGGTGGCGATATGCACCGCATCCGCGTCGAAGTCGCGGATCAGCCGCCCGATCGTACCGCTGCGCGCCAGCGCCAGCCGGATTTCGGGATAGCTGGGGCAGGGCAGGCTGGCGAAGCGATCGGGCGAGATCACCAGCAATCGATGGCCCTGCGCCTCCAACTCGTCGCGGACGGCGGTGAGCGTGCGGACCACGCCGTTGACCTGGGGCGCCCAGGCGTCGGTGACGAGGGCGATGCGCATCAGGCGGCGCGGATCACGCTATCGGTGCTGGCCGGGGCATTGCGTGCCGCAATCTCATCCGCCCAATGGAGCAGCTCCATGCGGCCGTCGAAATGTTCGACCAGGGCGGTGCAACCCTCCACCCAATCGCCGTCGTTATAATAAGCGACGCCTTGGATATCGCGAATTTCGGCGGTGTGAATGTGCCCGCACACCACGCCATCGACGCCGCGCGATCCCGCGGCATGGGCGACGACCTCTTCGAAATGCGAGATGAAGGCGACGGCGTTCTTCACCTTCGCCTTGGCATGCTTCGACAGCGACCAATAGGGCATGCCGAGGCGGCGGCGTGCGACGTTCAGCCACTGGTTCACCACCATCAGCGCGGTGTAGGCGCTGTCGCCGATGAACGCGACCCAGCGGTGCGCAAGCGTGATCGCGTCGAATTCGTCGCCGTGCAGCACCAGCAGGCGGCGGCCGTCGGCGGTGGTGTGGATCGCCTTGCGGCGGATCTTGACGCCGCCGAAGTCCATGCCGGCCAACTGGCGGAACACCTCGTCATGATTGCCGGGGATGTAGGTGACGCGGGTGCCGCGCTTGGCGCGCTTCATCAGGCGCCAGACGACGTCGTTGTGGCTCGCCGGCCAGTAGAAGCGCTTCTTGAGACGCCAGCCGTCGATGATGTCGCCGACGAGATAGAGCTGGTCGCTGTCGACATGGTCGAGGAAGTCGATCAGCATGTCGGCATTGCAGCCGCGGGTGCCGAGATGGACGTCCGAAATCCAGATCGTGCGGTAGCGGCGGCGCGTGACGCCCGCAGCCTCCGGCACGGTCGGCCGCTGCGGCACGAAGGCGAGGATATCGGCGGTGGTCGTGTCGGTGGTCATGCGTGGCCCCCACGGGAACCCGCTGTTCCCTTATGGGCGATCCATAGCCTGCCGATGTGACGCCGCGGTCACGGCGAGGTTACGGAAGTGTTGCGCTTAAGCGGCCATCGTCGTGCGCAGCACGGTGAGCAGGATCCAGTAGAGCACGCCCGACAACAGCATCGCGGCGGGCAACGTCATGAACCAGGCGAGCGCCATGTTGCGCACGGTGCGCCATTGCAGGCCCGCGCCGTTCGCGACCGACGCGCCGGCGACGCCCGACGACAGGATGTGCGTCGTGGACACCGGCATGGCGAAGCGATCCGCGAGCAGGATCGTCGCCGCGGTCACCACTTCGGCCGACATGCCCATGCCATAAGTGAGGTGGGTCTTGCCGATCCGTTCGCCGACGGTGACGACGATCCGTCGCCAGCCGACCATCGTGCCGAGGCCCAAAGCGATCGCGACGGTGATCTTCACCCAGAGCGGAATGTAGCGCGTGCCCTGTTCCAACCGGCTACCATAGGCCTTGATCCCGTCGATCTCGGCGGCGGTGAAGTGGGTGCGGGCGCCTTCGTCGGCGACGATCAGCTTGCCGGCATCAAGGACGAGGTACATGTCGCCCCGCAGGTTGGGCGTGGCAGCGGCGGGCACCTTGCCGAGCGATCCGTAGCTTTCGAGCTTGTCGCCGACATCGCGCGACAGCGAGGCGAGTGCGCCGTACATGGCGGGCGTATCGACCCGGCGTTCGGCGAGCCCGCGCGTCACGGTGGCGCGGGCGATATCGACCGTCGGTTCCGGCCCCGGCTGGCGCGCGTAGATTTCCGCGGCGGAGCGCGCCTGTGCGACGAAGGCGGGCGTCGCGCTTTCGGGGACGGTGCGGTTCAGCGCATAGGCGGTGGGCGCGCAGCCGATCAGGATCAGCATGATCAGGCCCATGCCCTTCTGCCCGTCGTTGCTGCCGTGCGCGAAGCTGACCGCGGTGCAGGTGGCGATCAGCGTCGCCCGAATGCCCCTGGGCGGCGGCGCCTGCGTGTCGGGTTCGCGATAGAGCTTGGGGTCGCGAAGGAAGCGCTTCATCACCAGCAAAAGCACGAGGGCGGCGGTGAAGCCGATCAACGGGCTGAAGAACAGCGCGGAAAAGACCTTCTCCGCCTGATGCCAGTCGACGCCCGACGTGCCGTTCAAGCCTCGGGCGAGCAGTTGATTGGCGAGGCCGACGCCGAGGATCGAGCCGATCAGCGCATGGCTGGACGAATTGGGCAGGCCGACATACCAGGTCGCGAGGTTCCACAGCACTGCCGCCAGCAGCAGCGCGAAGATCATCGCGAACCCGCCCGCCGAACCGGTGTTGATCACCAGATCCACGGGCAGCAGCGTGATGATCGAATAGGCGACCGCGCCGGACGAGGCGAGCACGCCGAGGAAATTGAACACGCCCGACCAGACGACGGCCAGCGGCGCGGGCATGGCGTGGGTGTAGATGACGGTGGCGACGGCGTTGGCGGTGTCGTGGAAGCCGTTCACGAATTCGAACCCGAGCGCGATCAGCAGCGCGAGGCCGAGGAACAGGAAGACGCCCGTCGCCAGCGTTTCGCCGACCTCTGCCGTGTCCGTCAGGATGCTCGCGCCGGCATAGCCCAGCGCGCCGATCAGGACGGCCAGGAAGATCCAGCGGCCGGCGGGATGCAGATGCCCGTCGAGCCGCGGGCCGCGTGCAGCCGTTTGGGGGGAAGCGGCGGTGAGCGTCGTAGCCATATGTCCGCGGTGGACCCTGTATGTGACGAGTTCGTGACAGCAGCTGATTCGAACCGTGCCGACAACGCACCGATCGACCGTTGTGTTCGGGGCGGTGGAGCAGGGGGCGGGGCAGGGGGGCGGGGAGCCTTTGCCGGCGTGGTGCGTGTTAGCGGCGATGCATATCCCCTATCTCGATATCGACCTGCCGGACTGGGCGGGGAAGCTGGGCGGCGTACTGGCGTTCGTCCTGCTACTGTCGCTGGTCCATCGCATCCTGTTCGCGGCGCTGCGCCGGCTGGCGGGACGCACCGCGACGAAGACCGACGATATCCTGATCGCCCGGCTCGATCGGCCGAGTTTCTGGCTGGTGATCGTCATCGCCCTCGCCGCGTCGGGGCCGGGGCTGGACCTGCCACGCTATTGGGAGACGATCTGGCAGCGAGTGCTGGGGCTGCTGACGCCAGGCATCTTCGGTTGGATGCTGCTCGCCGGGCTGACGGCCTATCGGGACATCAGCGAGGTGCGGTTCGACATCACCGCCGCCGACAATCTGAGGGCCCGGCGGCGGCGGACGCGGATCGGCATCCTGCACCGGATCGGGGTGTTCGTGCTGATCCTGATCACGGCGATGATGATGTTGATGAGCATTCCGTCGGTGCGGACGATCGGGGTGACGCTGGCCGCCTCTGCCGGCGTCGCCGGTCTTGCCATCGGCGCTGCGGCGCAGCCAGCGCTGAAGAACCTGATCGCCGGCATCCAAATGGCCTTTACCGAGCCGATCCGGATCGACGACGTCGTCATCATCGACAGTGAATGGGGGCGGATCGAGGATATCCGGCTGACCTATGTCGTGGTTCGGATCTGGGACGACCGGCGGCTGGTGGTGCCAGTGTCGAAGTTCCTCGAAAACAGCTTCCAGAACTGGACCCGGGAGACGAGTGCCCTGCTGGGATCGGTGTTCTGGTATCTTGATCCCGCCGCCGATGTCGCCCGGATCAGGGTGAAGCTGGAGGAGGTCGTCCGGGCCAGCCCCCGCTGGGATCAGCGGTTCTTCAACTGCCAAGTCACTGATTCAAAACAGGATGGCCTGATGGAGGTGCGCGGGCTGATGACCGCCAAGGATGCCTCCACCGCGTTCGATCTGCGGTGCGAGGTGCGCGAGGCGATCTATGCGTTCATCCGCGACGAGATGCCTGAAGCCCTGCCGCGGACGCGGATCATGCCGGCTCCGCCTCCGTCTCCATCTCCAACGGGGCTTCCATCAGCGCCTCGGTGAAGGTCTTGCGCCACCAGCCGATATCCTCGCGGGTGATGACGTCCATCATCCGCTGCCAGCGCTCGATGCGTTCTTCACGCGGCATGCGCAGCGCGAGCATGATCGCGTCGGACATTTCCTCGGCTGAATAGGGATTGATGAGGACGGCGTCGGTCAGCTGGCAGGCGGCACCGGCGAAACGCGACAGGATGAGGACGCCGGGGTCCTCCGGGTTCTGCGCCGCGACATATTCCTTGGCGACGAGGTTCATGCCGTCGCGCAACGGCGTCACCAGCCCGATCTTGGCGGCGCGATAGATGCCGGCGAGCACGTCGCGGGGATAGCCCTGGTTGACGTAGCGGATCGGCACCCAGTCGATGTCGGCGTACGCGCCGTTGATCCGGCCCGCCAATCCTTCGAGATTGCTGCGGATTTTCTGATAGCTGCCCACCGTCGCGCGGCTGGGCGGCGCGATCTGGAGCAGCGTGACTTCCTTGCGCTCCTCGGGATGCTCGACGAGGAAGCGTTCGTAGCCCAGGAAGCGTTCTTCCAGCCCCTTCGAATAATCGAGCCGGTCGACGCCGACGATCATGTCGCGCCCCACTGCGGCGTCGCGCATCTGGCGATAGGCGAGGCGACCCCGCGTGCTGACGGCAAGGCCGGCAAATTCCTTGGCATCGATGCCGATCGGGCAGGCCATGACGCGCACGCGGCGATCGTCCAGCACCAGCTCGTCGCCCTCGACGGTCGCGCCCAGTTCGGCGGTGCAATAATCGCGGAACGACGACAGCCATTCGTCGGTGTGGAAGCCGATGACGTCATAGGCGAACAGGCTGCGTACCAGCCCTTCTGCTTCGGGCAGGATGGCGAGCAGGCGGCGCGGCGGCCAGGGGATATGGAGGAAGAAGCCGAGGCGATTCTTCGCGCCCCGCTTGCGCAGCTCCTGCCCCAGCGGGAACAGGTGGTAATCCTGAATCCAAACCGCGTCGTCTTCCTCGATCAGCGGCTGGACGGTGTCGGCGAAGCGTTCGTTGACCCGCTGATAGCCGCCGGCAAATTCGCGTTCATATTCCGCCAGATCGACGCGATAGTGAAAGAGCGGCCACAGGGTGCGGTTGGCGTAGCCATTGTAATATTCCTCGATATCCTGCTCTTCGAGGTCGACGGTCGCGGTGGTGACGCCTTCGTTGCGCTGGAAAGTGATCTGGCCGGTATATTCGTCGGTGCGCTCGCCCGACCAGCCGAACCACATGCCCTTATACTGGCGCAGCGCGGAGGCGAGGGCGACGGCGAGGCCGCCCTGTGCGCCCCCGGATTTGGACCCCGTGGGGGCGGACACACGATTGGAAATGATGATCAGACGGCTCAGCGGATCGAACTCCAGGGTTTGGACAGCAGGACGGCGCAGTTGATCATGCCGACCAGCGAATAGGTCTGGGGGTAGTTGCCCCACAGCTCCAGAGACGTAGGGTCGATGTCTTCGGACAGCAACCCTGACGCGGTGCGCCGTGCCAGCATCTCTTCGAAGAGAGCCCGCGCATCGTCGTGGCGGCCGGTGGCGTGCAGCGCCTCGATCAGCCAGAAGGTGCAGACGTTGAAGGCGGTTTCGGGCAGGCCAAAATCATCCTCCGTATCGTAGCGCAGCATGAAGCTGCCGCGACGCAGGCCTTGCTCCACCGCCTCGAGCGTGCCGAGGAAGCGCGGGTCGGTGGGTTCGAAGAAGCGCAGGTCGAGCAGCTGGATCAGGCTGGCGTCGAGATCGTCGCCCGAGAAGGTTGCGGACATGCGGTTGGTGTCGGGCCGCCACGCCTTGTCCTCGATCACGCCGCGGATGTGGTCGGCGCGATCCTGCCAGAAGGTGCAGCGATCCTCCATGCCCAGCGCATGGGCGGCATTGGCGAGCCGGTCGCACGCCGCCCAGCACATCGCGACCGAATAGGTGTGGACGCTCTGCCGCGTGCGCAGCTCCCACAGGCCGGCGTCGGGCTTGTCGTAATGGGTCCAGGCGCGTTCGCCGACCTGTTCGAGGCGGTGGAAATCCTCGACCGTATTGAGGCGGAGCAGGCGCTGGTCGAAGAAGGCGTGGACGCTGCACAGCACGATCTGACCGTAGGCATCATATTGATGCTGCTCGTAGGCGGCGTTACCGACGCGCACCGGGCCCATGCCGCGATAGCCGGCCAGATCGGGCGCGAAGCGTTCGGTGAGCGTCGCTTCGCCAAGGACGCCGTACAAAGGCTGTATATGGCCGCCGCGCGCATCGTCGACGATGTTGCGCAGATAGCCGAGATAGCCCTCCAGCACGTCGAGCGCGCCGAGGCGGTTCAGCGCCTGGACGGTGTAATAAGCGTCGCGGATCCAGCAATAGCGATAGTCCCAGTTCCGCTCTGACCCCGCATGTTCGGGGATCGAGGTGGTGAGCGCGGCGACGATCGCGCCGGTTTCCTCATGCTGGCACAATTTGAGGGTGATCGCCGAGCGGATGACCACGTCCTGCCATTCCAACGGGATGGCGAGGCCGCGCGTCCATTCCTGCCATTCGGCGATCGTCTGCGTCAGCATCGCCTCCATCGATTCCGCCAGATCGCCGCTGAAGCTTTCATCGGGGCCGAGGAAGAAATGCAGCGGGCGTTCGAGGCGGAAGATGCGCTCTTCCTGGATCATGCCGATCGGCGCGGTGGTGGTGAGGCGCATCTGCATCGTATCGAGGTTGATGCGCAGATGGTTCGACCCGCCGATCTGTTCGCGGCACGCACCGCCCCAGCCGCAGGTGGTGCGCAGCCGCATCGTCATGCGGGGGCTGCCCGATACCGGACGGACGATGCGCGCGAAGGCGACGGGGCGGTAGGTGCGGCCGAGGCGATCGAACCGCGGGCAGAAGTCGATCACCTCCAGCGCGTTGCCGGCGCTGTCGGTATGCGTGCTGACCAGGATCGGCGTGTTGCGAATATACTGCTGTTCGACCGACACCGAATCGGCGATCTCGACGCTCCAATAGCCGCTGTCCGGTTCGGCGCCGCCGACGAGGGCGGAGAAGAGCGGGTCGCCGTCGACGCGCGGCACGCACGCCCAGACGTAGCGGCCGGCGCGATCGATCAGCGCGCTCACCTGACAATTGCCGATCGGCCAGAGGTCTACGCTGGTCATGCGTTGAGGCTTTCGGTTGCGGCTTCGAGCCAGGAGAGGGTGTCGGCGACGCTGTCGAGGCGCCAGGCGGCGGCGGTGGTGCGGGGCGCGCCGATCAGGATGCCGGCGCCGCCGAGCGTCGCGGCGGCGGCCATGGCGGGTTCGTCGGTATCGTCGTCGCCGAGGAAGACGGGCTTATGGCCGGCAAGCGCAGGGGCCTGCATCATCTGACGCAGCGCGCTACCCTTGTCGGCGCCAGCGACGCGCACCTCGACCATCATCTTACCCGTCTGCAGGTGGAGGCCGGCATCGGCGGCGAGGCGGGTGGCGAGCTGCGTCGCGGCGGCTTCGGCCGTGGGAACGGCGCGGTAATGGAGCGCGGCGCCGAGGGGCTTTTCCTCGACCAGGACGCCCCGTGTTGCAGTTGCGAAGTCGTGCATGTCGGCGACAATACGGTCGAGCGCGGCGGGTCGTTCCGCCTGGTGGACGCGGCCGTCGGGCCAGGCGACCTCCAGCCCGTGGCTGCCGGAGATGGCGAAGGCGGGGGCGCCGAACAGCGCGCGGATGCCATCGACCGGCCGGCCGGAAATGATCGCGACGCGGCCGTCGAGCGCGTGCGATAGCCGCTCGATCAGCGTGGCGAGGCGCGCGTCGACGCGGACGGCGTCGGGCCGCTCCTGCAATTCGACGAGCGTGCCGTCGAAATCGAGGAACAGCGCGGCGTCGCGCAACAGGTCGGCGGGGGGTGGGGGCAGGTGCGTCACGGCGTCGCTGTCCGGGATCGGGGCGAGCGGGTCAAGCGGGTCCGGCGCCCGAGTCGGCGTTCGAGTCGGGGGCTGCGGAAGTGGACGAAGTGGACGATACGTATTGCTCGGAAACGCCCCCTGCGCCGGGCCGCCGTGGGATGGGCGGGCGAGCGAAGGGCGCGGAGCATGGCGGGATCATAGCGGATCGGGGGCGTGTAGGACAGGGGTGGCTTGATACAGCGATGCTTATAAGGTCGGCTGGTCGACGCAGAGGGGCTGGGTATGAACGGGTTTCAGATAACGGTCGTCGTCTTTGCGCTGATCGTGATCGCGGTCAGCGTCTGGTCTATCATTGCCGTCAAACGCTCGCCCGATTTCCGCTGGAAGCCGTTGTGGGTGGCCGGATGCCTGATCGGATTCGTCGGTCTCGGAATTGACTGGACTCACCCTAACGACCTGCTCTTCCTGTTTGGGTTTACGGCTCCGGTCGTTATCGTGTTCAAGGTTCTGACGACGGGACAAGTCATCGTAAAGACGGGGTTTCCCATTGTATCGGCGGTGGCTCTCGCCAAAGCGCATTGGAGGATACCGTCGATCGATGGTCCAGGAAGATGACGGGTATTCGCGGCGGCCTGAACGGGTGCTTCGGCAGGAGCGAATGGTTCATTAACCATCCCGTGCAACTGCCTGCCTATTCCGACAGTGAAAGACTTTCATGCCCTCTGCCCCCATCATTGCCGCGACGCTGATCGTGCGGGACGAGGCGCGGTGTATTGCGCGGTGCCTGGAGAGTGTGGCGCCGTTCGTCGACCGGATGGTGGTGGTGGATACCGGGTCGGTGGACGATACCGTCGCGATCGCAGAGGGTTGCGGGGCGGAGGTGCATCGGCTCGACTGGCCTGACGATTTCGCGGCGGCGCGTAACCATGCGCTGGGGCTGGCTGATGCGGACTGGCATCTGGTGATCGACGCGGACGAATGGATCGTGTCTGGCGGAGAGACCTTGCGCGATTGGTGCGCGGGTGGCGAGCGGCTGGGGCGTGCATGCGTGCTGAGCGGCGATGGCGCGGGCGCGACGACGACGCGGAGCTGGATCACGCGGGTGCTGCCGCGCGGCGTGCGGTTCGAGGGGCGGGTGCATGAGCAGGTCGCCTCCGCTTTGCCGCGGGTGCGGACCGGGCTGCATATCGGGCATGACGGCTATCGGGCGGCGCAGATTGCCCGCAAGCGCGATCGCAACCATCGGCTTTTGTTGGCGGAGCTCGCCGAGCGGCCGGGCGATGCGTACCTGCTGTACCAGATCGCCAAGGATGCCGACATGCGCGGCGACGGCGCGGCGTCGGCGGAGGGCTATGCGCAGGCGGTGGCAGCGACGCCGCCGGACGCGGGCTGGCGGCACGAGCTGGTGACGTGTGCGATCGCCGCGCTGGCAAAGGCGGGGCGACTGGGTGATGCGATGGCGCTGGCCGAGGCGGAAATGCCGCGCTGGACGGAGTCGCCGGATTTCTTCTTCGTGCTGGGCGACCTGCTGCTGCATCATGCCATCGCCGATCCGGCGCGGGCGGTGGACCAGTGGCTGCCGCTGGCGAGCGGGGCGTGGGAGCGGGCGATTGCGATCGGCGAGCGGCCCGATCTGGAGGGCAGCGTCGCGGGGCGGGGCAGTCACCTCGCCCAGCATAACCTTGACGTGGTGCGGGGGCAGTTGGCGATGTTGCGCGGTTAGGGGGGGGCGGTCAGGGTTGCGCTGTGTTACGGGGGGCGTTCCTATCCTCCCCCTCCGTCACCGCCTTTCGGCGGCGCCACCTCCCCCTGGCGGGGGAGGATGTATCACCCCCACGCAAGATCGATCTGTCGGGGCGTCAGGCGTCGCGCCATGCCCCCGGCGCGAGGTCGGCCAGCGTCCAGTCGCCGATCCGCCAGCGCACCAGGCGCAGCGTCGGGTGGCCGACGGCGGCGGTCATGCGGCGGACCTGGCGGTTGCGGCCTTCGCGGATGGTGAGGCGTAGCCAGCGGTCGGGGATCGCCTGGCGCACGCGGATGGGGGGCGTGCGGGGCCACAGGTCTGGCGGGTCGATCGCCTCGACCTCGGCGGGGCGGGTGGGGCCGTCCTTCAGCACGACGCCGGTGCGCAGCGCGGCGAGGGCGGCGGCGTCCGGCACGCCTTCCACCTGCACGAGATAGGTCTTGGGCAGCTTGAACTTCGGATCGGCGATGCGCGCCTGGAGACGGCCGTCGTCGGTCAGCAGCAACAGGCCTTCGCTGTCGCGGTCGAGCCGGCCGGCGGGATAGACGCCGGGTACGTCGATGAAGCGCGACAGCGTGACGCGCTCCGCCGGCGTGCCGCGATCGGTGAACTGGCTGAGCACGTCATAGGGTTTGTTGAAGAGGATCAAGCGGCTCATGTCGGCTCGTGCAGGAAGGAACGCCCGCTGTAACGACGCGCGGCGATGCCTGCCATGGCGATCCGCCCGCCCGGCGGTCCGTCGCACATACGAAAAGGGAGGCGCCGGCCGGCACCTCCCCGTTCGTCATCCAGGAGACGCGATCAGCCGAGCTTGGCGGCCATCAGTGCCTTCATGTCGACGTTCGGACGCGCGCCGAAGTGGCTGATGATTTCGGCGGCGCAGATCGCGCCGAGCTTCAGCGAATCTTCCAGGCCCTTGCCCTGCGCCTGACCGTGCAGGAAGCCGGCGGCGAACAGATCGCCCGCGCCGGTCGTGTCGACGACGCGCTCGATCGGCTCTGCCGCGACTTCGGCACGCGTGCCGTTCTGCAGCGCGCAGGCGCCGTGCGCACCGCGCGTCACGACCAGCGTCGGCACCTGGGCTGCGATCTTGGCGACCGCGGCCTCGAAATCCTCGGTTTCGGCGAGGGCGGCCAGTTCGCCTTCATTGGCGAACAGGATGTCGATCAGGCCATCCGCGATGAGCTGGCGGAAGTCGCCGCCGTGACGGCCGATGCAGAAGACGTCGGACAGCGTGAAGGCGACCTTGCGACCCGCCTTGCGCGCAGCCTCGATCGCGACGCGCATCGCGGCGCGCGGCTCTTCCGGGTCCCACAGATAGCCTTCGAGATACAGGATGGCTGCGTCTTCGATCATGCCGAGATCGAGCGCGGCGGCGGGCAGGAACTGCGATGCGCCGAGATAGGTGTTCATCGTGCGCTGGCCGTCCGGCGTCACGAAGATCAGGCAGCGCGCCGTGGTCGGCTGGCCGGGACGCACGTCGGTGGTGAAGGCGACGCCCGCCGCGCGGATGTCGTGCGCGAACACTTCGCCGAGCTGATCGTCGGCGACCTGGCCGATGAAGCCGGTGCGGCCGCCGAGCGCCGCGATGCCGGCGACGGTGTTCGCCGCCGATCCGCCCGACACCTCACGCCCCGGACCCATGCGATCGTAGAGCGCATCGGCATCCTCGGGCGAAAACATCAGCTGCATCGAGCCCTTGGCGACGCCGATCGACTCGATGAACGCATCGTCGGCCTGCGCGAGGATGTCGACGATCGCATTGCCGATCGCGACGACGTCATAGGTGGGGTGGGACAAAGGAAGCTCCGGTAAAGTCAGATGTCGCTCCCTAGGGGCGTGCGCGGTTTCGCGCAACGCGGGGTGGGGTGGGGGTGTAGGCGGGCGCCTGCCTGCCTAATGCCCTCCGTCACCCCGGAACAAGTCCGGGGTGACGAAGAGAAGGTGGCGCCAGTGACGTGCCAGCCGTTGACGCCCTCGATCGCACGCGCCACCCCACGTTCTATGCTCCGCGCCTTCACCCTCTCGCTCGGCCAGCTTGGCGACGCCGCGATCCTGCGGGTGCTGGCGAAGTCGCTGGCGCTGACGGTGGCGATCTTCGTTCTGCTCGGGCTGGCGTTGTTCGGTGGATTGCACGCGGCCTTCGCCGATCTGGGCGCGGCGCTGGGCGATGGGCTGGCGGGGGCGCTGACGGTGGTCGTGTTCGTCGTTGCCGCCTGGCTGCTGTTCCGCGTGGTCGCGATCGCGGTGATCGGGCTGTTCGGCGACGCGATCGTCGCCGCGGTGGAGGCGCGTCACTATCCCGCCGCGCATGCCGAGGCGCGGGACGTCGGGTTCGTGCGGTCCGGGCGGATGGCGCTCGCGTCGGCGGTGCGGGCGCTGGGCATCAATCTGGTGATGACGCCCGTCTATCTCGCCTTGCTGTTCACCGCGATCGGGCCGGCGATCGCGTTTTTCCTGGTCAATGGCTGGCTGCTGGGGCGCGACCTCGGCGACATGGTGGCGAGCCGGCACATGGACGATGCGACGATGCGGGGCTGGCGCAAGGCGACTCGCGGCCAGCGGTTCGTGCTGGGCCTTGCCGTCGCGGGACTGTTCGTGGTTCCGCTCGCCAATCTGTTCGCGCCGATCCTGGGCGCGGCAATGGCGACGCACCTGTTCCACGGGGGGCGAGGGGGACACGCATGACGACGCGCACGATCTTGAGCCTCGCGCTCGCGGCAGGGCTGGGCGCGTGCGCCGCACCGGGCGCGGTCGGTCCGACGGTCAGCCGGCCGGTCGTGCCCTATACCAGTGCCGGGTTGGAGCGGGTGATCGGGCAAGATGCGGCGGGCCTCGTCCGCCTGTTCGGCCAGCCCGACGCGGACATTCGCGAGGGCGCGGCGCGCAAGCTGCAGTTCGCCGGGCCGATCTGCGTGCTCGACGCCTATCTGTACCCGAAGGAGAATGAGGGGCCGCGCGTCACCTATCTCGATGCGCGCGAGCCGGATGGCAGCACGATCGATCGGGCGAGCTGCGTGGCGGCGCTGACCCGGCGCGAGGGGGGGAAGTAGGGTTTTCCACCGTCACCCCGGCCGGCGGGCCGGGGGGCCGCTTTTCCCGACCCACCGCAAGAAGAAGCGGGACCCCGGGTCAAGCCCGGGGTGACGGGGGAGGGGGGTGCGACGTGGCGGGAAACGCCTTAACATCGCCGGATCGCCCTGGCCCACGAACCGTTGCCGCTAGCCCCTCTTCCTCACAGCGGCTAGCCTTGCCACCATGACCCAGCGTTTCCATTCGATCCACGCCCACCAGATGGTCCGCGTCGCGGCCGCGACGCCGCGCGCGAGCGTCGGCGATATCGACGCGAACCTCGACGCGGCGGTCGCGATGGCGCGGGAGGCGGATGCGCGCGGCGTGGATTGCGTGGTCTTTCCGGAACTCAACCTGACGTCCTACGCGCTCGACGACCTGCACCTGCAATCGGCGCAGCAGCGGGCCAGCGACGCGGCGGTGGTGGCGTTCGCCGAACGGACCGCGGCATGGGCGCCGCTGCTGCTCGTCGGCGCGGCGTTGGTCCGCAACGGGCGGCTCTACAATTGCGCGGTGGCGGTGCATCGCGGGCGCATCCTGGGCGTGGTGCCGAAGAGCTTCCTGCCCAATTACCGCGAATATTACGAAAAGCGCTGGTTCGCACCGGGGCTGGGCCTGACCGGCCTGACGATCCGGCTGGGCGATGCCGACGTGCCGTTCGGCACCGACCTGCTGTTCGCGGCGGAGGATCTGCCGGGTTTCGTCGTGCATGCCGAGATTTGCGAGGATTATTGGGCGCCGACGCCGCCGTCGACGATGGGCGTGCTGGCGGGGGCGACGATCTGCTGCAATCTCAGCGCCTCCAACATCGTCATCGGCAAGGCGCGCGAACGCATGCTGCTGGCCGCCGCGCAATCCGCGCGCGCCGCCTGCGCCTATGTCTATTCCGCCGCAGGACCGGGGGAGAGCACGACCGATCTCGCTTGGGACGGCCAGGGGCTGATCTACGAACTGGGCGAATTGCTGACCGAATCGAGCCGTTTCTCGAACGCGGCCGAGCTTGTCGTCGCCGACATCGATTGCGAGCGGCTGGTGCAGGAGCGGTTGCGCAACGGCACGTTCAACGACAGCGCAGTCGCGGCGGGGCACCCCGAGCGCGACGTCCGCCGAATCGGCTTTACGCATGGTGCGCGCGACGGCGACACCGGCCTCGACCGCCGCATCCGCCGCTTCCCCTTCGTACCCGACGATCCCGCGCGCCGCGACGAGGATTGCTACGAGGCCTTCAACATCCAGGTCGAGGCGCTGGTGAAGCGGCTGTCGGCCACCGGTTCCAAGACGCTCGTCATCGGCGTGTCGGGCGGGCTCGATTCGACGCATGCGCTGATCGTCGCGGCGAAGGCGATGGACCGGATGGGGCGGCCGCGCAGCGACATCCTCGGCTTCACCATGCCGGGCTTCGCCACCGGCGAGGCGACGAAGGGCAATGCTTGGGCGCTGATGCGCGCGCTGGGCTGTACCGCCGACGAGATCGATATCCGCCCCGCCGCGCGCCAGATGCTCGCCGACATGAGCCACCCCTTCGCCCGCGGCGAGGCCGTGTATGACGTCACGTTCGAGAATGTGCAGGCAGGCCTCAGAACCGATTACCTTTTCCGCCTCGCCAATCAGCGTCGCGGCATCGTTCTGGGCACCGGCGACCTCAGCGAGCTGGCGCTCGGCTGGTGTACCTATGGCGTCGGCGACCAGATGAGCCATTATGCGATCAACGCCGGGGTGCCGAAGACGCTGATCCAGTTCCTGATCCGCTGGTGCATCCGGACGGACCAATATGACGCGGCGACCAACGCCGTCCTCGCGACCATCCTGGCGCAGGAGATTTCGCCCGAGCTGGTGCCGGCCGATGCGGATACGGGCGCGATGCAATCGACGGAATCGATGATCGGGCCCTATGCGCTCAACGACTTCTTCGCGCATTACGTGATCCGCCACGGGCTGGCGCCATCGAAGATCGCTTTCTTGGCCTGGCATGCGTGGCACGATGCGGCGCAGGGCGGGTGGCCGGAGGATGTTCCGGCCGATGCGCGCGTCGCCTACGACCTGCCGACGATCAAATATTGGCTGGAGCGTTTTCTGGTCCGCTTCTTCCAGACCAGCCAGTTCAAACGGTCGGCGATCCCCAACGGGCCGAAAGTGTCGGCAGGGGGGGCACTTAGCCCGCGGGGCGATTGGCGGGCACCGTCGGATGGCACTGCGTCAGTATGGCTGAACGAACTGCGCCGAAACGTTCCGTAGAATATTGCCTTCGGTAGCATACGGGCGCAATATGAAGCCCTGATGACACCGCCTCCCCGGGATGGCTCACGCGATCGCCGGATCGAGGACCCATCCAACCTCTATCTGATCCACCCCGCGTCGCACGCCTTGCTCCCCCTTGCCTTGCGGCACGGCGTGTCGGCCAATGCGGTGTCGCTCGCGGGGCTTGCATGCGGCACGGTCGCCGCCTTCGCCTATGCGCAATGGCATGATCCGCTGATGGCGCTGGTCGGTCTCGCCTTCTCGGTCGCCTGGCTGGTCGCCGACGGGCTCGACGGCATGATCGCGCGGGCGACCCGCACCGCGAGCGCGCTCGGGCGGACGCTGGACGGGCTGTGCGATCACGGCGTCTTCGCGCTGATCTATCTGTCGCTCGCCTATACGGTCGGCACGGCCGGGGGCTGGGCGCTGGCGATCGCCGCGGGCGCGTGCCATGCGGTGCAATCGAGCCTGTACGAGGGCGAGCGCGCCCGCTTCCACCGCCGGGCACGCGGCGAGGCGCTGTCGAGCGTGCCGGTGCCGACCGGTCCGTGGCTGGTGCGAGTCTACGACAGCGTCGCGGGCAGCGTCGATCGCATCTCGATGCCGTTCGAACGCCGCTTCGGTGTGGCCGAGGACCGTGCCGCCTTCGGTGCGGCCTATGCCGCCGCCGCGGTGCCGGTGATGCGCCTCCAATCGCTGCTCACCGCGAACGTCCGCGTCTGGACGATCTGCCTCGCCTGCCTGATCGGCAATCCGCGTATTTTCTGGTGGGTCGAGATCGGCCCGCTGTCGGCCATCTGTCTGATCGGCCTCATCCGTCACCGGCGCGTCGAGCGCCGCTTCGTCCACGGCCAAGCGCCGCATTCCATCCTTCTATCCAGCGAACAGGGTCATTCATGAAGAGCATCAACATCGCCATCGTCGGCATCGGCAATTGCGCGAGCTCATTGGTCCAGGGACTCGAATATTACCGCGAAGGCACGAACGACACGGTCGGCCTGATGCACTGGGAAGTCGGCGGCTATAAGCCGTCCGACATCAAGGTCGTCGCCGCCTGGGACGTCGATGCGCGTAAGGTGGGCAAGGACGTCGCCGAGGCGATCTTCGCCAAGCCCAATTGCACCGCGGTCTTCGCCGCCAACATTCCCGCGACCGGCACCGTCGTGAAGATGGGCGCGGTGCTCGACGGCGTCGCCGATCATATGAGCGACTACAAGGACGATCGCACGTTCGTGGTCGCCAACGACACGCAGCCGACCAAGGAACAGGTCGTCGCCGACCTGAAGGCGAGCGGCACCGACGTGCTGATGAACTACCTGCCCGTCGGCAGCCAGGAAGCGACCGAATTCTACGCCGAATGCGCGCTGGAAGCCGGCGTCGCCTTCGTCAACAATATCCCGGTCTTCATCGCGTCGAACCCCGAATGGGCCAAGAAGTTCGAGGATGCCGGCGTCGCGATCATCGGCGACGACATCAAGGCGCAGCTGGGCGCGACGATCGTCCACCGCGTGCTGACCGACCTGTTCGCCAAGCGCGGCGTGAAGCTGGACCGCACCTATCAGCTCAACACCGGCGGCAATACCGACTTCCTCAACATGTCGAACCACCGCCGCCTCGCCAGCAAGAAGGTGTCGAAGACCGAAGCGGTGCAGTCGGTTGCGGCCGAGCGGCTGGAGGACGAGAACGTCCACATCGGCCCGTCGGATTATGTGCCCTGGCAGAACGACAACAAGGTCTGCTTCCTGCGCATGGAAGGCCAGCTGTTCGGCGGGGTGCCGATGAACCTGGAACTGCGCCTGTCGGTCGAGGATTCGCCCAATTCGGCGGGCGTCGCGATCGACATGATCCGTTGCGCCGCGATCGCCAAGGACCGCGGCATCGCCGGCGTGATCGATCCCGCCAGCGCCTATTTCTGCAAGCACCCGCGCCACCAGATGACCGACGATCTCGCGCAGATCGCGGTCGAGGACTTTATCAAGGCCGCCTGATGATCACGACGGGCCTGCTGCTCGCCGCCGGTCAGGGCACCCGCCTGCGCTCGGTCACGCCGTACAAGCCGCTGTGCCCGGTCGCGGGCCGGGCGCTGATCGACCATGCGCTGGACAGCATGGCGGCGGCGGGCCTGACGCGCGTGATCGTCACGCTGGGCTATGGCGCCGATGCGATCGCCGCGCATCTCGCCGGCCGGGACTGGCCGGTCGAGGTGCTGACGGTGATGACCGATTTCCACCAGCCCAACGGCGTCAGCGCGCTTGCCGCGCGGGCGCTGGTGGGGCCGGAAGGCGCGGTGATGGCGATGTGCGACCATCTGGTGCTGCCGCGCCATTATCGGCGCCTCGCCCGTGCGGGTGCGGGGGAGGGGCTGCGGCTCGGCATCGACCGGCGGCTGGGGCATCCCTGGGTCGATCCGCTCGATGTCACTTGCGTCGCGACGCGTGGCGACCGGATCGTCGCGATCGGCAAGGAGCTGGAACCGCACGACTGCTACGACACCGGCGTGTTCGCAGTGGGACAGGCGTTCTTCGATGCGCTCGCAGGCCTCGACAGCCCGTCGCTGACCGAGGGCGTGCGCATCCTTGCCGCGCAGGACCGGGCGCACGTGGTCGATTGTAGCGACCTCGACTGGCTGGACGTCGATGACGCTCCGGCCTTCGCGCATGCCGAGGGCTGGATGACGCGGCTGGCGGCGTAAGCCGCGCCGGGCCGAGGGCGTCCGCCGCAGGGCCGGCGCCTCTGCCACCCACAAACAAAAAGGCCGGGGGATCGCTCCCCCGGCCTTTTTTGCGTGACCGGCGAACCGATCAGTCGAGCTTGCGCGCCGTTTCGGGCTGCATCGACGCATCGTCGACGACGTCGATGATGCCGCGACCGACGTAGGAGCGGCTGCGGCTGTAGCCGAAGTAGATGACAAGGCCGATGAGGCCCCAGATCGGCAGCACCAGCTTCGCCGTCAGCGGCAGCGACAGGTACAGCACGACGCAGCCGATGATCGCGAGCGGCGCGACGACATAGACGGCCGGCGTGCGGAACGGCCGATGACGGCTGGGGTCGGTACGGCGCAGCACCATCACCGAGATCGCCACCATGAAGAAGGCGAACAGCGTGCCGGCGTTGGAGTAATCGGCGAGCTTGCCGACCGGCAGGATCGCCGCCGCCACCGCCGCGGCGACGCCGGTCATCAGCGTGACGACGTGCGGCGTGCGATAGCGCGGGTGGACCGAGGCAAGCTTGTTCGGCAGCAGGCCGTCGCGCGCCATGGTGAAGAAGATGCGCGTCTGCCCGAACATCATCATCAGCACAACCGACGGCAGTGCGAGCACTGCGGCGAGGCCGACGAGGCGGCCGATCATCGGCCAGTTGATCACGTCGAGGACGTGGACCAGCGCTTCCTTCGAGCAGACGAGCGGTTCGAGCGCGCCGCTGGCGACGATCGCGGCGCAGCGGCCGGCGATTTCCGGCGTACCCGGCGAGAGCACTTTGCCGGCGAGCGAGGTGACCGGCTGTGCGCCGATCGCCCCGATCGCGCCCGAGGCGACGAGGATGTAGAAGATGGTGCAGATCGCGAGGCTGCCGATCAGGCCGATCGGCACGTTGCGCTGCGGGTTCTTCGTTTCTTCCGCGGCGGTCGAGACGGCGTCGAAGCCGACATAGGCGAAGAAGATCGAGGCGGCGGCACCCAGCACGCCGAGGCCCGACGAACTGAACGGATTGCCGATGCCGGTGGGCAGGAACGGATTGAAATTGTCCGCCTTCATCACCGGAATCGTCAGCGCGACGAAGGCGGTGAGCGCGGTGATCTTGATCGCGACCAGCACCGCGTTGACACGCGCGCTCTCGGTGGTGCCGATGATGAGCAGCCAGGTGACGAACGACACGACGATGATCGCGGGCACGTTGACCCAGCCGCCCACCGCCATCGCCTGCGTCAGATCAGGGCTGGGGGCGGCGCCGAAGGCGAGGTACATGTGCGCCATCAACGCGTCGGCGTTGCTGATCGCGGCGGGCACATGGAAGCCGATGCCGTTGAGCAGACCGACCGCATGGTTCGACCAGCCGACCGCGACGGCGCTGGCGCCGACCGCATATTCGAGGATCAGCGCCCAGCCGACCATCCAGGCGAGGATCTCACCCGTCACCGCATAAGTGTAGGTGTAGGCCGAGCCCGACACCGGCACCATCGAGGCGAGTTCGGAATAGCAGAGCGCGGCGACCGCGCAGATGAAGCCGGCGACGAGGAAGCTGAGCAGCATGCCCGGCCCCGCCTTTTGCGCGGCTTCGGACGTCAGCACGAAAATGCCGGTGCCGATGACGGCGCCGATGCCGAGCATGGTGAGCTGAAAGGCCCCGAGCGAGCGATGCAGGCCCTTCTTTTCGGCCGTGGCGAGAATGGCGTCGAGTGGTTTGACGCGCCCGAATATCATGTAGCGTATCCCCCCAGGTGCGTAACGGTCATGAACGCGCCGCCGCATTGGTGAAGCGGGGGATGCTAGTCTCAAATGAAACGGAGGCAATCCCCTTAATGCAGGTGGATGGCGTTACCGCGCGAGCATGGGGCCCAGCGGTGCGCCGCCGAACAGGTGGACGTGTAGGTGCGGCACCTCCTGCCCGGCATGGCCGCCGATATTGGCGAGCAGGCGATAGCCGGGGGCGACGAGGCCGTGGTCGCGCGCGACATGCCCCACCGCGCGGACGAAGCCAGCGATCTCCGCGTCGGACGCACGGGCGCTGAAATCGTCCCACGAGACGTAGGGGCCGCGCGGAATCACCAGGATATGGACCGGCGCGACGGGCGCGATGTCGTGGAAGGCGACGGCGTAATCGTCCTCGTACACGCGCTTCGACGGTATTTCGTCGCGCAGGATCTTCGCGAAGACGTTCTGGTCGTCATAGGGTAGGGTGGCGTCGATCGGCATGCGGGTCCTCCTGCGGGCCTGTGTAGCCGGGTTGTGGGGGGCGATCGAGCCTTGCCTTGGTGCTACCCCGTCACCCCGGACTTGATCCGGGGTCCCGCTGCCTGCGACGGCAAAAAGAAGCGTCACCCCGGATCAAGTCCGGGGTGACGAGGGGGGTATCCGCGTTTCGGCCGCGTTACCGGCTGGCCTTTTCGACGTGGCCCGACACGCCTTCGCGGCGCGCCAGTTCGGCGCGGACGTCGTCCAGCGACAGGCCGGCGTCGGCGAGCAGGACGAGCAGGTGGAAGACGAGGTCCGCCGCCTCGGACACCAGTTTGTCCGGCTCCGCCAAGGCGGCGATGACGGTTTCGGTCGCTTCCTCACCGACCTTCTGCGCGATCTTCGGCCGGCCCTTGGCGAACAGGCTGGCGACGTACGACGTGCCGGCATCGGCATCGCGGCGGCTGCGGATCGTGGCGTCCAGGCGGTCGAGCGGGTCCATAGGCCCCGCTTGGCGCGGGGCAGGGGGCGGGGTCAATCCTTGTCGGCGTTGCGGTGCGCAAAGCGACGACGCAGCGCGCGCCGGACGAGCCACAGGCCGAGCGCCGCGACGACGAACAGCGCGATGTCGGACCATTCGGGGCCGGTGCGGCGGTGGACGGTGCCGGAATGGCCGCCGGCGACCGACAGCAGGGCGAGCGACGTCATGCCGCGGCGACCGCGTCCGGCGCGGTCAGCCAGTCCCATGATGCCTCGGCAGTGTCGAAGATGCGCAGATAGGGTTGCGTCATAAGCCGCTGCACTTGCAGGCGGGTGATCGCGCTGGCGGTGACGATGGCGATCCGGCTGGCGCGCGGGAAGCCGGCCAGTCGCTCATGGATCGCCGCGGCGGCCTGCACGGGCTGGACGCTGCACGCGCCCATGTCGATCCGCAGGCGATAGCCGTTCGTGAAGCCTTCCTTGCGGAACCGGTCCACCAGTTCCGCAGCATAGCGTTCGACGCCGGCCAGATCGAACAGCTTCTGCCATTGAATATCCAGCAGGTTGTACTCATGCCGAAAGGAAATGGTGTACATGGCTGACCTGTATAGCGGTCAAGCCTTGCGGAAACGCTAAGCGAGGATCGGCCGGCGGACCGGAATTCCCGCCTGTGCCAGCGCGTTATGCGCATCGGCGATGCTCGCCTCACCGAAATGGAAGATCGAGGCGGCGAGCACCGCGCTGGCATGGCCGTCTCGGATGCCGGCGACCAGATCGTCCAAGCCGCCGACGCCGCCCGAGGCGACGACGGGCACGCTGACCCGATCGGCGATGGCGCGGACGAGATCGAGGTCATAGCCCGAGCGGGTGCCGTCCTTGTCCATCGAGGTGACGAGCAGCTCGCCCGCGCCGAGATCGGCGAGGCGCAGCGCGTGCTCGATCGCGTCGATACCGGTCGGGCGGCGGCCGCCGTGGGTGAACACCTCCCAGCGGTCCCCGACACGACGTGCATCGACTGAGGCGACGCAGCACTGGCTGCCGAAGCGCTCGGCGATGTCGGCGACGACTTCGGGCCGCGCGACCGCGGCGGAATTGACCGCGACCTTGTCCGCCCCCGCCAGCAGCAGTGCGCGGGCGTCGTCGGCGGTGCGCACGCCGCCGCCGACGGTCAGCGGCATGAAGCACACCGCGGCGGTGCGGCGCACGACGTCGAGGATCGTGCCGCGGTTTTCGTGGGATGCGGTGATGTCGAGGAAGCAGAGTTCGTCGGCACCGGCGGCGTCATAGGCGCGCGCCTGCTCGACCGGATCGCCGGCGTCGCGCAATTCGACGAAGTTCACGCCCTTCACCACGCGGCCGTCGGCGACGTCGAGGCAGGGGATCACACGGGCGCGGACGGTCATCGGTTTGTCCCGAAGTCAGGAATGGGTTCGCGCGAAGACGCGAAGACGCGAAGAGGTCCGGTCGCTTGGCCACGGGTTGCTCTGCAATCGCGATCGGGAGACGGCTGGCCGCCTGCGGCGGTGGAATGACGCGGCCACGCGCGCGGCATCTTAGCGTCTTCGCGTCTTCGCGTGAACATCATCACGCCGCCTGTGCGACCGCCAGCGCGGCGGAAAGGTCCAACCGTCCGTCGTACAGCGCGCGGCCAGTGATGATGCCTTCGATGCCGTCCTTGGCATGGATGGAGAGCAGATGGATGTCGTCGATGCCCTTCACGCCGCCGCTGGCGATGACGGGGATCGAGACGGCGCGGGCGAGATCGACGGTCGCGTCGACGTTGCAGCCCTTGAGCAGGCCGTCGCGGCCGACATCGGTGAACAGGAGCGCGGCGACGCCGGCATCCTCGAACCGGCGGGCGAGATCGACGACGCTCGTCGTCGAGACGTCCGCCCAGCCCTTGGTCGCGACCATGCCGTCCTTGGCGTCGACCGCGACGACGATGCCGCCGGGGAAGTCGCGGGCGGCTTCGCGGACGAAATCGGGGTCCTCCAGCGCGGCGGTGCCGATGACGACGCGGGAGACGCCGAGGTCGAACCAGCGCTCCACGCTGGCGCGGTTGCGGATGCCGCCGCCCAGCTGGACGTGGCCCGGGAAGGCGGAGACGATGCCGCGCACCGCCTCGCCATTCACCGATTCGCCGGCGAAGGCGCCGTCGAGGTCGACGACGTGCAGGTGCTGCGCGCCCGCATCCGCGAACAGCATCGCCTGCGCGGCGGGATTGTCGCCATAGACGGTGGCGCGGTCCATATCGCCCTCGGCGAGGCGGACGACCTGGCCGCGCTTGAGGTCGATGGCGGGGAAGACGATGAGGGTCATGCGGCGCTCTTGCTCCCCTCCCTGACAGGGAGGGGTTGGGGGTGGGTGGGGGCTTGGTGATACGGATGCCGCAGGGGTCGGATGGACCGTATGGCCCGGACCACACCCACCCCCGGCCCCTCCCTTCCAGGGAGGGGAGGCATCACGGTCGCCATGCGAGAAACCTCTCCAGCATCGCCAGGCCATAGCGCTGGCTTTTTTCCGGGTGGAATTGCAGCCCCAGCATCGTGTCGCGGGCGATGGCGGCGGTGATCGGGCCGGCGTGGTCGCTGGTGGCGATCACGTCCTCGCCCTCATAGGCGTAGCTGTGCAGGAAATAGGCCTCGCCGGCGGGGACGAGCGGGTTGTCCCCGGTCGGCACGACATCGTTCCAGCCCATGTGCGGGACCTTGGCGTCCATCGTGCCGGGCTCGAGCCGGCGGACGCGGCCGCGCATCCAGCCGAGGCCGCGATGCTCGCCCATCTCTTCGCCGACGTCGGCCATCAGCTGCATGCCGACGCAGACGCCGAGGAAGGGCGCGCCTTCGTGCCGCACGCGGCGATCGAGCGCCTCGACCATGCCGGGCACGGCGCGCAACGCGCTGGCGCATGCGCCGAACGCACCGACGCCGGGCAGGACGATGCGGTCGGCTTTCGCCACCACATCGGCGTCGGCGGTGACGGCGAGGTCGGTCGCGCCGGCCGCGCGCAGGGCGTTTTCGACCGAATGGAGGTTGCCCGCGCCGTAATCGATCAGCGCGATGCTCATGACGCCAGCATATCCTCGAGCGGCAGGGCGGCCATGCTGGCGGTGAAGGGCGTGATCTCGGCGGTGGCGAGGCCGCGCGCGACGAACGGGTCGAGCGACACCATCGCTTCCACTTCCGCGCGCGTGCCGATCGCGATGACGATGCCGCCGGTGCGCGGCTGCTTGCGGCCCGAGGCGATCAGCCGCCCTTCGACATAGCAAGCGCGCAGCCAGTCGACATGGTCGCTCATCGCCGCGTCGATCGCGTCGAGGTCTGCGCCATAGGTCAGCGATACGATGCAGAGCGTCGTGCCGGGGCGGGCGAAGGGTTCGCTCACAGCACGCCCTTGGTCGAGGGGATCGCGTCGCTCTTGCGCGGATCGATCTCGACCGCGGTGCGCAGCGCGCGCGCCAGGCCCTTGAACGCGCTTTCGACGATATGGTGGTTGTTGCTGCCGTACAGCGTCTCGACGTGGAGCGTCAGCCCGGCGGTCTGCGCGAAGCTGTGGAACCAGTGTTCGATCAGCTCGGTGTCGAGCTCGCCCAGCCGCTGCATCGTGAAACCCGACTTCCACACCAGCCATGGCCGCCCCGAAATGTCGAGCGCGACGCGGGTCAGCGTTTCGTCCATCGGGCTCAAGGCGTCGCCGTAGCGGCGGATGCCGCGCTTGTCGCCTAGCGCCTTGGCGATCGCCTGGCCCAGCGCCAGCGCCGAATCCTCGACGGTATGATGGCCGTCGATGTGCAGGTCACCCTCGACCTTGAGGTCGATGTCGATCAGGCCGTGGCGGCTGAGCTGTTCGACCATGTGATCGAGGAAGCCGATGCCGGTCTTGATGCTGTAGACGCCGGTGCCGTCGAGGTTGACGGTGACGTCGATCCGCGTCTCGGCGGTTGAGCGGTTGATCGTGGCGGTGCGCATGGCCGTGCCCCATAGGACGGTTGAGTACACGTCGCCACACACAAATTTCATGGGCCATCGTGGCGGCTTGACCCCGCCGCCGATCGCGCTACCCAAGGGGCCATGACCGACGGCCTGCCCGATAGCCTGATCCCCTATGACGAAATCGTTCAGGAGGCGCTGCGTGCCGTCGTCGGGCGCGTGCTCGGCTCCGTCGCCGATTCGGGCGGACTGCCGGGCGAGCATCATTTCTACATCACGTTCAAGACGCAGGCGCCGGGCGTCGACATCCCGCAGCGGCTGATCGAACGCTTCCCGGACGAAATGACGATCGTCCTGCAGAACCGCTTTTGGGATCTGCTGGTCGACGACCGCAAATTCTCGGTCGGCCTGTCGTTCAATCAGGTCCCGTCGAAGCTGGTCATCCCGTATTCGGCAATCACCGGTTTCCACGATCCGGCGGTGAATTTCGAGCTGCGCTTCCAGGCGACCGAAGGTCCGGACGATGGCCCCGAACCGCATGACGAGGCGGAGAACGACGGCCCCACCGTCACGCCGGCCGAAGATGGGTCGAACGTCGTCAGCGTGGATTTCAAGCGCAAGAAGTGAGGCGCTTCGCCCGCTAGTCGGGTGCGAATGCGGGCGGGGCGGGCAGGGTTGTGCGCGTCGCCGGCCGTCCCCATGTGCCCGTCTGCAAAATTATGGCCACATTTGATGGCTAATGGGCGGTATTCCGGGGGCGGGAGATCGACATGACGTGTGCAGTTTCGGCAATCCTGACGATGACGCGCGCCATCGGCGCAGCGGAGCAGTAAGCCATGCGTCCGCTGAGCTTCTATCTATACGTGCTGGCTGGCGCGTTGATGATCATCGCATCGGTGATCGCCCTGCCGTTCGTTCCGGCGCGGTCGCGCTGAGGGCTGACCGGGCGTTTCTTGGTACGCGCGGTCGCGGGTGTCAGCGGTGATGTCGGCCGGCGACTGGTGTCTGGTTTTGCTTCGATAGACCTTGGGTGGAAGCGTCACCCCTGCGCAGCTGGGGTTTCGCGCGCCTATCGATGCGCGTTACAACCGGGAGATCCCAGCCTGCACTGAGATGACGGTTTGTCGGCGTGGAGGAGGCAGACCCTTTTCTAGCCCGCCCTTTCGTCTTGTTCGGAGGCTTTCCTACCCATCTCGTCACCCCAGACCTGTTCCGGGGTCCACTTCTCCGCGCGGGGGTGGTTGAGGGGGCGTGGCGAACTGGCCAAGCGAGCGTACCGCCGCAGGCACCGTATCTGCGGCACAGTGGACCGCTCACTGAGCCCGGAGTGATCTGGCTGCGCTGTGGCCGTTTTCGATGCTGGGAAGCAGCCTTAGCGATCGCGCGCTGTCACAGCCCGTCACCGCATCCAAACCGATCGGGAACATCGCCGGCCGCATGAGGGCGCGATGTTCCCGATTCGGGGAAGGCGGGGTTACGCCTTGACGTGCTGCGAGATGTACTTGTTCATCTCGAACATCGTCACCTTGTCCTTGCCGAAGACCTTCTTCAGCTTCTCGTCGGCGACGATCTCGCGCTTGTTCTCGGGGTTCTGCAGGTTGTTGGACTTGATATATTCCCACACCTTGCTGATCACCTGGCTGCGCGGCAGCTTCTCGTTGCCGACGACCGCTCCCAGCTCGGGAGACGGCTGCACGGGGGCGTGGATGCCGCCGGTCTTGGGTGCAGTAGCCATCGCATTCCTTCCTGTTTGCGCCCGGTCCAGCCCGGGGCGTTGAAACGTTACGCCTTTTTGAGCGCGTCCGCCTTGTGCGCTGCCTTTCCGCCGTTGTCACTCTTTACAATGAACTGCGGGTCGTCCTTTGACGCGCGGACGGTGTGCCCCTTGACCGTCGTGTCGCTCGTCTGCTTCTTTTCGACCGTGCCATGGGCGGTGCCGCCGTGGCTCTTCCAGGTCACTTCGTCGCCCTTCTTCAGATCTGCCATGATCGCCTCCATTGCGTGGTGGGCGATCAAGCGCTCGGCGGGGCGAAGGGTTGCGCCTTTGCCCCGCCGGCCGATCAGAACTTGAAGCCGACCGCCGCGCCGTATCGGCGCGGTTCGATGGTGAAGATGTTGGTGTACAGGCCCGACGACTGATCGGCGACTGCCTGGCCGGTGATCGCATTGTTGTTGGTCAGGTTCTGAACGAAGGCGCGGACGTAGAAGCGGTCGTCGGGCGCGTTGAGCTGCACCTGCGCGTTGACGACTTCATAGCCCGGCACCCGATCGACGTTCATGTTGAACACGCTGGCCGAGAAATTGCCGGTGTAGTTGAGGTCGGCACGCGGCACGAGGCTCCAGCCGCTGCCGAAGTCCATCGTATATTGGGCGCCCACCGACCATTTGTACATCGGCGCCTGCGGCAGCTTGTTGCCGTTCAGCCCGACGGGCACGCCATCGGTGACCGTCACCGGCGTCTGCGTCGCGGCCGCCTGCGCCTGGAGCACCGAGCAGATGCCGAAGGCGCCGGTCGTGCCGGTGCCGGAGATCGCGGTCGGTCCCTGCAGGCCCACCGCGCGGTTCACCGCGGTGACGAAGCCGTTCGACACCGCCGCGCCGCCCGCATTGGGGATGACGACGCAGTTGGACGCGTTGGTGATATCCTTGATGATGACGGTGTCGGTGCGGCCGCCCGAGGGCAGGCGCGGGTTGATCAGCGCCTTGTTGCCGGTGATTTCGGTGTGCAGGTAGCTGGCGTTCATGTTGACGACGAAGCGCGGGATCGGCGCGACGATCGCTTCGGCCTCCAGGCCGTAGATATTGGCGTCGACGTTATCGTTCACCGCGGTGCGCGCGACGATGCGGCTGAGCTGCAGCCCCTTGTACTTATAATAGAAGCCGGTGACGTTGAGGCGCAGTGCGCTGTTCAGGAAGGTGTTCTTCGACCCGATTTCGAACGCATCGACCTGTTCGGGCGTGAAGGTGGTGGGCACCGAGAAGGTGGCGGCGACCGGCGGGTTGATGCCGCCCGATTTATAGCCGCGCGAATAGGAAGCGTAGAGCAGCTTGTTGTCGTCGATCTTGTAATCGAAGACGGCGCGGCCGGTCAGGCGGCCGAACGACACGTTGCGGCGCGCATAATCCTGGATGCCGGGCGTCGTCGGGTCGAAATCGACCTGCGCATAGTTGAAGCCGTTCTGAATGCCTTGCGCGCCGTACGGCGTCAGGACGTTCAGCGTCAGGTTGCGCGCCTGCACGAACTTGTCGTCATGATTGTAGCGCAGACCCAGCGTCAGCTTGGCGCGCTTGCTGAATTCGAAATAGGTCTCGCCGAAGATGCCGTAGGATTTCAGGCGGAAGCGCGGCGAATCGTTGCGGTAGAAGGGCGTCGACAGGGAGGCATTGCCGCCGACGCCCGGGATCGCCGCCGACGAGGCCGCGCCGAGGATACCCGACGCATAATCCAGGCCGAAGGCGTTGACGAAATAGTCGTTATTCTTGCTGAGGCTGTCGAGGTAGATGCCGCCCAGCAGGAAGTTGAACATGCCGTCGAACTTGCTGTCGATGTGCGCTTCGGCCGAGAACTGGCGGTTCTGAATGCGCGAACGGTCGAAATCGAGGCTCTGCGGGAAGCAGCCGATCGCATTGCCGCCGTACACGCCGACATTGTTCGGATCCGCCGCCGACTGGCAGACGCCGCCGGCCGGCCCGTTGGGGATCAGCGTCTGGCGCACGCCGTTCAGGAAGGCGAAGGGCGATCCGGCACGGCCCAGCGCGTTGAGGTTGGCGAGGCCGGCGTTGTTCGCCAGCGGCGCCTCGACCGCGAGGTTATAGTCGACCGTGCTGTCGACCGAGTTGCGGGTATAGCCGCCGGTGATGTTGAGGTTCACCGGGCCAAAATCGTGGAAGATCTTGACCATATACTGCTCTTCGTCCGCGAAATAGGTCGGACGATAATCGAGCCGCACGGTGCGCACGTCGGCGGGGTTGACGACGCCGGCATAGGGATCGGCCCCGTACAGACTTTGCAGCGCGAAGCGGCCGAGCGCGGGGTTGTTGACGTTGAAGAATTCGGTCGAGGTCAGCACCGCGGCGAGCGTCGAGAGGCCGTTGGTCGTCTCATAGCTCTTGGTATCGGGCAGACAGCCCAGCACGCCGGTGGGATCGCGATGGCACAGCTGCTTCTGGATGCGGCTGCGATTGTCCTTTTCGCGGAAATAATAGCCCATCAGGTCGATGCGCGTGTCGGACGACGGCTCCCACGACAGCGTCCCGCGCACCGCGTACAGATCGCGATCGTCGATGCGGCTGTTGTCGTACGTGTTGAAGGTATAGCCGTCGCGCTTCAGATAGGTGCCGGCGACGCGGATGCCGAGCGTGTCGGTGATCGGCAGATTGAACATCGCCTTCGCGCGCTTCGAATCGTAATTGCCATATTCGAATTCGCCCGCGGCATGGACGCCGCTGAGATCGGGCTTGGCGGTGATGAAGTTGACGACGCCCGACGTCGCGTTGCGGCCGAACAGCGTGCCCTGCGGCCCGCGCAGCACTTCGACGCGTTCGAGGTCGAAGAATTCGCTTTCGAACAGGCGGGTGGTGGCGAGCGGCATGTCGTTGACGTGGATCGCCGTCGCCTGATCGCACGTTACGCCGACGCACAGGTCGCCGATGCCGCGGATCGTGAAGCTGGAGGTCGTATAGCCCGTTTTCGTGAAGGTGATGCTGGGCAGCGACTGTTGCAGCGCGATCGGGTTGACGATCTGCTGCTTTTCGATGTTGTCGGCGGAAAAGGCGCTGACCGCGATCGGCACGTCCTGCAACCGCTGCGACTGACGCTGCGCGGTGACGACGATGTCCTGGATGCCCGTATCGGCGGACGCGGCATTGGGATCGATGCTCTGCGCCGAGGTCGCTTCCTGTCCGGGGCCGTTGGTGGGTGCCGTATTCTGCGCGGACGTGGTAGCGCCCGTCTGTGCGGCGGCGGGCATGGCGGCCGTCATGGCGAGGGCGGATGCGGCAAGCAGTTCGAATTTCTTCATGATGGCCTCGTCTCCCTGTCGCCATCCGGTCTTGCGCCGGTAGAGCGGTTTCCAGTCTTCGGTATGGTGGAGTTAGCGTCGGAATTTCGTCGTCGTCAAACGTTTTGTACAGCGGGAAACTGCCGTATGCGGGGCCGCGGCGGTCACCACGATAAGTTGCGAAATTGAACGTAAGGTTTGCTGCACCGCAGCGATGAGCCTGTTGGCTGAAAGGGTATGGAATGTCACACGATCACGCGGCACCGGACGACGGAGATCTGGTCGGCTCCGCGGCCGAGGCTGCGATCCCCCAGGATGTGGCGGAAGCGATCCGCACGCTGATCCGCTGGGCAGGCGACGATCCCACGCGCGAAGGGCTGGTCGACACGCCGCGCCGTGTCGCCAAGGCATGGCGCGAATATTGCGCCGGCTATGGCGACGATCCCGCGCATCATCTGTCGCGCGTGTTCGAGGAGGTCGGCGGCTATGACGAGATCGTGCTGCTGAAGGATATCCCCTTCCAGTCGCATTGCGAGCATCACATGGCGCCGATCATCGGCAAGGCGCATATCGCCTATCTGCCCAAGGATCATGTCGTCGGCATCAGCAAGCTGGCGCGCGTGCTGCACGGCTTTGCCCGGCGGTTGCAGGTGCAGGAGCGGCTGACCGCGGAAGTCGCCGATTGCATCTGGCAGAATCTGCGCCCGCAGGGTGTCGCGGTGGTGATCGAGGCGAGCCACGCCTGCATGACCGCGCGCGGCGTGCGCACGCCCGGCGTGTCGATGGTGACGAGCCGGATGATGGGCGTGTTCCGCGACGACGAGCGCAGCCGCAAGGAGGTGCTGTCGCTGATGGGCCTGCGCAGCTGATGGCCAGTCCGGCGCTGGGGCATGTGCTGGTCACGGGCAGCGGCAAGCGGCTGGGCGCGTGCATCGCCCGCGCCTGTGCCGCCGCCGGGTGGCGCGTGGTGATCCATTACGGCCAGTCCGCCGATGACGCGCAGGCGCTGGCGGGGGAGATCGGCGGTGCAGTGGTGCAGGGCGACCTGTCCGACCCGTCGCGGGCGGCGGCGCTGTTCGCACGCGCCCGTGCGGCGGCGGGCGGCCCGATCGCGGCGCTGGTGAACAGTGCGTCGGCGTTCGAGTTCGACCGGCCCGAGGCGATCGATGCAGACCTCGCGGCCCGACTGCACGCGATCAATGCGGTGACGCCGGCGATGCTGGCGAGCGCGCTGGCGGCGCAGGATGACGTTGCGGAGGGGGCGGTGGTCAATCTGCTCGACCAGAAGCTCGCCAATCCGAACCCCGATTTCTTCAGCTACAGCCTGAGCAAATATGCGCTCGCCGGTGCGACGACGATGCTGGCGCAGGCGCTGAGTCCGCGCGTGCGGGTGAATGCGGTGGCACCGGGGATCACCTTGCCGAGCGGCGGGCAGAGCGAGGCGGACTTCGCCGCGGTCGCATCCGACAATCTGCTGCGCCACCCGGTGGGGGCGGACAATGTCGCGGCGGCGGTCGTGTACCTGCTCGGTGCGCGCAGCGTCACCGGCCAGACGCTGTACGTTGACGCTGGCCAGCGGTTCGTGCCTAGCGCGCGCGACGTGATGTTCGGGGATGAGGCATGAGCGTCTACACCACGATCCTCGACGGGCTGGAGGTGGCGATGCGCCTCGGCATCCATCCGCACGAGGCCGAGCCGCAGCGGGTGCGCCTGTCGGTGTGGATGACGGTGGATTATGCCGCGCCGCCCAGCGCCGACCGGATCGAGGACGTGCTCGATTACGACTTCGTGCGCGACGGTATCCGGCGGCTGGCCGATGGGCCGGGCTTTGCGTTGCAGGAGACGCTGGTCGATGCGGTGGCGGCGCTGTGCCTTGCCGATCCGCGCGTGCGCCAGGTGCGCGTGCGTTCGATGAAGCTGGATGTGTACCCGGACGCGGCGGTGGGCTGCGAGATCGAGCGGGGGCGGTAAGGGCGGCCTACCCCCGTCACCCCGGACTTGATCCGGGGTCCCGCTCTTTTCGCCGGCAAAGCAGAAGTAGCGGGATCCCGGATCAAGTCCGGGATGACGGAGCGTTAGAGGAACTTAGAAAATCAGGGCGTCTTCAAGGCTGCCGCGAGGCTGGCGGTGGCGCTGCCGCGGCGGGCGGGTTGCGGCTGCGAGGCGTCGGGCGCCCAGCCGGTGAGGAAGACGATCGAGAAGCGCTCCGTCGTCCGCCCGTCCGGCCCCGCCGCTTCGGCGAAGGCGGCGGCGGCGCGGGCGAGCGTGCCGCGCGTCATGCCGGTGCGCGCGGTCAGGATATTGCCCAGCGCACTGCCGCGCAGATCGTCGAGCAGTCGTCCGAAGCTCGCATAGCGCACGTCGAGCGTCTCGACGTCGGCGACCGGCAGGGTCAGTCCAGCGCGGACGAGCAGGTCGCCCGCCGAGCGGACGTCGATCTGCGGGTGCAGGCGGGGGGCGGGCCGGTCACCCTCCGCCGCGCGGAACGCGGCGCGGAGCGCGGGCAGGCTGCCGGCGCCGAGGAAGGCGCCGAGGAACACGCCATCGGGGCGCAACGTGCGGCGGATGAGCGACAAAGCGCCGGGCAAATCGTTGACCTGATCGAGCACGCCGGCGCTGAGCACCGCATCGAAACTGGCATCGGCGAAGGGCAGGCGGTCTTCGTCGGCCTGCACGCCGCCGCTGGCGCGCGCGAAGGCGAAGCCGGGGTCCATCCGCGCCACCCGTGCGCCGGGCACCATGAGCGCGGTGTCGCTGGCGCCGACGTCGAGCACGTCGGCGAAATCGCGCTTCACCGCGGCGAGGCGTTCGAGCAGCCCGTCGACCATCGTCTCACGCAGGAAGGCGTGGGCGGCATAGTCGCCCGCAGCGGCGCGGTCGCGGCGGCGGCGGCGGGCCGCGGCGTCGAAAATGGCGTTGGGGGCGGGACTGGTCACGCGCCGGCTTGTGCCTTTCGGACGGCCGGGCGACAAGCGGGCATGAGCCGATTTGCGCCACGCATCGCCGCGTCCGCCTGGAAGGGGCTGGCGGGCGGCGTCGGGGTGCTGGTCGCCCAGGCGCTGCCGCCGCGCTGCCCGGGGTGCGGCGAGCCGGTGGCGGCGGACCATCGCTTCTGCGCCGCCTGCTGGAGCAGCCTGCACCTGATCGGGCCGCCGTGGTGCGCGACCTGTAACCTGCCCTTCACGCATGCGATGGGGGAAGGCGCGCAATGCGCGGCTTGCCTTGCCGATCCGCCGCGCCACCGCGGGGTGCGGGCGGCGGTCGCTTATGGCCCGATCGCGCGGCAGCTGGCGCTACGGTTGAAATATGGCGGGCGGATGGGAATTGCGACGACGATGGCGCAGCGGATCGCGCCGCTGGTGCCCGTGGACATCGACCTTTTGGTGCCGGTGCCGCTGCATCGCTGGCGGCTGTGGTCGCGCGGCTACAACCAGGCCGGGTTGATCGCGGCGGCGCTGGCGCGCGAAACGGGGCTGCGGCACGATCCCTTCGCGCTGATCCGGCGGCGGCGGACCGCGGCGTTGCGCGGCATGGGGCGCAAGGCGCGGGCGCGGGCGGTAAAGGGGGCCTTTGCGGTGCCCGACCCGGCGCGGGTGTGCGGGCTGCATATCGGGCTGGTCGACGACGTCTACACCAGCGGCGCGACGACCGACGCCTGCACGGCAGTGCTGCTGCGCGCGGGGGCGGCATCGGTGACGATCCTGTGTTGGGCGCGGGTGATCGCGGAGAGCGACGATTGACAAGACCGCCGTCGCATCACACCTCCACAGGCATGGCAAAGGTCGAAATCTACACCAAGGCATTCTGCCCCTATTGCTCGCGCGCGATGCGGCTGCTGGCCGACAAGGGCGTCGAGCCGGTGGAATATGACATCACGATGGGTGGGCCACAGCGGCAGGAGATGATCCAGCGCGCCAACGGGCGCACCACCGTGCCGCAGGTGTTCATCGACGGCGCGCACATCGGCGGGTCGGACGATCTGGCGGCGCTCGACGCGCGCGGCGGGCTCGATCCGTTGCTCGCCGGCTGACGTCACCCCCGTGCTGATCGCGCTGTTGCAGATGACGAGCGGGATCGACCCCGCCGTCAACGCCGCGGACCTGCGCCACGGCATCGCCGCGGCCAAGGCGAACGGCGCGGGCATGGTCTTCGCGCCCGAGATGGCGGGCCTGCTGGATCGCGATCGCGCGCGGGCGGCCGCGTCGATCCATGCCGAGGGCGACGACCCCGTGCTGGCGACGGTGCGCGAGGCGGCGGCGAAGGCGGGGATCTGGATGCAGCTGGGATCGCTGGCGATCCGGCGTGACGATGGGCGGCTCGCCAATCGCAGCTTCGTGATCGACGACACGGGTGCGATCCGTGCGCGCTACGACAAGCTCCACCTGTTCGACGCGGATCTGCCGACGGGCGAGAGCTGGCGCGAATCGGCGAGCTATGCGCCGGGCGACACGGCGGTGGTGGTCGATACGCCGCTGGGCGGCATGGGACTGTCGATCTGTTACGATCTGCGGTTCGCCGGCCTGTATGCCAGGCTGGCGCAGGCGGGCGCGACGGTGCTGTCGATCCCGGCGGCGTTCACGCGTCCGACCGGCGCGGCGCACTGGCACGCCCTGCTGCGCGCCCGCGCGATCGAAACGGGGTGTTTCGTTGTCGCTGCGGCGCAGGCGGGAGCGCATGCGGACGGCCGCGCGACCTATGGCCATTCGCTGGTCGTCGATCCCTGGGGCGACGTGCTGCTCGACATGGGCGAGGCGCGCGGGCTGGGCTTTGCCGAGGTCGATCCGGCGCGCGTCGCCGATGTGCGGGCGCGCATGCCGGTGCTGCAGCATCATCGACCCATTCCACCGGTGGTCCGGGCGTGATCGTCTTCGACCTGCGCTGCGACGGTGGCCATGTGTTCGAGGCGTGGTTCCAGTCGAGTGCGGCCTATGAGACGCAGCGATCTGCGGGCCATGTCGTCTGCCCGATGTGCGGCACGACCGGGGTGGCCAAGGCGGTGATGGCGCCGGGCATCCCGGCCAAGGGCAACACGCGCGAGGCGGCGCCGTCGCCCGATGTCGTGAAGGCGGCGCTGCGCGAGCTGGCGGGCCTGCAGGCCAAGGCGCTGGAGGGATCGCAATGGGTCGGGCGCGACTTTGCGACGCGGGCGCGGGCGATGCACGACGGCGAGGAGACGGTGAGCGCGATCCATGGTCAGGCGAGCCTTGCCGAGGCGAAGGCACTGGTGGAGGAGGGCGTGCCGATCGCGCCGCTGCCGCTGCCTGTGCGGCCGCCCGAAGAGGCGAACTGACGGGCTGGACCCTGCGCCCGCGCACCGGTATCAGGCGAGGCAGTGGCCCCGTAGCTCAGCAGGATAGAGCGCCAGATTCCTAATCTGTAGGTCGCGCGTTCGAATCGCGCCGGGGTCACCATCGCTGCCGGTCGCGGACGGCCCGTATCGCGAATAGCTGCTTTCCATCCGGAACGGACGCTTTTATGCCTGCCTGCGGTTCGACGGCAGGAGCAGGCGCAATGTACACCGAGATCGTCAGGCTGCTCAGCGCCGGGGCGCTGGACGACGATGCCGTGCGCGAGAAAGCGGCGGAAGTGGACGCGGCGGTGACCGACCCCGAAGACTGGCTGCGGGATTACGATCCCGAGGAGATCCGGCAGCTGGTGGTCGAGATGACGCTGGGCGAGTTCTTCTTGATCGGCGACAAGATCGATGAGCTGCACGAGCTGATCAGCGACGAATTTGCCGAGCCGCTGCCGCCGTTCCCCTATCGCGAGGATCAAGAAAAGGTGCTCTCGAAGGACTATTTCGCGTGGCTCGACGCGCAATTGCTCGCGCGGCCGACTGCATGGGAAGTGGTGTCGTGGCACAATGGTCTCGACGACAATCTGCACGTCGTCATCGTCCGCCGATCCGACACCGATCGGCTGCTGGCGCTGGCCGGCACGATGGGGCTGCGCGTAGAGCGGGCGACCGCCATCTGAGCGGTGTTGGGTCTAGGTCCGGGGTCGGATGAACAGATCGCGGGTGGCGCGTCCCTCCGCGCGGGCGCGGCGGATCGACCGGACGATGGCATAGGCGAAGGCGGCGAGGCCGGCGATCCAGAGCAGCGGCGTCAGAAGAAACCAACCCAGCAGCGCGAACAGGGTCGCGCCGAGCAACAGCCGGCTGAGCGGTCCTGCGCGGCCCAGCCCGATCCACACGACCGGCGCGAGGAGCAGCGTACCGAGCAGCGCGACGAGCATCGCCGCATAGCCGCACGCCCCTTCGAAACAGGAGCCGAAGACGCCGGGGTCGATCGCCCTCGCGACGCCGGTCCCCGCCAGCGCGAGGACGAAGGCGAGCGTCAGGGACAGGATCACTCTCATGCCCCCGACAGGTGACGGCGCGCGGGATGCGGGTCAAGCCTGTCCGATTCTGACCATTGATCCCGTTGGCCTGCGCTGGCAGACACGCGTCATGATCCGCCGCATGTCCTTCGTCCTGCCGCTCGTGCTGACGCTGTCCCTGCCGCCCTCTGCCGAAGCGCAGGCCGCGCCGGTGCCGGCCGATGCGCCGGCCGCGCTGACGCCGGAACTGCTGAGCGATGCGCTGTCCTGCCGGTCGCGCGACGCGCTGGAGGCCTTTGCCAACGGGCTGTTCCTCGACCCGAAAATCCCCGCCTGGATGAAGGAGGGCGCCCCCGACACGGCAACCGAGGGCATGCTGGGCATCGAAGGCTATACGCTGACGACGCCTGCGTCGCTGATGGGGCAGCGCGTCGATCGCGTCTATTTCCTCGACAACTGGATCGTGACGCTGTGGCCGCGCAAGGTCGCCGAGGCGTTCATCGTGGCGCACGGGCTGAAGCGCGCGCCGATCGCGATCACCGAGCAATATTATCGCTTCGTCGATCCCAAGAGCGGCCCGATGCTTGGGGCGTTCGCGCCGACGGGCAATGCCACCGCCGCGTTGCTGGCCAAGGCGTTCGGGGCGAAGGCACCGCCGTCGCCGCCCGCCGGCAGCCTGTTCGTCGGCTGCAACTATGCCCCGGTGTCGGAAGCGGAATTCCTGGCGGTCGCGCGTCGGGCGTCGGGTATGGCCTCGGATGCGAGCCGTGCCGTCGCCGACGATGTCGGCGCGGTCGTCCCGCCGCAATGACCGACGCTCCGTCCGACCTCGCCGATCGCTATGCGCGTCGGGTGCTCGCCCTGATCGGCCATTGTCCGGTTGGGAAGTCGTTGAAGGCGCAGGACACGGGGCGTTTCGCCGACTGTTCGCGCAAGCGGGGCAAAGCAGAGCTGCGCCTGAAGGTGGGGCTGCGATCCGACGTGACGGGTCGGGCGTTGCTGCATGCCCGGTTCCGGATCGGCTTCCCGTTCGGCCGCGAGCCCGTCGTCGTGCTGCACCATCTCGAAGGGCGACGCGAGACCGACGAGCTGACCGCCCGGCAGGAAAAATTCCTGTCCGCGCTGATGACCTGGGCCGAGCAGGTCCTGCCCGATGTCACCCCGACGGAGCCGGGTCCACGGACCCCGCTGTGGCAACGGCAGTTCGCCGAGCTGTACCATCGACTGTCCGGCCGGTCGCTCGCCAGCGCGCGGCGGCGGTTGCGCGAGGGCTTTTTCGTCGATCAGGAGGATACGTCGGAGTCGATGCGAATCGATTCCTTCCTCGAACTGCTCAGCGAAGAGGGGTGGGTCGCGCTGGTCGACTGGAAGGAAGAGACGGTCGACGAACTCGTGCAGGAGATCGCCCGGCAGCGGCTCGCGGCAGCACGGGTGCGATCGGTGGACACGATCGATCCCACCAGCCTGGCCGAAGCCGGCTATGCCATCATCTCGCTGGAAGACGGCAGCGACGGATCGACGATCGCTATCGCGGCGCGCGACGACATTGAAACGGTCGCGCAGCTGCTGGCGGAGGTCGCCCCGCACATGACGCTGCGGGCCTGACGCTTCGGGCCTGATTTATCGCCGGAGCGGCTCCGGCCGCTAGACCGAACGCTATTTGCGGTCGGGGACGTGGACGACCCGCATCGGCGTCGCGCAGGCATAGGCCGCCTTATAGGGCTGGCCCCAGCAGCGGTCGAAGCCTTCGAACACGTTCATATTGAGCGGCCAGCGGATCGGCAGAGGCTTGCCGTCCGGGCCGTTGAACGTGAACCCGGCGGGCTGCGGCAAGGCCGCGAGCCGCGCCCGGGCGGCATCGAAGGCGGCGCGGTCGCGATCGAGAAAGGCGATCGTACCGTCGACATAATGGTTCCAGCCGATGCGGTCCTTCGCCGCCGGCTTGTACGACTGTCGGAAGAGCGCGATCGCCTGCGCGATCTGGCCGATGTCGGCGCGCAGCTGCCCCTCGTGCCAGAACAGGATGGTATCCTGCGCCTTGTGCGCGATCCGCCAGTCACGGATCAGGTCGGCGGCCTCTGCCTCGCAACCGTCCTCTTCCAGCTTGCGCCAGCCCCCGGTCATGTCCTGATCGAACGCCGCCTGATCGAGCGCCAGCATCGCGGCGCGGTCGTAATGGCAGGGGCCGGCAGCGATTGCGGCCTGCGCGATTAGGGCAAGGAACAGCATGTCGCAAAATTGGCACAGCCCCTGTCTTGCAACAAGCGCTTGTCTGACGAATTGGAGCAGCATGACCACGCGCACCGAAACCGATTCGATCGGACCGATCGAGGTTCCCGCCGACGCCTATTGGGGCGCCCAGACCGAACGCAGCCTGGAGAATTTCCCCTTCGGCCCGCGCGAGCGGATGCCGGTGGAGATCGCCCATGCGCTCGCCATCGTGAAGCAGGCGGCGGCGCGGGTGAATCGGCGCCACGGGCTGGACGCGCACAAGGCCGATGCGATCGAGGCGGCGGCGGCGGCGATCGTCGCGGGCGATCTCGACGATCAGTTCCCGCTCGTCATCTGGCAGACGGGCAGCGGCACGCAATCGAACATGAACGTCAACGAGGTGATCGCCGGCCACGCCAACGAGGCGTTGGCGGGCACGCGCGGCGGCAAGACGCCCGTCCACCCCAATGACGACGTCAACCGCGGCCAATCCTCGAACGACAGTTTCCCCACCGCACTGCACGTCGCCGCCGCACTGGCGGTGACGCAGCAGTTGTACCCGGCGCTCGACCGGCTGCATGCGGCACTTGACGCCAAGGCGGTCGAATGGCGCGATCTGGTGAAGATCGGCCGCACGCATTTGCAGGACGCGACGCCGCTGACGCTGGGACAGGAGTTTTCCGGCTATGCGCAGCAGATCGCCAATGCCCGCGACCGGATCGCCGGCACATTGGAACGCAACATCATGCCGCTGGCGCAGGGCGGCACGGCGGTCGGCACCGGCCTGAACGCGCCCGCCGGCTTCGCGGAGGCGGTGGCGGCGGAGATCGCCGGCCTCACCGGCCTGCCGTTCGTCACCGCGCCCAACAAGTTCGAGGCGCTGGCCAGCAACGACGGCCTGGTCGACCTGCACGGCGCGCTCAACGTGCTCGCGGTGGCGCTGACCAAGATCGCCAACGATATCCGGCTGCTCGGCTCCGGCCCGCGGTCGGGCTTGGGCGAGCTGGAACTACCCGCCAACGAACCGGGCAGCTCGATCATGCCGGGCAAGGTCAATCCGACTCAGGCCGAGATGCTGACGATGGTTGCGGCGCAGGTGATGGGCAACAATGTCGCCGTCACCGTCGGCGGCCTGCAGGGCCATATGGAGCTCAATGTCTTCAAGCCGCTGATCGGCGCCAACGTGCTGCGCTCGATCGCGTTGCTCAGCGTCGGCATGACCAGCTTCGCCGAGCGGACGGTGGAGGGGATGACCGCCAATCGCGCGCGTATCGCCGAACTGCTCGACCGGTCGCTGATGCTGGTGACCGCGCTGGCGCCCGAGATCGGCTATGACAATGCCGCCAAGATCGCCAAGCACGCCCATCAGCACGGCCAGACGCTGAAGGAGGCAGGGCTGGAACTGGGGCTGGTCGATGCCGAGACGTTCGACCGGCTGGTCCGCCCGGAAACGATGATCGGTCGCTGATCGCCCGGACGGGTCCGCCGCGGAACTTCCCCGTGGTTCGCGCGCTTGCTGGGGGCGTAACAAACACGAAGGGCATGGCGTGAGTACGACGACCACGGGCGCGCTGATCGGCGCGGCAATCGATTCGATCTCGGGCGACGACGACAGCGTCGCGGACGGCGCGATCATCGGCGCCGTCACCGCGAACGTGCTGAAGGTCGTGCTCCCGCTGGCGGTGACCTACGCGGTCGGCTGGGCGGTGCTGCGTGGCGCCGAGCAGCTGAAGGATCAGATTTTCGGAAAGGTGGAAGCATGATCGGCAAGATTATCGGTGCATTGGTGGGTCGCGAAGTCGAGCGCCGCAATGGCGACAGCGGCCTGAAGGGCGCGGCGATCGGCGCGCTGACCATGGGCGCGATGCGGCGCATGGGGCCGCTCGGCATGATCCTGGGCGGCGGCTATGTCGCCAAGAAGGCCTATGATCGTCGCAAGGCAGCGCGCGGCCAGATCTGATCGAGGGTTGGTGTGGCCCCGGCGATATCGCCGGGGTCGCGCTTCCTACGGGCTGCCGCTAACCCATCTGCCAATGCCGGATCGCCTCGACCGGCGCGATCAGCATGATGAGGTTCAGCGTCAGATTGTCGCGGATCGCGACCAGCGCCACCACTTCCAGCAACACGACCAGCACGGCGCTCGCCCACCAGGGCAGACGCCGCGCGATGGCGAACCCCAGCATCATGCAGCCGATGTCGCTGAGCGAATTGAGGATGCTGTCGCCGCTATAGCCCCAGGCCATCGTCACGCTGCGGTAGCGATCGATGATGAGCGGCGAGTTTTCGAGGATTTCCCAACCCGATTCGATCGCCACGGCCAGGACGAGCCGGGCGGTCCATGGCCAGCGACGCAACGCCAGCCAGCCCGCCGCATAGAAGAGCAGGCCGTGGACGATATGGCTGAGGCTGTACCAATCGGCGATCTGCTGGCTGTTCTGGTCCGATTGTACCGCCCCATGCCACAGCGCGATTCGGCCGCACGGGCAGATCGGCGAGCGGCCCATGACGAACAATGTCGTCGCAGTCAGCACCAGCACGGCGGCGATCAGCCAGCCACTTTTCGCCGCCAACCACGCGCCCACGCTTGACGCCCGGCCCGCGGCTACGCCAGTAGCGCGCATGCCGTCCTCCTCCCCCAATGATCCGCACAACTTCCGCCGCCGCGGCATGTTGTTCGTTCTGTCCTCGCCTTCGGGCGCCGGCAAGTCCACCATCGCGCGCAAATTGCTCGCGGACGAGCCCGGCCTCGAAATGTCGGTGTCGGCGACGACGCGCGGCATTCGTCCGGGTGAGACCGACGGCAAGGACTATCACTTTGTCGGGCTTGAGGAATTTCGCCGCATGGTGGCGGACGACGAATTTCTGGAATGGGCCCATGTCTTCGGTCACCGCTACGGCACGCCGCGGGCGCAGGTCGAGGCGATGCTGGCCGCGGGCAAGGACGTGCTGTTCGATATCGACTGGCAGGGCGCACAACAGCTGTTCCAGATCGCCGGCGGCGACGTGGTGCGCGTGTTCATCTTCCCACCCTCGATGGAGGAATTGCGCGCGCGGCTGACGAATCGGAACACCGATTCGGCCGAGGTGATTGACGCGCGCATGGCACGCGCCGCCAATGAGGTGAGCCACTGGGACGGGTATGACTATGTCCTGGTCAATGACGACGTCGAGGAATGCTTCCGCGGCGTGAAGACGATCCTGGCGGCCGAGCGCCTGAAGCGATCGCGCCAGACCGGGCTGATCGGCTTCATCCGCAAGCTGACGCGGGTCGCGGAGAAGCATTGAGGGGCCGGGGCGCCTTTCGCTGTCAGTAGGTAGCACCGGGCACCACGAACATTCCGTCACCCCGGACTTGATCCGGGGTCCCGCTTCTTCAGGGGCGCCCGCATATAGCGGGACCCCGGATCAAGTCCGGGGTGACGGTGGAGGTGGGGTTAGCCGGTAGTGGATCGGCGTGACGAGGTGGCGGGTCGGCGAGTCACCGAGCCCCCCCCCTCACGCGGCGATACGCAGGGCCGGGTGATCCTCCTCTGCCGCGTCCAGATCGAGCGTGTAGGCGATCGACGGCGCCGGTTCGGTCCGGCCCAGCGAAGACCTGACGACCGTCTGCCCGGTCGGCCGGAAGCCGAGCTTGCGCAGGACGGCGCCCGACGCCGGATTGTCGGCGAAGTGCCAGCCGGCGATGCGCCGCAGACCCAGCGCGTGCCGCGCCATCGCGATGACGGCATGGCCCGCCTCGGTCGCATAGCCGCGGCCCCAAGCGGCGGGGGTGAGCCAATAGCCAAGGTTGGGCTGGCCATCCATTTCCGAAATGCCAATGCCGCCGACGATTGCCGGGGCGCCATCGGGCCATGCAAGATCATGGCTGACGATCAGCATCCGCGCATCATCGGGCGCATGCGGACGGGCGCAAAACGCCTCTGCATCGGACAGTGTGTAGGGGTAGGGGACCCGGCTCAGCATCCGGGTGACCGCTTCGTGATCGATCGCGGCGGCCAGCTCGGCCGCATCCTCCGGCCACGCCGGCCGGAGCGTCAATCTGTTGGTTCTCGCGAACATTCCTGCTCTCTCCTTGGCCACGCCGCTGCCACGCGCCTGTGACGCGGCAGGGACAGTCGGGGTCGGGGAGCAAGAAAAAAGGGAGCCGGGGTGACCCGTCTCCCTTGTTTGGTTGGCATCTTGTGGAAGATGCGACCGGGTCACCCTGGTGGGCAACCCGGCTGGTTGCCCGTTATTCTGCGGCTTCCGCCATAATCTGCACCGAGCAGAATTTACGGCCGAGCTTGCCTTCGTGGAACGCCACGCGGCCGTCGACGAGCGCGAACAGGGTATGGTCCTTGCCCATGCCCACGTTGGCGCCCGGATAGAACTTGGTGCCGCGCTGACGCACGAGGATGTTGCCCGCGATCGCTTCCTGACCGCCGAACTTCTTCACGCCAAGACGACGGCCGGCCGAATCACGACCGTTGCGCGACGAACCGCCTGCTTTCTTATGTGCCATGCTGCTCTACTCCTGTTCGCGCTGGGCTCAGCCGACCGAAACGATCTTGAGGATCGTGTGGTTCTGGCGATGGCCGTTCTTGCGGCGATAATTGTGACGGCGGCGCTTCTTGAAGACGATGACCTTCTCGCCCTTCGCCTGTGCGACGATCTCGGCGGCGACGGTCAGACCCTCGACGCTCTTCAGCTCCGAGCCTTCGCCCGCGAGCAGGACATCACCCAGCGTGATCGATGCGCCGGCTTCGCCGTCCAGCTTCTCGACGACGATCTTGTCTCCGGCGGCGACGCGATACTGCTTGCCGCCCGTGCGCACGACTGCGAACATGGCTCTAGTCACTTCCCAAAAAACATGTGCCCGCACAGGGAGACCCGGCGGGATGAGCGGCGGCAGCTAAGGAATGTGCAGGCTTCTGTCAACCTTTGAAGCGGGGCACGTCGACATTCATCATGTGGCGGCGCAGCAACAGCGTTATGACAAACGTATGCAAGGTCTGTGACGATGACTTGCCCGGCCCCCAGCGCGACATAAAGTGTCGTCGATCGTGACGGTAACTAAGCCGCACGAAACAGGGGAATATCATGAAGCGCGCAATCTTGCTTGCCGGCGTCGCCGTGCCGGCATCCCTGGCGGTCTTCGCCGCACCCGCCTGGGCGCAGGCGGTGCAGTCGGCGCCCAGCCAGGAAGCGACGGCCGATACGTCGGCGCAAAGCGACGAAGCGGCCAACCAGATCGTCGTCATCGGCAGCCGCGTCGCCAATCGGACCGCGATCGACAGCCCCGTGCCGATCGACGTCATTTCGGGCAGCGCGCTGCAGGCGTCAGGCACCGGCGAGCTCAACAAGACGCTGAACCAGCTGGTCCCCTCGTTCAACTTCCCGCAGCCCTCAATCGCCGACGGCTCCGACGTGACGCGGCCCGCGACGCTGCGCGGCCTCAACCCCGACCAGACGCTGGTGCTGCTCAACGGCAAGCGCCGCCACGTGTCGGCGTTGCTCAACATCAACGGCACCGTCGGGCGCGGATCGGCGGCAGTCGACATGAACATGATCCCCGCACTCGCGATCCAGCGGGTCGAGGTGCTGCGGGACGGCGCCTCCTCGCAATATGGCTCGGATGCGATCGCGGGCGTGATCAACGTCCAGCTCAAGACCGCGAGCGAAGGCGGCCGCGCGCAGGTAAGCTACGGCAAATATGTGACGACGCTGGACGGGGTGGCCAATTTCAACGGCCTGCTCGGCAATTCCCCATCGCTGGACCCGACCGACTCGCGCTACCTGCAGGCGAACAGCAACGGCGAGCGCAAGGCGCGCGACGGCGCTATGCTGACCTATGGCGTCAACGTCGGCCTGCCGATCGGCAACGGCGGCTTCTTCAACTTTACCGGCGAATATCGCGACCGCGACTTCACCAACCGCCAGGGCTACGACCTGCGGCCCAATTACATCCGTCCGTCGTCGACCACCTTCGACTCGCGCGAAGCGAGCTTCAACCGCCTCGACTTCCGCTACGGCGATGCGAAGACGCAGGACTTCAATTTCCTCATCAATATGGGCCAGCCACTGGGTTCGGCCGACTTCTACGCCTTCTTCACCTATGGTCACCGCGACGGCCTGTCGGCGGCGAATTTCCGCCAGCAGTCGGCGGCGACCAACCGCGACTTCTCGGCGATCGCGCCCGGCACGACGCCGACCAACGCCAATTTCGTCGGCCTGACGCCGGACGGCTATTTGCCCAAGATCCAGTCGAGCATCGACGATCTGTCGGCGACCAGCGGCATCCGGGCCGACGTCGCGGGCTTCAAGGGCGACTTCTCGCTCGGCTTCGGCCGCAACGAGCTGAGCTACCGGACCGAAAATAGCGTCAATGTCTCCTTCGGTCCGCAGAGCCAGCGTTCGTTCGATGCCGGCGGCCTCGCCTTCTCGCAGATTCTGGCGAACGCCGATCTGTCGCGCCAGTTCGACGTCGGCCTGGCGGGTCCGCTGACCTTCGCCTTCGGCGGCGAATATCGCCACGAGATCTTCCAGATCCGCCCCGGCGATCCGCAGTCGTATCAAACCGGCCCGTTCTTCCAGGCGACGCGGACCACCACGGCGGCGAACTGCACCACGCTGGGCGGCGTGTACGGCGGGGGCGCCGCGGCGACCGGCAGCTGCTCCTTCCCCGGCCGTACCGCGGCGGCGGGTGCGCAGGGCTTCGGCGGCCTGCCAGCCTCGGCGCGCACCAACGTTAACCGCAACAGCTATGCCGGCTATCTGGAGTTCGACGCCGACCTGTTCACCGGCTTCACCGCGACCGCGGCGGGTCGTTACGAACATTACAGCGACTTCGGCGATACGGTGAACGGCAAGCTGGCGCTCCGCTACGAGCTGACCGACGGGTTCGCATTGCGCGGGTCGGTGTCGAACGGCTTCCGTGCGCCGTCGCTGCACCAGCAATATTTCACCACCACCTCGACCAACTTCTTGTCTGGCGTGCCGGTGGACGTGTCGACCGTCGCGGTGAACAGCCCGGTGGCGCGCGCGCTCGGCTCGCAGCCGCTCAAGCCCGAAAAGTCGGTCAACCTGTCGGGCGGTGCGACGCTCAATCCGTTCCGCGGCTTCAACCTGACGGTCGATTATTTCCACATCAAGATTCGCGACCGCATCGTGCTGTCGGAAAATCTGGGTGCGGCGGGCGTCGGCACGGCGGCGCAGAATGCGGCGGTGCAGCAGGTGCTGGTGGCGAACGGCTTCAACACCGTCGGCGCGGCGCGCTTCTTCATCAACGGCCTGGATACGACCACGCAGGGCGTCGATGCGGTCGCGACCTATCGCGCCAATCTGGGCGGTCTGGGCGCCTGGAATTTCTCGGCCGCGTACAACTACACGAAGAACCAGATCGATAAGCGGTTGAACACGCTGGGGTCGCTGGCGCAGATCCCCGGCCTCGTGCTGTTCGGACGCGTCGAGGGCTTCCGGTTCGAACGGGGCCAGCCGCGCACGAAGGTGGTGCTGGCGACCGACGGCAAGATCGCCGGTATCGGCGTGTCGGCGCGGACGACGCGCTATGGTTCGGTCATCTCGCCCGAAACGACCGCCCCGATCAACGATGCGACCAGCCTGACGCTGCTCGGCCCGGACGATCAGGTGCTGCGCCCCAAGTGGATCACCGATTTCTCGCTGAGCTACGAATATCAGGGCGTGCAGCTGACGCTGGGCGTGGACAATGCCTTCGACGTCTATCCCGATCGCCGGCCGTTCGGCCTGCGCCCGGCGAGCGTTGGCGGCAGCTACCCGACGACCTATCAGTTCCTGCCGTACAGCAACTTCTCGCCGTTCGGCTTCAACGGGCGCTTCCTGTACGCGCGCGCGGCGATCAACTTCTAAGGGGACGGGGAGGGGCGCTACCGCGTCCCTCCCGCTGACCGGTCAGTGGCGGTGTTCGCGGCGCAGCGCGTAGCGCCCGTCGGTGAAATCGTCGAACAGGCCGGCGATCGCGGGATGGTCGACCGGCTCGTCGCTGTCGTCGACGACCAGATTCTGCTGGCTGACATAGGCGACGTAGCTCGAGTCCACATTCTCGGCGAGCAGGTGGTAGAAGGGCTGGTCCTTGCGCGGGCGCACCGCCTCGGGAATCGCCTCATACCATTCTTCGGTATTGGCGAAGACCGGATCGACGTCGAAGATCACGCCGCGAAAATCGAACAGGCGGTGCCGCACGACATCGCCGATCGAGAAGCGCGCATGCGCGACCGCGGGCGCATCGATCTCGACGACATTGGGGCGCCCCTGCGCGGGCAGGGTGCCGATAGGGTCATGACGGGGCATGCCCATAATTTAATCGTCTTTCCGCGCTGCACAAGCACAACGGCGCTTGCCACCGGAAAACCGAGCCGCTAAAGGCCCGCCCTCGACCGACGGATTGCGGGTCTTACCGACCTGCCAAGGACGTCTTCTGCGGAGAGGTGGCAGAGTGGTCGATTGTACCGCACTCGAAATGCGGCGTGCCTTTACGGGCACCGAGGGTTCGAATCCCTCCCTCTCCGCCACTTTGGCCCTTTTGGGCCATATCCATACCACTAAAAAATTGATGTAAACTGACAGAAATCGGCGGTTTTTGCGTGCGCTGACGTATGCGGGGATCCACGCCGATCCGCGCTCGGGGTCCATCGACGAATGTCCACGTCAATCGAGGCCGCCATCCACGGGTTGAGAAGTGAGCCCCACGATGTCGTGTCGACTTGACCTCAAATCCTCAGCGCGGCGATCAAGGCATCGCGGGCTAGCGCAACGCGGGGGTGCCGCAGCGACGAACGCGCCCAGACCAGGTAGAAGGTGTTGCGCGGCACCCTGATCGGCGCAGGTATCTCGACGAGCGTGCAGTCGGCCCGCTGCGCATGGGTCAGATAACCGGGCAGGACCGTCCAGCCGAGCCCCGCGCACAACCCCGATCGCAGTACGCGAAGGTCGGGGGCGGTCAGGGCAGGCTGACCGGCCAGCGCGATCCGGTTGGCCTCAAGCCAGGCGCGCAACAGCGGCCGGTCGAGGTCGTACGCCAGATGCGGTATGCGTGTCAGCGCGTCGGCCAGCGGCTGGCCCGCCATCCGCTCGATCACCGCCGGCGCGGCGACGGCGCGCAAATCCTCATCGCCGAGCCGATGAAAGGCGAGCCGGGGATCGTCCGGCTGCGATGCCGTCACGGCCAGATGCACCTTGTCTTCCAGCAACAGGCTATACAGCGCGTCCCGCCCGCCAATGTGGAGGCGCAGGTCGAGGCCCGCGTCCAGCAGCGGTCCCAGCCGGGGAGCGATCATCTCGCCCAGTAGATCCGACGGTGCGGCGATATGCACCGTCCCGGACATCCGCGAGGATCGCGCCCGCGCCGTGGCGAGCGCCGCTTCCGCTGTATCGAGGCTGTCGCCGATTGCCGCAGCCAGGTCGTCGGCGATTGCCGTGGCGCGCACGCCGCGCGAATGGCGATCGAACAGGGGATGGCCGAGCTGCGCCTCGAGCGAGGCGATATGCTGCGACGCGGCGGGCTGGGTGATGCCGATCGCGCGGGCCGCGTCGCTCAGCGAGCGACGGCGATAGACTTCGACAAAGGTGCGCAACTGCAACAGGGACATTGGGTTTCCATAACCTGTCTTATGGCCGATCGCCATTCCGCTTGGATTTGCTGATGCCGGCAAGGGCCTATCTCACTGGGCACAAGGACGAAAACGAACGCCCGGTCGCCGCTGCCGGATCGCACGGCCCTATGGCCTCGTTGTCGCGGGTGCGGCGGCGGGCACTCCGCGTTCGCGACGTCCACTCAGCAGGAGTTTCAAAGATGACCCGTATCCTCATGGTGACCACGTCCGCCGATCGCATGACCCCGGGGACCGAACCGACCGGCGTCTGGCTGGAAGAGCTGACCACCCCCTATTACGTCTTCCGCGATGCCGGTGCCGACGTGACGCTCGCCTCGATCAAGGGCGGCGCGGTGCCGGTCGACCAGCGCAGCGTCAATGCGGACGGCGAGAACGATGCCTCGGTCGAACGCTATCTGAAGGACGAAGCGCTGAAGGCCGAGGTTGCCGATACGCCGGTGTTCACCAGCATCGACCCCAATGGCTATGACGCGCTGTTCCTGCCCGGCGGCCACGGCACCATGTTCGATTATCCCGGCAGCGCGGAACTGGCGCAGCTGGTGGAGCGGTTCGACCGCGCGGGCAAGATCGTCGCCGCCGTCTGCCATGGCCCGGCGGGGCTGGTCTCGGCCAAGAAGGCGGACGGCACGCCCTTCGTCGCCGGTCGGCGTGTCGCGGGCTTCACCGATAGCGAGGAGCGCGCGGTCGGACTGGACCAGGCCGTGCCCTTCCTGCTCGAAACCCGCCTCAAGGAACTCGGCGGCCAGCATGAGGCAGGTCCGGACTTCGCCCCCTTCGCCCTGCGTGACGGCAATCTGGTGACGGGCCAGAACCCGGCGAGCGCGACCCGTACGGCGGAACTCGTGATCGAGGCCCTGAAGGGCCAGGCGGCGTGATCGTGCGGAATCTCCAGACCATGCTGCGCGTCGCCGATCCTGCGGCGTTGCTGCCCTCCACGGGAGACGCCTGATGGCCCGACTGTTCGAGCCGCTGACGGTCGGCGGGCTCAGCCTCGCCAACCGCATCGTGATCGCGCCGATGTGCCAATATTCCGCCGAAGACGGCGCGATGACCGACTGGCACCAGATTCATCTGGGCCAGCTCGCCATGGCGGGGGCGGGCGCTCTGACGATCGAAGCCACCGCGGTCAGCCCGGACGGGCGGATCACGTACGGCGACGTCGGTCTGTACGACGACCGTACCGAAGAGGCGATGCGGCGCGTGATCGACAGTGTGCGCCGCTGGTCGGACGTACCGCTCGTCGTCCAGCTGGCGCATGCCGGCCGGAAGGCGAGCTGTGCCAAGCCGTGGCACGGGGGCGCGCAGATCGCGCCGGATGCGGAGAATGGCTGGCAGACGGTTGCGCCGAGCGCGGTGCCCTATGCCGCGACCGATCATGCGCCCGTCGCCCTGGACGAGGCGGGCCTAGCCCGGATTCGTGATGCCTTCGCCGATGCCGCCCGACGGTCGGCGCGACTTGGGCTCGACGCGATCCAGATCCATGCCGCGCACGGCTATCTGCTGCACGAATTCCTCTCGCCGCTCTCCAATCATCGCGAGGACGCCTATGGCGGCAGCCTCGCCAACCGGATGCGGTTCCCGCTCGAGGTCTTCAATGCGGTGCGCGCGGCGTTTCCCGCCGACCGGCCCGTCACCGTCCGCGTGTCCGGGGCCGATTGGGTCGAGGGCGGCTGGACGGCGGACGAAACTGCGCAATTCGCCGACGCGCTGGAACGGCGCGGCTGCGCCGCCATCCACGTGTCGAGCGGCGGCCTCGATCCGCGCCAGCAGATTCCGGTCGGTCCCGGCTATCAGGTGCCACTGGCTCGGACGGTCAAGGACGCGGTCACGATGCCCGTCATTGCGGTCGGCCTGATTACCGATCCGCAGCAGGCCGAACAGATCCTGCAGGACGGGCATGCGGACGCCATCGCCATCGCGCGCACCGCCTTGTGGGATCCGCGCTGGCCTTGGCACGCCGCCGCTGCGCTCGGCGCTTCGGTCAAGGCGCCGCCCCAATATCTCCGGTCCGAGCCGCATGAGGCGGGCCGTATCCTGAAGGAGATGACGCGATGAAACGGCCCGCCATCTTACTCCTCGCCGCCGCTGCCGTCGCCTCGATCACGGTCGGGGCAACGGCCCGCGATACGGCTTCGGCTCCCCGGATCGAGCGGGTCGCAGCCTTCGATGGCGCGATGCCGACCGGTGTGACCGTCGCGCCCAACGGCCGCATCTTCGTCAACTTCCCGCAATGGGGCGACGAGGCCCCGTTCACGGTCGCCGAGCTGGTCGATGGCAAGGCGGTGCCCTATCCCGACGCCGCGACCAATCGCCCTGATCCCGCCAACCCGGCGGGTCACTTCATCTCGGTGCAAAGCGTTGTCGCCGACGGCGCGAACCGCCTGTGGGTGCTGGACACGGCGGCACCGAAATTCGCGCCGCCCCAGGCCGGGGGCGCAAAGCTGGTACGGATCGACCTCGCGACCAACCGGGTGGTCAAGACGATCGTCCTTCCCCCAAGCGTCGTGCTGCCGACGACCTATCTCAACGACGTGCGCTTCGACCTGCGGCAGGGGGAGCAGGGCACCGCTTACATCACCGACAGCAGCAACGCGGGCGTCGGTGGCATTATCGTCGTCGACATCGCCAGCGGACGGGCGATCCGCCGCCTGTCCGGCCACGCGACGACCAACCCGGAGCCGGGCTTCACGCCGGTCGTCGACGGCGAGGTGCTGATGAACCGCCCGGCCAGCGGGCCGGCGACGCCGGTCGCCATCGCCAGCGACGCGATCGCGCTGAGCGCCGATGGCAGCATGCTCTATTACGGGCCGCTGTCGGGCCGCACGCTCCATGCCGTGCCCACGGCGCTGCTGCGCGATCCATCGGTGTCCGAGGAGGCACTGGCCCGCGCGGTTCGCAGCATGGGGCGCAAAGGCGCGTCGGATGGCATTGCCGAGGACGATCGGGGCCGCGTCTTCGCCGGTGATTACGAACATAATGCGATCCGGGTGCTCGATCACGGTCATTGGTCGACCCTGGTCAGCGATCCGCGCATCAGCTGGCCCGATACCCTGTCGATCGGCCCCGATGGCTATCTCTACTTTACCGCGAACCAGCTTCACCGCCAGCCCGGCTTTCATGGCGGCCGCGACCTGCGTCGCAAGCCCTATGAACTGCTTCGCATCAAGGTCGGTAGTGGCCCGGTACTGCTGACGCGGCGTTGACGCCGCCGCTGTCGGAAGGGTCTCCCGGGTCGGTGGCGGAGAAGCCGGTCTGGCTCGCCGGGTTGCGATCGTGACGCTATTGTAACCACCGTCCTTATCTGCGACATTTTGTGCTCTGTCAGGCACATGGTTGGAGGGGGATCGCATGCGGGAACCAGTCCTGTCGGAGCGAGCGCCTGACGACCGGCCTTTGCGGGGCCTGTCCGCACGACGGCAAGGCAGTGGCGTGATGCGGCGTCCGGCGGCACGGCTGGCGGTGCTGGCATTATTCGCCTGTGCCGCGATCGCGCAGGCGGAGGCCCAGACCCTGGCGCCACCGGATGCGGCGCAGCCGTCGCTGGGGCTCAGCTTCGATGCGGCGCTGGCCAGGCTCGACGACGCATCCCCCGGTCTCTCGGGCGAGGATCATGCCGTTCGTGCAAGCGAATTGATCGCCGATGCCACGCGCAGTCTTCGCCGCCCGGTCGTCAGCGCCTCCGCCAGCGTCATCGCCTATCAAAAGACGCTGTCCGTCGATCTGACCGGCGCGAAGGACAATGCGGCGACCGGCGCCGCGGACTTCCTGTCGCAGCTTCCGGGCAATTTTCCCGTCGGTCTGCAGCAGATCGTCGGGCAGGTGGTCCAGCGGGTCGGTGCGGCGCTGCCGACGATCTTCGGGGCCATTCCCGATAGCCTCCAGTATCAGACGCGCGACACGGTGTTCCGACCCGCCGTGACCGCAGCCATGCCCCTGTACACCGGCGGAGCGATCCCGGCGGTTCAGGCTGGCGCCGATGCCGCCGTCGACGTAGCGCGGGCCAAGCAGGCCGGGGGCCGCGACCTGGCCCGCGTCGGCCTGGTCCGCAGCTATTTCGGGCGGCAGGTGGCATCGCAGCTGACGCGCTCGACCCGCGACACGCTGGCGGGGTTCGATCGCCATCTGTCCGACGCCCGCAAGCTCGAGCAGAACGGCGTCATCCCGCATGCCCGCGTGCTTCAGGTCCAGGTCGCCCGCGACGCCGCAGAGCGGGCCTATCTGCGCGCGCAGCTTGAGGAATCGAGCGCGGCCGATGCGTTGGCGCGGCTGCTCGATCAGCCGCAGGGCATAACGGCGCTGACGCCGCTGTTCGTCAATTCGACGCCCTTGCCGCCGGTCGACACCTTCCTCGGCGGAATCGACACCTCGCCGCGCGCGCGGGGCGCCAATGCCGCACGCGGCATCGCGCGGGCGGGCGTCGACCTGGCGAAGGCGCGATACCGCCCCCAGGCTTTTGCGTTCGGCAGCTATAATGCGAACCGCGACCATGCGCTGCCGACCGAACCCGACTGGGTCGCGGGCGTCAGTCTGCGCTACACGCTGCTGTCCAACTTCGACCGCAAGAAGTCGCTGGATGCGGCGCGTGAGCAGGAACGCGCCGCGGCCGATGCGGCGGCACAGGCGCGCAAGGACGTCGCGGGCGAGATCGTGCGCGCCTGGAATTTGGTCGAGGCCGCGCGGCGGTCCTTCCTGCTGCTCGACAGCAACCTCGCGGCAGCGCGCGAGAATCTGCGGGTTCAGCAGCTTTCCTTTGCGGAAGGGGAGGCACCGTCCTCGTCGCTCGTCGATGCCTGGGCGGTGCTGGCGACGACGCAAAGCCAGCGGATCGCGGCGGCCTATGAATATGATCTCGCGCTCGCCGGATTGCTCGCGGCCAGCCACCGGGTCGACGACTTCACCACCTATCTGGCGCGCGCCGATCGACGTTTGGGGGATGAGCAGTGACCGACGAAGCCACCACTCCGCCAGCGCGCGGCAAGCGGCTGTTAGCGGTCGTCGCAGGACTGATCGTCGTGATCGTCATCGCGCTGGGCCTGTGGCTGGCGAGCCGCCCGGCGCCCGAGCAGCTGCAGGGCATGGTCGATGCCGACGAGGTCAATGTCGGGACAAAGGCGCTCGCCCGCGTCGATCGGCTGATTGCAGAGGAGGGACAGCGGGTCCGGCCGGGATCGCTGCTTGCCACCTTGTCCAGCCCCGAGATCGCGGGCGGGCAGGCGCAGGCGCAAGGGGCGCTCGACGCGGCGCGCGCGATCGCCTCCGAAACCAACGAGGGTGCCCGGGCGGAGGATATCGCGACGCTGCGCGCGACGTGGCAGGCGGCGCAGGCGGCGGCGGATCTGGCGGCCGTGACCAGCCGACGTACCGCCAACCTCTATGCCGAGGGCGTGGTCGCCGCCCAGCGCCGCGACGAAGCGGCTGCGGCCCGTGACAGCAGCGCGCGCAATGCGGAGGCCGCCCGCCAGCAATATGCCAAGGCGCTGGCAGGCGCGCGGCCGCAGAACCGGCAGGCCGCCAACGCGCAGGTCCGCATCGCCGAGGCTGCGCTGCGCACCGCCGACGCCCTCGGGCGCGAAACGCGGCTGGTGTCGCCGATTGCGGGAGAGGTCGCGCGCAAGCTGGTGCGGCCGGGCGAGGTCGTCAGCCCTGTCATCCCCGCCTATCAGGTCATCGACATCGACCACCCCTGGGTCGCGCTCAACCTGCGCGAGGACCGGTATCACGCGATCGGCATCGGATCGGTGCTGCACGGCCATATCCCCGCGCTGCAACGCGACGCCGCCTTCCGGGTCTATCTCGTCGCGCCGCGCGGCGACTTCGCAACGTGGCGCGCGACGCGTGAGGCGTCGGGCTATGACGTGCGGACCTTCGAAATCCGACTGCGTCCCGTATCCGCGATTCCCAAGCTGCGCCCAGGCATGAGCGTCCTGTTCGACTGGCCGCAATGACCGCCTTCCGCCGGGCGCTTGCCCGCGAGATGCGGCACCTTCGCCGCGATTGCTGGGATCTGGCGGGGATCACGCTGCTGCCCGGCATCCTGATATTCCTCGTCGCCGCGCTGTTCTGGCAGGGGCCGTTTCGCCAACTGCCGCTCGGCATCGTCGACAGCGACGGCAGCGGCGCGAGCCGGGCGATCATCCGCGCGCTGGACGCATCGCCGCTCATCCGCCGCGGCGGCAGCTACCGCGACGAGGCCGCCGCAGGGCGCGCCGTCCGCACCGGCACGATCATGGGGTTCGTGCACATTCCCGCAGGGCTTGGCGACAGCATCGCCCGGCATGGGGAGCCGGTCGTCCGCATACTCTACAATGGCAGCTTTCTGACCGCCGGCGGGCAGGTCGCGCGCGCGGCCGGTGATGCGGTGACGGCGGCGCTCCCCACCATCGCGGCCAGCCAGTTGCCGAACCACGCCGTGCCGGCCAGCCGCGTCCGGCGTCTGGTGGTGGAGGCGACGGCGCTGGGCAATGCGCCGGTCAGCTTCGAATGGTTTCTCGGGCTGCTGATCTTTCCCGCAGTCCTGCATCTGATCGCGGCCTGTGTCTGCGCGATGGCGCTGGGTCGCGAACTCGAGGACAAGTCGCTGTCGGCCTGGGCGAAGGACAGCGGCGGGGTGGGGGCGGCGATGGCGGGCAAGTTGCTGCCCTATGTCGTGGCGATCAGTGGCTGGGGGCTGGTCTGGCTTCTCTACCTGACCCTGGCGCGCGGCTGGCGCGTCGAGGGCAGTCTCGTCCTCATCGCTTGCGGTCAGACGTTGTTCTACGTCGCAACCGCCGCGATCGCCGCGTTGCTGGTGGCGGTCACGCGCGAGACCGCCACCGCGCTATCGGCCAGCGCCGTCTATGCGGGCTCCGCGCTCGCCTATTCGGGCGCGACGCTGCCCCTGAACGGCGGCAATGCCTTTGCGCGGATTTGGAGCGAGGTGCTGCCGCTCACCCATTATATCGCGCTCCAGATGGGGCAGGTGAGCGGTCAGACGGTCGCCGCGGCGGTTTCGCCGACCCTGGCGTTGATCGCCTATGTCGTCGTGGCGGGCGGCGGCGCGCTGGCCCTCATCACGGCGCGGGCGGGGCGGACATGACCTTCGCTGCGGCGTTCCTTGCGACATGGCGCGCGATCCTCACCTCGCGCACATTGCTCAGCACCATGCTGCTCGCGGTCGTCCTCTATGCCTTTTACTATCCTGCGCCCTATGCGCACGAGGCACCGCGCAAGCTGCCCGTGGTGGTGGTCGATCAGGACGCCAGTGCCCTCAGCCGCGCCATGATCCGCGACCTGGATGCCACCCGCGCCATTCACGTCGTGGCGGTGGCCGGTGATCTCTCCGCCGCGCGCGCCGACATGCGCAGCGGCAAGGCCGACGGGATCATCCTGATCTCCGGTGCTCTGGAGCGCCAGCTGCGGGCCGGGACGGCCGGATCGGGGATCGCGGTCTGGGTCAACGCCACCTATCTGCTCCGCGCCAGCACGATCGGCGAGGCGGTGACCGCGGTCGTCCAGGACATCGCGAAGACGCGTCTTCTGCCGGGAGGGCAGCTCGATCGCGGTGGCCCGCCGGTCGCGGTCGTCGAGGAGCCGCTGGCCAACCGGACCGGGGGCTATAAGGGCTATGTCTTTCCTTCGGTGGCCGTCATCATCATCCAGCAGACGCTGCTGTTCGGCGCCGCGACCTTCATGGGCGGGCGGCGGCGGCTGGGCTGCTGGCGGATGGGGCGCGCGGAATTTGGCGGCACGCTCGCCGCCTTCGCCTCGGTCGGCTTGCTCGGCTGCTATTTCCTGTTCGGTCTGATCTTCTGGGTCCAGGGCGTGCCGGTCGACGGGAATGTGCCCGGCATGCTGCTGGTGGTGCCGATCTTCGCGACCGCGGTCGCTGCGCTGGGTCTGCTGGCGGGCAGCACCTTCGACCGGGCGGAGCGGGCGATCTACATTCTCGGCCCGACGTCGGTGCCCCTCTTCTTTCTGACCGGTGCCACCTACCCGCTCGATCAGATGCCGCGCTTCGTCGCCGCCTTCGCGCAGCTGATACCCTCGACGGCGGGGGTGCATGCCTTCGTCCCGCTCAATCAGATGCGAGCGTCGATCGGCGAGGTCGCAAGCCCGTTGCTGACGTTGGTGGTGCTGGCGGTTGGCTACGCCGCTTTCGCCTATCTGCGGCTGATCGACCCATCGCCTCGGCGTCGCGGCTGACGGCGCGAGGAGACGGCTGGCATCGCTCGTGATCGGCGGGCTGCCTCGCCGGTCGTTCTCCCCGCGCGCAATATGCCGGCAGCGGTCCGCAGGCGGTGCAGCGCGGTCGTCCTGGCTGCGGTCCCGTCAGCTCATCTGGCCACGAAGGAAGGCGATCAGCTTCGGATCGCTACCCGTGCGTTCGAGGATCGGCAGGATCACCCGCCACCCATTGTCGCTGTTGGTCAGGATGACGATGCCGTCGCCGCTCGCCCGGTCGATCGCGGCGAAGGTGAACGCTCCGGCATCCTTGCCGGTGTGGAGCATCGTCGTTCCACCGGGAAAGCCGAGAAGCTGCCAGCCAAGGCCGAAGCCGGTCCAGGGCGGACAGGTGGTCGCTTTCGTTCCGGTACAGATGTCGGGCGTCAGATCGGCCTGCGACCTGCTGCGTTCGGCTGCAATGACCCTGGTCAGACCGCGATCGTTGCGGGCATCGATGAGGAAACGCGCATAATCCCGCGCGGTGGCATGCGCCAGATCGGCGGCATTGTATCGCGTCACCCGCTCGACCGGCAGCGGCTTGCCTGCATCGTCATAGGGCACGGCGATCGGCGCCGTCTCGCCCTGTGCTGAAACATAGCCCGAGGCGCGCATGTGAGCCGGAGCGAACAGCCAGCGCCCAGCCAGAGCCTCGAACGATCGCCCGGTGCGGTGCTCGGCATAGCGCGCCGCATATTGATATCCCTCGCCCGAATAGCCGGTGGTCGTGCCGGGATCGTGATCGAACGCCAGCCCCTTGGCATCGCGCCAGTTCGGCAAGCCGGTGCGATGGCTCAGTGCCATGCGCACCGTCAGCTTGATCCGCCGGGGATCGCGCGACAGGTCGGGATCGCTCCAATAGCGGTCCATCGGTTCGTCCAGCGACAGCGTGCCGGCCGACACCAGCCGCAGGATGACCTCCGCCGTGAGCGGCTTCGTCAGCGAGGCGAGATTATAGGGCGTGGAGACGGTCGCCGCGCGGTTGGGGCCAGCCATGCCCCAAGCCCCGGTCGAGACGATCAGTCCATCGCGGATCACGGCGACCGAAGCGCTCTCCACATGCTGCTCACGCAGGGTTGTGGTCAGATCCGGCAGCGTGGTGTTCGTCCTGGCGTCCGCAATCGAAGACCAAACCACCAGCGCGACCAAACCGCGATAAACTGCCTGCTTCAGCACAGCGACTGTATTGCCCATGTGCAACACTTAGTGATGTTGAAGCGTGGCGGCAATCTCGCTGGTGGCGAGCAAAGCTACGCTCCGGCTCTGCCTTGCTGCCAACACGAATGGGTGGCCGAAAGCCGCAGGCTGTACGGAGGCGGGAACACCCTCGACGTCACGGCTGCAACCACGTCAAGGCGTCAAACTCACGTCCGAACCGGACGCGGGCGGCTCGTTCGTAGACCCGCTGCCCCCCGGCCCCGTTCGTCAGCATGACCAGCCCGTCGTTGCTGACGAGATCGAGGATGAACAGGTTGGCGACACCGTCATTGGCGCCCCAGTGCCAGGCGAAGCGGTCTGAGCCCGACTGTTCCAGTCCCCACCCCAGGCCCCAGGCAAGACTGCCTTCGACGGCCACCGTCGGCGTATTCATGGCCGGGTAGCGACGCGCGAAACGGGCGAAGCGGCCATAATCGCTCGCGGTCGTCCACAGTCCCGCCGCCATGTTGGGAATCATAAAGACGGGCAGGGCCGGCTTGCCGAGCGCCTGGGCCCCCGCAACGCGATCATCCTGCATCCATGCCTCCACGGACCGGCGAGGGCCGGCGTCCCGGCTCCTCTGGAACTGCGCAGGGCCCTTGTCCGCCATCAATGCGCCCCCGGCATCGTGCGCCCACGCCACCGGAGGCGATTGGCCGGCTGACCAGCCATAGCCGCTTCGCGTCATTCCCGCAGGCGTCAGAATTCGGGAACGGACGACCTCCGCTGCCGTCTGCCCGGTGACTTTTTCGGCGAGGCGAGCGAGCAGTACGTAGCCCTCTCCCGAATAGCGGAAGTCGGAACCGGGTCTGAACCTGCTCACCAGATCGCTGCCGGCCTCGGTCCGCCAATTCGGCAGACCACTGGAATGCGATAGCAGGTGACGAGGGGTAATAGCCTTGGTCGCGACATCCGCCGTGAAATCGATGTGCTTGGCCACAGGCTCGTCGAGATCGACGCTGCCGTCGCGGACAAGGTCGTGGATGGCAGCCGCCAGGACCGGCTTTGACAGGGAAGCGGCTTCGAACAGCGTCTCCGTCGTCGCGTTCGCCTCACCGACTTTGGCGTATCCTACCGCAGAGCTGACCGGCTCCGCTTCGCCGTCGAACACGGCCCAGCTTGCCCCCGGCACGGAAGCAAGCGCCATCCATGACGGGACTGGCATCGCCGTACGCCTCTGGCTCCTGGCCAGCGCCGGCACGGAGGCGCAGCCGGCAGCGACTGCGGTGCCGATCAGGATCGTTCGCCGTGTCGGGTTCATTCGGGCATTCGCGAGGACGTCATGACATAACCGATCGCTTGGTGTATTGTGCCTACAATACGGTCCGTCGCGCTATTTGCAATTGACCTTCGTACGTACCGGAGGGTCTGACGTACGGCGTCCTCAGCTCTCGAACTGCACCAGACCGGATGACCAAACGTCCGCTTCTGCGCAGTGGCGGTGTCACGGCGAACGTTTACTTTTGGGTCAGGGCAGCGAAGTCGAATTGGTACTGCCTATGTGATCCAAGCTCTGAGACATATCACCATCAGCGCCGTCTCATGCTCCAACGTTTTACGATCGCTAAGTACCACGGTCATTCTTCGGCAGTGTGGCGATCAATTGCGGCCTCAACAGCCCATCGGATACACGCCCCCCGTGCCTTCAATGAACGGCTGACAGAGCCTGCGCCAGACGGTCGACGTCGCTCGCCGAATTGAACAAGGACGGCGTTATTCGGACACATGCGCCATGGGCGGCTCCTGTCCGATGAACGGTGAAGATGCGATGCTGCTCAAGCAGTCGCTGGGCAAGGGCGGCGTTCGCTTGCGGGCTGATTACCCCTTTGAACCGGAACGACGTGATCGCGCCATGCGACGCGGGGTCGTCCGGCGTCAGTATCTCGATGCCGGGGATCGCCCGCGCCTGCCGAACCCAGCGGTCGCGAAGCGCGCGCAGCCGTGCGGCGCGGGCGGCACGGTCGATCCGGTGTTGAAAGGCGAGTGCGGCGGGGACGGTGAGCCAGGACGCATAATCGAGCGTGCCGGTGTGGATCCGGGCCATGACGGTGTCCGGGCCGTTCGCGTCTTCGGCGGGATCCCGGTCGATGCGGGACAGCGCGCCTTTGCGGATATGGAGGATGCCGATGCCGAGCGGCGCGCCGAGCCATTTGTGGCCGTTCAGTCCGACGAAATCGCAATCGAGGTCGGGCAGCGCGAAGTCGAGCTGTTGCCAACTGTGCGCGGCATCGACGATGACGTCGATACCGCGGGCACGGGCCATCGCAGTGATCTCGCGAACCGGGATCACCAGGCCGGTCCGGTGGCTCAGGTGGGTGAGGAGGATGAGCTTCAGCCGCGGTTCGTCAGCCATCACCTGTGCATAGGCGTCGATCAGGCTGGCGCGCGTGGCGGGTTCGGGTAGCGCGATGCGACGAACGCGCACGCCACGCCGCGGCCCAAGGCTCTCCATGCACGCCTGCATGCTGTCATAGTCGAGGTCGGCATAGACGATCGCATCGCCTGCGGTCAGACGATTGTAGCCGAGGATCAGCGCCTTGAGAGCTTCGGTCGCATTGCGGGTGAAGGCGATCTCATCGGCAGGTACACCCAGTTCCGCCGCGACGGCGGTGCGGGCGGCGCCAAGGTCGGCAAGCATGCCGCGCCGGGCGTAATAGCTGGTATCGCGGTTCACACGCGCGACGGCCTGTTCGTAGGCGGCGCGGACGGGGCGGGACATCGCGCCCCAATTGCCGTTTTCGAGCTGGATGACGTCCTGGGGCAGGTCATACTCCGCAGCGACGGTCGCCCAGAACGCCTCGTCGTCCGGGGCGGGATGCGTTGGCGCGCCGGCGCGCGCGGGCAGGGGGAGGGTGGCGGCCATCCCGCCGGCCAGAAGCTCGCGCCGATCGATCATCAAAAGCTCAATCCGAGCCGGACATAGTACCGGCCGCCATCGGTATCATAGGGGGCGTTTCGCGAATAGATCAGGCCGCGATTGGCCTGATTGGTCGCCTCCGCCGGATAGGTGTCGAACAGGTTTTCGGCACCGCCACGGATCGAGATGTTCGGCGTCATGCGATAGGTGAGCGAAGCGTCGAAGAGGGCGATGCCGCCGAAGCGCTGGAACAGCTCGCCGGTCGCATTGCCCGTCACGTCGGTCCAGGGGCCATAATAGCGGCCGCGCAGGATCATGCCGACTGGACCGATATCGTAGCCGAGCGTGCCGGTCGCATTATGCTGGGGCAGGCGTTCCTGGAAGATGCGGCGTTGCGTGTCGTTGGCGATCGCCGCACTCGTCCCGCTACGAACGGTGGTGCGGTTGTAATTGTAAGCCAGCGTCGCGCTGGCCCGACCGCCGCCGAGGGCGCGAGCATAAGTGATGACGACATCGACACCCCGGGTCCGGGTGTTGAAATCGTTGGTGAAGTAGCTGATCGAGGTGAAGCGGTTGGGGTTGGCGAAGCCCGCCGGGATGGCGATGGTCGCCGACTGGCTGAAGCGGTCGTCGACATCGACCTGGTAGAGATCGACCGTCCCGCCCAGCCCGATATGCGTCTGCGCGACGAGGCCGGCGCTGATGTTGTGTGAGGTTTCGGGGCGCAGCGGCTTGGCTCCGAGCGCAACCGCAAGCGGGTCCGTTGGCGCGAGGCGTCCCTGATTGAAGACCTGCAACGTCCGGGTGTCGAGACCCTGGCTCACGACGCGGGTGTTGAGCTGCGCCGGGGTCGGCGCGCGGAATCCGGTGGAATAGGTGCCGCGCAGCGCAAGCCATTGGACCGGCTCGACCCGGCCGGAGAATTTGTAGGTGAACTTGTCGCCGAAGCTCGAAAAGTCCTCGTAACGGCCCGCCGTGCCGAGGGTGAGCATCGTGATCGGATGCCATGTGACGTCGACGTAACCCGCGTTGCTCGTCTGCTTGAAGCTGCCCGCCTGTTGCGGGCCGAAGCCGGGGAAGCCGTTGGCGTTGGGGGCAAGACCCGTCGCGGCCCCCGCTCCGATCGCATAGGAGGCCGGATCGCCGACACCGACCGCGTAACGCTCGATCCGCCGTTCCCCACCGAAGGCGATATTGAGCGGTTCGATGCCGCCGACGGGCAGGCGATAGACGAAGTCTGCGTTGAGGTTTGTCTCACGCTGCGTCAGGCGGCCGAGGTAGAAGCTCGTCGGGCTGGCTGGCCCCAAGGAGGCGTTGAGCGTTTCGGCGATCGTATAGTCGATACGGCTGCGGCCGGCCGTGGCGCTGAGGTCGTAGCTCAGCGCGTCCGACAGGTCGCCGCGCAGGCCGCTGACGAGTTGCAGGTCGGCGAACTGCGTGCCGAAGCGCGGGGTGAAGCCGGCCGGGTAGATGCTGCGGAAGCTGAAACCGGGGAAGACGCTGCTAGCGTTGTAGACGCTGCCGGTGTTGCTGGGATTGCGCCAGTTGAAATCGGTCAGCCCCTCGCCCTGCTGCACCGTACCGAAGGCGTAGACCTTCGCCGCATCGCTGATGTCATAGTGCATGTCGATCGCGCCGCTGATGCGCTCTTCGTCCGGCTGCCCCCAGCGTTGTACCGGGTTCGGCACCGCGAGCGTCGGGTTCGCCGCCTGGAACGCGAGAGCGTCGGGACGCTGGCGGGTGCGCGAGGTGGCCTCCCCATGCGCGAACTGGCCGGTAAAGACGATCGCGCCCTTGTCGTTCAGCGCGATGCCCCCGCGGGCGCCGGACTGGTAGGTGTTGCCGTCCCCGGCATAATATTGGCTGAACTGGCCATAGGCTTCCATCCCCGGCTGGTCGTCGAGGATGATGTTGATGACGCCGGCGATCGCGTCGGAGCCATATTGGGCCGACGCGCCGTCGCGTAGCACCTCGATGCGCTTGATCGAGAGAGTGGGGATGCTGGCGAGATCGGGGGCCTGCGCGCCGCGCGTTCCCAGCAGAGCCGAGCGATGATAGCGCTTGCCGTTGACGAGGACGAGCGTCTGGTCGGCGGACAGGCCGCGCAGCGTCGCCGGGCGCACGAACGCCTGTCCGTCGGCGGCGGGCAGGCGCTGCACGTTGAAGGACGGCAGCAACTGCGCCAGCACGGTGGTGAGATCGCTCGAGACGCTGGACTGCACCAGCGCTTGCGGCAGCACGTCGACCGGTGCCAGCGTATCGAATTGCGTCCGGCCGCGCTCCCGCGTGCCGGTCACGACGATGTCATCTCCACCAGCAGCATCCATCGTGGCCTGACTGACCTCCGCATCCCCCTGGGACGCAGTGACCTGCGCCGAAACGGCAGGCGCGAAGAGAACGTGCAGCGCCGCAACGGCGCTGGCGGTAACGAATTTCATGATGACACAGTCCCTGAAGGGCGGCTCTCTCGGCGCCTGTGGACTGCGCGCTAGAGCAGCTTTGTTGCAGTGTCGTTGTGCTTCGAATGCAAAGACGGGTCAGGCCGATGACCGTTATGTGTCACCTCCTAACCGGCAGTATAAATCGCGACGGGAGGATTGGCGCGAGCCGTCCTGCAAAAACGGGCCCGGTCGCCGCGAACCGCCTCGTTCCTTTATTGTCGAAATTGAATTGAGCGTTCGGCACAGTCAGGCGCCAGAACCAACGTTGGACGTGGTCCGACACACACAGCATCTCCTGCGCTAGCGTATCGAAGACTGCGATCAACAGGATCTAGCGGGCAAAGCGCAACTTGATCGTCAAGCGTCGTGCAAACTATGCACACCCAAGGATACGCCGTCGCCGGTGCGCGAACGGCCGTACCCTGCGTCTCTCGAAAACCGCTGGTTCGATTAGCAACACACGGGCGCGGCAGGGTTGTTAAAACACCTGCCATAAGCGCCGTGCCTGCTCGGTGACCGTGGCCACGACACCGATCGGTTCTCGGACACACGTGAGCCATAGGGCCCCGGTGCCGCTGCCTTCGTCTGACGACGATGCACGTCGATGGACGACGTCACCGACGATAAAGAGTGCATCCGCACCGGACATGACCGCCCCTTATGCCGGCTGACCAACCAAAAGACCGAATGTCCGTGGGTGATAGATAGGTTGGAGGCTCCGCATGACCGTTTGTGGGTCTCCTGAGCGGCCTCTATCACCCCCGCCTTCCGTCGATCATCGCCGCCGTCTCCCCCTTGCGCTGTTGAAGAGCCAAAACGTCGTGTGTATTACATAGGCAATACGCATATATTCGGGGGAAAGCATGCACTCGAGCATTCTACGGACAGCGACCGTCGCGGCGACCGCCATTGCCAGTCTCGCAACGCCCGCTTTCGCAATCGAGCCGGACAAACCAAAAGTTTGTTCCCTGGCGCGCAAAGTAATGATTGGCGCGGTTCTGAGCGTTCCGTTCCGCGTCGTCGATGGTCGGATCTATGTGACTGTTAAGGTTGATGGAAAAGGGCCGTTCGTCTTCGCCGTCGATACGGGCGCGAGCGGCATGGGGCGTGCCGATGCCGGCTTGGTTGCCGCGCTGGCTATTCCCCCGAGCGGATCGGGCCATACGTCGGATGGCGTGGCAACGTCAGAAGTCCGGACCGTTCGCTTGGCATCCGTTGCACTCGGCGGCTTCGTCCGACGCGATCTCGAGGTCGTCACCCGGGACTATAGCAGCAAGCTTAGCCCAGAAGCGGCGTTCTCCGGCATTTTGGGGCGCGCGTTCTTCGGCGATGGCCTGTTGGTCATCGACTATCCGGCTCGTCGCCTCACCTTCACGCGCGCCGTCGCGCTCTCCGGCGAGGGCAATGGCGTCATGTCGTACGAGCGGGCCTTCCGCGTGCCGGTGACGATTGGCGATACCCTGACGGAGGGCAATCTCGACACAGGCGCCAACGTGTCGTTCGTGCTGCCGAAAACGCTGTTCGATCGTGTCGGCGGTGGTGCCCTCCAGTCGGCCGGCCAAGGCAAACTGACCAACACGACGGTCAGCACCGGCAAGGCGATGGTGAAAGGGCCGTTCCGCATCGGCGCAGCCTCGCTTTCGGACGTGGAGGTGCGGGTGTCGGATCGCTATCCGGAACTTCTGGTCGGGGCACACGCCTTGCAACATGTCACGCTGCTGATCGACCAGCGATCCAGGCGGATCGCTGTGTGCCCGTGACGACGCGATCAGCTCCGACGACATGGGGGCAGAAGGTCGCGTGGGCCGGTATGACGATTCTGAGCGTCGGGATTGCGATCTTTTCCTACCGCTACCTTTTCGCCGCGGGGTCCATGCCACCTGTCATCGCGGCCAACAGCCGTTTCGGCCCGATTGCGTTGAAGAAGTCGGGGTGCCGACCGGCTCAGGCGGGTAGTGGCTGTTTCACCATCGGGATGAGCTTGGCCATCTTGCGGAGGTTCTGGGCGGTGGCTGCCATATGGAACTCGTCCCTGGCGCCGTTTGGACCGCGCAGGCGCAATCGGTCGAGCTTCAGGATGCGTTTGAGGTGCGCGAACAGCATCTCGACCTTCTTTCGCTGGCGCCGCGACGTGACGTAGGCGTCGGTGGTGGCGATGTCGCGGGCCAGGTCGCGAGCCCCTTCGTGGATCGAGCGGATGACCTTGCGCGCGGGCATGTTGGGCGAAGCCTGCCAAGGTTCCGGCGATGCGCAGCATCGTTGGAAAGCAGGCGGAGGGGTGCAGCGTTCCCGCAGGGCGCAACCGCCTCAGTCCTGCTGTCGCGCGCGATAGCGGATGAAGCCGTCCTGGCCGACATCGCCCCGGGCGGTTGCGAAGTTGCGGTTCCTGGGCCTTAGGCGCTTGCCGCCGGGGCAGACGTAGCTGTCGTCGTCATGGTCGTAGGTGAAGGCATCGCGTTCGAACGTGCCGTCGCCGCGAGCGGACTTGTCGAACACCGGGATATGCGGATGGATGTCGCGCTCGTGGACCAGCCAGGCGAGCATCTCCGCCGAGCCGTAAGCGGTGTCGGCGGCCAGCCGCTCGGGCCAGACGCCGAAGCGGTCCTGCACCCGCGCGATCATGCGCTTGCACGCGGTTACCTCGGCCTGGCGCACCGCGGTGCTCGCTTCCACGTCCCTGATGACGGCGTGGTCGAGGTCGATGAGGTAGTTGGTCGAGTAGGCGTAGAGGGCCGGCCCGCGATGCGCGCTGGTCCAGCGCGATGCCGGATCGGCCGGCGCCAGATACTTCGGCACCACCGGCGTCGCTGCACCGAATGCGGCATCATCGAGCACGGCCAGATACTCGCGCACCGCACGGCTGTCGGCGTCCGGTGGCATGCCGTCACTGCCCGGCCCGCCGGTCTGGCGGTTGGCATCGGCGCGGATCAGGCTGGCGTCGACCGCGAACCCTTCGCCGCCCACCAGCCCCTCGGCCATGCAGCGCGCGACCGTCGTCTCGAACAATCGGCGGAGCAGATCGCTGTCGCGGAAGCGCCCGTGCCGGTTCTTCGAGAAGGTCGAGTGGTCGGGCACGTCGCCGTCCAGCCCCAACCGGCAGAACCAGCGATAGGCCAGGTTCAGATGCACCTCTTCGCACAGCCGCCGCTCGGACCGGATGCCCATGCCATAGCCGATGATGAGCATCCGGATCATCAGCTTCGGATCGATCGAGGGGCGACCCGTCTCACTGTAGAACGGCTTCAGCTCCTCGCGAATGCCAGACAGGTCGACGAACCGGTCGATCGATCGCAGCAGATGGTCCGCCGGCACGTGCCGCTCCAGGCTGAAGCTGTAGAACAGCGCTTCCTGCGCCACTGTCCGCTCGCCCATCATCGGCCCGTCTCCGCTCGCCTCGCAGAGATTGAATCAGACCACCAACATCACTGCAAGACGGCCTTTTCGACACAATCGGGTCAGGCTGGTTTTGAAGCGGGGTCGTTTTTGCCCGGATTCACGCCGTTGAACGGCATTGACCTCTGTGAAGGTTCAACGGCAGCGCTTGTCCCCGAGAGCATCCCATTGAGAGAGCCTCCAGCGATGCCGAGCTCCGCCATCAATCCATCGATCAACGGACCGCCCACCCGGTATCGCATCGCTGCGGAGACTGCCGCATCTGCCAAGTTGACCTGACCGCCGTTGCCGCCTGGCTCGCCGGCCAGCGCCTCGCCGTGAAGGCCGCGAGCATCGACGATGCTGATCCGATCGATGTTCTCCATAGGCTTGCTGGCAGCGGCTATGATCGCAGGCAGGGCCTCCAGCATAGCCTTGCGGATCAGGAGTGCGGTCTGTGCATCGCTGAGGATGTTGGTGGCCTCGTTCAGCGAAGCCTGGCCGGCCGCGTCGACCTTGAAGGCAGCCTCACGCCCTTCGGCGCGCGCCTTTTCGGCATCGGCTTCGGCTACGGCCTCCGTGCGAAGCGCACTCGCGCGGGCTTCCGCAGCCTCTTTCTCAGCAGTGGCGGCGACAGTGATCTGAACGGCCTCTTCCTGCGCGCGCTGTGTCGCTGCGATGACTGCTACGTTCTTGTTGCGATTGGCGATTTCCGTTGCTTTGGCGGTAGCGACACTTTCCTCGGCGCGGACCGCGAGCGCGCGCGCCTCGTTAGCGGCGGCCGTCGCGGTGGACTCTTCTTCAGACTTTTGCGCGGTCTGCACAGCGGTCGTGATGCGCGCGATCTCGATCGTACGGTCGCGCTCGATCGTCGCCGTCTGGATCGCGCCATCGCGCGCGATCGTGGCGGTCTTGATCACCTTGTCCGCCTCGGTCTGCGCCACGGTCTGTGCCTGGGTGGCCGTGATCCGCGCAATTTCGGCGAGGCGGGTCTGCTCCGCCTCGGCGGTCGCGATCGCGGTGGCCTGTTCGGCGCGGCGCGCGGAAAGCGTCTGTTCCTGAAGCAACCGCGCCTGTTCGGCAGCCTGAGCGATCTCCAGCGACTGGTTGTTGGCTTCCAGGTTTCGCTGCTCGATCGCCACTCGGTTGGTCGCAACAATATCGTTACGGGTCTTCTTGCGCTCCTCAATGGTGCGCGTCAGCACCGTCAAACCTTCGGCATCGAAAGCGTTGTTTTCGTTGAAATGCTCAAAGGCGGTCTGGTCGAAATGCGTGATCGACACCGACTCCAAGTGGAATCCGTTCATATCGAGATCGGTGAGTAGCGCTTCCTGCACCTTCTGGATGAAGTCCGCGCGATTGGCGTGGAGGTGCTCCATCGTCATCGTTGCGGCTACCGACCGTAACGCCGAGACCAGCTTGCCATCGAGCAGTGACTTGACCGCATCCGGATTGTTCACCGAATCGCCCAGCGTCTGTGCGGCAGCTGCGATTGACTCCGCGTCGGGCTTGACCTTGATATGGAACAGGCCGACGACGTCGACCCGCAGCTTGTCGAGCGTGATCAGCGCATCCTTGTTGAGCCGCGACACCTCCAGCTTCACCGTCGTCAGGCGGACCTGCATCAGCTCGTGAAGAACGGGGATGACCATGATGCCGCCGTTCAGCACCACCTTTTCGCCGCCAAAACCCGTTCGGATCAGCGCGACATCTTTGGTCGCACGGCGATAAAGACGGGTCAGGATGATGCCGATGACCATGAAGGCAAACAACACGATGCCTGCATAGATCAGGACGTTCAGTAGCGATGCAGGCATGTGTTTCCCCCCTTTTAGTCGTCACATGTATCAGATCGATCGAAGAAAAGAATCTTCTTCGGCCAGGGCGAAAAATATCTGCCCCTCACGGCGGACTAGCAACGCGCGCTCACCCGTCCCAATGACGGCCGTATCGTCGTGCGGCTCAACCATGATGATATGGGCCTGTCCGTGCTGGTCGACGACTTTGGCCCGGGCAGGGGCCCCGCGCCGCGCGGCGCCTTCCAGAATGGTGCTACGCCGTCTCAACAGATCGTCCGTCGAGATCACGCTGCTTTCAAAGCCCGGCATGATCCGGGCAAGGCCATGAGCAGCGCCGATGTTGAGGAGGACACCGCCGATCAGCGCACCGATACAAGCCAGCGGCCATGGCATCGGTGCACCGGAAAAAGAGGAAGCCCCCTGCTGAATGGCAACCCCGGTCAGGGTGAAGCATCCAAGTAGAGAGGTCAGCCAGATCAGGACTGGCAATTCGCCGCTCAGTCCCAGCCAGTCTAGCACACCGTGATGTCCATCGACACCGACGTCAGCACTCAGGTCGAGATGGCCAAGCCCCAGCCCGACAGCCTCGATCAGGCCAATTCCGATCATGACGAAGAACGCTATCGCGAACGGTAGATAGGCCGGCGTTAGAAAGTTGGCTAGCATCCGTCGAGACTATCATGATGGCGTACCGATACCACCCGCTACGTGACTGTATTACCCGGCTGCGAATCGCCATCGATGACCTCTGAAGCCGCCAGCTGGCTCCGCTGCTTATCCTTTTTGGGAGAACGAACGGCAGAAGTCGAAAACATCGAACCGGCCTGTGAATGGCCGTTTTGGGGTCCTGCCCTTGGCAGGTGTCGGCCACTAGCGAACATTGCGTAAGCCGTAGTCTGCCAGCGATGATCGATCTTGCCGGGTAAACCTTCCCGGACAACCGGGCGTCAGTCGTATGCACCTACGTTTGTGACGAGTAGCCGGTGCGGCTATTCGTTCAAAAAAGGGATTGTGAAATTCAGTTTTACTGTGATGAGGAAAGCCGCTTCGGGGCCGATGCGTTGGTGTTGGGCTTGGGAGAGGTAAGAAGTCATCTAGACCTGATGCTGGACATCCCGACCGTAAGGCCAAGTTATTATGCGGAGCGGCCCCGCCTTGGTGAGACTTGGACCTCTCATCGGATTGAGAAATAAACGTCAGATGCGACCTGCTCCCCGTTTTAGGCCGTTAATAAAATAGCTTGCTTGTCCTCACGCCCGTGGCTGGGACGGTTCGCGAACTCGGCGGGTGCCATGCCGCCGAACTTCGCCTTCCACGCATAGTAGGTCGCGCTCGACTTCCCGTGCTTGCGGCACAGCTCCATCACCACCGCACCTGCCTGAGCCTCCTTCAGGATGCCGATGATCTGCTCTTCCGAAAACTGCTTCCGCCTCATTCCGTCCGTCCCTTCGAGGGCCGGTCTCTAGTTCCAGATGGATGAAGAAACGGGGGTCACGTCAAAACTAATCCATCCGAAACGGCCGCCCTCAGCGCCGAAGAGCGGCTCGCTCGGGGAACGGACATCGCCGTCGAACGACCGTTTGTGGGTCAACCCTCACCGAAACAGGAAGCATACGCCCGCTCGATTGCCGCCCGGTCCGCGCTGCTCGTCAATGCCGCCTTTGCGCGCTCAACGGCATCCCGCGCCTCGCGTCGGATGAGGGGACGAGCGTCCTCGGCATGCCCGGCTAGCGCACCAAGAGCCTTTTGCAGACGTATGCCGACTTCGATCGTGGCGGCACCGTCGCGTGCGATCGGGCGGCACCAATCGTCGAGCAGGTCGGCGAGGTGGATGGCAGGAACATGCACCCGAGCGGGCAAAAACGACACATCGGCCTGATGATCGACGATCCGCCGCAGGACGCGGGCACCCGCCTCGATCACCGCAATCGCCGTGCCCGGATCGTTGATCGCGGGGGACAGCGCCCGCGACGCGATTTCCGACAGAACGATCAGGCCGAACCGCGGATCATGGTCGAAGGCCCGGTGATGCGACAGGGTGAAGGCCGAGCGGATACGCGCGATACGGTCATCGTCGCACGTACGGGCGACGAGCGCCATGGGCCGTTCGGGTTCCACCAGCTTACCGGGCAGGGCGAGAATGTGGATGTCGGTATCGACGGCCTCGGCGATTTCGCCCAGCAGGGTGATATCGACATGAGTGACCCGTGCGACCGTCTCCGGGCAAATCGCGATCATGCCGCGAGGGGGCGAGCCGTCGGGCCGTGCATCCAGGGCCAACGGCATGGCGATCGTGTCGACCGCGGCCAGCGCCGCGCGCTCCACCCGGTCGATCGTATCCGCGACGCGGCCGAACCGCGCGATATGTTCGATCCAACGCAGCAGCGTGAAGACGATGAACAGGATGACGACGATTGTGCCGAAGAACAGGATCACGCGCCCCGTCTCGCCGTACAGCCCTGTCGATAGCGCGATGATGCCGACGATCGCGAACAGGAAGCTGCCGAGGAAGGTCGCAAGCGTATTCTGCGCGGTGCTGTCGTCGATCAGCAGTTGCACGGCACGCGGGGTGAGCGTGCTCGTCGCGCCCGAGTAGGCCGAGACCATCGCGGTCAGCGAGAAGGTCGTTACGGCGAGCATGCTCGAGGCCAGGATGGTGAGGATGTTGTCGACCGACTTCGAACCGATCTTCGCGGCGAAGTCGTACGATATCGTATGCCCCACCAACGCGCCCGCCAGCGCGAGCGCGCCGCCGAAGGCGCAGACCAGTGCCGCCCTGAACCACATCCTGCGGCTGAGCAGGCGGATAAGCCACTGCCATCGGGTCAACGTCGTCCCCTTCCTTGCGCGTTCAAGCGCCGGGATCGATCCGGGGTTCCGGGTGCGTCACTGGTCCGCGTCGGCCGATCCGGTCAGGCGCCAGCGGCGCAGCAACCACGGCATCGTCAGACCTTGCGCAAAGATCGAGAAGGCGACGATGCCGAACGTGACGACGACGATCTGCCCGCGCTCTGCAACGGTGGCCGGCACCGCCAGCGCCAGCGCCAGCCCGACCGCTCCCCGCAGCCCGCCCCAGACCAGGACATGCTGATAGGTGGCTGGCAATCGCAGCCCCGACCGCGCGAAGGGCAACGCCAGCGGATAGACCGCCGCCGCGCGACCGATCAGCGTCAGGACGATGGCGATGCCAAGCGGGAGCGACACGAGTGCGATGGGCTGGTGCGCCTCATGACTGCCGATCAGCAGGAATAGGCACGAATTGGCGAGGAAGGCGGCATAGGTCCAGAAATCCTGGACATGCTGGCGGCCGGCGACCGAAATCGATCCGCGCGGGCCGAGGTTGCCGACGATCAGCCCGGCTGCCAGCGCGGCGAACACGCCCGAGGCATGGATGTGTTCGGCGAGCAGGAACGATCCCCAAGCGACGACGGTGGTCAGCGTCACCTCGACCAGATGATCCTCGGTGCGGCCCGCGACGGTCAGCACGACGAAGCCGATGACAGCGCCGATGGCAAGGCCGCCCGCCACCGTCCACAACAGGGCGAGCGCGGCGCCAGAGGCGGTCAGCGCCTCGCCGTTCGCGATGCCGATCAGGATCGCGAAGCCGACCGCGGCGACGCCGTCGTTGAGCAGGCTTTCGGACTCCACGACCATGCTCAACCGGGGTTCGGCCCGCATCTCCTTGAATGCGGCGATGACCGACACCGGGTCGGTGGCGGCGATCAGGACGCCGAAGAACGCCGCGCCCAGCACGCTCCAGCCGAGCAGCAGATGCATGCCGCCCGCGACGACGGCGGCGCTGATCGCGACGCCCAGAAAGGCGAGCACGACGGTCAGCGGCATCTCCGTTCGAAAGCGCGACCAGCGCAGTTGCATCGCCGCTTCGAAGATCAGCGGCGGCAGGAAGACGTTGAAGATCAGCTCGCGCGACAACGGCAGGTCGGCACCGACCGGGAAATAGGCAAGGCCGATGCCCGCCAGCACGAGGCCCGCTGTATAAGGCAGGCCGATCCGCCGCGATACCATAGCCACCAGCGAGGCGACGATCAGCATCGTTCCCAATTCGGTCAGTCCGATCTCTGCCATCAATAGTCCTTCGATCGTCTGGGGATCATGGTGCGGGTGTTGCGGCGGGCGTCAGGGCGAACCGGCGACCCGCAGCCGGTGCAGGGGTTGCGGCTACGCCCTGCTGGCGCAATGCGGCGGCGATCGACAATGCCCGCCGCGTATCGAGATTCGGATTGGCGGGCGGTGCGCCGGCAGGCAGACCCGGCACGGCCAGGGTCGATACGTTCCAGCGTCGCGCCGCCCAAGCCGAAGTCGCGACGGCGTCACCGGCGTCGGCGTCGAGCGTGTCGGAGCCGTCGGCGAAGACGATCTCCGGCAACGGCCCCTGCGGCGGCACGATCGCCACGTCCCAATCTTCGCTCTGCTGCGCGGCGCGGCGCTCCAGCATGCGATAGGTCGCGACGGTGGCGCCGGGTAGCGGGGCGGCGGGTGCGATGGCGCGATGGTGGTCCCGGTCGATCGTCACTGCATCGGGCGCGACGCCGGTGATGAGCGCGATACTGTTTGCCAGATCGGTAACATGCTGCGCCGCCGTGTTGGTCGCTTCCCCCGCCTGGCGCAGCTCTTCGCGCTGGGCGGCGAGCGCGTCGGCGCCTGCGCCGAGCAGGATCTGGTCGAGGTTCAGCCGCACCGGCCGGGCCAGTTGCTGTGCCAGCGCGGCCTGGATCGCGCGCGTCTTCTGCATCGAACGGCGCGGCGTGATGACGACCGCACGCACCACGATGGGCCGGGCGGTGAAATCGATGTCGAGTTGCGTCACGCGGGCGTCCGCGCCGAACCGGTCGGACAGCAGTGACCGCGTCTGCGCGGGGCGAGTGCTTCCCGTCCGATCCGGTTGAGCGAGATGCCGAGCGGGATCGCCATGACGATGAAGACCAATGTCAGCAGACCGGTCTGCACCCAGCTCTGCCGTCGGGACAGATGATGGCCGAACCCGTAGAAGCGCGCCATCACCGTGGCAGACAGGGCGATGGTGATGAAGTTGGTGGCGAACAGCGCGAAGGCGCCCATGCCGACCGGTGCATTGCGGGTCGCGATGCCGTAGCCGACCACCGCGAGTGGCGGCATCAATGCGGTCGCGATGGCCACGCCGACGATCGTGTCGCCACGCCCGCGGATGATCGCGAAGGTGCCGGCGAGCGCCGCGAACAGCGCGACCGCCAGGTCGAAGAGGTTGGGCCGCGTCCGCGCGACGATTTCGGCGGTCGGCGCCTGTAGCGGCGATACGAGCACCAGCAGGGCGGTGAAGGCGATCGCCGCGACCGACCCGATCACCAGCGCCTTCAGCGATCGCCGTAACTCACGAAAGTCGAACAGCGCCAGGCTGAAGCCGAAGCCCAGGATCGGGTTCATCAGCGGCGAAATCAGCATCGCGCCGATCACCACCGCCGGCGACGACAGCAGCAGTCCCAGCACCGCGATCCCTGCCGACATCATCGTCATGAAGGCGAAGCGCGGGCTCCATCCACTTTCCTCGATGACGCGCGCCAGCACCGCCTCGTGATCGACGCGCCCGACCACGGAGCGCCGCCACCAGCGGTAGAGCGCGATCCGGCCGAGGCGCCCGGCGGGGTCGGGGCGATCCGATGCGGCGACGGTCATGACAGGCGCTCCGTGGGGACGATCTCGACGATTCGGTCGCCGATCTCCAGCCGCTGCGCCTGCGGTTCCCAGAAGCCGATCGCAGTGCCGCCGCGATGCAGGCGAACGCCAAGACCGGTAGTAAGGGTGGCCAGCGGCCGGCCCACTTCCGCCGGTGCGACGTCGCGTTCGTGCAGCGCGACGCGGCCGCCGTGCGCGGCCAGATCGGCGATGTAATCGGCCAGATGCTCGCCATGCGTCGAGCCGGCGAGCAGCAGCCCGGCAAAGCTGGCCGGGTTGATGACCGTCGTCGCGCAGGCCGGCACGATCGAGCCAATGGCCCGCCAGCGCGATCCCGAGCAGCGCGAGGACCAGCCCGACCCTCCACAGCAGCGACAGCCAGACCGGCGTGCGCCGGCGCCGTCGCAACGCACCGGTGGTGGTATCGCCGCGTGTCGAGCGATGGTCGCGTCCGATCATGCAGCCCTTGTGCGCAGACCCGCGCGGCGGCATCGATGCCGTGAGGTGCAAAGGGCAGGTACGGGACGGCGCGCGCGATCGGTCATGTCCGGCCTTCCGTCACGGTCATCGGCGCTGGCGGCCCGACCAGCGCAACATGCCTGCACCCCTGGTAAAGGCGCACCCACGCAGGGCTATCGCAGCCACGGCTCTTTAGGACAAGACAGGTGCGGCATTCGCCGGTGCGGCGGAGTAACAGTCCCGCGGATATCCCGACGCGCGATCCGTCATGCCTCATGGCCACGTGTACCGTCGGCCTTCCTGCCGGCGGATGTGCTCTCGTCCCGTTCTCTGGACGATATAGGCTGGGGCGACCAGTGCGGTTAGAACCGATGGTCATCCAATCGAAGGGTCATCATGAAGCTCAGCGCACGCAACCAGATCTCCGGCACGATCGTCTCGATTGCGCCGGGCGCCGTGAACGGTTCGATCAAGGTCGACATCGGCGGCGGGAATGTCGTCACCGCCAGCATCACCGAAGAAGCCATCGCAGACCTCGGTCTGGCGAAGGGTGACGCCGTCACGGTCATCATCAAGGCCAGCGACGTGATGATCGGCAAATAAGATGAAGCTCGGGCCCCTCTGGCTAAAGATTCAGATCGCCTGCGGCGACGCACTGGCTATGGGGCCGGGCAAGGCCGACCTGCTGGAGGCGATCATCGAACACGGCTCGATCAGCGCGGCCGGGCGGGCGCTTGGCATGAGCTATCGCCGCGCCTGGCTGTTGGTCGACGAAATGAACCGCTGTTTCGATCCGGTCGTGGTCGAGACGATCAAGGGCGGCGGACGCGAACGGGGCGCACGGGTATCGCCGACGGGTCTCGCCGTCCTCGAAGCCTATCGCGACATGGAGCGGGAGGCCTCAGCCATCGCCGACCGCCCGGCCTATGCGCAGCTTCGCCAATATCTGCGGCAGGAGCCGGTAGCGCCCGATTGATCGCTTTGGGCCCAGTAAATCTCTGTATACGGCTGAATACACCATCAATATACGACCGGATATAAAGCGGCGGAAACGGCCGCTCTAAACGGGGTATTGTCGATGTCGAAGCGGCTCGCGGGTCTTCTGTGTGCGACGGTCATGCCGGCGTTTAGCGCACCCGCCTTGGCGCAAACGACCCAGAGCGCGATCGCGAGCACGCGGGTTCGGGGAGGGGGCCTGCCCGACGTCATCGTCACGGCACGCCGCCGGGCGGAGGATGCGCAGCGCGTGCCTGCAGCCTTGTCGGTGGTGGGCGGCGACCTCATCGACCAGAGCTACACGGTCAATACGCAGGGTCTGACGACGCTGATCCCAACGCTGAACTACAGCTCGGCCAACCCGCGCAACACCGCTTTCACCATCCGCGGCCTGGGGTCGAGCGTGGTCGCCGTCAGCCAGGCCAATGACGGGCTGGAGCCGGGCGTCGGCTTCTATGTCGATCAGGTCTATCACGCGCGTCCCGCGACCGCGGCGTTCGACTTTGCCGACATAGAGCAGGTTGAGGAACTGCGCGGACCGCAGGGCACGCTGTTCGGCAAGAACACGACGGCAGGCGCGCTCAATATCACCACGCGCGCGCCGACCTTCACCCGCGAGGGCTTCGCCGAACTGTCCTACGGCGACTACAACTTCGTGCAGGCCAAGGGCTGGGCATCGGGGCCAATCACCGACACCATCGCCTATCGCATCTCGGCCGTCTCGACGCGGCGCGATGGTGTGCTCGACAACGTGCGCACCGGTCGCGCCGCCAACACGATCGGCACGCAGGCGGTGCGGGGGCAACTGCTGTTCAAGCCCGACGACACAATCCAGATGCGCGTCATCACCGACTTCACCAACTTCCAGGCCTATTGCTGCGGGCAGGTGTATCTGCGCACCGGCACCAGCTTGCGCGCCGCCAACCGCCAGTTCGGTGGGCCGAACGGTCTCGCCGCACAGTTCGGCTATGCGCCCCCCAGCACCAATGTATACGACCGCAAGACCGACATCGATGGCCCACTCGGCGTCGACACCAATGAAGGCGGCGTGAGCGCGATCACCGACTGGAACCTGGGTCCAGTGACGCTGACCTCGGTCAGCGCATGGCGCTTCTGGAACTGGGATGCGGAGAACGACCGCGACTATACCGGCTTGCCCGTCCAGCTCTCGCAACACATCCCGTCGCGACAGGACCAGTATAGCCAGGAACTGCGCCTTGCCTCGAACGGCACCGGACCCCTGTCCTATGTCGTCGGCCTCTACGGCTTCCGCCAGCGCCTGACCGGGCAGCCGATCAGCATTTATGGTCCGGCCGCCGCCCGCTATCTGATCGGGACGACCGTCACGACCGGCACGGGCGCAGCCGCCGTGGTAACGCCGGTGCCGTCCAACCTGCTAGACGGTTACGGGCAGGACGGTCGCACGGACTTCCGCAGTCTCAGCTACGCCGCGTTCGGCGAGGTCAATTACCGCGTCTTCGACCGTCTGACCGCGACGGTCGGTTTGCGTTACACGCAGGAAGAAAAGGACGGCTATTACAGCACCACCGTATCGGGCGGCCCGTCGACCACGAACACCGCGCTCATTAACGCCCGCCTCGGTGTGTTGCGCCCGCAAAGCTATGAGGCGCATGACAGCGACGGTAGCCTGTCGGGCCGCGGCAACCTGGCGTGGCAGGTCACCGACACGACGATGGCCTATGCGAGCCATGCGCGCGGCTTCAAGTCGGGCGGGATCAACATGTCGGGCCTGCCGCTCGACAGCAACAACCGCCCGGTGCTGGCGACCGCCGTCGTGCGGCCCGAGCGGAACGAGACCTATGAGATCGGCCTGAAGAACACGCTGTTCGACGACCGCCTGATTTTCAACATCGACGGCTTCTACACCAAGGTCCGCGACTTTCAGGCGACCGTCGTCGAGAACTCGCTGACGCAGACGGTGCAGTTGCGCGGCTACCTGTCGAACATCCCGCAGGTGACGGTGAAGGGGATCGAGGCGGACGTGACCGCGCTCATCCTACCGGGGCTGAGCGCACGCACCAGCTTCGCCTATTCGGACGGGAAATATACCGACTATCCCGCCGGCCCATGTCCGCTGGAGGTGCAGACCGCTTCCACCACGCGGTGCAGCCTCACCGGCCGTCGCCTCGCGTCGCTACCGCGCTTCGCGATCACCGCGGGGCTGGATTATCAGCGACCGGTGGGTGACGGACAGGTCTTCGTCCATATCGATACCGCCTCCCGCAGCGGCTTCAACGGCGACCCCAGCCTGTCGCGCTTCACCTATATCCGCGGCTACAACCTGACCAACGCAAACATCGGCTACCGCTTCGCCGATGGGCTGGAACTGATCGTCTGGGCACGCAACCTGCTCGACGCCGATTACATCCAGAACCTGACGATCCAGGCGGGCAATTCGGGCCTAATCGTCGGAACACCGAGCGATCCGCGCACAGCCGGCGGGACGATCCGCTTCCGGATGTAAGTTTTGCCGGGCTGGTGATTGAACGGCTGAGGTTCGAGATCCGGAAGCAGGTCGCGAACGTTTGAATGTGATGGCGTGGACGGCTCTCCAACCCTCCAGCAGGATAACCTGCGGAGAGTCGGAAGGATTCACAATGGGCAGCGTCATTACGATAGGTCTAGATCTCGCGAAGAACGTGTTTCAGGTGCATGGCGTCGATGCGTAGGGCGTGGCGGTGATCCGCCAGCGGCTGACGCGCGGGCGCATGCTGAGGTTCTTCGCCAAGCTACCGCCGTGTCTGGTCGGGATCGAGGCGTGTGCGACCTGGCATTACTGGGCACGCGAGCTGGTAGGGCTCGGGCATGACGTGAAGCTGATGCCGGCGCAGTATGTGAAGCCGTACGTCAAGCGGGGCAAGAACGACGCGGCCGATGCGGAGGCGATCTGTGAGGCGGTGACCCGGCCGACGATGCGCTTCGTCGGCATCAAGTCGCCCGAGCAGCAGAGCGCGATGATGCTGCATCGTGTTCGCCTGATCCTGAATCGCCAACGGACGCAGCTGTCAAACGCGATGCGGGCGCACCTGGCCGAGTTCGGAATCGCGGTACCGATCGGCAGGAACGGCCTTGAGCAGCTTCTCGACGTCATCGCCGACCCGACTGACGAGCGGGTGCCGGCCGATGCGCGGTTCTGCCTGGAGATGCTGGCGGCTGAGCTGCGCATCGTAAAGGAGCAGATCCTGGAGAACGACCGCCGCATCCTGGCGAGCGCACGCGAGACCGAGCTTGGCCGTCGGCTGATGGAGATACCCGGCGTGGGGCCGCTGCTCGCCAGCGCCATCGTTGCCACCGTTCCCGATCCTGCGATCTTCCGCTCAGGTCGCAACCTCGCCGCGTGGATCGGCCTGGTGCCGCGGCAAAACTCAAGCGGCGGCAAGGAGCGGCTCGGTGGCATCACCAAGGCCGGGCATCAGTACCTGCGCCAGATGCTGATCGTCGGCGCCATGGCGGTCGTGCGCTTTGCCGAACGTAACGGGGCCAAGCGGCTGTGGCCTGTTCAGCTGCTGGCCCGCCGCAAGGCCAAGGTCGCCGCGGTTGCGCTCGCCAACAAGAACGCGCGCATGATTTGGGCGATGATGGCCAGCGGTGAGCGGTATCGTGAGCCGCTAGCGGCATAAGGAACACGGCGCGGGCGACCGCGCCTGACGAGGTTGGAAAGGGCGATCAGGAGCTAATGCAACAAGCCGGTTGAACCGCCGGATCGGGAAAACCCACAATGACCCAAGCGCATCAAGCGCGTGAATGTGATCGGGACTCGAGACGCGCGAATGGCATTACAGCCAGCGGCACCATGCGCCGCACTAACAGGTCGGACACATGGCCGCACCAACCAGCAATGCTAGGCGAAAGTCGTACTTGCCAACGGAGGGCCGTCCACACATGGGTCGTCATGACTGAAGAGCAGGGTAGCCGCTTACGCTCAATGCCGGACAATCCTCAAGGGGAAGTGGTCTGGGTCAGCTAACGTCTGCGATGCAAACGAATAGTAGAGAAAGGGCACCTACCAGCCCGCGATGAATGACGGCAATTATATTCCCTCTGGGTGATGCCGCTCGGACACCAAATCAGTCTCTGCCTCGGTCGATTAGTTGAGGAAGCAACTGGCCCCGTGGGCCAGTTGTATGGTCAGAACGAGGGAATGATGACAAAATATTCAAAAATACAGTGGCTTATGAGGCGGGCGCGCTTCCTTCTCTCTGCGCCGTTACTTCCTGATATCGTCGTCGACTGACGACCGCATTGTGCGGCGGGTGGGCGTTGAGCCGTGTCATTCCGGTGGTCCGCCGTTCTTGTTCGGGCCCAGCTGCAATCCGTCGATGCCGGCGATCGGCCAGGCGCCGATGGCGTGGGCGTCGGTGCCGAGGCCTGCGTGGAGACGGCGTTTGGGGATATCCTGTTCGCCGCGGACGAGGACGTCGATCCGGTCGTGCGCGTCGCCGCAGGTCACGGTGACGGCATGCGCGCCGGCCTGTTCAACTGAAACGGTCGCCTGCCATAGTCCGTCGTCGGCGCGATGCATGGGGGCGGGGGCACCGTCGTCGATGCGCACCTCGACCGTCGCATCCGCCGCCGCACCAAGAAGGCGCGCGACGATGGTGACGGCGCCGGGGCGCGGCACCTGATGCGGATCGGCGGGGCGCGTTACCAGACGGGCGTCGCATGGGCTGACGATCTGGACATGCGGCCAGGCGGCGTCGAGACGACGGAAGCGCCAGCTGGGCACGCGGCCATGGACGCAGACGATCGCAAAGCCGACGCGGCCGGCGTCTTCCTCGATCTGCGCGGTCGAACGCGTCGCGCCGTAGATGACGCGGCCGTCGTTCAGCAGTTCGTTGTAATGCGTGTGGCCGGTATCGACGAAGGCGACGCGCGCGTCGGCGAAGGTGCGGGCGATGCTATCGCCATCGGCCGCGAGGTCGCCCGGATAGGCGTGCATGAACACCAGCGGCACCTGATCGGCCGCCTCGGCCCGCGCGAGCTCTTCGGCCAGCCGGTTGCGGTGGTGCATGGTCACGCGGAAGTCGGGGCCGCCTGCCCCCGCCGATATGATGTCGAGGAACAGGCAGCGATAGCCCGCGATCGTCTCCGCCTCCGGGCGGTTGGCGGCGGGGATGGCGGCGTCGTAATGGGCAAGATCGCCGGGTTCGAAATCATGGTCGCCCGGAATGATCCGCCACGGCGTCTGGAGCGGGGCCAGCGCGGCCATCATCCGCGCATATTGGTCGGGCGTGCCGTGGTTGGCGTTGTCACCGGGGACGAAGACGAAGTCGATCCCCTCGACGACGAGATTGATCTGATCGACGATGGCCTCCAGCCGGCCGAGGCCCTGCCAGTCGTCGGCCTCGTCAAGGTGCAGGTCGCCGATATGCGCCCAGCAGATTGAAGTGCCCATCGGATCGTCCTTTCGCCTAGTCCTGATCGGCGCCGGCGCAAGCCGGGCGCAGCGTGGCGGCAAAGCCGATCCACAGCGCAAGGCTGGCGATCGCGAAGCTGCCGAGAATGAAGAAGCAGGCGCGATAGCCGAAGGCCTGCGCAATCCACCCGCCGATCGCGGGCGACAGGCTGGCGCCGACGCCCTGCACGGTCATCACCGCCCCCTGGCCGACGTTGACGCGCCCCGTGCCTTTGAGAAGGCAGGCGACGAGGCCCGGCACCGCCACGCTCTGCAGCCCCGCGCCGATGCCGTCGAGCGCCTGCACGGGCCAGACGCCCCAATGCTGGATGATCGTGCCCGCGAGGAACCCGCGGAGCGGCAGCGCCGCAAACGAAATCAGCAGGACGAGCCAATAGCCGCGCCCTGCCGCGACCTTCATCGCGACGATGCTGGCGGCAATCATCACCGCCTGCGCGACGACGACCGTGGTCGCGGTAAACAGCGCCGGATTGCCCTGGCCCGCGCCGACGACCGCCAGCGTATACAGCGGTAGCATCCCGCCGTTGCCGAGGTGGAAGCAGGCGAGCGCCAGCGCCAGGATCAGCATCGGCTTGTTGCGCATCAGCACCTTGAAGCCTTCGGCCTTGCCGCCGTCCTGCCCTTCGTCGCCCTTTTCCAGGCCACGTGCCGCCTGATGGTCGATCGCCCGTTCGGGGATCGAGAGGACGGAGATGATCGCGAGCACGCCAAAGGCGGCCGACAGATAGAAGATGGCGGGCATGCCAAACTTCCATCCCAGCCACCCCGACAGGCCGGCGCCGATCATATTGCCGGCGTGGTTGAAGGCCTGGTTGCGGCCGTTCTGCGCGTTGAAGCCCTTCTGCCGGACGACGCCCAGCGTCATCCCCGCCACCGCCGGGCCGATCGCGGCGCCGGCGATCGCGGTCGCCACCTGGCTGACCGTCACCACCGCCCAGGCCTGCGACCACAGGATCAGGAAGGACGCGAGCACGGTACAGATGCCGGTGACGACGACGACCAGCCGCTTCTTCGTCGTGTGATCGATGAACGCGCCCGCCGGCGCGGTGAACAGCATGCCGGCGACACCGCCAGCGGTCATGACGGTGCCGATCGGCCCGGACTGCCAGCCACGCTGTTGCAGGAAGACGCCGAGGAACGGGCCGATGCCCGCCTGCATGTCCGCCATGAAGAAATTGAGGGCCGCCAGCGCGCCCGTCGCCCGTTTGCGATCGGCTTTGCCGTCAGTGGAGGGCGTCGTGATCGTACCTGCCGTCGTTGCCATCGCCGCCTCCAGATCGTGGGGCCCCAACACAGCAACACTTTGAAATATCCGTGTCGGACATGATTTCGATCAAATAAGAATGGCCGCAGCAGGGGCGGTGGTACGAGCCGCGGTATGCCGCGCTGTCATGATCCCATCGGCTGTCGCGGTGCCGCGTGGAGCGGTCCGCCACCGAGCCACAGGGTTGCATAGCGTCGCCGGTGCGGCGATGAACGGCGCCATTGCTGCGGATCACGGTGGTCCATGCCCGTCGCGGCACAATCGCAACGAAGATGGTATCGGCTTGCTTCGCAGTTCCGGGCTACTCCACGTCTATACGTCGCTTCGGCCCGAGGTGCTGCGTTTCCTGACGGCTCGCCTGGGCGAACCGGCGCTGGCGGAGGACGCGATGCAGGAGTTGTGGTTGCGACTGGAGAGTGGCGCGACCGGCCCCATCGCCAATCCCCGCGCCTATCTGTACCGCGCAGCCCAGAACGTCGCGCTCGACATGATCCGCACACGGCGGCGGCGCGTCGTGCGCGATGATGCGTGGGCGGTCGAGCGAGGCGGGGCGGGCGACGAGCCGGTGGACCCGACCCCCGGCGCGGACCAGCAGATCGTCGAGCGGGAAGAGACGGCGCGGCTCGCCGCGGCGATCGCTGCGCTACCCGAGGCGGCGGGGCGGGCCTTTCGGATGCATAAGTTCGACGGGCTGAGCCATGCGGAGATCGCCGCGCGGCTGGGAATCAGCCGGAGCGGAGTCGAAAAACACATTGCGGTGGCGATGGTGCATTTGCGCCGCGCCCTGAAGGACTGAGGAATGGTGGACGGGCGGCGTCTGGACGACATGAGCGCGGACATCGACGAAGCGGCGGCGCGTTGGCATCTGGCGCAGGCCGATGACGATATGGACTGGGCGGCCTTCACCGACTGGCTGGAGGCCGATCCGCGCCATCGCGATGCCTATGACGCCATGGCCCTGCTCGACGATCGTATCGACGCGGCGGGGCCGGCGCTGCATCCTCGATCCGCCGATCCGATACCTGAGCGGCGTAGTCCGCGCTGGGGTGCCTGGAGCGCGATCGCCGCCGTCGTCATCGCGGCGGTGCTGGGCCTGCTGTATCAGGGGCGACGAACCGGCGAACCGGCAATCATCGCCTATCGCAGCGGTCCCGGACAGGTGCGGACGATCCATCTGGCCGATGGGTCGCGCGCCATCTTGGCGCCCGGCAGCGTGCTTCGCGTACCGGCATCGCGCGACCAGGCGCTGACGCTGGTCGGAGCCGCGTTTTTCGATGTGCGCCACGATGCCGGCCGACCGCTGACCGTCCAAGCCGGCCGCTACACGATCCGCGACGTCGGCACGCGGTTCGATATCGCGATGGGCGAGGGAATGGTGCGGGTCGCGGTCGCGGAGGGAGAGGTGGCGGTCTCGTCGCCCGACCGCGGCGAGGCGACGGCGGTGGTGGCGGGCCGCGCGCTGACGATCCGGGGTCAGGATCGCGGCGTGCTACGATCGATCGACATAAGCACGGTCGGCGGATGGCGGAGCGGGCCGCTGGTGTATGACGACGTCCCGCTGGGCCTCGTCGTCGCGGATATCGCGCGGGCGAGCGGAACGGCGGTGACGGTCGATCACGCCGTGGCGGAGCGCCGCTTTTCGGGGATGATCGCGCAAGGCGACGGGCGGAGGATGGCCCAGTCTCTCGCTGCGCTGACCGGGCTGGCACTGCGGGTGGACGGTGATGCGATACATCTGGCCGATCGCACCCCTCGTTAGCCTCGCCGCAGTGCCGGTAGCGGCGGAGAGTGGACGCTATCGCCTCGATATCGACGCGCGTGATCTGACCGCCGCGCTGGCGCAGCTGTCGGCGCAGGCGCATATCTCGATCGCGCGGGATGGCGCCTTGCCACGGCTGGCGCCGGTGCGGTTACGCGGCAGGATGACCGCAGAGGACGCGTTGGCGCGGTTGCTCGATCCGCTCGGGTGGGAAGCAGTGCGCGTCGCGCCGCAGGCCTATCGCTTGCGCCCCCGCGCGGTGCCGGTCGTCACGGCGCCCGTCGAGGAACCGCCGCCGCCCGACATCGTCGTCACCGGCCGCAAGCGCGACGAGGTCATGTCCACCATTCCGGCCCCGGTCGCGATCCTGCGCCCGGGCATGGTGGGGGGCGGAGCGATCGGCACGACGCGAGACGTCGCGCGGGCGGTGGACGGCCTGACGCTGACCGGGGCGGGGCCGGGCGCGGACCGGCTGTTCCTGCGCGGTATCGCCGACAGCGTCTTCAACGGCTTCAGCCAGTCGCCGGTCAGCGTCCAGCTCGACGATGTGCGTATCGCCTTCGATGGCGCCGATCCCGCCCTGCGGCTGGTCGATGTCGCGCGCGTCGAGATACTGAAGGGGCCGCAGGGGCCCTTATATGGGACGGGCGCGCTGGGCGGCGTGTATCGGATCGTCACGAACCGGCCGGTGCTGGATCGGGTGGAGGCGGATATGGGCGTCGGCCTATCCGGAGTCGCGGGCGGCGGCATCGGGCCGTCCGGACAAGGCGTCGTCAACATGCCGCTGATCCACGATCGGCTGGGGCTGCGCATCGTCGGCTATGGCGCGGTCGATCCCGGCTGGATCTACGATGACGATGGTCGCCGCAATCTCAACCGGACGTTGACGCGCGGCGCGCGGATCGCGCTTCGCGTGGCGCCCGTCGGGTCGTGGTTGATCGACGCCAGCGCGGTGCGGCAGGCGATTGATGGCCGCGATACGTCCTATGTCGATCGCGCCGACGCCTATCGCCGCAGCGTGCCGACCGCGGAGCCGTATCAGGCGCGCCTGTCGCATTATCAGGGATCCATCACGGGTCCGATCGGGGCGCTGCGGCTGACCGTCGCGACCGGGCTGACGACGCAGAGCCAAAGCCAGCGCTACGACGGTGGTGTCCTCACCCCCGGTGTGCCCATCGCCATCTACAACGATCGGATGCTGCGCGTGGTGGACCAGGAAATCCGCGTCAATTCGGCGGAGGGCGGGGGGCTCGTCTGGGTGGCGGGTGCCGCGTTCCTGTCGACGCGGACCGAGGGCGATCTGGTCGGCCTGGCGCGCAACGGGATCGTCACGCGTCGCGGGGCCGCCAGTCGCGCGGTGACGGAGGCGGCGGTGTTCGCCGACGGGTCGGCGGCGCTGACGGCGCATTGGCGATTGGGGCTTGGCCTGCGGGTCTTTGGCGCGGGAACACGCAACGACAGCTTCGGGATCGATCGCGCGGTCGGCCGCGCGCCGGCTGAGATTGGGCTGACGCCCAACGTCTCTTTATCCTACACCCCCGATCCGGGCCGGATCGTCTATGCCCGCATCGCCACGGCCTATCGCCCGGGCGGATTGAATACCGACGACGGCGTTACGCGGCGCTACGCGTCCGATCGGGTGCGCGCGATCGACCTCGGCGGCCGGATGCGACTGCTCGGCGGGCGGCTGGGCATCGACGGCAATCTGTTCCTCACCCGGTGGAGCGATATCCAGTCCGACTATCGGCGGCCCGAAGGCTGGATCGGCACGCGCAACGCGGGGCACGCCAGCATCGTCGGCTTGGACGCGAGCATCGACTGGCAGGCCACAGAAGAAGGCTGGCGGATCGCGGCGGGTGGGGTGGCGCAGCGCCCGCGGCGTCGCGATGGGCCCTCACGCTATTTGCCGCTGGTCCCCGATCTGTCGGCGCGGCTGGCGGTGTCTCGGGCGCAAACGCTGGGCGGATGGCAGGTCGTGCCGCGTCTAACCGCCGAACTGACCGGCGCCACGCATCTGGGGCTGGATGGCCCCGACGATCGGCGGATGCCGGCCCGCGTCATCGGGCGGTTCGGTGTGGTCGGCCAGTCCCATCAGCTGAAGCTGGCGCTCGACGTCGACAACTTGACCGGGGTGCGCGCCGATACGCTGGCTTTCGGCAATCCTTTCGCTGCGACGACCGCCCGCTATTACACGCCGTATCGTCCGCGCACCCTGACCCTTTCGGCCACCCGGCGCTTCTAGAAAAAAGTTCGCGGCCCGGACTGCGGTTCCTTCGTGTCAGCACGTCGATGCGATCGTGCGAGACGATCAACACGAAGGAATGACGATGCGATGGACTGCCGCCCTTTCGATTCTGGCCCTGATCGGCGCGATGCCTGCCGCCGCGCAGGATCGCGTGGCCCGACCTTTCGAGGGGGGCAGCGTCACGTTGATCGTCGGCGTCGACGGCGCTAACCGCTTCAGCGACTGGAGTGCCGGCGCGACCTATGGCGGGCAGATCGGCTATGACTGGCAGCGGAACGGTCTGGTCGTCGGCGTTGAGGGCGAATTGACCGGCTCGTCGAACCGCCAGTGCAGCGTCCGCTATTCGACGAGCGGCAGCAATAGCAGCCTGTGCGTGACGACGGGGCGGGACGCTTATGTCGGGGGCCGTATCGGAACGCCGATCGGCGATGCGACGCTGCTGTATGGCAAGGCGGGTTATACCAATGTCGAGCAGACGTTCGCCGCGCGCCAGACGATCAGCGGTACGGTCGACGGGTTTCGTCTTGGCGCAGGGATCGAGCATCACGTCAGCGATCGCGCGACGCTGAAGGCCGAATATCGCTACGCCAACTACGCTGGCAGCTACGACCGGCATCAGGCGGTGGTCGGCCTCGGCCTCCGGTTCTGATCCCGTTCCGTCCGGCGCGCGGACGCGCCGCGCAGGACCCGACATTGCGGGTTGATCTGCATCAATCCGTCCTATACGGGCAACACAGCCATTTGGTCCATTCCTGACGCAGGAGATCCCAATGCGGTTCATTCCCATCGCGCTCGTTCTGGCCGCAACGGCCTCCACTGCCTGGGCGGATCGGCCCGGTGAGGATCATCCGCTGTTGCCGCGTTATGCCGGTGCCGCGATCAAGAACTACCGGCCGCCGGCGGAGGATCAGGTGGTCCTGCCGATCGCCCGCATCGACGATGCGACGACGACGCGGGCTGTGCGGACGCTCGAGGGGCGGGTTACGCATATCGACTATGCGACGCCCACGGCGGTTCCGACGCTGGCGGTGGGCCGCTATTACACCGGGCTGTTACAGCGTGCCGGCTATCGCACCGTGTTCGACTGCACGGGCACAGTGGCGTGCGGCAAGGACATGGGGCGGCTGATCTTCCTGACCGATCGCGTCGCGCCGGACGGGTTCGCCGATGGGCTGTTCGGCAACCGGATGCGCGTGATCGTCGCGCAGCGCGGGGACGATTGGGTGATGCTCCATCTGTTCGAAGGGCCGGACCGCACGACGATTTACGAAGTGACGGTTGACAAGAGCGCGGCCGGGGCAGCCACGGGCGAGGCGACCGCGTCCGCCGCCGGCGGGACGGGACCCAAGGTCCACACCTCCAAGGCGCGCGACGTCACCGACTGTTCCAAGACGGTCAACGGCGGCATGAAGGCGGCCTATGGCATGGCGCTGGGCGGGCTGCTCGGCAGCAAGATCGGCGGCGGCGGGCAGGGGGCCGTGGCCGCCAGCGCCGCCGGTGGCGCCGTGGGGGCCGAACTGGACAAACAGCATCGCTGCGGCCCCGGCGCCCAGATCGAAAGCAACGCCGCCACCGACACGCCGCCCGAGAAGCCGAAGAAGCGGAGCCTCGGCGGCCTGCGCAACGCGCTGGGGCTGTAGCACATGCTGGCTCGATCCCGTGCGCGGCGCCGCGCTGTGCTTTGGGGGACGATGGCCTTGGCGGTGCCGGCGATCGCCCTCGGTCTGTCGCGGATATCGCGGGTCGACGCGCAGGTGCGGCCGCCCTTCATCTGCAACGGTGTCCCCCAAGGCAGCCCGAACTGCGGACCGCCCGTGCCGCGCCTGCAAGGCTTCCACCGGATCGACCGCGCGTTCGGCGCCATCGCCTATGACAAGGGCAAGGGCGTTTGGTTCGGCAGCTATCAATATCCCTCGAAGCGCGAGGCGCAGGACGGGGTGCTGGCCAATTGTCGGCAGAATGGCGGGACGGCGTGTCAGCTGATGCTGTCCTACACCAACCAATGCGCGGCGGTCGCCCGCGCCGTGGAGGGCGGGCGGCCGGTGGTGGGGCATGACAGCGTCGATACCGGCAGCACGCAGGACGAAGCGATCGCCCATGTTCGCCATTCGTGCGAAAGCGACTGGAATACGAAGCAATGCACGGTCCAGCTGGTCAATTGCAGCCACCACAATGTCGTCAAATGGTCCGAGTGGGTCTACGACGATTGAGCGTGGGAGCGTGACGGTTGCAGGCTGGGGCCGTCGGGCGGGCGCTAGGAACGTCTGATGCCCCGCATGGCCTCGTCTCTCGCCGCGATCGGAGTGTCGAGCAGGCGGCGGCGCCGCTCAGGCGCACGGCAGTCGCAGTGTCGCTATCGTGCCGCCGTCGGGGCCCTCGCCCAGGGTGAAGGTGCCGCGGTGCTGCGCGGCGAAGTCATGGACGATGCTGAGGCCGAGGCCCGCCCCGCCCGTGCCACGATTGCGCGAGGCCTCGCCGCGTTCGAAGGGCAGCAGCAGGCGCTCGCGATCCGCGGCGGGAATGCCGGGGCCCGTGTCCGTGACCGACACGAGCACGGTGGCGCCATCCTGCCGCACCGCGACGTCGCCCCCGCCCGCATAATCGGCCGCGTTGCGCACCAGATTTTCGACCGCGCGGCGAAAGGCCGGTTCGGGTAGCCGCACCCACGCATCCTCACCGGGCAGCAGGCGGATGCTGGCCCCGGCGTCATGCGCATCCGCGACGATCGCGGCGACCAGCGAGCGCACCTCGACGATCGCGGCGGGGGCGGCGGCGTCGCGGGCGAAGGCCAGCACCTCGCCGATCATTGCCTGCATGCGGTCGACATCCGCGACCATGCGCGATCGCTGCGGCTCGGGCGCGGTCTCGACACGCAGGCGCAGGCCCGTGAGGGGTGTCCGCAGGTCGTGCGCGATCGCGGTCAGTATCCGTGCGCGCTCGGCCGCTTCGATGGCAAGCCGGTTGCGCATCGAGGCGATCGCCGCCGCCGCCTCACGCAACTCGCGCGGGCCGCCGGACAGGCTTGCGACCGTATCGTCGCGATCGATCGCACGGGCCAATATCCGGAACGGGCGGGTCATTCGCCGGGCGAAAATCCAGGCGAGGGGGGCGAGCAGCAGCAGGCTGACGCCCAACGCAATCAGGATGTTCCGCTGCCAGCCACCCAGCAGCGGCTGCGTTGCCGATACGGTCAGCCAGCGTCCGTCGGGCTGGCGCACGCTCGCCGCGAAGGCCGTCATCGGCACGCCGATCAGCGCGGCTCGGATCGCTCCGCCGGCCGCCTCGGGCCTCACCATGTCGAACCGCGTGCCGCCCCGCCGCAGCAGGACGATGGACGGCGGTATCGTCGTCGCCCCGGGCGGGGGAATATGGGTGACGGTCGTGCGCTGGACCATGATGTTCGACCGGCGCGTCCCATCGGGCCAGGTTACCCGGATATCGCCCGGCGATCGGTCGAGTGCGCCGGCGATCAGCCCTTCCAGCATCGGCACGCGCGTGCCCGATGGCGGATCGGTACGCCAGCGTCGGTTGAAGCCGGGCATCGGTTGGCGCAAGGCGGCGACCGCCTCGGCCGCGCTGAACCGCGGTGCGGGCGGTTGCGGCGCCAGGATGACGATCGCCGCGGTCGTCGCGACGCTCAACGTCGCCACGGCGACGCCGAACCCGCCGATCGCGACGAGCGCGCTGGGCGGTCGCCTCATGCCGGCCGCACCGCAGGCAGAAAGCGGTAGCCGACGCCGCGTACCGTTTCGATCAGGGGTGCGGGATCAGCGTCCCCCAGCTTGCGGCGCAAGCGGCTGACCGCAATGTCGATCGCGCGATCGTAGGAGGCCGCATCGAGACCACGGGCTAGATCCAGCAGTGCATCGCGCGTCAGGATGCGGCCGGGACGGCGGACGAAGGCCGCCAGCAAGGCATGCTCGCCCTCGCTGAGCGCCAGCGGGCGTCCGGCCGGATCGCGCAGTCGCCGCTGCTCCATGTCGAGCCACCAGCCGGCGAAGCTGACACCGTCTTTCGTACCGGGATCGGCGCGCTCCGCGCCGGGGCGGCGCAACAGCGCGCGCACCCGCGCCAGCAGCTCGCGCGGTTCGAACGGCTTGGTCAGATAGTCCCACGCGCCCACCTCCAGCCCGACGATCCGGTCGGTGACCGCATCCAGCGCGCTGAGCATGAGGATCGCCGTCCCCGCCGGGGCAAGGCGGCGGCAGAGCGACAGGCCGTCCTCGCCCGGCATCATCACGTCGAGCACGATCAGGTCGACGGGCGCCTGGGCCAGTTCGTGATCGCAGGCCGCGGCATTGCGTGCGGTGCGCACCGCATAGCCGTGGCCGCCCAGAAAGTCGGCGATCGCATCGCGAATGCTGGCGTCGTCATCGACGACGAGGATCGTACTGGGGGCGATGGCCGCGGACTCCATGCCGACCCTTCTAGCAGCGCTGTGTAGCATTTGCGTATCAGCCACGGCTACCGGCGCGCCATCGCCACGCTACCCACCTCCGCTTCCATGTCGATCGAAGACACCAGCGAGGGAGGAACGGTGTGACGGTTCGGCATGGATGGGCGGCGATTTTGCTGACGGGGGGTGCGGCAAGCGGCGTCGCGGCACAGGAGGCGCCGGCACCGCCCGCGCCCGCGCAAGAGGCGAAGCCCGCGGCCAAGGCGGGGCCGCGGATCGAATTTCGCGGTGCGGACGGCAAGCCGCTTCCGCCGGAGATCCAACGGGAGCTGGAGGAACGGTTTCGCAAGAACCCGCCGCCCGGGTTCGGCAAAGCGCCGGCGCACACGCCGGACGATATCGTCGTCGCCGCGCAAAAGCCGCGGGGCGCCGTGGTCGGCAACCTGCCCCCGGAGCGCACGTTCAGCCCAGTCGATCTGCGGGCCTATGGTGCGGACTCAATCGGTGCGCTGCTCGAGGCGCTGGGGCCGCAGGTTACGAGCAACCGCGGGCGCGGCGATGGCACGCCGGTGACGCTGCTCAACGGCCGGCGCATCTCCGACTTTTCGGAAATCGCGCGCCTTCCCACGGAGGCGATCGAGCGGATGGAGGTGTTCCCCGAGGAACTCGCGCTCCAATATGGCTATCGCGCCGACCAGAAGGTCGTGAACATCGTGACCTTCGCAAATTTCCGGTCGCGCGTCGGGCAGCTCGGCTATGTCGCGCCGACCGAGGGCGGCCGGGATAGCACGATCGGCAGTGCCGACTATCTCGCGCTGCGCGGCGATACGCGCGTCAGCCTGGGAGCGACGTACAGTCGCGCGGCGGTGCTGCGCGAGAGCGATAGGGGCATCGTCCAGATCGGTGGCGCATCCGATCTGGGTCGGTTGCGAACGCTGCTGCCCCAGACCAAACAGATCGCGGTCAACGGTCTGGTCAGCGGCCGGATGTCGGGCGATTCGACGGCGACGCTGAACGGCCGTTTCGAATCGAACCAGAGCCACAGCCTGTTGGGACGGGTCGGTGACGAGGTGCTGCGGCGGGATGGCGAGCGGTCGGTCGCGCATCTCGGCACGACGCTCGGCGGCCGCGAAGGGCAGTGGCAATGGACGGTTACCGGCACCTATGATCGCATCGGCAGCATCCTCCGCACCGATGTCCCCAGCGGCCTGGGGCGGCGCGATTCGGCGCGGTTCGTCGATACGCTCGCCGGGGCCGACCTGCTGCTGAACGGTCCGATCGCAGACCTGCCGGCCGGGCCGCTGTCGGCGAGCGTTCAGGCGGGCGTCGCATTCCGGGGGCTCGACAGCCGGTCGTCGATCGGCGGCGTCACGCAGATCGGTGAGCTCGCGCGCAACCGGGGGGCGGCACAGATCGACATCGCTTTGCCGATCCTCAGCCGAAAGCCGGGTTCGCCGTCGCCCTTCGGCACGCTCAGCCTCAACGCCAATGTCGCGCTGGAGCGCCTGTCGGACGTCGGGACGCTGCGGACGTTCGGCTATGGCCTCGCCTGGTCACCCGTGCCTGCGGTCAACGTGATCGCTTCCGCCACGCATGAGGAGGGCGCGCCGACGCTGGAGCAACTCGGTGGCCCCACGCTCGTCACGCCCAACGTCCGGACGTTCGACCTCGTGCGGCGGGAGGTGGCGGACGTCACCCGCGTGTCGGGCGGCAATCCTGCCCTGCGCAGCGACGACCGCCATGTCGTCCGACTGGGAGTCAACATCCGCCCGCTGGCGCGGAAGGACTTGACCCTCAGCGTGGATTATGTCGCGACGCGGATCGATCGCCCCATCGCCGCCTTTCCGATCGTGACGCCCGATATCGAGGCGGCCTTTCCTGGCCGGTTCACCCGCGAAGATCGCGGCCGGCTGACCGGGATCGACGGGCGGCCGCTCAATTTCGCCGAATCCCGCCAACGGCAGTTGCGCTGGGGGATCAATTTCACACGCCCGCTCGGCGCGGTGCCCCCCGGATTCCAGGCGGCCCGGATGCGGGTGTACAGCAGCGAGGCGGAGGCGATGCGGGCGAACCCGGGCGCCATCATGACGCGGGCGGATCCGGGCAGCGCCATGGCGCGCGCCGGGGACAATCTCCGCAGCCGGCTATTCGTCAGCCTGTACCACAATTGGTATCTGCAGGACGCGATCGTGCTGAACGACCGGCTGCCGATGCTCGACCTGCTGGATGGTGGCGCGATCGACCTGCGCGGCGGGCGCCGCCGTCACGAAATCGAGGCACAGGCGGGGGTGTTCAAGCGGGGGCTTGGCGCGCGGGTCACGACGACGTGGCAGAGCGGCACGACATTGCAGGGGGCGGGCGGCGCGGGCGATCTGCGGTTCCAGAGCTTCGCCACGGTGAACGTCAATCTGTTCGCCAATCTCGCCGATCGGTTCGGCGGCAAGACTGCGCCCGCGTGGCTGAAGGGGACGCGCGCCTCGCTGGGTATCATGAACCTGTTCAACACCCGGCCGCAAGTTCGCGACCGGCTGGGCGCGACGCCGCTCAGCTACCAGCCCGCCTATCTCGATCCGCTGGGGCGGACGATCAGCTTGACGCTGCGTAAGACGGTGTAGGGCAAGACGGTGTAGCCACGATCGCCTACGCCGCCAGCGCGTAGCGCCGGCAGTGATCGAGATAGCCTGACTCATGGCTACCGGAGAGCGAGACGACGCTTTCCCACAGCCATGAGGGGGCATCGAGCTGGCCGTGCCGGCCCGATTCGAGCTGGTCGATCCAGTCCGCGCGCGCGGCGGAATCCATCTGGCGGGCGTGCGCCGTGCCGACGACGAAGGCGAGGTGGCGGGCGGCGCGGATCGCCTCGCCGCGGCTGAATTGCTCAACCTCCAGCTTCAGGTCGTGCGGGGTCAGTTCGCGGATGAACAGCGACCGGTCGAGCATCCGGACCGGCATCATCCGCGCGCCGAGATAGGGCGAGAGGTGACGGGCGGGGGACTGTCAGGAATTTTGTGCGGGAGGCCGGTTACCGTCATTAGATGACGAAGCGCTCACCGAAGATTACGGCGAACTGACTTTTGGCCTCACC
>NZ_JACIDB010000006.1 GCF_014196115.1 Sphingomonas aquatilis | reverse complement strand
AGCGCGCGCGTTGGAAGGTGGTGTTGTTTCTCGGCGCAATCAGTCTCGATTACTGGATGATGCAGGCCGCTTTCGCGCACGACCCTGCCTTCCCCACACGTGCCCGCATGCTGACCTTGCTGCCACATGGCGTCTTCTTCGCATTGGGCGCGGTGCTCTACCGTCTATCGACCAAGAGTTGGTCGTGGCAACTTGCCGGCTTCTCTCTTGCGCTCGCTTGGGGGTGTTGCTTCGAAATTGCGGTGCGCGCGGCAACAGTGGCACGCGATTACCAGCTGGCGATCGGTCCGTACCTCCCGATCGCCGTGTTCCTCGCGGGTGTCGTCGTCGTTGCGCTGGCGGTACGGCTCCAACCCGTGATGGCTATTACAGTGCCGGCACGGCACGCCGCCCGCATCGGCATGGCGACCTATCCGCTTTATCTGGTCCATCAGGCCGCTGGGGCGGTGGTGATCGCGTGGCTGACGGCGGCAGGAGCACCTTATTATTTGGCATCGATGGTGGTTGGCGCACTATCGCTGTGTTTCGCTCTTTGGTGCGCGGCAATACCCGAACCGAGGATTCGCGAACGCCTGGCACGCGTCAGATTGCTCCGTGCCCCTGCGCCAGATAGGTCTCGGATCGCATTTCTTCGAGGCGGCTGACGGTGCGTTGGAATTCGAAACGCCCATCGCCTTCGGGGTAGAGTGCGTCCGGTTCGGCGTCTGCGGCGGCGAGTAGTTTCACTTTGTGTTCATACAGCGCGTCGATCAGTTGGACGAAGCGCGCCGCCTCGTTGCGGTTTTCGGGGCCAAGCTGGGGAATGCCGACGAGGATCACGGTGTGATAGCGGCGGGCGATGGCGAGATAGTCGGCCGCGCCCCGTGCTTCCCCGCACAGTTTCTTGAACGAGAAGACGGCGACGCCCTTCAGCGTCTTGGGCACGTGAAGCGTACGCCCCTGCACGGCGAGATCCTCCGAGGGGATCGGCTCGGTCACCTCATGGTCGGTGAGGCGGAAGAAGGCCGCGGACAGGTTCGCGGTCGCTTCCGGCCCGTTGGGCACCAGCCAGGTGTTCTGCTGGCCCAGCCGGTCGCGGCGATAGTCGATCGGACCGTTCAGCGTCACGACGTCCAGCCGCCCCTCGATCAACGCGATGAAGGGCAGGAAGTGTTCGCGATTGAGGCCGTTCTTATAGAGATCGCCAGGCGCGCGGTTGGAGGTCGTGACCATCGTCACGCCCGCCTCGATCAGCGCGGTGAACAGGCGGCTGAGGATCATCGCGTCGGGCGAGTTGGTGACCATCATCTCGTCGAAGGCCAGCAGCCGCGTCTCCTCGGCGAGCGCCGCGGCGACGGGGGCGATCGGATCCCCGCTTTCCTTGCGCCGCTCGATCGCGATGCGGCCGTGGACCTCGAGCATGAATTCCGAGAAGTGAACCCGGCGCTTCCGGTCGACCGCCACGTTGGCGAAGAAGAGGTCCATCAGCATCGATTTGCCGCGCCCGACATCGCCGAACATATAGACGCCGCGAGGAACGGTGCCGCCGCGGCCGGTGAGGCGGGCGAACAGGCCGGCCTTTTTCGGTGCTTCGAGTTCAGTGGCCAGCGTATCGAGACGGATGGCGGCGGCCCGTTGCTCCGCATCCGGGCGCAGTTCGCCCGCGGCAATGAGCGCGCCATAAGCGGCGAGGACTTTGGTCATGTCAGGCTTTCGTGATGGTCTTTGCGCGGGCCATTCGCTCCACCGTCGCGCCGGACGTATTCAAGGATGTACCGGGCCGCGGGCGTAGCGCTAGAGCCTCTAGCCAATCCCCTCGCCGCGGAGTGGACCCCGGAACACGTCCGGGGTGACGAAGAGAGAAGTACCGACGTTATAGCAAATCACCGCAAGGACGGCGGCGGGGTCGATTTGCGCAGGGTGCCGGTGAAGCTCGCGACGGTAGGCCATCCGTCCTGCACAACCAGCCCGCGCAGGAACAGCATCCGACCCGTCTCGCGGAGCAACTCGATCCGCGCCTCCAACGGCTCGCCGATCGCGCTGGCACCGATGAACTGTGCCGACAGATCGAGCGTCACCGCCCCGCCCGCCTGCAACACCCCCAGGCCGCGGGCCGCAGCGAAGAGCGCAATGTCGATGAACCCCAACAGCGCACCGCCATGGACGTGGTCGCGCATGTTCGAATGCCCTCGGCGCGGCGTAATCCGCACCCGCGCGATACCATCCTCCACCCGAACGTAGAGCGGATCGAATGCCGAGTTGAACCGCCCCCCGTCGCGCAGCTGCCAGCGTTTCCAGCCGGGCAGTTCCGGATCGTCGTCGAACGAGAAGACGGGGGATTCCGGCGCGTCCACGATCCTTACAGGATGCGCTCGGCTTCCATCTTCTTGACCTCGGCGATCGCCTTGGCCGGGTTGAGACCCTTGGGGCAGGTGTTCGCGCAATTCATGATCGTGTGGCAGCGATACAGGCGGAAGGGATCTTCCAGCTGATCGAGGCGCTCGCCGGTCATTTCGTCACGGCTATCGGCCAGCCAGCGATAGGCCTGGAGCAGGATCGCCGGCCCCAGGAACTTGTCGGCATTCCACCAATAGCTGGGGCACGACGTCGAGCAGCAGGCGCACAGGATGCACTCGTACAGGCCGTCGAGCTTCGCGCGATCCTCCGGCGACTGCAGCCGCTCCTTGCCCGAGGGCGGCGGGCTGACCGTCTGCATCCACGGCTTGATCGAGCTGTACTGTGCGTAGAAGTGCGTGAAATCGGGGACGAGGTCCTTGATCACGTCCATCGACGGCAGCGGGGTGATCTTCACCTCGCCCTTCACGTCCTCGATCGCCGTGGTGCAGGCGAGGCCGTTGCGACCATCGATGTTCATCGAGCACGACCCGCAAATGCCTTCACGGCACGAGCGGCGGAAGGTGAGCGAGCTGTCCTGCTCCGCCTTCATCTTGATCAGCGCATCGAGCACCATCGGGCCGCATTCGTCGAGGTTGATCTCGAACGTGTCGTAGCGCGGGTTTTCGCCCGTGTCGGGGTCGTAGCGGTAGACCTTGAACGTCTTGATCCGCTTGGCGTCACCGGTCGCTTTATGGACCTTGCCCTTCGCCTTGACCTTGCTGTTCTTGGGCAGGGTGAACTCGGCCATCGCCGTGACGCTCCTTCGAAATGCTGCAATTGCGGTTATGCCTGTCGGACCGCGGACGCAACCCCTTTGGCACCGTCAGATGATGTCGAGCACCAGCCCGCGGCTCCGCGCCTCTTCCGCCTCGATATACCAGTTGGAGGGCGCCTTTTCGCACAGCTCCTCGAACGAGACGGACGATCCGCGCACGATCTCGCGAAACCCTTCCTCCTGAATCTTGATCGATTCCTCGATCTCATGCAGCTTCGCCTTCAGCACCGCGGGCAGCGTCGTCAGCGGACCGGAGAGCTGGACGCTGCTGCTCATCAGCCGCTCGTGCAGCATCAGGCGCGTACCGTGGGTGAGAAAGCGCTTCTCGACCGGGAAGGCCGCCATGAAGGTCGCGCCCGCCGAATAGACCGCGACCTTGCCCAGAAACAGCGTCTCGCGCCCGGTATAGTCGCGCAGCAGCTGGATATCGTCACCCATAGCCCGCCCCATCTCAGGGTCGCCGCCCAGCGTGGTCAGCGACACGACGAGCGGCCCGTCCACCGGCGCCTCGGCCAGCTGCGTCTTGAAGCGGGCGTACATCATGTCGTCGACCGTCCCATGCAGCTGGATATGGGGGTGGGCGAGCAAGGGATATTTGCTCGCGGCGGTCTGGCGGTCCTGATCGGTCATGGCGGCGCGAACCCGCCGTGCGTGGCTGGAGTTCCCGACGATCGCCAAGGAATACGCCCTTCATGACACAATGTTAACGGAACCGCGCGGGACGGGCTGGGGTTCATACGCCCCGTCAGGAGAAGATCACCGTGGCCGCCATGCCCAAACCCTTAGCCGACCAGGTGATCGTTCTGACCGGCGCAAGCTCGGGGATCGGCCTCGCCACCGCCCGGATGGCGGCGGAACAGGGCGCACGGGTGATGTTGGTCGCGCGCGACGACGGGTCGCTGCGCGAGATCGTACGGACGATCACCGCGGCGGGCGGCACCGCCGACTGTTACGCCGCGGACGTCACCGATGCCGACGCGGTTCGCGGTGCGGCAGCCCATGCCCAGCAACGGTTCGGTCGGATCGATACCTGGGTCAATGCGGCGGGCAGCGCGATCTACGGCAAGCTTGTCGGATTGCCGCTGGACGAACATCGCGCGCTGTTCGACACGAATTACTTCGGCGTGGTGAACGGCTGTCAGGCAGCGATCCCCTATCTGCGGGATAGCGGCGGGACCCTGATCACGATCGGATCGATCGCGTCCGACCTGCCCAGCCCGATCATGGGCGCCTATGCAGCGAGCAAACATGCGATCAAAGCCTATGTCGAGGCGCTACGGATCGAACTGGCCGCGGACGACGTGCCGATCACGGTCACGCTGGTGAAGCCATCGGGGATCGATACCCCCATCGCTCAGCATGCGGTGAACCACGAGGCGGGCGAGGCGCAGATTCCGCCGCCCGTCTACGCCCCGGAGGTCGTGGCGCGCACGATCCTGTTCTGTGCCACGCATCCGCGGCGCGACATTACCGTCGGCGGTGCCGGACGGGCGCAGGCGCTGTTCGCCGCGCATTTTCCGCGCCTGTTCGAACGCCTGGCGCCGATCGCGGCGAAGACCTTCGTCGATCCGGCCAAATCACAGCCCGCGCCAGCCAATCTGTTCGCGTCGACCGATACCGGCCGGGTGCGGTCCGGCGAGCATCCCGCGGCGCGCCAGACGAGCACCTACACCCGCGCAGCGCTACACCCGGCGATGACCGCGACCGCCGCCATGGCCGCGGCCGGGATCGGCGCCCTGTTCTATCGCCGCCGCCGGCGGCTTATCCCCGATGCAAGGAACGAATGATGGCCGAAGACCGCGTTACGATCGACACGGCGAGCGTGTTCGACAACATCGCCGACCGCCAGGTCGAGTTCGCCGGCGAGGCGAGCGGCGAACGCTATGCCTTCGCGTTGCGCTATGATGTGCTGGAAGCCCTGGCCGTTGATGCGACATTCGACGCGATGCCGCTGTTCCAGCGCCACCGCGCACGGATCCAGACGCTGGCCGCCGATGCGCTGGCGCGCGATCCCGATCAGGCGCTGGTGGTGATCAGCGAGAACGATCTCGCATGAGCGGCATCGACTGGCGGATGAGCGCGGTGCTGGCCAATGTCGACCGCGGCGGCTCGGAATTGGCGGAGGTGACCAGCCTGGAGCAGGCGGTGCGGGCCTGGCTGGCGCTGGACAATGGCTTGCAGAACGAAGCGGTGTTGCGGCCGGAACGCGCCGTCGTGATCGACGGCGAGACGGTCGCGGCGTTCGAAGGACAGGCGATCCGCGCACTGGCGGACCGCTTGCCTTAGATCGATCCTTCCCCGCGAAAGCGAGGTGGCGACGCGGCTACGCTGACCGGGGGAGAGGATAGGGCGAGCGCAGCGTGTGCGGGGCCGCCCCCTCCACCATTCGGCTGGCGCCGAACGGTCCCCCTCCCCCGGCTGCGCCGAGGGAGGAATAGGCTGTTACGCTGCGCGGAACATTTCGGGCGGCAGCGCCATCACGCTCTCCGCGCCGCCTTCGATCTTGCGACGCAGTGCGCCGGCGTCCGGGCAGATGCGCTCGGCGAAGAAGCGTGCGGTGACCAGCTTGGCGTCGAGGAAGGCGGCATCGCCCTCGCCCGCCGCCTTCTGCTCGGCAGCCGCCTTGGCCATGCGCAGCCACATCAGGCCGGTCGCGACGATGCCCATGAGGTGCATGTAGGGCACCGCGCCCGCGCCGACGTTTTCCGGGTTCTTCATGCCATTGGCCATGAACCACATCGTCGCGGCCTGCAGCTCACCCAGCGCCTTCTTCAGCGCTGCCGCGATGCCGGCGGTCGCCTCGACACCCTCAGCCGCCGCGGTTTCCTCGGTCACGATCTTGAACAGCGCCTGCACCGCGCGACCACCCTTGGTGGCGAGCTTGCGGCCGACGAGGTCCATCGCCTGCACGCCGTTGGTGCCTTCGTAGATCATCGCGATCCGGGCATCGCGGACATACTGCTCCATGCCCCATTCCTGGATGTAGCCGTGGCCGCCGTACACCTGCTGCGCGTTGGTCGCGATCTCATAGCCCTTGTCGGTGCCGACGCCCTTGATGACCGGGGTGAGCAGGCCGATCAGGTCGCCCGCCATCTCGCGCTCTTCCTCGGTGGCGGCATTATGCTCGAGGTCGACCTGCAGCGCGCCCCACAGGCACAAAGCGCGCAGGCCTTCGGTCCAAGCCTTCGCCTCCATCAGCATGCGGCGCACGTCGGGGTGGACGAACAGCGTATCCGCCTTTTCGTTCGGCTCCTTGGGGCCGGTCAGCGCGCGGCCCTGACGGCGATCGCCCGCATATTGCACGGCGTTCTGATAGGCGACTTCGGCGATGGCGAGCCCCTGAAGGCCGACGCCGAGGCGTGCCGCGTTCATCATGATGAACATCGCGGCCAGGCCCTTCATCTCCTCGCCGACCAGCCAGCCCTTCGCACCGTCATAGTTCATGACGCAGGTCGAATTGGCGTGGATGCCCATCTTGTGCTCGATCGAGCCGCAGGTGACGGCGTTGCGCTCGCCCAGGCTGCCGTCCTCGTTCACCAGCACCTTGGGCACCACGAACAGCGAAATACCCTTCGAACTGTCCGGCGCGCCCGGCGTCTTGGCCAGGACGAGGTGGATGATGTTGTCGGTCAGGTCGTGCTCACCGGCCGAGATGAAGATCTTGGTGCCGGTGATCGCATACGATCCGTCGGCCTGCGGCTCCGCCTTGGTGCGGATCAGGCCCAGGTCGGTGCCGCACTGCGGCTCGGTGAGGTTCATCGTGCCGCCCCATTCGCCCGACACCATCTTGGGGACGTACATCGCCTGCTGCTCGGGGCTGCCCTTGGCGATCAGCGCGGCGATCGCGCCGTGGGTGAGGCCCGGATACATGGCGAAGGCCATGTTCGACGAGATCATATATTCCTGGAACGCGATCGACACGACGTGCGGCATGCCCTGCCCGCCATGCTCGGGCAGGTTGCCCAGCGTCGCCCAGCCGCTCTCGACATATTGCTTATAGGCTTCCTTGAAGCCCTTGGGCGTCGTGACGCTGCCGTCTTCGTGGCGGGTGCAGCCTTCCTGGTCGCCCGACTGGTTGATGGGGAACAGCACCTCGGCAACGAAACGGCCGCCTTCTTCCAGCACCGCCTCGACGACGTCGGGGGTGGCGGCGTCGAAGCCGGGCAGGTTGCTGTAGTTCTGCAGGCCGACGACATGCTCCAGCAGGAAGCGGGTGTCGCGGACGGGGGGCGTATACTGGGGCATCCGATTATCCTTGCTGTTCGGTATTGTGGACGGCCGAGACGACCTCCACGAATTCGGTGAGTTCGGCGATGGCGGCGTCGATGTCCTGCTTCTGCCGTTCGAGCAGCGCGATGCGCGCCTGGCAGCGGTCGATCGACACCTGCCGCTGCACGCGCCGCCCGTCGCCCAGATCGTACAGATCGATCATTTCGCGGATCTCGCTCAGGCTGAACCCGACGCGCTTGCCGCGCAGGATCCAGGCGAGACGCGCGCGGTCGCGGTGCGAATAGATGCGCTGCGTGCCGCGTCGCTCGGGCGCGATCAGGCCTTCATCCTCATAGAAGCGCAGCGCCCGCGCGGTGACGCCGAACTCCTCGGACAGGTCCGAGATCGTGAAATGGTCGCGGTCGTGGCGATGTTCGATCATCGCATAAGCGGGAGACGAAGCCATGCGCTCCGACTACATCACGTTTACGTCAACGTCAATTGACTGACGCAGTGGGACACAGCAATTTTCCGCCCGGCGTGCGCAGCGTTTCCGCCTCCGCCGTCGACGTACTGAGGCGCTCGACGGTCAGTGCGGCGAGGGACGCGCGCCCGGTACATAGACTGTCGCAGCTCGCCGGCAATTCCGCCGGAAAGACGATTCGATCGCCTTCGAACCGCGCCTCGAAACGGCAGGCGCCGAAGGCCACTTGCACGCGGTCTCCGCTGCGCCGCGCGGTGCCGGATGCCGCGCATCCCTGCCCCTCGCCGTAATCGACGAGCGCTCCCAGCCGCAGCAGACCTTTCGCGCCAGGCACGACGCAGACGCGATCGGTGTCCAGCGCCCAGGAACCGAGCAGATCGGCGCGTGTCGGATCGTCGATCAGGCCGGTGCGGATCGCCGCCGCTTCCAGCTGCGCACCGGCCGTCGCGGCGTCGGCGGACGGCTGCGGTCGCGATCCGCAGCCCGCCAGCAGGGCGACCGCCGCCGCCAGCGCCGGCAACGCCTTCATGCGACGCGGATGAGCCGATCGCCGTCGATCCGCCGGTAGAAGCAGCTCGTCGCCCCGGTGTGGCACGCGGGGCCGGCCGGATCGGCGATGATCCAGAGCGCATCCTGATCGCAGTCGATCCGCATCTCGACGACGCGCAGGACGTTGCCGGAGGTTTCGCCCTTCTTCCACAGCCGGCCGCGGCTGCGCGACCAGAAGGTGGCCTCGCCGCTCGATTGGGTCGCGGCCAGCGCCTCGGCGTTCATATGCGCCACCATCAGCAGCGCACCGTCGCGCGTGGTGACGACCGCGGTGATGAGGCCGGCGGCGTCGTATTTGGGATCGAGGGTCGGGTCGGTTTCGCGCGGGTCGGACATGCGATCCTCCTACCGCCCGCCCGCGGCATTGGCGAGAGGTGGTCATCCCATCTATGGCGTCACGCCGTCACCCAGGATCATGTCCGGCATGGCGGGGGAGGTGTTATCCCGCCGCCCGTTGCGCTTCCGGTTCGTGCGCATGCACCCGGGCGAGCGCCTCGCCTTCGAGCTTGGCCAATTCGCCCAGCGTCTGGTCGAGCGCATCGCGCTGCTTTTCCAGCTCCTCGATCCGCATGCGGACCCGCTCGGCCAGCGCGCGCATCTGTTCGAGATGCTGGGGGTCCGCGTCGTACAGGTCGAGGAATTCGGCGATGTCGGTGAGCGAAAACCCCAGCCGTTTGCCGCGCAGGATCAGTTGCATCCGGGCGATCTCGCGCCGACGATAGACGCGCGTCGTCCCGATGCGGCAGGGCTCGATCAGCCCCTTGTCTTCATAGAAGCGCAAGGTTCGCGGCGTGATGCCGAGCATGTCGGCCACCTCCTGAATACCCTGCAATTCGCCTCTGTCCTCGTTCACCCCTTGCACCCTCACCTGAAGCGAGCCGGCGTCTAGCGCGCCGCCTTCGCCATTTCCTCTTCGACCAGCTCCTTTTTGGAAAGCTTGCCGATCAACGTCTTGGGCAGACTGTCGCGGATTTCGACCTCGCGGGGAAGCTCGATCTTGCTGATCTTGTCGCGCAGGAAGTCGCGCAGATCGGCCCCCGTCACGCTGCCCGGTTCAGAGAGGACGACGAAGGCCTTGGGTGCCTGGCCGCGATGCGCATCGGGTACGCCGATCACGACGGCTTCTACGACGGCGGGATGCTCGTACAGCGCCTCTTCGATGACGCGCGGATAGACGTTATAGCCGCCGCACAGGATCATGTCCTTGATCCGGTCGACGATGAAGAGATAGCCGTCGTCGTCGAGATAGCCGACGTCGCCCGTCCGCAGCGCACCATCGGCGAAGGCCGCGTCGGTTTCGGCAGGCTTGTGCCAGTAGCCCTTCATGACCTGCGGCCCACGCGCGCAGATTTCGCCCTTCTCGCCCTTGGGCATGATCCGCGTCGGGTCTTCGCGGTCGCGGATTTCGATCGTCGTGCCGGGGAAGGGCAGACCGGCCGAGCCTTCCTTGTTGACGCCGTCGAACGGGTTGCAGGTGATGATCGGCGAGGCTTCGGACAGGCCATAGCCCTCGACCAACTTCGCGCCCGTGTTCGTCTCGAACGCATGGCGCACCTCGATCGGCAGCGGTGCACCGCCCGAAATGCAGACCTTGATCGCGGACAGGTCGGGACGCTGCCCCTCCCCCAGATTGGCGAGCGCGTTGTAGATCGTGGGCACCGCCGGGAAATAGGTCGGCCGCGTGCGTTTCAGCGTGCCGAGCAACTGCTTCATTTCAAAACGCGGCAGCAGGATCATCTCTGCACCGACCAACGTCGAGAAGGTCAGCACGTTGGTCAGAGCGAAGACGTGGAAGAGTGGCAAGACACCGAGCACGCGATCCTGGTCGGGCGTCTCGCCGCCGACATGGACCAGCATCGCATCGGTGTTCGCGACGATATTCGCGTGGGAGAGCATCGCCGCCCTGGGCACGCCGGTGGTGCCGCCGGTATATTGCAGCACCGCCACCTCGTCCGGCGCGACCGCGACGGGAGCAGGCGTGGCGCGCTTCGCCATCAGGTCGGCGAAGAACAGATGGCGCGCATCTCGCGGGGCGCGGCCGATCTCCTGACGCTTGACCAGCTTGTAGGCGAATTTCTTGATCGTCGGCAGGGCGTCGGCGATCGGGCAGGTGATGACGTGGCGCATGCCCGCTTCGCCCGCGACCTTCAGCACCCGCGCCTGGATTTCGGCGACATCGGGTGTCGCGATGATCTCCGCGCCCGAATCGTGGATCAGATGCGCAAGCTCGCGCTCGACGTAGAGCGGGTTGACGTTGACGACGATGCCGCCCGCTTTCAGCGTCGCGAAGAACAGGATCGGATAATAGGGCGTATTCGGCAGGCAGAGCGCGACGCGCGTCCCCTTCACCACGCCCAGCGCCTGCAAGCCCGCCGCGGCGCGATCGACCGCCTTGCCGAGGTCGCCCCAACTGGTGACGGACCCCATGAAGTCGATCGCCGCGCGGCCGGGAAAGCGTGCGACGGTATGGTCGAGCAGGTCGCCGAGCAGGCGGGGCCGACTCGGCAGCGGCACGCCCTGCTTGATCGCCAGCGGCGCTGCACCCTGCGCCGTCGTTCCGGCGGTGGCGGTGTCGCTCATTCCCTCATCCTCTCATGCACATCATCGAGCATATTGTGGGCTCGATCCACTTGACGTAATGGGAAGGTATCGCACCTATACGGCATCACGCAAGTCTGCCCTTGCATCCCGATGCCTGCCAAAGAGAGGATTTCATGACCAACGTCGTCATCGCCGGTTATGCGCGCTCGCCGTTCCACCTCGCCGGCAAGGGCGCCCTCGCCCGCGTCCGTCCAGACGATCTCGCCGCGCAGACGATTCGCGGCCTGATCGAAAAGACCGGCGTCTACGCCGCCGAAATCGAGGACATCATCCTCGGCTGTGCCTTCCCCGAAGGCGAACAGGGTCTCAACGTCGCACGGATGATCGGGTTGCTCGCCGACCTGCCGTTGTCGGTCGGCGGCATGACGGTGAACCGCTTCTGCGGATCGTCGATGAGCGCGATCCATATCGCGATGGGCCAGATTCAGATCGGTGCGGGCGAGGCGTTCATCTGCGCCGGTCTGGAATCGATGAGCCGCGTGCCGATGGGCGGCTACAACCCCCTGCCCAACCCCGTTCTCGCGAAGAAGAATGCGGGTGCGTACATGGGCATGGGCGATACGGCGGAGAATGTCGCGACCAAATATCAGATCACGCGGGCTGAGCAGGATGCGTTCGCGGTGAAGAGCCAGCAGAAGGCCGCCGCCGCGCGCGCCGATGGCCGGCTGAGCGATGAGATCGTGCCGATCCAGACGAAGGCCGGCACGGTGAGCGAAGACGGCACGATCCGCCCCGACACCACCGTCGAAGCGCTGGGCGGCCTGAAGCCCGCCTTCAGCCAGGACGGATCGGTCACCGCCGGCACCTCGTCGCCGCTGACGGATGGCGCCAGCGCGGTCCTCGTGACGTCGGAAGAGTTCGCCAACAAGCACGACCTTAAGATCCTCGCCCGCATCAAGGCGGTGGGCGTGTCGGGCATCGAGCCGGAGACGATGGGCCTCGGCCCGATCAGCGCCTCGCAGAAGGCGCTGGCGCGCGCCGGCGTGTCGGTCGGCGACCTGGACGTCGTCGAAATCAACGAGGCGTTCGCCAGCCAGGCGATCGCCTGCATCCGCGACCTCGGCCTGAAGGACGAAACGATCAATCTCGACGGCGGCGCGATCGCGATCGGCCACCCGCTCGGCGCGACCGGCGCGCGCATCGTCGGCAAGGCGGCGGCGCTGCTGGAGCGCGAGGGCGGTCGCTATGCACTGGCGACCCAGTGCATCGGCGGCGGCCAGGGCATCGCCACGGTGCTGGAGCGCGCATAACATGAGCGAATCCATCAAAAAGGTGTGCGTGATCGGTGCGGGCGTCATGGGCGCCGGCATCGCCGCACAGGTCGCCAACGCCGGCATCCCGGTGCTGCTGCTCGATATCGTGCCCAAGGAGGGTGACGATCGCGACGCGGTGGCCAAGAATGCGGTCGCCAAGATGCTCAAGACCGAACCCGCGCCGTTCATGTCGAAGGGTGCGGCGAAGCTGGTCGAAACGGGCAATATCGACGACCATCTCGATCGCGTCGCCGAATGCGACTGGATCGTCGAGGCGATCGTCGAACGGCTCGACATCAAGCAGGCGCTGTACGCCAAGCTCGAGGCGCTCAAGCGCCCCGGCACCGCGGTCAGCTCGAACACGTCGACCATTCCGCTCGGCCATCTGGTCGACGGGCGCTCGGACCAGTTCAAGGCCGACTTCCTCATCACGCACTTCTTCAATCCGCCGCGCTACATGCGGCTGATCGAGATCGTGCGCGGCGAACACACCGACGCGGCGGTGGCCGAAAAGGTGGAGGACTTCGTCGATCGCTTCATGGGCAAGCGGATCGTCCGCGCCAAGGACACGCCGGGCTTCATCGCCAACCGCATCGGCACCTATTGGCTCGCCCTCGCGATCAATGCAGCGATGGATCAGGGCCTGACCGTCGAAGAGGCCGACCAGATCGGCGGCCGGCCGATGGGCGTGCCCAAGACGGGCATCTTCGGCCTCGTCGACCTCGTCGGCGTCGACCTGATGCCGCTGCTGTCGAAGAGCCTGTCATCCACGCTGCCGCAGGGCGACCCCTATTTCGACACCGTCCGTCCGATGCCGCTCGTCGATAAGATGATCGCCGAGGGCTTCACGGGTCGCAAGGGCAAGGGCGGCTTCTATCGCTTCGACAAGGCGACGAAAACCAAGCTCGCGCTCGATCTCGCGACCGGTGAGTATCGCGGGGGGCAGAAGCCCGCGCCGCTACCGCCCAAGGCGGAAAAGGATCTGGGCGCGCTGATCGCGACGCCGGGCAAGGTCGGCGACTATGCCTGGGAGATCCTGGGCAAGACCTTGTCCTATGCGGCGATGCTGGTCGGCGAAGCCGCGGACGATATCGTCGCGATCGATGATGCGATGAAGCTCGGCTATAATTGGAAGTTCGGCCCGTTCGAGCTGCTCGACCGGATCGGTGCCGCCACCTTCGCGCAGCGGCTGCGCGACGAAGGCCGCAGCGTTCCGGCGATCCTCGAGACGGCCGGCGACCGCAGTTTCTACCGCGTCGTCGAGGGCAAGCGCCAGTTCCTGGGCACGGACGGCGACTATCATGACGTCGTCCGCGGCGATGGCGTGCTACTGCTCGAAGACATCAAGCTGCGCTCCGAACCGCTGCTCAAGAACGCGTCGGCCGCTTTGTGGGATGTCGGCGATGGCGTCGCCGCGCTCGAGTTCACCACCAAGATGAACGCGCTCGACGGCGAGATCATGAGCCTGATCCAGCAGGCCATCCCGCTGGTGCAGGATCGCTTCAAGGCGCTGGTGATCTATAACGAAGGCTCGAACTTCTCGGCCGGCGCCAACCTAGGCATGGCGATGTTCGCCGTCGCCGCGGGCATGTGGGGCGAGATCGAAAAGCTGATCGCGGGCGGGCAGCAGGCGCTGAAGGCGCTGAAATACGCTCCCTTCCCCGTCGTGGCGGCGCCGGCCGGCATGGCGCTGGGCGGCGGTTGCGAGGTCGTGCTCCACGCCGATGCGGTGCAGGCGCATGCCGAAAGCTACATCGGTCTGGTCGAGTGCGGCGTCGGCCTGCTGCCCGGCTGGGGCGGCAACGGCGAGTTGCTCGATCGCCTCGCCAAGGCGCCGATGATGCCGCGCGGGCCGATGCCCGCCGTCGCCAAGGCGTTCGAGACGATCTCGACCGCGCAGGTGTCGAAGTCGGCCGCGCTGGCGAAGGAGATGATGTTCCTCAAAGCCAGCGACGGCATCACGATGAACCGCGACCGCCTGCTCGCCGACGCTAAGGCCAAGGCGCTCAGCCTGGTCGACGGCTATAAGGCACCCGAAAAGCCGACCTTCCGCCTGCCGGGCGAAAGCGGCCGCACCGGCATCGCCGGCGTCGTCGAGGGCTTCCGCAAGAAGGGCATGGCGACTGAGTATGACGAGGTCGTCTCGGGCCGGCTCGCGACCGTGCTGACCGGCGGCGAGGCCGATCTGGTCGATACCGTGCAGGAGGATGACCTGCTGACGCTGGAGCGTGCGGCGTTCATGGAGGCCGTGCGCGACCCGCGGACACAGGCGCGCGTGCAGCAGATGCTGACCACGGGGAAGCCGTTGCGCAACTGATGCTACATCGGGCGGGTTCAGGGCTTGCGAGTGCGAGGCCTGGAACCGCCCGACCGCATGGCGGTTGGCATGATCCGATGCCGTCCGCGGGAAAAGATGCTTTGTGCACCGCGGTTTACGTCATCACACTTGACACACTGCGCCCCGGGGCTAGACGGGCATCAGATTGCCGTAAACGGCATCTGGCTCGCCAATAGGTCATGGCCCGGCATCGGGCGGCCTCCGCGGCGCCACAATGCGACCGTACAGATACGGCGCAAGGCTTGAACGGCTTGTTCGATGGGCGCGGCCGTTCGCGTCCATCCGGGAGAGGAGAAGTAACCATGTCCTTGATGTTGATTGGCGCGCTGCTGGCCGCCGCCCCTGCGCCCGCGCCCACCCCCGACGTCGCGCTGGGCCGGTGGAAGACCGAGACGCGCAACGGCATCGTCGAAATCCAGCGCTGCGGCGCATCGATCTGCGGCCGGCTGATCTCGTCCGAACTGCTCCGCCAGCAGCCCGACCTGAAGGACGTCAACAATCAGGATCCGGCGCAGCGCGGCCGCCTGCTGAAGGGGCTGCTGCTGATCAGCGGCTTCACCGCCGACGGCGATGCTTGGAGCGGCGGCAAGATCTACAATCCCGACGACGGCAAGACGTACAAGGCGAAGGTGACGCCCGTCGACGCCAACACGCTGAAGGTGCGTGGCTGCGTGTTCGTGCCGCTCTGCAAGACGCAGACTTGGACGCGCGTGCGCTAATCTGACCCGTTTCGACCTACCAGTAAGCTTAAGGAAGACCGCTCATGTCCCTGCGTATCAAGACTTCGTTGCTCGCCACTGCCGTCCTCGGCTCGTTCGGTTTCGCCTCGGTGGCGCACGCCCAGGCCTTCTACCTGCAGGAGCAGTCGGCGCGTGGCGCCGGCCGCGCTTTCTCGGGTGAAGTCGCCGATACCGGCCCGCAGTCGCTGTGGTGGAACCCGGCATCGATCGCAGGGATGGAGCGCGGCGAGGCAGCGATCAACGCGTCGGGCATCCTGCCGCGCGGCCGCGTCGTCAACAACGGCACCGTGGTGTGTCGCCCGGCCGGCGTGTCGTGCGCCAACCCGGCCAACTACCAGCCGGTCGGCGGTGCGCAGGAAGCACGCAACCCGATTGACAAGGGCCTGCTGCCCTCGGGCGCGATCGCCCTGCCGTTCGGTCCGGTCGCGTTCGGCCTCGCGGTGACGTCGCCCTACAGCTTCACCACAGACTACGACAACAACAGCTGGACCCGCTACAGCGCGACGCGCACCAAGCTGATGACGATCGACATCCAGCCGTCGATCGCCGTAGCGCTGACCGACTGGCTGCGCGTCGGCGGCGGTGCCAACGTCGAGCACGTCTATGCCAGCCTGGGCAACGCGCTGCCCAACCTGACCACCACCGCCGACGGCTCGCAGAAGCTGGAAGGCAAGGGCTGGGACATCGGCTGGACCGCGGGCGTCCAGATGCACAACGACTGGGCGACCGTCGGCATCAGCTACAAGTCGCGCATCGAGCATACGCTGACGGGTGACCTGACCGTCGCCGGCCTGGTCGGCCCGCTTGCCGGCCAGAACCGCACGCTGACCGGCGTGCAGGCGAGCTTCTACACGCCTGCGCAGACGATCGTCGGTGCGCGCATCAAGGTGACGCCGGCGCTGACGCTGAACGGCCAGGCGGTGCGCTACAATTGGAGCAAGTTCGACGCGATCCGCCTCGGCGCGCCGCTCAACACCGCGCTGCCCGAAAACTATCGCGACAGCTACAGCCTGGCCGGCGGCGTCGATTATGCCGTCTCGCCCAGCCTGACGGTCCGCGCCGGCGTGCAGCGCGCGCTGACCCCGACGCAGGACGGCCTGCGCGACGCGCGCGTGCCGGATTCGAACCGTTGGAACTATGGCGTCGGCGGCACCTTCCAGGTGACTCCGAAGTTCGGCTTCGATCTCGCTGCAAACTATGTCGATTTCGAAGACACGACGATCGACCGTCAGACCGCGGCCTATGTCGGCACCGCGGCGCAGACCAACGTCCTGACCCGCGGCACCCTGCGCGATGCCCATGCGGTCGTTCTGTCGGCGGGCGCGCATATCGGCTTCTGATCCCGCCGCCTATCTGCATCAAAACGTTGCGGGTCCGGGTTCCGTTGGAACCTGGGCCCGTTTCTTTGCGTACTGATAACAAGGGTTTGCTTTGCGCTGCGTCGAAACGATAAGGCCTACCCCGCCAGTGGCGTACACCGCGTCGAAAACGTCGGTATGTCAGATGCATCAAGGGGCCTTTGATGAGCGATTACGAATTGTCCATGTCTCGCCGCGGCGTGCTCGCGAGCGGGGCGATCGGTGCGGCGGCGACCGCCATGCCCACTGAGGCGGCAGCCGTGCCGCTCGACGAACGGCCCGCCCCGCCGACGATGCCGGTGACGCTGAAGGTCAATGGCCGGACCAGCCAGGTCGCGCTCGACACGCGGACGACGCTGCTCGATGCGCTGCGCGAACATTGGAAGCTGACCGGCACGAAGAAGGGCTGCGACCACGGCCAGTGCGGCGCCTGCACGGTGCTGATCGACGGGCGGCGCATCAACAGCTGCCTCAGCCTCGCCGTGATGCACGATGGCGACGAGATCACGACGATCGAAGGGCTCGGCACGCCCGACAAGCTGCATCCGATGCAGGCTGCCTTCGTCAAGCACGACGGCTATCAGTGCGGCTATTGCACCCCCGGCCAGATCTGCTCGGCGGTCGCGGTGCTCGACGAGATCAAGCGCGGCGTCCCCAGCCATGTGCAGGACGACGTCGCCGGCGCGCCTGCGCTGACCGCCGAGGAAATGCGCGAACGGATGAGCGGCAACATCTGCCGCTGCGGCGCCTATTCGAACATCATCGACGCGATGCGGGACGTCGCGGGAGCCAAAGCATGAAGGCCTTCACCTACGAACGCGCCGACACGCCCGCCGCCGCTGCCCAGGCGGTAGCCGCTCGCCCCGGCGCCAAGTTCATCGCGGGCGGCACCAACCTGCTCGACCTGATGAAGCTGCAGATCGAGGAGCCGGTGCATCTGGTGGACGTCAACCGGCTGAAGCTCGACCGGATCGAGCCGACCGACACTGGCGGCCTGCGCATCGGCGCGCTGGTGCGCAACACCGACCTCGCTGCGGACGCACGCGTACGCCGCGACTATGGCGTCCTGACCCGCGCGATCGTCGCGGGCGCCAGCGGGCAGCTGCGCAACAAGGCGACCACCGCAGGCAACCTGTTGCAGCGCACCCGGTGCCCCTATTTCTACGATACCAACCAGCCGTGCAACAAGCGCAAGCCCGGATCGGGCTGTGCGGCGATCGGCGGCTACAGCCGGCAGCTCGGCATCATCGGCACGAGCGATGCGTGCATCGCGACCTATCCCGGCGACATGGCGGTGGCGATGCGGCTGCTCGACGCGAGCGTGGAAACGGTGCAGCCATCGGGCACGACGCGCTCGATTCCGATCGCCGACTTCCACCGCCTGTGGGGCGACACGCCGCACATCGAAACGGCGCTGCAGCCGGGCGAGCTCATCACGGCGGTGGCGCTGCCCAAGCCGCTCGGCGGGACGCACATCTATCACAAGGTGCGCGACCGCGCGTCCTACGCCTATGCGCTGGTGTCGGTGGCCGCGGTGATCCAGCCCGACGGCACCGGCCGCGCCGCGATCGGCGGCATTGCGCCCAAGCCGTGGCGGACGCCCGAGGCGGATGCCGCCATGCCGCAGGGGGCGAAGGCGGTGGCGAGCCGCTTGCTCGCCGGCGCTCGCCCCACCGCCGACAACGCCTTTAAGGTGCCGCTGGTCGAGCGCACGCTCGCCGGTGTGATGGCCCAAGCCAAGAGCAGGAGCGCCGCGTGAAGTTCGATCAGCCTGCGGGCACCAACCCGATCGACCAGCTGAACGTCGTCGGCAAGCCGACCGATCGTATCGACGGCAAATACAAGACCACCGGCACGGCGCGCTACGCCTATGAGCGTCATGACGTCGCCCCGAATGCCGCCTATGGCTATGTAGTCGGCGCCGGCATCGGCAAGGGCCGGATCAGCAGCATGGATCTCAGCGCCGCCAAGGCCGCGCCGGGCGTGCTGGCGATCGTCACCGCGGACACGGCCGGGCCGCTCGGCAAGGGCGACATGAATACCGCCAAGCTGCTCGGCGGTCCGGCGGTCGACCATTATCATCAGGCGATCGCGCTCGTCGTTGCCGAGACGTTCGAACAGGCGCGCGCCGCGGCAGGCCTGATCCGCGTCGATTATGCGCGCGGCAAGGGCCGCTTCGACCTCGACAGCGCGCTCAAGACGGCGCCGCTGAAGGGTGACAGCAGCGGTGAAGGCAGCGCCGCGCCGCCCGTCGACCGTGTCGGCGATTTCGACAAGGCATTCGCCGCGGCCCCCGTGACGCTCGATGCGCGCTACGAGACGCCCGACCAGAGCCATATGATGATGGAGCCGCATGCCAGCACCGCGGCATGGAATGGCGACAGGCTGACGCTGTGGACGTCGAACCAGATGATCGCCTGGGGCAAGGGCGACGTCGCCAAGACGCTGGGTATTCCGAAACAGAATGTCCGGCTGATCTCGCCCTATATCGGCGGCGGGTTCGGCGGAAAGCTGTTCGTGCGCGCCGATGCGATCCTTGCGGCGCTGGGTGCCAAGGCGGCGGGGCGGCCGGTGAAGGTCGCGCTGCAACGGCCGCTGATGGCGAACAACACCACGCACCGCCCGGCGACGCGCCAGCGCATCCGGTTGGGCGCGGGCAAGGACGGCAAGCTCGTCGCGATCGCGCATGAAAGCGGTTCGGGCGATTTGCCCGGCGGCGGACCGGAAACGGCGGTGGCGCAGACCAAGCTGCTCTATGCCGGCGCCAACCGGCTGACGTCGATGCGCCTCGCGGTGCTCGACCTGCCCGAAGGCAATGCGATGCGCGCACCGGGCGAAGCACCGGGGCTGATGGCGCTTGAGGTCGCGATGGACGAGATGGCGGAAAAGCTGGGCATGGACCCGGTCGCGTTCCGCATCGCGAACGACACGCAGGTCGATCCCGAAAAGCCTGAACGCCAGTTCTCGCAGCGCCAGTTGGTGCAGTGCCTCCAGATGGGGGCCGATCGCTTCGGCTGGAGCCGGCGCCAGGCCAAGCCGCGCGCGGTGCGGGACGGCCGCTGGCTGGTCGGCATGGGCGTCGCGTCGGGCTTCCGCAACAACATCAACATGAAGTCGGGCGCCCGCGTCGGCATTGATGCCAAGGGCATCGTGACGGTCGCGACCGACATGACCGACATCGGCACCGGCAGCTATACGATCATCGCGCAGACGGCCGCCGAGATGATGGGCGTCCCCCTCGACAAGGTTCGCGTGCTGCTCGGCGACAGCGACTTCCCCGTCGCCGCCGGATCGGGCGGACAGTGGGGCGCGAACAGCGCGACCGCGGGCGTCTATGCCGCCTGCGTCAAGCTGCGCGAGGCGGTCGCGCAGAAGCTGGGCTTCAATTCGGCCGATGTTGTGTTCGAGGATGGCAAGGTCCGCTCGGGCAATCGCAGCGTGCCGCTGGGTCAGGCCGCGGGCGACGCAGGTCTGTCCGCCGAGGACAGCATCGAATTCGGCGACCTGGCGAAGAAGGTGCAGCAGTCGACCTTCGCCGGGCATTTCGTCGAGGTCGGCGTCGACGCCTATACCGGGGAGATCCGGGTCCGCCGCATGCTGGCGGTGTGCGCCGCCGGGCGGATCCTCAACCCAAAGTCCGCGCGCAGCCAGGTGATCGGCGCGATGACGATGGGCGTGGGCGCGGCGCTGATGGAGGAACTCGCGGTCGACAAACGGTTCGGATTCTTCGTCAACCACGACCTTGCGAGCTATGAGGTGCCCGTCCACGCCGACATCCCGCACCAGGAGGTGGTGTTCCTCGACGAAACCGATCCGACGACGTCGCCGATGAAGGCGAAAGGCGTCGGCGAGCTCGGCCTGTGCGGCGTCGGCGCGGCGATCGCCAATGCGATCTACAATGCGACCGGCGTGCGCGTTCGCGAATATCCGATCACGCTCGACAAGATCATCGGCGGCATGGCGAAGGTGGCGTAAGGGTAGAGGGGTCGGTTCGCCGGCCCCACACCGTCACCACATGATGCGCAGCTTGGTGGGCGCGATAGCCCTCTGAGCTACGGAATATTCGGACCGCGTCCGTCATGACGAACCGGGTGAGGCGAAGGCTTGCCCCACCCAGTTGCGATAACTTCGTTACTTCCCCGACTTCAGCCACGTCTCCACTGCGGGGCGCAGGCGCTCTGCCGCCGCCTTGCGCACCGCGATGCCCGAGATCACGCGACGCGCCGGCGCACGCGAGGTTTCGGGCAGCGTCTGCGCGAAGCTTTCGATCTTGCCCGGCATCTTGGGGTCGGACGAGCCACCGCCCAGACCGACGATGAAGCCCGACCGGCTGCTTTCCTCGATGAAGCCATCGACCAGCGTGTGGTTCGCCACCGCCCAGTCGAACGCCATATCGGGATGGCTGCCCGAGATCGCCCGCAGCAGCGCCGCCTTCTGGGGGGCGGTGAACGTGTCGGTCTTGAGCAAGGCCAGCGCGCGGGTCGCGACCGCATCGTCCTCCGCCGCGCCGAGCAGCGACACATACCGGTTCTTGGTGACCGGATTGGTTTCCGCCTGGGTCAGCGCCAGCAGGGCATCCCAATCGGCGGGCGTCGCATAGGTGGCGAAGGTCGACAGCACCGGTGCGCGGATGGCGGGGGGGATCGCGGTCGGGTTGGTCTTGAGCTGCGCGACATAGCTGCGCGCCTGCGCCAGCACCTGGCCGTCGCCTGCCGCGCCCAGGCGATAGACGAGCGATTCGCGCAGGTTCGTCACCAGCGGCGACTCACCCGGCTGCGCCGTCATGCCGATGCGCCGCAGAACGGGGCCGAGGATCGCGACCGTGCGATTGCGCAGCGCCGTCTCCAGCGGCGTGCCCTCATACAGCCCGGCTAGGCTGCCGAGGCGTCCCGATACCAGCTGCCATTCGAGCGGATCGGCGCCCTCGCCCACCCGGCCCATCAGCGCGAAGAAGCGCGACAGGTCCTGATATCCCCCCGCCGCCAGCGCATAATCGTCGGCGAGGGTGCCGAGGCGGTCCTTCAGCTCCAGCCGCGTATAGTCGCGCACCAGCGCGTCGTGCGCCGGCTGATCGTACATCACGCGCGTGTAGCTGCCCTTGCCCTGGTTCAGCACCAGCGTGCCGCAGCCCTTGACGCTGACCTTGGTCGATGGGCCGGTCACGATGGTGCGCGTCTCACCGCCGCCGAGCGTGCCGACGACCATCGGCACCTTCCACGTCTGCGGCTTCTTCGATGCCTCATCCAAGCCGAAACGGCCTTGCACCAGCGTCGCCTGCGTCATGCCGCCGACGCACTGCGCGTTCGACAGCGTCACCAGCGGCACGCCGCCCTGCAGCGTATAGCCGTGCGCGATCTCCGCAACGGGCTGCCCCGCCGCGGCGGACAGTTCCGCCCACAACTGTTCGGTGACCGTGTTGCCGTATTTGTACTTCGCCATGTAGCGGCGGATGCCGTCGCGGAACTTGTCCGGGCCCAGCGTCGACTCGAGCATGCCGATCACGGCCTGCCCCTTCATATAGGTGATGCCGTCGAACGCCTCGCCGATCTGATCGACCGTCTCGATCTTGCGGATGATCGGATGCGTGGCCGAGGTCGCGTCGATGCTCATCGCCGCCTCGCGGTCGCTCATCACCGCACCGGCTTCCGCATTCCAGTCGGGGTTCAGATCGGCGGCGGACTTGTTCTCCATCCACGAGGCAAAGCCCTCGTTCAGCCACAGATCGTCCCACCAGCGCATGGTGACGAGATCGCCGAACCATTGATGCGCCATTTCGTGCGCGACGACGGTGAAGATGCGCTGGCGGCCGCTTTCGGTGGCGCGCTTGGGATCGAACAGCAGTTCGGGCTCGAAATAGAAGATCGCGCCCCAATTCTCCATCGCGCCGAAGAACTGGCTGGAGCCGGGGCCGGCGATCATGTCCATCTTCGGCAGTGGATAGGGGGTGCCGAAATAGCTGTTGTAATAGCCGAGCAGCCGCTTGGCCTGCGCCAGCGCGTAATCGCCCTGGTCCGCGACGCCGCGACGCGTCACGACGCCGATCTCGACATTGCCCGCCTGCACCGTCTTGCGGTCCAGATCACCCATGCCGAGGTACAGGAGGTAGCTCGACATCACCGGCGTTTCGGCGAAGCTGTACAGCTGCGTGCCGTTGGCCTGCTTCGTCACCGACGTTGCCGGCATGTTGGAAATGCCGAGCTGCCCCGCCGGCACCACCGCCTTCAGCTTGAACTTCGCCTTGAACGCCGGTTCGTCCCACATCGGCGCGAAGCGGCGGGCGTCGGGTGCTTCGAACTGCGTCGCGAGCATGCGCGCTTTCGACCCGTCCTGATTGGTGTAATCGATCGCGAACAGGCCGGCGGCGGACTGGTTGATCTTGCCGCTCCACGCGAAGCCGACGGTGTGACGGCCGACGGTCGCGGCGGCGGGCAGCGTCAGCACGAGCTGCTGCTTGTCCTTATCCAGTGCGAAGCGCACGGCCTTGCCGTCGACCGTCGCCGAGGTGATGTCCAGATCGGCGGCGTTGAGCGTGATCGTGCGGGTCGCCGCCTTCACGTCCACGGTGACCGTCTCGGTGCCGGTGAAGGTCATCGCCTGCGCATTAGGCGTCACGGCGATATCATACAGCACGGGCACGACATCGGTCGGCAGGCTGCCCGCGGCGAGCGCAGGCGCAGAGACGGTCATCGCGAGAGCGGCGGCGACGGCGAGTTTCATGGACTGGTAACTCCGGATACAATGTTACGTCCCGTCTGACGGCTTTGCGCGCGCGCCGCAAGCGCCGTCGTGCTGGACAGGCGGATAGGTTTCGCTAGACAACCGATCATACGAAGAGGAGCCGCCCGACCATGACGACGCCCACGCTGTTCGACCGCCTGCGCCTGCCCGTGATCGGTTCGCCGTTGTTCATCATTTCCGGGCCGGAACTTGTGATCGCGCAGTGCAAGGCGGGCATCGTCGGATCGTTTCCGGCGCTCAATGCCCGGCCGCAGGCGTTGCTCGACGAATGGCTGCACCAGATCACCGAAGAGCTTGCCGCGCATAATCGGGCGCACCCGGATTGCCCCGCCGCGCCGTTCGCGGTCAACCAAATCGTGCACAAATCGAACGACCGGCTGGAAGCCGACCTTGCCACCTGCGCCAAATGGCAGGTGCCGATCGTCATCACCTCGCTGGGCGCGCGCGAGGATTTGAACACTGCGGTACATGGCTGGGGTGGCATCACGCTGCACGACGTCATCGACGATCGCTTCGCGCGCAAGGCGATCGAAAAGGGCGCGGACGGGCTGATCGCGGTGGCGGCCGGGGCCGGCGGCCATGCGGGGCGCCTTTCCCCCTTCGCGATCATCCAGGAAATCCGCCAATGGTTCGATGGACCGCTGGCCTTGTCTGGCTCGATCGCGACGGGCGGTGCGATCCTGGCGGCGCAGGCGATGGGCGCCGACTTCGCCTATATCGGCTCACCCTTCATCGCTACGACCGAGGCGAATGCCGCGCCCGATTACAAAGCGTCGATCGTCGCGAGCAAGGCGGCCGACATCGTCTATTCGAACCTGTTCACCGGCGTGCACGGCAATTACCTGCGCAGCTCGATCGAAGCGGCCGGGCTGGACCCCGATCATTTGCCCGAGGGCGACCTGAAGACGATGAATTTCGGCGGCAACAACGGGTCGAAGGCGAAGGCCTGGCGGGACATCTGGGGATCGGGCCAGGGCATCGGCGTGATCGATGCGGTGGAAAGCGTCGCCGACCGAGTCGATCGCTTCGCGCGCGAATATGCGGCGGCAAAGGCGCGGATCGCCGGCTGACCCGGCGCCGCGTTGCGGTCAGAAGGCCAGCGCCAGCCGATCGTGCAGGCGCTGGACCGGGCTGGGGGCGACCGCATCGACTTGCGCCGCATCCAGCAGACCGACCCGGCGATGCAGGTTCGCGCTCGCCTCGACCAAAGCGCGGGCACGCTGCGGCAGCGCCGCGACCAAGTCCGCGTCGAATTGCGGCGCGTGGCCAAGCCGTCGGTTCCCATCGAGCGCGTCGCGCGGCTGCATCTCGCCTGCATCGATCGCACGCTGCGTCAGCAGCCAGGCGATGACGTGCATCAGCCGCGTCGTCACCTTCAGCGATTCGCACGAAAAGCCGACGCGGATCAGCGGGTCGAGCGCTTCCCGCTCCAGCCGCCCCGCCTCGTCGAAATAGCTGCGCGCCTCGTCCGCCAGCAGCATCGCCTCCGTATAGAGCGAATCGATCAGGCGACGGTGGATGCGTGATTCGGAACGACTGACAGTCATGCGTTCACCGGTGACATAGCGCGCCCCGCCTGCCCAGCGGCCGTTGCTGTCGATGCTGTGCCAAAACGGAAAAACACCACCGGCGGCTCAGGCGATGATATCCGGGATCAGCTGGTCTTCGCATAAGGCGATCTCGTCGCGCAGCCGCAGCTTGCGCTTCTTCAGCCGGGCGAGCTGCAATTGGTCGGGCGTCGCGCTGGCGCCCAAGGCCGTGATCGCCGCGTCGAGATCGCGATGCTCGGTGCGCAGCTGTTCCAGGCGGGCGATGATCTGCGCGTCGTCCATGGTAAAACCCCCTGCCACCACCCTGCGGCCCGCTTTGCCCCTAGCGCAGCCGGACGACCAACCCAAGTCGTCGCATCATGCCCCTCGGCTAATCGCGTTCAACCATTTTCGGTGACGACTTTTAGGATGTTCGGTGGTTTACTCAGTCCCCCAACACGCATGCATCAGGAGGTACACCGAAATGCAGACGACGCATCAACAGGCACTGGAAACCAAGCATGCCGCGCTCGACCGCCGCATCGCCGACGAATCCCATCGCCCGATGCCCAACTCCGCGATCCTCACCGACCTGAAGCGCCAAAAGCTGAAATTGAAGGAAGAGCTTACGGGCCTGTAGAGCCTGACGCCATTCAGCCCCTCCCCAACCCGGAGGGGCTTTTTGCAGGGGCGGCACGTCGAAGGGGAACGCCCGCCGCGAACCTTAGACCGCAGTGACCTCGTCGCGCACCAGCGCCGGATCGATCGGGGCGTCGAACGCGATCCCCATCCGTCCCGCGGTACACCAGGCGACCTTCCCCGCGACCGTTCCCAGCCCCGGCATCTCCAGACGCACCAGCGATCCCGGCTCCCTCAGCACACCGCAGTCGACCATCACCCCTCCCGGCGACAGGTTGCGCATCCGAACCCCGCGATCGCAATGATCGCCGTGCAGCCATAGACGCGCCGGGAGCAACAGGCTTTCGCGCGGCGGCTGGCGCGGCCGCACGATGCCGCCGTCGACAGGCCCGGCATCGTCGGATGCCGTAAGAGACGCGTGGAAGAGGCTGTCCATATCCGGTGCCCTCGTCATGATCGGCCGGGAAACTCCCACCGCATGCCGCCCCGAATCTTACCAGAACGTAAACGCCGGCGCATCGCAGCGCGACGGCCGGCGCACGATCAATCCTCGCGCGAAATCTTCTCGTTACGCTCGTGGCGCTCCTGCGCCTCCAGCGTCATCGTCGCGATCGGGCGCGCCTCCAACCGGCCGAGGCTGATGGGCTCGCCGGTGACTTCGCAATAGCCGTATTCGCCCTCGTCGATGCGGCGGATGGCGGCTTCGATCTTCGACACCAGCTTCCGCTGGCGATCGCGGGTGCGCAGTTCGATCGACCAGTCCGTCTCGCTCGACGCGCGATCGGTCAGGTCGGCTTCGCGCAGCGAGTCGAGCTGCAGCTGGTTGAGCGTTCCGGCCGCGTCCTGCAGGATCGCGTCCTTCCAGCGGAGCAGCTTGTTGCGGAAATAGGTCTGCTGGCGGAGATTCATGAACGGCTCATCGGGGCTGGGCCGATAACCATCGTCGCTCCAGTCGCCGGCGTCATTCGCGGGCAACATGTCGGCATTCCTGTCGTGTACGCGGCTTACGTGCGTTGCCATGCCACTCTCCCTCCGGTCCCTGAACTTGAACCCGGGACCGCCCCCATATTGGTGAGGCGCCTATAATCGCGGCTGAACGGAACCACAAGCGATGCGAGTTACCGAATCGATCGCCAACACGAACTTTTATTGCGAATGGGACCAGAACGGTTGCAAGTCAGCGACTAAGCTGCGTTACGGTCGGAACGCGATTGCGAAACCCACCGCTGTTTCACTCTGGTACGTTAACCGCGAATCAGATGGTGCAATCTCAGTGAAGCACTGCAAAAGCAGCGAATTGCTGGTTAACAAACTTGCACTTAACGGTTTGTTTTGCGTTGAATGGCATAGGCGGCACTCCGTTGCTGCGACAGGACGATCCGGGCCGCAGGGACCGGCAATGAAAGAGAGACCCGATGTCCGTACGGATGGCTTTGGCGAAATTGTGCGCATGCGCCTGTGGCGGTGCGTTGATCGGCGGTGGCGCCGTCCACGTCGCCGAACGTCCCAGCCGCCCCGTTTACACCAAACAGGTCAAGAAGCGCGTGGTCGCGCATCGGCAGGTCGCCGCGTTCCAGCGTAAGGCCGTGCGCCGTCGCGTGGTGACCACGACGACCACCACGGCCTGCGCCCCCGCAGTGGTGACGGTCGCCAGCCAGGCTGCACCGGTGCCGGTGCCCCTGCCCGCGTCCGAAGGCTTCGTAACCGGCGGCGGTGGCGGCGTGCCTGTGGTCGTCGGCGGCAGCGGCGGCTGGGGTGGCGGCGGCGGCGGCTTCTTCGGGGGCGGCTTCTTCGGCGGCGGATCGTCCGGATCGTCGGGCAGCATCGTGATTTCGTCGACGTCCAGCGGCGGGTCGAGCTCGACCAGTTCGTCCAGCAGTTCCTCGTCGTCCGGCAATGTGTCGAGCAGCTCGTCGGGTAACGTATCGAGCAGTTCGTCGACCAGCAGCTCCACGGGCGGCGCGAACGTCGTCGTCGACAATCAGAACAACAATAACAACAACAACCAGAACAATAACACGAACCAGAATTACAACGAAAACAACAACAACAATAATAACAACAACAACCAGAGCCAGAATCAGGGCCAAGGCCAGAACCAAGGTCAGGGGCAGAACCAAGGTCAGGGCCAGGGGCAAGGCCAGGGTCAGGGCCAAGGTCAGGGCCAGTATGGTTCGAGTTCGAAGGGCTGGAGCTCCACCGGCGGACCGCCGCCGCCCCCGCCGCCGCCGGGTTCGACCGGATCGTCGGGCGGCCCGCCTGCGCCGGTGCCCGCGCCGCCGATGGTGCTGCTGTTCGGCGCCGCTGCCGCCGCTCTGGTCGCCCGCAAGCGCTTCGCCAAGCCGCAGGCGGCCTGACCCGAAGCCCGGTTCCGCAACAAAAAAGGGGCTGCCGAGTGATCGCTCGGCAGCCCCTTTTTCGTTGGGCGGTGCGTCAGGCGGACCGCAGCGCCTGTTCGATATCCGGCACCGGATGGCCGGTCAGGTCCTTGGCCAGCTCACCCGCAAGCCGGTTGCTGACCTCTTTGTGATAGTGTTTGCGCAACTCGCCGAGCGTCTTGGGCGGGGCGACGATGATCAGCGATTCGAAATCGTTGGCCAGCGCGCGGCGCTTCAGCATATCGGCCGTCTCGGCGGCAAAGCGATCCTCCTCCTGCTGGTGGAAGTCGGTTTCGCCCATCGTGCCGCCTTGCGTCGAGGAAGCCTGGCCGGCGGCATCGGTCTTCTGGTCGCGATCGGCCGGGTTCACCTTTTCCTCGGCATGCTCGACCTGAAGATTGGGATAGTCCGCATCGCCCTCGTTGCGGAAGAACAGCGCCTTGCGGCCGTCGGCGACGAGCACGAAGGCATTGTGGGGGACCTGCATCGCGGCTTCTCCTGATCGTTGCTATCCCCTGCTCAACGCAGCCGAGGCGGGCGGGTTGCCGCCTGACGCGCGGCGGGGCATAGCCGCGCCATGCACGATATCCGCGCCATCCGGGACGATCCCGCCGCCTTCGACGCCGCCCTCGCCCGCCGGGGCGCTGCCCCCCAGTCCGCCGAGCTCATCGCGCTGGACGACGCGCGCCGCGCCGCGATCGCCGCCGCCCAGGACGCGCAGACCCGCCGGAACGAGCTGTCAAAGGGCATCGGTCAGGCCAAGGCGCAGAAGGAGGAAGCGCGCGCGCAGGCACTGATGGCCGAGGTTGCGGCGTTGAAAGAGGCGCTGCCCGGTCTCGAAGCGGCCGATGCCGAAGCGGGGCTGGCGCTCGAACGCGCGCTGGCCACCATCCCAAACCTGCCCGCCGCGGACGTCCCCGACGGCGAGGACGAGGCGGGCAATGTCGAACAGACGCGCTGGGGAACCCCGCGCGCGTTCGACTTCACGCCGCGCGAACATGCCGACATCGGTCCGGCGCTGGGCATGGACTTCAAGACCGGCGCCGATCTGTCGGGCGCGCGCTTCACGTTCCTGCGCGGGCCAATGGCGCGGCTGCACCGGGCGCTCGCCCAGTTCATGCTCGACCACCAGACCGCAGACAACGGCTACGTCGAGTGCAACCCGCCCGTGCTGGTCAACGACCCGGCGATGTACGGCACGGACAAGCTGCCCAAGTTCGCCGAAGATTCGTTCCGCACCACCGATGGCCGCTGGCTGATCCCGACCGCCGAGGTCAGCCTGACCGCATCGGTGATGGGCCAGATCCTCGACACGCTCGCCGAACCGATGCGGCTCACCGCGCATACGCTCTGCTTCCGCAGCGAGGCGGGCGCGGCCGGACGCGACACGCGCGGGTTCATCCGCCAGCACCAGTTCGAGAAGGTCGAGCTGGTCAGCATCTGCCGTCCCGAGCACAGCGACGCCGAGCATGAGCGCATGACGCGCTGTGCGGAAAGCGTGCTGGAGGCGCTGGACCTGCCCTATCGACGCATCCTGCTCTGCACGGGCGACATGGGCTTCGGCGCGCGCAAGACCTTCGACCTCGAAGTATGGCTGCCGGGCCAGCAGGCGTGGCGCGAGATTTCGTCCTGTTCGAACACCGGCGAGTTCCAGGCGCGGCGGATGAACACGCGCTACCGAGCGGAAGGTGAGAAGGCCCCGCGCTTCGTTCACACGCTCAACGGGTCCGGCCTTGCGGTCGGACGTACGCTGGTCGCGGTGCTGGAAAACTATCAGCAGGCGGACGGATCGGTCGTCGTGCCCGCGGTGCTGCGACCCTATCTCCGCGGGCTCGACCGGCTGGAACCGCAGGGCTGATCGGATGGCGCGGGGTCGGACCGTCACGGGGGTAGCGCTGGCCGGGCTGATGCTGTCGGCGTGTATTCCGAGCGTCGACGACATCTCGACCGAAGCCCCGCCCCCGCCCCGCCCCGCCTATCCCCCGGCCGCCGCTTACCCGCCGCCCGAGCCCGCTCCGCGCTATCCCGAACAGGACGCCCCGCAGCCCTTGCGTGAGGAGATGCCCCCTCCCTCGCGGCAGGTGGCCATGCCGACCACCGCGCGCCCCGCATGGGAGGCGCGGCCCGTGACACCAGACGCGCAGGTGGTCGCGACCCAGAGCTACACCGTCGCCCCGGGCGACACGTTGCGCCGGATCGCCGAGCGGACCGGCGCCAGCGCAGAGGCGATCGCGCGCGCCAACGCGCTCGAACCGCCCTTTGCGGTGCAGACGGGGCAGACACTCACCATCCCGGGCGGTCGCTATCATCTGGTGCGGCAGGGCGAGACGGGCATCGCCATCGCCCGCGCCTATGGCATCGAATGGTCGCGGATCGTCGCCGCCAATGCGCTGGAGGAACCCTATATCCTGCGGGCCGGCCAGCGTATCCTGATCCCCGGCGATCCCACGCAGGTGCCCAGCCTCGCCGAGCGCGCCGCCGCCTTCCGCCTCGACATCGACGACATCCTGACCGGCGGCGAGCCGACCCCCGCCCCACGTCAGGCGCCCGCGCGGCCCGTCGCCAACCCGCGGCGCGTGCTGCCGCCGACGGAAGTCGTCGCAGCGCCGGCGCGGCTACAGGGCGGTTTCGTCTGGCCGGTCGACGGTCAGGTCGTCCGCCGCTTCGGCCCCGGCCGCAGCGGCGAGCGCAACGACGGTATCAAGATCGCAGTCCCGGTGGGCACGGCGATCCATGCGAGTGCGGACGGCGTCGTCGCTTATGCCGGCGACGGGATCGCGGCGCTGGGCGGCCTGATCATCATCAAGCACGGCGGCGGCTGGACCAGCGTCTATGGCCACGCCAGCAAGCTGCTCGTCCAGCGGGGCCAGAGCGTGAAGCGGGGACAGACGATTGCGCTGTCGGGCGACACCGGCCTTGCCGACCGCCCAGAGGTGCATTTCGAGCTGCGCAAGGGGCGTACGCCCGTCGACCCGCTGAGCCAGCTATCGGGGCGGTAACGCGCGATCCCCTCGCCCTGCGCAGGATAGGTGCAGGACAGGTGACGGACGGCGTTCGGCTTGCTAACCGCGCGCCATGACCTACCAGTCCGATCTGCTGAACACGCTCGCGACGCGCGGCTACCTCCACCAGCTCACCGATGCGGCCGCGCTGGATGCGCTCGCGGCGAAGCAGGTCGTGCCCGGCTATATCGGTTTCGATCCGACCGCGCCGTCGCTGCATGTCGGCAGCCTGGTGCAGATCATGCTGCTGCGCCGGCTGCAACAGACCGGGCACAAGCCCGTCGTGCTGATGGGCGGCGGCACCGGCAAGATCGGCGACCCCAGCTTCAAGGACGAGGCGCGCAAGCTGCTCGCCGAGGACGGGATCCAGGCCAATGTCGCGTCGATCAAGCGGATCTTCGAACGCTTCCTGACGTTCGGGGACGGCCCGACGGACGCGATCATGCTCGACAATGCCGAATGGCTCGATGCGCTGGAATACATTCCGTTCCTGCGCGACGTCGGCCAGCATTTCTCGGTCAACCGTATGCTCAGCTTCGATTCGGTGAAGCTGCGGCTGGATCGCGAACAGTCGCTGTCCTTCCTCGAATTCAACTACATGATCCTGCAAGCCTATGACTTCATGGAGCTGTCGCGCCGCTGCGGCGTGCGGCTGCAGATGGGCGGCAGCGATCAATGGGGTAATATCGTCAACGGGATCGAGCTTGCCCGCCGCATGGACGGCACCGAGGTGTTCGGCGTCACCACCCCGCTGCTGACGACTGCCTCGGGCGAGAAGATGGGCAAGACCGTCGCGGGCGCGGTGTGGCTGCACGAGGACCAGCTGCCGCATTTCGATTACTGGCAATTCTGGCGCAACACCGACGATCGCGACGTGGGCCGCTTCCTGCGCCTGTTCACCGATCTGCCGCTGGACGAGATCGCCCGGCTGGAAGCGCTGGAAGGCGCGGAGATCAACGAAGCCAAGAAGGTGCTCGCCAACGAGGCGACGGCGATGTGCCGCGGTCGCGCCGCCGCCGAGGAGGCGGCTGAGACCGCCCGCCGTACGTTCGAGGAAGGCTCCAGCGGCGCGGCGCTGCCCAGCGTCACGGTCGCGGGGGGATCGATCAACGTCGTCAATGCGCTGATCGCGCTCGGCTTCGCCAAGTCGAAGGGCGAGGCGCGTCGTCTGATCGCCGGCGGCGGGGCCCGTATCGGCACCGATAAGGTGAGCGACGAGGCGCTGATGATTGCGGTCGGCGATGACCCGGTTCGCCTGTCTGCGGGAAAGAAGAACCACGGCCTGCTGGTGCGGGAACAGTAAGCAAGCGTAAACGGTTACTCTTCTATCGCTTCAGTCCGGAATGGTCACGGCCACGTCCGGGGCGTGAGGAGTATCGGCCATGTCGCAAGCCCTGTCCCACCCGATCGACGGCCGTGCCGAGCCGCGCGACGAGGTGCATCATCGATGCCGTGCCCTGCTGACCGATCGTCGGACGCTGTCGGTGCTGGCGGTGAACCTGTCGCCGCAGGGCGTGATGATCCGCAGCGATGCCGAGGTAAGCGTCGGCGAATGGCTGCGCGTGACGCTGCCCGTGGTCGGTGAGATGCAGGCGGCCGTGCGCTGGGCGCTTGGCGGCCGGATCGGCTGCCAGTTCGAAAAGGCGATACCGGCGAACCAATATCACGCGGTCCTGGGCGCGATGCAGGGCTGACCTGCTAGCCCTTTACCCGGATCGCAGCAGCGCCACACCGGCGTCGCGATCGAACAGATACAAGGCGATCCGCGCGGCCTGTCCTCGCGGTCCCTCCAGCCCGCCGTCGCGATCGATCAGCAAACGGGCATCGTCCTGCGCGCAGTGGAGCAGGTCGCTGAGCATCTCCGGCAACGCCAGACGAAACGTAACCTCGCCCGACTGACGCGTACCGAGCAGTTCGCCGCCGCCACGCAGGCGCAGATCCTCTTCCGCGATGCGGAAGCCGTCGTTCGTTTCGCGCATCAGCGCAAGCCGCGCGCGCGACGTCTCGCTGAGCGACGCGCCACGCAGCAGCAGGCAGCGCGACAGCCCGCCGCCACGCCCGACGCGTCCACGCAGCTGGTGGAGCTGCGCAAGACCGAAGCGATCGGCATGTTCGATCACGATCAGCGTGGCATTGGGCACGTCGACCCCCACCTCGATCACCGTCGTCGCGACGAGAACGGACAGGCGGTTGCCGGCGAACGCCTCCATCACCGCATCCTTTTCGGGCGGCTTCATCCGGCCATGGACGACGCCGATCTTGTCCCCGAAGCGCGCGCGCAGCGATTCGGCGCGCATTTCGGCGGCGGCCAAGTCGCTCTTCTCGCTCTCCTCGACCAAAGGGCAGACCCAATAGGCCTGGCCGCCGTCGGAGATATGGCGCCCGATCGCGTTGACGACCTCGTCCAGCCGATCCTCGGACACGACGCGCGTCTCGATCGGTTCGCGGCCGGGGGGCATTTCGTCGAGGCGGCTGACGTCCATCTCGCCATATTGGGCCAGCGTCAGCGTGCGCGGAATCGGCGTCGCGGTCATCGCCAACAGGTGCGGCGGCGCCTTGCCCTTGGCTTGCAGCATCATCCGCTCGGCGACGCCGAACCGGTGCTGTTCGTCGACCACCACCAGCGCGAGGTCGCGATAGCCGACCGCTTCCTGGAAGATCGCGTGCGTGCCGACGAGGATATCGATTTCGCCGCTCGCCAGCGCCATCAGTGTCGCCTCGCGCGCGCGGCCCTTGTCGCGGCCCGTCAGGACGGCGATGTTCACGTCGACGCCCGACAGCAATTTGCGCAGCGTCTCGTAATGCTGGCGTGCGAGGATTTCGGTCGGCGCGAGCATCGCGCCCTGAGCCCCGGCCTCGACCGCGATCAGCAGGCTCATCGCCGCGACCAGCGTCTTGCCCGACCCGACGTCGCCTTGCAGCAAGCGTAGCATCGGCGCGGTCTGCGCGAGGTCCCCCTCGATCTCGGCGATGCTGCGCGATTGCGCGCCGGTGGGGCTGTAGGGCAGCCGCAGCTGGTCACGCAGGCGGTGGTCGCCGACCAGCGCCCTGCCCCGCCGCTTGCGCGTGTCCGCCCGCACCAATGTCATCGCCAACTGGTTGGCGAAGATCTCGTCATAGGCCAGGCGTTCGCGCGCCATCTTGTCGGCCGGGTCGGCATGGATGCGGGCAAGCGCGTCGCGCCAGTCGGGCCAGCCGCGCTTCGCCTTCAGGCTGGGGTCGATCCATTCGGGTAGATCGGGCGCCCGCTCGATCGCCTGCGCGGCGAACCCGGCAAGTCGGCGGGATGTCATGCCTTCCGACAGCGGATAGATCGCCTCGCGTTCGCGGAACGGTTCGTCGGGCTCGCCCAGATCGGGATGGATGATCTGGAGCGTCTCGCCATAGCTTTCGAGCTTGCCCGACACGCGGCGCGGCTCGTTCAGCGGCAGCAGCTTCTTCACCCAGCCCGACGAGCCGCCGAAATAGACGAGGGAGACGTAATTGCCCTTCGCATCGGTCGCCTGCACGCGCGTCGGGCCGCGACCGGTGCTGGTGCGATAGTCGCGCGGCGTCAGCGTGATCGCAATGATGCGACCGGCGTCGGCGACGTCCAGCTCTTCGCGGGGCAGGCGATCGATCCAGCCGCTCGGCAGGTGAAAGGCGACGTCGACCACGCGCTCCAGCCCCAGCCGGTCGAGCGGCTTGGCGAGCGCAGGCCCCACGCCTTTCAGCGCGGTGACCTCGGCGAACAGCGGATTGAGGATGGCGGGACGCATGACTACATGACCCCTCTAGCCTACCCGACCGATGCCGTCAGCATCCGCCGGGCTATTCGTATTGGATGACCTATGGATCACGCCACCCGGTTGAAGCGCCTGAAATTCCGCGCCTGGCATCGCGGCACGAAAGAGGCGGACCTGATGATCGGCGGCTTCTTCGATGCGCATGGCGCAGGGTGGACGCCCGAACAGCTCGACTGGTTCGAGGCGCTGCTGGAGGAGCAGGACGTCGATATCATGGCCTGGGCGATCGGATCGATGCCCTGCCCGCCGGAATGGGAGGGCGACATGATGACGCAGATGCGCTCGCTGAGCTACGTGCCGGTGGCGGAGTGAGAGCGGGCTGAGCTCGCCCGACACCCTTCGTCACCCCGGATTCGTTCCGGTGCCCACTCCGCGGCGAGGGGAATAGCCTGAGCCTCTTGCCTTTCCCGTTCGGCCCGGTGGACCCCGGAACAAGTCCGGGGTGACGTTAGATTTGGGGCAGCCGTTCGCCCGTAAGTCGCCTGCCTTCTTCAAGGACCATGATGCCCGACCTCAAGACGATCCTGACCGCCAAGACGCCGCTGACGCTGTCGGGCGTACCCGCCGGGTTCCAGCCGTCGCTGCTCGCCGACCTCGCCCGCGCCGCGAAGGGGCGCGCGGTGTTCGTCGCGCCGGACGATGCCGCGATGCGCGCCGTCGCGGCGACGGCGCCGTTCTTCGCGCCCGAGCTTGAAGTGATCGTCTTCCCGGCCTGGGACTGCCTGCCCTATGACCGCGCCTCGCCGACGCTGCGCATCATGGCCGAACGGATCGCGGCGCTCTACCGGTTGCAGCGCCCCGCCAAGGGTCCGCAGCTCGTCCTGACGACCGCCAATGCGGCGACGCAGCGCGTGCTGACGCCGTTCCGCATCCGCCAGCTGGTGGCGACGCTGGAGCCGGGCGCACGGATTGATCGCGACGATCTCGCCAAGCTGCTCCAGGCGAACGGCTATGTCCGTACCGAAACCGTCCACGACCAGGGCGAATATGCCGTGCGCGGCGGCATCGTCGACCTGTATCCAAGCGGGGAAGAGCAGGCGCTGCGCCTCGACTTCTTCGGCGACGAGATCGAGACGGTACGCACCTTCAGCCCCGAGGATCAGCGCACCACCGGCCGGATCGACGGCTTCACGCTGCTGCCCGCGTCCGAAGCGTTGCTCGACGAGGAATCGATCAAGCGCTTCCGCACGCGCTATCGCGACAAGTTCGGCGCGACCGCGACCGGCGATCCGCTGTATCAGGCGATCAGCGATGGGCGCCGCCTTGCCGGCATGGAGCATTGGCTGCCGCTGTTCGAGGACAAATTGGCGACGCTGTTCGACCATCTGTCCGCCGACGACGTCATCGTGCGCGATTTCGGCGTGCCCGGCGCGGTCGAAGGGCGGATGGAGGCGGTCGCCGATTATTACGAGAACCGCCAGCGCGCCGAGGCCGCGCAGCCCGGCAGCTATCGGCCGCTCGCCGCCAAGACCCTGTACCTCGACGCCAAGGAATGGGCGGCAGGACTGGAGGCGTGCCACGCGCATCTGACCACGCCCTTCCACGAGCCGGAGAGTGCGAGCGTGCTCGACTTCGGCGTCGACGGCGCGCGGGATTTCGCGCCCGAGCGGTCGGGCGGCGCGAACGTCTACGAAGCCGTCGTCAAGCACCTTGGCGCGCTGCGCAAGCGGGGCAAGAAGCCGGTCCTCGCCAGCTATTCTGTCGGCGCGCGCGAGCGACTGGGCAATCTGCTGAAGGATCACGGGCTCAACGGCGCCAAGGCGGCGGACAGCTGGCATGAGGCGCTGGGCATCGCCGATACGTCGAAGAGTGCCGGCGTCGCGCTAGTCGCGCTGCCGCTCGACCATGGCTTCACCGCGCCCGACATCGCGGTACTGACCGAACAGGACATGCTCGGCGACCGCCTCGTCCGCCGGGCGAAGCGCAAGAAGTCGGCGGATGCCTTCCTTGCCGAACTGGCGACGCTGACACCGGGTGATCTCGTCGTCCACGCCGATCATGGCATCGGCAAATATCTGGGGCTGACCTCGATCCCCGTCGGCCAGTCGCCGCACGACTGCGTCGCGGTGGAATATGCCGGCGGCGACAAATTGTTCGTGCCGGTCGAGAATCTCGAGGTCCTGTCGCGCTACGGCTCATCGGAAGAGGGCGCGAGCCTGGACCGGCTGGGCGGCGAGGCGTGGCAGCGGCGCAAGTCGAAGATGAAGGAGCGCATCCGCGAGATCGCAGGTGAGCTCATCAAGACCGCGGCCGAACGCGCGCTGCATCCGGGTGACGTGCTGGAGCCCGATCCCGCCGGCTATCCGAGCTTCGTCGATCGCTTCCCCTATGCCGAAACGGACGACCAGGATCGCGCGATCGAAGACGTGCTGGGCGACCTCGGCGCCGGCCGTCCGATGGACCGGCTGATCGTCGGCGACGTCGGCTTCGGCAAGACCGAGATCGCGCTCCGCGCCGCCTTCGTGGCGGCGATGGCGGGCAAGCAGGTCGCGGTCGTCTGCCCAACGACGTTGCTCGCGCGGCAGCATTTCAACAACTTCAGCGCTAGGTTCGAAGGCTTTCCGATGAACATCGGTCGCCTGTCGCGCCTCGTTCCCGCGGCGGAAGCGAAACGGGTCAAGGAGGGGCTGGCGGACGGCAGCATCGACGTCGTCATCGGCACGCATGCGCTGCTGGCAAAGGCGATCGATTTCAAGCGCCTGGGCCTCGTGATCGTCGACGAGGAACAGCGGTTCGGCGTTACCCACAAGGAGCGGCTGAAGGCGCTACGGGCGGACGTGCATATGCTCACCCTCACCGCGACGCCGATCCCGCGCACGTTGCAGATGGCGATGAGCGGCATACGCGAACTGTCGGTGATCCAGACGCCGCCGGTCGATCGCCTCGCGGTGCGCACATACGTCATCCCCTGGGACCCGGTCGTGCTGCGCGAGGCGTTGCTCCGCGAACATTATCGCGGCGGGCAGAGCTTCATCGTCACGCCGCGCGTCGCCGACCTGCCTGACCTGGAGGAGTATCTCCGCAACGAGGTGCCCGAGGTCCGCTACGTCATCGCGCATGGCCAGATGAGTGCGACCGAGGTCGAGGAGCGGATGAGCGCCTTCTACGACAAGAAGTTCGAGGTGCTCGTCTCGACCACGATCATCGAAAGCGGCATCGACATCGCCTCGGCCAACACGATGATCGTCAATCGCGCCGACCGCTTCGGCCTCGCCCAGCTCTACCAGCTACGCGGCCGCGTCGGTCGGTCGAAGACGCGCGCCTATGCCTATCTGGTAACGCCGCCCGAACGGATGATGACCGATACGGCGGAGAAGCGGCTGAAGGTCCTGTCCGACCTCGACAGCCTGGGCGCAGGGTTCCAGCTCGCCAGCCACGACCTCGACATTCGCGGCGCCGGCAATCTGCTCGGCGACGAACAATCGGGGCATATCAAGGAGGTTGGCTACGAACTCTACCAATCGATGTTGGAAGAGGCGATCATGGACGCCAAGGCCGGCGGGCTGAAGAGCGATCGTCCGCGCGACTTCTCGCCGCAGATCACGGTCGACGCGCCGATCCTGATCCCCGACGATTACGTGCCCGACCTCGACCTGCGGATGGGCCTGTACCGCCGCCTCAACGAGCTGGAAGACAATCGCGAGATCGAAGCCTTCGCCGCCGAGATGATCGACCGCTTCGGTCCGCTGCCCGATGCGACCGAAAATCTCATCAAGGTGATCGAGATCAAGCTGAATGCGCGCAAGGCCTGCATCGCCAAGATGGACGTGGGGCCGCGCGGCGTGCTGGTCGGCTTCCACGACGATACGCCGCCGAACGTCGCCGGGCTGCTCGCCTATGTCGAGCGGCTCAACGGCGTTGCCAAGCTGCGCCCCGACAGCAAGCTGGTGCTGCAGCGGGCGTGGCCGGACGCCAAGTCGCGCCTGCATGGGGCGTTGCAGCTGTCGAAGGGGCTGGCGAAAGCGGCGGGGTAACGGCGATTTTCCCGGGTTTCGGGCTCAGCTGCTGTGATCGGCGATGACCTTCCAGCCGCGGGCCTGCTTTTCGAACAGCAGCGACGTCACGCCCTTGTCGCTACGGCCATCGGGATAGGCCAGCTGCCATTCCGCCCAGAGCATGCGGTACGTCGTATCCACCGCCCGCGCCCCGAGGATCCGAAACGACAGCGCACCGCGCTTGCTCGCGTCGGCGCCATAGCTTTTGTCATAGCGCGCTGCGATCGCCGCCTTGCCGCGGACGAGGCCGTTCTTCGTCACGAACACGGCATCGTCGGCGTAGATCGCGAGGAAGCGGGCCATGTCACCGGCGCTCCAGCCTGCCGCGCTGTCCGCCAGCGCCGCCTCGATCGCCGCCTGCGCATCCTGCACCGGGGCCGGCAATGCCAGCGCCGCCACGATCGTCAGCATGTCCCGTCTCCCACCATCGCTGCCAGTGCTGCGTCATCCAGTGCGGGCGCCAGCAGGAAGCCCTGGTAAAAGGCGCAGCCCTCCGCCGCCAGCAGCTGCCGCTGGGTATCGGTTTCGATCCCCTCCGCCACGACGGCGAGGCCCAGCGAGCGCGCCAGCGTCATCACCGCGCGCACCACGCCGCGGTGGCGCCGCGTCCGCTCGATCCCCAGCGCCAGCGCCTTGTCGAGCTTGAGGTAATCGAGCGGCAGCGTGGTGAGATAGGCGAGGCTGGAATAGCCCGTACCGAAATCATCGAGCGCCACGCGCAGCCCCGCCGCGCGCAGGTCGGTGAGGATCGCCGCCGCGCGATCAAGATTGTGGATCGCGCCACTCTCCGTCACCTCGACCGTCAGCCGGTCGCACGCCACGCCGCTGGCACCGACGCGCCGCAGGAAGGAATAGGCGAAACCGGGCCGGCCGAGGTCGCCGGCGGTGATGTTGAGCGCGACACGCACATGCGACAGCGTCTCCGGCCACGCGGCGATTCGCGCCAGCACCAGCCCCTGGATATGATCGGACAGGACGAGGCCGAGATCGGCACGCTCCGCCGCGGCAAACAGCACGTCGGCGCCCAGTGGCCCCAGCCGCCCATGCCGCCAGCGTGCCAGTGCCTCGACCCCGGTGATCCGCCGCGAATCGATTCGCGCCTGCGGCTGGAACAGAATGTCGATCTCGTCGCGCTCGATCGCGAAGTGCAGGTCGATGGCGAGCGAATCGATCGGCGCGGTGTGCTCGGGTCCCGCGACGCGGATCGTCGGCCCGTCGCTGGCCTTCGCCGACACCAACGCCTCCGCCGCGCGGTGGAGCAGGCTGGCGGCATCGTCGCCCGGCGCGCTCTCCGCCAGGCTCCAGCGACTGCCCAGCACCGCCTGTCGCCCCCCGACCGCAATGGGTCGCGACAGGGCACCATCCAGCGCACGCGCCAGGCCGACCAGCGCGCCCTGCTCCGCCACCGCCGCGACGACGATATCGCCGCCGCGCGGCGCGCCGACCACCGCATCGTCGCCCAGCAGCTCCGCGGCCATCGTGCGAACCTGCCGATGCGCCTCGGCGATCAGCGCATCGCCCACCGCCCGCCCCCGTGCGGCATTCAGGATATCGAGCCGCGAGAGCGCGATCCTGACGATGCCCACATGCCGCCCGGCTTCGAGCCAGGCGGAAATCGGTTCGCTGACGTCTTCCGGATCGGCGCGCAGCCCGAACGCCGGGCCGCGTCGCTCGCCCTGATGGCGGGTCGCGTGCCGCGCCGCAAAGCGCAAGGCGAGCTGGATGTCGGCCGGATCGCCCGTCTCGCGCAGGAAATGCGTCGCGCCCGCGGCGTAGAGCTGGTCGAGCGTATCGCCGTCGTCGGTCAGCACCAGCAGCGCCGCGCCGGTCGCGGCGATCAGGCCGCCCAGCGCGCGGACCGCCGCCAGACCGGCTGCCGGCGCCTTCCGCCCATCGACCAGGATCACCGCCGCGCCGCTCGCCAGCGCCCGGGCGACCAGTTCGCGCCCGCCGGTATCGACGACCGGCGCCCAGCCGTCGTCCTGCGCCAGCGCCGCGAGCGCTGCCGCATCGTCGTCCTGCGCGACGATGAACAATCGTGTGCTGTCGGTAACGGTCCCCATTCCCTTCCTGCCTAAGCGCGCGGGGGTTAACCGACAATGCTGTGTCACGGTGAAGCGGGCTTAACGGAACGGACTTGTCGGCGGATGGTTGTCGGCCTAGCCCCATGTCATGACCAGCGCCCTTGCCCCCTCCGCCGACCCGCTGGTCGATCCGCAGGGACGGACGATCCGCTACCTGCGCATCTCCGTCACCGATCGGTGCGACCTGCGCTGCCGCTACTGCATGGCGGAGCAAATGACCTTTCTGCCCCGGGCCAAGCTGCTGACCCTCGACGAAATCGCGATCATCGCCGAACGCTTTATCGCGCGCGGGGTGACGAAAATCCGCCTGTCGGGCGGCGAGCCGCTGGTGCGCCGCGACGTCGCCGATCTGGTCCAGCGGCTGGGCCGGCACGTGGGGGCAGGACTCGACGAACTGACGATGACGACCAACGGTACGCGGCTCGCGCAGCACGCCAATGCGCTGGTCGATGCCGGGATCCGGCGCATCAACGTCAGTCTCGACAGCCTCGACCCCGATCGCTTCCGCTACATCACGCGTCACGGCGACCTGACGCAGGTGCTGGACGGCATCGCCGCCGCAAAGCGCGCCGGGCTGGCGGTGAAGATCAACGCCGTCGCGCTTGCGGGCCTCAATGAAGCCGAAATTCCGGCGATGCTGCAATGGTGCATCGACGAAGGCCACGACCTGTCGCTGATCGAAACGATGCCGCTTGGCGCGGTGGATGAGGATCGCACCGACCGCTTCGTGCCGTTGACCCGCGTGTTCGATGCGCTGTCGGCGCGCTTCCCCTTGTATCGCGCCACGCATCGCACCGGCGGCCCGGCGCGCTATTGGCAGGTCGAGGGCACCGCGACCCGCCTCGGCCTCATCTCCCCGCTCACCGCCAATTTTTGCGACGGTTGTAACCGCGTACGGCTGACGACCGAGGGCAAACTCTATATGTGCCTGGGGCATGACGATCAGGTCGACCTCAAGGCGGCGCTGCGCGACGGCGGTATCGACGGGCTGGATGCCGCGATCGATCGCGGCTTGCTGCGCAAGCCTGCCCGCCACGATTTCCGCATCGCGGCGGGCGCGGCGCCTGCGGTGGCGCGCCATATGAGCGTGACCGGGGGATGACCGATTATCAGCGGCGGGCGCTGGTCGCCTCGCCCACGGCCCCTGCCCGCGCCGCTGCCGCCGAGCTGGCGGACGCCGCCGACTGGGTCAACCCGGCCGAGGCCGACGTCATCATCGCGCTGGGCGGCGATGGCTTCATGCTCCAGACGCTGCACGGCCTGCTCGACCGGCGGCGGCCGCCCGTCCCCGTCTTCGGGATGAACCTCGGCACGGTGGGCTTCATGATGAACGAGTGGCGCCGCCACGGCATCGACGAGCGGCTGGCACGCGCCAAGCCGTTCAAGGTGTCGCCGCTCGCCGCCACCGTCACCGGCATCGACGGCCGCGTGCATCAGGCGCCCGCGATCAACGAAGTCTCGCTGTTGCGCGAAACCCGCCAGACCGCGAAGCTTGAGGTGACCGTCAACGAACGCGTCGTCATGCCGGAACTGGCGTGCGACGGCATCCTCGTCGCCACGCCGGCGGGGTCGACCGCCTACAACCTGTCCGCGCAGGGTCCCATCCTGCCGCTGGGGTCGAACATGTTGGCGCTGACGCCGATCAGCCCGTTCCGCCCGCGGCGCTGGCGCGGTGCGATCCTGCCCGACAAGGCGCGCATCTCGCTGCGCGTGCTCGATGCCGCCAAACGCCCGGTATCCGCCGTCGCCGACCAGCGCGAATTCCGCGACGTCGCCGAAGTCAGCGTCGCAATCGACCGCGCGCGCGAGCTGACCCTGTTGTTCGACCCCGAACATGCGCTCGACGACCGCATCACGATGGAGCAATTCATCGCCTGAGTTGCTTATGCCGCACGAAGCTGTGGAAAACTCGCTTTAACGGGTTGCGCCGCAAAAATTCGTGGGTATAGACGCCCTCCACGACGCAGCGTTCCCTGATAGCTCAGCGGTAGAGCTCTCGACTGTTAATCGAGCGGCCGTAGGTTCGAATCCTACTCAGGGAGCCATTTTCACCCACATCGTCAGCGTCTTGTACGCAGCCGGGCAGCGAAATCGCTTGCGCCGGCATCGACTCGTCCGCATCATGCCCCGATGCGAGAAGCGATCAACGCTTCCGCTGGAGAGGCTTTGCTATGATCTTTCTGGAAGTGGCGATCGGCGCCATGGCTGCCGCCCTGTTGACCGTCCCCGTACTGATGGCCGTCACCGCCAAGAAGCCCGTCGACAGCGAATAATTTTCCGACGGATAGGATCCGGGCGCGACGCCGCGCGTGCGCCGTCCCGCGCCGGTCGACCCCGCTCCATTGCAAACGTCCAGTGCGTGGCGCCCCCTTGGTGGCTATCGTGCGCATAGGAGGCGATTAGACAGGCACCGCTTGCCTAGGTTTCCGCGATCGTCGAGCGTGAGGACGGCATGCGCGGCACTGAACGCCGCGATGCAACGGATTTCGCGCGGGCATCGTCTTTATCCTTTGGCGCGGTCAGGGTCCAAACGCGGCGACAGCGCGTTGGCAACGGATCTGAACCGCGAAGAGGAGCCAACATGCATCAGTCGGTCGGCACGCTGACGATCCAGACGCGCTGCAAAGGATTGGTCGACATCACCGCGCCCGTCCGCGAGTGGCTGGCGGCGCAGGGGATCGGCGAAGGCCTGCTCACGCTCTTTTGCCGGCATACCTCGGCCTCGCTCGTCATCCAGGAGAATGCCGCACCGGCCGTCCGCCGCGACATGGAGGCCTATTTCGACCGACTCGCCCCCGAAAGCGCCGCGTACGAACATGACGACGAAGGGCCGGATGATATGCCCGCACATCTGAAAGCGACGCTGACCGGCGTTCAGCTGTCGATACCGGTCGCAGACGGCGAACCGATGCTAGGGACATGGCAGGGTATCTATCTGTTCGAACACCGGATTGCGCCGCATCGCCGCAGCATCGCTTTGCATGTCATCGGCGCGTGATCGCGACGAAACGTTGCCGGACGGAGCCAAGTCGTTCATCGCTCGTTCGGACGGAAGTGGATATACGCGCGGGGGTTCGCCGCACCCGCGCGCGAATGGAGTATTGGTGTCATGATGCATCTTGGCCGCAAGGCTATGGTCGCGGCGCTCGCCGCCTCCACGTTGATGGTCGCGGGTTGCGCGACCGAAACCACCTATCGTCCCGCTACCGGGCAGGGTTTCAACCGCACCGGCTATAGCGATCGTCAGATCGAGCCGGGTCGCTTCCTGGTCAACTTTGCCGGCAATAGCGTGACCTCGCGCGACACGGTCGAACGCTATCTGCTGTTCCGTGCCGCGGAGCTGACGCTGCAGAACGGCTATGACTATTTTGTCATGGCCAACCGCGACACCGATCTGCAGTCGCGCACCTACACGACGCCGGGCATCGGTGGCGGCTGGGGCTATGGTGGCTTCGGCGGTTATTGGGGTCCGTCGTGGCGCTATTATGGTCGCGGGTTTGGCTGGCGCACCTGGGATCCGTGGTTCGGCGGCGGCTTCGGCCCCTGGGGTAACGATTTTGATATTCGCACGATCGATCGCTACGAAGCGAGTGCCGAGATCGTGATGCGCAAGGGCCCGATCCCGCGCGACAACCTGCGCGCCTTCGACGCCCGCGCGGTGGTCAACAGCATCGGCCCGAGCGTGGTGCTGCCGAAGTAAGACTGCTTCAGATGTAACGAAAAAGGCCGGGTCACCGCAGTGTGGCCCGGCCTTTTTTGTGTTTAGCGGTTGCGGAAATCCACCGTCACCCCGGACTCCGTCCGGGGTCCACTGGGCCGCCGGGGCAGCGCTGGAGGCGCATAGACCTCCCCTCGCCGCGGAGTGGACCCCGAACCAAGCCCGGAATGACGGAGGATGTGTGGGAAGGCGCCCCTTACACCGTCACCGCACCGTGGCAGTGCTTGTACTTGCGTCCCGAACCGCACGGGCACGGCGCGTTGCGGTTCACGCGGCCGTCCCACAGCTCCGGATTGTCGCCCAGCTCGGTTGGCACATCCGGCTGCATCATCTGCATCGGCGGGATCTGCGCGGTGATGCGCCCCATCGTGCCAGCATCGATGTCGTTCGAATCGTCCTCGCCCGTGAACGGGTCGAAGTGCGTGGTGATGAAGTCCGGCAGTTCGGGCAGGTCGGTCGGCAGCGGCTGCAGCTGGAATTGCGCGTGCGCGATCGTCTTCGTCACGTCCTCGCGGATCGCGTCGAGCATCCGCTGGAACAGGCTGAAGGCCTCCTGCTTATACTCGTTGATCGGCGTCTTCTGCGCATAGGCGCGCAGGTGGACGACCTGACGCAGCGCGTCGAGCGTCGCCAGATGCTCCTTCCAGTGATGGTCCAGATTCTGGAGCAGGATCGACTTTTCGACCTGCGTCCACGTCTCCGGCTCCAGCTCCGCCGACTTGGCGGCGATGGCGGCGTCGGCCGCTTCCTGCACGCGCTCTTCGACGATCTCGGGGTCGATCGCCTCTTCCTTCAGCCAGTCGTCGATCGGCAGGTCGAGGTTGAGCACGTCGACCAGACCCGCCTTCATGCCTTCGATATCCCATTGCTCGGGATAGCTGTTGGGCGGGCACGCACCGCCGACGATCACGTTGACCGTCTCGGCACGCATATCGGTAACGACATCACCCACCGCGTCGGCATCCATGATGTCGGCGCGCTGTTCGTAGATGACCTTGCGCTGGTCGTTCATCACGTCGTCATATTCGACGACCTGCTTGCGGATGTCGTAGTTGCGCGCCTCGACCTTCTTCTGCGCGGTCTCGATCGCCTTCGACAGCCACTTGCTGCCGATCGCTTCGCCGTCCTCGATGTTCGAGCGCATCATGCGCGCGAACAGTGTGTCCGGCCCGAAGATGCGCAGCAGGTCGTCATCAAGGCTGAGATAGAAACGCGACAGGCCGGGATCGCCCTGACGACCCGAACGGCCGCGCAGCTGGTTGTCGATGCGGCGCGATTCGTGGCGTTCGGTGCCGAGCACGAACAGGCCGCCTGCGGCGAGCACTTCCTGCTTCTCGACCTCGATCTCGGCGCGAATGCGCGTCGCCTCGGCTTCATATTCGGGCGTGCCCTCGGCCAGATCCGGATGCTCGTCGAGCATGCGGAATTCGAGGTTGCCGCCGAGTTTGATGTCGGTGCCGCGGCCCGCCATGTTCGTCGCGATCGTGACGGCGGCCTTGCGGCCCGCCTGCGCCACGATATGCGCCTCCATCTCGTGGTAGCGCGCGTTCAGCACCTTATGCTCGACGCCCTCCTGGACCAGGAATTCGCTGAGCAGTTCGGACTTTTCGATCGACACCGTGCCGACCAGCACCGGCTGGCCCAGCGCGGCATGTTCGCGGATCTTCTTGGCGATCGCGCGGAACTTGTCGTTGGTATCCTTGTAGAATTCGTCTTCCTCGTCGATCCGCTGCACCGGCACGTTGGTGGGAATCGTCACGACGTTCATCTTGTAGATATCGTAGAACTCGGCCGCCTCGGTCGCCGCGGTGCCGGTCATGCCGGCAAGCTTCGGGTACATGCGGAAATAGTTCTGGAAGGTGATCGAGGCCATCGTCTGGTTCTCGGGCTCGATCGTGACGCCCTCCTTCGCCTCGACCGCCTGGTGCAGGCCGTCGGACCAGCGGCGCCCGTCCATCATGCGGCCGGTGAATTCGTCGATAATGACGACCTTGCCGTCCTTGACGATGTAATCGGTATCCGCCTTGAACATCATGTTGGCGCGCAGCGACTGGTTCAGGTGGTGGACGACCTGCGTGTTCTCAAAATCGTACAGGTTCGCGCCCTGCAACAGGCCGGCTGCCTCCAGCAGACGCTCGGCGCGCTCGGTGCCGTCTTCGGTCAGGATGATCGTCTTCTGCTTCTCATCCTTCTCGTAATCGTCGGGGGTCAGCTGCTTCACGATCGCGTCGACGCTCATGTACAGCTCCGACTTGTCGTCGGTCGGCCCCGAGATGATCAGCGGCGTGCGCGCTTCGTCGATCAGCACCGAATCGACCTCGTCGACGATCGCCATGGCGAAGGCGCGCTGCACCATGCTGCTGCGCTCATACTTCATGTTGTCGCGCAGATAGTCGAAGCCGAACTCGTTGTTCGTGCCGTAGGTGATGTCGCTGTTATAGGCGGCGCGGCGCTGCTCGTCGGTCAGGTTCGGGATGATGACGCCGACCGTCAGGCCGAGGAAACGATACACCTGCCCCATCCACTCCGCGTCGCGCGCGGCGAGATAGTCGTTGACGGTGATGACGTGGACGCCATCGCCCGGCAGCGCGTTGAGATAAGTGGCCAGCGTCGCGACCAGCGTCTTGCCCTCACCCGTGCGCATCTCGGCGATCTCGCCGCGATGAAGCACGATGCCGCCGATCATCTGCACGTCGAAGTGGCGCATGCCGAGCACGCGCACCGCCGCCTCGCGCACCGTGGCGAAGGCTTCGGGCAACAGATCGTCGAGCTTGGTGCCGTTCGCCAGTTGCTCGCGGAACTTGGCGGTCTGGCCCGACAGTTCCTCGTCGGACAGCGCCTGGAGCTGCGGTTCGAACGCAGCGATTTTGTGGACGATGCTACCCAGCGACTTCACGTAACGATCGTTGGATGACCCGAAAATGGACTTGGCAAGGCCGCCGAACATAGGCTGATTCCTGATGATTGTGCGCGCGCGCACGGACGAAGGGCGCGCAGCGTCGAGTGCATGAAAAGATGGGGTCGGCCGTGGCCGAAGCAACGCACGCGCGCGCTATTCGCGCCGGCGGCTCGCAAAAAGAGGCTCGACCGCAGGCAGCGCGAGCACGGTCGTGGTGCCCAGATCGGCCAGCGCGGCCAGCCGCGGGACCCGCTGTTGCGGCCGGCTGGCCGCGCGGGCGGCCCGCACCTCGGCCTGCACGCTCGCCACGATCCCCGCTGCGGCATGCGCCGCCACCGGCGCACGCACCGCAGAGGCACCGCCGGTCAGGGCGGACAGCAGCGCGGAAAGGAGCAGCAGCAGGTTCACGGGGGCAGTCCCTATTGCAGATGCGGTCCGTCGTCCATCCGCATCCGTCCGTCGCATCTATTCGAATGTCGTCGTCGACGACCACCGGCGATGAAGCACCGCCTTGACCGGCTTGCCGTCACGGACGAACCCCGGTCCCATCCATGTGCCGCGCGGCGTCGCAGCGCACGGATCGCCTCCGGATGGCGGCGGCGCTCCGACGACGCGGCACGATTCGACCCTGCCATCATATCCGACGGTAATGGCGATCTCGATTGAGGAGTCTTGGTTTCGTGCGGTGGCGATATCGATCGGTCGAGCTGCCTCACCCGCGGCCGGCCCATCTTCGGGAATTTTCCATACGACCCGGCGCGTTGACTGTCGTACCGGCGCATCGGCCGCAATCTGCGGATAGCGGCCGTTCCGGGTAATCGCGCGACAGGCAGCGGCGTCCAGGCTCGCATGCCCACTGCTTTCCAGGACTTCGCAATCGCGCACCCGGCCGGCAGATGTAATCGACCAGCGGATGGTAACAGTCCCCTGCTCGTTGTGCCGAAGGGCCTCGGGCGGATAATCGTCGTTGGTGATCCAATCCGCCGGATTCATGCTGCCCCGGCTCGCTGTCCCGTCATGCACAGTCGACGGCCCTGTCCACACCCGGGGCGGGCTTGCCTGATCGAAGGCGCGCCTTACCAGTTCGCCGCCGACGACCATCAACGCGAGCAACACCAGCACTACCAGCACCAGCACGCCGATCATCAGATCGCGGCGCTCGCCCGTCAATTTGGAGCCGCCCTCGCGCGGCGGGGGCCGCACATCGCCCTTCAGAACCGTCACCCGCGTCGGTTGCGCGTCTTCGTCGCTCATGCGTCTTTGCCCTGTCTTGGAAGCAGCCTATGGCACGGCCATGTCCACGTCCATCTCCCCCCTCGCCACGCCCTTCCCCGCCCTGCCCGCCATTGCCGGTGTCACCCCGCATGTCGCCCGCGCGCAGTACAAGACGTGGGATCGCTGCGATCTCACCTTCGTGACGCTGACCGAGGGCACGAGCGTGGCGGGCGTGCTGACGCAAAGCAAATGTCCCTCGCCCGAAGTCGAATGGTGTCGGCAGGCGCTCACTTTGGGTCGGGCGCGTGCGCTGGTCGTCAATGCCGGCAACTCCAACGCGTTCACCGGCAATCGCGGCCGCGCGGCGGTGGAGGCGATCGCGGCGCGCACCGCGCAGCACGTCGGTTGCCAGCCGTCCGACGTGTTCGTCGCCTCGACCGGGGTCATCGGCGTACCGCTGCCGATCGACAAGGCGGAAGCCGGCCTCGACGCCGCCTTCGCCGCGACCCCGTGCGATTGGCTCGCGGTCGCGGAGACGATTGGCACCACCGACACCTATCCGAAAGGCGCGATGACGACCGCCATCGTCGATGGCCGGACCGTCACGCTGGTCGGCATCATCAAGGGATCGGGCATGATCGCACCGGACATGGCGACGATGCTCGGCTTCATCTTCACCGATGCGGCGGTCGCGCCCGGCTTTCTGCAAGGCGCGTTGGCAGCGGCGAATGGCAAGACCTTCTCGTGCATCACGGTGGATGGCGATACGTCGACCAGCGACACGGTCCTCGCCTTCGCCACGGGCGCCGCAGGCAATGCGCCGATCGAGAGCAGCGACAGCGCGGGCGCCGATGCCTTCGCCGCGGCGCTTGCCGAGCTCTGCCACCAGCTCGCGATGCTGGTCGTCCGCGACGGCGAGGGCGCGACCAAGCTGATCGAGATCGCGGTCGAGGGCGCGGAGAGCGACCGTTCCGCGCACCGCATCGCCATGTCGATCGCCAATTCGCCGCTGGTGAAGACCGCAATCGCGGGTGAGGACGCCAATTGGGGCCGCGTCGTGATGGCGGTGGGCAAGGCGGGCGAACCCGCCGAACGCGACCGTCTGTCAATCCGCTTCGGCGACACGCAGGTCGCGCAAGGAGGCCTCGCGGTCGAGGGCTATGACGAGGCGCCGGTCGCCGCGCACCTGAAAGGCCAGCATATCGAAATCGGGGTCGACATCGGCCTGGGCGATGGCACCGCCACGGTTTGGACCTGCGATCTGACCCACGGCTACATCTCGATCAACGCCGATTATAGGAGCTGACATGCACCACCCGCACCATGACGCCGTCGTCCAGCTGATGCGGCGCGTCGCGGCCGAGATCGTCCTGCCGCGCTTCCGCAACCTTGCCGCCGACGAGGTGGAGGAAAAGGCCGCGGACGACATGGTGACGATCGCCGATCGGCTGAGCGAGGAAGCGCTGACCGCCGGTCTCGTCACGATCGACGCATCGGCGCGGGTGGTGGGTGAAGAAGCGGTGGCGGCGGATGCGACGTTGCTCGACGGCATCGATCAGGGCCGGGTGTGGATCGTCGACCCGATCGACGGCACCAACAATTACGCCAGCGGCAAGACACCGTTCGGCATCATGATCGCGCTCGCCGAGGACGGCGAGGTGCTGGCGGGCTGGATCCTCGATCCCGTCGCAGACCGGCTGTGCCACACCGTCGTCGGCGGCGGCGCATTCATCGACGATGTCGCGGTGACGACGCGTCCCCGTACGGACGAACGCCCCGTGTTGGGCGTGCCGACCTACTTCCTCGACGGTACGGAGCAGGCCGATTTGGCGGCCCGGGCGGGGGACGACTGGACGCTCCACCCGATGCCGCGCTGTGCGGCGGAGCAATATCCGCGGCTGGTGCTGGGGGTGGACGATGCCGCCATCTTCCAGCGCTCGCTGCCCTGGGATCATGCCGCCGGTGCGCTGTTCCTCACCGAAGCGGGCGGTGTGGTGCGTCAGCTGAATGGCACCCCCTACCGCATCGGCGATCCCCGCGACGTGATGATCGCCGCGGCGAGCGAGGCGATGTGGGAGCGGGCGGTGGGGCTGGTCCGCGAGGACGCCTGAGGCCACCCTCCCAACCCGTTCGCCCTGAGCCGGTCGAAGGATGGCTTTCCGCAAGCGTCGCGCTCGTGGCACGCGCCCTTCGACAGGCTCGGGGCGAACGGTAGAAAGAGAAAGGGCGGACCATCAGGCCCGCCCTTCGCCAACTTACGCCAGCTCGCCCTCGAGCCAGGCCTTCAGCCGGCCCTTGGGCTCGGCACCGACCTTGGTCGCCGCGGGCGCGCCGCCCTTGAACAGGATCATCGTCGGGATGCCGCGCACGCCATAACGGCCCGGCGCATCGGGATTATCGTCGATGTTGAGCTTGGCGATCGTCACCTTCTCGCCCAGCTCTTCGGACAGCTCTTCGAGGCTCGGCCCGATCATCTTGCACGGACCGCACCATTCGGCCCAGAAATCGACGAGCACGGGGCCATCGGCCTTGAGGACGTCGGCGTCGAAGCTGGCGTCGGTAATCTGTTTGGTAGCCATGAATATCTCCTTTGCTGTCCATCTAGGATGGCGTGCCGCCCGGCTCAACCGTCAGGGCCCTAGCTTTGCTCCGGAAGGCGAAAGCGCGGCTTGTGCGCGGCGAGCGTGTCGGCGGGCAGTCCGAACAGGCGCGGCCCGCCGGTGTAGAGCAGCGCCGCCTCGATCGTGCGATCGGGGAAGATCACGCGCAGCGCCGCGACATAGGCCGCCATCTGATCGAGGTGATAGGGCGGGATATCGTCGAGGGTATCCGGCACCCGCCGCCCCGTCTTGAAATCGACGAGACGAATCGCGTCCGGCGCGATCAGCAGCCGATCGACGGTGCCCGACACGACCATGCCGTTGGCGAGCGTCGCCGCGATCGGCGCCTCGGCCAGGCTGTCGGGGCCGAACAGCGGCGCATAGGCGGGGTTGTCAATCACCGCGAGCACGCCCGCGACGATCCGCTGCCGCTCGCCCGCATCGGCGACACCGCCCGCGGTGGCGAGCCAGCGATCCGCGCAGCCGGCGCGATGCTGCGGCTCGACCGGCGGCAGGCGTTCGAACAGCGCATGGAACAGCCGCCCGCGTTCGGCGGCGGCGCGCATCGCGGGGCCGGGCGGCGGATCGCTCACCTCATCCTCACCGAGTGCCGACGGGGTCAGCGGGCGCGACGGGCGGCTCTCGGGCGGCGCGGGCACATGCGCCCAATCGGGCAGCACGACCCGTTCGGGCGGGCGTGCCAGCGCAGCGCCGCGCGGCTTCACCGGCGGCTGGGGATCGGAGCCAACGAACACCCGCGGCCCCTCCTCCGGCACGCCCAGCTCGGTCAGCGCGCGTGCCGCCGCGGCATACCAGCTCGCGACCGGCGGCTCGCCCTGCGCGCGTGGCCCCAGCGCACCGCCGATCACCAGCCGTTCCTCGGCCCGCGTCGCGGCGACATAGAACAGCCGCCAATGCTCCTCCAATTCGCGGCGCTCGACCTCGCCGATCGCTACATCCAGCGGCCCGCCACGCTCGCCCGACCGCGGCCGGAAGATCGGAATCGGCTGCGCCCCCGGTTCCGGCACCCAGCGTACCAGCGCGCGCGGCGCGGCGGTGGGATCGACGGTGGCGTCCGCCAGGATCACCAGCGGCGCCTGCAACCCCTTCGCGCCATGCGCCGTCATCACGCGCACCGCGTCGAGCGGCGCCGACGGGTCGCGCACGATCTCGACATCGCCGCGGTCGAACCAGTCGAGGAAGCGTTGCAGCGACGGCGTGGACGTCGTCTCGAACGCCAGCGCGGCGTTGAGCAATTCCTCGATCGGATCGCGCGCCTCCGCCCCCAGCCGGCGCAGCAGTTTGCGCCGCCCGTCGAGCGGCCCCGACAGGATCTCTTCGAGAAACTGGTAGGGCGTCGCGATATCGGCGCGCGACAGCATCGCGCGCAGCGGCGCGAGCCGCTCCTCCGACAGCGTCTGCGTCACGTGGCGCCACAGGCTGCCATGCTCGCGCGGCGCGGCATGCATCAGCTCGTCCTGCGTCCAGCCGATCAGCGGCGACACGAGCAGTGCGGCGAGCGACAGGTCGTCCTCCGGCTGCAGGACGAAGCGCACTGCGGCGAGCAAATCCTGCACCGCCAGCGGCGCGTTCAGCCGCAACCGGTCGACGCCCGCGACCGGCACGCCCTCGGCATACAGGCGCGCGACGATCAGCGAGGCGAGGTCGCCGCGCCGCTTGACGAGGATCATCACGTCCTCGGGCCTGAGCGCCCGCCCCTTGCTCTCCAGCATCAGGCCGCCGTTCAGCCAGTCGCGCACCGCGCGCGCGATCCGCACGGCCTGTTCGCGGACGGCATCGTCGATCCACGCTTCCTCGTCCGTTTCGCTGCCGCCCGCGATCACCGGCGGCCACAGCTCGACCGTACCCGGGCCGGGCACCTCGCTCGCATGCGCCTGCATTGCGTCGATCGCACCAAGGCCCGGCTCGCCCGCGGCGGCGACGGCGGCATCGACGAATTCCAGGATCGGCCGTGTCGACCGGAACGAATGCGTCAGCGACAGGCGCTGGAACGGCAGGCCGCGTTCCGCCTCCGGCCAGTCGTCCGCCCCCTCCACCTCCGCCGCGCGACCGGCGAAATGCCCCTCTGCCCAGCGGAAGTTGATCGGGTCCGTGCCCTGGAAGCCGAAGATCGCCTGCTTGAAATCGCCGACGGTGAACAGCGTCCGGGTCGAGGGCGCATGCACGCCGCGCCCGACGAAAAACTCGCCTGCCAGTGCGGTGACGATCCGCCACTGGTTGAGGTTGGTGTCCTGCGCCTCGTCGATCAGCACATGCTCGGTGCCCTGGTCGAGCTTGTAGCGCACCCATTCGCCGATACCCGGCTGTTCGAGTAGTCGCACCGTCACGCCGATCAGATCGTCGAAATCGACCGCCCCGGTCCGCCGCTTCGCCGCGGCATAGGCGCGTGCATAGTCGCGGCCCACCTCCAGCGCGTCGGCCAGCAGATCGGCATAAGCAGCCCGCGCGGTGAGCGACAGCAGGTCGAGGCAATGCTGCCCCAGCGCGGCCGCCAGCTCGGCATAATCAGGTTCGGCATCGATCAGCTTCTTGGACGCCTTGCGCGGCTCGTTCTTTCCCGTCAGCACCACGCCGGCAAGGTCGCCAAGCGTCGCGGCCCGCTCCGCCGGTGCCGCCGCGAGCCAGCGGTTGAGCGTGTCGGCATGCCCCACCCCCGTCGCCGCACCCCAGGCGGTGTTCGCCGCTGCCAGCCGCTCGACCAGATCGGTGTCGATACAGTCGCAGCCCTCGGCCAAGGCCTCGCCGATATCCCCCTGCGGCAGGTCAAGCGCGCGCCGCAACCATGGCCCGATCCCAATCGGCAGCGCCTCCAGCGCATGCAGCGAGCGTGCGCAGGCGAGCAGGAAGCTCTCCGCCCCGCCCTCACCCAGCCGCAGAGACAGCGCGCCGATCGTTTCGATCGGCCGTTCGCGGCCCTCGCGCTCGGCATCGGTCAGCAAGGTCGCCAGCGTCTCGCGCGCCAGCACCGCCTCCTCGCGCGCCTCCAGCGGTCGGAAGCCGGGCGTCAGCCCCGCCTCGACCGGAAACGCCGCGAGCAGGCTCTGGCAGAAACCATGGATCGTCTGAATACGCAGGCCGCCACCCGGAGCGTCGAGCACGCCTGCAAACAGCGTGCGCGCCCGCGCCTGCAAGTCCGGCGTGCCCTTCTCGCCCAGCGCCTCCAGATCAGCGTACAGCTGCGGTGCCGGCATCCGCACCCAGGCGGCGAGCCGGTTGTTGATCCGCTGCGCCATCTCGGCCGCGCCCGCCTTGGTGAAGGTCAGGCACAGGATCGCCGATGGATCGGTGCCCCGTAGCAGCAGGCGGAACACGCGCGCGGCAAGCACCTGCGTCTTTCCCGTGCCGGCCGACGCCGAGAGCCAGACGTGCGCGTGCGGATCGCTCGCCGCCGCCTGCGCGCCCTTCAGCCGCGGTAGGGTGGCGAGCTCAGTCCCGGCCATACCATTCGTCCCGACGCATCAGTTGGTCATATTCGGCATAAGGCGCATATTCCGGCACCAGCTTCGCAGTGAACGGCGCATCGCCGGTCAACCACGTGCCGGCAGCGTCCACGAAATTGCTGACCGCGATCGTCGTGAATTCGGTCGTGACGATCTTGTCGCGCTTGCCCTCGGCATCCACCGGCGTCTCGATATAGCCGAACTGGTCCTTTTTCTTGCCGAGCGACCAATATTCGAAGCCGCCGGCCTTGCCTTTCACTTCTTGAAAGCCGCCCCGCTCCGCGATCGCGCCGAGCAGCCCGAGTTGCAGGCTATACCCCGCGCGCACCGCGGCGGCGGAGGGCGGCTTGCCGGTCTTGTAATCGACGATCGCGAGCGTTCCGTCCGCCAGCCGATCGACGCGGTCGTACCGGCCCGACAACGTGACGCCGGCGATCGTCACATGGCCCTTGCCCTCGGCCGAGGCGACCGTGCGTCCTTCAGCGTCCTGCGCCGTCACGGTGTTGGCGATCCAGCCCACCGCCTCCATCAGCCGCGGTCGCCACAAGGCGCGCATCATCGGATGCGTCCGCTCGTCCTCAAGCATCGCAGTGGCGCGCGCGACGAGCGCGTCCGGCGCGCAACCGTCCTGCTTCCACCATTGCTCCAGGATGTCGTGGACGGCGGTGCCGCGCCACGCCGCGCTGGGATCGGCATCGACCGGGTCGAGCGGCATCAGCCCCAGCACCCGGCGCGCGTAAAAGGCGTAAGGGTCCGCCTTCAGCCGGTCGATCTCGGTGACGGAGATCGCCTTCGGCCGCAGCGCCGGTCCCGGCATCGGCGCCGGCCGGTCGGCGGGCACATGCTCGCGCGGATCGTCCAGCGCGAGCGCCCACCCTTCCAGATCATGGGCCCGAACGAAACGATCCCCCGCCATCGCCTGCAACCGCAGCCACAGCCGCGACGCGAGCGCGGGCGAGGCCGCATCGCGCCGCGCCCGCGTGACCAGCGCGCGCGGCGCGCCGAGCGCATGGCCGAAATCGTGCGCCGCGATACCGACGCTCCGCTCCAGCCCGGCCAGCCCCAGCGCCGCCCGGATACGCGGCGCCAGCCACGGATCGGGTGCCGGCCGCCCCGGCCACACGCCCTCGTTCAGCCCGCCCAGCACCATCAGGTCGGCGGTCTGCAACCGCGCCTCGATCGGGCCATAAATGGCGATGCGCGGATGGCCGACGCCCGATCCCGGCCGCACCGCCACCTCGTCGAGCAACCCGCGCAGCAACGGCGGGAAGCCATCTGGCGCGACGCGGGGCGGCCCGACCGCCGCCTCCGCCTCCAGCGCGTCGAGAAACTCTGCCGCAGCCCGTCCCGCCGGTCCCGACCACAGATTGTCGCCGCACAGCCCCTGCGCCGTCTCGCGCAGCACCGCCAACAGCGCCGATAGCGGCTGCGGCCCCTGATCGCACACCAGCTCAATCGGTTTCAGCAAGTTAACCGGCTCGGCGAACCACGCTGCCGCCCGGTCCCGCCGGTTGGCCAGCAGATGCCCCATGATCCCGTCGAGGCCCGCCGCCGGTCGCGGGCCCCGCAGCGCGCGATCGAGCGTGCGCGTCCCGTCCAGCCATGCGCCTCGCAGGGCGCGGTCACTGGGGTCGACCTTGACCAGCGGATGCTTGAGTAGCGCCAGCAGCGCCAGCGGCGCGAACCGCTGCGCCGCCGCCTCGGCGAGCGCGAGCAGCAGCGTGCCCGGCGGCAGGATCGACAGCGGCCGGCCTGCCGTATCGTTCGCCTCGATCTGCCACCGCCGCAGATGCGCGCTGACCCGGCGGGCGAGCGCTCGATCCGGCGTCACCAGCGCGGCGGTCTTGCCCGGTTCCTCGATCGCACCCCGCAGCGCCAGCGCGATCGCCTGCGCCTCTTCCGCCGGCGTCGCGAGTTCCACGGCGGCAACCCCGGTCAGGCGGCGGTCCTCGGCCTTCAGCTCGGTCCATTTACCGGTGAAGGCGGCCGGCGCCAGAGCGTTGGCGATCGCGCGCCCGCGCAACGCCCCCGCGTCCGGCCCGGCGCTGCCCGGCCAATGCGCCACCTCGCCGCGGCCGACGCCCATGCGGTCGAGGATCAGCTTCAGGTGGAATTGCGGATGCGTCTCGATCGACCGGCGGATGCGCCCGGTCACCGGATCGGGCCCGTGCGGCCCCAGCGCATCCCACTCGGCCTCGGGCATCTGGAGGTCGAGCCCGGCGAACACCGTCAGTCCCAGCGGCGCCTCCGCGACGCAGCGCAGCAGTCGCGCGACCGCGGGCGCGGGATCGGTCACGCCGGCCGCACAGACGAAGCCCGCCGGCGGCCGGGTCTGCCAGCGCGTCACCAGCCGGTCGAGCAGCATTCGCCGCCGCGTCGCCGCGTCGATCCGACCCAGTCGTGCGAGTTCACCCGGCCAGCGTTCCAGCACGATCCGGAAGGTCGAGAGCGCCCGCTGCCAGTGATCGGTCAGCTCGGGCGCCAGATCGAGATCGCGCAAGGCTTCGGGCGCGACCTCCTCGACCAGCAACTGATCGAGTGTGTGACATAGCTCGCCCGCCAGCCGCACCGCCTCCGCGGCATCGACGGGCACGCCCGCCGCAGCGCGCTCCTCGAACACCAGCCGCGCCAGGATCATGCGGCGCTGCATCGGCGCGATCGCCGGTGGCGGCGGATCGGCATCGTCCACCGGGTCGAGCGCCGCGCCCACCGCCTCGCCGAGATCGGGACTGCCCAGCGTCACCAGCCGCGGCAGCAGCAGGCCACTGCCGCTCGCCCGCACGAACGCCGCCGACACCGCGCGGGCGGCACGGTTGTTCGGCAGCAGGATCAGGCCGCGCGCCAGCGCCATCGCATCGCCGCCCGTGCGCTTCATCAGCCCTGCGACAAGCGTGTCGGCGAACGCGCGGTGCGCCGGAATGGTGAAGAGTTGCGGGCGCTTTTTATGCTCGACGGTTCCGGCCCGCTCCCCCTCCCGGCCACCCATCAGGATACCGTGTGGGTGGCCGGGAGGGGGAGCGGGCCGGAACCGCCATCAGGACGCGCCTCAGCCATTGGCGATGATCGCCTCCGTCTTGGGGATCGCGGCGGGGGTGCCGACGTCGAACCACAGGCCCTGATGGACCTGCGCATAGGCCCGACCCTGTTCGATCGCACGGCTCCAGAACAGGTTGGTCGAGAAGGGCCCTTCCGGCCAGTCGCGGATCAGGCGCGGGTGCAGGATCTGGATGCCGGTGTAGACGAACGGCGCCGTCGCCCCCGCCTTGCGCCGCCCGACGATCCGGCCGTCGGCGGCAACCCGGAAATCGCCCTGCCCCTTGTGATTGTGGGCGCGCGCATAGGGCACGACCAGCAGCAGCGCATCCATCGTGGCATCGTCCCAGCGATGGCTCAGCAGCTTGATCGCGTCGACCGGCCCGTCGATCCACAGATTGTCGCTGTTGACCACGAGGATCGGGTCGTCGCCCAACTGGCCGCGGGCCTGCACCAGCCCGCCACCCGTCTCCATCAGCTGCGCGCGCTCGTCGCTGATCGCCACCTCGATCCCGTCGAACCGGTTGGTGACATGCGCCTCCAGCGTATCCGCCAGATAATGGACGTTGACGACGGCCTTGGCCACGCCCGCGTCGATCAGCCGGTCGAAAACATGATCGATCAGCGGCTTGCCCGCTACTTCGACCAGCGGCTTGGGCCGCGTCGCGGTGAGCGGGCGCATGCGCTTGCCGATACCGGCCGCCATCACCATCGCGGTGTGCGGCACCGCGCCGCCGGGATCGGGACGCAGCGATCGCTGACGGGTCATGCGGACAGCACCTTCGGATCGCCGCGCAATTCGGGCGGCACGTTCTCGTCGAACCAGCGCGCGACCGGCGCCAGTGCCGGCTGCGACAGGTCCCGCTCCAGATAGCTCCACACGCGCGGGCACAGCGCGGCGTAGCGCGGCTTGCCGTCGCGACGCCACAGGCGGGTGAAGATGCCGATGATCTTCGCGTTCCGTTGCGCGCCCAGCACATGATAGGCGTCCATGAAACTCTCGCCCACGCCCGTCGCCGCGCGGTAGCGATCCAGCATCACGCGCTCGACCTCCGGATCGACGTCGCGTCGCGCATCCTGCAGCAGCGATACGAGGTCATAGGCCGGGTGGCCCGCCAACGCGTCCTGAAAATCGAGCAGGCCGAGCCCCTTTGCCGACCCCACCAGCATCAGGTTTTCGGCATGGTAATCGCGCAGCACGGTGACGGGCGCATCGGTCAGGGCATGATCGAACACCGCATCCCAGGCCGCATGATAGCCCGCGACATCGACATCCAGCCCGACCGCCGGGGCATACCATTCGGGCAGCAGCGCCGCCTCGCGATGCAGCACATCATGATCGTACGGCGCGATCTCCGCCGGGGCATGCCCGCGCAGCGCAACGAGTAGGTCGATCGCGGCCTCGTACAGCGGCAGTGCCGCCGCAGCGTCGGCATCCGCCGCCTCGCGCAGCCGCGCATCGCCGAAATCCTCGAGCAGGACGAGGCCCTGGTCGAGGTCCGCGGCATGGATCGCAGGCGCCGCAAAGCCGCGTTCGCGAAGCCATTGCGCGATCGCGATAAAGGGCCGCGGGTCCTCGTGCGGCGGCGGTGCATCCATCAGGATTGCGGTGCGATCGGCTTGGGTTACGCGGAAATACCGGCGGAACGACGCATCCCCCGCCACCGGGCTGATCGTGCCCGACCAGCCATGGATCGCGAGGAAGGCGGGCGCACCGGCGGGCGGGGTCATATCGGCCATCGCGGCTTCCATGACGCCGGGACGTCGGCTGTCAAGATTCGTCCGCCGTCCGGTGCCGGCGCCAGGGTCAGCCGCAACGCATGCGGCCAGTATCCCGGCGCCCGCTCCGGCCATTCGACCAGCAGCACTGCGTCGGACAGCGCCTCGTCGAGCCCCAGCTCCTCGAGTTCCTCCGGGTCCTCGATCCGGTACAGATCGACGTGCAAGACCGGCAGTCGCACCTCGGGCGGGTCATAGGGCTGAACGATCGCGAAACTGGGGCTGGGCGCTTCGCCCACCAGCCCCAGCGCGGCGAGCAACCCGCGCGCGATGCTCGTCTTGCCCATGCCAAGGTCGCCGCTCAGCGCGATGACGTCGCCGGGTTGAACGCGTGCGGCGAGGCTTGCCCCGAACGCCTCGGTTGCCGCCGCGTCTGCGAGATGAAGCGAACTCACCACGCCCACTCCGTCACCCCGGACTCGTTCCGGGGTCCACCGATCCGCAAGGGGACGGCCCACGCCTCAAGCCACTCCCCTCGCCGCGGAGTGGACCCCGGAACCAGTCCGGGGTGACGGCGCGTATGGGTCATCCGCACACGCACCATCACCGCCGCGGCAGCTCGACCGTCACCAGCGTCCCCTCACCCGGCTGCGACACCAGATCGATCCGCCCGCCATGCGCCTCGACGAACTGCTTCGCCAGCGGCAGGCCCAGCCCCAGCGCGCGTTCGCCCGTCGGCTGCATGCCAGGCTCGCCGAACCGGTCGAACGCCTTGGCGACGCTTTCCGCATCCATCCCGAAACCGTCGTCCGATACGACGATCCGCGCGCCCGTCGCGCTGCCATCGGCGTGCAGCAGAATCCGCCCGCCCTCGGGCGTCGCCGCGACGGCATGGCGCAAGAGATGCTCGATCACTTCCTTCAACCGCTTGGGATCACCCGTCACCCGCCCCGCCGAGCGCGCGACCTCCACCGCGAAGTCGAGCTTGCGCCGCTTCGCCGCCGGCATGATCGTATCCGCCGCAGCCCGGGCGACCACCGCCAGATCGACGTCGACCCGCTCGATCTCGGCGTCGTCGCCCCCCTGCGTCAGGTCGAGCACGTCGTCGATCAGCAGCCCCAGCCGCTCGACCGATTGCAGGATCGCCTCGACATAGGTGTCCGCATCCTTGCTGAGCTTACCCGCATAGCCGCCGTGCAGCATCTCCGCGAACCCGCTGATCGAGGTCAGCGGCGTACGCAATTCGTAGCTCATATTGGCGACGAACTGCGTCTTCACGCGGTCGGCGGCCTCCAGCGCATTGGCGCGCTCGCGCAACGCCTGTTCGGCGCGGCGGCTGTCGGTGATGTCGAGCATCGTCAGCAACGCATTGCCGTCGGGCAAGGGCACAGCGGCGAATTCGAAATGCCGCCCGTCGGCGAAGGCGACGCGTCCGCCACGCTGCTGCCGCTCGACCGTCGCCGATCGCACCAGTTCGGGGATCAGCGCGGCGCGATTGGGCGTCGCCAGCTTGGGGGCCGCAGCCTCGGCAAAGGTATCAACGCGCGGATGGCCGGCGAGGAATTCCTCCTCGAACCCCCATACCGCGCGCATCCGATTGTTCCACAATTGCAGCTTGCCGTCGCCGGCGAACACCGCCAACGCCTCGAACAGATTGTCGAACGTCGCGGTCCGCACCCGCAGCAGCGTGTCGCGCGCAGAAGCGAGCTGCACCTGCTCGGTCCGATCCTCGAAAATGACCAGCAAACCACCATCGGGCAGCGGCTGCGCCACCACCCGCAGATGCGTGCCCCCAGGCAGATGCCAGTTTTCCTCCGCCGCATCCTCGCCGGGCACGAACCACGCGCGCCGCTCCGCCTTCCACGACGGGAAATCACGCACCTCGGGCAACCGGTTCGCCTCGCGCATCCGCTCCAGCACGCGATCGAATTCGGGCCGGTCGGACAGCCATTCGGTACGCATCGCGAACATGCGGCGGAACGGCTGGTTGCAGAAGACGAGGCCGCGGTCCGCGCCGAATTGCGCGACGCCGGCCGACAGGCGGTCGAGCATCGCGCGCTGCGCCTCGGCGAAGCGCTTGGCCCCGGCCCGCGACTGCTCCAAATCCTCGACATCGACCGCGAAGCTCGCGACACCGCCCGTCGGCAGCGGCACGTCATGCACTTCCAGGCTGCGGCGTTCGCCGTCGATCGTGGCGGGCAGGATTTCGCGCTGCGGCTTGCCGCTGATCCGCGCCGCCTGCGCGCCCGCGCGCGGACCGCCCCGGCCCGAACCCTCGACCAGTTCCAGCTCTCGCGCGATCACATCGGCGGCATTGGCGCCCTCGACGGCGCGGACATAGGCGCTGTTGACCATGGCTAGCCGCAGGTCGGAGCCTCGATACCACATCGGCAGCGGCGCCGCCTCGATCAGGCCGGACAGCGCGTCGAACGCAGTCGACAAATCGTCGACCTCGGTCTGCAACCGCCCGATCTCGCTCTCGCTGTCGGTCGCGTCCATCGTCCACAGCACGACCGCGCCCGTTGCGCCCAATTCGCCCGGCGCGCGGCTGCCCCGCACGGTAATCGCTCGCCCCGACCCTTGCGGGTGGAGCGCTCGCACGAACGCCCGCCCCGACCGCTGCGCCGCCTTCACCTCATTCGCCAACGCCGTCGCCTCGTCGGCGGGCAGGCCCGCGCCATCGGCCGACAAATCCTGCAGAAAGCGGGGCGCGACGGCGAGACCCAACCAATCGACCAGCCGCGGCGGCATCTCGACCCGCCCATCCGCGCGCACCAGCATGGGCAGCGCGGGTGAGACGCTACGCAACGCCTCGGCCTCGCGGACCCGCGCGCTCGCGTCCTCGGCCTCGGCCGCCAGCCGCCGGCCGACGAACAGCGCGTAGCCCGCACCGCCGACGAGCAGCGCGAGCACCGCGCCGCACACGACCGCCGTCATCACCGAAAGCTGGATCAACGCTCACCCCTCATCACGCCGCTCCGGCGGGCGTGGCGTCCGACGTGTAGAACGGAAAACGGGGCAGCGGCAATGTCATTGATCCGCCGCGCGATCCCATCGGGACCGCGCGGCGCGCATCACACCTTTTCGGGGATGGTATTCTCGTCGGCGATGCTCGCCTGGAACGAGGCGGAGGCGTCTTCGCCATCCGGCGCGTGCGCCTTGCGGCCCGCGTCCTTGTCCTTCGGCGTGCTGCCCCGCAGCGTCAGCAACGCGGCCGCCGCCGCGGCGCCCACGGCCGCGACACCGGCACCGACGGCGGCAACGCCCCATTTGCCGCCCAGCAGATCGCCGCTTTTGCCCGTCGTCTTCGTCGCGGGCTTCTTGGTCGCCGGGCGCGGCGCGGCGCGCTTGGTCGACCGGGGCTTTACCGCCTTGGCGGCCGATGCGACGGCGCCTTCCGCCTTGCTCACCGCCGTGCGAGCGCGGCGCGTCGTCTTGGTGGCCGCATCGCTGATCGCGGTCTCGACCTTCTCGACGGTCGACGGCGCGGCAGCCTTTCTCGGCGCGCGAGGCTTCGTCGTGCCGGTCTTCGCAGCGGTAGTGCGCGTCGTGCTCGCCTTGCGCGGCGCGCGACGGCGCGGCGTGGCCGCGGGGGTGTCGGTCTTGGGCGTGTCGGTGTCGTCGGCCACGATACGGCTCCCTGATTGATTCGGAGGCGTAACGCACGTGCGGCGGATCGTTTCCCGCTCCGCCGCACGCCGACGTCATTTCAATAACTTAGCGGAAGGGCGGCTCATCGAAGGCGCGCAGCTTGCGGCTGTGCAGGCGATCGCCCTCCAGGCGCAACTGCTCGCACGCCTCGATGCCGATCCGCATATGCTCGCTGATCGCCCGTTCGTAGAAGCGATTGGCCTGGCCCGGCAGCTTCAGTTCGCCATGCAGCGGCTTGTCCGACACGCACAGCAACGTCCCGTACGGCACGCGGAAGCGATAGCCCTGTGCCGCGATCGTCGCCGATTCCATGTCGATCCCAACCGCACGGCTGAGCGAGAAGCGCAGCGCCGACGCCGAATAGCGCAATTCCCAATTGCGATCGTCGGTGGTCACGATCGTGCCCGTCCGCAGGCGTCGCTTCAATTCCTCACCCGACTGGCCGGAAATGATCTCGGACGCCTTGGCCAGCGCCTGTTGCACTTCGGCGATCGCCGGCACCGGAATTTCGGGCGGCAGCACGTCGTCGAGCACATGATCGTCGCGCAGATAGGCGTGCGCGAGCACATAGTCGCCGATCCGCTGGCTGGGGCGCAGGCCGCCGCAATGGCCGATCATCAGCCACGCCTCGGGCCGCATCACGGCGAGGTGGTCGCAGATCGTCTTCGCGTTCGACGGCCCCACGCCGATGTTGACCAGCGTGATGCCCGTGCGATCGTCGGCCATCAGGTGATAGGCCGGCATCTGATGCCGCCGCCACGCGCTATCGTTGACCAGCTTGTCGACGTCGCCGGGCTTGTCGATCACGATATTGCCGGCACCCGACAGTGCCGTGAAGCGCGAACCCTCGCCCAGCTGCGACGCACCCCAGCGAACGAATTCATCGACATAGCGGTGATAGTTCGTAAACAATACGAAGCGCTGCGTATGCTCAGATGGCGTCCCCATATAGTGACGCAGCCGCGCCAGGCTGAAATCGGTGCGCAACGCGTCGAACAGCGCCAGCGGACGGCTGCCGCCTTCGGCGATCCACAGACCGTCCGCGATCTCATCGCCGATATGCGCGAGTTCGGTAGCCGGGAAATGCCGCGCCAGCTCGGTCGCCGACACGGTGTCGAGGCTCAGCGCATGACCCGGATCGAGCACATAGGGGAACGGGATTTCCTGCCGCCCCGGCACCGCCTCGACCTCGACGTCATAATCCTCGATCAGCAGCGTCAGCTGTTCGGTCAGATAATCCGCGAACAGCGCGGGCTTGGTGACGCTGATCGTATAGTCGCCGGGCGATACCAGCCGCCCGAACGACCGCGGCGGCGCGGGCCGGTCGCTCGTCGCGGCATAGCGCAGGCGGATGACAGGATAGGCGAACGAGCCGTCGAGCCGGCTTTGCGGCGACGGCGGCGTGCCGTCGGTCAGATAGGTGTTGAGGGCCGCTTGCAGGCGGTCGACGGAAGCGCGGTAGAGGCGGTCGAGTTCGGAAACGATCTGGGAAGCTTTGGTCATCCCCGATGGCTACGCAAAGCCCGTGACGGTGGCAAGTCAGGCGGGACACGCGAGATGTGCGGCAGGCCGCCACGCCCTGCCCCGCCGTCGGTCTCAGCGCATCTGTGCGGTAATCTTGGCGATCTCGCGTGCGACCATCGTCTCGACCATCTCGGGCAGATGCGTGTCGAGCCAGCTGCGCAGCATCGGGCGCAGCATCTCGCGGACCAGCCCCTCCAGCGTGCCGTCGCTCTCCGGCTCGGGCTTGACCAGCAGCTTGCTCAGCGTTTCGAGCGACCCCAGGCTCGCTGCGGCGGCACGCTGGGACAAAATGGGTTCGTCCGACATTGCAGGCTCAACGGGCGCGGGCCGCGGAGGTTGCGCTGGCTGCGGCGCAGGTTCGGGCTCCGGTGCGTAATGGTGGGGCGCGGGCTGCGCGACAGGCTGGGGCGCGGGCTGCGCGACGGGCTGGGGCGCAGGCTGGGCGACCGGCTGCGGCGCGGCGACGCGCGCCATGTCGCGCTCCACGCGCGGCTGTTCTACCCGCGCCGGCTCCATCCGCGAATGCGGCATCGGATCGCTCAGTTCCAGCACCTCTTCGGGTTCCGGCTCGATCGGCTGCGGTGCGGCACGCGCCCGGCGGGCACGCGCCTGCGTCCCCTCGCCTTCTTCGGCGATGATCCGTTTGATCGACGAAAGGATCTCTTCCATCGACGGTTCGGCGCTCATGTCCCCCATTGCCCTCTTGTGTCCCTGCCCCGAGTTCTTACCGCCGTTACTGGCGGTTCGGCGAGGACGCACCTGTGGTTAACGCCGGGCTTCTGTCAACCGGCGTATCGAGCATCGGGTCGAAGTTCCGCGCGACGGTGGCGGTCTGCGCGGGCGTCTGCGCGGTGGACGTGGCGACCGGTTCCGGCTCGCCATCGCCCGCGAAGTCGTTGATCCGGTTGCGCACGCGCTTGTAGTTGAGCACCGGGTCGTACAGCGCGCCGCCCTCCAGTCCCAGATCGCGCGCCTCGGCATGGCCCATCGCCGCCAGCAGCGCGAAGCCCGCGACATAGGCATCGCGCCGCGCACTCACCAATGTCACCTGGCTGTTGAGCAGTTCCTGCTCGGCGTTCAGGATTTCGAGCACGGTGCGCGTGCCGACGCTATTTTCGGCGCGCACGCCCTCCAGGCTCAGCTTGTTGGCGCTGACCGCGGTTTCGGACGAGGCGATCACCTGCTGCGAGGATTGCCACACCGCATAGGCCGATCGCGCCTGCGCGATGACGTTGCGCTCGGTCGCGGTCACCGCCTCCAGCGCCTGGCTGCGCTGCGCTTCCGCCTGCCGCACCTGCGCCGCGGGGCGCCCGCCCTGGAAGATCGGCAGCGAGAATTGCAGCCCGGCGGTCGCGGCCGTGCCGGAGTTGGGCACACCCTGCGCCACCGATGCCGGCGGCAGCGAACCCAGATAGGTGAAATAGGTCCCGCCCGTCACCGCCGACAGCTTGGGCAGGCGGTTCGCGCGCGCGACGTTGATATCGTAGCGCGTCGCATCGGCCTGACGCCGGGCGGCGATCAGATTGGGGTTGAGGTTCAGCGCCTCGCTCACCGCCTCGTTGGGCGATGCGGGCAGCTTGGGCAGCGCCGGCGGCTGTTCCAGCGCGACCGGCGGAGTGCCCACCACCGCGACATAATTCTCGCGACTGGAGATCAGCTGCGCCTCGGCCTGCTGCAATTGCGCGCGGGCGAGCGCCAACCGCGCCTCGGACTGGGCGACGTCGGTGCGGGTCAGATCGCCGACCTGAAAGCGATCCTTGCTCGCCTGCAGGTTGACCTCCAGCACGCGGACATTCTGCTGATTAAGCGACGTGATCGCCTCGTCGCGGATGACGTTCATGTACGCCGCGACGACGTTGGTGAAGGTCGACGCCTCCACACCGCGCAACGTCGCCCGGCCCGCATCGACGCGCGTTTCCGCCGCGCGCACCGCATTCTTCACCGCGCCGCCCTGGAAGAGCGGAACGGAGAGGTTGAGCGCGCCGTTGCCGCTGCGCTCGGGATTGAGGAAGTTGTTGTTCGCCTGCAGGATGTTGTCCGTGACGGAGCCGGTGGCGGCGACACCCGGCAGCCCGCTCGCCCGTGCGATCGGCACATTCTCATCCGTCGCGCGCTGTGCGGCGCGCTGGCCGGTCAACGTGGGGTTCGACGCATAGGCCTTGGCGAGCGCATCGCGCAGTGTCTCTGCCTCCGCCGGCATTGCCGACATCGCCAGTCCGACCAGCGCCACGCTCCCCAACAGCAATCCTCGCATCATCCCCCCACTAACTTATTTTAGAATGTAAATGCCTTAGGCTTTGCAAAGCCCGGCAGCACCACGCAATCGCAATCGAGGAACGGCGACAGGCCGAACCCGCCATCGGTCTTGCGCCCCGTCGCCAGCCGCGTCACGCCGCGATCGACGATGCCGGTGACGACGCGCCCGCCGGTCGCGACCTGATCGACCAGCGTGTCGGGCAGATGCTCTACCGCGCCGTCGACGATCAGCACGTCATACGGCGCACCCGCGGCATGGCCCTGGGCCAGCGCGCCTTCGATTAGCGTGACGCTCGGCGTGCCCGCCAGCGCGTCCTTCGCCAGCCCGACGAGGCCCGCATCCTCTTCGACCGCCACCACCTCGGCCACGATCTGCGCCAGGATCGCGGCGGTATAGCCACCCGCGGCGCCGATCAGCAGTACGCGGTCGCCCTTTTGCAAATAGGCTTCGGTCAGCAGCCGGCCGGTGACCATCGGCAGGTTGATCGCCCGGCCGCCGGCGACCGGCAGCGCCGTATCGCGATAGGCGATGGCGCGCGCCTCGGCGGGCACGAAGGCCTCGCGCGGCAGCGTGTTCATCGCGACCAGCACGCGCTGATCGTTCACCGCATTGGTCCGCAACTGGCTGGCAACCATCGCATGGCGCATCGCCTCCGATGCCGCCGCGTTACCCAGACCGTTATCGATGCTGACGTTCATGATGACCCCTCTCGCACAACCGTATTAGCTGCGCAATACACTTCGTGACAGTCCGGCTTGTATCGCGCGCAATCCGTCGCGCCAAGCGGCGGATGCGTGTGGAGGGCGCAATCGTCCGCGGATGGTCAGCAGGGCCGCAAGGCCGTATGGGCGCGCCATGATCCCGGAACTCTATCACACATTCATCGACTGGATCGGCGACGGCACCGGCCTGCCCGACACCATCCTGCACATCCATGCCGGCATGGCGGTGCTGATGGTCGCGCGCATCGTCACACGGCGATCGCTGGGCAGCTTCGTCCCCTGGTCGTTCGTCGCCGCGGCGGAGGCGTTCAACGAGATCATGGACCGGCTGAATTTCGGGTCATGGCGTTGGGCCGACACGACGTCGGACATCGCCAACACCCTGTTCTGGCCCACGGTGATCTGCCTGGGCATCCGCCTGCGCCCGATGCTGCTGGCGCGCGACGCCGCGCGCGTGAAGATGCCGGACGAGGGCTGAGGCCCCGTCCTCACATCTGATCCCCGCATCTGGAGGCGCGACCGGGAATCGAACCCGGGTGCAAGGATTTGCAGTCCTCTGCGTCACCACTCCGCCATCGCGCCTCGATGCGGGAGGGCGGCTGATGATCGGTTTTCCCCGTGGCGTCAACCGCCGATTGCATCGTTTCCGGTCAACCAGCGATCCAGCATCGCCACCAATGGAACGTCGGCGGGCGGCATCGGCAGATCGCGCATCGCCGCGGGCGTCACCCACGCCAGCTCGGTCGCCTCCAGCGCCTCCGGATCGCCCTGCCAGTGGCGAATCACGTATAAAAGCAGCAGCAAATGCCGCCCGCCCAACGGCGCGCTGGCGAAGGTCAGCGGAACGCAGCCCTCCTGATCGACGACGATGCCGAGCTCCTCGGCCAGTTCGCGCACCAGCGCGGCTTCGGGGCGTTCGCCGGGATCGATCTTGCCACCCGGAAATTCCCACAGGTCCGCCATCTGCTTGCCCGGCGGGCGCCGCTGCAGCAGCACGCGTCCCTCACCATCCAGCATCGCCGCCGCCACGACCGGCAACAGCGTGACGGCCTCGCCGGCGGTATCGTTACACCTGTCGACCATTTCTTAAGCGCTTTCCCCTATCGCCGACGCCATGACAGCGCGTGCGTACCTTCGTCGTCTCGTCCGGCGGCTCGCTCCGGCCCTGCGCAACGCGCGCGGCGCGACGGCGGTCGAATACGGACTGATTCTCGCGCTCGTCGTGCTGGTCATGATCGTCGCGCTGCGCGGGGTCGCGGGCGTCACCGTCAATATGTGGACCAACGTGTCCGACCAGGTCAGCAAGGCTGGCTAACCAGCCGCAGAAATCCGCCGTTTTGAGCAATACCTTAGCCGCTCGTCTTAAACCTTTGGCAACCTCACCCCCGTACACCCGTCCCCGCTGCTCCGGACTTCCGGTTCAGCCGGGTGACTGAAGTTCGAACATGGAGACCGGAATGCTAGCGATTCGTAAGTTCATCAAGAACAGCAAGGGCGCCACCGCCATCGAGTACGGCCTGATCGCCGCGCTGATCGCCGTCGCCGCCATTGCTGCGATGAAGGGCCTGGGCACCAAGCTGACCACGACCTTCAACAACGTCTCGTCGAACATGAGCGCCACCTAAGCGCTACCGTTCGATCGAACGAAACAGGGCGGCGGACCTTACGGGTTCGCCGCCCTTTTCGTTTTGACGAAGGACGCGAGGCGGAAGCCATCGTCCCGCACCGGAAACTGGCCGTGTCTTACAGCCGCCCCATCGCCAGGAACTTCTCGCGCCGCTCGCGCCGCAGCGTGGCGGCATCACGGCCCGACAGCGACGCCAGCGCGTCGCGCAGCGCGTCACCCAGCAGGCGGATCGCCTCGGCGGGATCGCGGTGGGCGCCGCCCAGCGGCTCGGGCACGATCGTGTCGATCACGCCGAAGGTCTTGAGATCCTGCGCCGTCACGCGCATCGCCTCGGCCGCCTCCGCCGCCTTGTCCGCGGTGCGCCACAGGATCGACGCGCAGCCTTCGGGGCTGATCACCGAATAGATGGCATGTTCGAACATCAGCACGCGATTGCCCGCCGCCAGCGCGATCGCGCCGCCCGATCCGCCTTCGCCGACGATCGCAGCGACCACGGGAACGCCCGCGGCCAGGCACGCCTCGGTCGAGCGCGCGATCGCCTCGGCCTGGCCGCGCTCTTCCGCCTCGATGCCGGGGAAGGCGCCCATCGTGTCGACCAGCGTCACCACCGGCAGGCCGAAGCGGTCGGCCATCTCGACCAGCCGGATCGCCTTGCGATAGCCTTCGGGTTTACCCATGCCGAAATTGTGGCGCAGGCGGGTGGCGGTGTCGGAGCCCTTTTCGTGGCCGATCACCATCACCTTCGTGCCGCGGAACGTCGCGAAGCCGCCCATGATCGCCTGGTCGTCGGCAAAGGCCCGGTCGCCGGCCAGCGGCACGAACTCGTCGAACAGCCCGGCGACATAATCCTTGAAATGCGGCCGCTCGGGATGCCGCGCGACCTGCGTCTTCTGCCACGGGGTCAGCTTCGCGAACGTGTCGCGCAGCAGCTTGTCCGACTTGCCCTGCAGCCGCACCAGATCGGCAGCGATGTCCACGGTGCCATCCGCCGCGGTCGCCCGCAGTTCGTCGATCCGGCCCTGCAGTTCGGCAATCGGTTTTTCAAATTCGAGGAAGCTCGCCATAGTGCCGCCGGTTACGGGCCACAGCCCGTCGCGTCAACGCGTGCCGCTGTCGCGCCGTTCGGGGTCGGCCAGCGGGTGGCGCGTGTTGACCAGCGCGACGAGGCGGCTGGCGTCGACATGCGTATAGATTTCGGTCGTCGCGATATCGGCATGGCCCAGCATCGCCTGCAACGCGCGCAAATCCGCACCACCGGCCAGCAGATGCGTCGCAAAGGCATGGCGCAGCACGTGCGGGCTGACCCGATCGGGCGGAATGCCCGCTTCCGCCGCCAGCGCCTTCACCAGTTGATACAAGCGCACCCGCGTCAGATGCCCCTTGCCCGACGGGAACAGCCACGCGCGATCCGGAGCGACATGCATCCGCCACGCCGCCACCGCGGCGCGGGCGCGATCGGATATCGGCACCAGCCGCTCGCGCCCGCCCTTGCCCTTCAGGATGAGGAACGGCCGGTCGGGATGAATGGCATTGCGCGGCAGGCTGACCAGCTCGGTCGCGCGCAGCCCCGATCCGTAGAGCAGCTCGATCAGCGCTGCGAGCCGCAGGTCGGCTTGCGTCGGCGTCGCCGACGCAAGCCGATCGCCGATCACCCCGAACAGCGCGTCGACATCGCCCACGCTCAGAACCTTCGGCAGCGGCCGTGCCGTCCCCGGCCGGGGCAATGCCGCCCCCGGATCGTCCGCGCGATGCCCCTCATCGACCAGAAAGGCATAGAAACGCCGCAACGCCGCCGATTTGCGTGCCACGCTGCTCTTCGCCAACGCGCGCCATGCCTCCGCCAGCCGCTGCAACGCCGCCGCGTCCGCTTCCACCAGCCCGCCGCCCAGCACCTCGGACGCCAGCGACAGGTCGCTGCGATAGGCCGCGATCGTGTTCGCCGCCGCGCCGGCTTCGGCGGCCAGCATCTCGAGGAACCGCTCGATCAGCGCGCGGTCGGTGGCCATGATCCCCGCGATCAGGCCCGCGCCAGCGCCTCGGCCGCGATCATTCGCGCCTCGCCCTCCAGCCCGACGGCGCGCAGCGCGCCGACGATGCGGTAGAGCATCGCAGGCGGCACGCCGTCCCAGCGCGGCGTCTGCATGCCGATCGCGGCGAGCACCACGACCATGCCCTGCTGCCCGTCGGCCGCGGCGCGATCGATCGCGCGCGTCCACGTGTTTTCGGCTCCGATCCGCACGTCCAGCGCCTTCGCCGCCCGCTCGATATCGTCGGCAGACAGCCGCCCCAGGCCGGCGAGGCCCGCAAAGAACAAGCGCTGCTTCAGCGCCGCATCGCCGCGCCCGACGTAAGAGGACAGCTGACGATAGCTCAATTGCCCCGTCATATCCGGATCGGCGAGCGCGATCATCGCCCAGGCGTCACCGCCTTCTTCCACCGCCGGACGCCAGCGCGTCACGGTGCGATCGAGACCCGCGGTCAGCATCGATGCAACGAGGTAGCGTGCATCCGCGACGCCCAGCCGCGCCGGCAGGCGCCCCGCCGCGCGCGCGGTTAGCACCAGTCGCGCATAGGACGGCTCGGCGCCCTTATCGTCCCCGCCCCACAGCCGGCGCATAGCCGCCAGCCGCGTATCCACGTCATTGCCGACATAGGCGGCACGCAGATCGTTCGCCGCCGCCGCGGCACCGCTCGGCATATCGTTCGCGGCATCCACCGCGCCATACAGATCGACCAACGCCGCCGACGATAGCACGCCCTGCCCCGCCGCCGCCTCGGCATAGGGCACCCGGTCGCCCAGCGGCACGCTCGGCGACAGCGCATACCAATAGCGCGCCTGCTGCCCGGTCGTCGCGAACAGCGTATCGGGCACGGTCACGCCGGTCGCAATCGCGAGGCCGAAGCGCCACGCGGTCAGCACGTCGACGCCCGCCCATTCGATCGTCACCGCCTGCCCACCATCGGGACCAGCGCCGACCACCTTCTGCGCCAGCTGATAATCGATGCCGCTCGCGACGTTGCGTCGCTTCGCCGCGGCCAGCAGCGTCTTGGCGCGGCCCGGCTCGGCGGCAAGCGCCGCGCACATCGCCTGCGCCATCGTCCAGCCGCGTTCGTGCGTCGCGGCGAGGCCCGCATCGGCGATCCCGCACAGCTCGCCCGGGTCACCCGTGGCGAGCGCGGTGTTCATCGCGACCTGATATAGTTTCGGCGTGTAGTTCGCATTGTCGACGCTCTGCGCCACGGCCCGCGCCGCGACCGATTCGCCCATGCGCAGCAACAGCCACGCACGCTCGGCGGCAAAGTCCGCGCCATCGACATTCTCGGGCGTGTCGAGCTGCGCTGCCAGCGTCCGCCGCAGCAGGATCGACAGCCAGCGCGACGGCAGCGGCGCTGCCACCCGGCGCATCAACGCCTCGGCAAAGCGCCCGTCCGCGCCCGCAAAGGCATTCGCCTCCAGCCCGCCCTCGCGGACGCCGGCCGGGCCGACGCGGTCGAGCGACCGCCGGGCAAAGGCCGGCATCTCATATTGAGCCAGCACCGACGGATCGATCGTCGCCACCGGGGTTGGCGTCGCGCTAACGACGGGCGTTGGCGTATCGCTGGGCAAGGGCTGGACCATGCCTGCGCCGGCCGCCTGGCCGGACGCCGGTGTGCCGCTCGCGGCGGGAGCGGGCGCGGCAGACGCACCCGTGCGCGCCGGTGTCGGCCGTGCGGCCGGCTGCGACGCCGGCTCGCCGAAGCCCGGCGGCAGGATCGATTCGGGACGCTCCTGCCCGATGGCGGAGGTGAACGCCGGCACCGCCGCGATCGCGATCGCGGTCAGCGCCGCACCCCGGGCCAGCAGGCGGACGCGCGTCCTAGCTGAGGTTGGCAAGCGTCACGGCCTTCTCGACATGGGTCTGCGGCCGTTCGGAGGCCCGACCGGCGAGCAGGAACAGGCCACCGACGATCACCACGAGAACGACGATGACGGAAAGGACGAAGCGGGACATACCGTACCTTGCAACACGTAAACGCAAACCGGAGCTGTTGCCCCGTCCTGACCCGCTGTATAGCGCCGAGACCGATGTTGCAAAGCGCTGTTCCCCCGTCCGACGATCATGCCCCCGCGAAACCGCCACGCGCGATCGTGCTCGTCGGGTTGATGGGGGTCGGCAAGTCGACCGTAGGGCGCCGCCTTGCTGCCCGCCTGCGCCTGCCCTTCGTCGATGCCGATCACGCGATCGAGGAGGCGGCGGGCATGACCGTCGCCGAAATCTTCGAACGCTTCGGCGAGGCCTATTTCCGTGACGGCGAACGCCGCGTCATCGCGCGGCTGATCGACGGCACGCCAAAGGTAATCGCGACCGGCGGCGGGGCCTTCATCAATCCCGATACGCGGGCGCTGATCCTCGAATCGTCGACCGCCATCTGGCTGCACGCCAACCCGGACGTGCTCGCCGAGCGCGTCGGCCGGCGCGACACCCGCCCGCTGCTGCGCGGCAAGAACCCGCGCGCGGTGCTGGCCGAGCTCGCCGCGATCCGCAACCCGATCTATGCCGAGGCGCATATCCACATCACCAGCAACAAGTCGCCGCACGAAACCACGGTCAATGCGATCCTGAAGGCGATCCGTCAGCCGGGGAAGCCGGCATGAGCGCGCGCATCACGGTCGAACTGGGCGACCGCGGCTACCCTATATTGATCGAGGACGGCCTGCTCGCCCGCGCCGCAGAGCATCTGGCCCCGCTCGCCCGCGGCCGCACGATGGCGATCGTCACCGACGACCACGTCCTGCCCCATGCCGATACCGTGCGCGACAGTCTCGCCGCGGCCGGCGTCGCCAGCGAGACGATCGTGCTGCCGCCGGGTGAGGGCACCAAGAGCTGGCCGCACCTCAGCGAGCTGTGCGACCGGCTGCTCAGCCTCGGTGTCGAGCGCGGCGATCATGTCATCGCGATCGGTGGCGGTGTGATCGGCGACCTTGTCGGCTTCGCCTGCGCCATCCTGAAGCGCGGCTGCAATTTCGTGCAAGTGCCCACCACCCTGCTCGCACAGGTCGACAGTTCGGTCGGCGGGAAGACCGCGATAAACACCCCCGCCGGCAAGAACCTCATCGGTGCCTTCCACCAGCCCGCGTTGGTGCTGATCGACCCGACCGTCCTCGACACGCTGCCCGTGCGCGAAGTGCGCGCCGGCTATGCCGAGGTCGTCAAATACGGCCTGATCGACGATCCTGCCTTCTTCACCTGGTGCGAAGCCAATGGCGCCGCTTTGCTCGCCGGCGACGCCGCCGCGCGCCATTATGCCATCGCGCATGCGGTGGCCGCCAAGGCGCGCATCGTCGCCGCCGACGAGCACGAAACCAACGGCACGCGCGCGCTGCTCAACCTCGGTCACACCTTCGGCCATGCGCTGGAGGCGGAAGCCGGTTTCGACGGCAGCCTGATCCATGGCGAGGGCGTCGCCGCCGGCTGCGCGCTCGCCTTCGCCTATTCCACCGCGCACGGCCTGTGCCCGCCCGACGACGCTACCCGCGTCGCCGCGCACATGCGCGCCGTCGGCCTGCCCGATGGCCTCGCCGCCGCCGGCATCGCCGCCAGCGGCGCGCGCCTGGTCGACCATATGCGCCACGACAAGAAGATGGCGGCCGGCACCCTGCCCTTCCTGCTCGCCCGCGGCATCGGGCAAACCTACCTCGACAAGACCGTCGATTTAGCCGACGTCGCGGCGTTCCTCGACCGACAGCCGCGCTGATGCCCAACGGCACCGCCAAGCGCGACCTGCCGACTAAGGTCTGCCCCGCCTGCAACCGCCCCTTCACCTGGCGCAAGAAATGGGCGCGCGACTGGGACAACGTCGTCTACTGCTCCGACGCCTGCCGCAAGAAGCGGTAACGCGGCCCTGGGTCGTCTCACCATCCGCCCCACTTTCACCGTCACCCCGGACTCGTTCCGGGGTCCACCGGGCCGCCAGGGGACGGCAAGAGGCTCAATCCACCCCCCTCGCCGCAGAGTGGACCCCGGAACCAGTCCGGGGTGACAGAGCGTGTGGGGCAACCGCCACCTCACACCCCCACCCGTAAGCCACTTGTCAGCTTCCCCCTCTACCCTCTCCCACACACATCTGGGGGAACGGCACATGGCGCGGCACATCACGGCATCGGCAATCGCCGCCACCCTGCTCGCCGCCACCGCGATCACCCCCGCCGACGCCGCTACCTGCAAGGCCGGTATCCTCGCCAATCTGCCGATTACCATGCAGGGCTGGCGCCCGATCGTGCAGACCACGATCGACGGCAAGCCCGCCCCCTTCATCCTCGACAGCGGCGCCTCGTACAGCATGATGCCCGCGCCCGTCGCCAAGGCGTTCGGCCTCCATCTGCAACCCGCACCCGTCGGTCTGCGCATGAAGGGGATCGGCGGCGAATCGAACGTCGATCTCACGACCGTCCGCCACTTCGGCCTCGCCGGTGCGGATATTCCGCAGGTCCAGTTCCTCGTCGGTGGCACCGACGTCGGCCAGACCGGCCTGCTCGGCCAGAACGTCCTCAGCATCGGCGACGTCGAATACGATCTGCCCGGCGGCGCCGTCCGCCTGTTTCGCGCGCAGGGCTGCGGCAAGCTCGCCATGGCCTATTGGACGCAAGGCAAGCCCTTCTTCGAACTCCCCATCGAAGCGCGCCAGAGCGCCCTATCGCACACCGTGGGCACCACCGAACTGAACGGCGCGAAGCTGCGCACCGTCTTCGACACCGGCGCCGCGCAGACCGTACTGACGCTGAAAGCCGCCGCGCGCGCGGGCGTCCACCCCGGTGATCCGGGCGTCGAGGCGTCGGGCTGGGAAACCGGCATCGGCCGCCACGTCACCCAAGGATGGATTGGCCATTTCGCGCTGCTGAAGATCGGCAACGAGGAATTGCACAACATCCGCCTTCATTTCGCGGATCTCGGCCCGTCATTCGACAACGACATGCTGCTCGGCGCCGACTGGTTCGTCTCGCACCGGCTGTACGTGTCGAACGCGCAGCACCGCATCTATTTCACCTATACCGGCGGCCGGCTGTTCGACACCAAATCGCACATCGATGCGGCCAGCCAGATCGCCGCGGTCGGCGGCGTCGACGCCGCTGCGCCGACGACGGCAGAGGGCTATAGCCAGCGCGGCGCGATGCTTCAGACGCAGCATGACCTGTCGGGCGCGATCGACGCCTTCAGCCACGCGGTCACGCTCGCGCCCAAGGAAGCGCGCTACGTTCGCCAGCGCGCGCTCGCCTATATCGCCGATCGCCGCCCCGTGCTGGCGATGGACGATCTGGGCACGACGCTCGTGCTCGATCCCACCGACGTTCGCGCCCGCTTGCTGCGCGCCGAGCTCAGGATGCGCGCGCGTAACGACGCCGGCGCGATCAGCGACCTCGACGATGCCGCCGGCCGCCTGCCCAAGGAGGACAATCAGCGGCTCTGGATGGGGCAGCTCTACCTCGAATCCGACGCCTTCGACGCGGCGATCGGCCAATACGACCTGTGGCTCGCCAGCCATCGCGAGGACGCCCGCCGACCCGAAGCACAGAACGGCCGCTGCTGGGCACGCCTGTTGCCGAACAAGGATATCGATGCTGCGAAGGCCGACTGTGCCGCCGCGGTGCGCGCCGTTCCGACCGACGCCAATTACCTCGACGGCCGCGGCCTCGTCGCCTTCCGCCAGGGTGCCTATGCCGACGCGGTGGCGGACTTCACCGCGGCGCTGGCGATCAATCCCAAACTGGTCTGGGCGCTGTACGGCCGCGGCCTCGCCGAACGCCATCTCGGCCGCACCGCCGACGGCGATCGCGACATCGCCACGGCGCAGGGTTTGAGCAAGACGATCGCCGCACGGGCGAAACGCTACGGGTTCGTCTGAAACCCGCCACCCTAAGCCCCCCGCAACCCCCAGGCGAACCACAACCACCCGATAATCAGCAGCGTGCCGCCAATCGGCGTCACCGCCCCCAGCCAGCGCGGCGCGCCCAGCGCCATCAGGTACAGCGTGCCTGCAAAGATCGCCGATCCCGCCACGAACAGCCACGCCGGCCCGCGCGCCTCGAACCGCAGCGCCACCAGCGCCGCCACCGCATGGATCAGCTGATACTGCCCCCCGGTCTTCAACCACTCGACCGCCGGGCCGCTCGCGCCATGCGCCCCGAACGCGCCGGCAGCGACGGCGATCGCGCCAGACAGCGCGGCAAGCAGGCCAAGGATCATCGCGGGTCATTCCCCCAGGGTTGCTGTTCGGCGACCAGCGCCCGCGCCGCGCGCAGGTCGCCCGCCTCGATCTGGATGCGCAGCCGTTCCTTGTCACGGCTGCGGTACATATCCTCGGCGCGATCGATATCCGCCTGCCCGATGCCCAGGTCGCGCATCGCGACCCGCGCCATCTTGATCGCCGACTCCAGCACCTCGCGCACGACGTACACCGCCGAACTCTTCTTCAGCCGCACCAGCGCCCGCCGGTCGAATGCGCGGACGTAGATCGCCGCTTCCGGGAAGGCTTCGTGGATGCCCTCCAGCATCTCCGCATCGATCTGGTCGCCGTCCATGCAGAACAGGATCAGCTCCGCCTCCGCCGCGCCCGCCTGCCGCAACAGGTCGATCCGCGTGCCATCGCCATAATAGACCTTGGCGCCGAACTCGCCCGCGATGTCGATCATCTCGATATCGGTGTCGATCAGCGTGACGGGGATGTCCTGCGCCAGCAGCATCTGCCCCACCGTCTGCCCGAAGCGCCCATAGCCGACGATGATCGCATTGGCGCCGTCCGCCGTCGGGCCGTCGCGCGGTTCGTCCTTGGCGATCGGCTCCTCGCGGAACCGCTTGGTCGCCGCCATCAGGAACGGCGTCGTCGCCATCGACAGCGTGATGATCGCGCCGAACAGGCTCGCCGCCTCGGGTGCGATCAGGAAGCCCGATTGCGCCTGCGCGAACAGCACGAAGCCGAACTCGCCGCCCTGGCTCAGCAGCAGTCCCAGCGCCAGCGCGCTGCGCCACGTCATCTTGAACGCCATGCCGATGCCGGTGATGACCGCCGTCTTGGTGACGATCAGCGCCGCCGCCATCGCCGCGACGAACAGCGGCCGCTCGGCGATCGCCTGCAGGTCCAGCATCATGCCCACGGCCAGGAAGAACAGGCCGAGCAGGATCGACCGGAACGGCTCGACGTCCGCCTCCAGCTCGTGCCGGTACGGGCTGTCCGCCAGCATCACGCCCGCGATGAACGCGCCCAGCGCCGTGGACAGGCCCAGCGCCTCCATCAGCGCGGCGCTGGCGATGACGGTGAACAGCGCCGCGAACACGAACATCTCGCGCTCGCCCAGATTGCCGATCAGCCGGAACAGCGGCCGCAGCAGGAACCGACCCGACAGGATCAGCCCGACCACCGCCCCGACCGTGTACAGCGCCAGCAGCCACCCCGGCGGCCCGCCCGCATCGGCGGGGTTGCGGCTCATCGCCGCGACGATCGTGATCAGCGGCACGATCGACAGGTCCTGGAACAGCAGGATCGAAAACGCTCGCTCGCCGAACGGCGTGCGCAGCCGCCCCGACGATTGCAGCATGGGCAGCACCTGCGCCGTCGACGACAGCGCCAGCGGCAGGCCCAGCGCCAGTGATGCGGGGACGGAGAAATGCGCGAACGCCCAGATCACACCGGTGACGGCAAGACCGCAGGCGACGACCTGCAACAGGCCCAGCCCGAAAATCTCCTGCTTCATCCGCCATAGCCGCGACGGGTTCAGCTCCAGCCCCACGACGAACAGCAGCAGCGTGATGCCGAGTTCGGCGATCCCCATCTTCGATTCGGCATCGCCCACGAGGCCCAGCACATGCGGCCCGACGACCGCGCCCGCGACCAGGAAGCCCAGCGTCGCACCCAGGCCGATCCGCCGGAACAGCAGCACGAACCCCAGGCCGAAGCCCAGCAGGATCATCCCGTCGCGCAGCATCGACACGCCCTCTGCCGCCTCATGCATCGGCCGTCTCCGCGCGCGCCGCGAACGCGGCCTCCGCCGCCGCCTCGAACGCCAGCCGGATCGAGGGGTGCCGCGCGGTATAGTCCAGTGCCGGCGTGAACACGTCGATCCCCGGCCAATTAGGCGTATCCCCCTCCCGCGCCAGCCACGCGGTCAGCGCATCGCGCGCCGCGGCCAGCTCCTCGGGAGTCTTGCCGACGATGTCCGCCGCCAGTAGCGACGACGATGCCTGCCCCAGCGCGCAGGCGCGTACCAGCAGCCCGACCTCCGCCACTCGGCCGTCATCGCCCAGCCCCACGTCCACCGTCACCCGGCTGCCACAGATCGGCGATCGCTTTTCCACGGTCGCCTGCGCATGCGCCAGCCGCTCATGGTGCGGGATCGACGCCGCCAGCCGCAGGATTTCGGCATTGTACAAGGGGGCGTTCATCGCGCGTCACTTCCATTGTCGGGCTGGCCCGCCTCGCGATCCAGCATCGCGCGCGAACCGAACACGGGCAGCCCGCGACGGCGGCGATCGACGAAATCGGCGATCCCCGCGCTCGTCGCGTTGAGCAGATTGTAGCATTTCGACTGGGTCATCCAGTCCGGCCGCCGCGCCGGCCCGCCACGCGCGGTATCGACCAGCAACGCCGCGAGCAGAAAGGCGAGGCTCGCGAGGATCAGCCCCTTCAGCGCGCCGAAGCCGAAGCCAAGCGCCCGATCGACCGGCCCCAGGATCGACGTGCGCGTCCGCTTGCCAATCGCATTGGCGACCAGCTTGCCGCCCAGATAGGTGCCGCCCGCGATGATCGCGAACGCCGCCACTGCCGCGCCCGACGGCGTTCCGACCGTCCCCGCCAGCTTGGCCGCGAGCGCGACGTGGAACAGCTTCAGCATCGCGACGATCGCCACCCAGGCGAACATCGACAACACCTCCGCGACGAACCCCCGCCGCGCACCGAGCAGCGCCGCGCCCCCGACGAGCAGCAGGACGATGATATCGAGTGCGGTAAGACCCATAGACCCCCGGGAATAAGGACGCCGGACGCCCGCGGCTAGTCCTGCATCGGACGAACTGCGATACGCGGCGGAGAACGTGACGCCGCTACGCCGCTAGCGCCGTCCCTGACGTTTTATCGCTGCCCTACCCAACTGCCACGACACGCGTTTGGCGCCCAGCGTTTGCCGCCCCGCCTTCCCCACCCACCGCCGTCATTCCCGCGCAGCGGGAATCCAGACGCGCTACCGTTAGCGAAAGAACCGCAACGTCAGAGGTTATGGATTCCCGCCTACGCGGGAATGACGGCGGTAACGGGACGACGACAGAAGCGGTAACGGGACGAACGGGACGAACGGGGCGACGAACAAACCTCACCTACAGCCGAAAACCCGCCGAAGCCCCTCACCCCCGCCCCAGCATATGATCCACGAACTGCCCCAGCGTCCGGAACCCCGTCAGCCGCAGCGCGCTGTCGTCCTTGGCCAGCGCGATCGGCAACATCGCGCGTTCGAAGCCGAGCTTCCCCGCCTCCTTCAGCCGCAACGCGCCATGTGCCACCGGGCGCAGCTCGCCTGACAGCGCGACCTCGCCGAACGCCACCGCATCGACCGGCATCGGCCGCTCCGACAGCGCCGACACCAGCGCCGCCGCGACCGCCATGTCCGCCGCCGGATCCTGCACGCGATAGCCGCCCGCGATGTTCAGATAGACTTCCGCCGTCGCGAAGCTGAGGCCACACCGCGCCTCCAGCACCGCCAGGATCATCGCCAACCGCCCGCTGTCCCAGCCGACCACCGCGCGCCGCGGCGTCGCGCCGCTGGCGAGGCGCACCACCAGCGCCTGGATCTCGACCAGCACCGGCCGCGTCCCCTCCAGCGCCGGAAACACGGTCGTCCCGCTCACCCCCTCGTCGCGTTGCGTCAGGAACAGCGCCGACGGATTGGCGACTTCGGCCAGCCCCTCGCTCTGCATCGAGAACACGCCGATCTCATCCGTCCCGCCGAAGCGGTTCTTGATCGACCGCAGGATGCGATACTGGTGGCTGCGTTCGCCTTCGAAGCTCAGCACCGTGTCGACCATATGTTCCAGCACGCGTGGCCCCGCGATCGACCCATCCTTGGTCACGTGGCCGACGAGCACCAACGCGGTCCCGCGTTCCTTGGCGAAGCGGATCAGCTCCTGCGCCGAGGCGCGCACCTGGCTCACCGTGCCCGGCGCGCCCTCGATCAGGTCGCTGTGCATCGTCTGGATCGAATCGATCACCAGCAGCGCCGGCGGCGCGCCGATCGACAGCGTCGTCAGGATATCGCGCACCGAGGTCGCCGCGGCGAGCTGCACCGGCGCGCTTCCCAGCCCTAGCCGCCGCGCACGCAGCCGCACCTGATCCGCCGCTTCCTCGCCCGACACATAGGCGACCGACCGCCCGGCGAGCGCGAACTTCGCCGCCGCCTGTAGCAGCAGCGTCGACTTGCCGATCCCCGGGTCGCCACCGATCAGCGTTGCCGAGCCTTCGACGAAGCCGCCGCCCAGCGCCCGGTCCAGCTCGGCGACTCCCGTCGCCATCCGTTCGGGCAGCGCGATCTCGGCATCCAGCCCGACCAGCTGCACCGTCCGCCCGCCGGTGTGCAGATTATGCTTGGCCTGGAACGGCGTAACGACCGCGCCCGCCTCTTCGACCAGCGTGTTCCATTCGGCGCAATCGCCGCACTGCCCCGACCAGCGATGCGACACCGATCCGCACGCCTGGCACACATATCGTTTCTGCGGTTTCGCCATGGCGAAGCGTTTAGCGGAATGAGAACGGGAAGGGAACAGATTTCGGGCTATCGGCAACCCCTAATCCCCCGTCACCCCGGACTTGTTCCGGGGTCCACCGGGCGGCAGGGGGACGGCTGGAGGCTCGGGACTCCCCCATGCGGAGGAGTGGACCCCGGAACCAGTCCGGGGTGACGGCGTGGATGAGACAACCACCCCCAAGCGACATAGTCACGCCGCAATCGCAACGCTATGGCCGACGCCATCATGCACCCGTCGGACCTTCGTGTCGCGCTCTTCAGCGGCAATTACAATTACACCCGCGACGGCGCCAACCAGGCGCTGAACCTGCTCGTGCGCCACCTACTCGACCGCGGCGTGCACGTCCGCGTCTATTCGCCGACGATCGATCCGCCCGCCTTCCCGCCCACCGGAGACCTGGTGTCGGTGCCGGCGATCCCGATGCCCGGTGGCCGCGCCGAATATCGCCTGGGCCGCTATCTGCCCAAGGCGACGCGCGAGGATTTGGAGGCGTTCGCGCCCAACATCGTCCACGTCTCCGCGCCCGAATTCCTCAACCACGGCGCGGTCACCTGGGCGCGCCGGCACGGCGTGCCCTCGGTCGCGTCGTTCCACACGCGCTTCGAAACCTATTTTCGCTATTATCGGATCGGCTTCATCGAACCGATGATCAAGGCGATCATGACGCGCTTCTACAACCGCGTCGATCGCGTCATGCCGCCCAGCCCCAGCATGGGCGAAGCGCTCCGCGAATGGGGCGTCACCACGCCGATCACTATCTGGTCGCGCGGCATTGATCACGATCGCTTCAAGCCGGACCGGCGCGATTGCGCCTGGCGCCGCAGCCTCGGCATCGCCGATCATGAGGTCGCGATCGGCTTCCTCGGCCGGCTGGTGAAGGAAAAGGGGCTCGACGTCTTTGCCGAGGTGGTGAAAGAGCTCACCCGCCGCGGCGTGGCGCACAAGGTGCTCGTCGTCGGCAAGGGCCCGGCGGAAGATTGGTTCGCGCAACAGGCCCCGCACGCCATCTTCGCGGGCTTCCAGTCGGGCGACGACCTCGGCCGCGCGGTCGCGTCGATGGACGTCTTCTTCAACCCCTCGATCACCGAAACCTTCGGCAACGTCACCACCGAAGCCATGGCCGCCGGCGTTCCCGTCGTCGCCGCGCGCGCGACGGGCGCGGTCGATCTGGTGGAGGACGGCGTCACCGGCTTCCTCGTCGATCCAAAGGACATTGCGGGCTATGCCGACGCCATCGAACGCATCGTTGCCGACCCCGCGCTGAAAGCCAGCATGGGCGAAGCCGGCCACGCCAAGGCCGAGCAATATCGCTGGGAAACGGCGAACCAGGCGGTGCTCGACACGTACCTGGAACTGCACGACGGACCGCACGCCGGTCGCTAGACGGCGCATCCCGTCGCAGCTCTTGTCGTGTCCTGGCGGGCGGATGCGTTGAAGGGGCCCCTACGCCAACCCCGGCAAACCCGTCACCCCGGACTTGTTCCGGGGTCCACTCCGCGGCGAGGGGAACGGCCGGAGTTTCTATCGCCCCCCTGCGGCCCGGTGGACCCCGGACCAAGTCCGGGGTGACGAATCTCGCGTGCCGGCAGCAATGCCCCCCCCCTCAAAGGCCCTACCAACGCCGTCACACGATCCGCGCCCCCAACCCACATACGTCATTCCCGCGAAGGCGGGAATCCAAACACGCTAACGTCTGCGATGGAAGCGAAACGTCAGAGGTTATGGATTCCCGCCTCCGCGGGAATGACGGAAGGTAGGATTTGAGGACTCCTGCCGTCCCTTCGATCGAGGACAGCGACGCCCCCTCTTCCTCGCCGCGCCTCCGCGGTCACCCGATCTTCTTTCTACGTCGCGTCTTCTCGTCTTCGCGCGAACGACGAAGCCAATGGGTCACTCCCCCTCCCGCCAATCGAACGTCAGCGGCGCCTCGCGAAACGCGAACCGGTCGAGGTGGCTTGCCACCACCTCGCGCATACGGCCCATGTCCTCGCCCTCGGGCACGGTCAGCACCAGATCCAGGCTCTCGCTGTCCGCCTGCATCGCCAGCACCGATCCGTTGGGAAAGGTGATCGTCCCCTCTTCCTCGGTGAAGACCACCGTCATCTTGTGGCTCCAGTGCTTGGCAAGCTGCTGGAGATAGCGGCTTGCCGAATGCGTCGGCACGCGAACGACGGAGATGTGGGACGCGCCGCTCACTTCAGCCGCTCGATCTTGCGCACGACCTCGTCAATCAGCTCGGCCACATCATGCCCCGCCTCTTCTGACAGGTCGCCCGCCTCCAGCCGGTTCTGCAGCACCGTGCGCAGGTTGCGCATCGCCCGCCGGATCGGCGCGCGATCGGCCCGCGCGCGATGCTCGCCGACGTCGGTCAGCCGCGCGATCAGCGCCGCGACCAGCTCCGCATTCTCGGCGAGGTGCGCGGCACCCGCCTCGGTGATCGCATAGCGCTTGCGCGTCGTCTCCGACGCCTGCTCGGCGATCAATTCCATGTCGGCGAGCATCGTCAGCGCCGGATAGACCATGCCCGGCGACGGCGCATAGGCGCCCCCGGTCAACTCCTCGACCGCCTTGATCAACTCATAGCCGTGGCGCGGTTCGTCCGCGATCAGCTTCAGCAGCACCAGCCGCAATTCGCTGCCATCGAACATCCGGCGGCTCCGCCCGCCGCCGCCACGCCCTTCGCCGAACACCTCGGCAAAACGCTGGTCGAGCTTCTCGCCCCACTGCTCCCAGCCCCCGCGCGGTCCGAAACCGTGATCGCGTGCGTGGCGATATCCCCGCCCATGGCGGTGTTCATGTCCATGACCAAACATCATGCGTCCTTTGTGTATTTCGATGCACTCAAGATATATCACAGAAGCTGGATCGCAAGCCCGATCAAGATATATTTTTAGCGGGTGCGGCGGTTCCGGTAGATCGACATTCGCGAAGGCCCGAAGTCCTCCCCCGCCAGGGGGAGGTGGCATGCCGCAGGCATGACGGAGGGGGAGGTAAGGGTAGCGCTTGGTTATAGGAGACGCTCCCGTCCGCCCCCTCCGTCACCGCCTTCGGCGGCGCCACCTCCCCCTTGCGGGGGAGGACTTACAATTGCGTCGAAAATTGTTTGGTCCAAGCCCGTGTTGGAGCACAGTTGGCGTAACGGATCGGAAGGGCGGAACCCCCGGCAGCTGTCCTACACTGCGCGCACCATATTACGCCTGCAACATGCCCCGCGCTCTCGCACGTCGCGATCCAATGCCACCAGAATGGAAACGATCGACCTCGGTCGTCTCGCGAAAGTGTTCACGTTATCCATGCCGCGCAAAACGGCGGACCGCCCCCCCGACCGCGATGGGGGTGACGCCCCACTCCCCACGCCTTATCTGACCGTCATGGCAGACCTGCTCACCGGCCTCGAACCGGAGCCGACCCCCACCCCACCGGCCGCCGACGCCCCGCTCGCCGATCGCCTGCGCCCGCAGACGCTGGCCGAGGTCGTCGGCCAGGAGCATCTCACCGGTCCCGAAGGCGCCATCGGCCGCATGGTCGCCGCCGGCCGCCTGTCGTCGATGATCCTCTGGGGGCCGCCCGGCACCGGCAAGACGACGATCGCGCGCCTGCTTGCCGACGCGGTGGGCCTGCGCTTCCTCGCCATCTCCGCGGTCTTCTCGGGCGTCGCCGACCTCAAGAAGGCGTTCGCCGAGGCGCGGGACCATGCCCGCCTAGGCAAGCGCACATTGTTGTTCGTAGACGAAATCCACCGCTTCAACCGAGCGCAGCAGGACGGCTTCCTGCCCTATGTCGAGGACGGCACGGTGACGCTCGTCGGCGCGACCACCGAAAACCCCTCGTTCGAACTCAACGCCGCCGTGCTCAGTCGGGCGCAGGTGCTGATCCTCCACCGCCTCGGGCCCGAAGCGCTCGGCAAGCTCCTGACCCGCGCCGAGGAACTGGAGGATCGCCCCCTCCCCCTCACGCCCGATGCCCGCGCCGCGATGATCGCGCAGGCCGATGGCGACGGCCGCTTCCTGCTCAACCAGGCCGAAACCTTGTTCTCGGTCGACCTGCCCGAACCGCTTGATCCGGCCGGCCTCTCCGCCTTCCTCCAGCGCCGCGTGCCCGTGTACGACAAGGATCGCGAGGGGCATTACAACCTCATCAGCGCGCTCCACAAATCGATCCGCGGCTCCGACCCGCAGGCCGCGCTCTACTATCTCGCCCGCATGCTGACCGCGGGCGAGGAACCGCTCTACGTCCTGCGCCGCCTGACACGCGCCGCGGTCGAGGATATCGGCCTCGCCGACCCGCAGGCGCTGGTCCAGTGCATCGCGGCGAAGGACACATACGATTTCCTCGGCAGCCCCGAAGGCGAACTCGCCATCGCCCAGGCGTGCCTCTACCTCGCCACCGCCCCCAAATCGAACGCCGCCTACAAGGCGCAAAAGGCCGCATGGCGCTCGGCGAAGGAAACCGGCAGCCTGATGCCCCCTGCCAACATCCTCAACGCCCCCACCAAGCTGATGAAGCAGATCGGCTATGGCGCGAACTACGCCTACGACCATGATGCCGAGGACGGCTTTTCCGGCGCCAATTATTGGCCCGACGGACTCCCGCCGCAGACGTTCTACGAACCCACCGGCCGCGGCTTCGAAGCACGCCTGCAGGAACGCCTCGCGCACTGGAACGGCCTGCGTGCGAAACGGCGGTGACGCACGCCCTCTGGACTATGGCGCGCGCCTGTCGCATGGGGCGTGCCGCGCCGGGTTAGCTCAGCTGGTAGAGCAGCGGTTTTGTAAACCGAAGGTCGCGGGTTCGATCCCTGCACTCGGCACCATCAAACTGGTCACGAAGAGAAGGGACCGGTATTTGGCGAACACAAGCGAAAGATCGCCGCAAAATCAGTGGCACGCGCTCGTTTTGTGCTGTCTTTGCGGCCTGATCGTTTTCAGCGCGCTGCTCGGCTATTTGGCCGCATCGCGGTATGCTACGCCGGCTCCATCAGCTGGAAACCCGATCGATTCCGCGCTCCACCAAACCTGCCAAGTGACCAAGTCCCGCATACCGGGGGAAATCTGCGCCCAATGGATAGCCGCGCATGCTGCCAATCAATCGGAGCGCTGGGCGTTGGGGTCGTTGATCGTCGCGCCAATCGGCATGATCGGCACATTGTTCTATGCTCGAAAGACCGCGCGTATTGCTGCCGATGCCACCATCGATACCGAGCGGGCGCTATCCCTCGCGAAGCGCAACGCCGAGTCGGCGGAGCGTCAGGTCGCAATCACCGCCGAACAAACGCTGCGACAGCTGCGAGCGTATGTTGGAATTAAGGCCGCCATGTACCACATCGCGCCGCACACCCACGACGGCGGTGCGTCCTATGGGGCTTCCATCGATTTTAGGAACTTCGGTTCGACCCCGGCGATTGATTTTCGCTCGAACATCCTGATTAATGTCCTGCCCTATCCGATTACCAACTGCCCGGCGGTCGGACAAATGGAGGGATTGACCAAAATCCTTCATCCCACGATGAAGACATCATCTACGATTTCTCTATCAATAACACCTACCGCCTGGAGCAACATACGCGCCGGCACACATTGTTTTTTTCTGACGGTTGCCGTCGAATACGTCGACCACGCCGGTAATACCCGTACCGAGCTGACGCGCTTCGTAACGTCTGCCGATGGTCCCAGAGGCCTGCCGTTAAATGCCGCCACTCCGCTCACTTTCCACTCCGGCGAGGTGGACATCTCCTGGTAATTGGTTTGCATCACGGGGGCGGACAGCTATCGGCACAAACTCGGTCGCCCGGCGTTACGCCTCCGCAATGGTTTCTCGTCCCCTGAAGGTCGCCAGCTATAATATCCACAAGGGGATCGGCCTCGACCGCCGGCGCAACCCCGAACGCGTGCTGGAGGTGCTGCGCGAGGTGGATGCCGACGTCATTGCCCTGCAAGAGGCCGACCGCCGTTTCGGCACCCGCGAATCGGTGCTGCCGCTCCACCTGCTTGACGACCACAGCGACTGGAAGCCCGTGCCCTTCGGCATGCGCGCGCTGTCGATGGGCTGGCATGGCAACGTCATCCTCGTCCGCAAGAGCGCCGAGATCGTCCACCACACCCCCATCCATCTGCCCGCGCTCGAACCCCGCGGCGCAGTGATGGCCGACATTGCCACGGCGGCCGGCGTGTTCCGCATCGTCGGCATGCACCTCGACCTGTCCGGGCTGTGGCGCCGGCGGCAGGCCGCTGCGATCTGCGCGCATGTCGACGGATGCAGCGAGCGGCGTCCGACCGTGCTGATGGGCGACCTCAACGAATGGACCGCCGCCGCCGGGTGCCTGCGCGACTTCGGCCGCGATTATCGCATGGCGGCGACCGGCCCCAGCTTCCATTCGCGCCGGCCGGTCGGGCGGCTCGACCGGATCATGGTGTCGCGCGACCTGACCGTCACCGACTGCGGCGTCCACGCCAGCGCCGCGGCGCGCAAGACGTCGGACCATCTGCCCATTTGGGCGACGCTGGCCGTGGCACCCTGATGCGGGAAAAGGAGCTCCGCCTCGCGCTCGTCTGCTACGGCGGCATCAGCCTCGCGGTCTATATGCACGGGATCACCAAGGAGGTGTGGCGCATGGTCCGCGCCAGCCGTGCCGCGCATGCGGGTGAGCCGCCAGCCGACGGCACGCAGGGTGTCTATCGGGCACTGCTCGAGGAGATGGAGGCGCTCGCCGGCATCCGTTTCCGCGTCCTCGCGGACATCATCGCCGGGGCGTCTGCGGGCGGCATCAACGGCATCTTCCTCGCGCAGGCGATTACGACCGGCCAGAGCCTGGAACCGCTGACCGACCTTTGGCTCACCTCGGCGGACGTCGAGGCGCTGATCGATCCCGAGGCCGCGCCGGCCAGCCGCTTTTCGAAGATGTGGGCGCTGCCGCTCGCCTGGGTCGCCGCCGGGCGCAGCGCCGATTCGGTCGCCGCGCTCGATGACGCCACGCGCGACGAGGTGCGCACCAAGCTGTCGCATTTCGTCCGCTCGCGCTGGTTCGAACCGCCGTTCGGCGGCGCTACCTTCACTGGCCTGCTGCTCGACGCCTTCGATGCCATGGCGCGCAGCGAAGCCGGCCCGCGCCTGCTGCCCGACAGCCAGCCGCTCGACCTGTTCGTCACCTGCACCGACTTCACGGGCCATCCCGAGCGACTGAAGCTCAACTCCCCGCCCGAGGTGCTCGAAACCGAACATCGCATCGTGCTGGGCTTTTCGGATCACGGCGCCACCGGCACGATCGGCGCGATCCCCGAACTCGCCTTCGCCGCGCGGGCGACCTCGAGCTTTCCCGGCGCCTTCCCGCCCTTCACCGTCGGCGAGCTGGACGGCGTGCTCGCCGAGCGGGACGTGGCATGGCCGGGTCGCGAGGACTTCCTGCGCCGATCGCTGCCGCGCCAATATGCCGCGCGGCAGGTCGACAAGGCCGTGCTGATCGACGGATCCGTCCTCGCCAACGCGCCCTTTCGCCCCGCGATCGACGCGCTGAAGGAACGCCCCGCCCGCCGCGAGATCGACCGCCGCTTCGTCTACATAGACCCCTCGCCCGGCATCAAGATCCGCCTCGGCACGCCCGGCGAAGCGCCCGGCTTCTTTCAGACCATCCTCGGCGCGCTGAGCGATCTGCCCCGCCAGCAGCCGATCCGCGACAATCTCGACGCCATCGCCGCCCGCTCGCAGCGGATCGACCGGATGCGCGGCATCGTCACCGCCCTGCGCCCGGCAGTGGACGAAGAGATCGAGGCGCTGTTCGGCCACACCCTGTTCCTCGACCGACCGACGCCCGCGCGCCTCGTCGCCTGGCGCCGCCGCGCGCAGACCGCCGCCGCCACGCGCGCCGGCTACAGCTACGCCGCTTATGGCCATCTGAAGCTGAGCGACGTCGTCGCGACGATCACCGCGCTGCTCTACCGCGTCGGCGGCGAATTGGGGCAGCAGCGCTGGCAACGCATCCGCTCGGCGATCGAGGCGGCGATCGCCGAACGCGGCTTCGGCGGCGCGGCGCCCAGCTTCTCGGGTAAGGAAAGCGCCGCGACGATCGATTTCCTGCGCACCTTCGACATCGGTTTCCGCATCCGGCGCCTGCGGCTGATGGCGCGCCGGCTTGGTGAGATCGATGGCGAGGCGGAGGATGCCAGCGGCACGGCTGCGATGCGCGAAGCGATCTATGCCTCGCTGGCGACCTATCTCGATCGGCAGCGCGCCGACGACCACCTGCACCTGGGCATGCTGGTCCGCCAGATGCGCGGTCAGGACGCCGCACCGTTGCTCGATGCGCTGGCCCAGGTGCTCGACCTGACCGCGCTCGATGCCGCCACCGACGAACGGCTGGCCGAGGCACTGGCGACGGTCGACAAGACCACCCGCCGCTCACTGCTGCTCACCTATTTGGGCTTCCCCTATTTCGACACCGCGACGCTGCCGCTGCTTCAGGGCGAGGGGCTCGACGAATTCGATCCGATCAAGGTCGATCGCATCGCCCCCGACGATGCCGTCGCGATCCGCTCCGGCGGCGCGGAGGCGACGCTGAAGGGCATTCAGTTCAACAGCTTCGGCGCCTTCTTCAGCCGCGCCTATCGGGAAAACGACTATCTGTGGGGTCGCCTGCACGGCGCCGAACGGATGATCGACATCTGCGTGTCGACGCTGCCCGCCACCGTCCGGATGAAGGCCGGCCGCGTCGCCGCGATCAAGCGCGCCGCCTTCCGCGCGATCCTCGACGAAGAGGAACCGCGGCTCACCGCCATCCCCGCCTTGTTCGCCAGCCTGCGTGTCGAAATCGGATAGGCTGGCCTTCCTCGGCCTCTGCGGCTACCCTCCCGCGCACCTCAGGAGTGTTGCATGCAGTTCCTTAAGATCCTGTTCTGGTTCCTGCTCGCGTTCGTCGCGGCGCTGTTCACCTATGGCAATTGGACGCGCGTCCAGATCAATCTGTGGAGCGGCCTGATCGCCGACGTGAACCTGCCGCTGCTGCTGCTGGTGACGTTCCTGATCGGTTTCGTACCGACCTACCTGTACCTCGGCACGGTCCGCTGGCGGCTGCGCCAGCGCCTGACAACGTGCGAACGCATGCTGGCCGACGCCCGTGCGCTGCCGGTCGCTACACCCGTCACAACGCCGGCCATCGTCGAAGAGCCCGTCGCATGAGCCCGATCTACGTCGCGATCGACACCCCCGATCTCGCCCGCGCCAAGGCGATAGCCACACGCACCCGCACCCATGTCGGTGGCATCAAGCTCGGCCTCGAATTCTTCTGCGCCCATGGGCAGCACGGCGTACACGAGATGGCGAAGCTCGGCTTACCGATCTTCCTCGACCTGAAGCTGCACGACATCCCCAATACCGTCGCCAAGGCGATCCAGGCTTTGGGGCCGCTCGAACCCGCGATCCTCACCGTCCACGCCAGCGGCGGCCGCGCGATGCTGGAGGATGCGAAGGCCGCCGCCCCGCTCAATACGAAGGTGGTCGCGGTCACGATGCTGACCAGCCTCGACGCCGACGATCTCACCGCCACCGGCATCACGGGCAGCGCGCACGATCAGGTGCTGCGCCTCACCGATCTCGCACACGAAGCCGGCATCGACGGCATCGTCTGTTCGGGCGAAGAGGTGCGCGCGGCCAAAACGGCCTGGCCCAAGGGCTTCTTCGTCGTCCCCGGCGTCCGCCCCGCCAACGGCAGCGCCGGCGACCAGAAGCGCGTCGTCACCCCCCGCGCCGCGCTCGACGCCGGTGCTTCGATCCTCGTCATCGGCCGCCCGATCACCCAGGCGGAAGACCCCGACGCCGCCGCCCGCGCGATCGGCGCGACGCTGTAGTCGTGGCGCTGGTTCGTCCTTTCCTCCCTGCAAAGGACTTTGCGCAGTCGCGCGCCTTCTACGAAGCGATCGGCTTCATCCTCGTCTACGCCGACGCCGACCTTGCAATCTACGATTACGAGGGAGCGGGCATCCTGCTCCAGAATTACTATGTCGAGGATTGGGCGGGCAATTCCATGCTCCAGCTGTTTGTCCGTGATCTCGACGACTGGTGGCAACGCACCGCGACCTTGGCAGAGCGCTTTGGCGTCCGGCCCCCCGCTGCGCCTGAGATGAAGCCATGGGGCCTGCGCGTCGGCATGTTGGTCGATCCCGCAGGTGTGCTGTGGCACGTATGTGAAGACGTGCCAGCATCCAACTAGCCAGCCGCTGCGACAGTGCTGCGCCCGTCCAGGCCAACGAGAATGCGATAGGTTGCCACCGCGCGCGCGACCGGAGACGTGTACGAAACCACCCCTTCCGCGCCGCACACATCGCAGTATAGCGACCCCATGCCCGTCTTGACCAAAATCTGCGGCCTGACGACGGCCGACACGCTGGGCGCCGCCCTCGCAGGCGGTGCGAGCCACGTCGGCTTCGTCTTCTTCGCGGCCTCGCCCCGCAACCTCGCCTTCGATCGAGCCGCCGGCTTGGCCGCGCAGGTCCCCTCCCCCGTGTCCCGCGTCGGCGTGTTCGTAGATCCCGACGACGCGCTGCTCGACGCCGCGATCAACGCCGGCCGGCTCGACGCCCTGCAACTCCACAAGACCGCCCCCGCCCGCGTCGCTGCGATCCGCGCGCGCATCGGTCGCGAGACCTGGGCGGCGGTCGCCGTAAAGACCCGCACCGACCTCGACGCCGCGCGCGACTTCGCCGGCGCCGCCGACCGCATCCTGTACGATGCCAAGACGCCGGACGGCGCCGCGCTGCCAGGCGGCATGGGCCTGCGCTTCGACTGGAGCCTGCTCGACGGCGTCCGTCCCCCCTTGCCCTGGGCGCTCTCCGGCGGTCTCGATCCTGCCAACGTGGCCGAGGCGATCCGTCGCACCGGAGCACCGCTGGTCGACGTGTCCTCCGGCGTCGAGAGCGCACCGGGGGTCAAGGATGTGGACAAGATCGCAGCCTTCCTTAAAGCGGCGCAGCTATGAACGCCCCCAACTCCTTCCGCGCGCAGCCCGACGATCGCGGTCACTTCGGGCAGTTCGGCGGCCGCTACGTCGCCGAAACGCTGATGCCGCTGATCCTCGACCTGGAGCGCGAATATCGCGCCGCCAAGGCGGACCCGGCCTTCGCCGCGCAGTTCGACGATCTGATGACGCATTACGTCGGTCGTCCCAGCCCGATGTATCATGCCGAGCGCCTCAGCGACGCGCTGCGGGACGGCGCCGAGCCCAGCATGGGCGCGCAGGTCTGGTTCAAGCGCGACGAGCTGAACCACACCGGCGCGCACAAGATCAACAATTGCATCGGCCAGATCCTGCTCGCGATCCGCATGGGCAAGACGCGGATCATCGCCGAAACCGGCGCCGGCCAGCATGGCGTCGCCACCGCGGCGGTCTGCGCGCGCTTCGGCCTGCCCTGCGTCATCTACATGGGCGCGAAGGACGTCGAGCGGCAGCAGCCCAACGTCTTCCGCATGAAGCTGCTCGGCGCCGAAGTCCGCCCCGTCACCAGCGGTGCGCAGACGCTGTCCGATGCGATGAACGAGGGCCTGCGCGACTGGGTCGCGAACGTCCACGACACCTTCTACATCATCGGCACCGCCGCCGGCCCGCACCCCTACCCGGAGCTGGTGCGCGACTTCCAGAGCATCATCGGCCGTGAAGCGCGCGCGCAATTGCTCGAACGCACGGGCAAGCTCCCCGACCTGCTCGTCGCCGCGATCGGCGGCGGGTCGAACGCGATCGGCCTGTTCCACCCCTTCCTCGACGATCCCGATGTCGGCATGCTCGGCGTCGAGGCGGCGGGCCATGGCCTCGAAGGCAGCGAACATGCCGCCAGCCTGGCGGGCGGTTTCCCCGGCGTGCTCCACGGCAACAAGACCTATCTGTTGCAGGACGAGGACGGCCAGATCGCCGAGGGCCATTCGATCTCCGCCGGCCTCGACTATCCGGGCATCGGTCCCGAACATGCGTGGCTGCGCGACATCGGCCGCGTCGAATATACCAATGCGACCGACGTCGAGGCGCTCGACGCCTTCCAGCTGCTCTGCCGGACCGAGGGCATCATCCCCGCACTCGAACCCGCCCACGCCATCGCCGCCGTCGCGAAGCGCGCGAAGACCATGCGCAGCGACCAGATCATCCTCGCGAACCTGTGCGGCCGCGGCGACAAGGACATCTTCACCGTCGCCAATGCGCTGGGGGTGGCGATATGACCCTCGACTGGCGACAAGGGCTGACCAGCATCGTCGTGGCGGCGGCCGTGGCGGGCGTGGTGAGCCTCGTCCTGCGCGGCTATGATGGCAACACGCATCTGGTGTCTGCGCTGGCCATCGGCCTCGGCATCGGCGCCTCGCGGCTGGTACAGGGAGGAAAGCGCCCATGAGCCGCCTGTCAGACGCCTTCGCCAAAGACCATCCCGCGCTCGTGACCTTCGTCACCGCCGGCGATCCCACGCCTGACGCCACCGGCGCAATCCTCGACGCGCTCGTCGCGGGCGGTGCGGACGTGATCGAACTGGGCATGCCCTTCACCGATCCGATGGCGGACGGCCCCGCGATCCAGGCCGCCAATATCCGCAGCCTGGCTGCGGGCACGCGCACCGCCGACATCGTGTCGATCGCGACCGCTTTCCGCGCGCGCCATCCCGACGTGCCGCTGGTGCTGATGGGCTATGCCAACCCGATGCTCCGTCGTGGCGCCGACTGGTTCGCCGAGGCTGCGGCACAGGCGGGCGTCGATGGCGTGATCTGCGTGGATATTCCCCCCGAGGAAGACGACGCGCTCGGGCCTGCCTTGCGTTCGAAGGGCATCGACCCGATCCGCCTCGCAACGCCGACCACGGACGCCGCGCGTCTGCCGCAGGTGCTGGATGGCGCCAGCGGCTTCCTCTATTACGTCTCCGTCGCCGGCATCACCGGCCTGCAACAGGCGGCACAAGGCTCGATCGACCACGCCGTCGCGCGGCTGAAGGCGGCGACCGACCTGCCGATCGCGGTCGGCTTCGGCGTCCGCACGCCTGCGCAGGCCGCGGCGATCGGCGCCGTCGCCGATGGCGTCGTCGTCGGCTCCGCGATCGTCGAGATCGTGGCGCAGCACGGCGCCGATGCGCCCGACGCCGTCCGCACCTATGTTCAATCGCTGAGCGAGGCACTGGCCTCTGCGCGAAAGGTAAATCGATGAGCTGGATTACCAGCGTCCGCAACGCCCTCCCCTTCGGCACCAAGCGCGAAACGTCGGAAGAAAACCTCTGGCACAAGTGCAAGGGCTGCGGGCAGATGATCTTCACCCGCGAACTGGAGGAGAACCTGTACGTCTGCCCGAAGTGCGATCACCATGAGCGCATCGGGCCGAAGGAGCGGTTCAAGCAGATCCTCGACGAAGGCAGCTGCAGCGAACTGCCCGCGCCGCGCGTGCCGGAAGATCCGCTCAAGTTCCGTGATTCGAAGCGCTACACCGATCGCCTGAAGGCGGCACGCACGTCCGCGCAGGAACAGGATGCGCTCATCAACGCGCGCGGTACGATCCTGGGCAACCGCGTCGTCATGGGCGTGCAGGACTTCGGCTTCATGGGCGGGTCGATGGGCCTCGCGGTCGGCGAAGCCTTCGTCCGCGGCGTCGAGGCGGCGATCGCCGACAAGGCCCCCTACGTCATCTTCACCGCTGCCGGCGGCGCGCGCATGCAGGAAGGCATCCTCAGCCTGATGCAGATGCCGCGCAGCACCGTCGCGATCCAGATGCTGCACGACGCCGGCCTGCCCTATATCGTTGTGCTGACCGATCCGACGACCGGCGGCGTGACCGCCAGCTATGCGATGCTGGGTGACGTGCAGATTTCCGAACCCAACGCGCTCATCGGTTTCGCCGGCCAGCGCGTGATCGAGAATACGATCCGCGAAAAGCTGCCCGAAGGATTCCAGCGCGCCGAATATCTGCTGGATCACGGCATGCTCGACATGGTCGTTCACCGGAAGAATCTGCGCGACCAGCTCGCGACGGTGATCGGCTATCTGACGGCCGCCCGCGCCGCCTGACGCCAACCAGCCGCATCGGGACGCCACCGTGCCGGATCACGCCATCTCGACCGATCCCGCCGTGCAGGCACAGCTCGACCGGCTCTGGGCATTGTCGCCCGGGGCCGACGTGCTGGGCCTGGAGCGGATCACGCGATTGCTCGACCGGCTCGGCAACCCGCAGGACGCGTTGCCGCCGGTGTTTCACGTCGCCGGCACGAACGGCAAAGGCTCCACCTGCGCCTTCCTGCGCGCTGCGATCGAGGCGGCGGGGCATGACGTCCACGTCTTCTCCAGTCCGCATCTGGTGCGGTTCAACGAACGCATCCGCATCGCGGGCAAGCTGATCGACGACGCATCGCTCGCCGCGTTGCTGGCCGACGTGCTGGATCATGCGGAGGGCATCGGCGCCAGTTTCTTCGAGATCACGACCGCCGCCGCCTTCCTCGCCTTCGCCCGCACGCCCGCCGCCGCGACGATCGTCGAGGTGGGCCTGGGCGGTCGGCTCGATGCGACCAACGTTATCCGCCGCCCAGCCGTCACCGGCATTGCAGCGCTCGGGATGGACCACGAGGCCTTCCTCGGCAACCGCCTGTTCGACATCGCCGGTGAGAAGGCGGGAATCGCCAAGGCCGACGTGCCGCTCGTCACGATGAACTATTCCGCCGCCTGCACCGCCCGCATCGCGGCGGTGGCCGACGCGGCGGGGGCGCCCGTCATCGCCCGCAACGCGGCGTGGTGGAGCGACACCAGTCGCAATGCCGTCCGCTACCGCGACACCGGCTTCACCCTGGTCAGCACGCGCCCACGCCTCGTCGGCCCGCACCAGACGCGCAACCTCGCGCTCGCTTTCGCCATGCTGCGGCATCAGGGCGCGATCAACGTTCCCGAAGCCGCGATGCGCGCGGCGGCAGAATGGGCGCGATGGCCGGCACGTATGCAGCGGCTCGGCCACGGCCCGCTCCACGCGCGCCTTCCCGACGGCAGCGAATTGTGGCTCGACGGCGCGCATAATCCCTCCGCAGCCCGCCCGGTCGCCCAGAGCCTCGACCGGATCGCCGATGGCCGCCCCGTCACGCTCGTTCTCGGCATGCTGTCGAACAAGGATGCGGAGGGTGTGCTACGGCTGCTCGCGCCGATGGTGTCACGTGTCGTTGCGGTACCCGTGCCGAATCACGCCTGCCATGCGCCGGCGGACCTCGCCGCGGTGGCCCAGCGGCTTGGCGTTTCCGCGACGTCCGCGGATAGCTTGGAAACAGCGCTGGAGAGCTTGGCTACCGAGCCGCCGCACGTCGTGCTGATCGCCGGTTCGCTCTACCTCGCCGGTGAGGCGCTCGCCCGCAACGACGAGGCGCCCGACTGACCGATTAATTGCGATTGACTTGCAATAGCGGATTTAAGACTGTCGGCGGCGAACGAAGGAGTCGCCGCATGTCCGAAATCACCACGACCGTCGCAGCATTGCCGCATGCGCTACCCGCCTGCCCCAACGCGCGCATCGCGCTGTTCGCGCTGCGCCGCATGGGTGCGCATGGGCTGCACGACGCGCGCGCCACGCATGCGCTGTTCACGATGTTCGGCGAGGGCTTTCGCCGCCCGTTGGTGCTGATGCGCGCACTGATGACGGATCTGGCCTCGACCGCCGCGGATACGATCGCGATCGCGCCATGCTGCTGCGCCCGCATGACCGCCGCCGAGCGCGCCTTGCTGACCGTCATCGCGCGCATCGAGACCGCGCCCGACACCGCCCGGCTGTTGATGAGCGACCTGCTCGGCGTGCGTCGCGTCGATCCGGTGCTGGCAAGCCTCGCCGCGGTCAGTGCGGCATGGGCCGACGACGGTCGCCCGATCTGCGTCTAGCGCCAGTTCGCCCGCCGCGCGGCGTCTTCCTGCGCGCGGTCGAGCGGCTCACCGGCGATCATGCCCATGATCGCCGTCGCCCGGGCGCCGTCGGTCCCCGCCATGCGATAATCGGTGGCGGGCGCCGATCCGGGCGCGGTATAGCGCATCTGCCAGTCCGTGCCCGCGCGGCACGCGATTCCGGACAGCGTTTCCCCCGTGAAGCTGCGGCAATATTGCCCGTTCCTGTCGCGGAACGACAAAGCGACCCGCACCGGGCCCGCATCGCCCGACAATTGATCGTTGAGCGCCACGGCCACCGGCGCCGGCACGTCGCCACCAGGCGCCCCGCCCCGATCCTGCAGGACGAACAGCCCGACCACCAGGCTCGCCGCGATCGCGCCGCCCGCCGCCCAACGCCGCCAGCCGTGGCTGGGCGCCGGCGCCGCGTTCGCCGCGCGCCGCGCCCGCACGTCGGCGAGCGAAATCACCTCCGCCGGCGGCCGCGCCAAGGGATCGAAGGCTGCGGCAAAGCGCGCCTTCATCCGACGGTGCCGGTCGGCGAGCGCACGCCAGTCGGCATCGTTCGTCACCGCGGCCTCGACCCGCGCGGCCTCCGCCCCGGTCAGTTCGCCGTCGACCCAGGCGATGATCGCCGCTTCGTCCACCGGATCAGCACCCATCGCTCAAGCCTCCACCGCCGCCATCAATGCCTGCCGCCCGCGCACCAGCCGGCTGGTCAGCGTGCCCATCGGCACCTCGAGCACCTCCGCCGCTTCGGCGTAGCTCTTGCCCTCGATCATCACCAGCACCACCGCCTCGCGCTGCTCGTCCGGCAGGCGGTCCAGCGCCCGCATCAAGTAGGACAGTTCGACCCGCGCCTCGGCATCGCCCGCCACGCCGACCTGCATCCCCTGTTCCTCGGGCGCATGCACCGCCTCGCGGCGCTGGCGGGATCGCGCCGTATCGATCCACAGATTGCGGACGACGCGATAGGCCCAGGCCTCGAAATGCGTGCCCGGCTGCCACTGATCGCGCGCCTTCAGCATGCGCTCCGCCGCCGCCTGCACGAGATCGTCGGCATCGGGGCCGCTGCGTGCCAGGCCATGGGCAAAACGCCTCAGCCGCGGCAACAGGCTTGCCAAACGTCGCTCGACTTCGTCCAAAGTGGCCCTGTCCTTCGTCCATGCGGATGAAACGTCACCCGGCGGTCGTTTCATCCATGGAGCGAGCCAAAAAAGGAAGACAAAGATGAAGCGATGGGCGCTGATGCTGACGATCGGTCTGGCCAGCCCGGCTGCGGCGCAGCTGCTGGGCGGTGGCCTGCCGGCAGGCGGATTGGGGACACCGCTCGGCGGGGTCACCGACACCGTGCAGCGTGCCACGGGCAGCATGCTCGGATCACGGCAACAGGCGTCCGACGCGCTGTCGCAGGGCGTGGCGTCCGGTCTCGGCGGGCCGCTGCTGATGGCCGACGGCGCGTTGCGTGCGCTCAGCCCCCGCGACCTACTGGCGCTGCGCAAGGAACGCCTGCGCGCACTGGTCCGCGAAAACCGCGCGACGCTGGACGTGGATGACGACGGCAATCCGGTGCGGCGCGATGTGATCCTCGCGCTGGCCCTCTCACCCGACACGCTCGAAAAGGCGAAGGCCGCGGGCTTTACGCTGACCAGCACCGAGACGATCGACGGCCTCGATGTCAGCACATCCATACTGGCACCCCCGCGCGGCAAGCCGGTGCGCAAGGCAATCGAGGCGCTGCGCGCGCTCGATCCCGGTGGCACCTACGCGCTCGACGCGATCTACGAACCCGCGCACGTACCGCTGGCGGCGATGGCCGGCGCGCTGGCGGGCGGCGGCGCGGCGATCGGCAGCGCCCCGTTGCGCATGGGTCTGATCGACGGCGGCGTCGGCCGCCATCCCGCCTTTGCCGGCATCGCCATCGAGCAACGCGGCTTTGCGGGGGAGGCCAAGCCCAGCGGCCATGGCACCGCCGTCGCGTCGTTGATGGTGGGCCGCAGCGGCGCCTTCCATGGCGCGACGCCCGGTGCCGGATTACTCGTCGCCGACGTCTATGGCGGATCGGCGAGCAACGGCTCGGCCGTCGCCATCGTCCGCGCCACGTCTTGGCTCGCCCAGAATGGCGCGAAGGTCGTCAACATCGGCCTGGTCGGCCCGCCTAACCCGCTGCTCGCGGCAGGCATTCGTGCATTGACCGCCAAGGGCATCCGTGTCGTCGCCGCGGTCGGCAACGACGGCCCTGCCGCCCCGCCGCAATATCCCGCCTCCTACTCCGATGTGATCGCGGTCACCGGCGTTGACGCCAAGGGCAAGGCGTTGATGGAGGCCGGCAAGCCGCTCCATCTCGATTACGCGGCACCGGGCGCGGACATGGTCGGAGCGGTGCCCGGCGGCGGGTGGGAGGTGCTGCGCGGCACCAGCTTCGCCGCGCCCCTCGTCGCCGCGACGCTCGCCCGTGTCGGAACGCCTGCCGCGCTCGCCGCGGAGGCCAAGCCCGGCAGCGGCCGCATCGGCCGCGGGATCGTCTGCGACACGTGCCGCACGCCCCCGAGGGTGGTCGGCCTGAAATAATTTTCGCGATGCCGGGATTAAACCGAAAAGGTCCATCGTTGTCCTTTTCGGAAGCCGGGCAGTCCCCCACCCCGGCTCGGACGAAAGGAGATTTCTCATGACCCCCACGATCCGTTTCGCCCTGATCGCGACGACCATGCTGATGACGGCCCCCGCTTCGGCGCAGCTGCTGGGCGGTGGCGGCGTCGGTGGCATGCTGGGCGGTGCCGGCAACCTTGGCGGCGCCGTGTCGGGCACGCTGAACGGCGCAGGCCAGCTCGGCTCGACCGTTGGGCAGACGAGCGGCCGCGTGTCGAACACCGTCAACGGTACGGCACGGGCGCATGGCAGCCGCTCGATCGACACCCGCTCGGGCCGCGCCAGCGCCGATGGCGGCCTCGCCGGTAGCGTCAGCCGCAGCACCGACGGCGCGCTCGGCGCGACCGGCCCGCGGGGCGGCGCGCTCAACGGGGCGCTGAGCCAGAGCGGTTCGGCCAGCGGCAGCGCGAACGGCGGCGTCGACGCGCAGCTGGTCGGCACCGATCAGGTCGCCAACACCGTCCGCGGCGCCCGTGACGGCGCGGCGGCAACGGCCGGCGCCGCGCGCGATCGCGCTACGACCACCGCGACGGCAGCCCGCAACCGGGCGACCTCGACCGCCGGCGCCGTGCGCGATCGCGCCGCCGCCACGGCGGCGATCGCCCGCGACCGCACCACGACGGCGGCCAATGCCACCCGCAACCGGGTGAACGAAGGCGCCCTCGCCGCCGGAGGCGCTGCTAACGGCGCGGCCAACGGCACGCGCCTATCGCTTGCCGGTTCGGGCTCGGCGAATGGCAGCGGCTCCGCGACCGCGGGCAACCGCTCGGCCTCGGCCAGCGGCAGCGCCTCGGGCAGCGGTAGCCTGAGCGTCAACTGACCCGCGATCCGTCGCATCGACACCAAGGGGGCATCGCCGGCAACGGCGGTGCCCCTTTTTCCATGCCGACGTTTTCGCCGTGTGTTTCGAGGCGGATGGGATTAGGTGCTCCGCAGACGGTCGTTCCATGAACGACCCGGCACAGCTCTCGTCGAGCGCAAACGCCGGACGGAACACCGCCATCGAACCGGGTGAGGATCACGATCGAAGCGGGTCGGCGCATGCCCCCGCGCCGGGCGAAGGAGCATGAACGAACGACATGCGGTGGAGACGACGTAACCTCGCTTCGATGAGCGCCGATGTCGGCGACGGACTGGCGCCCGCGGTCGAAGCCGTCACCAGCGGCGCGGCGCGACCGCCCGCCACCACCCGCAGCTATCGCGTCATCGCGCTGGTCGTCGCCTCCGCGCTGTTCATGCAGCAGCTCGACGGGACCGTGCTGACCGTCGCCCTGCCCACCATGGCCCGCGATCTCGGCACGCCCGCCACCAGCCTCAGCCTCGCGCTCACCAGCTACCTGCTGGCGCTCGCCCTGTTCATCCCGGCAAGCGGCACGCTGGCCGACCGCTTCGGCTCCCGCAGCATTTTCTGCTGGGCGATCGTCGTCTTCCTGCTCGGCTCGATCGCCTGCGCGCAGGCCGGGTCGCTGCCGACACTGGTCGCCGCCCGCTTCGTCCAGGGGATCGGCGGCGCGATGATGGTGCCGGTCGGCCGTCTCGTCCTGCTGCGCAGCGTCGCCAAGGAGGACATGGTCCAGGCCTTGTCCTGGCTGGTCATGCCCGCGCTCGCCGGCCCGATCCTGGGGCCACCGATCGGCGGCTTCATCGTCACCTGGCTCGACTGGCGCTGGATCTTCTACCTCAACATCCCCTTCGGCGTGATGGGCATCATCGGTGCGTTGCTGTTGGTGCCGGAGGTGCGCGGCGACGCGCGCGCCCGTTTCGATCTGGTCGGTTTCATTCTGTCGGGCGTGTCGCTCGGCTGCCTTTTGTTCGGCTTCGAGTTGGCGAGCCGCCCCGGCACCGGGTTGGTCGCGCTGATCCTGCTGGTCGCGGGCCTCGGCATGGGCGTCGCCTATTTCCGCCACGCCCGTCACGTGGCCGATCCGATCCTCGACCCCGCGCTGATGCGGGTGCCCACCTTCCGCCTGTCGGTGATCGCCGGATCGCTGACCCGCATCACGCAAGGGGCGCAGCCGTTCCTGCTCCCGCTCATGCTGCAGCTCGGCTTCGGCCTCACCGCAGCGAAGACGGGCACGATCACCATGGCCGGCGCGATCGGCGCGCTGGCGATGAAGGCGCTCGCCCCGCGCGTACTGCGTCGTTGGGGCTTTCGCCGCAGCCTGATCGTTTCGGGGATCGCCAGTAGCCTCGGCTATGCGACCTGCGCGCTGTTCCGCCCCGATTGGCCGACGGCCGCGATCGTGCTGGTCCTCGGCATTTCGGGCTTCTTCACCTCGTTCCAGTTCACCGGCTACAACGCCATCGCCTATGCCGACACCGACAAGGCGCAGATGAGCGCGGCGACCAGCTTCTACGCGACCTTTCAACAGCTGACGCTGTCGCTCGGCATCTGCACCGCCGCGACGGTGCTGGAGATCGGCTCGGTGATGGAGGGCACCCCCCAGCCGACGCTGCTCACCTTCTCGCTCGCCTTCGTCGTCGTCGCCACCATCTCCGCATCGGCGGTCATCTGGAACCGCCGGTTCGCGGCCGACGCCGGTGCCGAGATGAGCGGCCACACCGCCCGCTAGGCGCGCCCGATTGCCGCGGCGGCAAGCCCGCGCACGTCTACCCGCGCCTTCAGCCGCGCGGCGAGCAGCGCCGTGCCGCTGACCTTGCGTTGCACGAACAGCGTTTCGACATGCGGTACGTGCCAGGTGTCGCGATCGGCGATCATCGCCTTTGCCTCCTCACGCACCACCGGCACGAAGGCGCGGTCGCCGAAGTCGAACGTGCCAGGCCGGTTGAGCGCCGCGTCGATTGCCGCGATGATCCGATCGACCGCCCCACGGTGCGCCCGCGCGGCGTCGACCCCGATAAAGCCCGTCTCCACCGCCACCTCGCGGATCATGTCCCGATCGCGTGCCAGTCCCGCCTCGATCAACCGGCGATAGGCATCCGCCGTCTCCGCCGGCACCGCGCGCGTCGCCCCGAAATCGAGCAGCACCAGCGCGCCGCTATCCGCCTGCCAGCGGTAATTGGCGAAATTGGGATCGGTCTGCATCACGCCGAACTCGAACAATTCGCGCAACACCAACGTTACCAGCGCGGTCATCGCGGCATCGCGCGCGTCCTGCGAGGCACCCTCCAGCGTCTCGATCGCCTGCCCTTCGACGAAGCTCATCGCCAGCACGTTTCGCGTCGTCAGCTCCGACTCCAGCGTCGGCACGACATAGCGCGCGTCCCCATCCAGCCGCGCGGCATAAGCGCGCATCTGCTCGCCTTCGCGCGTATAATCGGCTTCCTCGGCCAGCTGCCGCTTCGCCTCGTCGAGCAGCGGCGTGATATCCAGCCCGCGCGGCAGCAGCCCCGATACGCGCAGCAACGTCGCGACATTGTCGACGTCGGAATCGATGCTCTCCGCAACACCGGGATATTGCACCTTGATCGCCAGCCGCCGCCCGTCGGGCAGCGTCGCGCGATGCACCTGCCCGATCGAGGCCGCCGCAACCGGCGCCGCCTCGAAATGCCGGAACCGGCGCCGCCAGTCCCGACCCCATTCGCGGGCCAGTACCTGGTCGAGCTGCTGCGGCGGCATGCGATAGCCCTGGTTGCGCAGCCGCGCGAGGATCGCCGACGGTTCGGGCGGCAGCACATCGCCGGCGTCCATCGAGATCATCTGCCCGAGCTTCATCGCCGCGCCGCGCAGGTGCGACAATCGGTCGGCGACACGCGCCGCATTCGCCGGGGTCATCACCAGATCACCCATCCGTGGCCGCTCGCCCTGCGCCAGCCGCCGCGCGCCCTCGGCCAGCATGCCGCCCGCCACACCGCCGGCAAGCCGCCCGAACCCGCCTAGTCGCGCAAGCCTGCCCGTCGGCACCGCCCGATGCCGTGCCTCGAATCGATCGTCATCCATGCCCGCACAACGTCGCGGACGCCCGCGAAGGTCCGCCCTATCGTTCGGTCAGGCGCGGCATCAGCTCGACGAAGTTGCAGGGCCGATGCCGGCTGTCCAACTGATCGGCGAGGATGCCGTCCCATCCATCCTTCACCGCCCCGGTCGAGCCCGGCAGCGCGAAGATATAGGTCCCCCGCGCCACGCAGGCGCAGGCGCGCGACTGGACGGTCGACGTGCCGATCTTGGCGAAGCTCAGATACCGGAACAGCTCGCCGAACCCGGGAATCATCTTGGTCGCGACCCGCTCGACTGCCTCGGGCGTCACGTCGCGTCCCGTCACGCCCGTGCCCCCCGTCGTGATGACGCAATCGATCGCGGGATCGTCGATCCACCGCTCCAGTTGCGCGACGATGGCCTCGATGTCGTCGCGCAGGATGACGCGATCGGCGAGGCGATGCCCCGCGCCCTCCAGCCGCGCGACGAGCGTATCGCCCGACCGATCCTCGGCGAGGCCCCGCGTATCGGAGACGGTGAGCACGGCGATATTGATCGCGCGGAACGGCAGATCGGGGTCGATCGGCATCAGCCCACCGCCCGCAACTGCGAAGCGACCCGGTCGAGCGCCACGTTGCTGATCCCCGGAATTGCCTGGATCGCCTCGACCAGTTCGAGGTCGAGCAGGAAATCGCGGCCCAGCAACACCACCGCCTCGCCATCGCCTGCCGGAATGCGCGCGCGCACTTCGCCGCGCGCACCGCGCGCCTCGCTAAGCAAGGTCGCCAACGCCGCGAACGCCTCCGCCGTCGCCACCCGCGCCTCGATCGTGAAGCGCGCCATCGACGCCAGCCCCTCGAACGGCTGGATGCGCTTGACCGACACGCGCGGCGTTTCCTCGCCGGGCCGCCGATCGAGTTCGACGGTGATCAGACCGCACCCGCCACAGCGCGCCGCCTCTTCCAGCTCCGCCGCGACGCCATCGTCGAAGCATGTCGCGACGAACTGGCCGCTCGCATCCGACAGCGTCGCCATCATGTACCGTTTGCCGCGTGCCGAGGTGCGCCAGCGCGCATCCTCGACCAGCACCGCCATCGTCGCCCCCGCGCGCGTACCGTCTTCCGGAATGCGCAACTCGGTCAGCGCGACATATTGCCGCGCGCCATGCATCTTGGCGAGGTGCGCATGCCGGTCGACGGGATGCGCGGAGAAATAGAAGCCGAAGGCGTCCTTTTCCTGCTCCATCGCCTGCGCCATCGTCCAGCGCAGCCCCTGCGGCAGCCGGATCGTGTCGCCGGCCACCTCGTCCCCACCGAACAGGCCACCCTGACCGCTCGTCCGCCCGGCATGCGTCGAGGCGGCGAGGCCCAGGATCGTCTCGGCGACGGCATGCACCGCGGCCCGGTTCGGCTCGATCGCATCAAACGCCCCCGCTGCGGCCAGCGTTTCGAGCTGCCGCTTGTTGATCAGTCGCGGATCGACGCGATTGGCGAGGTCGTCGAGGCTCTTGAACGGCCCGGCCGCGACCCGCTCGACGATCAGTTTCTCCATCGCGCCTTCGCCAACGGATTTCAGCGCACCCAATGCATAGCGGACCGCGAGGCGGCGTTCCTCGCCCTCTCCCACCGTCTGCACATCGAATTCGGCATCGCTCTGGTTGATGTCCGGCCCGACGATATCGACGCCCAGCCGTCGCATGTCGTCGACGAAGATGCAGAGCTTGTCGGTCTGCGCCATGTCGTAACACATGGAGGCGGCGAAGAATTCGTGCGGGTGGTGCGCCTTCAGCCACGCGGTCTGATAGGCGAGCAGGGCGTAGGCGGCGGCGTGGCTCTTGTTGAAGCCATAGCCCGCGAACTTGTCGATCAAGTCGAACAGCTGGTTGGCGTAATCCGCCTTGATGCCGTTATGCTCGGCGCATCCTGCGACGAAGGTCGCGCGCTGCGCGTCCATCTCCGCCTTGATCTTCTTACCCATCGCGCGGCGCAGCAAATCGGCGCCGCCCAGGCTATAGCCCGCCAGGATCTGCGCGGCCTGCATCACCTGTTCCTGATAGACGAAGATCCCGTAGGTCTCCTTCAGGATCGGTTCCAGCAGCGGGTGGGGGTAGAGGATCTCCTCCGTCCCTTGCTTGCGCCGGCCGAACGAGGGAATGTTGTCCATCGGGCCGGGGCGATACAGCGACACGAGCGCGATGATGTCGCCGAAATTGGTCGGGCGGACGGCGCTGAGCGTGCGCCGCATGCCCTCCGATTCCAGCTGGAACACGCCGACCGTGTCGCCCTTCTGGAGCAGCTTGTACGTCGCTTCGTCGTCCCAGGGCAGCGCATCCAGGTCGATCGAAATGTCGCGCTTGCCAAGCAGTTGCACGGCCTTCTTCAGAACCGAAAGTGTCTTCAGGCCGAGGAAGTCGAACTTTACGAGCCCCGCGCCCTCGACATATTTCATGTCGAACTGCGTCACCGGCATGTCGGACCGCGGATCGCGATAGAGGGGGACGAGCTGGCTCAGCGGCCGGTCGCCGATGACCACGCCCGCGGCGTGCGTCGACGAATGGCGCGGCAGGCCCTCCAGCTTGGTCGCCAAGTCGAGCAGGCGGCGGACCTGATTGTCGTTGGCATATTCCTTCGCCAACTCGGGCACGCCGTTCAGCGCGCGCTTCAGGTCCCATGGATCGGTCGGGTGATTGGGCACCAGCTTGGCGAGGCGATCGACCTGGCCATAGCTCATCTGGAGCACGCGGCCGGTGTCCTTCAACACCGCGCGCGCCTTCAGCTTACCGAAGGTGATGATCTGCGCCACCTGATCGCGGCCGTATTTCTCCTGCACGTAGCGAATGACCTCGCCACGCCGGGTTTCGCAAAAGTCGATGTCGAAGTCGGGCATCGACACGCGTTCCGGGTTCAGGAATCGCTCGAACAGCAGGCCCAGCTTCATCGGGTCGAGATCGGTGATCGTCAGCGCCCAGGCGACGACCGAGCCCGCGCCCGAACCACGCCCCGGCCCCACCGGAATGTCGTGATCCTTCGCCCATTTTATGAAGTCGCCGACGATCAGGAAGTATCCGGGGAAACCCATCTGGACGATGACGTTCACCTCGAACGCCAGCCGCTCGCGATACACGTCGCGCCAATTGGGATCGTCGGGCTGCGCACCCAGCTCCTCGATCCGGTCGAGCCGCGCTTCCAGTCCCGCCGCCGCCTGATCGCGCAGCATCGCCGCCTCGCCGTCGCGATCGCCCGCCAGGCTGGGCAGGATCGGCTTGCGATAGGGCGCCATCACCGCGCAGCGCTGCGCCACGACCAGCGTATTGTCGATCGCCTCGGGCAGATCGGCGAACAGCTGCTTCATCACCTCGGCGGGCTTCAGCCATGCATCGGGGCACGAGCGGACGCGATCCTCGCTTTCGACATAGGTCGAATGCGCGATGCACAGCATGGCGTCGTGCGCGTCGAGGAAACCGCTGTCGGAAAAGCAGCACGGATTGGTCGCGACCAGCGGCAGGTCGCGATCATAGGCCAGGTCGATCAGCGCCTGTTCGGCCGCTTCCTCCACCACGTCGCCCCGGCGGACGAGCTCGATGTACAGCCGGTCGGGGAACAGCGCCTGCAACCGGTCGCAATAGGCACGCGCGCGGTCAGGCTGATCCTCGTGGAACAGGCGCGCCAGTCCGCCTTCGGCCCCCGCGGTCAGCGCGATCAGGCCATCGGTCCGGCCTTCCAGTGCGGCGAAATCGACATGCGCCGGCAATTCGATCGGTCGGTCGAGATGCGCCATGCTGACCAGCGCGCACAGATTGTCGTAGCCCGTCATATCCTGCGCATAAAGCGCGATCCAGTCGAGCGGCGCGGCGACGCCATCGGGCATATCCGGCCGCGCGACGCACAGCATCGTCCCGATGACCGGCTGCACGCCATCCTTCTTCGCCGCGTCCGAAAAGGCCATGGCCGCGTATAGCCCGTTGCGATCGGTCAGGCCGGCTGCCGGAAACTTCTGTGCCTTGGCCTGTTTCGCGATCGCCTTCGGATCGATCGCCCCGTCGAGCATCGTGTAGGACGAAAAAATGCGAAGCGGCACGAAACCCGAATGAGCCATGCGAACCACTTAGCGACTCCGACCCGATTCGAACAGGCGACCCGCCCGGAATGGACGGAACCAGCGGTGGATAACCTCGTTTCGCGCCCACAACGAGGAGACATCGCCATGACCGACACGCGTACGTTCAATGATCCGCTCACACCGGCCGCCGCAGGTGCGGGCTGGGCCTGGATCCTCGCCTATGGCGTGCTGTCGCTGGCGCTTGGCGTGCTTGCGTTCCTCAATCCCTTCGCCGCCACCTATGCCGCGACCCTGGTGATCGGCGCCTTCTTCATCGCCGCCGGCATCGTCTCGCTCGCGGCGGGCGTGATGGGCAAGCACGAAGGGCGCGGCTATGCGATCGGCTTCGGCCTGCTGTCGCTGGTCATCGGTGTGCTGATGGCGTTCGATCCGATGTCCGGCGCGCTGTCGCTGACGCTGCTGGTCGGCGTGTGGCTCGGTATCCGCGGCGCGATGGAAATCGGCCTCGGCGCACGCTTCAAGCGCGGCCGTGGGCTGATGGTCGCGCTTGGCGTCGTCAACATCCTGCTCGCGATCTACGTCCTCGCCACCCTGCCCTGGTCGGCATTGACGCTGCCGGGCTTCATCCTCGGCATCAGCTTCGTGTTCGGCGGCGTGACCTCGATCCTGTCGGCACTGCATCACAAGACAGGCGCCAAGCCCTTCGCCGCCCCGGCGCTGTAAGCCACGCCGCCGGCCCCACCCACCCCGTCACCCCGGACTCGTTCCGGGGTCCACCGGGCCGCCCGGGAATGGCAAGAGGCTCTAGCCGTCCCCCTCGCCGCGCAGTGGACCCCGGAACGAGTCCGGGGTGACGCGAGTGTGGGGCGAAGCCAGCCCTACAGCAACGCCTCGATATCCGCCGCAAGATCCTCGGGCTTCGCCGTCGGCGCATAGCGCCGCACGACCTGCCCCGACCGATCCACCAGGAACTTCGTGAAGTTCCACTTGATCGCCTTCGACCCCAGCACGCCGGGCGCCGCCGTCTTCAGCCGCTCGAACAACGGATCGGCCGCCGCACCGTTGACGTCGATCTTGGCGAACACCGGAAACGTCACGTCATAGGTCAGCGAACAGAAATTCGCGATCTCCGCCGCATCGCCCGGCTCCTGCGCCCCGAACTGATTGCAGGGAAAGGCCAGCACCTCGAAACCCTTGTCGGCGAACCGCCGATGCAGCGCCTCCAGGCCTTCATACTGCGGCGTGAACCCGCATTTCGACGCGGTGTTGACGATCAGCAGCACCTGCCCCGCCCAGCGGTCCAGCGACAGCGGGTTGCCGTCCGCCCCCCGCACAGTGAGATCGGTGATGCCGCTCATGCGTACCTCGCAAGCAGATAATCGAGATTCTGGCGCACGCCCGGCCATTCACGGTCCAGGATCGAATAGACGACGCTGTCGCGCAGCCGCCCGCCGACGATCTGGTGACCGCGCAGCACGCCATCCCGCTTTGCGCCCAAGCGTTCGATTGCGCGCTGGCTGCGGATGTTGAGCGCATCGGTGCGGATCTGCACGCACTGCACGCCCATCGTGTCGAAGGCATACGTCAACAGCAGCCGCTTTGCCTCGGTATTCACGCCGGTGCGCTGGACCCGCGTCGCATAAAAGGTGCCGCCGATCTCCAGACGCCGATGGCCTTCGTTCATCCGCATGTAGCGCGTGGTGCCGACGACCGCTCCCGCCGGATCGCAGACCGCGAATACCAGCGCCCGCCCCTGCTCGACCTGCGCGAACGTCGCGGCAAACCAGCGATCCGCATCCTTTAATTGCGAGACGCTCGCGTAGAATATATCCCACAGGTCATCCGCCGCAGCGGCGGCGACCAGCGCGTCCTTATCCTCGGCCACGAGCGGCCGCAATGTGACGTGACGGCCGACCAAGGTCGGGGTGGTCCGCCACGCATCGCTCACGACAGCACGCCCTCATGCAAGCGGACGACGCGGTCCATCTTCTGCGCCAGCCGCTCGTTATGCGTCGCGATCAGCGCCGCCGAACCTTCTCCGCGTACCAGCCGCAGGAACTCGGCCAACACGATGTCGGCCGTATGTTCGTCGAGGTTGCCCGTCGGCTCGTCCGCCAGCACCAGCGCCGGCCGGTTGGCCAGCGCACGCGCCACGGCGACGCGCTGCTGCTCGCCGCCCGAGAGCTGGCTCGGCCGGTGCGTCAGGCGATGCCCCAGCCCCAGTGCAGTCAGCAACGCGACCGCGCGATCGTCCGCCGCCTTGCGCGCCGCGCCATGCACCAGCTGCGGCAGCACGACATTCTCGGTCGCGTTGAAGTCGGGCAGCAGATGGTGGAACTGGTACACGAAGCCCAGATGATCGCGACGCATCACGGTGCGGCCATGCGCGTCGAGCTTCGCCGCCTCCGTGCCGGCGATCCGGATCGAACCTTCGAACCCGCCCTCCAGCAAGCCCACCGCCTGCAGCAGCGTCGACTTGCCCGATCCCGACGGCCCGACCAGCGCGACGATCTCGCCCGGCGCCACGGTCAAGTCGACCCCGCGCAGGACGTGGATCGTCTCGCCGCCCTGCGTGAAGCTGCGCGTCAGCCGACCGGTTTCGAGGACATTATTCATAGCGAAGGACCTGTACCGGATCGGTGCTCGCCGCCTTCCACGCCGGATACAGCGTCGCCAGGAAGCTGAACACCAGCGCCATGATCGCGATCACGATGATCTCGACGGGATCGGGCTTCGACGGCAGTTCGGTGAGATAGCGGATCGACGGATCCCAAAGATTCTGCCCCGTTACCATCTGCACCAAATTCACCACCGCCTGGCGATAGAACAGGAACACGAAGCCCAGGAGCAGCCCCGCCACCGTGCCGAGCGCGCCGATCGTCGTGCCGACCACCATGAAGATGCGCATCAACCCGCCCCGCGTCGCACCCATCGTCCTGAGGATCGCGATGTCGCGCGTCTTGGCGCGCACCAGCATGATGAGGCTGGACAGGATGTTGAACACCGCGACCAGAATGATGATCGACAGCACGGTGAACATCGCCACCCGCTCGACCTCCAGCGCCTGGAACAGCTGCGCGTTCATGCTCCGCCAGTCGCTGATCACCGCGCCGGGCGGTAATTTGTCGCCCAGTGGCGCCAGGATCTGCCCCACCTTGTCGGCGTTGTTCGTCTCGATCTCTACCATGCCGACATTGTCGCCGAGCAGCAGCAGTGTCTGCGCATCCTCGATCGGCATGAAGACATATTGCTTGTCGTAATCGTACAGCCCGATCTCGAAGATCGCGGCAACCTTGTAGCTGACGATACGCGGCACGGTGCCGAACGGCGTCGTCTGCCCCTGCGGGCTGAACAGCGATATGTCGCTGCCGACGGTCGCGCCCAGCGCTTCGGCCAGCCGGCTGCCGATCGCGATCCGGCCGCTGCCCGGCGTCACGCCGGCAAGCGACCCCATCACCACCTTGTTGCCGATCACCGGCGCGATGTCCTGCATCCGCACGCCGCGCACCAGCACTGCCTCCGCCCGCCCGTTATAGGTCGCGGCCAGCGGCTGTTCGATCATCGGCACCGCCGACGTGATGTTGGGCGTGCGCTTCGCCTCGGCCACCACCTGCCGCCAGTCGACGGGGCGAGTGGGATCGAACTGGATCACCGCGTGGCCGTTTAGGCCGACGATCTTGTCGAACAGCTCGGCGCGAAAGCCGTTCATCACGCTCATGACGATGACGAGCGCCGCCACACCGAGCATCACCGCGACGAGGCTGATCGAGGCGACGAGGAAGATGAACGCCTCCCCCTTGCCCGGCAGCAGATATCGCCGCGCGATCATCCGTTCATAGGTAGAGAGGATCATGGCCGCGGCTCTAGGCGGAGAGACGGCGACAAGCAACAAATGTTGCGGATTCGACACAGGGCAGCCGCAATCGAAATGACGGGCGACAATATCCGGTGACAAAGCCCCTGCCCCTGCCTAGCACAGACTCATCTGAGACACAGGCAACGGCCGTGGTTCGGGGAAACAGTGTTCCGGCGACGCAGCGAAAACGCGCGATCGTCCACGACACGACCTAAGGGGGCTGACGGGTTTCTCGTCACGCAGGCGCCCGGATCGGAAACGGTCCGGGCGTTTGCTTGTCCGGACCGCCTCGACGGCGCCGGGCGAAGGGCGGGAGCTTCCAATTCACGCCCCCCGTCCGGCATCGTCTCTTATCGCAGATCAAAGCTGAACGTCGTCCGAACGCGGGGCCGTTCTCATGATGGACGCCGGTTTGGCCGGTACGCGAGGCCGCGCCCAACCACCCTCCAACCGTCATTCACGCGAAGGCGGGAATCCAGATTGGCGAACGTCCGCGAATCGAGCCGCGAGCCTAGCGCGTCTGGATTCCCGCCTCCGCGGGAATGACGAAGAGCGTATACTGCCGCACTCTTCGTCATCCTGGGCTATGCCAAGACGACGGGGGAAACCTCTAGAACCGCGTCGACAGCGTCAAACCATAAGTCCGCGGATCGCCCGGCTGTCCCACGATCAACCCCGTACTGCCAGACTGCGTCGAGAGCAGCTCGAAATACTGCTTATCGAACACGTTGCGCACCCAGCCGAAGACGTTGATACCGCCCTCGCGATAGCCGGCGCGGACGTTGGACAGCGAATAGCTCTCGATCCAGGTATAGGCCGACGGCGACGGGTTGGACGAGAAGCGCGAGCGGTAACTGCCGTCATAGCCGACATAGGCTTCGCCGCCCTTGCTCCCGACGGGCACGTTATACTCACCGCCGAACGAGAACGACCATTTCGAGATGCCGGGCAGCCGCTGACCGGAGATATCGCATTGGGCCGGGCTGTACGACGGTTGGGTGGCACTGCCGGCCTGCCCTGCCCGACTCGCCGGGTTCGTGGCACTGGCCGCAGAACCGCCCGACAATTCCGGCGGACAGGGCGCGTTGGCGAAGCGGACGTATTTCGCGTCGGTAAAGGCGCCGTTGACGTACAGGTTCAGCCGGCTGCTCGGCCGGAAGCTCGTATCGAATTCGAATCCGCGCGACCGCACCTGACCCGCATTGGCAAGATAGCCGCGGATCACGTTGATCGCATTGTTGTTCACCGTTGCCTGATAATCGAACACATCGGTCCAGTATCCGGCAAGGTTCAGCGTTAGCCGCCGGTTGAGGAACTGCGTCTTCAAGCCGATCTCGTAATTGTTGACCTTCTCGGGCTTCACGGTCTGCGTCGACAAATCGACACCCGTGCTGGTGGAATTGAGCGGCAAGCCCGACAGGTTGATACCGCCCGATTTGAAGCTGCGGGCATAGGTCGCATAAGCGTGAATGTCGGGACTGACGTCATACGACAAGGTGATGTCGCCCGACGTGTTCCACGCGCTGAACCGCGGACTGTAGCGCTGCGGCGCCAGCGTGTTGATCTGGTTCTGAAACGTCGTGCGCGCCGCCGCAGTCGGCTGCGATGCCAGCAGAGCGGCCACATTGTCCGCCGTCGCGGTGAAGGCATATTGCGCGTTGCGGATGCTGACGACCGATTCGTAAAAGCCCGACTTGCGGTCGTAATTGACGCGCAGGCCCGGCTGGATGTGCAGCGCATCGGTCAGCGCCCAGTTCAGCTTGCCGAACACCGCGAAGCTGGTGTTGTCGAAGTTGATCGTGTTCGTCGACGTCAGGCCGTTGAGTACATTGGGATTGTTCGCGTCATTGCCCGACAGCAGGAACCGACTCGCCGCGGATCCCTGGACCTGCGACCCCTGCGTGTTGATCGTCTGGTGAAAGAAGAACGCGCCGACCGTATAGTCCAGCCGGTTGGTGCCATTAGAGGCGAGGCGCAGCTCCTGCGACACCTGTTTCTGCTGCGACGGGTTCTGCGACACCGTCGTGATCGGCAGGCCGATGAAATCGCGATCGTTCTGCGGCTGCCAATCCCAATAGCGCCACGCGCTGACTGAGGTCAGCGTCGCCGGCCCCAAATCCCAATTGCCGACCAGCGAGACGCCGCCGATCTCCTGCCGCGAATTGATCGGCGCATCCAGGTCGGTCACGCGATCGAACGGATTGGTGCTGGGCGGCCGATAATTGAACGCCGCGGCGAGCGCCGCATATTGCCGCGCGATCGGCCGCTGCGTGGTGCCGACCCGAGCGTAATATTGCACGCAGCAGAGCGGATTCTGCACGTTGTAATCGCCCGACAGCGTGAAGTTCAGGCTGTCGCTCGCGTTCCACAGCAACTGCCCACGCACGCCATTGTTTTCGAGCCGGTGCAGGTTGCGCCCCGATGTGACGTCATAGATCGTACCCTGGCGCTGCGTCGACGACGCAGACAGGCGCAGCGCGACCCGATCCGACAGCGGGCCCGATACCGACGCCTTGGCCTGGACGAATTCGTAATTGCCGGCGGTCAGCTCGACTCGCGCCTCGGGGGTGAAGCTCGGCGGCCGGGTCGTGATATTCAGCGCCCCCGACGTGGTATTCTTGCCGTACAGCGTGCCCTGCGGCCCGCGCAGCACCTCCACCCGCTCGACATCGACGAAGTCGAAGGTCGAAGCGCCGATCCGCCCGATGTACACGCCATCGACGTAGAAGCCGACGCCCTGTTCGATCCCGTCGTTAGTCAGGCCGAACGGCGCGCCGAGCCCGCGGATGTTGATTGCCGAGTTGCGCGGGTTGCTCGAATAGAATTGCAGCGAGGGCTGCTGCTGCTGCAGGCGGTTGACGTTGAACGCCCCCGTCTTGTCCAGCTCGGCGCCGCCGATCACCGAAATCGCGATCGGCACCCGCTGCACCGATTCGGCGCGACGGCGCGCGGTAACGACGATGTCGCCGGCACCCGCCGGGGCGGGGGCGCCCTGCCCTGTGCCGGCGTCGTCCTGCGCCTGCGCGCTTTCGGGTGTCGGCACCGGCTCGAGCGTAGGCTGCGGCATGGTCTGGCCGGCAAGCAGCATGGCAAGCGTCAGCGACATCGAAAGCTCCCTTTTATCGTTGCCGCCAAACTCCCCCGAATCGATGGGATTACAAAGATGGAGAAGCTTGGGGTCGCGATAGCCGGGCTTCGTGCGCTGAAATCACTTACGATTTTTTCCGGCCCATCCCCTCTTGAAGCCGATACGGATCTTCCCAAATTCGGGGACGCATGGCGCCAACGATGGGCCATGCGCCGGCATTGCACCGTTGTGGATGCCGTCGTTCAACTCGCTTCATTTGGAGGATTTGACATGCGACTCGACCTGACCCCGTATCGCCGCTCGACCATCGGTTTCGACCGTCTATTCGACATGCTGGAAAGCAACGCGCGCGCCGCGACCGCGGAAAACTACCCGCCCTTCAACTTGGAACGGATCGCCGACGACCGTTACCGGATCACGCTCGCCGTCGCCGGCTTCAGCCGCGACGAAATCGAGATCACGGCGCAGCAGAACCTGCTGCTCGTGGCCGGCAAGAAGGACGACAAGGCGGCCAACGCCAATTTCCTGCACATCGGCATCGCCAACCGCAGCTTCGAGCGGCGCTTCGAACTCGCCGATTTCGTGTTCGTCGAAGACGCGCGGCTTAACGACGGTCTGCTCGTGATCGATCTGGTCCGCGAAGTGCCGGAAGCGATGAAGCCTAAGAGCATCGCGATCAAGACCGGTGCGCCGCTGGCCGCCGTCGACAACAACGCGGACGCCGCCAAGGCTGCGTAAGCCGACGTAGCACTTCCTTAGAAGTGATCAGGGGCGCTCGGATCGTACAGTCCGGGCGCCTTGTTCATGTTGCGAACCGATTTGCCCGACGCCACCAATTCACGGCAATGCCGTCGCCCCGTAACTGGCTGACGATGCGGACCGCCGACGACCGCGAAGCCGCTTCAGTTCGTCACTTTGGACCGTTCGACAGGCCCCAGAATCAACAAGGGGAGCCGAAGCCCCCCTTGCCTTTAAAGTCATGTCGATCGGCGAGCGTCTTGGGAACTCCGCCGGATCGTCAAAAACTCTTAGTTGCTGTCGCCGCTGTCAGCGACGATCACGATGCCGGCAACGACGGCAGCCGCCGCGACCAGGGCAACGATCAGACCGCCACCGGCCAGTTCGTTCTTCTTGGCCGACGCCGAACCGGTGCGAACCGACTTGGCAACCGACAGGCTCGCGGCGGGGTTCGACGGAGCGGCCGCAGCGGGGGCCACGGCGAGGGCGGCTGCAGCGACAGCCATCAGATACTTGGCAACCATGATGGTCCCCTCTTTGGTAGGTTGAGATGCTCCAATGACATATAATTCATCGAATTCAAGGTAAAATCGTCGCATCGCCCAAAAGGCAGGCGCCAGTGTTGCAAATGTACCAAGCAAGTCGGCAGCATGTGCTCTAGTGTTACTGTCTCATGACGGCGTGCGTTATCCCAGCGAATGATGACCGCGTATCGTCCTATTTGCATGTGCGCACATCTGGCCGAACAAGCCGCACCGGATGTTTATCAGCGTCAATATCGGGCGTACCCAATCTTCGGTTTTGCCTCTGTCACCGCAAATCCGCCTGCAATACGCCCCCTTCGGCGCGTCATACCTGGCCGTCGGCAGCGGTCAACATCGCCTCCAGCGTCGTCGGCCTCACGCCGAGCGCATCCAGTTCGGCGAACATCCGGTCCCACCAGCGCCAGAACCGGTCGAGATCGCGTGCATCGCGCACATAGGGCGTGTGCCCCGGTTCCAGCGATGGCGAATGAAAGGAGAAGGTGAGCAGCCGCTGTCCCTGGTCGCGTACCGCGATTCGCACGGCGGCCAACGCCTGCTCGATCGGCATGTCCTCCGGCGTCAACGCGATTCGCTGCAACAGTCCGCTTCGCGCCGCGATGCCCCGACCATGCGGCACGCGCCCCAGCACCGGATAAAACTCAGGGCCGCGAGCGCGCAGCGCGCCGGTGAACACGCTGGTCAACGGCACCTCGATTAACGACCCCAATCGATAGGCCTCGCTGCCGATCCGGCTGAAATCCGGCCCGCCATCGGCCGAATAGTCGTAGCGCGCACGGATCGAGGTTTCGACGCGATAGCCCTGCTCCGCCAACAGCTGCGCCGTATCTGGGCCGATGCCGTACCGTCCCGCGCGATAGGCGATCGGCGCCGCGCCGAACGCTGCGCCCAGCACATCGGTCAACACATCCAGTTTCGCCGCCTGTGCGGCCCGCGGCAAATTGCCCGGATAGCTGTCGCCCGGCGTTGGCGCACCATAAGGCGGCGTGACCCAGGAATGCAGCTGCGCCCCGATCGTCGATCGCCCGTCCGCCACGACGTCGCGCAGGATCGCCACCGCCTCGGTATCGCTCGCCACCGGATGGTCGACGAGGCAGACCAGCCCCACGCCCCGATCCGCAAAGCGCGCATGCGCCGCCGGCAGCGCCCGCATCGCGGTGACCGACCGATGCCGCGCCTCCAGTGGGGCGGACCAGTCGAACTCCTCCTCGACGTCGACGAACACGAGGAACCGGACGCCGAAACTCTCCGGCCAGCGAATCAGCGTGTCGACCGTCGGGGCGGGCGGCCGATACGGCGGGATGGTGCCTCGTCGCACGGGTCAGTTGGCCGCCTGCTCCATCCCCTCTTGTACGGCGGCAGGCAGGCGCAGTGTCAACAGATGGTCGCCGAAGATCAACGCGCCGCCCATCTCGCTCGCCAGGTTGCGCGCCAGCCGCAGTGCGAAGCCCGCGCCCAGCAGCGGCGCACCCTCCTCACCGGCGTCGGCGTCGATGCTGAGCAACGCATCTTCACCGCCGGTGCCCAGCGCCTGCGGGCGCGCGAAGCACAGGGCCACCTGCCCCGCCGGCGCCGGCGCCTCGGCGATATCGATCCGTTCCCCGGCGACGGCAGCGGAGGTCAAGGTGGCGAGCAGGCGCGACAGCAGCCGCTCCATCGCCCGATCGTCGGCCAGCGCGGCATGATCGCCCATCGGATGGATGTCGAGCGCGGTCCCGCGCAACGCCGCCAGCGGTGCCAGATCGGCCGCGATCCGTTCCAGTAGCGGCTCGATCGCGACGGCCCGCGGGCGCAGCTCCAGCGCGCGGCCTTCGATCCGCGCGGCGGTATCCAAATCCTCGATCGCCGCGATCAGGCCGTCGGCGTGGCGGCGGATCGTCGCGGCGTGATCGCGATACACGGGCGATACCGGCCCCAGCAGCTGCGCCTCGATCAGCTCGGCAAAGCCCGAAATCGCGTTGGTCGGCGTCCGCAGCTCATGCACCAGCTGGCGCAGCGAATCGGACGCACCGCTACCCTGCGCAGGCCGTCCCGCTTCCTCGTCGCTGCGCGGTCGGCGGGCGATCGCGGCATAGCCGGTGAAGCGGCCCGTCGCGGCATCGAATTGCGGCTCGCCCGTCACCCGCCATGCGCCGCCCGCATCGGACGATCCGCCGACGTCAAGCCGCACGTCGGCGAAGCGCTGGCGCTGACGAAACGCGCCGTTGATGCCGGCATCGATGCGAACCACGCCCTGCGGCGCGCCCACCGCCAGCGACACGCCGATCAGCGGCCCGCGCGTCACGCCGTCCACCGCGAAGATCACGCCGGCACTGTCGGTATCGAAGCGGAAGCAGGTGGCAGGCGCCTGCTCCACCGCCTCGGCGGGCGCCGCGAGCGGTTCGCGCTGGCGCTGAAAGGCGTCGATACGCGCGACGACATCGGCAATCTGAAACCCACCCGCCGCGATCGGCCGCGGCTCCGGCGGCGCAACGGCGACCGTCGGCATCGCGACCACGCGGGGAGCGACAACGATCGGCTCCGCTTCGACCGGTGCAGGGAGCGGCGCGATTACAACAGGCTCGGGCTCCGACGCGTCCACCACAGGCGTCGGCGCGACCGCCGGTTCTACCTCAGCGGGCCCCACATCCGACGCGACCGGCACCGGAGCGACATCGGCCGCGACCGCCGCATCGGGCAAAACGAAATCGACCGATCCGAAGCTCTCAAGCGCCCGCTCCACCGCCGCGGGCAGGTCGCGCCGGTGGCGCAGCAACGCCCGCCCCTGCGGCGACAGGCGCGGCAGCAGTGCGATCCACGTATCCGCGTCCAGCGTCACCGTGCGCAGCAACGGCGCCGCAACCGCAAAGGCATCCTCCGCAAACAGCCCGACGAGCGGCGCGGGTGGTGTTGCAAAGGCGAGCGCCCGCGCGCTGGCAGACCGCACCGCCAGCGGCACCGCCTGCCGCAGCATCCGCAGCCGCGCCAGGCCCGGCTCGTCCGCCGCGATCCGTCCGCGCCCCATCAGGTCGACGAGCTGCCGCCACGCCGACTGCGCGCCGAAGCCGCTGTCCATGTCGGCGGAAAGCACCGTCTTGAGGCTGTCGTCGAAGCGCACGCTCACTCCCGGAAGGCGTTACGCCAGCGGGGCGCAACACCGATTCCTTAACGAGCCGGAGTCGCAGGGGAAACAGGTGATTTTCCGACTGTCCGCAGGCCGTCGCAAAGTGGGACAATTGCGTTGCGCCGCAATTTTCTTATGCTTAGAGGAAATCGCCGATATCGTTCGGCGCGTCTTAGGAGTGGCTCACGCAATGTCGTTCGATCGGATCGATCGTCAAATCCTCGCTCATCTGCAACAGGATGGGCGCATGACCAACGTCGAGCTCGCCGAACGCGTCGGCCTCACCGCGCCGCCCTGCCTGCGCCGCGTGCGTGCGCTGGAGGAAGCGGGTGTGATCCGCGGCTATCACGCCGATCTCGATCCCGCCAGCCTCGGCTTCCCAATTACCGTCTTCGCGATGGTCTCGCTGCGCAGCCAGGCCGAGCACGACCTCGCCGCCTTCGAAACGCATGTCGCCGACATTCCCGAAGTGCGCGAATGCCACATGCTCAACGGCGAAATCGACTTCATCCTGAAGATCGTCGCCAGCGATCTCAAGAGCTTCCAGGAAATCCTGACCACCCATCTGACGCCGGCACCCAACGTCGCCAGCGTCAAGACCTCGCTGACGATCCGCACCGCCAAATCGACCTCGGGCATCCCCGTCTCGGTCGACTGATCCACCGCGATGAGGGGGTGACGCCCCGCATCCTGGGCGCCCTACGCCCTCCCAGTCCGTCATCCCAGCGCAGGCTGGGCTTTCCCCGTTGGCGCGCGAACCAGGTGCCGCGAACGACCCCAGCCACCGCCGAGGTGACAAAGGTCCCGAAGCGAAGGCGACGTTCACCGTCGCCACCACCCGCAACGAAAAAGGGCGGCCCGTCGCCGGACCGCCCCTTCTCATTCCATCATCGCCGCGATCACGCCGCCGGAGCGGGCGCCGAACCGACCTGCGTCCAGGTGTTCCACAGCGCCGCGATGCCCGCGCGGGGCTGGCCCGTCACCGCACCGAACGCCGCCTGCGCGCCAGCCTTGTCGCCCGACTTGGCGAGCGCGATGCCGAGGCGCGTGTTCACCTCGTTCGCATCGACGCCGCCCTTCGACAGCGCCGCACGGTACAGTTCTGCCGCCTTGGCGTAGTTGTTCTGGCCCAGATAGGCATCGGCGGTCGCCGAGGCGATCTTGCCGTCCTTCGACGCCAGCGCGGTCTTCTCGCTCGACGCCAGCGAACCGTCGCGCTGGATCGCGGTGTTCGCCGCCGCCAGCTGGCTCTTGGCATAGGTGCTGCTCGCCGGGATCTTGCCCGACGCCATGCCTTCCTTCAGCACGGCAGCCGCTTCGTAGGGATTGCCGCGGTCGCTGACCATGCGGGCATAATCCTCATAGCTCGACTGGTCCGGCATCGCGCCGGCCGCGCGCAGCAGGCGGTACAGATCCAGCGTCTGCGCCTTGTCCGGCGTCGCGATGCTGTTCTGCGCGAAGGCATATTGCAGGATCACGTCGCGCCACGTCTTCGCATTCGGGAAGGCGGCGGCGTACTTCTGCATCCACGCCAGCGTCTCGGGCGCCATCTTCTTGTTGTTCGCGGTCGCGATCGCGAAGCGGTAATAGGATTCCGGCACGGCCTGACCCGCCGCCTTCTGCGCGGTGATATAGCGGTCGAGGTCGGCCAGGCCGCCCGCGACGTCACCCGCCTGCACCTTCACCTTGGCGAGCTGCAGATCGAAATCGGGGCTGTTGAAGCCCGCTTCCTTCGCCTTGGTGAAATATTGCGACGCGACGGCATACTGGCCGCCGTTGAACGCGAGCTGGCCGCGGCGGAACAGATACTTGCCGCGATCGGCCGCCGGCGTGTTCGCCGCGGCGATCAGCGCGTCGAGCGGCTTGGCCAGCGCGGTCTCGTTCAGCGGCGCATTCGGGTTCGCCTGCTGCGCCAGCACCAGCTTGGTGTTTTCCAGGTCATAGCGCAGCGCCGCGGCCACATATTTGTCGTCGTCGGTGGTGGCGGCCGCCTCGATCTGCGCGACCAGCGGCTCGGCCGTGGCGACGTCCTTTGCCTTCACGGCCTGCTGCGCATTGTAGGCGATCGCCTGCACCGGCTTGCTGAGCTTGAAGCCCGGCGCCTGCTGCTCTTCCTTCTTGGCCATCGCCGGGGCGACGAACGCAAGGCCACTCACACCGGTAGCGAGCACCGCGGCCAGCGCGAGCTTCGAAAGGGTCTTCATGCTAACTCTCTCTCCGACAATTGGGGCATCGCTGCCGCTAACGTACGCGCGGCCTGTAACCGGCCGCCGCAGCGGGTACAAGCGACGCTGGGGACTGATCCCGCAGTGGCTTGAAGCCCGTGAACGGGAATTGAACGGTGGCCGAAGGCGCAGTACCGGACCGGCATGATCGCCGTCCTTTCCCCCGCCAAGACCCTCGATTACGAGACGCCGCTGCCCGATTTGGGTTCCACGCGGCCCCGCTTTGATTCCGAAGCGGCCACGCTCGCCGCCGCAGCGTCGCACCTGACGCAGAAACGCCTGTCGGACCTGATGAAGATCTCGCCCGCGCTGGCGAAGCTTAACGCGGACCGTTTTCGCGACTTCCCCGAGGCACCCGAGCGGCCGGCGATGTTCGCCTTCGCCGGCGACGTCTATACCGGCCTCGACGCGCAGACGCTGGAGCCGGAAGCGGTGACGTTCGCGCAAGACCATCTGCGCCTGCTGTCGGGCCTCTATGGCCTGCTCCGCCCGCTTGACGCGATGCGGCCGTACCGGCTGGAAATGGGCACCCGTTGGGCACCACGGAAGCCCAAGCTGACCGACTGGTGGGGGGACCGCATCGCCCAGGCACTGGCCGAGGACGTGACGGCGGAAGAGACCGGCGTCGTCCTCAACCTCGCCAGCCAGGAATATTGGGCGGCGGTCGCCGGGCGCCTGCCCGCCGGCATCCGCGTCGTCGCGGTCGATTTCCGCGAGGGCGACCGCTTCGTCAGCTTCCACGCCAAGAAGGCGCGCGGGCTGATGGCGCGCTGGATGATCGAACACCGCATCACCGATATTGACGCGATGCGCGGCTTCGATAGCGACGGCTATGCCTTCGATGCGGCGGCCAGCAGCGACGACCAGTGGCGCTTCGTCCGATGAGTACGAAGGGAACCAGCGCCGTCGTCATCGGCGCCAGCGGCGGCATTGGCGCCGCGCTGGTCGAGGCCTTGCGCGACGAGGGGACGTATGACGTCGTCCACGCGCTCTCGCGCTCTGGCAGCGATCCGATCGATCTCGAGGACGAGGCCAGCATCGCCGCCGCCGCCGCGCGCATCGCCACCGGCCCCGCGCCGGTGCTGGTGATCGTCGCCACCGGCCTGCTGCATCAGGGCGATCGCTTGCCCGAAAAGAGCTATCGCGAGCTCGATCCCGACTGGCTCGCTGCCAACCTGCGCGTCAACGCCATCGGTCCGGCGCTGATCGCCAAGCACATCCTGCCGATCATGCCCAAACAGGGCCGCAGCGTCTTCGCGATCCTCTCGGCGCGGATCGGTAGTATCTCCGACAACCGTCTCGGCGGCTGGTACGGCTATCGCATGGCAAAGGCGGCGGCGAACCAGCTCGTCCGCACGCTGAGCATTGAGGACAAGCGCCGCAACGATCGCAGCATCATCGTCGGCCTCCACCCCGGCACGGTCGACACCGCTCTGTCCAAGCCGTTCCAGGCCAACGTCCGCCCCGGCACGCTCTTCACCCCCGACCGCGCCGCCTCGCAACTGCTCGATGTGATCGACGGGCTGAAGGCGCCCGACACCGGCCGCCTGTTCGACTTCGAAGGCAAGGAAATCGCGCCCTAGCGGGGAGCCGCCCCACCAACGCACCGTCACCCCGAACTTGATCCGGGGTCCCGCTCCTTCTTCTCCTGCTACACCCAATGAAAGCGGGACCCCGGATCAAGTCCGGGGTGACGGGCCGCGAAGTGCCCACCCAACATGACGAAAACGTCATGATCCGGCCATCCCGTTGTTATTCCACGGGGCGCATCCCCTGCATCACGACGCCATCCCGTTGCGTCCGTTCAAGGTGGAGAGGAACCCCATGAAGACGTCCCTGCCCTTCGTCCTGCTTGCGACCGCCTCGCTCTGCTGCGGCTCCGCGGCGATGGCCACCGGCGCACAGATGCAGGCCAAGACCCAGGCCAAGACGGTCGCCACCAGCAAGACGACCACGACCACCAAGCCCGCGGTCGGCAAGCCTACCGCCACCACCCGGACGACGACCAAGACCGCCGTCGCCGCCAACGGCCGCATGGTCACCACCAAGACCAGCACGGGCAAGACGATCACCTACAATTGCAGCAAGGCCGGCAACGCGAACAAGGCCGCCTGCAAGAAGTAACGCTCTATAGGCCCGCGCGCGTACGCGTGTGCGTACGCGCGCGTGACTTTCGGAACGGATGCCCCTAAACCGGGGCCATACATCTGTAACAATCCGAAAGCGTCACACCTTGGCCGACGAGACCACCCTCGCCGAACCCCCCGCCCATCCCGAGGGCATTTCGACGATCTCGATCGTCGACGAGATGAAGTCGAGCTACCTCGACTATGCGATGAGCGTCATCGTCGCCCGCGCGCTGCCCGACGTGCGTGACGGCCTGAAGCCGGTCCACCGCCGCATCCTCTTTTCCGCGCAGGAAAGCGGCTTCTTCTTCAACCGGCCCTACCGCAAATCCGCCCGCATCGTCGGTGACGTGATCGGTAAATACCACCCGCACGGCGACACCGCGATCTACGACGCCTTGGCGCGCATGACGCAGGACTGGTCGATGCGGCTGCCGCTGATCGACGGCCAGGGCAACTTCGGCTCGATGGACCCAGATCCGCCCGCCGCGATGCGCTACACCGAAGCGCGCCTCGCCCGCGCCGCCAATTATCTGATGGAGGATCTCGACAAGGATACCGTCGATTTCCAGCCGAACTACGACGCCAGCGAGCGCGAGCCGCAGGTCCTGCCGGCGCGCTTCCCCAACCTGCTCGTCAACGGCGCCGGCGGCATCGCAGTCGGCATGGCGACCAACATCCCGCCGCACAACCTCGGCGAAGTGGTCGATGCCTGCCTCGCCTATATCGACAAGACGATGGCCGGCGAATCGATCAGCATCGACGAGCTGATCGAGATCGTCCCCGGCCCCGACTTCCCCACCGGCGCGATCATCCTCGGCAAGGCGGGCGCACGCTCGGCCTATCACACCGGCCGTGGCTCGATCATCGTCCGCTCGCGCCACGTCATCGAGGAAGGTCGTGGCGATCGCCGCTCGATCGTCCTCACCGCCATCCCGTTCCAGCAGGGCAAGAACGCGCTCGTCGAAAAGATCGCCGAGGCGGCGAAGGACAAGCGGATCGAGGGCGTCAGCGACATCCGCGACGAGTCGAACCGCGAAGGCGTGCGCATCGTCATCGACCTGAAGCGCGATGCGACCCCCGAAGTCGTCCTCAACCAGCTATGGCGCCACACGCCTGCGCAGGGCAGCTTCCCCGCCAACATGCTCGCGATCCGCGGCGGCCGGCCGGAAACGCTGAACCTCAAGGACATCATCCAGGCGTTCGTCCAGTTCCGCGAACAGGTCATCACCCGCCGCTCGAAGTTCGAGCTGAACAAGGCACGCGACCGCGCCCACATCCTGCTCGGCCTCGTCATCGCGGTCACCAACCTCGATGAAGTCGTCCGTATCATCCGCGGCTCGTCCAGCCCCGCCGAGGCACGCGCCGCGCTGCTCGCGCGCGAATGGCCGATCGCGGAAATCGCGCCCTACCTCAGCCTCGTCGAGGCAGTCGAAGGCGAGCAGGTCGGCGACGGCTACAAGCTCAGCGACACGCAGGTCCGGGCGATCCTCGACCTGCGCCTCCACCGCCTGACCGCGCTCGGCCGCGACGAAATCGGCGACGAGCTGAAGGGCCTCGCCGAATCGATCGCCGCGCTGCTTGAAATCCTCGGCAACCGCGCCCGCCTGTACGAGGTGATGCGCGAGGAGCTGGTCGACGTCCGCTCGATCTTCGCGACCCCGCGCCGCACCGAGATCGCCGCGGCCGCCGACGGCATCGACGACGAGGACCTGATCGAGCGCGAGGAGATGGTCGTCACCGTCACCGTGCAGGGCTATATCAAGCGCACCCCGCTCGACGCCTTCCGCGCGCAGAAGCGCGGCGGCAAGGGCCGCGCCGGCATGGCGACGAAGGACGAGGATGCGATCACCAACCTGTTCGTGACGAGCACGCACACGCCGGTGCTGTTCTTCTCGACCGCCGGCAAGGTGTATCGCATGAAGGTGTGGCGTCTGCCCGAGGGCGGGCCGGCGACGCGCGGCCGCCCGATGATCAACCTGCTGCCGCTGGCGCCGGGCGAGACGATCTCCACCGTCCTGCCGCTGCCCGAGGATGAGGGCCGCTGGGGCGACCTGCACGTCATGTTCGCGACAGCCAACGGCACCGTCCGCCGCAACGCGATGGACGCCTTCGCCAACATCCCGTCGAACGGCAAGCTCGCCATGCGCTTCGATGAGGGCAGCGAGGACCGGCTGATCGGCGTCGCGGTGCTGACCGAAAGCGACGACGTCCTGCTCGCCACCAAGGCGGGCAAGGCGATCCGCTTCGCCGCCACCGACGTGCGCGAATTCCAGAGCCGCACCTCCACCGGCGTCCGCGGCGTCAGCCTCGCCGAGGGCGATGCGGTCATCAGCCTGTCGATCCTGCGCGGCTTCACGGCGACGACCGAGGAGCGCGAGGCCTATCTGAAGGCCGCCCCGTGGAAGGAAGGCGAGCGTGAGATGTCGCTCAGCCCCGAACGCATGGCCGAATTCGAAGCGGCGGAGGAGTTCATCCTCACCGTCACCCAGAACGGCTATGGCAAGCGCACGTCCGCCTTCGAATATCGCCGCACCAACCGTGGCGGCCAGGGCATCACCAACATCGTGTCGGCGGGCCGCAACGGCCCCGTCGTCGCCAGCTTCCCCGCGCATTCGGGCGAGCAGCTGATGCTGGTGACCGATCAGGCGAAGCTCATTCGCATGTCGGTCGGCGACGTCCGCGTCACGGGTCGCAACACGCAGGGCGTGACGCTGTTCAGCGTGGCGAAGGACGAGCATGTCGTCTCCGCCGCGCGGATCGACGAGGAGGAAGAGCCCGAGAACGAGGCGGAGGCGATCGTTGCCGACGAGATCGGCGATGTCCCCGCGGCCCCCACCGATGACGCCTTGGTCGTGGACGACGGCACCGGCCCGGCGACGATGGACGAACGCGTCGATGAAAGCGACGATGGCGAGGAGGACGCATGAGCGCCCTCCCCCTCGTCGCCTATAAGGTGCTGACCGCGGAGCAGATGGCCGCGCTGGAACGGGACGGCAGCTTCGCCGGCGCGCCGGTCGACCTGGCGGATGGCTATATCCACATGTCGACCGCCGAGCAGCTGACCGAAACGGTCGACAAGCATTTCGCCGGGCAGACCGACCTGCACGTCGCCGCGGTCGACCTCGGCAGCTTCGGCGCATCGCTGAAGTGGGAGGAATCGCGCGGCGGCCAGCTGTTCCCGCACCTCTACGGCCCGCTGCCGCTGGAGGCCGTCCTAGGCTACGGTCCGCTGAAGCGTGCCGAAGACGGGACGGTCCGCCTGCCCATAACCGGTTGATCTGAAAGGACACTCGCCTCGCCGCCAAAAACGGGCGGAACCGCATCCGAAATCCCATCGTTACTTTGTCACAACGAGCAACAATGGAGACACTCGATGCGTACCTTGGCCCTGACGATCGGCACCCTGATGCTGATGCCCGCCGCGGCTGTGGCACAACAGGCCCCGGCCGCCGGCGCGAGCGCGCAGGCCGGTACCAGCGCGACCGCGACCACCCCGACGGTCGGCGCCACGATCTATGACAGCGCGGGCGTCTCGCTCGGCACCGTCGCCAGCGTCACGCCGCAGGCGATCGTCCTCAACACCGGCACCGCGCAGGTGCCCGTGCCGCCGGCCTCGATCGGCAAGACCGAGAAGGGCTTCGCCATGGCGATGACCAAGGCACAGCTCGACGCGGCGATCGCCAGCTCGCAGGCGCAGGCCCAGGCCGCGGTGAAGGCAAAGCTGGTCCCCGGCACCGCCGTCACCGGTCTCGGCGGCGCGGCACTCGGCACGATCAAGTCGGCCGACGCCGAATTCGTGACGCTCAACACCGCCAAGGGTGAGGTGAAGCTGCCGATCAACGGCTTCAGCGCCGACGCCAGCGGCAAGGTGATCGTCGGCATCACCGCCGCCCAGCTCGCCGCCGCAACTGCGGCTTCGGCGACCGGCGCCGCCACCAGCAGCGCCGCGCCGAAGTAAGGCCTTGGGGGCGGGCCACCGCCCCCATCGGTCCGGCGCCAGCCCGCGAACTATTCCTATTCCCCGCAGGCCGATCGACAATCAGCGTGATGACAAATCCTCCCCCGCCAGGGGGAGGTGGCATGCCGCAGGCATGACGGAGGGGGAGGTAAGGGTAGCGTCCTGTTACGCAGCGACTCCTATCCGCCCCCTCCGTCACCGCCTCCGGCGGCGCCACCTCCCCCTGGCGGGGGAGGAATGAACGCGTTGTCCCGAATGTCGATCGGCCATGGGCGTCATCCCAGCGAAGGTCGGCATCGCCCCATCAAGAGGCATTGCGAGAGCCGCTGGAAACACCAGCCCTCGCTCGGGTGACGGAAGGGTTCACTGGGCAAACAAAAAAGGGGCGGCACCTCGCGGTGTCGCCCCTCTTCGTATCCGCAGCACCCGATACCGGGCGCCGTTCGGATCAGTAGCGGTAATGATCCGGCTTGAACGGGCCTTCCACCGGCACACCGATATAAGCGGCCTGCTTCTCGCTCAGCTTCGACAGCTGGACGCCCAGCTTTTCGAGGTGGAGCGCAGCGACCTTCTCGTCGAGGTGCTTGGGCAGAACGTACACTTCGTTCTTGTAGTTCTCGCCCTTGGTCCACAGCTCGATCTGGGCGAGCGTCTGGTTGGTGAACGAGGCCGACATCACGAAGCTGGGGTGGCCGGTCGCGCAGCCCAGGTTCACCAGGCGGCCCTTGGCCAGCACGATGATCTGCTTGCCGTCCGGGAATTCGACCAGGTCGGTGCCGGGCTTCACTTCGGTCCACTTGTAGTTCGACAGCGCCGCAATCTGGATCTCGCTGTCGAAGTGACCGATGTTGCAGACGATCGACATGGGCTTCATCGCCTTCATGTGATCGGCGGTGATGACGTCGGCGTTGCCGGTCGCGGTGACGAAGATGTCGGCGCGCTTCACGGCCTCATCCATGGTCACGACCTCGAAGCCTTCCATCGCCGCCTGCAGCGCGCAGATCGGGTCGATTTCGGTCACGAGGACGCGCGCACCGCCATTGCGGAGCGACTGGGCCGAACCCTTGCCCACGTCGCCGAAACCGGCGACCGCGGCGACCTTGCCCGCCAGCATGACGTCGGTGGCGCGACGGATCGCGTCGACCAGCGATTCCTTGCAGCCATAGAGGTTGTCGAACTTCGACTTCGTCACCGAGTCGTTGACGTTGATCGCCGGGAAGGGCAGCTCGCCCTTCTTCGCGATCTCGTACAGGCGGTGAACGCCGGTGGTCGTCTCTTCCGACACGCCCTTCAGGTTCTTGACGGTCTCGGTCAGATAGCCCGGCTTCTTGGCGATGAACGCCTTGACCGAACGCTGGAACTCGACTTCCTCTTCATTCTCCGGCTCGGCGAAGGTCGCGCCGGCTTCCAGCTTCGCGCCCCACAGCGCGAACATGGTCGCGTCGCCGCCATCATCCAGGATGATGTTGGCGGTCTGACCCTCGACGTCGCCGTCCCAGGTGAAGATGTCGCCGACATAGTCCCAATATTCGGCCAGGCTCTCGCCCTTCACCGCGAACACCGGCACGCCCGTCGCGGCGATCGCGGCGGCGGCATGGTCCTGCGTCGAGAAGATGTTGCAGGTCGCCCAGCGAACGTCGGCGCCGAGCGCGGTCAGCGTCTCGATCAGCACGGCGGTCTGGATCGTCATGTGCAGCGAACCGGTGATGCGCGCGCCCTTCAGCGGCTGAGCAGCGCCGAATTCGTCGCGCAGCGCCATCAGGCCAGGCATCTCGGTTTCGGCGATCTTGATTTCGGCGCGACCGAAATCGGCGAGGCCGATGTCCTTGATGACGTAATCGGTGTTCGTGCCGTTGGGCGCGAGCGCAGTAGCCACGTGGCATGCTCCTGAAGAGGTTTGGATGGGTTGCCCCTAACCGCTCCGCCTCTACAGATCAAATATAAAGATATCTTTATATCTCGCGTCAGGCCGTTCCGGTGCCCACCACCAGCAGCCGCGGGTCGATCCCCGCCTTGGCGAAGGCGCTGCTCCATCGCTGCGGCGCGGGCGTGTCGAACAGCAGCGCATCGTCGCCCGCGACATGGAACCACCCCGGCTGCGACAGCTCCGCGTCGAGCTGCCCGGCCGACCAGCCGGCATAGCCCAGCGTGGCGACGTAGCGCGACGGCCCCGTTCCGTCGGCAATCGCGCGCAGCACGTCGATCGTGCCCGACAGCGCCCACCGCCCGGCTACCTCGACCGTGTCCTGTCCCGCCCAATCCAGCGCATGCAGCACGAACCCGCGGCGCGGCTCCACCGGCCCACCGAAGTGTACCGGGGCGGGCGGTGCAGCGCCGTGCGCGATCTCGAACTGGTCGAGCAGGTCGTGCAGCGTCAGCCCATCGATCGTCGCGCCGAGCCCCACGCCCAGCGCGCCGCCCGCGTCATGCGCGCACATCGCGATCACCGCATGGTCGAAACTCGGATCGGCCATGCCCGGCATCGCGAGCAGGAACTGGCCGGACAGATAAACGGGACCTTCCATAACCTTGCCACCATAACCGTCCCGTCGGCCGGCGCCATGCTTGAAATCGGCGGCGATGTGGCCGACGGTCCCGCGCGCAACCTTTCTACCCGGAGACCCATGATGACGATCACCGTCGGCGATACGATCCCCAGCGCCACCCTGACCAAGGTCACGTCCGATGGCCCCGATCAGGTGTCCTCCGACGATTTCTTCCGCGGTCGCACCGTCGCGCTGTTCGCGGTGCCCGGCGCCTTCACGCCGACCTGCTCCGCCCGCCACCTGCCCGGCTTCGTCGAGAAGCGCGACGCGCTCGCCGCGAAGGGCGTGGACGAAATCGCCTGCACCTCGGTCAACGACGCCTTCGTCATGGGCGCCTGGGCCAAGTCGCAGGAGGCCGAGGGCATCACGATGCTCGCCGACGGCAACGGCGATTTCGCCAAAGCGGTCGGCCTGACGATGGACGGCAGCAAGTTCGGCATGGGCCTGCGCAGCCAGCGCTATGCGATGCTGGTCGAAGACGGCGTCGTGAAGCAACTCCACGTCGAAGCCCCCGGCGAATTCAAGGTCAGCAGCGCCGAACACCTGCTCGACGCGCTCTGATGCGAAGGGGGTGGGCGACGCGCTCCGCTCACCCCACCCACTCCGTCACCCCGGACTTGGTCCGGGGTCCACTCCGCGGCGAGGGCGACGGCCTGAGGCTCAGGCGCTGCCCCCGCGGCATCGATCCCGGACCAAGTCCGGGGTGACGCGGCATTCGGAGCAATCGCCCCGAACACCCCGCTCCATCACCAGCCCTGCGGCTTGCCCTTGTTCTGCTGGTCCAGCCACGTCTTCAGCGGCGCGAAATACTCCACCAGCGCCTTGCCCGACATCTGCCGCGTGCCGGTCATCACCTGCAACGCGTCCGGCCACGGCTTCGACTGGCCCATGCTCAGCATCGCGTTCAGCTTCTCGCCGACCGCCTTGTTGCCGTAGAACGAGCAACGATGCAGCGGCCCCTTCCAGCCCGCCTGCTCGCACGCCGCCTTGTAGAACTGGAACTGCAGCACCCGCGCCAGGAAATAGCGCGCATAGGGCACCGTCCCCGGAATGTGGTATTTCGCACCGGCATCGAACTTGGTTTCATCGCGCGCCACCGGCGGCACGATCCCCTGATATTTCAGGCGCAGCGCGTCCCAGCCCTGCTGATACTGGCCCGGCGCGATCTTGCCCGAAAAGACGTCCCAGCGCCATTTGTCGACCAGCAGGCCGAACGGCAGGAACGCCACCTTATCCATCGCCTGGCGGAGCAGCAGGCCGATGTCCTTGTCCGCAGCGGGCACCTGCGCCGGCTGCAACAGCCCGATCTTCACCAGATAATCCGGCGTGATCGACAGCGCGACCGTATCGCCGATCGCCTCGTGGAAGCCGTCGTTGGCGCCGTTCTTGTACAGATACGGCTGGTTCTTGTACGCCCGCTGGTAGTAATTGTGGCCCAGCTCATGGTGGATCGTGACGAAGTCGTCGCCGTTCACCTTGGTACACATCTTGATGCGGATATCGTCCATATTGTCGATATCCCATGCCGACGCATGGCAGATCACCTCGCGATCGGCGGGCTTCACGATCTGCGAACGCTGCCAGAACGTCTCGGGCAACGGCGCGAAGCCGAGCGACGAGTAAAAGGCCTCGCCCTGCTTCACCATGCGAACGGGATCATAGCCCTTCGCTTTCAGCAGATCGCCGGTGTCATAGCCCAGGTCGCCCGCCCCCTTGGGCGCGACGAGATCATAGATATTGCCCCATTCCTGCGCCCACATATTGCCAAGCAGGTCGCTGCGGATCGGCCCGGTCTTGGGCTGGACGGCATCGCCGTACTTCTCGTTCAGCTTCCAGCGGACATAGGTGTGCAGCGACAAATAGAGCGGCTCCACCTCCTTCCAAATCTGGTCGGTCAGCGCCTCGAACTGCTGCGGCGTCATATCATAGCCAGACCGCCACATCGCGCCGACATCGGCGAAGCCCAGCTCCTTCGCGCCCGCGTTCGAGATCGCGGTCATCCGCGTGTAATCCGCCCGCATCGGCGCGCCGACATTGTCGTTCCAGCTGACCCACATCTCCTTCAGCTTGGCGGGATCGCGCGTCGTCCCCATCGCCGCCTCGATGTCCGATCCGTTGATCGGCTTGCCGTCCAGCGTGCCCTTTCCCTTGCCGTAGCGCGACGACATGCGCGTCGTCAGCGTCGCGAGCTCCGTCGCCGCACCCGGTGTCGTCGGCGCAGGCAGGCCGACGCCATTCTTCAGCAGGTCGAGCTTGCGCTTTGTGTCATAGGACAGGCCGGTCACGCCGTTGAAGCGCGCCGCGCCCTTCGCCCATTGGACCGCCTTTTCGGTCAACTCCGCGCCCGACTTCGCCGCCAGCGCATCGGTATCGTCGGTGATATAGGTCGCGTTGACCCAGGCGGTCTGCTGCGCGGGCACCGACAGGTCGGCGGCCTCTTTCTCGACCGCAGCGACATAAGCGTCGGCCTCGGCCGCGGTCGGCTTCGCCGGCGCGGCCTGGCCAGCCGGTGCAGTCTGCGCCGCGACGGGCGCGGCAAACAGCGCCGCGACGAGCGCGGCGGTGGAAACGAGACGCATGAAAACAATCCCCTACTGACTTCTTGTCGTTGCCGACACGATGCGCGGGGGCGCCCCTTTTGGTCAAGCGCCTGTGGTCAGGCGCTCAGGAAGTCGGCGATCGTCTGGCCCAGTTCCGGCTTGGTGACGGCGCTCATGTGATTGCCGGGAATCTCGCGGAAGATCGCCTGCGGCAGCGCGTCGGCCAGCGCCGCGCCCGATCCATTGTCGTCGTCGTCGATCCCGGCAACGATCAGCGTCGGCACGTCGATCGCCTCGACCGCCTCGATCGGCGTATCGACGAACGTCTCGAGCACGTTGAGCAGCGCCACCGGATCGCCGCCAGTCGTCTTCAGGAACGCCTCGGTCATCCACTCGCCCGACCCGCGCTCGAAGCTGCCGAGGTTGGTCAGCACGTGCCGGAAATAACCGCCGCGCCCCGCCGTGCTGACGATCCCGGTCAGCCCCATGCCCGCAATGACCGCGCGGCGCGGCCTCGCCCCGTTGGCGAGCATCCGCATCGTCGTCCGCCCCCCCAGCGAATAACCGCCGAGATCGTACTCGCTCAGCCCTAGATGCGCGATCAACGCCATCCCGTCGCGCATCAGCGCATCCGCCGGATAGGCGGCAAGGTCATGCGGCTTGTCCGACGACCCATGGCCCCGCAGGTCCGGCATGATGACGCGAAAGCCCTTGGCCGCAATCGCGCCGGCATGGCCGTATTTGATCCAATTGACCTCCGCCGTGGAGAAATAGCCATGGATCAGGACGACGGGCCGCCCCTCGCCCAGCTCGCGATAGGCGATGCGGGTGCCGTCGAAGCTGGCGAAATACTGCGGATCGGTGGGGGAAAGGGCCAAGGGTCGTCATCCATCGGTTGCGAGCGTGACCCCACGTGGGTCGTGATCCCGCGCCTGTCCAGCACCGATCGTAGACTGGGGTCTTGCGGCCGCCCCCCACCCCACCCGTCACCCCGGACTTGATCCAGGGTCCCGCTTTTCCCCCGAGCCCCGAAGCGAAACCCCGGATCAAGTCCGGGGTGACGGAACAAGGCTATCTTAATTCGGCATCACGAACACCGATCCACACCCAGCACAAAGCCCATCCCCAAACCTCCACCTACCCGCTTCCCAATCTCCCCAAAAAGGCATACTCTCTCTTCAAAACAAGCAAGGAGAGCGATGATGGACCTGCATCGGACCGGCACGGGCGACGAGAGCCTCGTGATCCTGCAAAGCCTGTTGTGCCTGCTGCGTGAAAAGAACGTGCTCAGCCGCGCCGACATCGAGTAACTCACCGAACGCGTCGCGATGCGCGCCGCTCAGGCCGAACGCGATCCGCTGCCCTGCTGCGCCGAAGCCACCCGCGCCGCCGCCACCGAAATGGCCCGCATCGGGCAATATGTCGGCCAACATTACGGCGGTAAACACCGGCGGGTGTGAGGAGGGGGGGATCGACGTCAACCGATCAGTTCAACGTGCCCGACCAATCCCACTCGTTTTGCCGCCCGGGCCATGCCGGCATCGGCCGTCAAGACGATCGCATCAGTTCTGACAGCCAGCACAAGGTACAGGCAGTCATACACCGCATGACCTGCCTGCATAGACAATGCGAAGGCCTCGTCGAGTAACGATAGCGTAGCGACCGTATCGGTCAGCAGGTCGGGCGCAGCGGTCAGACCCGCCGCCGCTGCGGCTTCGGACAGGCCATCATTCCGCACTTTTTTGGCCAGCGCGTTCGCTACTTCGACGTGGAACCAGTCGGGTGCGATCCGCTCCACCTCCCCGACTACCCGGATCAATACGGCCTCTGCACCCGGTTCGCGCGTAACCAACTTGATCGCGACGCTCGCGTCGAGAACGATCATCCTGCGTCCCGGGCCTCGCGAATATACGGGGTGCTATCGACCGCTGCCGCCTCGGGTGGAGTCATCGCCCACAGACCGTGGACCAGCGTTCGGAGTGCATCGCCATCCAACCGCACCTTAGGTCGAGCCTGCGCCAGCGCCTCGCGCAACTCGGCTTCCAAAGATCGACCATTGGCCTTGGCGACGCGCCGGAAGTCGGCGATCAGCGCGTCGTCGAGATTGCGGATCAGCACCTGTCCCATGGGACAGATGCTATCACTCCGCTATCAGCCGCTCAACCGCCCTTCTGAAGGTGCCGCCGGCCCAGCAGTTCCGCGATCTGCACCGCGTTCAGTGCCGCGCCCTTGCGCAGATTGTCGCTGACGCACCACAGCGCCAGCCCGTTCTCCACCGTCGGATCCTCACGCACGCGACTGACATAGGTCGCGTCGTCGCCCGCCGCCTCGATCGGCGTCGCGTATCCGCCGTCCTCATGCTTGTCGATCAGCATGATGCCCGGCGCTTCGCGCAGGATACGCTTGGCGTCCTCGGCCGAAATCTCGTTTTCGAACTCGATGTTCAGCGCCTCGGAATGGCCGACGAACACGGGCACGCGCACGCAGGTCGCGGTCACCTTGATCTTGGGATCGAGGATTTTCTTCGTCTCGACCACCATCTTCCACTCTTCCTTGGTCGATCCGTCGTCCAGGAAGCTGTCGATGTGCGGGATCACGTTGAACGCGATCTGCTTGGTGAACTTCTTGGGCTCGGCAGGATCGCCGACGAAGATGTTGCGGCTCTGTTCGAACAGCTCGTCCATGCCCACCTTGCCCGCGCCGGACACCGACTGGTACGTGGCCACGACGACGCGCGTGATCTTGGCGGCATCATGTAGCGGCTTCAGCGCGACGACCATCTGCGCGGTCGAGCAATTGGGGTTGGCGATGATGTTCTTCGCCTTGTAGCCGTCGATCGCGTCGGCATTCACCTCCGGCACGATCAGCGGCACGTCCGGGTCCATCCGGTACAGCGACGAATTGTCGATCACCGTGCAGCCGGCGGCGGCGAACTTGGGCGCATAGACCTTGGTTGCCTCGCTGCCGATCGCGAACAGCGCCATGTCCCAGCCGGTCGGATCGAAATATTCGATGTTCTGCACCTTGAGCATGCGACCGGTGTCACCATACTCGATCTCGTCGCCCTGGCTGCGGCTCGACGCCAGCACCGCGATCTCGTCCGCGGGGAAGTCGCGTTCGGCGAGGATGTTGACCATCTCACGCCCGACATTGCCCGTCGCGCCCGCGACCACCACCCGATAACCCATCACGTCCTCCAATTCAGTGTGCGCCGCCTAATACGGTTGCGCGGAAACGTCCACCGACTTTCCTAATCGTGCGTGCTCAGCTGCCATGTCGCGTGGTCGATCCCGTGTACGCGGCCCAGATGCTCGACCAATGCGTCGAGCTCCGCATCCACCACGCCGCTACCGACCAGCGTCGCGACGAGCGCGACATGCTCGTCGTCGCGCACCTGCGTGTCGAGGTCGGCGACGGGCAGTCCCGCCTCCTCGAGATGCCCGACCAGCACGTCCCCCATCGGTCCCGCCGCAGCGACCGGCACGGTGATCGTCACGCTATACGTCGCCTCCACCGTGCCGCCGGCGATCGGAATGCGGTTAATCGCATCGACCAGCGGCCGCAGCGCGGTATTGGCGAACAGCACGACGCCGGTCAGCAGCGTCGCCTCAGCGATCATGTCCGACCCCGCGATCGATCCCACCGCCGCCGAACACCAGAGCGTTGCCGCGGTGTTGAGCCCGCGGACGTTCATTCCCTCCTTCATGATCACGCCCGCGCCGAGGAAGCCGATCCCCGACACGACATAGGCGATCACCCGGATCGACTCGACGTCCCCGCCCAGCCGCTGCCCCAGATCGACGAACGCCGCCGCCCCGATCGCGACGAGCGCATTGGTCCGCAGCCCCGCGGTCCGCTGCCGATACTGCCGCTCCGCCCCGATCGCAGTGCCGAGCACGAAGGCGGTGAGATAGCTGACGACCGTGTCGAGAAACGGCCACAGATGAAAGGCGGCGACGAAGTGCATGGGGTGGCGCCTTAGCGCCGGACCGTGACGAACGCACGTCACCACCAGTCCTCCCCCGCCAGTGGGGTGGCGCCGCGAAGCGGTGACGGAGGGGAGGATACGGCGACCTCACCGTTTGCGGCATCGCCCCCTCCACCATTCGCTACGCGAACGGTCCCCCTCCCCCGCTGAAGCGAGGGAGGAATTATAAAACCTTACTTCTTGTTCTTCACGTTCCGATCCAGGAACTCCAGGATCGTCCCCCACAGATGCTGGCTCACCATCGGCCCGCCGACGCGGTGCGTGTATCCGGGGTAGAACATCATCTCGAACGGCGTCGCCGTCGCCTGCATCTTCGCGGCAACCTTGGTCGAATTGTCGAGGAAGACGTTGTCGTCCGCCATGCCGTGGATCAGCAGCAGCGGGTCCTTGATCTTCGGCGAATCCTCCACCGCCTGCGACGTCGCATAGCTCTTGGGGTCCTTGGCCGGATCGCCCAGATAGCGTTCGGTGTAATGCGTGTCGTACAGCTGCCAGTCGGTCACCGGCGCGCCGGACACCGCCGCCGCATAGACGCCCGGCGTCTTCTCCAGCATCTTCAGCGACATGTATCCGCCATACGACCAGCCATAGGTCGCGATCTTGCCGCCATCCACGAACGGCAGCGACTTCAGGTAATTGGCGCCGGCCAGTTGGTCCTCGACCTCCACCGTGCCCATCGCATGATAGATCTGGTCCTCGAACGCCTTGCCGCGGTTGTACGAGCCGCGATTGTCGATCTTGAAATAGACCCAGCCCTGGCTGACCAGATATTGCGGCAGCGCCCCCTGCCAGCCGCGCGTCACCTGCTGGCCGGTACCCGGACCGCCGTAATGTTCGAAGAACACGGGATATTTCTTGCCCGGCACCAGCGGCGGGGTGATCATTTCCCAATACAGCGTGCTGCCGTCCTTCGCCTTGATCGTCCCGAACTTGGTCGGCTGGTGGCTGGCGAGATACGGATAATAGGGGTGCCCCGGCCGGATCGCATTTTCGTTGATCCATTCCAGCCGCTTGCCGGTCGTATCGGCGAGATAGACCTGCGTCGGCTGCCCCGCATTGGAGCGCGAGATGATGAAGCGGCTGGCCGCGCCGTCCATCGACGCGCTGTTGGTCCACCCCCGCTCGGTCAGCCGCGTCAGCACGTCCGGCCGCGCGATATCGACCACATAGAGGTGCTGCTCGAGCACGTCGTCCTTCGTGCCGGTGAGGTAGATACGCCCCTTCGCCTCATCGACCCCGACCAGGCCCGTCACGACCCACGGCCCCTTGGTCAGCTGCGTCCACTTGCCCGCCGGGCTGCGCAGGTACAAATGGCCATAGCCATCCCGCTCGGACCGCCAGATCAGGCTGCCGTCCTTCAGCACGCGATAATCGTCGCTGAGGTTGATCCAGCTCCGCGCGCCCGATTTCTCGGTGAACAGCACCTTCGCCTTGCCCGTCGCCGGATCGACGGCCAGCATATCGAGCGTCTTCTGGTCGCGGCTCTCGCGCTGCACCAGCAGCGTCTTGCCGTCCGGCGTCCAGTCGACCCGCGCCAGATAGATGTCCGGGTCGCTGCCCAGATCGACCTTCACCTGCCCCGACCCGTCCGGCCGCATCACATACAGGTCGACCAGCACGTTGGGCGTCCCCGCCGCGGGATAGCGCTGTTCATAGGTCTTGGTCCCCGCCGCGCCGATCGACGCACGGGTGAAGACGCGCACCGGCGCCTCGTCGAACCGCTCGACCGCCACATAGCGTTCGTCCGGCGACCACCAATAGCCGGTGCGCCGATCCATTTCCTCCTGCGCGACGAACTCCGCCTCGCCGAAATGCACCGTACCGCCACCACCGGTGGTCAGCGCGCGCGCCTCTCCCCCGCTCAGCGGCTGGGCGAACAGATTCTGGTCGCGCACGAAGCTGACGTAATTGCCCTTGGGCGAGATGATCGGGTTGAGCTCACCACCCGGCGTCGCGGTCAGCCGACGGACCTTGCCGTCCAGCGTCGCAAGATACAGATCGCCGTCCAGCGGCACCAGGATCGAGCGGCCATCGGGCGCGAAGTCATAGGCGACGATGCCCTTCGACCCGCCGATGCGCGCGCGCTCGCGCTGCATCTTCTCCGCCTCGGTCAGTTCGGCGCCGGTGCCCACCTTCTTGCTGTCGACCAGCATCCGCTCCGCGCCGGTGCGCGTGTCGCGCGCCCACAGATCGGTGCGCTCCTTTTCGTCGGCGCGCGGGCGCAGGAAGGTGAGCAGCGTGCCGTCCGGCGACAGGCGTACGCCGCGCGGCTGCGACCCCGACAAATCGGGGCTGCCGAAGACGCGCGCCAGCGTCAGCTTGTCCGTTTGCGGCGCCGCGGCCGTCTGCGCGCCCGCCTCAGCGCCTATCGCCATCGCGCCCACCGATGCCAGCGCCAGCCCCAACCACCATGTCCGCATCACCTACTCCAACTCCAACGTATCGCCGTTCTTAGGGCACGATCCGCCGACGTAAAGCGGGATTGCGGCAGGGTTAGCGGCGCATCAACCGTGTCTTTACGTGGTTCGGTATAGGTACGGGGCGACAAGGGTGGCGTGTCGCACCGGATCGGCGGGCGGCATCAGTAAATGTCCCGGAGTGATATGTTGAACACCGTACAGACGGCCTGGTCGCCAAGCGCATGGGACATGGTTGCCCGATTGGGGGCCGTCGACGGCAGCGCGGCGCATCCGCACTTCGCCCGCCTCGTCTCGCCACGCGCCTCGGCGCGCGACGTGTCCGATGCGGTGCATGCGCTCTGTGGAGTCCATGGCGTCCACCCCGGCCTCGCCGCCGCGGCGCGCAGCCAGTGCGCGCAGCCCGACGCCTGCGACTGGCTCGATCGGATCGCCGATGCCTTTGCCGTCGAGCGCGCCTATATCGCCCATCTCGCCGCCGCCGCCGGCCCGCTGCCCTCCACGCCCGGACAGGCAGATAGCGAGACCGCGCTCACCACCAGCCGCCACACGCTCGAAACGCTTGGCGCCTCCGAACGCCGCGGCTGCGCGACCGGCGCGGTCGCCGCGCTGGTCCACGACTGGGGCATGATCCGTCGCCTGCTCGACGCCGCCGCGCTCCGCTTCGGCGTGGAGCCGGCCCCTCGCGCCTTCCCGCCGCATCTGGAAACGGGCGCCAGCATCGACGCCCTCGGCGGCACCCAAGCGACCGAACGCGCCATCGGCTTCGGCGCGCAGCAACTGTTCGCGCAACATCGCGCGATCTGGGACTTGCTGGAGGCAAGGGCCAGCGCGCGGGAGGGGTAAGGCGGCTATTGGACTGTGCCGCGGCCACCCGCTGCTGCGTGACGACCGCCCGTCAGCAGGGCCGTCATGTCACCTCGCGTCTGGATGCTGAGCAGCAGAAGATACAGCAGCAGAAATCCAGCGCCGCCGAAGAACGCCAAGATCGCGAGACCGAGGCCGACGGGGGTGAAGTGATGACGCCAAGCGGTCCACAATGCGGACAACAGCAGGAAGCATGAGAAGTCTGCATTGAACTGGCCGGACCACGTCATGCGTGCGATATCCCCGAAAAAGATCGGGAGCAGATCCATGCCATGCCTGGCGATCACAACCCCCGTGTAGATCGCCAGCGCAGTCCAGGCAGCGATCAGCAGCGCACGAAACGCGATCATCATATTGTCTCCCCCTGAAACCTCGTCGATCATGGATCAGGCCGGCAGGTACGGCAATCGGTTGCGCGCGTACCCCACTCCCCCCGCTTGCGCTCGCGGCTGTGATCCGGCAACGACGTACCCGATATTCAATATCCGGGATCCGGCCATGAAGCGCTTCGAAGGCACGCAGAATTACGTCGCGACCGACGACCTGAAGGTCGCGGTCAACGCCGCGGTCACGCTGCGCCGTCCGTTGCTGGTGAAGGGCGAACCCGGCACCGGCAAGACGGTGCTCGCGCATGAGATCGCCAAGGCGACCGGCGCCGAGCTGATCGAATGGAACGTCAAATCGACCACCAAGGCGCAGCAAGGCCTGTACGAATATGACGCCGTCGCCCGCCTGCGCGACGGCCAGCTGGGCGATGAGCGCGTCCACGACATCGCCAATTACATCCGCCGCGGCAAATTGTGGGAAGCCTTCACCCGGCCTACCCCGCCCGTCCTGCTGATCGACGAGATCGACAAGGCCGATATCGAATTCCCCAACGACCTGTTGCAGGAACTCGATCGCATGGAATTCCACGTCTACGAGACGAAGGAAACCGTGCGCGCCACCGAACGCCCGATCGTCGTCATCACCAGCAACAACGAAAAGGAGCTGCCCGACGCCTTCCTGCGCCGCTGCTTCTTCCACTATATCAAATTCCCCGACCGCGACACGATGCAGGCGATCGTCGACGTCCACTTCCCCGGCATCCAGAAGATCCTCGTCAGCAAGGCGATGGACATCTTCTATGACGTCCGCGAGGTGCCCGGCCTCAAGAAGAAGCCCAGCACCAGCGAACTGCTCGACTGGCTGAAACTGCTGCTGCACGAAGACATGCCGCTCGACGTCCTCCAGAACCGCGACCCTACCAAGGCGATCCCCCCGCTCCACGGCGCGCTGCTGAAGAACGAACAGGACATCATGCTGTTCGAACGCTTGGCCTTCATGGCGAAACGCCAGGGACGCTAAGCGCCCCCACCGTCACCCCGGACGTGATCCGGGGTCCCGCTTGCCGCCGCGGCAAAAGAAGAAGCGGAATCCCGGCTCAAGGCCGGGATGACGGAGAAAACACCGTGCCCAGCACCCGACCCGCCAAAGTCCTCCCCCGCCAGGGGGAGGTGGCACCGCGCAGCGGTGACGGAGGGGGAGGTAAGGGCCGCCCTTACCCCCAAAACAAACCGCCCCATCTAACAACCGACCACAAACGGCTGCACCCAAAACATAACAGCAGCGAACCCCCACCGCCCCTCACCCCACCTCCATCGTCATCCCGGCCTTGTGCCGGGATCCTGCTTCTTCTTTCGCGGCGGCGGAAAGCGGGACCCCGGATCAAGTCCAGGGTGACGGCTAGGTGGCGCCACGCGTACCTAGGACCCACCGGCGTGCCAGCAGCACCAACAAAAAATCACCGTCCAGCCGGAACAAAATCACTCATTGCAGCAGCGAAACGACCGGCAATATTTTGCCGCATTACCGTTTCTTAACCACGAATCCCAACCAAACGGTCACCGCCCCTTCCCTAAAACTCATCGAATGCAGGGCATTCTTCGCAAGTGCGGCATGATCGCCGCGGCAATCGGAGCGGCAACGCAGCTTGCCGCCCCGGCAAACGCAGCGGGCGGCAATCTGCTCGATTACGTCGGCCAGTGCGTCCCCTTCGCACGCGAGGCATCGGGCATCCAGATCTACGGCGACGCCTGGACCTGGTGGTCGAAGGCGGACGGTCATTATGATCGCGGCCACGATCCGCGTGTCGGTTCGGTCATCGTCTTCGCCAAGAGCGGGCGCCTGCCGCTCGGCCATGTCGCCGTCGTCAGCCGCGTCGTCGAACGCCGCGTGCTGATGCTCACCCACGCCAATTGGTCGCGCTTCAACGGCGAACGCGGCCATGCCGAACGCGACGTCACGCTGTACGACGTGTCGCCCGACAACGATTGGAGCGAAGTGAAGGTCTGGTTCCGCGATTCGGAAGGTCTGGGCAGCAGCATCTATCCGGTGAAGGGCTTCATCTACGGCGGTCGCCCCTCGCCCCAGATCACCACCCGCAACCCCGATTACGTCGGCGCGCTGATCGACGCCTACGCCGCACGCTGATCGCCGGCCGAAACCCGATCTTCAAAAAGGGGCTGTCCTACACGACCGAATGCTCCTAGCGTCGGTGGCAGGCCATGACCGATCCGTTCGCCCCGACGCTGTTCCCCGCCTTGCCGACGCCCCTGCACGCAGCCGCATTCGGGACGGTACGTACCGTCCACTTCGTCCACTTCCACGCTCGAAATGGCGGAAGTCAGCCATGTTCCTGACCTTCCTCGACGAGCTGCGACTCGCCGGTATTCCGGCCAGCCTGAAGGAGCATCTGGTGCTTCTGGAGGCGCTCGACGCCGAGGTGATCGACCGCACGCCGGAAGCATTCTACTATCTCGCCCGCGCCACCTACGTGAAAGACGAGGGGCTGCTCGACCGGTTCGACCAGGTGTTCGCCAAGGTCTTCCGCGGCATCGCGACAACCTACGGCACCCAGCCGACCGAGATTCCCGCCGATTGGCTGAAGGCCGTCGCCGAGAAATATCTGACGCCCGAGGAAATGGAGCAGATCAAGTCCTTAGGCTCGTGGGACGAGATCATGGAGACGCTGAAACAGCGCCTCGCCGAACAGGAAGGGCGTCACCAGGGCGGCAACAAATGGATCGGCACGGGCGGCACCAGCCCGTACGGCAATTCGGGCTATAACCCCGAAGGCGTGCGCATCGGCGGGGAGAGCAAGCACGGTCGCGCGCTCAAGGTCTGGGACCAGCGCGAATTTAAGAACCTCGACAACACCCGCGAACTCGGCACGCGCAACATCAAGGTCGCGCTACGCCGCCTGCGCCGCTTCGCGCGCGAAGGCGCCGCCGACGAACTCGATATCGACGGCACGATCGACAGCACCGCAAGGGCCGGCTGGCTCGACGTGCGCATGCGGCCCGAACGACGCAATGCCGTGAAATTGCTGCTGTTTCTCGACGTCGGCGGGTCGATGGACCCGTGGATCAAGCTGTGCGAAGAGCTGTTCAGCGCCGCGACGTCCGAATTCAAAAACCTCGAATTCTTCTACTTTCACAATTGCCCGTACGAAGGCGTGTGGAAGGACAATCGCCGCCGCTTCGCCGAACGCACGCCGTTGTGGGAGGTGCTTCATAAATTCGGTCATGATTACAAGCTGGTACTGGTCGGCGATGCGTCAATGAACCCCTATGAGATCACGCATCCGGGCGGCTCGGTCGAACATTTCAATGAGGAAGCGGGCGCCGTCTGGATGCAGCGCCTGACGACGACCTACCCGGCCGCGGTCTGGCTCAACCCGATGCCCAAGGACCAATGGGGCTACAGCCAGTCGATCCGCATCCTGCGCGAATTGATGGCCGATCGCATGTACCCGCTCACCCTCGCCGGCCTCGACGACGCGATGCGCGAACTCACCAGAAAACGCTGATTTACCAGGTGGTTGACACCCCGATCCGCACATTGCGGGGGCGCAGCGGCGTCGTCTCGTTCCGCCCCGGCAGGCCGAACGGGTTGCCGAAGGCGAAGCGGTTGGAGGCGGTGTCGGTCAGGTTCTCGACGCCCAACCCCAGGTCGATCCCCCGCCAACGCAGTCCCGCGGTCAGGCCGATCGTCAGATACTTGCCCTGGCTCACGTCCAGCAGGTCCCCAGTCCCCAGCACCGACCGCCCGACGTAATCCGCGCTCGCCGCGATCCGCGGCGTCACCCGTCCCTCCGGCCAGCGATAGGCGACCCCGGCATGCGCTGCGAACGGCGGCGTCTGCGGCAGGCGCCGGTTGTTGAGCCGCGACTGATCGGCGATAGCGCCGTAGACGATATTGTGGGTGTACAACGCCGACCCGTCGATCGTCAGCCGCGTCGTCGGCGTCCAGTCGAACGACGCCTCCACCGTCTGGATCCGGGCATCGCCCAGATTGGTCGTATAGGGCTGGCCGCGCCGGTTGATTAGGTCCGCCTGGATATTGCTCCACGCCGCGGTCGACCCGCTGATCGCAAAGCTGACGCCCCGCACTCCGCTGCGTAGCCGCCGCAGCCCGATCTCGGCAAAGCGGATCGAATCGGGATCGTAATTGGCGACCCGCCCGATGCCCTGCGCCACCGCCAGACCACCGGTGCGAAAGCCCGTCTGATAGCGGGCGAACGCCGCCAGCTCCGGCGCGATGCGATAGGACAGCGCGATCGTCGGATCGAACCGCTGCGTCGATCGGCCCTTGATGTAATTGCCCGGCCGCCGCGTACTCGACGGTTCGCCATCGACCCGCGCCGTGGTGACGCGGCCGCCCAACGTCACCGACAGATCCCGCCACAGCCGCGCCGTCACCTCGCCAAACCCGGACGCCGACCGCGTGACGTTGGTGACGCCGACGATATCGATCGCCGCACCGCCCAGCCCCACCGAGCGCGTCAGGATCGACCGATCGCTCAACAGGCTCACGCCCGCCAACCACGAGCGTCCGCCATCCAGCGATCGCGACAGCCGCAGTTCCTGCGACACCAGCAGCTTGTCGTTGTCTAGGTCGTACCGCGCCGCCCCCCGTGACACCGGCGCCGCAAATCCCGTCGCGTCGAACGTCTCGACCGTCCGGTAATCGGCGACGCCGGTCGCGGACACCAGCCGCAGTCCGCTCTCCCAATCCTTGGCGATCGTCACCCGGCCGAACAGCAAGCGCCCGAAGAACGGCTGCGCGATATAATTGCGCTGTGCAAAGGGCGATCGGCGCACGTCGCCATATTGCCCGTCCGCCGATTCGACCCGCTGTGCCGCCCCGCTCGCATCGATCTGCCAGCCGCTCCCCGGATCGACGCGCAACGCCAGCCGTGCCCCCGTCGTGTCGCTATGGTTGGCGTCGACCACACGCCGCCGTGCCGCGTCGATATATCCGCCGTCGCGCACCTGATAGGCAACACCCCGCAGCGCCGCCTTACCCGCAACGAGCGGCACGTTCGCCATCAGCGCCACATCGTACCCCGGCGCGCCGCCCTGCGTCAGCGTGGTGCCCGCACTCGCACTACCCGCGAAACCGTCCAGCACCGGTGCGCGCGTCGTCAGCCGCAACAGCCCACCGATCGCACCCGCCCCGTAAAGCGTACCCTGCGGTCCTTCCAGGATCTCGACCGCCTGCATGTCGTACAGGCGCAACGCAGGATCAGGGCCGGAGGCGTTGAGCTGCACGTCGTCGAGATAGACGCTCGCAGTCGACTGGGTCGTGCCATTAAAGCTGCTGTCCGCGATCCCGCGAATGAACACCTTGTTGCGGCCGAGCCCCAGTTGCGTGCTTTGCAGAATAGGGAGCTGTCCCGCGATCTGGCTGAGGTCTGCCGTCGCCCCATTCGCGCGGCGCGGCACGCCGCTCACCAACGTCAGGCTACCCGGATAGCGGAGCAGCGGCACGCGCTGCTTGCTGGCGGTCACGACGATATCCGCCGGCGCCGGTTCGGGGGGTGGGGGCGCTGCCGGGCGGGCGACCGGCCGCGGCGGTGGCGCCGGCGGCGCGACGACGATGCGATAGCTGCCGGGGCCGCTCGCCACGGCACGAAAGCCGCTGCCCGCCAGCAGGCGATCGAGCGCCTGCTTTACCGTCAGCGTGCCGCGCAGCTCCGCCGTCCGCACGGCATGCAAACCGCGTTCCGTACTGACGATATCGACCCCCGCGACGCGCGCGAGCGCGATCACCGCACGGTCGAGTGTCATGGGCGCGATGGCGAGGGCGACGCGCCGCTGCGGCGGACTGGCCGATGCGGAGGCGGGCAGGCTCAGCGAACAGGCGGCAAGAAACCAGCCGGCACCCCGTCGGGATCGCCGCTTACCGTTCCGCCAACACCCAATCCGCCCCGTCACGCCGCCAAGTTGCCCCGATCAGATCGGCCAGATGCGGAATGTCGCGATCGGCTTCCCCCGTGAGGTGGATTATGCCGGTGAACGGACGCGTGGACAAGCCGCTCGCGATCCGCAGGCGAAACCCGTGTAATCGCCGCAGGCTAGCCGCGACCTCGGCGACCGACGCCGCATCGAAGCTGAGCACACCCTGGCGCCAGCCACCCACACTGTCCGCGGGAATCGTGCTACGCACGATCCGGCCGGTCGCCCCGTCGCGGGTGAGAGCGTCGCCAGCCCTCAGTGTCACCGCGGCGCCGTCCGGCTCGAACATCACCGATCCCTCGCCGACCGCGACCGACAGATCGCCGCCGTCGCGCGTGACGTCGAAGGTCGTGCCCATGTCGCGGATGACTTGATCGCCAGCGTGCAGCGTAAACGGATGCGCCGCGTCATGGACGACGTGCAGCGCCACCTCGCCCCGATCCATCGCGATCGTCCGCGGATCGGCCGGATCGAACCGCAGCACCGTCCCGCCGTTCATCGCGATCTGGGTCCCGTCCGCCATGCGGATATCGCGCCGTTCGCCATCACGAGTGGCAATCACCTCGCTCATGCCAGCCTGGGGCGACGGTTTGAACAACACGCCCGGCACCAGCCATAGCGCCAGCGCGGCGGCGATTGCCGCCCCCGCGGTGCCGGCAAGCGGCCAGCGACGACGGAACACGCGCTCGTCGTCGTTTGCGGCCACCGGCGTTGCCGGCGCGTCTGGAAAAAGCGCTTCGGCAATCAGCGCATCCTGCAGGGCGATCGCATCATAGACGCGCGCATGCTCGTCATCCGCTTCCAGCCAGAATACGAATTGCTCCCATTCGTCGGCCGACATGTCCGCCTGACGAACGTGCCACAGCGCGGCCTGATCGACGATCGCTGCCATGGCCGCGCTCATCGATCCTGCTCCATGCCGAGCACCGGCATCGCGCCATTCACCTCGGCGAGGCGCGCGTGCAGGATGCGATAGGCGCGCTGCAGAAGCTTTTCCACGCCGCTCACGCTAATGCCCAATTCATCGGCGATGGCGCGCTGACTGCGCCCTTCGATACGGAACAGACGGAGCGCTCGCCCCATCCGCTCGGGCATGGCATCGATCGCCTGCTCGACGACGCGGAGGGCATCGCGCGCGACGAGCGCCCGTTCGGCATCCGGCATATCATCGGCCGCGGGCTGCGATGCGAGCCACGCGCCGTCGCGTGCATCACGCCGAGCGCCGGCGATGCGCCGATCGGTCGCGAGATTGTTGGCGACGCGGTATAGAAAGGCAGCAGGTTGGGCGATGGGCGTCGCGCCGAGCTGATCGAGCCGCAGCCACAGATCGTGGAGCGCGTCTTCGGCTTCCTCCCGCGAGCCAAGGCGCGCGACGAACAGGCGCAGGAGCATCGCGCGCTGCGCGAGGAAGACGGCACGCAGCCCCCCATCCGCCGTGCTCCCGTCAGCCAATCTGCGCCCAAGCTCCTCATGTCAGGCCGGAAAGGCCAGACCCTCAGCCGCTGCCATGTCGGCAATCGACCAAGTACGCAAGGCATCGGCTTCACGCGGACGCGCTGCCGCGATCGCGTCGCCGGGTCGTTTACCCGCTCCGGGATGGCACATCACGAGATGCATGCTCGCCGCCTTGCGTAGAAACCGTGGGAATAATCCCCGATAATCGGTTGAGAAATCGTAGTGCCCCGCGAAACTGTCGTTGCAACGCAGGCCGTAACGCGCGGCGTCCCGTTTCAGGCCCCGCGAATGGAAGGCACTGCCGATCGCTTTGCCCGCAAACGGCCGCCGCAGCATCGCGCCGACACGGTCGACGCAGTCGCGCACCCAGGCGTTCGGCGCGCGATGGGCGGTTTCGAACAGCACGATGTCGCGAATCCCGGGAAGCGCGTGCGAGTGCTGGTGGCCGTCGACGAAGTCCGGCGCACGGCCCATTGCGGCGACGAAGGCGTCGAACTGCGCGGCCACTTCACCGGCGATCTCGTCGAGCGGCAGCTCGCGACGCGCCGCCGAACGGGTCAGCGGATCGATCTCCGGCATCACGCCATCGGGCGCGAACTGCGGCATATCGGTCAGCGGCCGCTCACCGGTCAGCGTCAGGTGCAGGCCGATCTCGACATGGCGCGGCAGGTCGCGCAGCAGCGCGGCATCGGTCGCCCAGCCCGGCATCAGCGTCATGCAGCTGGTCGCGTTGAGCTTCCCCTCGCGCGCCAGACCGGCGATCGTCTCGCTGACATCGCGCGAAAAGGCGAAATCGTCAGCGCACAGGATGAGACGCGGCACGGATCGGTCCTCCATGGTTCGACGGGACGGGCAAATGGGCAAAGCTGGTGACGGTCTGGAACGCGCGCTCGCGGATCTGCACGCTCATCAGGCGACGGCGCTGCAACCGGCGGGCCAGGAAATGGTAGAAGAACCAGTCGCCAGCCCAGGGCGCCGCCGCGGCGTAGACGAGCCGTTCGAACAGCGTCCACCGGATCGAGGCGCGATCCCGCTCGCGCGGCGACGGCATGCACCACAGGTCCTTCGAATACCGCATGTCGCCTTGCGACATGGTGCGATGGATCACCTCGTGATCCTCAAGGATATAGCCCCACAGCGCCGCATCGAAGCCGCCCACCGCCCGCAGCGCCGCGACGTCGAAGCACTGGCCCGCCCCGCCGGCATGACATTGACGCGGCAGCATGCGTGCTGCGGTCAGGATCCGGCGCGCCTCGGCGTCGAGCGCGCTCTGGTCCGCGCCCGGATCGACGAAATAGGCACCCGCAACGACGCAGCCGTCCTGCGCCAGCAGCGCTTCCGCTTCGGCCAGATAATGCGGCGGATACAGCGTGTCGGCATCGCAGGTGGCGACATAGCGGGTCCGCACGCGCCCCAGGCCCGTGCGCAGCGCGCTGACCTTGCCGGGAACGGTCTCGCTGATGATCGTCGCATCCAGGCCATGCGCAGCGATCGCCGCGCGCGCGATCGCAACGCTGTCGTCGGTCGAACCGTTGTCGACCAGCAGCAGCTGGAACGGCACCGTCTGCGAGGCGAGGCTGGCGATCGTGTGGCCTAAGAACGCCGCTTCGTTGAAGAACGGGATCAGCACGGTCCACAGCGGCGTCGCGCGCCGCTCCGGGCCGAACATGGCGGCCGACAGCGGCGAACCGCCCGTCTCCATCCGATCCTGGTCGACAACAAGATACATTCCAACGCCCCCCACGAGCCACGCTTCAGCCGGCCATGCGACACGCACGTCCGTTCCTTGCTGACAGGACGACGCCGATCGTCCGGACCCGCACCGCGGCGGCGAAATTAATTTCGAGCATGACGCCGCGGGCGGCGCTGCTATGAGCGCGCGCCATGGCCCACAGCGCATCGTCCGCCCCTGACACACGGCTGTCGTCGACCGGATGGGTGGCGTTCGTGCTGCTGCTGCTCTGGGCGATCGCCCTGCGTGCGCACGATTTCGGCAATCCGATCATCCATGTCGACGAGCAATATTATCTGCTCGTCGGCGACCGGATGCTGCACGGCGCCTTGCCGTATGTCGATCTGTGGGACCGCAAGCCCGTCGGCCTGTTCCTGATCTTCGCCGCGATCCGGCTGCTGCCCGGCGATGGCATCCTCGCCTACCAGTTGGTCGCGACGCTGTTCGCCGCCGCCACGGCGTGGCTGGTGGCACGCGGCGGGCGGATGCTGGGCGCGCGACCTGCGGCGGCCCTGATGGCGGGCGCGGCCTACATCCTGTGGTTGTCGCTGCTCAGCGGTCGCGGGGGGCAGTCGCCCGTCTTCTACAACCTTTTCACCGCCGGCGCCGCGGTACTGACGCTGCGTCTGCCCGTGCTGGCTGAGGCCCGTGCGACGCGCGCGATCGTCCTCAACGGCGCGGCCGCCTGCCTGCTCGCCGGCCTCGCGATCCAGACCAAATACACGCCCGTCGTCGAAGGCGCGTTCTTCGGCGCGGCCCACCTCTGGTATCTGCATCGCGCGGGCGCCACGCTACGGCTCTGCATTGGCGCGGCGCTGCTGTGGATGCTGCTCGGCATCCTGCCGACCGGGCTGGTCGTCGCGGAGTATTGGCGCCGCGGCCCGGCGGTCTTCGACGCCTTCTGGTTCTCCAATTTCGCCTCCGTCTCGCTGCGCAAGGGCTATCCCGCCGCCAAGATCGCCGCGCGGCTCGCCGGCACGGGCGCCCAGTTGCTCCCCTTCGTCGTCTGTACGGTGATCGCCCTTGGCCAGCGCCCGATGGCGCCCGAGCGGTGGATCGCCTTCGGCTGGCTCGCCGCCGCCCTGATCGCCTTCGCGATGATCGGGGCCTTCTTCGATCATTACGCGCTGCCGCTGATGTTGCCGCTCGCCATGATCGCCGCGCCGGTGTTGGACCGCCACCGCGCCGCGCCGGTCGCGCTGATCGGCTATGGCCTGATCCTGTTCGTCGCCCGCGTGCTGCTGCCGCCGACCGATGCCAGCTCCGCCCGCGCCGTCGCACAGGTGATGAAAGCCAACGATCGCGGCGGCTGCCCCTATGTCTTCGCGGGCGATTCGGTGCTGTATTTGCTCGCCGACGCCTGCATCCCGACGCGCTACGCTTTCCCCTCGACACTCGCGTACGACGCCGAGCGTGGCGCGTCCGGGGCTGACGAGGTCGCCGAGCTTAACCGCATCCTCGCCACCCGTCCGCCGGTGATCGTGACGATGGACGAACCGATGGCGCCGTGGAATCCCGCGACCGAGAGCATCATGACTGCCACGCTCGGCCGCTCTTATCGGCAGGTCCTCACCGTCCCGCGCGAAGACGCCCACCTGCTCGTCTATCTCCGCCGCGATCTGCCCCTTCGTCGATAAAGCCGTACCGCTGGAGGCTTGGCGGCATCGCTCGGCCCGCGCTATGGCCGCGCGCATGACGCCGATGACGCTGTACAACAGCCTGACCCGAGCCGCGGAGCCGTTCCAGCCCGCCGACCCCGCCAACGTCCGCATCTATTCGTGCGGGCCAACGGTCTATCACTACGCCCATATCGGCAATCTGCGCGCGTACCTCTTCACCGATACGCTCGGCCGGACGCTGACGTGGAAGGGCTATGGCCTCACCCACATCATCAACATCACCGACGTCGGCCATCTGACCAGCGACGCCGATGCCGGCGACGACAAGATGGAGGCCGCCGCGAAGAAGAGCGGCCAGGATATCTGGGCGATCGCAGACCATTACACGCAGGCGTTCAAAGCCAATCTGAAGGACCTCAACGTCCGCGACCCCGCCCGCTTCCCGCTGGCAACCGACCATATCGACGGCATGATCGCCTTCGGACAGGCGATCGCCGACAAGCATTGCTACCGCCTGGCCGACGGCCTCTATTTCGACACCACCACCGTCCCCGATTACGGCCGCCTCGCCGGCACGCGCGATGAGGGTCCGGTCGAGGGCCGCATCGACAGCGTCGAGGGCAAGCGCCACCCCGCCGACTTCGCGATCTGGCGCACCAGCGCGCCGGGCGAGAACCGCCAGATGGAGTGGGACAGCCCCTGGGGCCGCGGCGCGCCGGGCTGGCACCTCGAATGCTCGGTGATGAGCCGGCAGTATCTGGGTGATCATTTCGATATCCACACCGGCGGCATCGATCATCGCGAGATCCACCACCCCAATGAGATCGCGCAGAACCAGGCGATCGGCGGCACCGCCGATACCGGTGCGACGCTCTGGATGCACAACAACTTCCTCGTCGATCGCACGGGAAAGATGTCGAAATCCTCTGGCGAGTTCCTCACCCTGCCCGCCCTCGTCGCCCGCGGCTTCCACCCGCTCGCCTATCGCCTGATGTGCCTGCAGGCGCATTATCGCAGCGAGCTGGAATTTTCGTGGGAGAATCTCGCCGCCGCGCAGACGCGCCTGAAGCGCCTGATCCAAACCGTCGCCGCCCTGCGCGCCCGCGGCGAGGCCAAGGGCGCCGCGTCCGTCGCGCCCTATGCCGAACGGCTCGACGCCGCGCTGTCGGACGACCTCAACACGCCCAAGGCCCTGCCCGTGCTCGACGAACTGCTCGCCGACAAGCGCTTGAGTCCGGCCGATCGCCTCGCCGCGCTCGAAGACTTCGACGCCGTGCTCGGCCTCGACCTCCTCACCCTCTCGCGCGAAGACCTGCGCGTCCGCCCCGCCAGTGCGACGATCGACGAAGCCGGCATCGCCGCCGCGCTCGCCGAGCGCCGTGAGGCCCGCGCCGCCAAGGACTTCGCACGCTCCGACGCGCTGCGCGACGAACTTGCCTCGGCCGGCGTCGAGGTGATGGACGGCGATCCGTTGGGCTGGGACTGGAGGCTGTCGCTGTGAAGGCCGTCCTGCCCGCCATCGCCCGTGGCCTGCTCGAGCCGCACCTCCCCACCGAGGTCGAGCCTATGTGGTTCACCACACCGGCCGAAGCGGAAACGATGATCGCCGACGCGACGATCGCCTGGGTCGACATGCAGCCGACCCACCTCACCGAACAGGCGATCCGCGCGGCGGGGCCGAAGCTGCAATGGGTTTCGACGCTCTACGCGGGCCTCGATGCCTTCCCGCTCGACCTGCTGCGCGATCGCCGCGTCACCGTCACCAACGGCGCCGGGATCAATGCGGTTGCGGTGGCCGAATATGCGTTGCTCGGCATCCTCGCCGCCGCGAAGCGCTATGATGAGGTCGTTCGCATGGCGGATCGCCGCGAATGGCCGATGGTGTCGCCGGGCCGCATCGAATTGGCAGACACGCGCGCGCTCATCATCGGCTATGGCACGATCGGCCGCCTGATCGGCGAGCGTCTCGCCGCTTTCGGCGTGGACGTCAACGGCGTCACCCGCTCCGGCCGCGACGGCACGCTCGCCCCCGATCAATGGGCGGCGCAGATCGGCGAATACGACTGGATCGTCCTCGCCGCCCCCTCGACCGATGCGACCCGCACGATGATCGGGGCGGAGCAACTCGCGGCGATGAAGCGCAGCGCGTGGCTCATCAACATCGCCCGCGGCGACATGATCGATCAGGACGCGCTGGTCTCTGCACTGACCGACGGGACGATCGCGGGCGCCTTCCTCGATCCCACCACGCCGGAGCCGCTCCCAGCGGATCATCCGCTGTGGAGCGCGCCCAATTGCCTCATCTCGATGCATCTGTCGGGTCGCAGCCAGAACACGATGTTCCAGCGTGCCGCCGCGCTCTTCCTCGAAAACGTGCAGGCCTTCGTCGCCGGCAAACCGATGCGCAACGTCGCCGACCTCGACGCGGGTTACTGAAGCGGCCGATCTGCCTCCGCCGCGAGCGGGGGCGCGTAAAAGCCATGGCCAGCCGGCATTGTGGCGATCGCCGCCTCCAACGCCTTCGCGCGCGCCGAGGATGACGGATGCGTCCGGCTGCGGAACAGCCCGCCGTCGACGTCCCCGCCATGCTCGCGCCAGAACCGCACCGCAATCTGCGGATCATAGCCCGCATTGCGCAGCAGATAGGCACCCAGCAGATCGGCCTGATCTTCGGTCAACCGGAACAGCCGGCCGTTCCGCCCCACTTCGGACAGCAGGCCACGCTTGACGCCTGCCGCCTCCAGCCGCGTGGCGTGGCGCAGGATGTTGTGCGACAGCTCATGCGCGACCACGACCGCCACCTCGTCATCATTATAGCGTTCGAAGAAGCGGACCCCGATCTGCACGATCCGCCCATCGGCCGACGCGGTCATGCCTGGCCCCAGCAGCACCTCGAACGCGCTCCGGCAGCCCGGCGAGGCGGGGATCGTCACGGTACGGGTGCGCCCCTCGCGCATCAGCTCGACCGCCAAAGGCCGATCGGCCGGCAGCCCCGCGATCTGCTCCACCGCCGCATCACTCGCGGCACTGCTCGCGTCCTTGCCCGGCGCGCCGCTACCGATCGGCCGACCATCGACCGACACGATCGAATCACCGGCTCGAACCCCCGCCTTGGCCGCCGCGGACCCCGGCACCACCGCCTCGACCGCGATCGGCGTTTCGAATCCGAAGCTCGCCCGCGCCTGGTCGCGCAGCGCCGGATCATATTGCCCCAGGCTATGGATCGCCCAGCCCGGCGTCGGCGCCAGCGAGCGACACAGCGGGGCATTGGCCGTGGTCAACCGATAGGCGATCGCCGCCATCCGGCCGTCGACCTGCCGCAACGCATCGAACGTCGCCGCGGTATCCGGGTCCGCCGCCACCGCCGGAGCCGCAACCGCCACGGCCGCTGCGACCGCCCACGAAATCCCATAGCGCATGCCGACCATCCTTACGCTTACTCGACCCCGCTCCTTACGGCAGCGCGCGACGCAGCGGAACCGCCCGTCGCACTATTTCAACGCCTTCGCATCGAGCGTGATCGTCTTGCCGACCGCCTTGCCCTGCACCTTGCCCTGGGACACCACCGCCCACACCTGCTTGGGCTGCGGCATCGCGCTGAACGAGGGCAGGACCGCCGTCGATCCGTCGACGTCCGTCAGCGAGACGCTGTACGTGCCCGTCTTGTCGATCTGCCCCATGACCGAGGGGAACACGCTCACCGAGCGCCCGGCGTCGTACAGAGCCATCGTATACCCCCGATCGTCTCGCATATTGCGATAGACGCCATATTCGGTGCGACCTTCGCCGTCTCGACACCATAAAGGTGCGTCATCGGCCTTGGCGGGCGTCTTGGCCTTTTCGCTCGCAGCGAGGCTCGGGATCATCAGGGACATCAGCAGGTCGCCCGCGCCCGCCGCCACCTCCTTCGCCTTTCCGAACACCAGCGGCGTCGCGCATGGCTTCACCAGCCTTGCCGCCGTGCCGGCCGCCGTCACCTTCGGCCAGCGGACGCCCGCGATGAATTGCTGCAACTCCGCATCGAGTTTGTCCGCCGTCAGCGTCGTCGCGCTCATGCGAATCGCCACGATCCAGCCGTTGAGCGGCATGACGGCCAGCGCCGTGCTGCGATAGGCTCCACTCGCATTGGCATAGGTCTGGCGCAACGCAGACCCCGCGGCCGCGCCCGGCAGCGCGAAGGCGATCGGATCGGCGCTCGCGGGCGCCGCATTGCGGAACTCGGCACGCGTCTCCAGCGCCGTCTGCGACCGATCGAACCACAGGCCGACGTCGGCGATCGCGGGGCGAAAGATATAGACGGTCGCCGTGACGCTCTTGTCCGGCGCCCAATATTGCGCGGCGACATCGAACTCGCCCTGCGTCGCATCGGTCAACGCCGTGCGCGTCAGCCCCGCGTTTTGCGCCATGAGGGCGACACCCGTCTCGGCATGACGCCAGCCCTTGTCCGCCGGCACCGGCAGGTCGCGGGCCGACACCATCGCGCCAGCCACCATCGCCGTTCCGATCAGCACCGCCGCCAGTCGCTTCCGCATCATCGCCACCTATATCTGTATCGTGTGCATAGCACGCCACCGGCCGATCGATACGCCCCTTAAGCGTTCCTTCATTGCGCAAAATCCGTTTTGGGCGCATGTGCCGCGACGTTTACACCCCGAAGGACGACATTATGGCCGCGAACTGGGCCCCCGACAGCTGGACCCGCGCCGAAGCCCGCCAGCTTCCCGACTATCCCGATACCGCGGCACTGACGCGCGCGACGGACACGCTCGCGAGCTTTCCGCCGCTCGTTTTCGCCGGCGAAGCGCGCAACCTGACCGCGGAACTCGCCAAGGTCGCAGAGGGCAAGGCCTTCCTGCTCCAGGGCGGCGACTGCGCCGAATCCTTCGCCGAGCATAGCGCGAACAACATCCGCGACACCTTCCGCGTGATCCTGCAAATGGCGGTCGTCCTCACCTTCGCCTCGAAGCTGCCGGTGGTGAAGCTCGGCCGCATGGCCGGCCAGTTCGCCAAGCCGCGCTCCGCGCCGACCGAGGTGATCGACGGCGTCGAACTGCCCAGCTACCGCGGCGACAACGTCAACGACATCGCCTTCACGCCCGAAAGCCGCATCCCCGATCCGCAGCGGATGATCCGCGCCTATTCGCAGTCGGCCGCGACCCTCAACCTGCTGCGCGCCTTCGCGCAGGGCGGTTACGCGAACCTGCACCAGGTGCATCGCTGGACGCACGACTTCATGGGTCGGAGCCCGTGGAGCCGCAAATATGCGGAAACGGCGGACCGCATCGGCGAAGCGCTCGACTTCATGGCGGCGTGCGGCATCGATCCCGAAACCGTGCCGCAGCTGTCGCAGACGCATTTCTACACCAGCCACGAAGCGCTGCTGTTACCGTTCGAACAGGCGCTGACCCGCCAGGATTCCCTGACGGGCGACTGGTACGACACATCCGCCCACTTCCTCTGGATCGGCGACCGCACCCGCTTCGAAAATTCGGCGCACGTCGAGTTCCTGCGCGGCATCGGCAACCCGATCGGCGTGAAGTGCGGCCCCAGCCTCGATCCCGACGCGCTGCTCCGCATGCTCGACACGCTCAACCCGGGTCGCGTGCCCGGCCGCATGACGCTCATCACCCGCTACGGCTATGACAAGATCGAGGCGCATCTGCCCAAGCTCGTCCGCGCCGTGACGCGCGAAGGCCACCCCGTCATCTGGTCGTGCGACCCGATGCACGGCAATACGGTGAAGGCCGCGACCGGCTACAAGACCCGCCCCTTCGACCGCATTCTTGCGGAGGTGCGCGGCTTCTTCGACGTCCACCGCGCCGAAGGCACGCATGCCGGCGGCATCCATGCGGAGATGACCGGCCAGAACGTCACCGAATGCACCGGCGGCGCGATCGACGTGACCGAACAGAGCCTAGCGGATCGCTACCACACCCACTGCGACCCGCGTCTCAACGCCGGCCAGAGCCTGGAACTCGCCTTCCTGCTCGCCGAAATGCTGAACACCGAAATGGCCGAACGCCGCAAGGCCGCCGCCTGATCGCAGCAATTCGCGAAGGGGGCGTCAACAATCCCGCTTGACGCCCCCCGCCCCCAAGCCTAGACGCGCCCCTCCACCGCACACGGCCCCTTCGTCTAGCGGTCTAGGACGTCGCCCTCTCACGGCGAAAACACGGGTTCGAGTCCCGTAGGGGTCACCAGCCGCAGAAATCAGCCGTTTTTGGCTGGTCGGCTTGAAGCGGTTGCCCCCGCAATCGGAACGATTTTGCCCCCGGTCACCCGCTGGGCCGCTCCGCGGGCGATCATCAGCGCCCGCGCGCGCTTCCCGTAGTGCCGCACCATCTCGCTCGACATGCCTAGGATCGAGCCGGTTTCTGTGTCGCTGAGCCCGAGTTCCAGCAGGTAGCAGCAGGCGTTCTTGCGCAAGCCGTGGAACGAAAAGGTCGCGTCGGCCGAGATCACCTCACGCGCTACCAGGTCAGCGTGAACCTCCCGTACGGCCTTCATGGCCATCAGATCGCGCAGGCGCGCCTGAATGGCGCCAGTGGTGTTAAACGGCGCCCCGCTGCGCTCGTAGAGCAGCGTGGTCGACCGGCGCGGTAGCTTCTTCAGTTCGTCGAGCCAGAAGGGGTGCATTGGGACCGCGACGTCCTTGCCCGTTTTCTTCTGCGCGAATTCCATGATGCCGCCCTCGATCCAGCCGTACTGCATCCTGATGCAATCACTGACCCGCTGCCCGGAACATAGGCCGGTGACGATCGCGAGGCGTGTCATCGGAGTAGCCTCCTCCAGCGCGACCCGGAGCAGATCGGCGGGCCATGGCTCGTGCTCCCCAAGCTCTAGGCGCTTGATCCCCGACGCCGGGTTGTCGGCCCGCATGTCGATGCGGGTAGCGTAGGCGAGCAGCGCGCGCATCACGCTGAGCCAGGCGTTGGCCTTGCCCGGGGTGTCGGCCATCCGATCCCGCATGGTGTAGATGTGCATGGGTCGCAGGCCCTTCACGCCGCGCTCGCCGATCTCTGCCACGATCATGTCGAGGTAGCGCATCTGATTCGTGCGCGTGCTGAGCTCCAGGGCCGCAAACTCGGGGTTGCCACGGTAGGCCGCGATCAACGCAGCCATGGTCCCGGGCGCCGGTCCTTCCTTCTTCGGCCCTTCCTCCATCAGCCGGCGGTACTCCGCATGGAAGTCAGGGTCATCGAGATCCGGGAGGCGGATGTATGTGTCCTTCCCGCCGATCTTACGACGGAAGTAGAGCAGACCCTTCCGCTCCGTGACGTTTTTCAACGAAAGTCGTCCCATGACGTGTCCCGATCCTGCGCGCCCGCGCGAGGCTGCTTGATCGAGAACTGCTTGGCAATCATGCTGTCCAGCTGGACTTTGGCCCAAAGGGTGTTGGTGCCCTCCTTCACGCCCGTGGCGCCGAAGCGGTTGAGGAACGTCGTCTTTGACACGCCCATGTAGGCGGCTGCGATCTCGGCCGTCATGCGGGCGGGCCAATCCGGAAGCCGCTCCAGGCGGGCGAGGTTCATGCTGCTAGCCTCGCCTCGCCTTCAGCCCGGGCGCGCTCGCGCAGGGCGATCGTCGTGTCGACCAGGAAGTGGACCGACTCAACGCCGGTGCGCTGCTGCCACCAGAGCATCGCGGCGAGGCCGCTCGCGACGTTCTGTGCTTGTAACCACGGGCGGACATATTCGACGATGTCGTCCTGCACCGTCTCGCTGAAGCACCCAAGCCGAGCGCATAGGGCGTAGAGTTCGTCCAGGTCGTAGTGCCGGTAGTGCGGCGCGCCGGCGACGAGCGCCTTGTATGCCTTGTCCCGCCTAGCGATCGCGGCCGGCAGAGCCTGGGCAAGCATGGCGAGGATCTCGGAGTCGTCCGCGGTTTGCGGCGGCCGCTGCGAGCAATCGGCGACCCGCCGCCAGTCAGCGGCCAGCGCCGTCGCCACCCGAAGCCGATCGGCCGCGACCGACGCCGTCATCTTGCCCTCGTCGACCAGCCGCTGGTCGCCGGCAGCGCGAGCGTCGCGCAGATGCTCGGCGATCGCGGCGATGCCGACGAACTCGGTCGCGCTGATCGGCGGCATATCGCTCACGCCCGCTCTCCCCCGATGGTGGCGACCCGGTATGTTGGCGCGAATGGTCCATCATCCCGCGTCATCAGGTGAGGCTCGTCGTTCAGCCATAGCTTGCCGAGATCGTAGCCGTATTCATAGACAGCGCCGGCTGGCACCTGATGCCGCGGGATCGGCGGGCCTAAGGTGTAGGTGCCGGCAGCAGCCCACGCGGTGGGAAGCGGACCTTCATGGGCGTCGAAGGTCTGCATCTCGATCAGCCAGCCAGCATCCTCGGCCGCATCGTGATATGCCTGCCGTTCTTCGCAGCCGCATGGAACGGTGTCGTAGCCATAGCCGCCCGGACCTTTCGAGACGGTGCCAGTCTCAATCTCGCCACGCCCACCGCAGCGCTCGCACGTCTGCCCGCTCACGCCCGCTCTCCCCCGATGGTGGCGGCAGTACCGCTGTCCGCAGGTTGATGGGCAGCGCGTCCCTTGTCGGTGACGAAGAACAGGGCATGGGCAACCTTACCGGGCGCGGGCTCAAACCGGATAAGATCGCGGCGCAAGAGCGCGTCGTTCGTTCGGCCGTGCCATGACTTGCACCCGTCGAGGCCGGCGCGACTGATCGCGCTCAATCGCTCCAACATCGCGAAGGACAGCCTCATGCCTGATCCTCCCGCACGCTCGCGGTGGCCTTGGGGGAAAAGTCGTCAGCGGTGCATTTCTCGCAATAGCCGTTATCATCTACGGCCTGCTCGATCGCGTGTTGGAGGCACAGCGGGTCGCTGTCGTCATACTGGCTGATCTGCTGGGGCCAGTAGAGCGGATGGCCGGCGGGGACGGCGTGGCTGTGGCTGCACAGGCGCTCGCCATCGGATCGGCGCTCGCCACGGTGCAGACGACCTATCTCTAGTGGGAAAGCGCTCTCCAGCTGCTCCTGTGAAGCGACGGTGGCCTTGGGGGAGACGGCGTAGAGCGGCACGGTGCGGTATCCGCCGTGACTGCCATAGATGCTGTCCGCTTCCTGCTTCTGGTGCTGCGGCACAGGCCACCACGTAAACATGGTGCCACCGGTCTGATCGCAGATCAGCACCGCGCCAGCCGGCTCTCCCTCCCCGCAGGTCAGCCCCTCCACCGGTGGGGTGGCATCGCGGGCAACGAACTCGGCACCCATCCGACGTGCCAGGCGATCCGGAACAGACGCATCAGCCATGTCGTCGGGCTGGTCCTCGTAAGGCACCCGGCTGCTGAACGCCTCGACGGCATCGAGCAATTCGCGCGTCTCGTCTTCGTCCGTTCCACAGTCCGTCACTTCGCGTGCGGCAATTACCAGCCGGCGCACGTCAGCGGGCAGCGGGTCCGCCAGGACAGCCGCAGCACCGTCGTATGCCGCCTGCCACATCTTGGCGACGTGACCGGCACAGCTATAAGCGCGCGAGCCATTCCGATAATTCGGCACAAGGGTGTCGGCGACAGCGGCGCAGCGTTCTTCGACTGCGGTTTGGCGGTTCATCGACCACCCTCCCCGGCTTGCTGTGCCCGATGCGCATCGTAATCCGCACGCGTCGCCCACCAGCCCTCGACGTAACCGGGGTCGAGCACCTCCAGGAGCTCGCTGAAGTCCTCGGCGATGTTGTCGCCGTCCTCGCCATCGACCCCCCAGCCCTGCGGCCCCTTCACCCATAGGTCGCCGTCGACTGTTAGCAGCACCTCGGGGGCCGGGTCGGCCGCGCATAGCTCTTGCCAGCTCGCTTCCACGGCATCCTTGGCTGCGATGGCGGCGGCCTCGCGCTCCTCCTTCCGACGCTTCCGGTCGGCGATTTCCTCCCGCGCGAGCTCGATGCCGGCGGACAGGTTCGCTGCGATCTCGTCCTCGGTGACGAACATATGGATTTCGAAGCAGGGGGTGCGCGGGCCGGAGTGCAGGTCGCCCGGCTTCGTTCTCTCACCCAGCCAGTCGTTGGCATAATAGGCGCGGCCATCCATGCCGGGGATCTCGCTGAACTTCGGCACGGACAGGCGAGCAGCCCAGACGCGCCCCAGGCGGGCGATCGCCTGCGCCTCTTCCTGTTCCGGTGTCAGCTGGGGGCCGCCATAGGACGTTTCGCGCCTTTCCGGCAGGACCGCCTTGCGGTGTTCGCGCGGGACGAAGAACCGCGTCCGGTCCCAGCGCGCAACATAGCCAAGCGGGCTACCGTCGTCGTCCTCGCCGATTGGCTCCTCCTGACCGATCCCGACCACGATCTGGATGGGGACGTTGCGGTCCAAGGCACGCTTCCAACAGTCATCGATGCCGACGTGCGTACCGAGATCGCCGTTCCACCCGCCGGTGATCGCAGCATGCCCGGCCGGCGCATCGACCTTGCCGTTGACCGTCAGATCTGCGGTGATGACCATGCCCGACACGCTGGGATATTCCCGCTGCGCCTGCATCTGCACCCTCACCGCCTGCAGCTGCAGGCAGCGGTTCGCGATGTCGCGGGCAAGCTGACCCTTCGCGAGCTTGCGAGGCGCGCCATCGGCTGCGGTGGAGAACAGATCCTCCTCGTAGCCCCCACCCTCGCGTTCGTAGGTATCGCGATCGATGAACTGGAAGACGCTGCACGCCTCCGTCAGCTGCTCGGCGCTGTAGGCCGCGCGGATATTCCACAGACTGTGGCGCTGGTAGTTGTTGGGCCGGCACTCGCGCCTGAACACGCGCGACTGGAGTGCCTGATCGGCGGTCTTGGCGTATTCCGTCGCCACCTCGAGGCTGATCTGGCCCTGCCGCAAAGCGTCGAGGATCTCGTCAGCGAGGCCAGCCAGCCGCAGG
>NZ_JACIDB010000005.1 GCF_014196115.1 Sphingomonas aquatilis | reverse complement strand
CCGCCAAGCGAACAGCCTAGACCACCGGGATGAGGGGTCCCTTTTCGACGCCGATCACCCCGCTACCGGGGTCCTTTTTCCACGCCGATCCACAAAATTCTACACCGAAGACGGCGATTCCTCGCCCGCCAGCGGCGTGTATTTCACGCAAGGATCGCGGATCGACCAATGGTCGCAGGAAGTCCGCCTGCAGGCCGATCTGGGCGCCAATCAGCTGACCGCCGGCGCCTTTGCCATGTCGATCGACGGCAATTATACCGGCAAATACGCCTCGCTCTTCTACGGCTACGACCCCACCGTCGCCTTCTCGCAGAACACGCGGTCCTACGCCTTCTTCGTGCAGAACGAATGGAAGGTTGCCGATCGCGTGACGCTGGTCGGTGGCCTGCGCTATTGGAACGATCGCAAGACCGGCCGCTATTTCGGGTCGGAACCTAGCACCGGCGTGTCGATCATCTTCAACCCGCGCCAGGTCGCCTATGGCTCGTTCGGCGTGATCCAACCGCGGACCGGCATCACCGCGACGCCGGCCGATGCCACCCCCGTGTTCGACGGGGTCACCGCGCGTGCGCTGATCAACTACAAGCCGACCGACCACGTGCTGCTGTATGCGAGCTATAACCGCGGGTCGAAGAGCGGCGGCTTCACCTTCTCGACGGGCACGCCCTTCCCCGGATCGGAGGCGGCAGCGCTGAACGGCATCAACTATCGGCCCGAAACGCTCAACGCCTGGGAAGTGGGCGCCAAGACGCGGCTTGCACCGGGCACGACGCTGAACCTGTCGGCCTTCTACTACGATTATCAGAATTATCAGGCCTTCGCCCAATATTCGACGGTGCAGACGGTCGTGAACCTGCCCGCAAAATCGGCGGGGCTTGAGGTCGAATTCGCGACGCGCCCGATCCGGGGCCTGACGCTACAGGCCAATGCGTCGTTCCTCGACACGAAGGTCCGCAACGTCGAACTGCCCGATCTGGTCACCGTGGAAGACCATCGCCTGCCGCAGGCGCCGAGCTTTTCGGGCAACCTGCTGGCGCGATACGAATTCGCGGTCGCGGGCGGCACCGCCTCGTTGCAGGCGGATGCGCAGCATTCGAGCAGCTTCTGCTTCACGGTGCTGTGCGCGCCGGTCGAGCGGGAGCGGGCGTACACGGTCGCCAATGCGCGCATTGGCTTTGCCGGCCCGGCAGACCGCTGGGACATCGCTCTGTTCGTCAACAACCTGTTTTCCGAGCGTTATCGCGTCTACGGCTATGACAACACGCTGTTCGACGGGACGGTTGCTGGTGTCTACGCCAAGCCCCGCACGTGGGGGCTGACCGGGACGGTGCATTTCGGCGGCTGACGACCGGCGCCGCCGCGTGTGACGTGATGGGATCGCATCCGCGCGGCGTTGCCCGTTCAGAAGCCCAGCCGTATGCCGAACTGCGCCGAGCGCGGCGCGCCGGGTGCCTGAAACGACGCGTGCAGCAACGGCCGTTCGCCGTCGATCACCGGCGCGGCAAACGGCCGTGCGACGAACCGGCCGGACGCATCGAAGGCGGTCGCGCCGAGCTGCGCCGCGGTCGTGTAGCGCTTGTCGAACACATTGTTCACCTGGACGTAGAGCGTGATGCCCCTGCCCGGTCGCACCTCTGCCGCGGCATTGGCCACCGCATAGGAGCGGGTGCGCCCCTGCCCCAAATAATAGACGCCGTCGGGCCGATGCGCGCCATTTTCATTGCCGCGCGCGATGACGCCCGCGCTGGCGACGACGTCCGCAGAGAGCGTCAGCCAACCTGTGGCATCGACCGTCACGGCGCCCTTGAGCAGATGACGCGGGATCAACGGGATTCGGTCGCCGCGCGCGATGGCGATCGTGCCGTCGAAGCCCGGTGCGGGGCCGTCGTTGCTGCTATTGCCGGCGCCGCCGACCGTCTCGGCACTGCGATAGGTGGCGTCGAGCAAAGTGTAATGCGCCGACAGCCCGATCGCACCCCGCCGTGCCGACAGATCGATATCCGCGCCCTGCCGTCGCGTGCGGCCGAAGTTGCGGAAATAGCCGAAGCCGGTCTGGTCGCTCGCCACGAACAGGATGTCGTCGCGGCTGACGGTGCGGAACGCGCCCGCCCTTAGCCGGACAGTGCCGTGGGTCAGCGTCACCCCGCCCTCCACCGTCTGCGCGACGACCTGCGCGAGCGGCGGGTCGCCGGCGAGCGCATTCGGCAGACGGCACGGGCTGCCCGGATCGGCACAGCCCATCTCGATCGCCGACGGCGCCCGGCTGGTGCGGGCGACCGCCAGGTCGATTGCCACCGGCGCCAGCGGAGTCCAGCGCAGCGCGATGGCGGGATTGAAGCGCTGGAAGCGGTGATCGCCATCCAGCGATCCCGTACCACCGCCTGGGCTGATCCGGTCGCGGTTACGCACGATCGTCCGGTCGAACCGCCCCGACAGATCGACATGGAGCGTCGGCGTGACGTCCAGCCCGTCGAGCGCGTAGAGACTGACGACACGGGTGCCCGCAGACAGATCGACGCGCGCATCGAACGCATTTTCCGACGCCTGCGACCCGTCGGCGAAGGCGCCCGGTCCCGCCACCGCGACCACGCCACGATCCGACGTCAGATAGCCGAATTGTGACGACTGGGCGAAGTCGGCATGCCCATCGACATAGGCCACGCCCAGCGTCAGCCGGTTGGCGCCGGCGGTCCACGTCAGCTCCGCCGTCGCGCCCCATTCGCGCTGGCGGGTCGCGGTGCGGTTGACCAGGCCATCGCACTTCTCGTTCGGCTCGGTGTTCAGCAGCACGTTGGCGATGCAGCGCCAGCGCGGAAACGGCGTGTTCGCCTGCGTTTCGCCAGCCGTGGGGACGCCCGAATAACCCGCCGTCGCCAGAGCGGCGCGCTCTGCGGCATTGGGTTGGTACAGGTTTTCGCCCAACGCGCCTTCGTTGACGTCGCCGTTGACCGTGCGGGTGCGGATGCCACGGTAGAAGGCGTTGGCGGACAGCGTCAGACTGTCCGACAGCTGCTGCGACAGCGTCGCATTGCCGTACCAGCCGCGATTCCGCGTCGTGTCGGGGTGCGTGTAAACGCTCGCCGGCTCCTGCGCGAGCAGCCGCATCTCCTGCAGGCCGTTGCCGTTGAGGTCGCTGTCGGCGACACTGCCCGACAGCGCGATATCGGTGCCGCCATCGGCCCAGCCGACCTTGCCGAACAGCTGGCCGGCGCGCGAGGGCGAATCGTCACGCCAGCCCCGTTCCCGGAAATAATCGGCAGAGGCGAACCAGTGCCACCTCTTGTGCGTCCCGCCGACGGTCGCGCGCGTCACCGAGCGGCCGAAACTGCCATAGCCGATGTCGGCGGTCATGCCCGGATCGGATCGGCCGTCTTTGGTGCGGATCGCCAGCGCGCCGCCCAGCGAATTGCGCCCGAACAGCGGGTTCGCGCCCGGCACCAGCGTCGTCGATCGGATCGCGGAGGTGGGGATCAGGTCCCAGCTGACCACATCGCCGAACGGCTGGTTCATGCGGATGCCGTCGAGGTAGACGGACAGGCCCTGCGGCGTGCCGAGCAGCGGCGAGGCGGTGAAGCCGCGATAATTGATGTCGGGTTGCAGCGGGTTGCCCTGCACCTCGTTGACGAAGACGCCCCCGGCCAGTCGGCGCAGATAGTCGGACAGGTCCAGCGCATGGCTGCGCGCGATCTGTTCGTCGGACACGTGCTGCGCGGGATAGCCGACGATATCCTCGCCCGGATCGACCAGCGGCGTGCCGACGATCACCAGCGCCTCGCCCCCGTCCTGCGCTGCGGGGTCGAGCGTCTGCGCCACGGCAGGTGTCGCGATCAACGCGGTCGCAGCCAGTAGACCATAGCGCAGCGGACGCACCCCCGTCATCGCGCATCGACCCGCGGTAGCAGCGTGCGCTCCAGCGTCGGATAGAAATGCGCGACCGAGCGCTGCAATTCGTATCGCGCCGCGGCCAGCGTCGCGAACCGGGGCGGGATCGGCAGATCGCCCGCCTCCACCATGTCGAGCCCGTCTGTCACCGCGCGGCGCAGCGCGGCGTCGAGCCAGTCGATCCAGTCGCGGGTCTGGTCGATGGCGGCATTGGGCGTCGGGTCGAACGGGCCATGGCCGGGGATCAGCGTGCGATGCCCCAGCCCCTTCAGCGTATCGAGCGACCGCCGCCACGTCGGCAGATCGGCATGCGGCGTCGAGGGCGCGCGATCGTGGAAGACGAGATCGCCCGCCACCAGCGTCCCCGTCGCCTCGTCGAGGATGGCGAGATCGTCGGCGCTATGCCCCGACAGCGGCAGCATGCGGAACGTCCGCCCCCCCACAACTTCCTGCGGGCTCGACACGACATGACCCGGGATGCGCAGCTCGGTGCCGCGCATCCAGTCGCCCAGCAGGCGGTACATGCCATCGGCAAAGCCCGGCCCGTCGCGCGTCAGCGTCGCGATCAGTCCCGGTGTCGCGGCGACGATCGCCGGCGCGAACGCCGCGTCGCCATAGCTGTGGTCGGGATGGAGATGCGTGAGGTAGACGCGCTCCACCGGCTTGCCCGTCAGCGTCTTCGCCAGTGCCTGCAACGCCTCGCCATAGCGTAGCGACGGTCCCGCATCGATCAGTACCGGACCGGCATCGGTGGCGATCAGCGTGATGTTGGCGATCGCGCCGCCATTGTCGCGCGCGATCGGCGCATCGGCCCCGCGGATCAGCCAAATGCCGTCCCCGACCGTGTGCGGCGTCAGGCGATAGGCCAGCGCCTGCCCCAGCACCGGTGCGGCGAGGGCGGCGCTCGCCGCGGCGATCAACGTCCGCCGATCGATCATGCGGCGGGACCGCCGCGATCCGCCAGCGTGCCGCGATAGTCGATGCCGTTGGTGTCGCGCGCGTGGAAGCGCACCATCTCGCCCGTTCGCGCATGTGGCAAGAGCGTCAGCACCGGGTCCTCGGCCACCGCGGCCTGCATCGCGACCATGCCGAGCGACCGGCCGTCCGCGCCGGTGAGCGCCAACTGATCGATATAATAGCTCGCGATATTGGCGACGAAGCCGGTGTCCATCGGATGGCGGAAGGCGATCTGCGCGCGTGGGCCCGATGCGGTCCGCCACAGGCCACCGCGCACCTCGCCCAGATGCTGCGCCCAGTCGCCGCTGACCCGACTGGCCGGCGGCGCCGAACAACCGCCGCCCGCCGCATCGATCCAGCCGCCCGACACCAGCCACGACCCGTCGGCGAGCTGCACCGCCCCGCGCACCGGCGTGCGCTGGTCGAGCTTGATCCGCGTCGCGATGAACGGCTCGGCATCGTCCAGCCGATAGTCGATCGGCAGCTGGATCGGGTTGAGATCGACCAGGATGACGATGCGCTTGACGTCGGCGATGCCCCGCGCGTCGACCTCGACCGGGAAGACGCGCTGGTTTTCGGCGATGTCCGGGAAGCGGACCTTTACGCGCGGATCGAAGGCGACGCGGGCGCCGGCTCCAAACGCCTGATCGGCGACGAAATCCCACATCGGCGATGCCAGCGGATCGGCCGGCAACGTGGCGGAAGCCGGGGCCGAAACGGCGGCAAGCAGTGCCGCGACGAGAGAGCGTGATGCGATCCTCATCCCTAAGTCTGGTAGGCAGGTCGCCCGTCCGCGACCATGACACCTTGGTACGATGCGACGCCACCTGCCCCTCTACCTCATGGCCCTGATCGCCCTCGCCGCAGCGGCGCCCGATGCGCGCTTCGATGCCCGGAGCGGCTATCGCAACGCCGACTATCGCGGCGTCGTGCCGGCGCCGCCGCCCGGGGTCGCGCGTATCGATGCCGCCGCGGTCGCCGCACTGGTCGATGCCGGCCGCGCGACGCTGATCGACGTGGTGCCCGCCGAGGGCGCGGTGCGGACGGCCGACGGGCACTGGCGGCTCGCCCGCGAACAGCGCGGTATCGCAGGCGCGGCCTGGTTTCCCGAAGCGGGGCGCGGGGCGATCGACCCTGCCGTCGAACGCTGGTTCCTCCGCGGCGTCGCCCGTCTGCATGCCGCCGCGCCGCGCGCCACGCTGATCGTCTTCTGTCTGGCGGATTGCTGGATGAGCTGGAATGCGGCGTGGCGTTTGCGCCGGGCGGGCTATAGGCGGGTGCGCTGGTTCGCCGAAGGCGTCGATGGCTGGCGCGACCTGGGCCGCCCGCTGGTGCCGATCACCCCCTATCCGGAGCCGTTATGATCGTTCGAGCCATCGCCCTGTTGCTGTGCGGCGCCTCCGCGCTTCCCGCCGCCGCGCAGGACCGCGCCGCCGCGGACCCTTCTGCCACGCAGGACATCGTCGTGATCGGTCGCGGCCTGCCCACCCGACCGGGTGATCGCACGGCAGACGTCGTCGCGATCGATGCGGCGCGCATCCGCGAAAGCGCCAGCGGTCGGCTGGAAACGGTGCTCGGCGATGTCGCGGGGCTGCAGCAGTTCCGCCGGAGCGATTCGCGCTCGGCCAATCCGACCAGCCAAGGGCTGTCGCTGCGCGGGATCGGCGGCAATGCGTCCAGCCGCGCGCTCCTTGTTCTGGATGGCGTGCCGCAGGCGGACCCGTTCGGTGGCTGGGTGCCCTTCCCCGCCTATGCCACCGATCGCATCGGCCTGATCCGCATAACGCGCGGCGGCGGCAGCGGCTATTTCGGACCCGGCGCGCTCGCCGGCACGATCGAGATCGACAGCGCCGATCCCGCCGATCAGCCTACGCTTGCCGCAGACCTCGCGTACGGCAGCCGCCGGTCGCTATCCGCTGCCGCATCGGGTCTGCTGCGCCGTGACGGCGGCTTCGCCACGCTGTCCGCCGCCTATGATCGCGGAGACGGCTTCGTGCCGACCGTCGCCGAGAGCCGCGGCCCCGCCGATCGCGCGGCGCCGTTCGAGCAGTTCTCCGCCGCGGCACGCAGCGTGGTCGCGCTCGGCGGACAGACCGAATTGCAGACCAACCTGTCGGGCTTCGCCGACACGCGCGAACGCGGCACGGCCTTCACCCGCAACCGCAGCCAGGGCGCCGACGCCAGCATCCGCCTGATCGGGCGCGGCGATTGGGGCTGGTCCGCGCTCGCCTATCTCCAGACGCGCGCCTTCGCGTCGCAATTCGCCAGCGTCGATGCCGCCCGGACGACCGCAACGCAGACACTCGACCAATATAACACGCCCGCCACCGGCACCGGCGGCCGCATCGAAGTGAAGCCCCCGGTCGGCGAAGGCCGCGATCTGCGGCTCGGCGCCGACGTGCGACGCGTCTCCGGGCAGACGCAGGAGCTGTACACCTACGTCAACGCGCTGCCCACGCGGCGGCGCGTGGCGGGCGGCACCGCGCTGACCTATGGCCTGTTCACCGACGCGAGCCTGACCGCCGGACCCGCGACACTGACACTGGGCGGGCGGGTGGATCGCTGGCGGCTGACGGACGGCGCGCTGCGTGAAGCGGTGATTGTCACCGGCGCGCCGCTTACGAACGCCATCTTTCCGGAGCGGCGGGGGACGGAATGGACCGGGCGGGCCGGTATTGCCGTCACGCCGGTCGCGCCGGTGACGCTGCGCGCGTCCGCCTATCGCGGCTGGCGCCTGCCGACGCTCAACGAGCTGTACCGACCGTTCCGGGTCGGCGCCGATGCGGTCGCCGCCAATGCCGCGCTGGAGCCCGAACGGCTGAGCGGGGTCGACGGCGGCGTCACGCTGGCGCCCGGTGCCGGCATCTCGTTCGCCGCCACGGTGTTCTGGAACCGGCTGGACGGCGCGATCGCCAATGTCACGGCGGGGCGTGGGCCCGGCACCTTCCCCGGCGTCGGCTTCGTCGCCGCGAACGGCATCTACCGCGTTCGCCGCAATCTGGATGCGATCCGCTCGACCGGTCTGGAGCTGGACGCCCGCTGGCAGAGCGAGCCGGTGTTCGCCCAGGCGTCTTGGTCGCATGTCGATCCCCGCGTCGTCGCCAGCGGTGCTGCGGCGGCGCTCGACGGGTTGCGGCCCGCGCAGACGCCGCGCGACCTGACGTCCGCCACGCTCGGCTGGCGCAAGGGCGGCGCGGCGATCTCGACGACGCTGCGGCACGCCGCCCGCCAGTTCGAGGACGACCAGAACAGCCGCTCGCTCGCGCCGGCGACGACGCTGGACGGCTATGCCGCCTTGCCGCTCACACGCACGCTGGGGGTCGAGCTGCGCGCGGAGAACGTCTTCGATGCGCGGGTCGAAACGGGGATCAGCGGCAATGCGATCGTCGAGCGGGCGACGCCGCGGACCGTGTGGGTGGGGCTGACGCTGCGGACCGGGTAACCCCGGCCCGCCCCCGACGTCAGGCGACCGTCATCGGCATCGGGATCGGCGTCGCGGTCGTGAAATTGGCGATGTCGGCGAACACCGGCGCCGCCTCGGGCGACGCCAGCGCCGCGTCACGCGACGCAGCATCGGTGAAGGTCAGGATGGCGACCGCGAGCATGTCGCCCACGTGATCGGGAAAATAGCCCGCAACACCTGTCAGCCCATGCGGCGTCAGCGCGTGCCGGACGAGCGGCAGGTGCGTCGCGACATAATATTCGCGATCGAAGGCGGCGCCCCCGTCGGCGGGATAGGCGACCATCAGCGCGGCAGACATCGGCGTTTCCTCCCGCGCGCTCACTTGGCCTGGGCCAGCATCGGCGTCATCCGCTTGGCGGCGAACGGCGGCAGCTTCACGGCCCGCGCAGCGGCGAGATTGGGGGACGGGCCGTTACCTACTTGCACCAGCGCGACCATGCCCATCGAAAAATGCGGCATGCACTTGATGCCGTACAGGCCCGGCGCGGTGACCGGCAGGACGAATTCCTTGTTCATCTGACCCTTCGACGGCGCGACGCCGGCGGGCAGCATCGTCGGGATCGTCTCCGCATTGTGGCTGGGGTCGGTCGGCTTGAAGTGGATGGTGTCGCCGGGCTGCGCCTTGATGAAGGCGGGTTCGAACACCATCGATCCGCCCGTACCGACGTTCTTCATCTGCACGACGATGTCGCGCGCGGCGGCCGGCGCGGCAGCAGCGAGGGTGGCGACGGCGGCGGCGCCGACGATAGCGAGCTTCAACATGGTGACATTCCTCTCCCGTACGCGCCGTCAGGGACCGACGCCGAATGCGGCCGGGGTGCCCGGATCGCGCCGCCAGCGGCAATTGCCCTTTGGTGCAATGGCGCGGGGCGCCCCGCAGGCAGATAGTGGGGCATGGCAACGAGCGCGAACCGGCAGAACCGCCGGCGCGCGCCCCCTAGGAGACGACCCATGCTGCAACAGGCGCTTGACGAGCTGAAAGGGCAGATCGCGATCCGCCCGCGCTACGACAATTTCATCGGCGGCGACTGGGTGGCGCCGGTGCGTGGCCAGTATTTCGACAACCCCTCGCCCGTCACCGGAAAGACCGTCTGCTCGGTCGCGCGCGGCACCGCCGAGGACATCGAACTGGCGCTGGACGCCGCGCACAAGGCGAAAGACGCTTGGGGCCGGATGAGTGCCACCGAGCGCTCGCGCATCCTGCTCAAGATTGCCGACCGGATGGAGGAACGGCTGTCGCTGCTCGCGCTGGTCGAGACGATCGACAACGGCAAGCCGATCCGCGAGACCACCGCCGCCGACCTGCCGCTGGCGATCGATCATTTCCGCTATTTCGCTGGCTGCCTGCGCGCGCAGGAAGGATCGATCGCCGAGATCGATCACGACACCGTCGCCTATCACTTCCACGAGCCGCTGGGCGTCGTCGGCCAGATCATTCCGTGGAATTTCCCGCTGCTGATGGCGGTGTGGAAGCTCGCGCCGGCGCTCGCAGCCGGCAATTGCGTGGTGCTGAAACCGGCCGAACAGACGCCGATGTCGATCATGGTGCTGATGGACGTGATCGGCGACCTGCTGCCGCCGGGCGTGCTCAACGTCGTCAACGGATTCGGTGTCGAGGCAGGCAAGCCGCTGGCGCAGAACAAGCGGATCGCCAAGATCGCCTTCACCGGCGAAACGACGACCGGCCGCCTGATCATGCAATATGCGACCGAAAACCTGATCCCCGTCACGCTGGAGCTGGGCGGCAAGAGCCCCAACATCTTCTTCGCCGACGTGATGGCCGCGGACGACGAGTATCTGGACAAGGCGCTGGAAGGGTTCGCCTTGTTCGCGCTCAACCAGGGTGAGGTGTGTACCTGCCCCAGCCGCGCGCTGATCCACGAATCGATCTACGACCGCTTCATGGAAAAGGCGATCGCGCGGGTGCAGGCGATCAAGCAGGGCAGCCCGCTGGATGCATCGACGATGATCGGCGCGCAGGCCTCGAACGACCAGCTCGAAAAGATCCTGTCGTACATCGACATCGGCAAGGCGGAGGGGGCGAAGGTGCTGACCGGCGGCACCCGCGCGCAGCTCGGCGGCGAACTGGACGCAGGCTATTACGTCACGCCGACGATCCTGGAAGGGCACAACAAGATGCGTGTCTTCCAGGAGGAGATCTTCGGCCCCGTCGTCGCGGTGACCACGTTCAAGGACTTCGACGACGCGATGGCGATCGCCAACGACACGCTCTACGGGCTGGGCGCCGGGGTATGGTCGCGCGACGGGACGACCGCCTATCGCGCCGGCCGCACGATCCAGGCGGGGCGCGTCTGGACCAATTGCTACCACGCCTATCCCGCCCATGCCGCGTTCGGCGGCTACAAACAGTCGGGCATCGGCCGCGAAACGCACAAGATGATGCTGGACCATTATCAGCAGACCAAGAACCTGCTGGTCAGCTACAGCCCCAAGGCGCTGGGTTTCTTCTGATCCTTGCCACCGCGGGGGACTGTCTGCCCACTCTTCCACCCACCCCCGCATCCTCCAGCGGCGGCCCTCTTCGCGAGGGTCGCCGTCCTTGTCTGCGAAGGCACCGCCGATGACCGTTCCGCCGCGCGTCCTGTCCACCGCCGCCGCCGATGCGGTCATGGCGGATCTGACCCGCCGGCACGGGGCGCTGATGTTCCACCAGTCGGGCGGCTGCTGCGATGGCTCCGCGCCGATGTGCTATCCGGCGGGCGAGTTCCGCGTCGGCGGGCAGGACATCCTGCTCGGCACCGTTGGCCCGGACGCCGCCATCCCCGTGTGGATCGGCGCGGCGCAGTTCGACTATTGGCGCCACACCCAGATCACGATCGACGTCGTCCCCGGTCGCGGCGCCGGCTTTTCGCTGGAAGGCCCCGACGGCCTGCGCTTCATCGTGCGCAGCCGCGTGTTCACCGACGCCGAGGTCGATGCGCTCGACGCCGCCGGCCCACCGCCACGCGGAGATGATGCGTGACGGCTGCCCGCTCCGCTGCCATCATCGCCGCAATGCCCACCTCGCCCCTTCTTCGCGTCGCCGCGACACGCGAACACGATCCCGAACTGGCGATCCGTGCGCTGTTCCGGCAGCTCGACGTGCCGGAACTGTCGGGCATCCTGCTATTCTGTTCGAGCCGGTATCCGCTGGACGCGCTGGCGCAGTCGATCGCCAGCCGCAGCGAGGGGCTGACGATCGTGGGCTGCACGTCGTCGGGCGAACTGACCCCCGATGGCATGGGCGAAGGCACGCTGACCGCGATCGGTTTCCCCGCCAGCGACTTTCGCCTGACCGCGACCTGCTTCACCGACCTCGATCATTTCGACGGCGGCGATGCGCAGCGGCGCGTCCGATCGATGGTGGCCCAGGCGACCGAGGAGACGCGGCATTTCGGCGGACGCGTCAACCATGCGGCGATCTTCCTGGTCGACGGCCTGTCGCACCGCGAAGAAATGCTGACGCTGACGTTGCAGGACGCGCTGGGCGACGTGCCGCTGATCGGTGGGTCGTCGGGCGACGGCCTCGATTTCCGCGAGACCTTCGTCCTGTACGATGGCGCGTTTCGCCGCGACGCCGCGGTGATTGCGATCCTGTCGACCGCGCGGCCGATGACGGTGTTCCGCGCGCAACATTATCGGCCGGGCGAGGTGAAGATGGTGATCACCGCCGCGGACACGACACGGCGCATCGTCCATGAAATCAACGCCGAGCCTGCCGCGGAGGAATATGCCCGGCTGGTCGGAACGCAGGTCGATCAGCTTGGGCTGCCGGTATTCGCGGCGCACCCGCTGATGGTGCGGGCGGGCGGCGAATATTACGTCCGCTCGATCCAGTCCGCCAATCCGGACGGCAGCCTCACCTTCTATTGCGCGATCGACGAGGGGATCGTGCTGACGCTGGGCGAGGCCGACGATATCGTCGGCCGGCTGGAGGCGTTGTTCGACCGGCTCGACAGCGACATCGGCGGCATCGATCGCATCCTCGGCTTCGACTGCGTGCTCAACTCGGTCGAGATCGCGCAGCGTCAGCTGCGCACGCCGGTGTCCGAGCTCTACGCACGACGCGGCGTCATCGGCTTCAACACCTATGGCGAGCAATTCCGCGCGCTGCACGTCAACCAAACCTTCGCCGGTCTGGCGATCGGGCGGCCATGACCGGCGAGCGAGACGACGCCGCGCACGTTACCGCGCTGGAGGCGCGGATCGCGAAGCTGGAGCGGATCAATCGGTCGCTGATGGACCGGGTCGAACGCTCGACCGACCTGCAGGGCAACGCCTTTTCGGTGTTCGAAACCGCGATCGCGCTGGAAAGCAAGGTGCGTGAACGCACCGCCGATCTGGAACGCGCGCTTGACGACCTGGCGGCGAGCAATGCCGCGCTCGCCCACGCCCGCGATGCCGCCGATGCCGCGCGGCGGCGCCTGGGCGATGCGATCGAGGCGCTCGACGAGGGCTTCGCCATCTTCGACACCGACGATCGGCTGGTGCTGTGCAACCGAACCTATCTGTCGCTGTGGCCGACGATCGCCGATCGCATCCAGCCCGGCGTCGCCTTCGACGAGATCGCCGGTGCGATCTGCGAGGTGGGATCGACGCTCGGCCCCCTCGTGTCACCGGCGCGCTGGGTGTCCGAGCGCGTGGGCCGCCATCAGGTCGCCGATGGCGGGCAGGTCATCCTGCTCGCCGACGGCCGCTGGATCCAGGTCAACGAACAGCGCACCAGCGAAGGCGGGATCGTCGGCGTCTATACCGACATCACCGACATCAAGGCGGAGGACGCGCGGCAACGGGCGCGCGAGCTGGCCGAGCGCGCGGTGGTGTTGCAGGGAACGCTCGACGCCATGCCGCAGGGCGTGTGCCTGTTCGCCCCCGACCGCTCGCTGCTCGCCTGGAACGATCCGCTGCTGACCCTGCTCGATTTGGCGCCGCAGCGGATGCGGCAGCGCATCTCCGATCACGCCGCGCTCGTCAAATGGTGCAAGACGAAGCTGCCGCGCGCCGATGCCGCCGACACGTTGGGCTGGGTCGACACGCAGGGCAGCGATCCCGCCGAGGCGACGCAGGAGATCGTCGCCGTCCGGCGCCTGGCGGATGGCCGATCGATCGAAATCCGTCGCCAGCCGATGGCCGACGGCGGCATGGTGATGAGCTTCGACGACGTCACCGAACGGCTCAAAACCGCCGACGCCCTCGAACAGCGGGTCGCCGCACGGACGCGTGAGCTGGAACAGGAGGTGCGCGAACGGCAGGCGGCCGAGCTGGCGATGCGCGCGGCCAAGATGGCGGCGGAACAGGCCAATCTGTCGAAGACGCGATTCCTCGCCGCCGCCAGCCACGATCTGCTGCAACCGCTGAACGCCGCGCGCCTGTTCGTCTCCGCGCTGGCCGGCCGTCGCCTCGCCGAGGGCAATCGCAAGATCGTCGATCAGGCGGCATCGGCACTCGATTCGATCGAAGGTCTGCTGGAGGCGTTGCTCGAAATCTCGAAGCTCGATGCCGGCGCCATCACCCCGGACCTCGGCGATGTCCCGCTCGATGAGATGTTCACCGCGTTGCGTGCCGAATTTGCCGTCGTGGCGGCCGAACGGGGGCTGACGCTGAACGTCGTGCCGACGCGGCTGTGGGTGCATTCCGACCGGCGGCTGCTGCGGCGCGTGTTGCAGAACTTCCTGTCCAACGCCGTGCGCTATACCGAGCGGGGCAGCATCACCATGACCGCGCGAGCCGAGGGGCGATCGGTCGCGATCACCGTCGCCGATACCGGCCCCGGCATCGATCCGTCGCATCATGCCGAGATCTTCGACGAATTCCGCCGGCTCAACACGGGCGCGTCCCAGGGCATCGGATTGGGCCTCGCCATCGTGCAGCGCGCCAGCCGCATGCTGGGCCATCCGGTGCGTGTGGATAGCGCGCTCGGCGCAGGCGCGACCTTCTCGATCGAAGCCCCCCTCGCCGCAGCGGGTGTGGCGGGCGCGACGGCCAGCGCGGCGCCGGCACGCGGGCTCGGCGTGTCGACCGTGCTCGTGCTCGACAATGAGGAATCGATCCTCGCCGGCATGCAGGCGATGCTGGGCGGCTGGGGTGTGCGGGTGCGGACCGCGGCGACGCTGGAGGATGCGCGCGCGATCGTCCGCCGGTCGCGGCTGCGGCCGGACGTCATCCTCGCGGACTATCATCTGGGGTCGGACACGCTGGGTGATGCCGCGGTCGCGACGCTGCGCGAGGATATCGGCGCGAAGGTGCCCGCGGCGATCATCACCGCGGACCGCATGCCCGACCTGCGCGAACAGCTGCTCGCCGCTGGGCTGCACGTCCTCCAGAAACCGGTGAAGCCCGCGCAGCTGCGCGCGCTGCTCGCCAGCGTCCGCTAGCGCCCCAGCCCGACCTTGTTCGCCAGGATCACCGCCTGCGTGCGGCTGTAGACGTTCAGTTTCGACAGGATGGCGGACACATGCGCCTTCACCGTCGTCATCGACACGTCGAGCTCATAGGCGATCTGCTTGTTCAGCTTGCCTGCGACGACCAGCCCCAGCACCACGCGCTGCTGCGGCGTCAGCGTGCCGATACGGCGGCGGATGCCCTCGATCTCCGCCTCGGCATCCGACGGGGCGGCGAAATCGTCGGGGATATAGACGTTGCCCGACAGGATCGATTGGATCGCCGCGACGATCTGGCTGCGCTTCAGCGATTTGGGGATGAACCCGGCGGCACCGTTGGCGATCGCGCCGTTGACGACCTGGCTATCCGCCGCTGCGGACACGAGCACGATGGGCAGCGACGGAAACCGGTGGCGCAGCATCGTCAGCCCGGAAAAGCCGCGCGCATCGGGCATGTTGAGATCGAGCAGGACGAGGTCGAAATCACCCTCGCGATCGACGATCTCGACCGCTTCAGCGACCGATGATGCCTCGAACAGGTCGGCCTGGTCGAAGGCGACCGAAATGACGGTACGCAAGCCGTCACGCACCAGCGGATGATCGTCCGCGATCAGGACTCGTTCCACGCCCCCTCTCCCCGCAGACGATTGTAATATAAGTGCGATCGGATGCGAAGAGGGCGCCGCGACCGGCGACGCCCCCTGCGACCTGATCATGCCTTGGGCAGCTTGAAGACCCAGAGCGCGCCGCCCTGGTTGATGTGCTGCACCGCCTTGGCGACCTCGCCACCCCACAGCGGCACTGCGCCGCCCCAGCCGCTCATGACCGCGACATATTGCTCGCCATCCTGCTCCCACGTCACCGGGCTGCCGACGACGCCGGAGCCGGTGTTGAACTTCCACAGCTCCTGCCCCGTCTTGGCGTCGAACGCCTTCAGATAGCCCTCAGGCGTGCCGGTGAAGACGAGATTGCCCGCGGTGGTCAGCACGCCGCCCCACAACGGCGCCTTGTTCTTATATTCCCACGCGATCTTGCCCGTCTTGGGGTCCATCGCGCGCAGCACGCCGATATAGTCGGGGTTCAGCGGCTTGATCGTGAAGCCCGCGCCCAGATAGGCCGCGCCCTTCTTGTAGGCGATCGGCTCGTTCCAGATGTCCATGCCCCATTCGTTGGAGGGGATGTAGAACATGCCGGTCTGCTGGCTGTAGGCCATCGGCATCCAGTTCTTGCCGCCGAGGAAGCTCGGCGCGGCGAACACGCTGGCGCCCTTTTCTGCGCTGGGCGCGGGCGGGCGCTTGGCGGGATCGTAGATCGGCTTGCCGTCCTTGGTGAAGCCGGTCGCCCAGTCGGTGCGCGAGACGAAGCGGTTGGCGGAGACGAACTTGCCGTTCGTCCGGTCGAGCACGAAGAAATAGCCGTTGCGATCGGCCTTCGCCCCCAGCTTCCGCCCGTCCATGTCGAACGGGATGAATTCGTTGACGCCGTCGAAGTCCCAGCCGTCATGCGGGGTCGTCTGGTAATGCCATTTGATCTCGCCCGTGTCGGGATCGATCGCCAGCGTCGACGAGGTGTAGAGGTTGTTGCCGGGGCGCAAATGGCTGTTCCACGGCGCGGGATTGCCGGTGCCCATGTAGATCAGGTTGGTATCGGGATCGTAGGTGCCGCCCAGCCAGGTCGCGCCGCCGCCGTTCTTCCACTGATCGCCCTGCCAGCTCGCATTGAGCTTGCCGGTCATGGTCGAATCCTTGCCGTTCAGCTGGCCCATATGCCCCTCGATCGTCGGGCGCGACCAGATCAGCTCGCCGGTATTGACGTCGCGCGCCTCCACCTTGCCGACGATGCCGAATTCGCCGCCGGAATTGCCGTAGATCACCTTGCCCTTCACGATCATCGGCGCGGCGGTGAAGCTGTAGCCCGCGTCATAGGGGGCCAAAGTCTTGTTCCAGATGACCTTGCCCGTCTTGCGGTTCAGCGCGACCATGTGCGCATCGAGCGTGCCGAAGATGATCTTGTCGCCGTAGATGGCAGCGCCGCGATTGACGACGTCGCAGCATGGCATGATCCCGTCGGGCAGGCGCGCGTCATACTGCCAGAGTTCTTCGCCCGAACGCGCATCGAACGCGAACAGACGGCTGTAGCTGCCGGTGACGTAGATGACGCCGTCATAGACGATCGGCTGCGCTTCCTGCCCGCGCTGCTTCTCGCCGCCCAGGCTGGCGGAGAAGGCGGGGACGAGGCGCGCGACGTTGGCGGCGTTGACCTGCGTCAGCGGGCTGAACCGCTGCGCACGCGGACCCATGCCATAGGTCAGGACATCGCCCGGCGTCGCCGCATCGTTCATCAGGTCCGCATCGGTCGGCCCTGCACCCGCAGCAGCGGCAGCAGCGGCAGCCGGCGCGGCGGCGGGCGGGGTCGTGGCGGCCGCGCGCGGTTCGGTTGCGGTCCCTGCCGTCGCCAACATCGTGCCGGCCAGCAGCATTGCGCACCGGGTCGCCATGGTCTTCATCGCTCTCGTCTCCCCTCCATTCGGCCGTCCGTGCGACCTTGGTTGATGACGCCGAGCCTAATCCGGGATCCGCGTCGGTGGCATTGGACCTTGGATCAAGTCGCCAGAGGCGCGCGGTCGCTGACGCCGTGGCGGGCGAGGATCGCCGCGACGGTGCCGTCGCTACGCAGGCCGGCGACGATCCGGTCGAGCCGGTCGGCGAGGTCGCGGCTGTCGTCCTTCACCGCCAGGCCCACGTCCCAGCCTGCGCTGGGCAGCGCCGGCAGCGGCCCCTTGCGCGTCTTCACCCGCGGCGCGCCAGCCGCGAGCGCATGCTCGATCTGCGCGCGTGTCGCGAGTACGACGTCCGCGTCGCCCGTCTTGACCGCATCGACCGCCGCCGCGCCGCTCATCAGGTGGCGCGTGTCGGTGCGCAACACGCCGCCGAAGCTGCCCGAAAAGTAGAAGTCGGGCACGCTGTCCAGCTCGGCCACCAGCCGCTTGCCCTTGAAGGCGGCGGGGGCGACCTCGCAATCGGTCTCGACCCCGCAGGCCATCAGGAAGCCCTCGCGATAATAAGGCGCGCCGATCACCGCGCGGTCGTTGGCGCGGGCCAGCTGCCGGTCCACCGGCACGTGCATCATGATGTCGCACGTCTGTCCGCCGACCAAAGATCCCCGCCACACCATGTTGCGCAGATCGTCGCCGACATCCTCGTCGGCCAGAAAGTCGACGATCTCCGCGCGCACCCCCAAGGCCTTGGCGATCGCACGGCCGAGGTCGACGTCGATGCCCATGACGGTGCCGTCGGCACCCTTCCACGACCAGGGTTCGAAATCGCGATAGACCGCGATGCGCGCGACACCCGCCGCGGTGATCCTATCGAGCCCCCGCGCCATCGCTCCGACGGGGGCAAAGGCCGCCGCGAGTGCGCCCGCGATCATTGCGCGGCGGGTGGGTGCGCGGGAGAGCGCCCCGCTCATTCCTCGTGCTTCGTGTCGAGCCAGGAGCGGATCGCCCAGCCGGCCTTCTGCCCCAGCGCATCGCCCATCGGCGGCATATAGACCTTGCCGTCGCGCGACGAGCCGTGCTGGAACCGCTGGATGAACCATTCGTCGCCGGCCTCGCCCTTGTCGAGGTAGCGCAGATCGGGGGCGATGCCGCCCGAGATCGCATCGAGCCCGTGGCAGCGCGCGCAATTGCCGCCATAGGCGCTCTCGCCGATCTTCTTGGCCATCGCATAGACCTGGGGGTCGTCGCGATACGGGTTCTTCGTCACCCATGTCGTGTTGTCGGGCTTGATGTCGGGCAGCTTGCTGGTGTCGACCGCCTGCGGCGTGACGTTACCATGCGCGAAGACGTTATAGCCGATCGACGACGCCGCGATCAGCGCCGAACAGACGAATGCGATACGCGAACCCTTCACCGGCATCATCCTCTCCCGCCGCCCTGACGGCGGCTCGGCAGAGACCCTAACCGCGGCGAAGCATCGGGACTTATTGGACTTTGGTACGAAGGGGCGGCGCGCCGGGATGGGCTAGGATGCGGTCATGCGATCCCTGCTCCTCATCGCGGCCCTCGCCGCCCCCCTCGCCGCCCCTCTTACCCCTGCGACCGCCGAGACGATCTATGTCTCGAATGAACGCGCCAACACGATCAGCGTCATCGACGCCGCCACGCTTAAGGTCACCGCGACCTGGCCCGTCGGCCGACGCCCGCGCGGCATCGTCCTGTCGCGTGACGGCAGGTACTTGTACGTCTGCGCCAGCGACGAAAACGCGGTGCAGGTGGTCGATCTGGCATCGGGCAAGGTCGTCGCCAACCTGCCGTCAGGGGAGGATCCCGAAACCTTCGCGCTGTCGCCGGACGGCACCTTGCTGTTCGCCTCGAACGAGCGCGATGCGACGGTGACCGCGATCGACGTGCCGGGCCGCAAAGTCGCATTCCAGGTCGTCGTCGGCGTCGAGCCCGAGGGGATGGCGGTCAGCCCCGACGGCCGGTTCGCGGTCTCCACCTCCGAAACGGACAATGCGGTCCACTGGATCGACATCGCGCGGCGCGAGGTGGTGGCGACCACGCCGACCGGCGATCGGCCGCGCCACGCCGAATTCACCGCGGACGGCAAGCAGCTATGGGTGTCGGCGGAGCTCGGCAACAGCGTGGCGGTCATCGACGTCGCCAGCCGCAAAGTGATCGACACGTTGCACTTCGCCGTGCCGGGCATCGCTCCCGAGAAGGTCATGCCGGTGCAGATTCGCTTCACCCCCGATGCGCGACAGGCGGTGATCGCTCTGGGTCGCGGCAATGCGATCGCGATCGTCGACACCGCGACGCGCAAGACGCGCGCCATCGTCCCCGTCGGCCCGCGCGTGTGGGGCGTTGCGATCACGCCGGATGGACGCCGCGTCATCTCCAGCGACGGCCTGTCCGACACGGTCACCGTCGTCGATCTCGCCAGCGCCAAGGCCGTCGCCACGGTCCCGGTCGGCCGCGCGCCCTGGGGCGTCGTCGTGCGGTAGGGGTCGTGCGGTAGGGAAGGCGGCGCCATCGCCGCACCATCCCACTTTGGTCCGGGATCGAAAGTCCAATACCGCGCCGCGCCCGTCTCCATCAGCCTTGCCGACACGAGCCCGAGACCACGGGCCGAACAGGGGAGGATTAGCATGAAAGCCGTTGCCCGCCTGCTGGGCGCCGTCGCCCTCGCATCCATCGCCATCGCCACGCCCGCCGCGGCGCAGGATGCGACCGACGGGCTGCTGCTGAAGCTGAAGGAAAAGGGGATCCTGACCGAGGACGAATATCAGGCGCTGCTGGCCCGCAAGACGGCGCAACCCAGCCCCGTCCCCGCCGCCAACACCGCAGAGGCGCCGCAGCAGGCCGCCGCCGAACGGCTCGACGACAAGAAGCTGGTGCGCATGGCGGACAGCGGCGTCGGGCTGATGATCGGCGATGTCGCGCTGAAATTCTCCGGCTCCGTCAACGGCTTCTACGTCCATGACAGCGCCGATGCGGCGACGCCGGCGAACACCGTCGCGGGCGGGCTCGCCAGCGTCGGCAACGACACGTCGGCGATCCGCAACGGACTGCTGCCCGGCTTCCTGAAGGTCGACGTCTCGACGACCCAGGGCGGCTGGGACGTCGGCGCCCATTTCGGCATGTACCCCGGTATCAATTCCAGCCTGGGCAATTCCGGCGCGAACGGCGCGGGCGCCCCCCAGGCGCTGCAAACCTCCGGCATCGATTTCCGCCAGACCTATCTGACGTTCGGTCGCAGTGGCTTCGGCGAGATCAAGATCGGCCGCGATATCGGCCTGTTCGGGTCGGATGCAATCCTGAACGACATCACATTGCTGGCGGTCGGCACCGCCGCGGGCAATGCCGCGCCGTCCAATACGTCGCTCGGCCGGATCGGGCTGGGGTATATCTACACCGACTTCCAGCCACAGATCACCTATGCCTCGCCCAAGTTCGGCGGCTTTCAATTCGCGGCAGGCGTCTTCCAGCCGCTGAGCACGATCGGCCGCACCGAAACGAACGAGACGATCGGCTTCCAGGCCAAGGCGACCTACGACCTCGTGCCGACCGACGGGGGCCTCGGCGCGCATCTGTGGGTGAGCGGGCTGATCCAGGGCCATGACGCGATCGGCGGCTTGCCGGCCTATACCGGCCGCGCGATCGATGCCGGCGCCAAACTGTCCTACGGCCCGGCGAGCCTGACCGGCTATTATTACACCGGCACCGGTGTCGGCACGATCGGCCTGTTCCTGCTGTCGACCGATGCGCTCGGCCGCAAGCGCGACAGCAACGGCTATTACGTCCAGGGCACCTACGGCATCGGCAAGCTGACGCTGGGGGCGAGCTATGGCGCGAGCTACCTGTCGCGCGCGCAGGGTGAAGCGATCTCCGCGCTCGTCCGCCGCAACGCGAGCTGGGTCGGCCAGACGCGCTATGGCCTGAACAGCTGGGTGACGCTGATCGGCGAATACACCCACACCATGTCGCGCGCGCACAACGGCAATGACGCGAGCTCCGACGCGCTGGCGCTCGGCGCGATCCTGTTCTTCTGATCCCACCGCATCGACGGGCTGTGCATCCCCGCCGGATGCGCAGCCCACGTCACGAAAGGCCGCCTCATGCTCGATATCGTTCCAGCGACCCCTGCGCGTTCCGGCGGCATCGGCCCTGCCGAATATGAGCATCAGTGTCGCGCCGCGATCGAGACGCCCGATGCCTATTGGCGCGATCAGGCCGCACAGCTCGATTGGATGCGGCCATTCGATACGGTGAAGGACGTGTCCTTCGCGGCCGACGATTTCCGCATCCGCTGGTTCGATGGCGGTCAGATCAACGTATCGGCCAATTGCCTCGACCGGCACCTGGCGGCGCGGGGCGACCAGGTCGCGATCCTGTGGGAAGGCGACGAACCCGGCGAGGGCGCGCGCATCACCTATCGCGCCTTGCACGACCGAGTCTGCCGGATGGCGAACGTGCTGACGTCGCTTGGCGTCGGACGCTGTGACCGCGTGACGCTCTACCTGCCGATGGTGCCCGATGCGGCGGCGGCGATGCTGGCTTGTACGCGGATCGGCGCGATCCATTCGATCGTGTTCGGCGGCTTTTCCCCCGATGCGCTCGCCGACCGCATCCGCGATTGCGGATCGAAACTGGTCATCACCGCCGACGAAGGCTGCCGCGGCGGCCGTCGCATTCCGCTCAAGGCCAATGTCGATGCCGCGCTAAGCGCCTGCCCCTCGGTCGAGCATGTGCTGGTCCTGCGCCGTACCGGTGGCGATATCGCCATGACGCCCGGCCGCGACCTGTGGCTGGACGATGCGATCGCCGACGCCTCGCCCGACTGCCCGCCCGTGGCGATGGAGGCCGAAGACCCGTTGTTCATCCTCTACACCAGCGGATCGACGGGCAAGCCCAAGGGCGTGCTCCACACGACCGCCGGCTATCTGCTGTGGGTCGCCAAGACGTTTCGCGACGTCTTCGACCACCGCGACGGTGACGTCTTCTGGTGTACCGCCGACATCGGCTGGGTCACCGGGCATAGCTATGTCGTCTATGGCCCGCTCGCCAACGGTGCGACGACGGTGATGTTCGACGGCGTGCCCAATTATCCCGACCACGGACGGCTTTGGGATACGGTCGACCGGCTGGGGGTGAGCGTACTCTACACTGCGCCGACCGCGATCCGGGCGCTGATGCGCGAAGGCGACGATCACGTCACCCGCCACCGCCGCACCAGCCTGCGCCTGCTCGGCAGTGTCGGCGAACCGATCAATCCGGAAGCCTGGGCCTGGTATCACCGCGTCGTCGGCGACGGCCGCTGCCCGATCGTCGACACCTGGTGGCAGACCGAAACGGGCGGCGTGCTGATCTGCCCCCTACCCCACACGCCCGACCCCAAGCCCGGCGCCGCGACCAAGCCACTGCCCGGCGTGCAGGTGGAGCTGGTCGATGCAGAGGGCGGCGTGCTGCACGGCGCAGCGGAAGGCAATCTGGTCCTTACCGATAGCTGGCCCGGCCAGATGCGATCGGTGTGGGGCGATCACGACCGCTTCATCCAGACCTATTTCACCACCTATCCGGGCAAATATTTCACCGGCGACGGCTGCCGCCGCGATGGGGACGGCGACTATTGGATCACGGGCCGCGTCGACGACGTCATCAACGTCAGCGGCCACCGCCTCGGCACGGCGGAGATCGAGAGCGCGCTCGTGGCCCATCCCAGCGTCGCGGAGGCTGCCGTCGTCGGCATGCCGCACGACGTGAAGGGCCAGGGCATCTACGCCTTCGTCACGCTCCACGCGGACGCGACGGAGGACGAGGCGTTGCGCGGCACCTTGCGCGCCTGGGTCCGGCGACAGATCGGCCCGGTCGCGACGCCCGACGCGATCCAGTTCGCCCCCGCTTTGCCCAAGACCCGCTCCGGCAAGATCATGCGCCGTATCCTGCGCAAGATCGCGGAAGGCGCGGTCGATACGATCGGCGACACCTCGACGCTCGCCGATCCATCGGCGGTCGCAACGCTGATCCGCGACCGGCAGGCATGAGGTGAGCGTGCACGGCGTTCGAGCCCAGCCCTCGACATACGCCGGACGGACGTCCACACGCGCCCCTGCCCGCCCGCCGCCGGACCGACCGGCAGGGGCCGAAGCCGCTGGACCGCCCCATGACCGCACGCCCACGTTCGATCCGGCTGACGCCGCGAGACATTCCGTCCCCCAGTTCGATCAGCCCCGAGGCGCAGGCGGCGCTGGAGCGGCTGATCGACGCGGACGGCGTGCCGGTCAACGCACACTTCACCATGCCGGACCATGACGACGTGGCGGGGTGGCAGGCAGTCAAGGCATCGGTCGATGCCCATTATGCGCGCATGCTGGCCGCGGCCTCGGACGCGCCCACCGCCGCGGTCGAGACGATCCGGTGCGACGATGCGGTCGTCCATGTCGCCACGCCCGCTGCGCCGATCGCCGAGGACGCTGTGTACATCGACCTGCACGGCGGTGCGCTGGTCTTCGGTGGTGGCGAGGCGTGTCGGCATGGCGCGCGGACGCTGGCCGATCAATTGAGCGTGCGCGTCTGGAGCGTCGACTATCGCCTGCCGCCCGAACACCCCTTCCCGGCGGGACTCGACGATGGCCTGGCGGCCTATCGTGCTGCGCTTCGACTGCACCCGGCCGAGCGGATCGTCGTTGGCGGCCGCTCCGCCGGCGGCAATCTCGCCGCCGCGATGCTGCTGCGCGCGAAGGCGGAGGGCCTGCCGATGCCGGCCGGGTTGGTCCTGCTGTCGCCGCAGGTCGATTTGACGGAAAGCGGCGACAGTTTCGTGGTCAACGCCGGCGTGGACGGGATGCTGCCGACGTCGCTGATGTCGAGCAATCGGCTCTATGCGGGCGGGGCCGATCTCAGCGACCCTCTTGTGTCACCGCTGTTCGGTGATGTCGCCAACTTCCCCCCGACCTTCCTTCTGACGGGCACGCGCGACCTGTTCCTGTCCAACACCGTGCGCATGCACCGCCGGCTCGTGTCGGCCAGAGTCCCTGCGGACCTCCATGTCTTCGAAGCCATGCCCCATGGCGGCTTCGGCGGAGCGCCCGAGGATCGGGAGGCGGCGCATCATATGACGCGGTTCGTCCAAGACCGTCTGTCGGCGCGCTGACCGGGCGTGTCGCTTGCCATTCTGCCGCGGTTTTGGCCCGACCATGGATAGTACCGAAGGACGATTGCCACGATAAGACAATAATGGATCAATATTCGCTCACCGCTCTCGGTCGTGATGAGGCAAGAAGCGGCTTGATCTGCGTCTATACGAAAAACAGAGGTTGCCGCGGAACCATTAAGTCGTTGCGCTAAATACTATTTCTCGTGTTTCTCGCTGGATACAAATCGACCAAACTGTCGTTGAGCCCCGATAAAGCAAGAAGGGGCGCTCGTGATCATCGTACATCTGGCGCTCGGCGGTTGTCTGAAGGCGCCGCCCGTCAATTTCGGCGTGACGGCAGATACCGGTGGCCATATCGCCTATGTGCTCGATGCGGCATGCCATCAGGCGTTGCGCTCCGATGTCGATGCGGTGACGATCGTCACACGCTGCTTCGCCGACGAACGGCTCGATCCCGTCCACGCACAGGTCGAAGAGGTCGTCGCGCTGAAGGTGACGATCCGCCGGATCGCGACCGCAGATCATCGCTACCTCGAGAAGGAGGCGCTGGGTGCCGACCTCTCTGCCTTTACCGAAGCGTTCTGCGCGATGCTCGAGCGGGAAGAGCGGCGCCCCGACGTCATTCACGCCCACTTCGCTGATGCCGCGGCCGTGGCCATGGCGGCACAGCGCCGGTTCGGCATCCCCTTCGTCTACACGCCGCACGCACTCGGCATCGACAAGCGGATGCAGCGCCTGGAATGCCCCGGCCTCGACGCCCGGATCGCCGCCGAACGCGCCGCGATCGAAGGGGCGTCGGCGATCGTGGTCTCGACCGCGGAAGAGGCGGGGCGTCAGGTCGGTGGTTACGGCGTCGCGCTCGGCGACCGGGTGACCGTCGTCGCGCCCGGCGTGCCGCGCCGCGACTGCGTGCCGGGGCCGGATACGCTGGCCGACCGGCTGGACGACTGGTTCGAGTGCCCTGACCTGCCGATCATCCTCGCCATCGCGCGGCCCGTCGCGAAAAAGAACCTCGCGGCGCTCGCCCGCGCCTATGCCGACGATCCCGCCCTCCAGGCGCAGGCGAACCTCGTCATTCTGGCCGGGCAGCATGCCTATGCCTCGGCCGACGAGCGGGCATCGCTGGCTGAGTTGCAGGCGATCGCCGACCGGCCGGGCATGCGCGGCCGCATCGCCTTGCCGCCGCAGCACGATGCCGATGACGTGGCGGCGCTGTATGCGCGGGCGGCGCGCGGCGGCGTCTTCGTCAACCCGGCGCTGCACGAGCCCTTCGGCCTGACGCTGGTCGAGGCGGCGGCGGCGGGCGTGCCGGTCGTCGCGACGCGCAACGGCGGTCCCGCCGATATCGTCGCCACGATCGGCCATGGCGTGCTGATCGATCCGGAGGATACGGCCGCGATCGGTGCGGCGATCCGCGCGATCGTCGGCGATCCCACCCGGCATCTCGCCTTTGCCACCGCAGCCCGCACCCGTGCCGATCTGTATTGCTGGCATCGCTATGCGGCCGCGACCTGCGCGCTGTACGGCGACCTGGCGGCACCCCGCCTGCTCGCCTGCGACATCGACAATACGTTGACCGGCTGCGTCGAGGGCGCGCGTGCCTTCGCGGCGTGGCGGGCGGCGAGCCCCCTGCCCTTCATCATCGCCACCGGCCGCGGTTTCGACGCCGCGCGGATGATCCTGAAGCGCTGGCGCCTGCCGCAGCCCGATGCGTTCATCGTCGATGTCGGCACCCGGCTGATGCTGCCCGACGGAACCGGCGGCTGGCGCGCCTGCGCGGACTATGCGCACACGCTGGATGCAGACTGGGATCGCGACGCCGTCGCCGCGACGCTCGCACCGCTGGGCGTGACGGCCCAACCGGCCGCGACGGCGGGGCCGCACAAGATCAGCTTCTACGGCGGCGCAGCGGACGCCGGCCGCATCCGCGAAGCACTCTCGGCAGCGGGGCTGGCGGCACGCGTGATCTTCTCGCACGGGCGCCTGATCGATGTGCTCGCGCCCACCGGCGGCAAGGCGCAGGCGATCGCGGCCTATGCCGCCCGGCGCGGCCTGACGCTGGCGGATTGCATCGCGGCGGGGGACAGCGGCAACGACGCCGATATGCTGGCGGCGTGCGGCCATGCCATCGTCGTCGGCAATGCGGGGGGCGAGCTGGCCCATCTGTCGCCACGCTCCGGCCTGCTGCGCGTGCGGCGCCATCATGCCGGTGGCGTGCTGGAGGGGCTCGCGACCTTGGGGCTGGCGGATGCGTCTCCGATCGACCTGCCCGTCTCGGTGGCGGCATGATGCGCCCCTTCGGCTATTTCGTCCATCATCAGGGTCGCGGCCATGCCGAACGCTGCGCCGCGATCGCCAACGCGCTGCCGCCGACGCGGCCAATGACGATTTTCTGCGCGCGCGACGACATCTTTCCCGCGCTGCCCCCGCAGGTCGATATCGTCCGCTTGCCCTCGCTGTTCGAAGCCACGGGCGACGAGGCGACCACGATGGACTGGGTGCCGACGCCGCAGACGTTGCACTGCGCGCCGCTGGGCTGGCCCGGCATCCGCCGCGCGATGGCGATGCTGGCGGGGTGGTTCGACAGCGCCGACCCCGCGCTGATGATCTGCGACGTCTCGGCCGAGATCGCGCAGCTGTCGCGCATCTGTTCGGTGCCGCACGTCAAGGTGCTGCAACACGGCGACCGCGGCGATGCGGGCCACCGTGCCGCCTATGACGGCGCGGCGGGACTGCTGGCGCCGTTCCACGCCGACCTCGCACAGCCCGACTGGGACGCAGCGTTGCGCGCGCGGACCTGTTTCGCCGGCGGCCTCGGCGTCGATGTCCGCGTGCCCGAGCGCGAGGTCGCGCGGCAGCGGATCGGCATCGGCGCGGACGAAGAAATGATCCTCGTCCTGTCGGGGGGCGGCGGCGATGGCTTCGCGCAGGCGCCGATCGGCGTCGGCGCACGCACGCGCCCGGCTGCGCGCTGGATCACGATCGGCAAGGTCCAGCGCGACTGGCACGCCACCGAGCCCGCCAATGTCGACCATCGCGGCTGGGTGGACGATGCCGCCGACCATATCGCCGCGGCGGACCTCGTCATCGCCTCGACCGGCAACACCACCTGCCAGCAAATCCTCGCTTCGGGACGGCCATGGCTGGCAGTGCCCGAATGGCGCTATTTCGACGAACAGCATCGCAAGGCCGATGCCCTCGCCGCCGCCGGCGTCGCGACCGTGCGTCCGCACTTACCCTCGTCGGCGCATGGCTGGAGCGCGGCGCTGGCCGACACGCTGCGCGACCACCGCCCCGACCGCCAACGCGCAATGATTGACGACACGCCGGCCGACCGCGCCGCCCTCTGGCTCGAAGCGCTCGCCGACCGACTGTGGACGCCGCTTGCCGCTACCCCTTCCCTCTCCCTGGAGCCCCGCATCCTATGACCTCCGTCTCCGTCGTGACCCTGGCGAAGGGCCGCCCCGATCACCTCGTCAACGTCGTGCGCGGCCTATCGCAGCAGACGATGCGGCCGACCGAGCTGATCGTCGCGGTGATGCAAGACACGCTCTACGACCTGCCCGACGCCCCCTTTCCTATCCGCCAGATCCGGATCGACGCCGATGCGCTGCCGCTCGCGATGGCACGCAACGTCGCGGCGGGCGCGGCGCAGGGCGAGGTGCTCGTCTTCCTCGACATGGACTGTATCCCGACGCCGGAGCTGGTCGCCGATTATGCCGGCTTCGCCGCCACGTTCGACGGCCTGCTGATGGGCGAGGTGATGTATCTGCCGGGCGGCGCGACGGCGGGCGACTGGTCCTATTCCGGTTTCGCCGCCGTTGCCGAGCGGCACTCCGACCGCCGCGGGCCGCCCGCGGAGGGGCTGGAGGTGTGTGCCGACTATCGCTGCTTCTGGTCGCTCAATTTCGCGATGCGCCGCGAGACCTTCCTGCGCGTCGGCGGCTTTGACGAACGCTATGTCGGCTATGGCGGCGAGGATACCGATTTCGGCAAGACGCTGGATCAGGCGAACGTCACGATCGCCTGGATCAAGGGCGGGCTCGCCTATCACCAATATCACCCGCACCACATGCCGCCGGTTCACCATATCGACAGCGTCGTCCGCAACGCGCAGCTGTTCGAGGCTAAATGGGGCTATCGGACGATGGGACACTGGCTCCATGCGTTTCGTCTGATGGGGCTGATCGACGACACGCCCGGCCGGCCGATCCGCATCCTGCGCGAAGCCCATGACGGCGACCGCGCGCTGACCGGCCAGCAGAGCCATCAGCCCTATGCCAATACCGCGCGCGTTCTGCGCGAACTGGAAGCCGCCGCCGCCCGCGCACCGGAGGCGGTCGCCGCGTGAGGATCGCCATCCTCGCGCATGTCCGCCAGCGTATCGCGCAGCCGTTCGCCGGCGGCATGGAGGCGCATTGCTGGCACCTCGCCGCCGGGCTACAGGATCGCGGGCATGACGTCGTCCTGTTCGCCTCGGGCGACAGCGATCCGCGCTTCGCGATCGATCCCGTGCTCGCCGAGCATTACGAGCGCACCTTCCCCTGGGCGGAGCATCGCGGCTCGGCGCCGCTGATCGCGCACCTCGACGCCGGCTATGCCGCGGCGTGCGACCGGATCGCGGCGGGCGGGTTCGATGTCGTCCACAACAACAGCCTGCACCGCTTCCCTCTGGAGCGACGCCGGACGGAGGCGGTGCCGACCGTCACCTCGCTGCACGTGCCTCCCTATGACGCGCTGCACTGGTTCGTGCAGCAGAGCCCGTCGCCGCGCCATCATCTGACCGTCACGTCGGCGCGGCAGCGCGAGGCCTGGTGGCCGAACGGCGCACCGGCGGAGGTATCGGTGCTGCACAACGGCATCGATATCGATCGCTGGCCCTATCGCCCGCACGGCAATGGCGAGGCGGTGTGGTGCGGGCGCATCACGCCCAACAAGGGGCCGCATCTCGCCGCGCAGGCCGCACGCGCCGCCGGCATCCGCCTGACGCTGTTCGGGGGGATCGAGGATCCCGATTATTACGGCGCAGAGGTCGCGCCGCTGCTCGGTGATGGCGTCGTCTATGCCGGGCATCGCAATGCCGAGGAACTGGCGGTGGAGCTGGGTCGCGCCTCGCTGTTCGTCTTCACCCCCTGTTGGGACGAGCCGTTCGGACTGGTCGCGGCAGAGGCGATGGCGTGCGGCCTGCCCGTCGCCGCATTCGACATGGGCGCGGCGCGCGAGGTCGTCGGCGACGCCGGCCGGTTCGCGCCCCCAGGCGATGTCGCCGCGCTGGCCACGGCGATGCGCGAGGCGATGGCGATTCTCCCCGACGTCCCGCGTGATCGCGTGCAGCGGCTGTTCACGCACGATCGCTGGCTGGACCGCTGCGAGGCGCTCTACCGCACCGTGATCGCCGGCGACGTCAGGCTGGCGGCATGAGCGACGTCGTCGCGGCGCAGCGGGCCGCGCTCGATACCCTCTTCCGCCGGCACCTGACGCTGGGAAGTCGCTATGCGCTGCTCGACTTTCCCGATCACGCCAATGTCGGCGACAGCGCGATCTGGCTGGGCGAACTGGTGATGCTGCGCGGCATCACCGGACGCGATCCGGACTATGTCTGCACGTGGCACGATTTCGACGAGCACGCGCTGCGCGCTGCCTGCCCGGACGGCATCGTCTTTCTGCACGGGGGCGGCAATCTGGGCGATATCTGGCCGCACCACCAGCAGCTGCGCGAAACCGTGCTCGATCGGCTGCGCGACCGCATCCTGGTGCAGCTGCCGCAGTCGATCCACTTCCGCGATGCGTCGGCAGCAGCGCGGTTCGCAGGCATCGCAGCACGGCACCCGCAGCTGACGCTCTACGCGCGCGACACCGCCAGCCTCGCCATCGCGCAGCAGATGGTCGGGACGGTCGCTTCGCTCGCCCCCGATTCCGCCTTCGCGCTCGGGAGCCAGGCACGCCGGGAGCCGGACGTGCCGGTGCTGGCGCTGATGCGCACCGACAAGGAGCGCGTCGACACCGCGTCGCCGCTGCCGGTGGACGCGATCGTCTGCGACTGGCTGGAAGACGACGACGACCTGTCCGGCGACCACGCCGCCCTCGCCACGGCGCGTGTCGCGCGCGGCCTGCGCCTGCTGTCGCGAGGACAGACGATCGCCACCGATCGCCTGCACGGCCATATCCTCGCGCTGCTGCTCGACATCCCCCACGTCGTCTTCGACAACGATTACGGCAAGATCGGCCGCTACGTCGCGACATGGACCCAGGACAGCCCGCGCCTGCTCCACGCACTGCCATCGTCGCCGCGATCCATCGCGGCATGATCGCCATCCCGGCGATCAGCCTGCTCGTCTGCACGCGCAACCGCGCCGCCGCTTTGCCGCGCCTGCTCGGCTCGATCACGCACGCCGCCGCGCAGGAAGGGGCACCTGGTATCGAGGTCATCATCGTCGACAATGGCTCGACCGACGCCACGGCCGATCGGCTGGCAACGTGGCAGGCGCAACAGTCCTTCCCCGTCCACCTGCTTCACAGCGATCGGCCCGGCCTGGCGCGCGCGCGGAACGCCGGTCTCGCCGCCGTGCGCGGCGCGATCGTTGCGATGACCGACGACGACTGCCGCCTCCACCCCGATTATTTCATCGCGCTCGCCCGCTGTTTCGCGGCGCTGGGCGGACCGGCGATCGTCGGCGGCCGCATTCTGCCCGGCGATCCGAATGACTTGCCGATCACGATCAAGCTGGAAGACCATCCGATGATCGCGACGCCCGATCGGTTTCCGGGCGGGTTCGTGATGGGCGCCAATCTGGCGATGACACGCGACGTGCTGCACCGGGTCGGCGCCTTCGACGAGCGGTTCGGCGCGGGCGCGCCGTTCCGCGCCGCCGAGGACACCGACTATCTGCTGCGTGCACAGGCGGCGGGGATCGCGCTGCGCTACGAACCCCATTTCGTCGTCGACCATCACCACGGACGCCGCCTCGCCGCCGAGGAACGCGCGCTGCTGGCGGGGTACAGCGTCGGCGATGGCGCGCTCTACGCCAAATTCCTGTTCAAGGACCGGCGGGTGCTGCGCTACCTCATGCAGGACGTTGGATCGCTGCGCCTCGACCTGCTACGCCCCATCCGCGCCCATAAGAGCATTCGGGCATTCTACACGTTCTGCCTGCGCCACAAGCTGATCGGCATGGCCGCCTTCCTGACGGAAAGTGCCAGGAGCGGCTGGCGCCTTACCGATGAGTACGGCCGGGCATAAGCGTCAGGGCCGATCGACGCGGCCACCCGGCAGCGGATGCGACACGCCGGTCGTACCGGGAAAGCTGATCGGCAGCCCCTTCAGCGTCCGCACCGCCATATAGGCGAAGCCCTCCGCCTCCATCGCATCGCCATCCCAGCCGAGCATATCGCTGGCTTCCGGTGCGATGCCGGTGCGCGCGCCGATCATGCGCAGCAGCGTCGGGTTGTGACGGCCCCCGCCCGCGACGATCAGGCGCTTCGGCCGCGCGGGCAGCTGGTCCAGCGCCTCGGCCACGGTCGCCGCGGTAAAGGCGGTCAGCGTCGCCGCGCCGTCCGCCGCCGACAGGCCGCGCGCCGGCTGAATGGTGAAATCGTTGCGGTCGAGGCTCTTCGGCGACGGCGCGGCGAAATAGGGATGGTCGAGCATCGCGGTCAGCACCGCCTCGTCCACATGCCCCGACGCGGCAAGCGCACCATCGGCATCGTAGCGCGCGCCGGTTTCCGCCTCGACCCAGCTGTCGATCAGGCCGTTCGCCGGCCCGGTGTCAAAGGCGACCAGATCACCATCCGCGCCGATGAAGGTGACATTGCCGACGCCGCCGAGATTGAGCACCGCGACCGGCCGCTCCAGCCCGGCCGTCAGTGCGGCATGATAGATGGGGAGCAGCGGCGCCCCCTGTCCGCCCGCCGCCACGTCGGCGCTGCGCAGGTCGCTGACCACCGCAATGCCGGTGGCGCGCGCCAGCACCGCGCCATCGCCGATCTGCCACGTCCAGCCGCGGTCGGGCCGGTGCGCTACGGTCTGCCCGTGATAGCCGATCACCGCCACGTCCGCCGCCGCCACGCCCGCATCGCGCAGCAGCTTGTGGACGGCAAAGGCATGCGTCCGGTCGATCAGCTCGCCCGCCGCGACGATATCGGGCGAAGCGCGCGGCCGATCGAAGGTCAGCGCCAGCGCGGTCGCCGCGGCCAGCTGCTCGCGCGCCGCATCCGAATAGGGCTCGCCGCGAAAGGCCAGCGGCCGCACCTCTCCTTCGCCATCCGTCTCGATCAGCGCCGCGTCGATCCCGTCGAGCGACGTCCCGGACATCAATCCTATTGCCAGCATGCACGATCACTCCCGTCGGTTCGATGTGGCGGCTGCGCGGCAGGCTGTCGAGCGGCATCGCCCCCGGATGCGACGAATGGCCGCCCATGCCGCGCCATCTGGCAAAAGCGCGCGAAATCGACTATGTCGCGCGCTCTCATGGCAACTCGTCTTCCTTCTCCGCCGCGCGTCGGCATGGTGTCGCTCGGCTGTCCCAAGAATCTGGTCGACAGCGAACGCATCCTCACCCAGCTGCGCGCCGACGGCTATCAGATGTCCGCCGATTACGCCGGCGCCGACGTCGTACTGGTCAACACCTGCGGCTTCCTCGATTCCGCCAAGGAAGAAAGCCTTGAGGCGATCGGCGAAGCGATCGCGGAAAACGGCCGCGTCATCGTGACGGGCTGCATGGGGAAAGAGGCGGAGGTCATTCGCGCCCGCTTCCCGCAGGTTCTCGCCGTCACCGGCGCGCATCAATACGAACAGGTGGTCGAGGCGGTGCATGAGGCGGCGCCCGCGAACCTGTCGCCCTATATCGACCTCATCCCCGACGCCGGGCTGAAGCTGACGCCGCGCCACTACAGCTATCTGAAGATTTCGGAAGGCTGCAACCACCGCTGCTCCTTCTGCATCATCCCCAGCTTACGCGGCGACCTCGTCAGCCGCCGCCCCGACGCCATCCTGCGCGAGGCAGAGAAACTGGTCGCCGCCGGCACGCGCGAGCTTCTCGTCATCAGCCAGGACACCAGCGCCTACGGCATCGACATCCGCAAGGAACCGCGGGTGTGGAAGGGGCGCGAGGTCGTGCCGCACATGACCGATCTCACCCGCGAACTCGGCCAGATCGCGCCTTGGGTGCGGCTGCACTACGTCTACCCTTATCCGCATGTCGATCAGGTCATTCCGCTGATGGCGGAAGGGCTCGTGCTCCCCTATCTCGACATCCCGTTCCAGCACGCCGCGCCGTCGGTGCTGAAGGCGATGAAGCGCCCGGGCAACGACGCCAAGGTGTTGCAGCGTATCCACCAGTGGCGCGAGATCTGCCCGGATATCGCGATCCGATCGACCTTCGTCGTAGGCTTCCCCGGCGAGACCGAGGCCGATTTCCAGTATCTGCTCGACTGGCTGGACGAGGCGCAGCTCGACCGCGTCGGCGCGTTCCGCTTCGAGCCGGTCGAGGGCGCCGCCGCCAATGCATTGCCCGATCCGGTGCCGGAGGAGGTCAAGGAAGAGCGCTATCAGCGGATCATGGAAAAGACTGCCGCGATCAGCGCCGCAAAGCTCGCCGCCAAGGTCGGCCGCACCCTGCCCGTCATCATCGACGAGGTCGGCGAGGAAGGCGCAACGGGCCGCAGCCAGGCCGATGCCCCCGAAATCGACGGTCAGGTCTTCCTGCGCGACGCCGCCCATCTGTCCGTCGGCGATATCGTACCGGTCACGATCGAGGACGCCGACGAACACGACCTGTACGGCGTGCCGGCGTAAGCACTTAGCGGTCCGCGCTGGACGCCGCAGCGCTCCCCTGCAAGGATCATCGGTCTGCGGCGGGAGACGACGGCGATGATGACGCGGCTGGCGATCGGCGGCTATCGTTCGATCCGCGACCTTACGCTGGAGCTGTCGCCGCTAACGATCGTCACCGGACCGAATGGCTCCGGCAAATCCAGCCTGTATCGCGCGTTGCGTCTGCTGGCCGACGTAGCGCAGGGCCGGCTCCTCGCCTCGCTCGCCCAGGACGGCGGATTGGCGTCAGTGTTATGGGCTGGTCCTGAGACGATCAGCCGCGACATGCGCGCCGGGCGCGTGCCGGTGCAGGGAACGGTGCGGACCGGACCGGTCAGCCTCAGGCTAGGTTTCTCCGGTCCCGACTTCGGTTATGCGATCGATATCGGGCCGCCGATCCCCGGCACCGGCTTCGCGGGCGATCCTGAGATCAAGGTAGAGGCGATGTGGACGGGCGAAAGGCTCGGCCGCGCCAATGCCTTCGCCGAGCGTCGAGGGCGCGTCGTCAACCTGCGCACGGCCGACACCGGCGAATGGCGGCGAAGCCCCATCGACCTGTCGGGCTTCGAATCGATGGTCACGCACGCGGCCGATCCCGTCGATGGCCTGGAGTTGCTGCTGATGCGTGAGCGCATGCGCAACTGGCGCTTCTACGACAGCCTGCGGACGGATCTGGACGCACCGGTCCGGCGGCCGCAGATCGTCACCTATACGCCGGTCATGGCGGGCGATGGATCGGACCTCGTTGCCGCGATCGCGACCATCCAATTCTTTGGCGATGGGGAGGCATTGGCAGCGGCGATTGACGACGCCTTTCCCGGGTCGACGATCACGCTTATCGGTGGCGAGGGCGCTCGTCCGTCGTTTGGCCTGCGCCAACCCGGTATGCTTCGGGCGCTCGACGCACGCGAATTATCCGACGGCACCCTGCGGTACGTCCTGCTGGTCGCAGCGTTATTGTCGCCTCGTCCGCCCGAGCTGATGGTGCTGAACGAGCCTGAGGCGAACCTCCACCCGTCTTTGCTGCTACCGCTCGCCCGACTCCTCACCGCCACCGCCCGCTCCTGCCAGATTATCGTTGTCTCCCACAGCAGCGCTTTGCTCGATGCATTGCGCGCCAGCGGCGACGTCGGCGACATCGCCCTGGAAAAGGAATTGGGCGAAACGCGCACTCAGGATCGCTTCGGCCCGCAATGGGCGTGGCCGAAACGCTGACGTCGATTTCACTTTCGCCCATCGCGGCCGATGTGGCAGCTAGGCGCGATGAAGCTCCCGACATTCGCCGCAGCCTGTGCGCTCGCCATCGCTCCCGCAGCGGTGCAGGCGCAGGCGCTCTCCCCCACCGAACTCGCTGCGGTCGACAAGGTCGTTGCCGATGGCCTCGCCGCCACGGCCACGCCGTCTGCGCAGGTCGCGATCGTGCGTGGTGGCAAGATCGTGCTGGTGAAGGCCTATGGCGAGCAGGCGAAGGGCGTGCCCGCGCGCACCGACGCGCCGTATCAGATCGCGTCGATTTCCAAGCAGTTCACCGCCGCCGCGCTGCTGCTGCTTGCTGACGACGGCAAATTATCGATGGACGATACGGTCGCCAAATGGCTACCCGGCATCAGCGGCGGCGATACAATCACCATCCGCCAGTTACTGAGCCACACCTCGGGCCTGCAGGATTACTGGCCGCAGGACTATAGCTTCGCCGCGATGGAAAAGCCGACGACGCCGCAGGCGATCGTCGATCGCTGGGCGAAGAAGCCGCTCGATTTCGCGCCGGGCACGCAGTGGCAATATTCGAACACCGGCTATGTCGTCGCCGGCATGATCGCCGAAAAGGCGGCGGGCGAACCGCTGATGACTTTCCTGCAACGGCGCATCTTCGCGCCCCTAGGGATCAAGGCAATCGACCAGGACAAGGCGGTCGGCAACGGTTTCCCCGTCGGCTATCACCGCAATGCTTTGGGCCCGGTCCGCGCCGCGCCGCCACCCGCGGAGGGCTGGCTGTTCGCCGCCGGCGAGCTGTCGATGAGCGCCGCCGATCTCGCGAAATGGGACGTCGCGCGCATGGATCGCAGCCTGCTGCCCGCCGCCGACTGGGCCGCGCAGGAAAAGCCGGTGCTGCTCAACGACGGCAGCACGACCAATTACGGCCTGGGCGTCAGCCTCGGCAAGCGCGCCGGCGTGCCCTATGTCGAGCATAGCGGCGAGGCGGTCGGCTTCCTGTCCGAAAACATCGTCTTCCCCGAACAGAAAGCGGCGGTGGTCGTGCTGACCAATGCCGATTTCGGCGATGCCTTCGTCACCATCGCCAATGGCATTGCTAAGGTCGTGCTGCCGGCGACCGCGGATGCGGCAGAAGTCCAGAAGACCGCGCAGGCCCGCGCGCTGTTCGATTCGCTGCGGTCGGGCACGCTCGACCGGTCGAAGCTGACGCCCAATGCGTCCTATTATTTCACGCCGCAGGTGCTCGCCGACTATAAGAGCAGCCTCGCCCCGCTGGGCGCGCCGACCAGCTTCGAACTCGCCGGACCCAAGCGGCTGCGCGGTGGCTTCGTGCAGCGCCGCTACGTCGTGACCTATCCCGACCGGAAGCTGTCGATCGCGACCTTCGCGGAACCGGATGGCGCGCAGCGCTACGAACAATTCCTCGTGTTCCCGGCCAACTGACATGCCCGATACCCTGCTCCAGCCCGACCGTGGCCAGGCCGCCCGCACGGTCGACCTGATCGCCCCCGATGCCTATGACGCGTGGCTGGGTGGCCAGCCGCAGCGGGTGCGCACCGCGCTCGCCGCACAGCGCTTCACCGGCAAGGCGGGCAGCGCAGCGGTGTTCGTCGATGAGGACGTCCACGGCATCGCCATCGCCGGTCCCGCCGACCCGTGGTCGCTCGCCAAGCTTGCCGAGACGCTGCCGGCCGGCACCTATCGCGTCGCGGGCGAGATCGGCCCGGCGGCGCTCGGCTGGGTGCTCGGCCAATATCGCTTCGACCGCTATCGCCGCCCCGACGATACCGGGCCCCGCATCCTGCTGACCCGCGATGCGGCGGGGATCGAGGAGGTGCTGCGCGTCGCCGCCGCGACCGCGCTGGTCCGCGACCTCGTCAACACCGGCGCCGGCGACCTCGGGCCGGCCGAGCTGGAAATGGCCGCCGAGAAGCTGGCGCGCGAGCATCATGCGGCGCTCACCGTCACGCGCGGCGACACGCTCGCCGCCGACTATCCGATGATCCACGCGGTCGGGCAGGCCGCCGTGAAGGAACGCCATCCGCGCCTGATCGAGCTGGAATGGGGCGACCCCGCGCATCCGCGCATCGCACTCGTTGGCAAGGGCGTGGTGTTCGACACCGGCGGTCTCGATATCAAGCCGTCCGCCGGCATGCGGCTGATGAAGAAGGATATGGGCGGCGCGGCGCATGCGCTGGCGCTGGCGAGCCTCGTGATGGCGGCACGGCTGCCGGTGCGGCTCCACCTGCTGATCCCGGCGGTGGAAAATGCGATCGCCGGCAACGCCTTCCGCCCCGGCGACGTGCTGCGCAGCCGCGCGGGGCTGACGGTCGAGAATACCAATACCGACGCCGAAGGACGCCTGATCCTGGGCGATGCGCTGACCAAGGCGGGCGAAGGAAAGCCCGAACTCATCCTTGACTTCGCGACGCTGACCGGCGCGGCCCGCGTCGCTCTCGGCCCCGATTTGCCGCCGCTGTTCGCCGACGACGAGGATCTGGCGCGCGATATCCTGGCCGCCGGCGATGCGCTGAGCGATCCGCTGTGGCGCATGCCGCTGTGGAGCGCATACGACGACATGCTGAAGTCGGACATCGCCGACATGGTCAACGCGCCCGACGGCGGCTTCGCCGGTGCCGTCACCGCCGCGCTGTTCCTCCGCCGCTTCGTGCCGCAGGACGTCGCCTGGGCGCATATGGACGTCTTCGCCTGGCGCCCCAGCGCCAAGCCCGGCCGGCCCAAGGGCGGCGAGGCCTATGCGTTGCGGGCGTGTTATGCGGTGCTGAAGGCGCGCTATCCGCGCGGCTGAGGTCGCGCACCGACATCGATGCGGTTCCCGTCGGGGTCTGCGAAGACGAAGGCGCGCTGGCCATAGTCCTTGTCGGCCAGCCGCTTGATGATCCGCGTGCCCGCGGCCTCCAGCCTGCGATAGAGCGCATCGGCATCGTCGACGAACAGGTGCATGACGTTCGCCGTCGAGGCGACGTGATCGGCTTTGCGGGACAGGTGTATCTCCGCGGCATCCTTTTTCAGCACCGCAAAGCCCAGCGGATCGCCGTTTTCGAAGACGGTCGCGAAACCCAGCACGCCGCCATAAAAGCGCAAGGCCGCCTGCATATCGCGCACGCAGATCGTCGGCGCCGCACGCCCGAACGTAACCGGCTCATCCATCGGAATTCATCCTGTCGGGCAGCGGCGGCGGTGCGCATGCCGGGTGATGGAGCGGTGTCCGTCGCCTAGCTGCGCCGCGCCGCCCGAACTGTCAACGCATCAGCGGTCGGTCGCTGGCGGGTCGATATCCCATTGCTGGTCGCGCAACACGGTCGACGCCACGGGCTTGCCCGCCGCATCGCGCCACGGATCGTAGCGGAAGCGCTTCTCGATCGCCCGGCACGTCGCCTGATCCATCAGCGTATTGCCGCTCGATTGCGCGATCCGGCAATTGGTGACGTGGCCATTGGTCTCGACCCGATAGCGGACGCTCACCACGCCGCGAAAGCCGGTATCGAGGATCGAATCGGGAATGTCCGATCCCTTGATCCGCCCGTTGATCAGTCGCGGCACGCGTTCCCAGCCGCTGCCGTCACCATCGCCGTCGCCACCCGCGCCATTGCCGTTGCCGATCCCGCCGGCGCCCGTGCCCGGCCCCGGCTTGTCCGACGCGCCGGAGGTCGCCTGTACGCCGATATTGGGCAGCGGCGCGACGATCACCGGCGGCGGCGGCGCGACCTGGATGATCGGCACCGGCGCGGTCACCTCGGTCGCCTTGGAGCGCAGGTTGGGCGGAGAGGCCTTGCCGCTCGGCCGGTTGATCTTCTTGGGCGGCGGCACCACGCGTTCGGGTGGCGGTGGATCGGGCATGACCGTGAAGGTCGCCAACGCCTGCTGCACCGCCTGCGGCGCGCCGTGAAAGGCCAGCCCCATCACCAAGGCATGGCCCAGCGTCGCCACGACGCCCCCGGTCAGGAGCGCCGCACCGATCCGCTCGCGTCGCGAAGCGCCGTATTGCGAAGGGCCATAGGTCGTCACCATGCGACAGATGATGTCGCATCGCGCCTTTCGCAACGCTGACTGGCAGCGTGGATCGGGCGTTACAGCGTCGCCGCCGCCTCGATGATCGGCACGAACTTCGCGGCGGTCAGACTCGCGCCGCCCACCAGGGCGCCATCGACATTCTCGCAGGCGAGGATCGTCGCGGCATTATCGCCTGTCACCGATCCGCCGTACAGGATGCGGATTCCGTCCGCCGCGTCGCCAACCAGCTGGCGCAGTTTGGCGCGGGCGATCGAATGGATCGCGGCGATCTGGTCCAGCGTCGGCGTGCGGCCGGTGCCGATCGCCCAACGCGGTTCGTAGGCGAGCGTGAACCAGCTGCCATCGGCGTTATCGGGCACCGATTTCTCGATCTGCGCCTGCACCACGCGCTCGGCGCGGTCGGCGTCGCGCTCGGCCTCGGTCTCGCCGCAGCAGGAGATGACGTGCAGCCCCGCGCGCCGCGCCGCCGCCGCTTTCGCCCAGGCGTCATGGCTGGTTTCGCCCTGGTCCGCCCGGCGCTCGCTATGGCCGACGATGGTGAAGCGCGCGCCGGCTTCCGCGACCATGCCCGCCGAGACGCAGCCGGTGTGCGCGCCGCTGTCCGCCTCATGCACGTCCTCGGCACCGATCGACAGGTTGGGCACGCGGTCCGCCGCGCCCGCGATCAGCGTGAACGGCACGGCGACCGCCACGTCCACCCCCGGCGCCGCCTCGGCCGCGGCGGCAATCGCGTCCAGTTCGGCGAGCGCCGCGCGCGATCCGTTCATTTTCCAGTTTCCCGCCACGAACTTGCGCCGAGTCATCCGACCTCCCGTCCTGCCTTATCAGTCGTTTTACACGTTAAACGCGTCATGCCTGCCCGCGCGCTTGATGGCAAGGCACTGCCCCCCTAAAGCGTGGACCAAATCTTTCAGGGACGATCGGCCACTCCATGCTCAGCTTCTTCCGCCGGATCATCAATTCCAAGGCCGGCGTCGTCGTCACCTTCATCGTGCTGGGCGTCATCGCGCTCGCCTTCGCCGCGGGCGACATCACCGGTCTCGCGGGCAACGGCCCCAGCCTGTCGGGCGGCAGCGTCGCCACCGTCGGCGGCACGAAGATCTCGCCCGCCGAGCTGCGCCAGCGCGTCCAGACCGAGCTGGCCGGCGCCCGCCAGCGCATCCCGACGCTGACCATGGAACAGCTGCTCGAACAGGGCGGCCTGCAATCCACGCTGGACCGCGCGATCAACGGCGTCGCGCTGGAACGCTTCGGCCAGAACCAGGGCATGGTCGTCAGCAAACGGTCGATCGACGGCGTCATCGCCGGCATCCCCGGCCTGCGCGGTCCCAACGGCCAGTTCGATCCGGTCCGCTACCAGCAGCTGCTCGCCGACCAGAAGCTGACCGACGCGCAGGTCCGCACCGACATCGCGCGCGACATCATCGCGCAGCAGCTGATGCTGCCCACGCAGGGGGCGACGCAGGTGCCGCAGAAGGTCGCGCTGCCCTATGCCTCGCTGATGCTCGAAAAGCGGTCCGGCCAGATCGCGTTCGTCCCCGCCTCCGCGCTCGCTGGCGGCCCCGCGCCGACCGACGCCGAACTGCAGGCTTTCTATCGCCGCAACGTCGCGCGCTTCACCGTGCCGGAACGCCGGGTAATCCGCTACGCCCGCGTCACGCCCGAGATGGTGAAGGCCGCCGCCACGCCGACCGACGCTGAGATCGCCGCCGCCTACAAGAGCCAGGCGTCGCGCTTCGCCGCTGCCGAAAAGCGCACGATCGCACAGGTGGTTGTCGCCGATCAGGCCGGCGCCAACGCCATTGCTGCCAAGGTGAAGGGCGGCACGTCGCTGACCGACGCCGCCCGCGCCGCCGGCCTGGAAGCCGCGACGCAGACCGCCGTCACCAAGTCGGCCTACGCCGGCACGACCAGCACCGCGATCGCCGACGCCGCCTTCGCCGCGCCGCGCGGCGGCGTGATCGGTCCGGTGCGCGGGCCGCTCGGCTGGGTCGTCGCCAAGGTCGAATCGATCGAACAATCGCCCGGCAAGACGCTGGAACAGGCGAAGCCGGAACTGGTCGCGGCGCTGTCGAAGGACAAGCTCGCCCGCGCGCTGTCGGACCTGCATGACAAGCTGGACGATGCGCTCGGCAAGAGCGCGACGTTCGACGAGGTGACCGCCGACCAGAAGCTCAGCGCCACCACCACGCCCGCGCTGCTCGCCAACGGCACCAACCCCGATTCGCCCGGCACCGCCGCCGATCCGGCGATCGCCCCGATCGTCGGTGCCGCCTTCCAGATGGCGGAGGGCGACCCCGCGCAGCTGGTGCCGACGGGCCAGGATGGCAGCTTCGCCGTGGTCGCGCTCGGCCGTGTCGTCCCCGCCGCGCCGCGCCCGCTGGATCAGGTGCGCGCGCAGGTCGCGGCGGACTATGCCGCCGATCGTGCCCGCGCCGCCGCGCGCAAGCTCGCCACCGACATCCTCGCCAAGGTGAACAAGGGTACGCCGCTGGCGCAGGCGATGGCGACCGCGGGCCGTCCGTTGCCGCCGGTCCAGCCCGCCGTGGCGACGCGCGCGCAGCTCGCGTCCGCGCAGGGCCAGGTGCAGGCGCCGCTCGCGCTGATGTTCGCGATGGCCAAGGGCAATGCCAAGCTGCTCGAAGCGCCGAACAACGCCGGCTGGCTGATCGTCAAGCTCGACCAGATCGTGCCCGGCGACGCCAAGGGCGTGCCGCAGGCGGTGGCCGGCGCCCGCGCCAGCATCGCGCAGCTCGTCGGCCGCGAACATGCCGAACAGTTCGCCCGCGCCGTCCGCAACGCCGTCGGCGTGAAGACCGATGCGGCCGCGCTCGCCAAGGTGCGCGCCGATCTGACCGGCGCCGGCAACTGAGATGAGCACCAGCGCCGCGGCGATCGCGACCCTCGCCGCCGGGCGCCCGGCGTTCGTCTGGCGGCGGCAGGTCGCCGACACCGAAACGCCGGTCGCCGCCGCGCTCAAGCTGATCGAGCCGGGCCGCGGCGACTTCCTGCTCGAATCGGTCGAAGGCGGCGCGACGCGCGGGCGGCACAGCCTGGTCGGCCTCGCGCCCGATCTCGTCTTCCGTGCGCATGGCGACACCGCCGAGATCAACCGCCACTGGGCCACCGATCGCGCTGCCTTTCAGCCGACCGGCACGCCGACGCTCGCCGCGCTGCGCGCGCTGGTCGCGGAATGCCAGGGTGAGGTCCCTGCGGACTTGCCGCGCGCGCTCGCCTGCCTCGTCGGCTATTTCGGCTATGAGACGATCGGCCTCGTCGAGCGGCTCGACGCCCCGGCCGCCGATCCCCTCGGCCTGCCCGACATGCTGTTCGTCCGACCGACGGTGATCTGCGTCTTCGATCGCCTCCCCGACGCGCTCTATCTGGTCGCACCGGTATGGCCCGATCCCACGCGCACGCCGGAGAAGCTGGTCGCCGCGGCGGAGGACCGGCTGGACGACGTCGCCGCCCGCCTCGCGCATACTCCGCTGCCGGCGCCCGTCACCGCGGATCCCGAAGAGCCCGCCTATACGCCCGCCATCGCGCCGCAGGACTATGCGACGATGGTCACCCGCGCGCAGGATTATATTGCTGCGGGCGACATTTTTCAGGTGGTGCTGGCGCAGCGCTTCTCCGCGCCCTTCGCACTGCCGCCGTTCGAACTGTACCGCAGCCTGCGCCGCATCAACCCCTCGCCCTTCCTCTACCACCTCGATCTGCCCGGCTTTGCGCTGATCGGGTCGAGCCCCGAAATCCTTGTTCGGGTCCGCGACGGTCAGGTGACGATCCGTCCGATCGCCGGCACCCGCCCGCGCGGCAAGACCGCGGCGGAGGACGAGGCGAATCGCGAAAGCCTGCTCGCCGATCCGAAGGAACGCGCCGAGCATCTGATGCTGCTCGATCTCGGCCGCAACGACGTCGGCCGGGCGGCGGCGCCGGGCACGGTGCGCGTCACGTCGAGCTACGGTATCGAATTGTACAGCCACGTCATGCACATCGTCTCGAACGTGGTGGGCGACCTGTCCCCCGCCGCCGACGCGATCGACGCCCTGTTCGCCGGCTTTCCCGCCGGCACGGTCAGCGGCGCCCCGAAAGTGCGCGCCTGCCAGATCATCGCCGAACTCGAGCCCGAACGGCGCGGCGCCTATGCCGGCGGCGTCGGCTATTTCTCGCCGGACGGATCGATGGATTCGTGCATCGTCCTCCGCACCGCAATCGTAAAGGACGGCACCATCCACGCGCAGGCCGGCGCCGGCATCGTCGCCGACAGCGTGCCGGCGTATGAACAGCGCGAGTGCGAAGCGAAGGCTGGAGCGATCCTGGCGGCCGCACGCGACGCCGTGGCGCGCGCGGCGGATGGGCGGTTCGGGCAGTAGGCCCCAGGCACGGCGCCCCGACGAAACGTCAGCCACTCCGTCATCCCAGCGAAGGCCGGGATCTCCCGGTTACAGCGCGCCGAAAGCCGCAAGAGACCCCAGCCTCCGCTGGGGTGACGACCTAAACTAGGGCCGATCGACATTCGCCGTCGTGATGGATTTTTCGACGAGCGGAGAGACCCGAAGAAAAAGAGTTTTGTTCGCGCGGAGGCGCGGAGGACGCAGAGATGTCACGCGCGTGGCAGCGCTTCGCCTTGACCTCGACCGAGATAGACAGGCCGCTCGCGCGGCAAACGCGACACCTCTGCGTCCTCCGCGCCTCCGCGCGAACCGTCTTATCGTCACCTCTTCGTATCTTGGCGTGATTGAATGTCGATCGGTCCTAGGATCGTAGTCCCAGCCTCAGGGAATCTGCGCCTGCGCATCGCGCTGCGCACGCCGTTCCGCCGCCCACTGCCGGTTCTGCATCAGCGCACAGCCGCTCTGCCCACCGGTGCCGACAGGCGAGCACGTATCCGGCAACCCGGCCGCGGCGCGACCGATCTGGTCCTGCACCGCGACCTTGTTCGACCATGCCTGGTTCTGCGCGGGGATCGGCCCGCTGTCGCGGAACTGCTTCGGGATGCGATAGGGCTGGTCGAGCGTCGAGCACACGACGATTTCGGTCGAGGTGCTCTGCGGGCACTTCTGTCCCACGCCCAGCGTCACGCTGCGCACCCGCTGCGGCGGCGAGCCCGCCTCCGCCGTCCCGTCCGTCCCGGTGGCGGGGGTGGTCTGCGCGGAGGCGACCGCCGGCAGGGCGATGAGGGCGGCGAGCAGCAACGGGCGGATCATGACGGGCACTCCTTCAGGTCGTTCAACGTGCAGCCGCCGCCATGGCTCCCGCCGGCGTGGCATGGTTTTTCGGGTCTAACCGAACCGACATTGCTACAGGATTGCCGCGACGCAAGAGGGTGCGACAGGTTGCACGCCCGCGCTCTTCGGCTATGGCGGCGGCATGATCCTCGTCGTCGACAATTACGACAGCTTCACCTGGAACCTCGTCCACTACCTCATGGAGCTGGGCAGCGAGGTCGAGGTGGTGCGCAACGACGCCATTTCGGCGGGGCAGGCGCTGTCGTCGGGTGCCAGCGCCTTCCTCATCTCGCCCGGCCCCTGCACCCCGACCGAGGCGGGCGTCAGCCTCGATCTCGTCGCCGCGGCCGCGGACGCAGGGCGTCCGCTGCTCGGCGTGTGCCTGGGCCATCAGGCGATCGGTCAGCATTTCGGTGGTAAGGTCGAACGCGGCGGCCTGATGCACGGCAAGACATCCCCGGTCGACCATGACGGCACCGGCCTGTTCGAAGGGCTGCCCTCGCCCTTCATGGCGACGCGCTATCACAGCCTGATCGTCAACGACGTGGCGTCGCCCCTGGTCGTCAACGCGCGCACCCAGGATGGCATCGTCATGGGCTTCCGCCACGAAAACCTGCCGATCCACGGCGTGCAATTCCACCCGGAAAGCATCGCGACCGAACACGGCCATGCCATGCTCGCCAACTTCCTGACGATCGCCGGCATTCCGGTGCGCGGGCGCCCGTGACCAGCATCGTCCTGCTTCCCGATCCATCGACGCCGCTGTCGCGCGAAAGCGCGGCGCAGGCGTTTGCCGATATTCTCGACGCGCGCGTCTCGGCAGAGGCGATCGGCGACTTCCTGCTGGCTCTGTCCGATCGCGGCGAAACCAGCATCGAAATCGCCGAGGCCGCGCGCGCGCTGCGTGCCCGCCTGATCCCGATCGCCGCTCCCGATGGCGCGATCGACGTCTGCGGCACGGGCGGCGACGGCCATCATACGCTCAACGTCTCGACCGCCGTCGCGCTGGTCGTCGCGGCCTGCGGCGTACCGGTCGCCAAGCACGGCAACCGTGCCGCCTCCTCGAAAGCCGGCGCTGCGGATACGCTAGAGGCACTCGGCCTCGATATGGAAATCGCCGGCGCGACGGCGGAGGCCAGCCTCGCCGATATCGGCATCGCCTTCCTCTTCGCCGCCAACCATCACCCGGCGATGGCGCGGATCACGCCGATCCGCCGCCGCATCGGCAAGCGCACGATCTTCAATCTGATGGGGCCGCTCGCCAATCCGGCGCGCGTGTCGCACCAGCTGATCGGCATCGCCCGCCCGGATTACGCCGGCCTCTATGCCGAGGCGCTGGAACAGCTCGGCACCGCACGCGCCGCGGTGATTTCGGGCGAAGAGGGCCTGGACGAACTGTCCACTGCCGGCCCCAGCCTCGCGGTGAACGTCGGCAGCGCGGCGCTGCCATCGCGCATCACGCCGGAAGACGCCGGCCTGCCCCGCCACCCGCTCGCCGCCATCCGCGGCGGCGATCCGGCCTATAACGCCGCCGCACTGCGCCGCCTGCTCGATGGAGAGGCGGGCGCGTATCGCGACGCCGTGCTGCTCAATGCGGCGGCGGCACTTGTCGTCGCCGGCCACGCACCCAATCTCACTGCGGGCGCACAGGCCGCCGCCGAAGCGCTCGACGCCGGCCGCGCTGCCGCGCTCCTCGACCGCTGGATCGCCTACCGATGACCATTTTGTCCCGCATTATCGAAACCAAGCGCGCAGAGGTTGCCGCGCGCAAGGCGACGATCAGCCTCGCCGATCTCGACGCGCGCATCGCCGCGGTAACGAAGCCGCGCGGCTTCCGCGCCGCGCTTGACGCCACATCCGGCCATGCGCTCATTGCCGAAATCAAGAAGGCCAGCCCGTCCAAGGGGCTGATCCGCGCCGATTTCGATCCGCCCGCCCATGCGCGCGCCTATCATGCGGGTGGCGCAGCCTGCCTGTCGGTGCTTACCGACGAGCAATGGTTTCAGGGTAGCGACGACTATCTGATCGCCGCGCGTGCCGCCTGCGACCTGCCCGTAATCCGCAAGGATTTCATGGTCGATCCCTGGCAGGCGACCGAAAGCCGCTCGATCGGCGCCGATGCCATCCTCATCATCGTTGCCGCGCTGGACGACAATCAGATGGCGGAAATCGAGGCGTCGGCGCTCGATTGCGGCATGGACGTGCTGGTCGAGGTGCATGACGAATCCGAACTGGAGCGCGCGCTCCGCCTCAAGTCGCGGCTAATCGGCGTCAATAACCGCAATCTGCACGACTTCTCCGTCGACTTCGCCCGCACCTACGAGCTGGTCGGCAAGGCGCCAAAGGGCTGCACCTTCGTTGCGGAAAGCGGCCTCGAAACCCGCGCCGACCTCGATGCGATGGCGGCGCACGGCGTGCGCTGCTTCCTGATCGGCGAGGCGCTGATGCGCGCCGACGATGTCGAGGCCGCGACGCGAGCATTGGTCGGGTGAGCCGCCTCACCCATCTCGACGCCGACGGCGCCGCGCATATGGTCGATGTCGGCGACAAAGCGGTGACACAGCGTCGCGCGGTCGCCACCGGCCGCATCGCGATCGCCCCCGATGCCCTGGCCGCGATCCGCGACGGCGCCGCGAAGAAGGGCGACGTGCTCGCCGTAGCCCGTATCGCCGGGATCATGGCGGCGAAGAAGACCGCGGACCTTATCCCGCTCTGCCACCCCTTGCCCCTCACCCGCGTCACGCTTGACCTGACGCTGGACGATGCCGGCATCACCGCAACCGCGCTGACCGCCACCGACGGCAAGACCGGCGTCGAGATGGAGGCGCTGACCGCCGTGTCGGTCGCGCTGCTCACCATCTACGATATGGCGAAGGCGATGGACCGCGCGATGACGATCTCGGACATCCGCCTGCTCGAAAAGGCCGGCGGCGCGTCGGGCGACTGGCGCGCCTGACGCCATGGCGCTGCTCCCGATCGACGAAGCCCAGGCGCGGCTCTTCGCGCACGCCCCGCCGGTCGGGACCGAAACCGTCCCGCTGGCCGCCGCCGCCGGCCGCTGGGCGGCAGACGACATCGCCGCCCGCCGCACCCAGCCCGCCACCGACCTGTCGGCGATGGACGGCTATGCGATCCGCTTCGCCGACCTGCCCGGACCGTGGACGCTGATCGGCGAAAGCGCCGCCGGTCGCCCCTTTGCCGGCACCGTCGGGCCCGGCGAGACCGCGCGCATCTTCACCGGCGCGGCCATGCCCGACGGCGCCGACACGGTGATGGTGCAGGAAGAGGTCGCAGCGTCCGGCACCACGATCCGCCTCACCGGCGAAGGCCCGGCAACGCTCGGCCGCAACACCCGCCGCCGCGGCCTCGACTTTCACGCCGGTGATCGCCTGATCGCGCGCGGCGAGCGGCTGACGCCCGCGCGCATCGCCGTTGCCGCGACCGGCGGGATCGGCACGATCGCGGTCCACCGCCGAGTGCGCGTCGCCATCTGCGCGACGGGCGACGAGCTGGTCGATCCGGGCGCCGGCGGCGACCCGAGCGCGCTGCCCGAATCGAACCGCGCGATGCTGGCCGCGATGCTCGCCGACCTGCCGATCGAGCTGATCGACCTCGGCATCCTGCCCGATGATCTCGATCGCCTGCGCGATGCGTTCGCGCGCGTCGACGCCGACCTGCTCATCACCACCGGGGGCGCGTCGGTCGGCGACCACGATCTCGTGCGCCCGGCGCTGAAGGCGGCGGGCGGCGTCATCGATTTCTGGCGGATCGCACTGCGGCCGGGCAAGCCGATGATGGCGGGACGGCGCGGCGCGATGCAGGTGCTGGGCCTGCCGGGCAACCCGGTTTCCGCCTTCGTCACCGCCCTGCTCTTCGTCAAACCATTGATCGCGCACCTGTCCGGCGCTGCGAACCCGCTGCCGCGCAGCACGATGGCGATCCTGGGGGAAGACCTGCCCGCCAACGGCCCGCGCACCGATTATCTGCGCGCCGAGCTGCGCGACGGCCGCGCCTATGCCTCGACCATTCAGGACAGTTCGATGCTGCTGACGCTGGCGCGCTCGCATTGCCTGATCGTCCGGCCGGTCGGTGCCCCCGTCGCGCACGCGGGCGACTCGGCGGAAATCCTCGTCATCGCTTGACGCCCCACGAATTGTTCCCTAGAAGTTCCGCGTCTGTTCTGACGGGGAAGGACCGCTTATGCTCACGCGCAAGCAGCACGAGCTTGTATGCTTCATCAACGACCGGCTCGAGGAGACGGGCATCTCGCCGTCGTTCGAGGAGATGAAGGACGCGCTCGACCTCAAGTCCAAGTCGGGCGTCCACCGCCTGATCAGCGCGCTCGAGGAACGCAACTTCATCCGTCGCCTGCCCAACCGTGCGCGCGCGCTGGAAGTGCTGCGCATGCCGGAACGCTCCGAACGCAAGGCGTCCGAAACGCCCGCTCCCGCTGCGCCGCCGAGCCCGCCGGCCGCAGGCAACGTGCGTCCCGCCCCCTCGCCCGCGAACGACGTCGTCGAGATCCCGCTGCACGGCCGGATCGCCGCCGGCGTGCCGATCGAGGCGTTCGAAGGCAGTTCGATGCTCGCCGTCCCCGCGGCCTTGCTCGGCACCGGCGAACATTATGCGCTGGAAGTCTCCGGCGACTCGATGGTCGAGGCTGGTATTCTCGACGGCGATTATGCGCTGATCCGCCGTACCGACATCGCCCGCGATGGCGAGATCGTCGTTGCGTTGATCGAGGATAGCGAGGCGACGCTCAAATATTTCCGTCGCGAAGGTGCCATGATCCGCCTCGATCCCGCCAATCGCGCCTACGAACCGCAGCGCTACGTTCCCTCGCACGTCCGCGTGCAGGGCAAGTTGTCGGGTATCCTGCGCCGCTACGACTGACACGATTCCGCCGTGGTGGCGCGCCGCAACATACGATCGTCCGTGAGACTTTTGTGACTTTCCAAACGGCGCCTTCAGCCTCCCGTCGAGGGCAAGGCATCCCGGCTTCCCGCTGATTGCGTGGTTGAAAGTCCTTTAATATGGGATGTTTAGACAGGGGCATCATTGCGAGCGCAGCGAGGCAATGACGGATTGACCCGAACTCATACCGCTACGGGAAGCAGCGCCCCGTCGCAAAGGCTCAGACCGAGACCAGCGCGCAGGCTGGGGTCATCGTGGAGGCATGGCCGTCGGGATATCGTCCGTCCGGGGCGGGGCGACCTTGGCTCCCACCAACCACGGGTGCCGATCGCCCGGCTGCGTCACGGTCCGCACACGTCCGCTCGCCAGGGTCAGCATGACGCCGCCGGTGCGCCGCAGCACGGGCGCGTCTAGCCGCAGCCAGCGCGGCCGGCACGCCCGCGGCAGCCGCCGGTCGCTCACCACGACGTCCGCCCTCCCGCAGGCCGCGACCACATCCCGCCATGCCAGTTGGTAGCCGCTGCGGGTCGCCAGGACGCGGAACGCCTGCCCTCCCCCGTCCCGCAGGACCGCCACGCACGCATCGCGGCTGCACCGTGCCTCCGGCAGATCGTCGAGCAGCCACGGCTCGCCATCGGTCCCGCCGTTCTCGGCGAGCATCGCCCGCGTATAGTCCCCGGCGCGGTCGCGTAGCAGCGCCAGCCGGCCACCCAGCCGGATCGCCATATGCCGCCCGTCCCCCGTCACCAGCAGATCGGGTGGCGGGGTCAGCGCCGCCCAGACGGCACCGGCGACGATCGGCAGCACGCCGATCCAGCGAACTTGCGTACTCCACAGCGCCAGCCACAGCCCACCGGCGATCATCGACAGAAACGCCCCCAGCGGCATCGACGGCACCGCCAGCGACGCGCCCGGCGCATCCGCGACGAGATGCGCCAGCCACAGCAGCCCGCGCAGTGCTCCATCGGTCAGCCACCACACGGGCCCGCCCAACCCAACCGTGTCCAGCAACAACGCCCCCGCCTCCAGCGGCATGACGACGAACGTCGTCAGCGGGATGGCGACGATATTGGCGGCCGCCCCGTACAGGCCCGCCTTGTGGAAGTGATAGACCGCGATCGGCATCAGCGCCGCCTCCACCACCACGCCCGTCAACAGCAGCGACCCAAGCCCGCGTAACAGACGCCGCGCGCGAGCCTCCTCACGCGGCTCGAACCACCCGCGCACCCTTGGATGCTCATGCAGCGCGACGATCGCCACGATCGCAGCGAACGACAGCTGGAAGCTCGGCCCCACCAGCGCTTCCGGCCGCACCGCCAGCACGACCATCGCGCCGGCCGCCACCAGCCGCAGCGTCATCGCCTCCCGCCCCATCGCCAGCGCCGCCAGCACCAGCAGCGCGGCGACGCACGATCGGATCGTGGGAACCTGGGATCCGGTGAGCAACGTATAGCCGATGGCGGCCAACGCCCCCATCCCCGCCGCGACCAACGGCAACCGGACGCGAATGGCAAGCCATGGCCACAGCGCGAGCAGCCGCAACGTCACGACCATCGTCGCCGCCACCGCCGCGGTGATGTGCAGCCCGCTGACCGACAGCAGATGCGCCAGGCCCGCACGCCGCATCGCCTCCGCATCGCGCTCGCTGATCGCCCCCTCGTCCCCGGTCGCCAGCGCTGCCGCGATGCCGCCCCCGCTCCCCTCCAGCCGACCAGTGATATGCGCGGTCAGGCGTCGCCGCAGGCTGCCCTCCGGCATGCCGGGCGACACCAGCTCCACCGGCGCGAACCCTCGACCGGTCGCGCCGATCCCGGCGAACCACGCGGCCCGCGCAAAGTCATATGCGCCCGGCACCGAAGCCGCCGCCGGCGGCATCAACCGCGCGCGCAGCCGGATCCGCGCGCCCTCGCCCAGCCCCTTCGGCACATCGTCGGTCGCCAGGTTGACCCGCACCCGCGGTGGCAATCCCAACCCCGGATCGCTCTCGATCGTCAGCCGCACCAGATCGCGCGCGACGAGGGCCTCCATTCCGACCACTCGGCCGGTCACGACGGCGACGACCGGCCGCGCCAGCACCGGGGCCGCGACCTGCTCCGCGCGCCACCACGCTGTCGCCACGCCCGCCGCTATCAGAACAGCGCCGACAGCGACGCTATGCGCCGCCCGCCCGCCCCGGCCGATCGCCGCCGCAGCGCAGGCGATGGCGAGTGCCGCCAGCATCGCCGCGATCCACTGGTTGGGGTCGGGCAACAGGAACCAGCCGCCGGCGCCCGCCCCGAACGCCACCGGCACCCATAAAGCAATCCGATCGCGCTCCGCGTGCAGCCACGCTTCCACACGATCGCGCAACCGATGCCACCCCTGGGGCATTTGAAGGCACACGGAGCGCGTGCTAGAGGCCGCGGCGGCTGGACTGGCCATCAGGTTTCAAACTTTGGGAGCAAGCGCGGTTGGGCGCAACAGTTGAAAATCGTTCGGGCGACGGCGCGGGAATAGTCACGCGATTCGCCCCCTCGCCCACCGGCTATCTGCACCTCGGCGGCGCGCGCACCGCGCTGTTCAATTGGCTGTACGCGCGTCACCATGGCGGCACGTTCCTGCTGCGGATCGAGGATACCGATCGTGCCCGCTCGACGCAGCCGGCGATCGACGCGATCCTTGCCGGCCTGCAATGGCTGGGCATCGACTGGGACGGCGACGCCGTCTTCCAGTTCGCGCGCGCCGATCGCCATGCCGAGGTCGCGCATCAGATGGTGGCGAACGGCCATGCCTATCGCTGCTACATGACGCAGGACGAGATCGCCGCGCAGCGCGAAGCGGCGCAGGCGGCGAAGCAGCCGCTGCGCATCCGCTCGCCCTGGCGCGACGCCGATCCCGCGACCGCGCCGGACGGCCAGCCTTTCGTCGTGCGCCTGAAGGCGCCGCGTGAGGGCGCGACGACGATCGACGACCAAGTGCAGGGGTCGGTGACGGTCCAGAACAGCGAACTCGACGACCTCATCCTCCTGCGCTCGGACGGCACGCCGACCTATATGCTGGCGGTGGTGGTCGACGATCACGACATGGGCGTGACGCATGTGATCCGCGGCGACGATCACCTCAACAACGCCTTCCGCCAGCTGCCGATCTACAAGGCGAATGGCTGGCCGGAGCCGGTCTATGCGCATATCCCGCTGATCCACGGCACCGACGGCGCCAAGCTGTCGAAACGCCACGGCGCGGTGGGGATCGAAGCGTATCGTGACGAACTCGGCATCCTGCCCGAAGCCTTCGACAATTACCTGCTCCGCCTGGGCTGGGGCCATGGCGACGACGAGATCATCAGCCGCGAACAGGCGACCGAATGGTTCGACCTCGATGCGGTCGGCAAGAGCCCGTCGCGCTTCGATCTGAAGAAGCTCGAAAACCTCAACGGCCATTACATCCGTGCTGCCGACGACGCACGGCTGGCAGGGTTGGTCGCCGGGATCGGCGGCTATACCGACGTCGATCTGCTCACGCGCGCGATGCCGGTGCTGAAGGCGCGCGCCGCCAATCTCAACGAACTGAGCGACGGCGCCGCTTTCCTGTTTGCGGTCCGGCCGCTCGCGATGGATCAGGCAGCTTCGGACCTGCTGACCGCCGACGCCCGTGCGCTCCTCGCTGCGCTGCACGCCGCGCTTGACGCGGTGCAGCAGTGGGATCAGGAGACAATCGAAGCAGCGGTACGGCAGGTGGCGGACAGCACGGGCGTAAAGCTCGGACAGGTCGCCCAGCCGCTCCGCGCCGCTCTCACCGGGCGCAAGACCTCGCCCGGCATTTTCGACGTGCTCGCGTTGCTCGGCAAAGAGGAAAGCCTCGGCCGCATCGCGGACCAGATGCAAGTCTGATAGGAAGGACAACCAGATGACCGAAGCCGCAAAGGTATCCGTGAACGGCAAGGATTTCGACTACCCGGTCATGTCCGGCACTGTCGGACCGGACGTCGTCGACATCCGCAAGTTCTACGCGCAGACCGGGGACTTCACCTACGATCCGGGGTTCACCTCGACGGCGTCGTGCCAGTCGAAGCTGACCTATATCGACGGTGACGAAGGCGTTCTGCTGCATCGCGGCTATCCGATCGGCGAACTCGCCGAACAGTCGAGCTTTATGGAAGTCGCCTATCTGCTGCTGAACGGCGAGCTGCCCTCGGCGGACGAGCTGACGGGCTTCACCAACACGATCACGCGCCACACCATGGTGCATGAACAGCTGGCGGCGTTCTTCCGTGGCTTCCGCCGCGATGCGCACCCGATGGCAATCATGTGCGGCGTCGTCGGCGCGCTGTCGGCCTTCTATCACGACTCGACCGACATCCACGATCCGGTCCAGCGCACCATCGCCTCGCACCGCCTGATCGCCAAGATCCCGACGATCGCGGCGATGGCGTACAAGTACAGCGTCGGCCAGCCCTTCCTGTACCCGGACAACTCGCTGTCCTACACCGGCAACTTCCTGCGCATGACCTTCGGCGTTCCCGCCGAGCCGTATGAAGTGAACCCGGCGGTCGAAAAGGCGATGGACCGAATCTTCATCCTGCACGCCGATCACGAACAGAACGCCTCGACTTCGACCGTCCGTCTGGCGGGTTCGTCGGGCGCCAATCCGTTCGCGTGCATCGCGGCGGGCATCGCCTGCCTCTGGGGTCCGGCGCATGGCGGCGCGAACGAAGCCGCGCTCAACATGCTGCGCGAGATCGGCACGCCCGAGCGTATCCCCGAGTTTATCGCGCGCGCCAAGGACAAGAACGATCCGTTCCGCCTGATGGGCTTCGGTCACCGCGTGTACAAGAATTACGATCCGCGCGCGACGGTGATGCAGAAGACCGTGCGTGAGGTCTTCGACGCACTGAAGGTCAACGATCCGCTGTTCGACACCGCGCTGCGGCTGGAAGAGCTCGCGCTGTCGGACGATTACTTCATCGAGAAGAAGCTGTTCCCGAACGTCGACTTCTATTCGGGCGTCATCCTGTCGGCGATCGGCTTCCCGACCGAGATGTTCACCGTGCTGTTCGCGCTCGCCCGCACCGTCGGCTGGGTCGCGCAGTGGAACGAGATGATCACCGATCCCGACCAGAAGATCGGCCGTCCGCGTCAGCTGTACACCGGCCCGACGCAGCGGTCGTACGTTCCGGTCGAGCAGCGCTGATGCGCCGCGCCCGGCCGGTCCTTATCTCGATCGGCGTCATGCTGACGCTGGTCGGGTTACTGTGGATCGGCCAGGGCCTCGGCTACGTCCATTGGCCGCAGGAGAGCTTCATGCTCGACCAGCGGCCATGGGCGGACCGTGGTGCCGCGCTCGCCGTTGGTGGATTGCTCTTGATCCTGGTCGCGCGCCGCATCCGACGCTGACGCCTCGAAGAACGCTTACGGGCCCCGCTTAGACCGGCAGGCTGAGCGTGAACCGCGCGCCCTCACCGGGCGCACTTTCTACCGTCAGATCGCCGCCCATCGCCCGCGCCAGACGCCGCGCGATATAGAGGCCCAGCCCATTGCCGCCCGCCTCAGTCGGATCGACGCGTTCGAACTTCTCGAAAATGCGCGCCTGATCCTCAATCGCGATGCCCTTGCCCTGATCGGCGACCACCGCCTCTGCCATGCCGCCGGTGCGCAGCGCGGTGACGCTCACTACGCCACCCTCCGGCGAGTAGCGCACGGCATTGCCGACGAGATTGACCATGATCTGCAACGCACGGCGAAAATCGCCCTGCGCCGGCATGCGCAGTTCAGGGAGCGGCCGCGCGATCGCGACGCCCGCATTGCTTGCGCGGACGGAGAGCAGCCCCGCCGCGCGGCGCGCAACGTCGGCGAGATCGATCGAATCGGTGTCCAGCGCGAAATCGGGCCGCTCGATCGCCTGCAGATCCACCAGATCGTCGACCAGTCCGAGCAGATGCCGGCCGGCATTGGCGATGTCCGACGCATAATCGGCATAGTCGCGCTGCACCGGCCCCTCCGCCTCAGCGTGGATCGTGTCGGCGTGGGCGATGATCCGGGCAAGCGGCGTGCGCAGCGCCTTGTCGAGCCCTTCGGTAAAGGCCGGCGCAATCGTCGAGGGAGCGGCCGGTGCAGGCGCCTCGTCCTCAACCCGCGCGACGCCGGACAGACCGGCAAATTGACCCGAGGGGTCCCGGCGCACATGCGCCGTCAACAGGACGCGTACGTCGCCGCCGCGCACACGCGCACGCTGGCGCTCGAGCGGCCGCTGACGCGCCACCGCCTCGAGAATCGGGAGCGCACCGTCGCCATCCGAATCGAGCGTGAACAAGGCGGTGAGCGGCTGACCGAGCAGCGACAGGGCGTCGAGCCCCAGCCGTCGCGCCGCATCGATCGACACGAATGTCAGGCGAAGCCCGCCATCCGTATCCCAAGCGAGATCGTCCGATTCGACCAACCGGGTCGCGGGCGATGCGACGACCGGCCGCGCCCGCATCTCACGCCAGCCGCTGACGGCCATGCGCACGCCATCCCCATCCGGTTGGGCCCGTATCCACAGGTCGAGGTCGGTATCGCCGTCGGCGACCACAACGCCCCGCGACACGAGAATGCCGAGCCGCCGCGCCAGACGCGCCACCGTCGCCAGTTGCGGCACCGCGAGTGCGGCGCCCATCGTGCCGCCGGCTGCTTCGTTGAGCGCGAGCAATGCCGGATCCGCCGCGACCAGCCGTCCGTCGCCATCGATCATCGCATGGCTGACGGGAACGTCGGGAATACCGTCCAGTCTCATCGTCCAGCCTCTCGCGCCAAAGCATCGATCGCGAGACGCAGATCATGGTGCAGCGTCAGCGGGGCCAGCGCCGATCGCGCAGCCTCAACCGGAACGGTGGCAATGGCGTCGAGTTCCTCGGCAAAGGTATCGATGTCGCGCCGCGGGTCGGCATCGGCGAGTGCCAGCGCGATCCGCGCAATCGTCGGGCGATCAAGCGCCGCCGCCCGCAGCGCCAGCCACAGCCGGTCGCCCTCAGGCTCCAGCACGATCGCGCGCGCGCCGGCGAAGTCGAGATCGACCGCGCGGCCGAGGATTGCGATAAACAGGATCAGGCGGCGATCGCCGAGGGCTTCGACCAGCAGGTCGCCGAGTTCGTGCGCTCGTGCATCGATCGCACTCGCCAGGCGGACCGCCAATGCTTCGATCCGCTGGCCCTCGTCATGCGCGGCAAGGCTGCGCTGCGCTGCCTCGACGATCGCACGATCGACGGCGGCATCCTCACCCGAGACGGCGATGCGACCTTCGCGAATCGAAGCGGCGACCCACCAGACCAGCTGATGATGCCGCTCAGCCGGCAGCAGGCCGGGCATTGCGCCGCCTTGCTCCACCGAGGCGCGGCGGCGAGCCTCCGCGGTCATCAACGCCCGCGCCGCGGCGGCGACGACGCCGTCATCGACCTCCGCCAGGCGAACGAGCAGGCTCGGCTGATCGGGCGCACCCGCCTGCGACGGCAGCGCGGCAGCGATTCGGTCGCATCGCACCTGCGCGATCAGTTCGTCCATCAGACCACGATCGCGCAGCAGGCCCGCACGCGACAGGCGTCGCACCACGTCCTCGTGCCCTTTTAGCAGCTGTTCGGCCTGCGTATCGGCGCCTTGCCCTGCGAGCACGCGGGCCGCGTGACGGCGGATGTCCGTCTCGACGCCCTGCACGACGGCAGCAAGCATGCGCCCCAGCGCCACGCGCGTTCGTTCATCCAGCCGCGAATCCTCGGCCACGAAGAAATCGTCGATCGCACCGGTCAGGCGCGCGTCGGCGCGCGCCGCGAGACGGGTCGCAGCGCCGATGCGCGTGGCGAGCGCATCCCGCTCCGCCTGATCCGTTCCGACCGCCATGATGTGGTTGCCTACGCTTCCATCATTAAGACAGCGTTATGCAAGGGTCCGCAATCGCTCGATTCCCGCGGCCAATGTTGCGGCGGCATAGGTCGCCGCAAGCCCCAGTCCCAGCATGGGCGACGACAGGAGCGCGCCCAGCCAGACGAGCAGAAGATAGGCCGGTGGACTGCCCCACCACATCCGCCGCGGCGCCGGCCCCAGCGCGCGCTCGCCAAGGCCCGCAAGCACGACACCGGCGATCGCCAGCATCTGCTCGCTGCCGTCGACCGATAATTGGGTCGCATCATGGCCATAGGCCAACACCGCCAGGGCCGGCAGGATCGCGGCTGCCCTAGCCAGCCATGTCGCGCTGCCCGATTCGTCTCGCAGATCGGCGAGGATCGCACCGAGCGACAGGCCCAGCGTGCCGACCAAGGCCAACAGCAACCCCGACACATCGTGCCCGAACGCGGTCAGCGTCGTACCGAGCAGACCAAATACGCCTCCGACTCCCGCGACGGCGACGACGGGCACCGTCCGCGGCACCAGCAAGGGAATGACCGACCGGGCGAGCGGTGCGGTGATATAGCGTTCGAACCACCCACTACGCGACGACACCATCGCCGCCATCGCGCGCCGGCTTCGCGCGTCAAGCGCCTGCGCGGAATGACCGACGCCATGGCTTGCGCGGACCGCCTCTTGCGGCAGCAGTATATGCGTCGCCCGGGCCTGCGACGCGAGGCGGACAAGGGTCGAAGGCACGTCATAGTCGCGTGGCATCGCCGCCAGCTCCGCCAGACGACGCGGTTCCAGTCGGGCAACGCCTGCCCAGACCATGCCACCGCCCAGCCGTTCGTACCCCGGCCCCACCTGATCCTCGGGCACGACCAGCAGCGCATCGCCGCCCTCGCGCGCCAGTACGGCGAGCGTATCGCCGGTCGTGGTCAACCCATCCGCCAGCATCAGCACGCGGGCCAGCGGGTGCAAGGTCTCGGCCGCCTCGGCGGCGGTCCGCACCGTATCGACCGCGATGCCACGCTTGCCTATCCGATTGATCGCACCCAGCAATTCAGGCGTCAGCCGGGCAACGACGATGATGATCTGCGATGCGCCAGCAGCGATCAGCAGCCGCGCCTGATACTCGATCAGCGTCACGCCACCGAACGGCAGCGTCGCGGTCAGCATATTGGGCCGATCGTCCGCGTCGTGCATGGCGAAGATAAGGCCGGCGAGCATCTGGCGCTGTTAAGGGGTCATCTTCCCCCTGCCTAGGGCGGATTGCGGCTAAAGGCGCATCACCGATCGACGCAGCTTGCTGAGGATAGCCGTATCGCGCGCACCGTCGGCCGCCTGTGCCGCCAGGGCCATCAGCCGGACCGCCCCGAAGCTCGCCGCCAGCCCCTTCAATCGCGAGGCCGCGTCACGCCATTGGTCGCGGGTCGTCGCCGCGTCCATCGCCGCCAGCGCCCGTTCGGCGCTTTCGGTGAAGGCCAGCCGCAATTCGGCGATCAACCCGGGTTCGTCACCCACTGCGGCGGCCAGCGCCGCGTCGATCGCTCCGGGATCATACGCCATGAGAGGCCGCTTAGCGCACCACCACTTAATCAAGTGTTGCACTTTCGCTTTATGACGGTGCCGAACATGGTTAAGCCCGGCGGACACGAACGGGGGTTCCATGATTATCGACATGCGGGCGGAAGCCGCAGCCACCGACGATGCCCTGGGCCGGTACGAGCTGGAACCGACCACGCCCGAATCGATGGGTGGCCACGGCGACTATCACGGCGGCGAACCGCTCGCCTGGACCGAGGCGGTCGAGGTCGAGCCGCGCCGCGCAACGTGGCTGGCGCCGACGCTGGCGATCGTCGCCTCCGTCGCGTGGATCGGCGGCATGCTCTGGCTCGCCCGCGACCAGCTTCCGTTCCTGCTGCCCGTCCCCCTCGCCCAATATATCGCCGCGCTGGCGGTGATCCCCGCCCTCATCGGCATCGTCTATCTGCTCGCCATGCGGACCAGCCGGCGCGAGGCAACCCGTTTTCGCAGCACCGCCCAGGCGATGCGTGCCGAGGCCGCCAGTCTGGAACGGACGGTCGCCGCAGTCTCCCGATCGCTCGACGCCAACCGCCGCCAGCTCGCCGACCAGATCACCACGCTGATGGCGATGGGCGATGGCGCCAACGAACGGCTGGCTGCCGTCGGACGAGGCATGGCACTGGAGATCGGCCAGGCTGACGCTCACGCCCGCGCCCTGTCCGAAGCCGTCGCCGAGGCGCAAACGCACCTCGGCGTCCTCCTCGCCTCGCTGCCGCGTGCGCAGGCCGAGGTGGCAGAGGCCGGCCGGCTGCTCGACGATACCGGCTTGGCCGCCGGCGAGCACGCTGCGGCGTTGGAGGCAAAGCTCGCCGCGCTCGCGGAGCGCGGCCGGGAGGCGGACCTCGTCGCCGGCGGCGCCGCACAGAAACTCGCCGCGCATATCGCGCGGATGGAGGCGACCAGCGAAACAGCGGGCGCGCGGCTCGAATCAGTTACGGGCGACATGTCCGACGCGGTCGACGCGCTGCTCGGCCGCACGGCCGACGCCGTGGACGAGGCGCGCAAGGGCATTGCCGCGCAGGGCGAGGCAATGCTGGCGATGCTGCGCGCCAACCAGGCTGCGCTCGACACCGCTGCCCGTCAGAGCGCGGATGCCTTGGGCGAACGGATCGCCGCCGTCGAAGACGTCATCGACCGCGTGACGCTGCGCCTGCACGACCAGCGCGGGGCCAGCGAATCGCTGCTCGCCGGGCTCGATGCCGGGATCGAGCGGGTCGAGACGCGGCTGGATACGTTGCACGCACAGGGCGTCGACCGGTCGCAGCTGCTCGCCGCGTCGATCAGCGCGCTGGGCGGCTCGGCGGATGCGATGACCGAAGCGTTGCGCACCGGCGAAGCGATGGCGACGCGGACCATCGGCACCACCGAATCGCTGCTCATCGCGCTCGACGCCGCGGCCCGCGAGATCGACGAGACGCTGCCCGAAGCGCTCGCCCGACTCGACACGCGTATCGCCTCCAGCAAGCAGGTCGTCGTCGCCGCGAAGCCGGAGCTGCTCGCGCTCGTGACCGCTGCGGAAAGCACGCACGATGCGATCGAGGCGATTGCAGGCGTCATCGCGGAACAGACGACGACGCTCGATCGCCTGTCGGGCACCCTGCTCCAGACGCTCAACGACGGCCGTGCCAAGGCCGACGCGCTCGGCATGATGGTCGACGAAACGATCGATCGCACGCATCGCTTCGCCGAAGAGGCGGCCCCGCGGCTCGTCGACGCGCTGCTCCGCGTCCGCGACACCGCATCCGTCGCGGCGGACAAGGCGCGCGAGACGCTGGCGAGCGTCATTCCCGATGCGGCCAGCCAGATGGAGGAAGCGAGCGCCGAGGCGATGCGCCGCGCCACCGGCGACACGGTCGAGCGGCAGGTGCGGGCGATTGCCGATGCGACGGGGCATGCCGTCGACGCCGCGACCCGCGCGACCGAACGGCTATCGGCGCAGGTCCAGCAGATCCTCGATCAGACGGCGCTGGTCGAGACGCGGCTGGAGGATGCCCGCACCGAGCGCGAAGAGGCGGAGCGCGACACATTCGCCCGCCGCGCCTCGCTGCTGATCGAATCGCTCAATTCGGCCGCGATCGACATCACGAAGGCATTTGCGCCCGAAGTGTCCGACAGCGCCTGGGCCGCCTATCTGAAGGGCGATCGCGGGGTCTTCACCCGCCGTGCGGTGCGCGTGCTGGAACCGGGTGACGCCCGCGATATCGCACGGCTGTACGACGACGACGCCCGGTTCCGGGAGTCGGTCAATCGCTACATCCACGATTTCGAAGGGATGCTCCGGACGATCCTGGCACAGCGCGACGGCTCGCCGCTCAGCGTGACCTTGCTGTCGTCGGACATGGGCAAACTGTACGTGGCACTCGCGCAGGCGATCGAACGGCTGCGCTAGGGCGTCAATTCGGGTGCTGCTCGCGGACCTTCGGGTCGCGTAGCAGATCGTCGATCGCGGCGGCGATGCGCGCTGCGACCAGCGGCCGCCCTTCTTCATCCATCAGGTGGAGCGCGCGTTCGAGCAAGTCGAGCGCTTGGCCGTGCCTGTCGTACACCGATCGGGCCTTTCGTCAGTCACCACCCTCTGTGGCGGCGGCAAAAGCCTATCAGGCAACGACTTGCGCGAACCTGACACGAACATGACAATCAAGTCAGGCCGATCGGGACTAGCTGCGATTGTAGACGGCCTCGCGATCGAACAGGTCGAGCATCTGCGGCGTGACCCAGCCGAATTCATAATTGGCGATGAACAGACCGAACAGGATCGTCGCGACGATGGTCACGCGGACCGCGAGACGGCCGAGGCGAAATTCGTGCGGCGCACTGTCCGCCTGACCCGCGACGTGCTCACCCCCCACTTCATGGGTCGTGCGCACGCCCCAGGGCAATACGAGGAACACCGAGAACGCCCAGAACAGGACGTAGATCGCAAGCATCGACGTCCAGCGCATGGGATCAGGCCTCAATGATCAGCACATCGACGATCGGCTTCTTGCCCGTCCAGCGGGTCGCGATGCGTCGCACCGCAAGCCGGACGTCCTCGCGGCGGCGGTCGAGTTCGCGCCGCTGACCCTTGAGCGCTTCGGCAGCGGCCTCGGCGGCATCTTCGATAAAGGCCGCACGATCCTCTTCGACCGGCACGCCCTGAACGCGCACCTGCGGCCGGCCGAGGAGCCGCCCATCCTTACCGATCGCGACCGCAACCGAAATCTGGCCGTTGATCGCCAGCTTGCGACGTTCGTTGATCGTCGATCCGTCCGCAGGCAGGATCACGTCACCGTCGAGCACCAGGCGGCCGACACCGGCATTGCCGATCTTCTCAGGCTTGCCGGGCAGCAGCCGGATGACGTCGCCATCGCTCTGCACGATCGACTGCGGCACGCCCTCGCTCAGCGCGAAGCGGGCATGCTCCATCATGTGACGCATCTCGCCATGAACCGGCACCAACGTCTGCGGACGGATCCACTTGTACATCTGTGCCAGTTCCGGCCGACCGGGGTGGCCCGAGACGTGGACGTGCGCCTGGCGCTCGGTAATCATCACCACGCCTTTGGACGCCAGCGTGTTCTGGATCTTGCCGATCGCGACTTCGTTGCCGGGAATCTGCTTCGACGAGAAGATCACCGTGTCGCCCAGGTCGAGCTTGATCGTGTGCGAGCCATCGGCGACCCGTGCCAGCGCTGCACGCGGCTCGCCCTGACCGCCCGTGGCGACGATCAGCACCTTGTTCTTCGGCAGCCGCATCGCGGTGTCGGGGTCGACCGTTTCGGGGAAATCGGTCAGATAGCCCGTCGCCTGCGCGACCTTCAGGATCCGGTCGAGCGAGCGGCCGGTGACGCACAGCTTACGCCCCGTCTCCCGCGCGACCTGCCCCAACGTATGGAGGCGTGCCGCATTGGACGCGAAGGTGGTGACAAGCACCCGCCCCTTCGCGCGCGCGATCTGCTCCGCCAGGCCGCGACGCACCGATGCTTCGGAGCCGGATGCTTCCGCATTGAAGACGTTGGTCGAATCGCAGACCAGCACGTCGACGCCGGCATCGCCGATCTGGGTCAGCCGTTCGGGGCTGGTCGGCTTGCCGATCACCGGCGTGGGATCGAGCTTCCAATCGCCGGTGTGGAACACGCGGCCCGCCTTGGTTTCGATCACCAGCGCATTGGGTTCGGGGATCGAGTGCGACAGTTCGATGAAGCTGACACCGAAGGGGCCGATCTGCGCGCCCGCGACGCCGCTCTTGCCCGGCTGGATCACGCGCAGCTTGACACGATGGGCGTTGCCCTCTTCCTCCAGCTTGCCGCGGATCAGGCCGGCCGTGAACGGTGTCGCATACAGCGGCACGCCCAAATCTTCGGCAAGATAGGGCAGTGCGCCGATGTGGTCTTCATGCCCGTGCGTCAGGACGATCCCGACGAGATCGTTCAGGCGATCCTCGATGAAGGACAGGTCGGGCAGGACGATATCGATGCCGGGATATGCGGCGTCGGCGAAGGTCACGCCCAGATCGACCATCAGCCACTTGCCGGCGTGGCCATAGAGATTGACGTTCATGCCGATCTCGCCCGAGCCGCCGAGGGCGCAGAAGAGAAGTTCGTTGGTTTTGGGAGTCATTGATGTCTTTCGTGAATTGCGTAGCGCCCGCAGGCCGGTGAATGGCGCGAGCGCGTCTCAGCCGATATGGGCGTTTTGGTACATGATCGCCAGCCCCTGGATGGTCAGGTCCGGCTCGATGACGTCGAAGACGTCGGTATGTTGTTCGAACAACGTCGCCAGGCCGCCGGTCGCGATCACCTTGGCGGGTCGGCCGATCTCCGCCTTCATGCGTGCGACCAGTCCCTCAATCAACGCGATATACCCGAAATACACGCCGATCGTCATCTGATCGACCGTGTTGCGGCCGATGACGCTGCCGTTCGCCGGCGCTTCGATCGCGATGCGCGGCAGTTTGGCGGCGGCGCTGACCAGCGCATCCAACGACAGGTTGATACCCGGCGCGATGATGCCGCCCTTATAGGCGCCGCTGTAGTCGCTGACGTCGAAGGTCGTCGCGGTGCCGAAATCGATGACGATCAGGTCCCCCGGGTGCAGCGCATGCGCCGCAATGGTGTTGATCGCGCGGTCCGCGCCCAGGTTCTGCGGCTCGTCGACATCCAGCGCGATCCCCCATTCCACCGGCGCGCGGCCGGCGATCAGCGCCTCCGACCCGAAATACTTGCTGCTGAGCACCTGCAAATTGTGGAGGGCGCGGGGTACGACGGTCGCGATGATGACGGCGTCGATCTGCGACCGGTCATAGCCTTCCAGCGCAAGCAGCTGGCTTAGCCATACGGCATATTCGTCCGCGGTCCGCCGCGGATCGGTCGCGATGCGCCAGCGCGCCTTGATCGTGCGGGCACCGGCCTCGCTCATGTCCACCAGCGCAAACACGACATTGGTGTTGCCGGCATCGACGGCGAGCAGCATCCTCACTCCTTCACAGCAGAAAAACGTCGCCAGCATGAATGACATGCCGGGCACCCGACGCCAAGCGCAGGATCAGCGCGCCGTCGGGGTCCAGCCCATCGAACAGGCCGTCGACCGCGCTTCCATCGGGCAGACGGGCGGTGAGCGGCGTGCCGAGCGGATGCGCAGCCGCAAGCCAGGCCGAGCGAATGGCTGCGATCCCCTCGCCGCGCCAGCGCGCCAGCCATCGCGCGAACGCTTCGGAGAGCACTTCGGCAAAGGTCGCCGGATCGACGCTGACGCCTTGCGCGGCAAGGCTCGTTGTCGGGCGATCGGAAAGGTCGGGATGATGCGCCAGATTGACGCCGATGCCGACGACCACCGCATCGCCACTCCGCTCCAGCAGAATGCCCGACAGTTTCGCGCCATCGACGACCACGTCGTTCGGCCATTTGAGCCGAGCCATTCCGGATGGCGTCAGAAAAACGCCCAGAGCATCGTGGAGAGCAACGGCAGCCGTGAGCGCCAGCGTCGCGGACGGTGGATCGCTGGCCCGGAGACGGACTAGCGTCGATCCCGAAAAATTACCCGGCGGCGCGCTCCACGTCCGTCCCAGCCGGCCGCGCCCCGCCGTCTGCCGCTCGGCACGGAGCCACAGCCCCTCCTCCGCGCCCTGCGTGGCGAGGAGGAGCATATCGGCGTTTGTGGATCCCGTTTCCGAGATGAAGCGGATGGTCAAACGCCGGGGAACAATGCGCGAGCTGCGGCCATCGTCCAGCCACCGAGCAGCGGAATGGCGAGATAGCCGAGCGGCGACACGAAGGCGGCCGTCAGCACGATCAGGCCGCCCTCGACGGGGCTGTTACCCTTCACGAACGCCGGTGCCGGTTCGTCGAAGTACATCGTCTTGACGACGCGCAGGTAATAATAGGCACCGATCGTCGACGCCGCGATACCGATCACCGCGAGCGGGAACAGCCCGGCCTTCACCGCCGCGTCGAACACCGCAAACTTCGCGTAGAAGCCGAACAGCGGCGGAATGCCGGCGAGGCTGAACATGAAGATCGCAAGCGCCGCGGCGAGGCCCGGACGGGTCCGCGACATCCCCGACAGCGAGGCGATGCTCTCCACCGGCTGGCCCGCCTCGTCACGCATCTGCAGGACGATGAGGAACGAGCCCAGCGTCATGGCGATGTAGATCGTCATGTAGGTCAGCACGCCCGCCACGCCCTCCGGCGTACCCGCCGCAAGGCCGACCAGCGCGAACCCGACGTTGTTGATCGACGAATAGGCGAGCAGGCGCTTGATGTTGCTCTGGCCGATCGCGGCGACCGCGCCGAGGATGATCGAGGCGAGCGCGGCGAAGATGACGATCTGGCGCCACTGGTCGGTCGCCGGACCCATCGCCTCGACCGCGACACGGACGGCGAGCCCCATCGCCGCGACCTTCGGCGCCGAGGCGAAGAAGGCGGTGACCGGCGTCGGCGCGCCTTCGTACACGTCCGGCGTCCACATGTGGAACGGCACGGCCGAAATCTTGAAGGCGATGCCGGCGAAGACGAAAACCAGCCCGAACAGCAGGCCCAGCGACTTCGTGCCGGCATAAGCCGCGGCGATCCCGCCGAACAGCGTCGTGCCCGAGAAGCCATAGACCAGGCTGATGCCGTAGAGCAGGATGCCGCTCGCCAGCGCGCCGAGGATGAAATATTTGAGGCCCGCTTCCGCGGACCGCGTGTCGCGGCGCATGAAGCTCGCCAGCACATAGGCCGACAGGCTCTGCAGTTCGAGACCGACGTACAGCGTCAGCAGATCGCTCGCCGACACCATCATGCCCATACCCGCCGCAGAGAGCAGGATCAGCACCGGATATTCGGGACGCAGGTCGTCACCGCTGGTGCGCTGGAAGAAGTCCGGCGCCATCAGGATACCGACGGCGGCGGCGACGAAGATCAGCACCTTGGCAAACGCCGCGAAGGCATCCGCGCGGTACAGGCCTTCGAACGCGCTGCCGCCGGAGCCCGCAGGCCCCATCAGCGCGACGCACGCGCCCGCCAGGATCGCGACGGCAGCCCAGGACACCGCGCGGGTCGACGAAGGCCCACCCCAGGCGGCGACCAGCATCAGGACGATGGCGCCGACGCCGAGGATCACCTCGGGCAGCGTCATGGCGAGATTGGCGGCGTAATCCATCAGTGCGTGGTTCCGTGGGCAGCGGCGGCATGCGCCGCGGCAGGAGTGGTCGCGGCTGGCTTGCCGGCGGTCGGCTTGGAATCGGACGGCGGCGCTGCCCGATCGACGCGGGTCAGCAGGACGGCGACGTCCTTGCGCATCGGCGCCATGAAGCTTTCCGGATAGACACCCATCCACAGCGCGACCGCGGCGATCGGGGCCAGCAGCCAAAGCTCACGATGCGACAGGTCTTCCATCGCGCGAACCTCGTCCGACTTGATCTCGCCAAAGGCGATACGACGGTAGAGATAGAGCATGTACGCGGCGCCGAGGATGATGCTGGTCGTGCAGAGCAGCGCGATCCACGTCGACACCTGATACGTGCCCATCAGCGACAGGAATTCGGCCACGAAGCCGCTCGTTCCCGGCAGACCGATCGAAGCCATGGTGAAGAACAGGAAGAACAGGGCGTAGCGCGGCATGTTGATCGCCAGACCGCCGTAGCGGCTGATTTCACGCGTGTGCAGGCGATCGTAGATGACGCCGACGCACAGGAACAGCGCGCCCGACACCAGACCGTGGCTGAGCATCATGATCATCGCGCCTTCGATGCCCTGCCGGTTGAAGGCGAAGAGGCCGATGGTCACGATCGCCATGTGCGCGACCGACGAATAGGCGATCAGCTTCTTCATGTCGGACTGCACCAGCGCGACGAGGCTGGTGTAGATCACCGCGACCGCCGACAGGCCGAAGATCAGCCAGGTGAGCTGGCCCGACGCCTCGGGGAACATCGGCAGGCTGAAGCGCAGGAAACCGTAACCGCCGAGCTTCAGCAGCACGCCCGCCAGGATCACCGACCCCGCGGTCGGCGCCTGCACGTGCGCATCGGGCAGCCAGGTGTGAACCGGCCACATCGGCATCTTCACCGCGAACGAGGCGAAGAACGCGAGCCACAGCCACGTCTGCACATGCGCCGGGAAGTCGAAGCTCTGCAGCGCCGGGATGCTGGACGTGCCCGCGGTCTGCACCATGTACAGCATCGCGATCAGCATCAGCAGCGAGCCGAGCAGCGTGTAGAGGAAGAACTTGTACGACGCGTAGATGCGGTTCACGCCGCCCCAGATGCCGATGATCAGATACATCGGGATCAGGCCGGCTTCGAAGAACAGGTAGAACAGGAACAGGTCCTGCGCCGCGAACGTGCCGATCATCAGCGTTTCGGTGAGCAGGAACGCGGCCATATATTCCGGCACGCGGTTCGTCACCGACCGCCAGCTCGCCCCGATGCAAATCGGCATCAGGAAGACGCTGAGCATGATCAGCATCAGCGCGAAGCCGTCGATACCGAGGTCCCAGGCGAAGAAGCCGAGGCGCGGGCCGTGCTCGACGAACTGCCACTGCGCTCCGCCGATGTCGAAGTTCGCCCAGAGCAGGATGCCCAGTGCAAAGTCGGCAAAAGTCGCGCCCAATGCGACCATCCGCGCGGTCGCGGCGGGGACGAACAGGCAGGCGATCGCCGCGAGCGCGGGGATCAACAGCATGATCGTCAGGATGGGGAAGCCGCTCATTGTGCGATCGCCCAGGTGACGACGGCGGTCAGACCGATCAGCATGACGAAGGCATAGGTATAGACATATCCGTTCTGGAGCCGGCCGGCGATGCGGCTGGACCGCTCGACGATCCACGCCGAACCGTTCGGCCCGAAGCGATCGATCGTCTTTTCGTCACCGCGATGCCACAGGAAGCGGCCGATCGCGAAGGCGGGGCGGACGAAGAGCAGGTTATACAGCTCGTCGAAATAATATTTGTGGGTGAGGAAGCGGTACAGGACGCGGAACTGCTCCGCCACCGCGGCGGGGAAGGTCGGCGCCTTGATATAGGCGTACCATGCGGTGAACAGCCCGGTCAGCATCGCCACCGTCGCCGACAGCTTCACCCAGGTCGGCACCTCATGCATCGCGTGCATCAGATGCTCGCGGAAGGCGATGTCGCCCTTCCAGAAGCTCTCCCCCGCACTCGGCTCGATGAAATAGCCGTGGAAGACGAAGCCAGCCGCGATCGCACCGATCGACAGCACGATCAGCGGGATCAGCATGGGCAGCGGGCTTTCGTGCGGATGATAGCCGCCGGTCCCCGCCGGCAGATCGTGCTGCGCCGGCCCGTGCGTCGAGGGATGGTCGCCCGCGTCCTCGGCCTGCGCCGGGTTGCCGTGCGCCTCATCGGCGTGATGCGCGTCGTGTGCATGGGCGTCATGACCGTGAGCGTGATCGTCATGGCCGTGGCCATGTGCATCGTGGAGCGCGTGCTGGATATGCTCCGATGCGGCCCAACGCGGCTTGCCCCAGAAGGTCAGGAACATCAGGCGCCACGAGTAGAAGCTGGTGATCAGCGCGACGAGCACACCGACGAACCAGACACCCGGCTCGCCGGCGGCCCAGCTCGCCTCGATGATCGCATCCTTCGAATGGAAGCCTGCGAAACCGATCCCGAGCGGATTGCCGAACACCGCGGGCAGGCCGACGCCGGTGATCGCCAGCGTGCCCATCATCATGCCCCAAAAGGTCAGCGGGATGCTTTTCCGAAGGCCGCCGTAATAGCGCATGTCCTGCTCGTGGTGCATCGCGTGGATGACCGAGCCGGCCCCCAGGAACAGCAGCGCCTTAAAGAAGGCGTGCGTGAACAGGTGGAACATCGCCGCACCATAAGCGCCGACGCCAGCGGCGAAGAACATGTAGCCGAGCTGCGAACAGGTCGAATAGGCGATGACGCGCTTGATGTCGGTCTGCACCATGCCGACGGTCGCGGCGAAGAGGCAGGTCGCGGCACCAATGAAGGTGACGAAATGCAGCGCGGTCGGCGACATTTCGAACATCGGCGACAGGCGGCACACCATGAAGACGCCCGCGGTGACCATCGTCGCCGCGTGGATCAGCGCCGACACCGGGGTCGGGCCCTCCATCGCGTCCGGCAACCAGGTGTGCAGGCCGAGCTGAGCCGACTTGCCCATCGCGCCGACGAACAGCAGCAGGCAGAGCACGGTCATCGTGTCGGCACGGAACCACAGGAAGCCGATCGTCGAGCCCGCCATGTTCGGTGCCGCGGCGAGGATCGCCGGGATCGAGACGGTGCCGAACACCAGGAAGGTGCCGAAGATGCCGAGCATGAAGCCCAGATCGCCGACGCGGTTGACGACGAACGCCTTGATCGCGGCCGCATTGGCCGACGGCTTGCGGAACCAGAAACCGATCAGGAGGTACGAGGCAAGGCCCACGCCTTCCCAACCGAAGAACATCTGGACCAGCGTGTCCGCGGTCACCAGCATCAGCATCGCGAACGTGAACAGCGACAGATAGGCGAAGAAGCGCGGCTGGTCCGGATCCTCGCTCATATAGCCCCAGCTATAGAGGTGGACGAGCGCCGACACGCTGGTGATGACCACCAGCATGATCGCGGTCAGCTGGTCGACGCGCAGCGACCAGTCGACCGCCATGTCGCCGCTGACGATCCAGGTGAGGACCGGCACGACCTGCGCCGTGCTGGTGCCCGCGAGGAAGCCGAGGAAGATCGGCCACGACAGCAGGCACGACACGAACAGCGCGCCGGTCGTGATGACCTTAGCCGGCACGAAGCCGATCGCCTTGTTGCCCAGCCCCGCGACCGCGGCCGCGAGCAGCGGCAGGAATACGATGAATAAGATGGCGTGCACCGAAATCAGCCCTTCATCCGGTTGACGTCATCGACCGCGATCGTGCCGCGGCCACGGAAATAGATCACCAGGATCGCCAGCCCGATCGCCGCCTCACCCGCCGCGACGGTCAGCACGAACATCGCGAAGATCTGGCCGACCAGATCGTGGAGGAAGGCCGAGAAGGCGACGAGATTGATGTTCACGGCGAGCAGGATCAGCTCGATCGCCATCAGGATGACGATCAGATTCTTGCGGTTCATGAAGATGCCGAGCACCCCCATGGTGAACAGGATCGCCGCGACGACCAGATAATGCGTCAGACCAATCACAGCTGGACCCCCTGGCCGACCGTCGGCTGCGTGTTGCGCGTCGCATCCTGGGGACGGCGCGCATTCTGGCGGGCGATATTCTGCCCGCGCACGCCGCCACGCTGGCGATGCGTCAGCACGATGGCGCCGATCATGGCGACCAGCAGCACGAAGCCCGCCGCCTCGAACACGAACAGATAGCGCGTGTAGAGCAGCTGCCCCATCGCCTGGATGTTCGGCACGGTGCCGTCGATCGGCGCGATGCGCTGGCTGATCTTCAGGCCGCCGGCGCTCCACGCACCGATACCGATCAGGATCTCGGCGGCAAGCGCCACCGCCAGCGCCAGGCCCAGCGCCGCATAGCGGGCGAACCCGGCGCGCAGCTGCGCGACCTCGATGTCGAGCATCATGACGACGAACAGGAACAGCACCGCGACCGCGCCGACGTAGACGATGACGAGCAGCATCGCGATGAATTCAGCGCCGACGAGCACCATCAGCCCCGCCGCGTTGAAGAAGGCGAGGATCAGCCACATGACCGAATGCACCGGGTTGCGCGACGAGATCGTCATCGCACCCGACCCGATCACGACGATCGCGAAGAGATAAAAGGCTATGGCCTGGATCACGAGTTGGTCGGCCCCCTCAGCCCGGAATCAAGTGCGGCGCGCATTAACGGTACGGCGCATCGGCGGCAAGGTTCGCCGCGATCGCCCGCTCCCAGCGGTCACCGTTGTCGAGGAGCTTGGCCTTGTCGTAGATCAGCTCTTCGCGCGTTTCGGTCGAAAATTCGTAGTTCGGCCCTTCGACGATCGCGTCGACCGGGCACGCTTCCTGACACAGGCCGCAATAGATGCATTTGGTCATGTCGATGTCGTAGCGCGTCGTGCGGCGGCTGCCGTCATCGCGCGGTTCGGCCTCGATCGTGATCGCCTGCGCCGGGCACACCGCTTCGCACAGCTTACACGCGATGCAGCGTTCCTCGCCATTGGGATAGCGGCGTAGCGCATGCTCACCGCGGAAGCGCGGCGAGATCGGATTGCGCTCGTAGGGATAGTTGATCGTCGCCTTGGGCTTGAAGAAATACTTCAGCGTGAGGGCGTGCGCCTTCACGAACTCCCAGAGCGTGAACGATTTGACGAGTTGACCTACGGTCACGATCCGAACCCCATAACCCGGTCGATGGCGACGACCGTCAATCCGATAATCACGCCGCCCAAGGCACGGCGCCACAGGTTGCTGGCGAGCATGGCGCTCATAGCGGCACCCGCATCCACATCAGCACGCCCGACACCAGGAACACCCAGAGCAGCGACAGCGGCAGGAACACCTTCCACCCCAAACGCATCAGCTGATCGTAGCGGTAGCGCGGGACGGTCGCCTTCACCCAGCTGAAGATGAAGAAGAAGATCAGCATCTTGATGAAGAGATTGATGATCCCCGGCACCCAGGTGAACGGCGCGAAGTTGAAGAACGGCAGCCAGCCACCCCAGAATAGCGTCGCGTTGAGCGCACACATCAAGAGCACGTTGGCATATTCGCCGAGCCAGAAGAGCGCGAAGCTCATCGAGCTATATTCGGTCTGATACCCGGCGACGAGCTCGCTCTCCGCCTCGGTCAGGTCGAACGGCGCGCGCTGCGTTTCCGCCATCGACGAGATGAGGAACACCACTGACATCGGGAAGAGCAGCGGGTTGAGCACGAAGCCGTTGATCGGCAGGCCGTAGAGGTTCTGCTGCGCCAGCACGATCGCGGACAGGTTGAAGCTGCCCGCCCACAGCACGACCGTGACGAGGACGAAGCCGATCGCGACTTCGTAGCTCACCATCTGCGCGGCGGCACGGAGCGCCGAATAGAAGGGGTATTTCGAGTTAGACGCCCAGCCCGACAGGATGATGCCGTAGACGCCGAGCGAAGAGGCTGCGAGCACGTAGAGCAGGCCGACGTTGATGTCGGACAGCACCACGCCCGCCCCAAACGGCACCACCGCCCACACGATCAACGCCACCGTAAAGGTGATGATCGGCGCCAGCAGGAACAGCGTGCGATTGGCCGCGGCCGGCACGATCGTTTCCTGCAGGAAGACCTTGAGGCCGTCGGCGAACGACTGAAGCAGGCCGAGCGGGCCGACGACGTTCGGACCGCGTCGCAGCGCCATCGCCGCCCAAATCTTGCGATCGGCGTAAATGATCATCGCGACCGCGAGCATCAGCGGCAGCGCGATGACCAAGATGCCGATGATGGTCGAGACGAACCACGCCCAGCCATAGGGCAGCCCGACCGTGGTGTTGAAGAAATCGGTCACTCCGCCGCCTCCGCGAACGTCTCGCCATGGACCAGTTCGGCCGAGCAGCGCTGCATCGTCGGGGACGCGCGGCAGATGGCGTTGGTCAGATAAAAGTCCTTGATCGGATAGCCGGAAAGGCTCCCCTGCCCTGCGCCATCCAGCGCCGGCGGGTTCCATGCGTAACCGGCCAGCTGACCGACATGGCGCAGCGCCGGCACCTCGGTCGCCATCGCTTCGCGCAGGCCGGCGAGTGTGTCGAACGGCAGCGTGTGGCCGAGCACTTCCGACAAGGCGCGGAAGATCGTCCAGTCTTCGCGCGCGTCGCCCGGTGCGAACACCGCGCGCTCGCCACGCTGGACGCGGCCTTCGGTGTTGACCCAGGTGCCCGACTTTTCGGCATAGGTCGCACCCGGCAGGATCACATCGGCATGATGCGCGCCCTGATCACCGTGATGGCCGATATAGACCTTGAAGCCGCCGAACGCGGTGAAATCCACCTCGTCCGCGCCCAGGAAGAAGGTGACACCCGCGTCGCGCAGATCGGCAATGCCGCCCTTCTGCGCATAGCCGAGCATCAACCCGCCCATGCGGCTCGCCGCCATGTGAACGACGTTGAAGCCGTTCCAGCCGTCACGCACCAGGTTGAACTGCTTGGCGAAGGCGAGTGCGGCGCCATGGCCACCCTTCAGCGCACCACCGCCGACGATCACCATCGGCGCCTTGGCGTCGGTGAAAATCTTGGCCGCAGCCTCCGGCAGATTGCCGAGCAGCGACAGATCGGCGCCGAGCCATTCGACCTTGTAGGTCAGCTCCGTCTCCGACCCGATCGCGAAAACCTTCGCGCCCTTTTTGATTGCCTTGCGGATGCGCGTGTTGATCAGCGGCGCTTCCCAGCGCAGATTGGTGCCGACCAGCAGGATCGCGTCCGCCTGTTCGACGCCCGCGATCGTGGTGTTGAAGTTCACCGCGGCGAGGCTGGACGTATCATAGTCCATGCCGGTCTGGCGGCCTTCAAGCTTGGTCGAACCGAGCGTCGCGAGCAACGCCTTGGCGGCATACATCGTCTCGCAATCGACGAGATCGCCTGCCACCGCAGCGACGTTCGATCCGGCTGCGGCGACGCGATCCTTGATCACGCCGAACGCCTCGTCCCAGCTGACCGCGACGAGCTTGCCGTCACGGCGCACATAGGGACGATCGAGGCGGCGACGCACCAGGCCATCGACGTGGTGGCGCGTCTTGTCGTGCGCCCATTCCTCGTTGACGTCTTCGTTGATGCGCGGGACGCAGCGCAGCACCTGACGGCCGCGGCTGTCGAGGCGGATGTTGGTGCCTACCGCGTCCTGGACGTCGATCGTCAGCGTCTTCTTGAGCTCCCACGGCCGCGCTTCATAGGCGTAGGGCTTCGATGTCAGCGCACCGACCGGGCACAGGTCGACGACGTTGCCGCTCAGCTCACTCGTCACTGCCTGTTCGAGGTAGCTGGTGATCTGCATGTCCTCGCCGCGATAGATCGCGCCGATTTCCTCCACGCCCGCAACCTCTTCCGCGAAGCGGACGCAGCGGGTGCATTGGATGCAGCGGGTCATGATCGTCTTGACGATCGGCCCCATATACTTCTCGGTCACAGCCCGCTTGTTCTCGGTGTAGCGGCTGTGGCCCTTGCCGTAGGCGACGGACTGGTCCTGCAGGTCGCACTCGCCGCCCTGATCGCAGATCGGGCAGTCGAGCGGATGGTTGATCAGCAGGAATTCCATCACGCCTTCGCGCGCGTTCTTCACCATCGGCGTGGTGGTGAACACTTCCTGATTGTCCGCGGCGGGCAGCGCGCACGACGCCTGGGGCTTGGGGGGCCCCGGCTTCACCTCGACGAGGCACATGCGGCAATTGCCAGCGATCGACAGCCGTTCGTGGTAGCAGAAGCGCGGGATTTCCTTGCCCGCCGCCTCGCAAGCCTGGAGCACGGTGGCTCCCTGCGGCACCTCGACCTCGATCCCGTCTACTTTAAGCTTCGGCATTATTCGGCAGCTTCCTGCATCGGGGCGAGATCGCCACCGTTGCGCGAGTTGATGCGACGTTCCAGTTCCGGGCGGAAGTGGCGGATGAGGCCCTGGATCGGCCAGGCGGCGGCATCGCCCAGCGCACAGATCGTGTGGCCTTCCACCTGCTTCGTCACCTGCTGCAGCGTGTCGATCTCGGCGATGTCGGCATCGCCGGTGCGCAGCCGCTCCATCACGCGCCACATCCAGCCGGTGCCTTCGCGGCACGGCGTACACTGGCCGCAGCTCTCGTGCTTGTAGAAGTAGCTGATCCGGCTGATCGCGCGGACGATGTCGGTCGACTTGTCCATGACGATCACCGCCGCGGTGCCGAGGGCGGAACCGACCGCCTTCAGGCCATCGAAGTCCATCGGCGCATCGATGATGTCCTTGGCGGGCACCAGCGGCACCGACGAACCGCCGGGGATGACCGCCAGCAGATTGTCCCAGCCTCCACGGATACCACCGCAATGCGTCTCGATCAGCTCGCGGAAGGTGAGGCCCATCGCGTCTTCGACGACGCAGGGCTTGTTCACATGGCCGCTGATCTGGAAGAGCTTGGTGCCCTTGTTGTTCTCACGGCCGAAGCTGGAGAACCATTCGGCGCCGCGCCGCAGGATCGTCGGGCCGACCGCGATCGATTCGACGTTGTTGACCGTCGTCGGGCAGCCATACAGACCCGCACCCGCCGGGAACGGCGGCTTGAGGCGCGGCTGCCCCTTCTTGCCTTCGAGGCTTTCGAGCATCGCGGTCTCTTCGCCGCAGATGTATGCGCCGGCGCCACGATGGACGAAGACGTCGAAGTCGTAGCCCGAACCGCAGGCATTCTTGCCGATCAGCCCGGCGTCATACGCCTCGGCGACGGCCGCAAACAGCGTCTCCGCCTCGCGGATATATTCGCCGCGAATGTAGATGTAGGCGGCGCGCGCGCGCATCGCGAAGCCGGCGATCAGCGCGCCCTCGATCAGCTTATGCGGATCGTGGCGGATGATCTCGCGGTCCTTGCACGAACCGGGTTCGGATTCATCGGCGTTGATGACGAGGAAGTTCGGCCGATCGGGCTTCGGCTCCTTCGGCATGAACGACCATTTGGTGCCCGTGGGGAAGCCCGCGCCGCCACGACCGCGAAGACCCGACGCCTTGATGACGTCAATGATCGCGTCCTGGCCGAGCGCCATCAGCGCCTTGGTATTGTCCCAGTCGCCACGCTTCAACGCCGCCTGCAGGTTCCAAGGCTGGAACCCGTAGACGTTGGTGAAGATGCGATCCTTGTCGGCAAGCATCAGGCCCACTCGCTCCGGTAATCATGGTTCTCTTGCGTCATCGCGGTCAGCGTCGTCGGGCCGCCTTCGGGGCAGCTCGTCTGGCGGCCGATGGTGGAGCCGGTCTTCGGCTGTTCACCCTTGGCCAACGCCTCCAGCACCGCGATGGTGCGATCGTAGTCGAGGTCCTCGTAATTGTCGTCGTTGATCTGGACCATCGGCGCGTTGGCGCAGGTGCCGAGGCACTCGACCTCGGTCAGCGTGAACAGACCATCGGGCGTCGTCTTGCCCTTGATCAGCCCCTTGTTCTTGCACGCCGCCAGCACGTCGTCCGACCCGCGCAGCATGCACGGCGTCGTGCCGCAGACCTGGACGTGATAGCGGCCGACCGGCGCGAGGTTGAACATCGTGTAAAAGGTCGCGACCTCGAACACGCGCATGTACGGCACGCCGATCTGGCGCGCGACGAACTCGATCACCGGAACCGGCAGCCAGCCTTGCGTCTGCGTTTCCGCACCGACCTGACGCTGCGCCAGGTCGAGGAACGGGATCGAGGCCGACTGCTCACGACCGGCGGGATAGCGCGCGAGGATCTCGTTCGCCTTCTTCTGGTTCTCTTCGGTCCACGCGAAACCGCCCCAGCGTGCGCGGGTTTCGGCTTCGTCGGGGATCTGGGCTGCTTCAGCCATCAGCGGATGAACTCCACGCGCGACACCTTGTCGCCTTCAAACGAATAGACGGACATGACTTCGAACGTCTCGCCACCGGGCGCACGCTCGACCGCCTCATGCAGGACGACCGTTTCCCCCAGCTCGAACGTCGCGAGAATGTCCGCACGATTTTGCGGATATTGCGCGAACATCGCCTTGAGGCCCGACCGCACGCCTTCCCGGCCCTCGCGCAGCACGGCGCCGCGATAGCCCGCCTCGCAGGCATCGTCGGTCATGAACGCGACATAGGCGTCGACGTCCTGCGCATTGTAGCGCGCGATCATGGCGTGCGCGATGCCGGACCGGTCGATGCTCACCGGTCGCACTCGCCGAACACGATGTCCATCGCGCCCAGGATCGCGGTCGTATCCGCCAGCATGTGGCCCTTCGACATGAAGTCCATGGCCTGCAAGTGGCTGAACGCGGTCGGACGGATCTTGCAGCGATAGGGCTTGTTCGATCCGTCGGCGACCAAGAACACGCCGAACTCGCCCTTGGGGCTTTCGGTCGCGACATACACTTCGCCGGCCGGGACGTGATAGCCCTCGGTGTAGAGTTTGAAGTGATGGATCAGCGCTTCCATCGAACTCTTCATCTCGGCGCGCTTGGGCGGAACGACCTTGCGGTCGGTCGACGCGATCGGCCCTTCCGGCATTTCGGCGAGGCACTGTTTCATGATCCGCGCCGACTGGCGGACCTCTTCGACGCGCACCATGAAGCGGTCGTAGCAGTCGCCACGCGTACCGACCGGAATGTCGAAGTCCATGCGCGCATAGGCGTCATAGGGCTGCGACTTGCGCAGATCCCAGGGAATGCCCGCGGCGCGGATCATCGGGCCGGAGAAGCCCCAGGCGATCGCATCTTCGCGGCTGACCGTCGCGATATCGACGTTGCGCTGCTTGAAGATGCGATTGTCGGCGACCAGCGAGATCGCGTCCTCGAACAGGCGCGGCAGGCGCGTGTCGAGCCAGTCGGCGATATCGGTCAGCAGCTTGAGCGGCACGTCCTGATGGACGCCGCCCGGACGCATGTAATTGTGGTGCATGCGCGCGCCCGAGGCACGCTCGAAGAAGTTGAGGCAGTCCTCGCGGATCTCGAACAGCCACAGGTTCGGCGTCATCGCGCCGACGTCCATGACGTGGCTTCCGAGGTTGAGCATGTGGTTCGAGATGCGGGTCAGTTCGGCGAAGAAGACGCGCAGATATTGGGCGCGCAGCGGCACCTCGATATCGAGCAGCTTCTCGACCGCGAGCACGAAGCTGTGCTCCATGCACATCGGCGAGCAGTAGTCGAGCCGGTCAAAATACGGCAGCGCCTGGGCGTAGGTCTTGTATTCGATCAGCTTTTCGGTGCCGCGATGCAGCAGGCCGACGTGCGGATCGACACGCTCGATGATCTCGCCGTCGAGCTCCATGACGAGGCGCAACACGCCGTGCGCCGCAGGATGCTGCGGGCCGAAGTTGATCGTGTAGTTCTGAATCGTCACGTCGCCGGTCGTCGGATCGGCGGCATCGGTGACGTGCATCAGTTCGTCGACATAGTCGCTCACTGGTTCTGTCCTTGGCCCTTGGTCGGGATCACGTCGGACGCGGCCGGCTTGTCGCCGCCCTTGTTGCCCGCATGCGGTTCGCCCGCGCCCGTTTGCGACGGCGCCTCCGTGGTCTTCGGCTCGTTCGTGACAGGCGCCGCCTTCGGCTGCGTCGGCGCATCCGCCTTGACGATCGTATCCGCCTTCAGCGGCGTCGGCGCGCCCTTGGCTTCGGGGACCATGCCCTTCTCGTCGCCCGGTAGCACATATTGCGCGCCTTCCCACGGGCTTTGGAAGTCGAAGTTGCGGAAGTCCTGCGCCAGCTGAACCGGCTGATAGACGACGCGCTTCGCCTCTTCCGAATAACGCATCTCGACGAACCCGGAGAGCGGGAAGTCCTTGCGCTGCGGATGGCCGCGGAAACCATAGTCGGTCAGGATACGGCGCAGGTCGGCATTCCCGGCGAACAGCACGCCGTACATGTCGTACACCTCGCGCTCCAGCCAACCGGCGACCGGCCAGATGCCCGTGACCGACGGCACCGGCTTATCCTCGTCGGTGGCGACGTGGACGTGCAGGCGGTGGTTCCGCGTCAGCGACAGGAGGCAATAGACGACCTCGAACCGCTCGACGCGATCGGGATAGTCGACGCCGGCGATTTCCATCAGCTGCTGATATTCGAGGCCGGGCGTATCGCGCAGCTTGGTCAGCGCGTCGGCGATCGCTTCACGCTCCACGTAAAGCGCAACCTCGCCGACCTGGTCGACCGCGTCGATCAGCGCCGCGCCGAGCGTCGCGCGGACCGCTTCGATCGTTTCACCGTTGAGGTTCGCCGCGAAGGCGGGAGCGGGCGCCCTCACCGTTCGATGCTCCCGCTGCGGCGGATCTTCCGCTGCAACTGCATGATGCCGTAGAGCAGCGCTTCCGCGGTCGGCGGGCAGCCGGGGACATAGATGTCCACCGGCACCACGCGATCGCAACCGCGCACGACGCTGTAGCTATAATGGTAGTAGCCGCCACCGTTGGCGCAGCTGCCCATCGAGATGACGTACTTCGGCTCCGACATCTGGTCGTAGACCTTGCGGAGCGCCGGCGCCATTTTGTTGCACAGCGTGCCCGCGACGATCATCACGTCCGACTGACGCGGGCTGGCGCGCGGCGCGGCACCGAAGCGTTCGAGGTCGTAGCGCGGCATGTTGACGTGGATCATCTCGACCGCGCAGCAGGCGAGGCCGAACGTCATCCACCACAGCGAGCCGGTACGCGCCCACTGGAACAGCTCCTCGGTCGAAGTGACGAGGAAGCCCTTGTCGGTCAGCTCGCCGTTCAGGCTGTCGAAAAAGCCCTGGTCCGGCTGCACCAAAGCGGTGCCAGCAGCCGAGCGATCGAGTTCAACGGGTCCGGACATGGGGGTCATTCCCAATCCAACGCTCCCTTTTTCCAGGCGTAGACGAGGCCGAGGGCCAGTTCGCCGATGAAGATCATCATGGAGATCCATGCGGTCCAGCCGATGCTGAAAACCGAGACTGCCCAAGGATATAGGAACGCGGCTTCAAGATCGAAGATGATGAACAGGATCGCGACCAGATAAAAACGCACGTCGAACTGGCTGCGCGGATCCTCGAACGCGGGGAAGCCGCACTCATATTCCGACAGCTTCTGCTCGTTCGGCTTGTTGCTGCCGGTCAGCCGCGACACCGCCATCGGCAGGAACACGAAGGTGCTCGACAGCGCGATAGCGACGCCCAGGAAAAGCAGGATCGGCAGATATTGCGACAGGTCAACCAAAGGGCATCTCGCACATGCGATAGGAATGGGGTGGCTTTAGGCCTCCACGCCGGGTCGGGCAAGGCCGTGGGGCGTGAGAATGAATCGCAGAAAGGCGCGGTTCAGGCGCAGGCCGTCACCCTTCCGCGGCTACGCCGCTCCCTCCCTCTCCCGATGGGGGAGGGAAGAGGCGGGCAGCACCGATGGGCGAGGGTGAGTGCGGGACGGCTCGCTTAACGCAGCGCGCCGGCGACCAGCTTGTGCAGCTTGACGTGCAGGCCGTCGTTGGCGGCGAGGAATTCGTTCTTTTCCATCGCCCGGTCGGCCCCGCGGAAGTCGGTGACATAGCCGCCGGCTTCCTTGACGAGCAGCAGCCCCGCCGCCGTATCCCATGGCTTCAGGCCCGATTCCCAATAGCCGTCGAGGCGACCCGCGGCGACCCAGGCGAGGTCGAGCGCGGCCGAGCCGAAACGACGGATGCCGGCGACTTCGGGGGCGACCGCACCGAAGATGCGGCTCCACTGGACGAAATCACCATGCCCCAGGAACGGGATACCCGTGGCGATCAGCGCTTCCGACAGATCGCGGCGCGCCGAGACGCGCAGGCGCTGGTCGGTTAGCCAAGCGCCACGGCCCTTTTCGGCCCAGAAGCTCTCGTCGGTCAGCGGCTGATAGACGAGCGCGGTCGTGATCTCGCGCTTGCCGGCCGGCGTCAGCTCCTCGACCGCGATCGAGATCGCGAAATGCGGGATGCCGTGGAGGAAGTTCGACGTGCCATCCAGCGGATCGATGATGAAGCGCGGCTTGTCGGGATCACCCTTCACCTCGCCGCCCTCTTCCATCAGGAAGCCCCAGTCGGGACGCGCCTTGCGCAATTCCTCGAAGAGGGTCTGCTCGGCACGCTTGTCGGCGATCGACACGAAGTCGGCAGGCCCCTTGCGGCTAACCTGGAGGTGCTGGACCTCGTTGAAGTCGCGACGCAGCGCGGTGCCGGCCTTGCGGGCGGCGCGCTCGATGACGGTGAAGAGGCCGGAATGGGAGGGCATGGGATAATCTCTGTACCCCTGTCCCGGCGGGAGAGGGAGGGGCCCGCCGCCGTCAGGCGGTGGGAGGGTGAGGGTCGGATGAAGGCCCTGCCCTCACCCAACCTCGCTACGCTCGGCCACCCTCTCCCGATGGGAGAGGGATCATCAATCAATCCGCGCGGCGGACGTACGTCTGCTCGTACACGTCGACGACGATGCGCGTGCCGGCACCGATGTGCGGCGGCACCATCACGCGGACGCCATTGTCGAGGATGGCGGGCTTGTAGCTGGACGAGGCGGTCTGCCCCTTCACCACGGCATCCGCCTCGACGATCGTCGCTTCGATCGTGCTCGGCAGTTCGACCGAAATCGGCTTTTCGTCATACAGTTCGAGCACGACGTCCATACCATCCTGCAGGAAGGCCGCAGCGTCGCCCAGGATGCCCGCGTCGAGCGTGATCTGTTCGTAGCTTTCCTTGTCCATGAAGGTCAGCTGGTCGCCGTCGCGGAACAGATACTGGAAATCCTTGGTGTCGAGGCGGACGCGCTCGACCGTCTCCGCCGAGCGGAAGCGGACGTTGTTCTTGCGGCCGTCGATCAGGTTCTTCATCTCGACCTGCATGTACGCACCGCCCTTGCCGGGCTGCGTGTGCTGGATCTTGACCGCGCGCCAGATGCCGCCTTCATATTCGATGATGTTGCCGGGACGGATGTCCACGCCGCTGATCTTCATGGGATTGAACCTACTGGAAAGAGCGAGTTTGGCGGGCGATGAGCCACGCCGGGTGGCGGCGCTTTACCGTGCGGGCGCCGACCCGGCAAGCATCGGGAACGGATTGACGTCCTGGCCCTGATACCAGCGATCACTCGCCCCCATGCGCTGCATGCCGAAATGGAGGTGATAATTGCCCGCACCCGCATCGCCGGTGTCGCCGACATAGGCGATCGTTTGCCCGGCCCGCACGGGCTGGCCGACGGCCATACCCGGCGCATAGCCCGACAGATGTGCGTAATAATAGACCCAGCGGCGGTCGGGCGAGCGGATGTAGAGCGTCGTACCGCCGCGGCCGGACTGGAACAGCTTTTCGACGCGGCCGGCCGCGGCGGCGAGAACGGGGGTGCCGGCGGGGGCGGGAATGTCGGTGCCGTGATGCCCTCGACTGCCGCCTTCGCGTGGGTCGTTCCAGCTGTCCATGATGGTCGATCGGGCAATGCCGGCGACAGGCACGGTGAGTTGGCCGGTCGGTGCCGTGGCCTCGGCGGCCGGTTCGGGGGTGCTCGCCGTTGCGGTCACGCGGCGCGCCGAGGGGTCGGCGGTGCCGAAGCGGGTCATGGCGACGAACGCCGCTCCGAGCAGCACCAAGCCGACAAGAATGCCCCAGCCGAGGCGAGTCATGCACCCTCCCCTTCGTCACCCCGGACGTGTTCCGGGGTCCACCGGTCAGCAAGGGCATGGCCGGAGGCTCTAGCCGCCCCCCTCGCCGCGGAGTGGACCCCGGAACGAGTAAGGAGTGACGCGAACTTTGGTGCGAGCGTTACCATCCCACTCAAGCCTGGAAAACCGCCTTGGTGCCCGGCTTCACCATCTGCGCCAGGCGCGCGACATCCCAATTGGTCAGGCGGATGCAGCCATGGCTTTCCGTCCGGCCGATGAGTTCGGGGTGCGGTGTGCCGTGGATGCCGTAATGCTCCTTCGACAGGTCGAGCCACACCACCCCGACCGGACCATTCGGCCCCGGCGGCAGCAACTCCTTCTCATCGCCCTTCTTCGCATCCCAGAATAGCGCGGGGTTGTAGTGGAACTTGGGGTTGTAATCGGCGCCGTAGATCTTCCACGTCCCCAGCGGCAGCGGATCGTGCTCGGACCCCATCGTCGCGCTGAACTGCGCGATCAACTTATCGTCCTTATCGAGGACGCGGAGCACCTTGTCCGATTTGTCGACGACGATGTGGTCGGCAACGGGCTGGTTGGCGTCGACGTTGAGCATATTGAGCGTCTGGCGCCAGTGATCGGGCAGCTTGGCGTCGTAATTGCGCGACGCGGGCAGCGCATTGGGGACGACGATCGTGTTGCCGACCTTCAGCCGCGTCGAGGGGGAATTGAGCGCGATCAGCGTCTCGGGGCTGGTGTGGAACATCTCCGCCAGCTTTTCCATCGGCGTCGCATAGCCGATCGTCGGCAGCTTCGCCTGCTCGCCGTAATCCTTGGGCAGCGGGTTGATATACGGCCCGGCGAGCGCCTCGCGCGTCAGCATGAAGCGCGCGGTCGGGCGCTTGGCACGATAGGGATAAAGCGCCGCGAGCGTCGCGGCGTCGGGCTTGCCGGTCTTGGGCAGGCCCTTGGCCTCCTGGAACCCCTTCAGCGCGGCGGTGAGCGACTGGCCGCCCTTCCCGTCGAGCAGGCCGGGACCGAAGCCGAGCGAATCGAGGATGACCTGGACATGGAGCAGGTTGCGGTCGACGGGCTTGGCCGCCGGGGCGGCTTGGGGCGCCTGTGCCGTCGCCGACGCGGCGAGCGCGGCGCCCGCCAAGAGTGCCGTGGTGAGTGCCGCCTTCATCAATCCGCTCCCTGACCGTTACGCAGGCGGATCAACGGGCGGAGGGGCTAAGGGTTTCGTGGAACAGTGGTTTTGTGCGGGGCGCTTCGCCGCCCGCCTTCGTCGCCCCGGACGGGCCCCGGGGCGACGGGAGTCAACGGCTCAGCCGTTCAGCACCTTCGCGAATGCGGCCACGGCGGCGGCCTCGTCGCCGTTCCACACCGCGCCGGACACAGCGAGGAAGTCCGCGCCGGCGGCCACCAGCGGCGCGGCGTTGTCCGGCGTAATGCCGCCGATCGCGACGCTGGGCAGTTCGAACATCGACGCCCACCAGGACAGGATCGACGGCTCCGGCATGTGCTTAACCGCCTTGGTCGTCGTCGGATAGAAGGCGCCGAAGGCGACATAGTCCGCGCCGCCCTCGCCCGCTTCCATGGCAAGGTGTCGGCTGTCGTGGCAGGTCACGCCGATCTGCACATTGGGCCCCAGCACATCACGCGCTTCCCGCGGATCGCCATCGTCCTGACCCAGATGCACGCCGTCGGCGCCCAGCCGCTTGGCGAGCGAGATGCTGTCGTTGACGATGAACGCGACCTCGCGGTCCGCGCACAGACGCTGAAGCGGTTCCGCCAGCTTCGCTGCGGCGTGCCGGTCGATATCCTTCACGCGGAACTGGAAGGCCGCGACGGGGCCCGCGTCGAGCGCGCGGGCCAATCGGTCGGCGAAGCCACCCGCTACGTCGAGCGGCGAGATCAGATAGAGTTGGCACGGCGGCCGACGGTCGTCACGGCGGAACTGTGCCGCGAATTCAGGATCGAGGGGGCCAAGCGGATCGTCTTCGGTCATGCCCGGCCCCTACCCCGATTGCCGCCGCGACGAAAGCCGCAGCGGCAGGATCGGCTTATGCCTCGCCCTTGTAGATCGCGACGAGCTTGGCCAGCATCTCGAGCGCATCTTCGCGGCTGCGCTGGAAGGTGTTGCGGCCGATGATCGAGCCATTGCCGCCACCCGCCAGGATGTCGCGCGCGTCCTGATAGACCGCATCGGCGCCTTTGGCCGCGCCGCCAGAGAAGACGACGATACGGCGACCGGCGAAGCTCGACTGGACGACGTGGCGGACGCGGTCCGCCTGGTTCGACCAGTCGGTGCCTTCATACGCCTTCTTGGCTTCGTCCTGTTCGATATGCGCCGACGGCAGCTTCACCTTGATGATGTGCGCGCCGAGCAGCGCCGCCATGTGCGCGGCATAGGCGCCGACGTCGAGCGCCAGCTCGCCGTCCTTGCTGAGCTTGCCGCCGCGCGGATAGCTCCAGATGACGGTCGCGATGCCGACGGCCTTCGCCTCTTCGGACAGTTCGCGAATCTCTTCCATCTGCTCGAAAATCTGGTCCGAGCCAGGGTAGATGGTGAAGCCGATCGCCGCGCAGCCGAGGCGCACCGCATCGCCGACGCTCGCCGTCACCGCCTGGTCGATGCTGGTCGCCCAGCTGTTCGAGCTGTTGACCTTCAGGATCGTCGGAATCTGGCCGGCGAAGGTGTCGGCACCCGCTTCGAGCGGGCCGAGCGGCGCAGCATAGGCGCTGAGGCCGGCGTCCACCGCCATCTGATAGTGATAATGCGGGTCGTAGGCCGGCGGGTTCACGGCGAACGAGCGCGCCGGGCCATGTTCGAAGCCCTGATCGACGGGCAGAATGATGAGCTTGCCGGTGCCGCCCAGCTTGCCCTGCATCAGGATGCGGGCGAGGTTCGCTTTCACCGCGGGGCTGGTGGCTTCATACTTGTCGAGAATCGCCTTGACGGCGGGCGTGACGGTCGTGGTCATGAGTAGCTCCTTGGGGGCACGTCGTGAAATGGGGTCGTCAGAGCATCAGCCAGCGCCGCAGCGCCTGGTCGATCTGCTCCATGCGGGTGGGGCTGGCATCGCCGATCACCGCGGTGATGCGGTCGCGTGCGACGCTGGTGATCCGGTCGACCTCCACCTCGCATTCGGCGGTCAGGCCATTGTGTTCGCGCGGCGACATGACGACGCGGAACAGCGCCTCGCCACCGATCACCGAGGTGAGCGGGCAGACGGTGATCGTCGCATGCGTCGCGTTGAACAGGTCGGACTGGACGACGACGCACGGCCGCGCCGGCGCACCGTCGGGTCCATCGACCAACACGATGCCGCCATGCCTTATTTCCACGCGCGCGCATCCTGCCAGAAGATCACATCATCGCTCGATACGCGTTGCGATGCGCGGGTCGATTGGCGGCGGGCCTCGCGGCGATAGGCGTCATCGTGCAGGTCGACGTAGCGTCGCACCGCCTCGCGCGCGATGTCGCTTTTGCTGCGACCCTGGGTGCGCGCGACCGCGGCGAGCCGCTCTTCCAATTCGGTGTCGAGTCGCACTCCGAGCATGCCGGCTCCCTGCCTGTTTAACGCGTTTAACCTACGGTGTGGCAGGACCTTGCGCAAGGGGCGAGTGCAGCCTTGACGCCACGCGCCAAAGGACGCTTGATGCGGGTCAAGGGGGAACGATCATGACACCAATCCGGCTGGCAATCGTCGCTGCACTGTTGACCGCGAGCGGCGCGGGCGCGGCGGCGGACCGTTATGCGTCGTCACTGGTCGGCAAGCCTGCGCCGGACGCGGAGTTGACGCTGATCGATGGCAGCAAGGTGCGGCTCGCCGATCTGCGCGGACAGGTGGTGATCCTGAATTTCTGGGCGACGTGGTGCGTGCCCTGCCGCGCGGAGCTGCCGCTGCTGGATGCCTATTATCGGACGCAGCAGAAGCACGGCCTGCGCGTGTTCGCGGTGGCGACCGAGGACTCGGTGCCGGTCTTTCGGATGAAACCGCTGTTCGCGGCGATGGCGATCACGCCGACACGGCGGGTGAAGGGCAAATATCCGCTGATCGGCAATGCGGTGCCGACCAATTACGTCATCGATCGTGCGGGGGTCGTCCGCTACGCCAAGGCGGCATCGCTCGACCTCGACGATCTCAACACGATCGTCGTGCCGCTGTTGAAGGAGACGCCGCCGACTTGAGCGGCGTATCGCATTCGGGTCAGGCGGTCAGCGCCGCGACGCCGGGCAGTGCCTTGCCTTCCATCCATTCGAGGAAGGCGCCACCGGCAGTGGACACGAAGGTGAAGCGATCCGCCACGCCGGCCTGGTTGAGTGCGGCGACGGTATCGCCACCGCCCGCAACCGAGACGAGGCTGCCGTCCTGGGTCAGCGCCGCGGCGGTGCGCGCCAGGCTGACGGTGGCGACATCGAAGGGCGGCGTCTCGAATGCGCCCATCGGGCCGTTCCACACGAGCGTGCGGCAGTTCTTCAGCACATCGCCCAACGCCTCGACCGCGCTAGGGCCGACGTCCAGGATCATCTCGTCCGCCGCGACTTCGTGGACGTTGACGGTGCGGACCGGCGGGTTGGCGCGGAATTCCTTCGCCACCACGACGTCGTACGGCAGGTGAACGGTGCAATTGGCGCGATCCGCGGCGTCGAGGATCTCCTCCGCGGTGCCGGTCAGATCGTGTTCGCACAGCGACTTGCCGACATTGACGCCGCGCGCCGCGAGGAAGGTATTGGCCATGCCACCGCCGATGATCAGGTGATCGACGCGAGTGACGAGGTGCTTGAGCACGTCGAGCTTGGTCGACACCTTGGCGCCACCAACCACGGCGGCGACGGGGTGGTCGGGGTTACCCAGTGCCTTTTCGAGCGCGTCGAGTTCGGCCTCCATCGCACGACCGGCGAAGGCGGGCAGAACCTTGGCCAGCCCCTCGGTCGAGGCATGGGCGCGGTGTGCCGCGGAAAAGGCATCGTTGACGTAGAGGTCGCCCAATTTGGCAAAGCGTGCAACGACTTGCGGATCGTTCTTCTCTTCCCCACCGAAGAAGCGGGTGTTCTCCAGAACCGCGATATCGCCGGGCTGCAGCGTTGCGACGGCGGCCTCGTCGCCCTCCCAGTCGATATAGCGGACCTCGCGTCCCAGCACGGCGGAATACGGGCGGACGATGCGGCTGAGCGACATCTCAGGGTTTGGCGTGCCCTTCGGCCGGCCGAAATGGGCCAGGATCAGCACGATCGCACCACGATCGGCGAGTTCGGTGACGGTCGGCAACGTGGCGCGCAGTCGCGTGTCGTCGGTCACCGCGCCGTCCGCCATGGGGACGTTCAGATCCTCGCGTACCAGCACGCGCTTGCCACGAACTTCGCCCATATCGTCGAGCGTCTTGAAGGCCTTAGCCATGATATCGTCCTTCAGATCTTAAGAGAAAGAGACGACCGACACGGGATCGCCGATCGCGATCCGGCCGGGCACCTTCACGCGCGTACAGGCCCCGCCCCGCCAGTCTGGGGTCAGCGCCGCCTTCAGTCCGGTCGCGATCGTCTCCATGCGACTGCACGGATCGCATTCGACCGTAATCTCCAGCTCGACCGCGCCGATGCGCAGACGCGTGCCGGGCACCTGCGGGATATCGAAGCCGTCGACCAGCAGGTTGACGCGCCGTTCCTGCCACGGGATCGTATGACCGAGGTCCGCCATGGCGGCATCCCAGTCGCCGCGCTCCATCAGCGTCACCTGCCGCTTGCCACGCCCGCCAGGCTTCACCGCGCCACGGAAGTCGCCGTGCAGGCCCCCTTCGACCGTCACGTCGACCGCTTCGATCAGTTCCATCGGCGCCTTCGAAAAGGCGTGCCGGGCGATCCCGACGAGCGTGCCGGCAGTCGTCATACCCGCCCCGTCATCGCGAGGAGCGCGGCGACGCGGCGATCCAGAGCGTAGCGCGTGGCGCTCCGGATTGCTTCGCTCCGCTCGCAATGACGGAATGGGTCATTGGCGACGCCTTAGAGGAACTTCGCCATGGCGGTCGCGGTGTCGACCATGCGGTTCGAGAAGCCCCATTCGTTGTCGTACCAGCTGACGACGCGGACGAGCTTGCCGTCGAGCACCGCCGTTTCCAGGCTGTCGACGGTCGACGACTGCGGCGAATGCATCAGATCGATCGATACGAGCGGTTCATCCGAATAGACGAGCACGCCCTTCAGCGGGCCGTCTTCCGACGCGGCCTTCAGGATCGCGTTGACCTCGTCCTTCGTCGTGTCGCGCTTCGGCGTGAAGGTCAGGTCGATCAGGCTGACGTCGGGCACCGGCACTCGGATCGCCGAACCGTCCAGCTTGCCCTTTAGTTCGGGCAGCACCTCGCCCACCGCACGGGCCGCGCCGGTGGTGGTCGGGATCATGCTCATCGCCGCGGCGCGCGCACGACGCAGGTCCGGGTGGATCTGGTCGAGGATCTTCTGGTCGTTGGTGTAGGCGTGGACGGTGGTCATCAGGCCGCGCTCGATGCCGACCGTGTCGTTCAAGACCTTGGCGACCGGCGCCAGGCAGTTGGTGGTGCAGGACGCGTTCGACACGATCGTGTGCTCGGCGGTCAGCTTGTCGTGGTTGACGCCGTAGACGACGGTGAGGTCGACGCCCTTGCCCGGGGCCGAGATCAGCACCTTCTTCGCGCCCGCATCGATATGCTTCTGGCACGAGACGTTGTCGGTGAAGAAACCGGTGCATTCGAGCACCAGATCGACGCCCAGTTCCTTGTGCGGGAGGTTGGCGGGATCGCGCTCGGCGGTGACGCGGATACGCTTGCCGTCGATGACGAGGTCGTTGCCTTCGGCGGTGACGGTGCCGGGGTATTTCCCGTGAACGCTGTCACGGCTGAACAGCCAGGCGTTCGACTTGGCGTCGGCGAGGTCGTTGATCGCGACCAGTTCGAGGTCGCCGGCGCCGCGTTCGATGATCGCGCGCGCCACCAGTCGGCCGATGCGGCCGAAGCCGTTGATCGCAACCTTCACCGTCATCTGCTTCACTCCTCGCAATGGGTCGCGGCGCATCGGATTCGGGGCCGCGTTAAACGTGTTAAAGCGGCCCCGCCTTTGCGAGGGGGAACGCCCGTCTGTCAACCGCGGGCGATGCGCGGATCGTGTTTGCGCGAAGCGGTTTGACGACTTGCCGCTGCCCCGGTGCGCGCCTAGGTCAGGAGGTATGGCCGAACCGCTTCCCGACACGCCCCCCGATACGCCGAGCGCCGTCGATCGCATCGACGCGGCGATCGCCCGAATCGAAACCGCGATCGCGGCCCGTGCCGCGGCAGGCGACGCGCTGGCGCGCCGCCATGCGGCGCTGAAGGCGCGCATGGCCGAAGCGGTGAGCGCGCTGGACGACGTGATCGCCCGTGGGACGCCGGCCTGATGGCGAATGTCTCGCTGCCGATCGGCGGTCGTCCGCACAGCGTCGCCTGCCGCGATGGTGAGGAAGCGCATCTGGTAGAGCTGGGCAAGATGCTCGACGAGCGCTGGCCGGCGGCCCTGCGCGCCGCGGGCGGCGTACCGGGCGAGCGGGCGATGCTGTTCGTCGCCCTGATGCTCGCCGATGCCCTGGAGGATGTCCGCCAGCGCCCGCCCGAGGGCGCGGCGGTGAGCGAACCGGCATTGCAGCGCATCGCCGATCGGCTGGAGGCGCTGGCCGACGCACTGGAGCACGATCCGGCGGCAGGATAAGGCCCCTGCCCCATTGCCAGTGCGCTCCGCCCATCCTAAATTGGTCGGCGGCGGGTTCTGCCCGGTACGAGCCTTACTTTATCCCTGAGGCTATTCATCATCCATGGGGGCTGTCCCTGCCCGGATCCTGGTCCGACGCACATGGTCCCCACCTGACGTTACAGGGCGTCAGTGGATATTTTGGCACACGGCCATGGCGGTCCCGCCACCCGCCCCTCTCCTCTCGTGACCGCGTGGAGCGATGACCGACAAGCTCGCCCTCCGCGCCCACCTGCGCGCTGTTCGTGACGGCTTCGTGCCGCAGGCACCGATCGGATTGTCAGCAGCGTTCGTTGAACGTTTGCGGCCGGGATTGATCGTCGCAAGCTATAGGCCGCTGGGCAGCGAGGCCGATCCGGCGCCGCTGGCCGATGCGGCGCGTGCCGCGGGATGCATGCTCGCGCTGCCGCACGTCACGACGCGGGCCGCGCCGCTTCGCTTTTTGTCGTGGGACCCATCGCAACCTCTGGAACGCGGCGCCTTCGGTCTGCTGCAACCCGTGGCCGATGCGCCCGAGGTGTCGCCCGACATCATCCTGACGCCACTCGTGGGCTTCGACGACGCTGGAAACCGCCTGGGGCAAGGGGCCGGCCATTACGATCGCGCCTTTGCCGCCCATCCTGATGCATGGCGGGTGGGGATTGCATGGTCGGTGCAGCGAGTCGCTGCGCTACCGGCCGATCCGTGGGATATGCCGCTCCACGCCATCGCTACCGAATCAGACTGGATCGCCTTATGACCCCCACGTGGCGCAAACCCGCCGGCATGCTCATCATCCTGAGCCTGATCGCGATCTGGTGCGTCGGGATCGTCAGCCTGTCGGCTGTCGTCGGCACATGGCCGTGGTGGCTGCAGGCGCTCTTCTATCTCGTCGCCGGGATCGTCTGGATCCTGCCGCTCAAGCCGCTGCTGCTGTGGATGGAGACCGGGCGCTGGCGGTAACGCAGTCTGCGCGCCCTGCGCGTGTCGACAGGCACGGTACGCACGTGCTCGGATAGCGGATGGACGCCGCTCAATCGACTGACGCGAGCCATGACATATGGGGAAAGGATCGACGCCCTTGGGGCGGATGCCACCGGCCCTGACCGGTGGCGCGAGTGACGGGGCTCGAACCCGCGACCTCCGGCGTGACAGGCCGGCGCTCTAACCAACTGAGCTACACCCGCGTGTTCGGCACGCGGCGCAATGCGCTATGCTTGTCTCGGCAAATCATACCATTCCGGGAAGGAATGGCGCGAGTGACGGGGCTCGAACCCGCGACCTCCGGCGTGACAGGCCGGCGCTCTAACCAACTGAGCTACACCCGCTGAAAGCGTTGAGGCGCGCCCACTAAGCGAGGGCGCGGGGGGTGTCAACGACCTTCTTCGCCCTCCCCCTCGCTCCGGCGTCGTCGGGCGCGTTCCTGATGCACCAATGTGCCGTGTTCGAACAAAAATCCGGCGATATCCGGCTTGCCCGCCGCGCCCAGCACGGTCTGGATGATGATCAGCAGCGGGACCGCCAGCACGGCGCCCGTCGTGCCCCACACCCAGCCCCAAAAGCTGATCGACACAAGGATCATCAGCGGACTGATCGTCAACCGATGGCCGACGATCAGCGGCGTGATCGCGTTCGCCTCGACGAGGTGACAGCCGATCATCACGCCCGGCGGGATCAGCGCCAGCCAAATGTCGGTGAAGGTCATCAGCCCCCCGATCGCGAGCAGGAATGCCGCAAGGATCGGCCCGAAATAGGGGATATAGTTGAGCAGCGCGACGATACCGCCCCACATCAGCGGCGACGGCATGCCGAGGAAATACAGCGCGCCCGCGACGATGCCGCCCAGAGTGAGGTTGATGAGCGTGATCGTGCCCAGATAGGCAGACACGTCATCCACGACGTCCTGGATCACCCGGGCGGTCGCCATCGCCCCGTCGAAGCTGGTGCGCCCGGTGATCGTCTTCTTGCGCAGGCCCGTCCAGCCCGACAGGAAGAAGAAGACGATCAGGATACCGAAGAAGAACTGGACGATGACCGTCGGGGCCGACGTCGCGGCGAGTTCCAGGATCGAGCTGGGCGGTGCGACCGCGGCGGTCTGCGGCTGACGCACCGGCGTCGACGCGATCTGCCGGAACATCTTGTTCACGGATTTTTCGAGCGTCGAATACAGGTCGAGCAACGGCGACAGATTGTGCTGGATTCGCGTGATCCGGGTGGGCAGCAGCTGGAAGAAGTCCGTTGCCGGCACGACGATCGCCGCGATCGCGATATTGGCGATGATCAGGAACACCAGGATGCAGAACAGCGCAGCGATCGCGGAGGGGATGCCGCGCCGTTCGAGCCATTCGAGCACCGGCACCAGCGCGATGGCGATCACCAGCGCCGTCGTTAGCGGCAGGAAGAATTCCGCGCCCGATTTCAGCGCGAAGGGTGTGCCGAGCGCAAGGCCGATACCGGCGATGAGCGTGAAGGCGGCGAGCAGGCGATCGCGGCGCTGCGCGATGCGGCCGATCTCGCTGCGGGTGCCGGGCATCAGCGGCGCGCCGAGCGCGATCTGCTCCTCTGGCGTGATGGAGGGTGACGGGGGAGCAGGATCGGGATCGTCGGCCATCCCCCTGCTCTAGCGCATTTTCGCGCGCCGCCACCCTTCTGTTTGCACCCGCCTAAGCGGCGGCGGCGGAATGATCCTCGAACAGCGCTTTCAGCTCGCGTTTCAGGATCTTGCCATTGGCGTTGCGCGGCAGCGGCTCGGGCAGGAAGCGGATCGCGACGGGCACCTTGAACGCCGCCAGCCGCTCGCGCACGAACCCCTGCAATTCCGCCTCGGTCGCGGTGCAACCGGGGCACAGGTGGACGATCGCCGCCGGCTCCTCGCCCAGCGTCCGGTGCGGAATGCCGACCAGCGCAGCGTCGGTGACCGAAGGGTGGGCGTAGAGCACGTTTTCCACCTCGATCGAATAGATGTTCTCGCCACCGCGGATCACGATGTCCTTGGCGCGATCGGCGATGAACAGGAAGCCGTCGTCGTCGATCCGCGCGAGGTCGCCGGTGCGCACCCAGCCGTCGACGAAGGTCGCGGCGGTCGCCTCCGGCTTGTTCCAATAGCCCTTCACGATCATCGGCCCGCGCGCCCAAAGCTCGCCGATCTCCCCGCGGGGCAACACGGAGACGCCGTCGTCGGAGCGGATTTCGATATCCGCCGCGGCGACGGGCGCGCCCGCGCTCGCCGGGCGGTTGAGATAATCCTCGGCGCCATGCTGCGTGACGGTCGCGGTCGTTTCCGTCATGCCCCAGCCATTGCCTGGCAGCGCGCCGAATTCCTGGTAGATGCGCCGCACCAGCTCGGGCGCCGAGGGTGCGCCGCCATAGGCGATCGTTTCCAGCGACGAGAGATCGTATTTCGCACGATCCGGGTGCTCGAGCAGTTGCCAGGCGATCGTCGGCACGCCGCCGGTCATATTGACGCGCTCGCGCTCGATGATCTCCAGCGCGCGCGCCGTGTCCCAGCGGCGCATGTAGATCGTCGTCGATCCCGTCGCGATCGTCCCCATCATCCCCGCCGAACAGGCGGTGACGTGAAACATCGGGATGACGGTGAGGCTGACGCGCGGCGTGGGATCAGGCGGCGTTTCGCCCCGGCGCAGATAGCTGCGCGCCGCGGTGAACCCGCTCGACAGGATGTTGGTCATAAAATTGCGATGCGTGCCCAGCGCACCCTTGGGGGCGCCGGTTGTGCCGCTGGTGTAGAAGATCGTCGCCTCGTCGTCGGGGGCGATCTCGGCGGGCGGAAGCGCCATGGCCGCCAGGTTCGGCCAGTCGTGCGGCGTACCGATGATATCTTCGAGCCGCTCCACGCCCTCCGCCAGCGGCGTCGAAGCGCGCGCGACGATCACCCGCTCCAACTGCGGCAGGCTGCCATAGACGTCGTGCAACCGCGCGTGACGTTCGTCATCGACGATCAGCACGCGCGAGCCCGAATCGCGCAGCCCGTAATCCAGCTCGGCGCCCGTCCACCAGGCGTTGAGCGGCACCATGATCGCGCCGATCGATACGGCTGCAAAGAAGGCGACCGGCCATTCCGGCAGGTTGCGCATCGCGAGCGCGACGCGATCCCCCTTCCCCACGCCCAGGGAAACCAGATGCGCCGCAAGCGCGGCGACGGCGCGGTAATGCGCCTCGTATGACACGCGCTCGTCCTCGTAGATGACGAACAACCGGTCGCCGTGGCCGCGACTCGCCTCGATCAGGAATCGCATCGACGGCGGCGCGTTCTTCCACACCCGAGTCGGCACGCCGCGGATCACGACCTCGTCCATCTCGAACTTCGCGCCGGGCGCGGTCAGCAGCGCATCCACCTGGGCCAGCGGCATCGCAGGCCATGTCGGCGGCAGGGGTACGATCGGCTCGCTAGCGGGCGCGCTGGCCATGTCGGCATCCTCTCCATATCGTCCCGCCCGCGCTTGCGGTTACGGTGTTTCGATGAAAGGTTACTGTTGATTCCGCCGCCGCTCAAGGCAATAGAGCAGATAAGTTCGAAACTGGGGTATGTCACCGCATGGCCGACACCGATGCACGCGCGCTGGGCTTCGACCCCGATCGGCTGGCGGCGATCGACGCGTTTCTGAAGGCGCGCTACCTCGACACCGGACGCCTGCCGCATGCACAGCTGCTGATCGCGCGCGATGGCGAGATCGCCCATTTCTCGCATCAGGGGGCGGCGCGTGAAGGCGGGCCAACTATCGACGAACGTTCGCTCTTCCGCATCGCGTCGATGACGAAGCCGATCACCAGCCTCGCCTTCATGATGCTGGTCGAGGAGGGTAAGGTCGCGGTCGATACGCCCGTTCACCACGTCTTGCCGGAGTTCAAAGGCGTCGGCGTTTATGACGGCGGCGGTGGCGGCGTTCCGTTCGTGACCAAAGCGACGACCGAACCGATGCGCATGCTCGACCTGCTGCGCCATACCGCCGGGCTGACCTATGGTTTCCAGAACCGGTCGAACATCGACGCCGCGCATCGCGAATCGAAGCTGGAGAGCTGGCACGGCAACCACGACCTCGACGGCTTCGTCGCGGCGCTGGGCAAACTGCCGCTGGAATTCTCGCCGGGAACGGCGTGGAATTATTCCGTCGCAACCGATGTGCTCGGCGCAGTGGTGCAGCGCGTGTCGGGGATGCCGCTCGACCGGTTCTTCGCCACGCGCATCTTCAGCCCACTGGGCATGCACGACACGTTCTTTGCGGTGCCCGAGGACAAGACCGACCGGCTGACCGATTGCTACACATTGGTCGAGGGCAAGGGCCGCGTGATCTACGATCGCGGCGAGGCGAGCGCGTGGAGCCGACAGCCGAAGTTGCTGTCCGGCGGCGGTGGCCTCGTGTCGACCGCGCTCGATTATCATCGCTTCTGCCGGATGTGCGAGAATGGCGGGACGCTGGACGGTGCGCGGATCGTCGGGCGCAAGACGCTCGAGCTGATGACGATGAACCACCTGCCCGGCGGCAAGGACCTGAGCAGCCTGTCACGGTCGCTGTTCAGCGAGACGCAGAATGCCGGCACGGGCTTCGGCCTGGGCTTTGCCGTGACGCAGGATGTTGCCCGCACGATGATTCCCGGATCGAAGGGCGAATATTATTGGGGCGGGATGTTCTCGACCGCCTTCTTCATCGACCCCGTCGAGCGGCTGCACATGGTGTTCATGACGCAGCTGAGCCCGTCGGGCCTCTACCCGATCCGGCGCGAGCTGAAGACGATGATCTACGCCGCGCTCAATTGATCATTTCACGACCCCGGCGCCGACCGGGGGACGCCTTAGGAAGGACTGACCCGATGACTTCGCCGATCCGCACCGAACGCCACGACGACGTACTCGTCATCATTTCCGACAACCCGCCGGTCAATGCGCTGGGCGCAGCCGTGCGGCAGGGGCTGGAGGCCGCGATCAAGGAAGGCGTCGCCGATGCCTCGATCGCGGCGATGGTGATCCGCTGCGATGGCCGTACCTTCTTCGCCGGCGCCGACATCACCGAGTTCGGCAAACCGATGGTCGAGCCAGGCCTACCCACTGTCGTCGACATGATCGAGGCATCGACCAAGCCGATCGTCGCAGCGATCCACGGCACGGCGCTAGGTGGCGGGTGCGAGGTGGCGTTGGGCTGCCATTACCGCGTCGCGGTGCCCTCGGCGAAGCTCGGCACGCCCGAAGTGAAGCTCGGCCTGCTGCCCGGTGCGGGCGGCACGCAGCGGCTGCCGCGCATCGCCGGGGTCGCGCTGGCGCTCGAGATGACCGCCAAGGGTGATCCGATCAGCGCCAAGAAAGCGCAGGAGGCCGGCCTGATCGACAAGATCGTCGGAGAGGATAGCCTGGAGGCGGATGCGATCGCCTTTGCGAATGAGGTGAAGGCGAAGCGCCCGATTCCCCGCGCATCCGAGCGGACGGTGCAGCCCGACCCGGATGCGGTTGCTGCGTTCGAAAAGGCCAACGGACGCCGCTTCCGCGGCTTCGACGCTCCCGCCGCCAACATCGCCTGCGTCGTGAAGGCGACCGAGACGTCGTTCGCGGACGGCATCGCCTTCGAACGGCAGGAATTCATGAAGCTGATGACGGGCAACCAGTCCGCCGCGCAGCGCCACATCTTCTTCGCCGAACGTCAGGCGGCCAAGATCGACGACGTCCCCGCCGACACCGTCAAGCGACCGATCAAACGCGTCGGCGTGATCGGCGCCGGCACGATGGGTGGCGGCATCGCGATGAACTTCCTGTCGGCGGGCATCCCGGTGACGATCGTCGAGATGGCGCAGGAGGCGCTGGATCGCGGCACCGGCGTGATCCGCAAGAATTACGAGGCGACCGCCGCCAAGGGCCGGATGAAGCCCGAACAGGTCGAAGCGGCGATGGGCGCCCTCAACCCCACGCTCGACTTCGACGCGCTGGGCGATTGCGACCTCATCATCGAGGCGGTGTATGAGAATATGGACGTGAAGAAGGATATCTTCACGCGGCTCGACGGGCTGGCCAAGCCCGGCGCGATCCTCGCCAGCAACACCTCCTACCTGGACATCGATGAAATCGCCGCCGTCACCAAGCGGCCGCAGGACGTCGTCGGCATGCACTTCTTCTCGCCGGCCAACGTCATGAAGCTGCTGGAAGTGGTGCGCGGCGCCAAGACGGCGCCGGACGTGCTGGCGACGGTCATGGACCTCGCCAAGAAGATCAAGAAGGTCGCGGTCGTCGCGGGCGTCACCTATGGTTTCATCGGCAACCGCATGCTGATGCCGCGGCAGGTGGAGGCGAACAAGCTGCTGCTGGAAGGCGCGACGCCGGAACAGATCGACCGCGTCCATGTCGCCTTCGGCATGCCGATGGGGCCGTTCCAGATGGCCGACCTCGCCGGCGTCGATATCGGCTGGCATCGCGACCCGAACCGCATCGAGAACGTCCGCGACGCGCTCGCCGCCGAAGGGCGGTGGGGGCAGAAGAAGCAGGCGGGCTTCTACGATTACGACGAGAAGCGGAACCCCACCCCCAGCCCCCGCGTCGCCGAGATCATCCAGGAATGGCGCGACAAGACCGGCACGCCGCAGCATGAGGTGACCGACGAGGAGATCGTCGAGCGGACGCTGTACACGATGGTCAACGAAGGCGCGTTGATCCTGGAAGAAGGCAAGGCGCAACGGGCGAGCGACGTCGATGTCGTGTGGATCTACGGCTATGGCTGGCCGGTCTATCGCGGCGGCCCGATGTTCTGGGCGCAGAGCGAGGGACTGGGGAAGATCGTGGCGGGGCTGGAGAAGCATGGCTTCACCGCGGCAAAGAGCCTGAAGGACGCCGCGGCCAGCGGTGGGCGGTTGAAGTGAGGGCCCTCCCCCTCTTCGTCATCCCCCCGCAGGCGGGGATCCAGACGCGCAGACGTCACGGCTCTATCGATACGGTAGCGGTTATGGATTCCCGCCTTCGCGGGAATGACGGAGTGTGGGGGTACGAGCCTTTTGCCGAAGCGACGGGCGTATGACCCCGCCCTCCGCCCTCGCCACCGCCGCGGCCGTCCGTGCCGGTGACACCACCGCACTCGCCGAAACCGAAGCCGCGATCGCGCGGATCGAGGCGGCGAATCCCGACCTCAACGCGGTGGTGGTGAAAGACTATGACCGTGCCCGCGATGCGGCCCGCGCGCTCGATGCACGGATCGCGGAGGGGTTCGACGCACCGCTGCTCGGCGTGCCGATGACGATCAAGGAAAGCTTCAACGTCGCGGGCCTTCCGACGACGTTCGGCGTCGAGCAGTTCCGCGATTTCGTCGCTGCGGAGGATGCGGTCGCGGTGCGGCGGCTGAAGGCCGCGGGCGCGATCGTGCTCGGCAAAACCAACGTGCCGCCGCGGCTAGCCGATATCCAATCGAACAACCCGATCTATGGCCGCACCCGCAATGCGTTCGATCCGGCGCGCGTGGCGGGTGGGTCGTCGGGCGGCTCAGCCGTCGCGCTGGCGAGCGGCATGGTGCCGCTGGAATTCGGCTCCGACATCGGCGGCTCGATCCGCGTGCCCGCGGCGTTCAACGGCGTCTGGGGGCACAAGCCGACCTATGGCGTGCTGCCGACCGACGGACATTTCTTTCCCGGCACCGACTTCGCCAAGTCGGTCCTGTCGGTGATCGGGCCGCTGGCGCGCGACGCGGACGATCTGGAGGCGGCGCTGGAAATCGTTGCCGACCACCCGCTTGCACCCGCCAAGCGCCATGGCGAGGAGTGGCGCATCCTGCTGCTGGTCGATGCGCCCAAGGCGAAGGTGCAGCGCGCGATCCGGGATGCGATCGACGATCTTGCCGAGCGCTTCCGCGCGCAAGGTGCGACGGTCGATACGGCGAGCGACCTGCTGCCCGACCTCGAGCGGCAGAACGCCGCCTACGAACAGATGCTCAACATCGCGATGTCGGTGCGCGGGCCGCAACCGCCCGGGCATGAGCCGCCGACGCTGGCGACATGGTTGCACCTGCATGACGAACAGGCGCGCATGCAGCGCCAGTGGCGCCGCTTGTTCGAAACTTACGATGTGGTGGTCGCGCCGACCGTCGGCATGACCGCCTTTCCACACGACGATACCCCCCTGCCCCACCGACGGCTGGACATCGACGGCGAGGATACGCCGTTCCTGCACCAGTTCGCCTTCCCCGGCCTCGCCACGCTGCCGATGCTGCCCGCGACCAGCGTGCCGATCGGCCGCGATGGCGGCGGCCTGCCGATCGGCGTGCAGGTGATCGCCGATGTGTATCAAGACCGCACCGCGCTTGCCGCCGCCCGCGCGGCGCATGCGCTTGCCTGGAGCCAATGATGACCGATCTCGATCAATTCAGAGCCGACACCCGCGCGTGGCTGGAGGCGAACTGCCCGCCAGACATGCGCGAGCCGATCCGTGGGGATCAGGACGTCTGCTGGGGTGGACGCCACTATGATCCCGCCGCCAACCCGGCGCAGGCCCAATGGCTGAAGGTGATGGGCGAACGGGGCTGGACCGTCCCCGATTGGCCGAAGGAATATGGCGGTGGCGGGCTGTCGCCCGCGGAAACCAAGGTGCTGCGTGAAGAGATGCGCGCGATCCGGGCGCGCAATCCGCTCAACAGCTTCGGCATTTCGATGCTCGGGCCGGCGCTGCTGAAATACGGCAGCGAAGAACAGAAGCGCGAACATCTGCCCAAAATCGCCCGCGGCGAAATCCGCTGGTGCCAGGGCTATTCGGAACCCAATGCCGGGTCCGACCTCGCCGGCCTCGCGACCAGCGCCGAGGACGCGGGTGATCATTATATCGTCAACGGGCAAAAGGTGTGGACCAGCTACGCCGACAAGGCCGACTGGATTTTCTGTCTCGTCCGCACCAGCAAGGCATCCAAGCAGGGTGGCATCAGCTTCGTGCTGTTCGACATGGAGAGCCCGGGCGTCTCGACCAAGCCGATCCTGCTCATCAGCGGCTATTCGCCCTTCTGCGAAACCTTCATGGACAATGTGAAGGTACCCAAGGCGAACCGCATCCACGAGGAGAATAAGGGCTGGGACGTCGCCAAATATCTGCTCGGCCACGAGCGGGAGATGATCTCCGGCATGGGCCTGGGCGGTCAGGGCGAAAGCCCGCTGGTGGCGGGCGCGATCGCGACGATCGGACTGGATCATGACGGCCGCCTCGCCGACCCGGTGCTGCGCACGCAGATCGCGCTGTTCGAGGTGCGGGCCAAGGCGTTCGCGGCGATGAGCGAGCGCTTCATCGACGAACTCAAAGCGGGGCGCGCCCACCCCGCCCAGCCGAGCATGATGAAGTACGTCGGCACCGAGCTGAACAAGGACCGCCACGAACTGATGATGGCGGCGGGGGGCTCCGATGCGCTGGAATGGGAGAGCGAGCGATCCAACACCGGCGCGGCGCCCCGCGCCTGGCTGCGAACCAAGGCCAATTCGATCGAGGGCGGGACCAGCGAAATCCAGCTCAACATCATCGCCAAGCGTATCCTGGAACTGCCAGGGGCTTAAGCAACATGTCCCTCTCCCATCGGGAGAGGGAGGGAGCCGTGCGCAGCACGGCGGAAGGGTGAGGGTCGGAAGCAAGCGTAACCGCTCCCCCACCCTCACCCGACCCTCTCCCACAGGGAGAGGGCTTTGGAGAGATCGAAATGCCCCTCTACCTCAACGACGAACAGACGATGCTGCGCGACACGGCGAAGGACTTCGTCGCCGAACATGCGCCCGTCAGCCACTTGCGCGCGCTTCGCGACGCGAACGACCCCACCGGCTTTTCGCGCGACCTGTGGAAGCAATTTGCCGAGATGGGCCTGAACGGCGTGCTGGTGCCCGAGGCGCAGGGCGGTCTGGGCCTGGGCCATGTCGAGGCGGGCGTGGTGCTGGAAGAGATCGGCCGCAACCTGTCCCCCTCCCCGTTCCTCGCCACCGCAGTCGCGGCGGTCGAGGCGCTGAAGGGCAGCGCGCAGGCGGACCGCTGGTTTCCCGGCATCGTCTCGGGCGACACGATCGCCGCGCTGGCGATCGACGAAGGCCCTAAGCATCGCGACCGGATCGCGATGACCGCCGAACGCGCCGGCAACGGCTTCCGCCTGAACGGTGCCAAGCAGTTCGTCACGCATGGCCATGTCGCCGACCTGCTGATCGTCGCGGCGCGCACCGCCGGGTCGGCCGAAGATTCGGACGGCGTGACGCTGTTCGCAGTGCCGCGCGATGCTGCGGGTCTCGAGGCGTCGCCGGAGCGGCTGGCCGATTCGAGCCTCGCCGCGCGGATGACCTTCGACGGCGTGACGGTCGATGCCGACGCGGTGATCGGCGAGGTCGATGGCGGACGCGGCGGGCTCGACCGGTTGCTGCGCGCCGGCCGGGCGGGTGCGTCGGCCGAAATGCTCGGCGTCGCCGGTGGAGCGATGGACATGACCGTCGGTTATCTGAAGGAACGCAAGCAGTTCGGCACGGTGATCGGCAGCTTCCAGGCGCTGCAGCATCGCGCCGCGCACCTGTACAGCGAACTGGAGGTCGCACGCGCCGCGGTGCTGAAGGCGCAGCAACTGCTTGACGCCGGATCGGATGAGGCGGACGAGGCGGTGTCGGTCGCCAAGGCGATGACCGGCATGGCGACGTTGCTCAGCGTTCAGGAAGGCGTTCAGATGCATGGCGGCATCGGCATGACCGACGAATATGACATCGGCTTCTTCATGAAGCGCGCCCGGGTGCTTGCCGAAATGTTCGGCGACACCGGCTTCCACGCCGACCGGCTGGCGCGCGCGGCGGGCTATTGATGAGCGACGAGGTCGTAATCGAGCATCGCGAGCGCACGCCCGAAGAACTGGCGGCGATGCTCGTCACCCTGCTCGACGTCGAGACGCTCGATACCGATCTGTATCGCGGCCCCCGCCAACCGGGTGGCCGCGGTCGGGTGTTCGGCGGACAGGTGATCGCGCAGGCGTTGCAGGCGGCGCAGCGGTCGGTCGAGGGCAAGGATGCGCATTCTCTACACGCCTATTTCATGCGGCCGGGCGACGAGAATTTCCCGATCGTGTATCAGGTGACGCGCGACTTCGACGGCAAGAGCTTCGCGACGCGCCGTGTCGTGGCGATGCAGCAGGGCCAGCCGATCCTGACGATGACCGCCTCGTTCCAGGCGCCCGAGGACGGCCTGCGTCACCAGGACACGATGCCCGAGGTGCCGGCACCCGAAACGTTGAAGTCGGAGCGCGAGCTGCGCCTCGCCGTCGCGGATAAGGTGCCGGAGAAGTTCCGGGATTTCTTCACGCGGCGGCAGAATGCGATCGAGATGCGGCCGCTGTACCCGCGCAGCTGGTTCCTGCCGGAGAAGCGCGCGCCGAACAATGCCGCCTGGTTCCGCACCGCCGCGCCGATCGGCGACGATCCGGCACTGCATCGCGCGGCCCTCGCCTATGCCTCCGACATGGCGTTGATGGCGACGAGCATGATGCCGCACGGCGTCAACTGGCTGATGCCCGAAATGCAGACCGCGAGCCTGGACCATGCCCTGTGGATCCACGAGCCGTTCCGCGCGGACGACTGGCTGCTCTACGTCACCGACAGTCCCTGGGCGGGCCATGCGCGCGGTATGAACCGCGGCAGCATCTTCACGCAGGACGGTCGGCTGGTGGCGAGCGTCGCGCAGGAAGGTCTGATCCGGAAGCGGGCTCCGCGCGGCTGATCGGCGTCAGCGTGACGACGGGCGGCGGCACGTATGCCGGCTTTTCGCCTGGCTTGCGGATGACGTAGCGTACGCGTTCGATGCAGCCGACATAGCCCGGGCCGGGCTTGAACGTCGCGCTGCGCAGCATGTTTTCGGCGGCCGCGCCGAAATCGGCGGTCGGTTCGGCAGCCTGCGCATGGACGTTGCCGATCGCGCCCCAGGGCGCGACGTCGAACGTCACCATCGCCCAGCCTTCGATGCTGCGCGCATTGTAGTTCGTCGGATAGACGAGCTGCGGCTGCCGGTCCCAGACATGCTCGCGCGGGCAGGTTGTCGCGGCAGGGCGCCAGGCATCTTCTTCGGGCGCAGGCGGTGCGGGCAGCAGGGTCGGCGCTTTAAAATAGCCAAAGGTGCAGGCCTTGTGGGCGCCCTTCTCGAAGCGCGAGCGCGCCACCGCCTCGCGCCCCGCCCGGTCGAGCGGCGCCGTGCCGCTACTGTCGAGCGTGCGGATCGCCTTGGGCTTGCCATCGCCCGACACATCGAAGCCGATCAGCGTCCAGCTGACATAGCCCGGCTGATCGGGCAACGCCTTGAAATCCGGAAAGGCACGCAGCAGCGCCTGCGGGGCAGGATCGCCGCAATCGCCGCCGGCATGGATGCGATCCCAGATGCTGCGCGGCGGCGTGGTCCGCGGCGTCATGAAGGTCGCGATGACATCGTGCAGCGGGGCGCCAGCGACCGAGCTGATATCGGGTGTGAAGGTGACGACGCACCCCTTTCGCGCAGCACCTGGGGCGAAGCGGGTCGCGGCGAGCGCCGGGGCGATATCCTCGCCGTCCTGCAGATAGGCACTGCCGCGGCGCACAATGGTCAGCGGCCGACCGCTGGCATCGATCCGGAAGTCGAAGGTCACGGAGGCGCGACCGTTGCCGGTCCAATAGAGGACCGCGCGGCGCGGTTCGGCGGCCATCACCGGCGGCTGGCTGCCCCCGTCGCGGCACAGCACCGGGCTCATCGTCCAGTGGAGCAGCCATTGCCCCGACTCCGGCGCGCGCGGGACGGAGGGCACCGAAATGATCGGCAGGGGAGCAGCCTGCGGGGCGGCGAGAGCGGCGGCGAGGATCAGCAGCATGGCCGCATCCTGCGCGCGCCGCGTGACGGCATCAAGTCAGACGGCGGTCTTGCCATATTCCTGGCGCGTGACCGGGTGGCTCGACGACAGCCCCCCGTCGACCGCCAGCGCCTGCCCGTTGACGTAGCTGGCGTCGTCGGAGGCGAGAAACAGGGCGACCTTGGCGAGCTCTTCCGGCTGGGCGCCGCGCCGCAGGGGGTTGAGGCGGCCGACGCGGTCCATCTTGCCCGCCTCTCGCGCATAATCGAACGTCGGCTTGGTCATGCCGGTTTCGGTAAGGCCGGGGCAGATGGCGTTGACGCGGACGTTGCTGCCCGACAGCTGCTGCGCGGCGACCGCGGCGAGGTTGATGACGCCCGCCTTCGACGCCGAATAGGCGGGCGAGCCCGCGCCGGAGCGGATACCGGCGACGCTGGCGGTCAGCACGATCGCGCCGCCTCCCCGCTCGGCAATCCGCGGCGCGGCGTGCTTGATCGCGAGGAACGGGCCGATCAGGTTCACGCGCAACACGTCGGTGATCAGCGCGACGTCGGTGTCGAAGATGTTGGCCATGCCGCCCGAAATGCCGGCGTTGGCGAACATGATGTCGAGGCCGCCGAAGCGTTCGCAGGCGAGGTCGATCGCGCGGACGACATCGGCTTCGCTGCCGGCATCGATGCGCAGCGCTTCGGCCGTGCCGCCGGCCTGACGGATCGCGTCTGCCGTGGCGTCGGCCCCGTCGGTGAGGTCGGCGACCAGCACGCGGCCACCCTCTGCGGCGAAGGCCATGGCGGCGGCACGGCCGATGCCGCTGCCGGCGCCGGTCACGATGATCGATTTGTCGGTGAAGCGGGCCATCAGATCGTCACCCCGCCATCGACGACCATCGCCTGGCCGGTCATGTAGCGGCTGGCGTCGGACGCGAGATAGACGACCGCACCGGCGATATCGATGGGATCGCCCAGCCGTCGCAACGGCGTGTGCCGGCTGGATCGTGTCTCCGCCTCCGGCGTATCCCACAAGGCGCGGGCGAAGTCGGTCTTGATCAGGCCGGGCGCGATGCAGTTCACGCGGACATTGTCGGGGCCGTATTCGACCGCATAATTGCGGGCGAGCTGGAAGTCCGCGGCCTTAGACACGTTATAGGCGCCGATGACGTCCGAGCCCTTCAAGCCGCCGATCGACGAGACGATGACGATCGATCCCTCGCGCCGTTCGCGCATCTCGGGTGCGACCATCTGGATCAGCCAGTGGTTCGACAGGATGTTATTGTCGAGGATCTTGCGGAACTGGTCGTCGGCGATGCCGGCGAGCGGGCCGTAATAGGGGTTCGACGCGGCGTTGCAGACCAGCACGTCGATCTGGCCCCAGGTCGCGCGCGTCTGGTCCACCAGCGCCTGCAAAGCGGCCTTGTCGGAGATGCTGGCGGCGATGGCCAGCGCCCGGCCCTCCCCGAACGCGGCGTTGATCTCGCCAGCGACCGCGTCGCAGGCATCCTGCTTGCGGCTGGAGATGACGACGCGGCCACCGGCGCGGGCGAGCTCGATCGCGCTCGCCTTGCCGATGCCGCGGCTGGAGCCGGTGACGATGGCGACTTTGCCGGTAAGGTCGAACAGCGACATGGAGGCCCTTTCAAAAGTCACTAAAAGTCACACGAAACCATCTTTTTCGCCTCGCACTGCATGCGAGCTATACCGCCCAAGCCGTTGATTAAGCGCCAGCCGCTTGTGCGAAGTGCCAGCTCGCCGCGGCGAGGCGGTGGACCTGCGCTGCCGACCGTTCGGCCTGCGCGCTCGACGCGGTGCCATCGACGATCCGCTTCTTGATGCCCTGAACGATGCCGGTCAGGCGGAACAGGTTGTAGGCGAAATACCAGTTGAGATCGGGCACGCCGTCGCGGCCTGTGCGCGCGCAATAGCGGTCCACCATCTGCTCGATCGTCGGGATGCCGGTGGCGGGGCCAGTCTGTCCCTTCACGCCCGATCGGCCTTCCGGCTCCGTGACCCAGCTCATGAGGAAATAGCTGAAGTCGGCGAGCGGATCGCCGAGCGTCGACAGCTCCCAGTCGAGCACCGCGATGACGCGGGGCTCAGTCGCGTGGAAGATCATGTTGTCGATGCGATAGTCGCCGTGGACGATCGACGTGCGCGTCTGGTCCGGCACTGTGCGTGGCAGGAAGTCGATGAGCTTCTCCACCTCTGGCATGTGTTCGGTTTCGCTGGCGCGATATTGCTTGGTCCAGCGTTCGACCTGGCGGGCGAAGTAATTGCCGGGCTTGCCGTAATCGCCAAGGCCCGCGGCGACGTGATCGGTGTTGTGGAGGTCGGCGAGCGTGTCGACCATCGCATTGTAAATGCCGGTGCGCTGGTCGGGCGTATAGTCCGGCAACGTGCCGTCCCACAGGTTGCGCCCGTCGGCGAGGCCCATGACGTAGAACATCGCGCCGATGACGCTGTCGTCGGTACACAGGCCATAGGGCTTCGCGACCGGAAAGCCGGTAGGGTACAGGCCGGCGATCAGCCGATATTCGCGATCCACCGCATGGGCGGAGGGGAGCAACGGCCCGAACGGCTTGCGGCGCAGGACATAGGCGCCCGACGGGCTGTCGATGCGATAGGTCGGGTTGGACTGGCCGCCCGCGAATTTGGCGTAGGTGAGCGGGCCGGTGAAGCCGGCGACGTTCGCCTCCATCCAGCGGGTGAGGTTCGCCTCGTCGAGCCGGTCCTTGTCAGCGACGGCGATGGTGCCGGGGGGTGTGGTCATGCGACTGCCTTTTGGAATGCGCGATGGACTGCCCCGCCTCCTCCGTCACCCCGGACTCGTTCCGGGGTCCACTCCGCGGCGAAGGGGGCGGTTCGAGCCTCGTGCCGTGCCCGTGCGGCCCGGTGGCCCCCGGACCAAGTCCGGGGTGACGAGGTACTGTGGGCACTCCTCATGCGAAGGTAATCACGCTGCGGGTGGCGTCACCCTTGCGGAGTTCGTCGAACGCGTCGTTGATCCGATCCAGCGGCATGCGTTCGGCGATGATCGTGTCGAGGTCCAGGCTCCCGCGCATGTAGAAATCCACCAGGCGCGGGATATCGACGGGGAAGCGGTTGCTGCCCATCAGGCCACCCTGCAATTTCTTGCCCGAGAGAAGGTCGATCGCGGACAGGCCAACCTTCTCCGACGGCGGCAGCATGCCGAGGATCGTCGCGGTGCCGCCGCGGCGCAGGACCTTTACTGCGGTGGCGGCGCTCTGCGGACGGCCGACCGCCTCGATCGCATGATGGACGCCGCCACGCGTGATCTCGACCACCTCGTCCGCCGCCGTGTCCGACAACGCGTCGATACTGTGCGTCGCACCGAGCTTTTCGGCGAGCGCGCGCTTTTCCGGCACGGGATCGAGCGCGATGATCTTGCCCGCGCCCGCGATCTTGGCGGCGTTCACCGCGGCGAGGCCGATGCCGCCGCAGCCGACGACGCACACCGTTTCGCCCGGCGTGACATCGGTCGTGTTGAACACCGCCCCGGCCCCCGTCGTCACCGCGCAGCCGATCAGCGCGGCCCGGTCCATCGGCATTTCCGGGTCGATCGCGACGCAGGCATGTTCGTGGACGAGCATCATCTCGGCATAAGCCGACAGGTTGAGCATCTGGGCGACCGGCTGGCCGTCGAGGGTGAGGCGCGGCGCGGCGCCTTTGGGCCGGCGGACGCCCGCGTCGACGCACAGGAACATGCGCCCCGTGACGCAGAATTCGCAATGGCCGCAGAAGGCGCTGAGGCAGGTGACGACATGATCGCCGACCTTCACGGTACGCACTTCGCTGCCCACCGCCTCCACCACGCCGGCGGCCTCGTGCCCCGGGATGGTGGGGAGTGCGTGCGGGTAGATGCCGTCGACGAAATGCAGGTCGGATCGGCAGACGCCCACTGCGACGGTGCGGATCAGGACTTCGTGCGGGGCCGGATCGGCGACGGCGACGTCCTCGATACGGAGCGGGGTCTTGGGTTCGAAGAGGACGGCGGCTTTCATGGGAATGGTCCTATAACAAGAGGCCGTTCGCACCGGCCCTCACCCTATCGCCGGCTTCGCCGTCTCTTCCCTCTCCCGCTGGGAGAGGGAGGGAGGCGCGCAGCGCCGGAAGGGTGAGGGTCGTGTCGATCAGGCGCGCGCGGGGCGCTCCGCGGCATAGTCGCCATATTTGCCGAATTCGGCGCGGGCGATGGCGCGGTTGTGAACCTCGTCCGGCCCGTCGGCGAAGCGGAGCGTGCGCAGGGCCGCCCAGGCATGCGCGAGGTGGAAGTCCTGGCTGACGCCGCCGCCGCCATGCGCCTGGATCGCGTCGTCGAGGATCTGCAGCGCCATCGTCGGCGCGGCAACCTTGATCATCGCGATCTCGAGCTGCGCGGCCTTGTTGCCGGCCTTGTCCATCATGTCCGCGGCCTTGAGGCACAGAAGGCGCGTCATTTCGATGTCGATGCGCGCCTTGGCGATCCGCTGTTCCCACACGGAATGATCGGCGATGCGCTTGCCGAACGCGACGCGGCTGAGCAGGCGCTTGGCCATCGCCTCGATCCCCGTTTCGGCGACGCCGATGGTGCGCATGCAATGGTGGATGCGGCCCGGCCCAAGCCGCCCCTGCGCGATCTCGAAGCCGCGGCCTTCGCCGAGCAGCACGTTCTCGACCGGCACGCGCACGTCCTTCATCACCACCTCGCCATGGCCGTGCGGCGCATGGTCATAGCCATAGACGGTCAGCATGCGTTCGATGGTGACGCCGGGCGCGTCCATCGGCATCAGGATCATGCTCTGCTGCTGGTGGCGCTTGGCCGAGGTGTCGGTCTTGCCCATCACGATCGCGACCTTGCAGCGCGGATCGCCGACGCCCGACGACCACCATTTGCGGCCGTTGATGACGTAATGATCGCCGTCACGGACCATCGACGTTTCGATGTTGGTTGCGTCGGACGAGGCAACGGCGGGCTCGGTCATCAGGAAGGCGGAGCGGATGTCGCCGTTCATCAGCGGCCGCAGCCATTGCTCCTTCTGCTCGCGCGTGCCGTAGCGGTGGAAGACCTCCATGTTGCCGGTGTCGGGCGCAGAGCAGTTGAACACTTCCGACGCCCAGCCGATCCTGCCCATTTCCTCGGCGCACAGGGCGTATTCGAGGTTGGTGAGCTGCGTGCCTTCGAACGCGAACGTGTCGTCGACATGGGTCTGGCCCGAGTTGGGCGGCATGAAGAAATTCCACAGGCCGGCGGCCTTCGCCTTCGCCTTGCACTCTTCGATGACCGGGATCACCTTCCAGCGCTCGCCCTCATGCTCCTGCGCGTCATGTTCGGCCTGGCGGGGGCGGATTTCCGAATCGATGAACTGGCGGACGCGGTCGCGGAAATAGGTTTCCCGCTCGCTCAGGGTGAAGTCCATGGGGCGTCTCTCCAACGTATGTTTGGCAGAGGTCTAGGCCGTACCGTACATTCGGTAAAGTCCCATCCGCCCGCTTCCGATGGCTTTTTCACGCCTGACGCCGGACACCCCAAGAAAACACTGTTTCTTCGAAAGCGGCATTGATAGACTGGCCGGATGGAACAAACGGGGGCGGATGCCGACGAAACCGTCGGGGCGGAGGAACAGGGCACCAAGCGCTTCCGGGCGAAGCGCGATGCGATCCTGTCCGCCGCAGCGGAGGCGATCAACGAACAGAGCGCGAAGGGCATGACCTTCGCCGACGTGGCGCGCCGCGTAGGGCTGAACACGACCAGCGTCACCTATTATTTCAAGCGCAAGGAAGACCTGGCGGCGGCGGCGTTCGAACATACGCTCGACCAGCTGCTCGCCATGCTGGACGATGCACTCGCCCAACCGACGCCGCAGGCACGCGTGCGCCGCTACCTTGGCCTCATCATGGACAGGCTGGCGCGCGTGCAGCGCGGCGAGGATCGCGCGATGGCGGTCCTGTCCGACCTGCGCGCCAGCGAGGAGCCAAACCGTACCCGATTGCTGAATCGCTGGCGCGAGGTGTTCCGGCGCACGCGCTCCCTATGGGGCCCTGCCGCCAGCCGCGCGGAGACGGACCTGTTCGGTGCGCGGGCGCACGTGCTGCTGGAAAACACCTTCTGGCTGCCGATCTGGGTGTTGCGCTACGAACCGGATCAATACGATCGGATCGAAGCGCGGCTGATGGACGTGTTCGAACATGGCATCGCCGCGCCGCACGCGCGTTGGGCGCCCCAGCCGATCGATCTGAGCCATGAAGAGACCGAGCCGGGGCGCGCGGCCTTCCTGCTGGCGGCGACGCGGCTGATCAACGAACTGGGCTATCGGGGCGCATCGGTGCAGCGGATCGCGGCGGAGCTGAACGTCACCAAGGGCAGCTTCTACCATCACCTCGACGCCAAGGACGATCTGGTCATCGCCTGCTATCGGCGCAGCTTCGACACGATCAGCGATGCGCAGCGACTGGCGGATGAGACCGGCGGCAGCCACTGGCAGCGGCTGTCGAGCACGATCGCGACGCTGCTGGACGTGCAGTTCGCCGAGCGCGCACCGCTGCTGCGGACGACGGCGCTGTCGGGCCTGCCGGCGATCGTGCGGACCGCGATGGTCGACCGATCCAACCGGATCGCGCGGCGCTTCGCGGGCACGATGATGGATGGCATCGCCGAAGGATCGATCCGCCCGGTCGATGCGCTGGTGGCGGCGCAGGCGCTGATGGCCCTGCAGAACGCGGCATTCGATATGCGGAAATGGGCGGGAACGATGCCACGCGAACGCGCGGTGGCGATGTATGCCTCGACCTTGTTCTTTGGCCTGTTCGACGACCGCGCCCTTCACGACGCGTGAGCGTTAGCCCCGCAGCGACCTACGCGACGCAAGCACGGACGCGCGGAAGACCGGGGCGCAAATATTGGGCGGGGCGGCGCATCGGCCGCCCCGTATCCGTCAATAGCCGGCGAGCTGTGCGAAGCGTTCGCGATGGAAGGCGGCATTGCCCCACATCGCCTCCAGCACCGCCGCGCGCTTCATGTAGAAGCCGGCGTCATGTTCGTCGGTCATGCCGATGCCGCCATGCAGCTGGATCATTTCGCGGCTGACGAGGCGCAATGTATCGCCCGCCACCGCCTTGGCGAGGCTGACGCTCTGCGAAAGGTCGCTGCGGCGCGCATCGATCGCCTCCAGCGCCCCCTCCACCACCGATCGCATGAGTTCGAGCTCGGTCAGCATCTTGGCCATGCGGTGCTGCAGCGCCTGGAAGGTGCTGAGCTGCTGGCCGAACTGGACGCGCGTCTTGAGATAATCGTTGGTGGTGGCGAACGCCTGTTCGGCGAGGCCGAGCATTTCGGCGGTGACCAGCGCGGTGGCGTGGTCGACGATGTTGGCCGTAAGGTCCGTGCCGCCGAGCCGGGTCGCCGGAGCCTTGTCGAAACGGACTTCGGCATGGCTGCGTGCATCGGCCATGCGGCGGGTGGAGCGGGTGACGCCCTCGTCGCCCGCCACGAGATACAGACCATCGGCGGCGGCGACGACGAAGGCCGCGGCGCTGTCCCCCTCCGCAACGAACGCCTTGGTGCCGGTGAGGCGGCCGTCCTCGACGCGGGTATCGATGGGGCCGCCGTGGAGCGGGCCTTCGTCGATGGCGAGCGTCGCCACCGCCTCGCCACTCGCGATGCGCGGCAGCCATTCGGATTTGGCGGCGTCGCTGTCGCCGAGCACGATCGCCGTTGCCGCCGGGCCTGTGGAGCCAAGCGGATGCGCGACGAGCGTGCGGCCGAGCTGTTCGATCACCATGCCGAGCGACAGATAGCCGAGTTCCGAGCCGCCATGCGCTTCGGGCACGACGATCCCGCCCCAGCCCATCTGGCCCATGTCGCCCCAGGCGTTGACGTCGAACCCTTCCGCGGGCGCGGCATTGCGCAGGCGGCGGAAGGCGGTGACCGGGGATTCGTTGTCACCCCATTCGTGCGCCATGTCGCGCAGCATCGTCTGTTCTTCGGTGAGGACGGCCATGCCGTGAGCTCCTGAGTTTGGGTGCGCGGGTGTTGGTGGCGGTTATTGGTGCCGGTTACTGGTGGTCCAGCATCCCGAGGATGCGCTTGGCGACGATGTTGTTCTGGATTTCGGAGCTGCCGCCGTAGATCGACACCGCCTTGCCCCACAGCCACGTGCGGGTCTGCGCCAGTTCGTCGTCGGTGAACCCCTCGCCTTCCCAGCCGAGGCCATTCATCCCCATGATTTCGATCGCGAGTTCGGCGCGGTCCTGCGTGATGCGCGCGCCGACGTTCTTCATGATCGAGGTCGCGGCGGACGGTCCCTGGTTCGACTTCGCCTCGGCCGCAGCGCGGCGCAGCGTCAGGACGAAGGCGCGCACGTCCATTTCGTGGCGGATGATGCGGGTGCGCAGGTCGGGATCGGCGATGCGGCCCTGTTCGTCGGTGCCGCGATAGGCCTTGGCGATCTCGCTGAGCGGCTTGCCGGCGAGCAGCCGCCCGGCCGAGCCGCCGCCACCCGACAGGCTGGAGCGTTCGTGCTGGAGCAGGCGCTTGCCGATCGTCCAGCCTTCGCCTTCATGCCCGACGAGGTTTTCCTTCGGCACCTTCACGTCGGTGAAGAAGGTTTCGCAGAAGGGCGACGAGCCGGAAATCAGGCGGATCGGCTTCACTTCGACGCCGGGGGCATCCATGTCGATCAGCAGGAAGCTGATGCCTTCATGCTTCTTCGTCTTGTCGGTGCGGACGAGCGCGAAGCATTTGTCGGCCCATTGGCCGCCGGACGTCCAGGTCTTCTGCCCGTTGACGAGATAATGGTCGCCCTTGTCCTCGGCGAAGGTCTGCAAGGACGCGAGATCGGAGCCGGCGCCGGGTTCGGAATAGCCCTGGCACCAGCGCACCTCGCCGCGCGCGATGGCGGGGATATGCTCCTGCTTCTGCGCCTCTGTGCCATATTCGAGCAGCGTCGGGCCGAACATCATCACGCCCATGCCGCCGATCGGATTCCACGCGCCGATCCGCGCCATTTCCTCTTGCAGCACGCGCGCCTCGGCCCGGCTGAGGCCACCGCCGCCATATTGCGCGGGCCAGGTGGGGACGCCCCACCCCTTCTCGCCCATCGCCTTCGTCCAGGCGGCTTCGTCGGGCGTGGGATCGTGCGGGCCTTCGACGGCAGACATGCCGCCATCCTTATGCGCCAGGGCCTTGGGGAAATGCGCAGCCAGCCAATCGCGGGCCTCCGTGCGGAAGGCGTCGAGCGGATCGGTGGGGGCGTCGGCGGTGAGGGCAGTCGCCATCATGTCTCTCCTGATCCCGAATCTGAAGATCGGGTATGCTGCGGATAGCCATGCCATGAATGATCGGGCGTGCAAAGCCCCGCATTGGCTTGGCGCGCGGCTTGCGGCACAAGAGCGCCGACACGTGTGGGGAGTGGGGCATGCGGTTCGAGCATAAGGCGGAGCCGATCGCGCTGGCAGCGGTCCTGATCGACACGATCGGCTTCGGCATCGTCGCGCCCGTCTTCCCCGCGCTGCTGCGCAGCCTGGGCGAGACGGACATCGAACAGGCGACGCGGATCGCCGGGTGGATGCTCGTCGTCTATGCTGGCGCACAATTCTTTGCGGGGCCGGTGCTCGGCAATCTGTCCGATCGGTTCGGGCGGCGGCCGGTGCTGATCGCCTCGATGGTGAGTTTCGGCTTGGATTATGCGGTGATGGCGGTCGCGCCGAGCGTCGGCTGGCTGTTTGCCGGACGCGCGATCGCCGGGATTGCGGGCGCGGTCTATGGCCCTGCCGGATCGGTGATCGCCGACGTGACGCCGCCCGACAAGCGCGGCGGCACCTTTGCACTGATCGGCGCGGCGTTCGGCCTGGGCTTCATCATCGGCCCGGCGCTGGGCGGACTGTTCTCGCTATGGGGGCCCAGGGCGCCGTTCGTCGCAGCGGCGCTGCTGGCGCTGGTCAATGCGGTCGTGATGCTGGTGGCGATGCCGGAGACGCTGGCGCCCGAGAACCGGCGGCCGTTCCGCCTGCGCGACGCGCATGTCATCGGGGCGTTCCGGCCGCTGTTCCACGCTGGCAATGCCGCGCCGCTGCTGATCGCGATGTTTCTGTGGCAATTGGCGCACATGGTCTATCCGGCGACCTGGAGCTTTTGGGCCACCGCGCAGCTCGGCTGGGATGCCAAGGCGATCGGCTGGAGCCTCGCCTTTGTCGGCGTGGTGGCGACGATCGTGCAGGGTGGACTGACCGGGCCGGCCATCGCGCGGCTGGGGGAGCGGCGCGCGCTGCTGATCGGGCTGACCGCGGCCGGCCTGTCGTTCCTGGCGTTCGGCGGCGTGACCCAGGGGTGGCAGGTCTATGTGCTGTTCGCCGTCAGCGCCTTCGATGGATTCGCCATGCCGGCGATGCAGGCCATGGTGTCACGCATGGTCGACGCATCGCGGCAGGGGCAGTTGCAGGGCGGACTGGGCGCGATGGGCAGCGTGTCGGCGATCGTCGCGCCGCTGCTGCTGACGCAGGTGCTCGCCTGGGGCCTCGCCCACGGGTTTCCCGGCGCATCCTTCGTCATCGCGGGCGTGCTGGCGCTGGCGGCGGGTGCCATCGTGATGACGCGGGTGCGGGCGGCCGGGTGATGATGCCGGGCGATTTCGAACATTGCGTATGGCGTCGGCGCGGACCTTGCCCTAGCCTACGCCGATGAGCCCGACCACCGACCCCGCCCTCGTCCCTTTACGCGACATTATCGCCGGTTTGCAGCCGGACGCGGGCGGCTGGACGGGCGTCGTGCCGGATAACTGGTTGCAGGGCCGCACGGCGTATGGCGGCCTGTCGTCGGCGCTCGCCTTGCATGCCGCCATGGCATCGGACAGCGATCTGCCCCCGCTGCGCTCGGCGCTGGTCGCGTTCATCGGCCCGCTGAGCGGCGCGATCACGATCCGTGCCGAGCGTCTGCGGCGCGGACGCAACGCCGCCTTCGTCCAGGCAGACGTGACGAGCGAGGCGGGCCTGGGCTTGCGCGCGACCTTCGTCTTCATGGGGCCGGTGCCGTCGCGGCTCGATCAGCGCGCCCCGGCCGGCCCGGCGGTATCGCCGCCCGGACCCGACGACCGGATCCTGCGCGGCCATCCCGCCGTGCCCTTCACCGGCAATTTCGAGCTGGTCGATGCGCCCGGCGCCGGCCCTGCGGAGTGGCTGCGCTGGGTCCGGCTGAAGGACCGCGAGGGGCTGCATCCGATGGTCGAGCTGATGGCGGTCGCCGACTGCCTGCCGCCCGCCGCGATGAAGCTGCTCGGCGGGCCGGCGCCGGTCAGCTCGATGACGTGGCAGCTGAATCTGCTGTCCGATGCGCCAGTGACACAGGATGGCTGGTGGCTGCTGCAGGCGGTGGCAGGGCATGCGCGCGACGGCAGTTCCAGCCAGCGGATGGGGATCTGGTCCGCCGACGGCACGGCGATCGCGGATCAGATGCAGAGCGTGGCGGTCTTTGCCTGATCGCCCTCTGCGCCGATGAAGCAATCCTGCCCTGCACCCGGTAGGTTTCCACTATTGATACTAAACCTGCCGCATCCCAGCGTTCGACACAGGTGACGCCCCTTGTCTTAAGCGCCGGTTATCTGACGGAAAGGTGAACTATTGTTCACGGGACAGGACTCGGCGGCTCCCCTATATTGCAGCTCTTCGATGTGGAGAATGCACGATGCGTAAGCTTGCCTTTATCGCCATTCCGCTGATGATGGCCTCTGCCCAGCCCGCTCTGGCCAAGGGGTGTCTGCGCGGTGCCGCCGCCGGCGCGGCAGCCGGTCATTTCGTCGGCAAGGGTCACGCCATGCTCGGTGCCGCGGCGGGCTGTGCCGCCATGCACCACCATTATGCCAAGCAGGCACGCGCGCAAAAGGCGCAGGCCAAGGCGGCCGCGCAGCACTGAGCCGCTGCGACAGTTTGCGACACAAATCCGCGCGGCCGACATGACCGCGCGACAGAGCTGATCGACAAGGCGCATCGTCGGGCGGGGGTTGGCCCCGCCCCCTGGAGACCAGGACGATGCGTACAGCTCTGATTTCGATGATGGCGGTGGGCGGCCTGCTGGCAACGGCTGCGACGGCGCAGACCGCGCCACAGGCCCCCGCTCCTGCCCCCAATGCCGTCGCGCGTCCGCATGGCGGCATGATGCGCGCCGACGCCAATGGCGACGGCACCGTCACGCGCGCGGAAGTGATCGCGCAGGCGCAGGCGCGTTTCGACGCGATGGATACCAATCATGATGGCACCGTCACGCCCGACGAACGCGCCGCGGCGCGCGCTGCGATGTGGGCCAAGCGCGGTGGCGGCACCGGCGACGCTTCGGCGATGAACCGCGGTGGCAACAATGGTGGTCGCACCCTGACCCGCGCCGACGCCACGGCCCGCGCGGGTGCGCGCTTCGACCGGATGGACACGAACCACGACGGCAAGCTCGACGCGACCGAAATGGCGGCGGCGCGCTCCGCGATGCATCACGGTCGCCGTGGCGGCGCTGCGCCCGACGCGAGCCAGCCCGCCGGCACGCCGGACGCGCAATAAGCGTATTCTGACGGCAAGCGCCGGGCGGTCCCGATCGGACCGTCCGGCTTTGCAGGAGACGATTCGCGTGGCAGAGCCGGAGCTTATGGGAGACATGCAGCACCTGCTGCTCGTCGATGACGAGCGTTCGATCCGCGAGCCGCTGGCGCAATATCTTACCAAACAGGGCTTTCGCGTGACCCAGGCCGCCGATGCGGAAAGTGCGCGGATGCGGCTGGCGGCCTATGCGATCGATCTGGTCATCCTCGACGTGATGATGCCGGGCGAGGATGGCCTGTCGCTGTGCCGGCATATCGCCGCGACCAGCGACACGCCCGTCATCCTGCTGACCGCCAAGGCCGAGGAGACCGACCGGATCGTCGGGCTGGAAATGGGCGCGGACGATTATGTCACCAAGCCCTTCTCGCCCCGTGAGCTCGCAACGCGGGTGAAGGTGGTGCTGCGCCGGCTGACCGCGGGCGGCGCGCGGCAGCATGCACCCGAAAGCGGCTCCTATGCCTTCGCCGGCTGGGTGCTGAAGACGGGCGAGCGTTCGCTGGTCGATCGCGAGGGCGTCAGCGTGCCGCTGTCGACCGGGGAATATAATCTGCTGTTGGCGCTGGTGACGCGGCCGCGGCAGGTGCTGACGCGCGACCAGCTGCTCGACCTGACGCAGGGCCGCGAGGCCGCGGCGTTCGATCGCGCCATCGACAACCAGGTCAGCCGCCTGCGCCGCAAGATCGAAGCGGACGCCAAGACTCCCGATATCATCAAGACCGTCTGGGGCGGTGGCTATACGCTGGCCGCGGAAGTGACGCGGCTGTGACGCAGCCCGCTGCGGCGGCGGCGCCGCGCGCCAGACGGCGGCTGTGGCCGCGCAGTCTTGCCGGGCAGATGGCCGTGCTGATCGCGCTGGCGCTGTTCGTGGCGCAGGCGGTGAATTTCGGACTGGCGCTGCGGGACCGCGCGCAGTTCCGGCTCGCGCAGGCGGCACGGCCCGTCGCGATCCGCATCGCCGATGCGGTCGAACGCGAGGCGCAGGGGCTGCGGCCGATCCTGCGCGACCGCGGCCGCGTACGGCGTGCCGATGGCGACGCGATCCCGGCCGACCTGCCGCGCCTGCCCGCCTTTGCCGACGAGTTGCGCGACCAGCTGCGCGAACAAGGGATGGAAGTTGGGCGGATCGATACCGGCGTGCGTCCCTGGGCCGCGATCGACGACGCATGGCAGGCGCGCAATCCGATGCGGCCGGGCCGCTATCGCCGCCACGTCGAGCGGCCGGAAGCCGCGCTGCTGGTCGCGATCGAGCAGCCGGGCCACGGGTGGCTGGCGCTGACGGTCGCCTGGGGTGACAATGGCGGCATCCGGCTGTTCTGGCGTTTGTTCGCGCAGACGTTGATCCTGTACGCGGTCGTGCTGTTGCCGGTGCTGTGGATCGCGCGACGGATCTCGCGGCCGTTGCGCGAACTGACCGCTGCGGCCGAGCGATTCGGGCGCAGTGGCGAAGGCGTGGTGCCGGTGCCCGTGCGCGGGCCGGCCGACATCACCGGCCTGGTCCAGTCGTTCAACCAGTTGCAGACGCGCGTCACCGCGATGCTCGACGAAAAGGACCGGATGCTGGGCGCGATCGGCCATGACCTTCGCACCCCCCTCGCCGCGCTGCGCGTCCGGGTCGAATCGGTCGAGGACGACACCGATCGCGCCCGGATGAGCGAGACGATCGCCGAAATGAACCGGACGCTCGACGATATCCTGTCGCTGGCACGCATGGGCCGGCCCAGCGAACCCGTCACCGAGGTCGATCTTGCCGCATTGGTCGATGCCGTGGTCGAGGATTTTCGCGATCTGGGTCAGGACGTATCGTTCGACGAGGCCGAGCGGCTGCGCATGCGGCTGCGCCCCTCGCTGATCCGCCGCGCGATCCGCAACCTCATCGAGAACGCCGTGAAATATGGTGGCGGTGCCGAGGTACGGCTGATCGCCGAGCCGCAGCGCGTCGCGATCGAGGTGGGCGACCGCGGGCCGGGCATCCCCGAAACGCGGCTGGGCGACGTCTTCGCGCCCTTCACCCGTCTGGAAAGCTCGCGCAACCGCGATACCGGCGGCATCGGGCTGGGCCTCGCGCTCGCCCAGACGATCGTGCGAGAAGCCGGCGGCGAGATACGGCTTACGAACCGCGCAGGCGGCGGCCTGTGCGCGACGATCGAGCTGCCGCGCTGATCCGCCGTCAGACCTGCGGTACGGCGGTCGCCCAATTCCCCATGTCGGAATACAGATAATCGCTTTCGAATTCGGCGACGGCGGCAAGACCGCTCAGATCGAGAATTTCGACGTGACCGTTGCGGAAAACCAGCAGGTTGCGCTCACGCAGATCACGCAACACGCGATTGACGTGGACGCCGGTCAGGCCGCACGCCTCCGCCAGATCGGGCTGGGTCAGCGGCAGCTCGAACCGCCCGGCCTGCGCCAGCCCCACCATGGTCAGACGGGCATTCAGTTCGCAGAAGAAATGCGCCAGCCGCCCGTCGGCCCCCAGTCGCCCGAGCCGGAAAATCCATTCCCGGTGCATCGCCGCGTCGAGCAGCGTCGAGAACCATAGCACCCGCGTAAGATGCGGATGCCGGTCGGTGATCGCCGTGAGCGTCTGGTGATCGTAGAGCGCCACCTTTACCGGCCCCAGCGTGCCAATATCGTGATCGAGCCGCCCGGTCGGGAAACCGTGCAGATCGACGAAGTCACCGGGCACGTGAACCGACACCAGCTGCCGATACCCTTCGCGATCGTCCATGTAGCGGGTGATATAGCCGTCGACGAGCAACATGCTTTGTTTGAGCCGCTCGCCCCGGCGCACCAGATGCTGGCGCGCGGGGAAGTCCTTCACCGTCTGGACGGCATCTTCCAGGATGCGCTGCTCCTCGATCGAAAGGCGCTCGCGCCCCCGCCCCATCAGGAAGCGGCCGGTGAGGGGAAAGCGCCCGAGCGCGTCAGATCGGGGCAAGGCGCGAACAGCATCATCGATCATGACCCTGTCAAACACGGATCGGGGGCGTAACGTTCCCAGATCGACCGCAGCTGTTTTCGGAACACTTGCCCCCTCCCCCCGTTTCGATGCGAGGGCGGAACAGTTGATCCGCGATGCCCGTATGCCGCATGGGGTGCGTGACATATAAAACAGGGGGATATGGCCAAATGCTCGAACCGGATCGCAATGTCTGGCGGATCGAGCGGGCGAACCGCCTGTCGGTGATCGTCGATGCCGACCGTTATTTCGGCGTCGCCCGCGAAGCCTTCGCCGCGGCGAAGAAGCGCATCATGCTGGTCGGCTGGGATTTCGACGCGCGCATCCCGCTGGTGGGCGACGGCGTGGAGGTCGACGGGCCGGAGACGGTCGGCGATATCCTCTATTGGCTCGTCGAGCGCAATCCGGAGCTGGAGCTGTATCTGCTGCGCTGGGACATCGGCGCGCTGAAGTCGATCTTTCGCGGCAAGACGCTGTTTACCGTGTGGAAGTGGGCACGGCATCCGCGCATCCACGTGAAGCTCGACGCCCATCACCCGACCGGATCGTCGCATCACCAGAAGATCGTCTCGATCGACGACTGCCTTGCCTTTTGCGGCGGGATCGACATGACCGCGGAACGCTGGGACACGCGTGCGCATCGCGACGACGATCCCGGACGGCGCCTGCCGGGCGGCGGGCTCTACAAGCCGTGGCACGATGCGACGACCGCGATCACCGGCCCGGCCGCGGCGGCGCTCGCCGAATTGTGCCGCAACCGCTGGCGACTTGCGACGACGCATCGGCTGGCGCCGGTCGAAGGCGAGGTGTCCTGCTGGCCGGGCTCGCTCGCGCCGACGTTCGAGAACGTCGACGTCGGCATCGCGCGCAGCCAGCCCGAGATGCCGGGAGAGGCGCCGGTGACCGAGGTGGAAGCGCTGTTCCTCGACCAGATCCGGGCCGCACGCCGACACATCTATTGCGAAAGCCAGTATTTCGCCTCGCGCCGCATTGCGGAGGCGATCGCGGCGCGGCTGGATGAGGAGGACGGCCTGGAGATCGTCATCGTCAATCCGCTGACCGCGCAAGGCTGGCTGGAGCCGATCGCGATGGACACGGCGCGCGCCCGGCTGGTCGAAACGCTGCGGCGGCGCGACCGGCACGGGCGGCTGCGGCTGTACCATCCCTTCACGCAAGGCGGCACGGCGATCTATTGCCATGCCAAGATCACGATCATCGACGACACGCAGTTGCGGATCGGATCGGCGAACATCAACAATCGCTCGCTGCGGCTCGATACCGAATGCGACGTCGTCGTGGATGCGGCCCGGCATCCCGGCCGCGGACTGGAGGCAACCATCGCGGATGCCCGTGCCGACCTGATGGCCGAGCATCTAGGCGCATCCCCCGCCACGGTGGCAGCGACGATCGCCGAGACGGGCTCACTGATCGCAACGATCGAGCGGCTGCGGGGCCCCGGCCGATCGCTGCGGCCCTATGAGGTGCCAGACCTGGACGGCGTGCAGGAATGGCTGGCCGACAATGAGATTCTGGACCCCGAAGGACCGGGCGAGATGTTCGAAGCGACCACCCACCGCGGGCTGTTCCGCGGGCGGCTGAAACGACGCTAGCGCGCGGGCGCCTGCCGGGCGAGCAGGCGGTCGAGCAAGGCGAGCCGGACGGCAATATCCTTGCGATAGGATGCTCGCTCCGGCGTCAGCGCGAGCGCCTGCGCCCAATAGCGCCGTGCCAGCTGAAACTCGCCCGCGCGGATATAGGCGAGCCCCAGGAAGAATCGCGGCCCCGGATGATCGGGTGCGAGGCGCATCGCCTGCTGGAACGCAAAGAGGGCGGGCGGCGACACCACGTCGCGGTCATGCGCGGCCATGGTCGTACCCAGCGCGGTCCACAGCATCGCGCTGCTGCGATAGCGGTTGATCCCGCCCAAAAGCGCGATCACCGCAGACCGTCGGTCGCCGGACCGAGCGAGCGCGTCGGCCGCGATCAGATAGGTGCCATCGGCGGTGAAGCGGCCGAACATCGCATCGCGCAGCGTGACGAGTTCGGGATCATCGGCTTGCAGCGCCGCATTGCTCCGCGGCGCGGCGCCGGGCCGCATCGGACTGCCCTGCCACGCATAGCCTGCCGCGCCGAGCATCAACGCGGCGCCGACCATCGACCATAGCCGTCGGTCGACGCGCAGCGCGACGAGCGCCGCGAAGCTCGCCCCAGCGATCAGCAGAAGCGCGATCCAGCCCATCAGTCGCGCCTCCGCCGCCGGAAGCTCGACCGCGCGATCCCGATGCCGATGGCGAGCAAGACCAACGGCGCCGCCCATAACGGGCCCGTCGCTGCACCCAGCGGCGGGTCGTAACTGATGTAATCGCCATAGCGTTCGATCAGCCACGCGCGGATCGCCTGCGGCGTCTCCCCCGCGGCGATACGGCTACGCACCAGCGCGCGCATGTCGCCCGCCATGCTGGCGTCGCTGTCGGCGATCGACTGGCCCTGACAGACGACACAGCGCAGCGTCTCCATCAACGCGCGCGCCTTCGCCTCCTGCGCCGGATCGCGCAGTTGGGTGTCGGCGAGCGCCGCTGGCGGAGTCGTCGGATCGGCAAGCGCGGGCGTGGCGAGCGTAGCCGCGAGCAGGATTGCCCAGCCCCTCATCGTGCCGCCTTCACCGCGGCGGTAATCCCCGCCACGTCGCTCGCACGGATATCGCCCACATGTTGCAGGACGATACGCCCCTGCCCGTCGACCACGAAGCTTTCCGGCACGCCGGACGAGCCGAGCGCCAGCTGCACCGCGCTCTGCCGGTCATCGCCGATACTGGCATAGGGGTCGCCGTTCTGCCGCAGGAAAGCTGTGAGCGCGGGCGTGGTGTCGCGGATCGCGATGCCTTCGATCGGCACGCCCAGGGTCTTTAGACGCATCAGCTGCGGCGCCTCGGCGATACAGGGGATGCACCAGCTCGCGAAAATGTTGATCAGGCGCGGCTTGCCCGTCAGCGCGCCGCTGCCGGGCTTGCCGGGAACGATGGCGGGCAAGGTGACGTCGGGCAGCGGCTTGCCGATCATCGCCGAGCGGACGGTGCGGTCTGCGGGGCGGAACAGGCCGAACGCCACCACGACCGCGATCGCGACGAACGCGGCGAGCGGCGCCCAGAGCAGCCAGCGCTTCACGCCACGCCCTCGCGCAGCGCGCTACGCCGCTCGCGCCGCCAGCGACCGATCAGCGACAAGGCACCGCCCAGGGCGACCAGTGCGCCGCCCAGCCAGATCAGCGTCACGAACGGCTTCCACCATAGCCTGAGCTGCCAGCGCCCCTGCGTGTCGGGCTGGCCGAGCACGGTATAGAGCTGGCCGTCCCACAGCGTCAGGATCGCGCTTTCGCTGGTGGTGGTGACCGGGTCGGAAAAGAAGCGCGATTGCGGGCGCAGGATCACCGTGTCCTCGTCGCGGATCGCGCTCAGCCGCGCCTCGAGCGCCGACCAATTCTGGCCGATCACGGGGCGGACGCCCTGAAGCCGCACGGTGAAGGGACCGACATGGACGGGCTGGCCGACCCGCGCCGCGACCAACGTCTCCGACGTATAGGCGGCATCGCACGCCATGCCGGCAAGGCTCACCGCGATGCCGAGATGCGCGACGACCATGCCCCAGGTGAACAGCGGCGTGCGCCACGGATTGCGGCCGAGCAGCGGCAGCACGCTCGCCACCGCCAATCCCGCGGCGAGCGACAGGCCGAACAGCGGCAGCACGCCCGGCGGTGCCAGCACGACCAGCCCGGCGCCGGTGAAACCCGCCGCCGCGACCGGCCACATCATCCGCTCGAGCAGCGCGTTCGCGCTGTCCCGCCGCCAGCGCAGCAGTGGCCCGGCCGCCATGACGACGACGAGCGCCAACGCGACCGGGCCCGCCGCCTTGTTGAAGAAGGGCGGCCCCACAGACAGCTGGACTTCGAAGCCGGCGGCGACGAGCGGGTAGAGCGTGCCGATCAATACGATGCCGAGGATGACCGACAGCAACAGATTGTTGAGAACCAATCCCCCTTCGCGGCTGACCAGTTCGAACGTCGTGCCCGCGCGCACCGTGCCGATCCGCGCCGCGAACAGTGCCAGCGCCCCGCCGATATAGATGGCGAGCAGCGCCAGGATGAAGGCGCCGCGCTCCGGATCGACGGCAAAGGCGTGGACGCTGGTCAGGATGCCGGAGCGGACCAGGAAGGTGCCGATCATCGACATCGAAAAGGCGACGACGGCGAGCATCACCGTCCACGCCCGCAAGCCATCGCGCGTCGCCAGCACCGTCACCGAATGGAGCAAGGCGGTCGCGGCCAGCCACGGCATCAGCGAGGCATTCTCGACCGGGTCCCAGAACCACCAGCCACCCCAGCCGAGTTCGTAATAGGCCCAATAGGATCCCGCGGTAATGCCGAGCGTCAGGAACACCCACGCCCCCAGCACCCAGGGCCGCATCGCCCGCGCGAACGCCGGACCGACGTCCCGCGTGATCAGCGCGCCCACCGCGAAGGAGAAAGCGACCGAAATGCCGACATAGCCGACGTACAACGTCGGCGGATGGAAGGCGAGACCGGGGTCCTGCAACAGCGGGTTCAGCCCCATGCCGTCGCGCGCGGGCATCGGCAGCCGCGCGAACGGATTGGAGGCGAACAGCAGGAAGGCGTAGAAGCCGAGCGCGATCCCCGCCTGCGCAGCAAGCGTCGCGATCAATGTGCGTTCGGGCAGCCGCCGCTCCAGCACCGCAACCGCGCCGCCGGCAAGGCCCAGGATCGTCACCCAGAGCAGCATCGACCCTTCATGATTGCCCCAGGCGCCGGCGAATTTGTAGATCCACGGCTTGGCCGAATGGCTGTTCTCGACCACCAGCTTGACCGACATGTCGGACGCGAGGAACAGCGCGATCAGCACCGCCATCGCCAGCAGCGCCAGCGCGCCCTGCACGATCGCGACGAGCCGGACCGCGGCGATCGTCTCGGCACCGCCACGCGACAGGCCGATCGCGCCCAGGGCCAGCTGCAACGCCGCCAGCGCCGCCGCGAGCCATAAGGCGGCAAGGCCGACCTCGGCGATCATGGTTCCAGCGTCCGCGTCTCGTGCATCGCCTTGCCGCCCTTTGCGGCGAGTTCGGGCGGCATGTACTTTTCGTCGTGCTTGGCGAGCAGGTTGGTCGCGGTGAAGCTGCCGTCGGGGTTGAAATGCCCCTCGGCGACGACGCCGGAGCGCTCGCGGAACAGGTCGGGCGCGATGCCGGCGAAGGTGACGGGGGTGGTCGCGATGCCGTCGCCGACGACGAAGTGGATGGTCACCCCGTCGGGCGCCCGCTTGATCGACCCGGCCTGCACCATGCCACCGAGGCGCACCGCGCGACCGAGCGGCAGGCCCTGTTTGGCGACGTCGGACGGCGCGTAGAAGAACGACGCCTGATCCTTCAGCGCGGACATGGCGAGCAGCGCCGCCGCGATCACCGCGGCGAGGCCCAGCAGCACGAGCGTCAGCCGTTGATGCTTCGCCTTCATTTCTCGGCGCGCTTCATCGCGATATAGCTGACGAGCGTCAGCGCACCCGCCGCGCCGAGCGTGACGGCATACGCCGCGACGATGAACGGCCAGTGGTTCATGCCCGCGCCATCCGCCGCATCCGTGCTTCGGCCTTGGTCCGCGCAAGCGTCGTCCGCATGCGCATCAGGACGATCGCGGCGAACAGCGCGGTGAAGCCTGCCATCGTAAAGCCCAGCGGCCACAGGATGCTGCCCGCGATGCTCGAACCGGTGAGGCCGATCGACGGCCCCTGGTGCAGCGTGTTCCACCAGATCACCGAATAGCGGATGATCGGCAGCAACACGGTGCCGGCAATGCCGTACAGAGCGGGAATACGCCCATCGCCGCCGCGTTCCGCATCGGCGCGGGCGAGCGCCATATAGCCGCAATAGACGAAGAACAGCAGTAACATCGACGTCAGCCGCCCGTCCCACTGCCACCACGTCCCCCAGGTCGGCCGCCCCCATATCGATCCGGTGACGAGGCAGACGGCGGCGAACATCGCCCCCGGCAAGGCGATCGCGCGCGCCGCCACGTCGGCCAGCGGATGCCGCCAGACGAGAAAGGCGATGCTGCTGATCGCAAGGCCGCTCCAGCCGCCCATGCCGAGCCAGGCGGCAGGCACATGGATGTAGAGGATGCGGACGCTGTCCCCCTGCAGATAGTCCCGCGGGCTTTGCGTCAGGCCGGCCCAGCAGCCGACCGCGATCAGCGCGACGCCCGCCCACAGCAGCGCCGGCGTCAGCACGCGGGCGAGCTTCAGGAAGCGGGCGGGATTGGCAAGGGCATGAAGGGTCGGCACAGTCGCCCAGTGTCATAGCAGCTTTGCAGCCGCCGTCATCCCGTCGGTTGTAGCGGCGCCGTCGGTCTTTGGACCAACACCGGCGGCAGCGCATCGCCGGTGTCGGCAAAAACGTCCAAGCCGATTAACCGAGGCCTATCAGCCGCGGCCGATCAGGCGCTGCGCGATCGTGTCGGCGACCTCGGCAGCGGGGCGTCCGGTGCGTTCGCTTTCGTCCCACACCTCGTTCAGGCGTGCCGGGATCTTGGCGATGCGCGCCATCACTTCGGCTTCGTCGCCCTGCCCCAGATATTCGAGGCCGACGTTGATGATGCCGCCGGCGTTGATGACGTAATCAGGGGCATACAGGATGCCGCGATCGTGCAGGCGATCGTAATCCTCGCGCGTGGCGAGCTGATTGTTCGCGCCGCCTGCGACGACCTTGGCGGTCAGCGTCGGGATGGTCGCTTCGGTCAGGATCGCGCCCAGCGCGTTCGGGCTGAAGATATCCGCCTCAACGCCGAGGATCGCACCGGCTGCGACCGTCTCGCCGCCCAGTTCCGCCGCCAGCGCCGCCGCACGGGCCGCATCGACGTCGGCAAGCGTCAGGCGCGCGCCGTCCTTCGCCAGCAGCTTGGCAAGGCCGCCACCGACCGAGCCAACGCCCTGGATCGCGACATGCACGCCCTTCATGTCGTCGGTGCCGAGGCCGCGCTTCGCCGCCGCCTTGACGCCCAGATAGACGCCGTGCGCGGTGTACGGGCCGGGGTCGCCGCCCGCCGCGCCGCTTTCGACCGGCAGGCCGCTGACGTACTTCGTCTCGCCCGCGATTACCTTCATGCGCGCTTCGGACATGCCGACGTCCTCGGCGGTGACGTAGCGGCCACCGAGCGATTCGACCGCGTGGCCGAACGCCTTGAGCTGCGCCTCGGGGATGATCGCACCGGGCTTGTCGGCCAGGATCACGCCCTTGCCGCCGCCGAGCGCGAGGCCCGCCATGGCGTTCTTGAAGCTCATGCCGCGCGACAGGCGCAGCGCATCGGTGACGGCAAGGTCGCCCGAAGCGTAATGCCAGAAGCGCGCGCCACCCGCTGCCGGGCCGAGGTGGGTCGAATGGACCGCGATAATCGCGCGCAGGCCCGATTCGCGATCGGTGAAGGCGTGGACGCCCTCATGATGGTCAAAGTCGGGAAGGTCCCACACCGAGGTCATCGCCTGCTCCATGGATCGAATATTGCGAATGTCCGCAATATTGTTTCCCAGCGGTTTTGGCTAGTCCCTGCGGCCCTGAAAAGGAGCGGGAAAATGGGGCGACCGACGGGACTTGAACCCGCAACTTCCGGCATCACAAGCCGGCGCTCTAACCAATTGAACTACGGTCGCCGCGAAGACGGGTGCCCCTAGCGGGCACTGTAGCGGCGGTCAAGGCCGTCAGAAGCGTCCTTCGACCGAAAGTCGGTAACCGCCGGGCCCGGCGACGAAGCCCGTCGCCGCCAGCCGCTGTGCTGCGCCGTCGTCGCCGGGCGCAAGGCGCAGCGCGGCGGAGTAGCGGCCATCGCCGGTTAGTCGCAATTCGATCGCCTCGGTCCCGGCCTGGCTGGCGAGCGGCAACAGCAAGGCGTTGCCGTCGCAGCGCGCGACGCCCGTCAGCTCAGTCGGCAAAGCGATTCCCGCCGCCTCGCCCACCAGCCGTGCTCGCACCCGACCCTCGGCCTGTTCGCACACATCGTCGGCAAAGCGGATGCTGACGTCTTCCAGCGTCAGCGCGGTGACGGGCAGCGGCGCGAAGGCGTTGCCGGTCGGGAAGGTTGCGGTCATCCCCTCGATCCCGCGCAGATGGCGGCCGAGCACGAAGGCGCCATGCACCGTCCCCGCCTGATCCTCGACCGATACGCGCGCGCGCCCGATCAGCAGCGCGAACGGCGACAGGCTGGCATCCAGCGTGCCCAGCGCGAGATCGCCGAACCGTGCATCGACCAGCCGACCGTCCCACACGCTGCCGGTGACGCTGCGTGCGCTGAAACCCTGCTCCCCGACGCCGGCCGCGCCCAGCACCAGCCGCATCGGGAGGACGACGAGCAACGCTACCAGCATCATCGCACCGAACAGCGCCGCCGGCCCGGTGGTGAGTCTCAGCCGCCTCATGACGCGCGCGCCCGTGCGACGAAATCGACGCCGACGCTGCCGTCCGCATTGTCGCGCCACGCCGCCGATTCGATCAGGATGCCACTCGCCTCCAGCCCGGCGAACCAGCGGGCCAGCGCCGCCGGCCGTGCCGCGGTGATCGTGGCATGCACCCGGCCCGCACCCGATTCGTCGACGGTGGCGAGCGCGAAGCCCGCCGCCTCGGCACGCCGCCGCACCGTGTCGGCGAGGCTGCCCTCGATCGGCGTGCGTCGCCCGGCGCTGCGGATCAGGTCGACCGCATTCTGCGTGCTGCCCAGCCGGACGACCGCATCGGCGTACCGCTCGCGCGCGCTCGACAGGCCGTCACGGACGGGCAGGATGATGCCGCCCCACAGGATGGTGACGACCAGGAGCGCGAGCATGACCAGGATCAGCCGGCGTTCGCGTAGGGATCGGCCGGCGAACCAGCTGCGGATGCCGCTCATGGCCGCGTCACCGTCATCTCGCCCGTCACCCTTCCGTTGGCCGACTGGAACGTGCCGGCGGTGACGGTGAAGCCCGCCGCCTCCAGCGCGCGCTTGAGGTCAGTGGGCAGCGATTCGCGCGCCGCACCCACGCCGATGCGCAAGGCGCCGTTCGACTGGAAATCGAGGCTGGTCAGCTCCGTGCCCGGCGTAGCGCGGACCGCGGCATAGACTGCGGCCACCGTCCGGCTGAAGCCCAGGCCGGGACCGCGCACCGCCGACAGCCGCTCGGCGAGCTGGCGGTCGACGTCGGTCACCGTCTCGCCGCGCGGCAGACCGGTTCGCGCTAGCGCTTCCGTCCGCGCGTCGATCGCATCCGCGCCGAAACTGTATTTGCCGATTCGCACCAGATCGATCGCCAGCGTCAGCGCGAGGATGCCGGCTCCCATCACCGCGAGGCGCCGCACCAGCGGCCAGTCGATCCCGATGCGGCGCCGGCGCGCGAACGGCCCCTGCCGCAGGTCGAGCGGCGGCGTCGCCGCGGCGGTGGCGATCACCGGATCGAGCGCGCTGCGCGGCAGCGTCTCGATCGGGGCATCCCCCACGACGAGGTCGGTCAGCCGCGCTTCGTCGGCAAAACCGGAGGTGCGGCCACGCACCAGCGCCGCCCCGCCGACCGTGGCGCGAAGATAGCCTTCCTCCGGGCGCGGCAACAGCAGCGGCGCCGGCACCATCGCGACCGGGTCGATTCCGAGGGCCGCAAGGTCCGCCAGCCAGGCCGCCATCACCGCGCTGCCCACCACGGCGATCGGCCGCTCGCCATTCCCTTCTTCCACGTCGCCGACCGCCACGTGCAGTTCGTGGATCGGGGTCGCACTCGCCTCGGCGACCAGCAGGCGCGCGGCAGCGATGCTTTGCGCGGGCGAGCGGGCGGGCAGGTCCGCCCAGTGCAGCGTCACGTCCTGCGCGGGTGCGACCGCGACGATGCGCTCCTCAGGGACAGCAGGCAGCCCCTCGCCTTCGGCGATTCCACCGTCTTCGGCCAGGCGCAGCCAGCGATAGGGGGCGTCGCCCGCGGGCAGGAAGAGCAGCGTCGTCATGATTCGTCGCCCCATTGCCGTGCCACGAGCCGCGCGGGAAGACGGCTTGCATCGATCAGCGCCCTTTCCTGCAATCGGGCGGACCCGGTGCTGACGTCGATCGCCAGCGCGAACCACGTCGTTTTGACCCCCAGCCCGCCCCCGCCCTCCGGCGCGGCACCGTTGCCGGCGAGGTTCAGGAACGTGCTGGCGTCGCGGAAGCCGTCGGGCGGCCGGCGCAGGATCATGCCGCGAGCAGCCTCGACGGAGAGCGTGCCGGGAAACAGCATCGCGACCAGCGGGGCCTGTTCGGGCGTCAGCGTGTTGATGTTGATCGTCGCCGGCTCCGCCTTGGGCAAGGTACAGATCCAGGGCCGCAGCTTCGCGTAGATGTCGGGCGTCACGCCATCCACCGCGCGCAGCTCGCTGGGATCGGCCATCAGCGTGCCCGCGGTGCGATAGGGCACACTGCGAGCGAGATAGACGGGGTCCTCGGCGCCATTGCCCTGCTGGTCGCCATCGCTGTCGATCCAGTCGGCCGTGGCGGCGGCGATATGGTCGGCGGCCTGGCTGGGTACGCCGATCGCCTGCATCAGCCGGACGAACTGCAGCCGCTGGGCGAAATTCTGCGATGAGGTGTACAGGTTGGGCGCAAGCCGGCTGACCAGACCGTTGAGGTTGAAGCAATTGCCGCCATCGCGAACCCGCGCGACGGCAAGCCCGCCGCCGGGCAATGGCAGGCCGAACGGCCGCCCGCTCCAACCGCCCGCCAGAGTCACGCGATCGGGCGCATCGCCCAGCATCGTCGTGATCCGCGACGTCGCCAGCGCCTCCGCCGCGCGCGCAAAGCCGCGCGCCTGCTCGCCCGCCAGCGCATTGCCGGCGAGCCGGGTCGTTAGTCGCAACCGTTCCAGCGCAGCCCCCGCCAGCACCGCGATGATCGCGACGAGCAGCAGGACGGTGAGCAGCGCGGCGCCGCGCTCGCGCTCAGATGGCACCGGGCGTTCCCGTCGGGCTTGGCTGGGGCCCGGGCTGCGCACCCGCTTGGGCCGGGGCATAGCCCGACCCGACCAGCAGCATCAGCCGCAGCGCGCTGCCGTCGGTGCGCCGGATCGTCAGCTCCGCTGCCTGCGGCAACGGCGCGCCCTGCGTGCCGTCCCAACGATCGCTCCACGCGCCCTTGTAGCGATAGCGCGCGCCGACCCCGACGACCTTGCCGAGCAGCGCAACCGCGGGCAACGGCGCGGCGCCATCGATCATCGGATAGGCGACGCGCTCCAGGGTGCCATCGACGACGCGATAGGCGACCTTCTGCGCGCTGGCGCGCGGCGCATCGTCGACATTGGTCCAGCCTGCACGCACGAACGCCAGCCGGCCGTCGCTTTCGCCGGTGAAGGCCGGGCGCGGCGTGCCCGCCTCGTCGCGCGCGGGCCGGTCGATCGCCTGCCCCAGATCGCCCGCGATGAGCGCGGCGGTGCGGTTGAGCGCCGCGATATCGTCGAACCGCGCGCCGGTGGCGGTCTGCGCGCGGACACTGAACGTCAGGATCGCGACGCCTGCCGCCGCAATCAGGCCGAAGATGAGCAGGGCCACAAGGACTTCGACAAGAGTAAAGCCCGCCTGCTGATGACGGTGACATCGCCCCACCACCACCGTCACCCCGGACTTGGTCCGGGGTCCACCGGGCCGCACGGGGACGGCAAGTGCCTCCAGCCATCCCCCTCGCCGCGGAGTGGACCCCGGACCAAGTCCGGGGTGACGACAGGAAAGGGGCGACCGCGTGGCCATCACCCTGCATCCGGCGGCCGGATCGCCGTCGTCCGCCCGACCACCTGCCCCGCGCGATTGCTCACCGCGACGTCGATCCGCACGATGCTGGCATTGCCCGTCGGCACCACCTGGCGCACCCAGGTCCAAGTGCGGCCGGCGTTCACCTCGCTGCCGCTCGTCCGCCCCACCACCGGCGGTCGCGCCTCGCTGACCGCTTCGTTGGCGACGTTGCGCGCGACGATCCCCGCCACCATACTGTCGTCCAGCACGCGCGCGCCGCGGATCGTCGCCGTCTCCAGCCGCAGCAGTGCGAGCACGGCCAGACTGAACACCGCCAGCGCGACCATGATCTCGATGAGGGTGAAGCCCCCCTCTCCGTGATCGACACGGCCGAGCATCAGCTCGCCACCCGCACGCTGCCGTCCGCGTCCATATCGATCACCGCACGCGCGCCGCTGCGGGTCAGCGTCACCTGTGCGGGCCGGTCTGCAAGGCCGGTGGGATCATAGACGATCCGCAGCCGCCCGTTGGCGTCGCCGATCGCGGCGTCCGTGCCCGCGCTCCAGCGCTCGACCCGCAGCGGCGTGTCCGCCACCGCGACCCATTGCCCCGCGATCCGCCGGTCGAAGCCATAGCCGCCCGCCGTGACCCACAGGCTGACGGGCCGCGCCTCGACGATTGCCGCGTCATGCGCCGCCCGCGCCCGCACTGCGAAGCGCGCCGCCTCGTCCGCCACCCGGCCGCGCGGATCGGGCATGTTCCACACCGCCACGGCCGCCGCCAGCCCGATGATGGTCACGACCACCATCAGCTCGATCAGCGTGAAGCCCTGTTGGGCGCCACGCCGAACACGGCGCAATCCCGTGGCCGAGGGGCGGCGGCGCGGCACGTTATTGCCAGCTGGTGATGTCGGCGTTGGCGCCCTCGCCGCCTTCCTTGCCGTCCGCACCTAAGCTCCAGACATCGGCCTCGCCATGCTGGCCGGGCGAGGCGTAGAGATACGGCCGGCCCCAAGGATCGTTGGGCAGCTTCTTGATATAGCCGCCCTTCTGATATTCGGCGGCATTCACGCCGCTCGGCGCGGTGACGAGCGCCTGCAGGCCCTGCGACGTCGTCGGATAGCCGTTCATCTGCAGGCGATACATTTCCAGCGCGCCTTCGATCGTGCTGATGTCGGCCTTCGCCTTGGTGATCTTGCCCTTGTCGCCCGCAGGCAGGACGTTGAACGTGACGATCGCGGCGAGCAGGCCGATGATGACGATCACGACCATCAGTTCGACGAGGGTGAAGCCCTCCTCCCGACGGTGACGCTTATGAGGCTGTTTACGCATGATGATCCTTACTGGCCTGCCAGCGTGTTGAGCTGGAGGATGGGGAGCAGGATGGATAGCACGATCGTCGCGACGATGCCGCCCATCAGCACGATGATCGCAGGTTCGAGCAGCGACAGCGCGGTCGCGGTGAAGCGGTCGAACTCACGCTCGAGATAGTCGGCGGCGCGTTCGAGCATCTCGTCGAGCCGCCCCGCCGCCTCGCCGCTGGCCGCGAGATAGGTGAGCAGCGGCGGGAAGACGTTCGCGCGCCGCATCGCCGCCGACAGGCTGCCGCCCGAACGGATCGCCTCGACGATCTCATCCGACGCGACGCGCAGGCGACGGTTGTGGATCGTGCTCGCCGTCAGCGTCAGCCCCTCCAGCAACGGCAGTCGGCTCGCGACCATCGTCGACAGCGTCCGCGCCATGCGCGCGGCGTGCAGGTCGCGAAGCAGGCGGCCGAGCAGCGGCAGGCGCAGCAGCCCCGTATCGAACGACAGCCGGATCGCGGGATCCCGTAACGCATAAGCGCCGCCGACCCCGATCAGGCCGAGCACCAGCGCCAGCACCCACCAATAGCCGACCAGTATGTCGGACAGGGCGATGACGACGCGCGTCAGCAACGGCAACTCCTGCCCCACGGTATCGAATTGTTCGACGACCTGCGGCACCACGAACATCATCAGCGCGGTGACGACGCCCAGCGCCACCACCGCCAGGATCGTCGGATAGGCGAGCGCGGTGATCAGCTTGCCGCGAATTTCCGCCTGCCGTTCGAGCAGCGCCGCGAGCCGATCGAGGATCGTCGGCAGGCTGCCCGAACTTTCGCCCGCTGCCACCATCGCGCGGTACAGCGGAGGAAAGCTCTTGGGCGCGCGCGCCATCGAATCGGCCAGCCGTCGCCCCTCGACCACGCCGGCATGGACCTGCGATACGATCCCGCGCACGCTCTCCTGCTCGGTCTGGCGCGTGATGGTGCGCAGCGATTCCTCGAGCGGGGAGACGCGGTTCAGGGTCGCGAGCTGGCGCGTGAAGAGCGTCAGCTGCTTGTTGCTCATCTTCTTGGCGCCCAGCCGGATGCCGAATAGCGGCCGGCTCTGCGCGACCGGCGGCGCGCCCGGATCGAGCCGCACGACGAACAGCTTGCGCCGATCGAGCTGCGCCCGCGCCGCGTCCGCATCCGCCGCCGCGACATGCCCGCGCTGCTCCTGCCCGCGCGTGTCGATGGCGAGATAGTCGAAGTCAGCCATGGCGCGCCGCCCTCACCCTTCGCCGCCTTCGGCGGCTCTTCCCTCTCCCAGCGGGAGAGGGAGGGATCGGCGCAGCCGCAGACGGGTGAGGGTCGTCACGCCTCCACCTCATCCACCACATCCGTCGCATCGCGCCGGCTCACGCGGATCGCCTCCTCGGGCGTCGTCAGCCCGCGGCGCACCAGCGCCTCGGCCGCCTGCGCCAGCGTCGGGCTGCGTGCAAAGGCATGCGCGGCGATCGCGGTCTCATCCGCGCCGTCGTTGATGAAGCGGCGGATCGTATCGTCGACGCGCACCGCCTCGAACACGCCGATCCGCCCCTTGAAGCCGCTGTGGTTGCACTCCGCGCAGCCCACCGCCTCGTACACCGTCGCCTCCGGCTCGATGCCGAGCAGGCCCGCGACGCCGCTGCCGGTCACGGGTCGGCGGCAGGCGGGACACAGCCGCCGCACCAGCCGCTGCGCGATGACTGCGCGCAGGGTCGAGGCCAGCAGGAACGGCTCCACCTTCATGTCGCGCATGCGGGTGATCGCGCCGATCGCGTCATTAGTATGGACCGTCGACAGCACGAGGTGCCCGGTCAGCGAGGCTTGCACCGCAATCTCCGCGGTTTCGCGATCGCGGATTTCGCCGACCATCACCACGTCCGGATCCTGACGCAGGATCGCGCGCAGCCCGGCCGCGAAGGTCAGCCCGACCTTCGGATTGACCTGCGTCTGCCCGACGCCCTCGACGGCATATTCGACCGGGTCTTCGACAGTCAGGATGTTGCGGCTGCCGTCGTTGAGCAGCCGCAGCGCGCCGTACAGCGAGGTCGTCTTGCCGGAGCCGGTCGGCCCGGTGACGAGGATGATTCCGTTGGGCTCGGCTAAGGCGCCGCGCAGCAGCGCGTACATCCGCTCGTCCATGCCCAGCGCATCGAGGTCGATGCCCGCATTGTCCTTGTCGAGGATACGCAACACCACCCGCTCGCCCGCGCGGCTCGGCAATGTCGAGACGCGGACGTCGAGCAGCTTGCCGCCCAAGGTCAGCCCCATGCGCCCGTCCTGCGGCACGCGGCGCTCGGCGATATCGAGGCGCGCCATCACCTTGACGCGGCTGACGACGACGGGGGCGACATGCGGCGGCATGCGCAGCGTCTCGCGCAATACGCCGTCGATGCGCATGCGGACGATCAGCCCCGTCTCGTACGGCTCGATGTGGATATCGCTGACGCCGTTGCGCGCGGCATCGGCGATAATGCCGTTGATCAGGCGGATCGCCGGCGCGTCGTCGGCGGTGTCGAGCAAGTCCTCCGCCGTCGGCAGCCCTTCGGCGAGGCTGTCGAGTTCATCGCCCATGCCGACTGCGGCAAGCGCATTCGCCTGCCCGTCCATGGCGTAGCTGTCGGACAGCAAACGATCGAACGCGGGCGCCTCGACTATAACGACATCGAATGGCCGGGCGAGGTAGCGACGGACCTCCAGCAGCGCACGCGGGTCCGCGCCGGTGCGCAGGGCCACGGTCAGGTGCGCGTCCGCCTCGGTATGCTGGACAACGACGCCGAACCGCCTCGCGAAGGCATAGGGGATGGCGAGCATCGGCAGCGGATCGAGCGGCAACGGCGGCGTCGGCTCGACCATGGGCGCGACATCGGGGTCGGCCAGCGCGGCGGGCTCGTCGATTTCGGAGCCGGGGCGGATGATCATCGTCATACGATCCCCCTAACCGTCATTCCCGCGAAGGCGGGAATCCAGACGCGCAGGTCTGGCGAAGGAGCCGAAAGGGTAGCCAGTCTGGATTCCCGCCTCCGCGGGAATGACGGGTGTGGAAAGCCCCCAGCCCCCTCCTTCGTCATCCCGGCGCAAGCCGGGATCCATGGACGCGCGACGCTCATGGCGCGCGCTCCAACAGCCACTACCGTAACCATGGATCCCGGCGTGCGCCGGGATGACGAGGGCACGGCAAGCCTCACCGGTCCCTCGGCCGGATGACCCTGGTCGTATTGTGCTGCACCGGCACCGCGACGCGCGGGTCCTCGATATTCCCCGGCACCGGCGCGGACGGGATCGGCGGCGCGGCGCCCATATAGTCGCGCACCAGCTGGTCGATCGACGGCTCCTCGCCCGGCGACTGCAACCCCTGCTGCAAGCGCAGGTAGCCGTAGCGCTGCTCGGCGACCCTCCGCGCATCCGCCGCCGATCGCAGGATCGTCGGCCGGATGAAGATCATCAGGTTCGTCTTGTTGCGCGATTTCGCCTTCGACTTGAACAGATTGCCCAGCACGGGGATATCGCCGAGCAGCGGAATCTTCTCGATCGTCCGCCGTTCCTCGTCGCTCAGCAGCCCGCCCATCACCGCGATCTGCCCCTCGTCGACGGTCAGCACCGTCTCGATCTCGCGCTTGTTGAGGATCAGGTCGCTATTGTCGTTCGAGACGGGCCCGGCGATCGAGCTGACCTCGAGCCGCAGGTTCAGCTTCACCGTGCCGCTGGAATTGACCTGCGGCCGCGCGGTCAGCTCGATGCCGACATTCTCGCGCTGCGTGGTGCGGAAGGTGTTGTCGAAATTATTCGACAGCGCCTGCCCGGTGGTGATCGGAATTTCCTGTCCGACCAGGCTGTGCGCTTCCTGATTGTCGAGCGTGACGAGGTGGGGGACCTGCAACAGGTTCGACGTCGTGTCGCTCTTCACGGCGTTGATGATCGCGCCGAAGATGAAGTCGCCGACCTTGCCGCCGAACCCGCCGAAGCCGCCCGACGATCCGATGATCGAGCTGATCGCGCTCTGCGTCAGCTGATCCGACGCATTGTTCGTCGTCACCGTGGTCGTCACGCCATTGGCGATCGTCGTCGTCGTGTTGCGCCCCAGCTCGCGCGCGCCGATCGCGCCGGCGATCTGCAGGATGTTGGGTGCACTGTTCGAGAAGGTCGAGGCGGCGAACGCCCCGCCCGACGGATTGGCGAGGATGAACTGCGCGCCGAGGCGGTTGACCGTCGCGTCGGAGACTTCGGCGACGATCCCCTCGATCAGCACCTGCTCGCGCCGCGTATCGAGCTGGCGCACCACGTCCGACAGCTGGCGCTGGATGTCCGCGGGCGCGGCGATGACGATCGCGTTCGCGCCCTGAAAGCGCGTGACGACCGCGGCAGTGCGGCCGCCCTGCGTGGTGATCGCCGGCTGGCCGGTGGCGCCGCCGCCGCTGCTCTGCTGCACCGGGGCACTGGCGGCCGGAGGACGCTGCACCGCCGCCGCGCTGCCGGTGTTGGTGCCGAACCCCGTCTGCGTGCGCGACAGCGGCGTTTCCTGCACCGCATCGGGGGCCTGCCCCACCAGTTGCTGGAGCACCGGCAGCAGCTGCGCCGCATCGGCATTCTCCAGGAACACGACGCGGATTTCGGTGCCGTTCTTCGCCTTCTGGTCGAGATCCTGCGCCACCGACACCAGCCGCGCGACGCTGGAGGGATCGCCGCGAATGATGACCGAATTGCTGCTGTCGACCGCGGTCACGCTGGTGCCGACGCCGCCCGGCACGCCCTGCCCGCCTTGCGCCCCGCCGCTGAGGCCCTGCAACGCCGCCGCAATCTCCTTGGCGCTCGCGTTCTTCAGCGCAACGACGCGGGTCGAGGCATTGTCGCTGTCCACCCGGCGCAGCACTTCGCGGATACGCCGGATGTTGTCGGCGAAGTCGACAATGACGAGGCTGTTCGACCCGCGGTTGGCGCTGACCGAGCCTTGCGCACTCACCAGCGGGCGTACGGTATCGATCGCCTGCTGCGCATCGACCGATCGCAGCCGCACGATCTCGGTCACGAAGCTGTTGCGCGCCGCGCCGCCCAGGCCGATGCGGCTTGGCTGGGACGCGGCATTGTCGATCGGCTGGATACGGAACGCGCCATTGCCGGTGGGCACCGCGACCAGCCCGTTCGCCCGCAGCGTCGACAGGAACGTCTCAAAATATTCGGATTTCGACAGCGGCCGGTCGGTGACGACGGTCACCTTGCCGTTGACGCGCGAATCAATGATGAACGTGCGCCCGGTCACCCGTGCGGCATCGGCGATGAACGCGCGGATATCGGCGTCGCGCACGTTCAGCGTCGTCTGCGCCATCGCCTGGATCGGCAGACCGAGCGCCGCGGTCGACAGCAACAGCGCGGAGTAGAACGTCTTCATGGTCATTGCGGAGCGATCGTAAGGGCGAGCGCGAGCGTCTGCTGGCCGCGTTCGACGGTGATGGGAAGCGATCCGCCGCCGGCGAAATCGGCGGCGATGCGATCGAGGTCCTGCGGGCCGCTCACCGGCCGCCCGCCGATCGCGGTGACGACATCGCCCTCGCGCAGGCCCGCGGAGCGGAACAGCATGCCCGACCCTTGCGGCCGAACGACCAGGCCGGAGATGCGACCGCCATCGATGCGCGGGATAAAGCCGATCTCGTTGCGGATTTGGCTCGCCTTGATCGCCGGCGCGGCGTCCGTCACGGGCGGGGCGATCTGGGCATTGGCTGGCGTAGCAGGGATCGCCGCAGGCGCGCCCGCGCCCGGCGCATCCGACTGGACCAGATACAGGTCCTCCGCCGTGCCACCGCGATCGATCGTGATATGATCGAACGACACCGACTTCAGCCGGACGCCGGGCAGAATTTCTTCGCCGACCGCGACGCTCTTCTGCACATTGTCCGGCCCCGCGACGATCGCCGAACCGCGGCCCGACGCCTCGTCGACGCGAATACCGAACAGGTTGAGCTGCAGCGAGGTGACGGCGGCCTGGGCCGGCGCGCGCGTGCCCAGACGAAAGAACGGATCGAAGCCCGCCAGCACGTCATACGGCCGCCCCGGCACCGCGACCTCCGCCGGTCGCCAGTCGCCCAGCGGCGCGATCGGCGTCACGATCGTCCAGAACAGCCGCGCCGACTGGATGGCGAGACCGCCGATCAGCACCAGCTCGGCGAGCGAGTAGACGTTCACGACGGGCAGCCGGCGCAGGATGCGCCGCGTGCGCGCGTCGAATCTCAAGCGCATGATGTCGTCCCGTCCCGCGTGCCTCGGCCTACGCATGCCATGTTACGCTTGTGCGTCAAAGGGGTGCTATGCGCCTTACCCTCTTTTCGGCGCCCCCTTTCCGGCATGTCGTGGCCGGTGATATGACCCCCGCCATGACCGATATGACCCTGCTCGGCAATGGGCTGGAAGGCCAGGCGATCGCCCGCCGCATCCTGTCGCAGCCCGGCGTGCAGAAAGTGCCCAGCCCGAAGCTCGACCTGTTCCTGGTTCGCGACTTCCTCGACGCCGATACCTGTGCGGCGTTGATCGACCAGATCGACGCGGTCCGCCGCCCGTCGACGATCGCCGATCCCAATGGCGACGCCGCGTTCCGCACCAGCGAGACGGGCGACCTGTTCGCGGGCGATCCGCTGGTGCAGGCGGTCGAGGCGCGCTTTACCGCCTTCACCGGTCTTCACCCCGCGCATGGCGAACCGTTGCAGGGGCAACGCTATGCGGTGGGGCAGGAATTCAAGGGACATACCGACTATTTCGAACCCGATGGCGCGGACTATGACCGCTATTGCTCGGTCGCGGGCAACCGGACGTGGACGCTGATGGTCTATCTCAACGCGCCCGAAGCCGGCGGCGCGACCCGGTTCAAAGCAGTCGACAAGATCGTCCAGCCCGAAACCGGCAAGCTCGTCGCCTGGAACAACCGCCGCCCCGACGGGACGCTCAACCCTGCAACACTGCATCAGGGGATGAAGGTACGCGCCGGCACGAAATACGTCATCACGAAATGGTATCGGGAGCGGGTTTGGGGGTAGCGCTTTCCCCGCCCCCTCCCGTCACCCCGGACTTGGTCCGGGGTCCACCGGGCCGCAAGGGGACGGTAAGAGCCTCTAGCCTTCCCCCTCGCCGCAGAGTGGACCCCGGAACGAGTCCGGGGTGACGGGTGCAGATAGAAGCGTCTCGTCCCACCGCCAAATCAGAACGTCGCGCTCACCCCCAGGCTGAACACCCGGCCGAGATTGTACCGGTTGATGTACACTTCCTTGCCGCTCGCGAAGGTCTGGCTTTCGTTATAGCGCGTACGCGTCAGGTTGCGTGCCTCGGCCTTGATCTCGAACTCGCCGCCAAGCAGCTTGACGCCCTGTCGCGCGACCAGATCCAGGCGGATGCCGGGATGCTCGACGATATCGGGCTGGAAGGTGTTGCCGCCCAGGTTCGACGGCCCGCGGTTCGTCACGCGATCGCTCGCATAGTTGAACAGCAAGGTGATCTGCGACAGCGATTCCTTGTCCTCGATCCCGACCTGCACGTTGACCAGATGGTCCGACTGGCCGGTCAGCGGCGCGCCGTCGCGGAACAGCAGCCCCGCCGGCCCCAGCTTCGAGCCGCAGCCCGCCAGGCCCGTCCCCGTCGAGCGGAAGTCGACCGCCGGATTGGGCACGCAGGTGCCGTCCGCAGTGATCTTCGACTTGGTGTAGGTGTAGTTGGCGATCAGCAAGGCGCGCCGCGTTGCGAAGAAATCGCTGCCGGCGAACAGGTCACCAAGCGGAAAATACTTCTGCAGCTCGATTTCGCCGCCATACAGCACGGCCTTGGGCAGATAGGTGAAGCCCGTCTGCAACCGGTCGTCGGCGCCGGTGTAGAAGCCGACCTGTTCGATCGGGCGATCGATCCGCTTGTAGAAACCCGCCAGCGTGAAGCGCTGGTCGCGCTTGAAGAACCATTCGTAGCGCGCTTCGAGGTTGTACAGCTCGCTGTCGCGCAACAGCGGGTTGCCGAAGAACAGCCGGTCCGAATCGGGGTCGCGGAACTGCTGCGGTGCGAGTTCGCGGAACTGCGGACGTGAGATCGTCTTGGCGGCGCTCGCACGCAACTGCATGTCGGGCGCGAAATTCCACGTCAGCGTCGATGCCGGCAGGAAGTAATCGTTGCGCAGCCGCGTACCGCCCGTCGTGACACCGAACGGCGTGACCCGCTCGTCGCCCTTTTCGTAGCGCACGCCGATCACCGCGCGCAGGCCGTCGAACGCCTCCGCCTCGGCCTGGACATAGCCCGCGTGCACGTTGAGCTTCGCATCGTAGCGATAGGCGCCCGCCTGCGTGTTGAATTGCAGCTGGATCGTGCAGGGATCGGTGTTTGCGGTCAGCGGGCAGGCATTGTTGAGCACGTCGGGGCTGAGCAGATAATCCGGCCGCAGCAGATTATAGGGATAGCCCGGCGCGGTGCCGCCGCCCCGCGACGTCTGATAGTTGAAGACGAGTCGTGACGACCGACGCTTGGTGTCCTGATAGAAATAGCCCGCCGACAGCGTGATCGGCCGATCGGCATCGATCTTGTACGACGCGTCCGCCTGACCGGTCCACAGATCCTCGTTCAGCTCGCTGAAGATGATCGAGGCGAAGGGCGTGAAGCGCTGCGTCACCTGATAGGCGCCGTTGCACTGGAACCCGCCGGCCTGCTGGATGCCGTCGCTGGTGATCGGATAGCCGTTGGTCGTCGTCGCCGAGCACAGATAGTCGAACTGCCGCTCATAGGGCGCGTTGCGCTTCGAATTGGCGTAGGCGCCGCGCGCGTCGACCTTCAACGCGTCGGTGATCTTGAACTCCCCGACCAGCTGCGTCTCGATCAGCTGGCGTTCGAACCAGTTGGTGTTCTGTTGGAAGCGCAGGCCGCTGGCGTTGTTGTAGAGCTCCGCCGCGGACCCGCGCGCCTGCTTCAGCGTGTCGTGGATGTAGACGTTGGTCCAGCGCAGCGTGTTCTCGCCGAACTCGAGGCCCAGGCCGATCAGCGCGTTGGCGACGATGCGATTGTCGGTCAGCAGGGTACGGAAGTCGTTGCGCAGCGTGCCGTCGGCCGACACGCTGTCCTGCTGCACCGCCGATCGCGTGCGGAAGGTGTTGCTGGCGCTGAGCGACGCGATCACGCCGAGGCGCGACGACCCGATGTCGTAGACCGACCCGCCGCTGATCTCGCCCGACCAGTTCGCCGGCAGCTGATTGTTGCGCTGGAGCAGCGTCGTCGAGGCGTTGGACAGTTGCGCGACCTGCGCGGCCGGGATGATGCCGCTGCCGTTCGGGGCGTTGCGGATGAACGCGGGCACTTTCCGCGTGCCGTCATCATAGCCGATCCAGTCCGCGCCACCGCCGTAATAGGTGTAGCCGAGCTCGCTGGTCGTCGAATCGTCGGCCGCGATTGATCCGCCGACCTGGACGAAGTTCTTGTCCGGAATCGCCTTGGTCGTCAGATTGATGACGCCGCCGCCGAATTCGCCCGGATAGTTCACCGAATAGGTCTTCTGGACCAGCGCCGATCCGACGATCGTCGTCGGGAAGATGTCGAGCGGCACGGACCGGCGCAACGGCTCGGGGCTGGGCAGCGGCGATCCGTTGAGCAGCGACGACGAATAACGATCGCCCAGGCCGCGCACGTAGACGAAACCGCCGCCGACGACCGACAGGCCGGTGACGCGGGTCAGCGCGCCGGCGATGTCGCCTTCGCCCGTGCGGGCGATGTCGGCGGTCGACAGGACCGAGACGATCTGCGGTGTCGCGCGGACCACGTTGGGGATGTTGCGGCCGACGACGACGATATCCGCGCCATCGCCGTTCATGCCGGGCGTGGACACCTCGACGGGCGCCTCCTGCTGATCGGTCGAGGTCGGCGCCGCGCTCTGCGGGTCGGCCGCGCCGCTCGGGCTGGCGGTCGCGGGCGTCGAGGTCTGCGCCGGGGCGCCGGCGCCATTGGTCTGCGCCAGCGCGGCCGGCGCCACCAACGTGGTGGAAAGAAGAAGAAGGGTGGCGAAAGCGTGCCGCTGCGACATGACCGTCAATCCCGGACAGGAGGCTGTAGATACAGGTGTCCGGGGCGGCGTTGCCGCCACCCCGGAACCGATGCTGGCTGGGGACGGGTGCGTCCCCGCCGCATCAGCGGCCCTGGCAGGCGAAGTAGATCGAGTTGAACGTCGGCGGGCCGAAGTCCTGCAGCGTGTCGTCCTTCGGCCGGATCGTCGTGCGGCCGCCGCTGGTCTGTTCGCCGGCCACCAGGTTGATGCAGGCGACGTTGCTCACCGTCTTCACGATGCCGTTGACGTAGCGCATGTCCGAACCGCCACGCTGACGGATCGCAGCCGGCGCCAGCGCGGTCTGGATGAAGGTGAAGTTGGCGTAGGTCGAGAAGGTGCGCGGCAGCAGATCCTCGGCGTTGTTCGAGTCGATCTCGGTCGAGAAGCTGTCGACCGTCGCGCCGCCGACGCGCTGCGCCGCAATCATGAACTGCATGAAGCCGCGATAGCCGTTGTCGATGTCGAAGCCGTCGTCGTCGGCGCCGGTGACCGCGATGTACTTGATGCTGGTGTTGCCGCCGAAGATCTCGATGCCGTCATCCGCCGAATTGTGGCTCTGGATATGATCGATGATCGTGCCCGAGCCGGTGCCGCCCAGTGTCAGGCCCTGCAGTTCGTTGCCGTCGCTGATCGCGATGCCCGAATAGCGGATCTGGACGTAGGACATCTGGCCCGACGAGTCGGCCGTGGTCGGCCCGCCGTAGAAGCGGCCGGTGACGCCCTCGATCGCCTGCTGGCAGGTGGTCGAGCTGCCCGCCGCATTGTTCGGGCCGGTGCCGCTGGCGCACACGCCGGTCGGTGCGCGGCCGAGCAGGATGATGCCGCCCCAATGGCCCTGGCTGGTTTCCGATTCGCCGGTCGCCGAGGTCACGTTCTGCTGCGAGGTGAAGATGATCGGCGCGTCGCGCGTGCCGATCGCCACCAGCTTCGAACCGCGGTTGACCAGCAGCAGGTCGTTGGTCGCCTCATTGGCGTTGGAGAAGACGGTCACGCCCGCCTCGATCGTCAGCGTCGCGCCGGTGCCGCCGGTCGAGCCCAGATCGGTGCCGACTTCGGTCTGGCCGGTCAGGCGATAGGCGATGCCGGGGATACGCGGCAGCGTCAGGCTGGTGGTGATCGCCTGCGGGATGTCGCACACCTTGAAGCCGCCGACCGTCGCTGCAGTCGCGGTACCGCTGCCGCCGGTCGCAGTGATCGTGCCCGTCGGGCAGGCGGTGCCGCTTGCCAGCGTGCCGATCGCCGGGACCGCGGTGCAGCGCGCGCCCGATCCGCCGAATTCCGCCGCGGTCGAGTTGCAGGTCCAGCCCTGGAAGCTGGTGTCGCTCGGGCCGTTCAGGGCGCCGACGTAATTGGTGCTGGTGAAGAAGCTGTTGATCGACGACGGGTCGGTCGCGGTGGTCAGCGACGTCGACGAGACGGGGTAGACGCCGTTCATCTGCGCGCCGGTGCCGTTGATATTGTTGTTGCTGCCCGCATTCACGATCGCCAGCTGTTCGTCGGCGCTGATCGAAATGCCGTTCACCGTGGTGACGGCGGCGAACTGCGCCGCGGTGATCGCGCTGGGCGTCGGCGTGGGGGCGGTCGGTGTCGGCGTCGGGGCCGGCTGCACGATGGTCACGCTGCCCGCGCCGGGCGAGGCGACGTTGTCCGCGCCGCCGCAGCCGGCAAGCGCGAGGCAGGCGGCGGACGTCATGAGGAATTTGCCGTAGCGCGTGGTGGTCGCCATGATCGAAATGCTCCCGGTCGATATGCGTTGTCGCGAAGTCGGGCTGCGTGCCCGCGATCGACCAAGGTTCCCCCGTTCGCCGATCCCTGGAGCGGCGGTTAGGCGCGTTGAATGACGCCATCGTGAGGATTTCGAGACGGTTCCGTTACGATGATGCGACGGTTTCGTGACACTGCCGCGGGAACGGGGCGCGGGCTAAGCTACAGATATGCCTACAGTTGATCACTCATACGCGGGGAGCCGCTGAGTATCTCGGTAAGCCGCTCTCCTGCGGAAACGCCCCCTCCACCACGCCCTGCGGCCGCGGTCCCCCTCCCCCGCTGAAGCGAGGGAGGAATTTTGACGCATGTCAGTCCTCCCCCGCCAGGGGGAGGTGGCAGCGCGCAGCGCTGACGGAGGGGGCGGACACGACAGGCTCGCCGATCCACGACACCCCAAACACCACAAACGCCCCACAAACGAAACGGGCGCCCTCCCCACGGAGGACGCCCGTCGCATCACGCGAGAAGCCTGCGCTTACTTCTCGCCGTTGTCCTTCACGCCGACGGCGGGAACCGAGATCGTTTCCTTCTCGGTCTTCACCTTGGGCACCTCAACCGTCTTTTCGGTGGTGCCGACGACGACTTCCTTCGAATCGAGGTCGACCTTCGGCAGCGAACCGCCCTTGGCGCTGACGTCGACCGACGGCAGCGAGCCGTCCTTCGTCACCTTGGCGCTCCAGAAGCCGGTCGCGAACAGCAGGCCGACGATCACGAGCGCGACGACCGCGACGATCGCCAGCACGCGGCCTGCACCGCCGCGACGCTCCACCACGACGCGCTGTCCGGTCCGATCGGTCGTATAGTCCACCATCACCACTCTCCCTGAAATGTGAAGGCGTTAAAGCTCACGGGGCACGCATTGTTCCCGGGCCGCAACGACAAAATGACGGGGATATGACACGAACGGGCAATATGGCCGGCGCGTGATCGGCTCGCCGTCCGACGGACGCAACGCACCAAAAAGCCCGCCGGTCGATGCGACCTGGCGGGCTGATATGGTGGGCGCGACAGGGATTGAACCTGTGACCCCACCCGTGTGAAGGGTGTGCTCTACCGCTGAGCTACGCGCCCGAAACAGTTCGGAGGCGGGCCTTTAGGGGGCGGCGTGGCCCCCTGTCCAGTGCAAAATCCGCGCGCGAGAAAATTTGCGCCCGAATATCGCCCCGCCCGCTCGGATCAGTTGACCGAATCCTTCAGGCCCTTGCCGGCCTTGAACTTGGGCTGGCTGGATGCCTTGATCGTCATCGGCTCGCCGGTGCGCGGGTTGCGGCCCGTCGACGCCTTGCGCTTCGACACCGAAAAGGTGCCGAACCCGACCAGGCGCACTTCGTCGCCCTTCTTGAGGCTTGCGGAGATCGCGTCGAACACCGCTTCGACCGCCTTGACCGCATCGCCCTTGGCGAGGCCCGACATGTCCGCGACAGTCGCGATCAATTCCTGCTTGTTCATCGAGTTACTGCCCCCTTTGGCATGAGCGTCAGAATCATTGCCCCGCCGGAACAACGAATAACGCTGTCGCGGCCGGGCATGTCAAATGATTATGGCCGCGCCCTCTCCGACGCGGCCGTTCGATAGCGTTAATACACGGACCCTAAGGGTCGCCAAGTGCTCAGTGATGCAGCTCGCCGCCCGCGGGCGCAACCCCTGTCGGGGGCAGCGCCGCAAGTTCGTCGGCGTCGGTCCAATCGATCGCCTCCAGCGGCTCGGTCAGCGCGAGCGTCAGCACCTCGTCGACATGGCTCACCGGAACGATGGTCAGGCCATCCTTCACGTTCTGCGGGATGTCGGCGAGATCCTTCTCATTCTCCTGCGGGATCAGCACCGTGGTGATGCCGCCGCGCAGCGCCGCGAGCAGTTTCTCCTTCAGCCCCCCGATCGGCAGCACGCGACCGCGCAACGTCACCTCGCCGGTCATCGCGACGTCTTTCTTCACCGGCACGCCGGTCAGCGTCGACACGATCGACGTGACGAGGCCGATACCCGCCGACGGGCCATCCTTCGGCACCGCGCCTTCAGGCAAGTGGATGTGGATGTCCTTGCGATGGAACAGCGAGGGCTTGATGCCATAGCTCGGGCTTCGCGCCTGGACGAAGCTGAAGGCGGCCTGCACCGATTCCTTCATCACGTCGCCCAGCTTGCCGGTGGTCTTCACCGCGCCCTTGCCCGGCACCGTCACGCTCTCGATCGTCAGCAACTCGCCGCCGACCTCGGTCCAGGCAAGGCCCGTCACCGCGCCGATCTGATGCTCGGTTTCGCTGAGGCCGTGGCGATACTTCTGCACCCCGGCGAATTCGTGGAGGTTGTCCGGCGTGATCGTGACGCTGCTCGCCTTGCCCTCCAGGATCTGGCGCAGCGCCTTGCGCGCCAGCTTGGCGATCTCGCGTTCCAGCGTGCGTACGCCCGCCTCACGGGTGTAGCGCTGGATGAGCGCCCGCAGACCCGCTTGCGTCAGCGTGAACTCGCCCGCCTTCAGGCCATGCGCCTCGATCTGCTTTTCGACCAGATGGCGTTCGGCGATCTCGACCTTCTCGTCCTCGGCATAGCCCTCAAGCCGGATGATCTCCATGCGGTCGAGCAGCGGCTGCGGCAGGTTGAGCGTGTTCGCGGTACACACGAACATCACGTCACTGAGGTCGATGTCGATCTCGAGATAATGATCGTTGAACTTGCCGTTCTGTTCGGGGTCGAGCACCTCGAGCAGTGCCGACGCCGGATCGCCACGGAAGTCCTGGCCCAGCTTGTCGATCTCGTCGAGCAGGAACAGCGGGTTCGACGTGCCGGCCTTCTTCAGGTTGGTCACGATCTTGCCCGGCAGCGAGCCGATGTACGTGCGGCGATGGCCGCGGATCTCGGCCTCGTCGCGCACGCCGCCCAGCGATTGGCGGATGAACTCGCGCCCCGTCGCCTTGGCGATGCTCTTGCCCAGCGAGGTCTTGCCGACGCCCGGCGGGCCGACGAGGCACAGGATCGGCCCCTTCAGCTTGTTTGTGCGCGCCTGCACGCCGAGATATTCGACGATCCGGTCCTTCACCTTTTCCAGTGCATAGTGATCCTCGTCCAGCACCGCCTGCGCTGCGGCGATGTCCTTCTTGATCTTGCTCTTCTTGCCCCACGGCAGGCCGAGCAGCACGTCGAGGTAATTGCGCACGACGGTCGCCTCGGCACTCATCGGCGCCATGGTCTTCAGCTTCTTGAGCTCGCTCGTCGCCTTAGCGCGCGCTTCTTTGCTGAGCTTCAGCGTCGCGATCTTCTGGGTCAGCTCGGCGATCTCGTCGCCGTCGCCCTCGTCGTCGCTGTTCCCCAGCTCGCGCTGAATCGCCTTCAACTGCTCGTTGAGGTAATATTCGCGCTGCGTCTTCTCCATCTGGCGCTTGACGCGGCTCTTGATCTTCTTCTCGACGTGCAGGACGCCGAGCTCGCCTTCCATCAGCGCATACGCCATCTCGAGCCGCTTGACCGGATCGAGCTCGACCAGCAGCGCCTGCTTGTCGGCGACCTTGACCTGGACGTTGGCCATCAGCGCGTCGGACAGCTTCGCCGCCTCGACCAGCTCGCCCAACTGCTGCGCGGTTTCCGCCGGCAGTTTCTTGTTGAGCTTGGCGTAGGTTTCGAACTGCTCGACCGCCGAGCGCATCAGCGCCTCGACCTCGATGCCCTCGGCCACACGCTCTTCCAGAATCTCGATCGTCGACTGCAGATAGCCGTCCGCCTCGGACAGCTCGACCAGCCGCCCGCGCGCCTTGCCCTCGACCAGCACGCGCACGGTACCGTCGGGCAGCTTCAGCAGCTGCAGCACGGTCGCGGTGACGCCGACCTCATACAGGTCCTCGCGCGCCGGATCGTCCTGCGCGGGGTCGAGCTGCGCGACGAGGAAGATTTCCTTGTCGGCGTTCATCGCCGCTTCCAGCGCCGCGACCGATTTGTCGCGGCCGACGAACAGCGGCACGATCATGTGCGGGAAAACGACGATATCGCGCAGGGGAAGTACGGGAAATAGGGTCATGGATACTCCGACGCCGCCCGATACCGGGGCGGCCTTGTCGCCTATATGGGGTGGCTTGCGATAGGCATCAATCGTTACGGGTCGGTATGCAAGCCTGCGGGGTCGATCGGCTTCGGGCCAATCGCTTTTGTGGCAATCGCTTCGGCCCCCTCGCTTCGGACTTGTCATCGCCCGGCCCAGCGTGGAAACCGGCGCTCGCCTGTCCCCAGGGAGAAACCGATGTCGCCACGCCTGCCCTTCGCTGCCCTGCTGCTCCTGTCGACGGGGGGCCACGCTGCGGAAAAGGGCATGCCGCCGATCACCGCGCAGACCGCTTTGTCTGGTGGCCCGCTCGATCCGGCGCAGAAGAAGGTGACGCTCGACACCGCCGATCTCGCGATCGAGGTCGATCCGGTCCGCGAAGTGATCAACGGCACCGCGACACTCACCTTCACCGCGCGCGACCGGATCAACAAGCTGGTCGTCGATCTCGACAAGAACTTCACCGTCACGGCCGTGCAGGTCGACGGCGTCGACGCGGGGTTCAGCAACCCCGAAGGCCGGATGACGATCACGCTCGCCAAAAAGGCGGCGAAGGACGCCAAGCTCACCGTCAAGATCGTCTATGGCGGCCGCCCGCACACCGCGGTGCGCGCACCCTGGGATGGCGGCTTCGTCTGGGCGAAGACGCCCGACGGACAGCCGTGGATCGCGACCGCGGTGCAGATGGAGGGCTGCGACCTCATCTGGCCGTGCATCGATTACCCGACCTACGAACCGCAGAAGGTGACGCTGCACATCACCGTGCCCAAGGGGCTGTCGGCGCCATCGAACGGCAAGCTGCTCGGCGTCGATCGCCTCGACGACGGCCGCTCGACGTGGAACTGGGAGGCCAAGCACCCGAACCTCTACGGCATCGCGCTGAACGTCGGGCCGTACGAACAGATCGCCGGCACCTACAAGAGCCGCTTCGGCAACGAGATCCCGATGTTCTATTGGTATCTGTCCGGCGAAAAGGAAAAAGCCGAGAAACTCTTCGCCGAATTCTCCCCGACGCTGGACTTCTACGAATCGACCGTCGGCCCCTACCCTTGGGCGGACGAGAAGGTCGGCGTAGTCGAGACGCCGCACAAGGGCATGGAGCACCAGACCATCAACGCTTATGGCAACAATTACGCCAAGGCGCCCGAGGGGTTCGACTGGCTGTTCCAGCATGAATTCGGTCACGAATGGTTCGCCAACCAGCTCACCGCGAGCAACTGGGACGACTTCTGGCTGCACGAAGGCTTCACCGCCTACATGCAGCCGCTCTACGGCCGCTGGCGCGAGGGCGATGGGCGCTACACCGCGATGATGCTGGCGAGCCGCCCGGCGATCCTCAACGAATCGCCGCTCGTCACCGGCAAGCCGCAGGCCGCCGAAGAGGTGTATGAAAAGGCGCCCGGTCGCGGCAGCGACATCTACAATAAGGGATCGTGGGTCCTCCACACGCTGCGCAACGCCGTCGGCGACGCAGCCTTCGGCGAAATCCTGCGCCGCGAGGTCTACGGCCGCCCCGATCCGGCGCCCGGCAATTTCACGCCGCAGTTCCGGACGACGCCCGAATTCATCGCGATCGTCAACCAGGTGACCGGGCAGGACTGGCAGTGGTTCTTCGACACCTACCTCTATCAGGCCGCGCTGCCGAAGCTGGTGGTCAACCGTAACGCGACGCAGCTGACGCTGAAATGGGTCGCCCCGACCGGCAAGCCCTTCCCACTCCCCGTCGAGGTCGCTGTGGACGACGTCGTGCGAAAGGTGCCGATGACGGGGGGCCTTGCGACGATCACGGTCCCGGCCGGCGCGCACATCGTCGTCGACCCGATGTCCCGCGTGCTGAAGCAGGACGACGCGGTGGATGCTTATCAGGCGTGGAAGAAAGACCAGGCGAAGAAATAACGTTTTAGAGGGCGGCAGGCAGCCGCACTCCCCCCCGTCACCCCGGACTTGTTCCGGGGTCCACCGGGCCGCGGGGGGATGCTTTGAGCCTCCAGCCGCCCCCGCGCCGCAGAGTGGACCCCGGAACAAGTCCGGGGTGACGTTGAGTGTGTGGCCGGCAGCCTGTGAAAAGCACGCACTTTGCCCCTCTCCCGCACGGCGGATCGGGCGCGTAAGAAAGACCCATGCTCCTCCTCGCCCTGCTCGCCGCCGCCGCCACACCGCTCCCCAAGAAGGGCGAGCCCGCGATCACGCCCCTTACCCAAACCTCGGGCGGCGTCCGCCCGGCCGAACAGCTCGCGCTCCGCTTCGACCATGCCGACCTGACGTTCGAAGTGCTGCCCGACACCGAAACGCTGAACGGCATCGCGACGCTGCGCTTCACCGCCACCGCGCCCGTCGCCACGCTGCCGATCGATCTCGACCGCAACCTGCCCGTCACCGCGATCGCCATCGACGGCACGCCCCTCGCGCCGACAAGCTGGTCCTATCCCGAAGGACGCCTCGCCATCCGCCTGCCGCGCGCGCTGAAAGCGGGTGACAGCGTCACCGCGCGCATCGTCTACGGCGGCCAGCCGCACGTCGCGGTGCGCGCGCCTTGGGACGACGGGATGGTCTGGTCGAAGACGCCCGACGGTCGCACTTGGTTCGCGACCACATCCGAAGGCTATGGCTGCGACCTGTTCTGGCCGTGCCTCGACTTTCCAACCGGCGAGCCCACGCTGGTCGACATCCACATCATCGTACCCAAGGGGCTGAAGGCGCCCTCCAACGGTCGCCTGATCGGGGTCGACACCTTGCCCGACGGGCGCACCCGTTGGAACTGGCGAACGCGCAACCCCAACACCTACGCCATCGCGCTCAACGTCGGGCCGTATGAAGAGATCAGCGGCACCTACAAAAGCCGTTTCGGCAACACGATCCCCGTGTCCTACTGGTATCTGCCCGGCGAGAAGGCGCAGGCCGAGCGCCTCTTTGCCGAGTTCGCGCCGACGCTCGATTTCTTCGAAACCATGGTCGGCCCCTATCCTTTCGGCGACGAAAAGGTCGGCGTCGTCGAAACCCCGCACAAGGGGATGGAGCACCAGACGATCAACGCCTACGGCAATGATTACGCCAAGACGCTGGAGGGCTTCGACTGGCTGTTCCAGCACGAATTCTCCCACGAATGGTTCGCCAACCAGCTTACCGCCGCCAATTGGGACGATTACTGGCTGCACGAGGGCTATGGCACCTACATGCAGCCTGCCTATGGTCAGTGGCGCGAAGGCCGCGCGCGTTACGACGCGATGATGCAGGCCGAACGCGACAAGATCGTGAACGCCCAGCCGATCGTGAAGGGCAAGGTCCTGACCGAAGAAGAGGTGTACGAGCCCGACAAGGGCGGCGCGGGCCAGGACATTTATTACAAGGGATCGTGGATGCTCCACACCCTGCGCGGCCTGATCGGCGACGATGCGTTCTGGACGGTCACGCGCCTTGCGGTGTACGGTCGCCCCGATCCGCGCCCCGGCAATTTCCGCCCCCGCTTCGGCTCGACCGCGGAATATGAGGCGCTCGTCCGGCAGGTGACGGGCAAGGACTATCGCTGGTTCTTCGACGTCTATCTGCGCCAGGCCGCCCTACCCGACCTCGTCGAAACGCGGGCCGGCGATCGCGTGACCTTCGCGTGGACCGTGCCCGGCGGCGGCGCCTTCCCCATGCCGGTCGACGTACAAATCGGCACCACCACCACGCGCCTGCCGATGACCGACGGCCGCGGCACGCTTACTATTCCGGTCGGCACGCACTACATCGTCGATCCCGACGCAAAAGTCCGGCGGCGCAGCGTCGCGGTAGAGGAGATGAGGGCATGGCGACCGACGCACGGCGCGCGCTGATGGGCAGCCCCTGGCCCGCTCGCGCGGCGGAGATGGCGGCGATCTTCATGGTCGGTGACGGCCTGATCGGCCTTGCCCAACCGGACCGCCATGTCGATCTATGGAAGGACGCGGCGCTGGGCGCGGAGCGCGTGGTTCGACCGTTCGTCGGCCACCCCGCCCGCCGTCGCATCTACGCTGCCGCGCAGATCGCCGCCGGACTGTGGCTCGCCAGTCGCCAGCGCCCCAAGCCTATCCGCGACTGAGCGTCGGTGCGGGCACCGGCGTCGGCGCCGCGTCGCCGTAGAGGTGCGATACGTCAGCCTTCCAACCCTTCAGGCGAGTGACGGCCTTGCCCTCGCAGACCGGCATCGTGACCAGCCGCACCCAACGGCGCCCGCCATCGACCGGTTGAATCGCGATATCGAGCGTGAAGCCGCGCCGATGGCGGATCGCATGGGCGCGCAGCCGCTCCATCGCCGCCCGCGACGATTCTTCGTACAGCGTCACGACCTCGTCGCGCTGCGGACGATGATCGGCCGGATAACCGAACAGGCGGCGCACGTCCGTGCCCCAGTCGAGCAGCTGCCCGGCCAGTTCGCAGCTCCATGCGTTCGCGGACGTGTCGAGCGGAGCACGAACCGGGTCGGATGGCGCGCTGTCCCGTTCGATCACACGCCCCAGATCGAAGCGATCGGCCATCCAAAGGGGCCAGCTGTGATGAAGCGGTAAAGGCTCGGTCGGGATCACGCGCGGCGGCTCCTATACCTCTGCGCGCTTACCCGAATTGCACTAACGGCTGGTTACCACCTTTTACGGAAGCCGTTCCGTGGGTTCGACGCCCCACAGGTGCGACACCTCGACATAGCCCGCCTGCCCCTTCACGTCGAAACGGCACCAGCCATTGCCGCATTCGCTCAGCCGCCCGACAACGCCCGGGGCCGCGCGCCACGACAGGCCGGCGCCGGCGGACGGCTGCGCCCGCATATCAGCGGGTTGCTGGCCACGCACGATGCCGGTGCGGCGTTCGCTGAGCAGCGCCGCCAGCATCCAGCCCTGCGTGCCGTCCGGGTCTTCCACCTTGCGCCACTGTTTGAACACGGCGACCACCCGCACGGGCAGATCGGCGCGCTGATACAGCCAACTCGCCGGATAGGTCTTGTCCGGCCCGGTCCGCATCCGCGCCCGGCCTGCGTTGATCGAGGCGTAATATGGCAATGTCTTCTTGGCGTCGGCCGCCAGCGCGCCGCCCTCGATAGCGACCGCCGCCAGCACCGCTGCCGCCCAGATCCGATGGCGCATCGTCACTGTCCCTTTTTCTCGTATATCCTCTCTCTAGCGCCACCGCGCGCGGTGGCAACGATGCGTTGACGTTCGCCCGCACCTTCGCCAAGCCGGACGCGCGATGCCAGATACCAGCCCCCGTCCGCCGGCGCCGCGCGCGCCCCGCGTGATCGTCACGCGCGAGTTGACCGACTCGATCATGACGCGGCTGGAGGATCTGTTCGACACGACGAACAACCGCGGCGATACGCCGATGACGCGCGATCAACTCGCTGCGGCGATGGCCGACTGCGACGTGCTGGTCCCCACCGTCACCGACGAGATCGACGCGGCATTGATCGAAGGCGCGGGCGAGCGGCTGCGCTTGATCGCCAATTACGGCGCCGGCGTGAACCATATCGCCCTGAAAGCGGCGCGCGCCCGCGGCATCATCGTCACCAATACGCCGGGCGTGCTGACCGAAGACACGGCGGACATGGCGATGGCCTTGATCGTGTCCGTCCCCCGCCGGCTGGCGGAGGGCGAGAAGCTCGTCCGGTCGGGCGAATGGCATGGCTGGAGCCCCGGCGGCATGCTGGGCCGGCGCATCGGTGGCAAGGCGCTGGGCATCGTGGGCATGGGCCGCATCGGCCAAGCGGTCGCGCGCCGTGCCCGCGCCTTTGGCCTGTCGATCCATTATCACAACCGCCGCCGCCTGCCCGCGGTGGTCGAGGCGGACCTGGGCGCGACCTTCCACGCCGATCTAAACGACCTGCTCGGGCTGGCCGACATCGTGACGATCCACACACCGCTCAACACCGACAGCCGCGACCTGATCGATGCGCGGCGTATCGGACTGATGCGGCCGCACGTCTATCTGATCAACACTTCGCGCGGCGGCATCGTCGACGAAGTCGCGCTCGTCGATGCGCTAGAGGCGGGTCGACTTGCCGGAGCGGGCCTCGACGTCTGGGAGCACGAACCGCGGATCGACCCGCGCCTGCTCGCGCTGCCCAATGTGGTAATGACGCCGCACATGGGCTCGGCGACCCTCGAAGGGCGGCAGGCGTCGGGCGAGCGGGTCATTCAGAACATCCGCATGTGGGCGGACGGCCACCGCCCGCCCGATCAGGTGCTCGACGGCTGGGTGTGACGCCTCCGGCGCGAATGTAACAAATCGTGATATTTCATGGGGTCGCGCAACCTTTGCTGCGCGGCAACATTGAACGCGGCACCCCATTTGACAGGATGCCTAACCCATGACGCTCAAGCCGATCGCCGCCACGCTCCTTCTCCTCGGCACCGCTGCCGGCCTGTCGGCCTGCTCGACGCTCAAGGGTGCAGGTATCGGCGCGGCGGGTGGTGCGGGTGTCGCCGCGGCAACGGGCGGCAGCGTCGAAAAGGGGGCCGCGGTCGGTGGCACGGCCGGCGCAGTGGTCGGCACCGTCGCCAACTAACCTTATGGAGCGGGGGTCGAGCCTCAACCCGGCTCCCGCTCCTCCAACGCCGCAGCCCGCCGCAGGTCCTTAGGCCGCCCCATATGGCGCAGCAGCGCGATCAGCTCCGATCGTGCCGGCACGAAGAGGGTCGTATCGCGCACAGCGATAGCCTCCCGCGTTTCAGGCTGCACCGGCCACCATCCCTGCGGACCGGCGATGGCGAAGCATGCCATGATCTCCACCGGCACGTCCGCGCCCTGCCACATGGCAAAGATATCCGATCGGAAGAGCGGGTCCGGTGGCATCGTCAGCGGCGTAACCTCGGCCGCCGCCAGCACTGCGGCAGCATCCGCGCGATCAATCAGGACATCGATGTCGTGAACGTCGCCGGCCTCCGCTCCATGCAACACGACCGCCCCGCTGCCGATGATCCACCAGGGATGGCGCGCCGGCCGCATCAGTTGCGCCACATCAGCCAGCGCCGCGGCCACCCTTGGCGTCATGTGGGCGTGCCGTCGTCCGTCTCGAACAGCGTCAACGCACGCTCGCCGATGCCGAATTCCGGCCAGCACGCACGCCACGCAGCCAGGTGCGGCGTCGAGAAATGGCGCTCCAGCGCGGCGCGATCCCGCCAGCGCTCCGCGACGTGGATCAGCCCCGGCTCGAGCACATCCTCGGCGTAGCTATAGCCAAGGCATCCATCCTCGGCCCGGCTCGCCTCCACCATCGCGCGCATCGCCGGACGCGCCGCCCCCAGCCGGTCGGCGGGCAGGCGGATCGTCCCGGCGATCAGCAGCACGATCAGTCGCCGGTCAGGATGCGGTCGACCAGTTGCTTCACGGACGGCACGAAGCCGTTCGAATAGAAGGGATCGCGCTTGAAGTTATAAGCGGCGTGACCGGCGAACATCAGGTTCTGGTCGACGTCACCACCGTGCGCGATGTCCTGCAGCGTCTTCTGGATGCAGAAGCTGCGCGGGTCGGCGAGGCGACCGGTCGAATTCGTCTCGGTATCCGCCCAGCTCGAGAAGGCGCATTGCGACAGGCAGCCCATGCAGTCCGCCTGATCCTTGCGGATGATGCCCTTTTCGGTGGGCGTCACAAAGACCAGCGTGTTGTCCGGCGTCTTCAGCGCATCGGTATAGCCCTCGCCGAACCACTGGCGCGCGCGCAGCAGATCGTTGCGCGTCACCCAGAAATTCTTGCCCTTCACGCCCACGTCGAGCTGGAAGACGTGGTCGCCGGCTTCCTGGGTCGAGAAAGCGATCTGGCGTTCGGATCGCGCCTCCAGGTTCCGCAGGAACGGGTTGCGTACCGCCGACGAATAGAAGCCCGTCGGCGAGAAGCGATGCAGCAGGACATCGCCTTCCTCGATCTGCGTCAGGCGGGCCTTCCACTCTTCGGGAATCGGGCTTTCCTGCGTCAACAGCGGGCGCGTGCCGTACTGGAAGGCGATGGTGCCAAGTTCGGGATTATCGATCCAGTCGTTCCAGTCGCGCAGATACCAGACGCCGCCGGCCATCACGATCGGCGTGCTGTCGGGGATACCGCCCTCGCGCATCACGCTGCGCAGCTCGGCGACGCGCGGATACGGGTCCTGCGGCTTCAGCGGGTCTTCGGCGTTGGAAAGGCCGTTGTGCCCGCCAGCAAGCCACGGGTCCTCGTACACCACCGCCGCCAGCCAGTTCGCCGCCTTCGAATAGGCGCGCTTCCACAGCGCGCGGAAGGCACGGCCCGACGAGACGATCGGCAGGTACGACACTTCGTACGACGCCGCGATCTCGCTGAGCTTGTAGGGCATGCCCGCGCCGCAGGTGACGCCCGCGACCATGCCGCGCGTCCGCTCCAGCACGCCGTGCAGCACGCGCTGCGCGCCGCCCATTTCCCACAAGACGTTGATATTGATCGCGCCCTTGCCGCCCGCGATCTCGAACGCACGCTTCACCTGCTGGACGGCGCCTTCGATGGCATATTCAATCAGCTCTTCATGCCGGGCACGCCGCGTCAGCGCACGATAGACCTGCGGGATGATCTTGCCTTCGGGATCGTAGCTGTCGGCGTTGACCGCCGAGACGGTGCCGATCCCGCCCGCCGCCGCCCAGGCACCCGCGGAGGCATGGTTGGTCGCGGCGACACCCTTGCCGCCCTCAACCAGCGGCCAGACCTCACGGCCATTGTACACGATCGGCTTCAGGCCCTTGAACACGGAAAATCCAACCTCGCTGGGAACAAATCCCGCCGGCTATACAAGATGAACGCGGCGAAGCGAAGAAAATGCAACGTGTACTAACCGCATGCACCACCGGACCTGCGGCAGGCTTAGGCGGCGGTTAACCCGATTGCGGCAGAGAGGTGCGACACGACACATCTTCTTCTGCCGAGGAATCATCGACCCATGGGGGTTCTCGACACTCTGATCGCGCCCAAGCGCACGCCCCGTTCCCGCAAGCCAGCCCCCATGCCGCTGCCCAGCGGTCCGCTCGACGCCTTGCTGTCGGGCCAGTTCGCCGCTTTGGGCTATGCGGCGGGCGCGGTGCCGCATGGCGGCGCCACCGGATCGGCCTGGTCACGCGGCTATGTGCTGGGTGCCGCCTGCGCCTCGCTCCAGCATCGCCCGGCCGCCCCGGTCACCGATCGCGAATGCTTCGCTACCGCGCTCGCCGCCTTTGCCAGCGCCTATGGCAAGGATCAGGCGCGCGACATTCTCGCCGGCACGGTCGAGGCGGCCGAAGCCCAGGAACCGGAGGTCGAAGACGGCCTGCTTCAAGGCGCGAGCGATCTCGCCCTGCTCGCCCATGGCGAGGCCGATCCGGCAACGCTCGCCTTCGTGACGCGCAACGCGGTGGACCTGACGGAAATTTGATCGCCGAAGACGGATCGCTATTCGACGCCCTAATTCCGCCCCCTCCGTCACCGCCTTCGGCGGCGCCACCGCATCGGGTCGATCATGCCCCCGGCATGATCTTGAACGGCCGGGGGCCGTTCATCCCGATGCGCCCTGGCGGGGGAGGAATTAGGGCGCCGCTTCGAAATTTTTGGTACGCGCTACCCCAGCGCGCCCGGACGCCCCAATGCGTCCGCGTACAGCGTCCGGTAGCGCGCGATCATCGTGGCCGCATCGTAATCGGCACGCGCCTTGGCCTGATTGGCCGCGCCGACCCGCTGGCGCAATGCGGCATCCGACACAAGGGCCTGCAACGCATCGCGCAGCAGTACCTCGTCGCCGCCGGTGACGAAGGGCGCATTCTCCGCCGCGACCATGCGCGGCACGTCGCCCACCGGCGTGCTGACGATCGGCAGCCCCGCCGCCATCCCCTCGACGACGCTGATCGGCAGTTGCTCGCTTTTCGACGACAGCGCCATGATGTCGAACTGCCCGACGAAGCGATACGGCCGGTCGAGGAAGCCGGGCAGCACCAGCCGCTCGGCGATCCCCATCGCCTTGGCGGCGGCAAGGATCGCGTCTCGCTCGGGCCCTTCGCCGACGATCACCAGCTTGAACCGACCGCTCAGACCGCCGCAGGCGCGTACCAGAAGCGGCAGGTTCTTGACCTCGCGCAGCCCCGCCAGGCTGCCGATCACCACGTCGCGGGGATCGCGCAGGAAGCCGGGGATCGCCCGCAGCTCCGGCTTTTGCGTGTAGCGCGCCGTATCGATGCCGTTGGCGATGCGGTGGACGCGGCCGGCCGGTTGCTTCCACGTCGTGCGCGCAATGCCTTCCAGCACTTCGGACGGAACGACCAAGGCATGCGCCGCGCCCAGCGCCATGCGGCGATAGACGTTGCGTTCGATCTTCAGCCCGCCAGCCTCGTCGGCGTTGAACCCATCTTCGTGGTGGACCAGCGGCGGCGTGCCCTTGGGGAAGACGCGGCGCGCCATCACCCCGTCGATTGCGCCCCAATTATAGGTCAGCACCAGATCGAAGCGCCGCATGTAGCGCGCCAGCGCCTCATAGCGCGCGACCGATGGCCGCCCGGTCAGCGACGGCGGGTCCTGCGCGATCTCGTAGCGGATGCCCTTGGCGATCTGGGCGCGCGCGCCGAGTTGATCGGGCATGCCACTGACGATCGTGTGCCGCGCCGCGTCGCCGAAGGCGTTCATCAGGCGCACCGCGCGCGCTTCCTTGCCGCCTAGGCTGAAGCTGGAATGCAGGTGGAGGATATGGACCGGCTGGTGCATCGCGCCGGGCTGTACCCCGTTCGCATCGCCGACGAAACCGCTTTGCCCCGGCGAATCGCGATCAGCGCATCGGCAGCATCCGCCGTTCGACGATCGACCGCCACGCCCATTCCACCGGCGCGATGCGGAAGTGACGGACATAGACGTTCGCGCCCCACAGCAGCAGCGCGTTCACAGCCAGCGCCACCGCCATCATCGCCGTCCAGTCGAGCCGACCGTACAGCCCGAGCCCGATCGGCGAGAAGATCAACCACGACACGATCAGAGTCTGCGCGACATAGAGCGTCAGCGCGGTCCGTCCCGCCGCGACGAACGGCTGCAACAGCCGCCGCCCCGGCGCCTCCTGTACCGCCAGCATCACCGCGGCGAGATGCCCCATCGTCATCGCGAGCCGGGCGAAATCCTCCCACAACCAGGCGACGTCGAACCCGCCCTCCAGCCGGGTCGCTTCCCACCCGCCGTACAGGCGCAGCGGCACACCGATGCCGTATCCCACCGCGAGCAGCCACCCATACCGCCGCCGCGACCAGGCCCCCTGCAACACGCCCCAGCGGAACAGCGCCGCGCCGATCAGCATCGTCGCTGCGGCTTCCCAGACGATCACCACTTCCTCGTTGCGCAGCCGATCCATCGACACCGCGCGCTGCCCGGCGGTCCATTGCGCCATCGTGCCGTGGCCGAACGCATCTTCGCGCGCGACCGCGGCGTCATCCGCCGCTGCGGTGCGGGTCGCGCTTGCGGACGTGGCGGTGGGATCGGCGAGCCGGTGCGAGACGGTGCTCAGCCCCAGCGCCATCGTGAACGTGGCATAGGACAGGCCCAGCACCAGCAGCGCCCGCGGCGGCAGCCCGCGGAACAGGCACGCGACCATCGCCGCCACCGCATAGCTGTGCAGGATATCGCCGGGCCACAGCAGCAACAGCATGTGCGCCATGCCGAACGCCCACAGCACCAGATTGCGCCAGCCATAGCGCAGCGGAACGCTGAGCGGATCGCTCGACCGCGCATCGATGCGGTCGGTCAGGATCAGCATGCCCGCGCCGAACAGCATCTGCAGCATCGCGCGCGGCGTGCCCTCGATCAGGATCGTGCGCAGCCACCAGACGATCTGGTCGCTCGCGCTCCAGCCGAGATGGTGCAGGTCCGACCAATTGGCGGTCATCGACGCGCCCATCTCGCTGATGTTCATGAACAGGATGGCGAGGATCGCGATCCCGCGCAGGATATCCAGCGTCGCGATACGCGGCGCGCCGTCTGGTTCATTGGCCGGTTGATTGGCCAGTTCCTTGGCCGGCGGAACCGCCGCCGGCATTCCCGCTTCGCTCACGCGCGCGCCTGATCCAGCAGCCGGTCGATGGCATCGCGCAGCGGCTCTTCGGCGAGCGTCGGGGCATGACCGACACCGGGCAGCGTCACCAGTTCCGCCTGGTCGAGCGCCGCCAGCATCCGCTCCGCGACCGGCTGCGACAGCACGTCGGATCGGCCACCTCGAACGATCAGCGTCGGCGTGTCCCGCAGCGCCGACAGCGCCGCCCACATATCCGCCCCCGCCTCGTTACCCGGCGTACGGAAAGGTTCGGCGATCTTCAGATCGTAATCCAGCACGATGCGGCCGCTGCTGGTCAGGCGGTACAGCCGCTTGGCCATTGCCAGCCAATCCTCGATCTCCCAATCGGGATAGACGTCGCCATTGCCCTCGGCAAGCGTGCGTGCCGCATGCATCCACGTCGGGCAGCTGCTGCCCTTGCCCACATAGCCGCGGATCCGGCTCAACCCCGCCGCCTCGATCTCCGGTCCGACGTCGTTGAGCAGCGCTGCGGCGATCGGCGCACCGGCCTGCGCGAGAAGCATCGTCACGATCCCGCCCAGTGACGTGCCGATGGCGACGAACCGCCCGATCCCCCGCTCGGCCAGCAGCGCCTGGACGTCCGCGACATAGGTCGCCGGCACATAGGTCATCGGGTCCTTGGCATAGTCGCTACGCCCGCGTCCCCGGAACTCGACCGCGATCACCTGCCGCCGTCCGGCAAGCCTTGCGGCGAGCGCGTCGTAATCGCGCGCGTTGCGGGTCAGGCCGGGGAAGCACAGCACGGGCAGCAGGCTCTCATCGCACGGATACAGGCGATAGTGCAGCTTCAGCCCGTCGGCCGACATCCAGTAACCGTCTTCGTACGCAGCCATGCGGAAATCCTCGGGGTTGCGGCCGGGGGGCAGCGCCCTCCATATCCACACATGCCCACCACCCCGCAAGCATACCGCCCCGCCACCGCCTTGCTCGATCTCGGCGACACGATAGCGACCCCGGTGGAGGCCGCCGATTTCCCGGAGACCCGGCTGCGCTTCCGCAACGATCGCGCCGCTGCGCAGGTCGGGCTGGCGACGCTGGACGATAGCGAATGGATTCAGGCATTTGGCCGCTTCCAACCACTGCCCGGCACGCTGCCGCAACCGCTTGCGCTGCGCTATCACGGCCATCAATTCCGCCAGTACAACCCCGACATCGGCGATGGCCGCGGTTTCACCTTCGCGCAAATGTATGACGATGCCGGCCGGCTGATGGATCTCGGCACCAAGGGCTCGGGGCAGACACCCTATAGCCGTTTCGGCGACGGCCGGCTGACGCTGAAAGGCGGCGTGCGCGAAATCCTCGCGACCGAAATGCTGGAGGCGCTCAACGTCCCCACCAGCCGCACGCTGTCGCTGATCGAGACGGGCGAAGAGCTGGTTCGCGGCGATGAACCCTCCCCCACGCGCTCCGCGGTGCTGGTGCGCCTCAGCCACAGCCATATCCGCATCGGCAGCTTCCAGCGCCTCGCCTACGAACGCGACGAAGCGGGCATGCGCGCGCTCGTCCGCTATGTGCTGCACAACCTGTACGGAAAGGAATCCGACGATCCCATCCGCCTGCTGACGTATGTCGTCGAGCGCACCGCGCGTCTCGCCGCACGCTATATGGCGGCAGGCTTCGTCCATGGTGTGCTCAACAGCGACAACATCAACGTGACGGGCGAAAGCTTCGATTATGGCCCATGGCGCTTCGCCCCGACGTGGGACCCCGCCTTCACCGCCGCCTATTTCGATCACGCCGGCCTCTATGCCTTCGGCCGCCAGCCCGAGGCGATCCATTGGGACGTGATGCAGCTCGCGGCCTCGCTGCGCCTGATCGCCGAAAGCGACCCGCTGATCGCCGCGCTCGAGACGTTCCCGACGCACTATCAGCGCGAGATCGCCGACGCGCTGCTCTGGCGGATCGGCGTCACCCCGCGCGGCGACGACGAGGACCGCGCGCTCGTCCGCACCCTCGAACGCACGATGCGCGCGAGCGAGGTGGCCATCGATCGCCTGTTCTTCGACGTGTTCGGCGGCGCTCTGCCGGACAGCTACGGCAGCGAATGGAATGATCTGCGCGCCGCCCTCGCCCCCTACGCACCGCGCAAGTCCCGCGACCACGCCTATTGGCAGGGCGGCCCGTGCAGCCTGCTGATCGACGAGGTCGAGGCGATCTGGACGCCCATCGCGGAAGCCGACGACTGGTCCCGCGTCCACGCCAAGGTCGCCGCGATCCGCGCCATGGGCGACGCGCTCGCCTGAGCGCCACCTTGCCGCCCCGCCGCCATTCGCCTAACCCCGCCCGCAGGAGGGCCGAAGCGCACACGCATGGTTGACGAGATCATCTCCCACGAACCCGCGACCGGGGCAGAGCTCTGGCGCGGCCCGATCGGCAATGCCGATGCCGAGGTGGAGGCCGCGCGCGGCGGCTGGGCCGCCTGGGCCGCGCTGCCGCTGACCGTGCGGATCGAGACGATGCGCCGCTTCGGCAACGTCGTGCGCCAACGCCACGAACAGTTCGCAGACCTGCTCGCCCGCGAAACCGGCAAGCCGCTGTGGGAAGCGCGGACCGAGATCGACACGGTCATCGCCAAGGTCGACATCTCCGTCACCGCTTATGCCGAACGCACGGCGCAGCGCCGGCTCGACGCACCCATGGGCAGCCGCATGGCGCTGCGCCACAAGCCGCACGGCGTGCTGGCGGTGCTCGGACCCTATAACTTCCCGGCGCACCTGCCCAACGGCCACATCGTCCCCGCACTGCTCGCCGGCAATGCAGTGGTGTTCAAGCCCTCCGAAAAGACGCCCGCGACCGGCGCCTTCCTGATCGACTGCTACCGGGCCGCTGGCGTGCCCGAGGCGTGCGTCCGCTTGCTGCTCGGCGGCCCGGCGGAGGGAAAGGCGCTCGCCGAGCATGCCGATATCGACGGCCTGCTGTTCACCGGATCGGCGCGCACCGGCCTCGCGCTCAACCGTGCCTTCGCCAGCAAGCCCGAAAAGATCCTGGCGCTGGAGATGGGCGGCAACAACCCGATCATCGTCTGGGACACGCCCGACCTGCATTCGGCCGCCGTGCTGGTGATCCAGTCCGCCTTCACCTCCGCCGGCCAGCGCTGCACCGCCGCGCGTCGCCTGATTGTCGAGGATCGGCTGTACGATCCGCTGATCGAGCAGGTGAACGCGCTTGCCGGGCGGCTGATCGTCGGCGCGCCGCATGACGATCCGCAGCCGTTCATGGGGCCGGTGATCGACAACCATACCGCCGACATGCTGACCGAAAGCTTCCTCGCGCTGTCGATGCGCGGCGGTCGGCCGATCCGGCACATGGAACGGCCGATCGACGACAAGCCGTTCCTCAGCCCCGCAATCATCGACATGACCCACGCGACCGAACGGCCCGATATCGAGCTGTTCGGCCCGATCCTGCAGGTCTATCGCGCCGGCGATTTCGATGAGGCGATCGGCATCGCGAACGACACGCGCTATGGCCTGTCGGCGAGCCTCGTCAGCCACACGCCGTCGCTCTACGACCGGTTCTGGGCGGGCATTCGCGCCGGCATCGTCAACTGGAACCGTCCGACCAACGGCGCGTCTTCCGCGGCCCCGTTCGGTGGCATCGGCTGGAGCGGCAACCATCGCCCCAGCGCCTATTACGCCGCCGATTACTGCGCCTATCCGGTCGTCAGCAACGAAGCCGAAAGCGCGCGGGCGAATATCGGAATCGGCCTCAGGGACGCGTAAATCGCGACCCTCCTTCCGTCATTGCGAGCGTAGCGAAGCAATCCAGAGCCGGATCATGACGCCCTGGATTGCTTCGCTACGCTCGCAATGACGGGTCAAGATAGAAGCGCAGGTCTACAAACCCGCCACCGCCGCCGCGCGCGCGTCCGGCAGCACGGCCACCGGCAGCGTCCGAAACCCCGGCCGCGCCAGCAGATAGCCCTGGATGTAGCGCACGCCGAGGCTGCGCAGCGTCTCATATTCGGCGACCGTCTCGATCCCCTCGGCGATGAGCGTGATGTCGAGCGACGCGGCGATCCGCACCACCCCCTCGACGATCATCCGACGCGGCAGGCTGGCGTCGATGTCGCGGATCAGCTCCATGTCGAGCTTGATATAGTCGGTCTGGAATTTGGCGAGCAGCCCCAACCCGGCATGCCCCGCGCCGAAATCGTCGATCGCCGTGCCGAACCCCATCGCGCGGTATGATTCGACGATCGTCTGGACATGCGCAGTGTCCGCCATCTCCTCATTCTCGGTAAATTCGAAGATCAGCCGATCGGTCGGCAGCCCCGTCGCCCGCGCGGTTTTCAGCGTCAACTGGATACAGGCGAGCGGCGAATAGACCGCATTGGGCAGGAAATTGATCGACAGTTTCGCACCCGTGTCGAGAATACCAGCCGCCACCGCCCCCTCGATCGCCGCGACCCGGCATTGCTGATCGAAAGCATAGCGATTGTCGGGTGTCACGCGCGACAGCACCTCGGCCGCACCCTCGCCACCTCCCCCGCGCACGAGCGCCTCATAGGCGAAGGGCAGGCCGGTGACCGTATCGACGATGGGCTGGAACGCCATCGCTATGTCGAAGACATGGGCTGGAGAGCGGCAGCCCTGACACCCGACGGGAGCAATGCTTGTCATACATAAGGGCTAGGTGACAAACCCTAACGCGACATGAACCACGCACCCGAAATGACATTAATGTAAATCAGCCACAAGCTTCCCTACCGTCGCCACAAGCATCGCTGCGTTGCCGCACGAGGGCCCAGAGGCCATGTCGGCGATCATGGCTACGATTCTCGATCCGGGCGCCCGTGGGCGCGTCATCCTCGTTGGCGCCGGGCCGGGCGATCCCGGGCTGCTGACCGTGCGCGCGGTAGAGGCGTTGCGGACCGCCGACATCCTCGTCCACGACGGGCTGATCGACTCGCGCGTACTCGATCTCGCACCGCCGGCGGCACAGCGTATTTCCGTCGCCAAGCGCCGCGCCCGGCACACGCTGCCGCAAGAGGCGATCAATGCGCTGATCGTCGCCCACGTGAAGACCGGTGCGATCGTCGTGCGGCTGAAGGGCGGCGACCCCTTCATCTTCGGACGCGGCGGCGAGGAAGTCGAAGCGGTGCGCGCCGCCGGCCTGCCCGTCGAGGTCATTCCCGGCGTCTCGGCGGCGCTCGGCTGCGCGGCGGAGGCGATGCTGCCGCTCACCCACCGCGATCACAGCAGCGCGGTCAGCTTCGTCGCAGGCCAGTGCAAGGGGCTGGCGGATCAGGACTGGTCCGGCCTCGCCGGTCAGGGCCGGACGCTGGTCATCTACATGGGCGTCGCGACGGCGAACGACATCGCCGACAAACTGATGGCGGACGGCGTCGCGCCCGACATGCCCGTCGCGGTGCTCGAGCGCGGCACGCTCGTCGGCAGCCGCGCGATCCGCACCCTGCTCGCCGACCTCGGCCCGATGGTTGAGCGCGAGCGCGTGCAAAGCCCGGCGATCATCGTCGTCGGCGAGGTCGTCGAACTGTCCGACGCCGAGGACAAGCTCGCTCGCTGGGCGCGCGTTGCGGAGGATATGTCGGCATGAGGCTCCTGACCGGAAACGACCTCCCCACCGGCGACGTCGTGTGGTGGACCGGCACCGGCTGGTCGCGCCACGTCGAGGATGCCGTCGACGTCGGCCACGAGGGCGAAGGCATCCTGCGGGCCGAGGAGGGCGCGCGCCGCGTCAACGTCCCCTATCTGATCGACGCGATCGCCACGCCCGAAGGCCCCCGCCCCGCGCATATCAAGGATCGTATCCGTGCGCTTGGACCGACCGTGCGGCCGGACCTGACGCTCAAGCCAGCAGACCCCGCGGCCGGGAGCTGGGTGATCTGATGCCCGGCCCCACCCCACCCTTCGTCATCCCAACCTTCCCCCTCGTCATCCCGGCGAACGCCGGGATCCATGGACACGATGTCGCCGAGGGCATCGCGCAACCGCTGACCACGCCGCAACCATGGATCCCGGCCTTCGCCGGGATGACGAAGGTAAGCGAGCCGCAGCGCCCCGTCTTCTCCGCGTCTCCGCGTCTCCGCGTGAACCAAACCCTCTTCGCGTCTTCGCGTCTTCGCGCGAACCAAAACTCCGAAGGCCGGAAAGCCATCCATGTATAAATACGACCAATACGACCAGGCGATCGTCGATGCCCGCGTCGACGAATTCCGCGATCAGGTCGAGCGCCGCCTGTCGGGCCAGCTGACCGAGGACCAGTTCAAGCCGCTGCGGCTGATGAACGGCCTGTATCTCCAGCTGCACGCCTACATGCTGCGCGTCGCCATTCCCTATGGCACGCTCGACGCGCGCCAGATGCGCATGCTGGGGTCGATCGCCCGCGATTACGACCGCGGCTACGGCCATTTCACCACGCGCCAGAACCTGCAGTTCAACTGGATCAAGCTCGCCGATACGCCGGACATTCTGGCGAAGCTCGCGACGGTGCAGATGCACGCCATCCAGACCAGCGGCAATTGCATCCGCAACATCAGCGCCGACCAATATGCCGGCGCCGCGGCGGACGAGGTGACCGACCCGCGCCCCTGGGCCGAGCTGATCCGCCAGTGGAGCACCTTCCACCCCGAATTCAGCTATCTGCCGCGCAAGTTCAAGATTGCGGTCATCGCCGCGGCCGAGGATCGCGCGGCGATGCGCCTGCACGACATCGGCATCCAGCTGCTCGAACAGAACGGGGAATTGGGCGCCGCGATCTACGTCGGTGGCGGCATGGGCCGTACGCCGATGGTCAGCCACCTGATCCGCGACTTCGTCACCGCCGACGACCTGATGAGCTATCTGGAGGCGTGCCTGCGGGTCTACAATCGCTACGGCCGCCGCGACAACATCTACAAGGCGCGAATCAAGATCCTGCTCCACGAGATCGGCGCGGACGAATATCGCCGTCAGGTCGAGGAGGAATTCGCCCTCGTCAAACAGCTCGGCATCGACCCGCCGCGCGCCGAACTCGACCGCATCACCGCGATGTTCGCGCCCCCCGCGTTCGACACCGGCCCTGCCGCTGCGGTCGATCGCAGCGATCCCGATTTCGCCGTCTGGCTCGACCAGAACGTGGTTGCGCACAAGCAACCCGGCTACCACATCGTCAACGTCAGCCTGAAGCCCGCCGGCGGTATTCCTGGCGATGCGACAGCCGATCAGATCGACCTGCTGGCCGATCTGGCAGAACGCTTTTCTTTTAATGAGTTACGCGTCACGCATGCGCAGAACATCGTGTTGCCGCATGTGCACGGGCGTGACCTTTGTGACCTTTGGACAGCGCTGCGCGACGCCGGCCTCGCCGAGCCGAACCTCGACCTCATCACCGACATCATCGCCTGCCCCGGCCTCGATTACTGCAGCCTCGCCAATGCGCGCTCGATCCCACTCGCGCAAAAGATCGCGAACCGCTTCGCCGACCGCGAACGCCAGCGGGACCTGGGCGAACTGAAGCTCAAGATCAGCGGCTGCATCAACGCCTGCGGCCACCATCACGCCGGCCACATCGGCATCCTCGGCGTCGACAAGAAAGGCACCGAAAACTACCAGCTCTCGCTCGGCGGCTCGGGGGCGGAGGACGTCAGCCTCGCCAAGATCACCGGTCCCGGCTTCTCGGAGGACGGCGTGGTCGACGCGATCGAGCGCGTGACCGACCGCTATGTGGCGTTGCGCGACGAGGGCGAACGCTTCCTCGACACCTATCGCCGCGTCGGCTTCGAACCGTTCAAGGAGGCGATCTATGGCTGATGCCGACACGCTGCTGCGCTTCCGCGACGACGAGCCGCACGACGAACCCGCCGTCACGCTCGACGCCTTCCTCGGCCAGACCAATGCCACTGCGGTCCGGCTGGAGGCGGGTGAGGACGCGCGCGCGCTGATCCCGCAACTGGGGCAGCTCGCGCTCGTCGAGGTCAGCTTCCCCACCTTCCGCGACGGCCGCGGCTACAGCGCCGCCCGCGTCTTACGCGAGGCAGGCTACACCGGCGAGCTGCGCGCGGCGGGCGATGTGCTGGTCGATCAGCTGCCCCTGATGCGCCGCTGCGGCTTCGACAGCTTCGCGCCCGAAGCCCCGATCGATGGCGAGGCACTGACCCGTGCGCTCGACCGCTACGACTATCGCTATCAGGCTGCGGCGGACGCCGTCGCCCCGGTGTGGAAGCTGCGCCATGGCTGAGGCAGCACGTCAGCTCGACACGATCGATGTCGCGCCCGCCTTTACCACCGCGGACGCCGCCGCGATGCAGATCCGCTTCGCCGGTATGCCCGCGCCCGAGATGCTGCGCGAGCTGCTGACCGGCGAACTGGCGGGCCGTATCGCCTCCGTGTCGTCCTATGGCGCCGAATCGGCGGTCCTGCTCCACATGGTGGCGCAGATCGACAAGGACGTGCCGGTCATCTTCACCAACACGCAGAAGATGTTCGGCGAGACCCTCGCCTATCGCGACGAATTGTCTGAGCGACTGGGCCTCACCGACCTGCGCGTCTTCCGCCCCGATCCGCGGTTGCTCGCCTTACGCGACGCGACCGGCATGCGCTGGTCATACGACCCGGACGGCTGCTGTGAGATCCGCAAGGTCGAACCGCTCCGCCGCGCGCTCGGCCCGTTCGACGCGTGGATTTCGGGCCGCAAGGGCTTCCAGGCCGGCACCCGTACCGCACTCCCCCGCTTCGAGGAGGACGACGGGCGCCTGAAGATCAATCCGCTCGCCGACTGGTCGAAGGATCAGCTCGACGCCTATTTCGCCGAGCACGACCTCCCGCGTCACCCGCTGGAGGCGCAGGGCTATCTGTCGATCGGATGCGCGCCCTGCACCAGCAAGGTCCGCCCCGGCGAAGACCCGCGCGCCGGCCGCTGGCGTGGCTGGGACAAGGTGGAGTGCGGCATCCACGTCTCCACCCCGCCCGGTGAAGACCCGGCATTCTGACCCAACGTCAGTCGCTGACCCGTAGCGAAAGCCGGACGTTGCGCGGCTGCCCCGGATAGATCCACACCCGGCTGTACGAGCTCTGCGCGTAGCGGGCGTCGAACAGATTGTCCGCCTCCGCCCGCAGCGTCAGCCGCCGCGATACGGCATATTCGACGGCAGCCTTCGCCTTCAGATAGGCCGGCAGCACCACATAGTCGCGCTCGATCGACCCGGCGCGGTCGCCCATGTAGCTGGCGCCGGCGCTCACCGAGAACCCACGTCCGTCAGCGTCGGTGAACCGCCCCAGCGCAAAGACCGTGCCGCTGTGATAGGGTACGTTCAGCGCACGATCGGTCGGAAAGGCGCCGTCGTCCACCCGTGCGTGCGTCCAGGCGTAATTGCCGACGATCTGCCAATGGGGCGCGATCCGTACCGATGCGTCCCATTCGATCCCGCGGCTGCGCAGGCTGCCGACCGGCGCGTTGAAAGCGGGGTCGACGGGGTCGTTGGCGAGGATGCCGCGCTTTCGGATATCGAACCACGTTGCGGCGACGTCCACACCCGCCCAGCGTCCGGCAACGCCGACCTCATATCCGACGCCGCTTTCGGGCGCGAAGCCGTTGCCGTCGCGACCCGTGCCCGAGTTGAGCACGAAGCTTTCGCCCCAGCTGGCATGGACCGCGATCGCATCGGTGGCCTGGTAGCGCGCGCCGAGCCGGTAATGCATCGGCGAGCCTACCGTACGCCCCACCTGCCCCGTGTTGTTGTTGCGGATGCGCTGGCGATAGGCATCGAACCTGGCCCCGCCCGACAGCGTCAGCCGGTCGGTCACATCCCACATGTCCTGCACATAGACCGTGCCCGACCAGCGCTTTTCGCGATTGTTCGTGAAGGGCAGCAGCGTCGGCGGCGTCTGGCCATAGACGGGGGCGAAGACGTCGATCGCATAGGGATTGCCGCCGCGCGCCGGATCGCCCGGATTGCGCCGCATCCAGCGTTCGGCATAATCCAGCGTATAGCCCTTCAGCCCGATGCTGGGCCGATGCGCACCGACATGTCCGGCGAGTTCGATCCGCGCGGACAGATCGTCCACCTTGAAATCGCGCGATCGCCGCTGCCGCCACAGCGTCCGGCCGCCGACCAGCCGCGACTGATCGGAGGAGAAGCCCTTCAGCGTCCCCGTCCGCCACGCGACGCCCCCGTTCACCGTCCAGTCGTTGCCGAGGTCGGCGAGCGCCGTCAGCTGGTGACGCTGGTTGCGGAAGCGGGTCTTGCCGTCGTTCGGCTCGCCATAATAGGCATCGCGCGGCACGGCGTTCGCATCGCCGTTCAGCGCCGGAATGCCGCGATCGAACAGCGTATCGAAGCGCGTGATCTCGCCGATATAGGTGACGCGCAGCCGATCGCTGGGCCGCCAGGTGAGCGACGGCATCACCACCTGCCGATCCAGCCCGACGAAGTTGCGCCAGCCGTCCGACGTTTCCGCCGCGACGACGATCCGCGCGGCCAGCGTCCGCGCCACGGGCCCGGTCGCATCCAGCTCCACCCGGCGCGTTCCGAACGATCCCAGCGTGAACACCGCATAGGCGGCCGGGACGAAATCCGGCGTCTTGCTGACGATATTGACGCGGCCCGCCGGATCGATGTCGCCGAACAGCGCGCCCGCCGGCCCCTTCAGCAGTTCGATCCGTTCGGTGGTGGCAGGATCGCGGGGCGGCCCCATGCCGCGATTGGCGAGGAAGCCATCGACATAATATTCCCCGCCGCCATCCGGTGTGCCCAGGAAGCCGCGGATGGCGAAATTGTCCATGACGCCGCCACGGTTGTTCTGATTGCTGACGCCGCTGACCAGTTCGAGCGCGTCCGACAGGCGATAGGTCCCGGCGGCAGTCAGCAGGTCGCGCTCGATCGATCGGCTCGACTGCGAGAGCGTGCGGGTGGCGATATCCGATGACAGCGTCCCGTCACTGCGCGCGCGACGCGTGCCGAGCACGACGATATCGCCGCTGCCGACGGCGACGTCATCGGTATCCTGCGCAGCGGCGGGGGTGATCGGGAGGCAGGCAATCAGCGGCGACAGGCAGGCGGCAACGCGGGATCGAAGAAGCAAAACATATTCCAGTGATGTTGTAACGTCCCAATGTTGAACCGCACCGGACCTGTCAACCGTCCCGTTAAGCCGCGGTGGGCGTTGCGGCTTGCTGCCGGAAATCGACGACCACCGGACCGGCCCCGATCGCCATCGTCCGTCGTACCTCGTGCGGGTCCGACAAAGTGCGCGAGGGCCGGCCGACCAGGAAGCCCTGCACGCTGGCGCAGCCTTCGCGCGCCACGATGGCGAGCTGCGCCGGGCGCTCGATCCCCTCTGCCAGCACCGGCATGCGCAGCAGGCCGCCGAGCGCCGTCACCGATCGCAGGATCGAAATCGCCTGATCGTCATATTCCAGTTCGGCGACGAAGGACGCATCCAGCTTGATGCAGTCGAACGGAAAGGATCGCAGGACGTCGATCGAAGAATAGCCGACGCCGAAATCGTCGAGGACGATCGATACGCCCATCGCCTTCAATGCGTGCAGCTGTTCAAGTGCGAAGCGGCGATCGTGGATGATCGCGCTTTCGGTCAGTTCCAGCACCAGCCGGTTCGGCGCGAGGCCGCTGTCCTCCAGCGCCGACCGTACCGTCATCACCAGACGCGGATCGGACAGATGCTTGGGGGACAGGTTGACGGACACCGGATAGCGATTGGGCCACAGCGCCGCCTCGAAACACGCCTGGCGCAGGATCCAGATGCTCAGCGGCACCACCTCGCCGCTTTCCTCCGCCAGCGGGATGAATTCCGCGGGCGGCACCATGCCGCGGACGGGATGGTTCCAGCGCACCAGCGCCTCATACCCCTTGATCTCGCCCGTCTCGGTCGACGCCTGCACCTGGAAATGCAGTTCGAACGCCCCCCGGTCGAGCGCACGCCGCAGATCGACGACCAGCTCGCGCCGGGCGCGCACCGCATCGTCCATCTGCGCGTCGTAGAAACACGGTTCGCTCGAATGGATCGACTTGGCGCGGTACATGGCGAGGTCCGCCTTCGCCAGCAGCGCGTCCGCATCCCAGCCGTCATGAACCGCGAGTGCGACGCCGATATTGGTCCCGATCGACGCGGTGAAGCGATCGAAGACGAAGGGCGCGTCGAAGACCGCGCGCAGCCTATCGAGGAAGTCGGTCAACTCCTCGGCCAGATCGTAGGAAATGACCGCCGCGAATTCGTCGCCGCCTAGACGGCTAATGCATTCGTTGGGACCCAGCGTCGCCGTCATCCGCGCCGCCAGCGCCATCAACAGCTGGTCGCCCGCCAGATGGCCATAGGTGTCGTTGACCACCTTGAACCGCGACAGGTCCATCATGACGACGGCCATGCACAGATGCCCACCCTTGCGGTTGAAACGGCGCTCCAATTCTTCGTTGAAGCTCATGCGATTGGGCAGATCGGTCAGCCCGTCGTACATCGCCATGCGACGCAGCCGGCGGTAGGATTCGCCCTTCGTATGCCCGTCGATCAGCGCGCTGATCGCGGCGCAGCCGACGATAATCAGCGATGCGACGGCCGTCGCCACGGCCAGCGCGTTCATGGTCGAGGGCGACAAGCCGTCGCCCAGGCGGATGACGGTGATATGCATCGCCGCCATGCCGCTGAAATGGAGCGTCACGACACCCAGCGCGAGCAGGCCCATCGTCCGCAACGCACCCGCACGCCCCGCCTGCCGCGCGCGTGCGAAAGCGGCGGCGCTGAGCCCGACCGACAGCAGTATCGATACGGCGACGACCGGCCAGGTCCAGGTGACGATGCCGTCGACGTGATAGGCCGACATGCCGAGATAGTGCATCAGCGCGATAGCTGCGCCGATGACGCCGCCACCCAATACCCCCGCGCCCCGACGGGCCGAGGCGGCCAGCGCCAGGCCGGGCGCCGCTATACTGATGGCAACCAGAAGCGAACCGAGCGTCTGTATCGGATCGAGGACGACCGGCGCCGACGTGCGATAGGCCATCATCGCGACGAAATGGGTCGCCCAGACCATCGTGCCGGTGGCCACCGCGGTCAGCATCACCCAGCCCAGCCGGCTGTAGCCATCCGCCGACCGGATACAGTGGAACAGTTGAACGCTGGCCGCCGAACCGACGAGGCAGACCAGCGCCGCCAGCAGGACGAGATGCACATCATGCTGCGCGAAACACAGGGCGATGTCGGTCATGCGGCCCTCACCCCCCGGGCGCCGCGGCGCCCTTCCATCACCAGCGACACCTGTCGGGCCAGGCCGACGAGATAGGCCTTCTGATCCACCGATGCGGGCAGACGCGGCTTGATATCGGCGACGCAGAGCGCGCCGATCTCGATCCCGTCGATCAGGCGCAGCGGCGTACCGATATAATAGCGGATGAACGGTTCGCCGGTCACCGAAGGCAAGTTTGCGAAGCGCGGATCGACAGTCGCGTCGCAGCATTCCAGCACGTCCGAGACATCCAGCGTCAGGGTGCAGAATCCATCCCGTCGCGGCAGGCAGCCGACGTCGACGCCGCGAGCCGCGTGGATCGCCTGGATGTCGTCGTAGATCAGCGACAGCGCCGCGATCGGGGCAGCGAAGCCCTGCTGCGCCGCTTCGACATGGCGATCGAGCGCAGAGGCGCTCGCCTCATCCCCGCCGGTCAGGCCGCGCACGGCCCGCGAACGCAGGCGCTCGCGAAAAAGGTTTGTCAGCATCGGATTACAGGGGCTCGGTGAGTCATCGGTCCCGGCGCATGTGGGCCATAAAGCGTTAAGATGACGTCAGCGTAAAGCACCCGTTATGGGGCGGATTTTCCCCTGTTTTGAGGCGACTATCGGGGGAAGCTAAGCTTCCCCCGATAGTGGTAGCGTTTATTGATGAACGTCGTAGCGATCGAGCATCATCACCTTGTCCCACACCTTCACGAAATCGCGCACGAACCGCGCCTGGCCATCGGCCGCAGCATAGACTTCGGCGATCGCGCGCAACTGCGAATTGGCGCCGAAGATGAGGTCGCAGCGCGTCGCCTCGAACCGGGCGTCGCCGCCGTCGCGAGCGACCAAGGTGAAGCGCGATCCCTGCTCATCCGCCTTCTTCCATTCGTAATCCATGCTGGTCAGCACGGTGAAGAAGTCGTTGGTCAGCGCGCCGACGCGATCGGTGAAGATGCCGTCGGACGATCCGTCCCAATTGGCGCCCAGCGCGCGCAGGCCGCCGGTCAGCACCGCCCATTCGGGCGCGGACAGCGCGAGCAGGTCGGCACGGTCGAGGAACAGCTGTTCGGGCGACAGGTCGGCGACGTTCACAGCGTCGAAGTTCGGATCGACATAGTTTCGGAAGCCATCAACCACCGGGCGCAGCCATTCGAAGCTGTCCGCGTCGGTCAGCGCGTCCGTCGTGTCCATCCGGCCCGGGGTGAACGGAACCTCGGTCGCCGCGCCGGCCGCCGCCGCCGCCTGCTCGACAGCGACGCATCCGGCGAGCACGATCAGGTCGGCGAGCGAGACCGCTTTGCCGCCCGAGGCACGGTCGGCGAAATCAGCCGCGACGCGCTTCAGGCTGTCGATCACCGGACGGGTGCGCGCGTTGATCGCCCAATCCTTTTGCGGCGCAAGCGCAATGCGCGCGCCATTGGCGCCGCCGCGCTTATCGCTGTGCCGGAAGGTCGAGGCTGCGGAAAAGGCGGTAAAGGCCAAGTCCGACACCGAATGTCCCGTCGCCAGGATCGTCTGCTTCAGCGCCGCGATATCCCCGGCCTCGATCAGCGGATGGTCGACCGGCGGGATCGGATCCTGCCACAGCAGATCGTCCTCGATCGTCCGTTCCTCGCCCAGATAACGCTCCTTCGGCCCCATGTCGCGATGGGTAAGTTTGTACCAGGCCTTGGAGAATTGCTCGGTGAAATAGGCGAAGTCGGTCAGGAACCGCTCGCAGATCGGACGATAGACGGGGTCGACCTTCAGCGCGATATCGCTGGTCATCATCATCAGCGGATGCGTCTTACCCGCGATATGCGCGTCGGGGGTGTGCGGCGCGGTCTTGTCGACCGGCGTCCATTGCAGCGCGCCCGCGGGGCTGCGTGTCTGTTCCCATTCGAACTTGAACAGGTTTTCGAGGTAGCTGTTGTCCCATTGGGTCGGATCGGGCGTCCAGCTGCCCTCGATGCCGTTGGTCATCGTGAACGCGCCCGCGCCGGTGCCTTCGGGATTGTGCCAGCCGAGGCCCATCTGCTCGATCGGCGCCATTTCGGGCGGCGCGCCGATCCGGTCGGCCTTCACCATGCCGTGGCTCTTGCCGAACGCATGGCCGCCCGCGATCAGCGCCACCGTCTCTTCGTCGTTCATCGCCATGCGGGTGAAGGTGACGCGAATGTCGTGCGCAGACGCCATCGGATCGCCGCTGGCATAGGGGCCTTCGGGATTGACGTAGATCAGCGACTGGTGCGACGCGGCCAGCGGCTGCTCCAGATCATAATCGGCATCGCCGTTCTGCCCGCGCCAGCGCTTGTCGCGATTCACCATCTCGTCGAACGACTTCACCGTCGTCATGTCGACATGTTCCGGCCCCCAATAGGTCGCGTCATCCGCCTCCCACGCGTCATGCCGGCCGCCGGCGAAGCCATAAGTGGGGAAGCCCATGATCTCGAGCGCGCAATTGCCGGTCAGCACCATCAGGTCCGCCCAGGACAGCGCGGCCCCGTACTTCTGCTTGATCGGCCAGATCAGCCGGCGCGACTTGTCGGTGTTGCCATTGTCCCACCAGCTGTCGATCGGAGCGAAGCGCTGCATCGCCTCGCCCGCGCCGCCGCGCCCGTCGGCGATGCGATAGGTGCCGGCCGAGTGCCAGGCCATGCGGATCATCTGCGGCCCGTAATTGCCATAGTCGGAGGGCCACCAAGCAACTGAGCTGGTCAGGAACGCCTTGATCTCCGCCTTCAGCGCCTGAAGGTCGATCGCCTCGAACGCCGCCTTATAATCGAAATCCTCGCCCAGCGGATTGGCGCGCGGGCCGTTGCGGTGCAACTGCTCGACGCGAAGGCGATTGGGATACCAGTCCTGCAGCGTCGGCTTGCTGGTCTGCGCTCCGCCAATCCGATCACCACCGAACGGGCACTTCCCGGCCAGGACGTCCTTATAGTCTTCCATGCACACGCGCTCCAGCATCCGCCATTGGGTGAAACAGGAGCGCAGCCGGGCGATGCGAGAGACCCGGCGTGCGACAGGGCGAGCCTGATCCACATCAAGCCGAAACGAGGAAGTCGCCGCGCCGTTGCCTGAAATTTAATTTAGATTTGTGCGCCCCCGCCTCTGCTATCGGCTGATGTCTCAACAGATTGGCTCGACGCTGCGACGGCGCGGTCCGTATCGCCATCGTCGTTCAACACAGGTGCCTGCCCGATGACCGACATGCCGCACGCCCCCGGCGAACATCACCTGGTCCACCGCACCGGCTGGCTGCGCGCGGCGGTGCTGGGTGCCAATGACGGCATCATCTCGGTATCGAGCCTGGTCGTCGGCGTCGCCGCCGCGCCGGGCGCCAGCGCAGCGACCATCCTGCTCGCCGGCGCGGCGGCGCTGGTCGGCGGCGCGTTGTCGATGGCGGCGGGCGAATATGTCTCGGTCAGCTCGCAAGCCGATACCGAACATGCCGACCTGACGCGCGAGGCTGCCGAGCTGCACCGCAATCCCGAGGCCGAAACACGGGAACTCGCCGCCATCTACGTCGGCCGCGGCGTCGCGCCCGCGCTGGCACAGACGGTCGCCGAACAGATGATGGCGCATGACGCGCTGGGCGCGCATCGCCGTGACGAACTGGGCCTTGCCGACGACGGCGGATCGCGCCCCGTGCAGGCCGCGGTTTTCTCCGCCGCCGCCTTTACCTCTGGCGCGATCCTGCCGGTAGTGATCGCCGCGCTGGCACCGCGCCACCTGGCCGTCATGGTCGTGCCAGTGGTGGCGATCGTGCTGCTCGCCATTCTGGGGGCGATCGGTGCCAAGGCCGGGGGCGCCCCGCAGGTTCGCGCGGTGGTGCGCGTCACCGCGCTCGGCGCGCTGGCGATGGCCGCGACGGCGTTGCTGGGGCATCTGCTCCCCGTGGGTGCGCTGTAACCCTTTGCAGCACGGCGCGCGGTCGCTAGCGCTTCCCCGATACACCGCCGGCATCGATCCGACGGACGGACGCGAGAGGACCGCCACATGGGTGCGCTGAGGGGATTGAGGGTGCTCGACATGAGCCGCGTGCTGGCGGGGCCGTGGTGCGCGCAGACGCTGGCGGATCTCGGCGCGGAGGTCATCAAGATCGAACACCCCCGGCGCGGTGACGATACGCGCGAATGGGGGCCGCCGTGGATGGCGGACGCCGATGGCGCGCCGACGCGCGAAGCCTCGTATTTCCAGTCGGCCAACCGCGGCAAACAATCGGTCGCGATCGACATCGCCTCCGCAGAAGGACAGGCGCTGATCCGCGCGATGGTGCCCCAGTGCGACGTGCTGATCGAGAATTACAAGGCGGGGTCGCTGGCGAAATACGGCCTCGACCATGCCAGCCTGCGCGCGCTGCACCCCGGCCTGATCTATTGTTCGGTTACCGGCTTCGGCCAGACCGGGCCGCGTGCCGCCGAGCCGGGCTATGACTTCATCATTCAGGCGCTCGGCGGGCTGATGAGCATCACCGGCGAGCGCGACGATCTGCCCGGCGGCGGCCCGCAGAAGGTCGGCGTCGCGGTATCGGACCTGATGACCGGCCTCTATTCGGTCATCGCGATCCAGGCCGCACTGCTGCACCGAGCGACGACAGGCCTCGGCCAGCATATCGATATGGCGCTGCTGGACGTGCAGGTCGCGATGCTGTGCAACCAGAGCCAGAATTACCTGACCACCGGCAAGGCGCCCGGCCGATACGGCAACGCTCACGCCAATATCGTGCCCTATCAGGTCTTCCGCGCCGCCGATCGCGATTTCGTGATCGCCTGCGGCAATGATTCGCAATTCGTCGCGCTGTGCGAGGCGATCGGCCTGCCCGATCTGCCCCGCGATCCGCGCTTCGCCCGCAACCCCGATCGAGTCGCGAATCGGGAAGCGGTCATCGAACGGCTGGCCGCTCATTTCTTGACCGATACGGCCGATGCGTGGATCGCGCGCATCCATCCCCGCGGTGTGCCGGTCGGCGCGATCAACAGCATCGCGCAGGCCCTCGACGAACCGCAGGTCGCGGCGCGCGCCATGCGCGTCACCATCCCGCACCCGCGCAACCCCGACTTCGAAACGATCGGCAGCCCGATCAAATTATCCGACACGCCAGTGACCTACGATACGCCGCCACCGGTGCTGGGCGAGCACACCGCCGCGGTTCTGGAGCGGCTGGCCGGCGTCGACGCCGAGACCCTGGCCGCGCTGGCCGCCGCGGGCATCGTCGCGGTGCCGGCGGACCCGATGGCCTGAGCCCTGCCCTTTCGCTTGCTCCCGCCGCCCGTCCCGCGATAACCCCGCCGCGATCATTCCCTCCGGAGCAATAGCCCCATGAAGACCCGCGCCGCCGTCGCCTTCGAAGCGAAGAAACCCCTCGAGATCGTCGAGCTCGACCTCGAAGGCCCGAAGGCGGGCGAAGTCCTGGTCGAGATCATGGCGACCGGCATCTGCCACACCGATGCCTATACGCTCGACGGCCTCGACAGCGAGGGGCTGTTCCCCAGCGTGCTGGGCCATGAAGGCGCCGGCATCGTCCGCGAACTGGGCGCGGGCGTGACCAGCGTCGAGGTCGGCGACCATGTCATCCCGCTCTACACGCCCGAATGCCGCCAGTGTAAGTCGTGCCTCAGCCAGAAGACCAATCTGTGTACCGCTATCCGCGCGACGCAGGGCAAGGGGCTGATGCCCGACGGCACGACGCGCTTCAGCTACAAGGGGCAGCCGATCTTCCATTACATGGGCTGTTCCACCTTCTCGAACTTCACCGTGCTGCCCGAGATCGCGGTCGCCAAGATCCGCAAGGACGCGCCGTTCGACACCAGCTGCTACGTCGGCTGCGGCGTGACGACGGGCGTGGGCGCGGTGGTCAACACCGCCAAGGTGCAGGTCGGCGACAATGTCGTCGTCTTCGGCCTGGGCGGTATTGGCCTCAACGTCATCCAAGGCGCGAAGCTGGCCGGCGCCAAGATGATCGTCGGCGTCGACATCAACCCGGATCGCGAAGAGTGGGGCCGCCGGTTCGGCATGACCCACTTCCTCAACACCAAAGGCATGAACCGCGAGGCGATCGTCGCCAAGGTGGCGGAGCTGACCGATGGCGGCGCCGACTATAGCTTCGACGCGACCGGCAATACCGAGGTGATGCGGACCGCGCTGGAATGCTGCCACCGCGGCTGGGGCACCAGCATCGTCATCGGCGTCGCCGAAGCGGGCAAGGAAATCAGCACGCGCCCGTTCCAGCTGGTCACGGGCCGCAACTGGCGCGGCACCGCCTTCGGCGGCGCGCGTGGGCGGACGGACACGCCGAAGATCGTCGACTGGTACATGGACGGGATGATCCAGATCGATCCGATGATCACCCACCGCCTGACGCTCGACGAGATCAACAAGGGATTCGACCTGATGCACGCCGGCGAAAGCATCCGCAGCGTGGTGATTTACTAAGCCCCACCGCCCGTCACCCCGGACTTGTTCCGGGGTCCACTCATCCGCGGGGGGTAGGCAGGAGGCGCAGGCCGCCCCCCTCGCCGCGGAGTGGATCCCGGAACAAGTCCGGGATGACGGGGAGGATGAAGGCCGCGGCACCAACCCCCACCAATCAAAAAGAGAGAGGAATACCATCATGTTCAGCCACGTCATGCTCGGCGCCAACGATATCGACGCCTCGAAGGCCTTCTACGACGCGACGCTCGGCGCGCTCGGTATCGCGCCCGGCCGGGTCGATCCCAAGGGTCGCGTGCTCTACATGCACCCGGGCGGCATGTTCCTGCTGACCAAGCCGATCGACGGCCAGCCCGCCTGCCACGCCAATGGCGGCACGATCGGTTTTGCCGCGAGCAGCCCCGAACAGGCCGATGCATGGCACGCCGCGGGCGTCGCCAATGGCGGCACCGCGATCGAGGATGCGCCGGGCGTACGCGAGGCGCCGTTCGGCAAGCTCTACCTCGCCTATCTGCGCGATCCCGCCGGCAACAAGGTGTGCGCGCTGCACCGCGTCGCGGCATGACGGAGCGCCGCGCGGTCCAGATCCTCACCTTGGTGTGTCAGGACCGCGTCGGCATCGTCGCGGCGGTGTCGGGGGCGCTCGCCGGGATCGACGGCTTCATCCTCGACAGTCAGCAATATGCCGATCTGGAAACGGGCCGGTTCTTCATGCGCGTCGCCTTCGTCCGCGGCGGCGACCGCTACCCGGCGAAGGCCGAGGCGCTGCGGGCGGCGATTGCGCCTGTGGCGGAGACGTTCGGCTTCGACTGGAGCCTGGATGCCGCCGATGCGCGGCCGCGCGTGCTGATCGCGGTGTCGAAGGGCTCGCACTGCCTGAACGACCTGCTGCATCGCTGGCGGACGAAGACGCTGCCGGTGGATATCGCAGGCGTCGTCTCGAACCACGACAGTTTGCGCCCGTTGGTCGAATGGCATGGCCTGCCGTGGCACCATCTGCCCGTCGACGACACGAACCGCGACGCGCAGGAGGCCGCGATCCTGGCGCTGATGGCGGAGGCGCGGGCGGATTATCTGATCCTCGCCCGCTATATGCAGGTGCTCGGCCCCCGCCTCGTCGAGGGACTGGCGGGACGCTGCATCAACATCCATCACAGTTTCCTGCCCGGCTTCAAGGGCGCGCAGCCCTATCACCGCGCGCATGCCCGCGGCGTCAAGCTGATCGGCGCGACCGCGCATTTCGTGACGGCCGATCTCGACGAAGGGCCGATCATCGAACAGGCGGTCGAGCGCGTCGACCATCGCGCCAGCGTCGATGAACTGATCCGCATCGGCCGCGATATCGAGGCGCAGGTGCTCGCCCGCGCGGTCGCCTGGGTGGGCGAGCGGCGCGTCTTCCTCAACGGCAACAGGACGGTGATCTTCCGATGACTTTACAGACGGTGTCGACCGCCAAGGCGTTCGGCGGCACGCAGGGCGTCTATACCCATGCGTCCACCGCGACGGGCACGCCGATGACCTTTTCGGTGTACGTGCCCCCGCATGACGATGGCGCGACCCTGCCCGTCGTCTGGTATCTGTCAGGCCTGACCTGCACCCATGCGAACGTCACCGACAAGGGCGAGTATCGCCGCGCCTGTGCTGAACTGGGCCTGATCTTCGTCGCCCCCGACACCAGCCCACGCGGCGACGATGTCGCGGACGACGAGGCCTATGATTTCGGCAAGGGCGCAGGCTTTTACGTCGATGCGACCGAAGCGCCTTGGGCCCCGCATTTCCGCATGTGGTCCTATGTCACCGAAGAACTGCCGGCGCTGATCGGCGCGCATTTCCCCGCCGACATGGCGCGCCAGTCGATCATGGGCCATTCGATGGGCGGCCATGGCGCGCTGACGATCGGGCTGACCTTTGCCGATCGCTTCAAGGCGGTATCGGCCTTCGCGCCGATCGTCGCGCCGTCGCAGGTGCCGTGGGGCGAGAAAGCGCTGGGTGGCTATCTGGGCGCGGACCGGTCGCGCTGGCGCGCGCATGACGCGGTCGCGTTGATCGAGGATGGTGCGCGGGTGCCCGCGCTGCTGGTCGATCAGGGCGATGCGGACCAGTTTCTTGCCGAGCAGCTGAAGCCGGAGCTGCTGGCGGAGGCCTGCGCGAAGGCGGGGATCGACCTGACGCTGCGGATGCAGCCGGGGTACGACCACAGTTATTATTTTATCTCGACCTTCATGGCCGATCATCTCGCCTGGCACGCCGCGCGGCTGTAGGCCGCTTCGATCCCCATTCCGTCACCCCGGACTTGATCCGGGGTGACGTGGTTCTGGGGGCGATGGCCCGCGACGTTACGCCGCAGGCTTCGCCAGCATCTTTTCCGCGCTGGTCTTCACGAACTCCGCGATCGGGCCGGACATCATGCTGAGCATCATCGGCACCTTCACCGTGCCGGCGATGCGCGCGTCCTCGATATCCATCTTCGCCTCCACGCTCTGGCCCATCGCAATGATCGTCAGCGTCAGCGCGTCGGTGCCGGTCCAGTGATCGGACACGGTGCCGCCGCCCGGGATATGCTGCGCGAGCTTGGGCAGGCCCGCCTGGATGCGCGCGCGCGCCTCGTCGCGGCCGAGGCTGTGGGGAACGTCGAAGGGGATGGTGGCCATGGATAGTCTCTCGTGATCGTCAGCGGCGGGCGATCGTCACCTCGGCCGCCCGACGCTGATCGGGCAGGACGAAGCTGAGCGTACCCGCCGTCGCGTCCGACTGCGCTGCCACGGCCTTGCGCGCAAGCGAAACCGCGCCGTCGCCCTGCCAGCCATGAACGACGACGCGCAGCTGCTTCCACCACGGCGTATAGCGGCCCTGCCGCGCGCCGAAGCCGAGCGTCAGGCCATTGGGCGTCATGGTGCAGGTCATACCCTGCCGCAGGAAGACGCCGCGGGTGAAGGCCATCGAATGGCCGTCGTCGGCGTACAGGTCACCGCGGCAATCCTCGCCGGGATAGACGTCGAGTTGCAGCGGACCCGATGGCGTTTCCGCCGTGCTCTGCACGAGGGGCTGGCGCGGCAGGATGGTGCCGGCGCGCACGAAGACGGGTAGCGACTCGATCCGCGGCGTGACGCGCACCTTGTCGCCGTGTTCGGTCGCCTGCCCCGTCGCCTGTGTGGCCGACTGGATCGGGCCATTGTCCGCGGCTTCGGGCGTGCCAGCCCGCTGTCCCGTCCAATAATCGTACCAGCCGCCCGCGGGCAGGCAGACGTCATAGGCCAGCGGCTGGTCGGGATGCGGCGCGGGCGCGACGAGCAACGAACGGCCCACGGTGAACGTCCACGACTGGTCGCACGACATGCGCATGGCGGACGGGTAATCGTAGAACACCGGGCGCAGGATGGGATCGCCCGCGCGCGCATTCTGTTCGGCAAGCGCGTACAGATAGGGCATCAGCCGATAGCGCTCCTCGACGAAGCGGCGCCGGATCGCGAGGTGATCGGGTCCGTCGACCCACGGCTCAGCACGCGGCGTGCCCTTGGCGGCATGGTCGCGGAAGACAGGGTAGAAGGCACCGATCTGGAACCAGCGGGTCAGCAGCTCGGGGCTAGGGCCGCCCGCGAAGCCGCCGACGTCGGCGGCGCCATAGGAAAAGCCCGACAGGCCTAGGTTGATGATCTGCTGGATCGACAGCTTGAGGTGGTCCCAGGTCGCGAGATTGTCGCCCGTCCATGTCACCGCATAGCGCTGCCCCCCGGCATAGCTCGCCCGCGTCATTACGAAGGCGCGCTCGTCGGGCAGCAGCCTGCGCAGGCCGTCATAGGTCGCGCGCGTGTTCTGCATGCCGTAGACGTTGTGGATCTCGGCATGCGTCGCGGTGCGGGGCATGAAGCCGTCGCTGTCGATGCGATGCATGACGTCCGCCGGCATCGTCTTGGTCGGCGTGTTGAAGATCGCCGGTTCGTTCATGTCGTTCCACGCGCCCGCGACGCCCATCTTCACCTGATCGGCGAAGAGCGTGCCGTACCAGTCGCGCACCTTCGTTTCGGTGAAATCCGGGAACACCGACGGACCCGGCCACACCGGCCCGACATAGACCGAGCCGTCGGCACGGTGGACGAAGGCGTCGCGCTTGATGCCCTCGTCATAGGGACGGTAGCCTTGGTCGGGCGCCTGCGCGACGTGCAAGTCGGTGATCGTCACCACTTTGAACCCGTCGCGCTTTAGGTCGGACAGCAGCCCCGTCATGTCCGGGAACGCTTTGGTATCGACGGTGAAGGGTCGGTTGCGATCCTGCCAGTCGATATCAAGCCACAGCACGTCGGTGGGTACGCGCTCCTGCCGCAGCCGGGCAGCGACGCCGCGCAGCTCGTCCGCCGTCATGTAGCTGTAGCGGGACTGCTGATAGCCCAGCGCCCATTGCGGCACGAGCGGCGCCTTGCCGGTCAGGTCGGTGTAGCGGCGCACCACCTCTGCCGTGGTCGGGCCGGCGATCAGATAATAGTCGATGGGGCCATCCGGCGCGCCAAAGGCCAGCCGCGTGTCGTCGCGATGGCCGAAATCGAACCAGGCACGCGTCGTGTTGTCAAGGAACAGGCCATAGCTGCCCCCCGCTCCGCCGACGCCGATAAAGAACGGGATCGATTTATAGATGGGATCGTCGCCGCTCCCGAAACCGAACGCATCCGTATTCCAGTCGACGAAGCTCTTGCCGCGGCGATCGAGCCCGCCGGTCTTGTCGCCCATGCCGAAATAATGCTCGGCCTGCGGCATCGTCTTGGCGAGCGCAAAGCCCTTGCCGTCGAAGGCGACGGGTGCGGCGTCTTCGGAGATGAGGTTGCCGGCGAGATCCTCGATGCGCAGGCGGCCGTCGGCACGGAAACGGACGCGCAGCGCCTTGGTGGCGAAGCCGTCCGTGGCGGGTGTGACGGCGACATGCTGCGCGCGCGTCTTCGCATCGACGGCCCAGCTCGCATCCTCGGGCATCGCGCCGCCCCGGCCGACGCGGATGCGCAGGATCGAATCGGTCAGAGCGACGACGCGGATCGTTGCGCCGGCGGTGGCGACGTCGGCGCCGTCTGCGCGCGCGGTTACGGCAGGCGCCGCCTGCGCGGAGGCGAGAGACGGCACCGTCGCGGTCGCAAGGGCGGTCAGGGCCAGCAGCATCGTGGCGCGCATCGTTCAGGTCTCTCCCGGTGTTATGCGACAGGCTGTGCGCGGGCGGCCGCAACAAGGTCAACCGTCGAGGGGAAGGCATACGTATGCACCCCTTCCCCGTCACCCCGGACTTGTTCCGGGGTCCACTCTGCGGCGAGGGGGGTGCCTTGAGCCTCTTTCATCACCCCTGCGGCCCTGTGGACCCCGGAACAAGTCCGGGGTGACGTAGGATTTGGAGGCTTCCCCACCGCGGGAGGTGACGAAAGCGCACCATCCCGCTAAGGGCGCGGGCCATGACCGAGATCACGCCCCAGATCGTCGCCGACCATGGCTTGTCCGAGGAAGAATATGCGCGGGTCCTGCACGCGCTGGGCCGCGAGCCCAATCTGGTCGAGCTCGGCATCTTTTCGGTCATGTGGTCTGAGCATTGCAGCTACAAATCGAGCCGCATCCACCTGAAAAAGCTGCCGACCGAAGGCCCGCAGGTGATCTGTGGTCCGGGCGAGAATGCCGGCGTGATCGATATCGGCGACGGTCAGGCCGCGATCTTCAAGATGGAATCGCACAACCACCCGTCATACATCGAGCCGTATCAGGGCGCGGCGACGGGCGTCGGCGGCATTCTGCGCGACGTGTTCACGATGGGCGCGCGCCCCGTCGCCAACATGAACGCGCTGCGCTTCGGCCGGCCCGACCACCCCAAGATGCGCCACCTGATCAGCGGCGTCGTCCATGGCATCGGCGGCTACGGCAATTGCGTCGGCGTGCCCACGGTCGGTGGCGAGGTGAACTTCCACCCCGCCTATGACGGCAACATCCTGGTCAACGCGATGACCATCGGCATCGCCGATCAGGACAAGATCTTCTATTCGGCCGCCAGCGGTGTCGGCAACCCGATCGTCTATGTCGGGTCGAAGACCGGCCGCGACGGTATCCATGGCGCGACCATGGCGAGCGCGGACTTCGGCGAGGATGCCGACGCCAAGCGCCCGACCGTGCAGGTCGGCGATCCCTTCACCGAAAAGCTGCTGATCGAGGCGTGCCTGGAGCTGATGGCGACCGACGTGATCGTCGCGATCCAGGACATGGGCGCCGCCGGCCTCACCTCGTCGTCGGTCGAAATGGCGTCGAAGGGCGGCGTCGGCATCGAACTCGTCATGGACGACGTGCCGCAGCGCGAGACGGGGATGACCCCGTACGAGATGATGCTCTCCGAATCGCAGGAGCGCATGCTGATGGTGCTGAAGCCCGGCCGCGAGGCCGAGGCGGAGGCAATCTTCCGCAAGTGGGAGCTGGACTTCGCGGTCATCGGTCACGTCACCGATACCGAGCGCATGGTGCTGAAGTTCAAGGGCGAGACGGTCTGCGATATCCCGCTGGGTCCGCTCGCCGACGAAGCGCCGCTGTACGATCGCCCGCACGTACCGACGCCCAAGCCGGCGCCGCTCGCCGATGCCCCCGAAAGCGACGATATCGCGCGCGACCTGCTGACGCTGATGGCCTCGCCCGACATCGCCAGCCGCCGCTGGATCTGGGAGCAGTACGACCACATGGTCGGCGCCGATACGGTGCAGGCGCCGGGCGGCGATTCGGCGGTCGTCCGCGTGCATGGCACCGACAAGGCGTTGGCGATCACCACCGATTGCACGCCGCGCTATTGCTTCGCCGACCCGGTCGAGGGCGGCAAGCAGGCGGTGGCCGAAGCGTGGCGCAACCTGACCGCGGTGGGCGCGACACCGCTCGCGATCACCAACTGCCTGAACTTCGCCAACCCGCAGCGGCCCGAGATCATGGGTCAGATCGTCGGCTGCCTCGAGGGCATGGGCGATGCCTGCCGTGCGCTCGATTTCCCGATCGTGTCGGGCAACGTCTCGCTCTACAACGAATCGAAGGCGACCGGCGGCGGCTCGGCCATCCTGCCGACCCCAGCGATTGGCGGCGTCGGCCTGCTGAAGGACTGGACGAAGAACGCGACGATCGCCTTCAAGGGCATCGGCGACGTCATCCTCGTCATCGGCACCCGCGGCGGACATCTCGGCCAGTCGGTGTGGCTGCGCGAATGCCATGGCCGCGAAGAGGGCCCGCCCCCGCCCGTCGATCTCGCCGCCGAGCGCAAGACCGGCGACCTGATCCGCGACGGCATCGCCAATGGCCAGCTCAGCGCCGTTCACGACGTGTCCGACGGCGGCATTGCCGTGACGCTCGCCGAAATGGCGCTGGCCGGCAACATCGGCGCGATGATCGACCGTAAGCAGCCGTTCGGCTGCGCGGCGTCCTTCTTCGCCGAAGACCAGGGCGTCTATGTCGTCACCGTCCATGATCATGCGCTGCTCGACTTCCTGGGCGCGGCGCACGCCGCCGGCGTCGAGGCGGAGCCGCTGGGCCGAACCGGCGGCAAGCGCCTGATCTTCGAACGACCGGATCGCGACGACGTGGTGGCGATCGACGATCTGCGCCGCGCACATGAAGGGTTCTTCCCCAAGCTTATGGGCGTCGACGCCGCTTTGGCGTAGCTCCTCTTCACACCGTCATTGGGAGCGCAGCGAAGCAATCCAGAGCCGGATCAGGACGCCCTGGATTGCTTCGCTCCGCTCCCAATGACGATCAGGCGGGCCCCGCCGATCATCCTCGCCACGCAGCGCACCCTCCCGTCCTGCAATTGCGACGAATGGAGGCCCAGCGACTGCGAATCACTCGCAGACGGACTTGCGACCGTTTCGCATTAGCCCTATCCAAGGGGCGAAGCGAAGGAGCGTCCATGGTCGTCTGTGTTTGCAATGCCATACGGGAATCCCAGGTCCGCGACGCGGCCCGCAATGGGTGCCGTACCGCGTGCCAGGCCTATCGATCGCTCGGCTGCCAGGCGAAATGCGGGCAATGCGTGATGGTAGCGAGAGCCATTATCGACACCGAACGCGCTGCTGCCTGACGTTCGCAGCGGCAGAAAACCGCAGATTTCCGCCATTTTTTGCCTTGCCGTAGCCGCCATACGGCGCCTACACCCCCGCCCACGACATTAGCGGAAGGCGAAGGATATGGCAGTGAAGGGCGACCCAAAGGTCATCGAATTTCTGAACGAGGCGCTCAAGAACGAGCTGACCGCGATCAACCAATATTGGCTCCACTATCGGATGCTCGACCATTGGGGCGTCTATAAGCTCGCCCAGTATGAGCGGATGGAGTCGATCGATGAGATGAAGCATGCCGACTGGTTGTCGGAGCGCATCCTGTTCCTCGATGGCCTGCCGAACTTCCAGCTGCTGGGTCGGCTACGTATCGGCGAGACCGTGGAAGAGGTTCTGAAGTCCGACCTCGCCATGGAAATGGAAGCGGTCGAGCAGCTCAAAGGCGCGATCGCCTATTGCGAGCAGGTCAAGGATTACGTCAGCCGCGATCTCTTCACGCGTATTCTTGCCAGCGAAGAAGAGCATGTCGATACGCTGGAGCGGCAGTTCGACATGATCGAGCGGATGGGCATTCACAATTACGTGCAGCTCAACTCGATCAGCGAGCATGATTCGCCCAAATCGGGCGCCGCGCCGCACCTCGCCTGACCGCGTTCGGGGCGGGCATCGCGCCCGCCCCGGATCGTTACCTCAGCGACACTTCACATTGCCGCGGTCGATCGAGCGGCCGAGCACCGCGCCGCCACCGGCGCCGAGCAGCGTGCCGAGCGTGCCGCCGCCGACCAGATTGCCGAGCACGCCGCCACCGACGGCGCCGACCACCAGACCGGTCGTGCCGTCGCTACGCCGGCAATAGGCGCGACCGTCACGCCCGCGATAGATGCGGTCGTTGCGGCCCAGGCGCCGCTCGCGGTAGCGGCCTTCGCGATAATGATCGGCGGGCTCCCACCGGCCGTCACGATCGCCGTTCCAGCGATAGTCGCCGCGCTGCGCGATCGCCGCGCCCATCGTGACTGGCGCCACCATCGTCACCGCGGCCAGCGCCGCAAGCCATGCCGTCTTCATCGTCAACCTCCTGCAAGACAAGGCGGACCAAGCGCTCGGGACGACGGATGGTTGCGTGCGCGGCTATTTGCGGCGGGCGGGATCAGCCTGCGTTTTCACCAGCCATGGCTTGACGATACCGGTCGGATGCGGCGTGCCGGTCAGGCGCACCGCGCGGACCAGCTTGACCGGGCGCAACAGCAACTGCCCGCCCATGCCGCCGCCGGTGGGCTGCGCCAGGATCCGCTTCAGCACGGGCATCCCCGACACGACATGGCCGAAGGCGGCATAGCCCTGATAGCTGCCCTTGGCGTCCATGCTGGGCATCGCACCGATCGTGATGAAGAAATTGCCCCCCGCCGACCCGGCATCGGCGCGCCGCGCCATCGAGATCGTGCCGTCGGTGTGCTTGATCCCCGTCATCGCCGTCGTCTCGAGCGGAAACGGCGGCAGAATGCGGCGTGCGTCGGTCCGGATCCCGCCCTGGACGAAGCCATAGGTCGGCGCCTGCCGGTTCCGTGCCGACCGATAGAAGGTCATGCCGTCGAATCGCCCGTCGTCGACATAGCCCATGAAATTGGCGACCGTGCGGGGTGCGTGTCGGGCGTCGAGCGCCAGCACGACCGGGCCATAGGCCGTGTCCAGCCGGACGCGCACGATCGCCGGTTCGCGCGGCGGTGCAGCGGAGCCAGCCGACGCAAACGCTGCGACTGCGAGAAGAGCATGGAAAAAGCGCATGATAAACCCTGGTTTGCAATGGTCGGCCGAGGCGGGATCAGCCACCATCGCCTATGTGATACCGATAACGATTGCGCGATACAAAAGCGCGATTGCACGTTTTGCACTTGCGACAATCCGTGCTGCGATGCACAAAGACCGTGCCTTTCAGGCATCCTCTCCTAAAAACTTTCCGGCCGGTCTCTGACCGGCCTTTTTTTTGGCCGCGATCCGGCGTACGGGTGCTGCGCCTCAACCGCGCCGTCAATGAGATATACGGAGCGGAGCCTGCCGGTAAAACCGGCACCGGTGTGGTCGGGGTGCGGGGGATCGAGTCCAACCGGCGTATCCGGACTCTCCCCCGCCCTTCCTTTTCCCAGCGAGCGATGCGCCCTGTTGCGGGAGCGCCTGTCATGCATATCGGCATCCTCGAAACCGGCGCACCGCCGGGCGATCTTGCTGAAAAGCACGGCACCTACGCCGGGATGATGGCCGCACTCCTGGGGCCGAGCCACTGCTACACCCGCTACGACGTTCGCGGCGGCGAGTTACCCGGCTCGCCGGACGCGTGCGACGCCTATGTCGTCACCGGATCGGCGGCGGGGGTGAACGACGGCCATGGCTGGTTCGAATCGCTTACCCACTTCCTGCGCACCGCGCGCGGCACGGCGCGGCTGATCGGTATCTGTTTCGGGCATCAAGCGATCGCGCATGCCTTTGGCGGCCGGGTGGTGAAGGCGCCGCAAGGCTGGGGCCTGGGCCTGACCCGCTACGACATCCTAACCCCGATCGCGGGCCTAGGAGCCAGCGTGACCGCGATGGCCTCGCATCAGGATCAGGTCGTGACACCACCGGAGGGTGCCGAGGTGCTCGCCCGCACGCCGTTTACGCCGTGCGCCGCGCTATCCTATGCCGACGGCTATGCGCTGACGCTGCAGTTCCACCCCGAGTTCGACGCGGCCTACGCCCGCGCGCTGATCGCCGCCCACACCGCGCCCGACATCGATGCGACCTTGCGCGATCAGGCGACACGCTCGCTGGACGGCCCCAGCGACAATGCCGCGATCGGCGCGTGGCTCAATCGCTATCTGGCGAGCGGACGCGTCGCCTGACGGCCAAGCTGGCCGCACCGTTCAAAGGATCGTACGCCCGGACGATGGACGCACGCCCCCTTCCCCATCGCCCCCGGCTCGTCACTGAACGCCTGGTCCTGCGCCACCCGCAGCACTGCGACGCGGATGCGATCGTCGCGGCGATTGGCGATCGGGACGTCGCGCGACGACTGGCGCGCGTGCCGCATCCTTATGGGCCTGAGGATGCCGCCTTTTTCCTGGACCGGATCGTCCCGCACGAATGGGTGTGGGCGATCACGCGCAGGCACAATGACACGCTGATCGGCGCCATCGGCCTGACGCCGTCCCCGGCGCCGGATGTCGCCGAATTGGGCTATTGGCTCGGCCGGCCGCACTGGGGGTCAGGTCTGGCGACCGAGGCCGCGCGGGCGGTGCTGGCGTTCGGGTTCGACACGCTGGCGCTGCGGACGATCACATCGGGATATTTCCTGTCGAACCCCGCCTCCGGCCGGGTTCTGGACAAGCTGGGGTTCGTCGAGACGGGCCCGGCCATGCGCCCGTGCCTCGTCGAGGGCGGCGACGTGCCATCGATGGAGGTACGGCTGTCGTCCCGCTGACCGCTTCCGCTTCGCCCCCGACGCTGGCAAAGGCCGGGCCGACCATGATGGAGACGACGGTGCCCCTCATCCTCTACGGCATCCCCAATTGCGACACGGTGAAGAAGGCGCGCGTCTGGCTGGATCAGGCGGGCGTGTCGTATCGATTCCACAATTACAAAAGCGATGGAGTCGATGAGGGGCGACTGCGGCGCTGGGTCGACACGCTCGGCTGGGAGGTCCTGCTCAATCGCGCGGGCACGACGTTCCGTAAGCTGCCCGACGCCGACCGCGCCGACCTGGATGCGGACAAGGCGATCGCGCTGATGATCGCGCAGCCTTCCATGATCAAACGCCCGGTGCTGGAGGGCGACGGCGTGCTGCTGGTCGGCTTCAAACCCGATGCCTGGGCTGCCGCGCTGGGCTGACGTTGCGTCGCGGGGCGTGCCGCGGCATCCTGTTTCCAAAAGAGGGGGATGCGATGACGCGCGGCAGACCGGCGACACCTATGTGGTTCACCATCGTTGCGATGGTTCTGGTCATCTGGGGCGCGGTGGGCGTGTTCGCCTGCGTCCAGCAGATCCGCCTGGGCGCGGAGGCGATGGGGCCGGCGGACGCTTATTACCGACGGCTCTATGCGAGCTTCCCGATCTGGTACAACGGCGTCTATGCCCTCGCGACCGGCAGCGGCCTTGCTGCCGCACTCGCGCTGGTGCTGCGGTCGGCGCTGGCCCGGCCACTGTTCCTCGTTTCGCTAATCGCCGTGATCGCGCAGTTCGGCTGGTTGTTCGTCGCGACCGACATCATCGCGGTGCGCGGCGCGGCGCAGGTCGTCCCCTTCCCCGTCTTCATCGCCGCGGTGGCGCTGCTGGGCGTCTGGCTGTCGGGCCATGCGCGTCGGCGGGGATGGATCGGTTGAGACAAGGCGCGTAAGGCCTGCTGCCATGTCCACGACCTATACGATCGACACCGCGACCAGCCGTGCGAATCCGACGCCGGCGCTGCGCAAGCGCCTGACCGTCCCCGCGATCCGCCAGCGCAAGGGGGCTGAGCCGCTGGTGATGCTGACCGCCTATACGGTGCGCACCGCGCAGTTGCTCGACGCGCATTGCGACATGCTGCTGGTCGGCGACAGCCTGGGCCAGGTGATCTACGGCCTGCCGTCCACCGTGCCCGTCACGCTCGAGATGATGGCGGCGCACGGCGCGGCGGTGGTGCGCGGCAGTGCGCATGCGGTGGTGGTCATCGACATGCCCTTCGGCAGCTACGAAGCCTCACCCGAAAAGGCGTTCGAAAGCGCCGCGTGGCTGCTGAAGCAGACCGGCGCGGCGGCCGTGAAGCTGGAAGGCGGCGCGGCGATGGCGTCCACCGTCCGCTTCCTGTCCGAACGCGGCATTCCCGTCATGGGCCATGTCGGGCTGACGCCACAGGCGGTGAACGTGCTGGGCGGTTATGGCGCGCGCGGGCGGACCGAGGCGGAGGCGGAGAAGATCGTCGGCGATGCCGCCGCCGTCGCCGAAGCGGGCGCCTTCGCCGTGGTGATCGAGGGCGTGATGGAGCCGATCGCGATTCGCATCACGCAAGAGATCGCCTGCCCGACGATCGGCATCGGTGCATCGGCGCAGTGCGACGGGCAGGTGCTGGTCGCCGAGGACATGCTGGGCCTGTTCGAACGCACTGCACGCTTCGTGAAGCGCTACGACGACATGGCCGGCCGCATTTCCGCCGCAGCCGAAGCCTATGCCGACGAGGTACGGGCGCGCAGCTTCCCCGGCCCTGAGCAGATCTATCCCGCCAAGGGATGATCGACGCGCAGGCCGACAGCCTGCATGACCTTTTGTTTCCCGGCGGGCGTCGCTAAGAGTGCGCGCCAGTCTTTTATCGTCCGCCCTTTATCGTCCGGAGCCCTCCTTGGCCCTTACGCCGCAAAACAACGATGCGTTCCTTCGCGAAGTCGACGACGAACTGCGCCGCGATCAACTGCTGACCTTCTGGGAACGCTATGGCCGCTGGACCATCGTGGGAATCGTCGCCGCGCTCGCGGCATTCGGCGGATTCCTGTACTGGCAACACCGCCAGACCGAAGCGGCGGGCGTGCAGGGCGAACAATTGCAGGCCGCCTACGACCAGCTCGGCAACGGCCAGCCCGATGCCGCCGCCAAGGCGCTGGCTCCCATCGCGCAGAGCGGCCGCCCCGGCTATCGCGCGCTGGCCCAGATGACCGAGGCGGACATCCTGCTGTCGAAGAAGCAGGACAAGGCCGCCGCCGCCAAGTTCGCCGCGATCGCCGCCGACACCAGCGTCGCGCAGCCGTTCCGCGACCTGGCGCTGATCCGCCAGACCGTCGCCGAATATGACACGCTGAAGCCGCAGGTGGTGATCGAGCGGCTGCGTCCGATCGCCGTCCCCGCCAACGCCTATTTCGGCAGCGCGGGCGAACTGGTCGCGATGGCCTATCTTGACAGTGGGCGCCGCGACCTTGCCGGCCAGATGTTCAGCCAGCTCGGCAGCACCGAGAGCGTGCCCGAGACGATCCGTCAACGCGCGGTTCAGATGGCCGGATCGATGGGGGTGGATACATCCGCCGCCAAGGTTCGCGTCGTTACCCCCGCCAGCGCCGCGACCGCGCAATAACCCGCCGCACGATAGAGAAGGCCTCGCGTAGATGAAGACCACCATTCGTGCCTCGGTTGGCATTGCGGCCCTGATGGCCTTGTCCGCCTGCGGCGTGTTCAAGGGCGCACCCAAGAAGACGCCGACCGTCGGCCAGCGCGTTCCGATCCTGACGTCGGAAAACGGCATCGAGGCCGATCCGTCGATCGCCGACATCCAGGTGACGCTGCCCGCCCCCGCTGCCAACGCCAGCTGGTCGCAGCCGGGCGGCAATGCCGCCAAGTCGATGGGCCAGCTCGCGCTCGCCGAAACGCCGTCGCGCGTTTGGGAAAGCCGGATCGACGGCGGCTCGGTGCGCGAACGGCTCGCCGCCGCGCCGGTGATCGTCGATAACAAACTGTATATCGTCGACGTGCAGGCGCAGCTGCATGCCTTTGCCGCCGATACCGGTGCAAAGCTGTGGAGCGCCAGCGTCGCGAGCGGCGATGCCAATCGCCCCGCGCGCTTCGGCGGCGGTGCCAGCGTCGAGGGTGGGCGCGTCTTCGCCACCGACGGCCTGGGCGACGTGGTCGCGTTCAACGCTGCGGACGGCAAGGAAATCTGGCGTGCCAAACCCGGCGGCCCGCTGCGCGGCGCGCCGACGCTGGCCAATGGTTCTGTCTATGTGCTGAGCCAGGACAATCAGATTTTCGCGATCGACCAGAACGACGGCAAGGTGCAGTGGGCGCAGTCCGGCACGCTGGAGACGCAGGGCGTGTTCGGCGTCGCGGCACCGGCCGCCAGCCAGGGCACGATCGTCGCCGGCTTCTCGAGCGGTGAGCTCAACGCCTATCGCTACGAAAACGGCCGTGTCCTGTGGGGCGATGCGCTGTCGCGCACCTCGATCACGACGTCGGTGTCGAGCCTGTCGGACATCGACGCCGATCCGGTGATCGACAACGGTCGCATCTTCGCGGTCGGCCAGGGCGGCCGTATGGTCAGCCTCGATCTCGCGACCGGCCAGCGGTTGTGGGAACAGAATTTCGCCGGCATCTCGACGCCGTGGATCGCGGGCGACTGGCTGTTCGTCGTCACCGACAACGGCCGCCTCGTCTGCCTCGCCCGCTCGAACGGCAAGGCGCGCTGGATCGCGCAATTGCAGCGGTTCAAGAACACCAAGAAACAGAAGGGCCCGCAGGTCATCTGGTTCGGTCCAGTCCTGGCCGGCAACCGCCTGATCCTGACCAATTCGCTGGGCCAGATCGTCTTTACCTCGCCGACCGACGGCAGCATCGTGAACACGATCGATACGAAGGACAGCTTCGCGCTGCCGCCGGTGGTGGCGAACGGCACGCTGTACACGGTCGGCCAGTCGGGCAAGGTGACGGCGTTCAAATAAGCCGCGCCTCCCCGGCGACGGGAGCATGGAACGACAGGGACGCCGCGGCCGCCACAGGACCGGCGTCCTTTGTGTATCTAGCGAAACCAGATCGGATGCGCCGGAACGTCGCCATCAGCGCGGCATTCGCCTCAGAACCTACTAAAAGTACCATATCGGGCCAGCAATCTTTCGTCACTTTCGGGCGCGCCCGGCGTTGTGATGGGGTCTTTCCTGTCGAGGTCCTGTCCGTCCATGCCGCATCCCTCTGATCGTCTTGCCGTTCTCGAATCCCGACGGACGTTGAAGATGGCGCGATCGGCCCATGCCTATGTGCGGGGCAATACGGCGAAATTCTACGAATGGCTGGCGGCGTCCGACGCGGCGCGACGTGTGCCGGTGGGGCCCGCGGTGTGGATTTGCGGCGACTGCCACCTCGGCAATCTGGGGCCGATCGCCAGCGGCGACGGGTCCGTCGCCATCCAGATCCGCGATCTCGACCAGGCGGTCATCGGCAACCCCGCGCACGACCTCATCCGGCTCGGACTGTCGCTGGCCACGGCCGCCCGCGGCTCCGACCTGCCGGGCGTCGTCACGATGCGGATGATGGAAGCGATGGTCGATGGCTATGCCGCGGCGATCCACGATCCGACCAGCGGCGACCCCGGCGTCGAATCCGATACCGTCCGCAGCGTCGAACGTGAGGCGCTGGGCCGGCGCTGGCGGCATCTGGCGAAGGAACGGCTGGATGCGGTGGAGCCGCGCATCCCGCTCGGCAAGAAGTTCTGGGAGCTGGCGCCTGAGGAACGCGAGGCGCTGACCACGCTGTTCGCCGACGAGCGCGTCGCGGCGATGATCCTGTCGCTGAAGGGCAAGCCGAAGGATCGCGAGGTCCGGCTGGTCGATGCCGCCTATTGGATGAAGGGGTGCAGTTCGCTGGGCCTGTTGCGCTATGCGGCGATCGTCGCGCTCAGGACGCGCAAGGGCAATTGGTCTTATGCGCTGGTCGATCTGAAGGAAGCGACCGCCCCCGTCGCGCCGGCTGCACGCGGTGCGGCGATGCCGCGCGACCCGGGCGAGCGGGTCGCCACGGCCGCCCGTCGGGACTGTCAGGAATTTTGTGCGGGAGGCCATAGGATGGAATGGAAGGGACCATCGATATGGCAATCGACAAGGACGTTTTGGACCAGCTTCTGG
>NZ_JACIDB010000004.1 GCF_014196115.1 Sphingomonas aquatilis | reverse complement strand
CAACAACGAGCCGGCGCGGACGGCGCAGACTGGCGGCATGTTCGCCGCGTCGGCTGTTGCGACCGCATCGAAGGTGGATCGCCGCACGCTCTGCACGCCGAAACTGAAGCGCGGGCCGCGCCTTTCCGAGACGGAACTCGTCGCGCGCGGACTGGCCGAATACGCTGGCTGAGTCCGGGTCACGCCACCCCACCCCAGGAACCTGCCTGACTGTCTGCATTCTGGTGTGACCGAGCCCGCTGCTGGCGCAGCGGGTCCGTCGCCCTTCCCTCGAAACTCACCGCATCAGCGGGGTCAGCGCTGCGCTTGTGGATGGCTCCACGCTGCCCCCGCTGCTACCAGCCGTGTGTCATTTCTATTTGGGGCAGAATGTGTCTTTTCTAATCAGCGGGAACACGGTGGACGCGCGATATGGCGGTTGAGCGACTGTTGGCGATCATGGCGCGCCTGCGCGATCCGCAGCGCGGTTGCGAATGGGACGTGGCGCAGACCTGGGCGACGATCGCACCCTATACGATCGAAGAAGCCTATGAGGTTGCCGATGCGATCGCGCGGAATGATGCGGACGATCTGAAGGACGAACTGGGCGATCTGTTGCTGCAAGTGGTGTTCCATGCGCGGATCGCGGAGGAAGCCGGTGCCTTCGCCTTTGCCGATGTCGTCGCCGCCATCAGCGACAAGATGGAACGGCGCCATCCGCACATCTTCGGTGATGCGTCGCATAGCCCGGGTTGGGAGGAATTGAAGGCCGCGGAGCGGCGTGACACGACGCAAGACGACAGCGCGCTCGCCGGCGTGGCAGCGGGTCTTCCCGCTCTGATGCGCGCCGTAAAGCTGCAAAAGCGCGCCGCCCGAACCGGGTTCGACTGGCCCGATCAGACCGGCGCCATCGCCAAGATCATGGAGGAAGTCGAGGAAGTTAAGACGGCTTCCGACGATCAGCGTGAGGATGAGATCGGCGATCTTCTGTTCGCCGTCGTCAATTGGGCACGGCATTTGGGCGTCGATCCCGAAGCTGCCTTGCGATCGGGCAACGCCAAGTTCGAGCGTCGCTTCCGCGCCATGGAAGCCCTAGGCGGCGAGGCGTTCGCCGCACTGAGCCTTGATGACAAGGAAGCGCTCTGGCAGCAGGTCAAGCGCGGCTGAGCCGGTTCATCAACGCTGGAGAAAGCGTTCGTAGTCCCGCTCGGCGAGCCGAACCTCGTAGCGGGTCGACAGCCCCTCGCCCTCTTCTTCCTGTCCCAGCACTTCGCCATGCGCGTGCAGCCATGCGGCGCCCGCACCGTCTCCAGCCGGAAGCGTGATCCAATAGCGGCGGTGGCCGGCGGTCAGCTTCGCCGCGACCTGAGCGACAAGCTGGTCCACCCCTTCCCCATCCAATGCGGACAGCGCGACGACATCGTCGCGGCGCGCCGCTTCCACCAGCACGCCCTCGTGCTGGTCTGCGTCGAGCAGATCGAGCTTGTTCCACGCCTCGAACCGCGGCGTTGTTTCGGACACTCCGATTTCGGCCAGAACGGCTTCGACGTCGGCGCGCTGCGCCTCGGTATCCGGATGGGCAATGTCACGAACGTGGATCAACAGGTCGGCCGATACCACCTCTTCCAACGTCGCCTTGAACGCCGCGACCAGCTGAGTCGGCAGGTCGGAAACAAAGCCGACGGTGTCGGACAGGATGGCCTTGTCGATGCCGGGTAGCGAGATCTGCCGAAGGGTCGGGTCGAGCGTCGCGAATAGCAGATTTTCCGCCATTACATGTGCGCCGGTCAGCCGGTTGAATAGCGTCGACTTGCCGGCATTGGTATAACCGACCAGTGCGATCACCGGCCACGGCGCGCGCTGGCGCCGTTCCCGGTGTAGCCCACGGGTGCGGCTGACCTGTTCGAGTTCGCGCCGCAGCCGTGCCATGCGATCGCGGATCAGGCGGCGGTCGGCCTCGATCTGCGTTTCGCCGGGGCCGCCGAGGAAGCCGAAGCCGCCGCGCTGCCGCTCGAGGTGGGTCCAGCTCCGCACCAGCCGTCCGGCCTGATAATCGAGGTGGGCGAGCTCGACCTGCAACCGCCCTTCGGCCGTGGCGGCGCGTTCGCCGAAGATTTCGAGGATCAGGCCGGTGCGGTCGATTACCTTGGCCTCCAGCGCGGTTTCCAGATTGCGCTGCTGCACCGGCGTCAGGCTGGCGTCGAAGACGACGAGATCGGCTTCGTCCTGCCGGACCTGCACGGCCAGCTGCTCCACCTGACCGCTGCCGATCAGCGTCGCGGGCTTTGGCTGGCGGACGCGCACCGCCACCTTGTCGGTGACGACGAGGCCGATCGCGGCGGCGAGACCGGCGGTCTCCTCCAGCCGCGCCTCGGCATCGCGATGCGCATCGCCCTGATCGGGCAGGACGATCAGCGCGCGACCGCCACGGGCGAACTCGTCGCGGTCACGGTTGAAGCCGGTGCTCATCGCTTATTCGTCCGTCTCGCCCTCATCGGCGAGGTTCAGCGCGCGCGACGGCTGAATGGTCGACACCGCGTGCTTGTAGACGAGCTGCGCCATGCCTTCCCGCTGGAGCAGCATGCAGAACAGGTCGAACCCGGCGATCTGGCCCTGCAGCATCACGCCGTTGATCAGGAACATCGTCACCGAATCTTCGGATTTGCGCACCGCGTTGAGGAAAATTTCCTGCAACAGCGGTTGCTTGCGCTGCGCTTCTCCTACGGATTCGATGATTCCGGCCAGATCCATCGGGCCCGATGGCATGATCGTGGAGATGGCGTGCTTGTAGATCAGCTGGGATTGGCCATCGCGGCGGAGCAGCACGGAGAAATTGTCGAACCAGGTGACGATACCCTGGAGCTTGACGCCCTTCACCAGGAACATGGTGACCGGGGTCTTGGAGCGGCGCAGCGAATTCAGGAACAGGTCCTGCAGCGAGCCTTGCTTTTCGGCCATGAATTGAGCCTTTTTCCGTTATTGGCGGGACGTTCGCCCGCTATCGCGCCGTTTCCCGGCGTCGGGATCGCCGCCCATGATAGGCAGCGACCCCGTATCTATGAACGAAGGCCCGTGCCGTAAAGGCGTCAATCCTCGCGCACGTCGGTAATGCCGAGCAGCTTGAGCTTACGGTGCAACGCCGATCGCTCCATGCCGATGAAGCTGGCGGTACGGCTGATGTTGCCCGAAAAGCGGCGGATCTGAACGCGGAGATACTCGCGCTCGAACGTCTCGCGGGCTTCGCGTAACGGCGCACCCATGATCGCGCCGCCACCCCCGCCGGCCAGATCGCCCTGATCGCCGAGGACTTCGGCGGGCAAGAGATCGAGGTCGATACGGCCGATCCGATCGCCCGGCGCGAGGATGATCGTGCGCTCGACGACGTTGCGCAACTGGCGGACATTGCCCGGCCAATCATAGCTTTGCAGCGCGACCATCGCATCCGGTGCGATTTCGGGAGTCGGCACGCGGCGTTCGGAAGCGTAGTGCGCCATGAAATGCTCGACCAGCGACGGAATGTCCTCGCGGCGCTCGGCCAGGGCCGGCAGCATGACCGGCACGACGTTGAGGCGGTAATAGAGATCTTCGCGGAACCGCCCCTCGGCAATCTCCTGCGTCAGGTCGCGCGAGGTCGCGGAGACGACGCGGACGTCGACCTTCACGGTGCGGGTGCCGCCGATGCGGCTGAAGCTCTGGTCGGTCAGCACGCGCAGGATACGCGCCTGCGTCGCGATCGGCATGTCGGCGATCTCGTCGAGGAACAACGTGCCGCCATGCGCCTGTTCGAGCAGGCCCGGCCGGACGAGGTCGCCCCCCTCCTCCACGCCGAACAGCTCCTCCTCGACGCGCTCCGGCGTCATCCGCGCGGCGCTGACGATGACGAAGGGGGCCTCGGCGCGATTGCTCCAGCCATGGAGCAGGCGGGCCGCGACCTCCTTGCCGACGCCGGCCGGCCCCATGATGAGCACGCGGCTGCCGGTCGCGGCGACGCGCTTCAGCGTGGCGCGGACGCCGTTGATCGCGCCCGATCGGCCGGTGAGGTCCGTCTCGCGACCAGCCGAGACGCGCAGGCTGGCGAGTTCGCGACGCAGGCGTTCGGTTTCGGTCGCGCGGGCGACCAGCAGCAGCAGCCGCTCCGCCTCGAACGGCTTTTCGATGAAATCGCTGGCGCCGCGCCGGATCGCGGCGACGGCGGTGTCGAGATTGCCATGGCCCGAGATGACGAGCACGGGGATCGAGGGATCGCGCCGCTTGATTTCGTCGAGAAGTTCGAGACCGTCGAGGCGAGAGCCCTGCAGCCAGACGTCGAGCAAAACCAGCGACGGGCGTCGGGTGGCGATCGCCTCCAGCGCGGCGTCGCTGTCTGCGGCCGAGCGCGTGTCATAGCCTTCGTCCTCCAGAACGCCGGCGACCAGTTCGCGGATATCGTGTTCGTCGTCGACGACGAGGATGTCGAGCGCCATAATCTCTAATTCCGATTGCGTGTGAGTGCAGCAAGCTGGCCGGCACCGTCATGTTCGGTCACCGGTTCGGGTGGGGCTGCCCCCTGATCGAGCGCCGCGAGGGCCGCGGCATCGAATGTCATGCGCACCACGGTGCCGCCGCCGTCGCGATCGGCAAAGGCCATGGTGCCGAAATGGTCCTCGACGATCTTCTTGACGATCGCGAGGCCCAGGCCCGTGCCGCGGGCGCGGGTCGTCATATAGGGTTCGACGATCCGGTCGCGATCCGGCGGCAGGCCGACGCCCGTATCCGCGACCTCGACGACGATCGTCGTACCATCGTCATGGATACCCATGGTGACAGCGCCACCGCCATCCCCCTTGCTCTCGATCGCCTCGACGGCGTTCTTGACGATATTGGTGAAGGCGCGGCCGAGCTGGTGCCGGTCGCAGACGAGCTGCGGGGCCGGAAAATCGTGGTCGAGCGCAAAGCGGATCGCGGGATGCGCGACCTCGTGCAGGAACAGCGCCTGGCGAGCGATGTCGACGAGCGATTCCTCGCGGAACACCGGCTTCGGCATGCGCGCGAAGGACGAAAATTCGTCGACCATGCGTCTGAGGTCCCCGACCTGCCGGACGATCGTTTCGGTCAACCGCGCGAAGGTTGTATCCGCGGGATCGATCTTGCTGCCGTAGCGGCGTTGCAAACGCTCGGCAGCGAGCTGGATCGGGGTCAGCGGGTTCTTGATCTCATGCGCGATGCGGCGCGCGACGTCCGACCACGCCGCGCGGCGCTGATCGAGCAACTGCTGCGTGATATCGTCGAAGGTCAGGATGGGTCCCGCGTCGGTCCGTGCGATCCGGACGGCGAGCGTCCGCGTCTCGCCGCCGCGCACGACCTGAACGATCGCCTCGCGCTGACCACTCGCCACCAGATCGGCGAGTTCGGGCGCTATGAGGGCCAGCGGCTGTCCGACGACGCTGTCGATGCCTGTGCCAATCAGTTCGGACGCCGAATTGTTGGCGATCCGGATCATGCCGTCTTCGCCCGAGGCGATCACGCCGGCCGACACGCCGGCCATCACCGCTTCGATCAAGGCGCGGCGGCTGTCGAGCTGATCGTTTGCGGTCACCAGCGCGCGATTTTGTTCCTGTAACCGCCCGGTCATTCGGTTGAACGCGTTGGCCAGCGTGCCAACCTCATCTAGGGTGCGGGGATCAGGCACGCGCGTCGACAGATCACCATCTGCCACGCGTCGTGCCGCGCCCACAAGCTCGCCCAGAGGCCGAACGAGACGGTCGGCAACGGCCAGAGCGATCCACACCGCAAGGGCCACGATCAGCAAGGAAATGCCGAGTAATGCGGAGTTGAACCGCAACTGCAATGCACGCGAACGCGATTGCATGTCTCGGTAGTCTGCAACGAGTTTCTCGCCGCGCTTCCATTGCTCGACCACCCCGGGGTCAAAAACTCGGGCCACGTAGAGATAGGCACCCTTGCCGTATTTTAACGGCATCAACAGTGCGGCGCGATCCTTAGCTTGAATAACAACGCTCGGCGTACCGGAATCGATCTTCCTGATCATGCCCGGAGTCACGACACGATCCAGCCGCCGTTCGTACGGATTGACGAAAGCAATCGGAACGGGATCACCTTTTACGAAGATTGCCATTTCAGACATGTTACGCTGTTTCAGCTGAAAGACGAGCGCCTTCGCGAACGTTTCACTATTGATCGGATATTCTCGAAAGTAACCTGCAAGGTCTACGCGCATCGCAGTCGCTTCGGCAGCGATGCGGTCCAACTCTTGATAATAATTGATTTGGAGAAGTGCGGTCGAATTCTCCAACATTCCACGAGCGCGGTCCGAATACCAAAACTCGACACCGTATTGGAACAGCAGCGACGCAAAGATATTCACCAGCACCAACGGGACCGCTGCGACAAGCGAAAACAAAGCGACCAATTGCACGTGCAATTGCCCGTTGCCGCCAATCTGGGACTGCACGGCGCGCCGCCTCGCGATCCGCCGCCCGATCAGCATCATCAACGTCGTGCCGGACACCAAATTGGCGACGAGTAGCAACGCGACCAACGGAGGCGAAATTACTCGTGTATCGGATGCCCCACCCGTCAACACGAAATAGGTCGCGACGGCGATCGCCAACGCAAGCGCCAGCACCAGCGCTTCGACCGCGGGCGTAATCCGCCGGCGGCGAACCGGTAGCATGTCATTCAAATCGGGCGTGGGGGCCGCGTGCATTCGCCCCTCCGTACAACGCGGATTGTTGCACGGAAACCACATAATTGCCGGTTGCGGTGGTTTGGGGCCACAGTACGATCAAGCGCGGCGGTTAATCGCTACGGATCAATCGTCGCCCTTCGCGCTAATTCCCAGCGTATCTAATCGCTTGCGCAGCGTATTGCGGTTGAGACCCATCGCCCGCGCCGCGCGTAGCTGATTGCCGCCGTGTCGGGCCAGCATCGCTTCGATCAAGGGGCGTTCCACCTCTCCGATGACGCGGTCGTACATGGTGCCATCGTCTAGGGCGCCGGGACGCTCGCGGGCGATCCGTTCGATCAGGTGGCGCACCGCCTCGGCGATCCCCGCGTCGGGCAAATCCATCTGGGCGCCCGGCACACCGATCATATCGCGGATCGTCGCCGGATCGATCAGCTCATCTCGTGCCAGCACTGCGAGCCGTCGCATCAAATTTTCGAGTTCGCGGACGTTGCCCGGCCAGTCATAGGCCGCGAGCGCGGCTTCCGCCTCCGGCTGCAACTGGCGACGCGGCAAACCCTGGGCGACGGCACTGTCGAGGAAGTGGCGGGCGAGCAACGGAATGTCCTGTCGCCGGTCGCGCAGCGCGGGGAGCACGATGGGGACGACGTTCAGGCGGTAGAATAAGTCTTCGCGGAACTGGCCCGAAGCGACTTGATGCGTGAGGTCGCGATTCGTAGCGGCTACGACGCGCACGTCGGCCCGCATCGTCCGAGCGCCGCCAACCGTGGTGAACTCGCCCGACTGCAGCACCCGAAGCAAACGCGTCTGCGCATCCATCGGCATGTCGCCGATCTCGTCGAGGAACAAGGTGCCGCCCGCGGCCTGTTCGAAGCGACCGGCATTGCGCTGACCAGCGCCAGTGAAGGCGCCACGTTCGTGCCCGAACAATTCCGCCTCGATCAGCTCGCGCGGGATCGCGGCCATGTTGATCGCGACGAACGGCGCGCCCCGGCGTCGCCCAAGATCGTGGATCGCACGCGCGACCAGTTCCTTGCCCGTGCCCGATTCGCCCGAGATCAGCACGGTCAGGTCCGTGGCGACGACACGGGCTATGACGCGGTAGACATCCTGCATCGCCGGCGAGCGGCCGATCAGGGGGAGCGCGGGGTCCTCCCCCTCCCCTTGCGGCGGCATCGCCGCGTGGCGGACCAGCGCACCGGCGACGGCGCGGGTCAGATCGTCGAGATCGAAAGGCTTGGGTAGATACTCGTACGCGCCAACCTCGTTCGCGCGCACCGCCGTCGTCAGCGTATTCTGTGCCGACAAGATGATGATCGGCAGATCGGGGTGGCGGGCGTTGACCTCTGCCACATGAACGATGCCGTCGCCGTCGGGCAGCACCACGTCGGTAATCAGCACGTCCGGCAGCCGCTGCGCCAGCGCACGATCGGCCTGCGACAGGGTTTCCGCCGTCTGGACGTCGTGTCCGGCGCGACGCAACGCTTGGGCGACGACGGTGCGGATCGCAGCGTCGTCGTCAACGACCAGAACGCGGCTCACTGGGCAGCCCGTGGTAGCAGCAGGCGCAACGTCGTCATCTCGGGCAATCCTTCACGGGCATATTGAACGATCCCGCCCATGTCGCGCATCAGCTTGTCGACCAGGGCGAGGCCAAGCCCCTGCCCCTCCGGCCGGCCCGAGATGAACGGATCAAAGAGATATTCGGCGATGTCGGCGGGGGCGCCGGGGCCGTTGTCGGTCACGCAGATCTCGATCGGCAAGGGCACGCGCGGACCTCCCCGCGTTGCCGCTACCGACATGCCGTGGCGATAGGCGGTGGTGATGACGATGCGGGGATCGGCGACAGTCCGCGTCGCCTCCGCGGCGTTCTTGAGCAGGTTGATCAGTATCTGGAGTAAGGCATCGCGATTGATCGCGGCATGCGGCAGCGAGGGATCGAACCGCTCCTCCATCGACACGCCGCGGGCAAAGCCGGCGAGCGCCAGCCGGCGGGCATGTCCGATGAGCGGGTAGATATTCTCCGACTGGATCGGCAGCGGGCGCGTGTCGCTGAAATCCTGCATACGGTCGATCAGCGCCGCGATGCGGTCGACCTCGGTCACGATCAGCGTGGTCAGTTCGCCGGCATCGAGCAATTGCGCGGCGCCGCGGATGCCGGAGAGCGGATTCTTGATCTCATGCGCCAGCATCGCCGCAGCGCCGCTCGCCGCGCGGGCGCTGGCCCCGCGTCCGCCAAGCTGGCCAACGCTGCGCGTACCCGCGACGCTGTGCAGCGTGATGGCGCGCCAACCGGGATAATCGGCGAGCTGCGCCTCGGAAAAGTCGACACGGATCTTGGGGCCGTGTGGCGTCGCGATCTCGGTGTCGTAGACGGCAAAGCCGTGCCCCGCCTGCCGATCGCCAGCCGGAGGGCGTGGCAGGATCGCCGATAGCGGCTGCCCGCGCATCACCCGTTCGGACAAATTGAGCAGCAGCTCCGCCTGGGCATTCCCATGCTGAATACGGTCTTCACCATCGATCACGAGCACGGCGACGGGCAGCGCCGCGAACAGCTCGGCAAAGCCCGGACGGTCCGTCACAATCCTGTCAGGCGGCCTGGCGGACTGCCGCAGGGGGCTGATCGCAATATGGCGCGTAGAAATCGGCGAGCATCGCCTTCACCCTTGCCGCGCTCGGCTCCTGGTTCACGGCGTTGCGGAACTCGGCCGATCCGGTGAGCCCCTTGGTGTACCAACCGATGTGCTTCCGCGCCATGTTGACGCCGGTCATCTCGCCATAATGGTCGAGCATGGCATCGTAGTGCTCGACGATGACGCGATATTGTTCGTCGAGCGACGGGTCGGGAAGCCGTTCGCCGGTCGCGAAATAGTGCATCACCTGCCCGAGTATCCACGGCCGCCCATAGGCGCCACGGCCGATCATGACGCCATCGGCGCCGGACTGATCGAGGGCGTCCACCGCATCGTCGATCGTGCAGATGTCACCGTTTGCGATCACCGGCAGGTCGATCGCGTCCTTGACCGAACGGATGAAGCGCCAGTCCGCCGATCCCTTGTACATCTGGTTGCGGGTGCGCCCGTGGACGGTGATGAGCTTCACCCCAAGATCTTGCGCGATCCGCGACAGTTCGGGCGCGTTGAGGCTGTCGTGGCACCAGCCCATACGCATCTTCAGCGTTACTGGAGCCTTGACCGCCTTTACAACGGCGTCGATCAGGGCGGCGGCGAGTTTCAGGTCACGCATCAGCGCCGAGCCGGCGTCGCCGTTCGTCACCTTGCGGACCGGGCAGCCCATGTTGATGTCGATGATTGCCGCACCGCGATCTTCGGCGAGCTTCGCCGCCTCGCCCATTTCGTACGGGGTGCAGCCGACGAGCTGCATCGAGACCGGCTCTTCTGACAGGTGCCACGCGGCCTTCTGCAGCGACTGCCGTGTCTCGCGGATCGCTGCCTGGCTCGCGATCATTTCGGTGACGTTGAGGCCGGAGCCATAGCGGCGCACGAGCGTGCGGAACGGCATGTCGGTGACGCCGGTCATCGGCGCCAGCACGACGGGCTGCTCGATCCGGATGGGACCGATCTGAATGGGCGTGAGATGGGCCATGAATCTGCCTGAAAAACGGGCAGCCCTTACCGTCCTATGCCCGCTCTGGCAAGCATTGCAGGTCTGCGCTAGGCGGCGGCGATGATACAGGAGCAACGGACGGTCGCGCTGATCGTGGCGGCGGGTAGCGGCTCGCGCGCCGGCGGTGCCATCCCGAAACAATATGCCCACGTCGGCGGCAAGGCCTTGCTGGCGCACGCTTATGCCGCCTTTGCCGGTCACCCGGCGGTGGACGAGGTGGTGGTGGTGATCGCCGCGGGAGCGGAGCCGCTGGCAGCCGCCGCCCTCGGGCCGGTGCGTACGATCGTCGGTGGGGCGACGCGGCGCGAGTCGGTCGCGCGCGGGCTCGCAACGATCGAGGCCGACAGGGTGCTGGTCCACGATGCGGCACGGCCCTTCGTACCGGCGAAGGTGATCGAGCGGATATTAGCTGCGCTCGACACCAATGAGGGGGCAATCCCCGGCCTTGCCGTTGCGGACACGCTGATCCGCGACGGTTCGGTCGTCCCGCGCGACGGGCTGTTCCGCGTCCAGACGCCGCAGGGCTTTCGCTTGCCCGCGCTCCGCGCCGCCCACGCCGGCTGGCCGGCCGATGAAGAAGCGACCGACGATGCGCAGATGGTGCAGCGACTTGGCGGGAGCGTCGCTTTGGTGCAGGGCGATGCGATGCTCGACAAAGTGACGCATCCGCAGGACTTCGCCGCGGCCGAAGCCAAGATCGCCTGGGAGACGCGGAGCGCGTCCGGCTTCGATGTTCATCGGCTGGAAGCGGGCGAGGAATTGTGGCTGGGCGGCGTGCTCATCCCGCACGACAAAGGTTTGTCAGGGCATAGCGATGCCGACGTCGGGCTGCACGCGCTGACCGACGCGCTGCTGGGCACGATCGCGGCTGGCGACATCGGCACGCACTTTCCGCCGAGCGACCCGCAGTGGAAGGGCGCCGACTCCGCGCAGTTCCTGCAGCATGCCGCCAGCTTGATCGCCGACAAGGGCGGCCGCATCGACTTCGTCGACCTGACGCTGATCTGCGAGGCCCCGAAGATCGGGCCGCACCGTGAGGCCATGCGCACGCGCATCGGCGCGCTGCTCGGGTTGTCCGAAGACCGCGTCAGCATCAAGGCGACGACGACGGAACGGCTGGGCTTTACCGGCCGCGGTGAGGGCATTGCTGCGCAGGCGGTGGCAACCGTGAGCCTGCCGCGATGAAGACTGCGCTGCTCGCCGTCACAGCCCTGCTCGCGGCCGCGCCTGCCGAAGCGCAGAGCCGCTGCATCACCACGCCCGAGGCGGAGGCGATGACGCTGGTCGCCTTGCCGGATATCATCCAACAGACCGGCATCGTGTGTGCGACGCGCTTGCCCGCAACGAGCCTGATCCGGCGGACGGACAGCGACTTTCTGGCACGCTACCAGTCCGCCGCGGATCGGGCGTGGCCCAATGCCCGTGCCGCGATCGTCAAACTGTCCGATCCGATGATCGATTCGCTGCTGCAATCCGAATTCGCCCGCCCGCTGTTGACGGCGGCGCTGGCGCCGTTGCTCGTCGGCCGGATCAACCCCGCCGATTGCGGGACGATCGACCGCTTCGTGACGCAACTCGCGCCCCTTCCCCCGCAGAATACCGCAGGGGTCATCGTGACGACCTTGCGCTACTTCAAGGCGGAGAAGGCGAAGGGCAAGGCAATCAACGTGCCCGACCTGCCGCTGTGTTCGGAGGCGCGATGATGGACAGCCTGCTCCCCACCGAACTGATCGATGCTGCACGCCGTGTCGTGGAAGCGAACCGCGTCGCCGGACGGACCGTGGCGCTGGCCGAAAGCTGCACCGGCGGGCTCGTCGCGGCGGCATTGACCGAAATTCCCGGTTCGTCCGACGTCTTCGGTGCCGGCTTCGTCACCTATTCGAACGAAGCCAAGATGCGCCTGCTGAAGGTCAATTCCGACGTGCTCGAAACATTTGGCGCGGTGTCGATCGCCGTCGCCTGGAGCATGGCACAGGGCGCGCTCGCCAATAGCGATGCCGATGTCGCGGTGGCGATCACCGGCATCGCTGGTCCCGGTGGCGGATCGGAGAAGAAGCCCGTCGGCACGGTCGTTTTCGCCCGCGCGGAACGGGGCGGCGACCCCGCCGATGTCCACGCCGATCGAAAGCAGTTCGGCGACCTGGGGCGCGGTGGAATCCGCCTTCAGGCGGCGCTGGTCGCGCTGGAACTGTTGCTGCCGTAAAGGACGCGGGCGCGGTCTTCGAACGCGCCGATCATCTTCCTGAGCGCGACGCCGAAGACCTGCCCCGCCAGCATCTCGAACATCCGGTTCTTGAACTGGAAGTCGACGCTGAAATCGACCGCGCAGCCGCCCTCCTCCGGCCGGAAGCGCCAATCGTTATGCAAATACTTCAGCGGCCCGTCGATATATTCGACGTGGATGCTGCCCGGGCGCTGCTTTTCGACCTTCGACGTAAACGTCTCGCGCAGCCCCTTGAAACCGACGATCATGTCGGCGAGCGTCGCGGTGTCGCTGTCCTGGCGTACGCGCATCGCGCTGACCCAGGGCAGGAACTCCGGATAGCGCTTCACGTCGGCGACCATGTCGAACATCTGTTCGGCCGAATATGGCAGATGCCGCGTTTCCGAATGTTTAGGCATGGACGGCGAGCTTGGCCTCACGCGCGGCACGCATCTTCGCGAAATCGTCGCCGGCGTGATAGCTGGAGCGGGTCAGCGGCGAGGATGCGACGAGCAGGAAGCCCTTGGCCCGGGCGATCGCGGCATAGCTGTCGAACGCCTTGGGCGTGACGAATTCGGCGACCTTCGCATGGCGCGGCGTCGGCTGAAGATACTGGCCCATGGTGAGGAAATCGATGTCGGCCGAGCGCATGTCGTCCATCACCTGATGCACCTCGAGCCGTTCTTCGCCCAGCCCCAGCATGACGCCCGACTTGGTGAAGATCGACGGGTCGAGCTTCTTGACGCTCTCCAGCAGCCGGATCGACGCATAATAGCGGGCGCCCGGCCGGATCGTCGGATACAGCCGCGGCACGGTTTCGAGATTGTGGTTATAGACGTCCGGCCGCGCGGCGACGATCGCCTCGACCGCCGCTTCGTGCTTGTTGCGGAAGTCCGGCGTCAGGATTTCGATCGTCGTTTTCGGATTGGCGCGGCGGATCGCCTCGATCACCTTCACGAATTGCTTGGCGCCGCCATCGGGCAGATCGTCGCGATCGACCGAGGTGACGACGATATGTTCGAGGCCCATCTGCGCAGCCGCATCGGCGACGTTGTTCGGCTCCATCGGATCGACGGCGCGCGGCATGCCGGTCTTCACGTTGCAGAAGGCGCAGGCGCGCGTGCAGGTATCGCCGAGGATCATGACGGTCGCATGCTTCTTCGACCAGCATTCGCCGATGTTCGGGCAGGCGGCCTCTTCGCAGACGGTCGTCAGGCTCTTGGACCGCATCAGTTCACGCGTCGCGGCGAAGCCGGCGCTGGTCGGCGCTTTCACGCGGATCCAGTCGGGCTTGCGCTGGCGTTCGGGGCGGGCCACCGGAGTCATCTCGTTCATTCGGGCGAGATAGCGATGTCGGGCGGATGGAACAACCATCGCTCGATTGTGACGTTGCTTTGCTGACGCGCCCGGGCGGGCACCAGTCGGCCGCAAACGCGTTATCCCCGCCGAACCGGACCTAGACCATAACGGAGGCACAATGACCGACTTTTCCGACATGATTGGTGGCTATCATCGGTTTCGCGACACCGGCTGGTCGGAACAGCGCGAGCGCTGGGACGAACTGAAGGACGGCCAGAGCCCGAAGGTGATGGTGATCGCCTGTTCGGACAGCCGCGTCGATCCGTCGCAGATCTTCGACACGTCGCCCGGCGAAATCTTCGTGGTGCGCAACGTCGCGAACCTGGTGCCGCCCTATGAGGTCGGCGGCGGCTATCACGGCGTGTCCGCAGCGCTGGAGTTTGCGGTGACGCAGCTCGAAGTGCCCGAGGTGCTCGTGATGGGCCACGCATCGTGCGGCGGCTGCAAGGCGGCGCTGACCCATGGCTTCGAGGATGCGAAGGCCGGCGAGGGCAAGTTCATCTCCGACTGGGTCGGAATGCTGGACGCCGCACGCGAGCGGGTGATCGCGAAGCATGGCGATGGCCCGGACGCTTCGCGCGAAATGGAACATGAGGCGGTGCGCGTCAGTCTGAACAACCTGCGCACCTTCCCCTTCGTGGCGAAGCGCGAGGCGCAGGGCACGCTGAAGCTACGCGGCGCCTATTTCGCGATCGCCGACGGCGTGCTGCACGTGATGGACGACGACGGCGTGTTCGCGCCGGCCTGAGCCCAAACGGGCCCCCTCCCGACAGGGTCGGGAGGGGGCTTACAGCGGACGTGCGTAGATCACGTCATCGCACAAAGCGCTACCGACGCGATATTGGCGCGTTCCGACGACCTCGAAGCCTTGCCGTTCGTAAAAGGCGCGCGCACGGGCGTTACGGCCCAACACGCCGAGCAACAGGCGTGTTTTGCCCATCACGATGGCGTCAGCGACGGCCCGTTGCATGAGGACGCGACCAAGGCCGGTGCCCTGCGCGAGTGGCAAAGTGTAAATGCGGCGCAGCTCGATATCGCTGCCGTGCGTGTCGACCGGCAGGTCGGGCGTGGTCAAAACGCTGTAGCCGACGGGGGCCGCGCCGATCGGATGGTCCGCAAGCATGACGACGCTGCCGGGATCGCCGATCCATGCCGCGAAGGTCGCGGGCGCGCTATTTTTCGCAACATGCGCGACGATGTCGGCGCCATCGAGGATGCCGGCGAAAGTCGCCAGAAAGCTGGCGCCGGCAACCAAAGCGGCCGCGGGCGCATCCTCGACGGACGCACGCCGCAGCCGCCAGTCGGTCATCAGCCGACGATCTCTTCGGGCTTGAAGAAGTAGGCGATCTCGATTTCGGCGTTTTCGTCCGAATCCGAACCGTGGACCGTGTTGGCCTCGATCGACTCGGCGAGCTCCTTGCGGATCGTGCCGGCCTCGGCATTCGCCGGGTTCGTCGCGCCCATGATGTCGCGGTTACGCTGCATCGCGTTCTCGCCCTCGAGCACCTGCACGACGACCGGACCCGAGATCATGAACTCGACCAGATCGTTGAAGAAGGGGCGCTCCTTATGGACCGCGTAGAAGCCCTCGGCCTGCTCGCGGGTCATGTGGATACGCTTCGACGCGACGACGCGCAGACCGGCGTCCTCCAGCATCTTGGTGACCGCGCCGGTCAGGTTGCGGCGGGTAGCGTCGGGCTTGATGATCGAAAAGGTACGGGTCGCGGCCATGATGGTCACGGGCTCCTGTGATTTGGGAGGGGTTTGAAAGTGGCGCCGCCCTAGTCGCGGGGCGGCGGCTTTGCAACCGCTTCGGGTTCAGGCGGCCTGTTCCCAACGGCCGGTATCGGACTGTTTCCAATAGCGCCGCTCCACCCCATCGCGGCCACCGAGCGCACGCCAAGCCTCTCTCGCGGCGCCGATGTGCTCGTCCTCGAAGAAGTGGAAGGCGCGATCGAAGGCCAGGGCCTCGTCGCGCCACAGGCCGTCGACCAGCGCGACGTGGCGGGCATCGTTGGCCGGCGTGACCGCGGGCGCCAGCAGCACCGGCTGTACGCTGTCATCCCCAGCCCCCGCCTGCGCGTGCGGCAGGAAGCTGTCGGGGCGGTAGGTCCACAGCAGGCGGTCGAGATCGGCCCGTTGCTCGTTGCGCGCGCTGACGATCAGCAGACGCGCGCCGCTTTCCACGACCTTCGCCGCAATCTGCGGCAGCGCGCGGTCGAGGGGCGTCGCGGTGAGGTGGTAAAAGTCGACCTGCATGCCGGGGGTGTAGCCTGCCGAAGGGCATGGCTCCACCCCCGCATCGCTGTGGCTTATCCTTCGAAATGCTCCGCGACGAGGCGGTCGAGCAGCTTCACGCCATAGCCCGTCGCGCCCTTGTCGTAGGTCGCGGCGGCCTTGTCGCTCCATACCATGCCGGCGATGTCGAGGTGCGCCCAATGCACGCCCTCATCGACGAAGCGCTGGATGAACTGCGCCGCGGTGATCGAACCGGCGCCGCGCGGGCCGACGTTCTTCATGTCGGCGATCGGGGAATCGATCAGCTTGTTGTACGTGTCGGACAGCGGGAAGCGCCACAATTTGTCGCCGGTCGCCGTGCCGGCGGCGAGCAGCTTGTCGGCAAGGCCGTCGTCGTTGGAGAACAGGCCGCCATATTCGTTGCCCAGGCTGACGATCATCGCGCCGGTCAGCGTGGCGAGATCGATGATGGTCTTCGGCCGGAACGTCTTCTGCGTCCAGGTGATCGCATCGCACAGCACCAGCCGCCCTTCGGCATCGGTGTTGAGGATTTCGATCGTCTGGCCGGACATGGAGGTCACGACGTCACCGGGGCGCTGCGCGTTGCCGTCGGGCATGTTCTCGACGAGGCCCATCACGCCGACGACGTTGACCTTCGCCTTGCGCGCGGCGAGCGCCTTCATCGTGCCCGCGACCGCACCGGCGCCGCCCATGTCCCACTTCATGTCTTCCATGCCCGCGCCGGGCTTCAGCGAGATGCCGCCGGTGTCGAACGTCACGCCCTTGCCGACCAGCGCGAGCGTGGGATCGCCCTCGCCTGCGCCGTTCCACTTGAGCGCCAGAATGCGTGCGTCGCGCACCGACCCCTGGCTGACGCCGAGCAACGCGCCCATGCCATGTTCGCGCATCTCGTCCTCGCCAAGGACGATGATCTCGAGGCCCAATCCCTCGACCGATTCGCGGACCTGCTCGACGAAGGTTTCGGGGTAGAGGATGTTGGGCGGCGCGGCGACGAGGTTGCGGGTGAGTTCGAGGCCCTGCGTCACGGCGTCCTGGGCGGCCCATGCGGCGTCGGTGCCGTCGGGGGCCCCGGCGATCGTCAGCGTGGTCAGGCTCACCTTCTGCTTGTCGGTCAGCTTGGTGCGATAATGATCGTAGCGCCATGCGCGCTGGGCGGCGGCGGCGGCGAAACGCGCGGCGGCCTGCGGGGTGGCGTCCGCGCCGCTCAGGTCGGCGACCAATTCGGTCGCACCCGAGGTCAGCAACCGCGCGACCAGCGCGCCGCCCGCCTTGCTCCAGCCGGCTTCGTCACCGGATCCGACGCCGACCAACAGCAGCTGCTTTGCCTGACCGTCATCCGCGACGAACAGTTCGACGATCGCGCCGGCCTCGCCGTCGAACCGTGCCGCCTTGGCCGCGGCATCGGCGATCGCGCGATGACCTTCATCCAGACCGCCCCATTGCCCGCGACCGACAGCATCCTTGTCGATTGGAAGCGCCAGAATGGCGGGCGCGCTCGGCGCAGTGGAGGTGAAGGCAATCTGCATCTTTCGACTTTCCGACAACGACTATGACTGATGCCCGATCTAGGATCGCAGGTGGTGAAGCACAACGATTGCAGGTGCGCATCAGGGGTGCGATAGGCGGCAGACGTGCGGCGTCGATCAGGGCGAGGCCGTGGTGTACGGAAAAGGGTGCCGGGATCATCGTGTTGCGTTTCGACCTACTGGCCGGCTGTGCGCTCGCCGCGACCCTGTTCGCCGGATCGGCGCATGCGCAGGACCTGCAGAGCCGCCCCGTCGCGCCGCCGTCCTCCAGCGATCCGGCTCTGTCTGCGCCTGCGGCCAAGCCCAACGATGCCGAGCAGGTGCAGTTCAGCGCCGGCAGCCTGGAATATGATACGAACACCGACATCGTCACCGCACTGACCGACGTGCGGATGTTCCGGCAGGGCGATCGCCTGCGCGCCGACAAGGTGGTGTGGAACCGGAAGACCGGGCGTGTCGTCGCCACCGGCAATATCGCGGTCACCAACCCGGAAGGTGACGTTGCCTACGGCGATTCGATCGAGCTGACCGATTCGATGAAGGACGGCGTCGTCGAGAATATGCTCGTCGTGCTGGAACAGGGCGGGCGCATGGCGGCCGAGCGCGGGCAGCGCTACGCCGACGGCACGCTCCAGCTCGACAAGGCCGCCTATACGCCCTGCACTGTGACCAATCCGCAAGGCTGCCCCAAGGAGCCGTCGTGGAAGATCACGGCGATCCGCATCACCTATCGCCCGGATCGCGAGCGCGTGTATTTCGGCGGCGGCCAATTCCATCTGTTCGGCCTACCCGCGCTTCCCCTGCCCGCCTTCTCCCTGCCGATCGGCGGCAAGGCGGAAAGCGGCCTGCTGGCGCCCGATTTCCAGCTCGACCGGGTCAACGGCCTCGAACTGGTCGCGCCCTATTATTTCCGGCTCGCGCCCAACAAGGGGCTGACGCTGACGCCGCACGTCTTCTCGGCCGTCTTGCCGATGATGGAGGCGCAATATGAGGCGCTCGGCACCAACGGCGCCTTCCGCATCACGGCCTATGGCACCGAAAGCCGGCGCAGCGACGATCTGGTCACGATCACTCCGACCGATACCGAGCGCGCCTTGCGCGGCTATATCGATGGCGTCGCCCGCTATCAGCTGTCGCCCTATTGGAGCGTCAGCGGATCGGTGCGCCTGGCGAGCGACCGCACGTTCCTGCGCCGCTACAACATCTCGCGCGACGACCGGCTGCGCACGACGGCGTCGCTGGAGCGGATCGACCCCAATACCTATTTCGCGCTGACCGGCTGGTACGTGCAGTCGATGCGCGTCAACGATCCGCAGGGGACGCAGCCGATCGCGCTGCCCGAGCTCGATTTCCGCAAGCGGATGGACCTGGCCGGCGGGCGCTTTCAGCTTCAGGCCAACACGCTCGCCCTCACCCGCACCGCCGGGCAGGATACGCAGCGCGCGTTCGTCGCGGGCCAGTGGGACCTTCGTCGCCTGACCAATTGGGGCCAGGAAGTGACGCTGACCGGCTATGCCCGTCTCGACGCGTACAACACGCATGATACGCAGCTGACCAGCGTCGCCAGCTATCGTGGGCTGGAGGGGTTCCAGACGCGCGCGATCGGTGCGGTGGCGGTGGATGTGAAGTGGCCGTTCGTCGGTAGCTTCCTGGGCGGCACGCAGCGCCTGACGCCACGGGTGCAGATCGTCGGTGCGCCGCGGATCGCGAACCTCGCCGTGCCGAACGAGGATGCGCGGGCCGTCGACCTCGAGGATTCGAACCTGTTCGCGCTCAATCGCTTTGCCGGGTACGACCGGTTCGAGGACAGCAGCCGCGCGACCTATGGCGCGGAATGGTCCGTCGCGCTGCCCGGCGCGACGCTGGATGCGGTGATCGGCCAGAGCTATCGCCTGTCGGAACGGCCGACCATCCTGCCGAGCGGCACGGGCCTGTCGGATCGCTTTTCCGACATCGTCGGCCGGACGACGCTGCGCATCCGCGATTTCGTGTCGATCACGCATCGTTACCGCCTCGACAAGGACGGGCTGGCCGTGCGCCGCAACGAAGTGGATGCGACGATCGGATCGCGCTCCACCTATGTCATGGCGGGCTATCTGCGGCTCAACCGCAATATCTTCCCCGAGATCGAGGATTTGCAGGATCGCGAGGAATTGCGCCTTGCCGGCCGCGTCCAGTTCGCACGCTTCTGGTCGGCGTTCGGGTCGACCGTCATCGATCTGACCGACCGCAACGAAGACCCGTTGTCGCTGTCCGACGGATTCGATCCGATCCGCCACCGTATCGGTGTGCAGTACGAGGACGATTGCATCCGGCTGGGGGCAACGTGGCGCCGCGATTATCAGGATACGGGCGACGCCCGCTCGGGCAACAGCTTCCTGTTGACGCTGGCATTGACCAACCTCGGCCGCTAAGCCGAAGTTCAGCTGCGACGGGGCAAGACGGGCCGCAAGGCCGTGCTGCGGCGCGCCCGCGCTTTTTGGGGTAACGGAACGACGTGACGCACAACATTCGACGCAATCTCCGCGGCAAGGCCGTGCGCCTGCTCGGCTGGACCGCGCTGGCCGCTTTCAGCACCGGCGCGATCGCGCAGACGGTCGCCGATCAGCAGGTGCCCGACACGAACCTGAACATCCCCGCGAACCTGCAGATTTTCGGCAAGCTCGACCCCAACATCCGCAAGCCGACCGCGATCGTCAACGACACGGTCATCACCGGCACCGACGTCGACCAGCGCCTGGCGCTCACCGTCTTCAACAATGGCGGCCGCACGCCCCCGCCCGACCAGATCGACGAGTTCAAGCTCCAGATCCTGCGCCAGCTGATCGACGAGACGCTGGAAATCCAGGAGGCGAAGAGCGCCGAAATCACCGTGACACAGGCCGAGCTCGACCAGAGCGAGGCGGGCCTTGCCAAGCGGTTCAACATGACCGTGCCGCAGCTGCGCGTCGCGTTGCGCAAGGCGGGCTCGTCGGAACGCTCGCTGCGTCGTGCGATCGAGGGCGAATTGGCCTGGAGCCGTTACCTGCGCCGCAAGATCGAGCCGTTCGTCAACGTCGGCGACGAAGAGGTGTCGGCGATCCAGAAGCGGATCGAGGCATCGCGCGGCACCGAGGAATATAACCTCAAGGAAATCTACCTGAGCGCCAATGACGCGAATCGCGCGCAGGTGTTCGCCAAGGCCAAGCAGATCATCGGCGAAATCCAGAAGGCGCAGCAGCCCTTCGAACTGTTCGCGCGCAACTATTCCGAAGCCTCGACGCGCGGCGTCGGTGGCGATCTCGGCTGGATCCGCCTCGTCACGCTGCCGCAGCCGCTCGCAGAGGCGACGCAGCAGATGCAGGTCGGCCAGATCGCCGGCCCGATCGAAACGCCGGGCGGCTTTTCGATCCTGTACCTCACCGACAAGCGGACGATCGGTGCGGCCGATCCGCGCGATGCGAAGCTGAGCCTGAAGCAGCTGACCGTCGCCTTCCCGGCGGGCACGACGCAGGCGCAGGCCTCGGCACGCGCCGCGACCTTCGCCAAGACGGTGCAATCGATCCAGGGCTGCGGCACCGTGGAAAAGATTGCTGCCGGCATCGGCGCCGAAGTGGTCGATAACGATTCGATCCGCATCCGCGACCTGCCCGCGCCACTTCAGGAAATTCTGCTGAAGATGCAGGTCGGTCAGGCGACCCCACCGTTCGGTTCGCCGACCGAAGGCGTGCGCGCGTTGGTGCTGTGCGGTCGTGACGATCCGCAGGCCTCTGTGGTGCCGGGCGCTGCCCAGATCCAGGGTCAGCTGGAGCAGCAGCGCGTCAACCTGCGCGCGCAGAGCAAGCTGCGCGACCTGCGTCGTGACGCGGTCATCGAGTATCGTTGATATGACGGGCGGGGCGGCGCTGGCGATTGCGATGGGCGACCCCGCGGGGGTCGGCCCGGAGATCATCGCCAAGAGCTGGGTGGTGCGCACGCTGCGCAGCCTGCCGCCCTTTGCGATGGTCGGCGATGCCGGCGCCGTCGCGCGTGTGTGGGATGGCCCGATCGAAGTGATCGACGACATCGCCGAGGCGCCCGTCGTGTTCGATCGGGCGCTTCCGGTTTTGGCGGTCGAGCCCGCTGGAGACGTGGTGCCGGGCACGGCCACGATTTCCGGCGCGCGGGCCGCGCTGAGCGCGCTGGAATGCGCGATCGCGCTCGCACAGCGTGGCGCAGCGAAGGCGTTGGTCACGGGACCGGTCTCCAAGGCGCAACTCTACGGCATCGGCTTCAACCAGCCGGGGCAGACGGAATTCGTCGCCGAACGCTGCGGCGTGGCCGCCGAGGATGCGGTGATGATGCTGGCGGGGCCGTCGCTGCGCGTCGTGCCGCTGACCGCGCATGTGCCGCTGGCGGCGGTGCCGTCGCTGCTATCGGTGGATCTGCTCGTGACGAAGGCACGGACGACCGCGACCGCCCTGCGGCGCGACTTCGGCATTGCCGCGCCGCGCCTGGCCTTTGCCGGCGTCAATCCGCATGCGGGCGAGAGCGGGACGATCGGACGCGAGGAGATCGACATTCTGGAGCCTGCGATCGCGCAGCTCCGCGCCGAGGGCATCGACGCCACCGGGCCGTTCGCGGCCGACACGCTGTTCCATGCCCGCGCACGCAAACATTATGATGCGGCTTTGTGCTGCTATCACGATCAGGCGCTGGTGCCGATCAAGACGCTCCATTTCGACGAGGGCGTCAACATGACGCTGGGCCTGCCGATCGTGCGGACCTCGCCCGATCATGGCACCGCGTTCAATCTGGCGGGCAGCGACCGGGCGCATCCCGGTGCGATGATCGCGGCGATCGCGATGGCGGGGCAGGCGGCGGACCGGCGCGCTCGGGCATGAGCGATGCCCCGGCGACCGGTGCGCCTGCGCCGACCCTGCCCCCCTTGCGCGACGTCATCGCCCGGCACGGTTTGAGCGCCAGCAAGGCGCTGGGGCAGAATTTCCTGTTCGATGGGCAGTTGCTCGCCCGCATCGCGGCGGTGCCGGGCCCTCTTGCAGGCGCCGAGGTGCTGGAGGTTGGCCCCGGTCCCGGTGGTCTGACGCGGACGCTGCTGGCGGCGGGGGCGCAGGTGACCGCGATCGAGCGCGACCGGCGCTGTATCCCAGCGCTGGCCGAACTCGGTGAAGCCTATCCGGGCAAGCTGCACGTCATCGAGGGCGACGCGCTGGAAATCGACGCGCCGACGCTGTTCGCGGGGCGGCCGCATATCGTCTCGAACCTCCCCTATAACGTTGGCACCGCGCTGCTGGTCGGCTGGTTGACCAGTGACTGGCAGCCGTGGTGGCAATCCTGCACGCTGATGTTCCAGAAGGAGGTGGCGGACCGGATCGTCGCCGACGCCGGGGACGATGCCTATGGCCGGCTCGCGGTGCTGAGCCAGTGGCGCTCGACCGCGCGGATCGCGATGCCGGTGCATCGCTCGGCCTTCACCCCGCCGCCCAAGGTGATGTCGGCCGTGGTGCATATCGTGCCGGGCGAAGCGCCGGACGGCGTTGATGTGCGCGTGCTGGAGCGGGTGACGGCTGCGGCCTTCGGCCAGCGGCGCAAGATGTTGCGCCAAAGCCTGAAGGGCGTGCCGGGCGCGCTCGCCGCGCTCGAGCGGCTTGGTATGGACGCCACCCGGCGGGCGGAAACGGTGAGCGTCGCGGAGTTCGTCGCCCTCGCGCGGGAGGTCGGCGCCGGCGCTTAGGGCTTGGCGGTCGCCGGCTTCGCGTCGTTCTGTGCCGTCGTCACCGGCGGGCCCTTGGCGATCACGGCGGCGAGTTCGTTGGCCTCCGGGCAGGCGCCCTTGCAGAGCGTGCGGATCTTGGCGAGGTTGCCCTTCGCCACCGCGACGGCGCCCTTCATCACCAGCGCCTCGCCCTGCCCGCGCAATGCGGCGACATCGTTGGGCTCGAGCGTCAGCGCCTCGCGATACAGGCGGATCGCCTTGCCGGGTAGCCCACGCGTTTCGGCGACCTGCGCCAGCGTGATAAACGCCTGACGGTTGCGCGGATCGACCGCGAGGGCGGTTTCGAGCAGGTCCGTCGCCTGATCGAGATTGCCGGCAGCTTTGGCGGAACGTCCTTCGCTCAGCAATTGCAACGACCGCGCGTCGATCTGGTCGTCGGGACGCTGGCCGCTGAGCGAGGTGGACACGCAGACGAGGGTCAGCGCAGCGGCAAGGGCGACGGACGTAACGCGCATGAAGGTCTCCACGGGGGGCACGCCCCGAGGACTAGCAGGCGCGGATCAGCCGCGCGACAAAAAATCCGTCGGTGCCATGGCTTGCCGGATCGAGCCGCAGACCGGCACCGCGCGGGCTGCCTGCCGGCAGATCGAGTGGTTCGGCGCGCCAGTCGGGATGATCGGCAAGGAACGCCTCCACCTGCCCGGCGCCTTCGGCATCGAGCAGCGAGCAGACGACATAGACCAATGCCCCGCCGGGTCGGACGAGCGCCGCCCCGACATCCAGCACATGACGCTGTTGCTCGGCGAAACGCGCAAGCCGGTCGGCGGTGAGCCGCCACCGCGCCTCGGGGTTGCGGCGCCAGGTTCCGGTGCCCGAACAGGGGGCATCGATCAGCACCGTGTCGGCCGTCTCCGCCCAGTCGGTCAGCGCCGCCGCCTCGCGCTTCGGATCGAGCAGGCGGGTTTCGACGATCGTCACGCCAGCCTTTTCGGCCCGCGGCGCCAGACGGGACAACCGCGCCCGGTCGATATCGGTGGCGAGGATGTGGCCCTCGTTCCGCATCGCTGCGGCGAGCGCCAGCGTTTTGCCACCACCGCCGGCGCACAGATCGGCAATGCGCTCGCCGGGCCGCGCACGGGCGGCGAGGCTGACGATCTGGCTGCCGGCATCCTGGACCTCGATCTGGCCCGCATAGGCATCGACGTTGGTGCCGGTCGGCAGGCGAAGCGCATCGGGCACGCCGGGGATCGGTTCGCCACCCAAGGCCTGAGCGATCGATGCCGGATCGGCGAACTGGCGATTGACGCGCACGTCCAGGGGCGCCCGGTCGATGAGGGCGGCCTGCTGATCGGGTGAGACGCCGGAGGCCGACAAGGCTGCCGCGAGCCACGAGGGCATGACACCGCTGGCCGCCACCGGTTCGTCCGCGCCGATCGGGGCCGGACCGTGCGCGGAGCCGTCGAAGGTCGCGGCGACCGCGGCGTCGCTTGCCGCGACCGACAGCATGGCGGCGCGGCCGGATGCCGGCACGTCCCCTGCCCGCCGAATCGCGGCATAGACGAGGTCGCGCACCGCGCGGCGATCCTTCGATCCCGCATAGCGGCGCGTCGCGAAATAGCGCGCGATCAACGTGTCTGCCGCCGCGCCGCCGCTGCGCGCGGCGTCGATCACCGCATCGAGCAACTCGATCGCAGCCTGGGTGCGGGCGGCGGGCGTCACTTAGCGGGTCGGATAATTGGGCGCTTCGCGCGTGATCGTCACGTCGTGGACGTGGCTTTCCTTCAGGCCCGCGCCGGTGATCTGGACGAATTGGGCACGCGTCTGGAGATCGGGGATCGTCGCCGAACCGGTATAGCCCATCGCTGCCTTGATGCCGCCGACCAGCTGGTGGATCACGTCCTTCGCCGGACCCTTGTAGGCGACCTGCCCCTCGATGCCCTCTGGCACCAGCTTCATCTGGTCCTTGATATCGCCCTGGAAATAGCGATCGGCCGAGCCGCGGCCCATCGCGCCGACCGAGCCCATGCCGCGATACGATTTATAGGCGCGGCCCTGGTAGAGGAAGGTCTCGCCCGGCGCTTCCTCGGTGCCCGCGAGCAAGGAGCCGACCATGCAGGTCGAGGCGCCCGCAGCAAGCGCCTTGGCGAGGTCGCCCGAGGTGCGCAGGCCACCATCGGCGATGACCGGCACGCCAGCCTTTGCCGCCGCCTCGGCGCAGTCCATGACGGCGGTCAGCTGCGGCACCCCCACGCCAGCGACGACGCGCGTGGTGCAGATCGAACCCGGGCCGATGCCGACCTTGATCCCGTCCGCCCCCGCGTCGATCAGCGCGCGCGTCGCTTCGCCGGTCGCGACGTTGCCGGCGACGACCTGCACCGAATTGCTGAGCTTCTTCACCCGCTCGACCGCGCGCGCGACGTCGCGATTGTGGCCGTGCGCGGTGTCGATGACGATCAGATCGCATTCGGCGTCGACCAGCGCCTCGGTCCGCTCGAAGCCCTTGTCGCCGACCGTCGTCGCGGAGGCGACGCGCAGGCGACCCGCGGCATCCTTCGTCGCCGAGGGATAGGTGACCGCCTTTTCGATGTCCTTCACCGTGATCAGGCCGACGCACCGATAGGCATCGTCGACGACCAGCAGCTTCTCGATCCGGCGCTGATGCAGCAGGCGGCGCGCCTCTTCCTGCCCGACGTCGGTGGTGACGGTGGCGAGATTCTCATGCGTCATCAATTCGGCGACGGGCTGCTTCGGATTGCCCGCGAAGCGCACGTCGCGGTTCGTCAGGATGCCGACGAGCTTGCCGTCGCGCTCGACGACCGGGATGCCGCTGATCCGATGATGCGCCATCAGCGCCTGCGCTTCGGCGAGCGTCGCGGTGGGGGCGATGGTGATCGGGTTGACCACCATGCCCGATTCGAAGCGCTTGACCTGCCGCACCGCAGCGACCTGTTCCTCGATCGACAGATTGCGGTGGAGCACGCCGATCCCGCCCAACTGCGCCATGACGATCGCCATGTCGGCCTCCGTCACGGTATCCATGGCGGACGAGAGGATCGGGATGTTGAGCGCGATGCCGCGCGTCAGCTGCGTGCGCGTATCCGCGGTGCTCGGCAGGATGTCCGACTCGCCCGGTACGAGCAATACGTCGTCGAAGGTGAGACCGAGCCGGATATCCAAGGTGCCATGTCCTCGCGGGAGGGGAGTAAGTGGCGGGCCATGTAACCGCAGTGCAGCAGAAGCGCTAGAGGGCCGTGCATGGCCGACGGACTGTGCTATCGTCGCACCACAGCGCGGGGCAGATTCGCGCGGCAAGGGGATACGACACCGATGGCCATTACGATCGCCGCCTTCGCCCTCGTCCTGGTGCTGTTCTACCTGATGACCAGTATCAAGATCGTCCGCCAAGGCTATCAATATACGATCGAACATTTCGGGCGTTACACGACCACGGCGAGCCCGGGCTTCAACTTCTACCCCGCCTTCTTCTATCGGGTCGGGCGCAAGATGAATATGATGGAGCAGGTGATCGACATTCCGGGTCAGGAGATCATCACCAAGGACAATGCGATCATCTCGACCGATGGCGTCGTCTTCTTCCAGGTGCTCGACGCGGCCAAGGCGGCATATGAAGTATCGAACCTCTATACCGCGCTGCTGCAGCTGACGACGACCAACCTGCGCACCGTGATGGGGTCGATGGACCTCGACGAAACGCTGTCGAAACGCGACGAGATCAACGCGCGACTGCTGTCGGTGGTCGATCATGCGACGGTGCCCTGGGGGGTCAAGATCACCCGCGTCGAGATCAAGGACATCCGCCCGCCGGCCGATATCGTCGCCGCCATGGGCCGGCAGATGAAGGCCGAACGCGAGAAGCGCGCCAACATCCTGGAGGCCGAGGGCGCGCGCGCATCGGAGATTTTGCGGGCAGAAGGCCAGAAGCAGGCGCGGATCCTGGAGGCGGAGGGACGGCGCGAGTCGGCTTATCGCGACTCCGAAGCGCGCGAACGCGCCGCAGAGGCCGAGGCGAAAGCGACGCGCGTCGTGTCGGAGGCGATCGAGCAAGGCGGGACGCAGGCGATCAACTATTTCGTCGCGCAGAAATATGTCGAGGCGGTCGGGAAGTTTGCGACCAGTCCCAACGCCAAGACGATCCTGTTCCCGGTGGAAGCGACGCAGCTGATCGGCACGCTGGGCGGCATTGGAGAGCTGGCGAAGGATGCGCTGGCGAAATCCCCTGCCCCCACCACGGCCAAGCCCGAACCAAAGCGCGGGCCGTTCGAATTGCCGCAGGCGTGACGCTCGACACGATCGGCGGGGCCGGCGGCGCGTGGCTCATCGCCGCGCTGGCGCTGGGCATTGCGGAACTGCTGATCCCCGGCGTGTTCGCGATCTTTCTGGCGGCGGCCGCAGCGGTCGTCGGCGCGGTCGTGCTGGTGGTGCCGGATCTGCCGCTGCCAGCCCAGATCGCGGCCTTCGCCGTCTGGAGCGTCATCGCCGTGCTGGTCGGTCGGCGCTGGTATCGGGACTTTCCCGTGTCGAGCAGCGACCCCAAGTTGAATGACCGGGCGGCGCGCCTGATCGGCGAGATCGTACTGGTCGACGTAGCGATCGGCGAGGCCGGTGGCCGGGTGCGGATCGGCGATGGCAGCTGGCCGGCGAGAGGACCGCATGCGGCAGTGGGGGACCGTGTCCGCATCGTTGCGGTCGACGGCGGCATGGTTACCGTCGAACAGGCGGGCGACTGACCGACGTTCACCGCGCCATTCGTCGCATCCATCCCGATCGGCCCTGTCAGATCGCGCGCGAACTGCTATATCGACAGGCGTGACGCAGAGCATTCCGCATCAATTTCCGGTTCCGATCGATCCGGCCGACATCGACTTCATGGGGCACGTCAATAACGCAAGCTATCTGAAGTGGGTGCAGGACGCCGTCGTCAGCCATTGGCAGAAGCTCGCCCCCGCCGATGCGGTCGCCGCCCACCTGTGGGTCGCGCTGAAGCATGAGATCACCTATCGCAAGCCGACGTTCCTGGGCGACGACGTGATCGCGACGGTCTTGCTGGAAAAGGTCCAGGGCGCACGCGCCTTCTACGACACCGTCATCCGCCGCGGTGAAGAGGTGGTCGCCGAGGTGAAATCGAGCTGGTGCTGCCTCGATGCGGAAACGCTGCGGCCCGCACGGCTCGCGCGTGATATCGTCGAACGCTTCTTCCAGCTGGGCGAAGGGCCCCTGCCCGCCACGGGTCTGGTCGAACGCCGCTGACAACGACTCAGGCGATCGTCGCTTCGCAGGCGTAACCGCCCCATAACGCCCGCGTATCGGCCTGTCGGTTGGCTAGCGTGGCGAGGCTCGCGACCTCCTCCGCCAGATCGGCGCGCGGCGTCACGTCGAAATGGCCCAGCCAAGCAAGGAACGCCGTGCGCCACCACGCGGGCCAGCCGCCCTGCGTGCCGAAGTCCATCACCGCAAGCCGCCCGTTCGCTGCTGTGACCGCCAACCCTTGCTGCAACGCGGCGCGCCAGGGCGGGATCATCGACAGCGTATAGCTGAAGACGACGCGGTCGAAGCGCGCGAGGCCGAACAGCGCGACGGGATCGAAGTCAGCGGCATCGGCCTGCGCCAGCGTGATCCGACCGGACAGACCCGCCGCCGCAACCTTGGCCCGCGCCGTGGTCAGCATCGCGGCCGAGATATCGAGACCGTAGAAACGCGCATCCGGCCACGCCCGCGCCGCCCGGATCAGATTGCGTCCCGTCCCGCAGCCGACCTCCAGCACGGTCGCACCCGGCTGAAGGTCCAGACGATCGATCATCCGATCGCGCCCGAATAGATAATATTTGCGCGTCAGATCGTAGATGTGGCGCTGGCCCGCGTAGATGCGGTCCATCCGCGCGGCATGATCCACCTCACGCATCCTGCAAAATGTAGAGATGGACGCCGCCGTAGATCGCGGACCGATCCTGCGCGGTGAAGGCTTTCGACGCCTCGGCCTGATACGACCAGCGCGACAGGACGGAGTCGGGGATGCGGCCGGGGATGATGTCCGCCTCCCCGGCGGTGCGGAACAGGATGCGCGCGCCGGGGCGCGCCGTCCGGGTGATCTGCGTCCACAGCGCGGACAGTTGCGCGTCCGTCATCCAGTCCTGCGCGTCAAGCAGGATGTAGCGATCGCGCGAGGCATCGGGCATGCTCGCGAGATGCTCGGTCAGATTGGCATGGGCGAGCGTGATGCGGCCGACGCGGTCGACGATGGCGTCATAATGCTCGGCTTGCAGATAGGGCGGCAGCGGCGCGGCGGGGCCTTCGCCATACCGACGGCCGAAGGCCTGCCAGGCGAAATAATTGTCCTTGAGGTCGAAGCCACAGGCGAGCTTTTCCAGGCGCTGGCGCAGGACGCCGGCCATACGTGCCTCGCCGGCCAGCGCATCGAACTGCGCGGGGGGAATGCCAAGGCCGAACAGCGAGGCCGGCTGGTCGGTCAACCATTTGACGAAGCGCCGATCGAAGACGGGCGCGAATTTGTGATCGAAGATCGCGCGCTGTTCCTCGATCGATCGCGCATCGAGCAGCAGGCGCGGATCGACGCCGTTGAGCTTGGCGAGCAGATGCGCGGCGCCGATGAACCGGCCCAGCAGACCGCGCTTGTGAACGCCGTGCGCGAAGCCGCCGATGCGGCGTCGGCCGATCAGGTCGCGGCCTTCCCAATAGCGGCGCGTCGGCTCATCGATATGCGGGCGGATATAGCGCTGATAGGCGTCGAGATTGTCACGGCTGGCGGCGTGGCCGAAGAAGCGCAGGAAGCTCGCGTGATCCGGCAGGTGCCGGGCTGCGGCGAGCTTCAGCGTGCCGAGCGCGATATGCGCGGTGTTGAGATCGACCGCGGTGATCGCCGCCGGATTGGCGGTCAGATACGACAGCGCGTTGCAGCCGCCGGACGCGATGGTGACGACGTGGCAGTCCGGCGTGATCGCCAGCGCTGCCATATCGACGACCGGGTCTTCCCAGATCTGCGCATAGACGAGGCCGCGAAACGCCCAGGTGAAGGCGCGCTCCAGCAGGCCCTGTTTGGAAAGATGGCCATGCCGCTGCATCGCTGCGGCCACCGCCTTCTGCGTGTTACCCGTCATCTGCCCACCCCTCGGCTGTGCGTCGAGCGGCGCCATGCGCGCTGATTGTGACGCGCTGGGGAAAGTCCTGCGATGATCGCATGACAGCGCAGCGAGCCCCTCCGGACCCGCGGCGCGATGCGCGTCAGGCGGCTTCGGTCGCCTTCACCTGCGGCGCGGACTGACGAACGCCCTCGTCGACATGGTCGGCGAATTGCGCGAAATTCTCGACGAACAGGTCGACTAGACGCGCGGCGGTCGCGTCATAGGCGTCCTTATCCGCCCAGGTGCTGCGCGGATCGAGGATGGCGGCATCGACGCCCGGCACCGCAACCGGCACCTGGAAGCCGAAATTGGGATCAGTGCGGAACTCCGCGTCCTTCAGGCTGCCGTCGAGCGCCGCGTTGAGCAGTGCCCGCGTCGCCTTGATGGGCATGCGGTTACCAACGCCGTACTTGCCGCCGGTCCAGCCGGTGTTGACCAGCCAGCAGTCGACGCCGCCCTTGGCGATGCGCTCCTTGAGCAGATTGCCGTAGACCGACGGGTGACGCGGCATGAACGGGGCGCCGAAGCAGGTCGAGAAGGTCGCATCCGGCTCGGTCACGCCGATCTCGGTCCCCGCCACGCGGGCGGTGTAGCCCGACAGGAAGTGGTACATCGCCTGATCCGGCGTCAGCTTCGCGATCGGCGGCAGCACGCCATAGGCATCCGCCGTCAGCATCACGATGTTCTTGGGCACCCCCCCCATATTCTCTTCGGAGGCATTGGGGATGAAGTCGATCGGATAGGCGCCGCGGCTGTTTTCGGCGAGGCTGTTGTCGTCGAGGTCGAGTTGGCGCGTGACGGGGTCCATCACCACGTTTTCCAGCACCGTGCCGAACCGCTTGGTGGTCGCGAAGATTTCCGGCTCGGCATCGGCCGACAGGCGGATCATCTTGGCATAGCAGCCGCCTTCGAAATTGAAGACCGCCGTGTCGGACCAGCCGTGTTCGTCGTCGCCGATCAGCGTGCGGCTGGCATCGGCGCTCAGCGTCGTCTTGCCGGTGCCCGACAGGCCGAAGAACACCGCAGTCGAACCATCCGCGCCCATATTGGCCGAGCAGTGCATCGGCATGACGCCGGTCGTCGGCAGCAGATAGTTGAGCAGGCCGAATACGCTCTTCTTCATCTCGCCGGCGTAGCGCGTGCCACCGATCAGGATCAGCTTTTCGGTGAAGTTGACCGCGATCACCGTCTCGCTGCGCGTGCCGTGACGGGCGGGGTCGGCGCGAAAGGTCGGCAGGTCGATAATCGTGTATTCCGGCTGGAAGTCGCGCAGCTCATGCTCTTCGGGGCGGACCAGCATCGTGCGGATGAACAGATTGTGCCAGGCGAGTTCGTTGATGACGCGCACGCGGACGCGGTTTTCGGGCTGCGATCCGCCGTACAGATCCTGGACGAACAGATGTTCCTTGCTGCCCAGCGCGGTCAGGAAGTCCGCCTTCAGCGCGGCGAAATGCTCCGGCGTCATCGCCTTGTTCGACTTGCCCCACCAGACGGTGCCGTCGGTTTCGGCATCGCGAACGATGAACTTGTCCTGCGCGGACCGGCCGGTGTGAGCGCCGGTTTCGACCACCAGGGGTCCGTCGGCGCTGAGCTTACCTTCGCCGCGCGCGACGGCGGCCTCGACCAGCCGCGCCGTCACCAGGTTCCAATGCAGGTCGGCGCGCGTCTCGATACCCTGTGCGGCAAGACCCGCGTGCGGAATGCGCTCGTTCACAATCATCCTCCCATGACTCGCCACGGCCTGCACATCCTGGGGAGGGGCTGTGCGCACGCCGCTGATGTCCCATCATATAGGACACGGCGTTTAACACGTCAAACACTTGCCGCAGGGGCAGGTGTTGAGCCGCGGCGCGCTTTGCCCTAGGCCACACCATATGGATCGAAGGCGCCCCCGAGCATGACCGCGACGATCGCGCTGGTCGACGACGACCGCAATATCCTGACGTCCGTGTCCATCGCGCTGCAGACGGAGGGGTTCCTGACCCGCGTCTATTCGGATGGCGAGACGGCGCTGAAGGCCCTCACCGACAACCCGCCCGACCTTGCCATCTTCGACATCAAGATGCCGCGGATGGATGGCCTCGAGCTGCTTCGGCGATTGCGCGAGAAGAGCCAGATTCCGGTCATCTTCCTGACCAGCAAGGACGACGAGCTCGACGAGGCGCTCGGCCTGGCGATGGGCGCGGACGATTATATCGCCAAGCCCTTCAGTCAGCGGCTGCTGATCGCGCGCATCCGCGCGATCCTGCGCCGGACCGAGGCGGTGGCGAGCCCCGCCGAGGAGGGCGACCCGACGGCGGCGGCCCCGCTCATCCGCGGGCGCCTGTCAATGGACCCGGCGCGGCATCGCACCACCTGGGACGATGCGCCGGTCACGCTGACCGTCACCGAATTCCTGATCCTCGAAACGCTCGCGCAGCGCCCCGGGATCGTGAAGACGCGCAACCAGCTGATGGATGCCGCCTATCAGGACGACATCTACGTCGACGATCGGACGATCGACAGCCACATCAAGCGGCTGCGCCGCAAGTTCCGGCAGGTCGATCCCGAATTCGACGCCATCGAGACGCTGTATGGCGCCGGCTACCGCTTCTCCGAAGAGTGAAGGCAGCGACCGGCGACGCGAGGCGAGCGACCTTGCGCTCCGCTGGTCGGGCCAGATCTCGCTCACCCGCCGCATCCTGGCGGTCAACATCTTCGCGTTGCTGTTGCTGGCGGGCGGGTTCTTCTACCTCGATTCGTACCGCAGCCGGCTGCTCGATGCGCGGGTGGCGCAATATGTCCGCGAAGGCCGGCTGATCGCCGAATCGCTGGCGATGGTGGGGCCGGAACAGCGGGACGATCTGATCACGCGACTGGCGCGAGACACGGGGGCGCGGCTGCGTATCTTCGATGGTGGCGGGCGGACGATCGCCGACAGTCGCGACCTCGGCGTCCGCAACGCCGTGCTGCTCGACCCGGACAAGCAGGCGTGGAACCAGAGCGTCGCCCGTTTCCTCGACGCGGCGATCGATACGATCGTCGGCGCGGTCCGCCCACCCTTGTACCGCGAGCGCGGAGACGGGCGCGAATGGCCGGACGTTTCCGTCGCGGCAGCGCAGAGCAAGGTCTCGGGCAGCATCTGGCGCGCGCCCGATCGCACCCCGGTCATCACCGTCGCGGCGCCGCTGCCCGGCAGACGCGTGGTCATGAGTACGATCAATGCGCGCGACATCACGCAGACGGTGCGGATCGAACGGTTCCGGCTGAGCATCGTGCTGCTCGTCGTAACGCTCGTTTCGGTGCTGCTCTCGCTGTTTCTGGCACGCACGATCGTGCGGCCCTTGCGTCGGCTGGCGCGGGCGGCGGTGCGGGTGCGGCTGGGACGCGCGCGCGAGGTCGTGGTGCCGCGCCTGCCCTCGCGCCGCGACGAGATCGGCAGCCTCGCTCGCGCCCTGTCCGACATGAGCCTCGCACTCCGCGCGCGGATCGATGCGACGGAGGCGTTTGCGGCCGACGTGACGCATGAAATGAAGAACCCCCTCGCCTCGCTGCGGTCGGCTGTCGAAGGGCTGGGGCGGGTGAAGGACCCCGAATTGCAAGCCCGCCTGCTCGGCATCGTGCGCGACGACGTGCACCGGCTCGATCGACTGATCACCGACATTTCCGAGGCATCGCGCCTCGATGCGCAGCTCAGCCGCGCGCATTTCGAGCCGATCGATGTCGCCGCAATGATCCATGCGCTCGTCGCCCAGCGCATCGAGCGCGTCGTGGAGCGACACATCCGGTTGCGGGTCGACGATGATGGCCAGCCGCTGGTCGTGCTCGGTGAGGGCGCGCGGTTGGAGCGGGTGTTCGAAAATCTGATCGAGAACGCGTTATCCTTCTCGCCCGACGGTGGTCTCGTCGCCATCGCCGCGGCACGAGGCGACGAAGACATCGTCGTCCGCGTCGAGGACGAAGGCCCCGGCGTGCCCGAAGAAGCGCGCGAGGCGATCTTCCGCCGCTTCCAGTCGATCCGGCCGGAGAGCGAGGCGTTCGGCCAGCATAGCGGCCTGGGCCTCGCCATTGCGCGAACCATCGTCGAGGCGCATCAGGGCAGCATCATCGTCGAATCGCGCGAAGACCGGCTGGCGGGCGCGCGTTTCGTCGTGCGCCTGCCGATCGCCGGCGCGCCATCTGCGGCGGACTGAGCATCATGACCATCCTTTCGTCAGAAATGCTGCACGCGACCAGTGTCGCGATCGATGGGCATGTCGTGCTGATCCAGGGCGTGTCCGGCATTGGCAAGTCCGATCTGGCGCTGCGCCTGATCGATCGCGGCGCCGTGCTGGTCAGCGACGATCGCACTTTGGTGGTGCGGCAGGGAACCGCCCTGCTCGCGCGGGCGCCGGACACGATCCGTGGCCGGATCGAGGTCCGGGGCCTCGGCATCGTCAGCCTGCCACAGGTCAATGACCTGCCGGTCGCGCTGATCGTGCACCTGGGCGGCGAGCCCGATCGCATGCCCGAGCGGCGACAGCGGCTGCTCGCGGGGATCGCCGTCCGCGAGCTTTCCTTCGACGCACATCACGCCTCGACCCCGCTGAAGATCGAATGGGCGGTCCGCCAACCCGGCGCGACGCCGGCGTGACACGCCCCCTCCCCTCCGCCCGCATTGCAGGGACGTATTGATGACCAAGGACATTCTGCTCGTCACCGGCCTGTCGGGTGCGGGCAAGTCGACCGTGCTGAAGACGCTGGAAGACCTGGGGTGGGAGGTGGTCGACAATCTGCCGCTCGCCCTGCTGGACCGCCTGCTGGAAGCGCCGCTGGCGCAGGGCTCCGCGGATGGCTCGCAGCCGCTGGCGTTGGGTATCGGTGCGCGGACGCGCGACTTCGACCCGAAACGGATTATCGAGCGCATCCGCGCGCTGCGCGAAGGCCATGGGCTCGATGTCGGCATGCTGTTCCTCGATTGCGCGGGCTCCGAGCTCGAGCGACGCTATTCGGAGACGCGACGGCGCCATCCGCTGGCACCGGACCGGCCGGCGAGCGACGGCATCGCTCGTGAGCGCGAGCTGCTGGCGCCGCTGCGCGAATGGGCGAATCGGCTGATCGACACCACCGACCTCAGCGCCAACATGCTTGCGCAAAAGGTGCGGTCGACCTTCGCGGTGTCGGGCAGCGACGCGCCGGTGCTGTCGATCCAGTCGTTCGGTTTCGCCCGCGGCATCCCGCGCAACGCCGATCTGGTATTCGACATGCGCTTCCTGCGCAATCCGCACTGGGACCCCGTGCTGCGTCCGGGCACCGGTCTGGACGCCGACGTTTCCGCTTATGTTGCGGCAGACCCCGCCTATCCCGCCGCGATGGAGCAGATCGGCAGCCTGCTCGAACTTCTGATCCCGCGCTATCGCGCTGAGGGGAAAGCCTATGTCAGCGTGGCGATCGGCTGCACTGGCGGGCGGCACCGTTCGGTGCATGTCGCGGAACATCTCGCTCGACGGTTGCGCGACGCGGGTTTTTCGCCCACCATCACGCATCGCGACCTGGGGGCCGCACCGCAGGACTCGCTCGAGGGGCCGCCGGCCAGCAAATGAGTAACGTAACCGATATGATTGGCCTGGTTCTGGTGACGCACGGACGGCTCGCCGAAGAGTTCGTGACCGCCATGGTGCATGTCGTGGGGCCGCAGGAGCGGATCGCCACCATCTCGATTGGTCCCGACGACGACATGGAAGAGCGCCGCGCGGATATCGCTGCGGCGATCGCGGCAGTCGATACGGGGCGCGGCGTGATCGTATTGACCGACCTGTTCGGCGGAACCCCCTCCAACCTCGCCATCTCGCTGATGACGCGCGGGCATGTCGAGGTGATTGCGGGGATGAATCTGCCGATGCTGATCCGACTGGGGTCGGCGCGCAAATCGATGAAAGTCGTCGAAGCGGTGGCGGCGGCGCGCGAGGCGGGACGCAAATATATCTCGGTCGCATCCGAGGTGCTGGGCGAGGCGGCGGCATGAGCGCCGGCATCGAGCGCACCGTCCTGATCACCAACAAGCGCGGACTGCACGCGCGGGCGAGCGCCAAGTTCGTGACCCTCGCCTCCAGCCAGCCGGTCGAGGTGCAGGTGCGCAAGGACGATGGCGCCGTCACCGGCACGTCGATCATGGGGCTGATGATGCTGGGCGCCGCCAAGGGCGATTCGATCACGATCAGCGCGGCGGGCGACGGGGCCGAGGCGGCGGTGAGCGCCTTGTGCGAGCTGGTCGAGGCGAAGTTCGGCGAAGACTGAGCGGGGCGGCCACCGCATTTCGGGTGGCGTTCCGTCTAGGGCAGCGCCGCGGCAAAGCCGCGTCGTCGGACGCGGCTGTCGGCCGCGCCGGCCGGGCGTGTCGCTTTTGCCTTGCGTCAGCCTGCGGCTGGCGCGAAGGCCCGACACGCCATGCCCCGAGAGATTACCGCCTTTTCCAACCCGCTGGTCAAATATGCCCGCGAGCTGCGCGACAAGAAGCACCGGCGCGGCGCGCGGCAGTTCATGGCCGAGGGCCTGCGCATCCTGACCGAAGCGCGCGAGACGGGCCGCCTGCCCCGCATCCTGTTCTACGCGGCGGCCAATGCCGACCATCCGCTGGTCCATGCCCTGTCGATCGACGTCGAGATGGCGGGCGGCGAGTCGATCCAGACGACGCCCGACATCCTATCCAAGCTGTCGGGCAAGGATAACCCGCAGGCCGTCGTCGGGGTGTTCGATGAGTTCGATCGTACGCTGGCCGACCTCGACCGCAACAGTGCGGGCATCTGGCTGGTCGCCGAGCGGCTGCGCGATCCGGGCAACCTGGGCACCATCCTGCGCACCGCCGATGCGGTGGGGGCCGGCGGGCTGATTCTGATCGGCGAATGCGTCGATCCCTTCTCGGTCGAGGCCGTCCGCGCGAGCATGGGGGCGCTGTTCACCGTGCCGGTGGTGCGGAGCGGTTGGGAGGAGTTCCTCGGGTGGCTGCGGCAGGGGCCGGGACAGCTGGTGGGACTGAGCCTCGACACCACCCACGACTATCGCGGCGCACATTATGCAGCGCCGACGTTCCTGCTGACGGGCAATGAGGCGCAGGGGATGCCGGCGGACTATGCCGCGGCGTGTGACCTGCTGGTCAAGATCCCCATGCTGGGCAAGGCGGACAGCCTGAACGCCGCGGTTGCGACGGCGGTAATGGCCTATGAGGTGCTGGCTCAGCAGAGCCGGTGATTGCCCATTTTTGCAGCAATATGAACACCTTGGCCAAAACGATCGGGGCTGATTGTTCCGATTGCTTTACCTACGCCGCCCGCAGAAAGGCCGCAGGGTAGAGCAAGCCATTTATCCGCCGATCATGCCACTGACGCGCACCGCGCCGCCGTCGTTGAAGACACGGCCGGATACCATGCCACTGATCCGGGCGCGGGCACCCTCTTCGACATAGATGTCGCCCGCGACCATGCCGCTGATGCGGACGTCACAGCCGGCACGGATGACGACATCGCCCGCGACCATGCCGGCGATGCGGCCGTCCTGATCCATCACGATATCGCCGGCGTGCATGCCCTTCATCGCGGGTTCCTCATTCGGCTGCGTCGGGAAGGCGCAGTACGTCGTCTCCATAGCGCGCCAAAGCCTCGACCGGTTCCGCAACGCCGATCTCGCGCGCGCCGGGTTCGATGTTGAGGTCGCGGAACTTGCGTGCGGACACCAGAGCACGGCTCTCAAAGCTCGACACGAAGCTGTTGTAATTGTTCACTGCGGTGGTGAGGCCGCTGCCGACCTTGCGCAGATCCTCGCCGGCCTTGGCGAGACGGTCGTACAGCTCCTTGCCCAGCGCGCCGATCGCCCGGGCTTCGCTGGCGAGCTTTTCCTGACGCCAGACCGCAGCGACGGTGCGGGCGATGGCGATGAGGTTGGTGGGGGTGGCGAGCAGGACCTTCTTGTCGAAGGCATAGTCCCACAGGCCTGCATCATGCTCGAGCGCTGCGGAGAGGAAGTGTTCGCCGGGGACGAACATCACGACATATTCGGGCGTATCGTCGAACTGCGACCAATAGGCCTTGGCGCTGAGGCCATTGATATGCGCGCGCATCGAGGCGGCATGGGCGGTGAGGCCGATATGGCGCTCGTTCTCGTCGACCGCGCCGAACGCGTCCTGATAGGCGTTGAGCGACACCTTGGCGTCGATGATGAGCGACTTGCCGCCGGGTACGCGCACGATCGCGTCGGGGCGCAGACGGCCGCCCTCCCCGTCCGCGACGCTGACCTCCATCGCGAAATCGGTATGCTCGGCAAGGCCGCAGGTTTCGAGCACGTTGCGGAGCTGCTGTTCGCCCCAGCGACCGCGGGCCTTGGGCGCGTTGCGAAGCGCGTTGACGAGCTTGGCAGCTTCGCCCGAGACGCGTTCCTGACCGAGACGCATCTGCTCGATCTGGCCCTTGAGGTCGCCGAAGGCGTCGCGGCGCTCGGCCTCGACCTTGGCGACGCCCTCTTCATAGCGCGCCAGGCGGTCGTTGACCGGCTGGAGCAGCGACTTGAGGTTGCTGCCGGCGAGTTCTTCGGACTGGCGGAAACGGGCCTCGGCGCGGTCAAGGAACGCCTTTTGGGCGTCGGTCAGCGCCTTGTTGGCGAGATCGTTGAACTGCCTCGCCATCAGCTCCTTCGCCTCGCGCATGTCGGCGAGGCGGGCTTCGAATGCCTCGCTCTGTGCCTGCATCGCGGCAAGATCGGCGCGGGCGGCATCGCGATCGGCGCGGATCGTCGCCAGTTCGCGGCGGAGCAGGTCGGCCGCGGCGAGGCTCTGATCGATCTGGGCGCGGAGGTCGATCAGCCGGACCTCCGCGGCCTCGACCTGCGCGCCGGCGGCGGCAAGGTCGGCGCGTGCCGCGTCGCGGTCGCTGCGGACGGCGAGAAGTTCGGTACGCAGCGAATCGGCGGTGGCGATGCGATCGTCGACCTGGGCACGCAAACCGGCGAGTTCGCGCATCGCGTCGTTGCGTTCGCGCTCCACCGCGTCACGCGTCCGGGCGACGAGCTCAGCGTCGGCGACCCTGCTCTGCGCGACCGCCAGATCGGCGGCGAGCCGGCCGCTGCGACGGGCCGCCAGCAGCCAACCGATCAGCAGGCCGGCGGCAAGCGCGAGAATGGCAACGACAAGCAACTGGTCCACGAACGTCCCTTCGAAAGGTCACAAAAGTCACGCCGAAGAGGGTGTTTTTCCGTGACGATCCCTTGGCCTATGCCAGGAACATAGATCGAACGAAGCGTGTAGGACAGCCCCTTTTTCAATCCGACCGGCTGACAGGTTGGACTCGCGCGACCGGGCGGCTACGATAGCGCTCACAAGAGGTAGGGGAGAATGTCGTGGGCAGTGGTTGGCTGGGTATCATGGGCGCCGCGGTGCTGGTGTCGGGCGCGGTGCCCGCCGCGGCACAGGTCAGCGCCGCCGTCGATCCCTTTGCAAGCGACCCGACCGGGATCGTCGCCGATCCCTGCCCTGCCCATCCCAAGGTCGGCTGGACCGAGCAGCAGCTGCACAATCTGACCCGCGATTTCGGGCAGCTATGCCGCTATCGCGCCGCCAATGCCGCGCTGAAGGAACGGCCGCGGGTCGTGTTCGCGGGGGATTCGATCACGGACAATTGGATCAATTTCGATCCTGCCTTCTTCAGCGACGGCGTGATCGATCGGGGGATCGGCGGGCAAACGTCGCCGCAGCTGCTGGTCCGCTTCCGCCAGGACGTGATCGACCTGCACCCGCAGGCCGTCCACATCATGATCGGCACCAACGACATCGCCGGCAACACCGGTGCGGCGACGATCGAGACGGTGGAAGGGCATATCGCGAGCATGGCGGAGCTGGCGCGCGCGCATGGCATCCGGGTGATCCTTGCCTCCGTGCCGCCGGCGGGCGCCTTCCCCTGGGCGAAGGACAAGCAGCCGGTGCCGCAGATCGCGGCGCTGAATGCGTGGATCCGGGACTATGCCCAGCGCGAGGGGTTTACCTATGTCGATTATCATCCCGTGCTGGACGACGGGCACGGCGCGATGAAGCCGGGGCTGGCGAGCGACGGCGTGCATCCGACGGCGGCGGGCTATGCGGCGATGCGGCCCGTGGCCGAGGCGGCGATCCGCCGGGCGCTGGGCGAACGGGGAGCGGGCCGATGAAGCGCCTCGCCCTGATCGCCGCTCTGCTGGCCGGCAGCGCGCCTGCCTATGCACAGCGGCTGGCGACCGTGGAGCGCCATGGGGCGCTGGTGTCGGTGGAGCCCTACGGGCCGGGGATCGTGCGCGTGACGATCGCGACGGATCGGGGCCAAGCGGAAGGCCTGCCGGGCTATGGCATTTCCGGCAAAAGCGATGCCGCGGGCTGGACCCGACAGCAGGGTAGCGACGGCGGCGACGTCTTCGCCTCGGGCGACCTGCGCGTCACCGTGGCGGCGCAACCTTGGCCCAAGCCTCCGAGCCAAATGGAACGCTACTTCGCTCCGTCCCTGCCGCCCGTGTCGATCCGCTTCGACCGTGCCGACGGCACGCCGCTGACCGCGATGACCGGGTGGGAGATGGCGCCGCATGACGTGACGGGCGAGCATACGTTCCGCGTCGGCGCGACCTTCGCGGACACGCCCGACACGCATTATTACGGTCTGGGCCAATATCAGGACGGCGTGCTCGACCTGCGCGGGCGGACGATCGACTGCCGCCACGATTACGATCGCCCCGCCGGCGAAGCGGTGTGCGTGCCGTTCATGGTGACGGACAAAGGCTATGCGATCCTGTGGGACAATCCGTCGGCGACGATCGTCTCGCCCGGTTTGCACAGCCAGACGCATCTGCAATCCAACGTCGGCGAGCGCGTGTCGTTTTTCGTCATCGCCGGGCGCACCAGCGACGATCTGTATGCGGGCTATGCCAGGTTGACCGGCGCGACGCCGCTGCCGCCCAAATCGGCGTTCGGCCTGATCCAGAGCAAGGCGCGCTACGAGACGCAGGCGGAGCTGACCGCGGTGGCGGACGGGTATTGGCAGCGCCGCTATCCGCTCGACATCATTGTGCTCGACTGGTTCTACTGGACCCGGATGGGGCAGATGGACATCGACCGGACGGCGTTTCCCGATCCGGTCGCCATGAACGCCCATCTAAAATCGCAGGGCGTCCGCAGCATCGTGAGCATCTGGCCGCGGTTCGAGAAGGAGAGCCGCTGGTTCGACACGCTCGCTGCCAAGGGCTGGCTGCTGAAGGACGCGGAGGGCAAGCCGGTGGACGGGCTGCCGATCCGGTCGGATCGCGCGGGCGCGCTGATCGACAGCACCAATCCGGATGCGCGCGCTTGGTATTGGGGCAAGATCCGCGACGATATCTTCAGCGCAGGCTTCGACTTCGCCTGGCTGGACGAGACCGAACCCGATCTGGTGCCGGACGGCTTCCACTATGCGATCGGCACGGGCGATCGCTATCACAACGTCTTTCCGCTGCTGCATACGCTGAGCGTCGCGGAAGGCTCGGCGCGCGACCGGCCGGATATGCGCAACCTGATCCTATGCCGGGCGGCGTATCTGGGGACGCAGGCGAACGGCTGTCTGTTCTGGTCGTCGGACGTGCGATCGACGTGGGAGGCGTTGCGGCGGCAGGTGCCTGCGGGTCTAGGCATGACGGCAAGCGGGATCGCCTATTGGTCGAGCGATACGGGCGGGTGGCAGTGGCCCAACGGCCCGGCGGCGCAGCGCCCCGTGCTGATCGATCCGGCGGGGGCGACCGCCATGGCGCCGTCGTATCGCGACTATCCCGAGCTGTTCGTGCGCTGGCTCCAGTATAATGTGTTCACGCCGACGCTGCGCATCCATGGCCAGCGACCGGCGACGGCGATCTGGGATTATGGCACGGCGGCCGAACCGGTGCTGGCCGCCTCGCTGCGGCTGCGGTACGAACTGCTGCCCTATATCTATGCGCTGGGACGCCAGACCAGCCTGACCGGCGCACCGTTCATGCGGGCGCTGTTCATGGACTTCCCCAACGACGCGGCGGCCAAGACGCTGGGCGACGAATATATGTTCGGCCCCGCCCTTCTCGTCGCGCCCGTCACCGAACAGGGCGTGACCAGCCGCCGCGTCTATCTGCCCGCCGGGACGGACTGGTACGATTTGTGGACGGACAAGCGCCACACCGGCGGCCAGTGGATCGATGCGGCGGCGCCGATCGACCGCATCCCGGTGTTCGTGCGCGCCGGATCGATCCTGCCGATCGGGGATCAGGTGCAAAGCGCCGCCCGCGAGCAAGGGCTGGCCAAGGTGCGCGTCTATCCGGGGCGGGACGCACGCTTCACGCTGTATGACGACGACGGGACGACCAACGGCTGGCGCACGGGGGGCGGACGCAGCGCGACATTGGTGTGGGACGATGCCCGCGGCCAACTGTCGGTGGAGGGACGGCTGCCGACCGGGCAGGCGCTCGATCCGCTGGTCATGGTGATCGGGCGGTAGCACCGCTGCGTCCTTGACGGCAGCGTTAGCGAGGCCAATGATAGCGATAACGAAAGTTGGAGAGGCTATCATGGCACCGCCGTCGCGACGCGATGTTTTGGGAGGCGCGGCGCTCGCCGTCGCCGGCATGGCGGCGCCGGCTGCATGGGCCGCGCACCCCGCCGACAGTCTGGAGGCGATCGCCGCGCGCAAGGGGCTGCGCTTCGGATCGGCGATCCCGTGGCAGCCGGGCTCGCCGCCGGGCCTGCCGGTCCGCGACCCGGCCTATGCGCAACTGATCGCCCAGCAATGCGGGCTGGTCGTCGCCGAAAACGAGATGAAGTGGCAGCGGCTGCGCCCGGCGCCCGACGTGTTCGACTTCGCGCCCTTCGATACGATCGTCGCTTGGGCGGAGCGCAACGGCTTGGCGGTGCGCGGGCACAATCTGTTGTGGCACCAGCCGAAATGGCAGCCGAAATGGCTGAACGCCTATGATTTCGGCAGCCGACCCCGCGCCGAGGGCGAACGGGTGCTGACGACGCATATCCGCACCGTGCTCGGTCGGTATGGCGGTACAATCCGCAGCTATGATGTAGTCAACGAGGCGGTCGATCCGGCGGACGGCCACCTGTACGAGACCGCACTGTCGAAGGCGATCGGCGGCGCGGAGCCGACGCTGGACCTTGCCTTCCACACCGCGCGCGCAGCCGCGCCGGGCGCGCAGCTGGTCTATAACGATTATATGAGCTGGGAACCGCACAACGAGGCGCATCGCGCGGGCGTGCTGCGGCTGCTCGAGGGGTTCAGGCGGCGCGGCGTGCCGGTGGACGCGCTGGGCGTGCAATCGCACCTCATCACGCAGAGCACGGACGCCCGCGCTGATGTTGGGCGGTTGCAGGGTGAGTGGCGGCGCTTCCTGGATGCGGTGACGGGGATGGGCTATGCGTTGCTGATCACCGAGCTCGACGTGCGCGACAACAACCTGCCTGCGGACATTGCGGTGCGGGATCGTGCGGTGGCGGACTTTACCCGCGGCTATCTGGACGTGACGCTCGCCTATCCGCAGCTGCGCGATGTGCTGGTGTGGGGCCTGAGCGATGCGCACAGCTGGATTCCGGGGTTCGAGCCGCGCACCGATCGTGCCGCGCGGCGCCCGACCCCGTATGATGCCGCATTGCGGCCGAAGCCTATGCGCACCGCCATTGCGGACGCTTTTAGCGCGGCGCGTCCGCGCTGATCCGTTTCCGGACCGGCATGGAGCCGGCCGGCCATACAGGGAGACGATGATGAAGGCTATGTTCGCAGCGGCGCTCGCCATGGTGCCGCTGAGCGCCGTGGCGGCGGGACAACAGGCGGCGCCGGCACAGGGGAGCATCTTCGACAAGACGATCAATCAGCCGGGCATCGGGTGGAGCGTCTATGGTCCCGGCCAGACCGCCAAGCAGGTGCCGGCGACGGACGTGCCCGGCGGCGCCGCCGTACGGGTGCAGGTGAGCAAGGCGGGGGCGAACGTGTGGGACGTCGGCGCGACCTATCCGACGATCAAGCCGATCGCGGCCGGCGATACGCTGCTGGTGATGGTCTATCTGCGCGCGCCGGATGCCAAGGACGGCGCGACTGTGCCGATCCCCGTCAACGTCGGCGGCGCCGATGCCCCCTACCCGCAGATCATCGGCGAGACGGTGAATGTCGGCGCGGGGTGGAAGCGCTATTTCGTGTCGGGCGTGTCGAACCAGGCATTCGCGGCGGGCAAGGCGCGGATCGGCGTACAGCTCGCCGGAGCGAAGCAGGTGATCGAGGTGGGGCCGGCGTTCCTGCTCGATTTGGGCGCCGGGTTCGATCGATCGAAGCTGCCGCACAACTGACGGATACGAAAAAAGGCCGGCACCTCGATCACGAGGAACCGGCCCGGCGAGGTGGAGGCGGCGGGCATATCCCGCCGCCTTTTTCGTCAGAAGTTGCCGCGCAGGATGAACGAGAAGCGGCGGTCGTTCATGAAGTAGGAACGCGGGGCGAGCTGGGCGGGATCGCCCGTATACGCCTGCAATGTCTTGGTGACGGTGTTGGTCAGGTTCACGCCCTGCACGCCGATCTTGATCGCCTTCGTCACGTTCAGGAACGCAGACGCGTCGAGCTGACCCGAGGCGTCCTGGAAGATCGACGTATAGGGGAAGATCACGTCCGCCGCGGTCAGCAGATATTTCGAGCGCCAGTTGTAGGCGGCACGCAGCGAGATCGGCCCCTTTTCGTAGAAGAGCGTCGCGTTGACGTTGTGCTTCGACAGACCCTCCAGCGGCAGGCTGCCACGCACCGTCTGCGCGGCCACGTTCGTCACCGGCGCACCGCCGTTGAGGAACGAGTTCGGCAGGCCCGAGCTTTCGATATACGAATAGTTGCCCGTGAAGCCGAAGCCGTTGAGGAAGCCGGGCAGGAAGCTGAACGTCTGCTGGTAAGCGACCTCGACACCCTTGATCTTGCCGTGACCGTTATAGTTCGCCGGCCCGCGGGTCAGCAGCGGGAACGTGACGCCATTGTTCTGGAGCGGCAGGCTGACCACCGACTGGTAGAAGAAGTTGGACACGTCCTTGTAGAAGGCGTCGACGGTCAACGACCCGACCTTCGAGAAGTACCATTCCGCCGTTGCGTCGAACTGCCATGCCGTTGCCGGCTTCAGATACGGATTGCCGACCGTGCTGAGGAAGTTGCCGTTGCCGTCGATCGTGATCTGCTGGAAGTTGCGGATCAGCGCTGAATCCGGTCGCGTCAGCACCTTCGATCCGGCCAGACGCGCGATCAGGTTTCGCGTCAGGCCGAACTTCAGGTTCACGCTTGGCAGCCAATAGGTGTAGCTGTTCTTCGCTTGGTTGTAGAGGTTGACCGAGTTCACACCGGCGAACTGCTGCAGCAGCGCATAGCCCGTCGGCCCCAGGTTGCAGACACCGCCAGGCGTGCTGGGCGTCGCACCGGGAGGGGCACCGGCAGGGGGAGCCGCGATGGCGCAACGCGAACTGTACGGGTTCGAGATGTTCAGCGTCGCCTGGTTGGGCACCGTGGTCGTCCCGAACGAGTCCAGACCCGTGCGGACATAGCGGACGCCGGCGTTGCCGCTGAAATCGAGACCGCTGCGCGACTTGAACGAGATCATCACATAGGCGGCGGTATCGCGCTGATGCACGCGCTGAATTTCGCTGGGCAGATAGGGCGTGCCCGCCACGACGCCCGGACGCTCGGCGAGCGGCAGCCACTGCTGCTGCGTATTGCCGTTCTGGTTGCGCGACACGGCTTCCACCTGCTTCAGGAAGTTCACCGCCGTGCCGTAGCCGTTGATCATGTCGCCATTGTAGAAATAGGCGCCCGGCGGCGAGTTGGTGGCTCCGCGGAAGAAGTTGGGGAAGGTGTAATATTGCGCCTGGTTGCCGCCGTATTGGTCGAGCGTGACCGGATAATTGCCCGCCCAGATTTCGCTGAGCATGCCCCAGTTATACGTCGAATACTTCACATTCTGGTCACGGTCGGCATAGCGTGCGCCGAAGCGGGCCTTGTTGAAGAAGCTGTCTTCGGCGAAATCGTAGGTCACGTCCGCCTTGAACTGATATTCCTGACCGACGCTGTCTTCGCTGTGGTCCATCGCGGCGCGCCAATATTGCGCGCGGGGATCAGCAAAATACTGGGCGTCGGTTTCGCCCGCGAGGATCGTATTCGCCGGCTGCGCCCAGCTCGCCGACAGCGTGTTCGGCTTGTGCGAAATGACGCTGGGCAGCTTGCCCGTCAGGTCCAGCTCCTGATCGGCGAAGGTCGCGCCGAAGATGCTCAGGCTGTAGTTGTTGTGTTCCGACCGCGTATAGTCCGCATCGAGGTTGATCGACCAACGCTCGGCCGGATGGATTTCGGCGTTGAGGCCGTAATCGCTGACGAGGTTGCGATCGTAGGTCTGCCCGCGCGCGAGCTGGAGCTGCGCACCACCTGTCGGCAGGAAGGTGGTGGCCGGCGCGCCGCTACGGCTGGTGCGATAGCCGGTGCCCGGCGACGTGATGTAGCCGCTTTGGAACAGTCCGTTCGAATCGTAGACGTAATTCTTGAACTGGCCGACCGGGCATTCCGCCCGCACCGTGCCGTTGCCGTTGTACAGCGGGCCGTCGTTGTTCTGCACGCAGCCGACCGGGAAGGTGCTGTATTCCGACAGATCGGGCGCCGCTTCGAACGTGTGCTCATCCGTCGTGTTGGTGGTGTGCGACCGCAGATATTGCGCGGTCAGCAGGAAGGACTTGTCGCGCGTTTCGAACTGCGCGGCCAGCGCGATGCCGTCGCGCTTACGGTCGAATTCCTGCGTGCGATACTGGCCGCCGAGCGGCGCATAGGCCTTGGGCAGCAGATCGGCGAAGCCATCCGCCCCCGCCGTCGATGCCGTGCCGCACGCTGATCCGGCCGGCGGCAGCGTCGTCGTGTTGCTGTTGCTCGGCAACGGGTTGCGGCAGACGAGCACGCCATTGCCGTTCTGGAAGGGCACCTGCGTGTTATCGCGTGTCTGGAAGTTGGTGATCTGCACGCCATCGGCGCGGCTGCGGATGCGTGAATAGGATAGATCGCCCAGGATGCCGAACGTGCCGATACCGGTTTCGAAGGTGTCGCTGATCAGGATCGAGCCCGTCGGCGTCCACTTCTTGCGGAAATCGCCGTAATTCCCCTCCGCATCGACGCCCATGTGGAAGCCGCGATTGTCAAAGGGCTTGCGCGTGTTGAGGTTGACCGTACCGGCGAGGCCGCCCTCGATCGCGGCGGCGGTGACGTTCTTGTACACCTCGACCGAGCCGAGCAGTTCGGCGGGAACGTCCGAGAAGTTGAGCGACTGGCCACCGATGCCCGCCGCGAAGGCATCGCGGCCGTTGAATTCGGACCGAACGAAGTTGAGACCGCGGACGACGACGCCCGATCCTTCGACCGAGAAGTGGTCGGGATCGTTGGCGGCAGCGAATCGGCTGATCGACACGCCCGGCACGCGCTGCAGCGCCTCCGTGACCGAGCGATCGGGCAGCGCACCGATGTCGGTCGCGGTGATGGCATCGACGACGGTATCGGAATTGCGCTTGATGTTCTGCGCATTGGCGAGGCTCTGACGAATGCCGGTGACGACGATGTCTTCGGGCGATGCCGACGAATCGCTCGCCTGCGACGTCGCGGCCGGATCGACCTGTGCGCTCGCGGCGGGCGTGGTGGCCGACGCGGTGCCTGCGGTGCCGGTGCCGGCCTTCGCCGCGGTCGGGGAGGTTTGTTCGGTCTGCTCGACCGACTGCGCATGGGCGACGCCCGTCACGCTGGCGATGCAGAGGGCTCCCACCGAGGCGCCGCGCAGGAGGCGGACGAGCGATGCGGCAGTCGAATGCGATGGCGCGGTTGGGCGCATGGTGATCCTCCCCAATGAGCCGCACGGTTTCGAATCCGCGGGTCTCCTGTTCTATTTGTCTGAGCAGAGCCGCGTTCCGACTGCAATGGTTGCGGTAACGCCCGGTCTGGTGGCATTCTATTTTGTGTCTGGAGTGTGACGTTCGCGCAACATTGGCGCTTCGTCAGAACTGCTGTAGGACATTGATCAGACAAGACGTCGCATGAGTGGGAGCGCCACCATGCGGGTGTCGGGGAGGGATGAGGATGGCCGGGGAACGGCAACGGACGACCCGCGTGGTCATCGTGGGCGGCGGGACCGCGGGCTGGATGACCGCGGCGGCGATCGCGCGATTGCTGCCGCATCGCGCCAAGGTTCACCTGATCGAATCGGAGGCGATCGGTGTGGTCGGCGTCGGCGAGGCGACCCTGCCCCATATCCGCGCCTTCAACGAACGGCTGAGCATCCCCGAGGCGGAATTCATGGCGCGGACGCGCGCGACGTTCAAGCTGGGGATCGAGTTTCGCGACTGGGGTGCGATTGGCGACAGCTATATCCACCCCTTCGGTACGTTCGGCACCGGATCGGGCGCGGTCGATTTCCACCATTATTATACGCGACTGCTGCGCGAGGGCGCCGAGCTGCCGCCGCTCGACCGGCTGTCCTATGCCTGCGCGTTGGCGCGCGAGGGGCGGTTCGCCATGCCGGAGACGGACCGGCGGTCGCTCGCGGGGACGTTCGGCTATGCCTATCAGTTCGATGCGCTGCTCTTCGCGCCCTATCTGCGCGGCCTCGCGGAGGAGATGGGCGCGCGGCGGAGCGAGGGGATCGTCGTCGACGTGGAACGCGACGGCGAGAGCGGCGATATCGTCGCGGTGACGCTGGCCGATGGCACGCGGATCGAAGGCGACCTGTTCGTCGACTGCTCCGGCTTCCGATCGCTGCTGCTGGGCGAGGCACTGGGCGAGCCGTTCGAGGACTGGTCGCGCTGGCTGCCCGCCGATCGGGCGGTGGCGATGCCGTGCCGGACCGAGACGGCGGTGACGCCCTATACCAGCGCGATCGCCATGCCGGCCGGGTGGCGGTGGCGCATCCCGCTGCAACACCGCACCGGCAACGGCTATGTCTATGCCAGCGACTTCCTGAGCGACGATGCCGCCGCCGCGGCGCTGCGCGGCGTGGTGGAGGGCGAAGCGCTCGCCGACCCGCGGCCGCTGCGCTTCAAGGCGGGGCGGCGGCGGCACAGCTGGTCGCACAATTGCGTCGGGATCGGGCTGGCGAGCGGGTTTCTGGAGCCGCTCGAATCGACCAGCATCTATCTGGTGCAGCAGGCGATCACGTTGCTGATCGAGCTTTTCCCGGACGGGCGTACCAGCGCCGCGGATCGCGACGAGTTCAACCGCGTGATCGACCTGGAGTATGACCGGATCCGCGACTTCCTGATCCTGCACTATCACGCGACGACGCGGAGCGATTCGCCGTTCTGGGACTATGTGCGGACGATGCCGATCCCCGACAGCCTGTCGGAGAAGCTGGAGCTGTGGCGCCGGCGAGGGCGGGTGGTGAAATATCGCGAAGGCGTATTCCTCGATGCGTCTTGGATCGCGGTCTACATGGGCCAGGGCATCGTACCGGCGGGCTGGGACCCGCGAGCCGATGCGGCCCCCGACGGTGACCTGCGTCGTGGCATTGGCAGCCTTGCCGAACAGATTGCCGCCGACGTGGCCCGACGGCCGGGGCATCGCGCCTTTATCGATGGCTATTGCCCGATGGCGGAGGCGGCGTGACGCAGGACCGCGCCATTCGAAGCATTCTGGTGGCGGGGGGCGGGATCGTCGGCTGGCTGGCCGCGGCCGCACTGAAGCGGCGCGCGCCGTTTCTGGCGGTGACGCTGCTTGATAGCGCGCCGTCGCCGAATGCGCTGGCGGATCGGATCGCCTGTACCCTGCCCTCGCTCGCCGGTTTCCATGCCGATCTGGGCATCGGTGACGAGGATGCGGTGGTGCGGACCGGCGCCGGCTATCGATTGGGCACGCGCTTCATCGGGTGGGGACGCGAAGACGCAGACTATGTCCATGCCTATGATCATTATGGCCAAGCGTTTGGCGCGACGGCCTTCCATCTGCATTGGCTGCGCGCCGAGTGGGAGGGGGCGGTGCCGCGGTTCGATGCGTTCGCGCCCGCCGCCGCGCTCGGCCGGGCCGGGCGATACGCGCCGCCGACGCCGGGGACGATCTTCGCCCGGCATCAGGCTGGGCTGACGCTGGACCTGCCGCGCTACACGCGGATGATCCGGGCCTTTGCCGCGCATGTCGGCGTGGACGTGGTGGCGGGAGGGATCGGCGACATCGCGCGCGACGATCGTGGCGGGATCGCGGCGGTGGCGCTTGCCGACGGGAGAAGGCTGACAGCGGACCTGTACGTCGATGCGAGCGGGCCCGAGGCGCGGCTGCGCGATGCGATCGACACCGCGCGCGACGATTGGAGCGCGTGGCTGCCGTGCGATCGGGTGATGCTGGCCGATGGGCCGCCGGCCGAGCCGCCGCTGCTGACGCTCGTCACCGCGCATGCGGCGGGCTGGTCGTGGGATGGCGGCACGCAACGCGGTATCGTCTACGCCGCCGATCGGCTGGCCGATGACGACGCGGCGGCGTTACTGGGGGCGGCCGGTGCTGCGCGCGTCACGATCCGACCGGGGACGCGCCGGGAGCCATGGCGAGCCAATTGCGTCGCGATCGGCGACGCCGCGACGGCGATCGATCCGCTGGAATGGTGCAACCTGCACCTGGCGCTGAGCGCGATCGATCGCCTGATCACGATGCTGCCCGACCGGGACATGGCGCCGGTGGAGGCGACGGATTTCAATCGCCAGACGCTGGCGGAGGCGGAACGCGTACGCGACATGCTGGCGCTGCATTATCGCGCGACCGCCCGGCCGGAACCGATGTCGCGGGCGGTGGCCTCCGCGGCGGCGCCGGATAGCCTGGCCCATACCTTACGCCAGTTCGAAGAGCGCGGGCGCCTGCCCTTCTACGAAGAGGAAACGTTCACGCGCGACGGCTGGGCGGCGGTGATGATCGGTCAGGGGATACGCCCGCGGCGGATCGATCCATTGGCGGACGCCGTGCCGCTGGCCGACGCGCATGCGGCGATGCATGGCATCACCGACGCCATCGCGGCGGCGCTGCCGCACGCCCCCACCCATGCCGCCTGGCTCGCGGCGCAAGCGAGGCCCCTTGCCCGATGACTCTGCCCGTCCCCGACCATGCCATCCGCAATATCGTCATCGTCGGCGGCGGCACCGCCGGCTGGATGGCCGCCGCCGCGTTCTCGCGCCTGCTCAACACCGGCTATACGCGCGTGACGCTGATCGAATCGGAAGAGATCGGTACGGTCGGCGTCGGCGAGGCGACCATCCCGCCGCTGCTGAATTTCAATCGGATGCTGGGGATCGACGAAAACGAGTTCCTCGCGGCGACCGCAGGTACGTTCAAGCTGGGCATCGAATTTCGCGACTGGGGCGCGATCGGCGATCGCTACATCCATCCGTTCGGCACCTTCGGGCAGGATTTGCAGGGCATATCCTTCCACCAGCTGTGGCTGCGCGAGCGCAGCCGTCGGACGATACCTGACATCACCGCCTGGTCGATGAGCGCGCAGGCGGCAGCGCGCGGGCGGTTCGGCCGGGCGCGCGAGGATGCGCGCTCGCCGGTGCGCGAGCTGTTCTACGCCTATCACTTGGATGCCTCGCTCTATGCGCGCTATCTGCGCGGTTACGCCGAGCGCGGCGGGGTGACGCGGATCGAGGGGCGGATCGTCGACGTCCGGCTGCGGGGCGAGGATGGCTATGTCGAGGCGCTGACGCTCGCCGACGGGCGGCAGGTGGCGGGCGACCTGTTCATCGACTGTTCCGGCTTTCGCGGGCTGTTGATCGAGGAGGCGCTGCACACGGGCTATGAGAGCTATGCGCAGTGGCTGCCATGCGACCGCGCGGTGGCGGTGCCGTGCGCGCTGCCCAATGCGCGGGAGCCCGATCCGTACACCCGTGCCACCGCCCGTGCGGCCGGCTGGCAGTGGCGTATCCCGTTGCAGCACCGGATGGGCAACGGCTATGTCTATTGCAGCGATGTTCTCTCCGACGAGGCGGCGGAGTTCGATCTTCTCGCCAGCCTCGAGGGCGGGCCGCTGGGCGATCCCCGCCGGCTGCGCTTCACCGCGGGACGGCGGCGGCAGAGCTGGAACCGCAACGTCATCGCGCTGGGGCTGTCGAGCGGCTTTATCGAACCGCTCGAATCGACCAGCATCCACTTGGTCCAGGCGGGCATTCAGCGGATCGTCGCGATGTTCCCCGACACGCGCTTCGACCCTGCCGAACGCGACGAATTCAACCGCCAGCTGCACGATCTGTACGAGGATATCCGCGACTTCATCATCCTGCATTATGCCCAGACCCGGCGGACCGACACGGCGTTCTGGGATCGCGTCCGCACCATGCCGCTGCCCGACAGCCTGACCCGCAAGCTGGACCTGTGGCGCGGTAAGGGGCGGCTGTTCCGCGAAGGCTATGACCTGTTCAGCGTGCCGAGCTGGGTCGCGGTGTGCCTGGGCCAGGGGCTGGTGCCATCGACCTGGGAGCCGGCCGCGGACGCACTGGACGAAACGTTGGTCGCCGAGGCGATAGAGACGATGCGGCGCGGCTATGCGGACACCGCCGAGCGGCTGCCGACGCATGGCGATTTTCTGCGGATGGTGGCCCCCTCCCCGCTCGCCAATTGGGGGCAGACCCGATGAGCAAGGCCTGGGCGCTGCTGTTACCGCTGGCGCTGGCAAGCGCGGCGTCACCGCCACCGCCACCGCCACCACCGCCGGCGGTGCATCTCAACCAGATCGGCTTTCGCCCCGACACGGCGAAATGGGCGATCCTGTCAGACGATGCCAAGGCGCCGCTGCCGTGGCGCGTCGTCGATGCAAGCGGCAAGGCCGTGGCGGAGGGCAAGACCCGGCCGTTCGGCGGCGATGTGGCATCGGGCGATCACGTCCATCAGATCGACCTGAGCGCCGTGCGGGTGCCCGGCACGTATCGGCTGACGGTGGATGGCGTGACCAGCCATCCTTTTACGATCAAGGCCGACACCTATGCGCCGCTGGCGCGCGCGGCGCTCAACTTCTTCTACCAGAACCGCGCCGGCATCGCGATCGACGCGCGCTATGCCGGTGGTCCGCAATGGGCGCGCGCGGCGGGGCATCCGCATGAGGTTGCGACCTGTTTTGCCGGGCGCGACACAGCCGGCACGGTCTGGCCCGGGTGTCGCTACACATTGGACGTGACCGGCGGCTGGTATGATGCGGGCGATCACGGCAAGTATATGGTCAACGGTGGCATCGCGCTGTGGACGTTGCAGAACCTCTACGAGGTCAATGCCGCGGCCCCGCCGTTCGCTGATGGCAGCGCGATGCTGCCCGAGGCCGGCAACGGCATCGACGACCTGCTCGACGAAAGCCGATGGGAGATGCGGTTCCTGCTGGCGGTGCAGGTGCCGGATGGCACGCAACTGGCGCTGCCGGTCGGGCCGCAGCCACGCCGGCCGATGACTCTGACCAACGTCGATGCCGGTGGCATGGCGCATCACAAGGTCGCCGATCGCCACTGGACCCCGCTGCCGACCATCCCCGCCGAGGATCGCGAGGAGCGGTTGCTGTATCCGCCGAGCACCGCCGCCACGCTGAACCTAGCGGCCACCGCCGCGCAATGCGCGCGAATCTGGCGGGCGATCGACAAGGCCTTCGCGCATCGCTGCCTCGTGGCGGCGGGCAAGGCCTATCGAGCAGCGCTGCGCAACCCGGATATCTATGCCGCACAGGATTTCGAGGGCAGCGGCGGCTATGGCGACACGCACCTCGACGATGAGCGCTATTGGGCGACTGCTGAGCTGTATGCGACGACCAAGATGCCAGAGCTGGCCGAGGCGCTGCATCGCATGCCGCTGCATGCCGCACCACTGTGGGGCGAGGCCGGATGGGCCAACGTCGGGACGCTAGGGACGATCACGCTGGCGACCGCCGATGGCGTCCCCTTGGCCGAACGCGATGCGGCGCGGGCAAAGCTCGTGGCGCTCGCCGACGCATTCCTGGCGGAGCGGGAGCGGTCGGGATATCACCTGCCCTATGCAACCACCGACTATGTCTGGGGATCGAACGGCGCGATCCTGAGCCGTGGACTCATGCTCGCCCTGGCGGCGCGCTTTACCGGTGAGGCGCGCTATCGTGATGCAGTGGTCGATACCGCGGATTACGTGCTGGGGCGCAATCCGCTGGATCAGAGCTATGTCACCGGCTTCGGATGGAAGCCGATGCAGCACCCGCACCATCGCTTTTGGGCGCATCAGTTCGACGCGCGACTGCCGGGGCCGCCGCCGGGCGTGCTGAGTGGGGGAGCGAACAACACCTCCTTTGCGGATCCCGTGTCGGCCTCGCTGAAGGGGCGATGCGTTGCGCAGCGGTGCTGGCTGGACGATTCGCGCGCCTTTGCGGACAATGAGGTGGCCATCAACTGGAACGCGCCACTGGTCTGGGTCGCGGCGTATTTGGCAATGCCGCGCTAGGCATTGGGTGGAGAGGATCGGGCGGATGAGGGCGGCATGGCGGGGCCGGGTGCGGCGGACGACGATGGTGACGGGCGGCACGCTGCTGCTCGCCGGGATGGCGGCCACGGGTTGGGCGCAGGGGCCGCGCTGGGTGCCCGCCTGGGGATCGGCACAGATGGTCGCCGCCCAGGCCGAAGCCGACAAGCTGGCAGCGCTGGGGCCGGTGACGGTGCGGCAGATCGTCCACCTTTCGGGCGGTGGCACGATGGTGCGCGTTCGGCTGTCAAACAGCGCCGGCGCCGCGCCGCTCCGGGTCGACGCCGCCGCGCTGGGTAAGGGCGCGCCAGCCAGTGCCACCGTAAGCGACAACGCGCGGCTGACCTTCTCGGGAGCACCTGCGGTCACCATCCCGGCGGGCGCCGACGTCTATTCGGATCCGCTGCCGCTTGCGACAAAGGCGGGGGGCGATCTGACGATCAGCCTGTTCTTCCCCGACGCGCCCGCCCCACGCACCGGCCACCCCGGCGCCCGCGCGACGACCTTTGCCGCGCGCGGCGACCAGACCGCCGCGGCGACATTGACCGACCCGCAGACGATCGGCGGCTGGTGGAGCCTTGCCGATGTCGAGGTCAGCGGTGGCGACACGACGGGGACGATCGTCGCGATCGGCGATTCGATCACCGATGGCCGCGGCGTGCGTGATGATGCGAACACGCGCTGGCCCGACGAATTTGCGCGCCGCCTATCCGCGAACCGCGCCACGGCGGGCCTGTCGGTCGTCAACGCCGGGATCGGCGGCAATCGGGTGCTGCTCGATGGCGCCGGCCCAAATCTGCTCGCACGCTTCGATCGGGACGTGATCGACCGGCCCAACGTGCGCGCGGCGATCGTGCTGGAAGGCGTCAACGATCTCGGCACATTGACCCGCGACCGACCCGTGGATGCCGCGACCCATCGCGCGATGGTTGCCGCCATCACCGCTGCGTACCGCCAACTCGCGGCGCGGGCTCATGCGCATGGCATCCGGCTGATCGGTGGCACGATCACGCCGCTGGTCGGCAACGCCAATTATCATGCCGGCCCCGAGACCGAGGCGGATCGGCAGGCGATCAACCGCTTCATCCGGACCTCCGGCACGTTCGATGCGGTGGTCGATTTCGACGCGGCGGTCCGCGATCCGGCGCGTCTGGACCGGCTGCTACCCGCTTATGATACCGGCGACCATCTTCATCCGAATGAAGCCGGCTATCGCGCGATGGCCCAGGCGATCCCCCTCTCGCTCTTCGCCGAGCGACGCATCCTTGGCGCCGCCGCCCCGATCACGGTCGGGCCGCGGCCCCCGTCGCCGCAGATCGCGCTGACCTACGACGACCTGCCTGCGCATGGTCCGTTGCCGATCGGGGACGATCGCCTGCACATCGCGCAGCGCATCATCGCGGCGCTGAAAGCCGAACGCGCGCCGGCGTTCGGCTTCTACAACGGCGGCTTCGCCAGCGATGCGACCGCGCCCCAGGTGGTCGCGGCGTGGCGGCGTGCCGGGCTGCCGATCGGCAATCACAGCTGGAGCCACGGCAATCTGGCGACGATGACCGCCCCCGCCTTCCTCGCCGACGTTGCCCGTGACGAGCCGGCGCTGGCTGCGGCCGGCAAAGGCAGCGACTGGCGCTGGTTCCGCTATCCCTTCCTCAGCGAGGGCAAGGATGCGGCGCAGGTCGGCGCGGTCCGCGCAGGATTGCGGGCCAAGGGCTATCGCATTGCCGCGGTGACGATGAGCTTCGGCGATTACGGCTGGAACGACGCCTATGCGCGCTGCGTCGCGAAGAACGACGCCGCCGCCATCACGAGCCTCGAAACCAGCTTCCTCGCCGCCGCACGCGCGCAAGCGCTCCGATCGCGGGCCTTGTCGCAAGCCGCTCTGGGGCGCGACATTCCCTATGTCCTGCTGATGCATCTGGGGGCGTTCGATGCACGGATGATGCCGCGCCTGCTGGCGCAGTATCGCGAGATGGGCTTCACCTTCACGACACTGCAACGCGCGGAGGCGGACCCCTTCTATGCGGCAGCCACCGATCTGGCCTTGCCGGGCCCCAGCCCGACGCTGGAAGCGGCCGCAGCGGCAAAGGGGGTCCCCATCCCCGCCGATGCCCCGCTGCCGCCCGCCACGCTCTGCACGTGACCGGGCGGCGCACGCGTCAGACCAAGGCGTTGCGGCGGATCAGTTCCTTGTACCACAGAGCGCTCAGCTTCTGCGTCCGTTTCTGCGTCGCGAAGTCGACGTGGTGGATGCCGAAGCGCTTGCTATAGCCATCCGCCCATTCGAAATTGTCCATCAGGCTCCAGAGGAAATAGCCCTTGAGCGGATAGCCTTCGGCGGCGGCGCGGCGGAACTGGCCCAGGTAGTTGCGAAGGTACATGATCCGGTCGGAATCATCGACCAGCCCGCTCGCGTTGACGGGATCGTCCGCCGAACAGCCGTTTTCGCTGATATAGATCGCCTTGGGCTTCCACAATTCGCTGACCGCCCGCACGCCCCAATAGGCGACCTCCGGCCCCACATACAGCCAGGGCGATGCCATCCGCGGGGACGAGGGCAGATGCAGCAGCGGCGTGTAACCGCGGGGCGCTGACGGATCGGCCTTCACATAGGTCGGCGTATAAATGTTGAGCGCGACGAAATCGATCGGACTACCGATCGCCGCCATGTCGCCTGCCTGCACCTTGGGCGCGTCGGCCCCGGCGGCGCTAAGATAGCTGTCCGGATAGGCCCCCTCCATGATCGCGGTCAGGAACATGGCATTGTCGTCGCGCAGCGCCTTTTTCGCCGCCTCGATATGATCGGGCGTCTCGATAACGGGGACGAAGATGTTGGCGTTGTCGGCAAGGCCCACCTCGGTCCCGGCCCGCACGTTGGCGCGAATAGCCTGCACCCCCAGGCCATGCGCGAGCACGCCATGATGGCGGACCTGATTGACCTGTCCCTGGGGCAGCTTCAGCCCCGGCGCGTGGATACCCACCATATGGCCGAGGTCGGTAAAGCAGCGCAGCTCGTTGACCGTCATGAAGCGGTGGACGCGGTCGGACAGCTTGCCCGCCATGACGCCCGCATAATCGGCGAAGGCCTTGGCCGTATCGCGGTTCTGCCAACCGCCGGGCAGCGCCTGCGGCAGATCCCAGTGGAACAGGGTGACGTTGGGCTGGATGCCCGCCGCCAGCAGGCCGTCGATCACGCGGTTGTAATAGTCGATGCCCTTCTGGTTCGGCTTGCCACGACCGTCGGGAAAGATGCGAGACCAGGCGAGCGACAGGCGATAGGCCTTTACGCCGAGGGCCTTCAGGAGGCCGATGTCGTCCTTGTACCGGTGATAGCTGTCGCAGGCGACATCGCCGGTGTCGCCATTGGCGACCTTGCCCGGCGTATGCGAGAACACGTCCCAATTCGTCTGCCCTCTGCCGTCCTCCTCCACTGCGCCTTCGATCTGATAGGAAGCCGTGGCGCAGCCCCATAGGAAATCCTTGGGAAAGCTGAGGTCTTCCGGCTTCATGGGATCGGCGCCCGCGACCGTCGCGAAGCCATTCGCCGCCAAACCGGCCGCGCCGCCCAACATGCCCTTCGTCAGAAAATCGCGGCGATCCATGCGCCCTCTCCCATCGTGATATCGTTAGCATGAGGTGTGTCAGAAGATTCGCCCGATGGGAAGCGGGCGCCTGTTCTTCTGGCTGCAGCCTTTTCTCGTTCCGATGATGGCGTTACCATTGCCGAAAAGGCGTCACCGTCGAGCGCCGATTATTGAGAGGGCCTGTCATGAAGCCGCTATTTGCCTTGCTCCTGACCGCCACGAGTGCCGCGGCCGGTGCCGCGCCCCGGCTCGATGGCGTCCTGACCGACCATGGTGTGATCCAACGCGGCCAACCCGTCGACCTGTCGGGCGATGCGGCCCCCGGCGAAACGGTGATGGTGACGCTCGCCGGGCATAGCGTCACCGCCCGCGCCGACCGCAACGGCCGCTTCGCCGCGCAGCTTCCCGCGCTTCCCGCCGGCGGCCCGCATGACCTGACCATTGCCGCTCCGAGTGGTGCTGCGGTGGTGCGCGACCTGCTGGTGGGCGATGTGTTCCTGTGTTCGGGGCAGAGCAACATGGAGATGACGGTCTCGAGCGCGCAGGACATGATCGCCGACGCGCATGCCCCCGCCGACGACAGACTGCGGCTGCTCACCGTAGCGAAGGTGTCTTCCGCGACGCCTCTGGCCCGCTTTGTCGAGCAGCCCCGCTGGGTCGCGGCGACACCCGAGAGCGTGCCCGGCTTCTCGGCCGCCTGCTATTACATGGTGCAGACGCTCCGCCGCACCGCCGACGTGCCGATCGGCGCGATCCATTCGAGCTGGGGCGGGTCGCGGATCAGCGCGTGGATGAGCGACGCCGCGCTGCGCCGTGCCGGCATGGCGGATGCCGCAAACTTGCTGGCGCTGTACGCGCGCGATCCCGCCGCGGCCAATGCACACGCGATGGCTGCGTGGGAGGCGTGGTGGCGGAAGGGATCGGGCGATGCCGCGGGACACGAGCCTTGGCAGCCGGAAGCGCGGCTCGACTGGCGACCGGTGCCGTCGATGACCAACTTCGAACATTGGGGTGTGCCGGAACTCGCCGATTATAACGGCATGCTCTGGTATAGCCGCGATATCGATGTCTCGGCCGAGCAAGCGCGGGGCCCGGCGACGCTGACGCTGGGCGCGATCGACGATGCGGATCGGACCTGGGTGAATGGCAAGGGAGTTGGCGGCAGCAGCCTGGCATCGCAGATGCGGGTCTACGCCCTGCCCGCCGGAACGCTGACCACGGGACGCAACGTCATCACCGTCAATGACGACGACGTCTATGCGCTCGGCGGGATGACCGGCCCGACCGAGGCGATGCGGATCACCTTTGCCGATGGCAGCAGCATTCCGCTGGGCTCCGGCTGGCGTTACGCGATCGCCAAGCGATTGCACGGCGCGGCGCCGCGCGTGCCTTGGGACGACATCAACGGTGCGGGCACGCTCTACAATGCGATGATCGCGCCGCTGGGGCAGCCGCACGTCGCGGGAATCGCCTGGTATCAGGGTGAATCGGATACCGGCATTCCGGGATACGACCGACGCCTCGCCGCCCTGTTTGCCGACTGGCGCACGCGGCTGGGCAGCCCGCAGGCGGCATGGGGCGTCGTGCAGTTGTCGTCCTACGGCGCCGTCCCCGCCGCGCCGAGCGAGAGCGGCTGGGGCGAGGTGCGCAATGCGCAACGCCTGGTCGCCGAGCGCGACGGACGTGCGGGCATCGCGGTATCGCACGATATCGGCGATCCGCTCGATATCCACCCCGGCGAGAAGCATGCGGTGGGCCAGCGGCTCGCCCGCGTCATGCGCGCCATCGTCCACAAGGACGCGATCGGCGCATCGGGGCCCTCCATCGCGACGGCCCGCGCGAGTGGTACCGGCGTGGCGTTGCGGTTCACTGGCGTCACCGGGGCGCTGCATGCGCGTGGCGCCGCGCTGGCGATCGGCTTCGAACTGTGTGGCGCTGGGCCGGGCACGTGTCGCTTTGCCGCGGGCACGGTGGGTAACGACGGCGTCATGCTGTCGGGCGACGGTAAGCCCGTCACGCGCGTGCGCTACGCATGGGGGGACAGCGCGATCACCAACCTGACCGACGATGCCGGGCTGCCGGTGGGGGCGTTCGAGATAGCGGTGTCCTGAACGCCGGTCCGCCGTCCCGTCATTCGCACGATTGATGGCCCTATCGTCAATTCGGATTTGCGATTGGTGGCGCGAGCGGCTTTATCGGCGCGATGGATACTTCGACGACCAATCCGCTGCTCGATACCGATGCGCTGCCCCGTTTCGCCGAGATCACGCCCGAGATGATCGCGCCGGCGCTGGACGTTGCGCTGGCGGAGCATCACGCGACGGTTGCCGCGATCAAGGCGGCGAAGCCCATCGATTTCGCGTCCGTATGGCTCCCCTATGAGCGGGCGAACACGCGCATTGACGCGATCTGGTCCGCGGTCTCGCACCTGCACGGCGTTGCCGACACGCCCGACATTCGCGCAGCGCATGCCGAAGCGCAGCGCCGGCTGACCGAGCATAGCATCGCCGTCGGGCAGGACCGCGCCTTCTACGACATCCTCGTCGGCCTGACGACCACACCCGAGTTCGCCGCCCTGCCCGTGGCCGATCGTGTCGCGGTGGAGCATGCGGTACGCGATTTTCGCCTGTCGGGCGTGGCGCTGGAAGCTGGGGATCGCGACCGCTTTCGCGATATCTCGGTCGAATTGTCGGCACTGTCCAACGCCTTCGGCAGCGCGGTGCTGGATGCGACCGAAAGCTGGAGCGAGCACGTCACCGATGCGGCGCTGCTCGATGGCGTGTCCGACGCGGACCAAACGATGTTTGCCGCCGCCGCGAAGGCCAAGGGGCTCGGCGGCTGGCTGGTCACGCTGCAGCAACCCAGCGTCAACGCCATCCTGACCTTCGCGACGAACCGCGATCTGCGCGCGCGGGTCTATCGCGCGTCGGCGACGCGTGCGTCGGATCAGGGGCCGGACGCCGGGAAGTTTGACAATTCGCCGCGCATCGCCCGCATCCTGGAGCTGCGGCATGAGGCCGCCAAGCTTTTGGGCTTTACCGATCCCGTTGAATGGTCGCTCGCTACCAAGATGGCACCCAACGCTGGCGAAGTGCTCGCCTTCCTGCGCGACCTGGCGCGCCGGGCCAAGCCGGCCGCGGAGCGCGACTTGGCCGAGTTGAGGGCATTTGCCGCCGCGGAGTTGGGCATCGCCGATCTGCAGCCCTGTGACGTCGGCTTCGCCTCGAACAAGTTGCGCCAGTCGCGCTACGCGGTCGACGAGCAATTGGTGCGCGCCTATTTCCCGGTCGAACGCGTCGTGGCGGGGTGGCAGGCGCTGCTGACCCGGCTGTTCGGCGTCACGCTGGTCGAGCGTCATGACGTGTCGCTCTATCACCCGGACGCGCGCTATTTCGACGTCATCGACGAGGGCGGCACGGTGCTGGCAGGAATGTACCTCGACCTTCACGCACGCGCCGGCAAGCGGGGCGGCGCCTGGATGAGCGAGGCACGGCCGCGGCTGCACGACGGCAATACGATCGCCAATCCGGTTGCCTATCTGGTGTGCAACTTCCCGCCGGCGAGTGAGGGGTCGCCGGCGCTGCTGAGCCACAATGACGTCACCACCTTGCTCCACGAGACGGGCCACGTCCTCCACCTGCTGTTCACGCGGGTGAACCGGCCGAGTATCGCGGGCACCAACGGGTTCGAATGGGACGCGATCGAGCTGCCCAGCCAGCTGATGGAAGATTTCGCCTGGGATGCCGATGTCCTCACCGGCATGTCCGGCCATGTAGCAACCGGCGAGCGCCTGCCGCAGGACCTGTTCGATCGGATGGTGAAGGCGCGGCATTTCCAGGCGGGGCTGTTCATCGTCCGCCAGGTGGAATTCGCTTTGTTCGATCTGCTGCTCCACCTCGGCACGATGGGGTCCGACCCGATCGAGGTGATCGAGGCGGTACGCGACGAGGTGGCGGTGATCCGCCCGCCGGCGTGGAATCGCTTTCCGCATGCGTTCAGCCACATCTTCGCGGGCGGCTATGCCTCGGGCTATTACAGCTATCTGTGGGCAGAGCTGCTGGCTGCCGACGGCTTCGACCGCTTCCGTGAGGCGGGCCTCGTCGACCGCGCGACCGGCGACCTGTTCCGCGAGGAAGTGCTGGCGCGCGGCGCGACACGGCCGGCGGCGGACAGCTTCCGCGCGTTCCGTGGTCGCGACCCCGATCCGGTCGCGATGCTGGTGCGGCACGGCCTGCAATGATGCGGACGCGGACCGACCGAACCTGGCTGGCCGAGGCGGTGCGGCGGATCGAAGCGGACTTCAACCGATCCGCCGACACGCATCTGATCCGCGTCGACCTGCCGCGCTTTCCGGGCATCACGCTGTATCTGAAGGACGAAAGCTCGCATCCGACCGGCAGCCTGAAGCACCGGCTGGCGCGCTCGCTATTCCTCTACGCCTTGTGCAACGAGTGGATCGGGCCCGATACGTGCGTGATCGAGGCGTCTTCGGGCTCGACCGCGGTGAGCGAGGCGTATTTCGCAAGGATGCTGGGGCTGCGGTTCATCGCGGTGGTGCCCGCCAGCACCGCGGCGCCCAAGCTCGACGCGATCCGCTTCCATGGCGGCGAAATTCATACGGTCGATGATCCACGTGCGATTTACGAGGCATCGCATCGGCTCGCTGCGGAAACCGGCGGGCATTTCATCGACCAGTTTACCTATGCCGAGCGCGCGACCGACTGGCGTGGCAACAACAACATCGCCGAATCGATCTTCGCGCAGATGGCGGCGGAGGAGCATCCGGTGCCGTCCTGGGTGGTGTGTGGCGCTGGGACCGGCGGCACGTCGGCGACGATCGGGCGCTTCATTCGCTATTGTCGCTATGACAGCGAGCTTTGCGTTGCAGACCCGGTGCATTCGGTCTTCCACCGCCATTTCGAGGATGCCACGGTAACGGCCTTGCCCGAAGGCTGCGGTTCGCGGATCGAAGGGATCGGCCGCCCCCGAGTCGAGCCGAGTTTCGTGCCGAGCGTGATCGACCGTATGATCGCGGTCGAGGATGCGGACAGTATCGGCGCGATGCGTGCGCTGTCGGATCGGCTGGGGCGGAGGGTCGGCGGGTCCACCGGCACCAACCTGATCGCCTGCATGACGCTGATCGACGACATGGCGGCGGCGGGCCGCACCGGCAGCGTCGTCACATTGCTGTGCGACGGGGGCGAGCGGTACGGCTGCACCTATTACGACGATGCGTGGCTCAGCGCCCATAATGTCCATTGGGAAGCCGCAGCGGCGCGAACCGCTGCGTTCCTGGGGTCGTAAGGCGGCTTACACCTTGGCGGCGCTCGACCCGCCCTCGGCGTAGAGGGTGGCATAGCGGCGGGTGATCGTCGGCAAAGCGTCGTCGATCCATGCCGCCATCCGCTCTTCCTCGCCGAGCGATTGCGACAGCAAGCTCGTCGCAGAGCTGAACCCGCCATCGTCGGCGAGGGTCAGCAGCGATTTGTATGCCGCGATTTCGAAATGTTCGAAGGCATAGTTGGCGAAGCTGTTCTTCAGGATTTCATCGCCCGCCGGAACGTGGGCGATCGCCGCCATGGTGCCGGACAGACTAAGCGCCGCCTCCTTCAACAGCGAACCGCGGGTGTCGAACCCTTCGAGCAGTTCGTCGAGCCGGGCAATCTGCTGGTTGGTTTCCTCAATGTGGCGGCGGAGTTGGTCGGCGACTTCGGGATAATGTTCGATGCGGCTGACCTGCGGCGTCATAATCGACAGCGCTTGCTTTTCCACGGCGTACGCATTGCGCAGGCCGACGATGAAGAGGTCACGCAGGCGGTCCGACTGGGCTGTCATGGCGTGCTGTCTTTCGATCGTTGAAGGGGACGATCAATCAACGGCCGGATGCCGCCTAAGTCTCGGCACGATATAGGTTTTTCTAGTTGATCAGGATCAGGACGGCGCCAGCAGAGCCTGCCCGGCGCCGTCCCGAAAGCCTAGGCTGCGACCGGAGCCTCGGCCAGCGCCGCGCGGATCGCATCGACCGCGTCGGCAGCCTTGCCGCCATCGGGGCCACCGCCCTGCGCCATGTCGGGACGGCCGCCGCCGCCCTGCCCGCCGAGCACCGCCACCGCCTTGCGCAGCAGGTCGACCGCAGTGATGCGCCCGACCAGATCGTCGGTCACGCCGACCGCGATCGAGGCGCGGCCATCGTTCACCGCGACCATCACCGCGACGCCCGACCCGCCGAGCCGCTGCTTGGCCTCGTCGACCGCACCGCGCAGCCCCTTGGCATCGAAGCCGTCCAGCACCTGGCCGATGAATGCGACGCCGCCGACCTGCTCCGGCCCCGCCGGGCCACCGGCACCGCCGCCCATGGCGAGCGCCTTCTTCGCCTCGGACAGCTCACGCTCCAACCGCCGTCGTTCGTCGAGCAGGGCTGCAACGCGGGCGGGCACCTCGTCTGGCGTCGTCTTGAGCGTCGCCGCCGCCTCACGCAGGCGTTCGTCGCGGCCGACCAGATAGGCGCGCGCCGCCTCGCCGGTCAGCGCCTCGACCCGGCGGACGCCGGACGATACCGCGCCCTCGCCCACCACCTTGAACAGGCCGATGTCGCCGAGCGCGTTGACATGGGTGCCGCCGCACAGCTCGATCGAATAGGTCTTGCCGCCATCCTCGGTGCCCATCGACACGACACGGACTTCATCGCCATATTTCTCGCCGAACAGCGCCATGGCGCCTTCGGCAATCGCCTCATCCGGGGTCATCAGCCGCGTGGTGACGGTGCCGTTGCCGCGGATCTGCGCGTTGACCGCGGCTTCGGCGTCGGCGAGTTCGGCCGGCGTCATCGCGACCGGATGCGACACGTCGAAGCGCAACCGCTCCGGTGCGACCAGCGAGCCCTTCTGCGCGACATGCGTGCCGAGACGCTGGCGCAGCGCCTCGTGCAGCAGATGCGTCGCCGAATGGTTGGCCCGGATCGCGGCGCGGCGGGCGACGTCGATCTGCAGCTTCACCGCATCGCCGACCGTGATCGACCCGGCCTCGACCACCGCATGGTGGACGAAGATCCGCCCCAACTGCTTCGATGTTTCGCTAACGGTGGCGCGCAGGCCCGCGTCGGTCGAGATCGTACCGCTGTCGCCGACTTGGCCGCCGCTCTCGCCATAAAAGGGCGTCTGATTGACGATGATCGCGACGGTGTCGCCCGCAGTCGCCGTGTCGACGCGCGCGCCGTCCTTGACCAGCGCGACGACTTCCGCCTCGCCGATATCGGCCGAATAGCCGATGAATTCGGTCGACCCGGCTTCCTCGGCGATGTCGAACCACAGATCGTCCGACGCCTTGGCGCCCGAGCCCTTCCATGCCGCCCGCGCCGCACGCTTCTGTTCCGCCATCGCGGCGTCGAAGCCCCGGCGATCGACGTGCAGGCCCTGCGTGCGCAGCGCGTCCTCGGTCAGGTCATAGGGGAAGCCATAGGTGTCGTAGAGCTTGAACGCGGTTTCACCGGCGAGGGTATCGCCCTCGCCCATGCCCGCGGTCGCCTCGTCGAGCAGCTTCAGCCCCTTGTCGAGCGTCTTGCGGAACTGCGTCTCCTCCTGGCGCAAGGTCGCCTCGATCAGCGGCTGGGCGCGCACCAGTTCCGGGTAGGCCGCACCCATTTCGGCGACGAGCGCCGGCACCAGCCGGTGCATCAACGGCTCTTTCGCGCCGAGCAGATGCGCGTGGCGCATCGCGCGGCGCATGATCCGGCGCAGCACGTAGCCACGACCTTCGTTTGCCGGCAGCACGCCGTCGGCGACGAGGAAGCCCGACGAGCGCAGGTGATCGGCGATGACGCGATGCGACGCGCGCCGCTCGCCCTCGGCGTCGGTGCCGGTCAGCGAAGTCGATGCGGCGATCAGCGCCTTGAACGTATCCGTGTCGTAATTGTCGTGGACGCCCTGAAGGACCGCCGCGATCCGCTCCAGCCCCATGCCGGTGTCGATCGACTTCTTGGGCAGTTCGCCGACGATCTCATTGGCCTCCTGCTCATATTGCATGAACACGAGGTTCCAGATTTCGACGAACCGATCGCCGTCCTCATCCGGGCTGCCCGGAGGGCCGCCGAAGATATGTTCGCCGTGATCGTAGAAGATTTCCGAGCACGGGCCACAGGGTCCGCTGTCGCCCATCGCCCAGAAATTGTCCTTGGTGGCGATGCGGATGATCCGCTCTTCGGGCAGGTACTTCGTCCAGAGGCCGTACGCCTCGTCGTCGGTATGGTAGACGGTGGCGGTGAGCTTTTCGGCCGGAATGCCCCAGACGCTCGTCAGCAGCGTCCAGGCGTGGTGGATCGCCTGTTCCTTGAAATAGTCGCCGAACGAGAAATTGCCGAGCATTTCGAAGAAGGTGTGGTGCCGTGCGGTGTAGCCGACATTGTCGAGGTCGTTATGCTTGCCGCCGGCGCGTACCGACTTCTGGCTGCTGGTCGCCGTGACGTAGGGCCGGGTTTCGAGGCCGGTGAAGACGTTCTTGAACGGCACCATGCCGGCGTTGACGAACATCAACGTCGGGTCGTTCTGCGGCACCAGCGGCGCGGATGGCACGATGGTGTGGCCCTGCGACGCGAAGTAATCGAGGAAGCCGCGGCGAATATCGTTGGTCGAGATCATAGGCGTCGTGACTTAGGCGAGAGCGCCCCTCCCCTCAAGCATCATCGGCGGCCCAGCGCAGACCGCCGGGTAGATCGATCGCGGCAAAGTCCATCTGCAAGACGCGGCGGCGAAGGCCTGGCGCGCTGCGCGCCGATGCGTGCAGGATCGGTGTGGCGTAGAACCAGACTTCGCCGGCCTCTGCGAGACACGTCGCGGTGCCGCATCGGGCAACGACGTCGGGAATCGCGTCTTCGGCGACAAGCCCCAGCCGGTGTGATCCCGGGGCGACATTGAGCGGTGCATTGTCAGACCCGACGGGATCGAGATGAAAGCGTACGGTCACCATCGTCTCGAGCACGGCGATCGGCGGCGCGACATGCAAGCGCCCCTGTTTTACCGTCCATGGACCATAACCGGGAACATCGACCCGCTCGGCAACATCAATCGTACGATCCTGATGCCAGCCGAGCGCCCAATTGCTCGCGTCGCGCTTGTCGAACATCAGCGCCCGTACCGGCCGCGCCGCGGAACCGATCAAACGCCGGACTTCGTCGTGGATCGCCCGACAGGCACCCAGTCGCGCCGCGTCTCCCGGTGCGATCCGCAAACCCGGGCGATCGGCAGGCATGGCGTCGAACAGCCGCTCCAGTTCGGCGAGCGCCGCAGCGTCGAGCCGTCCGGGCCATAGGGTGAAACCCTGCTCTGCCAGCGCCCGCTTCATCCGAACGGCTGTTCGATCGAACGGGGCGGCGTGCTGAACCAGCAGGGGCCGTCGGTGGTCATGTGGAAGCAGTCTTCCAGGCGGACGCCGAACTTCCCGGGGAGGTAGAGGCCCGGTTCGTTGGAGAAGCACATGCCGGGTGCGAGGCGGGTCGTTTCGCCGCGGACCAGATTGACGGGTTCGTGGCCGTCCATGCCGATGCCGTGACCGGTGCGGTGCGACAGGCCGGGCAGCTTATAGTCGGGGCCGTAGCCGAGGCCGGTGTAATAGCGGCGGACGGCGTCGTCGACGCTGCCCGCGGTGGCCCCGAGCTTCGCGGCGGCGAAGGCGACCTGCTGGCCGCGGGCGACCTGATCCCAGACCTTGCGATGGTCTGCACTGGGCGCCCCCTTCGGCACCCAGGTGCGCGAGACGTCGGACTGATAGCCCTGCACGGTGCAACCGCAGTCCATCAGCAGGATTTCGCCCGGCGTGACGCGATATATTTCGCGGCTGCCGTGGGGCAGTGCCGCGGCGGGGCCGATCAGCGCGAGCGCGAATTCTGGATCGCCGCCCAGCTTTCGCGTCGCGGCGTTCATCAGTGCGCCGATCTCCGCACCGGTCATGCCGGTTTCGACGCGGGGGGCGAGCCAGCGATAGGCGGCCAGCGTGACGTCGGTCGCAGTCTGCATCAGCGCGAGTTCGGCCGGGGTCTTCACCATGCGACAGCCGCGGACGATCGGGTTGGCGCTCACGTGCCGCGCGGCGGGTGCGAAGCGGGCGAGGTCGGCGGGGATGAAGCTGCGGACGGTTTCCTCAATGCCGATTTTCGCGTTGGCGAGGCCGCGCTCTTTCAGCCAGCCGGCTACGATGGCCAGCGCGTTGCCGTCTTCCTGCCAGACGCGCACTTCTGCGGGGACGGCGAGCGTCTGGCGCACCGAGGGTTCTTCAAAGAAGGGCGTGACGATCAGCGGCTGGCCTTCGCGGGGCAGGATGGCGAGCGTCGGCCGCTCGCTGCGACCCCAGCGCACGCCGGTGAAGTAGATCATCGACGATCCCGGCTCGATCAGGACGGCGCCGATGTCGTTCTGCGCCATCAGCGCCTGAGCGCGGGCCAGGCGGCGGGCGCGCTCGTCGGGACCGATCGGCTGGGCGCCGGTGGTGATGTCGCGGAGCGCGGACAGGTCGGGTTCGGCGGCGCGGAGGATGGCCGACGAGAGCAACGGCGTAGCGGCGGCCGCAGCGAGAAACGTGCGGCGCGAGGGGGTGAAGGGCATCGCGAAACGATACGGCGCTTGACCCGGCGCTCGCAATCCCCTTCCCTTAAGCGCGAATCCGGGAGGGAATGAATGGCCAAGCGGCTGACTGTGTATATTGTTATCGGCCTGTTGCTCGGCATCGTTACCGGCCTGGTTCTGAACGGCTGGCTGGACGACGGCACGCCGGAGGCCGCGGCGCGGCTGAAGGCGATCGCTGGCTATTTCACCATCGGCACGACGGTGTTCCTGCGGCTGATCAAGATGATCATCGCGCCGCTCGTCTTCGCGACCCTGGTCAGCGGCATTGCGCAGATGGGCGATACCGCGGCGCTGGGGCGGGTCGGGGCGAAGGCGATCGGCTGGTTCATCGGCGCGAGCCTGGTGTCGCTCGGCCTTGGGCTCGTGCTGGTCAATGCGATCCATCCGGGCGTCGGCATCAACCTGGCGCTGCCGCCGGCCGGCACCGATGCCGGGGTTGCGACCGCGGCATTCAGCCTCGACAAGTTCATCACGCATATCGTCCCCGCATCGATGATCGAGGCGATGGCGACCAACGAGATCCTGCAGATCGTCGTCTTTTCGATCTTCGTCGGGGTCGCGCTGACCGCGGTCGGCGAGCGTGGCGCGCCGCTGGTGCGGGCGGTCGACGGCCTCGTCGCCGTCATGCTGCGGATCACCGACTATGTGATGCGCGTCGCGCCGGTAGCTGTGTTCTGCGCCGTCACCGCAACGCTTGCCGAGCGCGGTGCCGGGGTGATCGGGCAGCTCGCCTTCTTCATGGGCAGTTTCTATTTCGCGCTCCTGTGCCTGTGGGCGGTGCTGCTCGGCGTCGGGTTCCTCGTCATCGGACCGCGGATCAAGGATCTGATCCGCTACGTTCGCGAGCCGCTGCTGGTCGCCTTCACCACCGCCTCGTCGGAAGCGGCCTATCCGCGGATGCTGGAGGCGCTCGACAAGTTCGGGGTGCCGCCGCGGATCGCGAGTTTCGTTCTCCCCTTGGGCTATTCGTTCAACCTCGACGGGTCGATGATCTACATGACGTTCGCGTCGCTGTTCATCGCCCAGGCCTATGGCATCGACATGCCACTGGGGACGCAGGTAGCGATGCTGCTGTTCCTGATGATCTCGTCCAAGGGCATTGCGGGCGTGCCGCGGGCCAGCTTGGTGGTGATCGCCGCGGTGCTGCCGGTGTTCGACATTCCGGAGGCGGGGCTGCTGCTGATCCTGGCCATCGACCATTTCCTCGACATGGGCCGCACCGCGACCAACGTGATTGGCAATGCGGTGGCGGCGTCGGTCGTCGCCAAGTGGGAGGGCGGCTTCGATCCGCGCGAGCCGGCCGAGATCGACCCGGCGGTGGCGGAGGGACCGGCGCTGCCGCCGGCCACCAGCTTCCGGCACTAAGCACCGGGGATCAGGCGTAGGCGTAGGGCCCGCCCTGCGCCAGCGCGGCCTGGTAGGCCGGGCGGGCATGCACCTTTTCCAGCCAGGCGATCGTCGCCGGGCGAGCGGTATCGAGGCCGGCGCGGCTGCGCGCCGCCTCCAACGGGAAGCTCATCATGATGTCGGCGGCGGTCATCGCATCGCCGGCGAACCAGGGACGCTGCTTCAGCTCCGATTCGACATAGTCGAGATGGACGTCAATCATCGGCTGGATGCGCTTCATCGCGGGCTTGCCCATCAGCGGCACCTTGCTGAGGACGAGCTTCAGCAGCAGCGGCGGCATCAGCGAGCCCTCGGCATAATGCAGCCAGAAGCGGTAGCGGAGCGCCGAGTCGCGGTGCGCGGGCGCGCCCAGACGGCCGTCCGCCTTCTCGACCAGATATTCGACGATCGCACCGGTTTCGGCGATGACGTGGCCGCCGTCCGTATCCTCGATGACGGGCGACTTGCCCAAGGGGTGGACCTGCTTCAGCTCGGGCGGCGCGAGCATCGTCGTCTTGTTCCGCTCGTAGCGCTTGACCTGATAGGGCAGGCCCAATTCCTCGAGCATCCACAGCACGCGCTGCGACCGGCTGTTTTCGAGATGGTGGACGATGATCATGGCTGTTCCCCTGTTGCGGTCGCGCGCCAAATCCAGGCGGAGGCCGGGAGCGCGACGATGCCGTCGGCTGTATAACGCTGCAATGCCGATTTGAGCCGATCGTCGAGCGATGGATCGGCGGCGTCCTTGAGCGCCGAGGCGAGCGGGCCGATGTGGTGGAAGAAATCGGCGGCATCGGCGACCGGATCGGGGCCGGCCCCGGCGACGTACGCGAAGTCGATGCGGGTGGCGCTGTCGACGCTCCAGCCCGCCTGGGTCAGGATCGCGGCGGTAACGCTCCGGTCGGCGAACCCGAAGGGTCCAGGGGCGTAGCCTTCTGAGGGTTGTGGACGGGTGCCGGTGACCTGCTCGATCAGATCGGACGCCCAGACATTGTCGCCGCGATCGCGGAAGCAGGAGAAGACGAGGCGGGCGTCGGGGCTGGCCGCGGTGCGGAGCGTGGCGAAGGCGGCGACGGGATCGGCGAAGAACATGACGCCGTGGCGCGAGACGATGAGGTCGGCGGGTGGGAGTTGCGGGGCCATCGCGATGGCGTCACCATGATGGAAGGTGACGGTGCCACGGTCGCCGGCGCGGGTGCGCGCCGTGCGGATCAGGTCGGCGGACAGGTCCAGGCCGGTGACGGTGGCGTCGGGGCGGGCGTCGGCGAGCGCGAGACTGGTGGCGCCGGCGCCGCAACCGATGTCGATCGCGTGGAAGGGGCCGGTGGGGGCGGCGCTGTGGATCGCGGCGTCGAGATGCGGGGACAAATTGGCGAAGGAACGGTCGGTACGCTGCCATTCGGCGGCCCAAGTGCAGCCGACGCGGCCGGTCCAGTCTGTGGCGGTGGTCATGGGGTGGGTCCGGTTGTGATGGGGTGGCTCTGGCTCAGTGACGCGTCGCCCTCACCCTTCCCACCCGGCTGCGCCGGGCGGGCCCAGTGTCGGGTCGACCATGCCCCCGGCATGGTCTGGGCAGCGCGGGGCGCTGCCCACCCGACACTGCTCTCCCAATGGGAGAGGGAGGGAGGCGCGAAGCGCCGGAAGGGTGAGGGTGATGCCCTGATTATTATCGCCGTCGTCCTTCTACCCACCCAACCCATTTCCGCCAAAACGAGCGTGGAAGTGGACGAAGTGGAGGATACGTCATCGTCCGGAACGCCTCCATGCGAAAGGGGCCCGCCGTTCCCGGCGAGCCCCCTGGTAGCATTCGATCAGACGGCGCGGCGATCACAGATCGTCGTCGGCTTCCGGGCCGGCCATCATTTCCTCGGCGACCTTTTCGGTGCGCTGACGGATCGCCTTTTCGAGGCGGTCGGCCATTTCGGGATTCTCGCGCAGGTAGTTCTTGGCGTTCTCACGCCCCTGCCCGATCCGTACCGAATCGTAGGAGAACCAGCTGCCCGACTTTTCGACGAGGCCCGCCTTCACGCCGAGGTCGAGGATCTCTCCGATCTTCGAAATGCCCTCGCCGTACATGATGTCGAATTCGACCTGCTTGAACGGCGGGGCGACTTTGTTCTTCACCACCTTCACGCGCGTGGTGTTGCCGGTAACTTCCTCGCGATCCTTGATCGCGCCGGTGCGGCGGATGTCGAGACGGACGGAGGCGTAGAACTTCAGCGCGTTGCCGCCCGTCGTCGTTTCCGGGTTGCCGTACATCACGCCGATCTTCATGCGCAGCTGGTTGATGAAGATCACCATGCAGCGCGAGCGGCTGATCGAACCGGTGAGCTTGCGCAGCGACTGCGACATCAGGCGCGCCTGCAGGCCGACGTGGCTGTCGCCCATCTCGCCCTCGATTTCGGCGCGGGGGACGAGCGCGGCGACCGAATCGACCACCAGCACGTCGATCGCGTTCGAGCGGACGAGCGTGTCGGTGATTTCCAGCGCCTGTTCGCCGGTGTCGGGCTGCGACACGATCAGTTCGTCGATGTTGACGCCCAGCTTCTTGGCGTAGACGGGATCGAGCGCATGTTCGGCGTCGACGAAGGCGGCGGTGCCGCCGTTCTTCTGCGCTTCGGCGATGACATGGAGCGCGAGCGTGGTCTTGCCCGACGATTCAGGGCCATAGACTTCGATCACGCGGCCGCGCGGCAGGCCGCCGACGCCCAATGCGATGTCGAGGCCGAGCGAGCCGGTCGAGATCGCCTCGACCTGCATCGTTTCCTTCTGACCGAGCTTCATCGCGCTGCCCTTGCCGAAGGCGCGGTCGATCTGCGCGAGGGCGGCGTCGAGAGCCTTTTGACGGTCTGCGTTTGCGGTTGCCATGCCGGTGTCGATCACTTTCAGATTGGCGGCCATCGGGAGGGTTCCTCGCTAGAGCAAGCGCGCAGCATGAGCAACGCGTCTGTTCTGTATGTACGATGTTTGTTCCATGAGAACAAGAGGGGAACTTTGGTTTTGGGCCATGGAGTTGGTGGATATGGTTCGCGCGAAGACGCGAAGACGCGAAGAGGTTTTGCGCGCGGAGGCGCGGAGGACGCGGAGGGGTTGCGCTTGTGGCAGCGGCGGCTTTTCGCAGCCTTTGGCGTCACCCCAGCGGAGGCTTGCGTCTTTCTCGGCGCTGGTGGCGCGCTGTAAATATAAGATCCCGGCCTGCGCTGGGATGACGGTTGGAGAGCGGGAGGGATAGCCCTTTTAGGTAAGGGTCGTGGCTAGGGTCCACCAGCCTTTGGCGACGGCGGCGTCGCGGGCGGTGTCTCTTGCCGCTTCGTCCGCGAACAGCGCGAAGCAGGTGGCGCCGCTGCCGGACATGCGGGCGAGGCGGACGCCATTTGCCCCTTCGAGGAGCGACAGGACGTCGGCGATCTCTGGCGCCAGTGCGAGCGCGGCGGGTTGCAGGTCGTTGCGGCCGGTGATGGCGCGGGTGAGGAGGTCGCCCTCCCCGGCGATGCCGCCGCGGTCGGTGCCGTCCCAGCGGGCGAAGACCGCGGCGGTGCTGACCGCGACGCCGGGGTTGACCAGGAGCAGCGGCATACCGGCGAGGCCGGCAATGGGGATCAGCGCCTCGCCCTTACCCGTGCCCAAGGTGGTGCGGCCGTCGAGGCAGGCGGGCACGTCGGCGCCGAGCGTTTCGGCGAGGACGAACAGGCGCGGGTCCTGCGGGGCGACGCCATGCAGGCGGGCGAGCGCGCGCAGCGTCGCGGCGGCGTCGGCCGATCCGCCGCCTATCCCTGAGGCGATGGGGAGATGCTTGTCGAGCGTGACCGCGTGATGCCCGGCGGTGCCGAACGTCTCGCGGAAGGCGCCGGCGGCCTTCTCCACGAGGTTCGGGCCGGATGCCGTCTCGAGCGCCGCGGCGAACGGGCCGGTGATGGCGAAACTGTCGGTGTCGGCGGGTACGACGGTCACCGTGTCGCCATCGGCTGCGAAGGCGAACAGCGTTTCGAGCTCGTGATAGCCGTCCGGCCGGCGATGGCGGACGTGGAGCGCAAGGTTGATCTTGGCGGGGGCGGCTTCGACGATCATCGGGCGGGCGGGCCTTGTGCAATCCGGGTGGCGAGCGCCGCGGCGTCCTGGGCCGGAGCGGTCAACGCCGCGGCGCGCCACGCGTAGCGGGCTTCGTAACGGCGGCCCAGCGCCCAATAGACGTCGCCGAGATGTTCCGCAATTTCGGCATTCGTCGGCTCCGCCTCGGCGGCGCGCTCGATCAGCGGCAGCGCACGCGCGGTGTCGCCGTTGACGAACAGCGCCCAGCCGAGCGAATCGGCGATCGAGGCATCGTCGGGCTTGGCACCGTGCGCGCGTTGCAGCATCGCGATCGAGGCAGGAACGTCGACGCGGCGTTCGGCCTGCGCATAGCCGAGGTAATTGAGCGCGAGCGGCTCGGCCGGGGCGAGCGCCACCGCCTTTTGGAGCGCGGCCCGGGCGGCAGGCCAATCGCCCGCCTGCTCCAGCGCGCCGCCATATTGCAGCCAGGCGTTCCACGCGGTGGGCTGCGCCTCGGCGATGCGGCGATACCAGCGGGCGGCTTCAGCATTGTTGCCGGCAGTGCTGAGCTGATCGGCGTAGAGCTGCCAGGCGGCGGGACCGGCGTCGGCACGCTCGGCGTCGCGGCGGGCGAGTGCGAGCGCGTCGGCGGTGCGATCGGCGCGGGCGAGGATCGATATGCGCGCGGCGATGGCGGTGGAGGCGAAGGGACTGGACGCGGGCACGGCGTCGAGCGTCGCGAGCGCCTGATCGGTCGCATCCTCCCCCGCGAGCGCCTGGGCGAGCAGCAGACGGGCGCGATCATTGGCAGGCGAGGCGACGAGCGCGGTGCGGGTGAGCGCGATCGACAGCGGCGCGACGTCCTGATCGACGAGGTCGCCGGCGACGCGGGCGAGCAGGCGCGAGACGCCATAGGCGAGCGTCGGCTTGGCGGGAGCACCCTGGCGGAGGGCGGCGAGCGCGGGGTCGTCACCGGCGAGCAGCGCGCGCGCCTCGTCGGCATGGCCGGTGCCGAACAGCAATTGCGCGGCGGACAGGCGCAGATCGACGGGCGAGCCGGTTTCGCGGAGCGCCTGCACCCCGCTCAGGCCGCCCTGCACGTCGCCCATCGCGATCTGGAGCAAGGCCGCGGTTTCGGCCGCGAGGCGCTGGGCGACGGGCGTGCTGCCGACATTGGCAGCAACGATCGGGGCGCTCGGATTTCCGCCGCGGCTGTAGGCGATCCACGCCCGAAGCGCCGGGACCATCACCGACAGCGGCGTGCGGGCGAGCGCCTGTGTGGCGGCCTCGGCGCCTGTCGCGTCGTTGCGCGCGGCGGCGAGCGCGAGGGGGAGCAGCGCGAGGTCGGCAGGCGCGCCGGGCTGGTTGCGCAGCACCGCGGCGGCGCGGGTGGCGAGCGGGATGTCACCGGCGGCCAGCGCTTCGCGATACGCCCTCAGCGCGACCGTCATATCGGCGGGCCGGGCGGCGAGCGCGCGGGCGTAGCCGGCGATCGCCGTCGCCACATCACCGTCAGCATCGGCGACGCGGGCCTGCATATAGTCCGCGACCGGATCGGCGCGGCGTGCCGCATCGGCCTGAGCGGGCGCGGCGACCGCGATGCTCAGAACCGACGCGAGGAACAGACGCTTACATATTGGGATAATTGGGGCCTCCACCGCCCTCCGGCACCACCCAGTTGATGTTCTGCGTGGGGTCCTTGATGTCGCACGTCTTGCAGTGGACGCAATTCTGCGCGTTGATGACGAACTTGGGATCGCCCGTCTCCTGCCCGACGATCTCGTAAACGCCGGCCGGGCAATAGCGTTGCGCGGGTTCGTCGTAGAGCGGCAGATCGTATTCGACGGGGACGTTGGGATCCTTCAGAGTCAGATGGACGGGCTGGTCCTCCTCATGGTTGGTGTTCGACAGGAACACCGACGACAGGCGGTCGAAGGTCAGGACGCCATCGGGCTTCGGATAGACCGGGGCCTTCACCAGATCCTTGCGCCACAGCGTCTCATGATCCGGGTGGTGCTTCATCGTGAAGGGCATCTTGAGGCCGAAATGTTCGAGCCACATCGTGATGCCGGCTAGGCCCGACCCCAGGAAATCGCCGAACTTCTTGACCAAGGGCACGACGTTGCGGACGATCGACAGCTCCTTCTTCACCCAGCTGTGCTCGAACGCTTCGGGATAAGCGGCCAGTTCGTCATGCTGGCGCTGCGACAGGATCGCATCGGCCGCGGCTTCGGCGGCCATCATGCCGCTCTTCATAGCGGTGTGCGTGCCCTTGATGCGCGGCACGTTGAGGAAGCCGGCGCTGTCGCCGATCAGCGCGCCGCCCGGGAAGACGAGCTTCGGGATCGACTGGAGCCCGCCATCGCTGATCGCGCGCGCGCCATAGCTGACGCGCTTGGCGCCCTTCAGGATCGCGGCGATTTCGGGGTGGGTCTTCCACTTCTGCATCTCCTGGAAGGGCGAGATGTAGGGGTTGGAATAGTTGAGCCAGGTGACGAAGCCGAGGCTGACCTGGCCGTTCGCCTGATGATACAGCCAGCCGCCGCCATTGGCATCGTCGCCCAGGGGCCAGCCCTGCGTGTGGATGACGCGGCCGGGCTGATGGAGCTCCGGGTCGATATCCCACAACTCCTTGACGCCCAGGCCATAGACCTGCGGGTCGCTGTCCTTGGCGAGGTCGAAGGTGCGGATCACTTCCTTCGTGAGGTGTCCGCGGCAACCCTCTGCGAAGAAGGTATATTTGGCGTGAAGCTCGAGGCCGGGCTGGTAATCGGGCTTGTGGGTGCCGTCGCGCGCGACGCCCATGTCGCCGGTCGCGACGCCCATCACCCGGCCCTGATCGTCGAACAGGATTTCGGCGGCGGCGAAGCCGGGGAAGATTTCGACGCCGAGTTCTTCGGCCTTGCCCGCCAGCCAGCGGCACAGGTTGCCGAGGCTGCCGGTATAGGTGCCCTTGTTGTGCAGGAACGGCGGCGTCAGCGCGTGCGGCAGGATCGACTTCTTCTTTTCCGTCAGCACCCAGTGCAGGTTTTCGGTCACCGGCACTTCGGCGAGCGGACAGTCCTGGCGCCAGTCGGGCAGCAGTTCGTCGAGGCTGCGCGGATCGATCACCGCCCCCGACAGGATATGTGCGCCGACCTCCGAGCCCTTTTCGAGCACGCAGACGCTGAGGTCCGCGCCCTTTTCGGCCGCCACCTGTTTGAACCGGATCGCCGCCGACAGGCCCGCCGGGCCGGCGCCGACGATCACCACGTCGTAAGGCATCGATTCACGTTGCGTCATTGTCATCCACTCCCGGATACGGTTGCGGTTGTCGGCGCCGGGGGATAGCGGTCAGGCGCAGGCCGACAACGTCTCGTCTCTGAACCGCGATCGGACAAGTTGACGAAAACGTCAACCTACAGAAAGAGAGAAACGTGGGGGCCGATCAGCATCACAGTTGGAATGAGAGCCTCGCGAGCGCGCTCGACTGGTGGCAGGAGGCGGGCGTCGACACGCTCGTCGAGGCGGATCCGCGCGACTGGCTGACCCAGCCGATGGTCGCGCCGGTCTTCGCGCGGGCGCCCTCCCCCGCCGCGCCGGTGGAGCTGGCCCCGGCGATGCCCGCCGACCTCGCCGACTTCATCGCATGGCGCGGCGGCGATGCCGTGCCCGAAGTGGCGTGGCGCGGCGTGTCGATCGCGGCGACCGGCCCGGCGGATGCCGCGGTGATGGTGCTGGTCGATTGCCCCGACAAGGACGACGATGCCGCCGGCATCCTGATGAGCGGCGAGACGGGGCGGCTGTTCGACCGCATGCTCGCCGCGATCGGCCTGTCGCGTGAGACGATCCACCTCGCTTCGGTGTGTGCGAAGCGGCCCGTGGCGGGGCGGATGCCGCGCGAGGTGGAAACGCAACTGGCCGATATCGCCAAGCACCACATCGGCCTCGTCGCGCCGAAACGGCTGCTGCTGATGGGCAATGCGGCGAGCCGTGCGATTTTGGGGGCGGAAATGCCCGGGACGCGCGGGTCTTTACACGCGTTTAACCATAGACGGGGAAAGACAGGCGTGGTCGCCAGCTTTCATCCGCGCTTCCTGATCGAGAAGCCCGCGGCGAAAGCGGAGGCCTGGAAGGACCTGCAATTGCTGATGGGGAATTTGTCCGCATGACCCGTATGCTGGCGTCAGGACTAGCGGCACTGGGGATGGCCGCGATCGTCGCGCTGACCGTGCCGCAGGCCGCTTCGGCCGCCGAGCCCGGCACATCCGCAGGCGGCGACGCCCGGATCACAACCGCCAGCCGCAACGATCGCATTCCCGACCAGCTGGATAGCGCGCAGCGCGAGGGGTATCGCGCAGTGTTCCAGGCGATCCGCGACGGCCGCTGGCAGGATGCGCAGATGGGCCTCGACGCGATGAAGCCGGGTCCGCTTCACGCCATCGCCCGCGCCGAACTATATACCGCCAAGGGATCGCCCAGGGTCGAACTGGAGCCGCTGGTCGCGCTGCTCAACGAAGCGCCCGAGCTGCCCCAAGCCGCCGATCTGGCCCGGCTGGCCAAGGTACGCGGCGCGAGCGAACTCCCGCCGCTGCCCGTCGCGCAACGACTCATCTGGCAGGATGGCGCGCCGCGCCGCGTCCGCGCCAAGACGACCCGCAGCGACGAAATCGCCGCCGAGCTGGCGGTGAAGATGCAGCCCTATATCAAGGGCGACCAGGGCGCCGAGGCGCAGGTGCTGCTCGAATCGACCGCGGGCCTGACGCCCGAGGCACAGACCGAATGGCAGGCGAAGATCGCCTGGATGTATTTCCTGACCGGCGACGACCTGAACACGCGGGCGATGGCGGCGAAGGCCGCGAACGGCGTGGGCGACTGGGCGGTGCAGGGTCGCTGGATGGGGGCGCTGTCGGCGTGGCGGCAGAACGACTGCGCCGCTGCCGGCACCGGCTTCGAAGGCGTTGCCGCGCGTGCGACCGACGTCGATCTGCGTGCCGCCGCGCTCTATTGGGCGTCGCGCGCGGACATGGTGTGCGGACGGCCCGACAAGGTGCAGCCGCGCCTGCAGAATGCCGCGCAATATTCCGAAAGCTTCTACGGCCAGCTGGCGCGACAGGCGCTGCTGATCCGCGACAAGGGCCGGCCGCAGACGCAGGTGGTCGCCGCCGACTGGGCGCGGCTCGACAAGCGGCCCAATCTCCGCGTCGCCGCGGCGCTGACCGAGATCGGCGAGACCGACCTGGCCGACAGCGTCGTGCGCCAGCAGGCGCGGATCGGCGATCCGTCCGAGTTCGGCAGCCTGGTGCGCGTCGCCGAGGCGCTCAGCCTGCCGGCAACCACCGTATGGCTGGCGCATAACTGCCCGCAGGGCGTCGTCGCCGCCGCCGAGGCACGCTATCCGACGCCGAACTGGACGCCGACCAGCGGCTGGCGCGTCGATAAGGCGCTGGTCTACGCCCATACGCTGGAGGAAAGCGGCTTTCGCAACAAGGTCGTCAGCCCCGCCGGCGCCTATGGTCTGATGCAGATCATGCCCGCCGCCGCGACCGATTACATGCGCGAGAGCGGCTATACCGTCGACAAGAGCGCGCTGACCAAGCCGGCGACCAATATGGACATCGGCCAGCGCCATCTGGAGCGGCTGCGCGACATGGCGGGCGTGACGGGCGGGCTGCTGCCGAAGGTGATCGCCGCCTATAATGCGGGCCCGCGCCCGGTGGGCGACTGGAATGCGATCGTCCACGATAATGGCGATCCGCTGCTCTATATCGAGAGCATCCCCTATTGGGAGACGCGCGGTTACGTGACCACCGTGCTGCGCAATTACTGGATGTATGAGGCGCAGGGCGGTCGCAAGGCGTCGGTGAGCCGGTCTGCGCTGGCGCAGGGCATGTGGCCGCGCTTCCCCGGCCTGCCGGGCGCCGCGGCGGTGCGGATGAACGCGCGGCCCGCGACGGCGATCGCGGTGAACGGGCGCGTGTCGCCGCAGTCGACAACGGTGTCGGGGAATTAGGGGCGTCCAAATCCTTCCCCGCAAGGGGGAGGTGGCGCCGCGTTAGCGGTGACGGAGGGGGCGGTAAGCGGTGCGTTCGGTAAGGACGCGTGCCGTGTCCTCCCCCTCCACCATTCGGCTGGCGTCGAACGGCCCCCCTCCCCCTGGCGGGGGAGGACTTGACGGCTGCGCTACCCTTCGGCTGATCGGCGACGACCGTGACCGGGCGTGTGTCGTCGCGATCGGCGGTGGTCCCTGGAAGTTAAGCTCTCCTAAGTCCTCCCCCGCCAGGGGGAGGTGGCGCCGCGTAGCGGTGACGGAGGGGGCGGTACGCGGTGCGCTCGGTTAGGGGGTGCGTTGTTCCCGCCGATCTTTTTGGCTGACGCCGTACGGTTCCCCGGGCGGGGTAAGACTTGCGATGCTTTGGCGGCAGCTATGTCCCGTCATCCCTGCCTAGGCCGGGATCCCGCTTTGGCAGACGGTGTTAGCGGGACCCCGGATCAAGTCCGGGGTGACGGAGAGGCGTGGCCATCAGCGTCCACCACCCGCCGCCGGCAATTCTTCGTCACATCGGCCATCTTGCCCTTGCTCCTGTCTCGGGTATGGTCCGCTTCGGCAAGAGGCGCACGGATGCGCAAGGACTGAGAGGAGCCACGGATGCTGGGCGGCATGCAGGATTTCGAACTCAGGGTATCGACGCTGCTCGATCACGCGGCGCGCGAACATCCCACGCGCGAGATCGTGACGCATTGGGCGGACGGCAGCCAGACGCGGACCGACTGGCAGGGCGTCGCGCGCGATTCGCGGCGGTTGGCGCGGGCGCTGGAACGGCTGGGCATGCGCGCGGGCGACCGGATCGCGACGCTGGCGATGAACCACGCGCACCACCTGATCGCCTGGTACGGCACGATCGGCATGGGCGGCGTCGTCCATACGATCAACCCGCGGCTGTTCGACGACCAGCTGGTCTATATCGCCAACCATGCCGAGGACCGGGTGCTGTTCTACGATCGCGCCTTCCAGCCGATCGTCGATCGTCTGCGCGGGCAATGGCAGACCATCGAACATTATGTGGTCATGGACGGCGACGGTCCGGACAGTTTCGCGGCGCTGATCGCCTCGGAAGACGACGACTATGCCTGGGCGACCGGATCGGAGCGCGATCCGTGCATGCTCTGCTATACCAGCGGGACGACGGGTAACCCCAAGGGCGTACTGTACGAACATCGTTCGACCGTGCTGCATGCGATGCTGGCGTCGTCGCCTGCGGTGCTGGGGTTGTCGTCGGCCGACGTGCTGCTGCCGGTGGTGCCGCTGTTCCATGCCGCCGCCTGGGGCACGCCGTTCGCGGCGCCGATGGCGGGGACGAAGCTGGTCTTCTCCGCGGTCAACGACCCCAAAGTACTGTGCGGGCTGATGAACGAGGAGCGCGTGACGATATCGTCGGGCGTGCCGACGGTGTGGCTGGCGATGTTCGCCTATGCCGATGCGACCGGCGAGACCCCGCGCCATCTGCGCATGGCGACGATCGGCGGGTCCGCCGCGCCGCGCGCGATGATCGCGCGGCTGATGGGCATGGGCGTCGACGTCAAGCATCTGTGGGGCATGACCGAAACCTCGCCCGTCGCGACCGCCGCGGCGCCGCCGCCCGACTGGAACGACTGGCCGGAGGATGCCAAGCTCGACGTGCTGACCAAGCAGGGGCGCATCCCCTATGGCGTCGAACTGGCGGTGATCGACGACGAGGGCCGGCATCTGCCGCGCGACGGGACCAGCGCCGGGCGGCTGCACATCCGCGGGCCGTGGGTGGTGAAACGCTATTATGGTTCGGAGGCGGATGCGATCGACGCGGACGGCTGGTTCGACACCGGCGACGTCGCGGTGCTGCATCCGGACGGCACGATGCAGATCACCGATCGGTCGAAGGACGTGATCAAATCGGGTGGCGAGTGGATCAGCTCGGTCGAGCTGGAAAATGCCGCGGTCGGCTGTCCCGGCGTCGCCGAAGCGGCGGCGATCGGCATCGCGCATCCGAAGTGGGACGAACGCCCGCTGCTGGTCGTGGTTCGCAAACCGGGCAGCGAGGTGAGCGAGCGCGAGATCGTCGAGCATCTGAAGGGCGCGGTGGCGAAATGGTGGCTGCCCGATGCGGTGGTGTTCGTCGACAGCCTGCCGCACACTGCGACGGGGAAGCTGCTGAAGACGGCGCTGCGGGAGCAATTCAAGGATTTCAAGCTGGCGGCGTGAGGGGTTGTTGCTGATCCGCCCCGGCCCCCTTCGTCATCCCGGCGAACGCCGGGATCCATGGATACGATGACGCCGGTCTAGCGCGCATTATCGGCCGCACGTGACCATGGATCCCGGCGTTCGCCGGGATGACGACTTGAGGGGTGGTGGTCTCCTGCCCTCCGTCATTCCCGCGAAGGCGGGAATCCATAACCTCTGACGTCAGCGATGGAACCGCACGGCCAGCCAGTCTGGATTCCCGCCTTCGCGGGAATAAAGGCTTTCTTGGGAGGGGCGCGCCGCGCGGGAATGACGGAGGGGCGCCACACGGAAATGACGATATGTTGCCGGATTGTAGAAACGCCATCCGGGGGCTGACAAATGGCCCACGGTCCCTACAGTCGCCCTCATGGCGATCGGACTGGATAATGCGGGGTTCAGCGACGCGCTGGTGATCCTGGGGGCGGCGGGGCTTGTGATTCCCGCCTTTGCGCGATTTCGGGTGAGCCCCGTCATCGGCTTCATTCTGGTGGGGATGCTGGTCGGGCCGTTCGGGCTGGGACAGCTGACCACGCAGGCGCCGTGGCTCTATTATCTCACCATATCCAACCCGCATTCGATCGAGCCGTTCGCCGAATTCGGCATCATCCTGCTGCTGTTCTCGATTGGGCTGGAGCTGTCGTTCAAGCGGCTGTGGGCGATGCGCGCGCAGGTGTTCGGCACCGGGCCGGCGGAGCTGATCGGGTCGGCGGTGCTGATCGCGATCGCGGTGCATCTGCTGGGGCAGGATTGGGCGGGCGCGGCGGGGCTGGGCCTGGCGCTGGCGCTGTCGTCGACCGCGCTCGTGCTGCCGCTGGTGGGGACGACGGGTCCGGTCGGGCGCGGCGCGTTCGCGATGCTGTTGTTCGAGGATCTGGCGCTGGTCCCGATCATCTTTGCGCTGGGCGCAATGGCGCCGACCGCAAGCGCGGAAGGCTGGGTCGGCATCGCCGGCGTCGCGCTGCGCGGGGCGGCGACGGTGGTGGTGATGTACCTGGGCGGGCGGCTGGTACTGCCGCGATTGTTCGCGCAAGCGGCGCGGACGAAGAGCCCGGAGCTGTTCCTCGCCGCATCGCTGCTGGTCGTCATCGTCGCCAGCGTCGCGACGACCGCGGCGGGGCTGTCGCCGATCGTCGGCGCGCTGCTCGCCGGGCTGCTGATCGCCGAAACCGAATATCACACCGAGGTCGAGGTAATGACCGCGCCGTTCAAGGGGCTGGCGCTCGGCGTGTTCCTGATCACGGTCGGCATGAGCGTGAACCTGCGCGAGGTGCTCGACAATTGGCCGGCGCTGCTGACCGCGGTCTTCGCGGTCGTGGGGGTTAAGGCGGTCGTCACCTTCCTGCTGCTGCGCGTCGCGCAGACTGGGCGCGGGATCGCCGCCGAAACGGGGCTGCTGATGGGCAGCCCGTCGGAGACGACGCTGATCGTGCTGGCGACCGCGGCGCAGGCGCAGCTGATCCTGCCCTCGACAGCCGCTTTCTGGCAGACGGTCACCGCGATCGGCCTGACGATCACGCCCTTGCTCGCCAAGGCCGGGCAGCGGCTGTCGCGCGGCATCGATCGCGCGCCGATCGACGCGGGGCCGATCGACGATGGCGAGGGGCCGGGGACGGTCGTGATCGGCTTCGGGCGCGTCGGGCGGATGGTCGCGGACATGCTGAAGATTCACGGCCAGCGCTATCTCGCGGTGGATGCCGACATCGACAATGTCGCCGATGCGCGGCGGGCGGGGCATCCGGTGCTGTTCGGTGACGTCGCGCGCGCCGAACTGATCGACCGGTTGGACCTCGCCAGCGCGCGCGCGCTCATCCTGACGATGGACGATCCGGTGCTGACCGTGCGGCTGGCGCGGCGGATGCGCGCGCTGGCGCCCGAGCTGCCGATCATCGCCCGCGCCCGCGATCCGCAGCATGCCGCCGAACTGTACCGCGCCGGTGTGACCGACGCGGTGCCCGAGACGCTCGAAAGCTCGCTCCAATTGTCGGAAGCGGTGCTGGTCGATCTGGGCGTCGCGATGGGCCCGGTGATCGCCTCGATCCACGAAAAGCGCGACGAACTGCGCCAGTCGATCAAGGCCGAAGCGGAGATCGACCGCGAACCGCGCATCCGGCGGGTGAAACGGCTGCGGGAGGCGACGGCGCCTCAGGCGTAAAGATCGACCACCTCTACCCCCTCACCCACTGCGTCGAGCAGCAGGGTGCGGTGGCAGTGGGTCGGTTCGCGTTCGTAGCAGAGGAGGGCGCTGGGTTTTTCCTGGGCGAGGTCGAGCATCTGGGCTGCCGCCGCCTGCGCCTCGGGTAACGCGAGCTGGTCGTCGTATACGGCGGTCAGGGTTGCGACGTCGCCCGTCTTGGCGGCGTCGCGGCCGCGCTTTGGGGTGCCGAGCGCCTTCAGGTGAACGTAATCGATGCCGGCCTCTTTCAGACTGGCGGCGAGCGAGGATTTGGAAAAGCCGGGGCGGCGGGATAGCGGCAATGCGCGGACGTCGATGACGCGCTTGACCCCCGCCTTGATGAGCGCGGCGAGGAAGTCGGCCATGGTCGTCGCTTCGTAGCCGATCGTGTAGATGGTCGTCATGGCGGGATAACGCATGGGGCCCCTCGCGCGTTGCCCCCCTGCCCGCTGCCGCCTAGAGGCATTGCGCATGACTCATGACATCCATATCGTCGGCGGCGGGCTCGCCGGATCGGAAGCGGCGTGGCAGCTGGCCGAGGCGGGGTTTCGCGTGCGCCTGTCCGAGATGCGCGGCAGCGGTGAGCGCACGCCGGCGCACCAGACCGACGGGCTTGCCGAACTCGTGTGCTCGAACAGCTTCCGGTCCGACGACGCGGAGGCGAATGCGGTGGGGTTGTTGCATCAGGAGATGCGGCGGCTGGGGTCGCTGATCATGGCCCAGGCCGATGCGCATCGCGTGCCGGCGGGGTCGGCGCTGGCGGTGGATCGCGACGGCTATTCGGACGGGGTGACGCAGGCGCTGGCCAACCATCCCAACGTCACATTGGTGCGCGAGCGGGTCGATGCCTTGCCGGAGGGGCCGGCGATCCTGGCGACCGGGCCGCTGACCGCGGCGTCTCTGGCGCAGGAGATCGGCGGCGCGACGGGAGCGGAGGCGCTGGCGTTCTTCGACGCGCTGGCGCCGATCGTCCATTTCGACACGATCGACATGGATATCGCGTGGAAGGCGTCGCGCTGGGACAAGGGCGAGGCGGATTACATCAACTGCCCGATGGACAAGGAGCAGTATCTGGTCTTCCACGCCGCGCTGCTGGCGGGCGAGAAGACCGAGTTCAAGGAATGGGAGAAGGACACGCCCTATTTCGACGGCTGCATGCCGATCGAGGTGATGGCGGAGCGCGGGATCGATACGCTGCGCTACGGGCCGATGAAGCCGGTGGGCCTCGACAATCCGCGCACCGGGCGCTGGCCGTACGCAGTGGTGCAGCTGCGCCAGGACAATCGGCAGGGCACGTTGTGGAACATCGTCGGCTTCCAGACCAAGCTGAAGCATGCCGAGCAGGTGCGATTGTTCCGGACGATCCCGGGCTTGCAGAATGCCGAGTTCGCGCGGCTGGGCGGCCTGCATCGCAACACCTTCATCCGATCGCCCGAACTGCTGGACGAGACGCTGCGGTTGAAGAACCGGCCGAACCTGCGCTTCGCCGGGCAGATCACGGGGTGCGAGGGCTATATCGAGAGTGCGGCGATCGGCCTGCTCGCCGGGCGGTTCGCCGCGGCCGAACTGCGGGGCGAGACGCTCAGCCCCCCGCCGGTGACGACCGCGCTCGGCGCCCTGCTGGGGCATATCACCGGCGGTGCGGAGGCGGAGACGTATCAGCCGATGAACGTCAATTTCGGGCTGATGCCGCCGATCCCCGGTCGCACGAAGAAGGCGGATCGCAAGCGGATGTACACCGACCGGGCGCGCGCCGCGTTCGAACCGTGGCTCAGCTCTCTTCCGACGGAGCCTGCTGCGGCGGCGGACATTTCGCGCGAGACGGTGCCTTCCGCTTGACGGCGGTGGTGGCGAATTCGGCTGCGGTCATCGCGCCGGAGGCGTCCTTGTCGGCGGCGGTGAATTTGGTCGTCGCCTTGATCGCCCATTCGTCGAAGCTGAGCCGGCCGTCGCCGTTGGTGTCGAGCTTGGCGAAGGCCTTGCGGCGGGCGGCGAGATATTCGTCGCGGGTGATGCGTCCGTCGCGATCCTTGTCGTAGCGGTTGAAGCGTTTCTGTTCGCGCGTGGCGGGCGCGGCTTCCGGAACGGGTGCGTCTTCGGCGTCGGTGGTGGTCTGCGCGGCGGCCTGCTGGACCAGCGGTTGCGCGGGCAGCAGGTCCGGCTGGCCACGATGCCCGGCGATCAGCACCCCTGCCCCGACCGCCGCCGCCAGCGCTCCGCCACCCGCCAGATACCGCCACATCGCCCGCCCTCCCGATTGCAGCGGAAGGCTATCATGCGATGCAGCGCAGGCAATGCCGCTATCGCCCGGTGAAGCGGAAGCGCGCGACGCGCCACGCCTTGGCGAGCGGCGTGCCGCCCTCCAGATCGAGCGATGTGAGCAGTGCGAGCACGCCGACAGATCGCACTAGCGCCGGCCATGTGGCGGTGAAGGCTCGGGAAAGCGTGGCGCGGGCCTGCGCCAACGCGTGATCGGCGAGCGGGGCGACGGTGAGATGGCGAGCGAGATCGGCATAGGCCCAGCCCTGCCCCGCGATCCGCAGAACAGCCGGCTCGGCGCCCAGCAAACGTCCTGCGAGCGCGAATAGCGTGCCCCCGCGCGAATCGGCATGCCGCGCTAGCGCCTGATCATTGAGTGGATCAGTGACGACCAGCTCTTCCCACCCGTCGGTCATCGCAGCGAGCGCCGCGCCGCTCACGCCACGCGGCAGGAGCAGGCGTGCGATGTCCTGGAGCAGGGGTTCGGCCGGCGGCGCCGCGGTGTCGAGCCGCTCCAGCGCATCGTGCCACCAGACGAGCCGCATCTGGCCGACCATCGGTTCGCGGGTCGTCCGGACGATGCCCGCGAGCCGATCGTCGAGGTCGAACAGCGTGCGCAGCGCATCCCGCGCCGCATGCGGGGCGGCGGCGAGCATCAGTTCGCGATCGGGCGGCGGGGCAGCGGAGGGATCGTCCATGGTGGCGGATCGCTGCCCGTCCGGATCGCGACTTGCAAGCCCCGCGACCGCGTCGGGCGGATGGCGCGATAGGGCCGGACCGGACACGGCATTTACGTAATCGTCAGCATTAAGCGCTTAGAATATCAGTCGATTATGGACAGGGCTCGCGCGGCGTGACGATCGATCGGCAACTGACGGATACCAACGGCCAGCCTTCGTTCCTGTCCCGCTTCGCCCGGGCGAAGGGCGGCAATACGCTCGCGATGCTCGCCGCCTTCCTGATCCCAATGTCCGCACTCACCGGATCGGCGGTCGACTTCGGGCGCATGTATCTGGTGAAAGTGCGGTTGCAACAGGCGTGCGATGCGGGTGCGCTGGCCGGTCGCAAGGCGATGGCCGACAGCAGCAGCGGCACGTTGGACCCGGCCGCGGCGGCGACGGCGAAGACGTTCTTCGCCAACAACTTCCCCAGCGGGATCATGGGGACGCCGGCCTATACCAGCGCGACCGTGCCCTTCACGCCGACCAAGACGAGCGACAATCAGGTCGCCGGCACCGCCTCCGTCCGGGTGCCGACGACGGTGATGAAGATGTTCGGCATGCCGGCGCGGACGATGACGGTAAACTGCGAAGCGCGCTTCGACGTCGCCGATTCGGACGTCATGTTCGTGCTCGACACGACCGGGTCGATGGCCTGCACGCCCGCCAACAGCTGCACGAACCAGACCAGCACCTACACCCGTCCCGACGGGACGACCGGTTATTATGCGGTCGAGGCGGATGGATCCAAGATTTCCGGCTTGCGATCGGCGGTGCTCAGCTTCTACGACACGATGACGGCGAATGCGGATACGTCGACGCACGTGCGCTATGGCTTCGTCACCTATACGTCGACGGTCAATGCCGGGTTCGCGCTGCCATCGAGCGCCATCGTCGACAGTTGGACCTATCAGTCGCGACGGATCGTCGGCGAAACCAACAATGGCGATGATACGTCGAGCACCAGCTACAATGTCTCGCAGAGAAACTGCAACAACCGCGCGACGGGACGTTCGCCGCAGAACGTAATTAACCCCGACGGATCAGTCGCGACCTATGTCTTCCGCGCCGACGGCACCGCGGAATATGTCACGTCGAGCTGGTCTAGTTATTCCGGCGGCACCTGCACCGTCACCACCGATCCCAAGATGCCGGTCTGGCAATATCAGCCGGTGTCGTATGACGTCAGCCAATTCAAGCTGGGCAATGCGGTGCCCGATCCCAGCAAGGTCACCGGGCAGACCGCCAAATGGCAGGGGTGCCTGGAGGAGCGCAATACCACCTACGGTGCGTTGAGCTTCGACCAGAGCAACCTGCCGCCCGACCTGGACCCGGACGCCGTCGCGACCAGCGATGCGACGCGCTGGCGGCCGATGTGGCCGGAGGTCGTCTATTATCGCGGTTCGACGTCCAACCCCAATGCCGGCAATACCGCGCGGCCCTATTCGCCGATCTCGCCTTTCGTATACGGCGACGTGTCGACCACGACGACCAACGCCACGGCGACCTGGACGTCGCTCGCCTACACCGCGAACCTGCGGGCGGCCTATGTGTCGTGCGGCAAGCCCGTGCGCCGGCTGGGCGTGATGACCCGCAGCGACGTGTCCGACTACGTCAACGCAGTCGATTTCAAGGCGCAGGGCGGCACCTATCACGACACGGGCATGATCTGGGGCACGCGGCTGCTGTCGCCGACCGGCCTGTTCGCGACCGATACCGCCGCCTGGCCGGGGCGTCAGGCGCCCAATCGGTATATCGTGTTCATGACCGACGGCGACATGGCGCCCAATCCGATGATTTACGGCATGTACGGGCTGCAGGCCTATGACGGCCGGGTCGCGAGCACCGGTACGGATGCCAACGGCCTGGTCCCCTATCACAATGCGCGCTTCCTCGCCGAATGCACCGCGGCCAAGGCGCGCAACATCACCGTATTCGTCATCGGCTTCGGCCAGACGCTGACGCCGCAGCTGACGCAATGCGCCTCGCCCGGCCAGGCGTTCTACGCCAGCGACAATGCGTCGCTGGATGCGGCCTTCCGCCGGATCGCGAACCAGGTGGCGCTGCTGCGGGTGTCGAAATGAGGATCGGCCGCGAGCTGCTGTCGCGGCTGGGTCGCGACCGGCGCGGTGTCACCCTCGTCGAATTCGCAATCATCTTTCCGGTGATGGCGCTGATGATGATGGGCCTCGGCGACATGCTGTACCAGATGTACGTCAAGCAGTTGCTGTACGGTGCGATCCAGAAGGCGGCGCGCGATTCGGGGATTCAGGGTGGCGCGCAGCAGACCGCGACCATCGACGCACGCGTGCTGCAGATGATGACGGGCGTCATGGCGATGCCGATCGCGTCCTGCGCCACCACGCCAATGCCGGGCACCTATTGCTCGACGCGGCTCAGCTACGCGACGTTCGGCGCGGTCGGCCCCGAACCGTTCGAGGATACCAACGGCAACAACCAACGCGATCCGGGCGAATGCTATCGCGACATCAACGGTAACGGCAGCTGGGATGCGGAGCCGGGCACGACCGGCCAGGGCGGCGCGAACGACGTGACGCTGTATCGCATGCGCATCACCTATCCGCGGATCTTTCCGGTCGCCCCGCTGATCGGGGCCTCGCCCTATCAGACGGTGACTGCCGAGACGCTGCTGAAGAACCAGCCTTATGCGACGCAGGCGGCACCGACGGTGAATCGTCTATGCAATTGACACCCCGGCCCAAGGCCCTGTGGCGGCGGCTGGCGCGCAACCGCCGCGGCGTCGCGATGATCGAATTCGCCTTCGCCGGGCCGGTCGTGCTGGCGCTCGGCCTGTATGGCGCGGAGATGGGCAATCAGGCGCTGACGCATATGCGGATCAGCCAGATCACGCTCGCCCTCGCCGACAATGCCTCGCGCATGGGGCAGATGGGGGCGAACAACATCGAACAGATGCGCGACGGCGACATGAACGACGTGCTGCAGGCGGCTCGATTGCAGGGTGCGCCGCTGAAGCTCGGGACGTACGGCCGGGTCACGATCTCCAGCCTGGAATATATCCAGCAGAGCTATGACAGCGCGCGCGTGCAGCGCATTCACTGGCAGCGATGCATGGGAATGAAGCGCGGTGCAGGCTACGAGTCGAGCTATGGCACGACGTCGGCGACTGCCGGATCGACCGCGACGTCGTCGGACGCCGGCACCTTGGCCCCCAACGGCATGGGCGATCCCGGCCGTATGGTCAGCGCGCCCGCCGACACGGGCGTGATCTTCGTCGAGGTGAATTACCAGTATCAGCCGCTGGTCAGTGCGTGGCTCGCGAAGCCGTTCCGCATGCATTACGTCGCGTCGATGATCGTCCGCAACAATCGCGACTTCCGGCAGATCTACAATCCGCTCAATTCGGCGGCGCCGTCGACCTGCGACCTGTTCGCGGCGTAAGCGGTCGAAGGGGACGGCAGCGCCGCCCCCTTCCCGTCCGTATCAGACGATCTTCTTGACGGTCGCCACAATCTTCGCGGCGTCGATCAGCGCCTTCTTTTCGAGGTTCGCGGCATAAGGCAGCGGCACGTCCTCGTTGGTGACGCGCAGCACCGGCGCGTCGAGGTCGTCGAAGCCCTGTTCCATTACCACCGCGGCGATCTCGCTGGCGATCGAGCAGGTCGGCCAGCCTTCCTCGACCACGACGAGGCGATTGGTCTTGGCGAGGCTATTCAGCACCGTCTTGGTGTCGAGCGGCCGCAGCGTGCGCAAGTCGATGACCTCCGCCTCTACGCCGTCCTTGGCCAGCGTTTCGGCGGCTTCGAGCGCGAGGCCGACGCCGATCGAATAGCTGACGAGCGTGACGTGCTTGCCTTCGCGCATGATCCGCGCCTTGCCGATCGGCAGGACATGATCGTCGAGCTTGGGCACGTCGAACGAGCGGCCGTACATCAGCTCGTTTTCGAGGAAGACGACGGGGTCTTCGCTACGGATCGCGGCCTTCAGCAGGCCCTTGGCGTCGGCCGCGTCATAGGGCGCGATGACGATCAGGCCGGGGACGCTGGCATACCAAGGACCGTAGTTCTGGCTGTGCTGCGCGCCGACGCGGCTCGCCGCACCGTTGGGGCCGCGGAACACGATCGGGCAGCGCATCTGGCCGCCGGACATGTAGTTGGTCTTGGCGGCCGAATTGATGATGTGGTCGATCGCCTGCATGGCGAAGTTGAACGTCATGAATTCGATGATCGGACGCAGGCCGCCCATCGCCGCACCGGTGCCGACGCCGGCAAAGCCATATTCGGTGATCGGCGTGTCGATGACGCGCTTGTCGCCGAATTCGTCGAGCAGGCCCTGCGTCACCTTATAGGCGCCCTGGTACTGCGCGACTTCTTCGCCCATCACGAACACGCGCTCGTCGCGACGCATTTCCTCGGCCATCGCGTCGCGCAGCGCTTCGCGGACGGTGGTCTTCACCATCTCGGTGCCTTCGGGGATCGCCGGGTCCTGCTTGCCCTCGTTCTCGGCCGCTTCGAACATCTGGCGCGTGCCCGTCTCGACCTTTTCCTGCGCCGGGTGCGCGGAATCTTCGACCTTATCGGCGGGCTTCTCGTCCGCCTTGGGGCTGTCGCTCTTCGTCGTGGCGACCGAATCGGCGCTCTCGCCGTCTTCGAGCAGCATGGCGATGACTTCGCCGACCTTCACGTTATCGGTGCCCTCGGCGACGACAATCTTGCCGATCGTGCCTTCGTCGACGGCCTCGAATTCCATCGTCGCCTTGTCGGTTTCGATCTCGGCCATGATGTCGCCGGACTTGACCTGATCGCCTTCCTTCACGAGCCACTTGGCAAGCGTGCCCTCCTCCATGGTGGGGGACAGCGCGGGCATCTTAATCTCGATCGCCATCTCAGTACGTCTCCACCAGCACGTCGGTATACAGCTCGGCCTCTTCGGGCTCGGGCGTGCTTTCGGCGAAATCGGCGGCTTCGTTCACGATCTTGCGGATATCCTGTTCGAGCGTCTTGAGATCGGCCTCGGTCACACCGTGGCCCTCAAGCAGCTTCTTGACGTGGTCGATGGGGTCGGACTTGTCGCGAACGCCCTGCACTTCCTCGCGGCTGCGATACTTGGCGGGGTCGGACATCGAGTGGCCGCGGTAGCGATAGGTCTTCATCTCGAGGATGACGGGCCCCTTGCCCGCGCGCACCCAGGCGAGCGCTTCCTCCGCGGCGCCACGGCAGGCGAGCACGTCCATGCCATCGACCTGGATGCCAGGGATGCGGAAGCTTTCACCGCGGCGATAGAGCTGGTCTTCCGACGAAGCGCGGTTGACGCTGGTGCCCATGGCGTATTGGTTGTTCTCGATCACGAAGATGATCGGGAGCTTCCACAGCTCCGCCATGTTGAAGCTTTCGTAGACCTGGCCCTGGTTGGCCGCGCCGTCACCGAAATAGGCGAGGCAGACGCCGCCGTCGTTGCTGTACTTGTGGCCGAAGGCGAGGCCGGTGCCGAGCGACACCTGCGCGCCGACGATGCCGTGGCCGCCGTAGAACTTATGTTCGGTCGAGAACATGTGCATCGAGCCGCCCTTGCCGCGGCTGATGCCGGCCGCACGGCCGGTCAGTTCGGCCATGATCACCTTGGGATCGATGCCATAGGCGAGCATGTGACCGTGGTCGCGATAGCCGGTGATCACCGAATCCTTGTCGCCGTCCAGCGCCGACTGTAGGCCGACCGCGACCGCTTCCTGGCCGATGTACAGGTGGCAGAAGCCGCCGATGAAGCCCAAGCCATAGAGCTGGCCCGCCTTTTCCTCGAACCGGCGGATCAGCAGCATCTGCTTGTAGAAGTCGAGCAGTTGCTCCTTCGTCGCCTCGAACGGCTTGGGATCGGCGGGACGCTCGCGATTGCTGAGCGGTACGGCGGGAGGAGCAGGCGATTTGGCCACGTATTACCTCAACGGTCCTGGGGATGTGACCGAGCCTATAGGCCGGGTTCACGGGGAACATCAATTCCCTGGGGTAAGATGGCTGTGACGTAGCGTTTCTGGTGGGGTTCAGTCCTCCCTCGCTTCAGCGGGGGAGGGGGACCGCGGCCGCAAGGCCGTGGTGGAGGGGGCGCGCCCGCATACGGGAAGCTGGCCGCCCCCTCCCCCTCCGTCACCGCTTCGCGGCGCCACCTCCCCCTAGCGGGGGAGGACTTTGCTCTGCCAGCAAAAGCGCAACTATGTTGCCCTTCCCCTCGGCCCACGCCAAAGCTCGTCCGACATGAGCACGCGCCCCGTCCATCCGTTCCGCATCGCCAACTTCCGCGCCTATTGGCTGTCGCGGTTCAGCGGGACGATCGCCGTATCTGCGATGTCGATCGTCATCGGCTGGCAGGTCTACAATCTGGCGCGTGTGACGATGGACGTGCGGCAGGCGGCGTTCATGCTGGGCATGATCGGCTTTGCGCAGTTCGTGCCGCTGTTCCTGCTGACCCCGGTCACGGGCCTGGTCGCCGACAGCGTCGACCGACGCTGGATCGTGCGGAGCACCACCGCGCTGCTGGTCGCTACGGCGGGGATGCTGTGGTTTCTGACCTGGTCGGGGCGCCTGACGCTGATCGCGCTGTTCGCCGCGGCCGTGGCGTTCGGCGTGGCGCGGGCATTTTCGGGCCCCGCCTATTCGGCGCTCGCGCCCAATCTGGTGCCGCGCGAGAGCCTGCCGACCGCGATCGCAGTCAGCTCGATCGCGTGGCAGGTGGGCACGATCGCCGGTCCCAGCGTCGGCGGGCTGCTCTACGCCATCCACCCCGAGGTCGCCTATGGCGTCGCCACCGCGCTGTTCGCGGTCGCGCTGACCTTCATGTTCCTGATCGGCCCTGTGCCGCAGCCGCCGTCGCAGCCCGACCACCGGCCGCTGGCGCGAATCGCCGAGGGCTTTTCCTACGTCCGCCGCAACCGGCTGGTGCAGGCGGCGATCACGCTCGACCTGTTCGCGGTGCTGCTCGCCGGTGCGACCTCGCTGCTGCCTGTCTATGCGCGCGACATCCTGCATGTCGGGTCGCAGGGCCTGGGCGTGCTGGCTGCGGGCATGGGGATCGGCGCGGCGACTACCGCGATCTGGTTCTCGTTCAAGCCGATGACCACCAATGTCGGCGTCAAGATGCTCGCCGCGGTCGTCGTGTTCGGCCTGTCCATCCTGACCTTCGGCATCGCAAGCCACGTCACCGGCGCGCTCGGCCTGGCGACGCGGACGGTTCAGCTCGGCAGCGTCGCGGTGTTCGTCCATCCGGCGTTCCTGCTCAGCCTCGTCGCGCTGATCGTCGCGGGCGGCGCGGACATGGTGTCGGTGTACGTCCGCCAGTCGCTGATCCAGCTCCACACCCCCGATGCGATGCGTGGGCGGGTGAGCGCGGTGTCGCAGCTGACCATTTCGGCGTCCAACGAGCTGGGCGAATTCGAGAGCGGGGTGATGGCCTCGCTGCTCGGCCCGGTGGGCGCGGTCGTGTTCGGCGGGCTGGGCGCGATCGGTGTGACCTTGCTGTGGGCGCGGCTGTTTCCGGAACTCGGCGCCGCGCGAACCTTTGACCCGCCAGAAATCCTGCAAACCGAACCTAGCCACGGAGACGCCAAGCCATGAAGGCCAACACCATCCTGGAAACGATCGGCAACACGCCGCACATCCGCGTGTCGAAGCTGTTCCCCGATTCGGAGGTCTGGATCAAATCGGAACGGTCGAACCCCGGCGGATCGATCAAGGACCGGATCGCGCTCGCCATGGTCGAGGCGGCGGAGGCGAACGGCGACCTGAAGCCCGGCGGCACGATCATCGAACCGACCAGCGGCAATACTGGCGTCGGCCTCGCCATGGTCGCGGCGGTGAAGGGCTATAAGCTGATCCTCGTCATGCCCGAATCGATGTCGCTGGAGCGGCGGCGGCTGATGCTCGCCTATGGCGCGACCTTCGACCTTACCCCGCGCGAAAAGGGCATGAAGGGCGCGATCGAGCGCGCGATCGAGCTGGTCCATGCGACGCCGGGTGCGTGGATGCCGCAGCAGTTCGAAAACGGGGCGAACGTCGATGTCCATGTCCGCACGACGGCGCAGGAAATCCTGAACGACTTCCGCGATTCGCCGATCGACGTCATCATCACCGGCGTCGGCACCGGCGGCCATATCACGGGCGTTGCCGAGACGCTGAAGAAGGCATGGCCGAACCTGAAGGTCTTCGCGGTCGAGCCAGCGGCCTCGCCGGTGATCGCGGGCGGCCAGCCCGGGCCGCACCCGATCCAGGGGATCGGGGCGGGCTTCATCCCGCGCAACTTGCATACCCAGGCGCTGGACGGGGTGATCGAGGTGGATGCCGCGGTCGCCAAGGACATGGCGCGACGCTCGGCGCGCGAAGAGGGCATTCTCGTCGGTATTTCGTCGGGCGCGACGCTGGCGGCGATCCTGCAGAAGCTGCCGGACCTGCCGGACAATGCGCGCGTGCTCGGGTTCAATTACGACACGGGCGAGCGTTATCTGTCGGTGCCGGACTTCCTGCCGGAGCAGTGAGGCACATCTAACCCATTTCCGTCATTCCCGTGCAGGTGGGAATCCAGACTGGCTGAGCTCCCAGCTTGATTCGCAACGGTAGCGTGTCTGGATCCCCGCCTTCGCGGGGATGACGAGGATGGGGCGAGTGGACGCCGGATTGCTTCCGGCCCCAAGGCGAAGCACACGCAGCCGTAATGACTTCGGCGAATCACGGCGGCGCGGCCCCCTACCCCCTTTGGCTGCGCCCCGTGCTGGCCGTCACCGCCTTGTTGGCGATCGGCGTGCCGGCGTGGGTAGTGGCGCACCCGCCGGCGATCCCAAAAGCGCATAAGGCGGTCCGGCTTCCCCCGCGCCACGTCGTACCCGCCGCCGAAGTGCCGGACGTCGAGCCGGTCGCGTTCGTCGACCTGTCGGCCGAGGATGCCAAGGCGTACAATGACGCCATCCCCTTCTCTACCTTGCCTAATCCGGCGGCGCGGCCGTTCCGCTTCGCCGGGGGCGCGGAGGATCGGGCGCGGGCGCTCGACTGCATGGCGGCAGGGGTGCTGTACGAGGCGGGCGACGATGCCGAAGGCGAGCGCGCGGTCGCGCAGGTGGTGCTCAACCGGCTGCGGCATCCGGCGTTTCCGAAGACGATCTGTGGGGTAATCTTCGAAGGGCAGGAGCGCAGCACGGGCTGCCAGTTCAGCTTCGCGTGCGACCATGCGCTCAGCCGCTGGACCCCGACCGCGGACCAATGGCGACGCGCACGCGGCGTGGCGGACGCAGCCTTGTCGGGCGCGGTCTATCGACCGGTCGGCTATGCGACGCATTACCATACCGACTGGGTCGTCCCCTATTGGCAGACGAGCCTGGACAAGGTGGTCGCGGTGCACAGCCATCTGTTTTTCCGCTGGACGGGCTGGTGGGGCACGCCGCCCGCGTTCAACCGACAGGTGAGCTCCGCGGAGCCCGTGATCGCCCAGCTCGCCCCCGTGTCCGATGCGCATAAGACCGGCGCGGCGCTCGCCGAGGCGGATACCGCGCTGCTCGATGCGGCGGAGGCGTTGGGGATGCTGGGCGACGATGGTGCGGCCGCGACGGTCGCAGCGACGGCGCCGGTGGCGGACGGGACGAACGAGACGATCCTCGCGACGCTGCCCAAGGGCGTGATGCCGGACCTGTATCCCGCGGTGGCGATGAAGGCCTGCGGCGAGCGCAAGACCTGCCGTTTTTCGGGCTGGACCGAAGCCGCCGCCACGCCCGCCGCGACGCCGCTGACGACCGAGCAAGTGGCGGCAATGGCGTTCAGTTACTGGCGCGATCGGGATGCGGGGATCGAACGACCGTTGTGGAATTGTACGCTCACCAAACGCGCGGACCGGCGGCAGTGTATGAAGCAGCAGGTGTTGCTGAGCGCCGTGCCGGTGGCTGCGGCGACGGCGGTGCCCGCGGCTGTTCCGGTGGCGAAGGGGCCGGAGGATTTGGGCGGCGTGCGGCGTAAGGGTGATGCCGTGTCGGGCGGCCGGTAGGCATCCGCAAACGCGCCGTCACCCCGGACTTGGTCCGGGGTCCACCGGGCCGCCGGGGGGTCGACTAGAGCCTCTTGCCGTTCCCCCAGCCGCGGAGTGGACCCCGGAACAAGTCCGGGGTGACGGGGGATGTGGGACGGCGGCAGTGCATGAAGCATCAGGCGTTGCTGGGCGCGGTGCGGGTGGCCGCGGCGAAGGCGGTGTCCTCGCCGGTGCCAGCAGCGAAGGGGCCGGAAGATTTGGGCGGCGTGCGGCCTAAGGGTAAGGCAGCGGGCGCGATAGGGGGCCGCAAACCCCACCGTCACCCCCGACTTGGTCCGGGGTTCACCGGGCCGCCGGGGGTCGACTAGAGCATCTTACCATCCCCCAGCCGCGGAGTGGACCCCGGAACGAGTCCGGGGTCACGGGTGAAGTGGGGCGAGGTTCGCGCGCCTCTAGCATTGACCCTCACTTATGCCCGCGGATCGCCTTTATCAGAGCGGGTTTGTCCATCGTCGATCGGCCTTCGATGCCGATCTCGCGCGCTTCCTTCAGCAGGTCTGCCTTGGTGCGATCTTCGAGGTGCGTCGCCTTGTGGTCGAGCGATCCGTTCGCCTTGGCGTTGGCGATGCGCGCGGCCTTTTCCTTCGAATTGCCCTGTTTGCGCAGCTCTTCGTACAGGCCGTCGTCCTTGATCTGTGCGCCGTGATCCTTCGCCATCGTCCGACTCCACTCCCGAAAGCGCCACAACGAGCAGGCAGGGGAAACGGTTCGATCGGTCATGACAAATGCGCGACAAAGCCGGATTGCGCTCCTATATGGCCACCCGCCGTCATGTGAGCCCCCTCCCCATGCTGACTACCAATCCGTTCGAAACCACGACCGAAGACGGCGATACGCTGCGCGAGGAATGCGGCGTGTTCGGCGTGTCCGGCAGCGATAGTGCCGCCGCGCTGGTCGCGCTGGGGCTGCACGCCCTGCAGCATCGCGGACAGGAAGCCGCCGGGATCAGCAGCTTCGACGGTACGCTGTTCCACACGCATCGCGCGATGGGCCACGTCGCGGGTAATTTCGATCGCGACGACGTGATCCGCGCGCTACCCGGTACCACCGCGGTCGGCCACGTCCGCTATTCGACGACCGGCGAGACGGCGCTGCGCAACGTCCAGCCGCTGTACGCCGACCTGTCGACCGGCGGCTTTGCGGTCGCGCATAATGGCAATATTTCCAACGCGATGAAGCTGCGGCGTGAGCTGGTGCGGCGCGGGTCGATCTTCCAGTCGACCAGCGATACCGAGACGATCATCCACCTCGTCGCGACGTCGAACTACCGGACGCTGCTCGACCGATTCATCGATGCGCTGAAGCAGGTCGAAGGCGCCTATAGCCTGGTCGTGATGACGCCCGAGGGCATGATCGCCTGCCGCGATCCGCTCGGCATCCGGCCGCTGGTGATGGGGCGCCTGGACGGCGCGGTGATCTTCGCATCCGAAACCGTGGCGCTCGACGTGTGCGGCGCGACCTTCGAACGGCAGGTGGAGCCGGGCGAACTGGTGATCGTGCAGGGTACGGACATCCGCTCGATCAAGCCGTTCGAAGCGGTGGCGCCGCGGCCGTGCATCTTCGAATGGGTGTATTTCAGCCGCCCCGATTCGATCGCGGGCGACCAGTCGGTCTATTCGGTGCGCAAGGCGATCGGCGCGCAGTTGGCGATCGAGGCGCCGGTCGAGGCCGACCTCGTCATTCCGGTGCCCGATTCGGGCGTTCCCGCCGCGATCGGCTATGCGCAGGAATCGGGCATTCCGTTCGAGCTGGGCATCATCCGTTCGCATTATGTCGGCCGCACCTTCATCCAGCCGGGCGACAAGGTGCGTCATCTGGGCGTGAAGCTGAAGCACAATGCCAATCGGGCGCTGATCAAGGGCAAGCGTATCGTGCTGATCGACGATTCGATCGTCCGCGGCACGACCAGCCTGAAGATCGTGCAGATGATGCGCGATGCCGGCGCAGCCGAGGTGCATATGCGTATCGCGTCGCCCCCGACGCGACACAGCTGCTTCTATGGCGTCGACACGCCGGAGCGGGCCAAGTTGCTCGCGGCCAAGCATGACGTCGGCGGCATGACCGACTTCATCCATGCCGACACGCTCGCCTTCGTCTCGATCGACGGCCTGTACAAGGCGCTGGGCGAGGAACAGCGCGCGTCGCGGCTACCGAAATATTGCGATGCCTGCTTCACCGGCGACTATCCGACGACGCTGACCGACCATGACGATGTCGCCGACGTCGACCAGTTCGCGATGCTCGAAGAGCGGGTGAACTGATGGCCAAACCACTCGAAAACCAGCTCGCGCTCGTCACCGGCGCCAGCCGCGGCATCGGCGCCGCGACCGCGATCGCGCTGGCGGCGGCGGGCGCGCATGTCGTGCTGACCGCGCGGACGGCGAAAGACCTCGAGGCGGTCGAGGAAACGATTTTCGACGCGGGCGGATCGGCGACGATCGCCCCGCTGGACATGACGCAGACCGACAGCATCGCCCGGCTGGCGAGCGCGGTCGGCGAACGCTGGCAGGCGCTGGATGTGCTGGTGCTCAACGCCGGCATGCTGGGCACGCTGGCGGCGGTGCCGGCGATCGACCCCAAGGAATTCGCGCAGGTGCTGACGCTGAACGTCAGCGCGCAAGTGGCCATGATCCAGGCGTTCGATGCGATGCTGCGCAAGGCGCCGGCGGCCAAGGTGATCGGCGTTACCTCCAGCGTCGGGCGCAACCCGCGCGCCTATTGGGGTGCCTATGGCGCGTCCAAGGCGGCGTTCGAGACGCTGATCGGCGCCTATGGCGACGAGACAAGCGAGATCAGCGGCATCCGGACCGCGATCCTCGATCCCGGCGCGACGCGGACCAAGATGCGCGCGCGCGCCTATCCGGGCGAGGCGCCGGAGTCGGTGAAGCCGCCGGAAGTCGTCGCGGATCGGATCGCGGCGCTGGCGATCGCGGGCTTCCCGGCGGGGCATCGCGAGCGGGTGGGCTGAGGCTCCCCGCTTCGCGACGGGAAACAAAGCCTTTCTGCGGCTGTGCTTGATCCGCAGCCGCAGGCGGTCCACATGGCCCCCATGCTGATCGAGACCGAAGCCACACCCAATCCGGCGACCCTCAAGTTCCTGCCGGGCCGCATCGTCATGGACGCGGGCACACGCGATTTCGCGACGCCCGAGGAAGCGGAGGCGAGCCCGCTCGCCGAGATGCTGTTCGCGTTGGGCGACGTGACGGGCGTGTTCTTCGGCCGCGACTTCGTTTCGGTCACCGCGGCGCCGGGCGTCGACTGGGTCGGCCTGAAGCCTGACGTGCTCGCCATCCTGCTCGACCATTTCGCGGCCAACATGCCGCTGTTCCGCCAGGGCAGCGCGGGCTTCAGCGTGCCGGCGGGCGACAGCGACGAGGTGACGACCGACGACCCCGCCGATGCCGAGATCGTTGCGCAGATCCGCGAACTGATCGACACGCGCGTCCGCCCCGCGGTGGCGAACGACGGCGGCGACATCGTCTATCGTGGTTTCGACAAGGGCAAGGTGTACCTGCGCATGCAGGGCGCCTGCGCCGGCTGCCCGTCGTCCAGCGCGACGCTGAAGAACGGCATCGAGCAGCTGCTGAAATATTATGTTCCCGAAGTCACCGAAGTGAGGGCCGTCTGATGAGCGAAGCCGTGAACGACGCCGCGCTCGACACGCTGTTCCGTACTGCGCGTAGCTACAATCATTATACCGATCGTGCGGTCAGCGAGGATCAGCTGCGCGCGATCTGGGACCTGATGAAATGGGGGCCGACGTCGGCCAACCAGCTGCCCGCGCGCCTCGTCTGGTGCGTCAGCGACGAGGCGAAGGCGAAGCTTGCCGCCTGCGCGTCGGAGGGCAATCGCGACAAGATCATGAAGGCGCCCGTAACGGTCATCATCGGCATGGACGTGGAATTCCACGAGCATCTGCCCGAGCTGTTCCCGCACACCGACGCCAAGGCGTGGTTTGACGGGAATACCGAGCTGCGCACCGCGTCCGCATTCCGCAATTCGTCGTTGCAGGGCGGGTATTTCATCCTGGCAGCACGGGCGCTGGGGCTGGATACCGGGCCGATGTCGGGCTTCGACCAGGGCGCGGTGGACAAGGCGTTCTTCGCCGACCAGCCGGGCGTGCGCAGCAACTTCATCGCGACGTTGGGCTATGGCGATCCCGCCAGCCTGCACCCGCGCTCGCCGCGGCCGGCGTTCGAGAAATTCAACACGGTCGCGTAAGACCCTCGCCGATCGGCGATTGCGAGCGTCCCTCCGCATATTCGTCGTCACCCCGGACTTGGTCCGGGGTCCACCATCCCGCGGGGGTGGAGCTGGAGCCTCTTGCCGTTCCCCTCGCCGCAGAGTGGACCCCGGACCACGTCCGGGGTGACGGAGGGCACGTGGTAACCGCCACTCGCATCTTGCCCCGGCGCGCGGGCTGCCGCAAAGCAGGCGCTTCATTATGACTGCCCGCACTCTCGTCATCGACACCGCCACCGCCGCCTGCTCGATCGCGCTGATCGAAGGCGGGCAGGTCATCGCCGCCGAGCACCGCGAGGTCGGGCGCGGCCATGCCGAACAGCTGCTGCCGATGATCGCCGCTTTACCCGATGGTGGACGCGCCGGACATATCCTGGTCGACGTCGGCCCCGGCAGCTTTACCGGCCTGCGCGTTGGCATCGCCGCGGCCCGGGCGCTGGCGCTCGGCTGGGGCAGCACCGTTGCCGGCTATTCGAGCCTGTCGCTGCTCGCCGCCGCCGCCTTTGCCGGCGGGCGGGAGGGCCAGATCGCCGCGATGCTGGAGGGCGGACACGGCGAGGTGTTCGTGCAGAGCTTCGCGGCCGGACCGGTGCCGCTCGATGCGCTCGCCTCGCTGAAGCCGGAGGCGGCGATCGCCGCCTTGGGGGAGCGCTATCCGGTCGGCAACGGCGTGCGTTGGCTGCAACAGGTCGCCACCGACCTCGCTGGCCAGCCCGCTTTGCCCGATGCGCGCGACGCGCTGCTGCTGCCCGAGGCGTTGAAGACGCTGCCCGCGCGTCCGGTCTACGGCCGTGCGCCCGATGCCAAGCTGCCCGGCGGCCGCGTGCCGGAGCCGGCGGCCTGATGGCGACGCACCAGATCCTGCTGCGCACCGGCGACCCGCGCGACGTCGCGACGGTCGACGCGCTGATGACCGCCGCCTTCGATCCCCGCTATGGCGAGGCGTGGACGCGCAATCAGTGTCTAGGCGTGCTCGCGATGCCGGGCGTGCGGCTGACACTGGCGCTGGTCGACGATCGCCCCGCCGGATTCGCGATGGTGCGCAGCGTGATGGACGAGGCGGAACTGCTGCTGCTCGCGGTCGATCCCGCCTTTCGTCGGCGGGGCATCGGCACCGCCCTGCTCCGCGCGGTGATCGCCGAGGCGCAGATGAGCGGCATCGCGGACCTGCATCTGGAGGTGCGCGCGAACAATCCCGCGGTAGCGCTGTATACCGAGCAGGGCTTTGCCAAGGTGGGCGAGCGGCGCGGCTATTATCGCGGGCGCGGCGGCGAGGCGTTCGACGCGCATACGTATCGGCGGGCGGTGTAACGCGACCGGGCTCGACCGATCGTAGCACTCGATCACTGTTGCGAGTCGGTTTCGCTTTTCGCAACAAGCGCACTGTTCTACACGGTGCTCATGCCTCGCAAGATCGACCTCGAAGCCCTGTGCAATCAGAAGGGCCTGCGCATCACCGAACAGCGTCGCGTCATCGCGCGCGTCCTGTCGGAAGCCGAAGACCATCCCGACGTCGAAAAGGTGTATGAGCGCGCCTCGCTGATCGATCCGGGCATTTCGATCGCCACCGTCTACCGCACGGTGCGCCTGTTCGAAGAGGCCGGCATCCTGGATCGCCACGACTTCGGTGACGGCCGCGCGCGCTACGAACCGTCACCGGAAGCACACCACGATCACCTGATCGACGTCGAGACGGGCAAGGTCATCGAATTCGTCGATCCGGAACTGGAGCAGCTGCAAAAGGCGATCGCCGAGAAGCTGGGCTTCCGCCTGGTCGACCATCGCATGGAATTGTACGGCGTCAGCCTCGATCGCAAGGCGTAAGCGCGGGCGCGTGATCGCCAACCTGCGCCTCGCGATCCGGTTGGCGGCGCTGGTGATCGCCCTGATCGGTGCGCTCTGCATCCACGGCCTGTGGCGGGCGGTTCGCCTGCCCTCGCCCTGGCCGCGGCTGTTCCTGGGCAGCGTCGCGTGGATCGTCGGTGCGCGCGTGCGCGTGATCGGCCGGCCGCTGAAGCGCGACGTCGTGTTCCTGGCCAACCATTTGAGCTGGATCGACATTCTCGCCATCGCCGGCGCGACCGGCAGCGCCTTTGTCGCCAAGGCGGAACTGCGCGCGGCGCCGCTGGTCGGCTGGCTGTGTACGCTGAACCGCACGATCTTCGTGACGCGCGAGGACCGGTTGCATGTGTCGGCGCAGATCGCACGGCTGCGCGATGCGCTGGCCGAAGGCTGGGCGGTGACGATCTTTCCCGAAGGTACGACCAGCGACGGCACGACGCTGCTGCCGTTCAAGGCGGCGCTGCTCGCCGCGCTCGATCCGCCGCCGCCGGGCGGCCGGGTGCAGCCGGTGCGCGTCGATTATGGTCCGGCGACGACCGAGCTTGCCTGGGTCGGCGATGAACCGGGGCAGGTCCATGCGCTGCGCGTGCTGCGGCGGCGCGGTACGTTTCCGGTGACGCTGCATATGCTCGATGCCTTCGACCCGGCGGATATCGGCGGCCGCAAGGCGATCGCTGCGCGGGCGCGGGAGGCGATCGGCGCGGCCTGACCGTCAGGCGGGGGCGCTAGCGACGCCCGCCCGCTTCCTGTATGGCCCGCGGCCATGACCCCCACCGATAGCACCAAGCCTGCGCCCAAGACCTTCCACGTCAAGTCTTTCGGTTGCCAGATGAACGTCTATGACGGCGAGCGCATGGCCGAACTGATGACCGCGGAGGGCATGACCGCCGCTGCCGATGCGGCGGACGCCGACCTGGTCGTGCTCAACACCTGCCATATCCGCGAAAAGGCGACCGAGAAGGTCTATTCGGACATCGGGCGACTGCGCAAGGACGCGCGCCTCGCTGAGCGGGCAGCGCCGATGATCGCGGTCGCCGGCTGCGTCGCGCAGGCGGAGGGCGAGGAGATCGTCCGCCGCGCGAACGTCGATGTCGTGGTCGGACCGCAGGCGTATCACAACCTGCCGGGCCTCGTTGCGCAGGCGGCGAGCGGCGCACCCGGGCTAGATACCGACATGCCTCTGCTGTTGAAGTTCGGCGCCCTGCCCGCGCGGCGCCGCGTCGGGCCGTCGGCGTTCCTGACGGTGCAGGAAGGCTGCGACAAATTCTGCACCTATTGCGTCGTGCCCTATACGCGCGGTGCCGAGGTGAGCCGTCCGTTCGCGGCGATCGTCGACGAGGCGAAGGCGCTGGTCGATGCCGGTGCGCGCGAGATCACGCTGCTGGGCCAGAACGTCAACGCCTGGGACGACGACGGGCGGGGTCTGCACAACCTGATCCGTGTACTCGACCGCATCCCCGGCCTCGCGCGTATCCGCTACACGACCAGCCATCCCAACGACATGGCGCAGGGCCTGATCGATGCCCACGGCGACGTCGAGAGCCTGATGCCGTTCCTGCACCTGCCCGTGCAGGCGGGCAGCGACCGCGTGCTGAAGGCGATGAACCGCAGCCATGACCGCGCCAGCTACCTGCGCCTGCTCGACCGCGTGCGCACCGTACGCCCCGATATCGCGCTGTCGGGCGACTTCATCGTCGGCTTTCCGGGTGAGACCGAGGCGGAGTTCGCCGAGACGCTCGCCCTCGTCGATGCGGTCGGCTACGCGCAGGCCTATTCGTTCAAATACAGCCCCCGCCCCGGCACCCCCGCCGCCGACATGGCCGGCGCCGTGCCGCCCGAAGTGATGGACGAACGGCTGCAGCGCCTGCAAGCCGCGCTGGGCCGCGACCAGCAGGCGTTCAACCAGGCGAGCGTCGGCCGGACGTGCGACGTGCTCATCGAGCGCAAGGCCAAGCTGCCCGGCCAGATGCTCGGCAAGTCGCCCTGGCTGCAATCGGTGCATATGATGACCGACGCGGCGATCGGCGACATCGTGACGGTCGACCTGCTGTCCGCCGGCCCGGTCTCGATGGCGGGCGCGGTGCGGGTGAAGCAGGCCGCATAGATCGGCACGTTTGCCGCTTCCCTTTCGCGCGCGGGCATCCCACATTCGGTGCATGCCATTTCGGCACGAAAGGATTGCATGAGTCGCAAGCCCGTCCCCGCCCGCTCCGGTGAACGCAGCCGGGCGGAGGTGTTGTTCGACAAGCCGCAGCTGCTTGCCACGCTGTTTGGCCAATATGACCAGAATCTGGTGGCGCTCGAAAACCGGCTGGGTGTCTACATCACCGCACGCGGCAACCGCGTCGGGCTGGAGGGCGCCGCCGAGAATGTCGCGCTCGCCCGCGACGTGTTGCAGGACCTGTACCAGCGCATCCAGCGCGGCGAAGAGATCGACACGGGTCTGGTCGATGCGTCGATCGCGATGGCGGCCGAACCGACGCTCGACGGCATCGTCAGCACCGAACGTAGCGCGATCCCGTCGATCATGATCCGCACGCGCAAGAAGACGATCGTGCCGCGCACCCCGGCGCAGGCGCATTACATGCGCGAATTGAGCACGCACGACATGATCTTCGCGCTGGGGCCCGCGGGTACGGGCAAGACCTATATCGCGGTCGCGCAGGCGGTGTCGCAGCTGATCACCGGCAGCGTCCAGCGGCTGATCCTGTCGCGCCCTGCGGTGGAGGCGGGCGAGAAGCTGGGCTTCCTGCCCGGCGACATGAAGGACAAGGTCGATCCGTATCTGCGGCCGCTCTACGATGCGCTGCACGATTGTCTGCCCGCCGAGCAGGTGGAGCGGCGGATCGCGAGCGGCGAGATCGAGATCGCGCCCATCGCCTTCATGCGCGGCCGCACGCTGGCCGATGCCTTCGTCATCCTCGACGAGGCGCAGAATACGACACCCGCGCAGATGAAAATGTTCCTGACCCGCTTCGGACAGAACAGCCGGATGGTGATCTGCGGCGATCCCAACCAGACCGACCTGCCCGGCGGCGTCGCGGCAAGCGGCCTGGCCGATGCGACGATGCGGCTGGAGGGCGTCGAGGGTATCTCGATGACGCGCTTCAGCAGTGCCGACGTCGTCCGCCATCCGATTGTCGGGCGGATCGTCGAGGCGTATGAGGAGGCCGATTGACGGAAGCGTATATCCTCGCCACCTTGGCGGGATATACCGGAGGGGACGATGGCGTCGCTCTACATCAAGAATGCGGACACCGCCGATCTGGCGCGCGAAGTCGCCGAGCTGCTCGGCACGAGCAAGACGGCCGCGGTCCACGATGCCCTGCTCCACCGCAAGCGTGAGCTGGAGCAGGAACGTCGCCCCCCTAACGTGCCGCTGCGCGAACGCATGAAAGCGTGGCGCGAGGCACATCCGTTAGGTCGCCCGACCGGCCTCGTTGCGGACAAGGCGTTCTACGATTCGCTCAACGACGAGGACGACGATTGACCATCTTCGTCGACGCCTCGGCGATCGTCGCGATTGTCTATGGCGAACCCGAGGCCGACGATTTCGCCGATACGATCGAGGCGCATAACGACCGCTTGTATTGTGCGGTCGGCGCGTGGGAAGCGGCCCATGCCATCGCCCGTCTGCGGGAGGTGAGCCTGCACGAAGCAGCGGAAGCCGTGAGCGGTTTCGCCTATGAGGCCGGCTTGCGCGTCGTGTCGATCGGCGAACCGGAACGTGATGAAGCGATCCGTGCGGCGGCGCGTTACGGCAAAGGCTCACGCCACCCCGCCCGCCTCAACATGGGCGACTGTTTCGCCTATGCCTGTGCCAAGACCAACGACGCCCGCCTGCTCTACAAGGGTGACGATTTCTCTCAGACGGACCTTGCATGATCCACATCGAACTCGCCCATGAGGCCCCTTGGCCCGACGTCATCGATTGGGACGCGCTCGCCGTCCGGTCCGCGCGCGCGGCGATCGAGCGGACGCCGCATGGCGAATTGCTCACCACGCCCGCGATCGTCGAGATCAGCGTCCGCCTGACTTCCGACGACGAAGTCCACGCGCTCAACCGTCAGTATCGGCAGAAGGACAAGCCGACCAACGTCCTGTCGTTTCCGATGGTGCAGCCGGATCTGATCGATACGGTCAGCCAGAATAGCGACGATGGCGAGCTGTTGCTGGGCGATATCGTGCTTGCGCATGGGGTATGCGAACGCGAGGCGGCCGAAAAGGGCGTTAGCGTGCAGGAACATGCCACGCACCTGCTGGTACATGGCACGCTGCATCTGCTAGGCTATGACCACATGGGGGACGACGAGGCCGAGGCGATGGAGGAGATCGAGCGTCAGGCTCTGGCCACGCTCGGCATCGCGGACCCTTATCTCGTGCGTGAGGACTGACACAGACTGCCATGGCAGAGGACCGAAGTAGCGCCGGTTACGGCGACTCCAACGAATCGAGTATCTGGCGCGGGCTGCGCACGCTGATCTTCGGCGGCGGCCAGGAGGAATCGCTCCGCGACCAGCTGGAAGAGGCGATCGACCGGCATGAGGACGATCCCGGCCCCGACGCCAAGGGCGACCTGACGCCGCTGGAACGGCAGATGGTGCGCAACCTGCTGCATTTCGGCGAGCGCGACGCGGGCGATGTCGGCGTACCGCGTGCGGACATCATCGCGGTCGAGGAAAATACGACCTTCGCGCATCTGGTGCAGATCTTCGCGGAGGCGGGGCACAGCCGCCTGCCGGTCTATCGCGGGCAGCTGGATACGATCATCGGCATGGTCCACATCAAGGATGTGTTCAACATCCTGGCGACCGGCGCCGACCATCCGACGAGCATCGCCGGACTGATCCGCGAGCCGCTGTACGTGCCGATGAGCCGCGGCGCGCTGGATCTGCTCGCCGACATGCGCCAGCGCCATGTCCACCTCGCCATCGTGCTCGACGAATATTCGGGCACCGAAGGCCTGGTGACGATCGAGGATCTGATCGAGGAGATCGTCGGCGAGATCGAGGACGAGCATGACGAGGCGCCGAGCGCGCTGCTGGTGCCGATCGACGGCGGCGCGTGGGACGCGGATGCCCGTGCCGAGCTGGAGGATGCGGCCGAGCTGATCGATGCGCGGCTTGGCGAAGCCGAGAGCGACGTCGATACGCTGGGCGGCCTTGCGGCGGTGCTGGCGGGGCATGTGCCGCACGTCGGCGAGTGCGTGGATCACCCGTCGGGCTGGAAGTTCGAGGTGCTCGATTCGGACGAGCGGCGTATCCATCGCCTGCGGCTGCATCCGCCGGTGGCGCGCGAGGTTGAAGACGCCTGAGGGTTGGCCTGGGCTTTGGGTCGGGCTGATCGACAGTCCGGACAGCGCATTGTTCCTCCCCTGCCAGGGGAGGTGACGCCGCCCGAGGCGATCGCGGAGGGGCAGACGGCAGGTTTTTCGTGACAGGGCGGTACCCTGACCTCCCCCTCCGTCATGCCTGCGGCATGCCACCTCCCCCTGGCGGGGGAGGACTTTGGCTCGCGCGGCCTAGCCCTGCTTGACCAGTGTGACCTGCGCGACGTCGATGCCGCCGCCGCGGAAGCCGCCTTCGCAATACATCAGGTAATAGCGCCACAAGTCTCGGAAGCGGGCATCGAGCCGTTCGGGCAGGCGGCCCGCCTTGTCGGCATTGTCGAACCGTTCGCGCCAGTGGCGCAACGTCTGCGCATAATCGAGGCCGAAGGCGTGGTGATCGGTCCAGACGAGACCGCGCGCTTCGCACAAGGCGCGAAAGCGGCTGTCCGACAGCAGCATGCCGCCGGGGAAGACGTAGCGCTGGATGAAGTCGACGCTGGAGGCGTAGCGTTCGAACACGTCGTCGGCGATGCTGATATATTGGATCGCGGCGCGGCCGCCGGGCTTCAGGACGCGCGCGAGCGTGTCGCAATAGGCGGGCCAATAGGCCTGGCCCACCGCCTCGACCATTTCGATGCTCGCGACCGCGTCATAGGTGCCGGTGACGTCGCGATAGTCGGTGAGCGAGACCGCGACGCCGGGAAGCGCACGGGCATCTACCTCCGCTTTCTGCTCGGTCGAGAGAGTTAGGCCATGGACGCTGCGGCCCGCCGCCGATGCCGTGGCGGCAAAGGATCCCCAGCCGCAGCCGATCTCCAATATGGTGTCGCCGGGTGCGGTGTCAGTGCGGTCGAGGATCGCCGTGAGCTTGCGGCGCTGGGCCTGCTCCAGCGTATCGCCCGAACCGTAGATGCCGCTGGAATAAGTGAGGCTGGGATCGAGCCATTCCCGATAGAAGTCGTTGCCGAGATCATAATGGTCGGCGATGTTTCGGCGCGAGCCCTTGCGGTCGTTGCGCCGTAGCGCGTGCCAGCCGCGTAGCAGCAGCTTCGGGATACCGCCGGCGCGCGCGACATTGGCGAGCGGCACGCGGTTGCGCATGAACAGGTCGAACAGCGGCACCGGATCGGGGCTGGACCAGTCGCCATCCGCCCAGGCTTCGTACCAGCCCACCGAACCGCCCGTGGCGAGGCGCACGAGCGCGCGCCAACGGTGAATGGTGACGAGCGGCACCGGCCCCGGCTTACGCCCGCCGAGCAGCCGATGCGTGCCATCGGGCAGCCGCGCCTCGATCCCACCGCGCACCAGCCCGGTGTCGATCCGGTCGAGAAAGCGGTGGAATGCGGGCGCGAAAAGGCGTTGCTGAAATGTGTCCCCGGGCATGTCGGGCGCGCTCATGCCGCAGCTTGGCCGCAGTGGAAAGGGGGTCAGGGAATCGCAGCGTCGCGCGCCATCGCCTCGCCCAGCGTGAGGATCGCAGTGACGTGGCGGCGGGCGATCTCCATCGCGTCGTCGCCATAGCCGCCGCCGACCGTGCTTGCGAGCGGCACGCCGGCCGCAAGCCGGGCGATCAGCCGTTCGCGCGCGACCAGCCCATCGAGGCTGAGCGACAGGCGCCCGAGCCGGTCGCCGACGAACGGATCGACGCCTGCCTGGTACAGGATCAGCTGCGGCCAGTGCTCGGCGAGAAAGGGCGCGAGTGTTGCTTCCAGCGTGGTGAGATAGCCGGCGTCATCCACGCCATCGGCAAGCGGCACGTCGAGCGTCGAGCGCGCCTTTCGGGCGGGAAAATTCTTTTCGGCATGGATGGAATAGGTGGCGATCCCCGGTCGCCCGGCGAGCAAGGCCGCGGTGCCGTCGCCCTGATGGACGTCGCAGTCGACCACGACGAGGCGATCGACAGTGCCCCCCTCGATCAGCCGCACCGCGGCGAGCGCGAGGTCGTTGAACACGCAATAGCCGGCGCCGGTATCGGCGAGCGCATGATGGCTGCCGCCTGCGGTATTGGCGGCAAAGCCATGGCGGAGCGCAAGCTGCGCCGCGAGCCACGTGCCGCCGGGCACCGCCGCGGCACGCGCCGCGACTTCGGGGGTGATCGGAAAACCAATGCGGCGGGCCTTGGGCGCGGGGACGCGCGCTTCCAGCACCTCGGCAACATATTCGGGATCGTGGACCGCCTCCAGCCAGCGGCGCGGCATCGCTTCGGGTTCGTGCCACGTCACGCGGTCACCCGCCTCGCGCAGCAGGTCGCGGATCAGGCCGTTCTTGTTCCAGCGATAGGTGGAACGCGCCGGTGCGGGCGCGACGTAGGCGGGATGATGGACGACGGCGATCACGCTGCCTAGGTAGGAGCGATCGAGCGCCGCCCCAAGCGGTGCCCGCCGGAGAGAGCCGAATGACCGAAGCGACCGCCGACCCCACTCCCTACGTCCGGCCGGACGTGCGCGGATTCCTGGACTATCTGAACGCGATGCCGGGGCCGCGCACGCACCAGATGACGCCTGAGGCGGCCCGGCAGGTGTTCACAGCGATGAAGGACGTCGCCGATCTGCCGGTGGGCGAGTTGGCGGTGATCCGCGACCTGTCGATCCCTGGCCCCGGCGGCACCATCCCCGCGCGGCTGTTCGACGCGCGCGAGACCCGCCAGCCGGGGCCGGTGCTGGTCTTCTACCACGGTGGCGGCTTCGTGATCGGCAATATCGACACGCATGCGGGCTTCTGCGCCGAGATGGCGCGCGTGCTCGACGTGCCGGTCGTCTCGGTCAACTATCGGCTGGCGCCCGAACATCGCTGGCCCGCCGCGCCCGACGATTGCGAGGCGGCGGCGCGTTGGGTGGCGGAGAGCCCGGCGGAACTGGGGCGCAGCGTTACCGGGCTGATCCTGTGCGGCGACAGCGCGGGCGGCACGCTGACGATCGTCGCGGCGATGGACCTGCGCGACCGGCCGGCGGCAGTGCCGGTGATCGTCCAGGCGCCGATCTATCCGGCGGCCGATTCGTCGCGACCCTATCCGTCGTTCGACCAGTTTGCCGACGGCTATCTGCTGACGCGCGACACGATGCTGTGGTTCGTTGACGCCTATGCCGCCGACATCGCGCATAGCCGCGGATCGCCGCTGCTCGGCCGGCTGGAGGGCCTGCCACCCGCGGTGATCGTCACCGCCAGCCTGGACCCGATCCGCGATCAGGGCCGGGCCTATGCCGCCGCGTTGGTGCAGGCTGGCATACCGGTGGTGTTCCGCGAGGCGGTGGGGACCGTCCATGGCTTCATCACGCTGCGCAAGGCGATCCCGTCGAGCCAGGGGGACGTCGCCGGCTATCTGGCGGCGCTGAAGGACGTGATCGTGGAGGCGGAGGCGGCGCGCGTCATGGCGCAGGCCGCAGGACAGGAGGCCGTACGATGACTGATCCCAGCGCCCTGCCCTATCGCCCCTGTGCCGGCGTGATGCTGCTGAACCGCGACGGCAAGGTCTTCGTCGGGCAGCGGATCGATACGACGCTGGAGGCGTGGCAGATGCCGCAGGGCGGGATCGATCCGGGCGAAGAGGCCTATGACGCCGCGGTGCGCGAACTGGGTGAGGAGACGGGCGTCGCGCCGCACCATGTCGAGCTGATCGTCGAGGCGCCGCAGGATTTTCTGTACGACCTGCCGCCGGACATGATCGGCAAGGTGTGGAAGGGCAAGTGGCGCGGGCAGCGGCAACGCTGGTTCCTGTTCCGCTTCCTGGGCGAGGACCGCGACATCGATATCGCGACCGAGCATCAGGAGTTTCGCGCCTGGCGATGGAGCGACCCCGCCGACCTGCCGACGATGATCGTGCCGTTCAAGCGTGCGCTGTACGAGGACGTGCTCGCCGCATTCGCGCCTCATCTCGCCGCAGTGGGCCCGCGCTGACCTGCGTTGGGGGGTGTCAGACGCACGACGAACGGCTAGAGCGCCGGATGTGCGCGCTACCTTGCTCCTTTCGCTGTGCCTTGCCCCCCTGCTGATCGCCAATGCGCCGGTCGCCGATGGCGGCCAGCCGGACGACACCAAGGTGCCGATCCCCGCGGCGATCCGATCGATGCTGGATGCCGCGATCGAAAGCGGCAACGACGGCGACGTGTCGGTCGTGGTCAAATACGCGCGGCTGGCCGATCCGGCGAGCGCCGATGCGGTGCTCGCCATCGCGCAGAAGTGGCGCACCGACCAAGCGCAGGCGCGGCAGACCACGATCAGGCAGGCGAGCATGTTCGACCTGTGGAGTGGCCGGGCGGAGCTGGGCGGTTACATCACCACCGGCAATACCGACAGCAAGGGCGGATCGGCGATCCTCGACCTGACGCGCGAAGGGCTGCAATGGCGCCACAAATTCCACGTGCAGGCGGATTATCAGGAAAACGCCAACGTCACGACGCGCGAACATTACCTCGCGAGCTACGAACCGAACTACAAGATCAACGACCGCCTGTATGCCTATGGCGCCGCGCAATATGAATCGGACCGGTTCCTGGGCTATTACAACCGCTATTCGGCGTCGGCGGGTGCGGGCTATAGCGCGATCAAGAGCCCCAAGGTGCGGCTCGACGTCGAGCTCGGCCCGGCGTTCCGGCAGACGCATTTCACCGACGAAACCCGGCAGAGCAATATCGCCGCGCGCGGGACGCTGGCGTTCAACTGGCGCGTGCTGCCCGGCCTGTCGTTGACGCAGAACGCCTCCGCCTACGTGCAGAGCGCCAATTCGACGCTGAGCGGCACGAGCGCGCTGAATGCGAAGCTGATCGGGCCGCTGTCCGCGGCGTTTTCGTATAATGTCCAATATGAAAGCGAACCGCCGGTGAAGTCCAAGAATACCGACACGATCGGCCGGGCGTCGCTGGTCTATACGTTCTGAACCTGGTTTCATCGGAGACCATATTCGACTAGCCTCCCAGGTATGAGAGGGATGTCGAACCACGAACGCGCCTTGGTCGAGCGGATCGACCAGGTGGCGATGCTGGCGCAGGTCGAGCGCTGGGCGGCGGTGAACAGCGGCACGCGCAACCTGGCCGGCGTCGGGCACATGGCCGCACTGCTTGCCAATGCCTTTGCGGTGCTGCCCGGCGAGATCGCGATGGTCGAGCCGGAGCCGGTCGAGGCGGTCGCGGCGGACGGCTCGGTCGCCGCGCTGGCGCATGGCCATCACCTGCACCTGCGGGTGCGGCCCGAGGCGCCGGTCCGTATGCTGTTCACCGGGCATATGGATACGGTCTATCCCGTCGATCATCCGTTTCAGACGCTGACCCACCGCGACGACGGCACGATCAACGGGCCGGGTACGGCGGATATGAAGGGCGGGCTTGCCGTGATGCTCGCTGCGCTGATCGCCGTGGAGGCGGAAGGCGCCGATGGCTTCGGCTATGACGTCGTCATCAATTCGGACGAGGAAACGGGATCGCTCTCGTCCGCAGGGTTGCTTGCGACGGCGGCACGCGGGGCGGTCGCGGCGCTGACCTACGAGCCGGCGCTCGCCGATGGGACACTGGCCGGTGCGCGCGGCGGCACGGGCAATTTTTCCATCGTGATCCGCGGGCGAAGCGCGCATGCGGGGCGCAACCCCGAAGAGGGGCGCAACGCGATCGTCGCCGCTGCCGCGCTGGCGGTACGACTGGCGGAGGCGGGCGGTCCGGGCCTGTCGGTCAATCCGGCGCGGATCGATGGCGGTGGACCGAACAACGTGGTGCCGGACCTCGCCATCCTGCGCGTCAACTTCCGCCCTGCCGCCGCGGATGCGATCCCACGGGCGCAGGCGGCGATCGACGACAGCGTCGCCGCCGTCGCCGCGGCGCATGACGTACGGATCGAGGTGCATGGCCGCTTCAATCGCCCGCCCAAGCCGATCGACGCTGGTGCCGAACGCCTGTTCGCCTGCGTCGCGGACGCCGGCGCGGACCTGGGCCTCAGCATCGGCTGGCGCGCCACCGGGGGCGTGTGCGACGGCAACAACATCGCCGCGGCCGGCGTGCCGGTGGTCGACACGATGGGCGTGCGCGGAGGCGCGATCCATTCGGCGGACGAATTCATGATCGTCGACAGCCTCGCCGAGCGCGCGGCGCTGTCGGCGCTCACCATCAGTCGTATCGTACAGCGGGGACGGCCATGACCTTTCGCATTCGGGCCGCACGCGCCGACGATCTGCAGCATCTCTATGAAATGGCGAAGCTGACCGGCGGAGGGTTCACCAACCTGCCCCCCGACCGCAAGGCACTGCGCACGAAGCTGGACCGCAGCGGCGAGGCGTTCGCGCGCGAGGATGGGTCGATCACTGACGAGCTGTTCGTCCTGATGCTGGAGAATGGCGAGACGGGCGAGGTCCGCGGCACCTGTCAGCTGTTCACGCAGGTGGGGCAGAAACACCCTTTCTACAGCTATCGCCTGGGCACGCTGACGCAGCACAGCAAGGAGCTGCAGCGCACGTTTCGCGCGGAAATGCTGGCGCTGACCACCGATCTGGAGGGCGCGTGCGAGGTCGGTGGGCTGTTCCTACATCCGGGGGAGCGCGCGGGCGGGCTCGGCCTGTTGCTGGCACGCAGCCGCTATCTGTTCATCCGCGCGCACCGGGCGCGCTTCGCCGATCGTATCCTCGCCGAACTGCGCGGGATCATCGACGAGGCGGGTGGATCCCCGTTCTGGGACGGTCTGGCAGGTCGCTTCTTCGGCATGAATTTCCAGGACGCCGACCAGTTCAATGCGACGCACGGCCACCAATTCATCGCCGACCTGATGCCCAAGCATCCGATCTATACCGCGATGCTATCCGAAGCGGCGCGCGCGGTGATCGGCCTGCCGCATCCGAGCGGCCGGGCGGCGATGCGCATGTTGGAGAATGAGGGTTTTCATTATGAAAACTACATCGACATTTTCGATGGCGGACCGACGATGACCGCGCGGACCGACCGGGTGCGCACGATCGAGAGCGCACGCGACTGCCCGGTGATCGCGATCGACGACGATGGCGGGGACGAGGCGCTGGTCGCCGCGGGCCGGCTGCAGGACTTCCGCTGCGCCTTCGGCCATGTCCGTATGGTCGGCGACGGCGTGGTGCTGTCGTCTGATTGCGCGAAGGTGCTGGGCGTGCAGCCCGACGATCGCGTCCTGTTCGCATCGCGGTGGTGAGCATGCTGACCGAAATCAACTTCGACGGGATCGTCGGGCCGAGCCACAATTACGCCGGCCTGTCGGCAGGCAATCTCGCCGCGACCGCGCATGCGGGTCAGGTGTCGCAGCCGCGCGCGGCGGCCTTGCAGGGCCTCGACAAGATGCGACGCAATCTGGCGCTAGGCCTGCGCCAGGGCGTGCTGCTGCCGCATCGCCGGCCGGACCATCGCTGGCTCGCGAGCCTGTCGACCGATTATGCGAGCGCCCCTGCCCTGTTGCAGGCGCAGGCGATGTCGGCGTCGGCGATGTGGGCGGCCAATGCCGCCACCGTCTCGCCCGCGCCGGACACGGCGGATGGCCGCTGCCATCTGTTGGTCGCTAATCTGATGACGATGCCGCATCGCAGCCATGAATGGCCCGAGACGCTGGCACAGCTACGCACCGCCTTCGCGCACGACGCCTTTGCGGTGCACGGGCCCATGCCCGTGCCGTTCGGCGACGAGGGCGCGGCCAACCATATGCGGCTGTGCGCGAGCCATGATGCGCCGGGCGTCGAGGTGTTCGTCTATACGGTGCCCGGCGGCCCCTTCCCCGCGCGCCAGCATCAGACGGCCAGCGAGGCGATCGCGCGCGCGCACCGCCTGTCGCCCGAGCGGACGCTGTTCGTGCAGCAATCGGTGGAGGCCGTGGCAGCGGGCGCGTTCCACAACGACGTCGTCGCGGTCGCCAACGAACGCGTGCTGTTCGCGCACGAATTGGCCTTTGCCGACAAGGACGGCTTCTACGCCGACCTGCGCCGCCTGCTGCCCGAGGTGGAAATCGTCGAGGTGCCGGCCAGCGAGGTGAGCCTGGCCGATGCCATCGCCTCCTATCTGTTCAATGCCCAACTCGTCACGACGGCGGACGGGCCGACGCTGGTTGTGCCGATGGAGGCGCGCGCCAATGCCGCCGTCTGGGGCTGGCTGGAGCGACATCAGGCCGGCAACGGGCCGATCCGCCGGGTCGAGACGGTCGACGTCACGCAGTCGATGGCGAACGGCGGTGGGCCGGCATGCCTACGGCTCCGCGTGGTCGCCGACCCGGCGACGGTCGATCCGCGTTTCCTGGTCGATGCGGCAAAGCTGGATGCGATCGAAGGAGTGGTGCGGCGCTGGTGGCCCGAGGCGATCGATCCGGCGGCGCTGGGGAATGCGGCGCTGGTCCGGGACGTCGAAACCGCGCACGCTCGGCTGCTGGAGGCGCTCGACCTGTCGGGTTACTTGACGGGTAACACGAACCCGCAGAAAAGCTAGCAAAATCGACGCGGTTTTCCTCGGTTTGAAGAATCACGGCTTGTTCTCCCAACGCAAAATGGCCGCATCTGCGAGCCGTTCCTGATCGCGCTGCTTCGCGTAATGCTCGACCATCTGGAGAGACTGACCCGATACCGCCGCGATCTCGCCTGTGGGGCAGCCTGCCTCCAAAAGGGCGATAACGGCGTTCTTGCGCAGGCCATGAGGCACGCAGCGATGGCCTAGCTCGGCGGTATATTCGGACAGCCACTTCGACACGGTGTCGCGTTTCAGCGGAGCGCCAGCGGCATCAACGCAAATGAGCAGTCCTGCCCGCGGGTGTTTGGCCAGCTCAACCTTCAGCGCGCCGTGCAGGCGGATGCGCAGCTTCTTCTCGGTCTTTTCCTGTGCGACGGCGACCCGATCATCATAGATATCGCTCCACGCCATGCGCAGAACATCGCCGATCCGCTGAGCAGTATAGTATAGCAGGTGGGCGACCAGACGGATTGTGTCGTCATCGGTTTTCAGCGCGGCGCGCAGGATATGCGGGGGCCACGGCTGATGTTCGCCCATCTTGAACTTCGGGATGCCGTCGCATGGGTTCTTGGCCATATACTCGTTGCCGATCGCCCAGGTGAACAAAGCTGATGAAGTCGCGAGGAATGCATTTGCCGCGCCGGGCTTATCCGCCATCCCGTCGACCAGCTTTCGCATGTCGCCCTTGGTGATTTCGACCACCGGAGCGGTAGGAAGCAGTCTCTCTAGCTTTCGGAGGTAAATGTCATAGCGCTTCTTCGAGGCGGGTTTCAGCGCACGGTACGCCGGGCTTTTCTCATACAGGCCAACCAGCTTCGGCACGCGCATTAGATCAACCGTCACGCCAGCGTTGCGCGTGCGGTGACCCATAAGGGTGGCGTAGCTACCGCCGAAGTCCGAGGATCGCAGCGCCGGCAGCCGGACGTAGACTTTCTTCCCGTCCACCAGTTTGCCGGTGTCGAAGTAGTAATAGTCCTTGCCCTTCGAGCGGACGCGCTTGACGTACTTAGGCAGCAAGGCCCGGCTGATCCTTTCGCCAATCTGTTGCGGCGCCAGCAATGCGCCGTAGATCCTCGTCTACAGCATCGCGGAACCAGTGGTCTTCCCCGCCGAGCTTGACCGGTAGCGGTAGACGGCCAGCGGCAACCTCCTGCGTGAACTTGGCGGGCGCGAGGTCGCAATACCGGGCAGCAGTCGTGCGCTTCATCATGCGCGGCCAATCGGGTGCCTCAGCCATGCCCCCTCCCCTTCACCTTATCCAGCTGTTCCAGCAACCGTCGCTCCCATTCGGGATGATCGCGGGGCGGCTGCACCTTGGCTACGGCATCCGGCATGCGTGGCGCGTCATACTGCGGCATCATGGCTGCTTCTCCTTCAGGAGGTGGGCGCGGACGGCGAGGCCAAGCGGGGTGAGGCGCCAAGTCGTATCAGGCCACACCCGTCCCTTGCGGCGCTCACCATCGCCTCGCCTGCATAGCGAATAGGTCCGGGCGACTTGCTGTTCAGGGTCGCCCTCTAGCCGGTTGCGGATGGCCCAGAAGCTAACCTCTCGGGGCGCATCCTTATCATGGGTACGAGGTTTCCCATCTTCGCGCATCCACAGCACAGCGGCCTTCTGCGCCTTCGTGAGGGAAGCGCAGATCGCGGGCACGTCGGGCGTCATGGGCGTCATGCGCGGCCTCCGATGTTTGCTTCCCGCTCAATCCGCGCAGCCTGGGACTGACCGATCTTGATGCCCTCGCGGAAGTTTCGGCCGGCGGCTTCAACGGCTCGGCGGGTATCCTGCGGACTGACCGCGCCCAACACCATCAGGCTGCCGAACTGAGCCCCTGCCAGCATCGACGCAGCCGACATGACGGCGGACATGGCATCGCGCGGGTCGTCTACCATCGACATGTACGGGGTCGTCGCCAGCTTCATCGCATTGAGCAGTTCGAAGACCATGCTGTGCAGCACGTCTCCTTGCGCGATCTCGCGGGTCTTTAGTTCCTCATTGTCCATTGGGCGTGTCCCGGATGGAGGGGTCATGCGGCGATGTGCGTGCGACATGTAGCTGGTGCTTCAGTTTGGCTACGTTCATCACCAGCGGCTTCAATTCATCGGGCGCGGCGTCATAGGGCAGCGTCTTACGGTGCCTACCGCCGTTCAGCCTTGCTAGCACTCCGCGCGGGATCGCCTCCCAATTCGAAGGCGCGCAGTTCTGTTTGTCGCCATCCAGGCACTTGAGGGCGTATCCGTCCGGTATCGGCCCGTTTGCCGCTTCCCACTCGATACGTTGAACAAGCTGCCAGCGGGATTGCATCGGCAGCCCATCGTGCATCTTGCGCTCGCGGTAACCGTCTTCGGTGATTCGCTCGGTTCCAATAGGCTTGTAGAGCGCATTCGCCCGACCGGTGCGGGAGCCTTTCTGAAACCGGGTGGCTGCGCTATTCGGGTGGTACGGCATCCGCTTACCCTTGTTCACGGGAACATCGCCGGGGTTGAATTGCCCAGTCCTGCCGGTCAGCCAGCCGTTCCGTTTGCACAGGGCGTTGAGGTTCTGAAGGGACACGTCATTGCGCCCAAAGTGCCGACAGAACGCCGCATGTGTTTCATGCCGTGGATCGGTCTTGCGCGCCTCGATCCACGCCAGTTCCTCGGCGGTGTAGGGGATCCACGAGCCTTTCATTTGCCGTCACCGATTTGGCGCGGGGCAGCATCGGGCGCGATGTTCGCAAGGTGCGGCGCGAAATGGTAGCCATGACCCGCAAGCAGGGTCGCAGCCTTCAACTGCAAGTCCGCGTTTTTGATGATCTGATCGGCTACTGACACGATCGCGTCGGCGCGCTTGGCTTCCTTTTCGATCTGCTCGTCGGTCAATTCCTCATCGCCCAGGCGCTCGATCTGAGCGAACAGGTGATCGTTCAAGTCGGATAGCTTGTTCTTCATCACTTCCCCCCGTCCTGCTGGCCGATGGTGGCGGGGCGTTCCTCATCCCACATCTGGCCGACGATCGAGCAATTTAGCGCGGCGATCATTTCGGCGGTCAGGTGACAGCCTGTGCCGCGCTGATACGCCCGCTTCATGCGGTCAAGCGCGTCTTGTGCTTCGTCCAGCCCGCTCACGCCCGCTCTCCCCCGATGGTGGCGGCAGTACCGCTGTCCGTGAGGGAGGCAGGCTTGGCAATCCATTCCCGCAACAGCTTGGCTTGCGGTGTGAGGCGCAGCACATCGAGCAACTCCGGCTCCCAAGTCTCCAACTCGACCACAAGGTCACGGATCAGGCCGATCGCCTTGTCCTTGGCGCGTTCCCGCACGCTCGCGGTCGCGGTACCGCTGTCCGTGATCCCGAACGTCTGAAGGTCGGATATTTGATTTTGCAGGTCCGACACGATTTCGGACGGGTAGTTCATGTAGTGATAGCCCTCTGGCAATGCCTCCATGAGCGCGCGCCCGACATTCGCCATATCTCGCACCTCGGCCAGTGCCGACGTGTAGCCCTTCGTCTGCCAGTCGTCGGCCGCGTTCTCAATCGTCTCCATGATGTCGGCGTGATCGGGTGCCGCACCGCACTCCCGCACGCTCGCGGTCGCGGTGGCCTTGGGGGACGTGGCGAGGGCCGCGTTGATCGCATGGACGATGGTGGGCCAGCGGAAAAACACGTCCTTCAGGCCGGCATCCGTCCAGCCGTCATGTTCACCATCGGGGTTCTGCAACGCCCGCTTCACGCCTGCGATCAGGTCCGCGTCAGCTTCCCCCTCCCCGCTCGTCAGCCCCTCCACAGGCGATGTTCGATATCCCCGCGCCCAGCAGAACGCCGCGTATGCCGCAACGTCGAGCGGATCGCCTTTGGCGACATGCTTCGCCAGATCGCATTGACAGTCGGCCTCCCAGTCGTCGGTGCGCCAGTTGTCGGAATAGCCGTACTTCGCCTCCGCGCGGGCGAGTTTCACCTTCAGCGACCGGGCGAAGGCGTCGATCATCTTCTCGGTTTCGGGGTGGAGTGCGGGCGTCATGCTGCGTTTTCCTCGTGCCAAGTGTCAATTTCAGCGCGCACGGCGTCCCAGGTCGCACCCCACACTTGCCGGGTGTCGCCTTCGCCGTCGAAGCTGGGGTGGGTTGCGGTCCAGTCAAACGCACGAGTAGGAATGGGTGGCGGGTTATGTTCGATCTGCCAGCCGCGGTAATCGTCGCGGCGTTCGCTCGTCAGCCCCTCCACCTGTGGGGCGGAACGGCGCGGACGGGCGCACGGCTCGAGCTGATTATCGCGATCGGCTCGCTTCCCGCACCGCACGCAATCGCCGAGGTAGAAGTCGCATGGCTCGCCCTGCCCCGCATTGACGATCGGTTTGCCGACGCTGGCAAGGTGATCCGCGGCAATCGTGATAGATGGGACGCCGATGCGGGTCGCGTGCGCGCGAACGACCGCAATCGCCGCATCCACGTCCCCCGCACCGGCCATGTCGGTAGACGCGAGGGCGGATTTCAGGCGAGCGTGTGCAGGATCGACGTGACCCATGAAGTCGCGCAACGTGCTTTCCAGATCCCCGTCCATCCATTCCAGATCGTCCAGCCGATCGGAAAGGAATTGCGCGGTGGCCCGCAGTTCATCTCCCCCGCGTGCCGGGGAAGCCAAATCCTCGCGGACATACCGGACCCAGGGCTCGCCGCATTCCGGGTCTTCGCACACCTCTTCCGGTGCAGGCGATGCCCAAGTGCGACCGTCGCCATGATCGGCAGTGTCGTCGCAGATCGGAGAGAGCCAGATCGATTCAGGATTGCGCCGGATATCGAACGTGACCTCTGGCGTGCTTTGGTTAGCGGGCATGGGGATGGCTCCACTTGGCCTCGACCGCCGCGATGATCTTGCAGCAGGAGGCGCAGTCGGTTGGGTTCTGTTCGGTGCGCGCGTCGCAGATGTGCATCAGCGTTCGCCCATGCCGGCGATCAGGTCGTCCGTGATGCGCTCGCCGCGGTCCTCGTCGGCCGGCCCTTCCTGCGCGCTCGGGTTATCGTCAGACAGCGTGCCATCGTTGGCCTGGGGCTCGGCATGGCCCAGCAGGGCGGCGGCAGAGAGGGGCTGTGCCTGCACCGTAGGCATGCCGCTCATGGGCTGGTAGTCGCGCGTCTCTTCGGCAATATGCAGGCCTTTCAGCACGTCGCTGAAGCCATCGCGCAGGGCGAAGGCACGCGCGCGCATCTGACGCATGCGGGCGGGATATTGCGTCCACGGACCGCTCTTGCCGGCGAGGCCCGCTTTCTTCGCATCCTCCATGCTGAAGCTGCGCACGATCGGCGTAGAGCGGCCGACGCGGTTGAGGCGGCACGTCGCGATCTGGCCGTCGTCCGTCTCTTCCATGTCTTCCAAGAAGCCGGACGCCTGCACCAGCGCCAGCGCGCCGTCGCCCCACAGTGAGGGGTTGTTGCCGATGACGGCGATCGACTGGAGCGCGGCAAAAGGCGTCAGCCCGACCTCGGCGCCGGCCATGATGCCGACCATGATCTTGTTCTGGTCTTGCCCGTAGGCCTTAGGCGTCATGCCGGATGCCGCGAGTGCGCCCGACAGCTTCCACGCTTCCTCCAGCGTCGTCGGCACGAAGGCGGCGAGTTTCTGCCCGGAGGCGACGACGACCTTGCGGGGGGCGGGCTGTTCTGCGGCGGTGATTGCGGTGGCCATGGTCTGCTATCCTTAAAAAGGGATTTGATCGTTGCGGCTGCGGCGCGCTTGCTCATCCTCGCGTCGGTATTCCGCCAAGACAGCTTCGATGGTCTGTTTGGCGCTGGTGATTTCGCGAGCATCTGGGACGCGCGCGGCGTCAACCAGCCTTTCAAACTCAGCGAACGTGAGGACGATGGCCGTCTCTTCGCCTAGCCTACGAAGCCGCCCGTTCTGAACATCCCCAAGATACGCATGAACATCTGATAACTTGGCGGCGATGTCGCGCTCAGTGCCGCGCCCCTCAGCGGCTGCGGCAAAACCACGCATCCACCACAGCGCATCGGCTAGCTTGTCCCGTGCGTCTTGCATGTCGATCATGCGGCTTCCTTCTCAATGAGTTGATCGATTTCACGGCGGGCCCAGCCGCTAACACCGCACACGGCTGGCTCGTCAGCGTAGCCGGGCCAGCGGTCGGCGCTCAGGCAGTCTGCGAAGGTGCGGATCGCGCGGCGGTTGAGTGCCCGCCCGTATTCCAGATCCTCGTCGCTCAGCGTCCACAGCGCCACGGGCAGATAATCGCCCTGCTCCCAGCCTTTGCCGGGCTTCTCGACCACTGGGTGAACGTAGAGTGGCGGGCGCTTGCCAAGCACTGCTTCGATGCCGTCCAATTCCAACGCGGCCGACATGAAGTAGCGGTACTTGGTCACGTCGGCCTGAAAGCCCGTCTGCGACGCATCGGCCGCTGTCTTGACGTTGATCCCACACGACAGGTTGTCGCGCAGCCAATCCGGACGGCAGCGCAGCCACACACCCGTTTCGGCATCCTGCCATGCCAGCGTCACCTCGGGTCGTCCGTCGGACATCAGCGCATCGCACGTCGGGTGATCGCGCATGGCCTTCACCATGGCGTCGATCTGGTCACGCTCTTCCGCGCTAACTATCGTGCATCCTGCTGCTTCCGCCGCATCGGCATCGGCGATCTCGCCGGCCATTGCCTTGCTCTTGGCGCGGCTGAAGCCTTCCGGTGTGACGTGATAGCAGTTCCGGTCCTGCCACCGCTCAGGCAGTAGCAGCGCGTCATGAAAAGCCGACCCCAGCCGTAGCGCGTCGGTCTGCTCCTGTGGCTTGCGGTTCGGGTTGAGCGGCGAACCCTCCCAATAGTGCCGCGGGGTGCAGCCTTTGGCCTGGAACGCGCCGCCCACCAGCTTCTTCAGCCCGGTCGAGCTGATCGACGGCGATGGGCAGATTTCCCGGCCGTGATAGTCCTCGTTGCTGATATCCTGGTACGCACCGGCCGTGGTGATGAGAGGCGCGTTCACGACAGCCACCACAGGCCAACGATCGTCGGCACCGCGACGAGGAAGATCGCTGCCAATGCCCACAGCTCGTAGGGCGCGACGGGGTATTCGACGCGCTCAACGGGCAGCAGATGATCCTGCCGCGTCGCATGGCGGACGCCTTCGAAGTGATTGGCTTGGTAGAGCATCAGTTTACTCCTTGGTTTGCGACGGCTTCCTCGGCGGCCCAGCGCGCTTCACGCTCAGCCCGGCACTTCGCCTCGTGATCTGCGAACAGCGCGTTGACCTGTGCCTGCCCAGCCACCTTGGCGGCTTCGAACGGAGCCGGATCGCGCCAGTATTCCTCGATCGTGCTGAACTCGTTCGCAGGTGCATCCGGCGCCCGGTAGGCGTCACGAGCGGCTCGCAGAATGTCAGCGGTCGGAAAGGCGACGCCCATCTCAGCGGCCTCCTGCGGTGTGGTAAATGCGGGTCGCCATGCCGTAAGGGCCGGACAGGGCTGACACTTCGGCGCCGTGAAGGGCGTTATCCTCGGCGTGGTCGTCGCTGATCGACTGGCGCATCAGCTCGCACAGAACGTTGTCCAGCTTGTCGAGCGCGTCCTGGTCAAAGTTGGCGAAGTCCTTCGCCTCAACGATACGCTGGATCAGGCCGATCTGGCGCGTCACGGACAGCGACTTGACGCTGCCCTCAATGGCGCGTTCGGTCGCAATGCGCTGTAGGTTCGCGTCATGCTTCATGGGATTGCTCCTGAGCGGCCGCGATGTACGCGAAGTCTTCCGGGGGCAGGTGAGACGCGAGGACACGGATTGCCTCACGAGCCGCAGGGCTGGCCTGCCGGGCTATCGAGAACGATTGCTGACACCACCCGGCGCCCGGCCATGCCTTCGCAATCTCCCACACGCGCTCGAAAAACTGAGCCTGTCCGTACTCGTCAAACTCGGTGAACAGGTCAGCGAGTTCACCCGGCGTCAGATCATTGATCTGGATGGTGCGAGTTACCCTCACTTCCCTTCCCCCTGCTGACGGGCGGCTGTGGCGGCTGAGCGGGCCTCAGCGAAGATCGCAGCTTGGCTTGCCGTGATCGGCGTACCGGCGACCGACAAGAGCGCAGTCAGTGCCTTCAGCAGGCGAGGCGCCGACACAAGCAGGTTGACATGCTCGCCGAACACATCGGCTACCAGATCACCCGGCTTGCCGTCTTCATCCGTCTCGTGAATGCTGCCGTAACCCAGCTCGTCGGTGACGAGCTGCCAGACGAGCGGCTGGTACTTGCCCACCTCTTCCCCGGTGATGGGGGTGCGGGGGGTCATGCGGACACCTGCGGAGTGTGCATTTCGGCCATCGCCTTCTGGCACAGCGCGGCGATCTTGGCGTTCGATGCGGCGCGATGGGCCTCAACGATTGGAACGGCCAGCTCCCAGGCCACATTGTACATGCGCCGGCTGCTGTCGCCGCTTGGCACGCCCAGCTGTAGGCCGTCCTGCTGACGACCGAACGCGTCGCGAATGTCAGGCGCCTTGTAGCGCGTCTTGGCCTCTGCCAGCTCTGCCAGCAGCTTATCGGCAGTCTCGACCTCGCGATACGCGTAGGCCAAGTCGCGAGCTGTCTCGAACGAGATCATGCTGCCTGCTCCAGCGCGGGCACGGCGCACGGCAAGTATGCGATCGGCGTGCGGTTCTCGGCAGCTTTCTCGATGGCCCGTGCAAGCGCCTCGCGGACGCTGGTGTCGCTGCTTCCCGACGAGCAACCGATGCCGTCTCGGGCGTGGCCTGCATAGTGAACGGTCGCGGTACGGACGATGCGGTCGCCAACCTGCATGCGGCCGAGCGCGATGCTGGTCAGATCGTTATCTGCTGCAACCTTGTCGAGGTATTCCTCAAAACTGGCCTGTGCCATGTCGTCGCTCCAATGCCGCAAGCGGAAAGCCGCGGCGTTGGGGACGTTATATATACGTATGCGTATAGCTGCAAGCGGTTTTTATCCGCTCGCGTATTTTTTATTCGCGATTATTCGATAGCCGTCAGGCCGGGATAATCGCCTTTACCTTCGCAGCCCACTCGATTTCGGCGTCTTCGATCAGCGGAGCATTGGTGCTGACCAGGTGGTAACGGCGGGGCTTCGATCCACGGATCACTCGTTTAACAAGCGTCCGACCGTCGACCAGTTTGACAACGCATAGGCAATTCAGGACCTCATCCTCCAGGACGGTCTGCTCGCCTGCGTAGATGAGCCGCCAGCCGTCCTCGGCCACCGGAATGAGGCTATCCCCTCTCACCTCCACCGCAACGGCCTTCCCACGTACAAACGGGGGCCGCTCGACGGTGCCGAAACCATCGCCATGCGCCATATCATCGAAGGGATATATAGCAGCACCGGCGCCAACATATCCAACGATTTGAACGTCTCCCGTTCCATCCGCCCGCATCGCCGTGCTTAGGAACTCTTCGACGGTGACGTTCGCCAACTGCGCGAGCCGCACCAGCGCATCATGCTTCGGCGCAGATCCGCCTTCCCACCTCGCCACGGTGGCTTGGGTAGCGCCGATTACAAATCCAAATTCGGTCTGCGTTTCGCCGCGGCTTTGACGCAGGAGCTTAATGCGATCGGCAAGGGGAGTCGTCATGCCGCGCGCATATGTCCGACTAGGCGCAAACTCCAATCCGCCCGCGCATATTACTGCTTGCGTATCTATACGCATACGTATATATCCGTCGCATGGCACATCGCTCTCTTGCGGACCGGCGCCGCGACCTTGGCCTGTCGCAGACAGACCTCGCCGGCAAACTGGGGATCAGTCAAGCTGCGGTATCCCGCGCTGAGAACGAGGATCGTTCCGACAAACGGTACGAGCTGTCGCTTGAAGCGCTGGAGCTTCGCGCCGCAATGGCCACCCGCCGCGCCCGCCCCACCGAGGGGGTCCGGGCATGAGATGGCAAGCCATCGCCGATGCGCGCGTGAACGAGGTGATGTTCGTTTGCGACGAGCGCGACGGTAAACCTTACACGGTCGCAAAGGCCTTCAAGTCGTTCGCCGGTATCTGGATGTATCCCGGAACGGTTGAGGAAATCGACTTCGAGCCGGCCTTTCGCGCGGATTACGACGAGCCCGGCAACCCGTTCCATTGGCCGCTTCCCTCGCCAAGCGAAGCTAGTTCGGGCGCGGCTGGTCTGCTCCGGCTGCGGGCAGAAGCTGCTGAATTTGTTCAAATAGGAGGGCAAGATGCACCTCAGCACGGTTGACCACGTCTTCCATTTCGGCGGTCGGCGTCGGAACGTGTGTGCGCATCTGACGAACGATGCCTTTGTGCGCGGCATCGGCGGCAAATCGCGGCGCCGGATCGGTGATGAGCCGATTGGCGATAAGCTGCGAAAGCACCATGCGGAAAGCCAGGACTGCGCCAGCCATTTCGGTTTTCCAGTCGTCTTGCACGCGATTCTCCAGCCAAGCCATTGCGCGCCAGACGGTAGCGCTGAGCAGTTGCCGCGCAAGCGCTCCTTGTTCGGGGAGCAGGCAGCATGATCGCCCTTACCATCGCCGCCTGGTGCGCCGTCATCCCGCCCACGACCGACGACCGCCAGCACGGCGAGGGGGAGCGGGTCCGGGGTGACGTTCAATCTCATGGGAGTGTCGAATAATGGCCACCCGCGCAAACATCTTGGGACAAAAACCTGTTCTGCCGAAAGGTCGCGTTGCGGCCCTACTGTCGGCAGGCTGGGCACGCATCATCGCCACGCACGGTAAGGGTGTGCTGGCCGATGCGCTTGACGTGTCTGAAAACACCATCGGCAATGCTTTGGCGCAGCGCACGACGCCGGAACTGCATACCGCGCTGAACAGCCTCTCGGTCGATCCAACTGCCTTGGACGAATTGTTGGCGGGTTACGGCTTCCGGCTATGTCCGCTGCATAGCAAGGCCGCAAATGATCTGGCCACCGCGGCCGGCGTCATCGGTGCCATGGGGGAGCTGGTCGAAGCGCTGTCTGACGGCGTGCGCGATCACAACGAGACGTTGGCCATCGCAACCCTGCTGCGCCCGCATCTGCCGGCGGTTCAGGCGATCGTCCACGAGGCGGATATGCTGCGAGGTGCCGCATGAGCATTTTCACCATGCTGGACGAGATGGCGCAGCGCCGTCGTCGTGAAGCCGCCCGGCGCGCACTGGCCGCAATGGTCGAAGCCCGCCGCAACAGCGCGGGAATCATCTCCTACGTCAAGCACCGTGAAGCTGCCAAGCGTGGCCGGGAGAGCCGGGCATGACGCGCCAGCAATACGAGATCATCCGCGCCATGAAGCAAGCGCGCGGTTGGATAACGTCGCGCCAGATCAATGAGGCGATTGGCGGCAAGGGCAGCCACCGGAATGTGATCGTGCAGATTCACTATCTGCGTGAAGAGCATCCCGAACACCTGATTGAGAGCGACCTGAGCGGTCCGGCGTCCAAGGGCTACCTGTACCATGGTGAGGTTGCCGCATGAGCTGGCAAAGCATTCATGACGAGCTTGACGCAATCAGCCGCACGCGCGCGCTTACGCTTCCCGAAAGCCTGAAGCTGGAAGAGGCGATCAAGAACGTCGATGCCAAGCGCCCTCCGCAAGTGCGTGACCGGTGGACCGCACGCGAAGAGCGCCATCTGATGACGATGGTCAAGTCGGGCGTCTCGATCAGCGAGGCGGGCCGCAGACTCGGCAAGTCGCGTTCGGCAGCCCTCGGAAAGTGGGGACGCCTTGCTGCTGGCGCGGTGTCGTCATGAGCGCCCACACCACCGAAGCTCAGGCGAAGATCGTCCGCGACGCGGCCAAGGCCATCGCCGGCCTCACGACCAACCCGCGCGTCATGACGGCGCTGATGACGCTGACGATCGCGGATGACGAAACGCTGGCGGCATTTGCGAGGAAGATCCGATGAGCAGCGGGACACCCTCCTATCGCGCACGGCAACCCGTGCTGCTGGCCGAACAGCTGATCGCTTGGAAGCGATACCGCGATGGCTGGTCTGTCAGTGACGTTGCGGTATCGATCGCGCGGTTGCCGGCCGAGACGCGGGTTATCCTGCATGGGGGTGCGATGTGACCGCGCTCCGCAAGACAACCGAAACGGCAAAGGTCATTCCGATCCGCCCCGACCCGGCGCTTGCGGATGCCTATCGTCGTTCCATCACCATCCATTACCCGAACAGTGACGAGTTCACGATCAACACGCGCGTCGAGCTGATGGCGCTGCGGGATCGCGCCTGTTCGGCGCTTCGTCGCTGTGGCCCGGAGGCCGAACCCATCCTGGCCGAAGCTGCTCGCATCTCCACCCTCGCTGCACTTGCCGGCGTAGACACCCGCCAGCTCGCCTTCATGCGCGTTGCGGTCGAATCTCTGATCTTCGCCGCTGACATGATGCGGAGGTCGCAGGCATGATCGAGCTTCGTGATTATCAGCGCGATCTTATCGAACGCGCCGGCCATGCGCTGGCCAAGCATCCGCGAGCGCTGATCCAAGCGCCGACAGGAGCCGGTAAGACGCTGCTTTCCGCGTCCATGGTGGGCGGCGCCGCGAACAAGGGCCGGCGGATTATTTTCCTGACGCACCGCGTCGAGCTGCTGCGGCAAACCTGCGGCGCGTTCGACAAACTCGGGATCGATCATGGCACGATCCAAGCGGGCCAGCCATTCAACCCGCACCATCAGGTGCATGTCGCGTCGATCCAAACCGTAGCTCGCCGGCTGGATGCCCTCAAGACATATGACATGGCTGTCGTCGACGAGGCACATCACGCGGTCAGCAAGACGTTTGCCGACGTCCTCAATTTCATCCGGCCGCGGTGGACTGTCGGTCTTTCGGCCACACCCTGCCGCCTCGATGGCAAAGGTCTGTCCGAGCAGTTCGACACGATTGTCAATGGCCCGCGCGTCGCCGAGCTGATCGACCGGGGCTTCCTGTCGAAGTTCAAGATTTTCGCGCCGACAACGGTTGACGTGACCAGCGCGCGCACCGTGTCCGGCGATTACAACAAGCACGATATTGAGGAACTGGTCGACAAGCCCAAAGTCGTCGGTGACGCGATACTCCACTGGCACAAACTGGCGGCTGGCAAGCGCGCCGTCGTGTTCTGCGTCAGCCTGGCGCATGCCGAGCATGTCGTTGAGCAGTTCCGCGCCGCCAATGTTACCGCGGAGCGCGTCGACGGCAAGATGGGTCAGGCCGAGCGTGCCGCGGCTCTGGGCCGGTTCGAGCGCGGCGAAACGCTGATCCTTGCCAGCGTCGACCTTGTGTCTGAGGGATTCGACCTTCCCGCGATCGAGGCCTGCATCTGCCTGCGCCCGACGAAAAGCCTCTCGCTTTGGATCCAGCAGATCGGCCGAGTGCTGCGCCCTTCACCGGGTAAGGATCACGCGATCATCCTGGATCACGTCAGCGGCACGGCCATGCACGGCTTTCCAGACGATGACCGGGAATGGAGCCTGGAAGGCGTCAAGAAGAAGAAAAAGGGCGCGGTGTCCGATGACGAACTGCGGGTCAAGACATGCCCCGAATGCTTCGCTGTCCACCCGATCTTACCTAACTGCCCGTCATGCGGACACATCTACGAGGTGAAGAACCGTCAGCCTGAATATGCTGATGGCGAGCTTGCCGAGATCAGCCGCGATGCCGTGCTGAATGATCTGGCCCGCAAATTCGAGGTTGGCCGGATGATGCGGGACGCGCAGTCGCTGAGCGACTTTCAAAAGATTGCCCGCATCGCCGGCTACAAACCGGGCTGGGCATATCACCGTTGGTCATCGCGTCAGCAAGGCGGGGCACGTGCCCATGGCTAATAACGCGCACACCACACTCGTTCGATCGGCGCTCGTCGCTTTGTCGCAGCAGGGTCACCTCGCCTGGGATAATCAGACCGGCGCGGGCTGGGTTGGCAAGTTCGTCACGCGCACTGCGACAGGCCGCACGATCCTAGACAGCGCTCGACCCATATCGTTTGGCCTGCCGGGCAGCGCGGACATCATCGGGGTGCTTGTGGGCGGAAAGCCACTCGCGGCCGAAGCGAAAACCGGCACCGGGCGTCAGCGCCGGAACCAGCAAAACTTTCAGGCGGCATGGGAAAAGCGCGGCGGGATCTACGTCGTGTTCCGGTCGGTCGACGAACTTTTGGGAATGATCTGTGACCGCATTGCAGCCTAAAATCCGTGAAATACGGACAGGCCGGTCGTATGACCCGGCCGAGAAATGGCGGACGCACCTCGTCTACAAGGACGATGGGCTGAAGCTCGTCGACAAGGACATCGGCAACTTTCGGCTGATGCTGACGCATCACGACGAACTCGCTGGCCACATCCGCTACAATGACTTTTCGCTCAATATTGAGGTTGGGAACGTCCCGTGGCGCAACAGCTCGACGCCGCGCCCGATCCGCGACGAGGATTACACGCACGTCCGCGAATGGATGCAGCGTCACGGCCTTAAGCCCACGCAGCAAGAAGCACGCGAAGCGCTCGTCCTTGCCGCGCGCCAGCACAGCTATCATCCGATCCATGATTACCTGAGCGGGCTCAAATGGGACGGCACCGATCGTCTCGAACACTGGCTGACTGAGCTGCTTGGGGTGCAATCCGATCCCTATACCAAGCTTATCGCGCCCAAGGTGTTGATCGGGGCTGTGGCGCGCATTTTCGATCCGGGCTGCCAACTCGACACCGTGCTGGTGATCGAGGGCGATCAGGGCCTGCTCAAGTCGTCCGCGATCAAGGCGCTATTCGGGCCTGAGCATACCCGCGATGCGACCGATCTGTTTCGGCAGCACAATAAGATGGTGCTGCTTATGACGGGCGCCTGGGCGATCGAGCTTGCCGAATTTTCGGCAGTTCTGCGCGCCGACGAAAGCACGGTGAAGGGCCTCATCACGACCCGTACCGATAGCGTCGTGCTGCCCTATGCCCGGTCGTCAACCAATCACGACCGCCAATGCATATTCATCGGTACGCTTAATCCTGACGAGAGCGGATACCTTAAGGATCGCACCGGCAACCGCCGGTATTGGCCGGTATTCGCCACCGCGATCCGGCTCGACGAGATCGTAAAGCATCGCGATCAGCTATGGGCCGAGGCTGTAGTCCGATACCAGGCGCAGGAGCCTTGGTGGCTTGATCGGGAGCAGGAAAAGCTTGCTGTCGAAGCCCGTGAGACGCGCAACGTCATCGATCCATGGTCCGAAATCCTGCGGCACCGTCTGAGGGACATGCCGACCACTGACCCGATGATCGCCATGGGCGAGATAGGGATACCGAACGAGAAGCGTAATAAGGAAACGCGCGATCGTGTCTGCCGGTGCCTGCGGGAGATCGGGTTTGAGAATAAATCGGCGTGGGACGCGAACCTCGGGAAGAGTGTTCGGGCTTGGCGGCGACAGGAGCAGGGCAAGTGATCCTGCCTCACACACATATGCCGGTGAGGTCTGTCATTCCTCACACGCTCACGCGTCCTCACACGTCCATTACAGACGGTGTGTGTGTGGCCAAAAATGGCCGTTTCCTGTGGGTTTCAGTCCCCTTTTATACCCTCCTCACACACCTAGGGTATAACTATCATATGGAAAAGGTAAAAACGGCTGATTTCCGCCGTTTCTGCCATATCCATAAAAAGGCTGTGGGAAGTTTCGGGGTAGGGTCTGTGAGGCCCCATCCATGACCGGCCTCACCCCCTTCATCGTCGCCATGCTGAAGGCGGACCCGGCAGCGATTGCCCGCGCCGACACCGCCAAGCTCGCGGGCAAGTACGACATCCCCGCCCCTACCGCGGCCGGGTTCATCCATTTGCATATCGGGAGGAAGTGAAGATGGCGGAAGACTTTTCGCTTGGCGACGTGGCTCTGGCCGCATCTCAGGCTAAGCACGTCGATCGGCTGTTGGTTATGCCGACAAAGAACCTGACGCCAGAGCAGGCATTTTCGTGGCCGCTCTTCGGAATTGTGGAGCGCGAACCTAGCAAGCCTAAGCGGTGGAGGATGACGGCGTTCGGCCTCGCCGTTCGTGCGCGCCTTCAACAAGCCAATAGCCGGTCTGCCAACCCTGACACCGGGAGGAAGTGATGGGAGAGAAGCATACGGGCGACGTGCTGCAAAAGCTGGCACGCTTCATGGGCGAGCAGACCGAGCGCGAAACCGTTGTCGCTTGGCTGCGCGCTACTGGAGACAGCAAGAAGCACGGCACTGACTGGCGGGCCTACTATGAGATTGCCGACGCGATCGAAATCGGTGCGCATGAGGGAACTCTGACCCCCACCGATACGAAGCCCGCGGGAGAGGGGGAAGGCGCATGAGGAAGAACGCTTACGTCCGCGTCCGCCGGCTGGATCAACGGCCTGAGCGGGTCTGGGCTTTCGCTGAGGACAGGGGCGAAACCGGCATCGACTTTTACCAGATCACCAATCCGTTCTTCGGCCGGGATGCGCGCATGCAGTCATGGAGGCGCCCCCTATGACCAGCCACACACATTCGGGAGACGCAGCATGACGACCCAACAGACGAAGGTGGTCAAATCCTGCCGAAAAGGCACCGTACAGCGCGAAGTGGCGCGCGGACCATATGCGTATAGCCTAGCGCCGGTTTCGGCTTTCCTTGCGCCTTATTTCGCGATCCATCCGGTCGCCCACCCCACCCACACCAACGATCGGGGAGAGTAGGCCATGGGCATGCTCGGTCGCCCTCCACGCCCCCGGCCTGACGACTTCGAAGAGGTTTTCGAGGTCATGGGCTGGGAGTGTGCCGACCACTACGGAACGAATCCGCGCAAAATTGCACAGTGGGCAGATCAGACTGGTCGCGAGCGCCTGCGTACCCGACGCCGCAACTATGTGCTGGGCAATCGACTTTCGTCACTAAAAAGCGCCTGCGCTCGGGTGTAATTGGTCGGGTGCTATGGATGGCGCCCCGCAAAATACGGATGGAATACGGAGCGAGGCCTTCGAGGAGCAGAAGGGTAAAGGTCGCCCGAAAGGCGCGCCGAATAAGACTACTGCGCTGCTTAAGGATGCGATCATTCAGGCCGCTATCAAAGCTGGCGGCGATGGCGAGGAAGGCGGCCTAGTCGGATATCTGGTCAAGCAGGCTACCGATTATCCAAAAGGCTTCCTGCCGCTTCTGGGCAAGGTTCTTCCAATGCAGCTTGCCGGTGATGACGGCGAGCCGTTGGTCATCAAGATTGTGAAGCCTGATGCCTGAGGTAAGCCTCCCGCATCAATGGTCGCCACGAGAGTACCAGCACAAGCTGTGGCGGTACATGCACGCGGGTGGCAAGCGGGCCATTGCTATTTGGCCCCGCAGGCACGGCAAGGACGATGTCGCGCTGCATTACACTGCCTGCGCCGCCCATGAGCGCGTCGGTGTATATTGGCACCTGCTTCCACAGCAGAACCAAGCTCGGAAAGCGATCTGGAACGCGGTGAACCCGCATACCGGCCGCAGGCGGATTGACGACGCATTCCCGGCAGCCGTTCGAAAACGCACTCGTGATGATGAGATGTTCATAGAGTTCAAGTCGGGCTCGACGTGGCAGGTCATCGGATCGGACAACTACGATGCGCTGGTCGGCACACCGCCGATCGGCGTCGTGTTTTCAGAATGGGCTCTCTCCAATCCACAGGCATGGTCACTAATCCGCCCTATTCTGCTGGAGAACGGCGGCTGGGCGATGTTCATCACCACCCCGCGTGGGCGCAACCATGCTTATCGCATGTACGAGATGGGCAAGGCATCCGATGATTGGTTTGCCGAGCGGCTAACGGCTAACGATACGACCGTTTTTGACACAGATGCGCTCGCGAACGAGCGGGCCGAAATCATTCAGGAGCGCGGCGAAGACGACGGCGACGCCATCTACCAGCAGGAGTACATGACCAGCTTCAGCGCCGGTCTGCCTGGTGCCTACTACGCTAAGATCATTGATCGGCTTGAAGCGGACGGGCGCATTACCGCCGTGCCATACAACCCGCAGGCCCAAGTCCACACTGCGTGGGACCTGGGCCGAAACGACCAGACGGCGATTTGGTTTGTGCAGCGCTATGGCACCGGCTGGGCGATCATCGACTACCTCGTCAACACGAGCGTCGGCATCGACTGGTATGTGAAGGAACTGCGCGCCAAACCGTACAACTATGGCGAGCATCTGATGCCCCACGATGCCGAGAACGAGCATCTGGTCAGCGCTACCGGCTCGATCGCCGACACTGCCGGGTCCATGGGTCTGACCGGCATTCGAATTGTTCCGCGTACGGCCAGTGTCGCCAACGACATCAACGAGGTCCGGCAGATCCTGCCACTCTGCTACTTCGATAAAGCGAAGACTGAGAAGGGCGTTGATGCTCTACGGGCCTATCGCCGCATCTGGGACGAGAAGCTGCGCGCCTATCGCGACACACCGCTGCACGATTGGGCAAGCGACCCAGCCGACGCCTTCCGCACCTTCGCCATTGGCAAGCCCCGTGACCGCGAGCCTGCCCGCACCATCGACTATTCACAGCTATCGAGGGGGATCGTCTGATGGCGATTGAGGTGCCCGAAGAGTTCCTGCAATTCCTCCGCAGCGAGCAACAGCGCGGCTATGACACGGCGCTGGAAGACGCTCGTGCAACCTCGCTCGCGTTCTATCAGGGCAAGCCCTACGGTGACGAAGTCGAGGGCCGCAGCCAAGCTGTGACGCGTGATGTCGCCGAAGTGGTCGACACGTCGCTAGTCGGCATCCTCAACACCATTCTGGCCAGCGGCAAGGCCGTTGAGTTCGAGAGCGAGCCAGAGCCGCAGATCGGTGACGATGGTGAGCCTGTCACCAAGCCCGGCCCGCCCGACGAGAACGGCGAGCCGACGCAAGGTGCGCCGGTTATGGTGGACTATGGTGAAGAAGCCACCGCAGCGGTCCGCTACCACTTCCTGCGCAAGCAGAAGGGCTATCGCATCCTGCACGATGCGCTGAAGGCCGGTAAGCTGGAGAAAACCGGCATCGTCAAGACGTTTGCTGAGCCCCAGCCGTCTTTGCATGAGCAGCGCCGGGTCACGGCAGAAGAGATTGAGGAGCGGCCGGAGGGATACTTCGTCAGCGGCATGGAAGTCGTGGAAATGACTGGCGTCGAGCCGGGTTGGGAAGCGACCATGCAGTCTCCGCTGTGGGATGTGACCTTGGCCATCCCGCAGCCACCGCTGTTTCGTGACCGCGCCGTGCCGAACGAGTATTTTCGCGTCTCGCCGGATGCCGATGATCTGGATGAGGCAGCCTATGTCGGCGAGCGCATGCGCAAGTCGTACAGCGATTTGGTCAAGCTGGGCTACGACCCCGATGTTCTCGACGCATTGCCTAGCAATGGTGGGGGCGGCGAACAGGTCGAGAAGGCACGTGATGCCGATCGCAGCAACGATACCAACAGCGTCGGCCGTCGCACCGGCGCCAACCGCATGTTCTGGCTGGAAGAGGAATACCCCCTCTACGACCTGAACGGTGATGGCATCGCTGAGCGTCTGTTCGTCCACCGCGTCGGCAACGTCATCCTGAATGTTATGGAGGTGGATGAGCAGCCGTACTCCATCTGGTCACCCTTCCCCGCCTCGCACCGCCTCGTTGGCGACAGCACGGCCGACAAGACGATGGACATCCAGCGCATTCGATCGGTGCTGCTGCGATCGGGGCTGGATAGCCAGTACTTGGCCACGGCGCCACGTGTCGCGGTTGCTGAAGAGGCTATGACGGTCGACACGATCGATGACCTGCTGACCGTCCGGCCAGGCGGCCTGATCCGCTACAAGGGCAATCTGCCCCCGCAGCCGTTCACGCAAACCGACACCAGCGCCATCGCCTTCCAGGGCATGGAAATGATGAGCGCCGAGCGGGAAAGTCGCACCGGTGTTACGCGTCAGTCGCAGGGTCTGAACCCCGACACGATGAACAAGACGGCGACCGGCATGGGCATGCTCATGGCCCAGTCGCAGCAGATCGAGCTGTATATCACTCGGAACTTTGCCGAGGGCATCGTCGCCAGCATTTTCGCCAAGCGATACCGCCTTATGCGCAAATTCGGCCAGCCGTTCCGCATGAAGATCGAGGGCAAGTACCGCACGATCGACCCGCGCAAGTGGCCCGAAGAGATCGACATGAACATCAATGTCGGCATCGGCACGGGCAACAAGGATCAGAAGATAGCGCTTCGCCAGCAGCTGTTCCAGATCCAGCAGGGCATCGTCATGGCCGGCGGTCGGATCGTCAGCGAAGAGCAGGTATATCAGAACGTCCGCGGCTTCGTGCAGGATAGCGGACTGGGATCGCCGTCGGATTACGTGCTGAACCCTGCCGATCTTGGCCCCGCGCCCGAGAAGCAGGACCCCGAGGTCGCCAAGGCACAAGCCGACGCCGCTACCCAGCAGGCGAAGGACCAGCATGCCCACGAGTTGGCGATGGGGCGCCTGACGATCCAGCAGCAGGAAAACGAAGCCAAGAACGCGCTCGCGTCGCAGCAGCAGGAATTCGACCTTGCAGCGGCTCGCGAAAAGGAAGCGCTGCGGTCCGAGCTGGAGCGTGATCGCGCGACGTTCGAGGCAGGCTTGGCGCAGGAAAAGCAGGCTTTCGACATGCGCCTAGCCGTCGAGCGGTTCCAGTTCGATCAGGAGATGCAGCGGAAGAAGGCGGATTCCGCTGAGGATAGCGCGGAGGGCGAGTCGCCTGACCTTCCTACCCTGCGCCCAGGTGGAGATTTGGACAAGTGAGCGACGAAACCGCCCGCCTCGCCCGTGCAGAGCGCGCCGATGCCGCCATGCAAGAGTTCGTCGGCCCGGCGCTGGCGACGATTCGCAGCGAGTACGCAGAGAAGCTAATGGAGATTGTCGCCAAGCATCCAATGCGCGGCGAGCCGCTTGCCATGGTCGAGAAGCTGGGCACGGCGCTCAAGATAGTTGACCAAATCGAAATTCAGATGCGCGCTCTGATCGCCGATGGCGACGCAGCGAAGTTTGAGGCGGCTCGCGCAGACCAGATGGCCCGGTTGAACACCGAGCAGCGTCGCTATGTCAATTACTGACACCCCCGCACCCATCGCTGAGGCCTACGAGCGTCTGTTGGAAGAGCGCCGTCAAGTTTCGGCGATGGACCCAGCTGAGCGCGCCGCCCGCGACAAGGCCATCGAACACGCAAGTGACCGGCGCCGCCTGAAGCGCCGCCTGTGGAAGCCATTTTGAGGAGCATGGACATGGATATTCAGACCGAGGTCGCACCGAGTGAGCAGACGCCCGCCGCACAGCCCGCGGCCCCCAGTCTCACCGACATGTATGGCGATGAAGCGCAAATCGAGCCGACCGACGGTCAGCCGCAGCAGGACGCCCGGGCCGAAGCCAGTCAAGATACCACGGATGCTGGTGACGACGGAGAGCCCGCTGACGTAGACCTTCCGACGATTGATACGCCGACGTCTTGGGCTAAGGACGCGAAGGATGTCTTTGCGTCTCTGCCGCGTGAGGCGCAAGAAATCATCGCTAAGCGTGAAGCCGATCGCGAAAAATTCGTGCAGACCAAATCGCGAGAGGCGGCGAACACCCGCCAAGCTGTGGAGTCCGAAGCGCGCCAAGCCCTGACGACGATCATGCAGAATCACCAGCAGGCACTGGAGCAGTTTCTGCCCGAATTGCCGCCGATGCCGGACCCGCGCCTGCTTGCCAGTCCCGAACACAGGGATATTTACTTTCAGCAGGAAGCGGCGTACAAATACGCTGTTGCCCAGCGAGACAGCGTTTCGCAGCAGCTTGAGCAGGCGCGAAACCACGCGCAGGCTATTTACCAGCAGCAGCTGCAAGCCGAAATTCAGGCCGAACATGCTGTTTTGGAAGACGCATTTGGGGATGAATGGTCCGATCCATCCTCGCGCGCAAAGCTCCTTTCTGATCTGGAGCCCATTGCGGCGGAATTCGGATATCCCAAGGAAGTGATGGCAGAGGCACGTGCGGCCGACATCATCGCGCTTCGTCGCATCGGAGATTTGAAGGCCAAGGCCGACAAATACGACCAGCTGATGAAGAAGCGGATGGAGCCCGTGAGGGCAGCCAAACAGCCACTTCCGCCCGCAGCGCGCCCCGGCGCCCAGCCTGGCCAGTCCAAGCCCCGCGGCACCTTGGCGACGCTCTATCCTGACGACGTTCCCCGCAACTGAGGGAGGCTAGGCCTCCCATCGCTTCAACGGAGGCCGCATGGCTACCATCGGAAACAGCTTCCGAGGCATCATCGACCACTATGCCTCGACCAATCGCAACGGGGATGTCATCCCCGCAATCGAAGCGCTGCATCGCCTCAACCCGCTGATGCAGGACGCTCACGTCATCGACTGCAACGACGGGTCCGGCCACATCAGCCGCATCCGCACCGGCCTTGGCGATGTCGCCTGGGGCCAGCTCTACAAGGGCATCATCCAGTCGAAGGGCACCTCCATGCAGGTGCGCGACACGACGGGCTTTGTCGAGCGGCTGGCCACGATCGACACGCGCTATCTGGAGAAGGTCAAGAACCCCGCAGCCGAGCGGGCTGACGAGGCGAATGTCGCCTTGGAAGCCATCGCGCAGGATGTGCAGGTCAACTTCTTCTATGCCGACACCGCCACCACGCCTGAGCGTTTTAAGGGCGTCGCGGCGCGCTACAACTCGATTACCAACGGCGGTGCTGCGGCCACGCAGATCATCGACGGTGGGGGCACGGGTTCGAGCAACACGTCCATCTGGATCTTGGGTTGGGGTCCGAGCGGCACCAGCCTCATCACGCCGGAAGGATCGACGGCTGGCGTGCAGCGCAAGGACATGGGCGTTCAGCGCGTTTATGACGAACAGAATCGTCCGTACTTCGCCAAGGAGGAATACTTCCGCCAGGATATCGGCGTGAAGGTGGCTGACTGGCGTCAGAACGTCCGCATCGCGAACATCGACATCAACGCCGTGAAGGCCGGCACCGTCGACCTCTTCGCCCTGCTGCGGCGCGGTTACTACAAGATGCAGAACCGCCGCGACACGCTCATCGAGAACACGGACGGCAACGTCACGGGCATCAAGCCGGTGATCTACATGAACCGCGATCTGCTGGAAGCGCTCGATGCGTTGTCCACGAACTCGGGTGCGTCGGACAACAAGATCCGGCTCATGCCTGAGGAAATCGCGGGCAAGGAGATCAAAGGCTACCGCGAGATGCCGATCCGCGAAACCGATGCGCTCATCAACGCCGAACAGCGCGTCATCTAAGGAGGGCTGAGCAATGATTCTCGACCGTACCGGCCTGCTCTCCGAGAACCAGGCCATCACCGCGACGGCGGCTTCGACCAACGTCATCGATCTGGGCAATCCCGGCACGCCGTACGGCGCGTCGACGCCCCTCAAGCGCGATATCGGACGCGGCGAGCCCGTGCCGTTCTTCGTGGGTGTGACTGAGGCCTTTAACAACCTCACCTCGCTGACGATCGCGATCCAGACCGACACCACGGCAGCCTTTTCGGCTCCCGACACGGTGTTCTCGGCGACCTACGTCGCGGCCGATCTGGTGCCCGGACAGAAGCATATCCAGCCGGACTGGTTCCCGGTTGGGGCGAGCAAGGAGTTCGTCCGCATGTTCTACACGGTCACCGGCACTGCGCCGACGACCGGTCGCATCACGGCTGGCGTCGTCATGTCGCGTCAGACCAACTCCGGGAGGTACTGATGACGGTAAAGACCTACACCTCGCCTGAAGCCGTCTATGTCGATGGCATCTACCACAACGCCAACACGCCGTTCACCACGGCGGCTGAGCCCAACGACAATTGGGAGCGGGTCAAGCCGGTGGAGAAGGCCGCAATGGAAGCGTCGGACAAGACGCTGAACGTGCAGCCGGCTCTGGAGGACTTGGAGCTTCCCGCGCTGAAGGCTCTGGCGGCGACCAAGAACGTGCCCAGCGTCGTGGATGGCAAAGCGCTGTCTAAGAAGGAGCTCATCACCGCCATTAAGGCGGCTGACGAGCCGACGCTCTGACCATGTGAGGGGCTGGGAAACTGGCCCCTCCTGTTTTGAGGTGGCATAATGGCATACGCCGATCAGCAGTTCAGTGATGGCAGCGTTCGCGAGAACGCATTGCTTGCCAATACTGTGAACGTCGGGCTGCTGGTTCCTGCGCTAGGTATCGGTGCCGTCGTGGCCGTCCCCCTCGCCATCTACAAGGTGTCCTGATGGCGTCCATCGTTGCACAAACTGAAGAGGTGCTTGGGTGACCATCTTTGTTGAGGCACAGCAACTCTCCAACCTGACCAATTACACCGGTCTCGTCACGAGCGTGCAGCGCTGGCTGAACCGCACCGACCTTCAGGATGATGTTCCGGACTTCATCCGCCTGGCTGAGGCGCGCTTTCGGCGCGAGCTGGTCATGCCGGACATGGAGGTGCAGGTTGCCCTGACACCAGCAGCGTCTGTCGCGCTTCCCGTTGACTTCGATAGCATTCGTGCGCTTGGCATCCCCGGCCAGCCGCCCATGGATCAGCTGTCACCCGCTGACTTCGGTATGCTGCCGCGCGCCAACCTGATCAGCGCCACACCCGAGAAATTCACGATCGTTGCGAACACGGTCCAATTCTGGCCCGTGCCTGACAAGGCATATGGCGCCGTCCTAACATATCGCGCGAACCTGCCTTCGCTCAGCGCCGCAGTCGATACGAATTGGCTCTTGGCCAAACACCCTGACGCATACCTTTATGCCACGATCATCCAGGCAGAAGCGTTCAACTGGAACGACGAGCGCCTGCCGATGCTGAAGGCCGCATTGGACGAGGCCATGCAGAGCATCATGCAATCGGGAACGCGTCAGCGCTATGGATCTGGCCCGTTGACGATGAAGCCGCCGACGCGTGAGCGGATTGGGCTGCGATGGTAAGGCAGCGTATCGTCTATGGGGCATATGAGCCCGACAAGGCGCAGCATCTTACCGACGGCCTGAAGGATATGGCGAACGCCTATCCTGCGGCGAACGGCTATAAGCCTGTCGGGGCATTCGAACCGATCACGGACCCGCTTCCTGCCAAGTTCAATGGCGGCGCGGCATTCGTAGATAGCAACGAAAGCGGCACGCTGTTCGCCGGCACGACATCGAACCTGTACCGCTATGCCGCTGGCTGGGTAAGCATCGTAGACAGCCTCGCGCTGACCAACCGCTGGCAATTCACGCAGTTCGGTGACGTGGTGATCGCTGTCAATGGCGCCTCTACGCAAGCCGTTGACCTCATCGCCAACACCGCAGGCACCGTGCCGGGGGCGCCATCCGCGACCAGCGTGGCAACGGTTCGCGACTTCGTGGTCTACGGAGGCGCGGCCGGGAACGCAGCTCTTGTGCAGTGGTCCGGCTTCAATGATTACCGAAAGAACACGCCCGGCGAGGACCAGGCAGGGTTCCAGCCGATGCTGGATGGGGGCGATGTGCAGGGCATCGCTGGCGGCGAATACGGCCTGATCATTCAGCGGTCGGCAGTTCGCCGCATGACCTACACGGGCGACCAATACGTCTGGCAGTTTGACGTGATCGCACCTGAGGTGGGTGCCATCTCCAAGGGCTCGATCGCACAGAGCGGCCGGCGAGTGTACTTCCTGTCCGATCGCGGGTTCATGTTCTGTGACGGCACCGATGTTCAGCCGATTGGCGTGGAGCGTGTCGACCAGACGTTTTTCGCCAGCTATTCCCGTGCGCAGCTCGACACCATGTACGCGGCCATTGACCCGCGGCGTACGACGGTAGCGTGGCTGGTTCCCGGTGCACCTGGCAAGTTGTGGGTCTACAATTGGACGCTGGATCGCTGGAGCATCATCATGCTGGATGCGGTCGGGGTGTTCTCCGGTTTTACATCCTCGATCACGCTGGAGCAGCTCAATGCGCTGTATCCGGACGGCCTCGATACCATTCCTTTTAGCCTCGACAGCACGCGCTTTTCAGGTGGCGACCCTCTGCTGCTGCTGGCCAATGCTTCCAATCAGATCGGCGCGCTGAGCGGCGATAACCTCGCTGCCAGCTTCACGACGCCATACATGGAGTGGAGTGACGGCAGGGGTAGCCGGGTGCGGTCGATCCGCCCGCTGACTGACGCCACCAGCGGGATGACTGTCGCCTTCGATTGCCGGCAGCGTCTGGGCGACATCACCGGACTGGTGTCGCGCGGTACGCTTATGGAAAGCGGCGACATGCCTGTGCGCGCGTCCGGCCGATATATCTCAACGAAGCTGACCGTCGCGGCGGCAGCTGATTGGACATTTGTTCAGGGCTTTGAGCCTGCCTATGCGATGGGTGGCGGGCGATGATCCTCCGCGTCCCCGTCGTCGCTACGAATATAGCGGAGTGGGTGCGTCGGGCAGCAACGGCGATTAATCAGCTGTCGGCGGCATCCGATGCGCTGGAGACTGGTCCCTATGCCGATGATGCTGCCGCAGCCGACGGCGGGATTGCTGTCGGGGCGCTATATCGCAAGCCAGACGGCTCTACCGCGTGGCGAGTAACTTGAGCCTGTAGACTTGGCTTGCCGCTTATAGTAAGGTTCGCCCGTGCCCAGCGCGATCACGCGCAGCCGTCCACTTCGAAAGGATGGCATGAGCACGACTTCATTGCAGATCGGGTATATCAGACAGCCACTTGAGTGGGAGGGGTGGCAGCGTGCGCGCGCCGCCCTCAACCCGGCTATTGAACTCGCCGATGAAGCATGGCCCGAAGTCGAGGCGGCTCTAGCGTCCGATCACATGCAGCTCATCGTCGCGCTGAAAGGAGGTGATCCGGTATCTTATGCCCTGACCCGATCCGCCATGACCAAGCGAGGCGAAATACTAGAGATATATGCTTGCGGCGGCTCTCGGATGAGAGAGTGGGCTTCAGAAGCAATGGCTATGATACAGAAGGCTGCGCAATCATCAAATATGATTGGCGTTCGCGTCTTTGGCCGATCTGGCTGGGAACGCGTTTTGTCGGAAAACGGATTCAGGCGGTCATCAACTGTGCTAGAGTGCTTGTCATGACAGAGCGTGCTGAGATCACTCAACAATACGTCGCATCAGTTCTATCATACGATGCAGATACCGGAAAGTTGTATTGGCGCGAGCGCGACCAAGCCATGTTTGCTGGTGGAGCGTATTCGCCTGCCCGCGCATGCGCCGCCTGGAACGCCAAGCTCGCGGGGAAAGAGGCATTTACCGCTCACAGCAAGGGATATCCATCGGGTACGCTGCTTGGTCAGCGTGTCGCTGCTCACAGACTGATTTGGCTTTTGGCATATGGTGAAATTCCTGAATTCATCGACCATGAGAATGGCGACAGGAGCGACAATCGCCTCGCAAATCTGCGCCGGGTAAGTCGCGCAGATAACAACCGAAATCGTTGCATTTCTGGCAACAACACTAGCGGTGTCACAGGTGTCTCTTGGGACACTCATTATAAAAAATGGGTCGCAATGTTAAAGACCGATACGGGCAAAAAACGCACTCATTACAGCGCCAGCTTTGATGATGCTGTCGCCTTTCGCGCCCGCATGGAAGCCGAGCATGGCTACCATCCAAACCACGGCCGAGCGAAGGCGGGTGCGGCATGAGCGGCAAATCGACAACGACAACGGGGCCAAGCAAGGCTGCCCTGCCCTACATCCAGTCGGCGACAAACGCTGCCCAGAGCGGCTATAATAGGGCGTCTGATCTAGCGAACATCAGCACGACGATCTTGCAGCAGCAGCTGCCGGGCGTCGTCGCCTCGACCATCAACAACCCCACGCTTGGCGCGGCAAACGATTACACTCAGGCGGTGCTGGGCGGCAAGTTCCTGACGGGCAACCCCCAGCTGGATAAGCAGATCGCCACGACGAACGCCGACGTGACCAACGGGGTCAACGGCGCAATCGGAAGCCGCGGTCTGGCAGGTGGGTCAGCTCAGTCCCAGATCCTCGCGCGCGAGCTGGCGAAGAACGAGACGAACCTGCGTTACACCGATTACAACAACGAGCGCAGCCGGATGGATAATGCGGTGGGCAATGCCACCTCGCTTGCTGGTGCCGGCAACCAAGGCATTGCAGCGCTGCTTGCGTACCTGACAGGCATGTCGGAACTGCCTCAGAACGCCGCGAACAACTATGCCAGCAGCATCGGTAGCTTGTGGGGGAATTCTACCACCACGACGCAGAAAACCTCCCCGTCGCTCGGCGCCATTCTCGCCCAGATTGCGGGCAATGCGGCTGCCGCAGGAAAGTTCGGCTGATGGGCATGATGTTCCGCGGCTTCGCTGGCGACGAGACGCTACCGGCTATGGCCAGCACCCAAACCGGCATGGCTACTCCACAGCTAGCCCGGCCCAAGCCCGGTTTCTTCGATCGCGGCGGCATGGGCCTCAACCTGCTGGGGGGCATTGCGGATGCCGTCGCCTCGGCATACGGCGCCGCGCCGACGTTCGCGCCGGTTCAGCAGCAGTACCGGCAGCGGCAACAGATGCTGTCCGACTGGCGGATGAAGCAGGACGCCGAGTCCGCGCAATGGCTTGCGCAGGAGCAGTGGAAACGCGCTCACCCTGCCCCCGTCAACAACGATACCGTCAACGACTACAACTTCATCGCGGATAAGCTCGGGCCTGACGCGGCGAACCAGTATCTGCGCAACCTTGGCGACCCGACCGTGACGGTGCCGCTCGGGCAGGACCGCATCTACGCCGGCCCTCGATCGGGTCTTGGAGCAGCAATCCAAGGCTCGGCTGGTGTGCCGCGCCCGGCGATCGGCAGCGTCGTCGCCGATCCGCGGAAGGGAGGTACTGGCTCCGGTCAGTCCAGCTTTCGCGCCCCAAACCGCTTTTGACGCCGTAATTCAGCAGGAAAGCGGCGGGCGAGCCGGCGTAGTGGGGCCGCAGACGCCATACGGGCGTGCGCTAGGTGTTGCTCAGCTTCTCCCCGCCACTGCCCGCAGCATGGCTGACAAGCTGGGTCTGCCGTACCGGGAAGACCTGCTGACCGCCAAAACGCCCCTTGCGGCAGATTATCAACGCACCCTCGGCGAGGCGTATTTCAATGAGGGACTGGCGCGGACCGGCAACCTGCCGGACGCACTGCGCTATTACCACGGTGGCCCAAATCGGCGCCTTTGGGGCCCTAAGACACAGCAATACGCCCGCGATGTGCTGGGAAGGATGGGAAGCTGATGCAGCGCTTTACGCATGATGGCGTGGTTTACGAGGAAACCGGCGACGGCCAGGTCCGCGTCGTGGGATATGCCGATGCACCAGCTGCGCCGCAGGGTGGTGTGTTCTCGTTGCCGCAGGACCCGACGAAGCAGGCCATGGGCGCCGCTCAGCTTGATAAGCTGAAGGGGGACCTGTCGCGCGCTCCCTATGAGAATCGACAGGCCGCTGCAAACGCCACGAAAGCTGAAGTCGATGCAGAGAAGGCGCGTCGCGATCTGGCCGCCCAGCAGGCAACTGCGACGCCTCAACAACAGCAGGCCATGGCGGCACTTGGCAACGACGAAATCCTGTCTGCGATTGCAAAGGCGCGTGATAACCTAAACCGAACTGGTGCAGCCGGCTTTGCCGCGCGCCTGCCCGAGTTGCTTCAGCCTCAGTCCACCATCGACCTCGCAGGCTCGCTCAACACGATTGCTTCGCGTCTGACGCTGGACAAGCTCGCTCAGCTCAAGACGGCATCGCCTACCGGCGCATCTGGTCTCGGTTTGCTTACCGAAAAGGAGGGTGCGCTACTGCGTGATAGCGTCGCTGGCCTCGGTCAGACGCAGAGCCCTGACCAACTTCGTGAAAATCTCGCTGCGGTTGAGCGCCACTATCGCAACTTCATGGCCCTTTCGAAGGGTGAGGATTATCGCGATCCCAAGGTGGCCGAGAAGTACGGCATTGCCGTCGCGCCGCAGGGTGGCAGTCAGGGTGAGCAGCTGGCATTTGCCACTGGCGACACGCGAACCGAGGCTGATCCGGCCTTAGCGGGCGTCAATAGCCACATTCGCGGCATGATCGGCGCCGGTAAGTCGCAGGCCGACATCGTCGCGTACATGAACAGCGTGCAGCCCGGTCTCGGCGACCAGCGCGCGGGCGATGTGGGCGCCGCAGTGCGGTTCCGCGCGCAGAATCCGCGTGTCCCGCTGTCGCAATATGCCGTGTCGGTGGAGAACCGCAGTGTCCCGATGAGTGGGCTGAGGCAGACCATCAATCAGTATGGCCAGGGGGCGGCCGGCGCTTACGTCGGTCAAGCATTGGACGCCCTCAGCGCTGGCACAATTGACAACATGACAGACAACCCCGCCCTGACCAGAGCGGCGATGTCGACGCTGGCGGAGCGAAATCCGACCGCAGCTCTTCTCGGCACCCTTTCTGGGGGCGCCCTTGCCGGCGCTGGGGCCGAAGCCGGTCTTGGCGGGATGGCGCTGGGCCGGTTCGCCCCTCTTGCCGCTGATGCGCTTTATGGTGCCGCCTATGGCGCTGGTAGCGCCGACGAGGGTAGCCGCCTCGGTGGTGCAGCGCAGGGCGCACTAACGGGCGTCGTGGGCGGTGTCGCAGGGCGGCGCCTGACTGGCATGTTCGGGCGAGCACTTACAGGCGTCCGAGACGAGGCGCAGCAGTACCTTCGCTCTGTCGGCGTTCCTCTGACGCCCGGTCAGGCGCTCGGGGGGCGCTTTAAGGCCCGTGAGGATCGTCTTGCTGGCTTCGGCGGCATCGGCGACGCGATCGGCGCAAGGCGCATGGAAGGCGTTCAAGCCATGAACCGGGCAGCATGGGACCAAGCGCTTGCGCCCATTGGGCGTCAGGCCAACAATCAGCTTGGCGAGGCAGCTGTCGAACAGGCTGACGACGCTGTTGGACAAGCATATCAGCAGGCCCTTGGCAGTGTGCGGTTACAGCGCGATCGGCCGTTCGGTATCGATATGCAGGGTCCCGCGACTGCGGCCAACCGCCTCCCCGGTGAAATGGGGGCGAATGCACGCTACACCCTGAACGAGCGCGTGGGTAACAGCTTCGACCCCAACGGGGTGATGACGGGCAACAACTTCCAGCAGGCGGTTCGCGGGCTTGAGCAGGATGCTCGTGCAGTCCGAAACGCCCCGTATGGCAACGATTTCGGCAACGTGACGCGTGGTGCGCGTGGGGCCTTGGAAAACCTGCTTGATCGCCAGGCACCAGGCGCCCTGCCGGCTTACCTCGATGCGAACGCAGCCTACCGCAACACGTCTGTCTTGGCTGATGCCACCGCTGCGGCCATGAACACGGGCGGTGTGTTCACCGGTGCTCAGTTGGGGCAGGCCGCACGGGCGAACGCTCGCCGCTTCACCGGGCGTATGTCAGCGGCAACGACTGACCGGCCGTTTTTCGACCTTCAGCGAGCGGCGCAGGAAGTTTTGCCGAGCCGCGTGCCCGATAGCGGCACCGCTGGGCGTATTGAGGCAGGCGGCGGTCTGATGACGAGGCTCGGAGCTGCGGCCCGCAATACGGCGCTGGCTCCACTCTACGCAGAATCGACGCAACCAGCGATCAACCGCCTGCTACTGGATCGTCCTGACGCCTTGGTCGCTATCGGGGAACAGGTAGCGCAGCGCCGTCGTCTTGGTGGCATGTTCGGGCGCCCATTGGCGCTCGCCTACAGCCCGATTGCCGTAACCTCCGACTATTGAGGCTCATCCATGTTCATGCCCCGCATGAGCAGGTAGATGGCAAGCGGGTATGCGAACATGACCAGCATACCCGCCCATAGCGGGCGATCAGCCGATATGAGCAGCAGCCCCAGCGTCCATGGTCCGCATAGCGCGGCTGCTGCAAATAGGCCCTCTGCTTGGAATAAGCGCTTATCCGTCCAGAACCCGGCGTTGCGCAGGTGGCGCGGCACAGAACGACGCCGGCTTTTAAAACTTCGATAATGCCTCAGCGCCTCGCCGCCCGCACCAAAACCGATACAGGCGATCAGTATCTTCCAAAGATCAGGGCTGGCCACTGTGAGGCTCTGTGGTGTTCGACAGATAATTGACGATGCTGTCGATGTTTGTCTTTCTATCCCGGTCTCGGGCTGCTGAGACGCGGTCAACAGCATTGACGTAAGCAACAATTTTCTCGTCACGCTGCTCCAAGTCCGCAACGCGACGTTCGAGATCCGCTATCTTAGGGCTTTCTGCGACAGCTTCTGCCGCTGCGTCGTCTGCGGCATCTGTCAGCTGATCCTGAGCAGATGGTCGCGTAGACGGTCCGCAGGAGGATAAGAGAACGCTCGCCGCCACAACCATAAGAGTTAAGGATTTGTGCTCGCTCACATAGCCACCCTACCCCCTTCCCCGCCGCTTTTCAACGAGGGGTGTCGTCGGGCGGCATCCATCCCGCGTAGCGCTCTTCCAGATCCTTCAGTCTGCGCTCGGTGTCCAAGCGCACGTCCTCCAAGTGATCTAGCATCATCTGCCTGACAGCCTCTTCCTGCGCCTCAGTGAATGGCGCCTGCACTTCGGCAAATGACGCCTCAAGCCGCGCTATAACCTCCGCGTTCATGCTCCGACCCGATTGTGTCGACGCTTCCGCGATCCTCTCGCGCATGCCCGGCGGCATCCTAATGAGCATCTTTTCTGCCAAGTCGCTCGGTGGTTTCGGACCTGCCATTCCGCCCTCGTGATATCAAAGTTTGGCGACTCGCTTAAAACCGCTTGACGAAGCCGTCCATACTAGCGATGTATGGCGAGTCGCTATCATGCGCGACAGAATGGAGGCAAAGTGACTGGTACAAGCGCGACTGACGATAAGGCTCTTATCCGCCTTCCGCCAGGTATGCGGGATGAGCTGAAGAGCCTTGCCCACGCTGGCTATCGCTCAATGAACGCCGAGATCGTCGCTCGGCTGCGTCGCGACATTGATCGCGAGAAAGCGGCGTCCGCTCCCTCGGCGTAGGAACCGGGAGCGAACGCCTTCACAGGAGAACACCCATGAATGCTATCGCACATAGTCGGTTTGGCGATACGTCGCCAGCCCGGATGAGCAGCAAGGAAATCGCCTCGCTTTGCGAGAAGGATCACAAGCACGTGATCCGCGATATACGCGTTATGATTGATGCGCTGGGGGATGGCCCAGATTTGGGCCATGTCGAAGAACGCAAGGATTCCCGCGGCTACACGCTCGAATTCATGCTGCCCCGTGATCTGACGATGACGCTGGTTTCCGGCTATAACGTCCAGCTCCGCCATCGCATCATCACCCGGCTTAATGAGCTTGAGCAACGCTCTGCCGCTGATCCGATAGCCGCGCTAAGCGATCCTGCGACGATGCGGGGTTTGCTGCTGGTATACAGCGAGAAGGTGATCGAACTTCAGCCAAAGGCCGATGCGCTGGACAGGCTTGTGACCGCTGACGGGTCACTCTGTCTGACTGATGCCGCCAAATCTCTCGGGGTCCGCCCCAAGGACCTGATCGACTTCATGCGTTCACATGGCTGGATTTACACCCCACCGGGCGGTCGCGGCTACATCGCCTACGCCGCCAAGCTCCAGCAGGGCCTGATGGAGCACAAGACGACAACCGTTCACCGGTCGGATGGGTCGGAGAAAGTGGTGACGCAGGCTCGCGTGACAGCCAAGGGCCTCGCCCGTCTCGCGCAGGAGTTTCCGGCGCCCGCCAAGGCCGCCTGAACAGCAGAACGGCGCGTGACTGGTCCTCACGCGCCGTTCCTAACCCTCAACGGGAAAGGTCCCCGTCATGGCTACCCACACCTCTACCCGCCGCGGCATCCTGTCCGCAATGGCAATCGCGCCGATCGTGATCGCGGCACCGGCCGCGGCTGCATCATCCAGCCAGTTCGAGACGCTGCGACTGGAATACCTCGACGTTCAGGCGCGCGCCAATCGCGGCTATGACGACGAGCATCCCGTTTTTCTGGCCCTGTGCGGCCGTCTCGGCGAGATCGAGCATCAGATGATCCACAAGCCCTGCGCCTCGTTAGCCGACGCACGTGCCAAGATGCGCTTCATGATGGACCTGAATGACTTCGGCACGGTCTTTGACAGTGACGATAGCCACGCGATCGTCGCGGACATGTCGAGGTTCATGCTGTGACGGCGGTAAAACCGGCCTGCCGTTAACCGGAAGGGTCGGAGTGCTTGCTCCGACCCCACGACTCGGAGCATAATACGTTTCAGACAATCTCCGACCTCGGGGTCCGCGGGATTATCGAGCTTCCACCGCACCTTTTGGGCTGCGGGAATCGGTGCAGGGATCTCCAGCGCCGTAGACGGTCGGAAGGGCATCCGCCCTAGGAAGCTAAGCCCTTCCGACCGCTCTCCCCAGCGAAGGGCGGCGGCTGGTCGCAAACAGCCGCCCACACACTGTGGAAAGGCATCTATTCATGCCCGGACGTAGCCATACCCCTAACGGCGGGGTTCTTCAAAGCGTGAAAATCAACAACACCGACTTGGCGGTGATCGAGGTAGGTGGCGATCGCGTCATTACCCTGTCGATGATCGATCGCGTCCACGGCCGACCAGACGGCACGGCCAGCCGAAACTTTCGAGAAAACCGTGCACGGTTCATCGAAGGCGAGGACTACGGCCAGCTTAGCTCCGACGAAATTCGTCGGATCAACCCTGCGGCAATTTCTGCGGCAACCCGCCGTAACGACGTGATTGTCCTGACGGAAACCGGCTACCTTATGCTGGTTAAGTCGTTTACCGATGATCTGGCGTGGCAGGTTCAGCGACAGTTGGTTAAGGCATATTTCGCCAAGCCAGCGCCGGTGCCGACCGTTGCCCATGCCGACGTCAGTCGCGAATACCGGCTCACCATGCAGCAGAACGTCCGGTGGGCGAAAATGGCCGGGCTCGAAGGCAATCAGGCGCTGCTTGCGGCGAACCGGGCGACGGTCGCTTTGACTGGCATCGACACCTTGGGCTTGCTGGGCGTGTCGCATATGCCGGCGCCGCAGAACACAGCACTGCTCACCCCCACAGAGATCGGCAGTCGGGCTGGTCTGGGATCGGCTCGGGCAGTGAATCTGTTGCTATGCCGTCTCGGATTGCAACTGTGCTTCACCGACGCCAAGGGGCACAAGTATTACGAGCCCACCGATGACGGTGTCGCCGTGGGTGGCGTGATGCAAGACACAGGCAAAAAGCATAGCAGCGGCACACCTGTCCGCCAGTTGCGCTGGTCGAGCAGCATCATCGATTATCTGCGCGATAACGAACCGGCGCCGATTGCGGCGTAAGGGCGCCCACTTCAAGCGACTGCCTTGGGCGCCGGCTAACCCCGGCGCCCTTCTTGTATCGCTTGCCCAACAATGCTAACGTGGCCGCATAGTCGGAGGCACGTCCTCACCGATCTGATCCAGCAATCAGGTGGTGAGAATGGCATTCAGCGACTGGTCCCCGACAGCATCCGAGAACACGACCGTCGGCGCGGTCTTCATCGGCGAGAATTGCCCGCCGGGCAACCTCAACAACATGGGCCGCGAGATCATGGCGCAGCTTCGCGCCGCCTTTTCTCGTGCGCTCGGCACCTTTTTCGCGTCCAACTCGATCGCTGATGCCCGTACCGCGCTGAAGGCCGTCGGCACGGAAGGCAATGACCAGATGACGGGCACTCTGATCCGTCAGGGAGCCGGAGCGCATTTGTATCATGTTGCGGGGGGATACAGTTCGGGCCGCGTGTTCGTTACTGGCGCGGGCGCATCTGACCCCACCAGCCAGCCCGGCGATATCTGGATCCAGCTTTCGTGACCCTGAGGGTACGAGACACGGCCACTGCGCGCACGGCTGTGGAAGTCCGCTTCCGCGACGGTAATGGCGTCACAAAGCCGGTCGAGCGCCTGTATGTGCGCACTGAAGCGGGCACTGGCATTTTTTACCAGCGCGGCATCCGCCTCAACGTGAGTCCGACGGAAGCGTACGGCTATTCGAGCGCCAAGGTCGGGCCGGTCTACACGAACACCGTCGCGGTGAGCGTGACAGGCGGCTCTGCCCCATACACCCATTCCTGGGTTACGACTGGCGGCTTTTCAGCGACCGCCGCCAGTTCGTCGTCAACATCTTTCGTCGGCAACCCATCGTCGTTCGCGGGCGAGATCGACGGTGTTGCGACCGATTACGTGACGGATGCCAACGGCCTCACTTCCTCAATCTCGGTCGACGTGACCATCGTTCGGGAGAACTGAGCGTGCTGAAGTACGACAATACCGTCAGCAGCCAGGTCGACGGCAAACCCATCTATGGTGCGCAGGTCAGCGTTTATAGCGCTGACGGCTCTCTTGCCACGTTGTATTCGGACGAGGCCGGCACGACGCTGCTGAGCCAGCCTGTTTTGACGGACCAGCTCGGGTACTTCGCGTTCTACATCGGTGACGGTAAGTACGACATCCGAGTGATGACTGGCGTGGTTGAAATCAGCCGCACCAACATCACGATGGTCGACACCCTGACCCTCAAAGATCGAGCGCTCCTCGTTCCGCAGAACGAAGACGCTGGTACTTTGCCGGCCGCAGGGCAGCGCAAGGGGCTTTTGCTAGGGTTTGATTCCTCAACGGGTTCGCCGACTGCGTTGGTGCCCAACAGCTTCGCGGGCAACACCGGCCCCGCCAACAGCACCTACACCAGCCTCGCATCGCTGAAGGCCGCCCCGGTCACCAACGCCAGCTACATCTTCGCGCCTCCGGGTGGCGTAGAGGGCAGTACGACGGCCGGCACGTTCCTGTACCAAACCGCAGGCTCCCCCTACACTGCCGATGGCGTCAACATCATCAAACTCGACGCCGTACCGCTGACGACGGGCGCGCTAGTGCGGCAGGGCGATGAAGGCATTACGTTCCAAAATCCGCTCGGAGGCCCGGCCATCCGCCGGCTGTTGCGTGATCGCAACGGCGAAACCGTAAAGGTCACAGATTATTGCAACAATGCCGGCAGCAACGACGCCGAAAACTACCAGGAGATGATCAATCTCAATCCTGCGCAGATTGACTATCCGCAGGGCTTTGAGGTGCTTCTTGAACAGCAGATCGCATTGAAATCCAACCAGCGGCACAACTTCGATCGCGGGTCAGGCATCACGGCTGACGTGAACGACTACGCGCTGTTCGGATTGGGGTTGACGACTGGCAATATCGGCACCGTAAACGCCCCTATCGTGCGGGGGCAACGCGAAATCCAGTTCACCAATACGAGCGGAGAAACGCTCGCTTCTGGCGACATGATCCAAATCGTGGACGTATCCAACCCTTCTGCTTTGGTGCTGGAGCCGCAGGAAGTTCAGGTGACGACCGCCTCGCTCATCACTGTGCGCGATATGATTAACGTCGATATGCCAACGGCTGCGAATATCCGCATCTATAAGGTGTATGCGCCGGTTGAGACCGTCTTGTTCGACGGTTACGCGCGCATCTCGAACGTCAACGCTGGTGGTGGCGGCGGTGGTCTTCGGTTCAACCTAGCCCGCAATATCCGACTGCGCAAGACGATCCTAGAGGATGTGCGCTACATTGGAGCATCCATTGAAAACACGATCGGCTTTTCTTCGCCTGATTTGACCATTCGCAACGTGGTGGCGACCGGCCTTGGTTTTCGATCGGCAAAGCGCATCAACATTCAGGATTTTACCGCGAGCGACCTAAAGAGCGACGAGGCTCTGACATTTTTCGACAATGTACTTGGCATCAATATTGCCAACGTCAATATCCACCAGTACCTTTTTGGCCAAGACCCCGATGGCGGAACCGCGGGCAACAACATTCTTTTTGACCGGCTCTGCGCCGCAATCAATATGGTCAATATCCAGTGCGTTGGCTCTGGTACTTATAGCGTGTTTTTCAACGACCGCACCATCAATGCCGCGATTGATCTGTTCAATCTCAGCAGGTCCAACTTGGGCGGCATTCGAACCGCAAACAACTGTCGCGACATCAGGGTAGGCACGGGCACAATCACCGATGTGGTTAACACCGTGCATCCGTCGAGCGGCTTCGGAGAGGCAAACGGGCAGCCCTGCGCGGGCATTATGTTCGACCCGTCGAGCAGCGGATGTGGCGTTCTTGGCGCTGTGAATGGATCGCGGGTTGCGTCTGGTCGGCTGGTCATTGACCGACAAGCTGCCGGGGATCGGGCTTTAGCCTATGCCCCTCGCTTGGCTGCTGGCGTGGATCGCCCTGTTCATGGTGTTACCGCCGCATCCGACATCGGCGCGGTATCTCCAAGTTTTGTCGGACCCAGCGACCCGGCGGGACGATCGCCAGCGGGCAATGTTGTATCGATGGGCGCAGATGAAACCAGCGCATGGGTGCAGGCGGGGCAGGCGGGCGGCACTCAACCCCGGCCTCTCTTTTTGAACCCATTCGGTGGCACGCTGGTCAAGCAAAATCCGTCGTTTCCAAGCAATGGCGACGCGCGCGCTGCCGGCCTCGGGCCGGGCGAATGGTATCGCCTGACGACAACCAACGCAATCACGGAGGTCGTGTGATGCCTGATGACGATCTGCTGGCGGCAAACATTGCAGCCATGCCGAAGGGCCGCAAAAAGCGTGAGATGCAAGCGCTGTTGAAGCAGCAGCAGGAGAATGCGCAGCCGGCGCCTTCCGGCCCGGATCGGTCAACCCCATGACCTCGTTCGCCATCCTGCTGACCGGCTTATCGGTCAACGCAATCTGGCTGCTGTGGTCAAAGCATCGAGACGCGCGCCTTGCCCGTCTGATCGGCGAGCATCCCACCATCTTACTGACACGCAGCCTAGCCCCTTCAACCAAGGAGAAGACCATGAGTGACGATCCCCGGCCATGATCCTCGTCCGCTTCGCCAGTACATTCCGCGAGCGCGCGCCGGAGTGGGTGCTGGCCTTCATTCAAACCGGATGGGGCGCCACCCTGCTGCTGCCCGGCGACACGTTTGACCGGCCGTTCTTTCGCCCACTTGCTGCCATCGCGTCGGAAATGACGTGGGGCACGGTCGTGGCAGTAGCCGGTATGATCCGGCTTGCGGCGCTGTACATCAATGGGTCGCGTCAGGAAACTCCGGTGGTACGGCAGGCATGCAGCCTCGTCAGCATGTTCATCTGGGCGATGTTGACCATGGGCGCGATGACGGCGGAGTGGCGCTCGCCGGCTGTCTTCAACTACCTCGGCCTGTTCGCGTTGGAAGCCATCATGTTCTCCTATGCTGGTCGGGACGCTGCCCGCAACCTCGCCAAGGCAGCCGCTAATGGAACTCGGTAGCCTGCCGGTATGGGCGCAGCAGCTCGGCGGGTTGATCCTGACGCTGGCCACTGCGGTTGCGCTGACGTGGAACGAGCGACGTAAGGCTAAGGCCGTACCAGTGAGCGATGGCGCTGCGGAGGTCGTTGCCGCCAGTTTTGTCGACAAGCGCCTGTTGGAGCGCCTGATTGAGGCGGTCGCAGCGCTGAACGGCAATGTCGTAACGCTTAACGGCCACGTCGAAAAGATCAATGAGCGCATGCACGAGGACGAGATTGTCCGGGCTGCTGTTGCTCGCATGAAGGAGGGCAAGCAGTGAACCGCGCTGCATTCTACAAGACCGTCCGCCTGCGCCTAGGCCCGCTCAACCAATCCCAAGTCGACGGCATCGAGACGATCCTGAATGTGATCGACGGTCAGCCGCTTTCGTGGCAGGCCTACATGCTGGCCACCGCATGGCACGAGACGGCGCAGACCATGCAGCCGATCAAGGAGCGCGGCGGGGATGCCTATTTCACGCGCCTCTATGACGTGGCGGGGGATCGGCCGAAGACCTGCATCGCCTACGGCAACACCTGCGCTGGCGACGGCCCCAAATACTGCGGGCGCGGCTATGTCATGCTGACGTGGAAGGCGAATTACGCGCGCGCAGATCGCGAGCTGGCGCAGGCTGGGATCATCAAAGTAGGCGACCTGATCGCCAACCCGGACCTCGCCATGCGTCCCGACATCGCGGCGTTTATCATGGTGCGCGGCATGGTCGAGGGCTGGTTCAGCGGCAAGAAGCTGGCTGACTATCTGCCAGCGCAGGGCGTCGCGACGAAGCCGCAGTACGTTCAGGCCCGGCGGATCATCAACATCCTCGACAAGGCCGATCTGATCGAGGGCTATGCGCAGGCGTTTGAGCGTGCTTTGCGGGATGGAGGTGTGTCATGACCGAACGCCACAACCTGATCGCTTTTTCGGTCCTGATCGGCGCCATCTGCTACCTCGCCACGATCGCAGCCATCCTCGCCTTCTACGGCAAGTATGCGGAGGCGCTGGGATTTGGTGGTCTGACGACGGGGCTTGTCGGCGTGCTGGGCACCTTTCGCCCTAAGAGCGCCGTAGCGAACGTCGAGAAGGCAGAGACGGTCAATCAGGGGCCGTCGGCATGACGCCCCTCACCGCCCTCCGCTACATCGGCGCCCCGATCGCCCTGATCGCGCTCATCGCGTGGCTGTGGGTCGGATGGACGAACGCCGACAATCGCGCTGACGACCTGTCCAAGCAGGTCCGCGTCCAAACGGCGCGTGCCGATGCGGCCGAGAAGCGCGAGATGGTCATGCGGCAGGCGGAAGCCGAACGGATGATGGACGAAAGCCACCTCGACCAGGTGAAGGATGACCTAACCCATGCGATCGATAATGCCCCGAAAGGCACTGCTCCCGGCCCTGCTACCGTTGCTGTGGGCTGCGCAAGGCTGCGGCAGGCCGGACGTACCGCCTCCCCAGCCTATCAGCGTGTCTGTGGCTGATGCCGCCGCAGCGTCGAAGCCAAAGCCCGTCATGCCGGATGCAGCGATTACGGACGATGCTACGTCGGCTCGGTACAGCGTTGATCTTGAGCTATGGGGTGAAGGGATATCGCTGGCGTGGGGCCGGGTATGCCGGTCACTGGCAGCGCAGGGCGTCGCGGTGAGTTGCCCGAAGGTGGGGAAGTAGCTGCGGCGTCACCATCTTGAGCGGTAAACCCGCCTACCATGTACCCACCGCCTTGGCATGGGATTGGTTGCTGGCCTTGCCGCAGCTACGAAACAGGCCGTAACAGCTTGATCCGGAGTCGGTCAAGAGGTATGGCGGTGGGGCTGTGATTGGAGGCCGCTGGTTCAAGTCCAGCAACCGACGGTTCGGCCCCGGTTTAGCTCAGTTGGCAGAGCGCCAGTCACAGTTACCCGATGCCTTATGGCTTCGGTACGGCTTGCCCAAAGCCCGTGAATTGGGGATGGCATCTGGACTGCCCTTATCCACGACCCGCCTCCATCGCTCGGGCGCGGGCAGAAGGGTCACGGCTGTCCATATTATCGATGGGCACAGCTTCTTCGCATGCCTTGTTGATCTGCAAATGGCGCTCAGCCACTTCCTCCCCAGCCAGTGCCATAACGTCGTCGGCCCATGCCGTATGAATGCGCTGCACGCCTTTTGCCTGCCACTGCTCCCAGACTTGACGACCTTTTGGCCCAAGCATCGGAACCAGAGCCCCGATCATGTACAGCCTGTCAGTCGACGTGCGCCGTGCATCCCGTAGCTGCTTTTCCAAGCTGGCAATCTGCTCCACCAGCCCTTCGCGCGTGAGGTCGGTCATGCGGGGTCTCCTGCATCGGGAATACGATAGGTCTCTACGGGGAACGGGACGGCGAGCAGGTGGCCGACGAAGAAGCGGCCTTTTTCAGTGGCCCGGCACATGGCGTCCTCGCAATCGATAAGCCCGTGCCTGAAAAGCATGGCCCGCCCTTCGCTGATTGGCTTCGAGCAGCCGGGATATGGCGCAGCGCTGTAGTAGGCGTGCAGCAGCATTTCGAGATTGAGCGGCGATCCGATCATCTCACTCTCCTTTGCGGGCGGGGACGGAAATTGGGCGAGCGGTGATCTCATGCCCCACCCATCGCGAAGGCAAGAAGACAGTCCGGCCCCGTAACGTTTTCTCATGGCGCCCCAGATGCCTCTTGAACGCCTTGTAGGACCGGCATGGAGCGCTGCTAGAGCAACACGTTCGACGTTCACGGCGAACCTCGTCGGTGATCCATTCGCGGGCGGAATGGTCCCACCAAAGGGTGCCCTCGTTCCAGTCGACAGTGACCCACATGTAGTCACGACCAAGTATGCGCGATCTAGCAGGCGCCTCGAAATCCAATGTCCACCCTCGATATACCTCGCTCATTCTGCGCTCCTGGGTTTGGTGGTGGGGGTGAACTGCGGGCAGCGATAGAGACAGCCGACCTCGGCATCCTGCCACTGCACGCCGCAGACAAAGCATTGGCCCCGCGTCTTGCTGAATGACGGCGGGTAGGGGCGGAAGTTGGCGCAGTTAGCGGCAACCCGATGTGGATATCCTACGCCCATCTATCCCTCTCCTATGTCGGGGTGGCGGGGGGTGGCGAGGATGCCGAAGCCTTGCACCGCGGCCCGCTCCAATGCCGCTACACCGCGTTCACCCGCGGCCATCAGCGCCGTCCCACACGAGGGCGACTTACCCTCGCTGCCGTCAGGGCGCAGAAACCGGATTTTGCGGGTGAACAGCACCGCATCGCACTTACGGAAGGCGTCCCAGAACCACGGCGCGGACGTGCGATCTGGCACCAGCGCAATGCCATCACCATGCGCGAAGAACCGGTCCAACCACGGCACGACAGCATTCCGGCCACCAAAAGGCGGGTTCATCCAGACGAAACCGTCCCACGGCCCGCTAAGGCTATTCGCGCAGATGAAGGATTTGGCGGGCACATGGATTGCGGTCACATCGAAGGGGGCAGCGACATCCATGTCAAAGCGTTCGCCCAGCGCCTCAAATACGGCGGGCGGGGTGTACCATTCGTCGGTCACGCCAGCGGCTTCCCAAGCACTCATGCTGCGTACCGTTCGCAAAGCTCGCGTCCCCACGAGCCCTGCCAGTCAGCTCGGCGACCGTAGCGGCGATGCAGCTTGTGCATCTCGGGCAAATTGTCAGCGCAAATGTCATCCCAGATGTCGTGCCAGACAGCGCCATACCGAATGCCAACTGGCGGCTGGTAGGTGAAGGCGTCCGCATGCACGATCGTTACGCGCTGGTCCCTGTAAGACGGACCAACCAAGGCGATCACATCCGCAGACTGCTCCACGACAGTAACGGCAGTCACCTCAGGCTTTAGAAGAACGGCGCCAAGCACCATTCCGATGCCAAGCCCGTTGATGAGGACGTGCCCCTGAGCCTGTCGGACGAACCATAGGTGATCGCGCTTCTCAGCCTGCGTGTCTGACATGACGACAGTGCCGCCCCGCATCAGGCGGGTATAGTTGCCTGCCAGCACCCCTCGCGCACCGGGCCGAAAAGCCGAGCGCATCTGATCTATGCGGGCTTGTTCTTCAGTGACGGTAAAGTGCTCAATCCGCCAAATGCCGGACTGGCCTTCTGGAACGGAAACATTAGGTATCATTGCAGCCATTCGACCCTCCTACGGTCTGTGGCAGCCCGTCCCGTTGGCGCGGGGCGGGCAACCTTCCGGTTTTCCATTCAGTCGCGCGCAGGAGGCGGAAATTGCGCCGGTTTTCCGCGAACGGAACGGCAACCCCACGCATTTCTGCGGCGTCGGAATAATTGACGGTTAACCACGCCTCTTAACCCGCGACCGACGGAAATCTGCCGTTGGCGCGCGGCTTGCTTAACCTTTCGACATGTGGACCCGCATCAGACGCCTCTTCACCATCAAGACCAAGTTCGAGGCGTTCGTCATCATCTATGGCCTCGCCATGGGGGCGGTAGAGCGCGGCATGCATTACCTGCAGCAATATCCCGGCTGGCAGGGGTGGATGCTGTTCTGCTGCTGCCCGATCGCGGTGTTCATGGTCGGCGGGGTGCTGATCGATTCGGTCGAGCGGCGGCGTGAGGAGTGGGGCCAGCCGGAATAGGGGCGCCCCAAGGATAAGTTGGTCGCATCGCGCGAGCGGGGGCTTATCTGAAAGCCCCATGAGCGGGCTTACCCATTTGCAGCGGCTGGAAGCCGAGAGCATCCACATCATGCGCGAGGTCGTCGCCGAGGCGGAGCGGCCGGTGATGTTGTATTCGGTCGGCAAGGATTCGGCGGTAATGCTCCATCTCGCCAAGAAGGCGTTTTTTCCGGCGCGACCGCCCTTCCCACTGCTGCATGTCGATACGACATGGAAGTTCCGCGCGATGTACGCGCTGCGCGACAAGGCGGCCGCGGATGCGGGCATGGAGCTGATCGTCCACAAGAACCCGGAGGCGGAGGCCGCGGGGATCAACCCGTTCGACCATGGCAGCCGGCATACCGATTTGTGGAAGACCGAAGGGTTGAAGCAGGCGCTGAAGGCGGGCGGCTATGACGTCGCCTTCGGCGGGGCCCGCCGCGACGAGGAAAAGTCACGCGCGAAGGAGCGCATCTTTTCCTTCCGCTCGGCGAGCCAGGGCTGGGATCCCAAGGCGCAGCGGCCCGAGCTGTGGAATTTGTACAATGCCCGCATTCATCGCGGCGAGAGCATCCGCGTCTTCCCGCTATCCAACTGGACCGAGCTCGACATCTGGCAATATATCCTGCGCGAGGGGATCGAGATCGTACCGCTCTATTTTGCCGCACCGCGTCCGACGGTGGAGCGCGACGGCATGCTGCTGATGGTGGACGACGATCGCTTTCGCCTGGCGCCCGGCGAAATCCCGGTCGAACGATCGATCCGTTTCCGCACCTTGGGCTGCTATCCGCTGACCGGGGCGGTGGAGAGCGAGGCGGCGACGCTGCCGCAGGTGATCCAGGAGATGCTGCTGACCACGACCAGCGAACGCCAGGGCCGCGCGATCGACCACGATCAGGCCGCGAGCATGGAGAAGAAGAAGCGCGAGGGGTATTTCTGATGGCTGCCATCACGACATTCCTCCTCCGCAAGGCGGAGGTGGCAGCGAAGCGGACGGAGGGGGAGGACAGCGGTGGCTTCGGCGTACGCGGAAGCGCCCCCTCCACCACCGCTTCGCGGCGGTCCCCCTCCCCCGCTGACGCGAGGGAGGACGTTGCGGCGTGACCATGTCTACAGACAGGATTTTCCCGATGCTCGCACTCTACCCGGTCCTCCCCCGCCAGGGGGAGGTGGCGCGGCGGAGCCGTGACGGAGGGGGAGGATACGGCAAGGCTTACGTGTGCGGCGACGCCCCCTCCACCACCCGCCTGTGGCGGGCGGTCCCCCTCCCCCGCTGCGCGAGGGAGGATGTGTTCGCATGACTGCTTACACACCGGATGCCCTGATTGCGGCGGATATCCACGCCTATCTCGACACGCATCAGACCAAGTCGATGCTGCGCTTCATCACCTGCGGGTCGGTGGATGACGGCAAGTCGACGCTGATCGGGCGGCTGCTGTACGATTCGAAGACGATCTTCGAGGATCAGCTCAGTCAGCTGGAGGCGGACAGCAAACGCGTCGGCACGCAGGGGCAGAATATCGACTTCGCGCTGCTGGTCGACGGCCTCGCCGCCGAGCGCGAGCAGGGCATCACGATCGACGTCGCCTATCGCTTCTTCGCGACCGAGAAGCGCAAGTTCATCGTCGCCGATACGCCGGGGCACGAACAATATACGCGCAACATGGTGACGGGTGCGTCGACCGCGGATTGCGCGGTGATCCTGATCGATGCGCGCAAGGGCGTGCTGACGCAGACGCGGCGGCATTCGTTCCTGGCGCACCTGATCGGCATCCGTCAGATCGTGCTCGCGGTGAACAAGATGGATCTGGTCGGCCATGATCAGGCGACGTTCGACGCGATCGTGGCGGACTATGCCGACTTCGCACGCGGGATCGGGATCGACGCGTTCACCGCCATTCCGCTGTCGGGGCTGACCGGCGCCAATATCACGACCCGGTCGGATGCCATGCCGTGGTATAGCGGCCCGGCGCTGTTGCCGCATCTGGAGGCGATTCCCGTCGATAGCGATCGCGCCGCGGCGGGCCCGTTCCGGCTGCCGGTGCAATGGGTCAACCGGCCCGACCTCGATTTTCGCGGCTTTGCCGGGACGATCGCCGGCGGTCGCGTCGCGGTGGGCGATGCGGTGCGGATCGTCCCCTCGGGCAAGACGACGCAGGTCGCGCGGATCGTGACGTTCGATGGCGACCGTCAGACGGCACAGGCCGGCGAAGCGGTAACTTTGGTGCTGGCCGACGAGGTGGATTGCTCGCGCGGCGACGTGATCGCGGCTGCCGATGCACCGCCCGAAGCGGCGAACCAGTTCGAGGCGACGATCGTCTGGTTGTCCGACACGGCACTGGTGCCGGGCCGCGGCTATTGGCTGAAGATCGGCCCGCGGGCGGTGGGCGCGAGCGTACAGGCGCCGGGATATGTCGTCGACGTCAACACGCAGGCGCATCTGTCCGCGAAGACGCTAGAACTCAACGACATCGGCGTCGCCGAGGTGTTCACCGACGAGGGCATCGTGTTCGAGCCCTATGCGCAGAGCGCGACGCTCGGCGGCTTCATCCTGATCGATCGCGAAACCAATGCGACGGTCGCGGCCGGGCTGATCCACCATGCGCTCCGCCGGGCGCAGAACGTGCATTGGCAGTCGGTGGATATCACGCGTGAGGCGCATGCGCGGCAGAAGGGACAGTCGCCGCGGCTGCTGTGGTTCACCGGCCTGTCGGGATCGGGCAAGTCGACGATCGCCAATCTGGTCGAAAAGAAACTGCACGCGCTGGGGCGGCACAGCTTCCTGCTCGATGGCGACAATGTGCGGCATGGCCTGAACCGCGACCTGGGCTTCAGCGACGCCGACCGGATCGAGAATATCCGCCGTGTCGGCGAGGTCGCCAAGCTGATGACCGATGCGGGGCTGATCGTGCTGACCGCCTTCATTTCACCGTTCCGTGCCGAGCGGCAGATGGTGCGCGGAATGCTGCCGCCGGGCGAGTTCGTCGAGATTTTCGTCGATACGCCGCTGGCGGAGGCGGAGGCGCGCGACGTGAAGGGCCTGTACGCCAAGGCGCGGCGCGGGGAGATCGCCCATTTCACCGGCATCTCGAGCCCCTATGAGGCGCCGGACGCTCCCGATATTCGTATCGACACGACGCGCGAGAGCGCCGAGAGTGCCGCCGAACGGATCGTCGAGCATGTGCTGGGCGTGTGGAGCTTCGAATTGTGACCTTGCCCGCCGTGTCCGACGTCGATCTCGCCCGCAGCGTTGCGGAAGAGGCGGGCGCGCTGCTGCTCGCCATCCGCGCGCGCGGCGGGGCGAGCGGCAAGGCGCTGGGCGATGCCGGCGATGCGGAGGCGAATGCGCTGATCCTCGACCGGCTGCGCGCCGCGCGACCGGACGATTTCATCCTGTCCGAAGAATCACTCGACGATCGGGCGCGATGTGCGGCGGAGCGGGTGTGGATCGTCGATCCGCTGGACGGCACGCGCGACTATGCCGAGGGGCTGGACGATTGGGCGGTGCATATCGGCCTGGCGGTCGCTGGCCGGCCGGCGGTGGGCGCGGTGGCGGTGCCGGCGACGGGGCGCATCTATACGACGGCGGAGGCATGCTCGCGCGCGATCGTCTGCGGCGCGCCGCCGCGGATGGTGGTGAGCCGGACGCGGGCGACCGACATGGTCGAGCGCGTCGGCGTGGCGCTGGCGACGACGCGGGTGGGCATGGGATCGGCGGGCGTCAAGGCGATGGCGGTGGTCGATGGCCGCGCCGACATCTATTTGCACGACGGCGGGCAATATGAGTGGGACAATTGCGCGCCCGCCGCGGTGGCGCTGGCGGCGGGGCTGCACGCCTCGCGGATCGACGGCAGCCCGCTGGTCTATAATTGCGAGAACCCGCTGCTGCCCGACCTGCTGATCTGTCGGCCCGAACTCGCCGATCAGGTGCTGGCGGCGGTCGCCGCGCTACGCTGAGACGGCTTCAGCCTCGGCGAGGCTTGCGGCATTCGCATAGCGGCGGGCGATGATCGCGCAGGCGATCAGCTGGATCTGGTGGAACAGCATCACCGGCAGCAGCACTGCGCCGACCTGCGCCGCCGGGAACAAGACGCCCGCCATCGGCACGCCCGACGCGAGGCTCTTCTTCGAACCGCAGAACAGCAGCACGATCTGGTCTTCGCGCGTGAAGCCCAGCGCGCGGCCGGCGAGCCAAGTGAGGACCAGCACGATTGCCAGCAGCGCGACGCAGGCGGCGGCGATCAGCGCGAGATCGGCCGCGGAAACGCGGTGCCACAACCCCTCGACCACCGCGGCACCGAAGGCGGTGTAGACGACGAGCAGGATCGAGCCGCGATCGACGATGCCGACCAGCCCCTTGTGCCGGCCGATGAACCCGCCGATCCACGGGCGCAGCAGATGCCCGGCGACGAACGGCACCAGCAATTGCAGCACGATCGATTCGACGGCGGCAAGGCTGATGCCCGCCTGTCCGCCGACGCCGCTCATCGTCAGCGCGACCAGCGCGGGCGTCAGTACGATACCGATCAGGTTGGAAAAGGACGCGCTGCACACGGCCGCGGCGACATTGCCGCGCGCAATGGCGGTGAAGGCGATGGAGGATTGTACGGTCGAGGGCAGCAGCGTCAGGAACACCATGCCCGCCGCGACCGGCGCGGCGAGACCGGGCAAGCGCCCGAATGCCAGCCCTAGGAGCGGAAACACCGCGAAGGTCGTCGCGAGGACGGCGAGGTGCAGCCGCCAGTTGCGCGCGCCCTGCCAGATCGCCTCGCGCGACAGCTTGGCGCCGTGCAGGAAGAACAGCAGCACGATCCCCGCATCCGCGACGATCCCCGCCACCCGCGCCCATTCGCCGCGCGCGGGCAACACGCTGGCCAGCACGACGGTGCCGAGCAGCATAAGGATGAACGGTTCGACGAAGCTGAGGATACGGCGGATCATGCCGGCCGCCCTAAAGCGCGTTTCGCTGCGCCACAAACGATAACCCCCGCCACATCAAAGATGTGAGCGGGGGAAATCCTGGCGCGCCCGGAACGATTCGAACGTCCGACCCTCAGATTCGTAGTCTGATGCTCTATCCAGCTGAGCTACGGGCGCGCATTGGAGGCGCGCTGATAGCAGACGCTTCGAAACGCGCAAGTGCGTTGCGCCATTTTCTTGCACCCCCTACAGCCGAGCCCCATGAAAGTCGCTCTGTCGCTCGCCGTCGCCCTCGCCTCGCTGTCGGCCTGTTCGCGCGACACGACCCGCTATCCCTCGCTGGCGCCGCGGGCGGTGGAGAAGCTTGGCTTCGCCGAGCCCGAAGTGCCGGTGGTCGAGGCCAAGCCCGATCCGGCGCTGGATGCGAAGATCGCCGAGTTCGGCGTAAAGCTCGACCGCTTGGCCAAAGGCTTTGCCGGCGACGCCGCCAAGGCGGATGCCGCCGCGGCGAAGGCCAAGGGCAAGGCCGTGGGCAGCGATGCGTGGCTGGATGCGCAGACCGCGCTCGCCCAGCTCGACGACTGGCGGGCGCAGACGTCGTCGCTGTTAAGCGATATCGACGTAATCGCGGCCGATCGCGCGGCAAAGCTGGAGCCGGCCTATCCTGCGCTCGGCACGGTGCGAGAGCGCATTGCGGCGGAGGCTGCCAGGCAGGCCGCCAAGATCGACCGCATCCAGGCGTCGCTTCCCGCCGCCTAAGGCGCCCATTTCAGCAGCGGCAGGATCGTCGAATAATCGTCGGTCCACGGGGTGAGTCCGGCACGCGGTGTCAGCGGTTGCCACTGGCCGCCCCGTTTCGCGAGGGCGGATAGCGTCGCAGGATTGCGAGACAGCGCGATCCACTGGCTGGCCGAAGCGATCGCGGTGTAGCGGGGCGGCTGATAGAAGAGCTTCGCCGCATGCCAGCCGCCGTCCCGCGCCAGCGCCGCGACCACGGGTTCGAGATCGAGGAACCGGTTCGAGATGTGGACGAGCAACAGCCCCTTGGGCTGGAGCACGCGGGCGTATGCGCGGAACGCTTCGCGCGTCATCAAATGCGCGGGGATCGCATCCGAGGAGAAAGCGTCGAGCGCGAGCAGATCGAGGCTGTCGGGTGCGTCCTGCTCCAGACTGAGGCGCGCGTCGCCGATGCGGATCGTGGGGTTGGGCAGGCAGTTGCGCAAATAGGTGAACTGGCCGGTGTCGCGCGCGATATGCACGACGACGGGATCGATCTCATAGAAGCGCCAGCGCTGGCCCGGCTGCGCGTAGCAGGCGAGCGTGCCCGTCCCGAGCCCGACGACACCGATGCGTGCGCGCGGTCCGTACAGCGGATCGAGCGCGCTCATCGCGCGGCCGATGCCGGAGGGCGGCGCGTAATAGGTGGTCGGCAGGCGTTCGAGGATCGGGTTGCCGATGAACTGGATGCCGTGGACGGTCGTGCCATGGTCGAGCTCGCGCACGCCGGGACGGTCGCGGACGGTATAGACGCCGAAATAGCTGCGGGTGCGCGCGCCCTGTTCCAATGATAGTTCGACCGCACGCCAGCCGCCGAAGATCACCAGCGCGACGGCGAGGGTGAGCGCATAGGCCGGGCGGGCGCCGATCGCGATCACGCCGATCAGCGCGATGACGATGAACGTCAGCCCCTGATGGCCATCGCCAAACAGATCACTAGGGCCGCGGAAGGTCAGCCCCGCCAATATCGCGAGCAGGACGGTGACGACCGCATAGGCCAAGAGGCGACGCCGCGGCGTGGTCCACAGCGACCGGACAGCGCGCGTCAGGTACCGTTGCGGCACCAGCAGCCCGGCGGCGAAGATCAGGATGGGATATTCGTACGTCCAGTCGAACACGACCGGCGCGATCAAGGCCGCGAACACGCCGCCCAATGCACCGCCCACCGCCATGGCGAGATAGAAGCCGGTCAGACGATCGGGCGCGGGGCGCAGGCGATAGAGCTGCGTGTGCAGCGCGACCGAGGCCATGAACAGCAAGGTCAGCGCGATGGCGAGATTGACCAACGGCGATTCGTTGAACCCGCCGACCATCACGCCGCCGAACAGCAAGATGGTGATCGGCGCGATCCGCGTCAGCAGGTCGGCGAGGAACCGGTCGGTCGCGAAGGCGACGGAAAAGCTCAGCAGATACAGGCCGAGCGGCAGCACCCAGAGCAGCGGCATCGCGACGATATCGGTGGTGATATAGGTGGAGGTCGCGAGCATCAGCCCCGAGGGCACCAGCGCGAGCGCGATCCAGTGGGCGATACGACGGTGGGTTGCGGGTTCGCTGGTCGGGCGCGCCGCGGCCTTGCCCTCCCCGCGCGGCAGATGCCAGGCACAGCCGACGACGAGCGCGATCAGCAGGACGTAGCCCGCGCTCCAGACGAGGCTTTGCGTGCGCAGCGTCAACAGCGGCTCCACGACGAGCGGATAGGCGATCAGGCCGGCGAAGCTGCCGAGGTTCGACGCGGCGTACAGCGCATAGGGATCGCCCCCCCGGCTCGCCATGCTGAACCAGCGTTGCACCAGCGGCGCTTGGGCGGAAACGGCGAAGAACAGTGGCCCGATCGATGCGCCGAGCAGCCACGGCACCCAGACCGCCAGCGACACGCCGGCAGGCCCCGCCCCCAGCGCCAGCCCGATCGGCAGCCACGCCCCCGCGACGAGCAGCACGCCGAGATGCACCGCCGCCTGCGCCATCGGCCGGATGCGCCCCAGCGCATGGGCATAGGCATAGCCGGCGAGCAGCAGCGTCTGGTAGACGAGCATCGCCGAATTCCACACCGCCGGCGCCCCGCCCAGCCGCGGCAACGCCATGCGCGCCACCATCGGTTGAACAAGGAACAGCAGGAACGATCCCGTCAGGATCGTCGCGACGAAAAGGGTGCGGCCGGGCCGGCCGATGGCATTGCTTTCGGCGTCGCTCACGCGGGACGGTCGATCGCGTAGACGAGATGCCGGCAAAGGGGATGGCCCTTCGCGAACCGGGGATGGTCGAAATCGAACTCCGACCGGTGTGTCATGCCGAGCCGCAGCATCAGGCCCCATGAGGCGCGATTGGCGGGCACGGTCCAAGCGCAGACCCGATCCGCTGGCGTGGTGGCGAACGCCCAGTCGATACAGGCGCGCGCCGCCTCACGGGCATAGCCCTGACCCCAGGCGTCCCGGCGCAACCGCCAGCCGATCTCCCAAACGCCACGCACCGGCGTGTTCTCGTGGCCACCGCGGCGGATGCCACAAAAGCCGAGGAACGCGCCATCGTCGCGTTGCTCGACCGCCCAGAAGCAGCACCCATCCTCCGCCTGATTGGCGATCTGCCGGTCGACGGCCGCGTCGCTGGCAGCACGATCGACGACGCCGTCCAGATGACGCATCACATCGGGATCGCGGCCCATCGCGGCGAACGGTTCACGATCCGCGTCTCGCCACGGCCGGAGGATCAGCCGCTCGGTCTCGATCACGCGCCGAGCAGCCGCGCGGCGTGCGCCGCATGATAGGTCAGGACGCCCGAACAGCCGGCGCGCTTGAAGGCCATCAGCGTTTCCAGCACCAGTGCGTCGCGATCGCCTGCGCCGGCGGCCACCGACGCCTCGATCATCGCATATTCGCCCGACACCTGATAGGCGAAGACCGGCACCTCGAAGCGCTGCTTCACGCGAACGATGATGTCGAGATAGGGCAGGCCCGGCTTCACCATCACCGTGTCGGCGCCCTCGGCAAGGTCCAGCGCAACCTCGCGCAGCGCTTCCTCGGCGTTGGCGTGATCCATCTGGTAGGTCTTCTTGTCGCCCTTCAGCAGGCCGCGGCTGCCGACCGCGTCGCGGAACGGGCCGTAGAAGCCGCTCGCATATTTCGCGGCATAGCTCATGATCTGGACGTTGTGGGCGCCCTCGCCCTCCAGCGCCGCGCGGATCATGCCGATACGGCCGTCCATCATGTCCGACGGCGCGATGATATCCGCACCGGCGCGCATCTGGTTGACCGCTTGCTGCACCAGCAGGTCGGCCGTGCTGTCGTTGACGACATAGCCCGCCGCATCGACCAGCCCGTCATGGCCGTGGCTGGTATAGGGATCGAGCGCGACGTCGGTCAGCACGCCGACCTCGGGCACCGCATCCTTGATCGCGCGGGTAGCCTGGCACATCAGATTGTCGGGGTTGAGCGCCTCGCGCCCGTCCTCGGTCTTGAGGTGCGCGGGCGTGTAGGGAAAGAGCGCGACGCATGGGATGCCGAGGTCCCTCGCTTCCTTGGCGCGCGCAACGATGCCATCGACCGACCAGCGCGACACGCCGGGCAGGCTGGCGATCGGCTGCTCCACCCCCTGCCCCTCGACCACGAACAGCGGCCAGATCAGATCGGCCGGCGTCAGGACGGTTTCGGCGTGGAGGCGGCGGCTCCAGTCGCTCGCACGGGTGCGACGAAGGCGAAGCGCGGGATAGGATGCGGACATGGATTCGGCTTTGCGGGATCGTAGGCGTCCTCGCAAGCGTTACGCAGGCGTAATCCTTATCCGCATGGAAGTTCTGGGGAATTTTGCGACATGGTGCAATTCCGATCCGCCGCAATGATCGTCAATGCCAAGTCGCGGAAAGGGCAGAAGCTTTTCCAGCGGGCATGCGCGGCGATGGATGGGCTGGACTTTCCGGTCGACGCCCATGCCGTTGAAAATCCCGACGACCTGGAGGCGACGGTCGAGCGCGCGTTGGCGAAGAAGCCCGACCTGGTGATCCTGGGCGGGGGCGATGGGACGGTCAGCGGCCTTGTCGACCTGCTGGTCGGCAAGGGCGTGACGCTGGCGGTGCTGCCGCTCGGCACGGCGAACAGCTTCGCGCGGACGCTGGGCCTGCCGATCGATGTCGAAGGCGCGATCGAGGTGATCCGTACGGGCGTGCCCAAGCGCATCGACCTGGGCATGATCGACGACGATTATTTCGCCAATTGCGCCGCGATGGGGATCAGCCCGCAGATCGCCGAGACGGTGCCGCATGGCCTCAAAAAGGTGCTGGGACGGATCGGCTACCTCGGCTGGGCGGCGTGGCAGTTCGTTCGGTTCAAGCCGTTCATGCTGACGGTCGACGACGGCGTCGAGACGCACCGGCTGCGCGTGGTCGAGGTGCGGATCAGCAACGGGCCATATCATGGCGGCACATGGCTGGTGGACGAGGCGTCGGTACAGTCGGGCCGTATCGTCGTGCAGGCGGTGACGGGACGTTACAAGCGGACGCTGGTGAAGAATTGGGCGGCAAGCTTCCTGGGGCTGAAGGCGCGGCACCAGGATACGGTGAGCTTCAGCGGCACCGCCCTGAAGGTGGATACGCGCCCGTCACTGCCGATCTCGATCGACGGCGAGGTGCTGGCGCATACGCCCATCACCGCGCGGGTCGCCGCGGGGGCGATCGAGGTCATGGCGCCCGCGTGATCGTCACCGGCGCGGTGTGGAGCGGATAGTCGCGGTCGTCCTCCGCCATCACGATACCGCCCTTGGCATCGCGGAGGTAGAAGCGGCAGAAGATGCTGCGCTCATCGACGAAGCGCAGGCAGACGCGATCGGGCGTGATGCGGTAGCGGCCGCTCGTGTCGGGGCGATCGTAGGCGAGCGTGTAGGCGTCGCCGACGGCGGCGAAGCGCTCGGTCGGGCCGGGGCGGCCGCCTGTGCCGGGTCGCGTCTGGACGCTGCCGCGCACCAATTGTTCCAGCGCCTGCCCGCGGATCAGCGTCAGCGTTGCGCTATCGCGGATCGGCACCGGCAGGCGCGGCGGCGCGGGATCCGGCGCGGAGGGCGAGCAGGCGGCGAGCGCGAGCGGTACGGCGAGAAGAAGCGGACGGAGCATCACCGTGGACTCTGCGGGCGGCCGTCGCGCCCGGCAAGTCCGCGCAGGAACTTAACCTGTGTTCCGCCGATTGGAGCGATCGATGAACGCCCCTACCCTGTTATGGCTGCGGCAGGACCTGCGCCTGCACGACCAGCCCGCTCTCGCCGCCGCTGCCCATGCGGGGCCGGTCATTCCGGTCTACATCCTGGATGACGATGCGCCGGGCGAATGGCGGATCGGCGGCGCGCAGCGGTGGTGGCTGCATCACAGCCTCGCCGCGTTGGCCAAAAGCCTGGAGACAAAGCACAGCCGGCTGGTCCTGCGACGCGGTGATGCGGTGAGCGTGTTGCGCCAATTGTGCGAGGAGACCGGCGCGGGCGAGATCCACGCCACGCGGCATTACGAGCCGTGGTGGCGCGACGCTGAGGCGGCGCTGGGCGACCGCCTGGTGCTGCACGATGGCGACCGGCTGGCGCGCGTCGAGGATGTGACAACCGGGTCGGGCACGCCGTTCAAAGTCTTTTCGTCGTTCTGGAAGGCATTGCAGGAGCATCTGCCGCCCCCTGAGCCCGTGCCGATGCCGCGCACTATCGCAGCGCCGGACCGTTGGCCGAAGAGCGATACGCTGTCCGACTGGGCCCTTCTGCCGTCGAAGCCGGACTGGTCGGGCGGGTTCGGCGAGGATTGGGTGCCGGGCGAAGCCGAGGCGCTGGCCAAGGTGAAGCACTGGCCCGAAGAGGTCGGCGACTACGACCGGCGCCGCAACCTGCCATCGGAAGAGGGTACGTCGCGCCTGTCACCGCACCTGCATCATGGTGAGGTCTCGCCCCGGACGCTGTACCATGCGCTGCGGGGCAAGGCGGACACGATGCCGTATCTGCGCGAGATCGCATGGCGCGATTTTACGGCGGGCGTGCTGCTCGCCATGCCCGATTACGGGACGGTCAACGGGCGGCGGCAATATGACGCGATGCCGTGGCGGACGGGGGTGGCGGCGAAGCGCGACCTGAAGGCGTGGCAACAGGGCCGCACCGGCTATCCGATCGTCGATGCGGGCATGCGCCAGCTGTGGACGAGTGGCTGGATCCACAACCGCGTGCGGATGATCGCGGCAAGCTTCCTCGTCAAACACCTGTTGCTCGACTGGCGTGAGGGCGAGCGCTGGTATTGGGACTGTCTGGTGGACGCCGATTACGGGAATAACGCGGTCAATTGGCAGTGGATCGCGGGGACCGGCGTCGATGCCAACATGTTCGGGCGGATCATGGCGCCGCTCAGCCAGTCGGAGAAGTTCGATGCGGCCGATTACATCCGCCGGTGGGTGCCCGAGCTGGCAGACCTGTCCGATGCCGCGATCCACGATCCCGATGCGCATGACGCCCGGCCGAAGAGCTATCCGCCCAAGATCATCGGCCATCGCGAGGCGCGCGATCGCGCGCTGACGGCTGCCAAGACGCTGCGCTGAGCGTCAGGCCCAGGCGGCGGGGTCGATCGTATCGCGCAGGAAATCGATGAAGGCGGTGACGGTGGCCGGGACCGCGGGGCTGCGCAGGTGGACCGCATAGATACCGACGTCGGCCGAACCCTCCCATTCGGGCAGCACGCGCACGAGCTGTCCCGAGGCGAGCGCATCGCCGACATCCCATAACGAGCGCAACGCGATACCGACGCCGCCCAGCGCGAGTTCGCGCACCATTTCGCTGGAGTTGGTGCGAACGTAGCTAATTTGGGTGACGAGGCTCGTGCGTCCGCCGGACACGAGACGCCACGGCATCTGCCCATCGGCCGCCAGCAGGCGATGCGCGGCCAGGTCGTCCACCTGTTCAGGCGTGCCGATGTCGGCGAGATAGGACGGCGCCGCGCAGAGGATGCGGCGGCTGGTCGCGAGCCGGTGCGCCACGACGGTCTCGGGCACCTCTGCCGCAATGCGGATCGCGCAGTCGACCCGCGCCCCGAACAGGTCGACAAAGCCGTCGTCGAGATCGAAGCGCAGCTCGACCGCCGGGCAGGCGGCCACGAACCGGCCAAGGTGAGGCGCGACATGCAACCGCCCGAACGAGGTCGGCGCGGAAACGTGAAGCGGTCCCGCCGGCGCGGTGCGGGCGCCGGTGACCCGCGCTTCCGCCGCATCCAGCGCGCCGAGAATGTCGCCCAGATCGGCGCGGAACCGCTCGCCCGCCGTCGTCAGCGCCAGCCGTCGGGTGGTGCGATGCACCAGCGTGACGCCGAGCCGTTGCTCAAGGCGTTGCAGCCGCTTGGAGACCATCGCGGGCGATAGGCGCAGCGCCCGTGCGGCAGCGGAAAGGCTGCCGGCTTCGGCCACGGCGACGAACAGCGCATAATCGGGATCGAAGGCCATTCGTTCCTCTTACGATAAACTGCTTCAATATCTTTGCTGCTACCGAACGGATAGCGATCGGTCTAGGATCGCCGGCAAGACCATAGCGAAGGATGACCCCATGATCGCGCGCGCCGGCCTTGGCATCGCCCCCGAACTTGCCGACTTCCTCGAGCGCGAGGCATTGCCGGGCACCGGTATCGAGCCTGATGCTTTCTGGTCGGGCGTGGCGGCGATCTTCGAACGCTTTACGCCACAGAACCGCGCGCTGCTGGCGACGCGGGATCGGATGCAGGCAGCGATCGACGCATGGCATCGCGACCATGCGTTCGAGCCCGCCGCCTATGAGGCATTCCTGCGCGAGATCGGCTATCTGCTGCCCGAACCGGCGCCCTTTGCGGTCGACCCCGCCAATGTCGATCCGGAAATCGCCGAGCGGGCGGGGCCGCAGCTGGTCGTCCCGATCCTCAACGCCCGCTTCCTGCTGAATGCGGCGAATGCGCGCTGGGGCAGCCTGTACGATGCGCTGTACGGCACCGACGCGCTGCCCGGCGCGGCTGTGTCCGGCGGCTATGACGCGGCGCGGGGGAGCCAAGTCATCGCTTGGGCCAAGGCGTTTCTGGACGAGGCGGTGCCTCTCGCCGATGGCCGCTGGACAGATTGGACGGGGGGCACGCCCGCACTCGCCGATTCCGGGCAATGGGTGGGCAACGCCGGCGACACGTTGCTCTTCCGGCACAACGGCCTGCATATCGAGGTCGTCGTCGACCGCGGCCACCCGATCGGTCGCGACGATCCCGCGGGTATCGCCGACGTCGTTCTCGAATCCGCCTTGACGACGATCTGCGACCTTGAGGATTCGGTCGCGGCGGTCGATGCCGCGGACAAGGTTGCGGGCTATGCCAATTGGCTGGGGCTGATGCGCGGCGACCTGACGGCGAACTTCGACAAGGGCGGGCGGACGGTGAGCCGGACGCTGGCCGAGGATCGTACCTATACCGCCCCCGACGGCGGCACGATCACCCTGCCCGGCCGCAGCCTGCTGTTCGTCCGCAACGTCGGCCACCTGATGACGACACCGGCCGTGCGCCTGCCCGACGGCAGCGAGGCGCCCGAAGGCATCCTCGATGCGGTCGTCACCAGTCTGATCGGGCTGCATGACGTGCGAGGGCCGCGTCGCAACAGCCGCGCCGGATCGATCTACATCGTGAAACCCAAGATGCACGGGCCGGACGAAGCGGCGCTGACCAACGCGCTGTTCGACGCGGTCGAGGATCTGCTGGGCCTTGATCGCCACACGATCAAGGTCGGGCTGATGGACGAAGAACGGCGGACCAGCGCGAACCTGGCCGCATGCATTCACGCCGTCCGCCACCGGCTGGTCTTCATCAACACCGGCTTCCTCGACCGTACCGGCGACGAGATGCACACATCGATGCACGCCGGCCCGATGATCCCGAAGGGCGAGATGAAGGCGAGCCGCTGGATCGCGGCCTATGAAAACCGCAACGTGCAGATCGGCCTCGCCTGTGGCCTGTCGGGCAAGGCGCAGATCGGCAAGGGCATGTGGGCCGCGCCGGACCGGATGGCGGACATGCTCGATCAAAAGATCGGCCATCCGCAGACCGGCGCGAATACCGCCTGGGTCCCCTCGCCCACCGCGGCGACGCTGCACGCGACGCACTATCACCGCGTCGACGTCTTCGCCCGCCAACGCGAGCGTGCCGCCGAGCCGGTCGCGCCGCTGGGCGACCTGCTGACCATCCCCGTTGCCGAGGCGGGACGGAACTGGACGCCGGATGAGGTGCGCGCGGAACTCGACAACAATGCGCAGGGCATATTGGGCTATGTCGTACGCTGGATCGATCAGGGCATCGGCTGTTCGAAGGTGCCCGACATTCACGATATCGGCCTGATGGAGGATCGCGCGACGCTGCGTATCTCCTCGCAGCATATGGCGAACTGGCTGCTCCACGGCGTCGCGACGCCGGCCGAGGTCGATGCCGCCTTCACGCGCATGGCGGCGAAGGTCGATGCGCAGAATGCCGACGATCCCCTCTACCGTCCGATGAGCGGGCATCCGGACAGCCTCGCCTGGCAGGCGGCGCGCGCGCTGGTGTTCGAGGGTGTCGCGCAGCCGAACGGCTACACCGAACCGCTGCTTCACCGCTATCGCGCCGAGGCGAAGGCGGCCGGTTGAGGCGTCGGCTGAGAGGCGCCGCCTACAGGCGGTGGTAGGCGCGATACCAGTCGACGAACGCCGGCACGCCGACATCGATCGAGGTCGTCGGCCGGTAGCCGAGGTCGCCCGCAATCGCGTCGATATCCGCCGCGGTGCGGACGACGTCGCCCGGCTGCATCGGCAGGTTGCGGCGAATCGCCTGGCGGCCCGTCGCCCGTTCCAGCACCTCGATCACGCGGCCCAACGGTTCCGACCGGTTGTTGCCGATATTGTAGAGACGATGCGGCGCAACGCTGCCGCCGGCTTTCTCCGCGCCGTCGTCGGGCGGCGGATTGTCGTGCGCTGCGATCACGCCCGCGACGATGTCCGCGATGAAGGTGAAGTCGCGCTCCATCTGGCCATCGTTGAAAACCGGGATCGGCTCGCCCGCGAACATCGCGCGCGTGAAGATCCACATCATCATGTCCGGCCGCCCCCATGGGCCGTACACCGTGAAGAAGCGCAGGCCGGTGAGCGGCAACCGATAAAGGTGCGCGTAGCTTTCGCTCATCACCTCGTTCGCGCGCTTGGTGGCGGCATAGAGCGAGACGGGCCGATCGACGCGATCCTCGACGCGGAACGGCACGGCAGTGTTGCCGCCATAGACTGACGACGACGAAGCATAGACCATATGCGCGACGCCGCGGTGGCGCGCGACCTCGAGCAGGTTGAGATGCCCGACGAGGTTCGACTGGCCATAGGCCTCCGGGTGCTCGATCGAATAGCGCACGCCCGGCTGGGCGCCGAGATGCACGATGCGATCGAAATCGTGCGATTCCAGCGCGGACTTCAGCGCCGCGGCATCGGCGAAGTCGACCTGGAGAAAGGCGAACAGGTCGCCATAGCGTTCGGTCAGGCGGGCGAGGCGCGCGTGCTTGAGCGCCGGGTCGTAGTAATCGTTGATCGAATCCACGCCGATCACCCGCGTGCCGCGCGCCATCAGCGCATCGGCGGTGCTCATGCCGATGAACCCCGCCACGCCCGTCACCAATGTCGTCGGCATCGTCGTCCCCGTTTGCAGTCTGCCGCCGCTCTAGCCGGGGACGCGCGCCGCCTCCACCCGCGTCATCGCGATCGCCGCGAGCAGCAGCGCTCCGGCCGCAAAGGCGAGCGTCCAGATCGGCGCTGTCGGGAAGAAATGCTTGGTGATCGACCCCATCACCGTCGCGACCAGCAGCTGCGGCACGACGACGAAGACGTTGAACAGGCCCATGTAGATACCGAGCTTGCGCTGCGGCAGGCTGGACGCGAGGATCGCGTACGGCATGGCGAGGATCGACGCCCAGGCGATGCCGATGCCGATCTCGCTGGCGAGCAGCCATTTGGGATCGGTGATGACGAAGAAGCTGGCAAAGCCCGCCGCGCCGCACAGCAGCCCGATGATGTGCGTCTTCGCCTGCCCGATCCGCTTGGCCAGCACCGGCAGCAGCGTGAGCGCGGCGACCGCGGCGATGCCGTTATAGGTTGCGAACAGCACGTCGACCCAGTTCGCGCCCTCCTGATACAGCGGGCTTTTCGCGTCGGGTGCGCCGTAGAAGGCGCCCGCGACGATCGGCGTGGTGTTGATCCACATGATGAACAATGCCGACCAGCTGAAGAATTGCGCGACCGCCAGTCGCTTCATCAGCAGCGGCATGCCGCCGAAATCCCCGACGATATGGCCGAGCATGCCCGCCGCCTGCCCCGCCCGCGCCCGGGCGATCGCGACGATGCTGGCGAGACCATAGCCGGCGAGCAGCGCCCCGAGCAGGTACACCTCCTTCTCCAGCCGCATCGCGGCGACGGCGACGACCACGATCGCCCCCGCGACGATCCAGGCGATGCTGGTACCGTACCGGCGCGCGGCGAGGATAAGGAGCGTGTGGCCATGGTCTTCCGCCGCAGAACCGTCGAACGCCGCCATCTCGTCGGGCGCATATTCGCGCGTCGTCAGCACGGTCCACAGCACGGCGAGGAACAACGCCGCGCCGCCGAACCAGAAGGCATAGCGTACGGTATCGGGAATGCCGCCGCCCGCTGCCTGGTTGGACACCCCGAGGTGTTCGAGCAGCCAGGGGAAGATCGACCCAAACACCGCGCCTGCGCCGATAAAGGCGGTCTGCACCGCATAGCCCGCGGCATGCTGATCCTTGTCGAGCATATCGCCGACAAAGGCACGGAACGGCTCCATCGAGACGTTGAGCGAGGCGTCGAGCAGCCACAGCAGCATCGCCGCCATCAGCAGCCCCGGGCTTTCCGGCATCAGCAGCAGCGCGATCGCCGCCAGAATCGCGCCCGCAAGGAAATAGGGCCGCCGCCGCCCCAGCCGGCCGAGCCAGGTGCGGTCGCTGAGGTGGCCGATCACGGGCTGCACCAGCAGGCCGGTCAGCGGCGCCGCGACCCAGAGCGCGGGCAGATCGTCGAGGCTGGTGCCGAGCGACTGGAAGATGCGGCTCATGTTGGCGTTCTGCAGCGCGAAGCCGATCTGGATACCGAAGAAGCCGAACGAGATATTCCAGAGGCCCGCCCAGCTTTGGCGCGGGCGAGTGGCAGTGGGGGTCATGGCATCCTCCGGTGGCCGTCTAGCGCGGCCTGATGATCTGGGAAGTTGAGCAGGCATCCGCTCAGCAAGGTCTCGATTGCGGCGAGATCGGCGACGGGGGGTGCCGTGCGCAGCCGCGTCGCGTCGGGGAAGGTGCCGTAACCGGCGAGGAGTACCTCCCACGACATGGGCGCGTAATAGCCGGCAAGGCCCCGCCCCTCGACCACCGCGGCGACGTCGCCGCCGGTGAACCACGCGGTCATGATCGCCTTCAGGTCGTCGGACAGATCGTCGTTGGCGGCGACGTCGCGCCAGAAGGAGCCGCTGCGGCGGTTGAGGCGGTAATGGGCGACGATATAGTCGCGGATACCGTCGTAGCGGCGCGCGATCGCGGCGTTGAAGGCGTCGCGGCTGCCGGCCTGATAGGCGCCGATGAAGCCTTCGATCGTCGCCTGTACGATATGGAGCGCCGTCGCTTCGAGCGGTTCGATGAAGCCCTGGGCGAGGCCGATCGCGAGGCAGTTGGCGGTCCAGCTCGTCTCGACGCGGCCGACCCTCATGCTGAGGTGGCGGGCGGCGACTTCGGCATCGAGCAGGCCGAGGTGACGGCGCAGCTCCGTCTCGGCCGCGTCGGGCGACAGGTAGCGCGAGGCGTAGACATAGCCGTTGCCGGTGCGGCTGGTCAGCGGAATGTCCCAGGCCCAGCCGGCGGAGAGCGCGGTCGCCTTGGTCTGGACCGGCAGCGCGGACTGCCGCGGGGTGGGCATCACCACGGCACGGTCGGCGAGGAGGCTATCGGCGAAGGAGCGGAAGGGCACACCGAGCGCCTTTTGCGCGATGACGCTGGCGAAACCGCTGGCATCGACGAACAGCTCCGCGTGGATGGCATCCCCTTCGTCCAGCGTCAGCGCGGCGACCTGACCAGCCGCATCGACCACGACGTCCCGCACGCGGCGCGGCAGATGGACGACGCCGCGGGCCAGCGCCGCGTCGCGCAGGACATGCCCGACCTTATGCGCGTCGAAATGATAGCCATAGCCGATGCGGAACGGGAAGTGTGCGGGCGCGATCGGGGCACGGCCCGCCTCCGCCAGCCTCCCGTTGAGGAAGAAGCGGTCCGGATGCGCGGGAACGTCGGCGCCATGACGGCGTGCGCGAGTGCTGGCGAAGAAGGCGCCTTGCGTATGGAGGTCGATCTGGCCGGCGAAGGGGTGGAAATAGGCGGGCGTGTCGTCGGCCCAGCGGTGGAAGGCGATGCCCGCCTTGTAGGTCGCGTCGGCGGCCGGCATCCAGTCGGCCTCGGCGAGCCCAAGCGTATCGAACAGCGCCTTGAGCTGCGGGGTCGATCCTTCGCCGACGCCGACGATACCGATGTCCGGGGATTCGATGACGGTGATGCGCGCCTGCGGCCAGGCCCTGGCCATCAGGCAGGCGGCCATCCAGCCGGCGGTGCCGCCGCCGAGGATGGCGATCGAGGGAGGCGGTGGGGTCATGCGCGCAGTGGGAACTCGGCGGCCTGCCCCATCTTCTCCGTCACCCCGGACTTGGTCCGGGGTCCACTGTGCAACGGGGGGACGGGCAAGAGGCTCAGGCGTTCCCCCCGCGGACGAGTGGACCCCGGAACAAGTCCGGGGTGACGGTTATGGACAGGCAGCCGCGCGTCCACTTACTTCCGGCGGGCCTTGCCACTCGCGACGAAGCGGATCGCCTGACCGCCGCCGGGCGCCAAGGCGAGCGTCATCGTGCCGCCCTTCTTTACCTCCCGCTTCTCGATCGCGATCGCGTGGCGGGCGTCGGTGCGATAGTCCGCGCCCGTGCCGTCGCGATAGATTTCGGCGGTATAGCTGCGACCCGGATCGAGGAAGTCGAGGGCGACGTTCAGCGTCCGGCCGCTCTCGTTGGTGATGCTGCCGAGATACCAATCGTCGCTCGCGCGATCCTTGCGCGCCACGGTGACGTAATCGCCGACCTCGCCGTTCAGCACGCGCGTGTCCGACCAGTCGACCGGCACGTCGCGGATGAATTGGAAGGCATCCATGTGCTTGGCGTAGTTTTCGGGCGTATCCGCCGCCATCTGCACCGGCGAATAGATGACGACGTAGAGCGCCAGCTGCTTCGCCGCGGTCGACATCAACGCGCTGCCGCCCTGCCCTTCCAGGCTCAGCATACCCGGCGTGAAGTCCATCGGGCCGCCGAGCCACTGGGTGAAGAACATATTGGCTTCGTGGTTGGGCGGGTTCTTGCCTGGCCAGGCGTTATATTCCATGCCGCGACCGCCCTCGCGGGCGAGCCAGTTGGGGTAGGTGCGGCGCAGGCCGGTGTCCTTGACGGGTTCGTGACTGTCGATCCCGACCTTGTACTTGGCGGCAGTCTGCACGACGCGCAGATAGTGGTTCACCATCCACTGACCCTCATGCCATTCGCGCTTCTTCGTCCCGTCGGCGTCGACGCGTTCGATCTGCGCGGCGTCGGTGACGTAGCCGGTCTTCACGACCGGAATGCCGTGATCGCGGGCATAGGCGAAGGCGCGGTCGAGCTGCGCGTCGTAGTGGCTCGCCGAGCCGCCCGTCTCGTTATGGCCGACGAGGTGGACACCCTTCGCCTTGGCGTAGCGGGTCAGCTCGGCGGCGTCGAAATCGGGCGTCGGCTGGTCGAATTGCATGTCGTTGCCGTTGCCGAACCAGTCGCCGTCCCAGCCGACGTTCCAGCCCTCGACCAGCACGCCGGGAATTTTGTTCGCGGCGGCGAAGTCGATATACTTTTTGACGTTGGCGGTGGTCGCGCCGTGCTGCGGCCCGGTCGCCCAGGTCCATTCGCCCTTGATCATCTTCCACCACACGCCGACGAACTTGGCGGGCTTCAGCCAGCTGACGTCGCCGAGCTTGTTCGGCTCGTTGAGGTTCAGCTCGAGGTGGCTCATGTAGAGGCCCGGCGCATCGTCCGACAGGATGATCGTGCGCCAGGGCGAGGCGAAGGGCGCCGCGCGCGTGACCTTGGGCGCACCCGCGCCGGGCGTCAGCGAGGCCTTGAAGGTGTTTCCTTCGCTGCGCGCGAGGTTCATCGCGGCATAATCGACCAGCGCCGCCTCGTGCAGTGCGGCATGCGTGCCGTCGGCGAGCTTCACCGTCATCACCGTCTGCGCGGTGCCGACCGCGTCGAGCGGCGTCTTGTTGTAGAGATATTCCTCGCGGTTCCACAGATATGCCGGCTTCCACCAGGCGGTGCCGTTCTGGGCGAAAGCGAATTCGGTCAGCTCGTCCGAGATATTGGCCTTATGCAGGTTCGGCTGGTCGGGGAAGCTGTAGCGGAAGCCCAAGCCGTCATCGAACAGGCGGAAGGTGACGTCCATCTCGCGCTTCAAGCCCGTCTTCTCGCGGAAGCGGAGGGTCAGTTCGTTGTGGCGGTCGCGGATCGTCCGCCATTCGCCGAAGGGCTGCGTCCAGCTGCTGTCGCCGCTCGCCTTGGACTGGCCGATCAGCTCGACGTTGCGCTCGATCTTCGGCGCATCGGTGAACATGATGCCGAGCCGGCTGGGGTTGAGGATCGCCTTGCCCTTGCGGCTGACGGCATAGGTGGGGCGGCCGTCGTTATCGAAGGCGATGGTGAGCGCGATCGAGCCGTCGGGCGATGTGGCGGTCGCGACGGGCTTGAAGCTGGCGGTGGGGATCTGCGCGACGGCATTGGGATCCGTCTGGGCGACGGCAGCGCCCGCCGCCAGCACCAGCGCCATCGCGGCGCCGATCGTGAAATGCCTCATCATGCCTCTCCCGTTCTTTTGGCGATCAATGCGCCATATCCGTCGAAATGCCAGCCCTGCGTCGCGGTCTCGGCGACGGTCTGCCACTGGTCGGGCTGCTCCGGCGCCCAGCGCTGCGGCTCGGGCGACAGGTTGAAGACGCACAGCATCGTCTCGTTCGCGGCACGCCGTTCGATCGCGAGCATGGCGTCGTCCGCCGCAACGATGCGGATATCGCCGGTCAGCAGCGCCGGATACGCCTTGCGCAGGGCGAGCACGTCGCGAGTCCAGTGGAGCAGCGCATGCGGGTCCCGCTCCTGCCGGTCCACTGCCAGCGCGCCATGATCGTCACCGATCGGCAGCCACGGCTTGGCCGTAGAGAACCCCAGGTTGGGCGCATCGGCCTGCCACGGCATCGGCGTCCGCGCACCGTCACGCGACAACGTGCGCGGCCAGTTGGCGATGGCTTCCGGGTCTTGCAGGTCTTCGAACGGCACATCGACCTGGGTCAGACCCAGCTCCTCGCCGTAATATAGGAAGATATTGCCGCGTAAGCTTGCCAGCAGCAGCATCTTCATGCGGGCGAAGGCCCGCGCCTGCTCCGGCGCGACCCAGCGCGAGATGGCGCGGGGGGCGTCGTGGTTCTCGAACGCCCAGCTCGGCCAGCCGACGCCGTCCTGCTCGGGCCATTTCTCCACCGCCTCGGCGACCACCGCGGGCGTCAGTCCGGGGGCGTAGAGGAAGTCGAAGCCATAGGCGCTGTGCAGACGGCGGCCTTCGGCGGTGAACAGCTTCATCTCGCGATCGCTGTCGGCACCGCCGACCTCGGCCACGGTGAAGCGCGCGTCATAGCTGTCGAACAACGCGCGGATGCGCTCGAGGAAGCCGGGGATCGCGTCGTGGCTCTGGTTGTAGGTGTGGAGCTGATAATCGAACGGCCGGGTGCGCGGGATGCCGTCGTCCAGCGGCGCCGGCGGATTGTCGCGGAAGCCGGGATCGAACATCATGAAGTTGATCGCGTCGATGCGGAAGCCGTCGATGCCCCGCTCCAGCCAGAAGCGGGCGACGTCGAGGAACGCCTGCTGCACCGCCGGATGGTGGCCGTTGACCTGCGGCTGCTCCTTCAGGAAGTTGTGCATGTAATATTGGCGGCGGCGCGCGTCCCACGTCCACGCCGGACCGCCGAACACCGACTGCCAGTTGTTGGGCGGCGAGCCGTCGGGCTTGGGATCGTGCCAGACGTACCAATCGGCGCGGGGGTTGTCGCGGCTGGCCCGGCTTTCCTCGAACCAGGGGTGCCGGTCGCTGGTGTGCGCCCAGACCTGATCGATGATGACCTTCACCCCCAGCGCATGCGCGCGGGCGACGAGGGCATCGAAATCGGCAAGCGTGCCGAAGATCGGATCGACGTCGCAATAATCGGACACATCATAGCCGAAGTCGGCCATCGGCGATCGAAAGAAGGGCGACAGCCAGATCGCTTCGACGCCCAGGCTCGCGACATGGTCGAGGTGCGCGGTGATGCCGGGCAGGTCGCCGATGCCGTCGCCGTTCGAATCGGCGAAGCTGCGCGGATAGATCTGATAGATGGTGGCGCCGTGCCACCAGGCACGGTCTTGGGGGCGGTCCTGGGGAGGTTGCATATGGCTCATCGTGCTGGGGTCAGCGCGCAGATCGCATAGCCGAGCGGCGGCAGCGTGACAGTGAGGCTGCCGGGCGCGGCGACCGCGCCGCATCCGGTGCCGGCGAGCGTCTTGGCGCCGGTGGCGCCGACGCCGATCTCAACCTGACGGGTCAGCGGCGTGGTGGACGTGTTGAACGCCAGCAGCACCTCTGCCCCGTTCGTCGGGTCGAAACGCGAGATGGCGAGCAGGCCGGGCGTGTCCTCACGAGCGCGGAGCAACTGGCGGCCGCGGGTCAGCGCGGGGGTGGCGGTGCGCAGCTTGGCCAGCATCGCGGTCTGCCGGAACAGCGGATTGTCCTGGCCAAAGCTCTCCGTCGCGGTCGTCTTGCTGGTCCCGAGCAGGCGGTTGTCATTGTAGCTGGCGACCTTGCTCGCGAACATGTCCTCGCGCGCGTCCTGGTCGTTGCCGTCGCTGACGAAGCCCTGTTCGTCACCCGAATAGATGGTCGGCACGCCGCGCAAGCTCAGCAGCATCGCGTTCGACAGCATCACGCGTTGCAGCACCTCCGCATCGCTCGCCTTGGGGAAGGCCTTGCGCACGAAAGTGGAGAAGCGCCCATCGTCGTGGTTGCCGGTGAAGGTCGGCAGCTGGATCGCGGTGTCATAGCCCTTGGCGTAGAGCGCGTCGCCGTCGAACAGCGCCTCGAACGCGTCGGTGCCGCGGGTGCCGGCGACCGTTTCGACCACCGCCTGGCGGAACGCAAAGTCCAGCACGGCGGGCAGCTTGTCGACCACCGTGTGCTGGGCGAGCACGGCGGGGCGCACCTCATGGTCGGAGACTTCGCCGAAGATGTGGAAGTTGGGGATGCCCTTCGCCTTGGCGCGCGCTTCCATCGCGGGGACGAAGGCCGCCCATAATTCCGGATTGACGTGGCGGGCGGTATCGATGCGGAAGCCGTCGATGCCGTAGCGGTCGATCCAGCCGCCGAAGATGTCGATCATGCCGCTGAGGACGCGCGGGTTCTCCGTCATCAGGTCGTCGAGGCCGACGAAGTCGCCCATCGTCGAGCTTTCGTTGCGATAGGTCGTGTCGCCGCGATTGTGGTAGAGGGTGACGTCGTTGAGCCAGGCGGGGACCTTCACGTCCTTTTCCTTCGCCGGCACGAAGGGCGTGTAGGCGTAGGTCGGGTCGGTAAGCTTCGCGAAGTTCGCGGCGCTGCGGTCCTGGTCGCCGACGAAGCCGGGATTGATGGCCTTACCCGTCACGCCGCCGCGGCGCTGATAGGGATAATCGGCGCGGCTGCGGTAGGGGCATTCGCGCTGGCCGACGCATTCGCGATACTGGATCACGTCGGCGGTGTGGTTGATGATGATGTCCATATAGACCTTCATGCCCCGCTTGTGCGCGGCGGCGACGAGGTCGGCGAAATCCTGATTGGTGCCGAGGTGCGGATCAACCTGGGTAAAGTCGGTGATCCAATAGCCGTGATAGCCGGCGGACTGTTGGCCGGGGGCGCCCTGCACCGGCTTGTTCTTGAAGATCGGGCCGACCCACAGGGCCGTCGCGCCAAGCGACTGGATGTAATCGAGGCGCTTGGTCAGCCCTTTGAGGTCGCCACCGTGGTAGAAGCCCTTGGCGGTGGGATCGAAACCGGTGACGGTGCGGTCGCCCGTCAGGCCGCCGCGATCGTTGGTGGGATCGGCATTTTCGAACCGGTCGGGAAGCAGGAAGTAGATCACCTCATCCTGCGGCAGGCGCGCGCGGTAATCGGTGGCCGCCGTCTGGGCGGGCGCGGCGGGTGCGGCGAACAGCAGCGCGAGCGCGGTTGCGGTTCGTGTGGCCAGCTTCAGCATGCATCCCCCAAGTCACGCGCAGCCGATCCGTCGCCGGCCGCGTCCGGCCCGCCTTGTGCGGACCCTGCGCCCCCAAGCCAAGCATAGGGCATACGTATTCAACGCCGCTATCCCTACCGCCCGGCTTTGGCTACAGTCCCGCATGGCCGTGAAGAGCAGAGGACGAGGAACGGGCGCGGGCGACAAGCCGCCGACCTCGTTCGACATCGCCGCGCTCGCCGGCGTATCGCAGCCGACGGTCAGCCGGGCGCTGCGTGGCGACCGCACGGTCAGCAGCGCGACGCGGATGCGGATCGAGGCGATCGCGCGGCAGCTTAACTACAAGGTCGACAAGAACGCGTCGTCGCTGCGGCGCGGGCAGAGCATGACGCTGGCCCTGCTCTTCTTCGAAGACCCGCTGGACGACGGCAGCTTCATCAATCCCTTCTTCCTCTCCATGCTGGGGTCGATCCTGCGCACCTGCGCGGCGCGGGGGTACGACCTGCTCACCTCGTTCCAGCAGCTGTCCGCCGACTGGCACACCGATTACGAGGACAGTCGCAAGGCGGACGGGATCATCCTGCTCGGCTATGGCGATTACGAGCTGTACAAGGCGCGGCTTGAGGCGCTGGTGGCGCAGGGCACGCATTTCGTGCGCTGGGGATCGGTCGACGCGCATCCGATCGGGGTGACGATCGGCTGCGACAATATTGCCGGCGGGCGGATGGCGGGCGAACATCTGATCGCACGCGGCGCCACGCGGATCGGCTTCATCGGCGACGCCGACGATCATTATCCCGAGTTCCGCGACCGCTATCGCGGGCTGTGCGCGGCGTTGCGCGCGGCGGGTCTGCCGGTTGATCCCGGCCTGCACGCCGACGCGCTGTCGGTCGAGCAATCGGGCTATGACGCGACGAAGCGACTGCTGGCGCGGGACCTGCCGTTCGACGCGCTGTTCGCGGCATCGGACCTGATCGCGCTGGGCGCGGTGCGCGCACTGACCGAGGCGGGGCGGCGCGTGCCGGAGGATGTGGCGATCATCGGCTTCGACGACATTCCCGCCGCGGCGACGACGCAGCCGCCGCTCACCACGATCGCCCAGGATTATCGCAAGGCGGGCGAGGTGCTGGTCGACACGCTGCTGCGCCGGATCGCGGACCAGCCAACCGATACGGCGCTGTTGCAGCCGCGGTTGATCGTACGGGCGTCCGCCTGACGATAGACAACATGAACGCCTTGGGCGAAACGATCCTATACGGGGTGCGGCGACATCTAATGTTCGTCACCCCGGACTTGATCCGGGGTCCCGCTATTCCCGGCCGGCGCAGAAAAAGAAGCGGGATCCCGGCTCAAGGCCGGGATGACGGTGGCGGAAGGAAATGACGGGGAGGTTCAGGGCCGGACGGCGCAGTGGCGGGCGATGACGTCGGCGTGGGGGGGCATCGCCTGTGCCTCGCGGCGGTAGAGCAGTTCGAGCGTTTCCATATATTCGCCTAAGTCCTCGACGCCGATCTGGTCGGCGAGCGGGTGATAGGCGGTCGCCTCCACCCCCTGCCCCGCCAGAACCTGCAGCCAGCCGTCTTCGGTGAACAGCTCCTCATGTTCGCGGGTGATCGTGCCGGCCTGTTGCCAGAGCGCGATCTTGGTGCGGAGCGTGTCGGGTAGGTCGGCCTCGCGGCGTTCCTTCCAGAAGGGTTCGGTGCGGCCGTTCGCCCAATAATGGAGGATCAGGAAGTCGCGGATGCGCTCGATCTCGAAATCGGTCTGGCGGTTGTATTCGTCGCGTAGCGCTTGCGGAATCGGCAAGGCGGGGAGCAGCTTCACCAGCCGGGCGATGGCGGACTGGATCATGTGGATGCTGGTCGATTCAAGCGGTTCGAGGAAGCCGCTCGCCAAGCCCAGCGCGACGACGTTGCGGTTCCAGGCACGCTTGCGGCGGCCGGTGACGAAGCGAAGGTGGCGGGAGTCTGACTGTGCCTCGCCCTCGATATTCGCCAGCAGCGCCGCGGCGGCGGCATCGTCGGAGAGATAGCGGCTGCAATAGACATAGCCGTTGCCGGTGCGATGCTGGAGCGGGATGCGCCATTGCCACCCCGCCTCGCGCGCGATCGCCCGCGTATACGGCAGCGGTGCGTCGATGTTGGCGCTGGGCACCGCGACGGCGCGGTCGCAGGGCAACCAGTGCGTCCAATCGTCATAGCCCGTTTCGAGCGCGCCCTCGATCAACAGGCCGCGAAAGCCGGTGCAGTCGAGGAACAGGTCGCCCACGACCCGTTCGCCCGAGGCGAGGACCAAAGCGGCGATGTCGCCGGTGTCGCCGTTCCGTTCGACGCGATCGATCGTGCCTTCGGTGCGCTCGACCCCGCGGTTGACGGCGAAGCGGCGCAGGTAGGCGGCGTACAGCCCTGCGTCGAAGTGGAAGGCGTAGGGCATCGTCGGCAGCGTCTGCGCGGTGATCGGCCCGCCGCGGTGCATACGGCCGGCGCGCGCGGCGACCTCGTTGAGGGCATAGGCGTCGAGCGACTTGGCAAGGCCGAGCTGGCGCGCACGCAGCCAATAATGCTGGAATGCGATCAGCCCGACGTCGCGGCCGACGTCGCCGAACGCATGCATGTAGCTGTGGCCGGGCTCGCGCCAGCCGTCGAAAGCGATGCCGAGCTTGAACGTGCCGCCGGTCGCGCGGAGAAAGGCGTCCTCGTCCAGCCCCAGCGCCTGGTTGAACAGGCGAATCTGCGGGATGGTCGCCTCGCCGACGCCGACGGTGCCGATCTCTTCGGATTCGACCAGCCGGATACGGTAGCCGCTTTCGAGCAGGCCGCCGAAGGCCGCCGCGGCCATCCAGCCCGCGGTGCCGCCACCGGCGATGACGATCGTGGTCATGGGCGTGGTGAGAGGAGTGTCCGCCATGCTGCTGGCCTATCAAGAAAACGGGCTGCCGTCACATGACGACAGCCCGAAGGTTTCCGGGGAAGGAAACGGGGATTGGGTATGATGCCGCGAAGCCAACCTCGGTTCGTCATTGCGAGCGGAGCGAAGCAATCCAGGGCCGCCTGGTCCGGCTCTGGATTGCCGCGCTTCCCTCGCAATGACGGATAGGCCGGATCAGAACTTGTAGGTGATGCCGATGTAATAATCGCGGCCGTAGCGCTGATAGTCGATCACCTGACGGACGTCGTTGTTCTGATAGGTGATGAACGGACGATCGGTCAGGTTCTTCGCCTGGGCGAGGATCGAGAAGCCCTTGAGGAAGCCCTCCTGGAATTCATATCCGACCTGCGCGTCGAGGATGCCTTCCGACTTAGCCGTGCGGTAGGTCGGCGAGGCCGAGAGGCCCGCGACTTCGGCGAGGAAGTCCGACCGGTACCGATAGTTGACGCGCGCCTGGAAGCCATACTTTTCGAAGTAGAGCGTGCCGCTGGCGACGACATCCGAGAGGCCCGGCAGCGTGATCGGCGTCGGGTTGTTGCGATAGACGATCCGCGAGTCGGTGTAGTTGCCGGTCACGAACATGCCGAAGCCGTCGAGCGCGCTGGTCAGCGTCTTGAACGGCAGCGACAGCGTGGCTTCGACACCCAGCACTTCGCCGCGGCCGGTGTTGGCCGGAGACGAGACGTTGCCGATCTGCTGACCCGGCAGCAGCTTCGCCCGATCCGCCGCCGACAGCGCGTTCAGCAGCGACGAGAAGTCATAAGCGATCGTGTTGTTCGGATCGACGAAGTCGGTCAGGTGCTTGAAGTAACCCGACAGCGCCACGTAACCACCGCCGTCGAAATACTTCTCCAGCGAGAGATCGATGTTGGTCGACTGGTAGGGCCGCAATGCGACGTTGCCGCCGTTCGACGAGAAGACGGGCGCAAGTCCCCCCTGCTGCGTCGAGCCGATGTTCTGGAAGTTGATCGACACATCCTGCGTCACGCGCTCCTGGTCGAGGCGCGGACGGATCATCGTCTGCGACGCACCCAGCTTGACGTAGCCGCTGTCGATCAGCTCGACCGAGAAGGTCGCCGAGGGCAGGACGTTGGTGTAGGTCGACTTCTGGTCGGCCGGCGCGATCGTCACGATGCCGTTGTTGACGCTGGCGATCTGGCCGGTGCCGCGCTGTTCGCTGCGAATAACCTGCACGCCGAGCGCGCCCTTCACCGACTTGCCGCCGAGTTCGCCGTCGATGTTCGCCTGGGCATAGCCGGTCCAGACGTTCTCGGTCACGACATTGTCGCGGACCAGCGCCGAGGGACGGCCGTCGAACGCCTTATTCAGCGCGTTGTTGTAAACGTACAGCGGATCCCAGGTCAGCATCGCGGGGATGCCGAGATAGGTCAGCGGGATGTTGGTGCCGAGCAGCGCGGCGGTGGGCAGCGGCGCGGTCAGCGGGGTGCCGCTGGCGACGGTGCAGTTGGTGCCGCCGCCGGTCGGGCAGAGGAAGTAGGAGGTGTAGGCGCTGGTCTTTTCACGACGGCTGTAGTTGCCGCCGACTTCCCAGCTCTTGATGATGCTGCCGTCGATGTCGCCCTTCAGTGCGGCGCGCAGCGACTTCAGATCGTCGCGGAACTTCGGCTGGTTGAGGAAGCCCGACTGGACGACCGGCTGCGTGCCGTTGTTGCCCCAGCCCTGCGGGTCGGTCAGCTTGAAGATGCTGGTGTTGGTGTAATCCAGCGTCGGCACGATCTTGTAGGTGCCGTTCGCATTCTGCGTCACGGTCACGCGATCGGCGACGCCGCTCTTGGCAAACCCGGTGCCGGTGTTGGTTTCGAGCAGGAAGTCGGTGCGGTCCGCGCGGCTCCAGCTGGCATCGACGTTGAAGTGCAGATTGTCGGCGATCTTGAAATCGTTGTTCCAGCCGAGCGACAGGTTCTCTGCGGTGCGCTTGTTATAGTCGTTGCGCTGCACGGCGAAGACGTTGCTGAACGTCGTCGCGGTGGCGAAACCATTATTCGTCGTGATGCCGCTCTTGACGGGATCCGAGAAGCCGAGCGGGAATTCGATGCCGCGCAGGCGCTGTTCTTCGGTGAAGTGCGAATAGAGCGCGTCGAACGTCGAGTGGAAATTCTCCGACGGGGCCCACTCGATCGTCGCCACCGCGCCATAGCGGCGCAGCTCGTTCGACTGGACATAGGGCTTGGCGCCGCCCAGCACGTACGGGTCGGCCGCGGTGCCGCTGCCCGAATAGCCCCAGGCGTTGTAGCGTTCATCCTGCGAGGGCGTCTGCGTCGCCGACACGCCGATCGCGATGCCGAGCGTGTTGTCGGCGAACTTGTCGATGTACGTCGCCGAGGCGCGATAGCCGTAGCGCGACGAATCCGGGTTCAGATTGTCGATGCCGTTCATCTGGCCGCGCGCGTTGATCGCGAAGACGCGCTGCGACTGATCGAGCGGACGCAGCATGCGCAGGTCGACGGTGCCCGAGATGCCCGCGGCGATCAGCGTGGCGTTCGCCGACTTGTAGACGTTGACGTTGCGGAAGAATTCCGACGGATACTGATCGTATTCGACGCCGCGGTTATCGCCGACGGTCACCTGTTCGCGGCCGTTGAGCAGCGTCGTGGAGAAATCGGGGCCGAGGCCGCGGATCGACAGGCGCTGGTCGCGGCCTTCGAGGCGCTGCGCGGTGACGCCCGGCAGGCGGGCAAGGCTGTCGGCGATCGACACGTCGGGCAGCTTGCCGACGTCTTCGGCCGAGACGCTGTCGACGATCAGCGTCGAATCACGCTTGATCTTCGCCGAGTTGGCCAGGCTGGCGCGGATGCCGGTGACGACGATGTCGCCATCATCGGCGGCGGCATTGGCGGCAGTCTGCTGGACGGCGGCGGCCTGGTTCGGCGTCGGGTCGGCAGCGGGGGCCGGCGCCTGCACCGTCGCGGCGGCGGGCGGGTTGGCGGTAGGCGACTGCGGGTTGGGCGCTTCCTCCGCGAAGGCGGTGCCGCCGGTGACGAGCAGCACGCTGCCGATCGCAACGGTGCTGGAGCGCAGCGCGATCAGCGCACGACGCGAAAAACTGGAATCGATGTGGGACACGAAAATCCTCCCCCTGACGAATGCCATGCCCCCGCCCGCTACCATCGCGGACGATCGGCTGACTGTGTTGCGGGCTTGTGAACGCGAGAGGATTAGGTGCCAAGTTGGCCACATACGTATTCACGGATGCATGCATTGCGCCTCGCAGCCGCCGTGTCTTTTCCGCAACAGCGGATTAGTCGCGCAATTCCAGGAAGCTATTGACCGTCAGCCGGCCCGTTTCAGGGTCCGGATCGAACGACAGCATGTCGGGCAGATGCGCACAATGCAGCGTGTTGGAGCGATAGAGGATCGCGCGGTTGAAGCGCCCCTGGTGCAGCGCGATGCGCTCGAACACCGGTGTGTCGCCCGCGATATAGGCGGCGTCCGGCAGGCCATGGGCCGCGAGATCGGCGTCGAGCGCGGTGCGATAGGCGGGCAGGCGGGCGGCATCGATCGATTCGAAGCCGGTGCTGCGATGGCGATAGAAAGCAGTGCCGCTCGATTCGTCGGGCGAGAGATAATGGAGCAGCGCGAGGCGGCGCGGCGAGACTTCGTCGAAATGCGGCAGGCGCTGGATCGGGGTGAGCGCCGATGGCGGCGTGGTGACGATCGAATAGAATGCGTCGACCACCTCCAGCGCGCCCGCGCCGAACACCTCCGCAGCGATGGGCGCGAGGCGCGCGAGGGGATCGCGCAGCATCGGCGGCGCCACCACCGCGCGGATGCCGGGATAATGCGGGCCGATCGGCGCGAACGACAGGAAGGCGGCGTCGTCGCGGAAGCGCGCGGCGTCGGCAAAGCCGTCGATCACGACGACGGGCTGTTCCTCTGCGCCGTGGCGCTCGACCGATATCTGCCAGTTCATCCTGTGCGTGTGCCGCCGTCGGCGATACGGTTCAACCGCGGCGATAAGTCCGGAACGGATGCGTATCGATCGCGTTTAACGGTCGACCGCGCTACGAACGCGGCGGACAAGCGAGGGACGATCATGATGCGTGGATGGCCGGTCTTGGTTTTGGGCATGGCGCTGGCAGGGTGCGGGACGCAGGGCGGATCGAACGAGACCGCCGCGGCAAACACCACCGCCACGTCGCAGGGCAGCGGCTATATCGCCAAGGTGCTGGCACTGCCGCCGCGCCAGCTGAACGGCGTGCTGTACCGCGCGATCGATGACGCCAAACAATCGTGCCAGGGCATCGCCGACACGCTGCGCCAGAAGGATAACAACGGCAAGCCGGTGTGGGCCGTCCGCTGCACCGATGGCGGCGCATGGCTGATCACGATCGGCGACGACGGCACCGCGGACGTGACCGGCGTACCGGCGAAGGCCGGCGGCTAAGCGGCATCACGGGCGAACCCGTCAGCCCAGCGGCATCTGCCGGGCGGCGGGTTCGACCTCTGCCTTCGCCTGTTCCTCGCAATGCGCGGCGGGCATCAGGCGACCCTTCCGCCAGTTGCCATAGCGGTAATAGGCGATCGTCATCGCCATCGACGCGAGCGTACCGGCGGGAAAGCTCCACCAGATCGCGTCGGCGTGGAGCATCGGCTGCAGCGCATAGGCGATGCCCAGCCGGACCGGGAACAGCGCAACCGCCAGGATCACCAGCGGCCCGACCACGGCGCCGTTCGCGCGCACGGTCGAGGCGAGCACCATCGACACGCCGAAGAACAGGAAGCTGACCGACCCGACGATGTTGATGTGTGCGGCCAGATCGATCGACGTCGCGTCGCTGCCGAGGAACAGGCCGAGCGCGGTCCGATCGGCAAGCGCCACCGCACCGATCAGCGCGGCGGTCATCGCGAGGTTGATCAGCACGCCCGCGCGCGTCACCCGCGCCACCCGGTCCCACCGCCCTGCCCCGATATTCTGCGCCGCCATAGCGCTGACCGCCGCGCCCACCGCCATCGCAGGCATCTGGATATAGGTCCACAGCTGGTTCGCCGCGCCATAAGCCGCGGTGGTGGTGGTGCCGTAACTGTTGATGAGGCCGATCATCGCCAGCGCCGAGGCGGTCACGACCAGCATCTGGAGGCCCATCGGCACGCCCTTGGTCACGATCGGCCGGAGCAGCGCGGGATCGGGGATCAGATAGCGCCATTCGGCCCCGCGCAGCCGGACGACGAGGTCCTGCCGATAGACATAGGCGAGAAGCGCGAGGAACGAGACGGTGTTCGCGATGCAGGTCGCCAGCGCCGATCCGGCGATGCCGAGTTCGGGCACGCCGCCGAGGCCGCGGATCAGCACGGGATTGAGCGTGACGTCGAGCAGCGACCCCAGCGCCATGAACTTGAGCGGCGTCACCGAATCCCCCGCCCCGCGCAACGCCATCGACAGCAGGACCGAGAGGAAGCTGGTCGGCATCGAGACGAAGATGACGCGCAGATAATCGAGCGCGAGGTCATAGGCGTCGGCGGGGGTGCGCAGCGCGGTGAGGATCGCGGGCGTCGCGAACCAGCCCGCCACCACGACGACGACGGAGAGCAATCCAAACAGGCCGGCAGCGGTGCCGAACACACGCCGCACGCCGTCGATATCGCGCCGGCCCATCGCCTGACCGATCAGGATCGTCGCGGCCATGCCGAACCCGAACACCGCGGAAATGAGCAGGAACATGACGAGGCTGGCGTTCGTCGTCGCCGCCAGCGCGCGCTCGCCGAGCAGGCGACCGATCCAGATCGCGTTAATCGATCCGTTGACCGATTGCAGCACGCTGGAGCCGAGGGTCGGAAGGGCGAACAGCAGCAGCGTGCGACCGATCGGGCCGGTGGTGAGGTCACGCTGCGGTTTCGCCATGGTGTGTCCTTGTTTCGCGTGTCGTCGCCCCGTGAAGTGAGGGGGCGGCGGAGCGTCTAAGTGCCCGTCACCCCGGACTGGTTCCGGCCGTACGGAGATCGCTCAAGCCCCTGCCGCTGCCCTAGTCGAAGAGAGGACCCCAGAACCAGTCCGAGTGACGGTGGGGGTGGGGTGAGCGGAGTGGTCTTCTGGTAGCGATGCGGCCGCTCGGTCGGTGAGCTCACGTTGCGATTCGGCAGGTCGATCGCCGCTCCACTGCCCTTTCATTCCGCGAGACGCGCGACAGGCACCGCAAACACTCCGTCACCCCGGACTTGGTCCGGGGTCCACCGGGCCGCGGGGGGAACGATAGAGCCGCCAGCCACCCCCCTCGCCGCCGAGTGAACCCCGGAACAAGTCCGGGGTGACGGGGTGCGTGAGGTGAGCGGCGTGGTCTTCCTGTGCCGATGTGGCCGATCGCTCGGTGAGCTTACATCGCGGTTTGGCAAGTCGATCGCCGCTCCACCGCGCTATTTCACTCCGCGACACGCGCGACGGGCACCGCAAATACCCCGTCACCCCGGACTTGGTGCGGGGTCCACCGGGCCGCGGGGAACGATGGAGCCTCCAGCCATCCCCCTCGCCGCAGAGTGGACCCCGGAACGAGTCCGGAGTGACGGTGTGGGTGGGGCGAGCGGCGTGGCCTTCTAGTAGCGATGTGGCCGATCGGTCGCTGAGTTCACGTTCCGGTTTGGCGGGTCGATCGCCGCTATGCCGCCCTGTTCACTCCGCGAGACGCGCAACAGGCACCGCAAATCACCCGTCACCCCGGACTGGTTCCGGGGTCCACCGGGCCGCGGGGGAACGATGGAGCCTTTAGCCATCCCCTTCGCCGCGGAGTGGACCCCGGAACCAGTCCGGGTGACGGTGGGTGTGGGGTGAGCGGCGGGGGCTTCTCTTAGCGATGCGGCCGATCGATCGGTGAGTTCACGTTGCGGTTTGGCAGGTCGATCACCGCTCTGCCGCCATATTTCACTCTGCGAGGCTCGCGACAGGCACCGCAAATCACCCGTCACCCCGGACTTGGTCCGGGGTCCACCGGGCCGCAGGGGGGACGATAGAGGCTCCAGCCATCCCCTCGCCGCGGAGTGGGCCCCGGAACGAGTCCGGGGTGACGGTGGGGGTGGAGAGAGCGGTGCGCCCTCCCCTTTAGCCCAGGCGCGCCAGGGCCGCCGACAGGCGTTCCGCTTCGGCCGCCTTTTCGGCGTGGTCGGCGCGGGCCTTTTCCACCGCTTCGGGCTTGGCGCGTTCGACGAAGCTGGCGTTGCCTAGGCGGCCGGCGAGCGCGTCGCGTTCCTTTTCCGCGGCGGCGATGCCCTTAGTCAGGCGCGCGCGTTCGGCGTCGAGATCGATGACGCCCTCGACCGGCAGCATGAAGGTGGTGCCGTCGACCACGATCTGGAGCACGCTGCCCGCGGCGGGGGCGTCGAAGCTGACCGTCTCCGTACGGGCGAGGCGGCCGAGTGTTGCGGCGTTGCGCCCCAAGCGGTCACGCAAGGGCGCATCGGCGTCGACGGTGTGCAACACCAGCCTTGCACCGGGCGGCACGTTGAGTTCGGTACGCGCCGTGCGGATTTCGCCGACGAGGCGGATCAGCCATGCGACCTCCGCCTCCGCCGCCGGATCGAGGCTGCGCGCATCGGTTTGCGGCCATTGCGCCACGATCAGGTCGTGGTCGCGCAGGTTGGCGTGCCACAGCTCTTCGGTGATGAAGGGCATGAACGGGTGGAGCAGGATCAGGATCTGGTCGAGCACCCAGGCGGCGACCCCCTTGGACTCCGGGTCGATCTCGCCGCGGACGCCGTCGACGACCTGCGGCTTGATGAGTTCGAGATACCAATCGCAGAAGCGGCTCCAGACGAACTGGTAGATGGCGTTCGCCGCCGCGTCGAAGCGCAGGTCGGCGAGAGCGAGGTCGATCGCCTGTACGGTCTGGATCGTTTCGCCGATGATCCAGGCGTTGACCGGTAGGCTCGCCGCCGGTGCCTCGATCGTCGCGCTCGCGCCGATACCGTTCGCCTGGCAGAAGCGCGCGGCGTTCCACAGCTTGGTCGCGAAGTTGCGATAGCCCTCGACGCGGCGTTCATCCATCTTGATGTCGCGGCCCTGGCTTTCCATCGCCGCCATGAAGAAGCGCAGCGCGTCGGCGCCATAGGTATCGATCAGACCGAGCGGGTCGACGGTATTGCCCTTGGACTTCGACATCTTGGCGCCGTCCGCCGCGCGGACGAGGCCGTGCAGGTAGAGCGTCTTGAAGGGCACATCCTTCAGGAAGTGCATGCCCTGCATCATCATCCGCGCATCCCAGAAGAACAGGATGTCGAAGCCGGAGATCAGCACGTCATTGGGATAGCGACCGCCGAGCGAGGGGTCGGTGTTGTCGGGCCAGCCGAGCGTCGCGAACGGCCATAGCGCAGAGGAGAACCACGTGTCGAGGACGTCGGGGTCGCGGGTGAGCGCAACGCCCTCGCCCGCTTCGGCCTGTGCCTCGGCCTCGGTTTCCGCGACGAACACGCGGCCGTCGTCGGCGAACCATGCCGGGATCTGGTGCCCCCACCACAATTGGCGGCTGACACACCACGGCTGGATGTTCTCCATCCAGTTGAAGAAGGTCTTTTCCCAGGTTTTCGGGACGATCTTGATCGCCTCGCTGCGCACCGCCTCGATCGCGGGTTGGGCGAGCGTCTTGGCGTCGACATACCATTGGTCGGTCAGCCAGGGTTCGATGACCACGCCGGAGCGGTCGCCGAACGGCGTCTGGATCGTGCGCGGTTCGGCGTCGTGCTCGTTGCCGTCCTTGTCGACGTGCGGGATCAGGACGCCGTCGTCCTTCAGGCGGGCGACGATCGCTTTGCGCGCGTCCGCGGTCGACAGGCCGAGCAGGTCGGCGGGGATCAGGCCGTCCGCGGTCTGCACGATCTGCGCCTTGGCATCGAGCATGTTGAGCATGTCGCGCGCTTCGATCCCGGCGCGGCGGCCGACCTCGAAGTCGTTGAAGTCGTGGCCCGGCGTGATCTTCACCGCGCCCGATCCCAGTTCGGGGTCGGCATGTTCGTCGGCGACGATCGGGATCAGGCGGCCGGTGATCGGCAGGCGCACCAGCTTACCGACCAGCGCGGTATAGCGCGCGTCATCCGGGTGCACCGCGACCGCCATGTCGGCGAGCATCGTTTCGGGCCGCGTTGTCGCGACCTCGATGAAGCCCGATCCGTCGGCGAGCGGATAGCGCAGGCGCCAGAAGCTGCCCTTCACCTCACGCGTCTCGACCTCGAGGTCGCTGATCGCGGTGCCGAGGCCCGGGTCCCAGTTGACGAGGCGCTTGTCGCGGTAGAGCAGGCCTTGGCGATGCAGCTCGACGAAGACCTTGAGGACGGCCTTCGAAAAACCCTCGTCCATGGTGAAGCGTTCGTTGGCCCAGTCCATCGAACAGCCCAGGCGGCGCAGCTGCTGTGTGATCTGGCCGCCGCTCTCCGCCTTCCATTCCCACACCTTGGCGATGAAGTCGGCGCGGCTGAGGTCGGTGCGCTTCTGGCCGGCGGCGTTCATCTGGCGCTCGACGACCATCTGCGTCGCGATGCCGGCATGGTCCGTGCCGACAACCCACAAGGCATCCTTGCCCTTCAGCCGGGCATGGCGGGTCAGGATATCCTGCAGCGTGTTGTCGAGCGCATGGCCGATGTGCAGGCTGCCCGTCACGTTGGGCGGGGGGTTGACGATCGTCCAGGGCTCGGCGTTCGGCCGGTCGGGACGGAACAGGCCGTTCGCCTCCCAATGCGCATACCAACGCTGTTCGATTGTCGCGGGGTCGAAGGTCTTGGGAAGCTCGGTCATGGCAATGCCTGTAGCCATGGCGGAAGCATCTGAGAAGAAGGGTGCGTGCAGCGTGCCGGAAGCGTCTGGCATCATAGGATTTTGGTAAATGTTTTCGGGGTACGGCGATCCCCCAACGGACCAGAGTTCGCCAGCCGATGCACGATCTGCACCACGACCATGACGAATTGCGAACGCTGATGCACAGCTTCGCCATGGCGATGGACCAATCGACCGGGTTCGACGCGGACCTGCAACGCGCCCGCGTAAAATTCTATCAGACATTCCAGGCGCATGTCGCCCGGGAAGAGGCTTGCTGTCAGCAGCTGCCCGCAGACGACCCGATCCGCATCCAGGGCGCCGCGGACATGCAGGTGCTGATTCGCGACTATAGCGCGCAGGTGGCGGCCTGGCCGCCGCAGCGCGTGAAGGCGGAGTTCCCCGCCTATCGCCGCGCGGTGCTGATGCTACAGGCCAGGCTGCGCCGCCGGCTGGACTGGGAGGAGCGCCACCTGCATCCTCGCCTGTCCGCTTTCAGCCGCGCCGCCTGACCTGCGAGCGCGTTAGCGCTGGTCCTTGGTCCAGCGGTCCATCCAGCCCAGCACCTCGCGATACCATTGGCGCGAGTTGGCGGGCTTCAGCACCCAATGGTTCTCGTTCGGGTTGACGAGCAGGCGCGAGGGGATGCCGCGGCGCTGGAGCGCGGTGAAGGCGGCGAGGCCCTGCGTATAGGGAATGCGGAAGTCTTTTTCGCCAGTGATGACCAATTGCGGCGTCTTCCACTGCCCGACGTAATTGACCGGGTTCCACTTTTCGAACGCGGCGGGATCCTGGAAATAGGTCTTGCCGCCATGTTCCCATTCGTCGAACCACAGTTCGTCGGTTTCATAGGCCATGGCGCGCGCGTCGAAGACGCCGTCGTGCTGGACGATGCACTTGAAGCGATCGGGCCAATTGCCCTCGATCCAGTTCATCATATAGCCGCCATAGGAGGCGCCGAGCGCGCAGGCCTTTTCGCCGTCCAGCCAGCCGAACTTGGTGGTCGCCGCGGCCAGCCCCGCCTTCAGATCGTCGAGCGGCCAGCCGCCCCAATTGTTGCTGATCGAATCGGTGAAGGCCTGGCCGTAGCCGGTGGACCCGTGGAAATCGACCGCGACAAGGCCATAGCCGGCGCCGGCGAACACCGCGGGGTTCCAGCGATAGGACCAGCTGTTGTCGCTCGATCCCTGCGGGCCGCCATGGACCATGAACGCGACCGGCACCTTGCCCGTGCTGCCGTACGGCTTCACCGCATAGCCCCAGACGGTGTCGTTGTTCGCACCGGTGAAGCTGAAGCGGCTGACGGTCGGCATGTCGATGCCGGCGAGCTTGGTCGCGTTGACCGCGGTCAGGCGCGCGGGCTTGCCCTTGCCGGTGGCGGCGACGGCGTAGAAATCGTCGGGGGCGGTCAGGCTGTTGATCGCGACGACCGCGCCCTTGGGCGTCGGCACGACGGCGGAGACATGGCCGGCTTGCGTCAGGCGCGTGACCTTGCCGCTCGTGGGATCGACGCTGAACAGCGGGTTTTCCTGCGTGTCCTGCGCCGTCACATAGATGCGCTTCGAATCGGGTGACCAGGCGATCGAGCCGACCGACCGGTCCCAGCCCTCGGTCAGGCTGCGCACCTGCCCGGTCGCGAGATCGCGGAGCATCAGCACCTGGCGATCGGCTTCGAAGCCGGGCCGCTTCATCGCGAACCAGGCGAGGCTGCGGCCATCGGGCGAGACGGTGGGCAGATTGTCGGTAGCCTGATTGGCGGCGGTGAGGTTCACCGGCGCGGCCGAGCCGTCGGCGGGCGCGGACCAGATGTCGAGGTTGGTCGAAAGCGGTTCGGTGGTGCCGGCGACGCGCAGCGCGAAATAGACGGTCTTGCCGTCGGCGCTCCACGACACCTCTTCGCCGCCGCCGAAGGGACGCGAGGGGGCATCGCCGTCGAGGCCGTGTTCGATCGCGACGCCGTCACCCGGCGCGCCCGCGGCGGTCAGCGGCAGGACGAAGAGCTGCGACTGCGTGCCGTCCGCCCACGTATCCCAGTGGCGCACGAACAATTTGTCGTAGACGCGGCCCTCGCCGGCCAGCGGGTCCTTCTTCACCATGGCGGGGGCAAGGCTGGGCGCGTTGGGCTTGCGATCGGCCCAGACGAGGATGCGGTCGCCGGTCGGCGCGACCTTGAAGCCGCCGAAGCCGCCCTGGAAGCTGGTGAGCTTGCGGGGGGTGCCGCCGGTGACGGGGACCGCCCAGATGGCATCCTCGCCGCCCTTGTTCGACTGGAAGTAGACGGTCGATCCGACGATCTGCGGTGCGTTTTCGTTGACCTCCGCCTCGGCGACCAGGGGTTCGGGCTTAGCGCCCTTGCGGGTCAGGTCGAGGCGCCACAGGTCATAGCGGCCGCGATTGGCGGCGAGATCGGTTTCGCGCTGCGCCCAGACGAGCCACTTGCCGTCCGCCGACGCGGTCGGCGCGCCGACGCGGCTGAGCGTGGTGACGTCATCGATGGTGAGCTGGCGGGCGGCGGCGGGCGCGGCGATGGCAGCGGCGGTGGCGAGCAGGCTCGCGGCAAAGAGGGTCTTCATGCGCGCGAGGTTAAGCAGATCGGCCGTGCCGGGGCAACGGCGGGCCGATAGCGGCAGGAGCGGCGCGTCGCGGCACCGCCCCTGCCCGCGTCGGTCAGAATTCCGACCAGTCGTCCGATGCGGCGACGACGGCGAGGTTGCCGGTCGCCCGGCGCTTGCTCGCCGCCGCGATCTGGCGTCCGGCCACCGCCGCCCGTTCCTGCAACTGCGCGACGGGCGATGCATTGGGCGTGGCCCCACCGCCGGTGCGGAAGCGGGTGATCTGGCGCGCCATCGTCTCCGCTTCGGCGGCAAGGCTGCGCGCGGCGGCGGTCGCTTCCTCGACCATCGCGGCATTCTGCTGCGTCACGCCGTCCATCTCGCTGACCGCGGTGTTGACCTGTTGCAGGCCGGTCGCTTGCTGTTCGGCCGAGCGCGCGATGTCGGCGACCAGGCCGTCGATCTCGGCGATCCGGTCGATGATCCGCTGCAAGGCCTGGCCGGTTTCGCCGACCAGCCGCACGCCCTCGTCCACCTGTTGCGACGAGGCGGTGATCCGCGTCTTGACGTCCTTGGCCGCCTCCGCCGACCGCTGCGCCAGCGCCCGCACTTCCGATGCGACCACGGCGAAGCCCTTGCCCGCGTCGCCTGCGCGTGCCGCCTCGACGCCGGCGTTCAGCGCCAGCAGGTTGGTCTGGAAGGCGATGCCGTCGATGACGCTGATGATTTCGGAAATCTCGCCCGACGTGCGTTCGATTCCGCCCATCGCCTCCACGGCGTTGCGCACGACGGCGCCCGAATGCTGCGCTTCGTCACGAGCGCTGCGCACCGCGGCATTGGCACTGCCGGCGCGTTCCGCGGTGGAGCGGACGGTGCTGGTAATCTCGTCCATCGCCGCGGCGGTTTCCTCAAGGCTCGCCGCCTGTTGTTCGGTGCGTTGCGACAGATCGTCGGAGGCCTGACGGATGTCCCCAGCGCCGCTGTTGATGCTGGACGCCGATTCGGACATGGCGGCGAGCGTCGTTTGCAGGGCGGATACGGCGGCGTTGAAATCGTCCTTGATGCGCGCGAACGGCCCGGTGAGATCGGCATCGACGCGCGAGACCAGATCACCCTCCGCCGGACGCGACAGCGCCTGGCCGAAGCTATCGACGATCAACGTCGTCTGCGCCGCCTTGGCCTGTTCGGCTGCGACCAGCTGATCGCGCAGCGCCGTCGTCGCGCCGGCAAGCTGCCCCAGCTCGTCACCGCGACCCGTGGCGGGCACGGCCACCGCCAGATCGCCCGACGTCATCCGGTTGAGGACACCGACCAACTGAAGAAGCGGCGCGACCACATAGCGTCGGCATAGGACGCCGATCGTGCCGACGAGGGCCAGCAACGCCAGGGTCGTCGCGATCAGCGACATGGAGGCGAGGCTGGTGACCCGGTCCGCATCGGCGTCCACCGCGTTCAAATGAGTTTCGAGACGGTTCGACACCGTTTCCATGCCCGATTCGAGGTCGTGGAAGGTGCGCAGGAACGCCGGCAGCATCGTCGATGCGCGATCCTGATCGACGGCGGCCGTCGCCGCGACGGAGCGGGCGCTGGCGATATAGGCGTCGACCTGCGGCTGGATCTGCGTCGCCGCGGCGACGACTTCGGGCGCGGCGGCATAAGCGCGATCGACGGCCAGCGTCTTGCGCAGCGTCGCCACATCCTGTTCCAGCGCCTTGCGGTTATCCGTCAGGCTGAGGTCGCCGACACGGATCGCGCGCAGGATCGACAGCACGTCGCCCCGGATCGCATCGTGCATCATGTCCGCGGTCATGTGATTGCGCAGCAATCGGGAGGCCGCGCCGACGCGGTCGCGCGCCGCGGACTGCTGGCCATTGGCCCACAGGCTCACCCCGGCCGAGGCCAAGACGAGGGCGATGATCGCGGCAATCGCCGCCATCATCATCGTGTTGATCGATCGCACCCCTAAATTCTCCCGTTCCGCGTCATGTTCCTGTCATTATGTCGGAAACGGATAAAGTTGGGTTAACCGCGCTGACGGGCTTGGCCGACTGAAATCAACCAAAATGCTTTCCGGCCGTCACCAAGTCAAATTAAGTCCATATTGACCAATAAGGGAAACGCCATCGCCATTACCGCTCCCGTAACCAGTCATAACAGGGAGTAGACATGGACAGGATCTTTGCCATTTGCCGCGCCATGCGGTGGGGCGCCGGAATCATCGCGATGAGCGTCGGCTGTGTCGACGCGGCGATTGCCCAGGAGGCGTCGAGCGCATGGAGCCTATCGGCCGAATACACGGCCGATCTCGCCGGCGTGGCATCGGGCGGCATCGAACGCGGCGTGCGCTATCTCGACAATATCGACGTGATCGCCGAGGCCGATCTCGACGCGCTGATCGGATGGCATGGCGGCAAGGCGCATGCAGCGCTGCTCAACAACATGGGCGGCAAGCCTAACGATCTCGCCGGATCGATCCAGGGCATCAACAATATCGAAGTGTCGCAGGGGCGCTTCAAACTCTACGAAGCCTGGGTCGAGCAGGCGCTGGCTCCGGGCTGGTCGCTGCGGGCGGGGCTGTACGACGTCAACTGCGAATTCTACCAGAACGATGCCGCGGGATTGCTGATCTCGCCGATGTTCGGCGTCGGATCGGAACTGGCTGCGACGGGCGTCAACGGCCCGGCGATCTTTCCCTCGACGGCACTCGCCGCCCGGCTGCGGGTCGAGGCCGGCAAGACCTATGGCGCATTCGCCGTGGTCAACGCGCGCGCCGGCACGATCGGTGATTAGAATGGCATCGACTTCACCGGCCGCGACGGTGCGCTTTTGATCGGCGAAGCGGGCTGGACGGGCAGCGGCCGCGTCGCGATCGGCGCATGGACCTACACACGCACCCAGCCGACGATCATCCCGCCGGAAATCTCGCAAGGGCCCGGTTTTCACGCGTCGCGCGGCGTCTATCTGATCGCCGAGCGCCTGCTCGCCGGCAAGGCCGACACGCCCCGCCAGCTTGAAGGGTTTCTGCGGCTGGGGCTGTCCGAGGGGAAGACAACGCCGTTTCGCGGTGGCTGGCAAGGCGGCCTGCTGCTGAAACAACCCTTTGCATCGCGGCCCGACAGCGCCGTTTCGATCGGGGCGGGCAGCGGCGTGCTGTCGAATAGCTATCGCAGCGCCAATCCGCCGGAACTGCCCGCACTGGGCCGGGCGGAAACGATCATCGAGGCGACCTATACCGATACGCTGATGAAGGGCGTCTCCCTGCAACCCGACATCCAATATGTCATCAACCCGGCGGCGGACCGCACGATCCGCAATGCGCTGGTGCTGGGGTTACGCCTGACGCTGGGCTGGTCGGCGCACTGACGCCCGGGCGCGTCGCACGAAAAAAGGGGCATCGCGTGCCGTCACGCGATGCCCCTTTTTCTTTGACGCTCGCCCGCCCCGAAAGACGGGCGACAGCCCGGATCAGCCCTTCTGCGCAACGCCCGAAGCTGCGGCGACTTCAGCGGCGAAATCGCTCTCTTCCTTCTCGATGCCCTCACCGAGCTGGAAGCGGACATAGTCGACCAGCTTGATCTCGGCACCGGCGTCCTTGCCCGCCTTGGCGACGACGTCGCTGATCTTGGTCTTGCCGTCCATCACGAACAGCTGGCTGACGAGCGCATGCTCCTTGCGGAACTTGGCGATCGAACCTTCAACCATCTTGGCGATGATGTCGGCCGGCTTGCCCGATTCGGCGGCCTTTTCGGTCGCGATCGCGCGCTCGCGCTCGATCTCGCCCTCGTCCAGGTCTTCCTCGTTCAGCGCCTTCGGGAAGGCTGCGGCGATGTGCATCGCCAGCTGCTTGCCGAGCGCCTGCAGCGCCTCTTCACCCGCGTCCGATTCGAGCGCGACGAGCACGCCGATCTTGCCCAGACCCGGCGAGGCCTGGTTGTGGACGTAGCTGACGACCGCGCCCTTCGACACTTCGAGGCGCTTGGCGCGACGCAGCGACTGGTTTTCGCCGATCGTCGCGATGTTGTTGGTCAGCACTTCCTCGACCGTCTTGCCCGAGGGCATCGATTCGGTCTTGAGCGCGTCGACGTCGCCACCGCTGGCCAGCGCGATCTGCGCGACTTCGCGGACGAACTGCTGGAACTGGTCGTTCTTCGCGACGAAGTCGGTTTCCGAGTTCACTTCGACCGCCGCACCCTTGGTGCCGCTGGTCGCGACGGCGACGAGGCCCTCGGCCGCGGTGCGGCTCGACTTCTTCTGCGCGGCCGCGAGGCCCTTGGTGCGCAGCCAGTCCAGCGCGGCGTCCATGTCGCCGGCGGTCTCGTTCAGCGCCTTCTTGCAGTCCATCATGCCCGCGCCGCTCTTCTCGCGCAGGTCCTTGACCATCGCTGCGGTGATATCAGCCATGTGCATATCCTCTATAGTCTGAATGTGTTTGCGGGCGGGGTAGAGCGCACGCCCTGCCCCGCCCGCATGAAAGCATCGTGACGGTGCTTATGCGTCGATCTGACGCTCGGCCTCCGCTGCCGCGCCGGCATCCGCCGACACCGGCTCGACGGTCAGCGCTTCCTCGACCGGCGCAACGTCCTGCGCACCCAGGTCGACGCCACGGCGCGACTGCTGCTCCTGGTTACCGCGGGTCGCGGCGATCGCCACGGCTTCGCAGTACAGGCGGATCGCACGGCTCGCGTCGTCGTTCGCGGGCACCGGGAAGGCAATGCCGTCCGGCGAGACGTTCGAATCGAGGATCGCGACGACGGGGATGCCGAGCGTGTTGGCTTCCTTGATCGCCAGCTCTTCCTTGTTCGCGTCGATCACGAACATCACGTCGGGGATGCCGCCCATGTCGCGGATACCGCCGAGCGACAGTTCGAGCTTGTCGCGCTCACGGGTGAGCTGCAGCACTTCCTTCTTGGTCAGGCCGTGCGTGTCGCCCGACAGCTGCTCTTCGAGCGCCTTCAGACGCTTGATCGAGTTGCTGATCGTCTTCCAGTTGGTGAGCATGCCGCCCAGCCAGCGGTGGTTGACGAAGTGCTGGCCCGAACGACGCGCCGCATCGGCGACGGCGTCCTGCGCCTGGCGCTTGGTGCCGACGAACAGCACCTTGCCGCCGCTGGCGACCGACGACGAGATGAACTCGAGCGCGCGGGCGAAGAGGGGAACGGTCTGCGACAGGTCGAGGATGTGGACGCCGTTACGGTCGCCAAAGATGTAGGGCTTCATCTTCGGGTTCCAGCGGTGGGTCTGGTGGCCGAAGTGCGCGCCGGTCTCGATCAGCTGCTGCATGGTGACGACGGGAGCCGCCATAGGATAAGTCCTTCCGGTTAATGCCTCTGGGAAGCGGATGACGGCGACCATTCGGCCACGCGCACCGGGCTATGAAGCCTCCCATGCGGGGTTGAGGAGCGCGCCCTTAGCGAAAGCCACGCGCCGGTGCAAGCCGGAACATCAGCTTGACACATAGAACGTAGATGGAACATACAGGGTTCATACGGTGACCCAAGCCCACGCCGCCCCTTGATGGAGATCAACAAGGGGCCGAAATGGGCGAAAATCAGACGTTTATGGGAACTCACCGATAAAACATGGGTTTAGCGAGTTATCCACAGGGTGCTTGCAACCCTGCGAGGGAGTTGGTTCGATGGTTGCAGTGCTGTCCGGTCTGGTGTTCGTAGGCGCGTTTCTGGCGGCGGCCGGGGTGATGATCGCCACCATCGCGCCGCAATGGCGCCGCATCGCCCGCCTCGCCTCCGGCCATATCGAACCGGCATTCACGCCGCTCTCGCAGCTCGCCCATGCCGAGCGCCGCATCGCCGTCAGGCGCTGGGCGTCGGCTCCGGTGCCCGCGGCCGTTCGCCGGTTGCGCGCAGCCGCCTAACCCGGGCGTAGCTGGCGATACTGAACGGAATGGTCAGCAGATAGCCGAGGCAGATCACGCTGAGCGTGTGCCACGGGGCCGACACAAGCGCAGCGCCCAGGAAGACCACCGCCGCGATCGCTTCGAACCGCACGGTGCGGCGGAGGCGGAGCGAGGTCCACGAGAAGGTCGCCACGCTCGACACCATCAGTAGCGCGACGAACGCGACCCAGAGAGCAACGAGCCACGGTGACGTAAAGATCGGCTCGTCGGTCCAAAACCAGAAATACATCGGTAGCATAGCGAGGCCTGCCCCGGCAGGTGCAGGAACACCGGTCAAGAACCCCGCCGATTTGTGCGGTTGATCTGTCTCATCGATCTTTGCGTTGAAGCGGGCGAGGCGCAAAGCGCAGAACACCGCCAGCACCAATGCGCTGATCCAGCCGATGCGGGGTAGTGCGGCGAGCGACCAGAGGTAGAGGATCAGCGCCGGCGCCACGCCGAAGGAAATGGCGTCGGACAGCGAATCGAGTTCGGCACCGAAGCGGCTTTCGCCGTGCAGCATGCGCGCGATACGGCCGTCGAGACCGTCGAGCACACCGGCGATCATGATCATCGCGACGGCGCTCTGCCATTCGCCGCCGATCGCAAACCGGACGCCGCTGAGGCCCGAACATAGCGCAAGAGCAGTGACCGCATTGGGCGCCACCGCGCGCAGCGGCAGGCCCCGCGGGCGGCGAGGCAGGCGACGGCCGGCGAACCGGCCCTGCGACAGCGGGGGGCGCTGCTCCGACGAATCGTCCATTACTGGGCGATGCCGGTGACGGGCACGCCGCCGACGCGGCCGATGACGGTTTCACCAGCGATTGAACGCTGGCCGAGCGTCACCTGCGGGATAATATCGTCTGGCAGGAAGACGTCGACACGGCTGCCGAAGCGGATCAGGCCGATACGCTGGCCGATCGCAACCATGTCGCCCGGCTTGACGAAGGGTACGATGCGGCGCGCGACGAGTCCGGCGATCTGGGTAAAGCCGATGCGGCGACCGTCGCGACCTTCGACGACGATATGCTGGCGTTCGTTCTCATCCGATGCCTTGTCGAGATCGGCGTTGAGGAACTTGCCGCTGATATAGACGACCTGGCGGATCGTGCCGGCGATCGGCGTGCGATTGATGTGGACGTCGAACACCGACATGAAGATCGACACGCGGGTGAGCGGCGCATCGCCGAGGTCGCCGACCAGCTCGCGCGGCACCGGCACCTTCTGGATCATCGTGACGAGGCCGTCGGCGGGCGCGATGATCAGCCCCTCGCCCGTCGGCGTCGTGCGCACGGGATCGCGGAAGAAGGTGAGCACCCAGACGACGACTGCGAGCAGCGGCCAGAACAGCACCTTGGTGAGCACCGTGCCGAGCAACGTGATGCCCAGGGCAATGGCGGCGTATTTGTGTCCTTCGGGGTGAACCGAGGGGAAGCGCCACTTGACGGTCGTCGTCGGCAGCGGCGTGTGGGGAGGCTTTTCAAGCGATGACATAACGCGCAGGTGTAACCGTGACGTTCCTGCAACACAACGCTCTCGGGCGGAAGGCGCGTACCGGTGGTTGATCCGCGTGGCGCTTGTGCCTAGACGCACACGCAAACTCCCCTTGCAGGAAGAGCATATGGCCAAGATTCAGGTGAAGACGCCCGTCGTGGAGATCGACGGCGACGAAATGACGCGCATCATCTGGGAATGGATCCGCGAACGCCTCATTAAGCCGTATCTCGACATCCAGCTCGATTATTACGACCTCGGCGTCGAGCACCGCGACGCCACCGAGGACAAGGTGACGGTCGATGCCGCCAAGGCGACGCAGAAGTACGGCGTCGCGGTGAAGTGCGCGACGATCACCCCCGACGAAGCGCGCGTCGAGGAATTCGGCCTGAAGAAGATGTGGAAGTCGCCGAACGGCACGATCCGCAACATCCTGGGCGGCGTGGTGTTCCGCGAGCCGATCGTGATCAAGAACGTCCCCCGCCTGATCCCGGGCTGGACGCACCCGATCGTCGTCGGCCGTCACGCGTTCGGCGATCAGTATAAGGCGACCGATTTCCGCGTTCCGGGCCCGGGCAAGCTGCGCCTGGTCTTCGAAGGCGAAGACGGCACCGTGATCGACGAAGAAGTCTTCCAGTTCCCGTCGTCGGGCGTCGCGATGGGCATGTACAACCTGGACGATTCGATCCGCGATTTCGCCCGTGCGTCGATGCATTACGGCCTGAACCTGAAGTGGCCGGTGTACCTCAGCACCAAGAACACGATCCTGAAGGCCTATGACGGCCGCTTCAAGGACCTGTTCGCCGAGGTGTTCGAGGCCGAATTCAAGGACAAGTTCAAGGAAGCGGGCATCGTCTACGAACACCGCCTGATCGACGACATGGTCGCATCGGCGCTGAAGTGGAACGGCGAGTTCGTGTGGGCGTGCAAGAACTATGACGGCGACGTGCAGTCGGACCAGGTCGCGCAGGGCTTCGGCTCGCTGGGTCTGATGACCTCGGTGCTGCTGACCCCGGACGGCAAGACGGTCGAGGCGGAAGCGGCGCACGGCACCGTCACGCGTCACTATCGCCAGCACCAGCAGGGCAAGGCGACGTCGACCAACCCGATCGCGTCGATCTTCGCCTGGACCGGCGGCCTGAAGTATCGCGGCAAGTTCGACAACACGCCGGACGTCGTCCGTTTCGCGGAGACGCTGGAGCGCGTCTGCATCGAATGCGTGGAGAACGGCCAGATGACCAAGGATCTCGCGATCCTGATCGGCCCGGATCAGCCCTGGATGACGACCGAGCAGTTCTTCGAGGCGGTGCGTTCGAACCTCGAGCAGAAGATGGCGAACTGGGCGTAAGCCCGTCGTCTAACGACTAAAAAAGGCCCGGATGCGTCGCGCGTCCGGGCCTTTTTCGTGTCGGCGATCAGTCGTCCGCGTCGCCGTGATTGCCGTAGCCGGCACCCGATTCGTCAGGGACGCTGGTATCGGGCACTCCGCCGTCAGGGCGTTCGGTGGGTTCGGGCGTGTCGGGATCGGTCATGCTGCGCTCCTGCCGGCCGCATCAGTGCGGGACGGGAGAACGCACGGATGCGCCGGACCTATCCGTCACGTGCGACAGATCGGCGCGGCGATAGATGGTGATGCCCAGCGCCCGCGCGACCGGGTAATAGTCCTTGACCAGCGTCGCGTGGATCATCGCATCGGGTCGACCGACGGCGATGGCAGGGGGTCTTGCGGCGAGGATCCGGGCCAGCTCGCGACGCGGATCGACGCCGATCGCGCCCGCTTCGCTTGGCTCGACCAAATGCGGCGGAAAGGCATAGCGGGTCGGCAGACAGGCGTGGGCCGCGGTGTAGAGCGCGGGCGGCGCATCGAACACGAAGGGGCACCCATGATCGCGATCCTGCCCGAAGGCGGTGGCGAGCGATGCGAGCTGGTGACGGATCGTCGCGGTCTCGCCCCCATGCGGATAACCGCTCAGATACAACATCACCGCACCGGCCAGCGCGGCCAGCCAGCGCAGCGCGGGGCGATCGAGCGCGATGCCGGCCGCGACCGCGAGGGGGACCAGCAGCGGCAGCGCATAATGGTTGAAATAGGGTGGGACGAGCAGCCAGCCGATGGTGGCGCTCGCCAGCCAGCCGGCGAGGAACCAGCGGCGCTGCCCATGGTGCATTGTGAGACCGCGCACCGCCAGGCCGAACGGCACTAGCAGCACGACGACGGCGCCGATCAGCCGCGCCGCGATCGGATCGCCGGGCGTCAGGCGCCGTAGGAAGATCGACTGGACGTTGGCGAACCACCAGGCGTCACCCTGCCCCATGGCGGCATAGGCACCCGCCGCTATCAGGGTCGGGAGCAAGGCGGCGAATGCGTAGACCGCGGCGTCCCGAGCGACGCGTGCGTGACTGCGGTGGTGGCGCCATGACGCCACCAGCAGCGTCACACCGAAGAACCCGCCTTCGAACACCACGGTCGGCTTGATCTGGAGCGCAACGCCGACCAGCAGCATCGCCGCGACTCCGCCGCGGCGCTGGCCCGCCAGCATCTGCCAGGTCAGCCACGCGGCCAGCACCATCGGCAAGTCGTAGAACACCGGCGATTGCCCGCCGCGCCCGCCGATCAGCGACAGCCAAACGAGGTACAGGATGCCGCCAGCGAGCGCGGCTTTCGGTCCGGCAAAGGTGCGCACCAGCATCGCGATGCATCCCGCCGTCGCCACCGCCGCGGCCAGCGCGACGAGATGATAGGCGACGATCGCGTCGATCGGCAGCGCGGCACTGGCGGCGTAGATCAGGAACAGACCGATCGGCTTGCGATCCCAGATGTCGACATAGGGAATCGCGCCGTCCCACATCCGCTGGCCGACGAGCAGGTACATCTGTTCGTCGAGATCGACGAGCGGGTTGCCGATATCGGGCAGCCGCAGCGCCAGCGCGACGAGCACGAGGATCAGCCAGATGCGGCGCGAGGTCATGGTCTTCCCGATGCGCCTGTTATGGTTAGCGGGTGCCTAACGGAGTCGGGAGCGATGGCGTTGCGTCGGCAGGACTTTGCCTGTTGTCCCGGCGTAGGGCGGACGCACGCTTCGTTGTTTACCGCGGTCGGGGTAAAAGCGGGACCCCGGATCAAGTCCGGGGTGACGAGGAGGGCTCTTATGAGGATAACGGGCGTGTCACGATGTCTCCGCGACGCTACGGGCAGCCCCCCCCAAAACGCCCCGTCATCCGGCCTTGAGCCGGGATCCCGCTTCTTTCTCAACGCGCCCGGAGCAATAGCGGGACCCCGGATCAGGTCCGGGGTGACGAGGATTGCTTGGCACTGCCCCCCGTCAGAACAGCTCGCCCTGCGGACCGGCCGGCGGGCGGAACAGGTCGGTGCGGAGCGTCACGCCGCGATTGGCGAGGCCGTGCTTGCGGCAGGCGATGGCGAAACGGGTGCGCATCAGCTCGGCCCATGGCCCTGCCCCCTGCATACGCGTGAAGAAACCGGGATCGTTGTCGCGGCCGCCGCGCAGGCTCTGGATCGTCGCCATCACCTTGCCCGCCCGATCGGGGAAGTGGGTGTCGAGCCAGGCACGAAACAGCGGCGCGACCTCGTGCGGCAAGCGGACGGGGATGAAGAAGCACGCGCGGGCGCCCGCCCCTGCCGCACGTTCGACCAGATGCTCGATCTCATGATCGGTGATGGCGGGGATCACGGGCGCGATCGAGACATAGACCGGTACGCCCGCATCGGCGAGCGCGCGCACCGCCTTCAGCCGCCGTTCGGGATGCGGCGCGCGCGGTTCGATCGTCATGGCGACACGCGGATCGAGCGAGGTGATCGACACTGCAACCGCCGCCAGCCCCTCGGCAGCCATCGGGGCCAGCAGGTCGATATCGCGGACCACACGGTCTGATTTCGTCGTGATCGTCAGCGGATGCCGCGTCTCGCGCAGCACCTCCAGCACGGCGCGGGTGATCCGCCAATCGCTCTCGATCGGCTGATAGGGGTCGGTGTTGGTGCCGAGCGCGATCGGCGCGACGGCATAGCCGGGCTTGCCCAGTTCGGCGCGGAGCAGCTCCGCCGCCTGTGGCTTGGCGAACAGCCGGCTTTCGAAATCGAGACCGGGCGATAGATCGTGAAAGGCATGCGTCGGCCGTGCGAAGCAATAGATGCAACCGTGCTCGCAGCCACGATACGGGTTGATCGAGCGATCGAAGCCGACGTCGGGCGAGGCGTTTCGGCTGATGATCGTGCGGGGCTGTTCGATCGTCACGCTGGTGCGCAGCGGTGGCGCTTCGCCGTCGATCTCCTCGCGCGCGTCCAGCCAGTCGCCGTCCGCCTCCACCTGCGGCAGGTTGAAGCGGCGGCTTTCGCTGTTGAGCGTCGCGCCGCGGACGGCGCGTCGGGACTTGGGACCGGCCATTGCCTAAGGCTAGGCGCACGTGTAGAACGTATCAAGAACGAAATGGGAGGATTCGATGGCGCGTCTGAACTATCTCGAGCTACCGGTGGGTGATTGCGCGCGGGCCAAGGCGTTCTACGCCGAGGCCTTAGGCTGGACCTTCACCGATTACGGGCCGGACTATGCCGCGACGACCAGCGGCGATACCGATGTAGGGCTGGATGCGGCACCGGATCGCGTCGTGGCGCCGCTGCCGGTGATCGAGGTGGACGATCTGGAGGCGGCCCTCGCTGCGGTCGAGGCGGCGGGCGGGCGCGTAACCGTGCCGATCTTCGCCTTTCCGGGCGGCCGGCGCTTTCACCTCGCCGACCCGGACGGACATGTGCTGGCGGTGATGCAGCCGGCGTGACCGTCGCGCCGGCCGGCTTCGGTCAGCGGCGTGCCTTCGCCAGCTTCTTGAGCACCATGTCGCGCTTCAGGCGGCTGATATGGTCGATGAATAGCACCCCGTTCAGATGGTCGATCTCGTGCTGCATGCAGGTGGCGAGCAGGCCGGTCAGCTCTTCCTCATGGGCGCCGCCGGTCTCATCCTGCCAGCGGACGCGGCACGATGCGGGGCGCTGGACGTCGGCGTACTGTTCGGGGATCGACAGGCAGCCTTCGTTATAGGTGCTCGTCTCGTCGCTGACCGACAGGACTTCGGGGTTGATATAGGCCTTGGGCGCCTTGATCGGCTTGTCGTCCTCGTCCTTTTCCTCCTGCAGGTCGATGACGAGAATGCGCTGGTCGACGCCGACCTGGATCGCGGCGAGGCCAATGCCATGCGCATCGTACATCGTGTCGATCATGTCCTGCACGAAGGCGCGCGTTTCATCGGTGATCGATTCGACGGGCTTGGAGATCAGGCGCAGACGCGGATCGGGAATTTCGACGATGGGAAGAACTGCCATCGCGCGGAGCTAGGTCCCGGGGCGTTTGCCGTCAAGATTGGGGTGACCTCGCAATCAGGCGACCGGCCGTCTTGCGCGCAGCGCCTGCGCCAGTGTGCCCTCGTCGAGATAGTCGAGTTCGCCGCCGACCGGCAGGCCGTGCGCGAGTTGGGTGACGCGGACGGGAAAGCGCTCGATCCGGTCGGCGAGATAATGGGCCGTCGTCTGCCCCTCCAGCGTGGCGTTCATCGCGAGAACGACCTCGTCAATGCCGCCCGCCTCGATCCGGGCGACGAGCGCGTCGATGGCGAGGTCTTCGGGGCGGACGCCCTCGAGCGCCGACAGGCGGCCGCCCAGCACATGAAAGCGGCCCGGAAACAGGCGCGAGCGTTCGAGCGCCCAGAGGTCGGCCACCTCTTCCACCACGCACAATGACCGTTGATCGCGGCGCGGATCCGCGCAGATCGCGCAGGGGTTGGCCGTATCTACGTTGCCGCAGATGCCGCACGTTTCAAGCCGCTCGTCCACCGCCTCCAGCGCGGCGCGCAACGGGCCCAGCGCGGCCTCGCGCTTCTTCAGCAGGTGCAGCACCGCGCGACGGGCGGATCGGGGGCCGAGGCCGGGAAGGCGCGCGAGCGCCTGGGTCAGCGCCTCGATTTCGGGGGATGCCATGGGGAACAGATAGGGGGTTGCGCCCTGCCCCGCCAGCGCGTTGAAGGCCCCCATGCGGATCATCTTCATGGGAACCCCGGCCTTCGCGCGCGACGTGCTGGATGCGGTGCTGGCGGCGCCGGGGCATCAGGTCGTCGCGGTCTATACGCAGCCGGCACGGCCGGGCGGTCGGCGCGGGCGCGAACTGGTCAAGTCGCCGGTCCAACTGCGCGCCGAAGAGGCAGGCATACCGGTGCACGACCCGGTCAGCCTGAAGGGCGCCGAGGCGCAGGCGGCGTTCGCGGCGCTGGACGCCGACGTGGCGGTGGTGGCGGCTTACGGACTGTTGTTACCGCAGGCGATCCTCGATGCCCCAAAGCATGGCTGCCTCAACGTCCACGGCTCGCTGTTGCCGCGCTGGCGCGGGGCGGCGCCCGTGCAGCGCGCGATTCTGGCCGGCGATGCCGAGACGGGGGTCGGGATCATGCAGATGGAGGCAGGACTCGATACCGGCCCCGTGCGGCTGGAGGGGCGGGTCGCGATCGAGCGGCAGACCACGGGCGAGCTCACCGATGCGCTGGCGGCGCTGGGCGGGCGGCTGATGGTGGACGTGCTTGACGATCTGGAGGGCCATCCGCCGGTGCCGCAGCCCGAGGACGGCGTCACCTATGCCCGCAAGATCGACAAGGCCGAGGCACGGATCGATTTCACCAGGAGCGCGGTCGAGGTCGAGCGGCTGATCCGCGCGATGAACCCGGCGCCGGGGGCGTGGGTGGAGATCGCGGGCGAGCGGGTGAAGCTGCTCGCTGCCGAGGTGCTGCCCTTCTCCTTCCCCGGCGGCGAGGGGACAACGGTGGACGCGGCGCTGACGATCGCATGCGGCGACGGTGCGATCCGCCCGACGCTGGTGCAGCGCGCCGGGCGCGGCGTGACGAGCGCGGAGGAGATGCTGCGTGGCTTCCCGGTACGATCGGGGACGCAGCTTTGACGCGGTTCGCGCTGACGATCGAATATGACGGCCGGCCGTTCATGGGCTGGCAGCGGCAGAAGCACGGGCCGAGTGTGCAGCAGACGCTGGAAGAGGCGGTGTTCGCTGTCACCGGCGAGACGGCGGCGGTGCATGCCGCGGGGCGGACCGATGCCGGCGTGCATGGGCTCGGCATGCGCGCGCATGTCGACATCGCCAAGACGATCGCACCGTTCCGGTTGATGGAGGCGCTCAACGCGCGGGTGCGGCCGGCACCGGTCGCGGTGCTCGACTGCGTGGAGGTGGCGGACGATTGGCATGCGCGCTTTTCGTGCGTCGGGCGCAGTTACGAATATCGCATCGTCAACCGGCGCGCGCCGCTGACCTGGGAAGCGGGACTGGCGTGGCAGGTGCCGCAGCCGCTCGACGCGGACGCGATGGCGGCAGCGGCGGCGGTGCTGGTCGGGCGGCACGACTTTACCACCTTCCGCTCCGCGCATTGCCAGGCCGATAGTCCGGTGCGGACGCTAGATCTGCTGTCCGTCGAGCGGAATGGCGATCGCATCGCGGTGCGGGCGGCGGCTCGGTCGTTCCTGCACCATCAGGTGCGATCGATGGTCGGGTGCCTGGCGCTGGTCGGGCGGGGGCAGTGGTCGGTCGCCGACGTCGCCGATGCGCTCGCGGCGCGGGATCGCGCGCGGCTGGGGCTCAATGCGCCGCCCGATGGGTTGTTCTTCATGACGGCGGTGTATTGACTCACCCGCAGCCGCGACGGGGGACGCGGACAGGGCGGAGGCCGTCCTGCCGATCGCCGACAGTGGCGTCTGCCCAATCGCGGCATCCCGGCATGACCTCTTCGCCTCTTCGCGGCGTCGCGCGAACCCTTTAGCGAACGAATCTTGCGGCCAGTTCGACGTGGGTGGACCAGCGGAACTGGCCGACCGGCTGGATCCAGTCGATCTGCCAGCCACCCTCCACCATCATCTTCGCATCACGCGCGAAGCTGCTGGGATTGCACGAAACATAGCCGATGACCTTGGTCTGGGACCCGGCGAGCGCCTCTGCCTGATCGCGCGCGCCCGCGCGCGGCGGATCGATGACGATCGCGTCGAAGCGGTCGAGCTCCGCCACGGTGAGCGGACGGCGAAACAGGTCGCGATGTTCGGTGAAGATCGGGCGCCCACCGTGCGCTGCGCCGGCCTTTAATGCCATGATCGCATCCCGCGCGCCCTCGGCGGCGTACACCCGTGCCGGCAGAGCAAGCGCGAAGGTGCCGAGGCCCGCGAACAGATCGGCGATCGTGCCCGCACCCGCGGTCGCTTCGCGCATGGCGGCGACCAGCGCGTCCTCGCCTTCCTGTGTTGCCTGCAGGAACGAGGCGGGCGGCAGCGGCACGGGATGGCCGCCGAGCGTGATGGTCACCGGCTGCGGCTCCCAGCGCGTTTCGAACCCGTCGCCGCTGTCGAGCGTGAAGCGCGCGATGCCGTATCGCTCGCAGAAGGCGGTGATCGTCTCCGCGGCGGCAAGGCCGTCTGCGGACAGATTGGTCACGAGGATGTCGGGGCCCTGATCGGACAGGGTCAGGTGAACGTCGCCGCGGCGCTTGAACCCCAGCTTTTGCAGCAAGGCGCGCAGCGGCGCGACCACCGCGAACAGTTCTGGCGCGAGAATGTGGCATTCGCGCACATCGACGATGGCGTGGCTCTTCTCGGCGGAGAAGCCCAGCAGGATACGGCCCCCCTTGCTCTCGACATGCAGCGTCGCGCGGCGGCGGGTTTGCGGCGGCGAGACGAGCGGCGTGCGCAACGGCGCGGTCAGCCCCTGCGCCTCCAGCGCGCTGGCAACGCGATCGGTGATGAAGGCGGCGTAGGATTCGTCGTCGAGATGCTGGAGCTGGCAGCCGCCGCATTCGGAGAAATGGTGGCACGGCGGCGTCTGGTGATGCGGGCCGTGGGTCAACGTGCCTTCGGGGCCGAGCAGATCGCCGGGCGCCGCGAAGGCGGCATGGCGACCGTTGGCAGTGACGCCATCGCCACGGGCGGCAACGCGGACAATCGTATCGGGGGGCAGAATCGTATCGGAATCGGTCATGCGCCCGCCCTGACGGGCGTCAGCGCATTTGCCAAGTCGTCGGCGATGAAGCTGGCGCCGAGCCGGCGTGCCGCCTGGGCGTGGAGCCAGACGCCCGCACTCGCTGCCGCGAGCGGATCCGTGCCGGCATGGGCGAGTTGCGCCGCGATCGCGCCGGCGAGCACGTCGCCGGTGCCGGCGGTTGACAGCCAGGAATTGCCGCGCGGATGCACGATGGTGCGAATGGGCGCGGCGACGATGGTCGTCGGGCCCTTCAGGACGACGACGGCGCCGGTGCGCTTCGCCGCCGCGCGCGCGCGATCGAGCAGCGAGCCGGCGCCTTGGCCGAACAGCGCTTTGAATTCGCCGGCGTGCGGCGTCAGGATAACGGGGTTGCGCCGCTGGGCAAGCGTGTCCGGATCGAGCAGATGTAGCGCATCCCCATCGATGACCAACGCGTGATCGTCGGCGGCGATTAGCGCCTTCAAACGCTGCCGTGCGTGGTCGTCGCGTCCCAGCCCCGGACCGATCAGGATAGCGCCGATCCGAAGATCGGCCAGCGCGTCGGCATCATAGGGGCGGTGAACGAGCGCGTCGGGACCGCCACGGCCGCCGTCGCCATATAGCGCGACATAGCCCGCCCCGCTGCGCAGGGCGGCGATGCCGGAGAGCCGCGCGGCGCCTTCCATCGCCCCAACGACCACGGCGACCATGCCGCGTGTATATTTGTGCGATTCGGGTCCGGGCTGCGGCAGATACGGCGCTGTTGCGACGACACAGTCGGCGGGTTGCTCGCTGAGGCCCAGGTGGATCAGGCGGACGGTGCCGCAGGCGCTGGCCGCGGGTTCGAGGACGTGCGCCGGCTTGAGGGCGCCGAGTGCGAGGGTCAGCGTCGCGGGATGCGCCGCGACCCAATCGGGCACAGCGCCCGTGTCGGCATCGACGCCGCTGGGCAGATCGGCGGCGATCAACACCTGCGCTGCACGGGCAAGGCGGGCGAGCGCTGCGTCGGTAGCGGCGGGCAGCGGTCGCGACAGCCCCGTGCCGAACATACAGTCGATCAGGACCGGCGCGGGCCGTGCCGTGTTCAGCGGCTCGACGTCGCCCTGCCAGCCCCGGCGTGCGGCGGAGGCGGCGGGTGTGCGAGGGGCCTCATCCGCCGCGACTCGTACGCTCAGGCCGAGACGTTGCAGAACCGATGCGGCGACAAAGCCGCCGCCGCCGTTGTTGCCGGGTCCGCAGAGGACGAGCATGTCGGCGCCTGCGGTGAGACGGCGCACGGCAGCGGCAATGCCTTCGCCTGCGCGTTGCATCAACGTCTCGACGGAAATGCCCGACGCGACGGCGGCCTCTTCCGCAGCGCGCATCTGTGCTGCGGTCAGGATCGGCTGGCCTTCGGGCGGGATCATCGTGTCGACGCGATCGTCGCGGGCAGGCGGTAGCGATCGCTGCCGATCGCCACCTCGATCGACTTCGGATCAATGATCGAGACGCGCGCCGCCTCTGCGCCGTCGGCCGCAATGACGCCGCGGCCATCCTGCGTGACGCGCAAGCGGTGAAAACCGCCGTCGTCGTGGCGGACGGTGAGGACCAATCCGCGATCCTCCCGCGTCCGTTCCACCGTGCAGGTTCGACGCAACGCGTCGCTGCCGTGCGCGCAGAGGATCAGATCCACGTCGTCGGCGGCGCGGCGCTGATCGCTTTCCGCGTTGGTCAGCGGCCGATTATTCGCCGTGCCGGCACTACGATCGCCGCAGGCGGCGAGCAGAAGCAGTGCCGTTCCCGCCACCACCCTACCCGCCGCCAGCGGACAATCAGATATCCGCATAGACGTGGCGTTCGGCCTTTGCGCCGGGGTGGGTGACAGCGCCCTGGAAGGCGGGACCGACGTTCTGGGCATAGCGCCACAATGCGCCCGCGCCGTAATCGTTCACGCGCGGCGTCCAGGCGGCGCGGCGCGCGTCGAGCGTGGCGTCGTCGACCAGCAGATCGATCGTGCCCGTTTCGGCGTCGATGCGGATCGTGTCGCCGTCCTCGACCAAGGCGATCGGGCCGCCCTCGGCCGCCTCAGGCCCGACATGGCCGATGCAGAAGCCGCGCGTGCCACCCGAAAAGCGGCCATCGGTGATCAGTGCGACCTTTTCGCCCATGCCGAGGCCGTAGAGCGCGGCGGTGGTCGACAGCATTTCGCGCATGCCCGGGCCGCCCTTCGGTCCTTCGTAGCGGATAACGATCACCTCGCCCTCGTTGATCGCGCGCGCTTCGACGGCGGCGAAGGCGTCTTCCTCGCAATCGAAGCACCGCGCCGGGCCTTCGAACTGCAGGCGGTGCATGCCCGCGACCTTCACGATCGCGCCATTGGGGGCGAGGCTGCCACGCAGGCCCACGACACCGCCGGTCGGGGTGATCGGCGTGGCGATATCGTAGATGACCTTCTGGTCGGGGTTCCACGTCACCTGATCGATATTCTCGCCAAGCGTTTTGCCGGTGACCGTCATGCAATTGCCGTCGAGGAAGCCGCCGGCGAGCATCGTCTTCATCAGCATGTAGACGCCGCCGGCCTCATGCATGTCCTTGGCAACATACTGACCACCGGGCTTGAGGTCCGCGATGTAAGGTGTTGTTTTAAAGGCCTCCGCGACGTCGAACAGATCGAAATCGATACCGGCTTCGTTCGCCATCGCCGGCAGGTGCAGCGCGGCATTGGTCGAGCCGCCGGTCGCGGCCACGACGCGCGCGGCGTTGATGAAGGCTTCACGCGTGCAGATGTCGCGCGGGCGTAGGTTGCGCGCCACCAACTCCATTACCTGCGCGCCCGCAGCCACGGCGATCTGCTCACGCGTGGTGTAAGGAGCGGGCACCATGTTGCTGTTTGGGAGCGATAAACCGATTGCCTCGCCAACACAGGCCATGGTGTTGGCGGTGAACTGACCACCGCATGCGCCGTGACCGGGGCAGGCGACCTTTTCCAGCTCATGCACCTCGGACAAAGGACACGCACCGGCGGCATATTTGCCGACGACTTCGAACACGTCGACGACAGTGACGTCGCGGTCGTGGAAGCGGCCCGGCAGGATCGATCCGCCATAGACGAAGATCGACGGGATATTGAGGCGCAACATCGCCATCATCATGCCGGGCAACGACTTGTCGCAGCCAGCAAAGCCGACGAGCGCGTCATAGCAATGGCCGCGGACCGACACCTCGACCGAATCGGCGATCACTTCACGGCTGACGAGGCTGGCCTTCATGCCCTGGTGGCCCATGGCGATGCCGTCGGTGACGGTGATCGTGTTGAACCGACGCGGCATGCCGCCGCCCTGGATCACACCGGCCTGCGCGGCATCGGCCTGGGCGTTGAGTGTCGTGTTGCAGGGCGCCGAATTGTTACCGGCGCTCGCCAACGCGACGAAGGGCTTGGCGATATCCTCTTCGCTGAGGCCCATCGCATAATAATAGCTGCGATGCGGCGCGCGTTCGGGGCCCACGGAGACGTGACGGCTGGGCAGGCGGGTTTTGTCGAACTGGGTCATGGCGACGCCCTATGTCGCGAAAACCCCCATCTGCGCAAGCTTGTTACGCGTAATATCGTACGCGCGCCCGACGGAGAATGCGGTCCTCGATCGAGAAATACAGCGATATCATGTCGTTCTCGACAATTGTTGACGCGGCGAAGGCGATATCGGTCTTGGTGCGATCTTCCGGCGGTGGCGGCAGGATCAGCGGTTCGATCCCACGGCCGGTGACGGCCGAGAAATCCGGCGAGAAGCTGATCCAGCCGATCCGCCAGCGCGCATCCAGCGTCGCGCCATTGTAGAACATCACCGGATCGGCACCGGGCAGCTGGCAGATCGGGCCGGTGGACAGATGCCAATTGTCCCAGGATTTTGGCCGGATCGGAAACGGATCGTCGAGCGATGTCCAGGGATCGCCGAGCTGGTCCGCGCGGGCGATGCCGACGCGCGACGCGCCGACGCCCTTTTCCTCCGCCGCGGCATATTCGTAGAACAGCCGCCAGCCGTCATGCGGTGTCGGGGCGAAGGTCGCCTCCTTGATATTGCCCTCGCCTTCGGGCGCGGCGAGGACGACGCGGCGCTTGGTCAGCCGGTCGAGCGACGGGCCAGTCGCGGCGATCATCACGCCCTGGCTGCGCTTGGCGTCCACGCCGGTGTAATAGACGACGTAGGTGCCATCGTCGGTCCTGAGCACGGTCGGGTCTTCGCAGCCCCCCGCGTCCGGGTCCGTCGGATCGCTGCCCGGAGCCATGGCGATATGATCGTCGAGCGTGAAGGTCAGGCCGTCATCGCTCCAGCCGCTGGCGATGAGGCCGGTCGGATCGTCCGGTCCGAGCGGGTCGGGGACGCCGCGCACCAACATGCGATAACGCCCGTCCTCGCGCCAGACGAAGGGGCTCATCAGGTCCATGCCATCGAGCGGCGAATTGGGCGCGATCGTGACGTCGTCGAGCGCTTCGACGGCATAGGTCGGCATCGGTCAGGCCCCCTGCGCGATCACCAGGCTCAGCGCGCCGTCGATCGTGACGGTCGTCCCGGTGATGTAATCAGCAGCGGGCGAGAGTAGGAAGGCGACGAGCGTCGCGACCTCCTCGGGCTTGCCCGCACGCCCCCAGGGGATATTGGCCTCAAGCGATTGGCGATAGGAGGCATCCTCCATCGCATGTTCGTTCATCGGCGTCAGGATCATGCCGGGCGCGACGCCATTGACCGCGATCTTCGCGGGCGCCAGTTCGAGCGCGAGCGTCGCCGTAAGCTGGGCCAAGCCGCCCTTCGCTGCGTCATAGTCCACGCCGCCCGGTCTCGGCGCGCGTTCGTGGATCGACGATATGTTGACGATCCGCCCGCCCTGCCCCGCCTTTTCGGCGGCGCGCACGAAGCGACGGCAGGTCAGGAAGGGGCCGTATAGGTCGGAGCGGATGACGCGGTCGAAATGGTCGAGCGGCATGTCGACCAGCTTAGTGCCGCTCATATTGAGGCCCGCGGAATTGACCAGCCACGTGGCAGTACCGAAGCGGCGTTCGGTGTCGGCAAACAGCGCCTCGACCGCGTCTTCACTGGACACGTCGCACTGGATCGCGTGGACTCGATCGGCGCCCGCCGCCTCGGTGACCTTGGCCGCGGCATCCGCATCGCGGAAATAGGTGAAGACGACGCGCGCGCCCGCCTTCGCCAGGGCGGCGACGCACGCCGCCCCGATACCGGATTCGCCGCCGGTCACCACCGCGATCGGATTATCTGCCATGCACCTTGCCCCATCGTTGCGTCCGGAATCGACGCTACCAATGCGATGGGCCGGTCAATCGTTCCGGTGACAAATGCGTCATCCCAAACGAGGGGCGTTACAGCGCGGCGAGAGCCTTGGCGACGCCGTCCATCGTGAAGGGCTTTTGCAGCACCGGGCGATCGCGGAAGCGGCTGTCGACGCTGTCGTCGCTGCCGCCAGTCGCGAACACGAACGGAATGTCGCGTGCGGCGAGCGCTTCGGCGACGGGCGTGCTCTTCTCACCGCCGCGCAGGTTGACGTCGAGGATCGCAGCGTCGATGCCGCCGTCCTCCACCCGCGCCAAGGCGCCGGCCACCGTATCGACGGTGCCGACCGGCGTCTTGTCGAGCACCTCGAGGAAATCCTCGAGCATCATCGCGATGAGCGGTTCGTCCTCGACGATGAGGATCTGGGTGAGCGCAGACATGCCCCAGCCCTTACCCGTGATTGTTACACGCTGACAACCACTCGTTTGTAACGGTGTGCTACCGCGTCGTGAGAACGTCGCGCGCGGCTTCCGCCAATTGCTGCACGCTGAAGGGCTTGGGCAGGAAGGCGACGTTGTCGAGGTCGATCGACTTGCGCAATTGCTCCTCGGCATAGCCCGACATGAAGATGATCGGCAGGTCGGGATAGCGGTCGCGCGCGTGACGGACCATCGTCGGGCCATCCATCGTCGGCATCACCACGTCGCTGATGAGCAGGTCTGGCCGGCCGTTTCGATCGAGCAGTTCCAGTGCCGCCTCGCCATTCTCCGCGGTCATCACCGTATAGCCCTGCCGCGTCAGCGCACGTTCGGCGACGGCGCGGACCATATCCTCGTCCTCGACGAGCAGGATGGTGCCGGTGCCCCAGACCTCGACCGGCTTGGCGGGCGCCCGCGGCGCAGGCGCACGGGTCGCGGTGCCCGCCGCGTGGACAGGCAGGTAGATGCTGAAGGTCGCCCCCTGCCCCGGCTTCGTATCGGCGAAAATCCAGCCGCCCGACTGTTTGACGATGCCGTAGACGGTCGACAGGCCAAGCCCAGTGCCCTTTCCCACTTCCTTGGTGGTGAAGAAGGGTTCGAAGATCTTCGGCAGCACGTCGGGCGGGATACCGCCGCCGGTGTCGCTGACGATCAGCGCGGTGTAATCGGCGACCGGCAGGATGTCGGTGCCCATCGCCCGCACGTCGGCCGCGGTGACGCTGCGTGTCTGGATGGTCAGCGTGCCGCCCCCGCGCGGATTGTGCGCCAGCATCGCGTCGCGCGCATTGACCGCGAGATTGACGACGACCTGTTCGAGCTGACCCGGATCGGCACGCACGGCGCCGAGGTTGCGCCCATGGCTGACGTCGAGGCGGATCTGTTCGCCCATCAGCCGCTTCAGAAGGTTGGACACCTCCGCCACCACGTCGGGCAGTTGCAGGGTCTGCGGGCGGAGCGTCTGCTGACGGCTGAACGCGAGCAGCTGGCGCGTCAGGCTGGCGGCGCGGTTCGAATTGGTGCGGATCTGCTGGATGTCGTCGTAATCGCTGTCGCCCGGCGAATGGCGCATCATCATCAGGTCGCAATGGCCGATGATCGCAGTAAGGATGTTGTTGAAATCGTGCGCGACGCCGCCGGCGAGCTGACCGACCGCCTGCATCTTGGTCGCCTGTGCCACCTCGCGCTTCAGGCGGCTTTCCTCGCTATTGTCCTTGAGGCTGAGCAGCACCGCCGCATCGCCCAGGCCGCGGGCACCGGCGATGGTGAGCGCGACGGGTTCGTCGGGATGATCCTTCAGCCGCACCGCCATGTCCGACGAATGCGTCGCGCCGCTGGCGAAGCGCCGGATCGCGTCGGCGACCGCCGCCTTGTCCTCGCGCACCACCAGATCGCCCGGATAGAGCGGCGCCGCGGCAGGATCGACGCCGGCCGCGCGAACGAAGGCGTCGTTCATCTGGAGGAAGCGGCCCTCGCGATCGACCAGCGCCATGCCGAACGGCATCAGGCTGACGAGGCTGCGCACATGTTCGGAGGCGCTGGCACCGATCGCCGGGGCGGTGTCCACGTCATCGAGCAACGCAATCAGCGTGGGCGCTTCGGGAATATCGGTAAAGGGGATCTCCACCACGCGCAACGGCGCGCCGTCCAGCCCCTCGCGCTCGAAACGGACGAGGCCGCGGCTGTCGGTGATGAGCAGTCGGGCGAAGTCGCGCCCCTCCAGTCCCGTGTCGGCAGCGATCGCGCGTCGTGCGAGCAGGCGGTTGGCAGCACGGACGCGGCCGTCGCTCCCCAGCAGCGCCGCCATGACGCCGGACGTGCCGAGCCGTTCGCCCATCGCCCCGGAGACCAGCGCTTCGGTGGAGGCGGCGGCATCGTGCTGCCGGACGATGGCGAAGCGCCAGACGAGCATGTCTCCCTCATCGCCCGCCCGTGCGATCTCTGCCGTCAGCCGGTGTGGCCCGGCGCGTAGGCCCCGCACCTCGCCGTGCCCGTCCCGCCAGGCGATCCGGCCGGCGTTGCCGAGTTCGGCGACGCCCTCCCCCGCCAGCGGCAGGCCGGGCGGGGTCGGAAAGCCTTCGAACAGCGCCTCATAGGCGTCGTTGGCGCAGACGAGGCGGCCGGCGCGATCGGTGATCGCCACGGCGTCGGTGCTCGCCTGCGCGACCGCGCGGGTGAAAGCCCAATCGATCGTCGGCGTCGCCGCGACCCTGGCCGGCGCCAGCATCCGCCACGCGATCACCGCGCCTGCGGCCACGATCCCCGTGGCGACGAATCCCGCCGCGGCGACGATGCTGCCGACCAGCCACAGCACGAGCGCCGCAGCCACCACCGTCGCAGCGCCGGCGACGAGCGCAGCGGCGCGGGCGGGGTTCAGATGTGTCGAAAGGGGGAGCGAGGCCATGCCCGCCCGTCATCGCGGGATCAGGCGGGGCGCGTCAAGCGATTGGTGTAGTGGGGTTGCTTCCGGGCCCCATGGCCGTTCGTGCTGAGCCTGTCGAAGCACGGGTTTGGACCTGCGGGACGACGCGTGTGGCGACCTGCCCTTCGACAGGCTCAGGGCGAACGGCGGTGTTAGTGGCCCCGCTTCCCCCGGCGCGACGGGGGAAGCGGGATCGTATCACCAGATGCGGACGCGCTGGTCCGGCGTCAGCACCAGCTTGCCGCCCGGCGCGGGCTTGTAGGCGCCGTACCAGGGATCGAGGTTGCGCACGACCCAGGCGCGCTGCTGCGACGGGCTGTGCGGATCGGTCATCAGCCGCTGCTTCAGGTTCGCCTCGCGATAGTTGCGACGCCACACCTGCGCCCAGCCGAGGTAGAAGCGCTGGTCGCCGGTCAGGCCGTCGATCACCGGCGCCTCGCGCCCGCCCAGCGACGCCTTGTACGCGTCATAGGCGACCGAAAGGCCGGCGAGGTCGGCGGTGTTCTCGCCCAACGTCAGCGCGCCGTTGACGTGCATGCCGGGCAGCGGTTCGTAGGCATTATACTGGTCGACGAGCCGCTGGGTCAGCGTCTTGAAGCGCGTGACGTCCTCCGGCATCCACCAGTCGGTCAGCTGGCCGTGCGCGTCATACTTCGATCCCTGGTCGTCGAAATGGTGGCTCAGCTCATGGCCGATCACCGCGCCGATACCGCCGTAGTTCACCGCCGGGTCCGCCTTCGGGTCGAAGAACGGCGGTTGCAGGATCGCGGCGGGGAAGACGATCTCGACCATGCCGAAATTGGCATAGGCGTTCACCGTCATCGGGGTCATGCCCCATTCCCAGCGCTGCAACGGCTTGCCGAGGTGGCTGATGTTATATTCGTGGCCCCACTGGCGCGCGCGCAGGGCGTTGCCGAAGGCGTCGCCCTTGACGATCTTCAGGTTGCTATAATCGCGCCACTGGCTGGGATAGCCGATCTTCGGCGTGAAGGCGGCGAGCTTGGCGTGCGCCTTCACCTTCGTCTCGGGCGCCATCCATTCGAGCTTGTCGATACGCTTGCCCATCGCCGCGATCACGTTCTTGACCAGCTGGTCCGCCGACGCCTTAGTTTCGGGCGGGAAATATTGCGCGACGTAGAGCTTGCTGACCTCGTCCGACAGCGCGCCGCTGGTGAAGCCCACCGCGCGCTTCCAGCGATCTTCCTGCTGCGGCGTCCCCGACAAAGTGGTGCCGTAGAAGGCGAATTGTTCGTCGTCGAACGCCTTCGGCAGCACGCCCGCGAATCCGTCGAGGCTGCGGACGAGCAATTGGTCCTGCAACACGCCGATGGGCGCGGCACCGATCAGCTTGGCGATGCCGGTGACGGCGCTCGGCTGCGACACGATCAGCGAATCGACGGGCGTGCCGACGCCCTTCAGATAGGTGACGAAGTCGAAGCCCGGCGCGCTCTGCACCAGCTGCGCAACCGTCATCTTGTTGTAGGTCTTGTTGGCGTCGCGGCTGTCGACGCGGCTCCAGCTGACCTCAGCGATCTGCGTTTCGAAATTGACGATCGCCTTGGCGCGCGCGGCAGCATTGGGCTCGCCCGCCAGCGTCAGCACTTTGGTCAGGTGCGCCTCATAGGCGGCCTTTTCCTTGGCGTTCTTCTCCTGCAGGTAATAGTCGCGATCGGGCAGGCCGAGGCCCGACTGGCGCATCTCAACGACATAGGTTTCGGGCGCCTTGTCGTCCTGGCCGACACCGCTGCCGAACGGAATGGAGACGCCGTTGCGGTCCGCCTGCGCGAGCAGCGAGGCGTAATTCGCCTTGGTCGAGCGCTTGATCGTATCGAGCCACGGCTTGATCGGTGCCAGGCCCTTCGCCTCGATCCCGCCGGTGTCGAGATAGGTCGCGTAGGCCGTGCCGATCTTGGAGCCCGGCTGCTTGGCCGCGGCCTCCAGAATGCCCCTGGTGCGATCGCGCGACAGATCGGCGAGCGTGTCGAACGCGCCAAAGCTCGACTTGTCGGCAGGGATCGCGGTCGTCTTCGCCCAGGTGCCGTTGGCGTAATTGTAGAAATCGTCGCCCGGCGCGATGCTGCGGTCCATGCCCGCTTCGTCGAAGCCGAAGGCGCCGATCTGCGGCTTACCCGCTGCGGCGGCGGTGGGCGCCTGCTGTGCATAGACGGCGCCGGCAAGCGCCGAGGCGCCGAGCAGGCCGGCGATGAGATAGGTCTTCATGGTCTCTCCCCGATGGGTCGGTCTGCTGTACAGATCACGACCGAGTACGTCTCATTCCGTTCGCCCTGAGCCTGTCGAAGGGCGGCTCTCCGCGGGCAAAGCGCCCGAGTGGGGCACCCCGCCCTTCGACAGGCTCAGGGCGAACGGGTGGTTAGGAGGGTGATAGAGCTAACGCAGGTTCGTGCCAAAACAAAACCGTCGCCCGCGGGTGGTCGCGGGCGGCGGCGGCAGGATCACCAGATCTTGATGCGATCGGCGGGGGCCAGATAGAATTTCTGGCCCGGCTTTACGTTGAACGCCGGATACCAGGCGTCGAGGTTGCGAACGACATAGGCGCGCCACTGGCCCGGCGTATGCGGGTCGGTGGTCAGCTGGTTCTTGATCGAGGCCTCGCGCGCCTTGGTTTGCCAGACCTGGCCGAAGCCCATGAAGAAGCGCTGGTCGCCGGTATAACCGTCGATGACGGGCGCCTGCTTGCCCTTCAGCGACAGCTTGTACGCGTCATAGGCGACGTTGATGCCGGCAAGGTCGGCCATATTCTCGCCCAGCGTCAGCTTGCCGTTCACGTGCGTGCCCGGGATCGGCTCATAGGCGCCGTACTGCGCGACGACCTTGTCGGTCAGCGCGTTGAAGCGCGCGACGTCCTGCGGCGTCCACCAGTCGGAGAAATTGCCCTTGGGATCGAATTTGCGGCCCTGGTCGTCGAAGTGGTGGCTCAGCTCGTGGCCGATCACCGCGCCGATCGCGCCATAGTTCACCGCCGGATCGGCGTTGGGATCGAAGAACGGCGGCTGCAGGATCGCGGCCGGGAAGACGACCTCGTTCATCAGCGGGTTGGCATAAGCGTTCACCGTCTGCGGCGTCATGAACCATTCGCTGCGGTCGACCGGCTTGCCGATCTTGTTGAGCTGGCGATTGTATTCGAACTCCGCCACGCGATCGGCGTTGCCGAGCACGTCACCCTTCACGACCTTCAGCGACGTGTAATCGCGGAACTTGTCGGGATAGCCGATCTTGGGCGTGAAGGCGGCGAGCTTGGCACGCGCCTTCAGCTTCGTCTCGGGCGCCATCCAGGTGAGATTGTTGAGGCGCTTGTCCATTGCCGAAATCAGATTGCGGACCAGTTCGTCGGCCTTGGCCTTCGATTCGGGCGGGAAATACTTCTGGACGTAGACCTGGCCGACCGCTTCACCCAGGCTGCCGTTGACGAGGTCGACACCGCGCTTCCAGCGGTCCTTCAGCTGCGGCGTGCCGTTCAGCGTCGTGCCGTAGAAGGCGAACTGCGTATTGACGAAGTTCGACGACAGCAAAGGCGCGGCGTTCGAGATCGTGTGGAACGCCAGATATTCCTTCCACACCGGCAGCGGCGTGGCGGCGACGATCTTGGCGGTGCCCGCCTGCGCCGACGGCTGGCCAACGATCACACGGCTCTGATTGGCCAGGCCCTGCGCATCGAGCATCGCCTTCCAATCGAAGCCGGGCATGGCGGTGGCGAGCTGCGCGACCGGCATCGGGTTGTAACCCTTTTCCACCTGGCGCAGCTCGGCGCGATCCCAATGGACCTGCGCGATCTGCTTTTCCAGGTCGTAGATGCGCTGCGCCGCACCCTGCGGGTCGGGCTGGCCCGCCATGCGCATCATGTCGGCGATATAGGTGACGTACTTGGTCCGCGCCTCGGCGAACTTGGGATCATCCTTGAGGTAATAGTCCTTGTCCGGCAGGCCCAGACCGCCCTGGCCGACGTAGACGGCATAGACGGTGTTATCCTTCAGGTCCTGCTGCACACCGGCGCCGATCGGCACATCGATGCCGTGGCGCGTCGCGTCGCCGAAGGCGCGGGCGAGATCGGTCTGCGAATTGATTGCGGCGATCTTCGCGAGATAGGGCTTCAGCGGCGTGGCACCGGCCTTTTCGATCGCGGCCGCGTCCATGAAGCTCGCATAGGTATCGCCGATCTTGGCGGTGACGGGGTCGCTGCCGGGATTGGCGGCGGCGTCTTCGATCACCTTGCGGGTGCGTTCGTCGGACAGGTTGCGCAGGATCGCGAAGCCGCCCCAGCTCGACCGGTCAGCCGGGATCTCGGTGCGGGCCATCCAGGCGCCGTTGACGTAATTGTAGAAGTCGTCGCCCGGCGCGACGCTCTTGTCCATCGCGGTCAGGTCGACGCCGAAGCTGCCGAGCTGCGGCTTGCCGGCGGCGGCGGGCGTGGTGGTTGCGGTCGGGCGAGTGCTTTGGGCGTAGACTACGCCGGATGCAGCGGAGGCGAGCAGGAGAGCGGCGATAACCGGTTTGCGCATCGAAGGTCCCTGGTGAGCGAAGCCGGGATTGGCAGACTCACGATGGGCAGTGTTGTAACCAGTTAAAACGCCTCGTCAAATATGGTTTCCGCTGTGACTATGCGCATGGCGATGCCGCCACTTGCGTGCGATCCACAGACGCCAGCCGAGCGCCGTCGCAGCATAGCCGACGACCGCGCACAGGCTGGTCAGAACGATGAGGCCTAGGCCGAACGCCGGGCCCTGCGCCCATAGCCAGTGGAAGGCGCCGGTGATCGTCTGAAGCCATCCGGTCGCCTCCGCCGCGGGCTGGGCGATGGCGGGTGCGTCGCTGTGCAGGATCCAGCTGCCGATCTTATAGGCGAGGAACCACAAAAACGGCGTGGTGAAGGGGTTGGTGATGAAGGTCGTCAGCGCGGCGACCGGCACGTTGGCGCGGAACGGCAGCGCGAACAGCGCGGCAATGGCGATCTGCGCGACCGGGAACAGGAATCCTGCCACCATGCCCAGCGCGACGCCGCGCGGCACGGAGCGGCGGTTGAATCGCCACAGGCCCGGCTCCATCACGCGATGCGCGACCGGGCGCAGCAGCCGGTTCGATTCCATCGATTCGCGCGTCGGCATATTGGCGCGCAACCAGCCGAACGTCTTGTGCATCATGCCGGGGCGCCCCGCCGGGCTCAGCCGCGATCGCGCATGATACGTCCGGCTTCCCGCTTCCATTCCCGCTCCTTGATCGCGGCGCGCTTGTCGTGATCCTTGCGCCCCTTGGCGAGCGCCAGTTCCACCTTGGCGCGGCCGCGCCCGTTGAAATACACGCTGAGCGGCACGAGGGTCATGCCCTCACGCGCGACGGCGCCGTGGAGCTTGTTTATCTCGCGTTCGTGAAGCAGCAATTTACGCGGTCGCTTGGCCTCATGATTGAAGCGGTTGCCGTGGCTGAATTCGGGGACGTTGGCGTTGACCAGCCACACCTGCCCGTCACGCACCTCGGCATAGCTTTCGCCAATGCTGCCCTCGCCGAAGCGCAGGGATTTCACCTCGGTGCCGGTGAGCGCGATCCCCGCCTCATAGACGGTATCGATACTGTATTCGAACCGCGCCTTGCGGTTCTCGGCGACGATCTTCTTCTTGTCGAAGGTGGCGGGCTTGGGACGCGACATTGGGGGCGATGTAGGGAGTGGCGGGGTCGGAGGGAAGCGCCTTACCGTTCCATCGACGCGGATGTTCGGCTGGGGCGGCATAGCAGCACGATCAATACCACCAGTGAGCCGAGATATAGCAGGTTATTGACGAACAGCAGCATGAACCACCCCATGGCGGAATCGGTCGCCGCAAAAACCCGCGACATCGCTCCAATTCCGAGGAACAGGAACGGCACAGGTAGTACACCCAACATGGGAGCGACACCGGCGTCACGCAGCCTCCGCGCCACTGCGGCGGCCAGCAGCGCAACGCCCATCGCCGTTACCAGTGCTATGCCCCACAATAGGTTACCGAAATCTGGCATTAGCTCCGGATGATAACCCTCGACGCGAATAGCGTAGCCAGCTCCAGCCTGAGTGACCTGGGCAAGGTCGGGATGCTCGTTTGCAAATCGCTGCATCCGTTCCATGCTGGACAGTATCGGCGGCATCATGACGACCATCATAGCCGCCATCATCAAACAGACGACAATGCCGGCATAAGGCCAGAATTGCGCCCTGGTGTCACGACCACGAAAATTAAAAAGGTTCGCAAAACCTCGCATAACAGCCGGTCCTCCCACTGCTGAGATGATCGTCTATTGCACGGGTGATCGCAAGAACCTCCTCTACAAACCTCTGGCGTTTAAATCAGCCCCGCATGCGCCAGCGCCGCGTCCACCGCAGACCGCGAAGCCTCGGACGGCCAGGTCATCGGCAGGCGCAACCCCGTGGGGAAGTCGGGACGGACGCGGGTCATCGCGTATTTCACCGGCCCGGGTGAGGCATCGGTGAACAGTGCATCGTGAAGCGGCCACAGGCGGTCCTGCAACGCCAGCGCGTTGGCATAATCGCCCGACTGGCACGCCGCCTGAAACGCGGCGCACAAACGCGGGGCGACATTGGCGGACACGCTGATGCAGCCCCTGCCCCCCATCGCGTTGAAGGCGAGCGCCATATCGTCGTTGCCGGACAGCTGGACGAAGTCCGGGCCGCAACCTTCGCGATGGGCCGACACACGGGCGATGGCGCCGCTGGCGTCCTTCACCGCGACGAACACCTGCGGGAAAGCTTTGACGATCCGCGCCATCGTGGCCGGCTGAATGTCGGTGACGGTACGGCCGGGGACGTTGTAGAGGACGATCGGCAGCTCGGCCGTCTCCGCCAGCTTCGCAAAATGCTGGTAGATGCCCTCCTGGCTCGGGCGGTTGTAATAGGGCGGGACCATCAATGCGGCATCGGCGCCCGCCTGTTTCGCGCGCGCGATATTGGCGGCAGCGACCACCGTGTCGTTCGATCCGGCGCCCGCGATCACCGGCACCCGGCCCGCGGTCTGGTCGACGCAGACGCCGACGATGTGAAAATGCTCCTCGGCGGTCAGCGTTGCCGCCTCGCCCGTGGTGCCGCAGGGCACGAGCGCCGATGAGCCCTCGGCGATCTGCCAGTCGACCAGCGCGCGATAGGCGGCCTCGTCGAACTGGCCGCCATCGGTGAAGGGCGTGACGAGGGCGGGAATCGAACCTGAAAACATGAGGTAATGCGCGCTCCTGCTGCGTCCGATGCAGCGTTTCGTTCAGGACAGATACGGGCGCAGGCCCTATGATGTCCACATGCACTCCGCCACCCTGCCCGTCAGCTTGCTCCTCGCCACTCTCGCCGGTGTTTCCGCCGCGCCGCAACAAGACGGGCAGACGACCCCGTCCGCGTCGGTGCCCGACGCGCTCGACCGCTATCGCACCCAGATGGCGAACATGTCGCCGCAGGCGCCGCAGACCCCGGCAGACGGGGCGATCGCCGCCGCTCTGGCGCAGTGGAAGTCGATCGGCCAGACCGACGCCTTTCCGTTCGACAGCTATGCCGGCTTCCTGATGGCGCATCCCGGCTGGCCGAACGAAGCGGCGAACCGCCGCGCCGCCGAGCGTAAGGCGGCGACCGCCAGCCCGACCGGCGTCGTGGCCTTCTTCACCCGCTTCCCGCCGCTGACCGCCACCGGCCTCGTCGCCCAAGCGCGCGCCCTGCAGTCGCTCGGCCGAACGGCAGAAGCGCAGGCCGCCGCCCGCGCCGCGTGGCGCAAGGGCGCGCTGTCCGCGGACGATGAAGCGGCGGTGCTGTCGGGCTTCGGCAGCGCGTTGACGCCCGACGATCAGGACGCGCGGATGGACGCGTTATTGTGGCAGAATGCAACCGGCGTCGCCGCGCGGCAGATCGGCTTCACCAGCCCCGCGGAGCGTCCGGCGTTCGAGGCGCGGCTCGCCTTCCGCAGCAATGCGGCCAATGCCGCGACTCTGGCGATGACGACGCAGGACCAGTTTGCGAGCGATCCGGGCTATATCGCCGACCGGGCCAGTTATCTGCGGGGTGCTGGCGCTTCTCCCACGGCGCGCTCCTGGCTCGCGCGGCCGCGCAGCCTCGCCAGCCGGCCGGGCAATGTCGAAAAATGGTATGAGGTGCTGCTGACCAACGCCCGTGCCGCCAACGCCGACAATCAATATCAGCTCGCCTATGACATCGCGCGGCAGATCGACGATGCCTATCCGGCGGGCACCGACGTATCGACCAAGCCCTATGGCGAACGCGACGATTACACGAGCCTCGCTTGGCTCGCCGGGCAGGTCGCGCTGAAGCAGCTGTCGCGGCCGGCGGATGCGATGGTGATGTTCGAACGCTACGGCCGTGGCAGCCAGTCGCCGCAGACGCGGGCCAAGGGCTTCTATTGGGCAGGCCGTGCCGCGGAGGCGGCGGGCAAGTCGGCGGAGGCAGCAGGCTATTACGCCCGGGCTGCAGGCTATCGCGACCAATTCTACGGGCAATTGGCGCTGGAGCGGACGGGTCGGCCGCTGACGGCGCCGCCCGCCGTCCCCGCACTCGCCGTGGCGCCTGCGGTGCGACAGGCGTTCGCGGACCGCGAGACGGTGCGCGCCGCGCGTTTCCTGGGCATGATCGGCCAGTATCAGGATCAGACTGCCTTCGTCCGTCAGATCGCTGCGGATGCGACGACCGATACCGACCACGTGCTCGCCGCCGACCTGTCTCGCCAGATCGGGCGGCCGGATCTCGGCGTGATGGTCGGGCGGAGCGCGATGCAGAACGGCTTGAGCGATTATTCCGCGACCGGTTTCCCGACGGTGAGCGTGCCTGCGGGCTATGAGGACAATTGGACGCTGATCCACGCCATCTCCCGCCAGGAAAGCCAGTTCGATCGCGCCGCGGTGAGCCACGCCGGCGCGCGCGGCCTGATGCAGCTGATGCCGGCGACCGCACGCGAGCAATCCGGGAAGATCGGCCTCGCCTACAATCAGGCATCGCTGACCACCGACCCCAATATGTCGATCATGCTGGGATCGAGCTATTTCCAGCGCGTCTTCGCCAATTACGGCAGCTATCCGCTCGCCATCGCCGCCTATAACGCGGGCGGCGGCAACGTGAACAAATGGCTGCGCGCCAATGGCGACCCCCGCTCGGGCGCGGTCGACATGGTCGACTGGATCGAGGCGATCCCGTATCAGGAAACCCGCAATTATGTGCAGCGCGTGCTGGAAAATGCCGTCGTCTACGACCTGATGAGCCCGGCGCATGCCAAGTCCAGGGGGCCTGCCAACCTCAGTTGGTATCTGGGCAAGGGACGGCCGGGCTGAGCGGCATGGAACAGCGCCCCAATTACATCACGCCCGCCGGCTATGCGGCCCTGCGCGGCGAGTATGACCGACTGTTCGCGACCGAACGCCCGGCGCTGGTCGAGACGATCGCCTGGGCGGCGGGCAACGGCGATCGCTCGGAGAACGGCGACTATATCTACGGCCGCAAGCGGCTGCGCGAGATCGACCGGCGGCTGGGCTGGCTGGCAAAGCGGATGAAGGCGGCAAAGGTGATCGACCCGGCCCGCGCCGAAGACCGCAGCCGTGTGTGGTTCGGCGCGACCGTGACGATCGCCGACGAGGACGACAATAAACGCGTGCTGACCCTGGTGGGCGACGACGAGGCGGAAGCAGGTGCCGGTCGCGTCGGCTGGAACGCGCCCATCGCACGGGCGCTGCGCGGGGCGACGGTGGGCGACCTGCGCCGCGTGCTACTGCCCGCGGGCGAAAAGGAATATGAGGTGATTGCCGTTACGTACCCGGCAGAGTGAGGAACGTTGGCCGCTGCTCCCCCGTTGAAGTCATCACAGGAGAGCAGACATGGCAGACAATCCCCGGACCGACACCGCACGCGACACCGACGATCGCGACCTGATCGAGGGCATGATCCCGGCGGGCGAGGCCGACGCCGGATCGGCGGGCGGCGCACTGGCGCAGGACGTCGGCAGCCAGGACGACCTGACGCGCGCGATCGACGATCCCGAAGGCCATGACCGCGTGACCAAGCAGGACGACATCGACCACCGTCAGGCGCGGCCCGCCGATCGCGGGCCGAACCGCTAGGCGGCGATCGACACGCCTCGAACATCCCGCACCCCGGCGACGGTTGGGCCCAGCCCGATGGCGCGTACTCTTCGACAGGCTGCGCGCCATCGGGCGAAGGTCGTTTCCCGCAGGCTACCCGCAATAGCGGTTGACCCCGCCGCCCCGCCCCGCAAGGCTCGCGCGCATGGAAGAGCCGACCCGTAACATCGCCCTGCTGATCGACGCCGACAATGCCTCGTGGCACGCGATCGATCCCGTGCTGACCGTGCTCGCCGAGCTCGGCACGGTGAACATCCGCCGCGTCTATGGCAATTGGTCGAAGCCCGCACTGAAGGGCTGGCGCGACATGACGGTAAAGCACGGCATCGAGCCGCAGCAGCAGTTCGACCTGACCAAGGGCAAGAATGCCACCGACATGAAAATGACGATCGACGCCATGGACCTGCTGTTCCGCGGCCGGATCGGCGGGTTCGGCATCATGTCGTCGGACAGCGACTTCATGCCGCTCGCCATGCGCATCCGGCAGGACGGCATTCCCGTCTACGGCTTCGGCAATGCCAAGACGCCAGAGGCGTTCAAACAGGCCTGTACCCGCTTCATCGACGTCGGCGCGCTGGTAAGCGATGCCAAGGCGGAAGCCACCGCTGGCACCACCGCAACGACGCCCAAGCCGACGAACGTCGACGTCCCGATCGGCGATTCGCTGCCCCCATCGATCGCCGGTACGCCGCGGGTGAAGAAGCCGATCGATCCCGAACTGATCGCGCTGCTGATCGACGCCTATCAATCGGTAAAGCGGGACGAAAAGGGCTATGTCAGCCTGTCCGCCATGGGGCAGCTCGCCGGCAACCGGTCCAGCTTCGACACCCGCAATTACGGCTATCAGCGCCTGTCCGACCTGATCCAGGCGGTGCCGAACTTCCAGTCGGAACGCCGCCCCGACGGGGTGTTCGTCAAGCGGGTGCGGTGATATTGCTGCCAGCGGCAACGCGATGGATCATCACATGACCGTGCAGCACCGTCCCCCGCCGGGCAAATACCGACTGACCGTCGAGGACTTCCTGCGCCTCGACGAGACTGGCGTATTTGGCACCGACCGTACCGAATTGCTCGATGGGGACGTCATCATCATGAACGCGGAATATCGGCCGCACGGTCGGATCGCGGGCGAGCTGCATTACGCCTTCCGACGCGTTCTGGAAACGATCGGCAGCGATCTCCACGCCATGTCTGCTAGCATCCGGCTCTCGGCTCACGACATGCCGCTGCCCGACATCGTTCTGACCCGAGAACCGAATGGGGCCGGCCCGATCCCCGTCGAATCCGTGGGCCTGATCGTGGAGGTCGCATCATCGACGCTGGACCGCGATATGGGCCAAAAGGTGCTGATCTATGCGCGGGCTGGCATACCGGAATATTGGATCGTTAACGTCAATGACCGCGTCGTCCACCAACTGTGGTCGGCGCAGAGCGATAGGTACGATCACCACCGCACGACGCCGTTCGGCGCGCGCGTGACCGCGGAGACAATCGAGGGCCTCGCCATCGATACGACGTCTCTCTAGCCTCGCCCCCAATAGCGGAACGCCTCCCCCTGCCGCCCGCGGACGAACGTCTCGGCATCCGGTCCCGTCCACTGCCCCGTGTAGCCGGCGTCCGCCGCTGTGCCGATCCACCAGCCCTGCCCCGGCAAGCCATCCGACTGGCGGACGACCAGCACCGCCAATCCCGGTTCACCGACCAACGCGCCATCCGTATCGATCCGGTCGAGCGTGGCGCATAGCGCACGCATCTTCGGCCGGGTGAAGCGGTGGCCCAGCGCGCCCAGGATTTCGCTGTAGGTCATCGCCCGGCCCTCACGCGCCGCCGCCACGAGCAGCGCGCGAACCCGCGCCACGTCGGCGATGCCGCCCGGCCCGTCCGATGCATCGAGGCCATTCGCCAACAGCCAGCCGCCAAGGGTATCCCCCGGCGACTGGCGGCCCGGCATCAGCGCGTCAGCTTCTTGTAGGCCAGACGCGTCGGACGGTCGGCGGCGTCGCCCATGCGGCGACGCTTGTCTTCCTCGTACGATTCGTAATTGCCCTCGAACCATTCGACATGGCTGTCGCCCTCGAACGCCAGGATGTGCGTGCAGAGGCGATCGAGGAAGAAGCGATCGTGGCTGATGACCACCGCGCAGCCCGCGAACGTCTCCAGCGCCTCTTCGAGCGCGCGCAGCGTTTCCACGTCGAGGTCGTTGGTCGGTTCGTCGAGCAGCAGGACGTTGCCGCCCTCCTTCAGCATCTTGGCCATGTGGACGCGGTTGCGCTCACCACCCGACAGCTGGCCGACCTTCTTCTGCTGGTCCGGCCCGCGGAAGTTGAACGCGCCGACATAGGCGCGCGTGCCCAGCTCCTGCTTGCCGAAGCGGAAGACCTCCAGCTCATCGGAGATTTCCTGCCAGACGTTCTTGTTCGGATCGAGGTCGTCGCGGCTCTGGTCGACATAGCCGAGCTTCACCGTCGACCCGACGCTGATCTCGCCCGCATCCGGCTGTTCCTGGCCGGTGATCAGCTTGAACAGCGTCGACTTGCCCGCGCCGTTCGGCCCGATCACGCCGACGATGCCGCCCGGCGGCAGCGTGAAGTCGAGGTTTTCGAACAGCAACTTGTCGCCATACGACTTGGTCAGGCCCTTGGCCTCGATCACCTTGCCGCCGAGACGCTCCGGCAGCTGGATCAGGATCTGCGCCTTGCCGGCGACGCGATTCTCCTGCTTCTCCATCAGTTCCTCGAACGCGCGGATACGCGCCTTCGACTTGGTCTGGCGGGCCTTGGGCGTCTGGCGCATCCAGGCGAGCTCGTCGGCGATCGCCTTCTGCTTGCCGGCCTCCTCGCGCTCTTCCTGCTCGAGGCGCTTGGCCTTCTTTTCCAGATAGCCCGAATAGTTCGATTCGTAGGTGTAATAGCGGCCGCGATCGAGCTCGAGCACCCAGTTGACAACGTTATCCAAGAAGTAACGGTCGTGGGTGACGAGAATGACGTTGCCAGTATATTCCTTGAGGTAGTTTTCCAGCCACGACACGCTTTCGGCGTCGAGGTGGTTGGTCGGTTCGTCGAGCAGCAGGATGTCGGGCTTTTCGAGCAGCAGCTTGCACAGCGCGACGCGCCGCTTTTCACCGCCGGACAGCTTGGTGACGTCGGCGTCGCCCGGCGGGCAGCGCAGCGCTTCCATGGCAACTTCGAGCTGGTTGTCGAGCGTCCAGCCGTCGACCGCGTCGATCTTGCCCTGCAGCTCGCCCATCTCTTCCATCAGCGCGTCGAAGTCGGTGTCGTCCTTCGGATCGCCCATTTCGGCCGAGATGGCGTTGAAGCGATCGACCAAATCCGCGACCGGACGCACGCCATCCTTGACGTTGCCCATGACGTCCTTGGTCGGATCGAGCTGCGGCTCCTGCGCCAGATAGCCGACGCGCACGCCCTCGGCCGCCCAGGCCTCACCCGTGAAGTCGGTGTCCATGCCGGCCATGACCTTCATCAGGGTCGATTTGCCGGCGCCGTTCGGGCCGATGATCGCGATCTTCGCGCCCGGAATGAACTGCAGGTGGATGTTGTTGAGCACGGGCTTGTTGGCGCCCGGGAAGGTCTTGGTCAGACCCTTCATGACGTAGGTATACTGGACGGCCATGTGCCGACGGCTCCTGAAGGCTGGAAAGGGTTGGGAGATTTGCTCCGCCATGTAGCGATTGGCCGGCGCGCGTGCAAATGCCAGCCGCCACGGCCGTGTCGCGCTGGGTCTATGCTGACCCGCTTGTGTGCCGGCGCCGCTTCGGGCACGCGTGGGCAGACGATAAAAACGACAAGGGGATTTACCGAATATGACGCGCGTCGCCCTCGCCCTGCTCTCCCTCGCCGCGACCACGGCCTTGCCCGGCTTCGCGTTCGCGCAGCGGACCGCCCCGCCCGTCCCCGCCCCCGTCGATCCAAAGGTCGCCGCGCTGCGCGATGCGGCGCTGACCGACACGCTGGCGTATGACATCGTCGAGGGGCTGACGACCGAGGTCGGCCAGCGGCTGGCGGCGACCGATGCCGAAGCGCGCGCGCGCACCTGGGCGGTCGCGAAGCTCAAGTCGCTCGGCTTCAAGAACGTGCATATCGAAGAATATCAGATGCCCGTTTGGCTGCGCGGAGTCGAAACGGCGGAGGTCCTCGCCCCCTTCCCGCAGCAGCTGAAGCTGGTGGCGCTCGGCAATTCGGGTGCGACGCCGGCGAGCGGCCTCACCGCGCCGCTCGTCGTGTTCAAGAGCTATGGCGACCTCGCCAATGCCGCGCCCGACAGCGTCCGCGGCAAGATCGTCTATGTCGGCAATGCGATGGACCCGACGCAGGACGGGTCGAGCTATGGCGCCTATGGCCCGGCGCGCTTCGTCGGGCCGGCGCTGGCGGCGAAAATGGGCGCCGCGGCGATCGTGATCAAATCGATCGGCACCGATCCCCATCGCAACCCGCACACCGGCGGCACCAACTTCCCGACCGGCACCGCCCCCATCCCCGCTGCGGCGCTCTCCGTCTCCGATGGCGACCAGATCGAGCGGATCGCCGCTCGCGGCAAGCCGATCACGCTGAAGCTGACGCTGACGCCGCGCTTCGCGGGCACCGGCACCTCGGGCAACGTCATCGCCGAAGTGCCGGGCAGCGATCCGAAGGCCGGCGTCGTGCTGGTCGGCGGGCACCTCGACAGCTGGGACCTCGGCACCGGCGCCATCGACGATGCCAGCGGCGTCGCGATCACCACCGCGGCAGCCAAGCGCCTGCTCGACGGTCCGCGGCCGCGCCGCACGATCCGCGTCGTCTGGTTCGGTGCCGAAGAGCCGGGCGGCTATGGCGGCAAGGACTATGCCCGCGTCCACGGCCAGGAACGCCACGCCATCGCCAGCGAGAGCGATTTTGGCGCCGACCGCGTCTGGCGATTCGAGGTCAACCTGCCCGACACTGCGAAGCCGGTGGCCGATCGCCTGCAAAGCGCGCTCGCGCCGCTCGGCATCGCGCGTGGCGCCGGTGTGGGCGGCGACGGCACCGATGTCGGCCCGACGCTGGCGCTGGGCGTCGCGGCGGTCGATCTCAACCAGGACGGCACGCGCTATTTCGATACGCACCACACGCCCGACGATACGCTGGAGCGGATCGACCCCGTGCAACTGCGCCAGAACGTCGCTGCCTGGACGACGATGCTGGGCGTCGTCGCTAACGCGCCGGAGGAGATCGGGTCCGTCACGCCGCGTCGCTGAACCCCCGTTGCGGCCCGTCCTAACCCGCGGAGAAGGCCCATTTGCTTTCATTTCGATGAATTTCATGATTGACCGCGGGGAGTCGTGCGGTATTTGGGCTGCCTCGCGACGGCGATCGGGCCGGCCGCGATTTTTGCTTTGCTTGGGAGCATTCGAATGAAGAAGATCGCTTTCGTTCTCGCTGCCGCCGGCCTGATGTCCGTCGCTGCCTGCTCGAAGTCGCCTGAAGCCGCCGCCGTTGAGAACAACGCGGACATGCTGGCGGACAACATGGAGATGCAGGCCGACAACCTGGATGCCATGGCCGACAACACCTCGAACGCGACTGCCGAAGCGGTTCTCGAGAACAAGGCCGACAACATCAACGCCGCTGCGGACAACGTCCGTGACGCCGCTGAAGCCAAGGCGGACAACATGTAATCGCGCTGCGTCGGGCATTCGCTCGACGCGCCGATCTGCTGTTGCACGATCGAAAGGGGCGTTTCCCATGCGGGAAGCGCCCCTTTTCTATTGCCGTTTCTGTTGCGATCACGCGGTTCCCATCTTTCGCTTCCCGCCAAGCTGGGCTAGCGCTCGGGCCAGCATCATGGCGGGGCCTGTAGCTCAATGGTTAGAGCTGGCCGCTCATAACGGCTAGGTTGCGGGTTCGAGTCCTGCCGGGCCCACCAAATGCTTGCGTCCACGGCCTCCACCGCCTAGGCGCATTCCACGTCGGGGAGTGGCGCAGTCCGGTAGCGCGCCTGCTTTGGGAGCAGGATGTCGCAGGTTCGAATCCTGTCTCCCCGACCATATTCCTCGCGGTCTCACCGGACGATCACAGGCTGCGGCATGTGACAAACGCTTTGCCGCTCCAGCATTCAGGCTAAACGGTTCGCAGGGCGCTGCGACCATGTATTGAGATCGACCGGACCGCCGACGTCGGGCCTCCCGTCCCAGCGCCAGTGTATCTTCTTCCGCCAGCACAGCTATGGTCATAGCACCCCGCGCCGAAAACCCCATTGCGATACTTGACTCCGTCAACCATTCCGAACCAGCATGGCGGACATGGAACATGCAGACGTCACCGCGATCCGCCGGTTCAACCGCTTCTACACTCAGACAATCGGCGCACTTGATGCACGGTTCCTCGGGACCGAGGCGACCCTGCCAGAAGCGCGGTTGCTGTTCGAGATCGCGACGCGCGAGCCCGTCACCGCAACCGTGTTGCAGGACGCGCTCGACATGGACGCGGGGTATCTGAGCCGCCTGGTCGCGCGCTTCGAAAAGCGCGGCTGGATCGCGCGCGTACGGCGAAGTGATGATGCCCGCGCGCGCGATCTGCGGCTAACCGAGGCGGGTCGTGAGGCGTTCGCGATCGTGGACCACCGCCAGCGCGACGCCGTCAGCGATCTGCTCGGCGCGATGGACGGCCTGGCGCGGCGCGATCTGGTCGAGTCCCTGACGCGCGCGCGGTTGCTGCTCGATCCCGCATCGGGTGGACCGTTCATGATCCGGCCTTTCCGCACCGGCGAGCCCGCGCTGATAGCCGCGCGCCAGTCACGTCTCTATGCCGAAAGCCATGGCTGGGGTCGCCAACTCGAAACGCTCGAGAGCGAGGTGACCGCGGCGTTCCTGCGCGACTTCGATCCGGCGCGCGAGCAGTGCTGGGTCGCCGACATCGACGGCGTCATGGCGGGCGCCGTGTTCGTCACCGACGAAGGCGACGGCGTTGCCCGGCTGCGCCTGTTGCATGTCGAGCCCTTTGCCCGGCGCCGTGGCATCGGCGATGCGCTGGTCGCCCGCTGTGTCGGCTTCGCGCGGGATACAGGCTACCATACGCTCATGTTGTGGACGCACACGGTGTTGGAATCGGCGCGCCGTATCTATGCCGCGCAGGGGTTCGTGTGTGTCGAAACCGCGATGCACGACGCGTTCGGCGTCCCGCTGCAAGGGGAAACGTGGCGACTGGAGCTGGCCGCATGAGCGACGCGCTGACCATCCGCATCGCCACCGAAGCCGATTTAGGGGAGCTACGTGACCTGATGGCGCTGTCGATCGATCGGGGTCAGGCCGCAGTGCTGACCCCGGCGCAGGTCGTTGCCAGCCGGGCGGTGATGGGGCTCGACACGCAATTGGTGCGCGACGGCACCTATTTCGTCGTCGAGGATCACGGCGTGCCGGTCGGCTGCGGCGGTTGGAGCCGGCGCGTGACGCTCTATGGCGGCGACCATAGCACCGACTTGCGCGATCCGGCGTTGCTCGATCCGGCGAAGGACGCCGCCCGAATCCGTGCGATGTATACCCACCCGGATCATGTCCGGCGCGGGATCGGCCGAATGATCCTCGCCGCTTGCGAACAGGCGGCGCGGGCGGCAGGGTTTTCGGCGGTCGAACTGATGGGCACGGCGGGTGGTGTGCCGCTATATGCCGCGAGCGGTTATGCGCCGATTGAGCGGGCCGATACGCATGTCGAGGGCGTCGTCGTGCCATTGACCCGCATGCGCAAGCGGCTGTGACTTGACGCTAACGGGGCCGCACGTCAGGCCGGACACGCCTCGGTGCGCGGCTGACGCCGGAACGTCAGCAGCATCGCCAGCGCCACCGCCGCCATCGCCGCGCCCGCGAGCGATACCGCGGGCAGTCCGAACCCAACCCCGATCACGCCCCCGCCCAGCGCGGCGCCGATGGCGTTGCCGAGATTGAACGCACCGATGTTCATCGCGGAAGCGAGGTTCGGCGCGTCCGAAGCCGCATCCATCACCCGCATCTGTAGCGGCGGCACGATCGCGAAGCTGGCGATGCCCCAGACCACGATCGCGACCGCGGCGGTCACCGGCCATTGCATGAGAACCGTGAAGGCAAGCAGCGTCAGCGCCATGATCGTCAGCATGGTCATCAGCGTCCGCTCGACCGACCAGTCCGCCAGCCGACCACCCAAACCATTGCCAATCGTCGCACCGACCCCGAACAGCATCAGCATCGCGGTGACATAACCGGTCGAGCCGTGCGTCACATCGCGCAGGATCGGGACGATATAGGTGAAGACGGTGAAGACACCGCCAAAGCCGATCGTGGTCAGGGCCAGCGCCATCACCACCGGCCCGCGCGTCAGCACCCGCAGTTCGGCACGCATGTCGCCGCCTTCTTCAGCGGGGAGCGGTGGCAGCGCGAGGCGGAGCGACAGCATCGCGATCGCACCGACGCCCGCGATCCCGGCAAAGGCGGTGCGCCAGCCGATCGCCTCGCTGACCCAGGTCGCCGCCGGCACGCCGCCGATCGTGGCGACGGTCAGGCCGGTGAACATCGCCGCCACCGCGCCGGCGCGCTTGTCCGGCGGAACGAGACCGGCGGCCACCACCGATCCGACGCCGAAGAAGGCGCCATGGTTGAACGACGTGACGACCCGCGCCGCCATCAGCATCCAGTAGCCGCCCGCTGCGGCAGACAGCGCGTTGCCGAGCGTGAAGATGCCCATCAGCGCGATCAGCAGAGTACGCCGGTCGATCCGCCCGGTGGTGAGCGTCAGCAGCGGCGCGCCGATCAGCACGCCCATCGCATAGGCGCTGATCAGCAGCCCGGCGGCGGGGATCGACACGTGCAGGTCGCCCGCGATCACCGGCAACATGCCCATCGGTGCGAACTCGGTCACGCCGATGCCGAAGGCGCCGACCGCCAGCGCGAGCAATCCGAGGTTGAATTTCATGATCGTGGCTCCCTCAAACCATCGGCGGCGCGAGGCGGGCGAAACCCTCCTGCTGCCGGTATGGGGTGTGCGGATAGGGCGGCAGCACGTCGCTCGCCGCGTCGAGCGCGGCCACCTGCTCGGGCGACAGCGCCCAGCCGACCGCACCCAGATTGTCGCGCAGCTGCGCCTCGTTGCGTGCGCCGACGATGACCGACGATACGGTCGGTCGCCGCAGCAGCCAGTTGATTGCGACCTGGGGCACGGTCTTGCCCACCTCGGCCGCCACCGCCTCCAGCGCATCGACGACGCGGTAGAGATGCTCATCCTCGACCGGCGGCGCGAACTGCGCGGTTTCATGAAGGCGGCTTCCCGCCGGGATCGGCCGTCCGCGCCCGATCTTTCCGGTCAGCCGGCCCCAGCCAAGCGGGCTCCAGACCAGCGCGCCGACACCCTGATCCGCCGCCAGCGGCATCAGATCCCATTCATAGGCGCGGCCGATCAACGAATAATAGACCTGATGCGCGACCAGACGCGGCCAGCCATGACGATCGGCCAACGCTTGCGCCTTCATGATCTGCCAGCCGGGATAGTTGGAGACGCCGGCATAACGCACCTTGCCGTCGGCGATCAGCCGGTCGAGCGTACCCATTACCTCCTCCGCCGGGGTGGAGGCGTCGAAGGCGTGAAGCTGAAGCAGGTCGATCCGATCGGTGCTCAGCCGTCGCAACGCCGCCTCGACCGCGCCGATCAGCCGCGCCCGCGACGCGCCCCAGTCCTGCGGGCCATCGCCCATCGGCAAGCCGGTCTTGGCCGAGATCAGGACGGCATCACGCCGCCCCTTGATCGCCTCGCCCAGCACCTGTTCCGACGCGCCATCCGAATAGACGTCGGCAGTGTCAAACAGCGTGACGCCGGCGTCGAGGCAGATGTCGACCAGCCGACGCGCCTCGGTGGCGTCGCTTGTGCCCCAGGCGCTGAACAGCGGCCCCTTGCCACCGAAGGTTCCCGCGCCGAACGACAGCGCCGGAACGCGCAGGCCGGACGATCCCAATTGCCGATATTCCATCACAGATCCTTTGCGAATGTCCTGGTCGGGCGCATAAATGGACGGTCGGGCCGGGCGGCGGAATGCCCTGCCGGAGCAAAGGATTTGTGCGTTGGATGCAAAGCTTGCCGGACAAGAGGACCGCGCCCGGTCGCTCGCCCTGTTCGCGAGCGTCGTGGAGGCGGGCAGCTTTTCCGCCGCCGGACGCACGCTGGGGCTGACGCCATCGGCAGTGGCGCGGGCGGTCGACCGGATCGAGGCGCGGCTGGGCGTGCGATTGTTGCTGCGGTCGACCCGTGCGCTGACGCTGACCGCCGAGGGGCAGGCCTATCTGCTCGCTGCGCGGCGTATCCTCGCCGATCTCGATGATGCCGAGCAGCAGATCGCCGATCAGGGCGCGCCGCGCGGGCGGCTGCGGATCAATGCGGCGCTGTCACACGGACGGCTGTGTATCGTGCCGCTGCTCGGCGATTTCGCGCGGGCCTATCCGCATATCCTGATCGACATGGCGTTGACCGACACGCTGGTCGATGTCGCGGGCGGACAGGCCGATGTCGCGATCCGCTTCGGCCCGCTCGCCGACAGCAGGCTGACCGCGCGCAAGCTGGGCGAGTCCGGCCGGGTGATCGTCGCCTCGCCCGACTATCTCGCGCGGGCGGGCACGCCGCAGGTGCCGGAGGACCTGCACTCCCATAATTGCCTCAGCTTCAACTTCCGCCGCGCCGAACCGATCTGGCCGTTCCGCCGCGACGGCCAAGATTTCACGCTGTCCGTCGAGGGCGGCATCGTCGCCAACAATGGCGAGACGCTGGGCCAGCTCGCCGCCGCCGGGGTCGGCATCACTCGCGTCGGTCGCTTCAGCGTCGCGGCCGAGATCGCGGACGGGCGGCTCGTGCCGCTGCTGGAAGACTATAATCCCGGTGATGTCGAGCTGATCCACGCGGTCTTCGTCGGCGGCGCCGCAACGCCCGCGCGGGTGCGTGTGTTCGTCGACTTCCTCGTCGAAAGGCTTGCCAGCCGCTTCGAATAGCGGGCGCGACGCAAACGCAATCGAACGGCCCGCCGCAAGCAGCCCGACGTTGACGCGACGCGCATAGGCGGGTTCAAGCGGGCCATGATCGACACGCCTCTCTTCCGCCCATCCCGCCGTGCCGTCATCGGCGGCGCGCTTGCGATCGGGTTGCTGCCACGCACCGGCATCGCGGCCCCCATCCCACGGCTGTTCGCTGGCACCTATGCGCAGGAAGGCGGCGCCGGGCTGGTGTCGTTGGCCGCGGAACAGGGCGGCTGGACCGCCGGCGCCGCTGATGCCGCGATCCGCAACGCCTCCTTCGGCGTCGTGTCGCGACGTCACCGGCTGCGCTATCTGCTGGACGAGCAGCAAAAGGGCATGATGGGCGTCTATGACGCATCGCTGCGACAGATCGCCATGTCGTCCACCATGGGCGCAGACCCGTGCCACATCGCCCTGTCGCACGACGGCACGCTGCTGGCGGCGGCGAACTATTCGAGTGGCAGCATCGCGCTATGGACACTGAATCCGGCGACGGGGCTTCCGACGGGCCGCCCTACGGTGGCCCAGCACCAGGGCAGCGGTCCAGACGCCAAACGACAGGCCGGCCCGCACGCACACTGGGTGGGCTTCGATCGCAGCGGCGACATCCTCCATTCGGTCGACCTCGGTGCCGATGCCGTCTTCTCGCATCATATCGATCGCGCGGCGGGCAGGATCGCGAAGACCAGCATCGCCTATCGTGCCGTCGCAGGATCAGGGCCACGGCATCTGGTGCGTCACCCTCGCCTGCCGGTCGCCTATCTCGTCGCCGAGCTGGCCAACACGGTCACCGTATTGCGTGCCGAAACGGACGGCAGCTTTGGCCGGCGCGCCGAGGTATCGACCCTGCCCGCCGGCTTCAGCGGCACGTCCTTCGCGGCCCATATCGCGGTAAACGCGGCCGGAACGCGCCTTTACGTCTCCAATCGCGGGCACGACAGCATCGCGGTCTTCGCCATCGGCGCCAACGGTGATCTCAGCCTGCTGCAGCATGTCGGATGCGGGGGTCACTGGCCGCGCTTCTTCCTGCTGATGGAAGACCGGAACACCATGCTCGTCGCCAATGAGCGATCGGGCGGCATCGCCCGCCTGCCGCTGGAGCGCGACGGTCGCTTGCGGCCCGCGGTCGGCACCACCCCAGTGCCGGGTGTCGTGTTTCTGACCGAGTAAGATCTCCGGCTTTTACGTGGAGACCTTCGATGCTGACCGCGCGTTGAGGCCACATGGCGCGCAAACTAAAGGTCTTCCGCACCCCGATCGGGTTTCACGACGCCTATGTCGCGGCGCCCAGCCAGAAGGCCGCGTTGCAGGCCTGGGGTACGGAGACCGATCTGTTCGCCCGCGGTGTCGCGGAGCAGGTAACGGACGCCGCACTGATGGAAGAGCCCTTGGCGCACCCGGGCGACGTCATCCGCAAAACGCGCGGCACCGTGGACGACCATATGGCCGCCTTGCCGGCCAACCCCAAGCGCAAGCCGCCAGACGCGACGGATGCGCCCCCGGCCAAGCCCCGCCGCACGAAGCCCAAGCCCCGCCCCTCTCGCTCCAAGCTCGATCAGGCCGAACAGGCGATCGAGGAGGCGGAACAACGATACGATGTAGCGCGGCGCGACCTCGCCGCGCGCGAGGCGGCGCTGCGCAAGGAGCGCCAGGCACTGGAAAACGACCGGGATCGCGAGCGCGAACGGCTGGAAACCGCGCGCGCGGACCAGGAGCGACGCTATCGAGAGGCCATGGCCGCGTGGCGTGATGGCGAGGCCGACTGACCGCCGCAGGGCAGATCAAATGACGTTGAGGTCCGTCACGAACTCATAGCGATCCCCCCGATAGACCGAGCGGGTAAATTCGACGATGCGACCGTCGGGAATCCGCGTACGGCGCTCGATCCGCAAGACCTCGGAATGCTGGCGGACGCTCAGGATCCCCGCTTCGGTTTCGGTCGCCAGCGACGCGCGGATGCGTTGCGTGCCCGATGTCGGCCGAAAGCCATGGACGTCGAGCGCTTGATAGAGCGAATCGCCCAGCGCATCGAGATCGGGCATGAATACCGCCGGGATCACCGCATGTTCGATCGCCAGCGGCTCATCACCAGCCAGCCGTACGCGGCCTAGTCGCGCGACGCGGACATCCGGCGACACTTCCAGCACGGCGGCTTCCTCTTCGGTCGCCAGGGCATAGGATTTGTAAATCCAGACCACCCCCGGATCCTGCCCGCGCGAGCGCGTGTCGTCGCTGAAACTGTTGAGCTTCGCGCCTGCGGTCTCGATCCGCCGTGCGACGAAGGTGCCCGACCCGTGTTTGCTGATCACCACGCCTTCATCGATCAGCTGCTTGATGCCCTTGCGCACCGTAACGCGCGACAGGCCCGCCATTTCGCTGAGCTCGCGTTCGGAGGGCAGCGCGCTGCCGGGATCGATGCCGCCGCCGTCGATATGCTCGCGCAGGCGCTGGGCGAGCTGCATGTACAAGGGCGTCGCTTCGTCGCTGCGCGTCCAGGCGATGTCGCGCACCGTTACGCCTCCCGCTTGCCGATGGCGTGCAGGACGTCACGCAGGCTGCCGCGATGGGCGTCGAGCAGCTGCGCCGCCGTCTCGACCGGGTTCCCCATGGCGACGACGATGCCCAGCCGAATGTCGTTGTCCGCCAGCTCGAGCGAGCGAGCGGCGACCTCGGCATCGACGCCGGCAAGGTCCTGCACCATGCGGCGCGCCCGTACCAAGAGCTTCGCATTGGAGACGCGCATCGCCACCATGCGCCCGCGATAGACGAGGCCGAGCCGCAGCATCACCGCGGTCGACAGCAGGTTCAGCACCGCCTTTTGCGCAGTGCCCGCCTTCATCCGCGTCGATCCGGCCAGAACCTCGCTGCCGGTGTCCGCGATGATCACGTGCTCGGCCTGCTCGCTCAGCGGCATGTCGGGATTGTTGGTGATGCCGATCGTCAACGCGCCAAGCGCCCGCGCACGTTCGATCACGGCGACGGTATAGGGCGTCCGCCCGCTGGCGGCGACACCGATGACGACGTCGGACGCGGTGAGGTCGCGGGCATCGATGTCGCGGTGCGCGGCCTCGACATCGTCCTCCGCCCCCTCGCGCGCTTCCGTCAGCGCGCCCATGCCGCCTGCCATCAGAAAGACGAGGCGATCCATCGGCCAGCCAAAGGTCGGGTGAAGCTCGGTCCCATCCTGAACCGCCAGCCGGCCCGATGTGCCCGCCCCAACGAAGATCAGCCGCCCGTCATGCTCCAGCCGCGCAGCGGCCGCTTCCGCCGCATCCGCGATCGCGGCGACCTGCGACTGGAGCGCCGCGATGGCCGCCATCTGCCCCTCCAGCATCGCCTCGACGGCCGACTGGGTCGGCCACAGGTCGAGTTCGAGGAACCGGGGATCGAGCGCTTCGGTGTTCATCATATCAACGACCTCGATGCGATGCCGGGCCGGCTGGCGCGGCGCAGACCAGGAAGGCGACGGCCGTTCCCAGACACAGCTGAAACGGAAAGGACAGGCCGGTGAGGACCAGCGGCAGACCGATCGCCTTGGCGATAGCGGGTTGCAGCAACACGATCGTGACAAAGCCGATCAGCAGCGCGGCGATCGCCGATCCGGTGGTGCCGCGGGTGGTGAAGACCGCGGTGAAATAGACGCCCAGCAGCCCAGCATAGCTGAACACCATCACCTGCAACGCAAACTCCAGCAGACCCATCGAACTGTGGCGCTGCCAATAGTAGGACGCGACCGCCATCAGGAACATCGCAAAGCCGATCACCCCCATGCCCGCGCGCCCGGCCTGGACGAAGTGATGCTCCTCCACCGGTCCGCGCCGGTCGCGCCAGGGACGGTAGAAGTCCTGCACCAGCACCGACGACATCGCGTTGAGCGCGGAATTGGTCGTCGCGACCGCGGCGGCGCAGATGCCGATCGTCACCAGACCGCGCAGACCGCCGGGCAATTCGGTGAGGATATAATGCATGAAGATGCTGATCTTCTCGCCGCCGAACTGGCTGGCCGCGACGGCACCGGTGCCGCCCATCAGGTCCGGGCGGTTGTAGAAGATATAGAGCAGCAGGCCGATCACGATGAACATGCCGACCGTCGGCACCGTCGCCAGGACGGACAGGTACAGGCTGCGCGCGCCCGTCTTGGCGTCCTTGCACGACAGCAGCCGCTGCGTGGTGTCCTGATCCATGCCCGCATTCGCGATGTAGAGCAGCGCGATGCCGGTCACGATCGCCAGCATCGAAAACGGCCGGGACAGATCGAACGAGAAATCGAAGAGACGCAGCTTGTCGACGCCTTCGGGCGTATGCGCCAGCGCGTGCAGGATCTGGGCGTTGGACGCCGGGATCGACAGGCGCAGGAACACGACCACCGCCACCGCCGACCCGACGTAGACGATGAACTGGATCAGGTCGTTCCACAGCACCGATTTCAGGCCGCCGACGAAGGTGAAGGCGACGCTTGCCACGATCAGCGCGGCCGCCGCGATCATGATCCCCTGCGCCCCGACGCTGCCCGTGACGACCATCGCCAGTGCGATCGCGGCAAGATACACGCGCGCGCCCCCGGCAAAGACGCGCCCGATCAGGAACATGCCGCCCGCCCAGCGCGTCGCGCGTTCGCTGAAGCGCAGCGTCAGCAACTCATAGGCGGTGGTCGCGCGGATGGCATAGAAGCGCGGGATCAGCACATGGGCGACGAAGATCGCACCGATCAGCCCGCCGATATTGCCGGTCAGATAGGTCAGGTCGCCGCGATAGCCGTAATCCGGCCCGCCCAGGAACGTCGCGGCCGACTGGGTTGCCGACAGGACGGACAATGCCGCCAGCCAGGCGGGAACGTTGCCGCCGGCCAGGAAATAATCGTGGGCGGACTCGGTCTTGCGGGGCGTGAACATCCATCCGCCCGCGACCAGCAACAGCAGATAGGCCGCGATGACGAGCCAGTCGGCGACAGAAAAGGGCAACATCATCGAGCCATGCTCCGCTTGCGTTGGACCGGATGTCTGCGGCCGATGAACGGCCCGCACGCCCCGTCGATCGGGCGGGTGCGATCCTGATGCCGGGCGATCACAGATGCGCAGTCAGCGAAACGCCGATCGTCCGCCCCAGAATGTCGTACGTGTCGGGGAAGGTGTTGAAGACACCGCCGGACGACACGCGCGGCGGGTTGCGGTCGAACAGATTGTAGACGCCCGCGCTCATCGTCACCCTGTCGGTAAAGTCGTACGAGGCCGACAGGTCGAACGTGTCCTGCGCCTTGATCACCTCCGTCGATCCGACCGTGCTCGACCGCACCTTGCCGATGCGCTGCCAGTCGAACTGGATCACGCCCTTGTCGAGCAGCACGCCGATCCCCGCGGTGTGCCGATAGGCGGGCTGGACCAGCGTGGTCCCGTCGCTCGAACAGGTGGCGCCGAACGTGCCCTTGCACTGTACCGCCGACACGGTCGGGTTCGCCTGGATCAGATACGACGTGACGATATTGCCCTGATAGCTGGCGCGCAGCCCCCTGCCCGGCAGCCAGTCCGCCCGCAGCGTATAGGCCGCCGAAATGTCGAAGCCGCGTTGCAGCAGCCGGCCGAGATTCTGGTTGTTGACGAAGGCGTCGGCGAAGCTGCCGTTCGGGTTGCGCGTGACCAGCCCGCACAGCGGATTACCCGCGGTCGGATTGGTGATGTAGCAGCTCGTGATCGCCGCGATCGGCTGGATCACGCCTACCGCGCCACGCAGGTCGAGATTGTAATAGTCGACCGTGACGTTCAACCCGGGGATAACCGTCGGCGTGAACACCGCGCCCGCGGTCGTCGTATAGCCCGTCTCCGGCTGGATCGCGGGGTTGCCGCCATAATAATAATTGCCGGTCAGGTAGCTGGCGGCATTCGAATTGATCGAGCCCACCGCCGGCGCGCCGAACCGCTTGCACTGCGCGGCATCGCCCGTGCCGATCACGCACGGATCGCCGCCGTAGCGCGGCTTCAGCCGATCGACGGTGACGAGGCTGCTGAACGGCAGCGATGAGGTGGTGGCGGCGAATTCGCCGAAATTGGGGGTGCGCAGCACGCGCTGATAGGTGCCGCGCAGCCGCAGGTTGCGATCCACCTCCCAATTACCCTCGACCTTCCACGTCCCGTGCGTGCCGAACAGATTATAGTCCGACAGGCGATACGCGCCGCCCACCGAGAGCTTGCGGATCAACGGCGTGTCGTGGATCAGCGGCACCAGTACTTCGCCGTACAGTTCGCGTACGTCGAACGCGCCGCTGTATGCCGCTTGCACGCCCTGGCGATAGGTGTTGCCGGTCAGCAGCGCGCTGTCCTGCGTGATACTCGCCGTCTCGCGGCGATATTCGACGCCGACGGCAAAGCCGATCGGCCCGGCGGGCAGCGCGAACAGGTCGGCGAGGCTGCCGCTGATCGTCGCCGCGGTGACGAACTGGTCGCGCTTGCGATCGAAGCCGTTGATCGGGCTGCCGAGCGCGGCGGCGAGGCCTGGTTGGCGCGGGCCGAAGATGTTCACGGTGTTGACGATCGAGGCGAAGTTGTTCGCACCCGCCGCATTGGTGACGAGCCCGTCGCCCGAGATCAGCGACGATTCGGTCGAGCGGCCATATTGCGCATAGACGTTCCATCGGATCGCATCGGTCAGCGGCCCGCGCAGCCCCGACTGGAACTGCAATGTGTTGCGTTCGGTCGCATAGGTGATGAGGCCCAGCTCAGTGAGCGAGCGCGAGACGTTCACCTGCGCGACGCCGTTGACGAAGGTCAGCTGGTTGCGGATCGCGTCGGTCAGGAACGGATTGGTGGCGCTGATCCCGACCGTGCGGCTGACCGAGGCCGGCGCCGCGCCGGGCGTGCCGGTCTCTTCGGTGCGCGCATTGGTGAACATCGCCCGGCCGTACAGCTCGATCTGCGGCGTGATCGCATATTTATACAGCGCGGCGACATTGATCCGCTTCAACGGCGAGATCAGCGGATAGCTCGCCGAGATGTTCGAAGTGGCGGACGGGCTGGTCGTGAACGTGCCATCGTCGGTGAAGCCGAAGCGACGGCCGCTGGCGACATCGGTGAAGACGCCGCCGATGCTGGGGATCGTCTGATTGGGCGTCGCCGCCCAGTCGCGCTGCCCGGCCCGCACGCCATCGCGCTGGGTATAGTCCGCCGCGATCACCAGATTGCCGGCATCGCCGATGCCGGTGCCCATCATCAGCGAGGCGCCATATTGCGCGCCGCCATGGACCGACAGGCGGCTGGTCGCCGTTCCGCGCAGGCCCTTGTAATCGTCGTTGAGGATAAAGTTGACGACGCCCGCGACCGCATCCGCGCCATAGACGGCGGCGGCACCGCCGGTGAGCACGTCGACGCGCTTGATGAGCGAGGCGGGGATGGCGTTGACGTCGACCGAGTTGCGGAAGCTGAACGGCGCCGCTCGCGTGCCGTCGATCAGTACCAGCGACCGACTCTGGCCGAAGTTGCGCAGCTCCAGCACCTGTGCCCCGAACGCATCGCTCCCCTGCGAACCCTGGCGCACGCCGCCCGACAGCTGCGGGATCTTGGTCGAGAAATCCTCGATCGTCAGCGCGGACTGCAGCTTGATCTGCTCCTCGCCGGTCGATGCGACGGGGCTGCTGCTGGTCAGGCCGGGAATCGCAATCCGCGTCCCCGTCACCACGATGTCGTCGCCTGTCACGGGCACGCTCGGGTCCGTCGCCGCGGGAACGGTCTGCGCGTGCGCCACACCGGGCATCTGTGCAAGGGCAATGGCCAGAGCCGCGACGGCTACGGTATGTCGGTACGACGTCACCATGATGGAGTTCCTCCCTTGAACCCGAACCCGGCGCCGCCGCCCGGTCATCATGGGACCCGGCGAGACGCTGGCAAGGCAGGGATAATGCATACCTGTCTTATGCCTGTAAAGAGGTGGTATGGCATATTGGTATTATGGCAGGGATCGGCGTCGGGTGTCGGTGTCAGCTCGGAACGTCCCAGCTGCAAACGATCAGGCTGGCATCGTCGTGCCGCTTGACCCGGGTGTGACGGTGCAGGGAGTCCGGCTCGCGTTCGATGTCACGCAGCCGTGCCAGCCACGCCTGCGCGTCTTCCGGCGTGGCGATCGTCAGCAGATCGGCGGGCGTCGCGATGCCGAACAGTTCAACGAGGCGCAGGAACCCGTCGCTGGCGATCGCAAAGCGCTGCCCGGGCTGCAAGGGAAGCCTCGTCTGCCAGACATGGTCCGCCGCCGCGGCCTCCGGTCCAAAGACCCAATAGCCGCCCTCGCAATTCTTCAGGCAGCGATTGACGCGCAATCCGGGCAACAGCCGCAACTTCAGCGCATCGGGATCGATCGTCGGCTCCGCGTCGTAGATCGCCTTCACGGCCGCCAATGTCCGCCCCTCGACGATCTCGAGGTCGGACGCGCCGTACAATCGCGCCGCGCCCATCTCATCGACCGCCGCCACGCGGCAATCGGCAAGGCTGGTGATCTCGACCGCATCGTCGATGACGCGAACCATGGCGAAGGCGGCCGAGGGAAGATCGCAGGGATCGACATCCGCGCGCAATTGCACCCGCGCCAGCGCTTCGGCGCACCGCGTCATGACGGTGCGCAGCAGCGCGATCGTCGGGCAGTCCGGATCGTCTGCAAGCGCTTCGGCGAGCAGCCGGTTGGCGGTCTGGGCCAGCCATGCCGCGTCGCTCGGCGCGTCGAGTATCGATGGGCCGATGCCGGTGGCGCCATCGATCACCCAGGCGGCATTCCCATGATGGCCGATCGCGTCCTCGTTGACAGGGCCCTGCCCGTCGGACAGCGCGACGTCGATCCTCAACATGACATGCTCCCAGCCCGTACGTGTGGAAGGCTACCAACTTCGCAGCCGACGCGCAAACCAATATGATGCCACTTGCATGCCGTACCGGACTGGTATTTATTCGCATGATGGCATCGTGCGCTGACATGCATCCCATACATCGGCCGGGGGAATGGAAGGGGTGCGATGACCGACCAGGAGGTTCAGACGCAATGACCCCGGCGCCACGGCCATGACCGACACCGCGACGCTCTTGGCGAGGCTGCGCGCCATTGTGGGCGGGCGTCACCTGCTCGCCAGCCCGCGCGCCACGGCGCGGTTCCGCAAGGGATACAGGACCGGCGACGGACCGGCGATCGCGGTCGTGCAGCCGGCCACGTTGGTCGAGCTGTGGCGCGTCGCGCAGGCCTGCGTCGCCGCCGATGTCTCGATCATCATGCAGGCGTCGAATACCGGACTGATCGGCGGCTCGACACCCGACGGCGACGATTATCCGGGCGGCCTGGTCATCATCAGCACCACCCGTCTGTCCCGGCTGCGCGTGATCCGGGGCGGCGAGCAGGTGGTGTGCCTGCCGGGTGCGACGCTGAACGAGCTCGAACAGACGCTGCGACCCTATGGGCGGGAACCGCATTCGGTGATCGGATCGTCCTGCTTCGGCGCGTCGGTCGTCGGCGGCGTCTGCAACAATTCGGGGGGATCGCTGATCCGGCGCGGCCCCGCCTATACGCAGCTCGCCCTGTTTGCCGCCGTGCAACCGGACGGCAGCCTAAAACTGGTCAATCATCTCGGCATCGCCCTCGGCGACGATCCGCACACGATCCTGTCGCGGCTCGACACCGGCGATTTCACCGAAGCAGACGTCGAGGCCACCCCCGATCGCTGGGCGCACGACCACAGCTATGCCGAGCATGTCCGGGCGATCGACAGCGACAGTCCCGCCCGCTTCAACGCCGACCCGCGGTGCCTGTTCGAAGCGTCGGGCAGCGCGGGGAAGCTGATCGTCTTCGCGGTGCGCCTCGACACCTTCGCGCGCGAAGAGGATAGCGCGACCTTCTACATCGGCACCAACGATCCCGATCGGCTGACCGACCTGCGCCGAACGATGCTGCGTGATTTCGATCGGCTGCCGATCGCGGGCGAATACATCCACCGGACCGCCTTCGACGTCGCGGATCGATATGGGCGCGATACGTTCCTCGCTATCGAGCGGCTCGGCACGCATCGGCTCCCTGCCCTCCTGGCCGCCAAGGCCCGGTTCGATGCAGTCGCGGATCGCGTGTCGAAGGGGCTGGGCGACCGCCTGATGCAATGGTCGTCGCGGTTCATGCCCGATCATCTGCCCGGCTGGATGCGCGCCTATCGCGATCTTTTTGCGCATCACCTGATCCTGAAGGTGTCGGGCGATCAGCGCGCCGACACCCGCGCGCTGCTGGCGCGGCTGTTTCCGGGCGACGCCGTGGGCGACCATCGGGAATGCAGCGCGTCGGACAGCGCCAAGACCTTTCTCCACCGGTTCGTGGTGGCGGGGGCGGCCGTCCGATATCGGGCGGTCCATGCCGGCGAGGTCGCCGACATCGTCGCACTCGACGTCGCGCTGCCGCGCAATGCGCAGGCCTGGGTCGAGGACCTGCCGCCAGCGCTGGCCGACCAGGTGATCCACACGCTCTATTACGGCCATTTCTTCTGCCACGTCTTCCATCAGGACTATATCGTCCGACGCGGTAACGATCCCCTCGCCTTTGAACATGCGCTCTGGGCGCTGCTCGACGCGCGCGGCGCCCAATATCCCGCCGAGCACAACGTCGGCCACCTCTACGTCGCTCCCGCCCAACTGGCGGAATTCTATCGCGATATAGACCCCCGGAATCAGCTCAATCCGGGAATCGGCCAGACCCCCCGCACGCGTTATTGGGCCGACAGTGACGGCAGTGATCACAAACACGCCAAGCTTTAGGATCGATATGGACGGGTCATGACAACCCGTCGCTTTTCTGGCACCGCTCCTTATGGTCCGGTGGACCATAAGCACGTGTTCGGAATGGGCGAGGGATTTCGGGAATGAGCGACAGGTTCGACATTGTGATCGTCGGGGCGGGCCATGCCGGCGCGCAAGCCGCCATCGCGCTACGCCAGCGCGGCTTTGCGGGGACGATCGCGATCATCGGTGACGAGCCTGAGCTGCCCTATGAACGCCCCCCGCTCAGCAAGGATTATCTGGCGCGCGACAAATCGTTCGATCGCCTGCTGCTGCGCCCCGAAAGCTTCTGGCGCGAACGCGAGGTGACGATGCTGCTGGGGCAGCGCGTGACGGCGATCGATCCGGTTGGTCATGCCATCACACGCGAGGATGGCGACAGCATCGGCTATGGCACGCTGATCTGGGCGACCGGCGGCGCACCCCGCCGGCTGACCTGCCCGGGTCACGACCTCGCCCGCGTCCATGCCGTGCGCACCCGCGCTGATGTTGATCGCATGATGGCGGAGCTGGACGACACCAATCGCGTCGTCGTGATCGGCGGCGGCTATATCGGCCTGGAGGCCGCCGCGGTGCTGTCGAAGCTCGGCAAGTCGGTCACCCTGATCGAAGCGCTCGACCGGGTGCTGGCGCGCGTCGCGGGCGAAGCGGTGTCGCGGTTCTTCGAGGCCGAGCATCGCGCGCATGGCGTCGACATCCGCCTGGGCTGTGCGGTGGAGTGTATCGAGGGCACGAACGGCGCGGCCTCCGGCGTGCGGCTGGCGGACGGGGAAGTGGTTCCGTGCGACATGGTGATCGTCGGCATCGGCATCATTCCGGCAATCGCACCGCTCCAGGCAGCCGGCGCGGCGTGCGGCAATGGCGTCATCGTCGATGCCATGTGCCGCACCACCCTGCCCGACGTCTATGCGATCGGCGACTGTGCCGCCCACCCCAATCCCTATGCGGACGGCGCCGTCATTCGACTGGAATCGGTGCAGAACGCCAACGATCAGGCCAGCACCGTCGCCCGCGCAATCCACGACGCGGCCGAACCCTATGACGCCGTCCCATGGTTCTGGTCGAACCAGTATGACCTGAAGTTGCAGACCGTCGGCCTGTCGACCGGCCACGATCAGGTGGTGGTGCGCGGCGATCCCGCCTCACGCAGCTTCAGCGCCATCTATCTCAAGGACGGACAGGTGATCGCGATCGATGCGATCAACAGCGCGAAGGATTACGTGCAAGGCCGCGCGCTGGTGGTCGCCCGCACCGCCGCCGATGCCGCGACACTGGCGCAAACCGACATCCCGCTGAAGACGCTGACGGTCTAAGACGCTTCTGAAGCGAACACGCTGCCGACTAGCGCGCCGGCGGGACCAATATCCCGAAACGCAAAACCCTCCCCCCGGCCATACCGGGGGAGGGCGAACACATCACACCAACCGGCTCTGCTTCACCGCAGCGGCGATGAAGCTGGCGAACAGCGGATGCGGATCGAAGGGCTTGCTCTTCAGCTCCGGGTGGAACTGCACGCCGACGAACCAGGGGTGATCGGGACGCTCGACGATCTCTGGCAGCGTGCCGTCGGGCGACATGCCGCTGAACACCAGGCCGCCCTTTTCCAGCGCTTCCTTATAGTGCGTGTTCACCTCGTAGCGGTGGCGGTGGCGTTCCTGAATGGTCGTGCCGCCGTAGATCGACGCGACGACACTGTTGCCGTCGAGCGAGGCCTCATAAGCGCCGAGCCGCATCGTGCCGCCCATGTCGCCTGACGCCTCGCGCTGCTCCAGCCCGTCGCGCCCCATCCATTCGGTGATCAGGCCGACCACCGGCTCGTTCGTCGGGCCGAATTCGGTCGACGACGCATTGGCGATGCCCGCGGTATCGCGCGCGCCTTCGACGCAGGCCATCTGCATGCCGAAGCAGATGCCGAAATAGGGGATTTCACGCTCGCGGGCGAACTTGACCGACTTGATCTTGCCCTCCGCACCACGCTCGCCGAACGCGCCGGGGACGAGGATCGCGTCGCACGGTTCGAGCTGGCTCACGATCTCGCTGTCGTCATTCTCGAACAGTTCGGCGTCGATCCAGCGGACGTTGACCTTCACGCGGTTGGCGATGCCGCCATGGACCAGCGCTTCGTTGAGCGACTTATATGCGTCCTGCAGGCCGACATACTTGCCGACGACGCCGACCGTCACCTCGCCCTCCGGGTTGGTCAGGCGATCCATGATGTCGCTCCAGCGCGACAGATCGGGGGCCGACGACGGCGTGATGCCGAAGGCGCGCAGCACCTCCGCATCCAGCCCCTCGCCGTGATACTGCATCGGCACCGCGTAGATGCTCTTGGCGTCGAGCGCGGGGATGACCGCGGTTTCGGGCACGTTGCAGAACAGCGCGATCTTGGCGCGCTCCGATGGCGGCAGCGGCTGTTCGCAGCGGCAGACCAACACATCGGGCTGCACGCCCAGGGCAGCCAATTCGCGCACCGAATGCTGCGTCGGCTTGGTCTTCAGCTCGCCCGCGGCGGCGATGTAGGGCACCAGCGTCACGTGGATGCTGATCGCGTTGTTGCGCCCCTCTTCGTTGCGCAGCTGGCGGATCGCCTCGATGAACGGCAGCGATTCGATATCGCCGACCGTGCCGCCGATCTCGCAGAGCACGAAGTCGAGGTCGTCCGTCTCCGCGCGCGCGAACGCCTTGATCGCGTCGGTGACGTGCGGGATCACCTGCACCGTCGCGCCCAGATAGTCGCCCCGACGCTCACGCTCGATGATCGTCTTGTAGATGCGGCCGGAGGTGACGTTATCCGACTGACGGCTCGCGACGCCGGTGAAGCGTTCGTAGTGGCCGAGGTCGAGATCCGTCTCCGCGCCGTCGTCGGTCACATAGACCTCGCCGTGCTGATACGGGCTCATCGTGCCCGGATCGACGTTGAGATAGGGATCGAACTTCCGGATCCGGACGCGATAGCCGCGCGCCTGAAGCAGAGCTGCGAGAGAGGCCGCCATGAGGCCTTTGCCGAGCGACGAAACCACGCCGCCGGTGATGAAGATGTACCGCGCCATGGGAGGAATCGCCTAGCTTGGATGGGGGGCAAACGACAAGAGCGCGCGGGGGTCTCCCGCGCGCGATTTACGACGAGACGTTGTGCGGCTTAACGCTGCAGCGGCACCGCGCCATTATCGACAGGCGCATTCGGCACCGCATCCTGCGCCGGGGCGAGCGGCTGGGCCGCCGGGGCCGGCGCCGCAGGGAGCGGACGGGCGAGCGAGGTGTCGATCGTCTGCGTCTGGCGGTGCGCCGCGATGAAGGCGAGCGCGATCGACATGCAGACGAACACCGTCGCGAGGATCGAGGTCATGCGGGTCAGGAAATCCGCCGCGCCGCGCGCCGACATCAGGCCCGACGGGCTGCCGCCCATGCCGAGGCCGCCGCCTTCCGACTTCTGCATCAGGATCACCGTCACGAGCGCGGCGGCGATGATGGCATGAACGACGAGGAGGAAGGTGAACATCGACGACCTTGGGAAAAACGGATGAAGGCGCGCACATAGGCGAGGCGCGCCGAACGATCAACCGGCGTGGGGATGGGGTTTGGGCGCCTCGCCTACCAACCTGGCGCCGCCTTTCTTCGTCATCCCCGCGCAGGCGGGGATCCAGACGTGCTACCGTGTCGACTCCATAAATAACGATAGCGGCTACGAATTCCCGCCTCCGCGGGAATAACGGCGTGAAGCGAGATGCCAATGCGCAAACCCGCGCCGCCCCGTTTATTCCGCCCACCGTTCATTTCCCGGAAACCACCACCGCACCGCGGCGTTATGACCCCGAAACAAAGCCCGAAAATGGCGCAGAAACGGATATTTGCACGTGGGAACAGCCGCGCAATCACTCGCGACGTGGATGAGCGCCCTGGTGGATTACGTGCGGTCGGGCGAGCCCGATCTCACCAATCGGCAGATGGCACTGCTCCTTCTCGTTTACCTCAATCCCGGCCCGCATACGGTGCGCGGCCTGGCCCGGGCGCTCAACGTGTCGAAGCCCGTCGTCACGCGCGCCTTGAATCGGCTGGGCGCCCTCGGCTATCTGCGCCGTCAGCGTGACGACAGCGACAAGCGCAATATCTTCGTCGCACGTACATCCGAAGGGGCAGAGTTTCTTGAAGAGTTCGGGCAATTCCTCGGCGACGGCGAATCACACGCACGTCAACCGGCCCTCGCGTAAAGCCTTTGCGCTGACCGGCCCCTCGGTCGATCTCGATCCGCGTACCCACGCCGTTCGCGGCGATCTGGCCGACGTCCGCCTCGCCGAACAGGTTTTCGCGCCCCACTATGCCGCGCCGATGGTCACCGTCGTGTCGCGCGCGGTCGGACTGTTCGGCGATCGCAACCTCAGCGAGCAGGTCGCGGAACTCAGCGTCGGCGACACGTTCGATGTGCTGGAGCTTGCCGGCAACCACGCCTGGGGCCGCGCCACGGCGCAGAACCTCGTCGGCTATGTCGATCGCACCGCCTTGGATATCGCCGTGCCGCAGGATGACGCGGCATGAGCGTCTCGGTCTTCATCGACGGTGCGGTCGGCACCACCGGCATCGACATCCGCGAACGGCTGAGCGGCCGCAGCGATCTCACCATCGTCACGCTCGATGAGGCGCGTCGCAAGGACGCCACCGCGCGGGCCGAGGCGCTGAACGACTCCGATTTCGCGATCCTCTGCCTGCCCGATGAGGCTGCGAAGGAAGCCGCGGCGCTGGTCCGCGACGGTGGCGCGCGGATCATCGACGCCTCGTCCGCGCATCGGGTCGCGGCGGGCTGGACCTATGGCTTCCCCGAACTCGACGCAGGCCAGGCGAACCGGATCGCGCATTCGCCCCGCGTCTCCAACCCCGGCTGCTACCCCACCGCGTTCCTCGCGCTCGTCGCCCCGCTTATCCGCGCCGGCCTTGTCCCGGCCGACTGGCCGCTGACCTATAATGCCACCTCGGGCTATTCGGGCGGCGGCAAGGCGATGATCGCCGAGTTCGAAGAGGGCGGCACCGACACCGCCTTCCGCGTCTATGCCCTCACCCTCGCGCACAAGCATCTGCCCGAGATGAAGACGCACGCCGGCCTCGCCCACCCGCCGATCTTCGCGCCGTCGGTCACGCGGCTCAATCGCGGCATGCTGTCCGAAGTGCCGCTGCCGCTCGCGCAATTGCCGGGCAGCCCCAGCATCGCGCAGATCGAGGACACGCTGGCCGCGGCCTATGCCGACAGCGCGCTCATTTCGGTCGCGCCGGGCGACGTCACCGCGATCGCCATCGAGGAGAATGCGGGCACCGACCGCATGACGTTGCGCGTCTGCGGCAATCCCGGCACCGGCCACGTCCGGCTGATCGCGACGCTCGACAACCTCGGCAAGGGCGCGGGCGGCGCGGCGGTGCAGAACCTCAACATCATGGCCGGGCTCGATCCGCTCGCCGGCCTCATCCTGTAACGTAAAGGATCGTCATGCAGCGCAATCCCGTCGGCAAGCTGCTCCTGTTCGGAGCCACCGGTGACCTCGCCAAGCGCATGTTGCTGCCCTCGCTGTATGGCCTGCACGCCGACGGCCTGCTGCCCAAGGATTTGACGATCACCGGCTCGGCGCGCGGCGACATGGACGACGATGGCTATCGCGACGTCGTGAAGAAGGCGCTCGACGAATTCCTCCCCGCCGACCGCAAGGACGAAAGCGCGCTCGGCACCTTCATGCAGCGCATCCAGTTCCAGCCTGCCGATCTGTCGGACCCCAACAGCTTCCAGCCGCTCGCCGACAAGATCGGCGACGTGTCGGGCGGCCTCGCCATCTATCTCTCGACCGCGCCCTCGCTGTTCGAATCGGCGGTGCAGGGCCTTGAGAAGGTCGGACTGACCGGGCCGACCGTGCGAATCGCGCTCGAAAAGCCGCTGGGCTACGACCTCGCCTCATCGAAGGAAATCAACGACACCGTCGCCAGCGCCTTCCCCGAAGAGCGGACGTTCCGGATCGACCATTATCTGGGCAAGGAAACCGTCCAGAACATCCTCGCGCTGCGCTTCGGCAATTCGATGTTCGAGCCGATCTGGAACGCGCAGGGGATCGACAACGTCCAGATCACCATCGCCGAAACGGTGGGTCTGGAGGATCGCGCCGGCTACTACGAAGGCGCGGGCGCGCTGCGCGACATGGTCGCCAACCACATGCTCCAGCTCGTCGCGCTGATCGCGATGGAGCCGCCGGCGCTGTACGACGGCACCGCGATCCGCGACGAAAAGGCCAAGGTCTTCCGCAGCATGCGCAAGATCACGCCCGAGCAGGTGCCGCAATGCACCGTCACCGGCCAGTATGAAGAAGGCGCGGTCGGCGGCAAGGTCGTCAAGGGCTATGACGACGAACTGGGCTATGACAGCAATGTCGAGACCTTCGTCGCGATCAAGGCGCATATCGACAATTGGCGTTGGCAGGGCGTGCCCTTCTACCTGCGCACCGGCAAGCGCATGGCCAAGCGCCGCAGCGAGATTGCGATCCAGTTCAAGCCCGTGCCGCACTCGATGTTCTCGGGCCGCGGCGGCGTGCTGCAGCCCAATACGCTCGTGATCCGCCTGCAGCCGGAGGAATATATCCAGCTGCTGGTGATGACCAAGGAGCCGGGCCTCGACCGCGACGGCCTGCGCCTGCGCGAGGTGCCGCTGAACCTCAGCCTCGACGCCGAATTCGCGGGCACCCGCCGCCGCATCGCCTATGAGCGCCTGTTGCTCGACCTGATCGAGGGAGACCAGACGCTGTTCGTCCGCCGCGACGAGGTGGAGGCGCAATGGACCTGGATCGATGCGATCCGCGCCGGCTGGGATGCGAACCAGACCAAGCCCAAGCATTATGCCGCTGGCACCTGGGGTCCCGCGGGCGCGATCGCGCTGACGGAGCGCGACGGGGTGACCTGGCAGGACGATTGAGGCTCTTTCGTCACCCCGGCCTTGAGCCGGGGTCCCGCTTCCTTTCACAGTCCTACGTGACAGCCAAAAAGCGGGACCCCGGCTCAGGGCCGGGGTGACGAAGTACTTACGCGAACATTTCTGTCCCCCATACGTATGCGGGGGCACTTACCTTGCGTGGGCCACTCCGCTAAGCGAGCCCCGCGCGCCGACATGAGAAGGCTGTACCCATGACCGAGATCGAATGGTGGGAGTATGACGACGCGGGCGAGCTCGCGGACGCGATCGCTGGCGACATCCAGTTCGTCATCGAAAGCGCGATCGACGCGCGCGGCTCCGCGGTCATCGCACTCGCCGGCGGCAAGACCCCCTTCCCGGCCTATGAAAAGCTCGCGAGCGCCAAGCTCGACTGGAAGCGCGTGACGATCGTGCCGGGCGACGAGCGCATCGTGCCGCTCGGCGACCCGCTGTCGAACGTGACGCAACTCGGCAAGCTGTTCATCCCAAAGGGCGCGCGCGTCATCCCGATCGTGCCCAAGCAGACCGAGGATTATAAGTCCGCCGGCCGCTCCGCCGATGCGCTGATGCAGGATTTGCACTGGCCGCTCGACCTGTGCCTGCTCGGCATGGGTGGCGACGGGCATACCGCCTCGATCTTCCCGGGCCCCGATTTCGACGAAGCGCTGAACGGCCCCAAGGAACGCCGCATGCTCGGTGTGATGCCCGATCCGCTGCCGCCCGAGGCGCCGGTCGCGCGCGTCACGCTCAGCCGCCAGGGCATCGTGACGGCGCGCGCGCTGATGATCGCACTGACCGGCAAGGACAAGCGCAAGGTGCTGGAACAGGCTATCGAGCAGGGCCCGTCGTCGCCCTATCCGATCGGTCGCGTCCTCGCCGATGCCGAGCTGCCCGTCGACATCCACTGGGCGCCGTAAACTCCCTCCTACCGTTCGTGCCGAGCCTGTCGAAGCACGGTGAGACCCACCGCCCTTCGACAAGCTCAGGGCGAACGGTATAGAGGGATCACCCGCGCCCCACCCCTCCCCAGGAACCCGCGCCATGAACCCCGAAGTCTCCGCCGTCACCGACCGCATCATCGCCCGGTCGAAGGACAGCCGCGCCGCCTATCTGTCGCTGATCGAGCGCGAGCGGGACAATGGCGCGCGCCGCCCGCAGTTGGGTTGCGCCAACCTTGCCCACGCCTATGCCGGGACGGAGGAAGATCGCGACACGATGCGCGCCGGCCAGGCGATGAACATCGGGATCGTCACCGCGTACAACGACATGCTGTCCGCGCACGCGGTCTATTATCGCTATCCCGAACTCATGAAGGTCTGGGCGCGCGAGGTCGGGGCGACGGCGCAGGTGGCGGGCGGCGTACCCGCGATGTGCGATGGCGTGACGCAGGGCTATCCGGGCATGGAGCTGTCGCTGTTCAGCCGCGACACGATCGCGCTGTCGACCGCGATCGCACTCAGCCACGGCACGTTCGAAGGCGCGGCGCTGCTCGGCATCTGCGACAAGATCGTGCCCGGCCTGCTGATGGGCGCGCTGCGCTTCGGCCACCTGCCGATGATGCTGATCCCCGGCGGTCCGATGCCGTCGGGCCTGCCCAACAAGGCGAAGGCCGCGGTGCGCGAGGCCTATGCGGAGGGCAAGGCCGGGCGCGAGGAACTGCTCGACGCCGAAATCTCGGCCTATCATTCGAAGGGCACCTGCACCTTCTACGGCACCGCCAACACCAACCAGATGATGATGGAGGTGATGGGCCTGCATATGCCCGGTGCCGCCTTCGTCAATCCCGGCACCAAGCTGCGCCAGGAGCTGACGCGCGCCGCGGTGCATCGCCTCGCCGGCATGGGCTGGCGCGGCGACGACTATCGTCCGCTGGGCCATTGCGTCGACGAACGCGCGATCGTGAACGCCGCGGTCGGCCTGCTCGCCACCGGCGGTTCGACCAACCACCTGCTCCACGTCCCCGCCATCGCGCGCGCGGCGGGCATCGTCATCGACTGGGAGGATTTCGATCGCCTCAGCCAGGCAGTGCCGCTGATCGCCCGCGTCTATCCCAACGGTTCGGCCGACGTGAACGCGTTCGAGGCGGCGGGCGGCATGCCCTTCGTCATCCGCGAACTGCTCTCGGCCGGTCTGCTGCACGGCGACATCACGACGGTGAGCGGCGACAGCCTCGCCGCTTATGCACAGAAGCCCGTCATCGCCGACGACCAGCTGGCGTGGGAGCCGGTCGGCGACAGCGGCGACACCAGCATCCTGCGCCCCGTCGCCGAAGCCTTCTCGCCCGACGGCGGCATGCGCATCCTCGCCGGCAACATTGGCCGCGCCTGCATCAAGGTGTCGGCGGTCGATCGCGAGCGTTGGGTGATCGAGGCGCCCGCACGCGTCTTCCACGACCAGCTCGACGTGCTCGAAGCGTTCAAGCGCGGCGAGCTGGAGCAGGACGTCGTCGTCGTCGTCCGCTTCCAGGGCCCGCGCGCCAACGGCATGCCCGAACTGCACAAGCTCACCCCACCGCTGGGCGTGCTCCAGAACCGCGGCTTCAAGGTCGCGCTGGTCACCGACGGCCGCATGTCGGGCGCCAGCGGCAAGGTGCCCTGCGCGATCCACTGTTCGCCCGAAGCCCTGGGCAACGGCGCGATCGGCAAGATCCGCGATGGCGATATCATCCGCGTCGACGCGGTGAACGGCACGCTCGATGCCCTGGTCGACCCCGCCGAATGGCTGGAGCGCCCGCTCTGCGACGCACCGGGCGCGGCGACGGGCATGGGCCGTGAGCTGTTCGGCATGTTCCGCGGCCTCGCCGACGAAGCCGAAAAGGGCGCGTCGGGAATGCTCGCGGCGGCTGGGTTGTAAGCGGCTACCCTCACCCATCCGGCACTGCGTGCCTCCCTCCCTCTCCCATCGGGAGAGGGAAGAGACGGCGAAGCCGGCGACAGGGTGAGGGCGGGTCGGAACGATAAGAGAGGAAACGCAATGCAATTGGTCAGCGTAGACATCGGCGGCACCCACGCCCGCTTCGCCATCGCGGAGGTGGAGAACGGCCGCGTCATATCGCTCGGCGAACCGGTGACGCTGAAGACCGCCGAACACGCCAGCTTGCAGACCGCATGGCAGCATTTCGCCTCGATCCACGGCACGCCGCTGCCAAAGGCGGCGGCGCTGTCGGTCGCCTCGCCGATCACCGGCGACATCATCCGCCTGACCAACAATCCCTGGGTGATTCGTCCCTCGCTGATCCCCGAACGGCTTGGCGCGGACATCTACACCGTCATCAACGATTTCGGCGCGGTCGGCCACGCGGTGGCCCAGTTGCCCGCGGAAGACTTCGAACATCTCTGCGGCCCCGACCTGGCCCTGCCCGAACAGGGCGTGACCACCGTCTGCGGCCCGGGCACCGGCCTCGGCGTCGCACAGGTGTTCAAGACCAGCGATCGCTACCATGTCCTCGCCACCGAAGGCGGCCACGTCGATTATGCCCCGCTCGACGGGATCGAGGACGCCTTCGTCAAGCGCCTGCGCCGCCAGTTCACCCGCGTGTCGACCGAGCGCATCTGCTCCGGCCCCGGCATCGTCGCGATCTACGAAACGCTCGCCGCGCTGGAAGGCCGCGCGGTGCCGAACCTCGACGACAAGGCGATCTGGACGGAGGCACTGGACGGGACCGATTCGATCGCGCTCGCCGCGCTCGATCGGTTCTGCCTGTCGCTGGGCGCGGTGGCAGGCGACCTCGCGCTCGCCCATGGCGCCAAGGCCGTGGTCATCGCCGGTGGCCTGGGCCTGCGCATCAAGGACAAATTGATCCGCTCCGGTTTCGACCAGCGCTTCGTCGCCAAGGGGCGGTTCCAGACGCTGATGGCGGGCATCCCCGTCAAGCTCATCACCCACCCGCAGCCCGGCCTGTTCGGCGCGGCGGCCGCCTTCGCCCAAGAACACGCATAAAAAGGTAGCATCCAGCATGACCGATATCGCCACCATCATGCAGACCAGCGCCGTCATCCCGGTGCTGGTGATCGACGACGCCGCCACCGCCAAGCCACTGGCGCAAGCGCTCGTCGCCGGGGGCCTGCGCGTTCTCGAGGTTACGCTGCGCACCCCCGCCGCGATGGAGGCGATTGCCGAGATGAAGACCGTGCCCGGCGCGATCGTCGGCGCAGGCACCGTCGTCAATGAAGCGCAGGCCAAGGCGGTGATCGACGCTGGCGTCGAATTCATCGTTTCGCCCGGCCTCACCGAACGGCTCGCGCGCCCGATCCTGGACGCTGGCGTCGCTTATCTGCCCGGCACCGCCACGGCGGGCGACATCATGCGTGGGCTCGACCTCGGCCTCACGCACTTCAAATTCTTCCCCGCCGAAACCAGCGGCGGGCTGAAGGCGCTGAAGGCCCTCGCCGCGCCCTTCTACCAGTGCCGCTTCTGCCCCACCGGCGGCATCACCGAAGCGTCTGCGCCCGACTGGCTGGCGTTCGACCCCGTCCTGTGCGTTGGCGGCAGCTGGGTCACGGGCGGCAGCATGGCCGACGTCGAAGCCAAGGCACGCGCGGCGAGCGCGTTGCGGCGCTGAGGCCCATCACAAACACCATCAGCGATGCCGGGCCCGTTCCGGCATCGCTGTGCGTAACGGCCGCCCCGGTCCCCGTCCGCCACGATTATATCGCGCGCCACAGCCGCCCCTTCGCCGGGGCCATTTCGACGGGGCAATCGGCGTCAAGATGATCGAATCACGCCGCTAGTTTAACCGATCCTCCATCCCATCGGTGCAGGGTGAAGGGCATGTACACCTTCGCCTTCGACGAACAGGCTCGCATCTTCACGATACGGCTCCAAGGCTTCTGGACACCGCCGGTTCTGGCGGCCTTCGTCGACGAGGTGACCGCGCGCAGCGTCGGACAAGCCCGGCGCTATGGCCGCTATGGCGTCTTCGTCGATTGCAGCGAATATCAGGTACAGACCGGCGCACTGGCCGAGGGCTTCGCCAGCGTGATCGGCCGGGCGAGCAGTCAGGAGCGGCCGGTTTGCCTGCTGTTCTCTGCCATGCTCGTCAAATTGCAGGCGGAACGCTCGCTCGGTACGACCGCGGCGGCAATCTTTCTGGACGAGACGGCGGCACGTGACTGGCTGGCGGCGCAGCTTGCCACCACCCCGCAAGAGCTTACCCCCGCCTGATCACATCTCGCCGCGCTGGCGGCGGATCGCATACCATTTCTGCACATTGGCATTGTGCTGGGCCAGCGTGTCGGCGAACACATGGCCACCGGTGCCGTCCGCAACGAAGTACAGCGCGTTTGACTGCGCCGGATCGAGCACCGCGTCGATCGACGCCCGGCCCGGATTGGCAATGGGCCCGGCCGGCAGCCCCACCTCGGCATAGGTGTTGTAGCCGTTCTTCGCCTGCAATTCGCTGCGCAGGATCCGCCGGCCCAGCGGCCGCCCCTTGGTGATCGGATAGATGACGGTCGGGTCCGCCTGCAACGGCATGCCGCGCTTCAGCCGGTTGCCATAGACCGCCGCGACCATGCGCCGTTCGGACGGCTTGCCGGTTTCCTTTTCGACGATCGAGGCGAGGATGATCGCCTGTTCGGGCGTCGTCACCGCGATACCGGGCTTCCGCTTCGCCCAGGCCTGGGCAAGATACGCCTTCATCGCCGCCTGCATGCGCGCGACCACCGACGCGCGGGTGTCACCGCGCTGGAAGGCGTAGCTGTCGGGCAGCACCGATCCTTCGGCGGGCACCGGCACGCTGCCGGTCAGGCCATCCGCCTTGGAGAGCGCATCATGCACCAGCACCGACGGATAGCCTTCGGGCACGACGACGAGGCGCTGGAGCACCTTGCCGCCCTGCAGCATCTTCAGGATATCGGCCTGGCTGGTGTGCGGCGGGATGCGATATTCGCCCGCCTTGATCGAGCCATCCGCCCCGAACACGCGGGCGAACAGGCGGAAACGGCCGGCGGAGGGGATCGCCCCTGCCCGTTCCAATTCCCGCGCGGCGGCGGCGAGGCTGCTGCCCTCCGCCACCTGCACCGTCACCGTCCGCTGCGCCGGGCCGCTGCCGCCCCAGCTGCGCACGACGACGACCGCCGCGATGATCGCGACGAGCCCGAGCAGCAGACCGAGGCAGCCGACCTTGCGCATCCTATGCGGCTCAGATCGCCTTCATCACCAGCGACGCATTGGTGCCGCCGAAGCCGAACGAATTGTTCAGCACCGCCTTCACCTCCCGCTTCTTCGCCGTCAGCGGCACCAGGTCGACGCCCTCGGTGCCCTCGTCGGGATTATGCAGGTTCAGCGTCGGCGGCACGATCTGGTCGCGCAGCGCCAGGATGCAGAAGATGCTCTCCACCGCACCGGCCCCGCCGAGCAGATGCCCGATCGCCGACTTGGTGCTCGACATCGACGCACCCGAGAGATCATCACCGAACACGCGCTTCGCCGCGGCGAGCTCGATCGTGTCCGCCATGGTCGAGGTGCCATGCGCGTTGATGTAATCGATGTCCGACGGCTCCATGCCCGCCTTGCGCAGCGCCATCCGCATCGCATTCTCCGCGCCCTTGCCTTCCGGGTGCGGCGCGGTGACGTGATAGGCGTCACCCGACAGGCCATAGCCGACGACCTCGGCGTAGATCTTCGCGCCTCGTGCCTTGGCGTGCTCATATTCCTCGAGCACCACCACGCCCGCGCCCTCGCCCATCACGAAGCCGTCGCGGTCCTTGTCATAGGGACGGCTCGCTTCGGTCGGGCGATCGTTCATGCTCATGTTGAGCGCGCGCGCCTGGGCGAAGCCGGCGACGCCTAGCGGGTTGATCGTGCTTTCCGCACCGCCCGCCAGCATGATGTCGGCATCGTCGTCGCGGATCATCCGCGCGGCGTCGCCGATCGAATGCGCGCCCGTCGAGCAGGCGGTGACGACCGCGTGGTTCGGGCCCATCAGGCCGTATTTGATGCTGACCTGGCCCGAGATCAGGTTGATCAGGCGACCGTGGACGAAGTGCGGGCTGACCCGGCCCGGGCCACGCTCGTGCAAGTTGATCGATTCTATCTCGATACCCGGCAGGCCGCCGATGCCCGAGCCGATCGACACGCCCGCACGCAGCTTCGTAGCCTCGTCCATCTCGGTCAGACCGGCGTCTTCCAGCGCCTGCCCGGCGGCGTCGATGCCATAGATGATGAACGGATCGACCTGACGCTGGACCTTGTGGTCGACGCGCTTGTCAGGGTCGAAACCATATTCGTGATCCTTGGGCTTCACCTCGCACGCGATCGTGCATTTCTGGCCCGTGGTATCGAAGCGGGTGATCGTCCCCGCGCCGGACTTGCCGGCGATCAGATTGGCCCAGGCCGTCTCGACGTCCGCGCCGAGCGGCGTCACGAGGCCCAATCCGGTTACGACAACGCGCCGCATACCCTTACTCCATCCAGTCCATGTACGTCCCCGGCCGCGGGTTCCGCGCCCGGCTGTTACGAAAAACGGCCCCCCGCCCTCTCACAACGGGGACGGGGAGCCGCTTCAATCATGCCCTTGCGGGCGCGAGGCGAGGCGAAAGGCCCGGCCTCAGGCGATTACGCCTTATGCTCGTCGATGTAGGTGATCGCGTCCTTGACGGTCGTGATCTTCTCGGCGGCATCGTCGGGGATCTCGACCCCGAACTCTTCCTCGAACGCCATGACGAGCTCGACGATGTCGAGGCTGTCGGCACCCAGGTCGTCGATGAAGCTCGCGTCCTCGGTCACCTTGTCGGCTTCGACGCCGAGATGCTCGACGACGATCTTCTTCACGCGGTCGGCGGTCTCGCTCATGTGTATTCCCTCTTCACGTTGGGGGGTTTTCAGTAATTCCCGACAGCCCGTAGAACGGGGCCGTCCGGCTGGCAAGCGTCTGTTAAGGGTTGGCGTCGGCCAACCGCCTTAACAAGGGGTTAGATCATCGCCATGCCACCGTTGACGTGCAACGTCTGGCCGGTGACGTACCCTGCCTCCTTCGACGCCAGATAGACGACCGCCGCGGCGATATCCTCGCCCGTGCCCAGGTCGCCCGCCGGGATGCGGCCGAGCAGCGCACTCTTCTGCGCGTCCGGCAGCACGTCGGTCATCGCCGATCGGATGAAGCCGGGCGCGACGCAATTGACCGTGATGTTGCGGCTGGCCAGTTCCTGCGCCAGCGCCTTCGACATGCCGACAAGGCCCGCCTTCGACGCGGCATAATTCGCCTGTCCCGGATTGCCGGTTTGCCCGACAACCGAGGTGATCGACACGACACGGCCGAAGCGCTGCTTCATCATCGGCTTGGCGGCGGCGCGGATCAGCCGGAACGCAGCCTCCAGATTGACGCGGATCACCTGATCCCATTCGTCGTCCTTCATCCGCATCGCCAGGTTGTCGCGCGTGACGCCCGCGTTGTTGACCAGGATATCGATCCGCCCACCCAGCGCCTCGACTGCCTGCGGCACCAGCGCGTCGACCGCCGCGGCATCCGACAGGTTGCACGGCACCGCGACGTGATCCCCGCCAAGGCCCGCACGAAACGCCTCCAGCTTCTCGGCATTCGAACCCGAAACCGCCAACCGCGCGCCCTGCGCCGCCAACCCCTTGGCAATAGCGGACCCAATGCCCCCCGAAGCCCCCGTAACGAGCGCAGTCATGCCGCTAAGATCGAACATCGTTTAATCTCCAAGATTTTGATTCACGCGGAGACGCGGAGACGCGGAGGAGCGATGGTCGTTGACGATCCGTCGCACTCCCTCCTTGAGCGTCGCGCCACCAAAATTGATCAGCAGCCCTACGGGCTGATGGGTGAGACGAAGATAGGTGAGCAATTGTTTGGCGTGAACGATAGTCAGCCGTTCGATCGACTTGACCTCGACGAGCAGTCGCTCGTCTATAAGGAGGTCGATGCGAAATGCGGCATCGAACCGCATTCCCTCGAATTCAATAGCCACCGGTCGCTGACGCGCGACCCGATAGCCTGCCGCCGATAGTTTGCCCGCGAGGACGGTTTCGTAGACGCTTTCCAGAAGGCCGGGACCGAGATCGCGGCGTATCCTCAACACAAGGTCGAGCACGTCACCGCTGATCTGGTCAATGTCTCTCACTTCTTCTCCGCGTCTCCGCGTCTCCGCGTGATCAAACCTTCTTAAGCAAATCCTCGATGTCGTCCATCGTCACCACGCTGATCGCATCAGCGTCGGGGGCAATGCGCTTGACCATGGGGGTGAGGACCTTGCCGCCGAATTCGACGAACTGGGTGACCCCCGCCTCGACCATCGCCAGCACCGATTCGCGCCAGCGGACCATGCCCGTCACCTGCGCGACCAGCGACGCGCGGATCGCGCCCGGATCGGCGATCGCCGCGGCATCGACGTTGGCGAACACCGGCACCAGCGGCGCTCCGATGCGCGCGTCGGCCAGCGCGGCGTCCATTGCGTCCGCAGCGGGCTGCATCAGCGGGCAGTGGAACGGTGCCGACACCGGCAGCAACACCGCGCGCTTGGCGCCCAGGTCCTTGGCCAGCGCGACCGCGCGTTCGATCGCGGCACGGTGGCCGGAAATCACGACCTGCGAGGGGTCGTTGTCGTTCGCGACGGTGCAGACGAACTGCTCACCGCCCTCCGCCAGAATCGCATCGACCGCCGCCCCGGCGATCACCTGCGCCTTGTCGCGATCCGCGCCGAGCAGCGCCGCCATCGCGCCCTCGCCCACCGGCACCGCCGCCTGCATCGCCTGCCCACGCAGTTTCAGCAGGCGCGCGGTGGTGGACAGGTCGAACGCCTGCGCCGCGCACAAAGCGCTATATTCGCCAAGGCTGTGACCCGCGACGTAATCGGCCTTGTCGGCGAGCGACACGCACCCTTCCCGCTCCAGCACGCGCAGCGTCGCGATGGCGTTGGCCATGATCGCGGGCTGGGCATTTTCGGTCAGGGTCAGATCGTCCGCGGGTCCTTCGACCATAAGGCGGAACAGATGCTGGCCCAGCGCCTCGTCGACTTCGCCGAACACCTCGCGCGCCACGGGACTCGCGTCGGCCAGCGCCTTGCCCATGCCGACCGCCTGGCTGCCCTGGCCGGGGAAGATGAATGCCCGCATCTGGACTCTCCTTAATTCGCAGGAGGGCGCCACTAGGGCCGCGGCGGGCCTCACGCAACCTGAACGAAGATCGCGGAGTTGCGACACCTTGCGACCGTTTTGACGGATCGGTGGGAGAGGCGTGCGACAGGTGGCGCCCATATCTCCTTCCGACGCCACGAAAAACGGCGCCAGTATCCAATGCATGTTCAACGGGAGTATGAACGATGAAGAAGCTGATCCTGAGCGCGATCGCCGCCACGCTGGTCGCCAGCCCGATGGTTGCCAGCGTCGCCGAAGCCGCGCCGCAGCAGCGCACGGTCACTACCGTCAAGGAACGCGCCAACGGCCGCACCGTGGTGACGACGCGCACGACCGAAACCCGCGGCTGGCGCGCCGGCCAGCGCTTCGATCGCCGTCGCGCGGCCAACTATCGCATCGTGCGCGACTACCGCACCTATCGCCTCGCCCCGCCGCCGCGCGGTGCCTATTGGGCGCGCTCGGGTCGCGATGCGGTGCTGGTCCGCAACAACGGCACGGTCATCCGCGTGATCCAGCGCTCGTTCCGCTGAGCCTGGCCGTTCATCAGGCGGGCCGTTAAGCCTTGCCTTTTGGCGCGAACCCGTTAGGGGACGCCACATCCGGGGTGGAGAGCCAGTCTCTCCGCCCCGGTTCGTATTGCGATTTGAGTGAGAGCGATACGGGGACGACAGCCGGAGGGGCGCCGCATGGGGCGGCGTCAGCGATCGGCCAACGAAGGACAAGGCATGGCTCTGTACGAGCACACGTTCCTTGCGCGCCAGGATCTGGCACAGGCGCAGGTGGACGCGCTGGCGGAAACCGCCACGAAGATCATCGAAGATAATGGCGGCAAGGTCGTCAAGACCGAGACCTGGGGCCTGCGCAGCCTCGCATATCGCATCGCGAAGAACCGCAAGGCGCATTACGTGATGCTCGAGATCGACGCCCCCGGCAACGTGGTGGCCGAGCTGGAGCGCCAGACCCAGATCAACGAGGACGTGATCCGCTACATGACCGTCAAGGTCGACGAGCTGGAGCAGGGTCCGACCGTCATGATGCGCAAGCAGGAGCGCGACCGTGAGCGTCGCAGCGACCGTGAAGGCGGCCGTGACGGCGCCCCCCGTGGCGACCGCGGCCCGCGTCGTGACCGTGAAGAGGAGGCCGCATAATGGCTCGCCCGTTTTTCCGCCGCCGCAAGTCGTGCCCGTTCAGCGCCAAGGATGCGCCCCGGATCGACTATAAGGACGTCCGTCTGCTCCAGGGCTTCGTGTCCGAGCGTGGCAAGATCGTTCCGTCGCGCATCACCTCGGTGAGCGCCAAGAAGCAGCGCGAACTCGCCCAGGCGATCAAGCGCGCCCGTCATCTGGGCCTGCTGCCCTACGTCGTTAAGTAAGGAGTCCGATCCATGGACGTCATTCTGCTTGAGCGCGTCGAGAAGCTCGGCGCCATCGGCGACGTAGTGAAGGTGAAGGACGGTTTCGCCCGTAACTTCCTGCTGCCGAACAAGAAGGCGCTGCGCGCCAACGAAGCCAACCGCAAGGTGTTCGAGGCGAACCGCGCCCGCATCGAGTCGGAAAACGCCAACCGTCGCGGCGAAGCCGAGAAGGAAGCGGTCAACTTCAAGGACGTGTCGGTCACGCTGATCCGTCAGGCGTCGAACACCGGCCAGCTGTACGGCTCGGTCGCGGTGCGCGACCTGGTCGAGGCGCTGGTCGCCGATGGCCACAAGGTGACCAAGAGCCAGATCGTGCTCGACAAGCCGATCAAGTCGATCGGCCTGTACGACGTGCGCGTCGCGCTCCACCCGGAAGTCGCCGTGACCGTCAAGGTCAACGTCGCCCGCTCGCCCGAAGAGGCCGAGATGCAGGCGTCGGGCGTCGATGTCATGGCATCGATGTTCGAGCGTGACGAAGCCGGCTTCACCGAGGATTACGATCCCAACGCCGAGCCGGGCGCCACTGCCGAAGTGCAGAGCGACGATCGCGCCGAAACGGAGCAGGCGCAGGGCTAATCCCCCGCGTCGGCGATCGCCGATCCAAGAAAAAGGGCCGTCCGGTGCGTACCGGGCGGCCCTTTTTCGTGCGTCCGACATACCGCCGGCAGGTCCGGCGACCGACGCCTCAGGGGCAGGTCACGCAGGCGCTCACGACCGCCGCCAGCGGGATCAGGGCCAGAACGACGGGAAAAATCTGCTTCATCATCGGGTCCTTGCGATTCCCAATGCCCAATGCGCACCCGATGCAAAGGTTGCGTGTTCGTGAACAGCCGCCGCCCTCGGTGTCTCGGGTAAGTCATGTTCCTTTAACCCGGGGCATTAACGTCCATGAAAGTCCGCACCGATATGGACACATTCATGGGTCTGCATTCTCCTGCTCGATTTCGCGTGGAACCGGATACCGCCCGGGGTGTCACCTACATCACTTTGTCGGGATTCTTCCTGTTGCCCGACGTCGCCGCCTTCGATCGGGAATGGGCGCAGGCACATCGCCTCCTGCGCTGCGCGCCCAATGCGCATCTGACGCTCTGCGATATTTCGGACATGAGCATCCAGTCGCAGGATGTCGTCAACGCCTTCACCACCATCGTGCGCGATCCGGTGCGGCAGGGCCGGCGGCTCGCGATGGTCGTCGGCATGTCGCTGTCCCGCCATCAGGCCAAACGCCTCAATCCGCCCGATCGCGAGGGCGTCGCCCATTTCTTCAGCCGTGCGGAAGCGGAAGCCTGGCTGTTCAGCGACGATCGAACAGACGCTCAATATCGCCATGCGCCAGCTTCACCCATGTCGGCCGACCATGGTTACATTGGCCCGAGTGCGGCGTAGCCTCCATCTCGCGCAGCAGCGCATTCATCTCGGCGACGCCCAGCACCCTGCCCGCTCGCACCGACCCATGGCAGGCCATCGTGCCGGCGACCGCATCCAGCCGCTCGCGTAGCGACAGTGCCTCGTCGAACGCGGCGAGTTCGTCCGCCAGATCGGTGATGAGTCCGGACGGATCGGCCTGACCCAGCAAGGCCGGCGTCGCGCGCACCAGCATCGCCGTCGGCCCGAACCGCTCCAGCTCCAGCCCCAGTTCGGCGAGTTCGCCGATCCGCGATTCGAGGCGGTCGCAGGCAGGCTCGTCCAGCTCGACCACTTCGGGGATCAGCAGCGCCTGTGCCGCCACCCGCCCACCGGCCAGCCCCGCGCGCATGCGTTCGAGCACCAGCCGCTCATGCGCGGCATGCTGGTCTACGAGCACCAGCCCGTCCTCCGCTTCCGCGACGATATAGGTCCGCGCCACCTGACCGCGCGCGACGCCCAGCGGATGGGCGACGGTCGATGGCGGCAGCGCATAGGCCGGCTCGGCGCGCGCGGCGGGGGGCGGCGGGGCGAACGTCGGGCGGGCATCGTTAACGTAGCGCTGCGCGAACAGCCCCGCGCCATCCGCCGCTCCAGACGCAACGCCCCCCATCGCCGGCGCGGCCCACGCCTCGCCCGCCACCGCGCCCGCGGGATGGGGCGCTACCGGATCCGGCCGCCACATCGCCAGCGCATCCTCGGCCGGCCGCTGCACGCTGCGGTGCCCGGCCGCATCCAGCGCGCGCCGCAGCCCCGACACGATCATGCCGCGCACCATCGCGGGATCGCGAAAGCGCACCTCGGTCTTCGCGGGATGGACGTTCACGTCCACCTCCGCCGGCGGTACGTCGAGGAACAGCGCCACCACGGCATGCCGATCACGCGGCAGCATCTCGGCATAGGCGCCGCGGATTGCGCCCATCAACAGGCGATCGCGCACGGGTCGGCCGTTAACGAACAGATATTGGTGGTCTGCGACACCGCGATTGTAGGTCGGGATGCTCGCCACCCCGCCCAGCACGATCGGCCCCGAATCGGTCGGCCGCTCCAGATCGATCGTCACCGCATTGTCGGCGAGCGCCCGGTCGGTCAGCCCGGCTACGCGTGCCGGCCGGTCCTCGGCCAGCATCGCGGCGAGCGCGCGGCGGCCGTCATGCTCCAGTGTGAAGGCGATATCGGGCCGCGCCATCGCAAGCCGGCGTACCGTATCGAGACAGGCGGCATATTCGGCACGGGGCGAGCGCAGGAACTTGCGCCGCGCCGGCACGCGCCCGAACAGATCCTCGACGATCACGCGCGTCCCCGGCGGCAGGGCTGCGGGCCCTTCGCGCGCGACGACGCCATTGTCGACCGTCCGCGCCCAGCCCTCCGCGCCGCGGACGCGGCTTTCGATCGTCAGCCGCGCGACACTGGCGATCGAGGGCAAGGCCTCGCCGCGAAAGCCCATGGTCGTCACATTTTCAATGGCTTCGTCGGGCAGCTTGGACGTCGCATGCCGTTCGAGCGCCAGCGCCATGTCGGCCGGTGCCATGCCACAGCCGTCGTCGACCACCTCGATCCGCGCGAGCCCGCCGTTCGCGAGCATCACCGCGATGCGATTCGCACCGGCGTCGATGGCGTTTTCGACCAGCTCCTTCAACGCGCTGGCGGGCCTTTCCACCACTTCACCGGCGGCGATGCGGTTGACGAGATGTTCGGGCAGACGGCGTATTGACACTGCGCAAGCTCTATACCAAGCGGACGCATCCCGCGAGCCCTACGCAAGACGTGACGAACCTCCTGGCCGACACGGCCTGCGACGGATGAAGCGGTACTTTTTGTGCGTCCCGAACACGGAACCCTGCGCTCCATGGCTCTCCCCCGCTTCTTCAAATTCATGTCCCACGACATGGCGATCGATCTCGGCACCGCGAATACGCTGGTGTACGTCCGCGGGCGCGGCATCGTGCTCAACGAGCCGTCGGTCGTCGCGGTCGAGACGATCAACGGCGTCAAGCGGGTGAAGGCGGTCGGTGACGACGCCAAGCTGATGATGGGCAAGACCCCGGGGTCGATCGAGGCGATCCGTCCGTTGCGCGATGGCGTCATCGCCGACATCGACGTCGCCGAAGAGATGATCAAGCACTTCATCCGCAAGGTCCACGGCCCCCGCAAGTTCGCGCGCTGGCCGGAAATCGTGATCTGCGTGCCGTCGGGCTCGACCAAGGTCGAACGCCGCGCGATCCGTGACGCCGCGTCGAACGCCGGCGCCAGCCAAGTCTATCTGATCGAGGAGCCGATGGCGGCTGCGATCGGCGCCGACATGCCCGTCACCGAACCGATCGGCAGCATGGTCGTCGACATCGGCGGTGGCACCACCGAAGTCGCCGTGCTCAGCTTGCGCGGTCTCGCCTACACCACCTCGGTGCGCGTCGGCGGCGACAAGATGGACGAGGCGATCGTCAGTTACGTCCGCCGCAACCACAACCTGCTGATCGGCGAAGCCACCGCCGAGCGTATCAAGCAGGAAGTCGGCATCGCCCGGCCGCCGGTCGACGGCATCGGCAAGATCATCCACATCAAGGGCCGCGACCTCGTCAATGGCGTGCCCAAGGAGATCCAGATCAATCAGGGCCAGATCGCCGAGGCCTTGAGCGAGCCGGTCGCGACGATCGTCGAGGGCGTGCGCGTCGCGCTGGAAAACACCGCGCCGGAACTGGCGGCGGACATCGTCGACCAGGGCATCGTGCTGACCGGCGGCGGCGCACTGCTCGAAGGGCTGGACGAGGTGTTGCGCGACGAGACCGGCCTGCCGGTGACCGTCGCCGAAGACCCGCTGACCTGCGTCGCGCTCGGCACCGGTCGCGCGCTGGAGGATCCGATGTTCCGCGGCGTGCTGCAAACCGGCTGAGCGCCCGCAACGACGTAACGGCTGACCCACACTTACAGGACGGGGGACCCGGCGCATGGCGCCTGCCCGCGACCGTCGCACCGGTTTTTCGCGGCGACGGCAATATTCGACGTTCATCGGCTACGTGCTCGCGGTGGCGGGCGCGGTGGTGGGGGCCGTGTTGCTCGTCGTGTCCACGGTCCACCCGCCGGCGTTCGGCACGGCGCGTATGGCCGTGGCGAGCGTCACCGCACCGATCGCCGGCGTGCTCGATGCGGGGGTGGATGCCATCGCCTCCGTGCCGCGCGCGATCGGCACGTGGATCGGCGTGCATGGCGAGAATGCGCAGCTTCGCGCCGAAGTCGCGCGCAGCCGCGCGCTGCTGACCCGTGCGCGGATCATCGCCTATGACAATCGTCGCCTGCGCGCGCTGCTGCGCGTCCGTGACCGTACGCCCGAAGTCGTCATAGCCGCGCGCCTCGTCGGATCGACCGCCAGCAGTGGGCGACGCTTCGCGCTGCTCAACGCCGGGCGCTTGCAGGGCGTGCAGCCCGGCATGCCGGTGCGCGGGCCGGATGGCCTCGTCGGCCGCGTCCTCGAATCCGGGCCGATCGCCGCGCGCGTGCTGCTGATCACCGATCCCGAAAGCCTCGTCCCCGTCCGCCGCACCCGCGACGGCGTCGCCGCGATCGCGGCAGGGCGCGGCGACGGACGCGTCGATATCCGCTCGGTCGACGCGACCAACGTGCGTTTCAATCGCGGCGACATGTTCGTGACCTCGGGCACGGGCGGCCTGTACGCGCCCGGCGTTCCGGTGGCGCAGGTCGATCGCAACGGCATGGACAGCGTCGTCGCAACGCCGTTCATGGCCCCCGATGCGCTGGATTTCGCGGTGGTCGAGCGCCCCTACGTCCCGATGCCGCCGCCCCCGCCGGCCCGCCCGGCGGTGCCGTGATCCGGTGACGACCCGCAATTCGATCGACTATCGGCCCTTCCAGGCGCCGCTGCCCCCCGGGCGGGCGCGCGCGCTCCCCTGGGTCAGCGTCTTGGCGGCATCGACGCTGACCGCCATCGTGCCGGTGGTCGCCAGCCTGCCGTTGATGCCACCGCTGGGGCTGATCCTGCTGCTCAGCTGGCGCCTGCTCGCGCGCTTCGCACTGCGCCCCTGGGCCGCGGCGCCGCTCGGCCTGTTCGACGATCTGGTGAGCGGCCAGCCACTGGGATCGGCGATGCTGCTCTGGTCGCTCTGCTTCATCGCGATCGAATTGATCGAGCAGCGCCTCGTCACCCGCGATTTCTGGCAGGACTGGCTGATCGCCAGCGGCGCGATCGTTTTTTGCACCGCAATCGGCCGCTGGATCGCGGTTCCCATCGGCGCGCACGTCGATACTGTGCTATTGGCACAGACCATGATCTCCGTGATGCTGTTCCCCCTGTCGGCCCGTCTGGTCGCCTGGATCGATCGCAAGCGAGGGCCGACCGCGTGAAGCGTTCCTCCCGGATCGTCACCGAAGCGATGCAGGCATACAGCTTCTCGCGTCGGGCGTGGCTGCTCGGCACCGCGCAGGGCGCCGTCGGCGTCATGCTCGCCGGCCGCATGGGCTATCTCGCGATCGCCCAGAACGAGAAGTACAATCTTCTGGCCGAAAGCAATCGCGTCAACCTGACGATGATCCCTCCCCGGCGCGGCTGGATCGTCGATCGTCATGGCGCCGCCATCGCCGACAATCGCACCGATTTCCGCGTCGACATCATCCCCGATCGGCTGGAGGGCGGCGACGCGGGTCGCGATCGCGTGCTCGCCCGGCTCGCCACGCTACTCGACCTGCCGCCCGACGAGGTCGAGCGGATTCGCATCGACCTGAAGGGGGCGGCGGGCTTCCAGCCGGTGCAGGTGGCGGAAAACATCAGCTGGGATCGCTTCGCCGCGATCAGCCTGCGCCAGCCCGAACTGCCCGGCGTCGCACCCACGCGCGGCTTCGCGCGCAACTACCCGGCCGGCGCCGCGGTCGCGCACCTGACCGGCTATGTCGGCGCGGCCAACGCCGAACAATATAAGAAGACGCACGACCCCCTGCTCGTCACACCGGGTTTCAAGCTCGGCAAGGATGGCCTTGAAAAGCAGCTGGAAAGTGAACTCCGCGGCACGCCGGGCGCGAAGCGTGTCGAAGTCACCGCACGCGGCAAGGTCGTCGCCGAACTGCCCACCCGTGCCGACGTCCCCGGCAAGACGCAGAAGTTGACGATCGACGCCGGGCTGCAGGAATATGCCGCGCGCCGGCTCGGCACCAATTCGGGCTCGGCGGTGGTGATCGACTGTCGCACCGGTGAGATGCTCGCGATGGTGTCGATGCCCGCTTACGATCCCAACAGCTTCTCGGACGGCATCAGCCATCTCGAATGGAAGATGCTGTCGGATAACGATCACGTCCCCTTGATGAACAAGGTGACGCAGGGGTTGTACCCGCCGGGATCGACGGTGAAGCCGATGAACGGTCTCGCGCTGCTCGCCGCGGGCGTCGGCGCGCACGACCGCGTCGTCTGCTCGGGCGCGATGCGCGTCGGCACCGGTGTCTTCCACTGCCACAAGCGTGGCGGCCACGGTCCGCTCGACCTGAAGGGCGCGATCGAGCAGAGCTGCGACATCTATTTCTACGAGATGATCCGCCGTGTCGGCTACGACAAGATCGCCCCGATCGCGCGGATGATGGGGCTGGGGCAGAAGTTCGATCTGCCACTGGCGACGCAGCGTTACGGCACGGTGCCAGATTCTGAATGGAAGCTGCGGAAATATAAGACGAAATGGACCGTCGCCGACGGCCTGAACGCGTCGATCGGCCAGGGCTATGTGCTCGCCAACCCGTTGCAGCTCGCGGTCATGGCGGCGCGGCTCGCGTCGGGTCGCGCGTTGCAGCCGAGCCTGCTTTCGCATCACGTCCACCTCGACTCACCGGCGCTGCCGCTCGCCTCGGAGCATCTCGCGATCGTGCGCGACGCGATGTACGGCGTGGTGAACCAGGGCGGCACCGGCGGTGCGGCGCGGCTGCTGATCCCGGGCGTCGCCATCGCGGCAAAGACGGGCACCGCCCAGGTCCGCCGCATCACCATGGCGGAACGGCGCGCGGGCGTGCTCAAGAACGGGCAATTGCCCTTCAAGCTGCGCGACCACGCTTTGTTCGTCTGCTTCGCCCCTGCCGACAATCCCCGCTATGCCGCCGCGGTGGTGCTCGAACACAATGGCCACACCGTCCGCAATCTCGACACGCCGATGATCGGCCGCGACATCATGACGTGGCTGTTCGATCGCGACCGCGCGATGAAGAGCCTCGCTGACGTCGAACCCACCTGGGGCGGCGACATCAAGACGCGCATGGCCGCCGAAGCCGCCGCCTATCGCGCCGCCCAGGCGCCGCAGCCCGCGGCCAACGCCACCAAGACCGATTCCACCGTCCCCAGCGATTCGGATGCTGTGGAGGCGGCGACCGATCTCGCCAATGCGACGCAGGCGGCGATGGGCCCCGCCGTCGCCAACGGCGACGTGCCGAGCGACACCGATTCTCCCGACGACGCCGCGGGCAACACGCAGTGAGCCGTGGCCATCTGATCCCCGATCCGATCGCGCGGCTGCCCTGGCGGGTCATTTTGCTGATTATTGCGATCGGCACCTTCGGCCAGATCGTACTCTATTCCGCCGCCGGCGGCTCCCTACAACCCTGGGCGCTGTCGCAGGGCGTCCGCTTCTTCATCCTGCTCGGCATGGCGCTGGCGGTCTCCTACGTGCCCGAACGCGTCTGGCGATCGGCGGCGTTGCCGGCCTATGTCGTCATCGTCATTGCGTTGGTGCTGGTCGAACTGGTCGGCGCCGTGCGCGGCGGCAGCCAACGCTGGCTCGACGTCGGCATCAAGCTGCAACCGTCCGAATTCATGAAGCCCGCCATCGTGCTGGCCTGCGCGCGCTTCTACGACATGCTCCCGCCCGGCGAGACGCGGCGCTTCGGCGCGATCTGGCCTGCCTGCCTGTTGATCGGCATCCCCGCCGCGCTCATCGCCAAACAGCCCGATCTCGGCACCGCGCTGATGGTCACCGGCGGCGGTATCGCGGTGATGTTCCTGGCGGGCGTCCCGATGCGCCTGTTCGTCGGCGGCGCGCTCGGGATCGCGGTCGCAGGCCCCCTCGCCTTCCAATATGCGCTGCACGACTATCAGCGAAATCGCATCCTCATCTTCCTCGATCCCGAAAGCGACCCGCTCGGCACCGGCTATCACATCAGCCAGTCCAAGATCGCAATCGGGTCGGGCGGATTGTGGGGCAAAGGCTTCCTCAACGGCACACAGAGCCACCTCGACTATCTGCCCGAAGGCCATACCGACTTCGTCTTCGCGACGATGGCCGAGGAATGGGGCCTCGTCGGGGGCTGCCTGCTGATCCTCGCCTTCCTGCTCGTGATCCGCTGGGGCGTGAACGTCGGCCAGCAGGCGAACACGCGCTTCGCCCGCCTCACCGCGGCGGGTCTCGCCACGACGATCTTCTTCTACGTCGCGATCAACCTCTCGATGGTGATGGGCCTGGCACCGGTCGTCGGCATTCCGTTGCCCTTGGTCAGCTTCGGCAGCTCAGCCCAGCTTACCGTGCTGTTTTGCCTAGGTATTTTGATGTCGATCGACCGCGAAAATCGCCGCCGCGTTCGCTGGTAAGCGAAAAAATCCGCCGCAACGCAAAAAAGGGTTTGCACGATCCGAAACGCCTGCTAATTGGCCGCCTCCCGACGGGGCCGGCGCCTCTCCAAAGCGCCACCAAACAGGCCAGGTCATGGACGCATAGCTCAGTTGGTAGAGCAGCTGACTCTTAATCAGCGGGTCCTTGGTTCGAGCCCAAGTGCGTCCACCACCTCCTTTTCTTCACTATGAATGACTTAAGTCCGCCTCGGCGGCGAGCCGGAGCCTGGTCGGTCTCTCGCTGTGATCATTTTTGTGTCCTTGACCGGGGTTGATGCCCGAGGGTCGGGCCGGAGCCTTTGTGCCCTCGAAAATCAGCTGGTCTGCGTAGGGCTGCAAATGCTTCGTCGACATGTGCGCGTAGCGGCGCACCATCGCTTCCGATTTCCAGCCACCCAGCTCCTGAAGCACCCAGGTGGGCACGTCATTCTGCCGTAGCGAGCTCGCCCAGGTATGGCGCAGGTCGTGCCAGCGGAAATCGGCGATGCCGGCCCGCGTCGAGGCAGCCCGCCAATGCCGCGTATTCACCTGCCCGATCGGACGCCCGGCATAGGTGAATACGTGCTCGCACTACTTGCCCATCTGCCGCTCGAGAACCGAGACCGCGAGATCGTTGAGCGGTACGCCCAGCGCCTCGCCATTCTTGGTCTCCCCGTGCTCGATCGTGACGATGCGGCGGGTGAGATCGACTTGATCCCAGGTCAGCCTCTTAATATTTCCCTGCCGCAGCCCGGTGGCGAGCGCGAACAGCATCAGGTCCTGCTGATGAGCCGGGAGTTCCCCGAGGAGACGATCGACCTGCGCATGAGTCAGCCAGCGCACCCGAACCTTGCCGTTCCTCGTGTAGGTCTTGAACGTTGATCGACAAGGGCTACGATGCGCCGTTATCTACGTGATGCCAGAGCCGTCCCGTAATTCCCGGACGGCGAAACCGCAAACGCACGATCCGATATGATAAAGACAGATACCGCGGCCGCCACTTGATCGAGAACGCCTTCTGCCGTCTCAAGGACTTCCGCCGTGTCGCTACCCGCTACGATAAGCTCGCCGTCAACTTCCTCTCAGGCGTCGCCATCGCAACCGCGCTCGCATTCTGGCTCTGATTGAGTCTCAGCCGTAGCATCCTCCATAAACCGACAATCCTATCAAGACGTCGGCCTAAGGTCTTGCGCGCCTAAGCAAGCTTGATTTCCCGATGCTTCACTGCCCGGCTGTCGCACAAGCAGGCTCAGGACGATGATACAGCCAGCCGCCGGTATCAAAGTGGCGATGACCGGCAGCAGGTTGCCCCCCTCGACAACATTATTGGGCACCCCATGCGACACGGCAGCGATGATCACTGCATGTCAATCGGCGTCCAAAAAGGACCCCCTATCGGCGTCCAAAAGGGACCCCGTTTGTCGAGCGGTGTGACGGGTATGGCGGGCGTGCCGTTCGCG
>NZ_JACIDB010000003.1 GCF_014196115.1 Sphingomonas aquatilis | reverse complement strand
TAACGTGCGCTTCGAGCCTTGAGGACCCGAAACACACGAGCCGCCGCCCACATGTCCCTTCATCTTACCTACAATGTCAAAGAGCCGACAAAAACACCGGCACAGCTACCTTACCCCTTTTTCTCGGGGCGGCCAGCGCGCCAGGTTTTTTGTGACTGCCTCGGTGACCGTGTCGGCCACCGCTGCGGTGACACCCATCTAGGCGGGGGCGCCTGGGCCGTCAACACAAAAATTGCAGATTTTTTGCGGACACCCAAAAAAGTCGCTGAGAAGGCCTGCTGAGGCCCTCTACGCGTCGATCCGGTGTCGATCCCCGGTCTCGGGGTTCGCCGCGTCTCAACGCACCAGCGGCGGCCGGTTTCCCGGGCCGCCGCCTGAGTGTCACATTCCCTTGGCGTCTTGCACCTCGCCGGCCCGTGCCAGCAGCGCCCGCGCCTGTTTGAGATGCGGGGCATCGATCATCCGCCCATCCAGTTGCAGCGCCCCCGCCCCCGGTGCGGCAGCAAAGGCCGCCACCACCGCACGCGCGTCGGCCAGCGCCTGCTCCCCCGGCGTGAAGGCGGCGTTGATCGCGGCAACCTGGGTCGGGTGGATCGCCATCATACCCGTAAAGCCGTCGCGCGCCCCGCGGGCGGCATACGCTGCAAGCCCGTCCGCATCGCGAATCGCCGGATAGACGGTTTCGATCGCGGCCACCCCCGCGGCATGTGCGCCCATCAACGCGAGCGTCCGAACCACCTCATAGGGCTGCGTATAGCGCCCGTCCGATTCGCGTGCCGCACTTGCGCCGATCGCGGCGGGCAGATCCTCCGCCCCCCAGGTCAGGCCGGCGAGCCGCTCTGCCACCGCGTCATAGCCCCCGAGCGCAAATACCGCGCGCGGCGTCTCGGTCGCCACAGGCAGAATCGGCACGATCGCATCGCCCATCCGCGCAACGAGCGCCGCGATGTCTTTCGCCCCCTCCGCCTTGGGCAGCATCACGCCATCCGCGCCGCGCGCCGCGGCAAGATCGGCGTCGAGGTCCCCGCTCCCCAGCGGATTCACGCGGACGAACCGGATCAGGTCCGCCGGTTCCGCCAGATAGCGCGCCACCGCCTCGCGCGCCGCCGCCTTCGCCGGGATCGCGACCGAATCCTCCAGGTCGAGGATGATCGCATCCGCGCCGCTGGCCGCCGCCTTGGCGAATCGCTCCGGGCGGTCGCCGGGTACGAACAGCAGGGATCTCAGTCGCATCGCTCTCTCCTTAGACGCGCCGTGCTAGCCGACGCCGCCGCCAGCGGCTACCGGCGCGGCATGACGAGCCCCGATACCTATGATGCGATCGTCCTCGGCGCCGGCGCCGCCGGTCTGATGTGCGCCGCGGTCGCCGGACAACGCGGCCGCCGCATATTGCTGGTCGACCACAATGACGCGGTCGGCGCCAAGATCCTGATCTCGGGTGGCGGGCGCTGCAACTTCACCAATATCCACACGGCGCCCGACCGCTATCTGTCCGCCAACCCCCATTTCGCCAAATCGGCGCTGGGCCGCTACACGGCGGCAGACTTCGTCGCCCTCGTCGATCGCTACGGCATCGCCTGGCACGAAAAGACGCTTGGCCAATTGTTCTGCGACGGGTCGGCCAAGCAGATCGTCGCAATGTTGCGCGACGAATGCGCGGCGGGCGGCGTCGATTATGCACTGTCGTCGTCGGTCGGCACGGTCGATCATGACGGCCACGCCTATCGCGTCGCCCTGCCCCGCCGCACCGTGACCGCGCCGAAGCTGGTCATCGCCACCGGTGGTCCTTCCATCCCCAAATTGGGCGCGACCGGATTTGCCTATGATCTCGCCCGCCGATTCGGATTGAAGGTGGTCGAGCCCCGTCCGGCGCTGGTGCCGCTGACGCTGGGCGGCGAGGAGGCGTTGTTCGCCACGCTGTCTGGTGTCGCGTCGGAGGTCGTCGCCAGCGCAGGCAAGGCGCGGTTCCGCGAGGCCGCCCTCTTCACCCACCGCGGCCTGTCGGGTCCCGCCATCCTGCAGGTGTCGAGCTATTGGCGCCCCCGCGAAACGATCGGCATCGACTTCGTGCCCAATGCAGCGCCCGGCTGGCTGATCGAGGCGAAGCGCCAGCAGCCCCGCACCACCTTGCGGCGCGCGCTGGCCGCGCATCTGCCAGACCGGCTCGCCGAGGCACTGGCCGAGCGAATCGGCGTGAGCACGGAGCTCGCCAACACGCCGGACCGGCGGCTGGACGACGCAGCGCGGCGCCTTGCCGACTGGCGTTTCGCGCCCAACGGCAGCGAGGGCTTTGCCAAGGCGGAGGTCACCGTTGGCGGGATCAGCACCGCCGATCTATCGTCGCAGACTCTCGAGGCGCGCCGGGTGCCGGGCCTTCACGCGATCGGCGAAGCGGTGGACGTGACCGGGTGGCTCGGCGGCTACAATTTCCAATGGGCTTGGGCGAGCGGCTGGGCCGCAGCGCAGGCGCTCTGAAATTTGCCCCGTCCCGAAAAACGTCACCCCAGACGGCTGGGACCTTTCTCGACCTCTGGCGCCCGCCCCGACCGAATATCCTAGCCCGCGTTAGGACGACGGCCGATTCGACTCGGGCGAATCACGTCAACCGAGCAACACCCGCACGCCGATCGCCAGAATCAGCGCGGGCACCGTGGTCACCACACCGACGCGGAGGAACTGGAAGAAGCTGACGTCCTCGCCTTCGCGGCGAATTGCGATCAGCCACAGGATCGTCGCAAGACTACCGGTGATCGACAGGTTGGGGCCGAGGTCCACGCCGATCAGCAGCGCATCGACGATCAGCTTGGGCGGGTGCGCCGCCGCGATCGTCTGCGCCGCGATCAGCCCGGCGGGCAGATTGTTGATCGCATTGCTGCCGACCGCGAGCAGACCGCCCGCCGCCGCTGCGGTCGCGCGCAGGTCGGTCGCGGCGCCGTGCATCAACTGTGTGGCGAGCCACTGGATCAACCCCGTTTCCGCCAGCGCCTCGACCATCACGAACAACCCGGCGATCAGCAGCAACACCGACCAGGACACGCGCCGCAGCAAGGGCAGCGGCGTCTCGCCGGCCCGCGCCTGCACCGCGATCGCGGTGGCAAGGCCCGCACCAAAGGTCGGCCAGCCCAGGTCCCAACCGACCGCCGACGCGATCGTCAGCAGGGTCGCCGTCGCACCGATCCCGATCAGCGCCAGCCGGCCGCCCGTCGACAGGCTCACCCCCTCGCCTTGCGCCGCCGTTCCGCTCAACGCACCGCGGAACAGGACGCGCAGGCCCGCATAGGTCGCGACCAACGCCAACACCGACGGCAACGCGAACGCGCCGAGCCACGCGCCCAGGCGCGGCAGGTCGCTGGCGTAGAGCACCAGATTCGCGGGGTTGGAGATCGGCAGCACGAAACTCGCCGCATTGGCGACCAGCGCGCAGGCGAACAGCAGCGGCAGCGGTTTCACCTCCGCCTGTCGCGCCACGGCATAGACCGCCGGGGTCAACACCACTGCGGTCGCATCGTTCGACAGGAAGGTGGTCACGACCACCCCGGTCAGGAACACCAATGTGAACAGGCGCGTGGCCGATCCGTTCGCGCGCGCCGCCGCGAGATTGGCGACCCAGTCGAACACGCCCTGTTCACGCGCCGCCTCGGACAGCAGCATCATGCCGATCAGGAATAGATAGACGTCGCTGCCCTTCAGCACCGCGCCCCACGCCGCCGCGGGCGCGATCAACCCGGTGAGCAGCAGCAGCAACGCGCCGCCGACCGCCCAGATCGCCTCCGGCCAACGGAACGGCCGCGCGATGACGCCTGCGGTGGCGCCTGCACAGATGGCGACCGTCGCGATCATACGGCGTGCCCCTTCGCCTTGGGCGCAGGATGCTTCGGCTTCGTTTCGGGCATCGCCATCGCATAGAGCGCGAGGCCGGCCGCCGCTATCGCTGCCAACGTCAGGAAGCTTACGGCATAGCCGGCGCCGACGATGATCGTCCCCGCCAGCGTCGCGCTGAGCGCCGCGCCCAGCCCCTGCGCCGTCGCGACCGCGCCTTGCGCGACGTTGAATCGGCCCGACCCCTTGGTCAGATCCGCTATCACCACCGGAAACAGTGCGCCAAAGATGCCCGCCCCTACCCCGTCGAGCGCCTGCACCCCAACCAACCACCAGGCGTCGTTCGACAGCGTATACAGCGCACCGCGCGCCGCCAGCACGCCGAACGCGACGAGGAACAGTGGCTTTCGCCCCCAGCTATCGACGTTGCGGCCGACGATGACGGCGACCGGCACCATCACCAATTGCGCTGCGACGATACAGGCGGCGGTCAGCGAGGTCGCCGAATCCTTGCCCACCGTCTTTGCGAGCAGCTGGCTGACCGACGTCAGCATTGCCGCATTGGCCAGGTGAAACAGGAACGCGATGGCGGCGAACAGCAGCAGCGGCCGGTTCTCGACCAGTACACGCCAGCCGCCGGGCTGCTCGCAGGTCTCGTCCGGTTCGCAATCGAGGCCGCGCGCCACCGCATTGTCGATGTCGCCGTTGCGGATCCGCAGCGCCGCGGCGACGCTCGCCACCGTCAGCGCGCCCATCAACCAAAAGACGACGACCGGGCCGAACTTCCACGCCAGCGCCCCGGCCAATGCGGCGGATACGGCGTTGCCGGCATGGTTGAACGCCTCGTTCCGCCCGACGCGCTTCGAAAACAGCTTGGGGCCGAACAGACCCAGCGTGATCGCGCTGATCGCCGGGGCGAACACCGCCCCCGCCACCGCCGCGAGCGACTGGGTCGCGGTGACCATCGCGAAACCATGGACGAAGGGCAGCGATACGCTGGTCAACGTCACCAGCAAGGCGGCGGCGATGACGATCGCCGGTTTGTTGCGGCTGCGATCGATCAGGCCGCCTGCCGGCGTCTGCGATACCAGCCCGACGATGCCCGCGATGGTCAGCACCATGCCGACGGTCGCCTCGTTCCAGCCATGCGCCGGCCCGCGCACCGCGAGCAGATAGATGGCAAGATACGGGCCCAGCCCATCGCGCACATCCGCCAAGAAAAAGTTTAGCGCATCCAGCGTGCGCCCGGCGCCATGCGGACCACCGCGATCTCTGGGGGCGTGCCGGGGGGCCGGGGGAGCCAGTGTCGCCATGCAGTCGTCCTCACCGCGATGGTCGGCGCCGCGGCGGCCCCGTTCCAATCCGTCGCCGCCCAACGGCAATCGCCGGGCTTTGATCCCGCATCGGACTAATAAATGTTACGGAATGTTGCAGCGCGCGTGGTGGTGGCGCCCCCCGATTTTGCCCGAGTTGCGCCGAGGCGCGGTTTGGCGTAGGGAGCCCGCGCGGCCTCGCTCGGCCTCGGCTTCGCGGATTTGGCGCGCAGGCAGGGTCTCTTGGGGTTACGGCCACGGCCATGATGCGCACGCGATAAGCGCCACATTACCCGTATTGCCGCCCGCATTGGCCCGCGATTTCCATCGCGATTTTGTTGTCCTGCTGCGCTCCAGCCCTGCCCTGTCGGCATGGGCTTCGGGGCCCGCTTTTATTTTAGGTTTCCCATGCCCTTTTCCTCCCTGCCCCCGCTTCTCGCTGAAGCGCTCGTCGCCCGTGGCTATGAAGCGCCCACCGCCGTCCAGGCCGCGGTGATCGAACCCGAAGCCGCCGGCCGCGACCTCGTCGTCTCCGCCCAGACCGGTTCGGGCAAGACGGTCGCCTTCGGCCTCGCCATGGCGGGCGAACTGCTTGTCGACGGCACGCTGCCGCCGCCGGGCCTCCCCCTCGCGCTCATCATCGCGCCGACGCGCGAACTCGCGTTGCAGGTCAGCCGTGAGCTGATGTGGCTCTATAAGGAAGCGCATGCGCGCATCGCCACCTGCGTCGGCGGCATGGACGCCAGCAAGGAGCGCCGCTCGCTCAGCCACGGCGCGCATATCGTCGTCGGCACGCCGGGCCGCCTGCGCGATCACCTCGAGCGCGGCGCGCTCGATCTGTCCGCACTGCGCGTCGCCGTGCTCGACGAGGCGGACGAGATGCTCGACATGGGCTTCCGCGAAGACCTCGAGCAGATCCTCGATTCGTCGCCGTCCGAACGCCGCACGCTGATGTTCTCGGCGACCATGCCCAAGCCGATCGTCGCGCTCGCCAAGCGCTACCAGAATGACGCGCTGCGCATCTCGACCGTCGGAGAGACGCGTGGCCACGGCGACATCCAATATCAGGCGGTCACCGTCGCGCCGGCCGATATCGAGCATGCCGTCATCAACCTGCTCCGCTTCCACGAAGCCGAGACGGCGATCCTGTTCTGCGCCACCCGCGACAACGTCCGCCACCTCCACGCCAGCCTCGTCGAGCGTGGCTTCGCGGCGGTCGCGCTGTCGGGCGAACACAGCCAGAATGAGCGCAACCAGGCGTTGCAGGCGCTGCGGGATCGCCGCGCCCGCGTCTGCGTCGCGACCGACGTCGCCGCGCGCGGCATCGATCTGCCCAGCCTGACGCTCGTGATCCACGTCGAAATGCCGCGCGACGCCGAAACGCTGCAGCACCGCTCGGGCCGCACGGGGCGCGCCGGCAAGAAGGGCACCGCGGTGCTCATCGTCCCCTATCCGCGCCGCCGCCGCGTCGACATGATGCTGAAGCAGGCCAAGATCGCCTGCGACTGGATCCCCGCCCCCAGCGCCGACGACATCCGCAAACAGGATCGCGAGCGCCTGATCGCGACTTTGCTCGAACCGATCGAATATGACGACGAGGATCGCGAGCTGGCGCAGCGCCTGATCGCCGAAAAGTCGCCCGAGGATATCGCCGCCGCGCTCGTCCACGCGCACCGCGCTGCGATGCCACAGGCGGAAGACCTGCTCGATTCGGCAGCGCCGCAGCAGAGTGAGCGTCAGCAGGGTCCCCGCCCCGGGTTCGAGGATACCGTGTGGTTCCGCATGGACATCGGCCGCCGCCAGAATGCCGACCCGCGCTGGCTCTTGCCGCTGATCTGCCGCCGCGGCCATATCACCAAGGCGGAAATCGGCGCGATCCGCATCAACCCGAACGACACGCTGTTCGAAGTGCCGCGCACCGTCGCCGACCGGGTGCTCGCCAGCGTACAGCGTACCGCCAACCCGGAAAGCGACGAAGGCAGCCTGCAGATCGTCCCCTTCGCCGGCAATCCGCGCGCCGAGGGCGGTCATGGCGGCGGTCCGCGTGGTCCGCGCGCGCCGCGTGACAATGCCGGTCGCCCACGTACCGGCGGCGCACCCGCACGGCATCAGGCCAAGCCGTATCGCAAGGGCCCCCGCGGTTAAGGCGCGCGACCAATGACGTCCGATCCGGCGGCACCAGGCGTCCGCATCCTCGTCGATGCGGACGCCTGTCCGGTGAAGGACGAAATCTACAAAGTCGCGTGGCGCCGGGAGGTGCCCGTGACGCTGGTCAGCAACGCGCCCTTCCGCATCCCGCAGCACCCGCTCATCACGCGCGTCGTGGTGAGCGACGGCTTCGACGCCGCCGATGACTGGATCGCGGAGCGCGCCGATGCCGCAGCTTTGGTGATCACTGCGGACATTTTGCTGGCCGATCGCTGCCTGAAGGCGAGCGCGTCCGTGCTGGCGCCTACCGGCAAGCCCTTCACGACCGCGTCGATCGGTGGCGCGATCGCGACGCGAGCGATCATGGCGGACCTCCGCGCGGGCGGCGAGCAATTGGGCGGCCCCAAACCCTTCGCCGCCTCCGACCGCAGCCGCTTTCTGCAGACCCTCGACACGATGCTGGCCAAGCTGCAACGCTGACGCCGACACGGGGTTCGGAACCGGACCTGTCGTTCACCGATTATCGCGGGCAGTCCAACAAGGAGCATTCTCCATGTTTCGTCCGTTACTTATTGGTGCCGCCCTGGTGATCGCCGCCCCGGCCATCGCGCAGACCCAGAGCACCAATCCCGCCGATCAGCCCAGCACGCCGCTGCCCTATGATCCGGGTCACGACAGCAACACCCCACGCAGCAACGCAATCGCCGCCGAAAGCGCGCCGGGCGTCGCCGCCGCCAATCGCGACGTCGCGGCGCAGGCGCGGATGGACGGCCATGCCGTGACCGCGGTCAACGCCGCCAACGACGCGCGCTATCAGGCCGACGTCGCCGCCTATCGCGCCGCGATGCGTGCCCGTCGTCAGACGATCGTAGCGAATGCCGCGCTTCAGGCAGACCGCGAGCGCGCTTATGCGATGGCGATGGCCGACTGGCGCGCGCAGGTCGATGCCTGCGAACGCGGCAAGACCCGCGCCTGCAACCTGCCGAGCCCGGATCCCCAGAATTATATGTAAGGCTGCGCGCCCGAGACTAAGCACAGCTTAGTCAAGGACCAGCGCCAGCCCGGCCGACGACCGGGCGAGTTCACCCTCGCCCGTGTCGATCGACCACGCGGCTTCGCCGCGGCGTTGGCGCGCTGAAGACCAACTTCGGCCCCATCAAACCCGTCACCCCGGACTTGTTCGGGGTCTACCAGGCGGCAAGGGGATGCCCGGAGGCTCGAAGCGCAAGCCTCGCAGCAGAGTGGACTCCGGAACAAGTCCGGAGTGACGAAGAAAGAAGACACTTCGAAACACGCCCACGCCGCGGCAAAGCCGCGTCGTCGATCGACACGCGCGACGACATGGTCACGCGGTCGTCGGCCGAGCTGGCGCTGGTCCTCGGCTAAGCAGCTGCGCCGCTTAGCCTCGGGCGCTCACCTCAGCCTCAGCCCTCATCCCCCATCCGCAACGCTGCGATAAACGCCTCCTGCGGGATGCTCACCGAGCCGTACTCCCGCATCCGGGCTTTGCCCTTCTTTTGCTTGTCGAGCAGCTTGCGCTTACGCGTCGCGTCGCCGCCATAGCATTTCGCGGTCACGTCCTTGCGCATCGCGCTGATCGTCTCGCGCGCGATGACCTTGCCACCGATCGCCGCCTGGATCGGAATCTTGAACATGTGCCTCGGGATCAGCTCCTTCAGCCGCTCGACCATCCCACGCCCGCGCACTTCGGCGGTGCCGCGGTGAACGATCATGCTTAGCGCGTCGACCGGCTCCTCGTTCACCAAGATGCTCATCTTGACGAGGTCGCCCTCGCGATAGCCGATCTGGTGATAATCGAAGCTGGCATAGCCCTTCGACAGCGACTTCAGGCGATCGTAGAAGTCGAACACCACTTCGTTGAGCGGCAGTTCGTACGTCGCCTGGGCGCGGCCCGAGACATAGGTCAGGTTCTTCTGGATACCGCGGCGGTCCTGGCACAGCTTCAGGATGCTGCCGAGATATTCGTCGGGGACGTAGATCGTCGCCTCGATCCACGGTTCGCTGATGCTCTCGATCTTGTTGGGATCGGGCATGTCTGCGGGGTTGTGCAGGTCGATCTGGCCGCCACCATGCGTCAGGTCGATCTGATAGACCACCGACGGCGCGGTCGTGATCAGGTCGAGGTCGTATTCGCGGGTCAGCCGCTCCTGGATGATTTCAAGGTGCAGCAGGCCGAGGAAGCCACAGCGGAAGCCGAAGCCCAGCGCCGCACTCGTCTCCATCTCGAAACTGAAGCTCGCATCGTTCAGCCGCAGCTTGCTGATCGACTCGCGCAGCTTCTCGAAGTCATTGGCATCGACCGGGAACAGGCCGCAGAACACCACCGGCTGCACTTCCTTGAACCCCGGCAGCGGCTCGGCCGCGGGCTTCTTGGCGTCGGTCAGCGTGTCGCCGACGCGCGCCTGCGCGACGTCCTTGATCTGCGCGGTGATGAATCCGATCTCGCCCGGCCCCAAATCGGTCAGCTGCTCGATCTTCGGGCGGAAGCAGCCGACGCGATCGACGAGGTGGGTGGTGCCCGCCTGCATGAAGGCGACCTGCTGCCCCTTCTTCAGCGTGCCGTCGATCACGCGGACGAGGATGACGACGCCGAGATACGGATCGTACCACGAATCGACCAGCATCGCCTTGAGCGGCGCGGTCGCATCGCCCTTGGGCGGCGGAATCTTGGTGACGATCGCGTCGAGGATGTCGTCGATGCCGATCCCCGACTTGGCGCTGGCCAGCACCGCTTCCGACGCATCGAGGCCGATGACGTCCTCGATCTCCTTGCGCACCTTCTCGGGCTCGGCGGCGGGCAGATCGATCTTGTTGATGACGGGCACGATCTCATGGTCATGCTCGATCGACTGATAGACGTTGGCCAGCGTCTGCGCCTCGACGCCCTGCGCTGCGTCGACCACCAGTAGCGCGCCCTCGCACGCCGCCAGCGACCGCGACACTTCGTACGCGAAGTCGACGTGGCCCGGCGTGTCCATCAGGTTCAGCGTATAGGTGACGCCGTCCTTCGCGGGATACGAGAGGCGCACGGTCTGCGCCTTGATCGTGATGCCACGTTCCTTCTCGATGTCCATGTTGTCGAGCACCTGGCTCGACATCTCGCGGTCGGTCAGGCCGCCGGTGCGCTGGATCAGGCGGTCGGCAAGCGTCGACTTGCCATGGTCGATATGGGCGATGATCGAAAAGTTACGGATCTGCGAAAGCGGGGTCGTCATGCGCCGCCCCTAGCAGGGGACGACGGCTTTGCGCTAGTCGCGGCTCAGCGCCTCGATCGCGTGCAGCGCGTTGATGTAACGCGTTGAGCCCTGCCCGCTCACCAGCGCCCAGCGCACGCCGCGTTCCTCCAGAATCTTGCGGCTGAGATCGAAGAAACGCTGGCGTTGCGCGGGGCTGCCGAACATCCGCGTGCCATCGTCGACCCAGGGCAGATCGATATCGAACAGGAGGTAGATGTCCGCCGTATTGGTCCAGGTCGCGAACCAGGGATCGCGGCGACCGAACATCATGTCCGCCCACACCGCCGTCATCAGCGGATCGGTGTCCAGGATCACGGGATAGCTGCGTTCTGACAGCGCGCCGCGTGTCTTGCCGTCATGCCCCTTCGCGATCTCGACCAGATCGGCCATCGTCAGATCGGTGCCGAACGCCTCGCAATAGGTGCGCCCGAACTCGGCGACATGCGGCACGCCACCGAAATGCTGGACGAGACGCGGGATCATCGCCGACTTGCCGGTGCTTTCCGGCCCGTGCAGGCAGATCGTTCGGGGCGTCACGCCGCCACCGCCAGCTGGCGTCGCGACGCCGCGCGCTGCCAATCGACGTAACCATACACCGCCAGCGCGAGCAGCACCCCGTACACGCCGGCGGTAAACCACAGCCCCTTGGCGACGTAGAGCGGCACGCTCGCCATATCGACCGCAATCCACACCCACCAGCTTTCGATGCGACGGCGCGCCTGCAACAGCTGGGCTGCCACCGACGCGATGGCGATCGCGCCGTCCCACCAGGGGTAAGAGGCATCGGTGTAACGATGCATCAATGCGCTCCAGATCACCCAGGCGGTGATACCGCCCGCCAACCAGCGCGTTCGCCCCTGCGAATCGAGCGTGTCGACCACCACCTCGCCCGCCGCTTGCCGACTGCGCGACCAGTTCGCCCAGCCGTACAGATTCGCCGCAAAGAAAAAGCCCTGAAGCAGCGAGTCGCTATACAGCCGCGCCTCGAAGAAGACGCTCGCGTAGATCGCCACCGCTATCAGCGCGACCGGATAGTTCCACAGGCTGCGGCCTGCGACGAGCGCCACGTTCAGGATTACCAGTGCCGCAGCAAGGGCTTCGATCATGTTCACGCGCCACCTGCTACGGCGGACACGCATGATTTCGCAAGAGAGTGCATGGGGCGCTTGCATCCCGTTTCGGGCGTGGCTATAGGCGCGCCTCCAAGCACGGTCGGGTCGCCGAAAACGACCCGGACGGACTCCGTCGGGGAGTAGCTCAGCCTGGTAGAGCACTGTCTTCGGGAGGCAGGGGCCGGAGGTTCGAATCCTCTCTTCCCGACCATATATCCGCTGCGGGTCCCACCCGCAGCCCAAATACCCGCCGTGGCTTTTGCCACGGCCAAGCGCCCGTAGCTCAGCTGGATAGAGCATCAGACTACGAATCTGAGGGTCGGACGTTCGAATCGTTCCGGGCGCGCCATTTTATAAATATCGATGAATGTGACTCGGTGTCTCGCCGATCCGGCTCAGCCGCGCGCGAAGGCGGCGGCCTCGGCGACCTGCGCGTCGGTCGGCGTCACACCCGTGTACAGGATGAATTGCTGCAAGGCCTGTAACGTCGCCACCTCGGTGCCGGTGATGCAGCGCTTGCCCGCCTCGTGCGCCGCGCGGAGGAAAGGCGTTTCGGGCGGATATTGCACGACGTCGAAGGCAATCGTGCAGTCCGCGATCATCTCGGCCGGAAAGGCGAGCGCATCGGCATCGGCACCCGTCATGCCGAGCGGCGTCACGTTGATCAGCAGCGCCGCGCCCTCCGTCAGCTCCGGCGCCCAGCGATAGCCGTACAGCGTCGCGAGCGGTTCGCCCGCCGCCCGGTTGCGCGCGACGATCGTGCCGTCGGCAAAGCCGCTGTCGCGCAGCGCGGCAGCGACCGCCTTGGCCATACCACCCGATCCGCGCAGCACGAATCGCGTGGCAGGGTCGATGTCGCGCAGCAGATCCACCACCGCGCCGTAATCCGTATTGTGGCCGGTGAGCACGCCATCGTCGTTGACGATCGTGTTGACGCTGTCGATCGCCGCGGCGGAGGGCGCGAGGCCGTCGAGCAGCGCAATCACCGCCTCCTTGAACGGCATCGAGATCGCGCAGCCGCGGATATTCAGCGCCCGAATGCCGCCCACCGCCGCGGGCAGATCGGTGGTCGAGAAGGATTTGTAGACGAAGTCCAGCCCCGTCAGCTCGTACAGCCGGTTATGGAAGCGCGAGCCGAAATTGCCGGGACGCGCCGACAGGGACATACACAGCCGCGTGTCGCGGCCGATAGGAGGCTTGGTCATGCCCCCTCCTCTCGCGTGTCGGCGCCCGCGTCAACGCACGTCAATTCGCGAACGGACCGTTGCCGTTTGCCGCCCTTCATCGCCTCGCCCACCCGCGCCATATTGCGATTCAACGAGGGCCGCCGGCGATCCGCCGCCCCTCATCGGGAGACGTATCATGATCGACCTTCGTCCCTTCGCGTCGCTGGGCGGTGCCAACCATGGCTGGCTCGACGCCAAGCATCATTTCAGCTTCGCCAATTACTATGATCCCAAGCGCGAAAGCTGGGGCAATCTGCGCGTCTGGAACGACGATACGATTGCGCCGCAATCGGGTTTCCCGCCGCACCCGCATCGCGACATGGAAATCATCACCTACGTCCGCGAAGGCGCGATCACGCATCAGGACAATCTCGGCAACCTCGGCCGGACCGAGGCAGGCGACGTGCAGGTCATGAGCGCGGGCACCGGCATCGCGCATGCCGAATATAATCGTGAGGATGTGACGACCAAGATCTTCCAGATCTGGATCCAGCCGACCAGCCGCGGCGAACAGCCGAGCTGGGGTGCCCGTCCCTTCCCCAAGGGCGAGCGCGCGGGGCAGTTCGTCGTGTTGGCGAGCGGTTACGAGGAGGACGGCGATGCGCTGCGCATTCGCACGGACGGCCGGGTGGTCGCAGCGACGCTGAAGGCGGGCGAAAGCGCGGAGTATTCGCTGGGCAAGGATCGGCGCGGCTATCTGGTGCCGGCAACGGGCGCGGTCGAGATCGATGGCGTGCGGGTCAACGCCCGCGACGGCGCGGCGATCGCGGACCAGGACGTGCTGCGGGTGACCGCGCTGGAGGACAGCGAACTGGTGCTGGTGGACGTGGCGTAGGCGGCTCACCCAAACTCCGCCGTTCGCCCTGAGCCTGTCGAAGGGCAGCCCGCCGCGCGCGACGCCACCGCGTGTGGCGAGGCGTGCTTCGACAGGCTCAGCACGAACGGAATAGGACCGCCGTGCAACTCAGCCAGCGGCGGCTGCTCGCCGCTGAGTGACCGGGCCGCGATCCTGCCCCGCAGGATCGCGGCCCGGTCACTCCCACTCGATCGTACCGGGGGGCTTGCTGGTGTAATCGTAGACGACGCGGTTGACGCCCTTCACCTCGTTGATGATCCGAGTCGCGACCCGCGGCAGGAAGTCGCCCGGGAACTGGAACGCCTCCGCGGTCATGCCATCGACCGAGGTGACCGCACGCAACGCCAGCACGCTGTCATAGGTGCGACCGTCGCCCATCACGCCGACCGAGCGGACCGGCAGCAGCACCGCGAACGCCTGCCAGATCGCATCGTACAGGCCGGCGTTGCGGATCTCTTCGAGATAGATCGCATCCGCCTTCCGGAGGATGTCGCAGCGTTCCTGCGTGACCTCGCCGGGGATACGAATCGCGAGGCCCGGTCCGGGGAACGGGTGGCGGCCGACGAAGATTTCGGGCAGCCCCAGCTCGCGACCTAGCGCGCGGACCTCGTCCTTGAACAGCTCGCGCAGCGGCTCGACGAGCTTCATGTTCATGCGCTCGGGCAGGCCGCCGACATTGTGGTGGCTCTTGATCGTCACCGACGGGCCGCCGGTAAAGCTGACGCTTTCGATCACGTCGGGATAGAGCGTGCCCTGCGCGAGGAACGCCGCCCCACCGATCTTCTTCGCTTCCGCTTCGAAGACGTCGATGAAGGTCTTGCCGATGAACTTGCGCTTCGCCTCGGGGTCGGTGACTCCGGCGAGGCCGTTCATGAACAGGCTCTGCGCCTGCACATGGACCAGCGGGATATTGTAATGGCCCCGGAACAGGCCGACGACCTGCTCCGCCTCACCGGCGCGCAGGATGCCGCCGTCGACGAACACGCAGGTCAGCTGGTCGCCGATCGCCTCGTGGATCAGCAGTGCGGCGACCGCCGAATCGACGCCGCCCGACAGACCGCAGATCACCTTGCCGCTACCGACCTGGGCGCGGATGTCAGCGATCTTGGCCTCACGGAACTCGGCCATCGTCCAGTCGCCGGTCAGGCCGCAGACGTGGCGGGCGAAATTGGCGATCAGCTTGCCGCCGTCCGGCGTGTGGACGACCTCCGGGTGGAACTGCACGCCATAGAAGCGGCGCGCCTCGTCGGCGACGATCGCGAAGGGCGCGCCTTCCGATACGGCGACGGGGGTAAAGCCGGGCGCAAGCGCGTCGACCTTGTCGCCGTGGCTCATCCACACCTGGTGGCGCTCACCCTCGGCCCACAGGCCGTCGAACAGACCGCAGCTGGTCTGCACATCGACGAAGGCCTTGCCGAACTCGCCACCGTCGCCAGAGACGACGACGTGGCCTCCCAGCTGCGCGGTCATGACCTGCTGGCCGTAACAGATGCCGAGGATCGGCAGACCGGCGTCGAAGAAGCGCTGCGGCACGCGAGGGCTGTTCTCGGCAGTGACCGAGGCCGGACCACCGGACAGGATGATGCCGGCAGGCTTAACCCGGTCGAAGGCCTCGTCGGCGGACTGGAAGGGCGCGATCTCCGAATAGACCCCGGCCTCTCGCACCCGGCGGGCGATGAGCTGCGTGACCTGGCTGCCGAAATCGACGATGAGAATGCTGTCGCTGTGCTGCATGGCGCCGGCCTTAGCGGCGCAGCCGCATAAGGCCAAGCCCGGCCGGCGGGGCGAAGGCCCCGTCCGACGACGCGGCTTTGCCGCGGCGGGCCAAGTGACTGACAAACACGAAAAAGGCCGCACCATCGCTGGTGCGGCCTTTCGTATTCGAAGGACGACTCGGCAAAGCCGAGTCGTCGGACGTCGCTTTCCGCGACGCCGGCCGGACGAGGCTTGAGCCGCGTCGCAGCCGGGCTGCGACTTACGCCGCCTCGTCGAAATCCTCGTCCGACATCACCGGGCCCGAATCCTGACCCTTGGCCGAGACGTCGCGGTCGACGAATTCGATGATCGCCATCGGCGACGCGTCCGACGCGCGGATGCCGGCCTTGATGATGCGGGTGTAGCCGCCGTTACGGTCGGCATAGCGCGACGCGAGAACGTCGAACAGCTTCACCAGCTGCGCGTCGTCGAGCAGGCGAGCATGGGCCAGACGACGGTTCGAGAGACCGCCCTTCTTCGCCAGCGTCACCAGCTTTTCGACGTAGGGACGCAGTTCCTTCGCCTTGGCGACGGTGGTGGTGATCTGCTCATGCTTGATGAGCGCGGCCGACATGTTGCGGAACAGGGCCGTACGATGGGCCGAGGTACGCTGCAGCTTACGGCCGCCGACGCGATGACGCATGGGTATTTCCTTCGTTTGTCAGGGGGCCGTGTCACGGAACCCCAAGGCTGGCGGTTTGATATCAGGGGACCGCCGTTCGCCCCTTTTTGGAAAGTCACAAAAGTCACGCCGAGGAGGGTGTCTTTTGGTGGCCGGGTGGCGGTGCGGCGAAGCCGCACCGATCACGTCGATCGGGTTCGGGTTGCGGCGTTGCCGCTCCCCGACCCGTCGGCCGGGCTGACGCCGTCTTCGGGATAGCATCGCTATCCCGAGGCAGCTTAGCCCATGATCTCCTGCTCGAGCTTCTTGGCCATCTCTTCGATGTTCTCGGGCGGCCAGCCGGGGATTTCCATACCCAGGCGCAGCCCCATCGACGAGAGCACTTCCTTGATTTCGTTCAAGGACTTGCGGCCGAAGTTCGGGGTACGCAGCATCTCGGCTTCGGTCTTGCCGACCAGATCGCCGATATAGATGATGTTGTCGTTCTTCAGGCAGTTCGCCGAACGCACCGACAGCTCCAACTCGTCGACCTTCTTGAGGAGGTAACGGTTGATCTGCTGCGTGTCGCCCGCCGTCTCGCCACCGGCTGCCGGAGCGGCCGCCTGGCCGATCGGTGCCGACGAGCGCGTGATCGCCGAATCGTCGAAGTGGACGAACAGCGCTAGCTGGTCCTGAAGGATGCGGCCGGCATAGGCCACCGCGTCTTCCGGGGTCACCGTGCCGTCGGTTTCGATCGTCAGCGTCAGCTTGTCGTAATCGAGGTCCTGACCGACGCGGGTCGGATCGACCTTGTACGACACCTGGCGCACCGGCGAATACAGCGCATCGACCGGGATCAGGCCGATCGGCGCATCGGCCGGACGGTTGGCGGTCGCGGGCACGTAGCCCTTACCGATGTCGGCGGTCAGCTCCATGTTGAGCGTCGCGCCTTCGTCCAGATGGCAGATGACCAGATCGGGGTTCATCACCTCGATATCGCCCGACACGGCGATGTCGCCGGCCTTCACCTCGGCCGGACCGGTGGCGGACAGCTGGAGACGCTTCGGGCCTTCGCCCTGCATCTTGAGCGCGATCTGCTTGACGTTCAGGACGATGTCCGTGACGTCTTCGCGCACGCCGGCAAGGCTGCTGAACTCATGCAGCACGTTCTCGATCTTGATCGAGGTGACCGCGGCGCCCTGCAGCGACGAGAGCAGCACGCGACGCAGCGCGTTGCCGAGCGTCAGGCCGAAGCCACGCTCCAGCGGCTCGGCCACGAAGGTCGCCTTGCGCTTGCCATCGCCGCCCTTCTTCTCAAGGCCGTTGGGCTTCTTCAGTTCCTGCCAGTTCTTTGCATTGACAGACACAGGTGTCCCCTAATTTGGGCCGGAACGGGGGCAGCTCCAGCCGGGAGAAAGACGCGCCGGCTCGTCAGCCGGCGCGTGGGTAATCAGACGCGGCGACGCTTCGACGGACGCACACCGTTGTGCGGGATCGAGGTGACGTCGCGGATCGAGGTGATCTGGAAACCGACCGCCTGCAGCGCGCGCAGCGCCGATTCGCGGCCCGAACCCGGACCCTTCACCTCGACCTCGAGGGTGCGGACGCCGTGCTCGGCGGCCTTCTTGCCGGCATCTTCCGCGGCCACCTGAGCGGCGTACGGGGTCGACTTGCGGCTGCCCTTGAAGCCCATCATGCCGGCGGACGACCACGAAATGGCGTTGCCCTGCGCGTCGGTGATGGTGATCATGGTGTTGTTGAAGCTGGCGTTCACATGCGCGACGCCGGCGGTGATGTTCTTGCGTTCGCGACGGCGAAGACGCTGCGGTTCACGTGCCATGGATTATGTCCTGACCTTAACTAGCTGAAACGCCGGGCGATCGTTGCCGACCAGCTTCCGGCGGAGAAGGAAGCGCGCAGGCGCTTACTTCTTCTTCCCTGCGATCGGCTTCGCCTTGCCCTTGCGGGTGCGCGCATTGGTGTGCGTGCGCTGGCCGCGGACCGGCAGGCCCTTGCGGTGACGCAGACCACGATAGCAGGCGAGATCCATCAGGCGCTTGATGTTCATCGCGGTTTCGCGACGAAGGTCACCTTCCACGGTGTGATCGGCGTCGATCGTCTCGCGGATCTGCAGCACTTCCTGATCGGTCAGGTCCTGAACGCGACGCTCGGCGGCGATGTTCAGCTTTTCCGTGATTTCCTTGGCCTTGGCCGGGCCAATGCCGTGAATGTAGGTCAGCGCGATCACCACGCGCTTGTTGGTCGGGATATTGACACCCGCGATACGTGCCATGAAACGTTTCTCCTAGCTCCACAGGGTTTGGCATGGCCGCACAAACCCCATCTCGTCGCATCTTCCGAGCAACACCTGCCCTGTACGCATGCACGCGACGCGCGCCAACAGGCGCCGCCGGGACCGGTGCTTCGGAAGGACAGGCAGGTAGGCGCGCGCAAACGCCCTGTCAAGCGAGCGGTTCCGCATTCGCGCGCACCTTCCTCAGCCCCACCCACCAGCGGCGGATGGCAATCGCCGTCCAGAGCAGCTCCACCGCGCCGAACGGCCAGGCACCCTGCAGGAACCCATAGGCCGAGCTGAGCAGGCAGCCGAAGGCGAAGCCCAATGTCCACCACGGCGACCGCTCCTCCATCAGGTAGCACAGCAGCATGAACAGGATGGCAAACAGGCCGAACAGATTGAGCGCAGTCATGCCGATCGCTGTACCGCTTTGCGACGCCGAGGCCAGCCGTTAACCTTTTGGTGAGCATGTTGGCGGCATCGTTCCACGGGTCAGTCCGAGGAAGATGTCATGGCCCTGTCGCAACACGCCTATCGCCGGATCGCCCAGAAGGTGCAGATGCCCGCGCCTGCTACGGTGCCCTGGTCGGCGCCCTCGATGAGCGAGCTGATCGCGCGGATTGAGGCCGCCCTCGCGACGCGCCGGGCAGCGTAAGGGCCTACTTTCCTTACCGTATATATCGCCGTTCGCCCTGAGCCTCTCGAAGGGCGCCTACCCACGAGCGATCCGCTTGCGGTGAGGCGCCCTTTGACAGGCTCAGGGCGAACGGGTTACGGGAACCGCTAGAGGACGCGGTAGCGCCCCCCCCTTAAAGCGGTAGCGCGCGCCCTCACACCAGCGGGAACGGCGCCTTCGCGGTGAACGCCATCAGCAGCAACATGCCCGACAGGCCGGCGGACAGACCGACCAGCAGATAGCCGACATATTGCAGCATCGGCGGATTGGGCCGCTTCAACTTGGCGTTCCGGGCCGCGCCCTGGAACACGAAGCTCATCAGCATGCCATAGGTGAAAACGATGGCCCCCAGCATAACGCTCCTTCTTGCCGTCTCCGGCGCAAAAGCCCCACATGCAGCCCCCCGGCCGCGTCCTGCCCGACACACTAAGCGCCGCGCCCTGACAAGTGGTTAACCATCGGCGGTGGGGAAAACACGACGAGTGGGCGGATCGGCCCGGTGGTCAGGTCCGCGTCACCGGCAGCACGATCCGCGCGATCAGACCCGGCGCGTTGTCGGCAAGCTCGAAACGCCCGTCGTGCAACCGTGCGACCGCCTCGATCAGCGCCATGCCGAGGCCCGCCCCCGGTGTGGTACGCGCCGCATCCAGCCGTCCGAAGCGCTTCAGCGCCTGTTCGCGATCCGCCTCGGCGATCCCTGCGCCGCGGTCCTCGACCTGGATCGCAATTGCCGTCGCCTGCCGTTCCAGCCGCAGCGTCAGCGCGCCGCCATCGCCGGCATGTTTCAACGCATTGTCGATCAGGTTGCCGATCGCCTGGCTCAGCAATTCGCGATGGACTCGCATCACCGGCGCCGAGTCGTCGATCGCGACGGTGAAGACCAGCCCTGCGTCCTCTGCGACCGGTTCGTAGAGATCGGCGATCTCGCGTACCAGTTCGGCGGGTGCCACCTCGGTGAACCGGTCGCGCGACACCGATTCGGATCGGCTGATCTCGATCACCATGGTCAGCATCCGCATCACGAGGTCGGTTTCGGTGAGCAGCCCGCCCAGCGCTGCCTCGCGCGCCTGCGGATCGGCGATCAGCACCGCCTGCTCGGTCTTTGTCCGCAGACGCGCGAGCGGAGAGCGTAGGTCGTGCGCGAGGCTGTCGGTGACGACGCGCAGTTCGACCATCAGCCGTTCGAGTTTCGACAGCATCTGGTTCAATCGGTCCGCCAATCGGTCGAAGGCATCGCGGTGGGCGGGCGTCAGCGGCACGCGTCGCGACAGGTCGCCTTCGCTCACCGCCTCCACCACCGCGGCGATGCGGGTCAACCGCCGGCCGACGTAGCGCGCGAGGATCAGCGCCGCGACCACCCCGAGCAACAGCGACAGCAGCACCGCGATCACCAGCGCATCCTCGATCGCACGCCGTTCGGTATCCACCACGTCGAGCCGGCGGCCGGCGAACAGCCAATGGTCGCCGATCGGGCGCAGCACATAGCCGATACCGTCGCGCGTGGTCGGCGAAACGACATCGCCGATCCGGAACGCGGTGGGCAGCAAGGCTGGCGACAGCCCGGGGGGCAGCGAGCCCGCCACCGTTCGCCCCTTGCGATCCAGCACCGCGATAAAGAAGGAACTGTCGTCGCCCGTATGGGCCTGGGCGGTCGCCGCCACCACCGGCGGCAGCCCGCCGATGCGGTAGAGCGCGCGCATCGCCTCGGCATGTTCGATCGTGTCGCGGCGCACCGTGTCGACGACCACCGCATCGGTCTGTTTCCAGACGAATCCGAGCAGCACGATATTGGCGGCCAGCGTCAACAGGATCGACAGCAGGGCGATACGGGCGGTGACGGACAGGCGCATGGCTCGCCCTATCGCATCCGGCGGTCAGCGGACAGTCCGGGACGGCCCCTTGCCAGGGACAACCGCTACCGGCGAAGTCAGGCGGGATCGGCCGCCAGACGGTAGCCCGCACCACGCACGGTGTGGAGGATCGGGGTCGGGAAGCCTTCCTCCAGCTTGCGGCGGAGGCGACCGATATGGACGTCGACCACGTTGCTGCCGGGATCGAAATGGTAGTTCCAGATCTTCTCCAGCATCATCGTGCGCGTCACCACCTGCCCCGCGTGCCGCGCGAGAAATTCCAACAGGTTGAATTCGCGCGCGCCGAGCGGGATCGACCGGCCGGCGCGGGTGACGGCGCGGGAGAGCAGATCGATCTCAAGGTCGCCGACCGACAGGCGCGTCTTGGTCGGCTCCGCCCCGGCACGGTCCGATCGGCGGACGAGCGCTTCGATCCGGGCCGATAGTTCGGCGAATGAGAAGGGCTTGCAGAGGTAATCGTCGGCACCTGCCTTCAGGCCGTCGACGCGGTCGTCCACCGCGCCCAGCGCCGACAGGATCAGCGCCGGCGTATCGAGCCCCGCCGCGCGAATCGCGCTGACCATCGCGAGGCCGTCCAGGCCCGGCAGCATGCGGTCGGCGATGATGAGGTCGAAGATGCCCTCGCTGGCGAGGAACAGGCCGTCACGCCCGTCATGCGCGGCTTCGACCGCATAACCGGCTTCGGACAGGCCCTTGGCGAGATAGGCCGAGGTCGACGCATCGTCTTCGACCACCAGGATCTTGCGGGTCATGCGCGCTCCTTTCGCCTGTCTGCAACCGTCTGCCTTCAAACGGGAACGGCCGGCGGAAAGCAAGCCCTCCGCCGGCCGCCACGGCACCCCCGGGAGTGTCGGGCGCCGATCTCGTCGAACCGTTCGGCCGCTTTGCGACCATGGGTCCGGTGTACGGAATGCGAGGTGGAGGGGCGATGACCGCGACATGACAAAAGCGTCATTCGAGTGGGTATCGAGGGTCGGGTCGATTGGGGTGAGCGCCTCGCGTCACCCACTCCGTCATTCCCGCGCAGGCGGGAATCCAGACGCGCAGATTCTCGCAAGAGCCGAAAGGTCAGAGGTTATGGATTCCCGCCTGCGCGGGAATGACGACATGTCCGGCAAACGAAAAGGGCGGCCCCACCGGACCGCCCTTTCCTTATTCGAACCTGAGCGGGCTCACTCGCCGTCGAGGATCGTCGCGATCTCGTTTGCGACATGCTCGATGTCGGCCATGCCGTTGACCCGCTGCACCAGGCCGCGCGCCTGGTAGATCGGCAGGATCGGCGCGGTCTTGGCGCGATATTCGTTCATCCGCGTGCGCACGGTTTCGGCATTGTCGTCCGGCCGGCGCTTGAACTCGGTCGATCCGCACACGTCGCAAACGCCCGCGACCTTGGGCAGCTTGAACCGGTCATGATAGCCCTCGCCGCACTTGGCGCAGGTGTAGCGACCCTCGACGCGCTCGATCAGCGCAGCCTCGTCGACCTCCAGCTCGATGACGTGATCCAGCGTCATGCCCCGCGCTTCGAGCAGCGAGTCGAGCGAGGCGGCCTGCGCCGCGGTGCGCGGATAGCCGTCGAAGATCGCGCCCCCGCCAACGCCCTGGTCCAGCCGCTCGCCGATCAGCGCAGAGACGATGTCGTCCGACACCAGCTCGCCCGCATCCATCACCGCCTTCGCCTGCAGCCCGACGGGCGAGCCCGCCTTCACAGCGGCGCGCAGCATGTCGCCGGTCGAGAGCTGCACCATGCCGCGCGAGGCCATCAGCCGCTGCGCCTGGGTGCCCTTGCCCGCCCCCGGCGGCCCGAGAAGGATGATGTTCACGCGTGTCCCCTTGTCGTCGGTGCAATCGTCGTCGCGGCGTTAACGCAGGCGCCCGCCCTTCAGCTTCGCCTTTTTGATGAGGTCGCCATACTGATGCGCCAGCAAATGGCTCTGGATCTGCGTCACCGTGTCCATCGTCACGTTGACGACGATCAACAGGCTCGTGCCGCCCAGGTAGAAGGGGATCGACAGTGCCGAGACCAGATATTCCGGCAGCAGGCAGATGATGACCAGATAGGCCGCGCCGATCACCGTGATGCGCGTCAGCACATAGTCGAAATAGGTCTCGGTGTTCTTGCCCGGGCGGATGCCGGGAATGAACCCGCCATAGCGCTTCAGATTGTCCGCAGTCTCTTCGGGATTGAAGACGACGGCGGTGTAGAAGAACGAGAAGAAGATGATGCCGGCAGCATAGAGCGCCATGTACACCGGCTGGCCGTGCGCCAGATACTGGTTGAGCGCGATGATGAAATCGCCCCACTTCGACTGGCCCGCGACGCGCTGGCCCGCGAACTGCGAGATCGTCAGCGGCATCAGCAGCAGCGACGAGGCGAAGATCGGCGGAATGACGCCCGCGGTGTTGATCTTCAGCGGCAGGTGGCTGCGATCCGCCTGCATGCCGCGCTGCGTCTGGCGCTTCGGGTACTGGATCAGGATGCGACGCTGGGCGCGCTCCATGAAGCAGATGAACAGGATCAGCGCGACGACCGCGACGATGATGCCGATCAGGCGCACCGCGTCGATCGAGCCAGACCGACCGCCTTCCAGCAGGTTGACCAGCGTGGTCGGCAGGTGGGCGACGATGCCCGCCATGATGATGAGCGACACGCCGTTGCCGATGCCGCGGCTGGTGATCTGCTCACCCAGCCACATCAGGAACATCGTACCGCCGATCAGGCTGATGACCGCCGCGATGCGGAAGGTCATGCCCGGCTCGATCACCGCCTGCACGCCATTGGTGGCCGACAGCGCTTCGAGGCCGACGGCGATGAAATAGCCCTGGATCGCGGTCAGCGCGACGGTGCCGTAGCGCGTGTACTGATTGAGCTTCTTGCGGCCCGATTCGCCTTCCTTCTTGATCGCGGCGAGCTGCGGCGACAGCGAGGTCGACAGCTGCACGACGATCGACGCCGTAATGTACGGCATCACGCCCAGCGCGATCAGCGACATGCGGCTGAGCGAGCCACCGGAGAAGGTGTTGAAGAAGTCGAGCACGCCGCCCGTGGTGCGCTGGCTCAGCAGGCCCAATGCGGTCGGATCGATGCCCGGCAGCGGCACGTAGGACAGCAGGCGGAAGACGATCAGCGCGCCGATCGTAAACCACAGCCGCTTTTTGAGGTCGGTCGCCTGCGCGAATTTCGCGAGGCTGATGCTTTGCGCCATCTGGTCGGCTGCGGATGCCATGCGTGTCGGTGTCCTGAAACGAAAACGGCGGGTAAGCGTCTGTCCGCCCCCGCCGCTCATATAGGCGCTACGCGCGCCTTGTCTAATCGCGACGCCCCTCGTTTCTCATCCCTTCGTCCCCCCGGGGTCGTTGGCCCCGGGTCCATTCGCCCGCCGCAGTGTCGCTAGCGGGCCGATGGATGCCAGGCCAAGCCCGGCATGACGAAGGATGAGACGAGAGCGGCTTACGCCTTGAACGACGCCTTCTTTTCCTGGCGCGCCTTGTGAGCGACGCCCTTCTTGGCAGCGGCCTTCTCCGACGCCGGGACGACCGTCGGGATGTCGAGCGAGCCACCGGCCTTTTCGATCATCTCACGCGCACCGGCCGAAACGCCCGCGACGTGGAACGACAGCTTGGCGGTCAGGTCGCCCTTGCCCAGCACGCGCACGCCGTCCTTGCCGCCGCGCACCAGACCGGCCGCCTTCAGCGCCGCCTGGTCGATCGTGCCCTCGGCCGACAGCTTGCCCGAATCGATCGCCTTCTGGATCGCGCCGGTGTTCACCGTGGCGTAGTCCTTGGCGAAGATGTTGTTGAAGCCGCGCTTCGGCAGACGCATGTGGAGCGGCATCTGGCCGCCCTCGAAGCCGGCGATGCTGACGCCCTCGCGGCTCTTCTGACCCTTGACGCCGCGGCCGCCGGTCTTGCCCTTGCCCGAGCCGATACCGCGACCGACGCGGATCTTGGACTTGCGGGCACCCTGGTTGTCGCGGAGTTCGTTGAGCTTCATGATATGCACTCGCTTTCGCTTGTTACGCGCTGATGGATTGGAAGCCGGCGCGCATAGCGGCATCGCCCCCGCTTGTCACGTGCTTTCAGCGCGACGGCGCCCGCGGCAGCAGACGCGGAAGCCAGCGCTCCACGGCCCACGCGAGCACGATCAGCAGCACCGCCGCCAGCGCGAAGCCCCCTGCCCCCTTGGCACGCTGCCAATCGACCAACAGCGGCATGTGCAGGACATAGAGGCCATAAGAGATGCTCGCGACCCCGGACCAGAGCGCCGGCGACCATGCGCTGGCGCGCGCCATCAGCCGACCGATAGGGCCGAACATCACCGCGACCACGACGGTGGCCACCACGAAATGCCGCAGCGGCAAGATCGGATAGAGGCCGATCCCATATCGCGGCTGCACCAGCGCCACCACCAGCGCGACGCCGCACAGCGCGACCAACCACGCCAGTGGTACTGCGATCGCCCGGACGCTCCGCGCCCCATCGAGATAGGCCTGTGCTGCCATCGCGCCCGCCCACCACAAGGGATAATAGGCGATCACCAACGCCAAGTGGTTCGGCATTATGGCGAACAGCGCATAGGCCGCGCAGCCGATCGCGCCCACCGCATGCGTCGTCAGCGCCGGCCGCTTGGTCCATAGCGCCAGCGTCGGGGGGAAGATGATGTAAAAGGCGATCTCATACGACAGCGACCATAGCGGATCGTTGCCCAGATACGGATCGGCCCACACGCCGGGCTTCAGCGTCGACACGTCCTGTATCGCCAGCAACGTGCCGATCAGCCGCCCCGCGTCGAAATGCCGCGCGAGCGTGCCATTGTCCCAATAGACGAGCGTCGAGACGATCATCGCCACGATCAGCGGCGGATAGATGCGCCGCACGCGTCGCCACGCATAGCCCCGCGGCGACAGCGCCCGGATACGTTCGTTCGCGAAGATCACGAAGCCGCTGAGCAGGAAAAAGACGATCACCGCCTCCTGCCCGAAGCGCAGCAGGTGCCCGGTCAATCCGGGGAATCCATAGCCTTTGGCGACATGGTGCGCGACGACGTACAGCGCGGCGCAGGCGCGCGCGGCGTCGAGCAGCGCGCGGACGTGGGGGCTCAGCGCGGGGGGCTGCGGCCTGGCGGTCATCAAAGCCGGTCGCGCAAACGTCGTGCAGGGATCATGCGACTAGGTGGCACAGATCGCTGCCCTTTGCCCATAGGATGGATTGCGCGATAGAGGGCGCTAGGCGTCGAAACACAGCTCGTCGCCTCCTCCTCCCTTCATCCCCGCGGAGGCGGGGATCCAGACACGCTAGCGACTGACGCTGGCCGCACGAGATGCCCGTCTCCGCGGGAACGCCCACGGGAGGAGTGGCAGCGGGTAATGCACCATGTGCCTGAGCTTGCTGATCACTCCCGATGACAAAGGCGATAGCTCCACGCCGCGCGAGCCCACCTCCACCAAACAAAAAAAGGGGCCGGCGAACCGACCCCTTCTTTTTGTCCATCGAAATGCGAGGGCTCAGCCCTGCACTTCGACCATATGCTGGACCTTGCGGATCATGCCGCGCACTTCGGGGCTGTCTTCCAGCTCCGAGACCTTGTGCATCTTGTTGAGGCCAAGGCCGATCAGCGTCGCGCGCTGATCCTTCGTGCGGCGGATCGGCGAACCGGTCTGCTTGATCTTGATCGTCGCCATGTCGAGTTACTCCGTGACGGCCGCTGCGTCCGCCTCGGCGGTCTGCGAACCACCGCGGCCGAGTAGGTCGGCGATCTTCTTGCCACGACGCTGTGCGACCGACTTCGGCGAAGTCTGCTCACCCAGCGCTTCGAACGTGGCGCGGATCATGTTGTAGGGGTTCGACGTGCCGACCGACTTGGTCACGACGTCCGCGACGCCGAGCGACTCGAAGATCGCGCGCATCGGACCGCCGGCGATGATGCCGGTGCCCTGCGGCGCTGAGCGCAACGTCACGCGACCGGCACCGAAGTGGCCGTTGCCGTCATGATGCAGCGTGCGGCCGTCCTTCAGCGGAACGCGAACCATCGCCTTCTTCGCCGATGCGGTCGCCTTCGAAATGGCTTCCGGCACTTCGCGTGCCTTGCCATGACCGAAGCCGACGCGGCCCTTGCCGTCGCCCACGACGACCAGCGCTGCGAAGCCGAAGCGCTTACCGCCCTTCACCGTCTTCGAGACGCGGTTGATGTGGACCAGCTTCTCGATCAGCTCTTCGCCGCCGTCGTCCTGGCCACCACGACGATCATCGCGACGACCGCCACGGCCGCCGTCACGGCCACCGCGATTGCCGCCCGGACCACCGGGACCACGACCGCCACCACGGCCGCCACGCGGACCGCGACCACCGCCCGGACCGCCGAAGCCGCCCTGGCCCTGCTGCGCGTCCTGAGGCGCGCCTTCAGCCGCTGCGGGCTGCACGTTGTTTTCGTCAGCCATCGTCAGAACTCCAATCCGGCTTCACGCGCGGCTTCCGCCAGCGCCTTGACACGGCCGTGGAACAGGAAGCCGCCGCGATCGAACACGACCTGCGTCACGCCCGCTGCCTTCGCCGCTTCCGCCACGCGGGTGCCGACTGCGGTCGCTGCCGCAATGTTGGCGCCCGAGGTGCCGCGCACGTCCTTTTCCAGCGTCGAAGCCGACGCGACGGTCTTGCCGGCGACGTCGTCGATGACCTGGGCATAGATGTGCTTGCCCGAGCGATGGACCGACAGCCGCGGACGGGTGCCGGCACGCGCCTTCAGCGCGGTACGATTGCGCCGACGGCGCTTCGCGAACAGAGAAAGACCCTTGGTCATTACTTCTTCTTCCCTTCCTTGCGGAAGATGAACTCGCCGTCGTACTTGATGCCCTTGCCCTTGTACGGCTCCGGCTTGCGCCAGCGGCGGATCTCAGCGGCCAGCTGGCCGACCTTCTGCTTGTCCGCGCCGCTGATTTCGACGGTGGTGGCGTCCGGCGTCTTCACCTCGATGCCTTCCGGCACGTCGATGTTGACGTCGTGGCTGTAGCCGAGCTGCAGCTTCAGGGTACGACCCTGGGCCGCGGCGCGATAGCCGACGCCGGTGATGAGCAGCTTCTTGGTGAAACCGTCGGTGACGCCCGTCACCAGGTTCTGCACCATTGTACGCTGCATGCCCCAGAAGGCGCGGGCGCGCTTGGTGTCGTTGGCCGGCTGCACCGAAATGCCGCCGTCTTCGAGCGTGTAGCTGATCTCGTCACGCAGCGGCATGGTGAGGGTGCCCTTGGGGCCCTTCACGCTGATGATGCCGTCGTTGATCGTCGGGGTCACGCCAGCCGGTACGGTGACCGGCTTCTTACCGATGCGGCTCATCAGAACACCTCCGCGAGCACTTCGCCACCGACGTTCTGCTCACGCGCTTCCGCGTCCGAGAGAACGCCACGCGGCGTCGAGACGATGGTGATGCCGAGGCCGTTGCGGACGCGCGGGAGTTCCTGCGAGCCGGAATAGACGCGGCGGCCGGGCTTCGAGACGCGCGCGACGTGCTTGAGCGCCGGCTGGCCTTCGAAATACTTCAGCTCGATGCGGACGCCGGCGGCCGGGCCCATCTGTTCGTCGCTGTAGCCACGGATGTAGCCTTCGCGCTGCAGCACGTCGAGGACGCGCAGACGCAGCTTCGACGCGGGCGAAAGGACGCTGTCCTTCTTCGCGCGCTGGCCGTTGCGGATGCGGGTGAGCAAATCACCCAGGGGATCGGTCACTGCCATGATAAATCCTTACCAGCTCGACTTGGTCAGGCCGGGGATCATGCCCTTGTTGGCCAGATCACGCAGCATCACGCGAGCAAGACGGAACTTGCGATAATATGCGCGCGGACGACCGGTGATCTCGCAGCGGTTGCGGATACGGGTCGGGTTCGCGTTGCGCGGCAGTTCCGCCATCTTGAGGCGAGCGATCAGACGCTCGTTCTCGTCCAGGCTCTTGTCGTTTGCCTGGGCCTTCAGCTTCGCAAGCTTGGGAGCATATTGCTTTACCAGCTTCTTGCGACGCTCGTTCTTGTTGATCGAACTCAGTTTCGCCATGGACTTAAGCTCTCTTCCTTACTTCAGGGAAGCCAGACCGCTCACGCGGCCTGCTTCTGCTGCTCAGCCTCGGGCTGAGGGAACGGGAAGCCGAACAGGCGGAGCAGCTCGCGCGCCTCGTCGTCCGTCTTCGCGGTGGTGGTGACGATCACGTCCATGCCGCGCACCTTGTCGATGCGGTCATAGTTGATCTCGGGGAAAATGATCTGTTCCTTGATGCCGCAGGCATAGTTGCCGCGACCGTCGAAGGACTTGGGGTTCAGACCACGGAAGTCGCGCACGCGGGGCAGCGCGATCGTGATGAAACGGTCCAGGAACTCGTACATGCGCTCGCGACGCAGCGTCACCTTGACGCCGATCGGCATGCCTTCACGCAGCTTGAACTGCGCGATCGACTTCTTGGCCTTGGTGATCACCGGCTTCTGGCCCGCGATCAGCTCCATTTCCGACGCGGCCTGATCGACGCGCTTCTTGTCCTGGGTCGCTTCGCCAACGCCCATGTTCAGCACGATCTTCTCGATCCGGGGGATCTCGTTGACGTTCTTGTAGCCGAACTTCTCGACCATCGCCTTGATGATCGTGTCTTCGTAAATGCCCTTCATCCGGGGCTTGTAGGCATCAGCCATCGATCTTCTCCCCGGACTTCACGGCCACGCGGACCTTCTTGCCGTCCTGCGTCTCGAAACGGACGCGGGTGGGCTTGCCGTCGGCGGTCACGTGCGCGACCTTCGAGATGTGCATCGGCGCTTCGGTGCGCTCCAGGCCACCCTGCGGGTTCGCCTGGGTCGGCTTGCGGTGACGGGTCGCGACGTTGACGCCCTCGACCACGACCTTGCCGTCCTTCGGCATGGCGACGGTCACGGTGCCGGTCTTGCCCTTGTCCTTGCCGGACAGGACGATGACGCGATCGCCCTTCTTGATCTTCGCGGCGGCCATTACAGCACCTCCGGCGCCAGAGAGATGATCTTCATGTGCTTCTTGCCACGCAGCTCGCGCACGACCGGGCCGAAGATACGGGTGCCGATCGGCTCCTCGTTCTTGTTGACCAGGACGGCGGCGTTGCCGTCGAAGCGGATGGTCGAGCCATCGGCACGATGAATGTCCTTGGCGGTGCGAACGATGACCGCGCGATGCACGTCACCCTTCTTCACCTTGCCGCGGGGCTGCGCTTCCTTGATCGACACGACGATGATGTCGCCGACCGATGCCGTGCGGCGCTTCGAGCCACCCAGCACCTTGATGCACTGCACCCGCTTCGCGCCGCTGTTGTCAGCGACGTCGAGATTGGATTGCATCTGGATCATTGATCCATTTCCTTCTCGTCAATGGGGTGGATACCGACCCAACCCCGCCTAAAACAATGACCCCGGCGCAGCGGACTGCACCGGGGGAGCGGCCCTGTAACCGCTCCGCTGGCAGGACGCAAGCCCTGCCCTTGCCATCCGCCGGCACCAAGGCCGGCGGCGTGACTTATGCGTCGACGTCGACCCGTTCCGGCGTCGCATGGGTGTTCACCCGATCGATCACCTTCCAGGTCTTCAGCTTCGAGATCGGCGCAGTCTCTTCGATGCGCACGGTCTCGCCCTGCTTGTACTCGTTCGCCTCGTCATGGGCGTGGTACTTCTTCGAACGGCGGATGATCTTGCCGTAGAGCGGGTGCTTCACCTTACGCTCGACGTTCACAACCACCGTCTTGTCGCCCTTATCGGAGACGATCAGTCCGGTCAGCACGCGCTTCGGCATGTGCTAATTCCTTACTTGGCGGCCGCGGCGCGGGTGCGCTGCGACTGCAGGGTCTTGATCCGCGCGATGTCGCGACGGACTTCACGCACGCGGCTCGACTTTTCGAGCTGGTTCGTCGCCGCCTGGAAGCGGAGGTTGAACTGCTCGCGCTTCAGCTGGCCGAGGTTCTCGGCGAGCTGATCGTCGCTCTGGCTGACGAAATCGGTCTTGGCCATCTTACTCGCCTCCGAGGTGCGAGGTGTCGCCCAGGCGGGCAACGACCTTGGTCTTGATCGGGAGCTTCATCGCGGCGCGCTCGAACGCCTCCGCGGCGATCTTGCCCTCGACGCCGTCCAGCTCGAACAGGATCCGGCCCGGCTTGACGCGGGCGGCCCAGAATTCCGGCGAACCCTTACCCGAGCCCATGCGGACTTCGGCAGGCTTCGACGAGACCGGCACGTCCGGGAACACGCGGATCCACAACCGGCCCTGACGGCGGATGTGACGCGTGATCGCGCGGCGGGCCGCTTCGATCTGACGGGCGGTGATCCGGTCCGGCTCCATCGCCTTCAGGCCGTACGACCCGAAGTTCAGGCTGGTGCCGCCCTTTGCATCGCCATGGATGCGGCCCTTAAAGGCCTTGCGGAATTTGGTGCGCTTTGGCTGCAACATGGTGTGTCAGTCCTTAACGACGGTCGTCACGAGCCGGACGGACGCCGGAGGTCTGAGCCTCCATCATCAGCCGGTCGGTCGCCATCGGGTCATGGCCGAGGATCTCGCCCTTGAAGACCCAGACCTTCACGCCGCACACGCCATAGGACGTGTGGGCTTCGGCCTCGGCATAGTCGATGTTCGCGCGCAGCGTGTGCAGCGGAACGCGACCTTCGCGATAGCTCTCGGTACGAGCGATCTCGGCGCCGCCAAGACGGCCACCGCACATCACCTTGATGCCATCGGCACCCAGGCGCATCGCCGACTGCACCGCGCGCTTCATGGCGCGGCGGAAGGCGATACGACGCTCGAGCTGGTCGGCGATGCCCTGCGCGACGAGGCGCGCGTCGATTTCCGGCTTGCGGATTTCGACGATGTTCAGCGACACGTCCGACTTGGTCATCGCGCCGAGCGTCTTGCGCAGCTTCTCGATGTCCGAGCCCTTCTTGCCGATGATCACACCGGGACGGGCAGCGAAGATCGAGATGCGGCACAGCTTCGCCGGACGCTCGATCACCACCTTCGAAATCGCCGCCTGCGGCAGCGTCTTCACGATGTACTGGCGGATCTTCAGATCCTCCAGCAGCAGCTGGCCATAGTCATGGCCCTCGGCGAACCAGCGGCTGTCCCAGGTCCGGTTGATCTGGAGCCGCATGCCGATCGGGTTGCTCTTGTGACCCATTATGCTTCTTCCTGCTCGCGCACGACGATGCGCAGACGGCTGAACGGCTTCAGGATGCGGGTGGACTTGCCACGGCCGCGGGTCGCGAAGCGCTTCATGGTGATCGACTTGCCGACCGACGCCTCGGCGACGACAAGCGCGTCGACGTCGAGGTTGTGGTTGTTTTCGGCATTGGCGATGGCCGAAGCCAGGACCTTGCGCGCGTCGACCGCCATCGCCTTCGTCGAGAAGGAGAGGATGTTCATCGCATCGCCGGCCTTCTTGCCGCGGATGAGGCCAGCGACCAGGTTCAGCTTCTGCGCCGAGCCACGGATCTGGGTGCCGACCGACAGGGCTTCCTTGTCGCCGACCTTACGGGGGGATGCAGGCTTGCTCATCAGCGCTTGCCCTTCTTGTCAGCGGCGTGACCCGGGAAGTAGCGCGTCGGCGCAAACTCACCCAGCTTCATGCCGACCATGTCTTCATTGACCGACACCGGCACGAACTTGCGGCCGTTGTAGACGTTGAACGTGAGGCCGACGAACGACGGCAGGATGGTGGAACGACGCGACCAGGTCTTGATCGGCGCGCGGCCACCGGCATCCTGCGCGGTTTCCGCCTTCTTCAGAAGGCTCAGTTCGACGAACGGGCCCTTCCAGACTGAACGAGCCATGGTTTAGCCCTTCCTCTTGGTCGAATGACGCGACCGGATGATCATCTTGTCGGTCGACTTGTTGTGACGGGTGCGCGCACCCTTCGTCGGCTTGCCCCAAGGCGTGACCGGATGACGGCCGCCCGAGGTCCGGCCTTCACCACCGCCGTGCGGGTGGTCGACCGGGTTCTTCGCGACACCGCGGGTCAGCGGACGCTTGCCCATCCAGCGCGAACGACCGGCCTTGCCCAGGTTCTGGTTCTGGTTGTCCGGGTTCGACACCGCACCGACCGTCGCCATGCACTCGCCACGGATGTAGCGCTGCTCGCCCGAGTTCAGGCGGACGATGACCATGCCGCGGTCACGACCGACGACCTGCACGTAGGTGCCGGCCGAACGGGCGATCTGGCCGCCCTTGCCCGGCTTCATCTCCACGTTGTGGACGATGGTGCCGACGGGGACCTGACCGATCTCCATCGCGTTGCCCGGCTTGGTGTCCGTCTTCTTGGCGGCGATGATCTTGTCGCCCGGCGCCAGACGCTGCGGCGCGATGATGTAGGCCAGCTCTTCGTCGGCATACTTCACCAGCGCGATGAACGCCGTGCGGTTGGGGTCATATTCGAGCCGCTCGACAGTGCCCTCGACGTCCCACTTGCGACGCTTGAAGTCGACGTAGCGGTACTTCTGCTTGTGACCGCCGGCGATGCCGCGCGAGGTCACATGGCCCTTGTTGTTGCGACCGCCGCTCTTGCGCTTGCCTTCGGTAAGCGCCTTGACCGGCTTGCCCTTCCACAGGGAGGACTTGTCGACGAGGACGAGGCCGCGCTGCGCGGGCGTCGTCGGGTTGTAATGCTTGAGTGCCATGACCCTTAGATCCCCGTCGTCACGTCGATGGACTGGCCGTCCTTCAGGGTGACAATGGCCTTCTTCATGTCGGAGCGCTGGTACGGAGCGCCCTTCCACTTCTTGGTCTTGCCCTTCTGGACGATCGTGTTCACGCCGGTCACGGTGACGTCGAAGAGCGCTTCGACGGCAGCCTTGATCTGCGGCTTGGTCGCATCGCCTGCGACCTTGAAGACGACGGCGTTATGCTCGGAGAGCAACGTCGCCTTTTCGGTGATGTGCGGCGCGACGATCACGTCATAATGACGGTTGTCGACGGCCTTCTGCTGCTTAGCCATTGAAGCGAGCCTCCAGCTTTTCGACCGCCGCGCGGGTCAGCACCAGCGTGTCAGCCTTCAGGATGTCATAGACGTTGGCACCAGCCGACGGCAGGACGTTGATGCCGTGCAGGTTGCCGGCGGCCAGCGCGAAGCTCGTCTCGACGGCGTCACCGTCGATCACCAGCGCGGTCTTGCCGAAGCCGACCTTGGCGAGATCGCCGACCAGCGTCTTCGTCTTGCCGTTCTCCACCGCCAGGCTGTCCATGACGATCAGCGAGCCGGCCTTCGCATGGCTCGACAGAGCCATCTTGAGACCGAGGGCGCGAATCTTCTTGTTCAGCGACGGATTGAAGTCGCGGACGCGGGCGCCATGCGCCTTACCACCGCCGACGAACACCGGAGCCCGGCGATCGCCGTGACGGGCCACACCGCCGCCCTTCTGGCGACCGAGCTTCTTGCCCGAACGGGCGACATCGGCGCGCTCGCGCGTGCCACGTGCCGTCTCGCGACGCTTTTCCAGCTGCCAGGTCACGACGCGGTGCAGGATGTCGGCGCGCGGATCGAGGCCGAAGACCTCGTCGTTGAGCTCGACGTCCGCCGCGGCGGTGCCGGCGAAGGATTGAACCTTGACCTTCACGTTCAGCCCTCCTGGCCGTCGGTCGCTTCCGGCGCGCTCGTCTCAGCGGGCGTGTCGGCGGCGGTGTTGCTGTTGGCAGCCTGCTTCAGGCTGGCGGGATACGGGGTGTCGGCGTGCGCCTTCACCTTGACGGCGTCCTTCACGAACAGCCAGCCACCCTTCGAACCGGGCACCGAGCCCTTCACGAAGATCAGGCCGCGCTCGACGTCGGTGCCGACGACTTCCAGGTTCTGCTGGGTGCGGTTCTTGTCGCCCATGTGACCGGCCATCTTCTTGTTCTTGAAGACGCGGCCCGGATCCTGACGGTTACCCGTCGAACCGTGCGAACGGTGGCTGACCGAGACGCCGTGCGTCGCGCGCAGACCGCCGAAGTTCCAGCGCTTCATGGCGCCGGCAAAGCCCTTACCCTGGGTACGGCCCTGGATGTCGACCAGCTGGCCGGCAACGAAGTGGTCGGCCGACAGTTCGGCGCCGACGTCGAGGAGGTTGTCCTCGGTCACGCGGAACTCGCAGACGACCGCCTTGGGCTCGACTTCGGCCTTGCCGAAGTGGCCGCGCTGCGGCTTGGCGACATTCTTGGCCTTGGCGACGCCAGCACCGAGCTGGACGGCGGTGTAGCCATCACGATCCATTTCGCGACGGGCGACGACCTGAACGCCTTCAAGCTGCAGGACGGTGACGGGCACGTGGCGGCCGTCGTCCTGAAACAGGCGGGTCATCCCCATTTTCTTCGCGATCACGCCGGTACGCATGATCCTGCACTCCTTTTACAGAGGCACGCCGGGACCATTCCCGAACGTGCGTGCGACCCTTCCGAAGAAGGATCATCCAACCCGTGTGTAACTGCGTCGGCCCCGTCCCGGGCTGGATGCCCCCGTTGCCGGGGACGTGACGGGAGACGCTGGCCCGGCTCCGTAGAGCCGGCGGTATCTCGTGTCTGTCAGGGGCCCCGCGAGGCGGGGTTCCCAACCGGCTGCCACCGCATCACGCGGAAAACAGCAAACCCGCGGGACTCACGTCGACCGCGGGGATGCGGGCCATTACGCCAGCTTGATCTCGACGTCAACGCCAGCGGCGAGGTCGAGCTTCATCAGCGCATCGACCGTCTGCGGGGTCGGCTGCACGATGTCGAGCATGCGCTTGTAGGTGCGCACTTCGAACTGCTCGCGCGACTTCTTGTCGATGTGCGGACCGCGGTTGACGGTGAACTTCTCGATGCGGGTCGGCAGCGGGATCGGGCCGCGGATGAGCGCGCCGGTGCGACGCGCGGTGTCGGCGATATCGCCGGTCGCCTGGTCGAGAACGCGATGGTCGAACGCCTTGAGGCGAATACGGATGTTGCTGTCCATGATCCCTACCGATGCGAGGAGCACGACCCCGGCCGTCTCCACCGCGGTGATGCGGAGGACTCGTGCCGCAGGTCCTGGACCGGCGGGATGAGATCCCACTGAAACAGCGGGACGACGAGAAAGAGCCGAAACTCAATAAAACTGAAGGGCGGCCCAATACGGCGGCCCTCATAAAAAGGCAACAGCCCGACTCTCCTTTTTTAGGAGAGCCGGGCTGCTGCTGTTCCGGTCGGCGCGGGGAAGACCCCCGCCCCGTCTGGTTCTTACTTGTCGATCGCGCTCACAACGCCCGCGCCGACGGTACGACCGCCCTCACGGATGGTGAAGCGCTGGCCGACGTCCATGGCGATCGGCGCGATCAGCTTGATGCCGAGCGCGATGTTGTCGCCAGGCATGACCATCTCGGTGCCCTCGGGCAGCTCGACGGTGCCGGTCACGTCCGTGGTACGGAAGTAGAACTGCGGACGATAGTTCGCGAAGAACGGGGTGTGACGGCCGCCTTCTTCCTTCGACAGCACGTACACTTCCGACTTGAAGTCGGTGTGCGGCTTGATCGAACCCGGCTTGCAGAGCACCTGGCCACGCTCGACTTCGTCACGAGCGACGCCACGGATCAGCGCGCCGACGTTGTCGCCCGCCTGACCCTGGTCGAGCAGCTTGCGGAACATTTCGACGCCGGTGACGGTGGTCTTGCGGACTTCCGGGTGGATGCCGACGATTTCGACTTCTTCACCGACCTTGATGATGCCGGTTTCGACACGGCCGGTGACGACGGTGCCGCGACCCGAGATCGAGAACACGTCTTCGATCGGCATCATGAACGGCTTGTCGAGCGGACGCTCCGGCTGCGGGATGTAGTCGTCGACGGCGGCCATCAGCTCGAGCACGGCTTCCTTGCCGAACTTGTCGTTCGAGCCCGACAGCGCGCAGGTCGCCGAACCCTTGATGACGGGGATGTCGTCGCCCGGGAATTCGTACGAGCTGAGCAGCTCGCGGATTTCCAGCTCGACCAGCTCGAGGATTTCCTCGTCGTCGACCAGGTCGACCTTGTTCATGAACACGACCATCGCCGGCACGCCGACCTGACGGGCGAGCAGGATGTGCTCGCGGGTCTGCGGCATCGGGCCGTCGGTCGAGGACACGACCAGGATCGCGCCGTCCATCTGGGCGGCACCGGTGATCATGTTCTTCACGTAGTCGGCGTGACCCGGGCAGTCGACGTGCGCATAGTGACGGTTGGCCGTCTCATACTCGACGTGCGCGGTCGAGATGGTGATGCCGCGAGCGCGCTCTTCCGGAGCCTTGTCGATGTTTTCGAAATCGACCTTTTCCGACAGACCCTGGTCGGCCAGCACCTTCGTGATCGCTGCGGTCAGCGAGGTCTTGCCATGGTCGACGTGACCGATGGTGCCGATGTTGAGGTGCGGCTTGTTCCGCTCGAATTTTGCCTTAGCCATTTTCCTACCTTCTGATTCGAATTCGGTGCCGCCGGGGGGCTACGCGAACGCGGCCCTTTAGCGGGAGTTTGTGGGTAATGCCAGCCCCTCGTGGGAGAGGCCGACCGGGGAGTAAATCCCCGGTCGTCGGACGGGCTCGACTGCGTCGACCCGCCAGCCGGCCTTTCGGCGACTTAGGGCCAAGCAGGCTTGGCCCTATGCGCCTCAGGCCATCTTCGCCTTCACTTCGTCTGCGACGTTCTGCGGCACTTCGTCATAGTGCGAGAACTGCATCGAGTAGCTGGCGCGGCCCTGCGTGAACGAGCGCAGCGAGTTCACGTAGCCGAACATGTTCGCCAGCGGGACCATCGCGGTCACCGCCTGCGCGTTGCCGCGCGTATCGGTGCCCTGGATCTGGCCACGACGCGAGTTCATGTCGCCGATGACGTCGCCGAGATAGTCCTCGGGGGTGACGACCTCGACCTTCATGACCGGCTCGAGCAGCGTGATGCCCGCCTTCTGGGCGCCTTCACGCATCGCACCGCGCGCGGTGATTTCGAACGCCAGCGCCGACGAGTCGACGTCGTGGTACGCGCCGTCATACAGCGTGATGTCGAAGTCGATGATCGGGAAGCCGACCAGCGAACCCGTGGCCGCCGTCTCGCGGAAGCCCTTTTCGATCGCGGGGATATATTCGCGCGGAATGTTACCGCCCTTGATCTCGTCCTTGAAGACGATGCCCGCGCCGCGCTCGCCCGGCGTCAGCTTCACCTTCACGCGACCGAACTGGCCGGTGCCGCCCGACTGCTTCTTGTGCGTGTAGTCGATGTCCACGGCCTTCTTGAGGTATTCGCGATACGCCACCTGCGGCGCACCGACGTTTGCCTCGACCTTGAACTCGCGCTTCATGCGGTCGACGAGAATCTCGAGGTGGAGTTCGCCCATCCCCTTGATGATCGTCTGGCCCGATTCGTGATCGGTCGACACGCGGAACGAGGGATCCTCGGCAGCCAGGCGGTTGAGCGCGATGCCCATCTTTTCCTGGTCGGCCTTGGTCTTCGGCTCCACCGACAGCTCGATGACCGGCTCGGGGAATTCCATGCGCTCCAGGATGATCGGGTGCGCCGGATCGCAGAGTGTGTCGCCCGTCGTCGTTTCCTTGAGACCCGCCAGCGCGACGATGTCGCCCGCACGCGCCTCTTCGATGTCCTCACGCGAGTTCGCGTGCATGAGGAGCATACGGCCGATCTTTTCCTTCTTGTCCTTCACCGAATTCAGGTAGCCGCCCTTGACCAGGACGCCCGAATAGATGCGCGCGAAGGTGAGCGAGCCGACGAACGGATCGTTCATGATCTTGAACGCCAGCGCCGAGAAGGGCGCCTCGTCCGACGACGGACGCTCGTCCGGCGTTTCGCCGTCGAGCTTGACGCCGTTGATCGCCGGCACGTCGAGCGGGCTCGGCAGATAGTCGACGACCGCGTCGAGCAGGGGCTGCACGCCCTTGTTCTTGAACGCCGAGCCGCAGACGACCGGCACGAACGCCATCGACAGCGTGCCCTTGCGGATCAGCGCCTTCAGCGTCTTCGTGTCGGGCTCGTTGCCCTCCAGGTACGCTTCCATCGCCTCGTCGTCCTGCTCGACGGCGAGTTCGATCAGGTCGTTGCGATACTTCGCCGCCTTCTCGACCATGTCGGCCGGGATGTCCTGATATTCGAACTTCGCGCCCAGCGACTCTTCGAGCCAGATGATCGCGCGGTTCTCGACCAGGTCGACCAGGCCCTTGAAGCCGCCCTCGACGCCGATCGGCAGATACAGGACCGCCGGCTTCGCACCCAGACGATCGATGATCGAATTGACGCAGAAGTAGAAGTCGGCACCGGTACGGTCGAGCTTGTTGACGAAGCACATGCGCGGCACGCCGTACTTGTCGGCCTGACGCCACACGGTTTCCGACTGCGGCTCGACGCCGGCAACGCCGTCGAAGCAGGCGACCGCGCCGTCGAGGACGCGCAGCGAACGCTCGACTTCGATCGTGAAGTCGACGTGGCCCGGCGTGTCGATGATGTTGATCAGGTGCTCAGGGCCCTGACCCTCTTCGGCCTTCCACTTGCAGGTGGTGGCGGCCGACGTGATCGTGATCCCGCGCTCCTGCTCCTGCTCCATCCAGTCCATCGTCGCGGTGCCTTCGTGCACTTCGCCGATCTTGTAGGACTTGCCGGTGTAATAGAGGATGCGCTCGGTCGTGGTCGTCTTGCCGGCGTCGATGTGCGCCATGATGCCGATATTGCGATAGCGCTCGAGCGGATGGCTGCGGGCCATGATCGTGATTTCCTTAGAGATATGGGGAGCGCAGCTTTCGCCGGCTCCCCATGATATAGTTTAAAAGCGGTGCGCTTCCAAGCCTTACCAGCGGTAGTGCGAGAACGCCCGGTTCGCTTCCGCCATGCGGTGCGTGTCTTCGCGCTTCTTCACCGCGTTGCCGCGGTTGTTGGCGGCGTCCATCAGCTCACCCGAGAGGCGGGCCGACATGGTGTTCTCGCTGCGGGCACGCGCCGCGGCGATGAGCCAACGGATCGCGAGCGCCTGTGCGCGCTCCGGACGGACCTCGACGGGGACCTGGTAGGTCGCACCACCGACGCGGCGCGAACGCACTTCGATGCCCGGCTTGATGTTGTTCAGCGCGTCGTGGAACACGCCGATCGGCTCGCGCTTCGCGCGCTGCTCGACGGTTTCCAGAGCACCGTACACGATGAGTTCTGCGACGGACTTCTTGCCGTCCAGCATCACCGAATTCATGAACTTCGACAGAACCTCATCCCCGAACTTGGGATCAGGCAGGATGACCCGCTTTTCGGGACGACGACGACGTGCCATTTCAAAAACCTTTCAAACTTCAGCCTTCTGGACGAGCCTCTCGGGAGGCCGACCGGCTTACTTCGGACGCTTGGCGCCGTACTTGGAGCGGGACTGGCGGCGATCCTTGACGCCCTGCGTGTCGAGCACGCCGCGCAGGACGTGGTAGCGCACGCCGGGAAGATCGCGCACACGGCCGCCGCGGATGAGCACCACCGAGTGCTCCTGCAGGTTGTGGCCTTCGCCCGGGATGTACGAAATGACTTCGCGGCTGTTGGTCAGGCGGACCTTAGCCACCTTGCGAAGCGCCGAGTTCGGCTTCTTCGGGGTCGTCGTGTAGACGCGGGTGCAGACGCCGCGCTTCTGGGGGTTCTGCTCCATCGCAGGGACCTTCGACTTGGCCTTCTGCGGGTCGCGGCCCTTGCGGACCAGCTGGTTGATCGTCGGCATGAAGCCTTCACCTCGTATATGGGTTACTTTGCTGGAGCCATCACAGCACTTCGGAATACAAAAAGGGACGCGGACGGCGAAACGCCACCCCGGCCCCACAACTTTTGCATCCAGCAATGTTCAAGCTTGCCCACCGGATCGCTCCGATGGAACGGGCGGGCCTATACGCAGAGTCGGGCCGGCGGTCAATCCGGGGCGCTCCGGGCACGCTGCCGCACGGCTATGACGACGCCTTAACCACGCAGCAACCGGTCCGGGTGCAGAACGCGCCCATGCCGCCGTTCCGATCTGCCCCTCCCCCCATGCCGGTCGCGGCGCTTGCGAGCGCGGCGGTATTGGCGGGCCTGCTGCCCGATACCGGCTGGAGCGACGCCTTGGCATTGCTGGCCATCACCGCCGCGCTGTTCGCCGCGCACGAACGCCGCCATCGCGACATGCTGATCGCCGCGGCGCTGAGCGTCGCGTTGTCCCCGGCGGGACTGCTACTGGCGCCGCTATGCCTGGGCCTCGCCATCGGCCGCGGCGCGATCCGACACCTGCCCGTGGCTGCCATCATCGGGCTGCTGGTCGCCACCCGCTTGCCGTGGACGACGCCGGCCGCCCAGCTGCCGAATCTGGCGCTGCTTCCCGCAGCATGGCCGGCAAGCCTCGCTTTGGTCGCCGCGATCGGCGTCGGCACGAGTGCGTGGCTGGCGGCACGCGGCACGATCACCCGTCCAGCCGCCTTGTTCGCCGAAGCCCGCTTAGGGATCGTCGTGCTGGCCATGCTCTTGCCTCTGCCGCCGGGCGTCCTCGGCTTCGTCGTGATGATCCTTGCCCTCCCGCTGCCGACCCCCGTCCGGTGCCAAGCGGCGAACGACAATGTCGTCGTGCGCCGCCCGATCCGCCTCGCCGCCTGACGCATTCGGCCCGCGCGGCGTCTTTCGTCACACGAGCCGCTTGCGGTTTCGCCCGGACAGCGCTAGAGGCCGCCCCCGGCTGCAGGAGTGTAGCTCAGTTGGTAGAGCATCGGTCTCCAAAACCGAGGGCCCACGGTTCGAGTCCGTGCACTCCTGCCAGTTCGCCACATGACGGCGAACACGCGCATCGCGACGAACACTTCGAAAAATAAGACTGACAGATGAATGATCTGTCATAATCCTTGACGAAGGTTGTTTACGCCGCCGTCGGGCATCCCTACACGCGCCCGCATCATGGATGAAGCGACCCGCCACACCCTCGTCATTGCGATCATCGCGGTTCTGCTTCTGATCGGCACGCCAGTGCTCATCCTGAAGTTGCGCAAGCGCAAGCGGGACAAGCTGCGGCGGCGCGGGATCAAACGCTACGGCCATTGATCGCGCGAGGCAGGCGGGGCGCCCTTGCGTTCGGCGCCCCGTACGGCTATTTGCGCAGGCCATCCGACAGCTGAGGACGGGCAGCGCCGGTTTCCCATCACGGGAAAGCGGCGGAAGGCTCATGCCCCGGCGGTACGGATTTTCGTGATTCCAGCGGGTTTCTGAGAAAAACAGTGGCAAAGACGACCCCCATCGAATTCATCCGCCAGGTCCAGGCCGAAACCAAGAAGGTGGTCTGGCCGACCCGGCGCGAGACGATCATGACGGGCGTCATGGTGGTCATCATGACGACCATCCTCGCGCTGTTCTTCCTGGGCGTCGATACGTTCTTCAACGCGGTCGTCCAGGCGCTGCTCAAGCTCGCGAAGTAAAGGTTCAGGCAATGGCGCGCTGGTACATCATTCACGCCTATTCGGGCTTCGAGGGTAAGGTTCGCGACGCGATCATGGCAGAGGCGACGCGCCTCGGCCTTGAGCAGCTGGTCGAGCAGATCGAAGTGCCGACCGAGACGGTGACGGAAGCCCGTCGCGGCAAGAAGATCGCGGTCGAGCGCAAGTTCATGCCGGGCTATGTGCTCGCCAAGCTGAACATGAACGACGACGTCTACCACCTCGTCAAGAACACGCCCAAGGTCACCGGCTTCCTCGGCAGCATGGGCAAGCCGCAGGCGATCAGCGAGGCGGAAGCCGCGCGCATGCTCAATAGCAAGGAAGAAGCGGCCGCCGCGCCCAAGACCAAGATCAAGGTCGATTACGAGATCGGCGATGCGGTCAAGGTGCTCGAGGGTCCGTTCGCGAGCTTCAACGGCGTCGTCGAGGAACTCGATTTCGACAAGGCGAAGGTCAAGGTGTCGGTGTCGATCTTCGGCCGCGCGACCCCGGTCGAGCTGGACTTCGAACAGGTCGAACGCAGCAAGTAAGACCTGCCGGCGCCTGGCGCTGGCAATCTTGCAGAAACACACGGGAAAACCGGGGCTTAGGCTCCGGTTTTTTTGTGTTTCCGGCTGACCGGCCAGGACCCCGTGGTGGCAACCCGGCACGCGCTCGGCCATTGTGCCTGCATCACGGTCACCGGCCACAAGGTCGGGACCGCCGCAGGAGACCCATGATGCCCCCTCATCTTCCCGTGCTGGCCCTGACGCTTGGTCTGGCCGCACCTGCCATGGCGCGTGATGTCGCGCCGGCGGTTACGATCGACCACAGCGCACAGCTCGATCATCACAGCGGGCCCGTCACCGCCCGGTATCGCGGCGCGTTGGTGGTCGACCATCGCCAGATCGGCGCCGTCGCACCCGCCGGCCGCGCCTCCAGCTTGCGCTGCCACTGGACCGCTCAGCTCGCGGTCGAGCGCCATGCCACCACCGCGACCGGCGCCACCACGCAGCGCAGCTTTGTGAGCGATCGGTCGCTATCCGGCCATCGTCCCGGCTGGTGCGCCGCCCAGCGTGACGCCATCGCGCGTGACGTCGCCGCGCAGTCCATCGCTCTGGACCGCCACATCCAGGCGGTCGCCCGCGAGGATCATGACGTATTGCGTGCCGAGCTCGACCGTCTGCACGGCAGCGTTGCCGCCGGATGATCGACATCCTTGCGAAAGCCGCCCTCGCTGCCGGCGCACTGCTGGCGACCACGCCCGCCATGGCGCAACTCGCGACCAGCGCAGGAGTCGAGGCGACGACGGACGAGAATCGCCGCGGCATCAGCTGGAGCGAGGGCCGCGCCTCGATCGCGGGGGATGCCACGGTGAGCGGCTACGACCTCGATCTCACCGCGCGCGTCGCGGCGCTGCGCGGATCGGACCGGCACGGGGGCGCGGACGCGGTCGCCGACCTGACGCTCGGCAGCGGATGGGACGTCGGGGCGGTGCGGCTGCGCCCACAGGCCACCGCGCACGTGTTCGGCGGCGCGCGTGGGAACATGGACTATGCCGAACTCGGCGGATCGGCGAGCTACACCTATGGCCCCGCCGATCTGACCGCGGGGGCGATCTGGGCACCCGAGCAGCGTGCGATCGGGGGCAGCAACCTGTACCTCTACGCCAATGCGAGTGCAGGCCTGCCCGGCACGCCGCTGACCGCGATCGCCGGCCTCGGCCATTCGTCGGGGACGGTCACCGATCCGCTGCGCGCGCAGCGGTTGCGCCCCGGCGGCGACTATACCGATTGGCGGCTCGGCGTCGAATATCGCCGCGATCGCCTGACGCTGGGCGTCGACTATGTCGGGACGGACGTCACGCGCGCCGATGCGTTCGGGCCGTTCGCCGATGCGGGCCATGCCGGCGACAGGCTGCTCGGCCGGGTCCGCTTCGACTTCTGATCCCGCTGGTTAGCACGGGACGCGATCACGCCGCCTGCGCGATCTCGTCCCGTTCCGCCGCGCAGTGTCAGCACCGCCGTCGCGCCCAGGCCCTTGCCGTCGCTCTCGAGGCGCAGGCTGCCCTCCATCGCGGTCATCGAATTGGCGCACCAGTGCAGGCCGAGCCCGCCCGATTTGTGCGCGCGCGTCGAAAAACCGCGCTGGAACAAGGTCGCGCCCGTCGCCGCGTCGAAGCCCTCGCCATCGTCGCGAATGCGTACGACGACCTGATCGCCCTCCTCGTCGATCGTCACCCCGATCGAGCCGCTCTGCCGCCCGGTCGCCGCGATCGACTCCGCGGCATTGCCCAGCAGGTTGCCGATCACCTGGCTCAGGATCACGCGGTTCGCCAAGGCCAGATGCGCCTCCGCCGGAAAGCTGAACGCGATCGATGCGCTGTCGGAATAGCGCGCGATGGCCGCGTTGCGCGCGACGATCTCGCTGAGGTCGCAGCGTTCCAGGCTGGGGCGCTCGTGCGCCTGCTTCTGCTGCTGGCCGATGATCTCCAGCACATGCGCCATCGCCTCGCGCCCCACCTCCAGCTCGCGGCGCATCGCCTCGCGGCTCGCCATCTTGGCGGCGAAGGCGGCCTGGACGAAGGCGGCGAGCTTGGCGCGGCGCTCGGCCGGCAGATCGTCGCGCGCAAGTTCGGTGATCGCCCGTTCCAGCGTCGCGCGATCGATCGGCGGCGCCTGCGCGATGCCCTGACTCAGGATCGTGCTGATCGGATTGAGCGCGTTACGCACATTATGCATCACCGCGACTGCGCTCTCGCTGCGGCCGAGCGCAAAGCTCTGCACCTCGATCTGCTCGCGCAGGTCCTTCAGCTGCGACAGCATCGCGTTGAGGCTGCGGCCCAGCGAACCGAATTCGTCGCGCCGCCCGTCGTCCTGGAACAGCGCCATCGATCCCGACGCGCGCACCCGCTGCATATGCCGCTCCACGCGCAGCAGCGGCGCCAGCACCAGCCGCGCGATGACGCGGCGCAGGACGAGCAGCACGATCAGCAGCAGCAGCGTCGACCCGGCGATGGCGAGCAGCAGCATCCGCCGTCCCAGCAGCGACACGTCGCGCACGACATGGAATCGTGCCGCGGCAACGGCGTGGCCATCGACACCCGCGATCGGCACGGCAATCGCCATCGTGCGCTTGCCCGGCGTGACCATCGGCGCATCACCCAGCCCGGACCGGTCGATGCGCGCGTCGAGGCGGATCAGGTCGGACAGCTGACGCGACGTCACCTGCCGCGCCATCAGCACATAGCCGCGCGGGCTTCCCGTCCCATCGGAACGCCGCACCTGCGCCACGCCGATCGCCGCGACCACCGGCCCCAGCCGCGCATAGAAATGCCCGGAATTGTTACGTCCGATCACCCTGGCAAGATCGGCATGCGTCGCCAGCTGCACCAGCGCCGTGCGCAGCCGCGCCCGTTCGCGTCCGCTGGCGGGGTCGAGCCAGCGTGCAATACGCAGCGTCCCCTGCGGCGTCACATAGGCCATGCCCTGCACGCCGAGATTGGTCATCGCCAGCGGCGAAAAGCTGTCGCGTTCGAACGTTGCCGCCGCGGGCGACCCCGGCGGCGTCGCCATATAATCGTAGCTCTGCGTCCAGTCGCCATAGTCGCGCACGGCGTTTTCGACCTTGGCGGCATATTCGCCCAGCGCCGCCTGCGTCCGTTCGATATGGCCGGCAATCGCCTTGGCCTCCAGCGCGGAGAAGCTCGGCGTGATGACGCTGGCGAGCAGCAGCGTGATCCCCAGCGCGCCGGCGACGCCGACCGCGGTCAGGATCAGCACCAGCTTGGCACCGAGCGAGGCAGGACCGATCGGTCGCCGGCGCCCGAAGGGCCACCGGGTCCGTAGCGCGGGGATCATCCGTGCGTGCCCGTGGCGGCTCCGGCTTCGACCAGGTCCTGATTGAGGAACCGCTGCTCAGCCAGCGCCAGCGCCGCATCGGGCGCGACCGGCCGCGAGAAGAAATAGCCCTGCAAATGGCTCGCCCCCGCGAGTCGCAGCGCCTGCACCTGCGCCTCCGTCTCGACGCCCTCGGCGATCACCTCCAGCCCCAGCGCGCGGCCCAGATGGATGATCGAATGGACGATCGCCGCACTCTCGCGCTCGCGGCCCATGCCGTCGATGAAGCTGCGATCGATCTTCAGGCTGTCGAGCGCGAATTTCCGGATATTGTAGAGCGACGAATAGCCGGTGCCGAAATCGTCCAGAGCGATGCGGAATCCCATCTGGCGCAGCTTGTACAGCGTTTCGGCGGCGCGTTCGGCGTCGTCAAAGATCGCGGTCTCGGTGATCTCGATCTGCACGCGGTTCGGCGTCACGCCGGCGCGCTGCACCGCCTCCATGATGTGGCCGACGAAATTGTGGCGGCGGAACTGGCGGGGGCTGAAGTTGACCGAGACATATTGGCCGGGGAAGCGCGTCACCATGGCGAGCGCGGTATCGAGGATCCAGTCGCCCAGTTCGTGGATGACGTTCGATTCCTCGGCGATCGGGATGAAGGTCGCCGGGCTGATCGGCCCATATTCCTGCGTGTTCCAGCGGACCAGCGCCTCGAAGCCCGTCACCTCCAGCTGGTTGCGCGCGACGATCGGCTGATAGACGAGGCTCAGCTCGTCGCGCGCGATCGCCTGGCCCAGCCCATGTTCGATCCGGCGGCGGAAGCGGATGCCCTCGTCCATGCTCTCGTCGAACAGGCGGGTCACGCCGCGGCCGGCGCGCTTGGCATCGTTGAGCGCCAGGTCGGCGCGGCGCAGCGCGTCGATGGGATCGCACACCCCTGCCCCCTCGACCACGACGAGGCCGGCGGACGCGCCGCTCTGCACCGAATTGCCGAACACCTGATGCGTGCCGGCACAGGCCGCGACGATGCGGTCGCAGGCCATGACCGCCGCCTCGTCGCCCGGCGCATCGAACAGCACGCCGAATTCGTCGCCACCCAGACGCGCGACGATCGCCCCCTCGGGCGCCTGCGCATGGAGGATGCTGCACACTTCGCGGATCAGCGCGTCGCCGGCGAGGTGGCCCAGCGTGTCGTTGACGATCTTGAATCGGTCGAGATCGAACATCGCGGTCGCGAACAGGCCGGGCCGCTTGGCGCGATCACCCAGCGCGCGCAGGAAGGCGAGGCGATTGGGCGCATCGGTCAGCGAATCGTGCGTCGCCATGTGGATCGCGCGGCTTTCGTTCGCAGCGAGTTCGGCGCTCTGCTCCTCGAGCTGGACGATCTGGGCCGCGAGCTGCTCCCGCGCCGTAGCCAGTTCGCGATCGACCTGCCAGCGATGCGCCAGCGCGGTCGCGGTCTGCACGATCTCCGCGACTTCGAACGGCTTGGCGATGTAGAAGATCTTATCGGCCGGCCCTGCGACCTTGCTGATCTCGATCGGCGAAAAGTCGGAAAAGCCGGTGACGATGCACAGGTTGATCTCGGGATCGAGCGCGCGGATGCGACGCGCGGTCTCGCGGCCGTCGATGCCCGGCGGCATGCGCACGTCGATGAACGCGACCGCATAGGGCGTGCCCGCCGCCAGCGCCGCCTCCACCGCCGCGACCGCGTCGAGGCCCTGATGGCAATGCGTCAGGTCGAAGCTGTCGTCCGCCGCCGCATCCGCCGCCGGCGCGTCGTCGCCGAACAGCTCCGCCGCCATCGCGTCGAGCGCATTCTCCGCCGCACCGCGCTGCACCGCGAAGCAGCGGGCATAGCTGTCGTGCATGGCCGGCTCGTCATCGACGATCAGCAGGCGCTTCGAAACGGCGGCGGTCATCTGCAGCAACTTCCCTCTTATGGTTGACGAGGGAGTAAGCAGATGCGGTTAAGGCGTCGTAAACGCCCCCGCCGACGCGGCCGTGCCCATGCGTTCGGCCAGCGCCTGCTCACCGAGCACGATCGCGCCGAGCGGCCCGGCATTGCCCCCCAGCGCGGGCGGCACGATGAACGCGGGTTCGGCGATCTCGGGCAGCGCGATATAGCCGGCGAGGCTCTGCACCATCGCGTCGCGGACGCGCGGGAACAGATGGTCGTTCCCGACCATCACGCCGCCGCCCATCACGATCCGCCGCGGCACGCCGGTCAGCACCAGCGTATGGCACAACTGGCCCAGCACATGCGCGACGGGTTCCCACACCGGATGGTCCGCGGGAATGTCTTCTCCCTTGCAGCCGGCGCGCGCGCCGATCGCCGGCCCGGCGGCCAGGCCCTCCAGGCAGCTGCCGTGGAACGGGCAGATGCCCATCCAGTCGTCGCCCGGCATACGCTGCGGCCGGATATGGCCGAATTCGCTATGCGTCAGGCCGTCGACCGGCTTGCCGCCCGCGATCAGGCCAACGCCGATGCCGGTGCCGACGGTGACATAGGCGATATCGGGCAGCCCCTTCGCCGCGCCCCAGCGCGCCTCGGCCAGCGCCGCGCCGACCACATCGGTGTGGAAGCCGGTCGGCACCTGATAGCGCGCGGACAAACGGCCCGCGACGTCGGTGCCCGCCCAATGCGGCTTGGGGGTCGAGGTGACGTGGCCGTAATCGGCGGCATGCCGGTCGATCGAGATCGGGCCGAAGCTCGCGATGCCCAGCGCCTCGAACCCGCCCCAACCGTCCAGCACAGCCTCGACCGCCGCCAGCGCCTCGTCGGGCCGGGTCGTCGGGATCTGCACGCGGTCCTGAATATCGTCCGGTCCGCGCGCGAGGATGCAGACGATCTTCGTGCCCCCCAATTCGATGCCGGCAACCAACGGGGGCACACGATCCATTCTGTCATCCCATCCCATGAAAGCAGCGCAACTGTGAAGGTCGAACATAGTTTTCCATCCAACCTAGCCGTCCCCCTCGTAGGCTGGGGCCCAACGGCCTCGGCTGGCCATCGATCAGAGGTTATAGTTCTGCGTCCGGTCGGTCTACCGCCCCGGTCGGGAGGCGGTTTCGTTCGAACATTGTCCTAAAGATTGGAACATAGTCTCGGGATTTTGGTCTACGCGACGTCCTTGAGCAAAAGCAGCGGTCGGCCGGTTATCTCGTCGAGCGCGGCCCAGAACCGCGGGGCGACTGACTCGATGCGGCGAAGGACGAACGCGGCGATCAGCACGCGATCCGTGTGCCCGGGGTGCCGCTCGCTCATCAGCTCCACGAACCAGCCTCGACGTCTGTTCGCCGCGGAGGTCACGCCCGGCATCGCTGGCGATATGTCGGCGAGGGCCGTTCGGATTGCGGGCTCCATGATCGTCCAGTCGAGTCTCGCGCGGCCGCCATATCCGAGATCACGGAACATCTGGGCGTAGTCTGGCCCGCTGCGCCGCTCGAGCCCGGCTGGATACTCGCCTCGCAGCAGCATGGCGGCGTCGCGGGCGAGTTCCGCGAGTGCGGCGCGGTCCACGTTCGTACCCGACGGAATGACGCTGGGTTGGCCGGCATCGCAGACGGCCAGCGTGGGCGGATGCAGCCGAGTGTCGTGCGGCCCGGGCGACACGGCGCTCTCTAGGAGATCGCACTCATGCTTGGGGCAGACGGTGACGACCGCGAGTTGGTGGACGCGCTTCCAGTGCAGGTCCTGGCGGTCGCGAAGCATCTGCTCGACGCACGGGTAGCAGAACCTCAGGTTGCGGGGGCGCGGCAACGGCCGATCGGCGGAGCCCGCTGGGCGCCCCCGGCGACCACCATCGGCGAGCGCGGCGGCGATGGTGCGCTCCATAGCCTCGTGTGGCAGGAACGCACACTGATAGGGCAGCAGCGTATGTCGCTGCACTAGGTCTCGACCGCTCAACGTAAGGCTGGCGGGGAGTCTATCCGCCATTGACTGGAGGTTGGCCGGGAGGTGGGTGCCCGCATGACCGAACGCGCGACCGAACAAGTCCAGGTTCGTCGACTGGGCGTCGATGTTCCCCGCCAGGACGCCGTAACGCGCGACGATGCTGTAGAGCAGCTCGTCGTCATGGACGGCCGGAAACTTCGAGGCGCGCGATGGCTGCGAATCGGGGATCATCATGTGCGATGATCGGCCGTTCCCCTTTACCTCCTGCTAAAGCCTTGCCCCATCCTGGCGACGTTCGAGGGCGGCCTGGCTTAGCCTTCCGACATTCAGGGCTTCTTTGCGGGCGGGTTGAGGCGCGTATCGAGCGCGAAAGGGTGCTGCTCGATGAGGTGGTAGCGCCCCGCCGCGTTGGTCGCGACAAACAGCAGGTTCCAGCTGAAGGCCGAGACCACGCTCGGGATCAGCACGAAGGGGTGGGCGGCGAGTAGGTCGTCTCCGAACTTCTGCTGGCCGGCGCTCGGCACGCCGGGCTTGAGCCAGTTCGGGTTCGGCACGTCGGCCGGCTCGACGATGTGCACGCTCGCGGCGTCCACCCGGAAGCGGGTTATGATGTGCGGATCGGTGTCGAGGACGTTGAAGCCCTTGTGGACCGCAACCTCCAGGATCGTGGTGGCGGGGTCGATCGCGCAGTAGACCGCGCGCACGCCCGCGCTGTTCCAGCGGCCGCCGAACAGGAAGGCGCCCTCGCCGATGTCCCAGGTGGGTGCGTGCTTCGCGCGGTCCAGTCGCCAGCCGACCAGCTCGGTCCCGCCAAGCGCAGCCGGAAGGGGCGTCACGTGTAGACGCCGTAGTCAATGCGGCCGAGGTGCTTTTCGACGAGTTCGGCACCTGCAGGCGTCGAGAGCAGGTCGATGGGGCGCTTGCCGTCGAGCGCCATGGCGGGCTCCTCGAGGAAGCGCTCGGCCGCCTCCGGCGAGCCAAGCACGTCAACCGCCTTGGCCACGATCTCGGCTGCCTTGTAGAGCTTGCCGCTCTGCTCGCGGCTGAGCCGCTCGCGAGCGCCGGGCTTCTTGTGCCGCTGGAGGGTGCGCAGGCTGACACCCACGACCTTGTCGATGGTGTCCTCGCGCCCGATCGCGGGGAAGCGCTGGATGAAGACGACGAGCGACTTGCTGGGGAAGCCCTGCTGAATCGACTCGTGCGCCTCAAGCGGCGTCGAGAACGGATGCTCGAAGGTTGACCGGCCCCCGAGCAGGTCAACCACGCGGCCGACGCCGGGGTCCGCCGTCGCTGCTGCCGTCTGTGCCATGGTCACCTCACTCAATCGTTGGACGACATATGTCGCTATGGAGACGACACGTGTCAAGTCACTGAAGGCCGGTCAAGTCGGCCCTATGGTATTCCGCTCGGCCTCCTCGAGATCGATGGTCTTGACGCCGAGCGCCGCCATCACCTGGAGAAGGAAAGACGCGGTGAACCGCCCTCGCGCGAGCTTGTTGCGTAGGTTCAACACGTTCTCGTGCACGCCCATCCGCGCCAGTCGTTTCACCAAATCCTCGTGGCTTACGCCAGTTCGGATCAGTTCGTCGCGGATGATGCGCTTGGCCTGCAGGTCGAAGCCATGCCCTTTAAGGTCCTTGCGACCCCGCGCTCGGCGCTGGGGCACAGCGCCTTCAACCTGTATCTGCATGTGTTTTCCCCTCTTCTGGTCGGAGCTACGATGCTGTGGCCGTCGGGCTCGGGACTACGTTATGGACTACCTTCGCCCACCTTTAGCCCCGGCGGATGAGCGGCCCACCACCGCTCACATACTCGTTGCGCCGGATTACGATTTGCACGGTTGATCATCCAATCCGGAACATCTATGTAGTCCCGGCGTAGTCCGACTACGGATTTCGTGTAGTTTCACCGTTGACTCGGGGCCGGGTTACGGGAATCATGCCAAGTCATGGATAATGATGATTCGGAACCCGGCCCCGACGTCAGCGTGACGCTGAGGAGGAGCGACGTGCTGGCCAAGATCGCGACGCTGACGGATGAGCATGACGCGCTCGCAGCGCGCTTGGCCGATGTCGCGCGCGCTATCGAGGTCGAGAAAGCGCTGCTGCGCTACTTCCCGGGCGGTGAAGGCGAAGCAGCCGCGCGGACGCGCACTATCCGCGAGATGCTGAAGGAGGTGCTGGCTCAGGCCGGGGAGCCGATCGGCATCCGGCAGATGATCGACGCGATGAAGGCGAGCTTCGGCGCCACCGTTGCGCGCACCAGCGTCTCGCCCATCCTGCGCAAGATGCTCGGCCGCGGCGAGGTGGAGCACATCGGCGACAAGTGGACGCTCGCACGAGGCGAGGCGACCGGTCGCAAGGAATAGGGATACGGGGATCGTCCGCGCCAACGGACGACCCCCGCGAGCGGCGTGGTTCCAGGATCGCGCTTCAACCGTGCCTACCAGGGCGAACAGAGGAAGGAGGAACCCGAGATGACCTAGCACCCGGCGCGAAGGCGCCGGTCGCCAGTCCAGCCGCTACAACTAATCGCATGTGATGACCTGAGAGGTCAAGATCGCAGACGGCCGGCATCGCCGTGTCGACTGCGATGGCGCATGCGCGCGTCTGGCACCCGCCGGCCCCTCGCCCAGCCCGCTGTCCTGTCCGGGACGGCGTTCATGAATCTTGGCGGACGCCCGCGGCTCGCGTGCCGGGGCGAACGCCTCGTCGCGAGTGAACGATATGCAGAACACCCCGACTTCGGGTCACTCCCACGCCAAGGGCGTCGTGGAGCGCGCCTTCATCACCCTCAGCCTCTCGCCGTGCGGGTCGCCCGGCATGGACGGCGCGTCTTCGCGTCAGGTCCGCATGCGGTCGGACGTCTTCGTCCGCCGCCGCGGCGGGAGGTCGTGATGGCGCGCCGCATGACCGAGAAGCGCATCGCGCGCATGCACCGGGAGGGTCGCGGGCGCGGCCACGGCGCGGACTACAAGCCGTGGCTGACCATCACCGACTTCTCCTCCAGGGGCCGAGTCCATCGCCGGCTCAGCCAGACCTCGGGACGGGTGGTGCACCTGTTTTCCGATGTCGAGGAGGACGTGTTCCTCAAGTTCGACGGGCGCCCGGACGTGATCGACATCCGCGAGCAGTATCCGCTCTGCCGCGCGGAGACGATGGTGATCGCCGACCTGCTCGGCGTGCGCCACCCGGCCGACCGCGGCGTCGACGTGCCCGTCACGACCGACCTCGTGATCGACATGTTTGGTGGCCGGCAGGTCGCGATCGCGGTCAAGCCGGCCAGCGAGGTCGGCAAGCGCCGTGTCATGGAGAAGCTCGCCATCGAGCGGGAGTTCTGGCGCCGGCGCGGGGTCGAGTGGAAGCTGGTGCTCGACTACAGCGTCACCCGGGCCGAGCGCATCGGGGCGCAAGAGCGCGCGCAGTGGGCGAAGGTCGGGATGCTCCAGTCGCCCAATGCGATCGGCTGGGACGAGTGCGCGGACGTGATGCTCATCGAGCTGGCGGACCGCGCGAACGGCAGCCTGACCGACGCGTGCAAGGCGGCTGAGCGTCAGAACGACTGGGTGCCCGGAACCGGCATGTCGGCTGTGCGCCGGCTGCTCGCTCGGCGGCTCGTCCGGCTCGACGGCGTCGCGCGCCTGATGCCCTTCGGGCCGGTCACGCAGCTGCGGGTCGCCTGAGCCATGGCCGCCGTCGCCCAACACGCGATCATCGACACCGGGGAGGCGTTCGGTCGCCTGAAGGTCATCTGGACCGACTGGTCCAAGGATGCGGTGGTCACGGTCGATGCCGACGATCCCGGTTCCGAGCCGGAGGTCCACGTCGGCGCGGGGCTGGAGCGGCGCATCCTGGTCGAGCGGTGGAAGGTGGAGGCGGGCCAGGCGCCGGCCTCCATCCCCGACCACGTCTACATCGGGGATCCGGAGTCCGAACGAGGCAAGGCACGTAAAAAGCATCTGGACCGCCGCGATGAGGCGTGGTCGGTCCTGCAACCAATCCTCGCGGACGACGGCGTGTTCGACCGGAAGCGGCGGGCGCGGCTGATCAGCGAGGCGTCTAAGGCGGCGGTCGCGGCCGGCAAGCGGGGCGCCAGCGTCGCCACCATCACGGCCAACCTGTCCAAGGTCTTCCACGGCGGCATGGTACCGGACGCGCTTCGCCCGAGGTATGCCGAGTGCGGCGCGCCGGGCCAGCCGCGCCCCGTGAAGGAAGGCGGCAAGAAGTCCGGCCCTCCGCCGAAGGAAAACAGGCCCAATGGCGTCGCCGTGACGGAGGAGCTGAAGATGCTCTTCCGGCAGGGCTGGGACATTCACGACGCCGACGGAAACCTCAAGCACGTCGACTGCTACCGCTACTGCATGCGCATCGGCTTCGCGGATGCCGTGGCGAAGCTGGTCGAGGATCACGGCTCCGAGATTCCCGACCACGCCTACGAGGCGCTCGGGCTGCCCCGCTACGAGCAGTATCTCTACCACTACCATCGCGAGCGGAAGGCCTGGAAGGCGCTGATCAAGCGTCTCGGTCATCGCGTCTACGCGCTTCGCCACCGTCCGATCCTGAAGAACTCGACGGACGAGGCATGGGGGCCTGGCGCCCGCTTCCAGATCGACGCGACCCAGGTCGACGTCTACGTCCGATCGGGCCGCAACCGGCGCCGGCTCCTGTGGCGTCCCACGCTCTACGTCGTGGTCGACGTCTGGAGCCGGATGATCGTGGGCTTCGCGCTGTCGCTCGATCCGCCGTCGTGGATCGGGGCGATGACCGCGCTGGCCAATGGGATGACCGACAAGCGCGAGTTCTGCGCGAAGTACGGGATCGAGATCGATGACGAGGACTGGCCCTGCCACCACCTCTGCGCGATCCTCGAGGGCGACAACGGGGAGATGAAGTTTTCCGGCGTCCTCGGGTTCATCAAGCAGTTCGGCGTGACGGTCGGCAACGTCACCGCGTATCGCGCCGACTGGAAGGGCATCGTCGAGCGCCGCTTCGGCCTGATCCACGCGATGCTGAGCCCGCATGTCCCGGGCTTTGTCCGCCCTGATTTCCGCGAGCGCGGAGCCGAGGACTACCGGCGGCAGGCGGAGCTTACCCTTCACGAGCTCACGCAGGCCGTCATCCGGTGCATCTTGCAACACAACAACCATCACCGCATCGAGGACTATCCGCTCCTGCCGGAGATGATTGCGGACGGTGTTTCGGCGGTGCCGGCCGAGATGTGGCGCTGGGGTGTCGCGGCGTTCGGGATCCCGCCGCAGCCCAACCCGCAGGCGGTCAAGTTCGCGCTCCTGGAGCAGGGCTTCGCGTCGGTCCGCCGGAACGGCCTCTACTTTAACGGCGTCACCTACTCGTTCCAGGGCGCGCTCGACGACGGCTGGTTCGACCGCGTCAGCATGACCGGTCGCGGCAGGGTCCCGATCAGCTTCGACCGCCGGTTCAGCGGGGTCATCTACGTCCACGAACCGGACCAGACCAAGGCTCCGTTCGGTTTCCACGTGGCCCACGCCATCGACGAGGAGCGCTACGGCAACACCTCGCACTGGGAGCTGCTCGACGAGCACGAGGTCGCCGGGGCGACCGCTGCCTGGGCCGACCTCAAGGAGGCGGCGCACGACACCCAGAACGACACCGCCCTGCATGGCATCCGCTCGAACGCGGAAGCGGAGATGGCGCGGACCCCGCCAGCACCGTCGGCAGCCGCCGAGGTGTCCGGTATCCGCGAGAGCACCCGCGCCGAGCGCGAGTTCGAAACCGTCGAGCAGGTCGCGGACTACCATGCGGACATGGCGCCGGCCGCCGTCTTCGCGCCCACGGTTCCCTCGCCGCCGTCGTCGGCACCGGAAGCCCCGAAGGGGCAGCAGCCGAACAACGACAACTACGCGGCGCCGTCGCTGGCGGCCCGCCTCAACAGGAGGAAGTGAGATGTTGGATCTGAAGGCCGGGGACGAGTTCAGCACGGAGCTCGTCATCGATACCCCGACCACCTCGGCGTCGAACGCCACGCGGTCGCCCGTGAAGGGCGCGGTGCCTGCCGGGATGGACGCCCCGACTACCGACCAGGCGGTGCTCGCCGAGGTCGACGCCCCGATCAGCGATCAGGCGGTGCCCGAGGGTTGGCTCCCCGAGCTGTGGCGGAATCCGTTCACGCGCGAGCTGGGGGTGCCGCCGACCTGGCTCGAGCACCTCGACGCGTTGACGGTCGTGCCCGATCATTCGGAAGTGGAGCGCAAGCTCTCCCACACGCAGCGTCGCTACTGCTGCCTGCGTCTGCTGGACGCCGTCTTCCCGAACGGCAACCAGGTGGACCTCGCCGAGCGGGTCGGGATGGTCATCCGCCAGGGCTACAAGGCACGCGATCCGGCGCGCGGCGGACACCGGCCCGCGCTCATGGCCAGCGCCGCCGCCATCCAGAAGCTGGCGGCGGGCGCCACGGTGGAGGAGGCGGACGCGGCCATGCCGGCGCTGCCGGCGCTGACGCACAGCAATCCGCCCGCGTTCGCGCTGATCGGCGATCCCGGCACGGGCAAGACCACCATCACGCTGCGCACGCTCGCCAGCATCCCGCAGGTGATCGAGCAGTCGCTGCCCTACGCCACGATCAAGCAGGTCGGATGGCTCAAGGTGGAGTGTCCCTCGACGGGTGGTCGCAAGCAGCAGTGCATCGCGCTGCTCGCCGCCTTCGACGAGGTCCTCGGCACCCGGTATGCGGAACGCTTCGGGGCGGAGGGCAAGCGCGTCTCGGGCGACCAGATGATGCTGTTTGTCCAGCATCTGGCGACGCTTCACGCGGTGGGGCTGATCGTCATCGACGAGATCCAGCACGCCCGCCAGTCCACCGAGGGCGTGAAGCCGCTCATCAACTTCCTCGTGACGCTGGTGAACAGGCTGGGCGTGCCGGTCATGCTGATCGGCACGAACGAGGCGCGGCCGATCGTGGACGGTGCGTTCCGGGAGGCGCGCCGCGCCTCCGGCCTGGGCCAGCCCAACTGGTTCCGCATGCCCAAGGGCGAGGAATGGGACGGCTGGCTCGCCCGGCTGTGGCCGTATCAGTGGACGGCGGTGCCGACTGATCTGACGCGGGAGATCAGCGACGCGATCTACGACGAGTCGCAGGGCATCATGGACATCGCGGTCAAGCTCATCCTGCTGGCGCAGATGCGCGCGATCAGCCGCGGCGAGGTTTATGATGCGCCGGAGATCCTGACCGCGGAGCTGTTCCGCTCCGTGGCTGCCGACGAGTTCGCGCTGATCCGCCCGATGATCACGGCGCTACGCGAGGGCCGCCAGGACCTGCTCTCGAAGTGGGAGGACCTCGAGCCGCTCCACCAGCACGTCGAGCGGCTGCTGTGCCAGGAGACCGGCCGCTCGGCGCGTGAGCTGCGCTACCTGCGCGACTTGCAGCAGCGGATCGCCGCCGCCGAGGCGAAGGCCAAGGACGCGCCCTGGACGGCGCTGAAGGCCAGCCTCGTCCAGCGTGGGCACGCGCCCGAGGTCGTCGAGCGCGTGGTGGAGCAGGCGTCCGCCTCCAATAGGATCGCGCCCGGCGACATGCTGGGCATGGTGGAGGCCGTCAACGACCTGCTCGCGGCCGAGCCCGCCCCGCGCCCGGCCAAGGTGAAGCGCCCGGGCGGCGGTCGCAAGCCGAAGGACGCGCACCCCGATGAGATGTGCGCGATCGCGGCGGAGGCGCAGGATGCCGTCGCGGCGTTGACCGAGGCCGGCATTGTCGCGACGCCCGACCAGATCCTGGACCAGTGACGCTGGGCTGCTTCCCCGTGCCCGTGCCGGGCGAACTCCTCTACGGGGTGCTCGCCCGGCACGGCGTCCTCGACGGCTCGCCGGACGCGGCGACGCACGCGACCGATCTCTTCGGACGCCGGGCGGCAGTGGCGACCTTCGATCTGCCGTGCCGCCTGGCGGCGCTTGCGGCGCGGCTGCCAGCCGCATCTGGGCTGGGTGTGGAGGCGCTGCTCACCCACACGCTTTATCCCTTCTACGCCACCTTCCAGCCTGAGGAGGGCCGGTCGGCCGGTCGGCACGATATGCTCGCCAGCGAGGTGCCCAACGCGCACCACAGGCTTGGCGTGGCCGCATTCCGCATCAGCTCGAGCCCCGCTCTGCGCTACTGCGCCGAGTGCATGGCCGAGCAGAACAAGTGGCTCGGCTCCCCGACGTGGATGGTGGTCCACCAGCTTCCCGGCGTGCCGGTGTGCGCCGTTCACGGCTGCATGCTGGCGGACAGCCTGGTCACCCGCGCGTCGGCGGGTAGGCATGGCTACGTGCCGCCGTCCGAGGCGAACTGCCCGGAGAGGACCGCGATGCGTCCGAACGGGCGGGCTGGTGCCCTTCTAACGGACCTGGCTCGCCGCGCCGCCGCGATCACGACGATGCTGCGTCCAGCCTTTCCCCTCGACCATTGGCGGGAGCACTACGTCTCCCGGCTCTCGTCCGTTGGTCTGATGAGGTCGCCGCGCAAGGTGGATCAGGCGCTGCTGAACGGGGGGCTGGTGGGCTTCTGGGGTCCCGCCCTCCCCTATCTGCCCCAGCCCTGCTCGACCTTTGGCGAACGGGGCTGGGCGGCGGCCATGGTGCGCGGGCACAGGAAGGCGATGCACCCGCTGCTCCACCTTATGATGGAGGGCTTCCTCGACCATCTGGAGGCGGGTGGGAGCGCGTCGCTCGAGGGAGCGAGGGCGACCAGTGCATCGAGGTCGAAGCCGGTTGCGATTGCGGTTGCGATCAATCCGGTCACGGGGCGTCGTACCAGGGTGGACTGGGCGACGATGGACGGGGAGCTGGTGCGTCGCGTCGGCCGGGAGATGGAAGTCATTCGCGCTGAGGCGCCGCCGGTCCGCGTCACGGCTGCCGAGATCGAGCGGAGGATCGCGAAGCCCGGCTGGTTCGGTAAGCGGAAGGCCAAGGTCCCGCTCGCCATAGCCGCGCTCTCCGCAACCGAGGAAGCGCTGGACGACTTTCGGCTGCGCCGTGTGCAGCACTGGATCACGGTGCTTGGACCTGGTTGCCGGGCGTGGGAGGTCATGCGGTCTGCCGGCCTCAGGTCCGTGCACCTCCCTATGATCGAGCAGGCAATGGTGATGGCGACGGGGACGGCATCGGCCGGGCGCTCAGGTCGGGTAGGATGCGCTGCGCGCGTGTGATCCTGACCTTGCTCACGCCGGCCTCGATCAGGTTGGCGATCAGCTTGTTGCCGAGCTCGCGCAGGTCGATGTCGAGCATTGGTGCCGAAGCGGCCGCGTCGAACGGCTGATGGGTGGGGCCGTTCATGTGCAGCGTCCCGGTGTCGCCGCCGCGCGACCCCCTGCCTTTCGACCGCTCCTCGTCGCCGAGGGCCTGCAGCGCCTCGACGCTGATCCTGAGCCGGAGTGGCGGCCCGTCACCGCGGCGCAGTTGGCGGAAGAGCGCGTAGAGGTCGTGGTCGTGGCGGCTGAGAAAGTCGACGACCGCGCTCGGCGGAACGTAGGCGCGCTGGAGCGTCATGGCGATCGCCCACTTGAGCGCGGAGCTCAGCGCGTAGCCATAGTTGCGCCGATCGCGCTGCACGCCGACCGGGCCGAAGAGCCCGAGCTGGAGAAAGGTGCGCATGCGCGAGTTGAAGGGACCCTCGCCTTCCGCGCGGATGCCGAGCGTCTGCATGAGCGCCGCCTTCAGGGTGCCGTGCTTGATGCCAACGGGATCGTTCTCGACGACGAAGTCGTCCAGGATCTTTCCGCGCTCCCAGGCGAACACATGCAGGTGTCCGGACGGCAGTGCCGTCCACCTGTCGCCGACGCTGTCCGGATCCTCGGCCACCTGTCGCCGCAGCCGCTCCCGGGTGGTTTCGAGGTAGGCCCGGGGCGTGAGTCCGTCGTCGCTGCGCGGATCGTCCGGCAGGCTGGCCTCGATCGCGGCGGTGTTGCCGAGAGGGTCCGTCGCGGACCCCTGCTTCAACCGCCGGAACTTGCTGCGGACACGCGTCCCCGGCTCGAGAGTCGTCTCGTCCATGGATGCTCCTTTCGATGTGCGGATTGGGCGCAAGCGACGTTGCTCGACCCGGCGGTGCCGGATCGGGTCGAGAAGTCTCTTTTTTCCTCTATCCCCGCTACGACGCGGGGCTTCTCAGCGCAGAACTATGTTCGAGTCCCGGCACCGGCCGGCGCTACCCGGTCCGGACGGCGATCAGAACTATGTCCGAATTTCCAGAACTATGTTCGAGCGAGACAGCAACGATCGCGCGGGACCCGCGCTTATTCCACCGTCACCGATTTGGCGAGGTTGCGCGGCTGGTCGACGTCGGTGCCCTTCGCTACCGCGACGTGATAGGCGAGCAGCTGGACCGGCACCGCATAGACCAGCGGCGCGATCAGCGGATGGACCTTGGGCATCGTGATCGTCGCGACGCAATTCTCGCCCGCCGCCTGGATGCCGTCATAGTCGCTGATCAGCACGACCTTGCCGCCGCGCGCCTGCACTTCCTGCATGTTGCTGACGGTCTTTTCGAACAAAGGACCCGACGGCGCGATGACGATGACGGGGACGTTTTCGTCGATCAGCGCGATGGGGCCGTGCTTCATTTCGCCCGCGGCATAGCCCTCGGCGTGGATGTAGCTGATCTCCTTCAGCTTCAGCGCGCCTTCCAGCGCCAGCGGATAATCGGTGCCACGGCCCAGATACAGCACGTCGCGCGCCGCGGCGACGACGCCCGCCATCTCCTGGATCGATTCATCATAGGCGAGCGCGGCGTTGAGCGCCGCCGGCGTCTCGGCGAGATGCTTGACGATCTCGCGCTCCTCGCCGTCCTTGAACTTGCCCTTGGCGCGGGCGAGGTTCGCGGCGAGCGCGGCGAGCACCGCGAGCTGGCAGGTGAAGGCCTTGGTCGATGCGACGCCGATCTCCGGCCCGGCATGCGTCGGCAGCAGCAGGTCCGCCTCGCGTGCCATGCTGCTGGTCGGCACGTTGACCACCGCGGCGATCGTCTGCCCTTCCGACTTGGCGTGGCGCAGCGCGGCGAGCGTGTCCGCCGTCTCGCCCGACTGGCTGATGACGATCATCAGGCCGCCCGGCTCCATCACCGGCGCGCGGTAACGGAATTCGGAGGCGACATCCAAATCGACGGGCACGCGCGCGAACTGCTCGAACCAATATTTGGCGACCATACCGGCGTAGAAGCTCGTGCCGCACGCGACGATCGTTACGCGCTTGATGCCCGCCAGGTCGAATTCGGGGATCGGCAGCGTCACGCGATCCTCCATCCGCTGCAGGTACGACCGCAGCGTCTGCGCGACGACGATCGGCTGTTCGTAGATCTCCTTCAGCATGTAATGGCGGTGATTGCCCTTGCTGATCAGCTCGCCCGTGACGCCCGAGATGGTGATCGCCCGCTCGACGGGATGGTTGTCGCGGTCATAGACCTGCGCGCCCTCGGTCGTGCAGACGACCCAGTCGCCCTCGTCCAGATAGGCGATGCGCTGCGTCAGCGGGGCGAGCGCCAGCGCGTCCGAGCCGAGATAGGTCTCGCCCTCGCCATAGCCCACGACCAGCGGCGAGCCGAGGCGCGCGCCGATCAGCATGTCGGGGTGCTTGCGGAACAGGATGGCGAGCGCGAACGCACCGTGCAGGCGCGGCAGCACCTCACGCACGGCGCCGACGGGATCGAGGCCGGCTTCCACCTTCTCGCTCACCAGATGCGCGACGACTTCGGTGTCGGTCTCACTGGTGAACACGCGGCCGCGCGCGATCAGTTCGTCGCGGAGTGCCTTGAAGTTCTCGATGATGCCGTTGTGGACCACCGCGACCTCGTCGGTCGCATGCGGGTGGGCGTTGTTGGTGGTCGGGCCGCCATGCGTCGCCCAGCGGGTGTGCGCGATGCCGGTCGTGCCGGGCAACGGCGCGGCGGCGAGTTCCTTGGCGAGGTTGACCAGCTTGCCGCTCGCGCGGCGCCGCTCGATCTGCCCGTCATGGTCGGTGGCGATGCCCGCCGAATCGTAGCCGCGATATTCCAGCCGCTTCAATCCGTCGAGCAGACGGTCGGCAACGGCCTCGGCCCCGACGATTCCAACGATTCCGCACATGTTATTTCGCTTCCTTCTTGGCGCGCATCATGGCGCGGAATTTGGTGGCCCAGCCGGGTTTGGCAATCTGCGGCGGCCGGACGAGCGCGAGCGCGCCGGCTTCGACGTCCTTCGTCAGCACCGATCCCGCCGCGACGATCGCGCCGTCACCGACCGACACCGGCGCGACCAGCGCGGAGTTCGAGCCGATGAAGGCATCCGCGCCGATGCTGGTTTTGTACTTGAAGAAGCCGTCGTAATTGCAGGTGATCGTGCCGGCGCCGATATTGGCGTTCGCCCCCACATCGGCATCGCCGATATAGGACAAATGGTTGACCTTGGCGCCCTTGCCGATCGTCGCCTTCTTCACCTCGACGAAATTGCCGACCTTCGCCTTTTCGGCCAGGTCCGCGCCGGGGCGCAGGCGGGCATAGGGGCCGACGTCGGCCCTGGCGCCGACCTTTGCGCCCTCCAGGTGGCTGAAGCCCCGGATCGTCGCGCCGTCCGCCACCGACACGCCGGGGCCGAAGACGACGTTGGGCTCGACCACGACATCGCGACCAATTTGCGTGTCGTGGCTGAACCACACCGTGTCGGGCGCGATCAGCGTGGCGCCGTCCGCCATCGCCTGGGCACGGCGCGCCGCCTGCCAGCCCGCCTCGACCGCGGCAAGTTCGGCGCGGCTGTTGACGCCCGCGACCTCGTCCTCGCCCGTTTCGATCACCACCGCGCGGCCGCCCTCCGCGACGGCGAGCGTGACGATATCGGGCAGATAATATTCACCCGCGGCATTGTCGTTGCCGACCGCCTCCAGCAGCCGCCACAGGTCGCGGGTGCGCACCGCGGTGACGCCCGAATTGCACAGGTCGACCGCGCGCTCCTCGGGTGAAGCGTCCTTGAACTCGACCATCTTGGCGATCGTGCCGTCCGCGTCCGCGATGATCCGGCCATAGGCGCGCGCATCGGCGGGGCGGAAGCCGAGCACCGCGACGGTCGGCGCATCCTCCGCCTCCAACCGCGCGGCGAGCCGTGCCACCGTCTCGGTCGCGAGCAAAGGTGTGTCGCCGAAGCAGACGATCGCGACGCCGTCGAAATCGGCCAGTGCGTCCTTGGCCTGCAACGCGGCATGCGCGGTGCCCAGCTGCTCGCGCTGCCACGCGATCTCGACACCCGTGGCGGCGACCGCCGCTTCGACCTGCTCGCCGCTCGCGCCGACCACGACGACGCGGCGCGTCGCCCCGGCCTGGTTCAAACTGTCGATCAGGTGGATCAGCATCGGCCGCCCGGCGATCGGGTGCAGCACCTTGTGCAGATCGGACTTCATGCGCGTACCCTTGCCCGCGGCAAGGATGATGACGGCGAGAGGACTGGTCATGGCGACGTCGCCTGCCACGGAAGACTTGCCATTTCCATAGGGAGACGTCACCGGCGCGGCATATGACGCTAAATTCATCGCCCGATCCGTTTTTCGACATTGTCGGCTTCGACCTGGACGGCACGTTGCTCGATACGAGCGGCGACCTGGCGGCGGCGGTGAACCATGCACTCGCCTCCATCGACCGGCCGTTGCTGACCGTCGAACAGGTGAAGCCGATGATCGGCGGCGGCGCGCGGCACATGCTGGCACAGGGGCTCGCCGCGACCGGCGGGTGCGACGATGCGACGCTCGACGTGCTGCACCGGCGGCTCCTCGACCATTATGAAGCGAACATCGCGGTCCTGACCCGCCCCTATCCCGGCACGCTCGCGGCGCTCGACACATTGGCGGCGCGCGGCGTGCGGATCGCCGTCGTCACGAACAAGCTGGAATCGCTCGCCCGCAAGGTGATCGACGCGCTGGACCTGACGCGGCGCTTCGCGTGCATCATCGGCGGCGATACGATGGGCCCGGGCAACGGCAAGCCCAGTCCCAAGCCGATCTACGAAATGCTCGCCCGCTGCGGCGGGGGCACCGCGGCATTCGTCGGCGATTCGATCTTCGACGTGCAGGCGGGCCATGCGGCGGGCCTGCCGACGATAGCGTGCTCGTTCGGATTCCTGATGCAGCCGGTCGAGGAACTCGGCGCGGACGCGATCATCGACGGCTTCGACGAACTGATCCCGACGCTCGAGCGGCTGGCAGCGCGCTAGCCCCACCCACTCCGTCACCCCGGACTCGTTCCGGGGTCCACTCCGCGGCGAGGGGGACGGCTTAAGGCTCGTACGCTGCCCCCGCGGCCCGGTGGACCCCGGACCAAGTCCGGGGTGACGGGGTGGGTGGGCCTAAGGTCGCACCCCACGCCGCCACTTGATCCACAGATGCCGCGCCAGCATCGCGGGCGGCATACGCAGCCAGTGCGAACGCACGTAGAACGCCAGCCGCGTCACCGGCCGCGTCGCCCGCCCCCAATCATCCCGCGCGAGCAGGCGGCGGCGGAAGAGTCGGTCGCTCACCCGGGGCGTCAGACGGATACGGCCCGAACTTTCGTACGCCCGCACCTGCGTCCCGAACAGCTGCTGCGACAGCCGCAGCGCGCGCACCACCGCCTCGTACAAGCCATGGCGCCCTGCCTCGTCCACCAACGTCAGGCCGAAAGCGGGATCGCCCTCCGCCGCCTCGCCATACAGGCAGTGGATATCCCACAGGTTGCGCAGGCCCCCCGCCAGATCGCCGTCGGCGAGCAGATGCGCCGCCGCATGGACGATCATCGCCGCGGGCGACAGCACCGACAGCCCGTTGCCCAGCGGCACCGCCCCCGCGATCAGCGCCGCCGCGTCTGGCCGTACCCGCGCGGTCAGCGGCAGGATCGTATGGTGCACATCGATCATCCGGTCACGCTCCGCGTGGATCAGCGGCGGCAATTCGTGCATCCAGCGCCGGTAATAAGCGTCGTCATACGGATCGGGCTTCACCCATTCCCAGCCCGCTGCGATCAGCGCCGCCTCGACGGCATCCAGCGCCTCGCGCGGTACGAGGATATCGAGGTCGCCGATCGACCGCCCCTGCCCCGCCGCCAAGCCCGCTGCGACGAAAGCGGTGCCCTTCAGCAGTACCACCGGCACACCGAGCGGCGCCAGCGCCCGCCGCGCCATCTCCGCCTCCCACAAGGCCGTGCGGCGCCCATTCTCGGCCGCGGCGCGCGCATCGCTCAGCAGCAGCGCGACATCCTCGGGCAGCGGCAGGCCGTGCAGCCGCCACGCGAGCGTGCCCAGCAACTGTTCGGCGCGCGCCATGGTGACGAGGCCCGCCCAATCGGTGTCGAGCGCCAGACTGGTCGGATCGGCGAGCGCGCGGGCGAGGATCAGAGCGTCCGCCACAGCGCCTCCACCTGCTCGGCCGCCGCGGCGCCGTCGGGATAGTCGATCGCCATCGCCGGCGTGTCGCACACCAAGCGGGTCAGGGCATCGAACCCGGTCTCGCCCAGCATGACGTAGTTGGTCGACGCCTGCGTCAGCCGCACGAACGCCTCAGATACGGCGACCGCACGCGTCTCCGCCGCAAAGCCGTGCCGCGGGAACAGCAGCAGGGCGGGCCGCGCCGGCTCGTCCATCGCGCCGACGCTCAGCGCATCGGGCACCATGTGGCGGATGTCACCCTTGGGCGTCCCGGCGAGCAGTGGCCCCATGCGCGCGCTCGGCCAGGCCGCCATCGCCGCCGCGATCCCGTTGTTCTTCAGGCTGATAAGCCGCGGAAAGGCGTGGACCAGACCCGTTTCGGGATCGATCAACGCGAATTCATCGCCCATGAAGCGCCACCCACGCGTGGCGAGCAACGTCGCCAGCGTCGATTTGCCCGCCCCCGATTCGCCCGTCATCAGAAGCGCCCGCCCATCGCGCTCGACGCACGAGGCATGGATCAGCAGATAGCGCCGGCAGCCCAGCGCCAATTGCAGGTTCATCGCCATCTCGGCGGCGAGCAGCCCCTGCGCCAGCGGCAGCGGCGCGGCTTCGGGCAGCATGTAATCGCCGCCGATCCGCACCGATGGCCGCACCCAGCGCCGCCACGGCCGCGTCGCCTCCAGCCGCACGGTGAAGTCGGGCAGATTGGGCGAAGGGTAATAGCGATACAGCTCTTCCAGCGCCGCAATCGGCGCGCGCCATTCGCTACCGATCCGAAAGCCGACCGGCCCGATCCGAACACAGAAGACGTGCCTCATGCCGCCCCGATCAGCTCCGCTTCGACCAGCCCGGCCGCAACCAGTTCGTCGAGCCGCGCGGCCAGTGCATCGGCACCGGCATCGCCCAGCTCGAACGCCTCGCCCAGCCGCGCGAGCAGCGCGTCCCGATCGAGCGGTCCGGCAGCCAATGTCTCCAGAATTTCGGGCGCGGGGCTGGCAAGCAGATGCGTGATCCCCGACGATCGGTGGAAGACCGCGACCAGCATATCCAGCTCGCGGCTCAGCAGCGTGTCGGGCGCCGCGGCGCGATAGCGCATCGGGTCAGCGCGGCATCTGCAACGAGGCGAAACAGGTGAAGCCGCCCTGCCCGCGCTGCAGCCGCCGGATATAGGCCATATAGGCGCGGCTGCTGTCATACGTCGTGCCCGGTAGCTGCCCGCCGGCGAGCGCGCGCTTCACCTCGTCGCCCTTGAACGGGCGCCCCGGCGGCGCGAACGCGCCCTTGGTGCCCGCCGGCACGACATTGCCATATTGGTCGATATACTGGCCCGCCCGGCCCAGGTCGGGCACCGGGATCTCGCATGTCATCACCGACGCCGCGCTCTGTGCCAGCGCCGGGCGGATCGAGACGACCGCACCCGCGGTCACCGCACCCAGCATCAACACCCGGCGACGCGTCGACACGCCCTCCGTCACCGGCGCAGCATCAGGCTGTCCGGCGGTCTGGTCCGCACCGTCGATCGGCGTTTCGTCGCTCATGACACCCCTGTTATCGCAAGCGTGCCTTTCATATTCGTAAGCCACTGGCAAGTATGGCGCGCGTACCGTGACGGGACGGTCTGCCGCGGCATCGGCGCCGCGCGGCCCGCAAATTGCGTTGCGCGCCCCCCTCCCGCAAGCGGTCATCCTCGGCTAGCGAGGGCGCCATGCTAACCCGATTCGCCCGGCGGCTCAGCGGCGCGCTCGTCATCGCGCTCGGCACGGGCGTGGGCGTCTATGCGGTCGGCGGCAGCGTCGACGGCGCGGCGGTGACGGTGGTCGGCGCCATGGCCGCCGCGCTCGCCGCCATGGGCCGCGGCGATCAGGGGCAGGCGGCCGCCCGCGCACGGGGACCCGACGCCGATACGCTGCTCGGCGAGGTGCTCGACGTCATCGCCGAACCCGTGCTGCTCGTCCGCCGCGGCATCGTCACCTGCGCCAACGCCTCGGCCCGCTCCGTGTTGGGCAAGCATATCGTCGGCGAGGACGTGCGCGTCGCGATCCGCCATCCCGCCGCCGCCGACCGCCTGGGCCCGAGTGGCACGCTGGCCGGCCGCCCGGTCGAACTGGTCGGGGTCGGCGCGCCCGACCAGCGCTGGGAGATGCGCACCGGCGAAACCGCCGACGGCATGCGCATCGTCCATCTTGTCGACCAGAGCGGCAATTACGCCGCCGAAAAGATGCGCGTCGATTTCGTCGCCAACGCCAGCCATGAATTGCGCACCCCGCTCGCCTCGATCCTCGGCTTCATCGAGACGCTGAACGAGGAGGCCGGCGAAGAGCCCGCCCTGCGCGCCCGCTTCCTGAAGGTGATGTTCGACGAAGCGCGACGCATGCAGCGGCTGGTCGAGGACCTCATCTCGCTGTCCCGCATCGAGGCGGAGAAATACCGCCTGCCCGGCGAACGGCTGGACCTTGGCGAATTGTTGGAGGACGTCGCCGCAGAGATCGCTGCCGCGCGCAGCCCGCGCGCTGGCGACGTGTCGGTCACGATCGATCCCGGCCTGCCCGCGGTCACCGGCGACGAGGCGCAGCTGTCGCAGCTGTTCCACAACGTCATCGGCAATGCGATGAAATACGGCCGTGCGAACACGCCGGTGCGCGTGTCCTTGAGCCTCAACCGCTCGAAACTGGTCCAGCTCGTCGTCCGCGACGAAGGCGAAGGCATCGCGCCGCAGCACATCCCCCGCCTCACCGAACGCTTCTACCGCGTCGATGCCGGCCGCAGCCGCAGCGTCGGCGGCACGGGGCTGGGCCTCGCGATCGTCAAACATATCGTCGAACGCCACCGCGGCCGGCTGGATATCGCGAGCCGCGTCGGCATCGGCACCACGGTGACGATCGCACTGCCGGCAGCGGAGGCGGAGACGGCGGTCGCCACGCCGGCGGCGGCGAAGGCCTGACGCGAGCCGCTACCGAATCACGGGACGCGTCCCCCTACACCCCGTCACCCCGGACTTGTTCCGGGGTCCACTCCGCGGCGAGGGGGACGGCAAGAGGCTCGCACGCTGCCCCCCGTGGCCCGGTGGACCCCGGAACACGTCCGGGGTGACGAAGCAAATGAGGCACCCGCCACCCATGTCATCAAAAGGCAACAAAACCGTCACAGAGGCGGATTGGGCGACGCGCGAGTCGCCCGCGGGGATCCGATGCGCTGTCTTCCTTCCGGCCGCTTGCTGGCCGGCTCTCTGCTGACGCTGGCGCTCTGCCTTGCAGGGTGCAAGGATCAGGCGAATGGCGGCGGCAGCGGCGCGCGCGATCAGATTGCCGTCGTCGGCTCGTCCACCGTCTATCCCTTCACCACCGCGGTGGCCGAGGCGTTCGTCGCGGACAATCCCGACGCACGATCGCCGGTGATCGAATCGACCGGCACGGGCGCCGGCATGAAGCTGTTCTGCGCCGGCATCGGTGCGGGGCATCCCGATATCGAGGATGCCTCGCGCCGGATGAAGCGTAGCGAATATGCCGCCTGCGAGGCACACGGCGTCGGGCCGGTGCTCGAAATCCAGATCGGCATCGACGGCATCGCCTTTGCCGAGGGGAAGAACGGGCCCGGCATGCGCCTGACCCCCGCCGATTTGTATCGCGCGCTCGCCGCGACGCCCTTCGGCAAGCCCAATCGCGCGAAGACGTGGCGCGACGTGAACCCGGCGCTGCCCGCGACGCCGATCCAGGTCTATGGCCCGCCCGCGACCAGCGGCACGCGCGACGCGCTCGCCGAACTGATCCTGACGCGCGGCTGCGACGCGATCGATCCGCGCGCGCGCCTGTTGGCACGGACCAAGCCCGACGCACATCGCGCACTCTGCACGCGGGTGCGCGAGGACGGCGCCTATGTCGACGCGGGTGAGAACGACAATCTGATCGTCCAGAAATTGAGCGCCAACCCCGATGCGATCGGCGTGTTCGGTTACAGCTACCTCGAACACAATGCCGATACGGTGAACGGCGTCGCGATCAACAGCGTCCTGCCGACCTATGACGCGATCGCCAATGGCCGCTATCCGGGGTCGCGCCCGCTGTACCTCTACGTCAAGAAGGGGCATCTGCGCGCCATCCCCGGCCTCGACACGTTCCTGCGCCTGTATGCCGCAGCATGGGGACCGGGCGGCCCGCTGGTCCGCCGCGGCCTGATCGCCGCGCCCGCTGCGGTGCGTGCGGCGTCGGCGGCGGTGATCGCGAACGAGACGCCGCTGAACCCGGCGGACCTGCCGTCGTGACCTTCGCCAATTTCGTCCCGTCACCCCGGACTTGTTCCGGGGTCCACCGGGCCGCGAGGGCGGCGCCGGAGCCTCTAGCCTGCCCCCTGGCCGCAGAGTGGACCCCGGACCAAGTCCGGGGTGACGGTGTTTGTATGGCCTACGTCCCAAACCCCAAGCGAGCCGCCGCATGAGCGGCCTCGCGCTCGTCATCATCGTCTTCGGCCTGGCGCTGATCGGCTGGCTCGCCGCGCGGATCCGGGCGGCGACGTTCCGCAAGCCGGGGGTCGCGCGCTTCACCGCTCTGCCCGTCCATTACGGCTATTTCGTCGCGCTCGCCGCTCTTGTGCCGCCGCTGTTGTTCCTCGCGGCATGGAGCCTCACCTCGCCCGCGCTCGTCACCGATGCAGTGATCGCGACGCCCGCCGCGGCGACGCTGCCCCCGCCGGGCTTCGAGCGTGCCTCGATCCTGTCGGAAGCACGCGCGCTGGCGAGCGGGCGCAGCCATGTACCGTTCCACGCGCTCTCGGTCCGCCTCGCCCCCGCCTATGCCGCCGCGCAGGCGCGCTACGACTGGATCGCCACTGCGCTGGCCTTGTGCCTCGCGATCGGCGGCGGCGCCTTCGCCTTCACGCGCGTCCGCCCCGATTTCGCCGCCCGCACGCAGGTTGAGCGCGTCGTCATGCTGCTGCTGCTGTGCGCGTCGCTCATCGCGATCCTCACCACGGTCGGCATCGTCGCGTCGCTGCTGTACGAATCCGGGCGCTTCTTCGGCATCGTGCCGATCGGCCAGTTCCTGTTCGGCACGCACTGGAGCCCGCAGGTCATCCTGCCCGACGATCCCGGCGCCAGCCTGGGCGCGGTGCCGCTGTTCTGGGGCACGTTCTTCATCGGCGCGGTGATCGCGATGGCGGTCGCCGTCCCCTTCGGCCTGATGAGCGCGATCTACCTCACCCAATATGCACATGCCGCGACGCGCCGCTGGATGAAGCCGGTGCTGGAGATGCTCGCGGGCGTTCCCACCGTCGTCTACGGCTATTTCGCCGCACTCACCGTCGCGCCCGCGGTCCGCCAGCTGGGCCTCGCGCTCGGCATCGCGAACGCCTCGTCCGAAAGCGCGCTGGCGGCGGGCGTGGTGATGGGGATCATGATCATCCCCTTCGTCTCGTCGATGGCCGACGATTCGATCGCGGCCGTCCCCGCCGCGATGCGCGACGGCAGCCTGGCGATGGGCGCCACGCAATCGGAAACGATCCGCAAGGTGATCCTGCCCGCGGCCCTGCCCGGCGTCGTCGGCGGTATCCTGCTCGCCGTCTCCCGCGCGATCGGCGAGACGATGATCGTCGTCATGGCGGCGAGCGGCGTCGCGACGCTCACCGCCAACCCCTTCGCCAGCACCACCACCGTCACCAAGCAGATCGTCGACCTGCTGACCGGCGAGGCGGAGTTCGACAGCGCCAAGACGCTCGCCGCCTTCGCGCTCGGCCTTACCCTGTTCGTCATCACGCTGGCACTTAACGTCGTCGCGCTGACCGTCGTGAAGCGGTATCGGGAGGCCTATGACTGATCCCCGCCCCGTCCGCGATCCCGCCGCGGTGAAGCGGCGGACGCAGCGTCGCTATGCCGCGGAACGTCGCTTTCGCCGGCTCGGCCTTGCCGCGGTGTGGCTGTCGGCGGGGTTCCTTGCCTTCCTGCTCGCAACGATGATCTGGCAGGGGGCGAGCGGCTTCCGCCAAACCCGCATCGCGCTGCCGATCGACCTCGCTGCCGCGCACCTGCCGATCACGCCGGTGCAGCTGAAGGGCCGCGGCGCCAATCTCGCGCTTGCCGATGCGGGGCTCGAACAGCTGGTCGATGCCGCGGCGATCCGTGCCTATGGTCCGCGCGGGCCCGAGCTGTTGTCCGACGCCGCCTGGCTCACCGTGCGCGACGCGATCAAGAGCGATCCCGCGCTGCTCGCCACGCGCACCACCTTCGCCCTGCCCACCGCGACCGAGATCGACGTCGCCGCCAAGCATGACGGCACGCGCAGGGCCGAGGCGATCATCGCCCGGCTGCAGGCACGCGGCGTGCTGTCCGAAGGGTGGGACATGCGCTTCCTCGCCGGCGCCGATGCGACCGATCCGGTGCGCGTCGGCATCTGGGGGGCGCTCAAGGGATCTCTGCTCACCATGGCGGTGACACTCGGCCTCGCCTTCCCGATCGGCGTACTGTCTGCGCTCTACCTCGAGGAATATGCACCGCGGAACCGCTGGACCGACCTGATCGAGGTATCGATCAACAACCTCGCCGCCGTGCCCTCGATCATCTTCGGGCTGCTCGGCCTCGCGGTCTTCCTCAACACCTTCCACCTGCCGCGATCCGCGCCCTTGGTCGGCGGGCTGACGCTGGCGCTGATGACGATGCCAGTCATCGTCATCGCCGGCCGCAACGCAATCAAGGCGGTGCCGCCGTCGATCCGCGACGCCGCGCTCGCGATCGGCGCCTCGCCGGTGCAGGTGGTGTTCGACCATGTCCTCCCCCTCGCGCTGCCCGGTATCCTGACCGGCACGATCATCGGCATGGCCCGCGCGCTGGGCGAAACCGCACCGCTGCTGATGATCGGCATGCGCGCCTTCATCGCCGCGCCGCCCTCGCGCCTGACCGATCCCGCCACCGTCCTGCCCGTGCAGATCTTCCTCTGGTCGGATGAGGTCGACCGCGGCTTCGTCGAAAAGACCAGCGCCGCGATCATCGTGTTGCTCGTCTTCCTGCTCGCGATGAACGGCCTCGCCATCTACCTCCGCAACCGTTTCGAGACCCGCTGGTGACCCCCAAGATTTCCGCTCGCGACGTCAGCGTCCGCTACGGCGACACGCAGGCGATCGACCATGTCTCGATCGACGTCGATTCGGACAATATCGTCGCCTTCATCGGCCCGTCGGGCTGCGGCAAGTCCACCTTCCTGCGTACGCTCAACCGCATGAACGACACGGTCGCGAGCGCGCGCGTCACGGGCCAGATCCTGCTCGACGGCGAGGATATCTACGCCCCCGACATGGACGTCGTGCAGCTGCGCGCGCGCGTCGGCATGGTGTTCCAGAAGCCGAACCCCTTCCCCAAGTCGATCTATGAAAACGTCGCTTATGGTCCGCGCATCCATGGCCTGGCGACCGCACGCGCCGACCTGGACGATCTGGTCGAGGAATCGCTGCTGCGCGCCGGCCTGTGGGACGAGGTGAAGGACCGCCTGTCCGACAGCGGCACGGCCTTATCGGGGGGCCAGCAACAGCGGCTGTGCATCGCCCGCGCCATCGCGGTCGAACCCGAAGTCATTCTGATGGACGAACCGTGCAGCGCGCTCGATCCCATCGCCACCGCGCGGATCGAGGAGCTGATCCACGAACTGCGCGGCCGCTACGCGATCGTCATCGTCACGCATAACATGCAGCAGGCCGCGCGCGTATCCCAGCGCACCGCCTTCTTCCATCTCGGCCAGCTGGTCGAATGCGGCGCGACCAGCGACATCTTCACCAACCCGCGGGAGGAACGGACCCGCGACTATATCACCGGACGGTACGGCTAATGGTGGATCACACGGTCAAGGCATTCGACGCCGATATCGGCCAGCTGCGCGGCATGATCTCGCAGATGGGCGGACTGGCGGAAGACGCCATCGCGCTCGCCATGCAGGCGCTCGCCCGCCCCGATCCCGAACTCGCCGCGCGCGTGCGCGCCGACGACAAGGCGATCGATGCGATCGAGGCGGAGGTGGAGCGGCTCGCGGTCCGCATCATCGCGCTGCGCGCGCCCATGGCGGTCGATCTGCGCGAGGTGGTGGCGGCGCTCAAGATCGCCGCCGTCGTCGAACGCATCGGCGATTACGCCAAGAATATCGCCAAGCGCGTGCCGATGATCGATGCCGATGGCGGCAGCCACCGCATCGAGCCTTTGTCGCTGCTCCCCTCCATGGCGCGCATGGCGAGCGACATGGTCCGCGCCGCGCTCGACGCTTTCGCGGCGCGTGATCCGGAAGCCGCGATCCGCGTCGTCGAAAGCGACGCCGCGCTCGACGATTTCTACGACAGCATCTTCCGCACGCTCGTGACCTACATGGTCGAGAACCCGCGCACGATCAGCCAGGTCGCCCACCTGCTGTTCGTCGCCAAGAACCTGGAGCGCGTCGGCGATCACGCCACCAACGTCGCCGAGATGGTCTATTTCGCCGCAACCGGAACCCAGATGGCCGATCGCGACCGCGACGGCGCTACGCATGAGGACATATTCTGATGGCACGCGCATCCATGCTGCTCGTCGAGGACGATGCCGCTCTCGCCGAATTGCTCATCTATCACTTCAAGCGTGAGGATTTCGACGTCGCCCATACCCCCGATGGCGAGGAGGCGTTGCTGCTCGCCAAGGAAAAGACGCCCGACATCGTGCTGCTCGATTGGATGGTCGAAGGGCTGTCGGGGATCGAGGTCTGCCGCCGCCTGCGCCGCATGACCGAAACGCAGAACGTGCCGATCATCATGCTGACCGCGCGGGGCGAGGAAGAGGATCGCATCCGCGGCCTGGAAACCGGCGCCGACGATTATGTCACCAAGCCCTTCTCGCCCCGCGAACTCGTCGCCCGCGTCAGCGCGGTGCTGCGTCGCGTCCGCCCGGCGCTCGCCGGCGAAGCGCTGACCTATGACGATATCGAGATGGACACGGTCGGCCACAAGGTCCGCCGCGGCGGCGAGGTCGTGCCGCTGGGGCCTACCGAATTCCGCCTGCTCAAGCACTTCCTGGAACACCCCGGCTGGGTGTTCAGCCGCGAACGCCTGCTCGACGCGGTATGGGGCCATGACAGCGATATCGAGAGCCGGACGGTCGACGTCCACATCCGCCGCCTGCGCAAAGCGATCAACATCGGCGACCGGCCCGATCTGATCCGCACCGTGCGCTCTGCGGGTTATTCCCTCGATTCAGGGACTTAATCGCAAAGAATCGAATCGGCGGCGAAACGAAGGAGAAAAGTCTGCGATGGGACGTTGGGCCTCGGTGCTGACACCTGTCGGCGCATGAGGTTTCAAAGGAGATTCCCGCGATGAAGCTCATTCTGCTCGCCGCCACGGCGATGATCGCAGCGCCGGTGATGGCGCAGACCACGCCGGCCCCCGCGCCCGCCGACCAGACGATGACCCCGGCTCCGGCCGATCCTGCCGCGGCGCCCGCCGACGCGCAGACCCCGCCGCCGCCGCCCGCCGCCCCGGCACCGCAGGCGAGCATGCCGCCCGCCGAAACCACCGGCTCGCCCGCCGGCGGCTATGCGCCGACCGGCCCGGCCGTGACCGGCGGTACGCCGGGTTCGACGCTGCCCCCGGTCTTCCGTCAGGCGCCGACCCCGGATCAGGCCTTCCCGCCGCCCCCGGCGAAGGAAAGCTACCCGATCTGCAAGAAGGGTCAGTATGACGGCTGCATGCAGGCGAGCCAGGCCCCGCACAAGGCGAAGCGCCGCGCGCGTCGCTAAGCAAGGCTGACCATCGGCGGGCGCGACATCCTGTGTTGCGCCCGTTCGAAGGCCCGGTATGGAAGGCGCTTCATCCCATCGTGGAAGGAGCGCCTTTTCCATGTCCAGTCCGATCCGCTTCGATGATCGCGTCGCCATCGTCACCGGGGCCGGCGGCGGCCTCGGTCGCCACTACGCCCGCGAACTTGCCAAGCGTGGCGCCAAGGTCGTCGTCAACGATCTCGGCGGCGCCCGCGACGGCACGGGCCATTCCGACGCGGCGCTGGCCGTGGTCGAGGAAATCCGCGCGGCTGGGGGCGGGGCGATGTCGAACGGCGGCAACGTCGCCGAATACGACCAGATGGTCGAGATGGTCGCCCGCGCCAAAGAGGCTTGGGGCGGCGTCCACGTCCTCATCAACAATGCCGGCGTCCTGCGCGACAAGACCTTCGCAAAGATGGAGCCCGCCGATTTCGAATTCGTGGTCCGCGTCCACCTGCTCGGCTCGGCCTTCGCCACCAAGGCGTGCTGGGAGACGTTCCGCGAGCAGAATTACGGCCGCGTGCTGATGACCTCGTCGTCCAGCGGCCTGTTCGGCAATTTCGGCCAGGCCAATTACGGCGCCGCCAAATTGGGCCTCGCCGGCCTCGCCAAGACGCTGGGGATCGAGGGCGCGAAGAACGACATCCGCGTCAACACCATTGCCCCCACCGCCGGCACGCGCATGACCGAGGATCTGTTCCCCGCCGCTGCTTTCGAAGCCTTCGCCCCCGAAAAGGTCGCGCCCGGCGCGCTGTATCTCGTCAGCGAAAATGCGCCGAGCAACGTCATCTTGGGCGCCGGCGCCGGCGTCTTCCAGGCCTCCTACGTTACGCTCACCCCCGGTACGCTGCTGACCGGCGAGGCGCTCTCGCCCGAAGGCGTCGCCGATGCATGGGACGCCATCGCCGACCGCGAGGGCGAGATCGTGCCGAAGACCGGGGCCGAACAGGCGATGACGATCGGCAAACTGCTCCAGGACGGCTGAGCCGCCAGCCTGCGCGCCCCGCCGGCTCGGGCCGGCAGGGCGCTAGGGATCAGTCGACGAACGCGCGCTCGATCACATACGTCCCGGCCTTGGCGTTCGAGCCTTCCTCGAAGCCGATGCCGTCCAGCATCGCCGCCGTTTCGCGGATCATCGCCATCGACCCGCACAACATGATGCGGTCGGTTTCGGGATCGAGCTTCTTCGCGCCCTGCACCGGATCGCCGAACAGCGCCGCGCTCTCGATCAGGTCGCCGATGCGCCCCGTCGTGCGGAACGGCTCGCGCGTCACCGTCGGGATATAGTGGAATTGCGTCGCCGCTTCCTCCGACACCAACGGATCGTCGGCGAGGCGAGCCTGCAATTCGTCATGATAGGCCAGGTCGCTGACCTGCCGCACCGAATGGACCAGGATCACCTGGTCGAACATGCTGTACACGTCGGGGTCGCGCGCCAGGCTGAGGAACGGCGCAAGGCCGGTGCCGGTCGAGAAGAAGAACAGCCGCTTGCCGCCGATCAGCGCGTCGGTGACGAGCGTCCCCGTCGGCTTCTTCCCCATATACACTTCGTCGCCCGCCTCGATCAGCTGCAGCTTCGACGTCAGCGGTCCGTCCTCGACCTTGATCGACAGGAACTCCAATTCCTCGGCATAATGCGGGCTGGCGATCGAATAGGCGCGCATGATCGGCTTGGCGCCCTCGCCGTCACCGGGCAGGCCAATCATCACGAACTCGCCCGAGCGGAAGCGGAAGCTGGCCGGGCGCTCGACCGCGAAGCTGAACAGCCGGTCGTTCCAGTGGCGCACCCACAGCACCTTGACGTTGGCGAACGCCTTGGTTTCGGGGATCGTCTTCGGCGTGCGGGTATCGGTCATCGCGGGCAGGACTTCGGGTTGTTCGAGAAGCGTTCGCAATATGAAGCACGCGCCCCACGGTCAACCGAAGCAAAGCTTGTCGGGACCCTATCCGGACATTGCCGAGCCTTGCCCCCCACCCCATATCCGTTCCCGATATGGTCATCCAGATTCGCACCACCCTCGACGAGCCGGAAACCGGCCAGAGCTTCATCCCCCACCGCCCGGCGCGCCCCGACAAGGTGGAGGGCGGCCGCCCGTTCAAGCTGGTCAGCGAATATCAGCCGTCCGGCGACCAGCCGACCGCGATCGCCGAGCTGACCGCGACCGCGCGCGCGGGTGAGAAGGACCAAGTGCTGCTCGGCGTCACCGGCTCGGGCAAGACCTTTACCATGGCCAAGGTGATCGAGGAATTGCAGCGCCCCGCACTGATCCTCGCGCCCAACAAGATCCTGGCGGCGCAGCTCTACGGCGAGTTCAAAAGTTTCTTTCCAGAGAACGCCGTCGAATATTTCGTCAGCTATTACGATTATTATCAGCCCGAGGCGTACGTGCCGCGGTCGGACACGTATATCGAAAAGGAATCGTCGACCAACGAGTCGATCGACCGCATGCGCCATTCGGCGACGCGCTCGCTGCTCGAACGCGACGACGTCATCATCGTCGCCTCGGTCTCGTGCCTCTACGGTATCGGCTCGGTCGAAACCTATTCGGCGATGATCTTCGATCTGAAAAAAGGCACGACGGTCGACCAGCGCGAGATCGTGCGCAAGCTCGTCGCGCTTCAGTACAAGCGCAACGACGCCGCCTTCCAGCGCGGCAATTTCCGCGTGAAGGGCGACACGCTCGAAATCTTCCCGTCGCACTATGAAGACAGTGCGTGGCGGATCAGCTTCTTCGGCGACGACATCGAAGAGATCACCGAATTCGATCCGCTGACCGGCAAGAAGGTCGCCTCGCTCAACAGCGTGCGAGTCTACGCTAACAGCCACTATGTCACTCCCGGGCCGACGCTCAAGCAGGCGGGCGAGGCGATCAAGCACGAACTGTCCGAACGGCTGAAGGAACTGATCGCAGAAGGGAAACTGCTCGAAGCCCAGCGCCTCGAACAGCGCACGAACTTCGATCTCGAAATGATCGCGGCGACCGGCAGCTGCGCCGGCATCGAGAATTACAGCCGCTTCCTCACTGGCCGCCTGCCCGGCGAACCGCCGCCCACCTTGTTCGAATATCTCCCCGAAAACGCCGTGCTATTCGTCGACGAAAGCCACCAGACCGTGCCGCAGATCGGTGCGATGGCGCGCGGCGACCATCGCCGGAAGATCACGCTCGCCGAATATGGCTTCCGCCTGCCCTCGTGCATCGACAACCGCCCGCTACGCTTCAACGAATGGGACGCGATGCGCCCCCAGACGGTCAGCGTCTCGGCGACGCCCGGCAATTGGGAGATGGAACAGACCGGCGGCGTCTTCGCTGAGCAGGTCATCCGCCCGACCGGCCTGATCGACCCGCCCGTCGAAATCCGCCCGGTCGAGGAACAGGTGCAGGACCTGATCCAGGAGTGCAAGGCGACCACCGCCAAGGGCTATCGCACGCTGGTGACGACGCTCACCAAGCGCATGTCCGAGGACCTCACCGAATATATGCACGAAGCGGGTATCAAGGTCCGCTACATGCACTCGGACGTCGAGACGCTGGAGCGTATCGAGCTGATCCGCGACCTGCGCCTCGGCGTCTACGACGTCCTCATCGGCATCAACCTTCTGCGCGAAGGCCTCGACATTCCCGAATGCGGGCTGGTCGCGATCCTCGACGCCGACAAGGAAGGCTTCCTCCGCTCCGAAACCTCGCTGATCCAGACCATCGGCCGCGCCGCGCGCAACGTCGATGGCCGCGTGATCCTCTACGCCGACCGCATCACCGGCTCGATGGAGCGGGCGATGAACGAGACGCAGCGCCGTCGCGAGAAGCAGGAAGCGTATAATGCCGAACACGGCATCACGCCGACGACGATCCGCCGCAACATCGGCGACATCATCGCGCACGTCAGCCAGGGCGATCAGGTCACCGTCCCCATCGACGAAGACCGCCCCCACATGGTCGGCCACAACCTGCGCGCCTATATCGAGGACCTCGAACGGCAGATGCGCAAGGCTGCCGCGGACCTCGAATTCGAAACCGCCGGCCGCCTGCGCGACGAAATCCGCCAACTCGAAAACGAAGAACTCGGCCTTCCCGTACACGAACAGAAGGCCCCGATCATGGGCCGCAGCAACGAAGGCAAACCGGGAACGCGCAAAACGCGGTACGGCAAGGAACAGAAAATGCGGATGGGTGGTCGCCGGGGGCGGTAATCTCGCCGCCGCGGCCCTCGGCGAAAATTCTTGTCGAATTGTTCTAGGACAACAGCCTGCTCCGCCTTACAGTCGAAAGACTTAGGGGGGAGTGTTTGCGTGACGGATCGTAGTTCGGCCGGCAATGCCGGGAAGAAGTCTTTGAAATTGCTTCTACGACTGTCGACGCTCAGCGGCGCCTTGGGATTGGCGGCATGCGGCGGCGGGAATGGCGGGGGCGGGAATGGCGGGGGCGGGACGACACCGATCGCCAATCGTCCGCCGACGTTCACCTCGGTGACCACTGCCAGCGTCACCGAAAATTTCGCCGGGTCGTTCTATCAGGCGGCAGCCACCGATCCGGATAACAATGCGATCACCTATTCGATCAGCGGCGGCAGCGATGCCGCACGCTTCGTCTTGGACGGCGATCGCCTGCGCTTTGCCACCGCACCGAATTACGATCTGCCGACCGACAGCGACGAGGACAATGTCTATCTCGTCCAGATCACCGCCAGCGACGGTCAGGCCACGACGACGCTCGATCTGCGTGTAACGGTTACCAACGACCGCGAAGGCGTCGTCGTCCGCCGCATCGGCACCGGCTTCGATCGCCCGGTCGGGTTCGTCTCCATTCCCGGCGACACGCGCGTCTTCGTGCCCGAACGCGGCGGGCGCATCTTCCTGTTCGATCCCACCAACGGCACCAAGACGCTCTTTCTGACGGTCAATGTCTCGACCGCCGGCGAAGGCGGCGTCGCCGCGATCGCGCCGATGGCGGACTATGCGAAGTCGGGGCAGTTCGTCGTGCTGTACACCGCGAGCAACGGGGCGTTGATAGCAGCGATCGGCCAGCGGTCCGGTATCTTCGGTTCGCCGGCATTGACGTCCGAGACGGTGTTGTTTGCGGCCATGCCCGCCGGCGCAAGTGCCACGGGCACCGCCCAGCTCGCTGCGGACGGCAAACTCTATATCGCCACCAGCGACGCCATCGGCGCCACCGATCCCGCCTTGGGCAGCCAGTCCGCGACGTCGGCGTTCGGCAAACTGTATGTCGTCGAGCGCAACCCCGATCCCTTTGCCGGGGTCAGCCCGCAATATTTCCTCACCCGCCGCATCGCCAGCGGCCTCCGCTATCCGCGTGGCACCACGTTGCTGGATGGCCGCTTGCTGCTCGCCGATCGCGGCGGCGACAGCCGGCATGAGGTCGACCTGATCGACCCTACCGCCGGCAGCAATTTCGGCTGGCCCTATAAGGAAGGTACAATCACCGTGCGCAGTGGCGCGCCGGCCGGCTTGGTCGATCCCGCGCTGGAATATCGCTTCGGGACGGGACCCGGCATGGGCACCGGCATCGTCGGCGGGGTCGTCTATCGCGGCGCCATTGCCAGCCTGTCGGGCCAATATGTCTTTGCCGATCGCAGCGGCGCTATTTTCGCGACGAGTGCGGCGAAGCTGGGCGGCACGCTCGTCACCGCCAGCACGATCGAGCGGCGGCGGGCCGATTTTGCGCCGGACGTGGGGACGCTGAACGAACCCACGGCGATCAACGCCGATGCCAGCGGCACCCTCTATATCGTCGATGCCGGTGGCGATATTTTCCGGGTGGATGCGGGCTGAGCGCCCGCATCCCGCTCACCCCGCGGCAAGATTCTCGCTGCCGACGCCGTAGTAGCTCGCGACGCGATCGGCGTAGGCCTGGTCGAACACGGGGGCGTTGTTGGCCCAGCTCGGGCCGCCTTCCAGGATGCGGCGGTCGATGGTGATGACGTACAGGTCGCGGACGGGATCGAACTGCAACAGGCCGAACGGCACCGGGTAGAAGCTCTTGCCCATCCCCAGGAACCCGCCGAGGCTCAGCACGGCGTGCGTCGTGCGGCCCGATCCCTTGTGGACCATCAGCGCATAGACCGCGCCCACCTGATCCCCGTCGCGGCTTTCGACCTTCAGCGAATGGGCGATATTGGCCTGCGCGAGCAGCTGGGTGGTGGCGGTCTGCGTGTCGGTGGACATCGAAAAGCTCCTGTTTCGTGCCGGGTGAACCGCCTTGTGGCCGCGCCGGTTCCATGTTCACGCGCCTTGAGCGCGCCTGCCGCTTCCCCCATAAGCCCCGCCTATGCGCCGTTTCGCCTTCAATCCTGCCTCCGGTCTCGCCATCGCCCTGTTCGCCGCACTCGGTGCCTGCGTGCCCCAGCCGATCGCGCCGCCGGCCACACCGACGCCCGTGCCCGTTCGCCCGCAGCCTGCGCCCGTCTCGGCGCCGCGCGGCAGCGACTGGCGCGACTGGCCGCTGACGCCGGGCACCTGGACCTATCGCCGCGATGCGCGCGGCAGCCTGGCGCTGTTCGGGATGGCAGGCAGCGACGCGTTGGTGACGCTGCGCTGCGACCTGTCGGGCCGCCAGATCTTCCTGTCGCGCGCCGGCAGCGTGCTCGCACCGGTGACGATCCGTACCACCAGCACCACGCGCGCCCTGGCGATGCGCCCGACCGGCGGCACACCGCCATATGTCGCGACCACGCTCGCGCCCAACGACAGCCTGCTTGACGCGATGGGCTTCAGCCGCGGACGGTTCGTGGTGGAGCAGCCCGGCAGCGGCACGTTGGTCCTGCCCGCCTGGGCGGAGATCGAGCGCGTGACCGAGGATTGCCGGCGCTAGCCCAAAGGCCCGGGGCCAAGGGGCGCGATGCTCGTGCAAAACGCGTTGCATTACAAGTCTTGCATGTGGCCGCGGCGATGCGCACATTGCCGGTGTGGCGGGGGTCCCCGGCACATGGCTATCACAGGCGAAAGGAGGTGATCCGATGTCTCATGGTTCAGCAGTGGGGTCGGTTCAGTTCGTTCGGGGGACTGGCTTCTAACACCCGATACGGCGGCACCGGGGGGTATCCTCCCCCAATCAACGATGCCGTCATGGGTTGAAGAGGCCTCATGGTCTCCCGGGCTGGAGCTCTCCGGCCGCTGACCATGTTTGGGGGGTGTCGGGTCGCCGGGAGGCGTCCGGCACCCTCTTCTCATTTCGGGCTACAGGAAGCGGTGCATTATCAAAGCATCGACCGGGCCCAGCCGAGGATGGTCGAACGCCTCGGGCACCCGCCCGACGATCGCAAAGCCCAGCGCCTGCCACAGGTTCGCCGCGACCGTGTTGCTGGCGAGCACGAAATTGAATTGCATCGCCCGAAAGCCCGCGGCCCGCGCCGCGTCGAACGAATGCTCCGCCATCGCCCGCGCGACGCCCTGCCCCCGCGCCGCTTCGGCCGTGACATAGCCCGCATTGGCGACATGCGCGCCGCCGCCCGCCTGATTGGCTTGAATGTAATAACTGCCTAGCAGCACGCCATCGCGCTCGGCCACGAACACGTGATGCGCCGCCGCGAACCAATGGTCCGCGATGGCCGCCGGGGTCATGTCGCGCGGCAGGGCATAGGCCTCGCCCAAGGCGATCACAGGCGCGAGCATCACGACGGTGCCCGCCACGTCGTCGGGGTTTGCCGCGCGGATCGTCGGCGCCGTCACGCCGCTGTCCGGTGCGACGGGGTCTCCTCGATCAGCGTGTAGAGCATTGTCTCCTCCCCTCCGATCCGACGCAGCAGCTGCTGCAGGATCTGCCGCGTGGCGGCCCCGAAGGCAATCCAGTCGTCCGCGATCCGCTCCGCCGGCCAGGCCGCGATATAGGCGCGGTAGCGGTCGGCCAGCGCCCCCATCTCCGCCGCGAAACGCGTCGCGACCTCCGCCGCGCGCGGGTCCCGCCCTGCGCGCAACCGGGGATAGAGCAACGCATCCTCCTTCGCGAGGTGCGCCAGCAGCTTGCGGGTCAACAGCCAGCGCGCCTTTCCCAAACGCGACGGATCGCAATGCGGCGCCGCCACGCAGGCCAGCAGCGCTGCGGCCAGCTCGCGCAACTCGTCATGTTCGGCGGAGAGCGTCTTCCTGCTCAGCATGGCCATCCCCCACAGATTCGACGTAGTATCAAATACTAAGCCGCCTCGGTTTCCGCCGGGTAAATATGGGGCATTGTTACGTTCCATAGCGGCGCCAGAACGAACCGTTGTGTAAACACAACAGATCGTGCAGAATGGACGCATGCACAACCGCATCGCCCTGTTTCGGAACGACCGCAACGTGTCGCGACGCGAGCTGGCGGAGGCGGTCGGCGTCAATCCGCAGACGATCGGCTATCTCGAACGCGGCGACTACAACCCCAGCCTGGAATTGGGTCTGAAGATCGCCGCCTATTTTGACGTGCCGGTCGAGCTGATCTTCTCGCTCGCCCCCTTCCCCTCGCTCACCGACGCGCTGCGCCGGGCCGGAGACGCCTGATGGGCTATGACAGTCGCCGCTGGACGGGGCGTTATGCGCCGGGCGAGATGCCGCCGGAGTTTGCCGGTGGCCGGCCCTATCGGCGTTGTTCTTTGCGATGGTGGCTGATGGCCGCCGTGGTCGTCAGCCTTGGCCTAGCTCTCGTCCAGTTCTGGGTGCCGGGCGACCAAAGAACCGGCCTGCCAATCGGATGGTTCGTCGTCATCGGCATCATGAACATGGGCTCGGGCCGCTCACCCTTCGCCAAGGGAGGCTGGATGCAAGACTCGTACGATGAGTTCGAACGCGCGGCCCTGATGCGCGCGACACAGCGCGCCTATTGGATCGTCACATTGCTCGGTGCCGGCGCGTTCGGCTGGTGCGCACTCGCCACGTCCTACGGCTGGCCGATGCCGCACCGCTGGGGCGACTGGGCGGTCTGGGGCCTCGCGCTTGTCGCCACCGCCTCCAACCTGCCCACCCTGTTCGCCGAATGGGCGATCCCGTTTCCCGATTCCGAGGACGCCGCATGAGCTACCGCGACGGCTACGACATCCGCAAATGGCAGGCGAATGAGATCAAGCAGCGTCCGCGTCGATACTGGGTTCGCTGGGGCATGAGCGCTGGCCTCCTGTTCGTCCTCACGATTCCCGTCCTCGCGATGGTCGGCGCCTATGATCGCGGCACCACGCTGCCGAACGTCATGCCGATGAGCATGCTGCTGCTCATCACCTCGCTCCAGTCCCCTTTCACGCGCGAGGCGTGGGTGAGTCCGGCCGGTTTTGCGACCTTCGACGAGTTCGAACGTACCGCGCTGTCGGACGCGATGCGCCGCGCCTATCTGATCGACATCCTCGCCGTCAGCATGCTGTTCATCTGGCTGATGCTCGCCAGCCGTCTCGGCTGGCCGATGCCGGTGACTACCAGCCAATGGGGCGCGATCGGCTATGCCACGGTGATGACCATGCTGACGCTCCCCGTCCTCTTCGCCGAATTCATGGTGCCGATGCCCGACCCGGAGGATGAGCCGCTGTGACCGACAAAACGACCCTTCAGCGCCTCGACGCGCTCGTCGGCTGGACCGGCATTCCGGCGCTGTCGCAGCACCCGCCCCGCCGCCGCCCCTTGCGCTGGCCCGCAACGATCGCGCTGGTCCTGGCCTTCGCCGGCATCGCCCTGTCGCTCACCCGCGGCATGCAGACGCCGCTCGCGCTCGCCGGCTATGGCATCGAGATGCTGGGCTTCATGGTCGGCATGATCGTCAAGATCGTCGGCCCGCTGAAACCGTATGGCGGTGTCGAAAAGGCCGACGAATGGGACCGCGCGGTTCGCGCCCGCGCCTATCTGTCGACCTTCGCCGTCTTCGCGATCACGACGATGCTCGCGCTGTTCGCGCTGATGGCCGGCCTCGCCTTGGACTGGCCCAAGCCTGCGCTGATGCAGGGGGCAGCGCAGACGCTATTCCTGCTCTTCACCATCCTCAACGCCACCCCAGCCGCCCAAGCGAGCTGGGCGGTCCGCTGGCAGCAGGACGACGATCAGGCGGGGTGACATCTCCTCATCCGTCATTGCGAGCGCAGCGAAGCAATAACGAACGTGAAGTGGCGCGCCGGAACCGCACAAGCCCAGAAGCAGCGGCCTCAGCCGTGTGACGCCGGCGTCTGCCTCACGCCGGCGTCAGCAGCCCTTCCTTCGCGATCTTCTCGCGCCACACCAGCGGCGCGAGCTGGTGGACGTTGTTGCCCTCGCTATCCACCGCAACGGTGACGGGGAAGTCGCTGACCTCGAATTCGTAGATCGCTTCCATCCCCAGGTCCTCGAACCCGACGACCTTGCTGCCCTTGATCGCACGCGCCACCAGATAGGCGGCGCCGCCGACCGCCATCAGATAGGCGCTCTTCGCCTCGCGGATCGCATCGGTCGCGGCGGGGCCGCGCTCCGCCTTGCCGACGCAGGCGAGCAGGCCTTGATCCAGCATCATGCGCATGAACTTGTCCATGCGGGTGGCAGTGGTGGGGCCGGCGGGGCCGACCACTTCCTCACCGACCGGATCGACCGGGCCGACGTAATAGATCACGCGGCCTTTGAACTCGACCGGAAGCTCCTCGCCCTTCGCCAGCATGTCGGCAATGCGCTTGTGCGCGGCGTCGCGGCCCGTCAGCATTTTGCCGTTGAGCAGCAGCCGGTCGCCCTGCTTCCACGACTGCACCACCTCCGGCGTCAGCGTGTCGAGGTCGACGCGGATCGCGGCCTTGTCGGGCGTCCAGTTGACGTCGGGCCATTCGCTGAGCTTCGGCGCCTCCAGATAAGCCGGGCCGCTGCCATTGAGCGTGAAATGCGCATGGCGGGTCGCGGCGCAATTCGGGATCATCGCCACCGGCTTGCCCGCCGCATGGCAGGGCGCGTCCTTGATCTTGACGTCGAGGATGGTCGACAGGCCACCCAGCCCCTGCGCGCCGATGCCCAGCGCATTGACCTTGTCGAAAATCTCGATGCGCAGCGCCTCGATATCGTTCTTCGGCCCGCGCGCCTTCAACGGCCCCATGTCGATCGGCTCCATCAGCGCCTGCTTGGCGAGCAGCACGCAATGCTCCGCAGTGCCGCCGATGCCGATGCCCAGCATCCCCGGCGGGCACCAGCCCGCGCCCATCTGCGGCAGCATCTCGATCACCCAGTCGACGATCGAATCGCTGGGGTTCATCATCTTGAACTTCGACTTGTTCTCACTGCCGCCGCCCTTGGCCGCGACATCGACCGAAACGGTCGCGCCCGGCACCATCTCGACATGCAGCACGCACGGCGTGTTGTCGCGGGTGTTGCGGCGGGTGAAGGCGGGGTCGGCGAGCACGCTGGCGCGCAGCTTGTTTTCAGGATGCAGGTACGCCCGGCGCACGCCCTCGTCGATCACCTCCTGCATCGATCGGCTGTTGTCGTCCAGACGGCAGTCCATGCCCCATTTGACGAAGACGTTGACGATGCCGGTGTCCTGGCAGATCGGGCGATGCCCCTCGGCGCACATGCGGCTGTTGGTCAGGATCTGCGCGATCGCATCCTTGGCGGCCGGGCTCTGTTCGGCGTCATAGGCGTCGCCCAGAGCGCGGATGTAATCCATCGGGTGATAGTAACTGATGAATTGCAGGGCGTCGGCGACGCTGTCGATCAGGTCGGCGGCGCGGATGGTCACGGGCAGGCTAGTCACGGGCGAAAGCTCCTTCGGGAAACAGCCTTTACCCCCCGGCTGCGCCCCCGCCAAGCATCGCCGCGATACGGCCGCTTCGGGCCCCTTTGCAGGGATTTATCAAGGATCGGGGGGGTATTCGGGTCGTATGAATCGCATGACCCGACCTCAACCTCTCGATATGCGGGGACCGGACGCGTCGGCGATGACGATTCTGGGCGTGCGCTACGACAGCCCGGACTATGTCGTCGTGTCGCTCGGGCAGCGGCTCGGCATGGTCGCGACGCTGTGGCCGCTGGCCTGTGCGTCGCTCGCCGCAATGTCCGTGCTGCTGGGCGTCGGCGCCCATGCGACGGGCCTCTCCCTGCCCTTCGTCATCGCCATCCTGCTGATGATCGCAAGCGCCAGCGTGCTGTGGTTCGCCGCGTTCGGGCAGCATAGCGATCGCTGGCCGGTGTTCCAGCGCGTGCGCGTCACCGGGGTCGCCGCGCTCTCCATCGGTGGCGCGCTCGCCGTGCTCGCCGCCGATCTGCCGCCCGGGTCGTTTGCCATCGTCTGCTGGGTCAGCATCGCGGCGACGATCGCGCTGGTCGCCCTCGCGCTCCAGCCGATCCGCATCGCCACGCTGTCGCTGGCGGTCGGCTTTTCGCTGATGCCGGCCGCGGCGGGTCATATCCTCGCCACGCTCGCCGCGCTCCCCTTCGTCATCGCCTTCGGCTTTGTGATCGTGCGCCTCGCCCGGATCGATGCGCGCACCGCTTATGATCACATGATCGACAGCGGCAACGGCCGCCTCGCGCTCAAGATGATCGCCGAATTCGAAGATCACGGCACCGGCTGGTTCTGGGAAAGCGACCGGCAGGGCCGGCTGACCTATCTGTCGCGCAAGGTCGCCGACGATCTGGTCCAGAACGGCCAGCCGCATCCGATCGGCCAGTTCCTCACCGACGTCTTCCGCATGGATGGCGCCGCGATCGGGACCGAGCGCACGCTCGCCTTCCATCTGTCGTCGCGTACCGCCTTTGCCGATTACATGATCTGCGGCGCGGGCGACGCGCCGGAGGTTGCCGAACGCTGGTGGTCGATGTCCGGCCGGCCGATGATCGACGATCTCGGCCGCTTCGGCGGCTTCATCGGTTCGGGCAGCGACCTCACCGAAAAGCGGCGTTCGGATGCCGAGATCACGCGCCTCGCCCTGTTCGACAGCCTGACCGGCCTCGCCAACCGTCAGCGCATGCGCCACAGCCTCGACAAGACGCTGCAGCAGCAGGCGATCACGCACAGCCCCGCCGCGCTGTTCCTGATGGACCTCGACCGGTTCAAGGCGGTCAACGACACCTTGGGCCATCAGGCGGGCGACGAGCTGCTCAAACAGGTCGCGCAGCGCCTGCAACGGATCGTCGGCGATGCCGGCCTCGTCGGGCGCCTCGGCGGCGACGAATTCCAGGTCCTGCTGCCCGGCAACGACCGCCGCGACGCGCTCGCGCTTCTCGCGCGCGATCTCATCGCCGGCCTGTCGCAGCCCTATTTCGTCGCCGCCACGTCGGTGACGATCGGCTGTTCGATCGGCATCGCGATCGCGCCGCAGGACGGCAAGGATGCCGAGGCGCTGATCCGCAACGCCGACCTCGCGCTCTATGCCGCCAAGGCGGACGGGCGCGGCGTCCACCGTTTCTATTCCGACGACATGCTGGCCGGCGCGAAGAGCCGCAAGGCGCTCGAAGACGACATGCGCCTCGCGCTGACCGAGGGCGGCTTCGTCCTCCACTATCAGCCCGTCGTGTCGACCAAGGACGCCAAGATCGTCGGCTATGAAGCGCTGATCCGTTGGCACCATCCGGTCCGCGGGCCGATCTCGCCGGCCGATTTCATCCCGGTTGCCGAGGAATGCGGACTGATCGAGCCCTTGGGCGAATGGGTGTTGCGCACCGCCTGCGCCGATGCCGCGCGCTGGCCGGGGGACGTGCGCGTCGCGGTCAACGTTTCGCCGATCCAGTTCGGCAATCCCGCCTTCCCCGCGCTCGTCACCTCCGCGCTCGCGCATAGCGGCCTGCCCGCGCGCCGCCTGGAATTGGAGATCACCGAAGGCGTGTTCCTCGCCGGCTCGGGCTCGACCGATGCGATGTTCAAGGCGCTGAAGGCGATCGGCGTCCGCCTGGCTTTGGACGATTTCGGCACCGGCTATTCCAGTCTCGGCTATCTGCGCACCGCGCCGTTCGACAAGATCAAGATCGACCAGAGCTTCGTGCGCGGCGCCGCCGCGCCGGGCAACCGCAACGCCGCGATCATCCGCGCGATCGTCTCGCTCGCCGAGACGCTGGGCATGGAGACGACCGCGGAGGGCGTCGAGATCCAGGACGAGATCGATCTGGTCCGCGATCTGGGCTGCAGCCACATCCAGGGCTATGTCTATGGCCGCGGCGTGCCCGCCGCCGACGTCATGGCGCAGCTCGGCGAAGCCGCACCCGCCCACCCCGTCGGCCGCCGCATCAGTCGCGCGCCGCGCACGCGCATGCTGCGCTCCGCCCGGATCGAAATCGGCCGCAAGCAGGGCGACGTGCGCATCCGCAACATGTCGAGCAGCGGCGCGCTGATCGACGGCATCACTATCGATGGCGAAGCGGTGGGCGTCGACGTGATGCTCGAAGTGGCGGAGGACATGATGGTCGCCGCGCGCATCGCCTGGGCGCATGACGGCCGCGCCGGCATTGCCTTCAACGAACGCATCGACCTCGACCGGCTCAGCACTCTACCGAACCGCCTGCGCCACGGCTGACCCGACGTCACCCCGGCCGCGCGCGCCACAGTCGCACCCAGCGCCGCCGCCCTCACGCCCTCCCGGCGTTAAACGCGCATTTACCATCACCCGCTAACCCGGTCCGCACCCGCCGGCATTCCGCCGACCGGGTGGCAGGAACCGCCCTCGATGAGCATGCACGCGCCGATCGACATCACCACGCTCGGTCTCGACGAAGCCGCCATCCACGCCATGCGCTTCGCGGGCGGGGTCGAACTGCACAATCCCTACATCGACCTCGTCATGGCGCGCGGCTTCCTCAACGCGGACGAATGCGCGCTGATGTGTACGATGATCGATGCCAACCGCCAGCGGTCGCGCGTCGCCGATGGCGTGTCGCAGATGCGCACCAGCGAAACATGCGCGTTCGATGTCGACGAACCGCTCATCCAGTTGCTCGACCTGCGCATCTCGCTGTTTCTCGGCGTCGGTCCGCAATTTGGCGAGAGCGTGCAGGGTCAGCGCTATGCCGTCGGCCAGGAATTCCGCAGCCACGCCGATTATTTCAAATCGACCGATCCCGAAGACACCTCCCACTTGCGGCGCTGCGGCCAGCGCACCTGGACCGCGATGATCTATCTCAACGAACCAGAGGCGGGCGGCGAGACCTATTTCCACCATCTCGACCACGATTTCGTGCCCGAAATGGGCACCATGTTGTGCTGGAACAACATCGACGCCGAAGGCAAGCCCAACCCTTACACGGTCCATCAGGGCAAGCCGGTGATCGCCGGCACCAAGTACATCATCACCAAGTGGTTCCGCGAGCGCCCCTGGAACAGCCCGCTGCCCACGCCGGCGCCGGTAGCGCCCCCCGCCGTCGACAGCTCGGTCCGCGCGATGCGCGCGCTGAAGGGCCGCCGCTGACACGGGCGCGCCGGTGCTGCTCGCCCTCCTCCTCGCCCAGCTCGCCACCGCGCCCGCCGCGCCGCCGCAACCGGACATAGAGGTCACCGGCCGCCACCTCTCGCGCCTGCGCCTGTCGCTCGACCTCGACGGCGGCGTGCTGAAGGCCTGCCGCATCACCGTCTCCAGCGGCGACGCGCTCATCGACGCGCAGGCCTGCCCCGCCGCCCGCACCTGCGTCGCGCAGCGGCCGCGGACCAGTACCGCCCTGCTCGCCTGCATCGACCAGCGCATCGGCGCCGCGGTGCGGGCGCATGATGCCATGCCGGGCAGCATCAACGACGCGGAGCGTTAAGTCCCGATCCCCCTCCATCATCCATTGTGAAGCCCCACCCGCAGGCATAGTACATTCCGCGAGGAGCTATGCTGCGCCATGACGCTGACCGAGCTGGGCACACGCATCTGCATCATGGGGCCGTCGAACAGCGGCAAGTCGACGCTCGCGCAGGCGATTGCGAAGGCCCGCGACATGCAGGTGGTCCACCTCGATCAGCTCCACCATCTCCCGCACACCGATTGGGTGCCACGACCGCCAGCCGAGTTCGCGGCGCTCCATGATGCCGCGATCGCCGGCGACCGCTGGGTGATGGACGGCAATTACTCGCGGCTGCTCCCGCAACGCCTGCAACGGGCGACCGGCGTCATCCTGCTCGACGTTCCGACGACGACCAGCCTGTATCGATACATCCGACGCTGCTGGTTCGAGCGCGACCGCCGCGGCGGGCTGGAAGGCGGTCGCGACAGCGTAAAATGGGACATGATCCGGCACATCGCCATCGCCACCCGAGCCAACCGGACCCGCTACCGCACCCTGTTCGACGGCATCACCCTGCCCAAGATACAGATCGCGTCCACCGCAGCGCTGACCGCCTTCTACCGCGCCAACGGCTTGCGGCGGTAAGGTCGCAACCGTCATTTGACGGACGGCGGGGTCAGCGCAAACCGACGACGCCCCCCTCAGACCACCCCCACGATCGGCGCGCGGAAGCACAGCGGGATCGACCGGTCGGTCAGCGCGCGGAGCGCGAACGGGGGAACGCGGCCGCCGGTGAAGGGGACGAACAGCGCCGGGCCCAGCCGGCAGCGATCCAGCGTACCGTCAGCGCGCTTGGTCATGCGCAACAATTGCGTGCTCGTGTCGGACGGGCCGATGGGCATGACGATGCGGCCGCCGACCTTCAGTTGATCGACCAGCGGTTGCGGCACCGCGGTGGCGCTGGCGGCGACGACGATCCCGTCGAAGGGCGCCTGCTCCGGCCAGCCGAGGAAGCCGTCGCCGGCCCGCACGGTGACGGTGGCATAGCCCATCCGGCGCAGGCGCGCGGCCGCCGTGCGGGCGAGCGGCGCGACGATCTCGACCGAGGCGACGCGCGCCGCGACCGTCGCGAGCACCGCCGCCTGGTAGCCCGATCCCGTGCCGATATCGAGCACATGGGCGCTGCGATCCGCAGGCAGGTCCAGCGCCGCGGTCATCACCGCGACGACATAGGGATCGGAGATCGTCTGGCCGTGGCCGATGTCCTGCGGCAGGTCGACATAGGCCGCCGCGCGTCCCCTGGCGTCGACGAAGTCCTCGCGCGGGATCGTGCCGATCGCCGCTAGCGCGCGCGCCAGGGCCGGCGTGTCCGCCGCCGGATCGTTGCTGCGAATGTCGGCACGGATGTCGGCGACCATCGCCGCGCGCTGCTGCGCCGGGGTCTGGTGCGCACGCGCCTTGGCCAGCAGGCTTAGCATATCGACCCCCGCCACCGGTCGCGACGCACAGCCGGCGAGCGTCAGGGCGGAGAGGACGAGGGCGAGGGACGAACGACGGCGCATCGCCGCGGCTTCGACGGTATCCCGGGCCGCCGCAACGAAACTTTCGTTCATGTTTGGCGGACGGGACGACATGGGTTGAATCGCGTCCGAATTGGCCTCTTCGGCCGCTAAAAAAATTTTCATGCCGCCACTCGCCGCTTGCACTTTCCGGAAGCCGCGGAAGTCCACGCGTCGCGGCCCCTCGACCGGCCCGCCGCGCCCCGTTCGCACCGGAACCCCACGGCTGCCGCGTCATTAAGCCTCTTGCCCGCGGCGACGCTTTGCCACAATTTGTGGGGGTTGCGTTCGGGGGTGAACCCAATCGCTGGTAGAGATCGATGGCGGCATCCCGTGCCGGATTCGCCATGGGGCACAATGCGGCCGTGAACCGCGACCCCTTTTTGTTCTCACCATCGGGGCGCCCGGGTGATATGCTGTGCATGTCGCCCCGAGTCGAACATGTATGGAACAAGGGACGGTAATCGATGGATTTCAGGGACACGCAGGGTGAGGCCATGACCGATACGATCGACGCCACCGTCGCCGCCGAGGCGCCCGCCGCAGAGGCGAATGGCGGCAGCAAGGCGATCCACGCCCGCCCCTATCCCGTCGAGGTCGACCATAGCCGCGACGCGCTGCTGACCGATTTCGGCAAGGAAACGCTGAACGATCGCTACCTGCTGCCGGGCGAAAGCTATCAGGACCTCTTCGTCCGCGTCGCCTCGGCCTATGCCGACGATGCCGCGCACGCGCAGCGCCTGTATGACTATATCAGCCGCTTGTGGTTCATGCCCGCGACGCCGGTGCTGTCGAACGGCGGCACGGGGCGCGGCCTGCCGATCAGCTGCTACCTCAATTCGGTGCCCGACAGTCTGAACGGCATCGTCGACACCTGGAACGAGAACGTCTGGCTCGCATCGCGCGGCGGCGGCATCGGCACCTATTGGGGCAGCGTGCGCGGCATCGGCGAACCCGTCGGCCTCAACGGCAAGACCAGCGGCATCATCCCCTTCGTCCGCGTGATGGACAGCCTGACGCTCGCGATTTCGCAAGGGTCGCTGCGCCGCGGTTCGGCCGCCTGCTACCTCGACGTCAGCCATCCGGAGATCGAGGAATTCCTCGAAATCCGCAAACCCAGCGGCGACTTCAACCGCAAGGCGCTGAACCTACACCACGGCGTGCTGCTGACCGACGCCTTCATGGAAGCGGTGCGCGACGGCCGCGAATGGAATCTGCTCAGCCCCAAGGACGGCACCGTCCGCGCGACGCTCGACGCGCGCTCGCTGTTCCAGAAGCTGGTCGAAACCCGCCTGCAGACGGGTGAGCCGTACATCGTCTTCGCTGATCACGTGAACAAGGCGATGCCCAAGCATCACCGCGACCTGGGCCTCAAGGTCTCGACGTCGAACCTGTGCTCGGAAATCACGCTGCCGACCGGCCGCGACCATCTCGGCAACGATCGCACCGCGGTGTGCTGCCTGTCGTCGCTCAACCTCGAAACGTGGGACGAGTGGAAGGACGACAAGGTCTTCATCGAAGACGTGATGCGCTTCCTCGACAACGTGCTGCAGGATTACATCGACCGCCACGAACCGGGCATGGAACGCGCCGCCTATAGCGCCGCACGCGAACGCTCGGTCGGCCTCGGCGTCATGGGTTTCCACTCCTTCCTCCAGGCGCGCGGCCTGCCGTTCGAAGGCGCGATGGCGAAGAGCTGGAACCTGCGCATCTTCAAGCACATCAGCGCGCAGGTGAACCAGGCGTCGATGACGCTCGCCGCCGAGCGCGGGCCTTGCCCCGACGCCGCCGACGTCGGCGTGATGGAGCGGTTCAGCTGCAAGATGGCGATCGCGCCGACCGCGTCGATCAGCATCATCTGCGGCGGCACCAGCGCCTGCATCGAGCCGATCCCGGCGAACATCTACACGCACAAGACGCTGTCGGGCAGCTTCTCGGTCAAGAACCCGTATCTGGAAAAGCTGCTCAAGGAGAAATCCAAGAACAGCGACGCGGTGTGGAATTCGATCCTCGAACACGGCGGTTCGGTCCAGCACCTCGACTTCCTGTCGGTGGAAGAGAAGGACTGCTACAAGACCAGCTTCGAAATCGACCAGCGCTGGCTGCTCGAACTCGCCGGCGACCGCACGCCCTATATCGATCAGGCGCAGTCGCTGAACCTGTTCATCCCGGCGGACGTCGAGAAGTGGGACCTCCTGATGCTCCACTTCCGCGCCTGGGAGCTCGGCATCAAGTCGCTCTACTATCTGCGCTCGAAGAGCGTGCAGCGCGCGGGCTTCGCTGGATCGGGCGGCGTGGAAGCGGACAACACCATCGCCGCGCCGAAGTTCGAGATCGGCGAGACGACGGACTATGACGAGTGCCTGGCGTGTCAGTGAGGTGTGGGCGGCTTCGGATGGCGTAAGCCATTCGAAGACTCGCCACGGCGGGCAGCAGCGTCGGCATGAGCCGACGATGTCTGACGGCGTGGGGTAGCCGGCGAAGGGCTGCCCTCACCCTCCCACCCGCTGACGCGGGCGGGCCCCTCCCTCTCCCGGGGGGAGAGGGGTGAGGTGCCGCCAATTCCCTCTCCCCCTGGGAGAGGGAGGGAGCGCCCGTCAGGGCGCGGAAGGGTGAGGGTGACATGCGATACGAAGACGCACCGTCCGGCACCGTCCAACGCGCCCGAAACCTACGCCGCAATGCCCCCGAGCCCGAACGCCACCTGCTCCGCGCGCTCCGCAACGCCTATCCGCATCTGAAATGGCGCCACCAGGCGCCGCTGGGACCTTTCTACGCCGACATGCTGTGCTTTTCCGAAAAGCTGGTCATCGAGGTCGACGGCGACACCCACGCCGGCGCGGAAGGCTCAGACGCGTCCCGCGCAGGTTTCATGGCCCGTGAAGGCTACAGAACGATCCGCGTCTCGAACACGGACGTGATGACCAATCTCGACGGCGTGATCGAACACATCTCCTTCTCCCTCCGGGAGAAGGAAGGAGCGGCGAAGCCGCGGAAGGATGAGGGTGTCGCACCAAAGAAAAAGGGCGGCACCGCATGAGCGGCACCACCCTCACCCTTCCGCCGCCTGACGGCGGCTCCCTCCCTCTCCCGCCGGGAGAGGGAGACGGCCCATCACGCCTCTTCGAACATGTCCTGGGCGTTCTGCGCGGTGGCCGACAGGCGCACCGTGTCGCCTTCGATCTCGGCGACCAGGCCGGCCGGCAGGTAATGGTGCTTGGCGCCCTGCCCGTCTTCGGTGCTGGGGCTGTCGTTCTTGGTGAGCTTGATGCGCTCGCCTTCGACATGGTCGACGGTGCCGACGTGGACGCCGTCCGCGCCGATGACCTTCATATGTTCCTTGATGTTGCTGTGATCGTGCATCATGCGTCTCCTGGCTTGGGTTCGGCGGTGAAACGACCCGTGTTCCAAATGGATGCATCGGAGGCGCAGCACTGATGCCGCGCGAGAGCCTCATCATGTTCGCCGTCGCCGCGGTGCTAGGCCTCGCCGGCCTGTGGCTGCTGCTCCAGCTGCGCACGCCCCAGGGCCCGGCGCGCGTCTACGTCTATCGCATGGCCGGCATCATGATGGTCGCCGGCGGCATCGTCCTCGGCTTTTCAGCCTATGCAATGTGGCAATGGAGCGCGCACGGATGAGCGCCCTGTTCATGCTGCCGTTCATCGTCACGATCGGCGTCGCCAAAACGATCGACGGCTATCGCTGGAGCCGGCTTGACCAGAACCCGTGGGCAAATGCCCCGCTCGGTGGACTGTTCTCAGGCCCCGGCCCTGGCCTGCTACCCCGACATCTCACCGTCGCGCAGATCAATGCCCGCGGTCGCCGCGCGGTCATTACCGCGCCGATCGTGACCCTCCTTGTCTGCCTTTTCTACCTTCACACTTTCCATTATTTCTAATCGCTTATCCCGGAGTAACCCCATGTCCCTCCTCCAAGCCTCCAAGCAGTACAAGCCGTTCGAATACCCCTGGGCGTTCGAATTCTGGAAGCGTCAGCAGCAGCTCCACTGGCTCCCCGAAGAGGTGCCGTTGGGTGAGGATTGCCGCGACTGGGCGCAGAAGCTGACCGATCACGAGCGCAACCTGCTGACGCAGATCTTCCGCTTCTTCACGCAGGCGGACGTCGAGGTGCAGGATTGCTACCACGAGAAATACGGCCGCGTGTTCAAGCCGACCGAGATCAAGATGATGCTGACCGCGTTCAGCAACATGGAGACGGTCCACATCGCCGCCTACAGCCACCTGCTCGACACGATCGGCATGCCCGAGAGCGAGTACGGCGCCTTCCTCGAATATGCCGAGATGAAGGAAAAGCATGATTACATGCAGAACTTCGGCGTCGACAGCGACGAGGACATCGCCCGCACGCTCGCCATGTTCGGCGGCTTCACCGAAGGCGTGCAGCTGTTCGCCAGCTTCGCGATGCTGATGAACTTCCCGCGCTTCAACAAGATGAAGGGCATGGGCCAGATCGTCAGCTGGTCGGTGCGCGACGAGTCCCTGCACTGCGAAGGCATCATCAAGATGTTCCACACCTTCGTGAAGGAACGTCAGTGCCTGACCAAGGCGGTGAAGGACGATATCGCCGACGTCTGCCAGACTACGATCCGGCTCGAGGACAATTTCATCGACCTCGCGTTCGAAATGGGCCCGGTCAACGGCATGACGCCCAAGGAGATCAAGAAGTACATCCGCTACATCGCGGACTGGCGCCTGGGCCAGCTCGGCCTGAAGCCGATCTACATGATCGACGAACACCCCCTGCCCTGGCTCGCCCCGCTGCTCAACGGCGTCGAGCACGCCAACTTCTTCGAAACCCGCGCGACCGAATATTCGAAGGCCGCGACCAAGGGCCAGTGGAACGACGTCTGGGACAGCTTCGACAAGCGCCAGAAGGCCAAGGCGGTCAAGCCGGCGAACGAGGATCTGGGGCTGCTGGACGGCGGCGACATGTTCTCGCGGGCTGGTGTGGCGGCGGAGTGAATCAAGATGTCCACTGAGCTTCAGCACGACTGTCCGCACTGCAATACCAAGCTTGCTGGATTCAGAATGCTTGGCCAGTGGCCATCAACGATTAGTGGGGCCCACGCAAATATTGTTAGCGTTTGCCGCGTATGCGCCAACGGGCTACTAATTTTATCACTTGATATTGGTTCGTCTGCACACCCGGATGTGACTCAATATGTGAGTCATTATCCGGGCACCCGTTTTAAAATATTGGCTACATGGCCGAGCATCGCATCCTATACGCTTGCCGATGTTCCTGAAAACGTTGAGCACTATTATCAGCAGGCCATGGAAAATCAGGCAGCTCAACGATGGGATGCTGCCGGAGCCATGTTTAGAAAGTCGTTAGACGTAGCAACGAAATTAATCAGCCCCGAAGCACGGACAGCAACGCTTTTCAAGCGAATCGAACTACTTGTCACTGCTGGTCATCTAACACCGGCCATGGGCGAGTGGGCTCACGAAATTCGCTTGGAAGGCAATGATGCGGTTCATGATGAAACACCAGAGACGCATGATGATGTTGCTGCAATGCAAAAGTTTGCCGAGGCTTTTCTCACATATGTATTCACTCTGCCAAAATTAGTAGAAAGAAATAGAGCAAAGCGGCATAAGTCAATTGCAGCTTAACGCGCGAAGAATACTTATCGCCTGATATCAAAGCGGCACTTAATACAAACGTGCTTAGAGGACATGAAGATCGGAGCATTTTGCAACAGGCACGTAAAGTAGGCGTAACGCCGCCCTAACCTGCGCTTACCTCTTCATTCGTCGCCGACTCTAATCACGCTAAGCCAGCGGCGGATACCGCCGCCGCGTATGCAGCACGGTCAGCACATCGATCTCGCTTTCCGAGGCGATGGCGTACACGATCAGATAGGGCAGGCCGACGACCGAAAACTCCCGCGTTCCGTCCACCTGACCGACACGACCTAGAAACGGAAACTGCCCGAACATCATCGCCGTCTGCGCGATCCGGCTGACCACTCGATCCGCTGCGGCGCGATCGTCTTCAGCGATCCAGTCGCGGATCGCCTGAAGGTCATCCTGCGCTTGCGGCGTGAAGTTAACCCTCAAGCGAGAGGTTTCGCAGCACCTGATCCACCGGGATCATCGCAGCGCGATCGCGGCTCTGCTCCAGCCCCCGCTCGATCTTGGCGCGCTTCCACGCGTCGTACCCGGACTCGGTCGCGACCGGTTCGGCGTCGAGTTTGTCGCGCTGATCGACCACGGATGCCATGCTAGAAGGATACCTCATCCGCAGCTGCAATGTAAGACCCGCGCCCTCACTCCACCATCGCCTCATTCCCCGCGAACCCCAGCCGCGTGATCCCCGCGCGCTTCACCTCGGCGAGCACCGCGTCGAACCGGGCGTAGCGCGCCTCCGGGTCGGTGCGCATCACCAGCAGCGCCTTGGGGTCGGCGTCCAGGGCCTTGAACCGCGCGGGCATGCCGGCGTCGCTCAGGCCCACGCCATCCAGCGTCACCGTGCCGTCGCGCGCCAGCACCAGCGGGTGCGTCACGGTTTCGGACGGCGGTGCCTTGCCCTGCGGCAGGTCGATCGGCACTTTGTGCAGCACCGTCGGCAACGTCAGGATCATCATCACCAGCAACACCAGCATCACGTCGATCAGCGGCGTGATGTTGAGGTCGGACAGCGGCGCGTCAAAGGCGGCGCCGGCCGGGGCGGAGAAGGCACGCTTGCGTGGCATCCTGACGTCTCCTTATCGATGTGATGGTAGACCATCACGATGCCTGTCCGTCGTCAAGGACGGCGATTAACCCTCCCCCGCAACCGTCCGGCAACACGGGCCGGGCCAGACTGGTGCGATGCTCCCCAACCCGCGCCTCTTCCGCAGCCGCTGGGCGGCGCTGCTCTGGGCGGGCGGCGTCCTGTGGTTCGCCTATGACGTCGCCGGATCGGCGCCCGCCGGCAACGGCGCCGCCACCGATGCGACGGCCACCAGCGCCAATGCCGCCGACGTCGCCGCCGTCGCCAACCTGCTCGCCCCCTGATCGCGCGCACCGGGGCTGCGCCGCGGCAGTCCGGCATGGCCTGTTGGATCGCACCGCGCCCGCCGCCCGGCCAAGCCGCTGACCGATGGCGGCTTTTCCTGCGTCCCACGACGCCCCCTGTCCTACACGCCCGATCGCGCGTAGCTGGATCGGCTCCTCGAACAGGAGCATCGTGTATGTCATCCTTCCCCGACGACGATCCCGGCCCCATCCCGCGCTCGCATGCGGACGACAACGCCTTCGACCCACCGTCCTATCGCCGGCCCAAGCGCAAACCCCCGCCCCGCGCGCCGCGCGAGATCGTCGAGGATCGCCTGACCGTCGAGCTGCGCCGTCGCCACGACGGCTGGACCGCGGAACGCCAGCGCATCTTCCTCAACACGCTGGCCAACACCGGCCGCGTCACCGAAGCGGCCGAGATGGCGGACATCACGCCGCGCTCCGCCTATCGCCTGCGCAACCATCCGAAGGGCGCGGCCTTTGCCAAGGCGTGGGATGCCGCGATGATGCGGGCCAGCGGCCGATTGCTCAGCGTCGCGATGGAGCGCGCGATCAGCGGTACGCCGCAGGTCGTCTGGCGCGAAGGCCGCATCGCCGCCGAAATCTGCCGGCCGTCGGACCGGATGCTGATGTTCCTGCTGCGGCACCTCAATCCGGGGCTGTTCGATTCACGCGATGCGGCGAACCTGCGGGCGCATCATCTCGCCGTGCGCGCGATGGGCTTCGGACCGGCGATGGAGGCGATCACCGACACCGATGTCGAGGCGGACCTGATCGACATCGACGATTACCGCCCGCACCCGCCGCCCGAACACGAACCGTAAAACACGTGCGTCGGCGTGACTTTTGTGACTTTTCGAACCGTCCGCGGCTCAGCGTCGCCGCCGCACCGGCACCTGGAAATCGGCGGGCTTGTCGGCGATCCACGCCAGAAACCGCGCGATGTCGGGATGCGCGCGCAGCACGGTGGGCTCGGCATAGTCGCGGGCCAGCTGCGCGTTGGGCAGGGTCGCATGGATGGTGCGGTGGCAGATCGGATGGACCGGCGCGGTCACGCGGCCGCCTTCGGATTTGGGGACCAGATGGTGCCACTCCACCTTTGCGCCCAGCGGCCGCTCGCACAGCGCGCACGTCGCGGGCGCCGTGGTGCGGGCGGCCAGGGCCTCGGCGGCGGCCAACCCCGCCTTGCGCTTCACGCGTCCGGTCATCGCCCGGATATAGGGACGCCCGCGCCCCGCCCCAATGCAAAGGGGGCGGACCTGCCCGCAGCAGATCCGCCCCCTCGCGTGTCAGTCGTCACCCGTTGCCGGGTGCGTCATGCACTTAGAAGTGCGCGACCACGCCGCCCATCGGACGGAAGCTGTGCGCGTTGTCGAAGGTCGACACTTCGAGACGCAGGCGCAGGCCCGAATTGCCGGTCAGACCGCCCAGACCGATGTCCTTCGGGCCGACTTCGGTGCCGATGCCGTACACGGTCGCGTGATAGTCACGCTTCAGGTCGCCCTGCACGCCCGGTGCGAAGTTGTTGAAGTTGTTCCAGCGGTAGCCGACCTTACCGTAGAACAGGCCGCTGTCGCCGGCGCGGAAGCCGAAGCGGCCGTACGCGCCATACTGCCAGTCGATGTCACCCGACACGCCCTTGGCGACCGCGCCCTCGGCGCCGACGAACACGGGGCCCAGCGGCACGTTGAAGCCGACGATGCCTTCGATCAGCGCGCCGTCCAGGTTATAGCCCTTGGGCTGCGCGGGGATGCCGGCGACGGTCTGACGATCGAACTGCTCCCAGCCGCCCATCACGGCGACATAGGGCTCGATACCGAAAGCGCGCGTGCCGTCCGGAGCCTTGGGCGCGGTGTCGGCCTGCGCGTCGACGGGGGCCGGCGCGGTCGCGTCGGTCGTCGCGGTGGTCGACATGTCCTGCGCGAAGGCAGGGACGGCAAAAGACGCTGCCGCAACGGCGGCCGCGAGGGCGAGCTTACGCATGATGTGAATACCTTTATTGCCTCAACTCGGGCGGCGGGGACCGTGTCCACTCGCTGCCCAGGCCCCTCCAAACACGGAGATTACGGCTTTGTTGCAGCGCGGGACGGCTTTTACCGGATCGGCCGGGAAACGTGACAAACTTGCCACAGTTCCTGTCTAGCCGATGAACGAAAGCGCGCAATTGCAAGGCATATGCCCTAGTCGCGCCGCAATTTCGCTGTGACGGAAATATCAAGGCGCCGGCAAATCTACTAACGCAGGTGCGAAAGGATCGGGGCCAGACGTGGCTACGGCGCCACCTTCCGGGCGGAAGGCAGCGCCGTCAGCATATGATGGAACGGGGGGACGATCAGGGCCGCAGAGCGGCGTCGTCGGCGTCGTCCAGCGTGTCGTTGTCGGTCGCGCCGGCGTCGAAATCGTCCTGCGCGTCGTCCTCGTCCATGTCGGCTTCGTCCATGGTCACGCTGGCGTCGGTCTCGCCGACCTCCTCGGAATCCATGTCGACCTCGTCGATCGATTCGTCCTCGACATCGTCATCGCCCAGGTCCGGGTTCAGATCGGTCAGGACCAGGCCGTCGCTGGGGCCGTTGCGCGTCGCCTCCAGGATTTCGGCGCGCTGGCTCTCGTCATAGCCTTCCTCGTCATAGCCGTCGTCGCCCGACCCGTGGCTCTGCACCTGATGTCCACCCATCGTATCTCTCCTGGATTACCCGGGTCGAACGGCGGGGATGCGGGCCGGGTTCCGTCAGGCGGGACGGAACAGGCGGAACCGCTCGGTGATCGCGACGACCAGCAGCGACATCAGGCCGCAGATCAGGAACCCCGCGGCCAGCGGCGCGGTGGTGCCGTTGAAGGCCTGCCCGATGACGACGCCCACCACGGCGCCGACGGTGATGCTGGTGAACCCCTGCACGCTGGAGGCGGTGCCGGCGATCCCGCCCATATTCTCCATCGCCATCGACGAGAAGTTGGACGTGGCGAGGCCGAAGCACCCCATGGTCAGCGCCTGCAACACGACGAAGCCGACCAGCGTCTCATATCCGGCGAGCGCGATGGCGAGGTGGATCGCGCTCAGCACCACCAGCATCGTCACCGCACTATGGCTGATCAGCCGCGTGCCCAGCCGCATCACCAGCCGCGCATTGGTCAGGTTCGCCCCCGCCATCAGCGTCGCGGTCACGGCGAACATCACCGCGAGCAGCTTGGGCCGGTCGAACGTATCGAACATGATCTGCTGCACCGAGTTGAGGTAGCCGTACAGCGCCCCCATCAGCGACGTCGACGCCAGCGTATACCCCAACGACAAACGGTCGCCGAGCGTCTGCTTCCACCCCGCCCAGATCCGCGACACCGACAGCGGCTGCCGCGCTTCGGGGCGCAGTGTCTCGGGCATCCGGACAAAGAACCACATCCAGATGCCGAGGCTGAGCCCCGCGACCACCCAGAAGATGCCGCGCCAATTGGCGAACAATAGCACCGTCTGCCCGAACGCCGGGGCCATGACCGGCACGACCATGAACACCATGAACGCGATCGACATCACCCGCGCCATCGGCCGGCCGTGATAGCAATCGCGCACGATCGCCACCGTCGCCACCCGCGTCGCCGCGACCATCGCACCGCCGAACACGCGCGCCGCGAGCAGGAGCGTGAAGCTCGCCGAGACCGCGCAGGCGATATTGGCGACCACATAGCCCCCGATCGCCCACAGCAGCACCGCCCGCCGCCCATAGCGATCGGCCAGCGGCCCATGCGCCAGCTGCGCGATGCCGAAGCCCAGGATGAAGGCGGTGATGATGAACTGGCGCTGGTTCTCGGTCGCCACGCCCAGCGACCGCCCCATCGCCGGCAGCGCGGGGAGCATCGAGTCGATACCCAGCGCCGCCAGCGACATCAGCGCCGCCACCAGCGCGACGAACTCGACGAAGCCGATCGGGGCGCCCGCAGGTTCCGGGGCAACGATGGACGGGGCGCCGGCAACGGCCGGCGCGGTGGACAAGGTCTGACGGGTCACGATGGCTTCCCTGTAGGCGCAAGCGACGCGAACAGGAACCCGCTACGGCACCGATGGTGCCGCCGGCCCGCCGTCAGAGCGCGCGCACCGCCTCCAGTACGGCAGCAGCATGGCCCGGCACCTTCACCTTGCGCCACGCGCGCACCAGCGTGCCGTCAGCACCGAACAGGAAGGTCGCGCGCTCGATTCCCATATACGTCTTGCCGTAGAGCTTCTTCTCGCCCCACACGCCGAAGGCCTCGCAGACGCTGCCGTCCTCATCGCTGCCCAGGGTCACGATCAGGCCATGCTTGGCGATGAACTTGGTATGCGCGGCCGGTGAATCCTTGCTGATCCCCATCACACTTGCGCCCGCGGCGGCGAAGTCCTCGGCCAGCGCGGAGAAATCCTGCGCCTCGCGGGTGCAGCCGCTGGTGTCGTCCTTGGGGTAGAAATAGACGACGGCCGGCAGCGGCAGATCGGTCAGCCGGATCGTCTGACCATCGGGGGTCGTCACGCTCACCGCCGGGATCGGCGCGCCGTCATCCATCACATCCTCCTATCATGCCGCGCCATGCGGCCTCTACCTCCTGCCGCGTCGCTGCAAAGGCGGCAAGCACCGCCGGCCAGTCGGGCAGCCGCAACGCCCGCGCGATCAAAGCTTGCGTCGCGGGCGGCGGCTCCTGCGCATCCGGCGCGACCAGTCGCAGCGTCACGAGCAGCCGCGTCAGCAGATCGTGCGCGGTCAACAGCCCATCGGGCAACGCCCCCGCTGCGGTCAGCGTTGGGATGGCGACGCGCAGATCGGGGTCGAAGCCGCTCCGATGCAGCAGCTGCGCCAGATGCACGGTGAACTCCAGATCGACGAGCCCTCCCGGCAGTAGCTTCGCGTCGAGCGGCCCGGCGGGCGGCTTGTGCCGCGCCATATCGGCCCGCATCGTCGCCGCCTCTGCGGGCAGATCCCGCTCGGGCCGCGCGCCCTCCAGCACCTCGGCGATCACCCCGGTGACGGCCGCACGGGCCGCGGGCGATCCGAACACCGGCCGCGCCCGCGTCAGCGCCATATGCTCCCACGTCCAGGCGTCCTCCCGCTGATAGCGCGCGAAGGACTCGACCGACACCACCAGCGGCCCTTGCGTTCCCGACGGCCGCAGCCGCGTATCGACCGGATAGAGCGGCCCCGCCGCCGTCGGCACCGACAGCGCGGCCGTGATCCGCTGCGCCAGCCGATTATAATAGAGCGTCGCACCCAACGGCTTCGCGCCATCCGATTCCGCCGCAAAGTCGCCGGTGAACAGATAGACGAGATCGAGATCGCTGGCATGCGTCAACGCACCACCGCCCGTGCGACCGAAGGCAAGGATCACCAATTCACTGTCCGGCACCCGGCCATGTGCCCGCGCGAATTCGGCGACCGTCCCCGCCGCCAGCACCTCGATCGCCGCCTCTGCCAGCCGCGCATAACCGCCCGCCGCGTCGAGCGGGTCCGCCGCCCCCGCGACGATCTGCGCCCCCACGGCAAAGCGCTTCTCGCCGACCAAGCGCCGCACGGTATCCAGCAGCGCCTGATAATCGCCCTCGTCCGCCGCCCCCAATTCGGTGGCCAGTTCGGCAACGCTGCCCAGGGGTTCGAACGCGCTCGCGTCGATCAACCAGTCGATCAGTTCCGGCCGTGTCGCCAGAGCGTCGGCGAGCGGCGCTGCATGGCTGAGGATCGTCGCGAGCAACGTCGCCAGCCCCGGCCGCGCCTCCAGCAAGCGGAGGATGTTGATCGCGCTCGACAGCCGCTCGAACAGGACATCCAGCCGCAGCAGGGCCGCGGCGGGGTCCGGCGCCCCGGCCAGCGCCGGCATCAGCACCGGCAGCACCGCCTCCAGCGCCGCACGCGCCGCCGGGCTGCGCAGCGCGGGATAGCGCCCTGCCCGCCACCCTGCGATCCGCGCGGCGGCCTTGCTCGCCCCCTCGCCGTCTGCCGCGAACCCCGCCGTCTCGAGCCAATCGGCCAGCGCCTGTGGCTCGTGCGGCAGCCCCGCCGCCTGCCCGTCGTCGAGCGCATCATAAATACGCCCGGCGGTCGCCACCGGTTCGCGCAACAGCTCGACCAAGTCTGCGCCGTCCGCCAGCCCATGAAGTCGCGCCACCCCGTCCAGCGCCTCGCCGGTCGGCAGCGTGTGCGTCTGCCGATCGTCCACCATCTGAACGCGATGCTCGATCGTGCGCAGCAAGGTGTACGATTGGGCGAGCGCGGCAGCCTCGTCCGCGCCGATCCAGCCGGCCCCGGCGAGTGCCGCCAATCCATCGCGCGTCGCCGGTGCCCGCAGCGCAGGATCGCGCCCGCCATGGATCAGTTGATGGATCTGCGCGAAAAACTCCGCCTCGCGGATACCGCCCCGCCCCCGCTTCAGGTCGTAGCCGGGGCCGAAGCGTTGACCGCTCGCATAATGGTCGCGGATGCGCCGCGACAGGTCGCGGATTTCGCCGATCGCGCCAAAGTCCAAACCGCGCCGCCACACGAACGGTCGGATCGCGTCGAGGAAATAGCTGCCGAGCGCCTTATCACCAGCCGCTACCCGGGCCCGGATGAACGCCGCCCGTTCCCACGCCAGCGCCTGACTTTCGTAATAGCCGATCGCCCCTTCGACCGGCAGCGCGATCGGCGTCGCTTCGGGCGATGGCCGTAGCCGTAGATCGACGCGCAGCACATAGCCGTCGCCGTCGCGCGCCTGCAGCAACTCGACGACACGCTTGGCGACCCGCACCGCCGCCTCTTCCGGTTCCTCACGCGCCCGGTGCGGCAGCGTTCTGGGGTCGAACAGCAGGATCGGATCGATGTCGGACGAATAATTGAGCTCGCGACTGCCCTGCTTGCCCAGCGCGATCGCGACGAAGCCGCGCGGCTCCTCCCCCGGGGTACGTTCCGCAATCGCGGCACGGATCGCGCGATCGAGCGCTGCGTCGGCGAAATCCGTCAAGGCGTGTGTGACCGCGGTGAGATCGAGCGCCCCGGCCAGATCGCCGATCGCTACCGACAGCGCCAGCGCTCTCCGATCCAATCGCAATTGCCGTGCAACTGGCATATCCGCCTCGGCGCTAGTGAATCCCAGCTCGATCTGCCCCGCCGCCAGTCGCTCCGCCAGCACTGGCTCACGATCAAGTAGCAGCGACAGGAACGGCGCATGTGACCGCGCGCGCTGGATGGCGTCGGTAAAATCGGGGCCAGAACCGGGGGGCATCGCGTCACATCCTTCGCGAACGACCGGTTTCGTTCGCACGCAACAATTCGCGTATCCGGCCGTTGGAACGATTATGAACGCCGATGCGCATCCCGTCGAGAAAAGCCGTCAGGGCGACTATGTCGTCCGTCGCCCGCGCTCGACCGACGCACTCGGCCATAGCCTGCGCGGCGCATTCGGAAGTCCCGGCATACCCGATGACTTCGCGGTGCTATTGAAGCGGATCGATAGCGCGACGCATTGATTCCCGCCAGCAGCGGGTGCCTCAACGCCCGCGGCTGAGCTCGTCGACTTCACCCATGATCGTATCGAGCGCCGTCTTATTGACGTCCTGCTCGTGCTCGCGGCGCGACGGCAGCGTGCCATCGTTCAGGATCGTTTCCAGCGCCACACGCCCACGCGCGACGCGGCTCTTGATGGTGCCGACCGCGACCTGACAGATTTCGGCGGCTTCTTCATAAGCGAAACCGCCGGCGCCAACGAGGATCAACGCCTCGCGCTGCGGCTGCGGCAGGTGGAGCAAGGCGCGCTGCATGTCGCCCAGTTCGACGTGACGATCCTGGCTTGCCGGAGCCGCCAGAATGCGGTCGGCGACCAGATCGTCCCACTCGCCCTTGAAGCGCGCACGCCGCATCTGCGACAGATATAGATTGCGCAGGATGATGAAGGTCCAGGCACGCATATTCGTACCGGCCTGGAAGCGCTGACGCGCCGCCCATGCCTTCAGCAGCGTTTCCTGAACAAGATCGTCGGCGAGATCGCGGCTGCCCGACAACGAGCGACCGAAGGCGCGCAGATGCGGGATGACCTGCGCCAGCTGTTTCTTGAACTCGGGATCCGACAGCGCAACGTGTTCGACCGGCTCGACCACCGCATCGTCGTCATCGTCATACTGGTCATCACGCGTAGCGGGCTGGGTCATGCAAATCCGTTCGAAGCCGGGAACAACATCGCCGCCTGTCTGGCGAAAATAGGTGTCTCTTCCGGCAAATACCAGTCGTGCGGCCGAAAAGCCTTGCGGTCAGCGCAAGATCAGAAAGGCGAATATGGCGATGACGAGCACCAGCGAAATGCCGAGCACATAGCGGGCAACTCCCGGAGTCGCGCCCGCACGGGCCTCGGTTGCGGTGACATGCACTGGTTCGTTCGGATCAGCCATGATCATCAAACCCCCGAAACCCGTTTTGGGTCCGTAACTTTTCGTCAATGCCTCACGGGCGGGCGGGACAGAGCCCGACCACGCCCGCTACGCCGTCACGCAACCGCCGTCGGCACCGTCGCTTCGTCGAAGAACAGCGCCTGACTGATCGCCGCCTTCACCGTCGACCGCTGGAACGGCTTGGTGATGAGGAACGTCGGCTCGGGCCGCTCGCCGGTCAGCAGACGCTCAGGGAAGGCCGTGATGAAGATCACCGGCACTTCGAATTCGGCGAGGATATCCTTCACCGCGTCGATGCCCGAGCTGTCGTCGGCCAGCTGGATGTCCGCCAGCACCAGACCGGGGCGATCCTCCATCGCCAGCGCAACGGCTTCGTCGCGGGTGACGGCAACGCCGGTCACCTCATGGCCCAGATCACGCACGATCGTCTCGATATCCATCGCGATGATCGGCTCATCCTCGATGATCAGCACGCGCGCACGCGTCTGCTTCTCGATCTCGGCCAGCGCCTCGGCGACCAGAGTTTCCACCTCGCTGGTGTCGACTTCGATCAAATAGGCGGCGTCCTCGGGCGAGAAGCCTTCCATCGCGGTCAGCAGCAGCGCCTGTCGCGACAGCGGCGTCATGCGAGCGAGGCGCGCGCGCGCCACCGCTTCGGTGCCCTCGGCATCGCTCTGCGACGTCTGCGCTTCACCATCGGCATTGGCCGACGCCCAGATACCCTGGAACATGCGATACAGGCCAAGCCGCGGATCGACGTCGCGCGGGAACTGGTCCGGCGCCGCAACGATCGCCTCCAGCGTCGCACGGACGTATTTGTCGCCTTGATTCTGACTGCCGGTCAGGGCCCGGCCGTAGCGCCGCAGGAAAGGAAGGTGCGGTGCGAGTTGCTGTCCAAGCGACATGGGTCGTGTTCACTCCCTGAGATACTGAACGGGCACCCCATCTGAGCGGGCGCCCGTACCTTTACAACGGTGTTTGTCGAAGAACCCACCCGCCCCCTCGGACCTGCGGAATTTTCGCGCTGCAATGGAACCAACGAACGCGACTTTGGTTTCATCGCCACTTGAACGGCCAGACCGCACCTGCAAAGCGGGGCCGTTCGTGTAGCGTCGACTGCCCGGGTTCAGCCGGGTCACCAGGGGGACATGTTGGATTTGCCCGGCAACAAGGACAAGAAGGCGTCTTCCAAGAAGTCTCCTGCCAAGGTTCAGAGCAAGGATCGCGACATGGGCGCGGCCCTGCGCTCGGCCTATCAAAAGACGATCGAGGAACAGGTGCCGGACGAAATGCTCGACCTGCTGAACAAGCTCGCCTAGCAGGGGGCATGGCCTCCCAACCCGACGCAGCCTCTCTACCGCGCCGTACGGCGATGGCCCCCATGTCCATGCTGTCGCGCCTGCCGACTGGCGCCAAGCTCTTCATCACGCTCAGCGTCGCGCTGCTGCTGCTCGCTTTGATTGCGATCGGTGCGACATTGCAGACCGGCCGGACCGCGGACGCAGAGGCGCGCGCCCGGCTGCGCATCGCCGCCAACGAAAGTGCGCGCAGTATCGCCATCGAGCTTGTCGGCGACATGACCGCCTTGCGCGTCGCCGTCACCGCACTGCAGGCCGACGCCGGTGACGCGCCCAGCTGCGCCCGTGCGCAGGGAGTGTTCGCGCAGCAATCGACGATCGGCACGCGCTTCTCGATCGTCGATCGCAATGGCCGGTTGCTGTGCGGCGAACCGTTCGATGCCAATGTCGCGCTGGATACCAGCACCCCGGTCGGCGCGGCGATCATACCCGATCGCGGCCTGATCCTGTCACTGCCGGGCTTGCGCCATGGTCCCTCGGCGCGCGTCTTCTTCCCCAAAGCCTTTCTGACGCAACTTGCGGCCCCCGGCACGCGGGCGATGCCGCTCGCGAGCGCGCTGGTGCATGACGACGAAACGCTGACCCTCTCGCGCATTCCTGACCTTGGGGCGTTCGACCGGGTCGAGACGGTACAGACCGATCTGGGCCTCGGCGGCCTGGCGTTGCGCACCAGCATCCGCAGCGCACCGATCACCTCGTCCTTCCTCGTGGCACTGATGCTGCCCCTGCTGATGTGGGCCGCTGCGGCAGGCTTGTCGTGGTTCATCGTCGACCGGCTGCTGATCCGGCCGCTGCGCGTGCTCCGCGCAAGTGTCGCTGCCTACACGCCTGGTGAGGTCATCGATCCGGGCAAGCTAGGCCCCCTCCCCGCCCAAGAGATCCGCGAATTGGGCGACACCTTCCGCGCGATCAGCCGCACGGTCGCGCTGCACGAGGCCGGCCTGGCGGAGGCGGTGGTGCGTCAGACCAAGCTGACGCGCGAAGTTCACCATCGCGTGAAGAATAATCTTCAGGTCATTTCCAGCCTGATCAACTTTCACGCCCGCGGCGCACCCAGTCCTGATGCGACAGCAGCCTATGCCTCCATCCAGCGCCGCGTCGATGCGCTCGCAGTGGTCCACCGCAACCATTTCGCCGAGATGGAGGACAATCGCGGCCTCAACCTGCGATCGGTGATCGGCGAACTCGCCTCCAATATCCGCGCGACCGCACCGGAAGGGGCCACCAGCCTGTCGATCGTACTGGATGTCGATCCCTATCTTGTGAACCAGGACGTCGCCGTCGCCGTTGCCTTCCTCGTCACCGAGACGATTGAATTGGCGATGAATTGCGATGCCGCCGCCCAGGTCCGGGTCGCAGTCAAACCCGGCGAGGACGATAAGAAAGCAAAGCTGCGCGTCGTCTCGCGCGCCTTCGTGGAAAGCGAACGCCTAGAGACGTTGCTGTCGACCCGCTACGGCCGCGTGATCGAGGGCCTTTCGCGGCAGCTGCGCGCGCCCCTGCACCACGATCCGATGACCGGCGCCTATGAAATCGCGATCGCCGTGATGGGCCGCGATTGACGGCTTATCGACGATAAAGATTCGTAAAAATTCGCCACCCGGCGTGGAACCGTGGTCCGTCGGCCGGGTTATGCACTGCGGATCGCGACCTTATGCCCCCCGCTCTCGCGATCCACGACATAGGCCCGGAAGCATCCACCCTCCCCCCCCCCGGTGATGCTTTCGGGCCTTACTCATTTCCAGCCGGAAAACTTTCGTCTCCCTGCCCGCTCAGTTGCGGAGCCGGAACGAATGGCCCGACCGATCATTGTTCTCGGGCCATCACGTTCAGGAGGTTTTATGCGCAAGGTTTTCGGTTTCGCCGTCGTCGCGGGCGCGCTCATGGTCAGCGCGTGCAACACGGTGGAAGGCGTCGGCAAGGACGTCAGCTCGGCGGGCCAGACGGTCGCCAAGACGGCCGACAAGTCCAAGTAAGCCTTCGGGCTCAGCCTCACCCGGCTGCGCAGGGTCTTCGCTCCTCGATGAGCGGAGGCCCTTTTCCTATGCCTCGACGATATCGGTGCCGGTATCCTTGCTGCGGCGACGCTCGGTGAACCAGATACCGATGATGGCGAGTTCATAGAGCAGGATCAGCGGCACCGCGAGCAACACCTGGCTCATCAGGTCGGGCGGCGTCAGCACCGCCGCGATCGCCGTTGCCGCAACGATGGCATAGCGGCGCGCGCCGATCAGCTGCTTGCGCGTCACGATACCCGCGCGCTCCAGCAGCATCAGCAACACCGGCAGCAGGAAGGCGAGACCGAAGGCGAACAGAAACTGCATCACGAACGACAGGTAGTAGCCGATGCCCGGCAATGCCTCCTGCTGCACGCCGCCGATGTTTCCCTGGAAGCCCAGCAGGAAATGCAGCGCCATCGGGATCGCCATATAATAAGCGAGCGCCGCGCCGGCGATAAACAGCACTGGTGTCGCGAGCAGGAACGGCAGCAACGCGCGCTTTTCCTTACGGTACAGGCCCGGCGCGACGAACTGCCACAACTGATTGGCGATCACCGGAAAGGCGATCATCATTGCCGCGAAGAAGGCGACCTTTACCTTGACGAAGAACGCTTCGAAGATCTGCGTATAGATCAGCGTCTTCTGCCCCACGGCCAGCAGCGGCTGGACGAGGAAGGCGAAAATGTTCTCGGCAAAGAAATAGCTGACGCCGAAGGCCAGCACGATCGCGACGATGCAATAGAGCAGGCGACGGCGCAGTTCGATCAGGTGATCGAGCAGGGGCGCGCGGCTGGCGTCGATCTCGTCTTCCACGTCACTCATGACGGCGTAACGTCGGACTGTGGGGCGGGTTTATGCTCGGGCGCCGGGGCAACCACCGGCTTTTCCACCATAACCGGCTCTGCCTCGTCATGCTGGACCTCATGCTGCCCGGCAGGCGTCGGCGCGGGCGAGACACCCGCGGCCGCCTCGGACTCTGCATCCGAGGTCATCGGATGCTCCGCCATGATCCGCGCATTTTCGGCGGCCCAGCGCTTTTCCATCTCGGCCAGTTCCGCCTCACGGACCATATTGTCGAAGCCCTGCCGAAATTGGCGCGAGACGCCGCGCGCCTTGCCGACCCAATAGCCGACGACGCGCATCGCCTTTGGCAGGTCCTTCGGCCCGATCACGACAAGCGCCACGATCGCGACCAGCAGGAACTCGCTCGAATCGATGTTGAACATGGACGCCGGATACTATCGGGCGACGCGGATCAACGCTGTTCGTCGCGGATGCGGTTACCGTCGCGATCGAACGCGGGGTCGGCAGTCTTCTGCGCCTCGATGCGCGCGGCAGGCTTGGCGGCCGCGTCGTCGTCCTCTGCCATGCCCTTCTTGAAGTTCTTCACACCCTTGGCGACGTCGCCCATCAGGTTCGAGAACCGCCCGCCACCGAGCAGCAGGATCGCGACGACGGCGAGGACGAGCAGATGGATCGGGCTGAAGCTGCCCATGGCATATCTCCTAGAATGCCCAACTATCTAGTCGCTCTCATCGTCCTTTGCCACCTCCAAAGCTTCCTCCAGTGCAAGATCGACGGGGTCGAGCAAGCCGGCGGCGCGCAGGTCGTCGATGCCCGGCAGATCACGTCGGCTGGAAAGCCCGAAATGCGCGAGGAAACCGGGCGTCGTCGCGAACATCAGCGGTCGCCCCGGCACCTCGCGGCGACCCGCGGGGCGCACCCAGCCTGCCTCCATCAGCACGTCGAGCGTGCCCTTGGCGGTCTGCACGCCGCGGATCGCCTCGATCTCGGCGCGCGTGACGGGCTCGTGATAGGCGATGATCGCCAGCGTCTCGGTCGCTGCACGGCTGAGGCGGCGCGACTCGTCGCGGTCGCGGCGAAGCAGGTGCGCCAGATCGGGCGCGGTCTGGAAATGCCAGCGCCCACCGCGGTGGACCAGCGTAATGCCCCGCCCCGCATAGTCCTGCTCCAGCCGGGCCAGCGCCGCGCGCACGTCGATGCCGCCGACATGCGCACGGATCGTATCGATTCCCAACGGTTCGGCGGCGGCGAACAGCAACGCCTCCACCGCCCGCGCGCCATCGTCCGGTGGCGTCATGTCAGCGCCCGGACGTAGAGCGTCGCGAACGCGGCCTGCTGGCGGAGTTCGACGCGCCCCTGCTTGGCGAGCTCCAGCGCGGCCAGGAACGACGAGGCGAGCGCCGACTTGCGCAACCGCCCCGACCCTTCCGGCAGGAAACTCTCGAGCATCGACCAGTCGAGCCGCTCGCCGACGAGGCGCGCCACGCGCTCCAGCGCCGCCTCGAGCGTCATCACCTCGCGATCGGCGACGACATGCATCACGGGCCGCGTTCGCGCACTGACCCGGCCGTAGGCTGCGATCAGGTCATAGATTTCCGCCTGCCATTGCGCATGGCGGATCGTTCGCAGCCCCTCCGGCGCGGCACGCACGAAAACGTCACGGCCCAGCCGGTCGCGCGCCATCAGTCGCGCGCCCGCCTCGCGCATCGCCTGCAGCCGTTCGAGGCGTAGTTGCAGCCGCAGCGCCAGTTCCTCGGGGTCCGCTTCGTCCTCCGCCTGGCGCGGCAGGAGCAGCGCGGATTTCAGATACGCCAGCCATGCCGCCATCACGAGGTAATCCGCCGCGACTTCCAGCTGCACCGACTGCCGTTGGTGGATGTAGCGCAGATATTGCTCGACCAGCGCCAGGATCGAAATGCTGCGTAGATCGACCTTTTGCGATCGCGCCAGCGTCAGCAGCAGATCGAGCGGCCCTTCCCAGCCCTCGAGGTCGAGCGTCAGCTGTTCGGGTTGCGCCACCGATCCGCCGTCAGGCCAGCGCGAGGAAGGCGTCGCGTCGTGCGACCAGCTCCGTGAATTCGCCCTCGGGCGCACCGACGCTCGCCATCGCCGTGTCCAGCCGCGCGCGTGACGCGTCGTTGATCGACCCCAGCCGCCCGGCAATCTCGATCATCTCGTCCATCCGCGCCCAGCAGTCGAGAACGAGGTCGCATCCCGCCGCGATCGCGCCTGCCGCCTTTTCGCCTGCGGTGCCCGACAGCGCCTTCATGTCGATGTCGTCGGTCATGAGCAGTCCGTCGAAGCCGATCATCCCGCGGATCACATCGTTGACGATGGTCGGGGAGAGCGTCGCCGGGCGCTCGGCATCCCAAGCCTCGAACACGATGTGGGAGGTCATGCCCATCGGCGCATGACGCAGCGTGCGGAACGGTTCGAGGTCCGCCTCCAGTGCCTCGGCCGACGCGCTGACTGTGGGGAGCAGATGGTGGCTGTCCACCACCGCGCGGCCATGGCCCGGCATATGCTTCACGACGCCGACGACCCCACCGGCCGCCAGCCCCTCCAGCATCGCACGCCCCAAGGCGGCGACCTGCATCGGCTCGGCGCCATAGGTCCGGCAACTGATCGCCTCGGTCGTATCGGGCTGAGCGATGTCGAGAATGGGCGCGCAATCGACGGTGATGCCGACTTCTGCCAGCATCAGGCCCAACGCCTGCCCGTTGGCGCGCATCGCCTGGATCGCCGACATGGGTGCAACGTCGTACAATTTGGCGAAGGCCGGACCGGCAGGGAACGACGGCCATTCGGGCGGCCCCATCCGCGCGACACGGCCGCCTTCCTGATCGATCAGGATCGGCAGGCGATCGTTGCCCGACAGCGCCCGCAGCGAATCAGTCAGCGCCCGCACCTGTTCGCGGGTCGCGATGTTGCGCTTGAACAGGATGTAGCCGGCGGGCTCCGCCTCGGTGAAAAAGGCGCGTTCGTCGGGGGAGAGCTCTAGGCCGGCGATGCCAAAGATGACGGGCTTCATGCCGGACCGGTTAGCGCGGACGCCGCCAATATGCGAGCGCCGCGCCACCGCATCACGCCTCAGCTGGCGACGAAACAGCTTTCGCCGGCGACGCGCAGGCGGCCGCAGATGTCCGCCGCCTGATTGGCGCTGCCCGCATTCACGCGCAGGCGGTATAGCGTGCGGCCGCCGATCGCGACCGACTGGACCGATTTGCCGAGCGGCGCGAGATAGCTGAACCGCTTGGAAAAGCCGGTCCATGCCGTGTTCGCCGCCGCCTCGCTGGGATAGGCGCCGAGCTGGACCAGCGAGCCGCTGGCCGCCGGGCCCGCCGCCGCGCTACGCTGCGCGCTCACCGGCTGTGCCGCGACAAGGCGACCGCCCGAAGCCGGCACCTGCGCCACCGCATTGGCACCGCCCGTACCGCTGGGCTTGGCGGTCGGCGCGACACGATGCCCGTCGATCGGCTTTTCGGGCACCGCGCTCAAGTCGATCGACCCGTTGCCCGCCTTGCCGGCGCTGGTCGCGATGGCGGCATTGCCCTCGCCCTTCACCTTCAGGCCGCCGGGATCGTCGGGCTTGACCTTATAATCACCCTCCTGCGCGGCGATCAGATCGCCGTCGGGGGTGGCGCGGTTCTGCAACTTGTAGATGCCGAAGATGATCGCGGCGAGTACGGCCAAGCCCAGTACGACCAATGCGAGCACCTTGCCGATAGGTGCGCCGCGCTCCTCGTCCGGCTCGACCGTTTCGAGCCAGGGCAGCCGCTCCTCGTCGCGCAGGTCCAGACCGTCCGTCATCACTTCATCTCCGAAACCGCGACAACACCCATGATGCTGAGGCCATTACGAATAATCTGTGCAATGGCGCTCGCCAAGGCGAGACGCGCACGCGTGGCATCATGATCCTCGACCACCAGGAAACGCCGCTCAGGACGGTCGTTGCCGACGTTCCACAGGGCATGGAACGAAGCAGCTAAGTCATACAGATAAAAGGCGATTCTGTGCGGCTCGCGTGCCGTCGCGGCGGTTTCGACGATACGCGGGAATTGCGCCGCCAGCTTCACCAGCGCCAGCTCTTCCGTATCAAGCCGGGACAGGTCGGCACCCTCGGCCGCGATCCCCGCTTCGTCGGCGCGGCGATGGAGCGAGGCGACGCGGGCGTGGGCGTATTGGACGTAGAAGACCGGATTGTCCTTCGACGCCTCGACCACCTTGGCGAAGTCGAAGTCCATCTGCGCGTCCGACCGCCGGGTCAGCATCGTGAAGCGGACGACGTCCTTGCCGACTTCGCGCACGACGTCGGCGAGCGTCACGAAATTGCCGGCGCGCTTCGACATCTTCACCGGCTCGCCGCCGCGCAGCAGGCGGACCATCTGGACAAGCTTGACGTCGAAGCGCGTCTCGCCCTCGGTCAGCGCGGCGACCGCGGCCTGGATGCGCTTGACGGTGCCGGCATGATCGGCGCCCCAGATGTCGATCAGCTGGTCGGCCGACTGGCTCTTCTGGAAATGATAGGCGAGGTCGGCGCCGAAGTACGTCCACTGGCCGTTCGACTTCTTGATCGGGCGATCCTGATCGTCGCCGAATTGCGTCGAGCGGAACAGGGGCAGCTCGACAGGCTCCCAATCCTCGGGGGTTTCGCCCTTGGGGGCTTCGAGCACGCCGTCGTAAACCAGGTCGTGATCGCGCAGCCATGCTTCGGCGGCTTCGGGCTTGCCCGCCGCCTGCAATTCCGCCTCCGACGAGAACAGGTCGTGGTGGATACCGAGGAGGGCGAGATCCTCCTTGATCATGACCAGCATTGCCGCGACCGCGCGGGTGCGGAACAGCGCGAGCCATTCGCCTTCCGGCGCCGACGCATAGCGGTCACCAAATTCGTCGGCGAGCGCCTTGCCGACCGGGACCAGATAGTCGCCCGGATAGAGGCCTTCGGGGATCGCGCCGACGTCTTCGCCCAGCGCCTCGCGGTAGCGCAGGTGCGCCGAGCGGGCGAGCACGTCGACCTGGCCGCCGGCGTCGTTGACGTAATATTCGCGGATCACATCGTGGCCGGCGAATTCGAGCAGGCTGGCGAGCGCATCGCCGACCACCGCGCCGCGGCAATGGCCCATGTGCATCGGGCCAGTCGGGTTGGCCGAGACATATTCGACGTTGACGCGCACGCCCTTGCCGCTGGTCGAGCGGCCGTAATCGTCGCCCGCCGCCGCGATCTGGGTCAGTTCGTCGCGCCACGCCGCGTCGGTCAGGCGCAGGTTGATGAAGCCGGGGCCGGCGACGGTCGCTTCCGCCACTTCGTCCAGCGTGCCAAGTTCGGCCGCCAGCGCTTCGGCGAGCGCACGCGGGTTGGTCTTCGCGGGCTTCGCAAGCACCATCGCGGCGTTGGTGGCGAGGTCGCCATGCGTCACGTCGCGCGGCGGCTCGACCGTCACGTTGCGGCGGTCGAGATCGGCGGGCAGCGTGCCGGCGGCGACCAGGGTATCGAGGGCCGCGGCGACATGCGCGGCAAAGCGGGTGTAAAGCGTCATGAGCGTCCGTTCGGCGAAAGCGCCGCGCTCTACCGCAAGACGGGGGTGGGTTCAAATCGCCCGAACATAGACAACAGGAACACCTTGGGCGAAACGATCCGGGGTTATCGTTTGCGGTTGCGAGACAGTGAGAACGAGCCGTGTGAGACCATAGCCTGCGCTCGGGTGACGGCGTGGGCGATGAGGCAGAAACTTGCCCTGCAGGACAGAGCCGCTCGATTAAACTTCGTACTTAGCGGGTTACGCCACACACCCTCCCACACTCGATCAAACGCGCAGCAATCCGCCGATCGCCGCGGTGCGCTGGCTTGCCGGGAAGAGCGCGGTCATCGCGCGGGCGGGATCGACGGCGAAGTGATCCGCCACCGCGCCGCCGATCAGCGCATCGAGCTGCGTGGTCGGTTTCAGGTCGCGCGCTTCGTACAGGTTGGCGGTGGCGAGGCCGGGCCAGTCGGCGAGGACGCGGCCGCCCTTTACCGCGCCGCCGAACAGCATCGTGGCGGTGCCGGTGCCATGATCGGTGCCGCCGGTGCCGTTGACCGCGACGGTGCGGCCGAATTCGGTCGCGACGAGGACCAACGTGTCATCCCACACCGGACCGAGTCCCGTCTGGAGCGCGGCGAGCATCGCATCGAGCCCCTTCAACTGCTGCGCCAGCCGGCCGCGCTGGCCGGCATGCGTGTCCCACCCGCCGGTTTCGATCGTCGCGATCCGCGCGCCATTGGCGGGGGCGAGCAGCCGCGCGGCGAGCGCGCCGGTGGCGGCGGCGTTGCGGCCATTGTCCTTGGCCAGATCGTCGGTCAGCGCGCGCGTCTGCATCGCCTCGCCCCACAGGCGGTGGAGCTGGTCGTCGCCGCGATAGAGCTGCGTCACCCGCGCCATCAGGTCACCCGACGCATCGGGGAGCGACGATGGCGCGTAGCTGGCCACCTCGCGCGCGCCGCGCAATGCCATCGGCACGGTGGCGGCGACGGCGATCGCCTTGGCATCGTCGGTCGGCACGATCCCGAGCAGCCGGTTCATCCAGCCGTCCTTCAGCTGGTAGGCGCCGGTGCCGCCCGTCTCCAACACGTTCTGCCCGTCGAAATGCGACCGATCACGGTAGGGCGAGGCGACGGCGTGCGCGAACAGCGCCTGCCCCTTGCCGTACAGCGCCGCCGCGGTCGTCATCGCCGGATGGAGCGCGAACATCGCGTCGAGCTTCGTGCCGTTGGCGACATCGGCGGCGAGATCGCCGCGCGCGCCGACGAAGGCCGGATCGCCGACTGCGCCGATCGTGCCCAGGCCATCAGCGGCGCCGCGCTGGATGATGAAGACGAAGCGCTTGGCCGTTGCCGCTTTGGCGAAGGCGATTCGGGGGGCGAAGGTGCCGAGCAAGCCGAGGCCGCTGCGGGCGAGGAAGGCACGACGGTCCATGGGATTACCTCCGCATCATTTCGGGCGAGACGAGCAGCAGCGCGAGCGCCTGCGTCGGGCTTTCGGCACGGGACAGCGCCTGGGCGGTCATCGGCGACAGCGCGGCGGGAAACAGCTGCGGCGCGAGCGCGCGGGCGTCGATCGAGGGCGGCGCCTTAGAGGCGAAGCGCTGTGCCGCCTCCACCCGGCGCAGCACCGCATCGGGCGCCGCCCAGCTGGCGGCGGTATCGTCGTAACCGATCGGCTGACCCGGCTTCCACATCGGCTGGCCCAATTGGTCGAGCAGGCCCTGCATCGCCTTCGCCGGCACCTCCGCGGCCCCGAGCGCGCGATAGCTGGAGACGCTCCATTCCCACGGCGTCTTGAACTTGGCCGGGGCCGGCGCCCAGGCTTCGGGCGAGGCGATCAGTGCGCGATAGACCGTAGGCAGATCGCCGCGCGACGACAGGAACGCCTTTTCGAGCCGCGCGACCATCGCGGGGGGCGGATTGTCACCGGCGAAATGGCGGGCAAGCTTGGTCGCGATATGGCGTGCGGTCGCAGGATGCACCGACAAATCGGTCAACACCGCCGACGCCTGCGCCTCGCCGTCCTGCCCGTACGCCTTGCCCATGATCGTCCGAATGCCCGGTTGATGCACCTGCGGCACGAAGGCGAAGCTACCCACCGGCCGATCGGCGACGAAGCGCGCCGCCGGGCCGCCGCCGATCCCGCCAACCGTCCAGCCGGTCATCGCGCGCGCGAATTCGGTCACGTCCGCCTGGGTATAACCGGTGCGCACGCCGAGCGTGTGCAGCTCCATGATCTCGCGCGCGAGGTTTTCGTTGAGGCCGGAACGGCGGCGGCCCTTGGCACGCAGCCCAAGAGGGCTGTCGGGGCCGATCGACACCGCCTGATCGAGGTAGATCAGCATCGCCGGATGCCGCTCGACCGCGAACAGCATGTCGGCGAAGCGGCCCATGACGTGCGGGCGGATCGCCTCATTCTCCAGCGTGCCGGCAAGGCCGATCAGTTCGAGCTTGTCGGCCGAGGTGGCGAAATGGTTCGACCAGAAATGCACCAGCCGTTCGGCGAAGGGCGTCTGCGTGGTGAGCGCGGAGGCGGTGCGCAGGCCGACGAGGTTGGTGTAATCGTCCTGCGCGAGCCGCCGGGCATCCTGTCGCGCGACCTGCTGCGCGCTGCGTTTTTCCTGCGCGGGCGATGGGGGAGCCATGACGGTGGCCGCCATGTTGGCGGTCAGCGGCGTCATCGCCGGACCGGGTGGCGGCGTCGCCACCACCGCGGCGGCGGGAGCGCCCTGCTTGGCCATAGCGGCCTGACGGATCGCCCGCTGTTCGGCTTGATAAGCGGCGATATCCTCCGCCACCGCGGCGCTGGTCGGGGCGGTGGCCAGCACGGGCGTAGCGGGCTGATAGGCGTCGACCTGGTCGAGCAGCCAGCGCTTGGGATTGCGTGGCGGCTCCTGCCCCCGCGTGGCCCCCAAGCCGAACCGGTTCATCGCTACGGCAGCGTCCGACATCACGACTCACTCCACCTCGTAAGAGTGGGCATAATCGAGGTTTGTCGCAGAAGTGTGCCGATTGGTGGGACGGGTGTACTGCGCGCGCACGGACGTCACCCCAGCGCAGGCTGGGGTCTTTCGCGGCTCTTGCATCGCGCCGTCACCGGGAGATCCCAGCCTGCGCTGGGATGACGGATCTAGGTGACGGATGGGGTGCCCGGCCTGCGCCTCAGAACCCTTCGGGCAGGTCGATGTCACCGACCAGCTCGCGGTAGCGCGCGATGGCGTAGCGGTCGGTCATGCCGGCGATGAAGTCGGCGATGTGGCGACTGCGGGCGGGCTCTTCCGTCGGCACGTCGGCGGCCCATTCGGGGCTCATCGTGGCCGGATCGTCGCGATAGGCGGCGAACAGGCCGCGGACGATGCCATGCGCGGCGTCCGCCGCCGCGAGCTGGCGCGGGTGGTGATAGAGATTGGCGTACATGAAACGTTTGAGATCGCGCTCCTGCTCGCGCATCGCGGGCGAAAAGCCGCATAGCGCCTGGCCCGCCGCGCGCACGTCGTCGACAGTGGCGACGCCCGACGCGCCGATGCGCCGGCGCGTTTCCTCGATCAGGTCGTTGACCATCGTGCCGATCTGGCTGCGCACCAGTTCATGCGCCAGCCGGCGCGGCGCGATGTCGGGGAAGCGCGCACGCGCCGCATCCCAGCCGCGCGCGACGATCGGCACCGCGAGCAGCTGATCGAGCGTCAGCAGCCCGGCGCGCAGGCCGTCGTCGATGTCGTGGTTGTCGTAAGCGATATCGTCGGCGATCGCCGCGACCTGCGCTTCCAGGCTGGCGTGGCTGGTCAGGTCGAGCGGGAAAGCGTCGTCCGCCTCGCGCAGCGCCCAACCGGGATGGCGGACAGGGCCATTGTGCTTGGCCAGCCCCTCCAGCATCTCCCACGTCAGATTGAGTCCGTCGAAGCGTGGATAGGGCCGTTCGATATGCGTCAGCGTGCGCAGCGTGTGGCCGTTGTGATCGAAGCCGCCCGCGTCGGCGAGCGCCGCCTTCAGCGCATCCTCACCGGCATGGCCGAAGGGCGGGTGGCCGATGTCATGTGCGAGGCATAACGCCTCGGTCAGATCCTCGTTGAGGCCGAGCACGCGCGCGATCGTGCGGCCGATCTGCGCGACCTCCAGGCTGTGCGTCAGGCGGACGCGGAAATGATCGCCATCCGGGGCCATGAACACCTGCGTCTTGTGGCGCAGGCGGCGGAAGCTGATCGAATGGATGATGCGGTCGCGGTCGCGCTGGAAATCGTCGCGGGGGCCGCGCGCCGTCCCCTCCCCTTCGGGATGGAGGCGGCCACGGCTGGCGGCGGGATGGGAAGCCCAGGGGGCGATGGCGGTCATGCCGCCGGCCTTACTTCGCCGACAGCCGCTCCACCACCTGTCCCGCGTCGCTAGTGAAGGTAAAGGCGCCGATCCCCTGCTTGGTCAGCTGGTTGACGAAGCTGCGCGCCTCTGCATCGGTCTTGAAAGGGCCGGTCAGCACGCGGTTGGTGGCGCGCAGCGGCGTCTTCCAGCCGCTCTTGCCGGCGAGCGCGGGTGCCTTGGCCTTGGCCGCCGCCCAGGCCTTCGGCAGATCGTCCTCGTTCGCGCCGCCCGCCACCTGTACCCAGATGCGCGACGGATTGGCGCGGGCGAGCTTCTTGGCCTCGGCGGCTTCCTTCGCTTCGGCCAGCTTCTTCTCGGCCGCTTCCTTCTTGGCGGCGGCGGCTTTCTCGTCGGCGAGCTTCTTGGCGGCGAGCGCCTTCTTGTCGGCAAGCGCCTTGCGGTCGGCAGCGCGCTTGTCGGCGGCGGCCTTCAGCGCGAGCGCCTTTTCGGCGGCGGCGTCGCGTTCCTCCTTGGCCTTCGCCTCGGCGAGCACGCGGGCGGCGGAGTCGTCGGCGGTGGCGGGAACGGGTGCGGCGCGGACCGGCTCGGTCACGCCGAGTTCGGACGCGGGGATCGAGAGGCTGGCGACGATGCGTGCGAGCACCGAATCGCTGTCGGGCTTGGCCGGGGGTACGGACACGATGGGTGTCGCGGTCGCGACCTCGGCCGGGCGGGTCGCGGGGAGCGGCTGCACGACCGCGGTCGCTGGCGTGGATGCCACCGTCGTGCTGACGGCTGCCGGCCGAGTGGGAGTCGCCGTCGCCGGATTGGCCGTCATGGGCGTTGGCGTGGCCGCCGCTGCCGTGACGACGGGCTGTTGCGGCGTTGCGGTGGCGGCCACCGGGTTTGCCGTGGCCGGTGTGGGCGTGACCACCGGGCGCGTAATCGCGCTGGCGATCGCGACATTCGCGGCGGAGGCGGTGGTCGGGGTCGCCACCGGCGCGGCAGGCGCGCGCGACGGCAAGGGCTGCACCATCGCCGTCGTGCTTGCCTGCGTCACGGGGGCGGGACTGGTGGCGGCGGGCACCGGCTGAACGCGCGCGAGGGCCGCGGTCACCGCCTGGTAGGACGGAGCGCCGGCGGGCGTGGCGACGGGCGGCGTGTTGGCCGCCAGCGCGACAGTCGGCTGCTTGGTCTCGCGTGTAGTCCGTCCGCGGCGCGTTTCGCGATCGATGGGACGCGTCGGCGTCCGAACGGCCGCCAGCGCCACCGGCGGCCGTTCAGGCGCGAGCTGCGGCAGGACGGGCGCGAGGCGGGCGTCGGCGATCCGTTCGGGCGAGGCGTGGACCTCCCCGAAATGGACGGCGAAGGCGCGATCGGCAGGCGACAGCGCCGGCAGGCGCTGGAAGAAGGGCAGCAGCCCCTGCGCCATGCCCTGCGGCAGCATCGTCGTGACGATCTTTTCCGCGCCGGGCTGGTCGCCGGTCATCGCCAGGACGAAGGCGCGCGTCCGCCATGCGCTGCGATCCTGCTTGCGGACCAGGGGATCGAGCAGCTGCAACGCCGCGTCGCGCTGGCCGACGATGCCGAGCGACAAAGCGTAACGCTGGATGACCTCGTCATTCGCGCCGGCCTGCATCGCCAGCCGATAATCGCGCTGCGCCCGCTCCGGCTGGCCGATCAGATCGTAGGCGAGGCCGCGATCGCCGGCATAACGGCGCACATCATATCCCGCCGCCTCGGCCTGCGCGAAATAGCGCAACGCCTCGCCGGGCCGTTCCGACCGGACCAGGATCGCGCCCTCGCCGGCCTTGATGCGGGGATCGTTCGGCGAGACCTTTTCGGCGCGCGCATACAGCGACGCCGCGCCGCTTAGGTCGCCCAGCGACAGCGACAGGTCGGCCGCCGCGACCAGCGCGTTCAGATCGCGAGGATTGGCGGCGAGCGCCCGCATCTGTTCGGCGAGCCGATCCGCGTCGGTGGTGCCGGGCAGCGGCTGCACGACCTCCTGCGCCAAGGATGCGGCCGGGACGGATGCCAGCAGCAGGGCCGCGGACGCCAACAAAGCGGGGACGATGACACGCATGAGATACCATCACGCTAAAGCCGGAACCGGCTGAACCGGCAATGTCCGGCGCCCGGCGGCGCGGTGAAGCGAGACGCGCCGGCGACGAATGCGGGTTGGGTGGTTCGGAATGGGACGCGGTGGCGGGGGTGTGGAAGGCGCGCGCTTGGGACCGGCATTGCCTGGGGCGCACGCATAGCCGGTCGGGAGGCCATGACGTTTGCCTCAAGCACCACGTCACCCCGGACTTGGTCCGGGGTCCACTGTGCGGCGAGGGATGGCTGGAGGCTCCAGCGTTGCCCTTGCGGCCCGGTGGACCCCGGAACAAGTCCGGGGTGACGGAGGAAAGGGGCGAGCGGTACGCGCCAATCGGTTACAGGGCCTTAGGACGTGGCAGTCCGGACGATGCCCTTACTTCATCTGCCGGTGGCGTGCATGATTGATGGAGCGGGTCGGAAGCCCTGCGAACCGTCAGTTTGGGAACCGGCGCGGCTTGCCCCAAGTACCACGTCACCCCGGACTTGCTCCGGGGTGACGGGTTGGATGGGGCGAGCGGTCGCCCCGATCCAATTACTGGTTGTTCTGGCGGTGCAGGAAGCGCGGCAGGTCGAGCGGTTCCTTCGAATCGCCGTCGCTGTCGTCGCGCGCCGGGCCGCGGGCGGCGTTCGACATGCGTTCGAACAGCGTGCCGCCCAACTTCACGCGCGGCTGCGGGGCAGCGTCCGCGGGGGCCGCGTCGCTGCCGGGCGCGATCCACGAGCGGCGGCCGGCGGGAGCCTGAGCCGGCGCGGCAGGCTCTTCGCCATAGGTCTTGGGCGTCGGCGGGACCATCGTTTCGGCGCCCAGTACCAGTTCGTCGTCCGCGGCGGCAGGCGCGGAGGGCTGTACCGCCTGCGTCGGCTGGAGATCGAGCGGCGCGGCCTGCGGGGCCGGCTGGGCGGCCGTCGGCGCGGTGAACGACACCGACGGCGACGGCGCGGCAGCCGGGGCCGGCGCGGGTTCCGGCGCGCTCACCGGCGCCGACGTGGTCGCGCTGGGACGGAAGGAGGTGCTGTCGTCGGTCTTGCGGCCCATGCCGAAGCTGAACGACTTGGTCGGTTCGGCCGCGGGGGCGGCGAGGCCGGGCTTGGCGTCCGAATCGATGCCGGTCGCGACGACCGACACGCGGATGCGGCCTTCGAGTTCCGGGTTGAACGCCGAGCCCCAGATGATGTTCGCGTCGGGATCGACCAGATCGCGAATGTGGTTCGCCGCCTCGTCGACTTCGAGCAGGCGCATGTCGTCGCCGCCGGTGATCGAGATGATGACGCCCTTGGCACCCTGCATCGACACGCCGTCGAGGAGCGGATTGGCGATCGCCTTTTGCGCCGCCTCGAGCGCGCGGTTGTCGCCGGACGCTTCGCCGGTGCCCATCATCGCCTTGCCCATTTCCTGCATCACGCTGCGGACGTCGGCGAAGTCGAGGTTGATCAGGCCGGGCATGACCATGAGGTCGGTGATGCCGCGCACACCCTGCTGCAGCACCTCGTCCGCCATCTCGAACGCTTCCTTGAAGGTCGTGTTCGCGTTGGCGATCAGGAAGAGGTTCTGGTTGGGGATGACGATCAGCGTATCGACATACTTCTGCAGTTCCTCGATGCCGCCATCGGCGCTCTTGGCGCGACGGTTGCCTTCGAAGCTGAACGGCTTGGTGACGACGCCGACGGTCAGGATGCCCATGTCGCGCGCGGCCTTGGCGATGACGGGCGCGGCGCCGGTGCCGGTCCCGCCGCCCATGCCGGCGGCGATGAAGCACATGTGCGCGCCTTCCAGACGCTTGGCGAGATCGTCGATCGTCTCTTCCGCCGCGGCACGGCCGATTTCCGGCCGCGAGCCGGCGCCCAACCCTTGCGTGATCTTCGCACCCAGCTGGATGCGCTGCGGCGCGATCGACGACTTCAGCGCCTGCGCGTCGGTGTTCGCGACCAGGAAGTCGACGCCCTGCACGTCGGCACGCATCATGTTGGCGATGGCGTTGCCACCCGCGCCGCCCACGCCGATCACGGCGATACGGGGGGTCAGTTCGTCGACCTCGGGAGTGATGAATTCGATGCTCATGGCCTAAACTTTCTCCGCCCCTGTCCGGAATTGCGCGCCGGGACCCTGATTAACCTTTTGCCTCAACGATTCACGCTCTTCCATAGGAAAACAGCGCGAAAGGTCATCGGCGCTTAATAATTTGCCCGCGCCGCCTGAATCAGCTTGCGGACCATGCCCATGCCACGCTGGCGATGAACGGTGGTTTGCTGGGGTGCCACCCCGCGCAGATCAATCGGATCGGATGCTGCGTAGAAGGCAAGGCCCGCCAGCGTCGCGAACGCCGGCCCGCCATGCGCCTCCGGCAGCGCGGTCAGCCCGCGCGGCCGGCCGATACGCACCGAGCGGCCAAGCGCCTGCTGCGCATAATCGGCGATGCCCTTCAGCTCCGCACCGCCGCCGGTCAGCACGACCTGCCGCCCCACGGGCCCTTCGAACTTGAGCTGGGCGAGCGACTTGCGGATCTCGTCCATCTGATGCTCCAGCCGCTGGCGGACAACGCCGATCAGCTGCGCCTTGGTGATCTGCATGCCGCCATGGACGTCGTCTTCGGCGGCGATCGGCATCACCGGGATCATCTCATGATTGTCACGCGGGCTAGCATTGGCCGATCCGTGGAAGCACTTCATCCGCTCGGCCTGCGCACGGCGGGTGCCGAAGGCGCTGGCGATATCGTCGGTAATGTCCTGGCCACCCATCGGGATCGAGCACAGGCCGACCAGCATGCCGCCCGCGAACAGCGAGACGTTGGTGATCCCCGCCCCCATCTCGACCAGCGCGACGCCCAGTTCGCGCTCTTCGTCGCTGAGGCAGGCAAGACCGGTCGCCACGGGCGCGGCGATGATCGACTTCACTTCCAGATGCGCCGAGCGGACGCACAGATCGAGGTTGCGCACCGGCGAGCCGTCTGCGGCGACGACGTGGATGTGGACACCCAGGCGATCGGCATGAAGCCCCAGCGGCTTCTTAACGCCCGTGAGGCCGTCGAGCGTGTAGAGCGCGGGCTGCGCGTGCAGCACCATCCGGCCTTGCGGATCGATCGAATTGCGCCCCGCCGCGAGCAAGGCGTCGATATCCTGCTGTTCGACGCGATGGCCGCCCAGTTCGAACTCGACCTCGGCGACGTCGCTGACGAGACCGCCGGCGGAGAAGCCGACCCAGACGTTCTCGATATTGATGCCGGCGATGCGTTCGGCCTGCTCCACCGCCTCGCGCACCGCGGCTTCGGTGGCGCCCATGTCGGCGATATAGCCGCGCTTGACGCCGCGGCTTTCGCGCTGGCCGGTGCCGAGCACGATCAACTCGCCGCCGTCACCCTTTTGCGCGATCATCGCCGACACCTTGGACGAGCCGATGTCGAGCGCGGTGATGAGTCCTTCCGGTGCTACTTTCGCCATTATCCCTCGGCCCCCGTGTGCGCGTCTGCCGCGTGTCGATCGCCGGCGTTTCCCGCACCGGTATCGGTCTGTGTACCCGCCGGTGCCGCGATCTCACTGGGATCGGGCACGTCATGCGCCATGCTGGCGCCGGGCTTGCGCGCGACGAGCTTGCTCGGATCGCGCATGTCGAACCGCATCCAGCCGCGCCCCAAAAGGGGCCGCGCGCCGTCGAGCTCGGCGAATTTGAGCAAGGCTGCGGGCGCGCCGTCTTCGGGCAGCGCCAGCGTCTCGCCGCTGTCGAAGGTCAGGTCCCAGCGGCGGTTGCCGATCCAGGTCGCCGCCTTGACGCGGGGCTTGAGCGCGGGAGCCGCGGCGAGCAGCGCCTGATAGCCTGCCTCCTGACGGTCCGCGCCGGGGCCGATCACCAGCGGCAAATCAGGGATCGCATCGGGCTTCACCGGTTCCAGCAGCACGCCGTCCTTGTCGATCAACGTCAGCTGGCCGTTGTCCTGCCACACCGCCGCCGGGCTGCGCTCGACGATGTCGATCAGCAGCGTGTCGGGTAGCCGGCGCGAGACATGCGCGTCGGCGATCCAGCCATAGCGCAGCAGCTTCTGGCGCACCGCCTCCAGATCGACGAGCGGCATCGCGCGGCTCTGCTGGTCGAGCGCGACGGCATAGACGCTCATCCGGTCCATGCGCTTCAGGCCGGTGACCTCGATCTGCTCGACGCGAAAGCCCGCCTGCCCCGCGCCTTCGGCGATGGCGGTGCCGATCATGCCGGGAATGCCGATCCAGGTCAGCGCGGCAAGCGCCACGGCGATGCCGCCGCCGGTGATCGTCCAGGTCGCCGCCTTGCGGATCGTCTCCTCGCTGACCGGCAGCGCGGCGATCGCACGCTCGAACAGCCCGACCTTGCGGACGGGCTGTTTGCGCCGGGCAGCGGGGCGCTTGGGCGGCGGGCCGCGCTTGATCGTGCGGCTCATCCCGCGGCAGCCTTCGCGTCGGCGAGCGCCTCGTCGACGATCGCCTGGACGAGCTGTTCGTAGCTCATGCCGATGTGGCGCGCCTGTTCGGGGACGAGGCTCAAGGGCGTCATGCCGGGCTGCGTGTTGACCTCGAGCAGGAACAGGCCGTCGACCCCGCGCTCGTCGTCCCAGCGGAAGTCGGAGCGGCTGGCGCCCTTGCACCCCAGCAGGCGATGCGCCTCCAGCGCGAGCCGCTTGCAGGCGTCGGCGATCTCGTCGGGGATGTCGGCGGGGCAGACGTGTTCGGTCAGGCCATCGGTGTATTTGGCGTCGAAATCGTACCAGCCGTTCTTGGGCTTCAATTCGGTGACGCCGAGCGCGCGTTCCCCCAGCACGGCGGTCGTCAGCTCGCGGCCGCGGACATAGGGTTCGGCGAGCAGTTCGTCGAACTCGGCCCAAGGGCCAGCCACGTCGCGGCCGATCGGATTGCCGTAATTGCCGTCATCGGTGACGATCGCGACGCCGACCGACGAACCTTCGTTGATGGGTTTCAGGACATAGGGGCGCTGCAACGGATCGCGCTCGTGGATGTCGGCGGACTTGACGATGCGGCCGCCGGGCATGGGGATGCCGGCGGGGACGAGTACCTGCTTGGTCAGCACCTTGTCGATCGCGATGACCGAGGTGGCGAGACCCGAATGCGTATAGGGGATGCCCATCAGGTCGAGCATGCCCTGCACGCTGCCGTCCTCGCCGGGCGATCCGTGCAGCGCATTGAAGACGAGATCGGGCTGCGCCGCGGCAAGGCGCGCGGCGACGTCGCGGCCCATGTCGATGCGGGTGACGCGGTGGCCGTTCGCCTCGAGCGCATCGGCGCAACCGTTGCCCGACAGGAGCGATACGGGGCGTTCGGCGGACCAGCCGCCCATGAGGACCGCGATGTGCATCAATTCCTCCCCCGCAAGGGGGAGGTGGCATGCGCAGCATGACGGAGGGGGAGGACACGGAACAGCGGAGAGGACACTGCCGTCCTCCCCCCCCACCACTCGGCTGACGCCGAGCGGTCCCCCTCCCCCTGGCGGGGGAGGAACTGGATCGCGCCGCTCACGCCGCCACTCCCACGCGCTGAATTTCCCATTCCAACGTCACGCCCGACTGCGCCTTCACCTTGTCCCGCACCTCTTCGCCCAAGCCCTCGATATCGGCGCTGCTCGCCGAGCCGAGGTTGAGCAGGAAATTACAATGTTTCTCAGATACCTGAGCGTCACCACGCCGCAAGCCCCGGCAGCCGGCGGCATCGACCAGCGCCCATGCCTTGTGCCCGTCGGGGTTCTTGAACGTCGAGCCACCGGTCTTCGACCGGAGCGGCTGCGATGCCTCGCGCGCGGCGGCGATGCGGTCCATTTCCGCCTGGATCATTGCCGGCTCGGCGGGTTCCCCACGGAAGGTCGCGGATACGACGACCGCGCCGTCGGGCAGCGCGCTGTGACGATAGGTGTAGCCAAGATCGGCGAGGCCCAGCGTCACGCGTTCGCCGGAGCGCAACACGACGTCCGCCTCGACCAGCACGTCCTTGACCTCGCGGCCATAGGCGCCGCCGTTCATCCGCACGAAGCCGCCGACCGTGCCGGGGATCGAGCGCAGGAATTCGACGCCGCCGATGCCCGCATCGCGCGCGGTCGAAGAGACGAGGATACCGCTCGCTCCCCCGCCACAGCGCAGGGTGACGTCGTCGAGCCGCTCGACTTGCGCGAAGGCCTTGCCGAGCCGCACCACCACGCCCGGCACGCCGCCGTCGCGGACGATCAGGTTCGACCCCAGCCCCAGCGCCATCACTGGCACCGCCGGGTCGAGTGCGGCGAGGAATTCGCACAGGTCGTCGGCGTCCTTCGGCTCGAACAGCCACTGGGCCTTGCCCCCCGCCTTGAACCAGACGAGCGGCGCCAGCGCGGCGCCCTGCGTCAGGCGTCCACGGACCGGGGGCAGTGCGGTCACCAAGGCCCGACGCCCCAGATTCGCGTCCACGCCTGGAAGGCGGCGAGGTTCGCCTCGGCCGCCTTGCGCGTCGCCTCCTGCGCCTCGACCATCGCGGCGCCGGCATCGACCGCGTGGCCGCCGGCTTCCAGCGCCTGGCGCTGCGCGTCGAGCATCTGCTTCTGGAGCTTCAGGCCTGCATCGAACCAGTCGGTCATCGCCGCGCTCCGATCGCGGCGGCGAGGCCCGCCGCCCATTTGGTGATGTCGCCCGCACCCAGGCAGACGACCATGTCGTTGGGCTGCACGGTCGCGGCGAGTTCGTCGGCGAGCGCATCGGCATCCGCGACGGTCGCGGCGGAGCGGTGGCCGCGGCGCTTCAATCCCTCGACCAAGGCCTGCGCATCGACGCCCTCGACGGGCGCCTCGCCCGCGGCATAGACTGGAGTCACGAGCACGCGGTCGGCGTCGTTGAACGCGGTCTGGAACTCTTCCATCAGGCTACCGAGGCGGGAATAGCGGTGCGGCTGGACGACGGCGATGACGCGGCCCTCCGCGCCCTCGCGGGCGGCGGCGAGCACGGCACGGATTTCGACCGGGTGGTGGCCGTAATCGTCGATGATCGTGACGTTGCCGTCCTCCATCGCCACCTCGCCGACGTGCGTGAAGCGGCGCTTGACGCCCCCGAACGCGGAAAAGCCGCGCTGGATCGTCTCGTCGGGAATGCCGAGTTCCAGCGCCACGCCGATCGCCGCGAGCGCGTTCTGGACGTTGTGGCGGCCGGGCATCGGCAGCTCGATATTCTCGATCGAGCGGCTGGTGCCGTCCCGCTCGCGCACGATGCATTCGAAGCGGTTACCGCCCGGCACCGGGGTGACGTTGACGCCGCGGACGTCGGCCTGTGCGGAGAAGCCGTAGGTCACGACGCGCCGGTCGCGCACGCGCGGCAGGATGTTCTGGACCTCCGGGTGGTCGAGGCACAGAAGCGCCGCGCCGTAGAAGGGCACGTTTTCGACGAATTCGACGAAGGCGTCCTTCACGCCGTCGAAGCTGCCGTAATGGTCGAGGTGTTCGGGATCGATGTTGGTGACGACCGCGATCGTGCCGTCGAGGCGCAGGAAGCTGCCGTCGCTCTCGTCGGCCTCGACCACCATCCAGTCGCTCGCGCCGAGGCGTGCGTTGCTGCCGTAGCTGTTGATGATGCCGCCGTTGATGACGGTGGGGTCGACGCCGCCCGCATCGAGCAGCGCCGCGACCATGCTGGTCGTCGTCGTCTTGCCATGCGTGCCGGCCACCGCGACGGTCGACTTGAGGCGCATCAGCTCGGCGAGCATCTCGGCGCGGCGGACGACGGGGATGCGCCGTTCCAGCGCCGCCTCGACCTCCGGATTGGTGCGGGTGATCGCGGTGGAGGTGACGACAACGGCGGCGTCCGCCACGTTCTCGGCGGCATGGCCGATCGTCACCGCGATGCCCTTGTCGCGCAGACCCTGCACGACATAGCCTTCGGCGACGTCGGAGCCCTGCACGGTATAGCCGAGGTTCTTCATCACCTCGGCAATACCGGACATGCCGATGCCGCCGATGCCGACGAAGTGGATCGGTCCGATGTCGGTTGCGACGCCGCGGATCATGCGGTCACCGCCTTCGCCTTCACTGGCACGCCGACGGGGAGGCGCGAGAGCGGCGCGTCGAGGCTTTCGACCAGATCGGCGAGGTCGCTGACCGCGGTCGGGCGGCCGACGCTCTTCGCGCGCGCGGCGGCATTTTCCAGTGCCGCGGGGTCGAGGCCCAGTTTCTGCATCTGCTTGGCAAGCTCCACGGCGGTGAATTCGGGCTGCGGGATGGTGCGCGCGCCGCCCGCCTTGGTGATCTCGCGCGCGTTCGCGGTCTGGTGGTCGTCGGTTGCGCCGGGCAGCGGCACGAGGATCGCGGGCCGCCCCGCCGCGGTCAGCTCCGCGATCGTCGAAGCACCGGCGCGGGCGATGACGAGGTGCGCCCAGGCCAATTGCTCAGGCATGTCGGGCAGATAGGTGGCGAGTTCGGCCGGGATCTGATGCTCGGCATATTGCGCGCGCACCGCGTCGATATCCTCGATCCGCGCCTGATGCGTCACCTGCAGACGGCGGCGGAAGGTGACGGGCAGCATCGCGAGGCCGTCGGGCACGACCTGGCTGAGGATGCTCGCGCCCTGGCTGCCGCCGGTGACGAGGACGCGGAAGATGCCGTCCTCTTCCAGCAGCGGATAGGGTTTCGCACGCAAAGCGAGCACCGCGTCGCGCACCGGATTGCCGACGAGGTGGACCTTGTGTTCGTGCTTCGCCGCCAGCCGTTCGGTCGTCTTGTACGAGGTCGCGATCGCATCGACCTTGCCGGCGACGACGCGGTTGACGCGGCCGAGGACGGCATTCTGTTCGTGGACGGCAGTCGGAATCTTCTCCGCGAAGGCTGCGAGCAGCGCCGGGAACGCGGGATAGCCGCCGAAGCCGATCACCGCGGCGGGCTTGAACGTGCGGTACAATTCGCGGGCCATCGCCCTGCCGCGCAGCATCTCGCGCACCGCGCTTGCCCAGCCCTGCGGCTTCTTCACCTGGAAGCGGCCCGCGGGCAGGACGTGCGTTTGGACGTTCTCGAACAGGCCGGGGAAGCGCACGCCGCGCGCATCGCTGACCAGCGCGACGCGGTGGCCGCGCCGGGTCAGCTCCTCCGCCAACGCCGCGGCGGGGACCATGTGACCGCCCGTGCCACCGGCTGCCAGGACGTAATGCTTGCTCAATTCGAACCCCATCTCACCACATACGGACTGCGCGTCAGGAACGGATTGCGCCGGGTGAAGGCAAGCAGCAACCCCATGCCGATCGACAGCGCGATCATCGACGACCCGCCATAGCTGATGAACGGCAGCGTCATACCCTTGGACGGCGCGAGGCCGGTGTTGACCGCCATCGATACCAACGCCTGCGCGCCGAACTGCACGGCGAGGCCACTGGCGGCGAGCAGCTTGAATTCGTCCTGCTCGTCCAGCAGCTTGACGAACACGCGCACGACGATCGCCAGGAAGACGAGCGCGATGATCGCGCAGGCTATCAGGCCGAATTCCTCGCCGATCACCGAATAGATGTAATCGGTGTGCGCTTCGGGCAGGCCGAACTTCACGGTGCCGCCGCCGGGGCCGGTGCCGGTCCAGCCGCCGCTGGTAATGGTCGCGTGCGCGGCGTTGGTTTGGAAGTGATCGCTCGCGCCCTCGCCCTCGACGCTCGGGAACAGGAAGGCGTCGATGCGGTTGCGGGCGGTGCTGTAGAACATGTACGCGCAGACGAGGCCGACCGGCACCATCGCGATGATTCCGCCCAGCACGCGCATCGGCGTGCCGGCGATCATCAGCAGTGCCATCCATACGGTGCAGAAGATCACCGTCTGCCCGAAATCGGGCTGCATCATCAGCAGCAGCGCGATCAGCCCGGTCATCGCGCCGGTGATGAGCACGGTCGGCAGCGTCGGGTCCTTCGCCTTCAGCGACAGCAGCCAGGCGACCGTGACGATGAAGAGCGGTTTCAGAAACTCGGACGGCTGGAACGAGGCGAAGCCATAGCCGATCCAGCGCCGCGCGCCGTTGATGCTGTTGCCGACGAAGGGCGTGAGCGCGAGGCAGACGATCAGCACCGCAGCGCCGATCAGTGCGAGCCGGCGGGCGAGCGGCACCGGCAGCATCGATACGCCGAACAGCACGGGCAGCGAGATGCCGACCCAGATCAGCTGGCGCCAGAAGTAATAGAGCGCAGTGAATTTGTGATGCTCGCCCGAATAGCGGACAGCGGTGGCAGGGCTCGCTGCCGCCACCGCCACCAGCCCGATCGCGATCAGGAACAGGGTGAGCAGCAGGAGCATCCGGTCGATGTCCCAGAACCAGGTGCCGAGCGGCGATCGGTCGCCGCGGCCGCCCGAGCGCTTCACCTTGGCGATCAGGGTGTCGCGCTTGTCGTCGGTCATGCTGGCGCCCGTCATGCTAGAGCCTCGACAGCCGCGCGGAACGCAGCGCCCCGCGCCTCGTAATCGCGGAACTGGTCGAAACTAGCACAGGCCGGCGACAACAGCACGACCTCTCCGGGCTTGGCCGCAGCGGCGGCGGCGCGAACGGCGGTGGCAAGGTCGCCGCTGCGTTCGACATGGGGGAGCTTTGGCGTCAGGATGTCGGCGAACAGCTCGGCCGCCTCGCCGATCGTATAGGCCGCGACGACGTGGCTGAGGAACGGCGCGCAGGCGTCGAGATCGTCGCCCTTACGCTTGCCACCGAGAATCCAGTGGATGCGCTCGAATGCGCCGAGCGCGGGCGCGGTGCTTTCGGGGTTGGTCGCCTTGCTGTCGTCGATGAAGGCGACGCCGTTGCGCTCGGCGACGCGCTCCATGCGGTGTGGCAGGCCGGTGAAGGTTTCGAGCGCTGCGGACAGTTCGCCGGCGGGCACGTCGAGCCTCGCCGCGACGATACGTGCGGCGGCGACGTTCTGCGCATTGTGTGGACCGCGCAATGCGGGTCCGAACACCGCGCCGTTGTATTCAGCGGTCGACACTTCGATCAGATCGCCCCGATCGCGAAGCACGCCGGCAATGTTCCGCGTGGCGTCATCGTCGATGCCAACAACCGCGAGATGCCCCGCTGACTGCATCTCGAACAGCCGCGCCTTGGACCCCGCATAGCCCTCGAAGCCCTCATAGCGGTCGAGGTGATCTGGGGTGATATTGAGTAGCACCGCCACATCGCAGTCGAGCGTCTGCGTCAGGTCGATCTGGTAGCTCGACAGTTCGAGGACGTAGACGCCGCCGTCCGGCAGCGGCTCCTGCTCGAGGATCGGCAGGCCGATGTTGCCGCCCATCAGTGTCGGGACGCCCGCGGTCTTCAGAATATGATGGACCAGCGCGGTCGTGGTCGACTTGCCGTTGGTGCCGGTGATGCCGACGACCTTGTGCGGCGGCAGTTCGGCGCGCGCCTGGGCGAACAGTTCGATGTCGCCGATCACCGGCACGCCCGCGGCGCGCGCCTGGGCGACCAGCGGGTGGGTGTTGAGCGGCACGCCGGGCGAGACGACCAGCCCGGCCGCGCCGGTGAGGTCGAGGGCGGCGGGATCGTGGACGATGACGCCGTCGATCGCTTGCGCCCGTTCGCGAGCGGCGGGGTCGCTGTCCCACGCCACGACATAGGCGCCGGCTGCGGCGAGCGCGCGGACGGTCGCCATGCCGGAGCGGGCGAGGCCGAGGACGGCGTAGCGTTGGCCCTTCCAGGCGGTGGAGAGGATCATGCCGCGTCTGCCAAAGACGCGTCGTCACCCCGGACTTGGTCCGGGGTCCACTCTGCGGCGAGGGGGATGGCTAGAGCCTCAAAGCAATCCCGTGCGGCCCGGTGGACCCCGGAACGAGTCAGGGGTGACGGTGTGTTTGGGGCGACCGGCATCGTCCTCACCGCAGCTTCAGCGTGGACAGGCCGGCGAGGGCCAGCACCAGGCTGATGATCCAGAAGCGGATGACAACGGTCGGCTCGCTCCAGCCCAATTGTTCGAAATGATGGTGGATCGGCGCCATGCGGAACACGCGCTTGCCGGTGCGCTTGTAGAAGAACACCTGGATGATGACCGACAGCGCCTCGACGACGAACAGGCCGCCGATGATGCCCAGCACGATCTCATGGTGCGCGACGACCGCGATCGTGCCGAGTGCGCCGCCCAGCGCGAGGCTGCCGGTATCGCCCATGAATACCGCAGCGGGCGGTGCGTTGAACCACAGGAAGGCCAAGCCAGCGCCGACCACCGCGCCGCAGAAGATCGCGAGTTCGCCCGCGCCGGGAACGTGCGGAATGCCGAGGTAGGTGGCGAACTTCACGTTGCCCGCCAGATACACGATCAGCATAAACGCGACGGATGCGATGATGACCGGCATCGTCGCCAGGCCGTCGAGCCCGTCAGTCAGGTTCACCGCATTGCCGAAGGCGACGATGGTGAAGGCGGCGAACAGCGGGAAGGCATAACCGAGGTCGAGGTACAGTCGGTCGGTGAACGGCAGATACAGGTGCGGGCCGTTCTGCTGCATGATGATCCACGATGCGATGCCGGCGATGGCGAATTCGAGCAGCAGCCGCGTCTTGCCCGACACGCCGGCGGTGCTCGCCTTCCTAACCTTGTCGTAATCGTCGAGGAAGCCGATCGCGCCGAAGCCGAGCGTCACGAACAGACAGGCCCAGACATAGGGGTTGCTGAGGTCCATCCAGATCAGGATCGCCAGCGCCATGCTGGTCAGGATCATCAGTCCGCCCATCGTCGGCGTGCCCCGCTTGGCGAGGTGCGTCTGCGGGCCGTCGGCGCGGATCGGCTGCCCCTTGCCCTGGCGGACGCGCAACCAGCCGATGAAGCGCGGCCCGATGATCAGGCCGATGAACAGCGCGGTCGCCACCGCCGCGCCCGTCCGGAAGGACTGGTAGCGGATAAGGTTCAGCAGTCCGGTGAAGCCCAGGTGCTCGGCGATCCAGTACAGCATTTACGTTCCGCCCCCCATGCGATCTGCGATCGCAACACCTGCCTCCAGCCCCGCGACCAGGCGCGACAGGCCGACACCATTAGACCCTTTGACGAGTACCGCGTCTCCTGCCCGGACCAGGTTCTTCAGCCGGTCGAGCGCCGTCGCAGCATCCGGCACATGCATGATGTCGACGCGTCCCTCAAGGGCCTGCGCCAGCGGCGCCATCGCTTCGCCGACGAGCAGCGCCGTTTCGACGCGCGCGGCCAGGATCGGTTCGGCGAGGGCGGCATGATAGGCGGTGGAATCGTCGCCGAGCTCGCGCATCTCACCCAGCACCGCAACGTGCCGGCCGGGCTCCTCCGCCAGCACCGCCAGCGTCGCGCGCATCGAGGCGGGGTTGGCGTTGTAGCTTTCGTCGATGACCAGCATCTCGCCCTCACCGACGCGCGTGGTGCGTCGCAGGCCCCGCCCGGCGAGCCCGCCCATCTCGGCAAGCGCGAGGCCGGCACGGGCGAGGTCGGCGCCGGCGGTATCGACCGCCGCCAGCACGGCCAGCGCGTTCGACACCCAGTGCATACCCGGCTGCGACAAGGTGAACGACAGCTCGCGGGCGCCGACCTTCGCGGTGACGAACGACCCGCCCGAGGGCAGACGCATCGCCTCGACCGCGTGGACGTCGGCGCCCTTGGTCAGGCCGAAGGTGACGGTGCGCGCAGCACAGGGCGCGGCGGCCGCCATCAGCCGGTCGCGGTGCGGGCTGTCATAGGGGACGATGGCGACGCCGCCCGGCTCAAGACCCTGGAAGATCTCGCCCTTGGCATCGGCGATGGCGCTCTCGTCGGCGAAGAATTCGGTGTGGGCAGGCGCGATGGCGGTGACGATCGCGATGTGTGGGCGCACCAGGCGGGTGAGCTGCGACAGCTCGCCCGCGTGGTTCATGCCCATCTCGAACACGCCGACTTTCGTGTCGCGCGGCATGCGCGCGAGGCTGAGCGGCACGCCGGTGTGGTTGTTGTAGCTCTTGACCGAGCGATGCACCGCGCCGGTCAGCGAGCGGTCGAGCGCGGCGAACAGCGCCTCCTTGGCGCTGGTCTTCCCCACCGAGCCGGTGACGCCGATCACCGCGCCGCTCATGCGGGCGCGGGCGGCGCGGCCGAGGTCGTTCAGGGCCGCGAAGGTATCGGCGACGCGGACGTGCGGATGGGGCGTGTCGGCGGAGACGATCGCGCCGGCGGCCCCTTGCGCGAAGGCCTGATCGAGGAAGCGGTGGCCGTCGGTGCTGTCGCCGGTGAGCGCGATGAACAGGTCGCCCGGGCCGACCTCACGGCTGTCGAATGCGACGCCGGTGACGGCGAAGTCGGTGGAGGCGGTGCCCGACGTGGCAGCGGCGAGTTCGGTGGCGGTCCAGAGGGGACGCATCATCGCCCAACTCCTTCGTCACCCCGGACTAGTTCCGGGGTCCACCAGTCCGCGAGGGGCGGGCAAGAGCCTCCAGCCATCCCCCTCGCCGCGGAGTGGACCCCGGAACTAGTCCGGGGTGACGAAGAGTACACGCCCCTCACGCCGCATACTCCCGGGCCACGCTGACGTCGTCGAACGGCAGCACTAGGTCGCCGACGATCTGTCCCTGTTCGTGGCCCTTGCCGGCAATCAGCACGATATCCTGCGGGCCGGCTTCGCGGATCGCGGTGGCGATGGCTTCGCGGCGGTCGCCGATCTCGCGGGCGTCGGGCGCGCCCTTCAGGATCGCGGCGCGGATCGCAGCGGCGTCCTCGGTGCGGGGATTGTCGTCGGTGACAATGGCGAGGTCCGCCTGCATCTGCGCGACCTGCCCCATCGTCTCGCGCTTGCCCGCGTCGCGGTCGCCGCCCGCACCGAAGACCACAATCAACCGGCCGCCAGCATGCGGCTTCAGCGCGGCGATCGCCGCCTCCAGCGCGTCGGGTGTGTGGGCATAGTCGACATAGACAGGCGCGCCGCCGCGCGCGATCGCCGCACGCTCCAGCCGCCCGCGTACGGGTTGCAGGCGGGCAAGGTTGGCGATCGTCTGCGTCACGTCGCCGCCGGTCGCGATGACCAGTCCCGCCGCGACGAGCGCGTTCGCCGCCTGATAGCCGCCGATCAGCGGCAGCGTGACGCGATGTATCGTGCCCTCCGCCTCGATCACCAGCCCCTGCCCCAGCAAGGTCGGATCGCGCTCGACCAGGCGCAGCGTGCTACCGCGTTCGCCGACCGTCACAAGCCGGTTGCCGCGCGCCTGGGCGAGATCGATCACCCGCGCCGATTCGACGTCGTCCGCCCAGACGACCGCGGCGCCATCGGGGCTGAGCACTTCGGAAAACAGCCGCAGCTTGGCGGTGAGATAGGCGCCCATGTCGCCATGATAGTCGAGGTGGTCGCGGCTGAGGTTGGTGAAGGCCGCCGCGGCGACGCGCAGCCCCTCGGTGCGATACTGCGTCAGGCCGTGGCTCGACGCCTCGAAGGCGACATGCGTCACGCCCTCGCGCGCCAGCCCGGCGACGTTGGAGAGGAAGGTGACGACGTCCGGCGTCGTCAGCCCAGTCGTCACGCGCTCGTCGGCGGTGGTGACGCCCAGCGTCCCGATCGAGGCGGCATGCTCGCCCGCCATCCGCCACAATTGCCGCGTCATTTCGACGGTGGAGGTCTTGCCGTTGGTGCCGGTCACGGCCACCGCGACATCGGGAAACGGCGCGAAGAACTGCGCGGCAAGCTGCGCGAAGCGTTCGCGCGGGCTGTCGGACGGGATTGCCACCGCCCCCTCCACCGGCACGCCCGGCCGCGTCACGACGGCGATCGCACCCGACCGCACCGCGTCGGCGATATACTCTTCGCCATTCACCCGCGCGCCCTGAAACGCGCCGAAGACTGTGCCCGGCGCGACCTTGCGATGGTCGATCGCAAAGCCGGTGACCACCGCCTCTTCACTCCCGCCGGTGAGCGTCCCCAGCTTCATGTCGCGCTCCTCAATAGTCGGCTCGTCAATTGCCGTTCGCCTGCTTCGGCGGCGTCTCCTGCCAGATCAGCGGCATCATGTCAGCGACGTCGATATCGCGCTGCGCATCGGGCACCACACCCAACATCGATCCGACGCGCGCGATCGTGCGGCCGACGACGGGCGCGGCGTTCCAGGCGGCGGTCTTCCACCCGCCCGTTTCCTTCGTGCCCTGCGGCGAATCAAGCATCGCGAGCACGACATATTTCGGCGCGTCCATCGGAAAGGCCGCAGCGAAGGTCGCGACGTTGCGCGAATGGTCGTAGCCGCCCGCGACCGCCGCCTCGGCGGTGCCGGTCTTGCCGCCGACGCGATAGCCGGGCGCGTCGCCCTTGCGGCCCGTGCCGCGCATGACGATCAGCCGCAGCATCTGGCGCATCTTGTAGCTGGTCGCCTCGCTGATGACGCGGCGGCCGGCGGGGGCTTGGCCGGGCGCGATCTTCATCAGCGTCGCCGGGCGCCAGATGCCGCCGTTGACCAGAGCCGCATAAGCGCTGGCGAGATGCAGCGGCGTCACCGCGATGCCGTGACCATAGGCCGTCGTCATCGTCGTCGTCCGCGCCCAGTACCGCGGCCACAGCGGCCGGCCCTTTTCGCGCAATTCGATGTCGGGCCGGGTGTCGAAGCCCAGCTTGCGGAACATCGTCTGCATCTTCTGCGGACCCACCTCGTCGGCGATGCGCGCGGTGGCGATGTTGGACGAATAGATCAGCGTTTCGGGCATCGACAGCCAGCGCTGCGGATCGCCGCGCTCGTCATGGATGGTGAAGCCGCCGACCTTCAGCGGATGCGTCGCGTCGAACTTGCGGTTCATCGTGATCGTGCCGGTGTCGATCGCGGTCGCGACGGTGATCGGCTTGAAGGTCGAGCCCAGCTCGAACACGCTCTGCGTGGTGAGGTTGCGCAGCTCCTCGCTGCCCGCCATGCCGACGCGATTGGGGTTGAACGTCGGCAGCGACACCATCGCGAGCACTTCGCCGGTATGGACGTCCATCACGATGCCACCCGCCCCGCGCGCGGAGAAGGTGCCCATCGCGCGGCCGAGCTCGCTTTCCATCGCCGCCTGCACGCGCGCGTCGATCGCCAGCGCGACCGGCTTGCCCGCTTGCGCCGGATCGAGCAGGCGCTCGTCGAGCACGCGCTCCATGCCGCTCATGCCGTGGCCGTCGGTCGACAGGAAGCCGAGCGCATGCGCCGCCATCGTCGACTGCGGGTACAGGCGCTGTGTTTCGCGCGCGAAAACCAAAGCCGGCTCGCCGATTGCATTCACCTGCTCGACCAGCGCCGGGCTGGCGCGGCGCTGGAGGTAGACGAAGCTGATATTGCGGGTGAGCTGGTGATAGAACCACGCCTGGTCGCCGCGATCGGGCATCAGCGCCGCGAGCCGGGCGGCGATCTCCATCTTGTCGCCGATGATCTTGTTCGGGTGGACCGCGATCGTCCACGCATCGATCGTCCGGGCGAGCGGCGCGCCGTTGCGATCGACGATATCGCCGCGCGCCGCCAGTGCCGCCGTCCGCGCCGCCGCCTCGCCGCCCGACAGGATGCCGAGCATCGCCAGCCGGCCGATGATCAGGACCACCGCCGCCGCGAACAGCATCATCAGCATCATCAGCCGCATATGCGACGTCGCGACCAGCGCGTGACGCTGGCCGGCGCTGCGATGCTGGGCCTGAGCCGGACGGGCGACGATGACGGTCAACGTTTGCGGGCCTCGGCGCGCGCGCTGCTAAGGATATCGCCCAGCGTGCTGTCAGACAGCAGCTTCTTGTCGAGCATCGCGACCGCTTCGGGCCGCACCTTCGCCACCGCCGCCTTGGCGCGGGCCGCCTCGTTCAGCTTCGCGAGCATCGGCGCGCTCTTTTCGATGGCGGCGACCTTGATCACCGCGCGCTGCGCCTTGGGCATGGCGGCGGCGACCTGCACCACGGCGGGGGCCGGCGTGGCGGCGGGCGCGGCGGCGCTGACGCCCGGCTGCGACGGCACGACCAGCGACGCCATTTGCATCCCGGACTTGCCATCCGTGGGCACGCCCACCTGATTGACGTCGAGGCTGGCGAGCGCCGCCTCGTCCGTCACGAACTGGCCCGCGGTCGGCGCGGCGAGCGACAGCGTCTCACCGTTCCACTTTTCGAGCTGGGCGAGGTTGGCACGCGTTTCGAACTCCGTCTCCAGCGCACGGATATCGCGCTGCGCGGCATCGATCTTGCGATCCATGCTCTCGAGCTTCTTGCGCTCGGTCGCGACCTGCAGCGAGACCAGGTAGAAACCGAGGACGATGGCGACACAGCCACCGAACCATCCGATCCCCTTCAACCGATACGCCGCCGTCATGCCGTCACCTCTTCATTCCATGCAGGGGCGGCCGTCCGGATGGCGGTCCGCAATGTTGCCGATCGTGCGCGCGGATTGCGCGCGAGTTCCGCCTCGCCGGCACGGATGCCGCGGCCGACGGTCGCGAAACTGGGTGCCCGCGTCGCGCCCGCCTGCGGCAGATGCCGCGAGCCGCCGGGCGTGTTGCCCGAGCGTTCACGCAGGAAGCGCTTGACCATGCGATCCTCCAGGCTGTGGAACGTCACTACCGCCAGCCGGCCGCCAGGCTTGAGCAGCCGCTCGGCGGCGGCGAGGCCGTCGGCCAGCTCGCCCAATTCTCGGTTCACATGGATACGGATCGCCTGGAAGGTCCGCGTCGCCGGATCCTTCTTGTCGTGCGGCCGGTGGCCCAGTGCCTTGCGCACGACGGCCGCCAGTTCGCCCGTACGGGTCAGCGGCCGCGCGGCGACGATCGCGCGCGCGACGCGGCGCGACTTGGGCTCGTCGCCATACTGGTACAGCACGTCGGCGATCGCATCCTCGTCGGCGGTGTTGAGGAAATCCGCCGCGCTGGGGCCATCCTGCGCCATCCGCATGTCGAGCGGTCCGTCAGACTGGAACGAAAAGCCGCGCTCCGCCTGATCGAGCTGCATCGACGACACGCCGATATCCATCGCCAGGCCATCGACGGGCGCATCGATCGCCGCCTCCATCGCGGAAAAGTCGCTGTGGACCAGCGTCAACCCCTCGATACCAGCCGCCCGTCCTTCCCGAATCGCGTCGGGGTCGCGATCGAAGGCGATGACGGTGGCACCGGTCTTCAGGATCGCGCGCGTGTAGCCGCCCGCGCCGAAGGTGGCATCGACCATCACCTCGCCCGGGGCGGGGGCGAGTGCGGCGACCACTTCGTCGAGCAGCACGGGGATGTGGGGCGCGTCAGTCAAGCGGCACCCCCTTGTCCTGGCAGTAATAGCGACAGGCGGCGACCATCTGGGGCGCGATGCCCGGCGTCGAAAGCAGCGTCTTGGGGTCCCAGATCTCGATATAGTCGAGCGTGCCCCAGAAGAAGGCGTGCGCGCCGATATTGGCGTAGAAGCGCGGAAATCCGGGCATGATGAACCGGCCGGAGCCGTCGAAGGGCACCGCCTCGCCGTTCGCGCCGCCGCGCTTGATATTGTGGTCGATCTTGCCGTCGGCGCCGCGCGACAGGGCGACGCGCTCGTTTAGTTCGCGCTTCAGTTCGGCGATATAAGCGGGATCATAGGCGATCAGGCAGGGCTGATCCTCATGCGCAGCGATGATGACGGTGCCGCCGTCCTTGCCGTCGGCGCGCGGCGCGTTGGCGGCCAGCGTGTGGCGGAGCGCATTGGGGATGGCGACGCGTCCCTTGTCATCGACAAGAGCGAGTCCACTTCCCTGATAGTCGCCCCTTTCCAACACGCCCGTCTCGCACCCTGACGCGCACGGCTCATCGTCTGGAAAGTCGGATTTTCACCGCCTCCCATACATCTGCGCCCAAACGCAAACGATGATGCCTGCCCCGTTGTTAACTGTCGCTACCAACAGCCAACCGGGGATGCAACGGGATTTTTGGGGATGAGCGGGGAAAAGCCCCCTGACGGCGGCTAAATGGGCGGGAAAGACCCCCATGGTGGCATGGATGCCACAGCCGCCAACCACCCGTACGGGCGTGCGATTCCGCCGGCGCGGGGCGCCGTCCCCGGTTTTCCCCGAAAATGGATCATCGTGCGGCTTGCGCGTTGCCCGTGGCCGGCGCGACGCCGAGTTCGGCGAGTGGTTCGCCCGAGGCATCGGCCGCCGCTGCGGCGCCGGCATTGGTCATGGCGATATTCGCGACGACGTCGGCCTGGGCGGATCCGGCGGTGGCGATGGGCTTTTCGCGCGTTGCCGACCCCAGAATCGCGGTGGCGATCGCGATGAGCATGACGACGGCGACAAGGCCGATCACGCCGACCTTGATCCGTTGCATCGTCTGTTGAGTGTCTCGCACGGCTCTCATCTTGTCGTGCGGCTGTACCGCTTTGTCGGGCACTTGTCGATTGGGCGGCGAGTCGGGGGCGCTTTCCGCCCATTCTCCCGTCACCCCGGACTCGTTCCGGGGTCCACTCCGCGGCTAGGGGAGTGGCTCGAGGCGCAGGCCGCCCCCGCGCGGATGGGTGGACCCCGGAACACGTCCGGGGTGACGGGGGAGTAGTGTTACGCCAACCCCTTCTCCGCCCGCCAAGCCGGATCATGCAGCGTCGACAGATAACGAAAGCCCGTGTCGCACAGGATCGTCGCGATCCGTTTACCCGGCCCCAAATGCTCCGCCAGCCGCACCGCGCCCGCGACGTTGATGCCCGACGACAGACCCAGGCACAGCCCTTCCTCGTCGAGCAGGCGGCGAACCCAGTGATAGCCCTCCTGGTCGGAGATGCGGAACTGCGTGTCGATCGGCGCGCCTTCCAGATTGGCGGTGATCCGCCCCTGCCCGATCCCCTCGGCGACCGACGATCCCTCGCTGCGCAATTCGCCGTGCGCGTAATAGTCGTATAGCGCCGCGCCGTGCGGATCGCTGAGCGCGATGCAGATGCTTTCGTCCTTCGCCTTCAGCCCCAGGCCGACGCCCGCGATCGTGCCGCCGGTGCCCGCCGCGCAGGTGAAGCCGTCGATCCGCCCGTCCATCTGCTGCCAGATCTCTTCCGCCGTGCCGACGATGTGCGCGCGGCGATTGGCAACATTGTCAAACTGGTTCGCCCAGATCGCATTGTCGCGTTCCTCCGCGATGCGGCGGCTGGTGTGGACGAAGTGGCAGGGGCTGGAATAGGGCGCCGCCGGCACCAGCACCAGCTCGGCCCCCAGCGCACCCAGCGTGTCCATCTTCTCGCGGCTTTGCGTTTCGGGCATCACGATGATCGTGCGATAGCCCTTGGCATTGGCGACCAGCGCCAGACCGATGCCGGTATTGCCCGCCGTGCCTTCGACGATAGTCCCGCCGGGATGCAGCACGCCGCGCGCCTCCGCATCCTCGACGATGCCCAGCGCCGCGCGATCTTTCACGCTCGCGCCGGGATTGGCGAATTCGCATTTGCCGAAGATGTCGCAGCCGCTCGCCTCGCTCGGCCCCTTCAGCCGGACGAGGGGCGTGTTGCCGATCAGGGCAAGCGTGTCTGGGGTCGTATGCATGCCCGCTAGATGGCGCGTGGCCGGGCCTGCGACAAGCAAAGCTGCACTTGGGAAGCGCAAAGCCGCGCGATCAACCGAACGACCAAAACCGACGGATCGCCTTGACGCTCCCCCTTCGCATGCGCAAAGCGTGCCCTCGCTATGAAGAGCCTCCCCCTGTTCGCCGCCACCGCCGCGCTTCTCGCGCTGGCCGCCTGCAACTCCAAGCCCGCGCAGCCGGACGTGCTGGATTCGAATCCGGATCCGATGGCCAACCAGCTCGCCAACCGCGCGCCGGTGGAACTGCCGCCCGCGATCAAGGCGGAAAAGACCTTCCGCTGCAAGGACAACAGCCTGCTGTACGTGACGCTGTTCGACGGCGACAAGCTCGCCCTCGTCAAGACGTCGCAGACCGGCACGCCGACCCGCCTGACCGCCGAAAAGGCCGGCGAGCCGCTGACCGCTGAGGGTGGTTGGAAGCTGACCGGCAATGCGTCGAACATCACCGTGTCGCAGCCGGGCAAGGCCTCGCAGACCTGCAAGTCGTAAGCCACGACGGACCGACTTTTCACAAGGGCCGGCGGAGCGATCCGCCGGCCCTTTTCTTATGCGCGGCGCACGGCCACCCTTCCCACATTGCTATTGCGAACGATCCGCAAGTTCAGTAGCTGGCCGTCGAGACCGGAACTGTCCGGCCGATTCCAGGAATTTGCTGCGTGATCCTTGCACACGACCGGCGCGTCGCCGTGTCCGTTCTTGCCATCGCCTTCGGGCTTGCGGCGCCGGCCATGGCGCAGACCACCGACGGCGATGCGCCCTCGCCCGAGACCCCTGCCGACATCATCGTCACTGCGCGCTCGGCCAACGCCAGCATCATCGGCAGCCGCACGCCGCTGCTCCGCTACCCGCAATCGGTGCGCGTGCTGGACGGGGACGACCTGACGCCGCTCAACGCCACGCGTTTGCAGGATGCGCTGGATTATGCGGGCGGCGTCACCCGCCAGAACGATTTCGGCGGCCTGTGGGACAAATATGCGATCCGCGGCTTCGCGGGCGACGAGAACACCGGCCCTGATATCCTGATCAACCGCTTCGGCAGCAACCTCGGCTATAATCCGCCGGTCGACAGCGCGACGATCGAACGCGTCGAGGTGATGAAGGGCGCGAGCGCCGCCTTGTCCGGCCGCGGCGAGCCGGGCGGATCGATCAACATCGTCACCAAGGCGCCGCTCGATCACGCGCATGCCGCCGTCAGCGCGATGGTCGGCAGCTGGGATCAGCGGCGCGTGACGGGCGACGTCGGCGGCCCGATCGCCGATGGCCTGTCCGTCCGCCTGATCGGCGTCATGGAAGACCATGACAGCTTCCGCGACCATGTCGGCGGATCGCGCCGCCTGATCGCGCCCTCGATCGCCTGGACGCCCGCGCCGGGGCTGCGCCTGCTGTATCAAGCCGAATATATGCGCAACCGGTCGGTGCTCGATCGCGGCGTGGTCGGCATTGGCGGCAACGCCCGCGCGATGGATCGCACCACCTTCCTCGGCGAGCCGGCGGACGGCCGCATCACGCAGCGTATCCTGTGGCAACAGGCGAGCCTGTTCGCCGATCTGGGATCGGGTATCGGCCTGGAGCTGGGCGGCAGCCAGCGCGACGGGTCGCTGCGTGGCTTCGGCACGATGGTCGATTTCGGCGCCCGCGGTCTGCAAAGCGACGGGCGCACCGCCGGACGCGACCGACGCTACCATGACTTTGCATGGAACGACCTGTCGTTGCGTGCCGAACTGACCGGGCGGCTTCGCCTGCTCGGGCTCGATCACGACCTGCGCGTCGGCGTCGATCGCGTGCGGCATGCGCTCGACTTCCGGCTCGATCGCGCACGCGGCACGACCACGCGGCCGATCCTGCTGATCGATCTGTTCGCCCCCGTCTACGGCCAGCCGCTTCCGACCCCGCCCGCCTCGCTCAGCCGCACCGCATCGTTTCGCAGCGAAAGCCTCTACGTGCAGGACGTCATCCGGCGCGGGCCCCTCACCTTGCTGCTCGGCGCACGATGGAACAGCTTTCGCGAGGACGTCTTCAACCGGCTGACCGCCCGCGAACTCGACACGCGCGATGCTGGCGTCACGCCGCGTGCGGCAGTCTCGTGGCAAATCCGGGAGGGCGTATCGCTTTACGCCAGCCGGGGCGATTCGCTGCGGCTCAACCCGTCCGACGGCACGGCGACGTTCGATGCCGAACGCAGCCATTCGACCGAGGCGGGGGTCAAGGTCAGCCTGTTCCAGCGCCGCCTGACCGGCACCGCCGCCGTGTTCGACATGGAGAAGCGCAACGTCCTCAACCCCAATTCGGTCGATCCATTCGTCAAAAGCCAGATCGGCCGGCAGCGGTCGCGCGGCGTGGAGGCGGAACTCACCTATGTCCGCCCCGACGATCTCTACGTCACCGCCGCCTATACCTATGTCGACGCGACGATCCGCAACGATCAGGACCGCACGCTGATCGGCAAGCCGCTGTCGAACGTGCCGCGCCATGCGGGCAGCCTGTTCGCGCTAAAGACGGTCGGCCGTCTGGGCGTGGGCGGAGGGATCACGTATGTGGGCACGCGCGCCGGCGATCCGTTCGGCACCAGCTACCGCCTGCCCGCCTATACGATCGCGCGCGCGACGCTGAGCTATGCCGTCACGCCGCGGCTCAGCGTGCGGGCGGACGTCGATAACCTGTTCGACACCTATTATATCGCCAGTTCGTACGCGAACGTGTGGACCGTTCCCGGTGCGCCGCGCAACGTGCGCGTGACACTGGCGAGCCGGTTCTAGGATTGATCCGCGGCCGGACCGGTCACAGCATGCCGATATCGCGCAGCCACTGCTTGAGCGCCCCCGGCCATTCGCGCGTCACCGGGTCGGCGCTCGGACGCATTCCGAAGGCGTGGCCGCCTTTGGCGTACAGGCGCATGTCGACCGGCACGCCCGCGTCGGTCAGCGCCAGGGCATAGGCCATGGGCTGGCGGATCGGGTCGGTAGAATCGTTCATCGCATGCAGGATGAAGGTCGGCGGCGCCTTGGGGCTGATCGTCACCCATGGCTGCAATTCCAGGCTGTTGCGGCCCTTGCTGTCGTCGAGCATGCGCGCGGTATAGGCGATCACCGCAAAGTCGGGGCGCGGCGATTGCCGATCGGCGGCGTCGGCGATGGGATAGGTCCGCGCCTCGGTATTGCTCATCGCCGCGGCCAGATAGGCGCCGGCCGAAAAGCCGATGACGCCAATGCGATGCGGATCGATGCCATAGCGCGCCGCCCGCACGCGCAGCAGCCCCATCGCGCGCTGCGCATCCTCCAGCCCCAGCAGCACCTTGGGCCGCTGCCGCCGGCCGTTCACCACCGGCCATGCTTGCGGCACCCGGTATTTCAGCACCGCGCAGGTGATCCCCTGCCGCACCGCCCAATCGCAGATTTCGGTCCCCTCCAGGTCCATCGCGACGACGGTGAAGCCGCCGCCCGGCAGCACCAGCATGGCCGTGCCCGTGTTGCGCCCCTGCGGCCGGAACACCGTCATCGTCGGCCGCGTGATCGATCCCGCCCAATGCCACATCCGCCCGCCGACGATCGCCGAACCGTTGCCGGTTTCCTCCGGCGCATTGCCGCTGTCCGGCTTGGCGAGCGGGACGGTGGCCGCCCATAATAGCTCCTGTCGCCCACCCACCGGCGCCTGCCACACGCCGGGCCGCGAAACGATCGGCACGGTCTTGCGCACCGGCGTGGATGCCCGCCCACCCGTCGACGATGCAAGCGACGCGGCAAGCAGGATCGCAGACCCAAGGACGGCACGGCGCAGCATATCGAACTCCCGATCCGGATGGTGACGCAGCGCATCGCCACCCGATGCCGCCGCGTCTTGCGTCCGGCCCGTATCGGGCGGCATCGCGCCCGACAAAGCACCTTTGCTCGGGCCAGCCCCCAGCTTTCCTCATGACGCGGATCGCGCATTGCCCCATCGGGTCCAGAACGGTACGATCCCGCCCCATGGCAACGATCGCGATCTACAGTTCGAAGGGCGGCGTCGGCAAAACCACGCTGGCCGTCAATCTGGCCTATTGCGCCGCCACCCTGTCGAAGCGACGCACCGCCTTGTGGGACCTCGATCCCCAGGCGGCGAGCAGCTGGGTGCTGGGCCGCGATCCTGCTGGTGATCAGGCACGTGCGTTGTTCACGAAGGATACGAAGGTCGCGCGCCACGCCCGGCCGACCGAGATCGCGAAGCTCGATCTGATCCCCGCCGACGCATCATTGCGCGACCTCGACGTGCTCCTGCACGATCTCGGCAAGAAAAGGCGGCTCGACAAGCTGGTCGCCGACCTCGGCAGTTACGATCACGTCCTGCTCGATTGTCCGCCGGGGCTCACCGAAACCAGCGAACAGGTGATCCGCGCCGCCGACCTGATCGTCATGCCGATCATCCCCTCCGCCCTCGCGCAGCGCGCCGCAGAGGAAGTGGTGCGCCATCTCGGCGGCAAGGTGCCGGTGCTGCCCGTCCACATGATGGTCGACCGCCGCCGCCGCCTGCACGCCGCCGCGCTCGCCGCGCAGCCCGACTGGCCCACGATCCCGATGGCGAGTGCGGTCGAGGCGATGGCAGATCACCGCGCGCCCGTCGCCACCTATGCGCCGCGCAGCGCCGCCGCGACCGCCTTCGCCGAGCTGTGGCGCGCGATCGAAAAGCGGGTGGCGCGCTGATCCGACGCGCGATGCGGGTCGCCCGGATCTAGATCGTACGGGCTTGACGGTCGTCCGGCCGGAGCGGCCCACCTTGCCATCGCCCCCTGGCACCGCCACCTTGGCCGGCGATGGAGACGCTCGACCCGAAACTCGTGCTCGGCGCCTATGCCATGGGCGTCTTCCCGATGGCGGATCACCGCGACGCCGACAGCGTCTATTGGGTCGAACCGCGCACCCGTGCGATCCTGCCAATCGATGGCTTCCACCTCTCCGCGTCGCTGCGCAAAACGATCGCGCGTGACCGCTTTCGCGTCACCGCCGACACCGCCTTCGAGCGGATGATCCAGCTGTGCGCCGAGAGCGCCGACGATCGCCCGGAAACCTGGATCAACAGCGGCATCGAGCAGGTGTTCGTGACGCTGCACCGCATGGGCTATGCGCATTCGATCGAATGCTGGGACGGCGACGATCTGGTCGGCGGCCTGTACGGCCTGGCGCTGGGCCGAGCCTTTTTCGGCGAATCGATGGTCAGCCGCCGCACCGATGCGTCGAAGGTCGCGCTCGCTTGGCTCGTCGCTCGTCTGAAGGCCGGCGGCTTCACCCTGCTCGACTGCCAGTTCCAGACGCCCCACCTCGCCTCATTGGGCGCGGTGGAGATCGACCGGAGCGATTATTGCGCGTTGCTGGCCGGCGCGCTCGACGGGGCGACCGGCTCGTCAGCGGGCGCCGCATCGTCGCCCTCGCTCGCATCGGCGTCCGCACCGCCCGATTTCTTCGCGCTGGAGCGCGCCGCGCCGCCACTCGCCGCCGACACCGTGTCGGGGCCGGTTTCCGGCCAGGACATCGTGCAGCTCTTGGTCCACACGTCATAGACGGGGTGCTGGACGACGTTCAGCGCCGGCCGTTCCTTGAACAACCAACCGGAAAAGGCGCGACGCCAGTGCCGGTCGGTGCCGCGCACGTCGAGCTGGACGAAGGCGCCGGTCAGCGGATCCTGCTCCCAGGGCGCAGTCTTTTCGCAGGCACGCAGGCGCACGATCGCATCGCCGATGCGCACCGCCTGCCCCGGCTTCAGCGTCAGGTCGCGGCTGACGCCGTTGCGCTTGTTGAGCAGGCCGACGACGGCGACCCGCTCGGCCATCGGCGTGCCGCCGGTGGGTAGCGTCGTGTCGGAGGCGGCGATCGTCTCGATCCCGTCGCCCTTGGCGGGATCGGCGGGCAGGTCTTGCGTCGCGACCGTCCGGTTCGCCGGGCCGTTACTGCCATGCCAGGCGCGATAGCCGAAGACGCCGGCCACCGCGATCGCGACCAGCAGGACGCCGGCGGCCAGCCAGCGGCCGATCCGTGGGCTCACCCTTCGGGCGTCCACGCCTCGTAATCGCCGGTCGCGGCGGCGCGCTTGCCGCCCTTTTCCAACGAGCCCGAGGGACGATAGGCGAGCGGCGTGCCAGTCATGTTGGGGATCGGCGGCTTCTGCCACGCACGCACCGGCGGCAGCGCCCGATCGGGCACGTCGTCGATGTGATGGTGGAGCCAGCTGAACCATTCGGGCGGCACCCGGCTGGCATCGTTCGCACCCTCATATATCACCCAGCGCCGCTTGCGGCCGCTGCCGTCCTTGCCGCCTTCGTAATAGACGTTGCCGAGCTGGTCGGTGCCCATCTGCGCCATGCCACGCAGGCCATAGAGCATCGTGCCCCACGACGCGCCGGTCCACCAGGTGAAGGGATTGAGGTTGATGCCCATAGTGGCTCAGCGCTTACCCGCACGCGAGCGAGCCATCAACAGGTGATATGGTAATCTTGAAACTGTCCTGACGACATTCGAGCTAGGGAGATTGACGCACCACCGCATCACGGACGGGAATCAATATTCGTATAGATTTCTAACTTAGCGGGTTGCATATTTACCGGCAACAATATCGAAAATAGGGCAATGAGCGCAAAATTCTGGATCATCCTGCTGCTGGCCCTCGTTTTCGGATGGGGTCTCTACGCGGACTACAGCTTAGAAATTGCTAGGTTTTTTGCGGGAAAATCGATCGAGGGAGTCGGCACAGCTGGCAGCTGGGGCGATACATTTGGTGCTTTTAATGGGCTTGTGTCTCTTGCAGGCGCACTCTTTGTCGTTCGGACACTAGTCCTTCAACAAGCAGCACTTGCAGAGCAACAGCGAGCATTGGCCCTTCAAGCCGAAGATGCTCACAGGCAACGCTTCGAAGCCACGTTCTTCGAATTGCTAAAATTGATGCGCGAGTTGCGGGGCGAACTTGTTTTCAAACACTCGAAGCAATTTATATCGGCAGCGCAAAACCCCAAGACAAAGCAGCATCGATTAGAAACAAAGGTGGGCATTGATGCGCTTACCGGTTTTACTCTTGAACACCTTTTTCATATCAGACAGGCTGTTACGAACCCGCCCACGGCGTCACGAGACGAGATTGTCGCAGCGTATGAAAAAACCATGACCATGAATACCGAGCGCACATTCGCACCATATTATCGGTTGGTCTACTCAATTTTAAACAAAGTCAGACACGATTCTATTCTGAGGGATCAAGAGAAGGCATCGTACACCAGATTGCTACGATCACAATTGACTAATAGCGAACTTGTGTCTCTCGCATACAACGCTCTGTCACCCCGCTCGGCAGATCTCGAGTCCCTGTTGACCGATTACCATATGCTGAAGTACTTACCGAAATCCGGCGCTCGCATTAGATTCGAAGGAATTTTTGATAAGCAGGCTTTTGCTGCTCGAGATTAATAAGACCGATTTGGCGAGACGATAGAGCACCTGAACAGGCGCTCATTTTCACTCGACCGATAGAAAGCCCGCTACTTCGCCCAGGTCACCTTGTCGCCTTCGGCGATGCCGAGGTCCGCCGCGCGGCCGCCGACCAGTTCCAGCACTGCCGCCACCGGCTCACGCGACAGGACGGGCGTTTCGGAGAAGGGCACGGTATTTTCGGCGATCGTCGCGATCGTGCCGTCGGCGCGGATGAACAGGATGTCGAGCGGCGTCGGCGTGTTCTTCATCCAGAAGCTCGCCTGACGCGGACCGCCGCCCTCCGGCGGATAGGGCCAGAACAGCATGCCGCCATCGGGCTTCAGGTCGGTGCGGTACATCAGCCCGCGTTCCTGCTCGGCGGGCGTCACCGCGCGTTCCACCGTAAAATTATGCGTGTCGTTGGCGCTGGCGATCGTGATCGGCAACAGCGTCTTGGCCGCATCCTTCGCCGCCGTATCGTGCGAGAAGACACCGGTCTGCACCGCGACCCCGGTCGCGCCCAGCCCCAGCGCCGCGACGATCGCCACCAGCGCCTTCGTTCCGATCATCGGCTCAATCCTCTTCGACGCTGACCGCCAGAGGCCCCTTGTTGCCCGCGACGATCCGCGCGCGCAACCGCTGGCCGGGTTCGACCACCGCCAGCCCCGCACGACGCAGCGTTTCCATATGGACGAACACGTCCGCCCCATCCGCATCGCGGACCAGGAAACCATAGCCCTTCAGCCGGTTGAACCATTTCACCACCGCGCCTTCGAACGCGCCGGCCGCATCGATCAGGCTGAGCGGATCGACGCGATCGGGATTGCGCGGCGGCCGGGGCGCATCCTCGATCGCATTGGTCAGATCGATGCCGATCACTTCGCGCGCCTGATAGCCGCGACCGCGCTGCACCGACAGCGTCTCCACCCGCGCCCCTTCGGGCAGGCTGCGCCGGCCGTGCGACTGCAACACCGAAAAATGGATCAGCACGTCGCCATAGGCCGGATCGTCCGCCACCGCGAAGCCGAAGCCGCGCGTCGCGTCGAACCATTTGACGACGCCGCCGATCGCGATGGGGCCTTCGTCTGCGGCGGCGGCGCGGGTCGTCGCGTCCGGCGCGACGGTGTCGATCGTATCCTCGGATTCCACCGGTCGCCCGAACGCACGATCACGGTCGCCGGGCATCTGCCCGCCGCCTCGCTCGTCGCACTCCCGTTGCGGCTCGCCACGCATCACTGCACCCCTGTCGCCGACACGCTAGCACGGTTCGTCGCAGCCGCAATTATGAAACGAAAGCCTTTGCGGGTTTTTAGGCCGCTCAGGGCAAGAAAAAGGCTTGAACCGCAGCCTCATCGTCCGATTCGAGTCCCAGATCGGACAGGTCGCGCGCCGTCAGGATGCGTCGGGACAGATCGAGCGGATGGCCGGCGCGCAGCATCGCGGCCAGCTGCCGGTCACGGATCGCGCGATCCGCCACCTCCGGCCCGAACGGTCCGACGCGCCGTCGCCGCGCAAAGGTGAGCGCGGCGGTCAGTGCCCGCGCGGCGATGTCGGGCGCCAGATCCTCCGCGACGTCCGCGACATGCGCCTGACGCAGCGCCGCGCCGACCCGTCGTGCGCCCAGCCCGCGCCGCGCCAGCGCCGCCGCCTTGCTTTCGGCGAAGAGCCGGTCGTCGACATAGCCCAGCGCCGCCATGCGCGCGGCGATCGCTGCCGGATCGGCGGGCTCGCCCTCCCAGCCCCTTTCGCGCACCTTGCGCCGCAGGTAATCCGCCAGTTTGCCCTGCGTCGTCGCAAACCGTTCGACGTAGCGCAGCGCCAGTCGGTCGAGCGCGGCGGCGTCCAGCGGGCGCGGAGGGCGACGTTCGGCGGGCATGGCCATGTTGTTGCCACAGTGGCAACGGAATGAGAACGTTGATCGCGCGTTAAAGCGCCAGGATATGACAGCCGCGTGATAGCGGCGCGTGAACAGGAATTTCGATGACCGATCAGTCTGCGGCTTCGCCGACTCCCCGACCGGCCCCTACCCCGACGCTCGACGCGCTGCCGCGCCGCTTCGCCGATTTCGCCACCTTGGGCGAGGCGCTGGACTATGCCGCCACCGGGGTGCGCGGACTGAATTTCCATGACGCGCGCGGCACGCTGGCGCGCCCCTATCCCTTCGCCGAGCTGCGCAGCGACGCGATCGCCGCCGCCTATCGCCTGATCGCGGCGGGGGTGCAGCCCGAAGATCGTATCGCGCTGGTCGCCGAAACCGGGCCGGAATTCGCCGCTCTGTTCTTCGGCACCATCTACGCCGGCGCCTGGCCAGTGCCGCTGCCGCTGCCGACCAGCTTCGGCGGCCGCGATTCGTATATCGAGCAGCTGCGCGTCCAGCTGGCCAGCTGTGACCCCAAGATGCTGATCTTCCCGCCTGAACTCAGCGCAATGGCGGCAGAGGCCGCGCAGCTGGCGGGCACGGACGGCATCGACTGGTCCGAATTCGCGACCCGCGAGGCACCGGAGGCCGTGCTGCCGCAGGCGCATGGCGAGCAGATCGCGTACCTGCAATATTCCAGCGGCTCGACGCGCTTCCCGCACGGCGTCGCGATCACGCACCATGCGCTGCTCAACAACCTGGCTGCGCACAGCCACGGCATGCAGATCGACGGCACCGACCGCTGCATCAGCTGGCTGCCCTGGTATCACGACATGGGCCTGGTCGGCTGCTTCCTGTCGCCGATCGCCAACCAGGTGTCGACCGATTACCTGAAGACCGAGGATTTCGCGCGCCGCCCGCTCGCCTGGCTCGACATGATCTCGCGCCATGACGGCACCGCTTTGTCCTATTCGCCGACCTTCGGCTACGACATCTGCGCGCGCCGCATGTCGTCGCAGACCAAGGCGGCCGAGCGCTTCGACCTGTCGCGCTGGCGCGTCGCGGGCAATGGCGCCGACATGATCCGCCCCGATGTGATGCAGGCGTTCGTCGATGCCTTTGCCGATGCGGGCTTCAAGGCGAGCGCCTTTCTGCCCAGCTACGGCCTTGCCGAGGCGACGCTGGCCGTGTCGCTGATGCCGCCGGGCGAAGGCATCCGCGTCGAGCTGGTCGAGGAAACGCAGCTGTCGGGCGGGGGCGATTCGCTCGCCGCCAACGACGGCCCGCGCCCGCAGCGCTTCCGCGCCATCGTCAACTGCGGGAAGCCGGTGCGCGACATGACGGTCGAGATTCGCGAAGAGGACGGCACGCCCCTGCCCGACGGTGCGATCGGCAAATTGTGGTGCAAGGGCCCCAGCGTCATGGTCGGTTATTTCCGGGATCAGGAGGCGACCGACGCCTGCATGGTCGACGGTTGGCTGGATACCGGTGACATGGCCTATATGTCGGACGGCTACATCTATATCGTCGGCCGCGCCAAGGACATGATCATCGTCAACGGCAAGAACCACTGGCCGCAGGACATCGAATGGGCGGTCGAGCAGCTCCCGGGCTTCAAGTCGGGCGACATCGCCGCCTTCGCGATCACGACGCCCGGCGGTGAGGAGACCCCCGCCGTCCTCGTCCAGTGCCGCAGCAGCGACGATGCCGAGCGGCTACGCCTGCGCGATGAAATCCGCGAGCGAGTCCGGTCGGTCACCGGCATGAACTGCGTGATCGAGCTGATCCCGCCGCGCACGCTGCCGCGCACCAGCTCGGGCAAGCTCAGCCGGGCGAAGGCGCGCAACCTGTATCTCAGCGGCGACATCAAACCCTATCCGATCGCCGCATAATTCGGTCATTGGGGCGGCGAACCGGCGCCGCCCTAACCATCCGTAAACGTTCAACACCTTACCGTATCAGGCGTGACAGTCGCGCCGCTCCAAACCCTCGATTCCGAAACGATCGGATTCGCCCAATTGCTGGGCCTGACCGACGGCGCCGATGCCGCGCAATGGGCGCGGATCCGATCCAAACAGCTCGATGCGGGGCGCCATCTGGCGCTGTTCCTGCTCGCCGCGAATCTGATCGGCGCGGCCTTGGTCGTTCCCCTGTTCGCGGGTAACGAGCCCCTGACGTATCTGATCGGCTGGGCCGCGCTGGTTGGCATCGTGGCGGTCGCCGTGGCGATCCGCCGCCTGAGCACGCATCACCGCGACGGCGGCTATGCCAGCGCCCGCGACGTCCGCACCACGCTGTGGGAAGGCGTGGCGCTTGCCGTCGTCTGGGCGGTTCCCGTCTTCGCCTTTCGCGTCGATCCCGGCTCGCACGGCACCTACGCGCTCTGGATGATCCTCGCGCTGCTGATGACCGCGGGCGCGATGGCGATGGCACCACTGGCGCTGGCGACGATCGCCTTCCTGGGCGGATTGGGCGCCGCGGTGTCGCTGCGTACCGCGTTGGACGGCAGCCCAACCGGCGCCGCGGCGACGGCGCTGTTCACCGTCATGCTGATCGTCATCTGCCTCCATCGCGCGCGCGCGCTGGTGGTGATCCGCGCGGTCCAGATCGCGCTCGCCGAACGGAACGACACCGTCAGCCTGCTGCTGCGCGAATTCGAAGAGACCGCCGCCGACTGGCTGTGGGAAACCGACGCGGGCAAACAGATCGTCAAGGCCTCGCCACGCTTCGCTTATGCCTGCGGCCTCGATCCGATCGCGATCAACGGCCAGTCCTTCCTGCGCGTCCTCGCCGGGCCGGCATGGGACACGGGCCACTTTTCCGACGCCCTGCGCGAGTTGGCCGCCAAGATGAAGGCGCGCGAGAGCTTCCGCGACCTGCGTATCCCGGTCGAGGTGAATGGCGAGCAGCGATGGTGGCAGGTCTCGGCCAGCCCGCGATTCGACGAAAAGGGCAGCTTCTGCGGTTTCCGCGGCGTCGGGTCCGACGTCACCGAACAATGTATGAGCGCCGATCGCATCGCCCGAATGGCGCGCTTCGACACACTCACCGGCCTGCCCAACCGCCTGATGATCAACGAAACGCTGGCCCAGGCGATGGCGGAGGCGGAGCGCAACGGTCAACGCTGCAGCTTCATGATGATTGATCTCGACCGGTTCAAGGCGGTCAACGATACGCTCGGCCATCCGATCGGTGACCGGCTGCTCGCCCGCGTGTCGGCACGGCTCGCGCAATTGATGGACGCCTCGACCGTCTGCGGGCGGCTGGGCGGTGACGAATTCGCCGTCGTGGTGCGCGACGCCACGCGGATCGACGCGGTCGAGGCGCTCGCCCGCCGCATCATCGACACGCTGTCGCAGCCCTATGAGATCGACGCGCACACGCTCTATATCGGCGCGTCGGTAGGCCTGGCGATCGGTCCGCGCGACGGGCGGACGGCGGAGATGCTGATCCGCTCTGCCGACCTTGCCCTCTATCGCGCCAAGGACGCGGGCCGCGGCGTCTACCACGCCTACGAACCCGAACTGCACGTCCAGGCGGAGGAGCGCCGCGTGCTCGAAATGGCGCTGCGCCAGGCGGTGGAGCGCAACGAGCTACACCTGCAATACCAGCCCGTGGTCGATGCCGGGAACGGGCGACTGACCGGCTTCGAGGCGCTGCTGCGCTGGCGCCACCCCGAGCTGGGGCTGATCTCGCCCGAGAAATTCGTGCCCCTGGCCGAGGAATCGCGCCTGATCGGGCCGATCGGCGAATGGGTCGTGCGGACCGCCTGCGCCGAAGCCGCGCAATGGCCATCCACCGTCCGCATCGCGGTCAACGTGTCGCCGGACCAGCTGCAGAACCCGCAGTTCGTCTCGGTCGTCGCGTCCGCGCTCGCCAATTCGCGCCTGCCCCCCGAACGGCTGGAGCTGGAGGTCACCGAAAGCGTGTTCCTGCACGAAGGGCTCGGCACGACGAAGGTTCTGGAACAGCTGCTGTCGCTAGGTATCCGCCTGAGCCTGGACGATTTCGGCACCGGCTATTCGAGCCTCGGCTATCTGTCGCGCACGCGCTTCTCGTCGATCAAGATCGACCGCAGCTTCGTGCAGGGCGCGTCGAGTGGCGTGAAGGAAGCGGTGGCGATCATCCGCGCCGTCGTCGCCCTCGCCCAGAGCCTGGGCATGGCGACCACGGCGGAAGGCGTCGAGACCGAAGAGGAGCACCGTCTCGTCCAAGAGCTGGGCTGCACCAAGGTGCAGGGCTTCTTCTTCAGCCGGCCGCTCAGCGTCGAAGACGCCCGCGCACTCGTCGCGCGCAGCTGGAACGCCTCGGCCGCCGCCTGACCCTATTTCTCGGGGTCGTGCCCCCAGTTCATCAGCGAATAGCGCCAGTCGCTGTGCGCCTTGTCCTTGTCGGGTCCGCCCTGCGCCAGATGGCGGCGGACATAGGCGACCACCTTCTTCATATGGGCATAATCGTCGTCGGTCAGGTCCGCCTTGGCCTTGCGCTTGATCGCCACGATCCGCTTGCCCGATTTGTGGCCAACGCTCTCGCCCGACCCCTCGCCGTCCTCGCCCTTCCAGCCGACGCGCTTACTCTCGTCGGTGTCGAGGAAGTGTTCGAGTTCGGCCGGCGCCATGTTCACCACGTCCTTGAAATCCTTGTAAATCTGTTCGTGATCCTCGGCCATCGCATCGTTCTCCTTGCGCGCCGCCAACGATCGCCCGCTGCCCCAGTTGCACGCGGTCAGCCGAGCATCCCGCTATAGGTCTGCGCCGCCTGCGGCAGCCAGAGGCGCGCCGCGATCCCGCCGACGAGCACGACGATCACCGCGCCCCATGCCCAGCGGCCCCGTGGCATGCGGCCCAGCACCACCCAGCCGATCGCCGTCGCGGTCATCGCCCATAGATGATAGCGCAGGTCCGATGCGATGCTGATCACGGCAAAGCTCGCCTCCTGCCCGACCGCCGAGGCGAACAGGGCCGCCGCGAGGCCGCCCGCCGCCTCCTCCGCCCGCCATGTCGCGGCCAGCCCGATGACGGCGAGCACCGCCCAGAGCACCGGCCAGCCGAATGGCGCTTCGACGAGCACGCCGGCCAACTGCTGCCACCGCCCCGCCGCCTTGCCCGGCGCGCGGAAATCATAGGGGTTGGGCTCGTTCGCCACGGGCGGTGCCGCGCCATACCAATGCAGCGGCACCAGCCAGCGATCGGTCGCATTCAGATGGGCCAGCCGATGCGCGGCATAGGCGAGCGGATGATGCAGCACGACCCGCGCCAGCGTGCCGTAAAGCGCCCCGACCGACTTTGCGCGCAGCTTGGCCGTCTCCGCCCCGCACCGCCCGCCGTCGCCCAGCGGGTCCCAGAAGAACGGGCGCACGCAGGCCCTGGCCCGCAGCGTCGCGATCTCGGGCCGCGTCAGACCGGTGTCCGTGTCGTCGGTCGCGACCGCAATCCCGGACAGGTCGTACATCGCCTGCGTCCGCTCCACCCCGCTCGCGCCCGCGTCGAGCAACCGATGATTGATCGGCCCCGCCGCCGCCAGCACCAGCGGCACGGCCACCGCGATCGCCGCCAGCCGCCAGACCGTCCTGCGCGGCGGGATCGCCACCATCGCCGCCAGCGGCACGACGGCGAATACCGCATTGGCGCGGACCAGCATCGCATAGCCCGCCAGACACCCCGCCGCCGCCCATGCCGCCGCGGGCACGCGCACCCCGCGCAGCCGCCACGTCGCGACCAGCCCGGTCGCCGCCAGCAGCGCCGCGAGCATCTGCAGATCCTTCAGCACCACCGCCTGCCAGCCGAGCAGCGCCGGCCAGCACGCCAACCCCAGGATCGCGAGCGCCGCCAGCCGCCGCCCCTGCGCGGTCAGCGTCACCGCCAGTGCGCCGAAGCCACCCCAATAGCACAGCATCTGAAGCACCAGCATTGGTGCGGGGCCATGGGCGCCGAACAGTGCCCATAGATGCGCCATCGCCGGCGGGTGCCAGTCGTCATACCGGCCGCTGAGCGCCTGCCGATATTGGGCGAGGCTGTCGTACGAGACGTAGCCCGGCCAGAACAACGCGAGGCTGCCGCCGAACAGGATCGCGACCGCAAGCGCGACGCGCGCGGCGGTGACGCGGTCGGTATGCGCGTTGGACGCCCTGATCATTGCCTCGTGTCCATCAGAGCGCGATTAATCGACGGACGTCGTCATTGCGAGCGCACGCGAAGCAATCCAGGGCGTCGTGGTACGGCTCCGGACTGCTTCGCCTGCGCTCGCAATGACGGGAAATCTCGGGGTCTTACCGCCCTAGAAGTGCAGCGCGCGGCCGTAGGCGCTGAGCGTGCTTTCGTGCATCATTTCGCTCAGCGTCGGGTGCGCGAACACCGTTTCCATCAGCTCGTGCTCGGTCGTTTCCAGCTGGCGCGCGATGACATAGCCCTGGATCAGCTCGGTCACTTCCGCGCCCACCATGTGCGCACCCAGCAGCTCGCCGGTCTTGGCGTCGAACACCGTCTTGATGAAGCCTTCCGCCTCGCCCAGCGCGATCGCCTTGCCGTTGCCGATGAAGGGGAACTTGCCGACCTTCACGTCATGGCCCGCATCCTTGGCCTTCGCCTCGGTCAGACCGACGCTGGCGACCTGCGGGCGGCTGTAGGTGCAGCCCGGGATGTTCCACGTCTCGAACGGATGCGGCGAGCCGCCGGCGATCTTCTCGACGCAGACGATGCCTTCGTGGCTCGCCTTGTGTGCCAGCCAGGGCGCACCGGTGACGTCGCCGATCGCGTAGATGCCCTCGACGTTGGTGCGGCCGTAACCGTCGACCTTGATGTGACCGCGCTCCGTCTCGACGCCCAGCGCCTCCAGCCCGATATTCTCGGTGTTCGGCACGATGCCGATCGCGACGATCGCATGGCTGAATTCCGTGCTGGTGACCTTGCCGTCCGCGTCCTTGATCGCGGCGGTGACGCCGTTGGCGCCCGGCTCCAGCTTTTCGAGGCCCGACTTGGTGAGGATCTTGATCCCCTGCTTGGTCAGCGCCTTGGTCATGAATTCGCTGACTTCGGCATCCTCGACCGGCAGGATACGGTCGAGCATCTCGACGATCGTCACGTCGGCGCCCATGTCGTTGTAGAAGCTGGCGAACTCGACGCCGATCGCGCCCGATCCGATGACCAGCAGCTTGGTCGGCATCACTTCGGGCACCATCGCGTGGCGATAGGTCCAGATGCGCTTGCCGTCGGCCTTGGCGAACGGCAGGTCGCGCGCACGGGCGCCGGTGGCGACCATGATGTGCTTGGCTTCCAGCTCGACGGTCTTGTCGCCCTGTTTGACGCTCAGCTTGCCCTTGCCGGTCAGCGTGCCGAAGCCCTCGACCACCGTGACCTTGTTCTTCTTCATCAGGCCTTTGACGCCGGCATTGAGCTGCCCCGCCACCTTGCGGCTGCGATCGACGATCTTTGCGAGGTCGAAACCGACATTGTCCGCCTTCAGCCCATAGGCGTCGGCATGGGTCATATAATGATAGACCTCCGACGTGCGCAGCAGCGCCTTGGTCGGGATGCAGCCCCAGTTGAGGCAGATGCCGCCGAGGCGTTCACGCTCGACGATCGCGACCTTCATGCCCAGCTGGCTCGCGCGGATCGCCGAGACATAGCCGCCGGGGCCGGAGCCGAGGACGATGAGATCGTAGGTGTCAGCCATGGTCGTTCCCTGGGGAAAGGAGTTTGGGGAGAGAAGAGATCAGAATATCACGCCGGCAACGGCGCGACGCGCCGGGGCTGGCGGTTGGTGTCCGTAGCGACGAAGACGAAGCGGGCTTGCGTCACCTTGCACGCGTCGTTGGCGTGGCGGGCGCGGCGCCAGGCTTCGACCTCGATCGTCATCGACGTGTTGCCGACCGCGACGAGGCGGGCATAGACCGACACCTCATCGCCGACGAGCACCGGCGCGTGAAACTTCATCGCGTCGCAGGCAATCGTCACCGCCCGGCCGCCGGCATGGCGCGAGGCGACCGAGCCGGCGGCCAAGTCCATCTGTCCCATCAGCCAGCCACCGAAGATGTCGCCATAGGGATTGGCGTCGGCAGGCATGGCGGTGACGCGGATCGTCGGCGATCCGTCCGGCAGGCCGTTCATGCGCTTACCCGATCGGCAGCGCGGGCACGGCGCAGCGGGCCGATGCCCATCAGCACCGTCGCCACCATCGCGGCGGCGCCGCACCACCAGATCACATCACGGCCCAGCGGATAGGACCAGGCGGCGGCCCAGGTCATCGCCACGGCCGCGATCAGGCCCGCTGCGATGGAGATCACCTCCATCGCCGCGCGCGAGATCGGCAGGCGGGACAGGAAAACCAGACGCGTCATCGCAGGCGTTTCCCGGTCAGGCGAGCATGCCGAGCGGACGCTCGACCAGTTCCTTGAACACCTTCATCAGCTCGGCGCCATCGGCCCCGTCGATCGCACGGTGATCGAAGCTGCCGGTCGCCGACATGACGGTCGCGACCGCCAGTTCGCCGTTGACGATATACGGACGCTTCTCGCCCGCGCCGATCGCCATGATCATGCCCTGCGGCGGGTTGATGACCGCTTCGAACTGCTTGATGCCGAACATGCCCATGTTGCTGATCGACGCGGTGCCGCCCTGGAATTCCTCGGGCTTCAGCTTGTTGTCCTTGGCGCGCGCGGCGAGGTCCTTCACTTCCGTGGAGATCGCCGACAGGCTCTTGGTGTCCGCGCCGACGACGATCGGCGTGATCAGGCCCGACGGGGTCGACACCGCGACCGAGATGTCGGCGCGCTTGAAGCTGATCAGCTGGTCGGGCGTGAACATGACGTTGCACTTGGGCACCGCGATCAGCGCCTGGGCCAGCGCCTTCACCAGCATGTCGTTGACCGACAGCTTGACGCCGCGGCTTTCGAGGCTGGCGTTCAGCTCGCCGCGCAGCTTCAGCAGCGCATCGAGCTGAATATCCACCGTCAGGTAGATGTGCGGCACCGTCTGCTTCGATTCGGTCAGGCGGCGCGCGATCGTCTTGCGCATGTTGCTGAGCTTGGTCGCCTCGTGCGGGATATCCGGCACGGTGGCGGGCTTGGGCGCGGCGGCCGACGCCGGAGCAGCGGCGGTGGGGGCGGCGTCGGCCTTTGCGGCGGCCGGCGCGGCGCCGGGCTTGGCGCCCTCGACGTCCGCCTTGACGATGCGGCCGTTCGGCCCGGAACCGCTCAGGCCGGACAGGTCAATGCCCTTGTCCGCGGCGATACGGCGCGCGAGCGGGCTCGCCTTGACGCGGCCACCCTTATCGGATGCGCCGGCATCGGCAGGACGGCCATGATCCTCGGCCTGCGTGACGGTGCGTTCGACGGGCTTCGCCTCGCTGCCGGTCTTGTTGGGATCGGCGGGGTTGGGCTTGGCCTCCGATTCCTTCGCGGCGGGCTGCGGCGTCTCGCTCTTCGTCGGGGCGGATACGGAGGCGGCGTCCTCGCCTTCTTCGGCCAGGATCGCGATCACCGCGCCGACCTTCACGCCGTCGGTGCCTTCGGCGATCAGGATTTTGGCGATCGTGCCTTCGTCGACCGCCTCGAACTCCATCGTCGCCTTGTCGGTCTCGATCTCGGCCATGATGTCACCGCTCTTGACGGTGTCGCCTTCCTTGACGAGCCATTTGGCCAGCGTACCCTCCTCCATCGTCGGCGACAGCGCGGGCATCTTGATCTCGATCGACATGCAGGTCCTCTTGCCTGGGGAGCGGATTGCTCCTTCGCGCCGCAAAGCCGGGGGGTCAACCCTTGCACGCGCTTCATCCACGCGGCACGTAACGGAAAAGGGGAGCAGCCATGCGGATCTACCTGGTCGTGATCGACGATAGCCCGGAGGCGGAGATCGCGCTGCGCTTTGCCGCGCGCCGCGCGGTGAAGACGGGCGGCGGCGTCGAAATTCTGACACTGATCCCGCCGCAGGAGTTCATTGCCTTCGGCGGCGTGCAGGCGACGATCGAGGAAGAGGCGTTGCAACATGCGGAGGGACTGGTCGCCGCGGCCGCGGGCACGCTGGTCGCCGAATCCGGCCTGAAGCCGGCGATCACCGTCCGCCAGGGCGACGGCCCCCGGATCATCCGCGAGATCATCGCCGCCAATCCCGATATCGCCGCGCTGGTGCTGGGCGCGGCGGCCGGCGGCGCACCGGGCAAGCTCGTCGCGCATTTCACCGGGACCGACGCGGGCGCCCTGCCCGTCCCGGTCATGATCATCCCCGGCTCGCTGACCCGTGAGGCCATCGATCGCCTCAGCTGAACCCAATGAAAAAACAATGGAAATTTGCTTTTGAATAGCATAAAATAGGACATCTTGGAGACCAGCATGATACCTGTGGCGCGATACATCGACACGCTGGCGCTCTTGACCCAGGCGCTGCAGACGCTCGACGAACTGGGCGAAGGCATCGCCGCCGCGCACCTCAGCGGCGTGATCGACATGATCAGCCAGCGCGGCGACGTCCCCTCGCACCTGCACCACTGACGACTCGGACGGCGCACCGGCCAAGCCGCTGGTGTGCCGGATAAATCCGCGCCTTCCCTCTTGAGCCGACCCGCGCGGCGGTCCACACCATCGGACATGATCCTCGCGCCGCTTCTCGCCGCCGCCGCTGCGGCCGCCACGCCCCCCGCACCGCCCCCCGCACCGCCGATGCCCAGCGCCACCCGCCTGCGCGGCGACGTGACCGCGCTGGTCGGCTTCGGCACACGCCACACGCTGTCATCCACCACCGACCCCAAGCGCGGCATCGGCGCCGCGCGCAACTGGATGGCGGCGCAGCTCACCGCGATCGGCAAGACGTGCGGCGGCTGCATCCGGGTCGAACGGATCAGCCGCCGCTTCACCGGTCCGCGCGCACCCAATGGCGTCGTGGTCGAGGATGTGCTGGGCATCCAGCCCGGCCGCGATCCCAATCGCGTCATCATCGTCGGCGGCCATATCGACAGCCGCGTCACCGACGTGATGGACGCGACGCACGACGCCCCCGGCGCCAATGACGATGCCTCGGGCGTGGCGCTGGTGCTGGAGACCGCGCGCCTGCTGTCGAAGCGGCAGTTCGACGCGACGATCATCTACGTCGCCTTCTCGGCCGAGGAACAGGGGCTGTGGGGCGCCGAACTGCTCGCCGATACCGCGCAGCAGCGCGGGTGGCAGGTCAGCGCGATGCTCAACAACGATATCGTCGGCAATTCGATCGGCCAGGGCGGCGTGAAGGACGCCGGCCGCGTCCGCGTCTTTTCCGAAGGCATTCGCGCCGCCGAGGACCTGCCCGGCCAGATGCGCCGCCGCGGCGATGGCGGCGAGGATGACGGCCCCAGCCGCGCGCTTGCCAAGGTGATCGACGGCATCGCCCGCCGCATCCCCGGCGGCCTCGACGTGGTGATCGACCGCCGTCCCGATCGCTTCGGCCGCGGTGGCGACCACGAACCGTTCCTGAAGCGCGGCTATCCCGCGGTCCGCTTCTCGGTCAGCGCGGAGAATTGGGACGCGCAGCATCAGGACCTGCGCACCGAAGCGGGCGTGACCTATGGCGATACGATCGACCGCATGGACTTCGCCTATCTGGCCAAGGTGACCGCGATCAACGCCGCGACGATCGCCCGCCTCGCCGCCGCTCCCGCTGCGCCGGCCGCCGTGACGCTGTCGGGCGACCTGTCGCGCGACACGAAGGTCAGCTGGACGCCGGTGCCGGGCGCCGCGGGCTATCGTGTCCGCTGGCGCGCGAACGACACGCAGGATTGGAGCACCGCGCGCGACGTGCAGGGGGATCAGACGACGATCGCGCAGGTGCCGGTCGACGACACCTTCTTCGCCGTCTCCGCGCTGGCGGCGGACGGCAGCGAGAGCGTGCCGACCTTCGGGGGGCGTGCCGTCCGGCGCTGACCGGGCGGCCGGCGATCAGCCCTTCGCGCCGCCCTTGCGCGCGTCGGCGAGCTCCGCAAACCCCTGGTCGAGCAGCCTTTCGACCCGCCGGTCGCGCGCCTGGATCGATCGTTCGCCGATCACCACCGCAATCAGTCGACGGCCGGCGCGCTTCGCCGATGCGGCCAGCGCAAATCCGGCCTCGGCGGTATAGCCCGTCTTGATCCCGTCCGCGCCTTCGAACGCGCCGAGCAGATGGTTGTGATTCTGCACGCGCCGCCCGGCCCAACTGAACGAGCGCGTCGAAAACACCGCATAGCGTTTGGGATGTTCGCGCAGCAGCGCCAGCGACAGTTTCGCCATATCCTCGGCCGTGCTGAGGTTCGCGCCGGGCAGGCCGGTCGCGTTGGTGAAGGACGTGTCCGTCATGCCCAGCGCCCGGGCGCGTTCGGTCATCATCCGGGCGAACCGATCCTCAGTGCCGCCCACCGCCTCTGCCAGCGCTACCGCGACATCGTTGGCGGAGAGCACCGCGACCGCGCGAATCGCGTCCTCCACCCCGATGCGCGCGCCCGGCTTGAACCCGACGCGCGAGGGTCGCTGGCTCGCGGCATAGCGCGAGATGCGGATCGACCCGCTGGGATCGAGCTTGCCGTCGTCGATCGCATCGAACGTCAGCAATAGCGTCATCATCTTGGTCAGCGATGCCGGCCGCCGGACGATGCCGGCATTTTCCGCATACAGGATGCTACCGTCGCGCGCGTCCATCACGATCTCGGACACCGGACGCGGCGCCGCCAGCGCCGGCACGCTCCCGCCGACGAGTCCCGTCAGGGCCAGCGCCACGCCCCAGCGATGAAGCGCGCGCCGGTTCGGCATCCGCGTCATGGCGCGACCGTCGCTTATTGCGGCGCCGCGTCGTTGCCCGCGGCGGCCGGCGCATCATCGCGCGAGACGCGCGCGGTCATGCCCGTCGCGTCGGCATCCTCGATCATCTGCGCATCGGGCGCGACCGGCTTTTCGGGCGGCACGTCCGCGACATTGGCGATCGGCGTCGGCGTGGCCACCGGCTCGGCGGAGGGCAGCGCCTCGGGCGTCGCATCCGCGGTCGGCATGGTCTCGACCACATTGTCTTCGCCAGCCGGCTGTTCCGGCTCGGGGCGCGAGCAGGCGGCCAGCGCCAGCAGCCCCGCCGCCGCCAACAGCGTCGTCATCCGAATCGTACGTCGTGTCATCTGCGTCCTTCCTCGTCAGCGGCTGGCCAGAACGGCGCGCGCGGAGCGCGCCTCGATCTTCGCGGCGAGTGCCGCGTCCCAACCATAGGGATCGTCCCGGAAGTTCATCTGCCCGTTACCGCTGGCAAAGGCAGTCCAATAGAGCAGGTACACGGCTACCGGCTTGGGCAGCCGCGCGCGGACCGTCTCGCCCTTCTGCACCTGCGCGGCGATCGCCTCGGGCGTCCAGGTCGGATCGCCCTTCAGCAACAGGTCGGCGAGCTGCTCCGGCTTTTCCAGCCGCACGCAGCCATGGCTCGCGAGCCGGCTGAAGCTCGCGAACTTCGCCCGCGACGGCGTGTCGTGCAGATAGACCGAGAAATTGTTGTCGAAGTCGAACTTGAAGCGGCCGAGCGCGCTCTGGTCGCCCGCCTGCTGTTGCAGCCTGGTGCCGTCGATCACCTTGAAGCCGTTGCGCTTCAGATAGCCGGGGCTCTTCTTTTCCTTCGGCCACAGCTCCTTGGTCGCGATCGACGTCGGCACATTCCACGGCGGATTGATAACCACGCTGTGGATCATCGACGACAGCATCGGCGTCTCGTCGCCCGGCCGCCCCGTCACCGCGCGCATCGACAGCACGGGTGCATCGCCGTCAAACACAGTCATCACCGCGGCGGCGATATTCACCTGCACGCGATCCTTGGGCAGCTCCTGCGGCAACCAGCGCCAGCGTTCCATATTCGCCATGATCTGGCGTACGCGCGCGATCGCCGGCACGTTGAGCGCCGCCAGCGTCTGCCCGGCGACGGTGCCGGTGGGATTGAGGCCATAGCGGCGCTGCGCCCGGCGCACCGCCTCCAGCAACGCAGCGTCGAAGGTGGTGCCGCTGGTCGCGACGTCCTTGTCCTCGACCGCCAGGCGCTGGCGCAGCGCAATCACGCGCGCACCGCTCGATCCCAGAGTCAGGTCCGGACCCGCCGCCAGCGTCGGCCAGCCGCCCGCCGCGGCGATGGCGCGATAGCGGACCAGGCCCGCCTTCAGCCCGTCATAGCCGGCATACGGTGGTGGCAGCGAGGCGATCCACGCCGCGATCCGGTCGGTCCGCACGGCTTCGGCGAAGCCCGGCAGCGGGTCATAAGCCGGCGGCCGCAGGCCCCAGTCGCGCTGGAAATCCTCTTCGGCGAGCCGCCCCGAATGCACTGCGCGCGCATGGTCTAGCGCGTCGCGTACCAGCTGCTCGCGCGCCGCCGGGTCCTCGGGACGCGGGTTCAGGCTCAGCCCCTGCGCGATCGTGTCGGCGGGTAGCAACGCCGCCAGCTGCGTCGCCTGCGCTTCGCTGATCTGCGGCAGCACCACCGGCGCCGCGGCACTGGCGGGCACCGGCACCTGCTGGATCGTGGGCTGTACGGTCGGGGGCGCCACCTGCGCCGTCGCGGGCAGTGCAGACAGGATGGTGGCCGCCATGGCAGCCGCCGCGATCGTTCGTCTCATGTCGTGTCCCTACGGGGTATGCGTCACCGGCGCTGTCGCACCGGCTACCTCGCTCTAGGCTGAACGCGATGCGCGTGGCCATGGCTTGGGCATGGTTTATTTTGCCGACGGGGGCGGCGAACCGCCCGCCCCACCCCTCCCGTCACCCCGGACTTGGTCCGGGGTCCACCGGGCCGCAAGGGAATGGCAGGAGGTTCCGGCCGCCCCCCTCGCCGCAGAGTGGACCCCGGACCAAGTCCGGGGTGACGGAGGAATGGGGAGCTTGCCTCAATACCCCGCGTAATCGCTGAACTTCGTGATCGTCGGATCGAACTTCAGCACCACCTTGCCGGTCGCACCGTGACGCTGCTTGGCGACGATCATCTCGGCCAGGCCATAGACGCGCTCCATGTCGCTCGCCCATTTCGCATGATCTTCGAACACCTTGGCCTCGTCACCCTCCATCGGGCGCTTAGGTTCGCGCTGCGCGGTGTAATAATCCTCGCGAAACACGAACCACACCATGTCGGCGTCCTGCTCGATCGACCCCGATTCGCGAAGATCGGACAGCATCGGCCGCTTGTCCTCGCGGCTTTCGACCGCGCGGCTCAGCTGCGACAGTGCCAGCACCGGCACGTTCATGTCCTTGGCTAGCGTCTTGAGCCCACGCGAAATTTCGGAGATTTCCTGCACGCGGTTTTCCTTGCCGCCCTTGCCGCCGCTGGTCAGCAGCTGGAGGTAGTCGACCACGACCAGGCCGATCTGGTTGTTGTGGCGGCGTTGCAGGCGGCGCACGCGCGTGTGCAGCGCACTGATCGACAGGCCGCCGGTATCGTCGATGAACAGCGGCAGCTTTTCGAGCTCGGCCGCGGCGGCGGCGAGCTGGCCGAACTCGGCCTTGCTGATCTTGCCCATGCGAAGCGATTCGGAACTGATCTGCGACTGTTCGGCCAGGATACGCGTCGCCAGCTGGTCGGCGCTCATTTCCAGGCTGAAGAACACGACCTTCGCGCCGACCGATTCGCTCGGCGGGATGCCATCCTCCATGTCGCGCATCCAGCGCCGCGCCGCGTTGAAGGCGATGTTTGTGGCGAGCGAGGTCTTGCCCATGCCCGGACGGCCGGCGAGGATCATAAGGTCGGAATGGTGCATGCCGCCGATCTTGGCGTTGACCGAATCGAGGCCCGTGGTGACGCCCGACAGGTTGCCGCCGCTGTTCAGCGCACGCTCGGCCATCTTGACCGCCATCGTCGTCGCCTGCGCGAAAGTCTTGGTGGCATTCTCCGCGCCGCCATCGCCCGCGACCTTGTACAATTCCTCCTCGGCCAGCTCGATCTGCGCGCGCGGATTGACCTCCTCGGACGTATCCATCGCACGTTCGACCAGCGTCCGGCCAACCTGCACCAGCGCACGCAGCATCGCGAGGTCGTAGATCTGCGTCGCGAACTGGCGCGCGCCGATCAGGCCGGCGCCCGATCCGGTCAGGCTGGCGAGATAGGACGGGCCGCCCAGCTCCTTCATCCCCTCGTCGGCTTCGAACATGGGTCTGAGCGTGACGGGGGTCGCCAGCATGTCGTTGACGCGCAAGGTCTTGATCGCGGCGAAGATGCGGCCGTGGACGGGTTCGTAGAAATGCGCGGGTTCCAGCCGGTCGATCAGGTCGTCGGCAAGCCGGTTGTCGATCATCATCGCGCCCAGCATCGCGGCTTCGGCTTCGACGTTGCGGGGCAGCTGCAGGGGTTCGGCGGGGGCCGCCGGGGTGGGAAATGCTAGAGTCGCCATGGGAGACGCTCTTACCCGAAATTTCGCGCGACGACACGATTTGTCGGATCGCCTCAACCCGACTATCGGACCGTATGGCCGACCCGCGGATCATCGACATCACCCTGGACGAGCACAGCATCGGCTGGCGCTCGGCCGATGTCGAGCAGGAGCGGCGGATCGCGATCTTCGACCTGTTGGAGGGCAATCATTTCGCCCCCCAGCGCCAGCACGCGGACGGCTATGCCGGCCCCTACAAAATCAAAATCGAATCGGCGGAGGGGCGCCTCGGCATCCACATCCATCGCGCCGACGATACCCATCTGGAGACGCTGGTGCTGGCGCTCGGGCGATTCCGGCGCGCGATCAAGGACTATTTCGCGATCTGCGACAGCTATTACCAAGCGATCCGTGCATCGACACCGCAGCAGATCGAGACGGTCGACATGGCCCGCCGCGCCATCCACAACGATGCCGCCACGTTGCTGCGCGAACGGCTGGAGGGAAAGATCGACGTCGATTTCGATACCGCACGCCGCCTGTTCACATTGATCTCCGTCCTGCACCTGCGCGGCTGATGGCGTACGGCATGTTGAAAGCGGTGGGCGCGATGGTCGTTGCCGGTGCGATCGGTATCGGTGGGTGGAGCTATGCGACGGCCTGGCATCCCAAGGTGAGCCAATATCCGTTGCAGGGCATCGATCTGGACGAGCGCCCCGGACCGATCGAATGGGGCACGGTGCGTGCGCGCGGCGCCGACTTCGCCTATCTGGTCGCCACCTCCGGCGCCGATCGCCGCGATCCGGGGTTCGAGGGGAATTGGGCGGCGCTGCCCGATGCCGGGCTGCGCCGTGGCGCGATCCATCTGTATTCGCTCTGCCAGCCAGCGAAGGATCAGGCGAACGCGGTCAACGCCTTCGTGCCCCGCACCGCCGACGCGTTGCCGATGGCCGTCGACGTCAGCTTCCGCGGCGATTGCACCGCCCGGCCGGATCGCGACGCGTTGATCGCCGACCTGAAGACGTTCATTCATATGGTCGAGACGCATACCGCCAAGCCGGTAATGCTGCGGGTCAGCAAACCCGTCGAATCGACCTACCAACTCGCCGCCGCGATCGAGCGCCCCATCTGGGCGATGCGCACCTTCTTCGCCCCCACCTATCCGGCCCGCCCGTGGCAGATGTGGCGGGCAAGCGATGTGCGTCGCATCGACGGCATCGAAGGCCCCGTGAATTGGGACGTAGTCGCGCCATGACCGAAACCACCCCCGCCGATCTGATCGCCGCTGCACGCGAAGCGGCGACACGCGCCCATGCACCCTATTCGCGCTTTGCGGTGGGCGCGGCGCTGCTGATGACCGACGGCAGCCTCGTCACCGGCGCAAATGTCGAAAATGCGAGCTACGGCCTGTCGCTCTGCGCGGAGACGGTAGCGATCGCCACGGCCAGCGCGGCCGGGCGGCTGCGCGAGGTCGTCGCGGTGGGCGTGATCGGCGGCGCGATGGACGCCGAGGGCCGCGCGACGGGCACCGCCCCCGTCAGCCCGTGCGGCCGCTGCCGCCAGGTCCTCAACGAAGCAGCACAATTGGGCGGTCGCGACCTGCTGGTTCACTGCGGCGCTGCCGAGGGTGACGCGATCGCGACCTACCGTTTGTCGGAACTGCTGCCCGCCGCATTCGGACCGGCGGATTTGGGGATCGGATAACGCCTCAGGAGAAAGCCGGCGCGACGCGGATCGCCGCATCGCGCCGTGCTTCGCTTATTGGCAGGCGCAGGTCGGCGCCGGGCGCCAGACGCGCTTGGTCTTCGTATGCGCCGCGATCGGACGCCGCACGGCCTTGGCGCGGCGGGTATAGGTCACCGCGTCCTCATAGGTCTCCGTCGTCGTGGTCGTGGTGACCACGGGCGCGGTCTGCACCACGACCGTCGTGGTCGTCGCGCCGGGGTAATAATAGCCGCCCTGGTAATAGCCCGAGCCACCCGCGCTGGTCGTCACCGTGGTGACCCCGTCGGCCGAGCGCCATGCGCGACCGTTGTCGACATAACCGACCGGCGGGGGCGGGGGCGGGGCATAAGCGGGCGGCGGAGGTGGCGGCGGCGCATAGGCCTGCGGCGGTGGGGGCGGCGGATAATCCGGCGCGACCGGGATCGCATAGCCCGGATCGTCGCGGCGATGGCGGCGGCCACGGTCCTCCGCCTTGTCGATCGCATAGCCCGCTGCGGCCCCAACGCCCACGCCGATCAGCGTGCCCCCCAGCCGATTGCCGCGCCCGGCGATCAGGTTGCCTGCGACACCACCGACAACCGCGCCCGCCACGGCGCCACCGACGCCATTGTCGCGGTGCCCATAGCCACGGGGATCGTAGCCGCTATCCGCATAGACACGGTCGTCGCTGGCGTAATAATCGCTGTCATAGGCATCCCAATTGATGCCGGGCCGCGTGTCGTAGACCGCGCCGCGCCCGTCGACGAGCACTGCATCGTCATAATAGCGGACCCAATTATAGCCCGCCGTCGGCTGCGTCAGACCATAGGTCTGCCAGTCGGTGATGTAGAAGCGCGGCGACACCCAATAGCTGGGCAGCGCATAGCCCCGATACGGCCGGCGGTAAGCCCGCCAGCCGCCGGGCGCGTTCGCCCCGCCCCACCAGCGGCCATCCACCTTGCTGCCCCAGCGCGACCGGCCAAGTTGCACCCGCGGCGGTTGCCCCGCCGGGCCGTTCCACTGCGGCTGTGGCTGCGGCGGGACGGGGCGCACGACGGGCGCCGGTCCGGGCTGCCCCGGGTAGCCGCCGCGCTGCCACGGCGCCGGCTGCCACGCGCCGCGCCCCTGGATCGCCGGAGCCGGTGCCATGCCGGCGCGCGGTGCCGGGAAGTTCGCCCCCGGTCCCTGCATCACCACGCGCTCCTGCGCGCCCGCACCGGTAGCGGTCAGCGCCAGAGTTGCGGTCGCGATCAGCACGCTGCGCATCGTCGTCTCCCTGTTGCCGAGGCGCATGCCTTCGCCCCGGATATTAACACGTTATTCACCTTGCGGCGTATCACGCGCCAAACGGAGTCGCCAGAGCGCGGGTTCCCTGCGCTGTGGGGTGGCCTGTCCCGATTCGGTTCAGGCGATCCGCGCGGCCAGCCGCGCGCACAGCGCCTCGCACCCTGCCGCGTCCTCCGCATCGAAGCGGGCGGGCTCGGGGCTGTCGAGGTCGAGTACGCCGATCAGTCGCCCGTCATGGACGATCGGCACGACCAGTTCGGACCGGCTTGCCGCGTCGCAGGCGATATGGCCGGGAAAGGCATGAACGTCCTCGACCAGCTGCGTCTCGCGCGTCGCCGCAGCGGTGCCGCACACGCCCTTGCCCAACGGGATCCGGATGCACGCCGCCTTGCCTTGGAACGGCCCCAGCACCAGCTCGCCCCCGACCATGCGATAGAAGCCTGCCCAGTTAAGGTCCGGCAGATACTGCCACACCAGCGCGGCGGCATTGGCCATGTTGGCGATGGCGTCGGGTTCGTCGGCGGTCAGCGCGTCGAGCGCCCCCAACAGGTCGCGGTACAGATCGGCCTTCGAGCCGGCGGTGATATCGAACTGGTACATGGCCCGCGATGTAGGCAAGCGCCGCGCATCAATCCAGCCGCACGCGACCGCGGTTTGCCTTCACCGTGCTGCGGCCCTTTTTCTCGTCGACGCGCTTCGCCTTGGCCGATCGGCTCGGCTTGGTTGGACGGCGCTTCTTGGGGACGATCGTCGCCTCCTGGATCAGCGCGACGAGCCGTTCGCGCACCTCGCGCCGATTCAGTTCCTGCGACCGCGATCCGTCGCCGCGCAATGTCAGCACGCCATCCTTGCTCAGCCGCGATCCGGCGAGCACGGTCAGCCGCTGCTTCACCAGATCGGGCAGATTGGGCGATCCCCACACGTCGAAGCGCAGCAGCACCGCGCTGTCAGTGGTGTTGACGTGCTGGCCGCCGGGACCCGACGCGCGGGTGAAGCTCTCCTCCACCTCGCGCTCGTCGATCGCGATGGCGCGGGTAACGTGGATCAGCGGCACGGGGGCACCGTCAGACCTCGGCGAGATCCGGCCAGGCGCCGAACCGCTCGGGCAGCGGCGCCTCGGCGCGCACCGGCTCTTTGTTGGCGCGCGGCACGGTCAGGGCGGCGGCGTGCAGCATCATGCCGCCCGTCTCGCCCCCGCCATAGACCGGGTCGCCGACCACCGGCAGACTCAGACCGCTTGCCGCGTGAACGCGGATCTGGTGCGTGCGCCCCGTCGTCGGCCGGAATTCGACCAAGGCGCGCCCGTCCCGCACCGCGAGCGTCCGCCATGCGGTATGCGCGGCCTTGCCGGCCGGATCGGCGACCATGCGCCAGCCCGTCTCACGCGTGCTGACCTTCGCGAGCGCCAGATCGATCTCGCCCGCCGATTCGCCCGGCACACCCGCCAGAATGGCGAGATAGCGCTTCTCGACCTCGCCGCGCTCGAACGCCTGCTGCAAACGCGCATGCGCTTTCGGATTGCGTGACAGCAGCAGACAGCCGCTGGTGTCACGGTCCAGCCGATGCACCGCCTGCGGCCAGCGCTGGAAGCCGAACTTCAACGAATCGAGATGGTTCTCGAGACTGAGGGAGCCGTCACGGGGCTTGTCCACCGGCAGCCCGGCGGGCTTGTCGATGACCAGGGCCTCGCCGTCGATGAACAATACGCGGTCGCCATGCATGCGAAACGCCTTGCCACTCCATCGGTCTTCGCGCCAGAGGCAGCCGCGATGCGCCTCCCCGCCCTTCTCGCTTTGCTGTCCCTGGCCTCGCCCGCCGGTGCGCAGGTCTGAGCCGGTGCCGCAGCGGCGATGGCGAACGACGGTCGCGTCTATGGTCACCTGGCCTATGGCGACGCGCCGCCGGACGATCTGGTCGAGGCGCCGCGCGGCTTCGGGCTGCACGGCTGCCTGTTGCGGCGCGACGTCATCCCCGATCTCGAACGCCTGCTCGCCGCGGCAAAGGGCGATCCCGCGGTGATGGGCACGCTACGTGGCCTGTCCTGCCATCGTTCGATCCTGCGCCAGGCGTCGGTCTTCTGCCGCGAACATCCCGACAGCGCCGTCAACGCCGATGCCACGCGTGCGATTTCAGTGGCGCCCCCCGGGCATAGCGAACACGCGACGGGCTATGCGCTCGATTTCGCGGTCCCCCCGCGAACGGCTGTCCCGATGCCGAAGCATGTATGGCAGCGACCCCGGCCGCGCGCTGGCTGCTCGCCAATGCGCCGCGCTTCGGATTCGAGCTGTCCTTCCCGGGGGGCAATCGCCAGAATGTGAAGTGGGAGCCGTGGCATTGGCGTTGGGTCGGCACCAGCGCGACCGCGCCGGGCGCCGCCCGCGCCCGCTTTCTCTTCGCCCGCGCGCGCGGCCAGTTCCCCGCCGACCCCGCGGTCGACCCGGTCAGGACGATCGGCCGCGTGACGCCGGTGGTCTACGTCGCAGTGCCGACCTGGGTCGCCCCACCCCAAAAGGGAAAGACGAAGCGCCGCCGCTGACGCCTACCGTCGGACGTAGCGGAAGTACCACACCTCGTGGCCCTGCCTGCGCGCCTTGCGCTCGTAGCGGGTTTCGGGCCAGTCGTTGGGGCGGACCAGGAAGTCGGCCGGCTCGCGCGCCTGCCATTCGAAGTCGCGGCGCTGGTCCATCACCATCATCGCCCAGCGGCAATAGGTGGGATCGTCGGTGCCCAGCCGGAATTCGGCGCCCGGCTTCAGCTTGGCAGCGATGGCGTCAAGCGGGCCATGGTTGACCATGCGGCGCTTGGCATGGCGCGCCTTACGCCATGGATCGGGGTGGAGCAGATAGACGCGCGACAGGCTGGCATCGGGCAGCCGCTCCACCACGTCGAGGGCATCCCCCATGTGCAGCCGCACGTTGGTGAGGCCGCCATCGCGGATATGACCCAGTGCGCCGACCACGCCGTTCAGGAACGGTTCGCAGCCGATGAAGCCCGTTTCCGGCCGCACCGTCGCCTGCCCCGCCAGATGCTCGCCCGCGCCGAAACCGATCTCCAACTCCAGCGGCCGGTCGTCGCCGAACAGCGCCTTGCCTTCGATCGGTCCCGTCTCGGGAACGCTGAGCGCGTCGAGCGTCTCCTCGACCAGCGCGGCCTGACCGACGCGCAATTTATGGCCCTGACGGCGGCCGTACAGGCGGCGGATGGTGGCGGGATCGTTCATGGCGCCGCGCCCTAGAACAGATGGGGGAAGAGGGAAACGCCCCAATCGCCCGGGCACGCGGGAGCCAAGCGCCGCCACCGACCGTTGCACGTCACGATGGACGCCCCTTCAGACACCTCCGACGATGACGATCTGAAGGCGGCGGACGCCAAGGATCTGCACCGCACTGTCCGCGAAGAGGGTGAGGAGGAACTGCGCCGCCCGATCCGATCGCTGTTCTTTTCCGGGCTGGCGGCGGGCATTGCGATCACGGTATCGCTGCTGGCCGAGGCCGCGTTACATGCGGTCTTGCCCGCCATGCCCTGGCGTGAATTGGTCGTGGGGCTCGGCTATCCGGTCGGGTTCATCGTCGTCATCCTCGGCCGGATGCAACTGTTCACCGAAAGCACGATCACCGCGATGCTGCCGCTCGTCACGCGGCCGTCGCGGTGGGCGCTGGCACGAACGTTGCGCCTGTGGGGCATCGTACTCGCCGCCAACTTGTGCGGCACCGCCATCGCAGCCTTCGCAATCGCCAGCGGTGCCATGGGCAATGCGGCGATTCACGATGCGGCACTGACCATCTCACAGGGGATTACCGAGCTGTCGCCGGGGCGCACCTTCGTCAATGCGGTGCCGGCCGGCTTCCTGATCGCCGTCCTCGCCTGGGCGCTGCCCAATGCGCGGGAACAGAGCGTGACGGTCATCGGCATCTTCACCTATGTTCTGGCGATCGGCAGCTTCAGCCATTCGATCGTCGGGTCAGCGGAGGCATTTCTATTATGGTTCGCCGGTCAGACCGGGGCGTGGCAGACGCTGGGTGGATTGATCGCGCCGGCCGTGCTTGGCAATCTGTTCGGCGGCGCCGGCATCTTCGCACTGCTTGCCCACGCACAGGTTCGCGGCGAAATGCCGCAGGGAGACAATCGGTGAGCCAAGCTATCGTACCGGCAAACGACACCACGCGACGTCTGCCGGCATTTCTGGGCGAGGTCGCGCAGCAGCCCCAGTTGGTCGCGGCATCGGTCGGCACGATCGCCGCCGGGCTGGTCACCCGCCGGCCCGACCTGATGCGTGGCGGGGCGCGGATGCTCGCCGTGCATGTCGTCGCCAGCGCAGTCCGTACGGCGATTCGGCAGCGAACGCATGCCGCGAAACATGCGGAGCACACCGCTGGGTCGCCCTCGCCGCTGTCGGAAGCGATCGTGGCGGGCTTGGTAGGATGGGTGGCGGAAGCCGCGATCGATAGCGCGCTCAACCACTTAGTCCCCGACCGCGAAACAGCGCCGAAATAGCCCCAATTTAGGGGCAACCACCCCACATCGGGTCGTTTACAAACCGGTGACTAATCTCTGTCAGATCGATCCGCGCACGCCATGGAACCGATACCCGAACCCGCGCGCGAAAAGCGCAACAGTGTCATCGTCCGCGCCATCGTGATGACCGCCGATGGTCGATCGCGCGAGCGCCGCGTCCGCAATCTGTCGCGGCATGGCGCCTGTATCGAACATGACAACGACCTCACCACCGGCGCGACGGTCATGCTGCACATGGGTTCGATGCCCGATCTGGTCGCCACGGTGCGGTGGGTCAGCGACCGGCTCGCCGGACTGAGCTTCAACGAGCTGATCGACCTCGACGAGGCGCGCAAACCGCGCGGCGTCGGCGTCACGCCCCGTGCCGGCTGGATCGCCGAGCTCAACAACCCCTACCGCTGACGCTCAGGGAGTCTCGGACCCCAAACCGAAACGCCCTCCCCCATCATACGACGGGGAAGGGCGCTATCATGCAACCGTAGGATGCGTGATCGTCAGGCGACGGCGGCCTTCAGCGCGTCGACCAGATCGGTCTTTTCCCAGGTGAACAGATCGCCTTCCGGCTCGCGGCCGAAGTGACCATAAGCGGCCGACTTGACGTAGATCGGCGCGTTCAGCTTCAAATGCTGGCGGATGCCCTTGGGGGTCAGGCGCACGAGCTGCGGCAGGACCGCTTCCAGCTTGTCCTCGGCGACCGTGCCGGTGCCGTGGGTGTCGACATAGACCGACAGCGGCTCGGCGATGCCGATCGCGTACGACAGCTGGATCGTGCAGCGCTTGGCGAGGCCGGCGGCGACGACGTTTTTGGCGAGATAGCGCGCGACATAGGCGGCCGAGCGATCGACCTTGGTGGGATCCTTGCCGCTGAACGCGCCGCCGCCGTGCGGGGCTGCACCACCATAGGTGTCGACGATGATCTTGCGGCCGGTGAGGCCTGCGTCGCCGTCCGGGCCGCCAATTTCGAATGCGCCGGTCGGGTTGATGTACACCTTGGTCTCGTCAGTGACGAAACCGTCAGGCAGCACGTCGGTCAGCACGCCGGTGACATAGGCGCGCAGTTCCTCATACTTGGCCGGATCGGCGTTCTGGCCCTGCAGGCAATAGCCCGCCTTGTGCTGCGTCGAGACGACCAGCGCGGTCGCGCGGACCGGCACGCCGTTTTCATACTGCAGCGTGACTTGGCTCTTGGCGTCCGGCTCCAGGAACGGCGCCTTGCCCGAATGGCGGTCGGCCGCCATCGTTTCGAGGATTTTGTGGCTGTAATAGAGCGTCGCCGGCATCAGGCCCGGCGTCTCGTCGGTCGCATACCCGAACATGATGCCCTGGTCGCCCGCGCCCTCGTCCTTGTTCGAGCCTTCGTCGACGCCCATCGCGATTTCCGCGGACTGGCCGTGCAGGTTGTTCTCGAACGTGAACTCGTTCCAGTGGAAGCCCGACTGTTCGTAGCCGATGCGCTTCACCGTCGCGCGGACCGCCGCCTCGATCTCGGCGAGCGCGCCATCGGCCCAGGCATTGTTCTCATACACGCCCTTGCAGCGGATTTCGCCGGCCAGCACGACGAGATTGGTCGTGGTCAGCGTTTCGCAGGCGATGCGCGCTTCCGGGTCCTTCGACAGGAACAGATCGACGATCGTGTCGCTGATCTGGTCCGCGACCTTGTCCGGATGACCTTCCGAAACCGATTCCGACGTGAAGATGTAATTGCCGCGCATCATTGCCTCATAACGATATAAAGATACCTTTATATGTCGTCCTTACCGCGCTGAACGGCGGTTGGCAATTGCCGCCACCAGGAAGGCGAGCGCGACGATCAGCGCCGCCCAATTGCCCAGCCGGCTGAACAAAGTGGGCGGCAACGCGGGCGGCATCCGCACCTCCAATACCCCTGCCCGCTCATGCGGGATCGTCGCAACGAGACGCCCGTCGGCGGCGATGACGGCGCTGATCCCCGTGGGCGTCGCACGGACGATCGGCAGCCCCTCCTCGATCGCGCGCATGCGGGTCTGCGCCAGGAACTGCGGCGATCCCCAGCTGCCGAACCATGCGTCGTTTGATGGGTTGAAGATTAGGCGCGGGCGGTTGCCCGTCTCGATCAACTCGCCCGAGAAGATCGTTTCGTAACAGACCTGAACGCCGATCGCGCCGAAGCCGGGCAGGCTGAGCGTCCGCGGGCCGGGACCGGGCGTGAAGTCCATGTCGCCGGGCACCAGCCGGGCAAGGCCCAGCGGGCGCAGCAGCCATGGCATCGGCAGATATTCGCCATAGGGGACGAGGTGCGCCTTATCGTAGCGGCCGACGATCCGGCCGACGGCATCGATCGCGAGCACGGAATTGGCGGCGCCGGACACCTCGCCGCGCGCGTCGAAGGACAAGGTGTCGGCGCTGGTCATCAGGATGTCGCCCGGGCGCAGCGCGGCGGCGATCCGGCGGCGCGTCCACGACGACGGCCGATCGCCATAGACCCAATAGGGATAGCCGCTTTCCAGCAGGTCGCGCAGCAGCCCTTCGGGCCACAGCACCAGCCGGGGCGCACCGGCGGGATGACGCGTACCGCGCAGCAACGTCGCCAGCGCATATTCGCCCGCATTCTCGCCGCGCACGTCGTTGCCGATATTGGGCTGCACGACACGCAGGATCGGCGCATCCGCCGCTGCGGAAGGCGCATGGGTCCACAGCGCGGATAGCGCCGCGACGGCCAGCACCACTGCGAGGCCCGCCGCCAGCCGCCAGTGCCGCCGCACCGCCATCAGCAGCGCTACCGCGAACAGCACGGTCACGCCGGACAGCGCATAGGTGCCGATCCATGCCGACAGCCGCGCGATGCCGATGACGGGCACCCAGATCACGCCGATCGGGTCCCAGGCGTAGCCGGTGAACAGCGTGGCGCGCAGATATTCGCTGCCGATCCACGCCGCGGCGAAGACCAGGGCGAAGGCCGCATCCACGCCGCCGCGCCCCCGAAAGCGCCAGCCGACCAGCGACGCCAGCATAGGAAAGACCGCCAGATACAGCGCGAGCCCGACCGCCGCGAAATAGCCGAGCACCGGCGGCATCTTGTCCTGGAAGTCGAAGGCGTGCTGGAACCAATTGTTGTTGATCGTGAAATGTCCGACGCCCCACGACCAGCCGATCCACGCGGCGCGGCGGCCGGTGGGCGCAGCCTGCACCAGCGCTGCGAGGCCGGCGAGGCCGAGGAGCGTCAGCGGCCAAAATTGCAACGGCGCGAAGCCGGTGGCGGCGACGACGCCAAGCAGGAGGGCGGTTAGCGCGGGACGGCGGGACACAGCGGCGATCATGCGCGGCGCTTTACTGTACCGCTGGTGGCTTGTCCCAGGCCTTTCAACCCCCAAGCGTCACCCCGGACTGGTCCCGGGGACCACTCTGCGGCGAGGGGGGTGGTTCGAGCCTCCGGCCATCCCCTCGCGGCCCGGTGGACCCCGGAACCAGTCCGGGGTGACGGGGGATTTGTGGCCGCGTCGCGCATCCGCCACTCACCGATTCGCGGGCTCGCTTCGACGTCCCGAGGCTCCGATGCACCGCGGAAGTGGACGAAGTGGACGGTACGTAATCGTCGGAATGCCCTCCCGTCCGTTGGCACGCGCAAAAGCCGGCTTCACGGTATCAAAGAGCGATGGGAGGGTAGGCATAGTCGGGTCGTGTAGGACAGCGAAAAATGCGGACGTCGCCGGCGCGAGGCGCCCAGGACAGGTGAGCGCGGCCACCCCACCAAGCCCATGTCGCGTTAACCCTGTCTCCGCTATGACCGCCGCCATGCAGGGCCGTTTCGACCATATCCCCAATCGCCGCGCGATCATCGATCGTCGCGCTCTTGCCGATCGGATCGCGGCGATCGATGCCGCCGATGCGCCGTTGCGCGCGCAGGCGACGCAGTTGCTGAAGGCCGCGCTCGCCGATGGGCGCACCGAAATCCAGCGCCGCCTTGCCGCGCATCCCTCACGCGGGCTGGAGGCATCGAACGCGCAGGCGTATCTGACCGACCAGCTGCTGCGCCTGCTCTACGATCTCGCGACGCAGCGGCTTCACCCGCTCGCCAACCCTACCGCGGGCGAGCGGATGACGCTGATCGCGGTCGGCGGCTACGGCCGCGCCGAGATGGCGCCTTATTCGGATGTCGATATCGGCTTCCTGACGCCGGGCAAGCAGACGCCCTGGGCCGAGCAGGTCATCGAATCGATGCTGTACGCGCTGTGGGACCTGGGGCTGAAGATCGGCCATTCCAGCCGCTCGCTCGACGAGATGGTGCGCCAGGCCAAGGCCGATGTGACGATCCGCACCGCATTGCTGGAGGCGCGCTACGTCATCGGCGACCAGTCGCTGTATGATGAGGCGGCGCGGCGCTTCAAGGCGGAGGTGCAGCACGGCACCGAACGCGAGTTCATCGCCGACAAGCTCGCCGAACGCGACGCCCGCCATCGCAAGATGGGCGACACGCGCTACGTCGTCGAACCCAACGTCAAGGAGGGTAAGGGTGGCCTGCGCGACCTGCACGCGCTGTTCTGGATCGGCAAATATATCTACGACGTGCAGCGCGGCGCCGATCTGGTCGGCGTCGGCCTGCTGACGCCGGAGGAATATAAGCTCTTCCACCGCGCCGACAATTTCCTGCAGGCCGTGCGCTGCCACCTGCACAGTATCACCCGCCGCGCGGAGGATCGCCTGACGTTCGACGTGCAGCGCGAAGTGGCGGCGCGGATGCGCTTCTCGGATCGCCCGGGCAAACCCGCGGTCGAGCGGTTCATGCAATATTATTTCCTGCAGGCGCGCACCGTCGGCGACCTGACCGGCGTGTTCCTGGCGCACCTGGACGAGCGGTTCGCAGCGCGCGGGCGCCGGTTCGGCCTGCCGACGATCCGGCGCCGGCCGGGCAAGCTGCACGGCTTCGTCCTCGATCGCGGACGCCTCGCACTGCCCCGCGACGACTATTTCGCCGAAGACCCGGTGCGGCTGATCGAGATCTTCCAGCTCGCCGACCTGCACGGCGTCGAGATTCACCCGCTGGCGATGCGCGCCGCCAAGCGCGATGCCAAGCTGATCGACGGGCACCGCCGCGATGCGCGCGCCAACGCCTTCTTCCTCGACGTGTTGACGTCGCCGCGCGATCCCGAACTGGTGCTGCGCTGGATGAACGAGGCCGGCGTCTTCGGCCGTTTCGTGCCCGATTTCGGCCGCGTCGTCGCGCAGATGCAGTTCGATATGTACCACCATTATACGGTGGATGAGCATACGATCCGCGCGATCGGCCTGCTGAGCCGGATCGACAAGGGCGAGCTGAAGGAGGACCATCCGCTGTCCTCCGCGATCATCAAGCACATCATTTCGCGCCGCGTCCTCTATGTTGCGGTGCTGCTGCACGACATCGCCAAGGGACGCGGCGGCGACCATTCGATCCTGGGCGCGGAGGTGGCCGAGCGGCTGTGCCCGCGCTTCGGCCTGTCACCCGCCGAGACGGAGACGGTGGCGTGGCTGGTGCGCTGGCACCTGCTGATGTCGGCGACCGCGTTCAAGCGCGACCTGAGCGATTTCAAGACGATCCTCGATTTCTGCGAGGTGGTGCAAAGCCCCGAACGCCTGCGCCTGCTGCTGGTGCTGACCATCGTCGACATTCGCGCGGTGGGGCCGGGCACGTGGAACGGCTGGAAGCGGCAGCTGCTCGCCGATCTGTTCGAAGCCGCCGAAGAGGTGCTGCGTCTGGGCCACAAGCAGCGCGGCCGCGCCGAGCGGATCGCCACGCGGCAGGAGACACTGCAGGCGACGCTGGGGTGGGACGATGCGCGCTTCGCCGCCTTCGTCCGGCGCTTTCCCGAGGCCTATTGGATCGCCGAGCCGGACGACGTGCTGGCCCATAACGCGCGCTTCATCGACGCCGCGGGCGACGCGCAGCTCTCCATCGATGCGCAGGTCTATGCGACGCGCGGCGCGACATTGGTGACGATCTATGCCGCCGACCATCCCGGGCTGTTCTATCGCATCGCCGGTGCGATCCATGTCGCGGGCGGCAACATCATCGACGCGCGCATCCATACGACGCGCGACGGCATGGCGATCGACAATTTCCTGGTGCAGGACCCGTTCGGCCGCCCGTTCGACGACGCCAGCCAGCTGACGCGGCTGACGATGGCGATCGAGGATGCGCTGGCCAATCGCGGCAAGCTCGCCGACCGGCTGGTCGCCAAGCCCGCGGCGCGGACGCGGGCGGATGCGTTCGAAATCGTGCCGAACGTGCTGATCGACAATCATGCGTCGAACCGCTTCACCGTCATCGAGGTCAACGCCCGCGACCGGCCGGCGCTGCTGAACCAGCTGGCGCATGCACTGTTCCAGTCGAAGGTGACGCTGCATTCGGCGCATGTCGCGACCTATGGAGAGCGGGCGGTCGACACTTTCTACGTCACTGATCTGACGGGCGACCGCATCACCCAGCCGGCGCGTCTGAAGACTTTGGAACGGCGGCTACGCACCGCCGCGGCGGGCGAGACGGAGGACGTAACGGCTTAGGGCCCTTTCACCGTCACCTCGGACGTGATTTGGGGTCCTGCTGTTATCTCGCGGCGGAAGAAGCGGGACCCCGGATCAAGTCCGGGGTGACGGAGGTTTGTAGGGAACCGCCGTATGACGAAGGTGTCCGGTTACACCGGTTCGGGCGGGGCGAAGGTGAGCATCGTGTCGCCGGGCTCCACCACCGGTCGCTGCGTCGTCGAGAAGAGCAGCAGGCGGCGGTCGGGCTTCATCACCGCGACCGGCTCCGCCTCGGGGGCGAGGCGTGCACGATAGGCCTCGTAGGGGAAGACGCTGGTAATGCGCGTCCGCCCGAACGCCCACCCGGCGGCGACGCGCACCTGCAATTCGTCCACCGTCTCGCCGCCTTCCAGCAACATGCGCGCACGACGGCGGCTGAGGCGCGTTTCGTCGACGCCGGTCTGCGTCAATTTGTCCTGCCCGACTTCGGGGCCGAGGTCTGCGCAGACGAGGCTGTTGTAGGAATCGTTGTCGGTGGCGGCGATGACGTGCTGGAACTGCTGCATGTCGAGCGTGTCCTGCGTCACCTCGTCCAGGATGTCGCCCTGATGGACATCGAGCGACTGTTTGCGCGCGGCGCGGAGCGCGAACTTGGCGGTGTCGGCGATCATCACCGTCAGCCCCATCTTCTGCAAGGCGCCGCCCAATGCGGTGGTGAAGGCGTTGGCGCCGACCAGCAGCACGCCCTCGCCCTTCCCCTTGTCGACCCCCAGCCGCCGCGCGACCCAGCCCGCCGAAAAGCCGTGCGCGAAGATCGTCGCAACGACCACGCCGAATACCAACGGCACCAGCGCGTCGGCATCCTTCATGCCGAAATCCTCCAGCCGCAGCGCAAACAGGCTGGTGACCGCGATCGCGACGACGCCGCGGGGGGCGATCCACGCGACGAACAGCCGCTCGCGCCACGGCATGCCCGAAAACGCGAGGCTGGCGATGACGGTCAACGGCCGCACGACGAACAGCAGCAGGAACAGGAAAATGAGGAACCGCGCCTGGAAGCGCTCCACCACCTCCCATTGCAGCGTCGCGGACAGGATGACGAAGACACCCGAGATGAGAAGGACGGCGAGATCTTCCTTGAAATGCTTGAGTGCGGCGGTCGACTGCGTTTGCCGATTGCCCATGACGACGCCCATCAGCGTGACGGTGATGAGGCCGGTTTCATGCTTGATCAGGTCTGCCGCGACGAAGCCGGCGATCACCGCGACGAGGACGGTGGGCGCCTTGAGATATTCGGGGATATAGGCGCGGCGGAACGCGGTCGTCAGGCCGAAGCCCAGGCCGACGCCGATCGCACCCGCGATCAGCGTCGCCGCGGCGACGTCCAGCCCGATCGCCACCGCGCTGCGATCCGGGCCGATATAGGTGATATAGGCGTAGATCGCGACGGCGAGCAGCGCGCCGATCGGGTCGTTGACGATACCTTCCCATTTGAGCGTGTCGCGCACCCGTGCGGGGACGCGCAGGGATCGCAGCATCGGCCCGATCACCGTCGGGCCGGTGACGACGAGGATGCCGCCGAACAGCGCCGATATGCCAAGCGGCAGTCCCGCACCGTAGAAGGCCGCCGCGGTGCCGAGCACCAGCCCGACCGGCACGCCGATGACCACGAGCCGCAGCACGGCCGGGCCGGCGTGGCGCAGATCGCGGAAGTTGAGGCTGAGGCCGCCTTCGAACAGGATCACCGCCACGGCGAGCTTGATGATCGGCTGTTGCAGCGCGCCAAAATCGCGTTGCGGATCGATCAAGCCCGTCACCGGCCCCGCCAATACGCCGGCGATCAGCATCAGCGCGATGGCGGGCTTGCCCGTCCGCCACGCGATCCACTGCGCGCCGATGCCGAGCAGGCCGATCAGCGCGAATTTGACCAGCATCGATTCGAAGATCAGCGATCGTCCCCTTCATCGCTCCAATCGGCGATAGCGGGTGCCGGTTCCCTGCCCCCCGTCAAAACGCTTGCGACGCACCGAGCCTGCGGCCGGGCCAGCCGTGCCGCAAAAGAAACGGGCCGGCGCGCATCGCTGCGGCCGGCCCAGGGGTCGTTGCCTTGGCTTGAGATCAGAAGCGGGCGCGGATCGTCGCCCCGTAGGTGCGCGGTTCGGCGAGATATTGCGAGAACAGCTGGCGGCCGCCCGGATATTGCGGATCCTGGAACGCCGCGGTCGCAGCGCCTTCCTGGAACGGCGAGTTGAACGCGACCTGCGCGTAATTCACGTTGGTCAGGTTCTGCGCCCAGAATTCCAGGCTGAACTTCTCGTCCGGCGTGCGCAGGCCGATGCGGGCGTTCACGATCGCATAGCCGTCCTGCACCTTCTGCGGGAACAGATCGGACCCGGTGTTATAGTCGCTGGTCATGCGCGTATCGACGTAGAACAGCGCCGAATAGCCATTGCCGAGCTGCGGGGTCCAGGCCGCCGACGCGGTCGTGACCACGTCCGCCGAGTTGGACATGCGATTGCCCGGCAGCTTGCGCAGCGCCTGGTCGAGCGGCGCGCCCGCGTCGGTGCCGACCAGCTGGTCGCGATAACTGGTATCGGTCAGCGTCAGGCCCAGCGTGACGCGGAAGTCGCGCGCCGGGACCAGCGAGGCCTCCAGCTCGACACCCTTCGAGCGGACGCCCCAGCCCACGTCGCCCGACGGGCAGGCGCCGGTGGTCGCCGCCGCGGCATTGTAATTGCCGGCCGCGGCGAATTTGCTCTGGTCACGATCGCCGCCGTTGAGGTTCGACGAGCAGCCGTTGATGTTCTGGACCAGGAAGACGGTGCCGTTGAACGTGTTGAGCTGGAAGTTCTTGAAGTCCTGCAGGAACGCCGCGGCGGTCAGCGTGAACGGGCCGGTCGCGTATTTGGCGCCGATTTCATAGGCGTTGACCGTTTCCGGCGCGAATTGCAGCGCGTTGACCAGCGCCTGCGCACCACCCGAAGCCGAGAAGGGCAGGATCGGCGACTTCAGCGCCGAACGGTCGAGGTTGAAGCCACCCGCCTTGTAGCCGCGCGAATAGCTGCCGTAGACGAGCAGGTCGTCGATCGGCTTCCACGACAGCACCGCGGTGCCAGTGAACTGGTCTTCCTTGCGGACGCTGTTGATCGACACGCCGTTGAGCTCTGCGGTCGAATTGCCCTGGCACGACAGGCCGATGATGCCGCCCGCGGTGGCGGCGAGGCCGGCGTTCGACAGGAAGGGCAGCAGCGCGCGCTGGTTGGCGACGCAGCCGACGTTGTCGTTGGTGAAGGTCGCGTCGAAGCGCTTGCGTTCGTTGGTATACCGCAGGCCCAGCGTCAGATCGACGGTGCTGGTGACGTGGAAGATGTTGTGCGTGAACAGCGCCCAGTTGCGGCTGTTCTGGTTGTAGACGTCGCGCGTCGCACCCTTGTCGTTGATCGCATCCAGCGTATCGATCGCGCCGACGATCGTCGGACCTGCCGCGCCGAAGGGCGAGGCGACGCCCGGCACCACGCCGCTGAGCACCGCACGGCCCGTCGCGCTCAGGCAGCCTGCGTTACCCGGCGCATAGAATTGCGCGAGCGCGCTGCCCGACACCAGGCGGCAGGTTGCGAAGCGGCCGTACTGGCTGCCGAAGCGCAGGTTATCGAGGACGCGCAGGTCTTCGTTCGCGAAGAAGCCGCCGACCAGCCAGTCGAGCTTGTCGTTGAACAGCGAGCCGTTCAGGCGGACCTCCTGCGTGAAGGTGCGGAAGCGACGCGCCGAATTGCCGTTGGCGGCGCGATACAGGATGTCGACGCGGCTATAGTCGGTGTCCGACCCCTGGCTCGAATCGTAATCGCGATAGGCGGTGATCGAGGTCAGCTTGGTGCCGCCGATATTCCAGTCGAGCTGGCCGGACACGCCCCAATCCTTGGTGATGCCGGCAAAGCTGCGGCCGGGGCTGACCGACACGTCGCGGCTGTAGCCGGCGGCGTTGACGTAGTTGAGCGGCTGGCCAAGGTCGCGGATGACGTTGACGATGTTGTTGCCGTTGCTGCCCGCGGCCAGACCCGCGTTTACCGAAGCGACCGGATCGTTGAGGTTGCCGACGGCTTCGTTGACCGAGCGATCGACATAGGTCGCCGCGCAGCACTTTTCGTCGCGATGCGTATAGTCGCCGATCAGGCGGAAGGTGACGTCGCTGCTCGGTTCGAACAATAGCTGGCCGCGCAGGAAGTAGCGATCGCGGTTATTGACGTCGGTGTTGTTGGTGTAATCACGGTAGAAGCCGTCGCGCTTGACGTAGACGCCATCGACACGCGCCGCGATCGTTTCGCTCAACGGAAGATTGAGGTTCCCGGCGAAGCGGTAGAAATTGTAGTTGCCGTAGGTCGCTTCCGCGCCGCCGCTGAAGCCCGAGAAGGACGGCGCCTTGCTGACGATGCTGATCAGGCCCGCTGACGAGTTGCGGCCGCCGAGCGTACCCTGCGGGCCGCGCAGCACCTCGACCCGGTCGATTTCACCGAGTTCGGTGAGGCCGATGCCGGAGCGCGAGCGATAGACACCGTCGATGAACACCGCGACCGAACTTTCGAGGCCGGGGTTGTCGCCGACCGTACCGATTCCTCGAATGCGTGCCGAGCCGTTGGCTTCCGATCCGGTCGAGGAGACCAGCAGCGACGGCGCGAGCTGGTTGAGCTGACGGATGTCGCTGGCGCCCGAATTCTGCAGCGTTTCGGCGGAGACGGCCGAGATCGCGACCGGCACGTCGGCCAGCGCCTGCGCGCGGCCCTGCGCGGTGACGACGATGTCCGCTCCCATCTGGTCGTCCTGCGTCACCGACCCTGCGGCGGCGGGCGTCGTCGTCTGCGTCGCCGCGCTCGAGGGTTCGGGGCTGTTGTTCTGGGCCATCGCGGGCGAGGCGATGGCGATCGTCGCTGCCGACAGCAGGTACGCGGTAAGGCGCATGGGCTTCCTCTCCAGATCGATTTCGATTGTTTTCGAATATCGGGTTTTCTTTTGAGGCTAGGTGGTCGCAGGCGTGAGCGTCCACTATTTTCATAATGGCGTCATGCTTTTCGAATGCAGTGTCTCCCATACGCAACACCGGGCCCGTTGCCGGACCCGGTGTTCAAAAAGACCGATTTCAGATGACGCTACGGAAAGCGCCGATCCGGCCGGATGCTTATTTCGGCGCGAGCACCATCAGCATCTGACGGCCTTCCATACGCGGATAGGCTTCGACCTTGGCGATCTCCTGCACCTGCTCCGCAACGCGCTGCAGCACGTTCATGCCGAGCTGCCCGTGGCTGAGCTCGCGACCGCGGAAGCGCATGGTGACCTTCACCTTGTCGCCATCCTCGATGAATTCGGCGACCTTCTTCATCTTGGTGTCGTAATCGTGGTCGTCGATGTTCGGACGCATCTTGATCTCCTTGATCTCCTGCGTCTTCTGCGACTTCCTCGCGAGGTTCGCCTTCTTCTGCGCCTCGTACTTGAATTTGCCGACGTCGAGGAACTTGGCGACGGGCGGATCGGCGTTCGGCGACACCTCGACCAGATCCAGGCCGACTTCCTGCGCCTGCGCCATCGCCTCGCGCGTGTACATCACGCCAAGATTCTCACCCTCATGGTCGATGACGCGGACCTTGGGGCTCTGGATCCATTCGTTGAAACGAGGACCGTTCATCGGCGGCGCCTGGTTCGGCCGGCGCATCATGGGAGGACGTATGGGTATTGCTCCTGTGGTGGTTTGCGAACGTATATAAGGGATCGGCGCGCCTTTTGAAAGACGCGCCGTCTCCTTCAGCCGCGCATGTCCGGCGCCAGTGCCTCATCGCGGAGCATAGCGAGCGCTTCGTCGACGGTCACGATCTGCTGCGCCTGGCTGCCGAGGCGGCGGATTGCGACCTTGCCTTCCTCCGCTTCGCGCTTGCCGACGACGAGCAAGACCGGGACCTTGGCGACGGAGTGTTCGCGGACCTTGTAGTTGATCTTCTCGTTGCGGAGGTCGGTTTCGACGCGCAGGCCCGCCTTGCGCAGGCGCGCCGCGACGTCCTCGGCATAATCATCCGCATCCGAGACGATCGTCGCGACGACCGCCTGCACCGGCGACAGCCAGAGCGGGAAGCGGCCGGCGTGATGTTCGATCAGGATGCCGATGAAGCGTTCGAACGTGCCGAGGATCGCGCGATGGAGCATGATCGGACGGTGGCGGTTGCCGTCCTCGCCGACATAGCTCGCGTCGAGCCGGTCGGGCAGTACGCGGTCGGACTGGATGGTGCCGACCTGCCACGTCCGGCCGATCGCGTCGGTCAGGTGGAATTCGAGCTTGGGGGCGTAGAAGGCGCCCTCGCCCGGCAGTTCCTCGAACTTGGCCTTGATGTCCTCAGGCAGGTTCGACGCCTGCACCGCGTCGCGCAGTTCCTGTTCGGACTGGTCCCACATTTCGTCAGAGCCGAAACGCTTTTCGGGGCGCAGCGCGAGCTTCACCGCATAATCGGTGAAGCCGAGGTCCTGATAGACCGAGTGGAGCAGTTCGCAGAATTTTCGCACTTCGTCGACCAACTGGTCTTCGCGCACGAAGATATGCGCGTCGTCCTGCGTGAACTGGCGGACGCGCATGATGCCGTGGAGGGCGCCGTGCGGCTCGTTGCGGTGGCAACAGCCAAATTCGGCCATGCGGATGGGCAGGTCGCGGTAGCTCTTGATCCCCTGTTTGAAGATCAGGACGTGCGCGGGGCAGTTCATCGGCTTCAGCGCCATCAGGTCGGCATCGCCCGACAGGATCGCGCCTTCGTCCTCGGTGTTCGGAATCTCGTCCGGCACCACGAACATGTTTTCGCGATACTTGCCCCAGTGGCCCGACTGTTCCCACTGGCGTGCGTCCATCAGCTGCGGCGTCTTCACCTCGGCATAATCGGCGGCGTCGAGACGGCGGCGCATGTACGCTTCCATCTGCCGCCACAGGACGAAGCCCTTGGGGTGCCAGAAGACCGAACCCTGCGCTTCGGACTGGAGGTGGAACAGGTCCATCTCCGCGCCGATCTTGCGATGGTCGCGCTTGGCGGCTTCCTCCAGCATGAAGAGGTGCTGGTCGAGCTGCTTCTTGTTGAGCCAGCCGGTGCCGTAGATCCGGCTGAGCATCGCGTTCTTCTGGTCGCCGCGCCAATAGGCGCCCGACACGCGCGTCAGCTTGAAGGCGTTGGGGTCAAGCTTGCCGGTCGAAACCATGTGCGGCCCGCGGCACATGTCGAGCCATTCGCCCTGACGGTATATCGTCAGTTCCTCGTTCTCGGGCAGTTCGGCGGCCCATTCGGCCTTGAAGGTCTCGCCTTGGCGGGTCCACGTCTCGATGAGCTGTTCGCGGCTCCACACTTCGCGCGTGAACGGTTCGTTCTTCGCGATGATGCGGCGCATTTCGGCCTCGATCGCGGGCAGGTCGTCCTCGGTGAAGGGCCGGTCCTTGGGTGCGAAGTCGTAGTAGAAACCGTCGTCGGTTGCGGGACCGAAGGTGATCTGCGTGCCCGGGAACAGATGCTGCACCGCCTCGGCCATGACGTGCGCGAGATCGTGACGGACGAGTTCGAGCGCGTCGGCTTCGTCCTTCGCGGTCACCAGTGCGAGCTGCGTGTCGCCGTCGAACGGCCGGTTGAGGTCGCGCACCTGCCCGTCGATGCGCGCGGCGAGCGCCGCCTTGGCGAGGCCCGGACCGATGGCGGCGGCCACGTCCGCGGGGGTAGTCCCCGGCGCAACCTCGCGGACGGAACCGTCGGGCAGCGTGATACGGAACATGACAGACATGGGTTCAAGGCTTCCTTGGGTATTGAGAGCGCGCCTTATGCACGCGGGGGAGCGAAGGACGCAAGGCGAGTCGCGGGGGCGATTCGGGGGCGCGGCGGCCGTTCGGCGCGCTGGAAGTGGACGAAGTGGACGAAGTGGACGATAGGTTATGGTCGGAAGCGCTACCCGTGCTGTCCCATCGCGGCGGTGCCGACGTGATGGGCGGAGGCGCGACGTGGGCCATCGGGGGGAGCCTAGGCATAAATGGGGCGTATAGGACAGGGCCTCTTTTCGTCACCCCGGACTTGGTCCGGGGTCCACTCGGCGGCCAGGGGAGTGGTTCGAGCCTCTTGCCTCCCCCGCGCGGCCCGGTGGACCCCGGACCAAGTCCGGGGTGACGGAGAGAGTGGGGCGGGTGTCGCGCCTCACACGATCCCGAACGGCACCACGCGATTGGTCTGGGTGTGGCCGACGTCGGCGCGGCCGAGGTACGGCACGCCGAGGTCGCCGCACCAGCGGCGGACCATATATTCGATGTCTTCGTTCCACTGCGGCTCGTTCGGGGTCACCGCGGTGACGCTGCCGAGGCGGACGCCGGCGATGCCCTTCAGCTGCGTCGCATGGCCCATGTGGAACAGCAGCCGGTCGATATTGTACATGGGTTCCGACACTTCCTCGATGATGAGGACGTGGTCGGTGAGGTCGGGCAGATAGGGCGTGCCGATCAGCGCGCCGAGGATCGACAGGTTGAACGCCGCCGCCGGGCGCCCATCGAGCCCCGGCTCCAGCCCCTGCCGGTCGCCGCGCGCCAGCCAGCCGAGCGAGCGCGCGATCGTCTGGTCGCCATGGGTGCGGCGGATGTCGCTCGCCATTGGACCATGGACCGGCCGGCCGATCCGCCGGGCATAGAGCGCGCCGAGCAGGAAACCCATGTCGGAATAGCCAAGATACGTCTTGTGCCGCGCCGCCGGCCCCAGCTGCGGCATGACCAGCGGCAGGATGCGGTTCGAGCCATAGCCGCCGCGCAGGAACCAGATCGCGTCGAAGCCGGGATCGTTGGCGAATTCCAGGAAGGCGTCGGCGCGGCGACGGTCGCTGCCGGCGAAATGGCCGTCCGTTTCCCAGCATTGCGGGTGAACGATCAGGTCGACCTCGGGATAGGCCAAAGCGGTGAAGGCGATGAACGGCGCTTCGGCATCCTTGTTGCCGATGCTCGCCGGCGCCACCACTCCAATCCGCATGCGCGTATCCCCGCTCGCCGACAGAGCCTTGTGCCTGCCGATGCCCGGCGATAGCGCGGGCCGATGGCGAACGGCAACATTTCCGAGACGGTACAGGGTCAGCGTTTCTTTCTGGTCGGCATCGGCGGATCCGGCATGCTGCCGCTGGCGACGATCCTGGCCGGACGCGGCGCGATCGTCGAAGGATCGGACCGCGGGCTGGACCAGGGGCGCGTACCTGCCAAGTTCGACAGCCTGATCGCGCGCGGCATCCGCCTGCACCCGCAGGACGGCAGCGGGATCGTATCGGCGGACCAGACCGGCGTCGCCTCCGCCGCGGTCGAGGACACGGTGGCGGATATCGTCGCCGCGACGCGGCTGGGCTGCGCGCGGATGAGCCGTGCCGAGCTGCTGAGCGCCCTGTTCAACGCGAGCGAACTGCCGATCGGCATCGCGGGGACGAGCGGCAAGTCGACCGTGACGGGCATGATCGGCTGGATCCTGCACGCGGCGGGGCGCGACCCCACGGTGATGAACGGCGCGGTGATGAAGAACTTCGCGGCACCGGATGCGCCGTTCGCGAGCGCGCTGGTGGGGGCCAATAGAAAGGAGGGGGGCGATGCCTTCGTCAGCGAGGTGGACGAAAGCGACGGGTCGATCGCGCGCTACGTGCCGCGGGTTGCGGTGCTGAACAACGTCAGCCTGGATCACAAGGGGCTGGACGAGTTGCGGCGGTTGTTCGCGGACTTTGCGGGCAAGGCGGAGGTCGTCATCGCCAATGTCGGGGATGCGGAAACGGCGGCGCTGGTCGCCGGGATGGCGAATGTGGTTCGGGTTGCGGTGGAGGCGGAGGCGGATCTTCGCGCCGAAAATTTGGTGCCGGAGCCGTTTGCGATTGGGTTCGATCTCGTGATCGCCACACCCTCACCCTTCGGGCGCTTCGCGCCCTCTTCCCTCGACGGGTCGGACATGCCCCCGGCATGTCCTGAACAGCGCGGGGCGCTGTTCACCCGCCGCGCCCAGCGGGAGAGGGAGGGAGCGCCGGAGGCGCGGAAGGGTGAGGGTGAGACGCGGTTGCGCGTGCAACTCGCCGTGCCCGGCCGGCACAATGTCGCCAACGCGCTCGCGGCGATTGCCGCCGTCGTTGCGGCCGGCATTCCGCCGGAGCAGGCGGTGGAGGCCATCGGCGGCTTCACCGGCCTCAGGCGCCGGTTCGACTTCGTCGGCGAAGCAGGCGGGGTCGCGGTGATCGACGATTTCGGGCACAACCCCGACAAGATCGCCGCGACGCTCGATACGTTGCACGCCTTTCCCGGGCGCCTGCGCATCCTGTTCCAGCCCCACGGCTATGGCCCACTGAAGGTGATGCGGCGCGAGCTTGTCGAGAGCCTGACGCAGCGGCTGCGGCCGGACGACATCCTCGTCCTCCCCGATCCGGTCTATCACGGCGGCACCGTGACCCGCGAGGTGACAAGCGCCGACATCGTCGCGGACCTGACCGCCGCCGGCCGCGACGCGCGCCATGTCGCAAACCGGGCCGAGGCGGCGGCGCTGCTGGTCGCCGAGGCGCGGCCGGGTGACCGAATTGTCGTGATGGGCGCTAGAGACGATACGTTGAGCCTGCTCGCCGCCGAGATGCTGGAAAGCCTGCGCGCGAAGGGATAGCATCCGGGGCAGGAGGTGCCCGATGAACCCCTTTACCCACCACCCCGCCTCGGTCGGCGAAAGCTATACGCAGCATCTGGGCGTCGCGACGCGGTTCGGCCTGCGCATGATCGCGGGCGGGCTCGGCGCGCTGGCGCATGGCGTTTTCCCGTTCCTGTTCACCACCACCGGCAGCCGCACGATCAGCGCGCTCCACGCCGAAATCGTCGCCAAGCGCGCCGACGAGGCGCAGCGGCGATCGGTGGAGTTCGTCATCTGATGTAAAGGGCGCTTGACGTAAAGCGAGCTTTCCATGTAAAGCCTCCTTCACATACGAAGGAGGCTGTGATGTTTTCGATTCGACGCAGCGAAAAGCTGAACCCGGCGCAGCGCCGCTATCTGCGCCGCTTCTTTCCAGCGATGACGATGTACGTGCTGGTGCTGTTCGCCTGCACGGCCATGATCCGTGATCAGAAGCCGCAGGGGGCGCTGCTCGCGCTTCTGTCCGTGGCGCCGGCGCTGCCGATCGTGGCGGCGATCCTGGTGATGGGCGCCTATCTGATCGAGGAGCGCGACGAGTTCATCCGCACGCGGCTGGCCACGGCGATGCTGGGCGGGCTCGGCGTCATGCTGGTCATCACCACCGTCTGGGGGTTCCTCGAGAACGGCGGCGCGGTCGGGCACTTCCCGACCTTCCTGACCTTCCCCGTCTGGTGCGGCTGTTTCGGCCTGTGGCAGTGCGTGATGGGACTGCGCGACCGCCTTGCCGGGGATGGTGCATGAACAACCACCTGCGCGCGCTGCGGGCGACGCGGGGGTGGAGCCAGCAGCATCTCGCCGAACAGCTCGAGGTCAGCCGGCAGAGCGTCAATGCGATCGAGACGGGGCGGTACGATCCCTCGCTCCCCCTCGCCTTCCGCATCGCCGAGCTGTTCGAGCTTGCCATCGAAGACGTCTTCGTCAGTCCGTCCAAGGAGAAGTAATATGATCCGGTTTCTCGGTGTGCGCCTTGCCGCCTCCGCCCTAACGCTGGGCGTCGTCCTGCAGCCGGCGCCGAGCCATGCCGCGACGCCGGCGGCCGAAACGCGGATGCCGCATATCTCGGTCGTGGCGACCGGCAAGGGCAGCCCGGTGATCCTGATCCCCGGCCTGTCGTCCCCCCGCGCGGTGTGGGACGGCGTGGTGCCGGGCCTGGCGAAGACCCATCGCGTCTATGTGGTGCAGGTCAACGGCTTCGGCGGCGATGCACCGGGGGCGAATTTGTCGCCGGGGGTGCTGGACGGTGTGGTCGCGGACCTGCACGCGCTGATCGTCAGGGAGAAGATCACCGGCGCCGCGGTGGTCGGCCATTCGATGGGCGGGCTCGCCGCGCTGATGCTGGCCAAGGCGCATCCGGGCGATGCAGGCAAGCTGATGATCGTCGATTCGCTCCCCTTCATCGGCACGCTGTTCGCGCCGACCGCGACCGTCGCGATGATCGAACCGCGCGCGAAGGCGATGCGCGACATGCAGGCGGCGAGCTATGGCAAGCCGGCCGATGCCGCCGCCGCGACCGCGATCGCCGACCGGCTGGCGCTGCGCCCGGAAGCGCGTGCGAAGGTGACGGCCTGGGCGATGGCCGCCGATCCGCGCGTTTCGGCGCAGGCGATGTACGAGGACATGACCACCGACCTGCGCCCTGCCATGAAGGCAATCGCGACGCCGATCACGCTCGTCTATCCCTGGGCGGCGTCGGGGCCGAGCGAGGCGCAGGCGAAGGCGCTGTACACCGCGGCCTATGCCGGTGCGCCGAACGTGCGGTTCGTGGGAATCGGCGATGCGGCGCATTTCGTGATGCTCGACCAGCCCGCGGCGTTTCAGGCGGCGGTGGAGGGGTTTGCGGGGTGATGCTGGTTCGGCTCTGATGTGAGCGGCCGTGGTGGAGAAGCGGGACCCCGGATCACGTCCGGGGTGACGGAGGGGGTGTGGGGGGACGGTCCGTTTCGCCAACGCGCCCGTCATCCCGGCCGTGAGCCGGGATCCCGCTTCTGCTCTCGGCGCGAGAAAGCGGGACCCGGGACCCGAGCCGTCGTCCCGCCTCAATGGCAAAAATGTCGGATCGTCATCCGGACGACGAAGGCGAGCGTCGTGAGGCGCTTAGGCGCCGGCTAGCCGTGCGGGGCGGCGCGTCGGCGGGGGGATTGCCCGGCCCTCACTTTAGATTGTCGTTGACCCGTCCCCGGCGCTCGGCTCCACTGCCCCGCGAGGGGGACGGACATGAGTGACGAACAGGCAGCGACGCGGGCGTTCCGCTTTACCGGGCGGTGGCAGGATTATGCGCCGATCGCCTTCACCAACCTGCTGCTGACGATCGTCACGCTGGGCGTCTACGTCTTCTGGGCGCGAACGCGGACGCGGCGGTATCTGTGGAGCCGGACGCAGTTCATCGACGACCGGCTGGAATGGACGGGCACGGGGCTGGAGCTGTTCGTCGGCTATCTGCTCGCCTTCGTCCTGTTCGTCCTGCCGCTCGGCGTCATCAACCTTGTCCTGCAGGGCGTGATGATGCGCGGGCATCAGGGTGCGGCGGGGCTGATGGTAGGGCTGCTGTATCTCGCGATCCTGTATCTGTTCGGCGTCGCGCGGTTCCGGGCGCTGCGCTACCGCCTCAGCCGCACGCTGTGGCATGGCATCCGCGGCGGCAGCGACGACCAGGGCGTCGCTTATGGCTGGAGCTATTTCTGGCGGACATTGCTGTCGTTCCTGACCATCTATCTGATGACGCCCTGGGCGATGGCCAGGCTGTGGAACCAGCGGTGGAATGCGATGAGCTTCGGTTCGCTGCCCTTCCGCAGCGAGGCGCGCTGGCAGCCGGTGTTCAAGCGGTTCCTGCTGTTCTACGTCGCGCCGATCCTCATCGTCGTGGCGGCCGGCATCCTGGGCTTCCTGTTCGCGGGGGCGTTTGCCGGGATGAAGCCCGGTACGCCGCCGACGGCGGGCGTGATCGCGACGGTGGTGCTGGCCGTCGTCGGCTTCTACGTGCTGTTCTTCGGCGTGCTGGGCCTGATCGCCATGGCCTTCTACGCCGCCTTCTTCCGCGAGGCGATCGGCGCGACGTCGCTGGGCAAGCTGGAGTTCGGGTTCGAGGCGTCGACGATGGACTGGGTGAAGCTGTACCTCGGCAATTTGGGGCTGACGGTCGTCACCTTCGGCGTCGGCTATATCTTCGTGCCGTACCGCAATTGGGCGTTCTTCATCCGTCACCTCGCGGCCTATGGCGAGGTGGAGATCGACACGCTGACCCAGTCGCGCACGCGCGAACCGGGCCAGGGCGAAGGGCTGCTCGACGCGTTCGACGTCGGCGCGTTCTGACCCCATGCGCGCAGGCGTCTGGCATTACGACGGCGTCACCGCGCTGCGCCGCCGGGTGGAGCTGGTCGCCGAGGGCGATGGCTTCACGCTGGTGGACGACGGGCAGGCCGGCGTGCGGGTGCCGTTCGCCGAGCTGACGCCGGGCGACGGCGACGCTGGCCATGCGAGCTTCGGGCGCAAGGGGCACCCGGGCTGGCGCATCACCTTCGACGGCGCGGTGCCGGCCGAACTGGCCGCGGCGCTGCCGGGCGCGCATCGCTACGGCCGCTGGGTCGACCGGCTGGGGCTGTGGCGCGCGGTCGGCGTCTTTGCGGTGCTGGCGGCCATCGTCGTGGTCGTCGTCCTGCGCACCCCTGCCCTGCTCGCGCGGCTGATCCCCGCCTCGGCCGAACAGCGGCTTGGCGACGTGATGATGGGCGATTTCGGTCGCAAGGGCTGTTCCGATCCCGCCGGACGCGCCGCGCTGGCGACGCTGGTGCAGCGCATCGACCCCGACGATCGCACGCTGGAGGTGCATGTCGTCAAACTGCCGATGGTCAATGCGGTGACGCTGCCCGGCGGGCGGATCGTGGTGTTCGACGGGCTGATCCAGGCGGCGCAATCGCCCGACGAGGTGGCGGGCGTGATCGCGCATGAGATCGGCCACGTCCGCGGGCGCGACGTGATGGAATCGCTGCTGCGGCAGATGGGTCTGTCCGTCCTGCTCGGCGGGATGGAGGGGCATGTCGGCGGCTATACCAACGCGCTGCTCGCCACCGCTTATTCGCGCGATGCGGAGGCGCGCGCCGATGGCCGGGCGATCGAGATGCTGCGCGACGCCAAGCTGTCGCCGGTGCCGACCGCGCGCTTCTTCGACCGGCTGGGCAAGGGCGCGGGCGGGACGGAGCGGATGTTCGCTTATATCGCCAGCCATCCGATGTCCGCGGACCGGGCGAAGCGGTTCCGGGCGAGCGTCGTGAAGGGCGCGGTGTATACGCCTGCGCTGGACGCGCGCGAGTGGGCGGCGTTGCGCGGGATCTGCAAGGGCGAGACGGAGAGGGTCGACTGGCGGTTCTGAGGGGGGGGGCGTTTGCTCCGTTGCTGCGGGGTTTCTGCGGCGCGGGGGAGTTGGAGGCTCTGGCCATCCCCGTGTGGCGGGGTGGACCCCGGACCAAGTCCGGGGTGACGCAGTGGGTGGGTGGGACCGGGTGGCGGCGTAGGACATACAGCTCGTACGGCGGCTCTTGTCGGCTGGCGGCCGTGTGGGGCGTTTCCCCGCCCACCCCGTCACCCCGGACTTGGTCCGGGGTCCACTCTGCGGCGAGGGGGGCGCTGGAGGCTCAGGCCGTTCCCGTGCGGCACGGTGGACCCCGGAACGAGTCCGGGGTGACGGATTGCTTGGGGCGTGCGTTCCGGCCGTTTCCCTACGCCGGGATGACGGGCGGGGCGGCGCGCGCTACCACGGGGCTATGAGCCATGCCGTCCGCCTGCCACCGCCTGCGCCTGACGATGCCGCGGCGCGCAATATGCGGCAGCTGGTGCTGTTGCGCTGGATGGCGGTGGGCGGGCAGCTCGCGACGATCCTGACGGTGCATTACGGCTTCGGCATCACGCTGCCGATCGCGCAGATGTTCGTCGTGCTGGCCGGGCTCGTGATGCTGAACGTCATGACGTGGCTGGGGCATCCGCATTGGCCGGTCACCAATTTCCAGCTGTTCGGCACCTTGGTGTGCGACGTCTTCGCGCTGTCGGTGCAGCTGTATCTGTCGGGCGGCGCGAACAATCCGTTCGTGTCGTTGTACCTGTTGCAGGTCGTGATGGGCGCGGTGCTGCTGCATGCCTGGTCGAGCTGGGCGCTGGTCGGGTTTACTGCCGTCGCCTTTGCCGTGGTTGCCGCGGTCAGCCCGCCGCTGGCGTTGCCGCCATGGTTCGCGACGCATCTGTCGCCGGTTTATGTGCTGGCGCTGTGGTGCAATTTCGTGCTCGCCGCGGTGCTGCTGGTGCTGTTCGTGACGCGGATCGCCGCCAATCTGCGCGAGCGCGACGCCTATCTCGCCGACCTCAGTCGCCGCGCCGCCGAGGAGGACCAGATCGTGCGCATGGGCCTGCTGGCCAGCGGCGCGGCGCATGAACTGGGTACGCCGCTGGCGTCGATCGCGGTGCTGCTGGGCGACTGGAAAGCCGATCCGGCCGTCACGCACGATCCCCGCCTCGCCGCCGAAGTCGCGGAGATGCAGGCCGAGGTGATGCGCTGCAAGACGATCGTGTCGGGCATCCTGTTCGCCGCGGGTGAGGTGACCGGCGTCGCGCCCGAACGCACGACGGTGCGCCGGTTCCTGCGCCAGCTGATCGACGCGTGGCCGGGCACCGTCGCCTTCCACGATGCGTTGTCCGACGATACGCCGATCGTGGCCGATCGCGCGCTGGGGCAGGCGCTGACCAACCTGCTCGACAATGCAGTCGAGGCGGGGGCGGTGCGGATCGCGCTGACGGCGCGGATGGAGGAGGCGATGCTGGTGCTGACGGTACAGGATGACGGCAGCGGCTTTCCCCCGCAGGTGCTGGACAGCCTGGGGCGGCCGTACAACACCAGCAAGGCGCGGCGCGGCGCGGGGCTGGGTCTGTTCCTCGCGACGAACGTACTGCGGACGCTGGGCGGCACGTTGCAAGCGCGCAACCGGGCGGAGGGCGGCGCGGAGACGGTGCTGCGGCTACCCATCGCCAGCCTGGCGCTGGAGGCGCGCGGATGAGCGAGGCCCGCCGCCTGCTGATCGTCGAGGACGACGCCAATTTCGCGCGCACGCTGGGCCGATCGTTCGAGCGGCGCGGCTATGCGGTCGCGATGATCGACGGGCCGGACACGCTGGAGGCGACGGCGACGGCGTTCAAGCCCGACCATGCGGTGGTCGACCTGCGGCTGGGCGGCGCATCGGGCCTCACCTGCGTCGCGGCGCTGCATGCGCTCGATCCGGGGATCAAGATCGTCGTCCTCACCGGCTTCGCCAGCATCGCGACCGCGGTGGAGGCGATCAAGCTGGGCGCGACCAACTATCTGACCAAGCCCGCCAATACCGACGATATCGAGGCGGCGTTCGCGCGCGTCGAAGGCGATGCCGACGCGACGATCGCCCCTGCCCCGCCGACGTCGATCAAGACGCTGGAATGGGAGCATATCCACCAGACGCTGGCCGACGTGGACTTCAACATTTCGGAAGCAGCGCGGCGGCTGGGCATGCACCGGCGGACGTTGGCGCGGAAGCTCGACAAGCGGCATATGGGGTGATCCCGGTCCTCCCCCGCCAGGGGGCATCGGGATCAACGGCCGCCAGCCGTTGACGATCATGCCGGGGGCTTGGTCGACCGATGCGTGGGACCGGTCGGCGTAAGCCGAGTGGTGAGGGGGAGGCAGCAGTTGCGCTTCCACGTGACGCGGACCGCTAACCTCCCCCTCCGTCACGCCTTCGGCGCGCCACCTCCCCCTGGCGGGGGAGGACTTTCGGCGGCGGTGACGGCGGGGGCCAGCAAAGCCCTAAGTCATGACGGACGGCGGCTGGGGATGCACCGGCGGACCTTGGCGCGGAAGCTCGACAAGCGGCACATGAGGTGATCCCGGTCCTCCCCCGCCAGGGGGAGGTGGCACCGCGTAGCGGTGACGGAGGGGGAGGTAAGCGGCACGCGTGACAAAGCGGTGCGCCGTTTACCTCCCCCTCCACCATTCGGCTGATGCCGAACGGTCCCCCTCCCCTGGCGGGGGAGGAGTTTTTCTACTTCAGCAGCTTGGGTGCTTCCTGTTGGATGACGTCGCGGATCTTGCCGGCGAACAGGCCCAGAAAGCCGGGCAGGTCGACGATCGCGTGGACGTTGCTGTCCGACACGGTGGCGCGGCAGCCGATCTGCTGGCCCATCGCGCCGACGGTGAAGTGCATCGTGTCGCCCTCCCACCGGTGATCGACCTGCGCGCCGCCGGGGATCAGCCGGCCGATCTTGCCGATGCCGCCGTCCAGCCGGTCACGCACGCCCTGCTTGCCGAGCTGGTGGGGGATGTTGATCTCGATCGGCGCGGTCATGCGGGGTCCTTCGTGGTGGCAAACAGCATCGCGTCGTCGGCAAACGCCTTGAACTCCAGCGCGTTGCCTGATGGGTCGTAGAAGAACATCGTCGCCTGCTCGCCCGGTTGGCCGACGAAGCGCACATGCGGGGCGATGCCGAACTGCGTGCCCGCCGCGACGAGGCGGTCGCGCAGGGCTTCCCAGTCCGGCATGGTCAGCACGACGCCGAAATGCGGGACCGGCACGTCATGGCCGTCGACGGCATTTTCGACCCGCACCGCGCGCGCCGCGGGATCGAGGTGGGCGACGATCTGATGGCCGTACAGGTCAAAATCGATCCAGGCATCGCTCGACCGGCCCTCCGCGCAGCCCAGGGTGCCGCCGTAGAAGGCGCGCGCGGCGGCAAGATCGTGGACGGGAAAGGCGAGGTGGAACGGGCGTATCATGCCAGCACGATAGGGGGATCGTGGTGCCGGTGCCAGCGTCGCCATCATCCGATCCGGCCGTCATCCCGGCATAGGCTGGGATCGTTCGGTTGAGACGCGCGGCAGGAGCCGCGAATGACCCCAGCCTGCGCTGGGGTGACGTCTACAGGTGAATCAGCGCTTTTCCGGCAGCGTATAGGGCGTGAAGCGGGTGAAGCGGCAATAGGCCGAGGGGATCGACGTACCCGGCGTCAGCACGCGGAAGCGGTCGTTGCGGCAGAGTTGCCCGCCCCATACGTCGACGATCAACGTGTTGAGCGGCGCGAGCGACGGGCAGGCGCCGACCGGCCCCGTCTTCCACACCGTGCGGCCCGCGCCCTGGCGATAGAGGATGGTGTGCGCATCGACGATCTCCGGGCCGTTGGTGCTCGACAGCGAGATGCAGTCGGCCGGCTGCCCGGCGATGCGGTCGGCAAGCGGGTCCGACCGGGCCGCCATCAGCGGCAGCGCGAGGGTGAGCAACGCCAGCGCCTTCATCGTGCCCGCCGTTCGTAGCGGACGAATGGACCGAGCGAGCAACTGCCCGACATCATCCGCGATCCCTGGTCGACGGTGGTCGCGATATCGCCCTGGCACGCCTGGCTCATCGGGCTTTGCGTGACGAGGATGTCGCCGCGCGCGACGCGTTCGCAGCCGCCCGACGTATCGGTGCGGTATTTGAGCGTAGGGCTGACCGAATAGACCAATGTCGGGCCGAACGCCTTGACCTGCGTATTGTTGAAGCGCGGCATGCACGCTATCGGCTGACCGGGGGTGAGGCCGGCGAGCTCCTTCTGCAAGCCGCTGGCCGCGGCGGCGCTGTCCTGTTCGGCGGCAAGGCGTTGCTGCGGCGTCTGGGCACAGGCCGCCGCCAGCAGCAGCGTCGCCATCGCAAGGGGTGTCCTGATCGCCATATGTCGCTCCTGTCGCCGGGTAAAACGTCTTAGCCTTTGAAATTGTCCTTGCCGGCCCGCAGCTTGGCAAATTCGTCCGCATCCCCTGCCCGCAGGAACGGGTTGGTCGCGCGCTCCAGACCGATGGTGGTGGGCACGGTCGCCTCGCCGGCCGCGCGCGCCGCGTCGATGTCGCGCATCCGCTCGACCAGCGCCGCATTGTCCGGCTCGACGCTGAGCGCGAAGCGGCCGTTGCTCTGCGTATATTCGTGGCCGCAATAGACGCGCGTCGCGTCGGGCAGCGCGGCGTAGCGCTGCATGTTCGCGAACATCTCTGCCGGCGTGCCTTCGAACAACCGGCCGCAGCCGAGCGCGAACAATGTGTCGCCGGTGAAGATCGCCTGATCGTCGGCGAGGTGGAAGGCGATGTGACCGGCGGTGTGGCCGGGGACGTGCAGCACCTGCGCGACCGATCCGCCGATGTGGACTACGTCGCCTTCGTCCACCGTCGCGTCGAGCGTCGGGATCTTCGCGGCCTCGCGCGCCGGACCGGTGATGCGGGCGCCCGCCGCCCGCAACGCCTCGTTGCCGCCGACGTGATCGGGGTGCCAGTGCGTCGTCCACACCTGATCGATCCGCCAGCCGCGCTGCGCGGCGGCAGCCTGCACCGGCGCCGCCTCGCCGGGATCGACCGCGACCGTCTCGCCGCTGGCATCGTCATGGATCAGCCAGGCGTAATTGTCGCTGAGCACGGGAACGCGGACGATCTCCAGCGTCATGGCGTTACCAGCTGCCGGTGTTGGGCATCGACGCCCAGGGCTCGGCCGACGGCAGCGGATCGCCCGCCTGCAACAGCTCGATCGAGATGCCGTCGGGGGTCTTCACGAACGCCATGTTTCCGTCGCGCGGCGGGCGGTTGATCGTGACGCCGTGGTCCATCAGCGCCTGGCAGCTGTCGTAGATATTGTCGACGCGATAGGCGAGGTGACCGAAGTTGCGGCCGCCGGTGTAGCTTTCGGGCGCGCTGCCGTCCTGTGCCGGCCAATTGTAGGTCAGCTCCACCTCGGCGCGGCGTTCGCCGAGCTTGGCGTCTTCGGGCGTCGCGAGGAAGATCAGCGTGAAGCGGCCCTGCTCGTTGTCGATGCGACGGACTTCGTGGAGGCCGAGCACGTTGAAGAAGGCGATCGTCGCGTCGGGATCGCTGACGCGGATCATGGTGTGGAGGTAATGCATGCCTTGCCCTTGGACTTGGGGAACGATCGTGCCCCAACGCGTAAGGGACGGCGTCGGTGCCGTCGAGGGGGGCCACTTCGTCACCCCGAACTCGGTCCGGGGTCCACCGGGCGGCGGGGGGACGGCAAGAGGCTTTGACGTTGCCCCCGCGGGGCAGTGGACCCCGGAACAAGTCCGGGGTGACGGAGTGGGGGTGGCGACCTTGTTGCTCCCCCGCCAGGGGGAGGTGTCGCCGACGAAGGCGGTGACGGAGGGGGAGGAAAGGGCGGTCTCGAGCGATGAAGCGTCACCCTTACCTCCCCCTCCGTCATGCCTTCGGCATGCCACCTCCCCCTGGCGGGGGAGGACTTAGGGCCACGCGGATCGTCAATCAGCCCTTCTGTTGCATGACGGAGTGGGGCTGGCGTCAGCGGCCTGTCGGTGCCGCCTTTGCCGCCGGCACGTCGCCGAACTGGGCGAGTGCGGCGCGGGCTTCCCTGCCCGCCGGCGCATTTGGGGCGAGGCGCGCGGCTTCGGCCCAGGCGGCGCGGGCGCCGGCCTCGTCGCGGGCGAGTGCGGCGATATTGCCCGCCTCGAGCTGCACCGAGCCGTCGTCGGCGGAGCGTTTCAGCGCCTCGGCGATGTCCATCTTGGCGCGGATCACGTCGCCCTCGCGCCGTGCCAGCGTCGCGGACAGCAGCCACGCCAGCGGATCGTCGCCCGCGGTCTTGAGCGCCATGTCGATATCGCGGCGCGCGCCCTCGGGCTCGCCGGCCGCGACCAACACGCGGGCGTGGTCGAGCTGTGCCTCGCCGAGCGCCAGCCCCTCCAGCGTCCCCGCGATCAGCGCGGTGTCGAGGTTGGACCGCGCCTTGGGCACGTCACCGGCCGCGAGCCAGGCATTGCCCGCCTGCGCGCGGTAATTGGCAGCGCGTTTGTCGTGCGCGGTTTCCGCGGCCTTGGCCGCCGCTTCGAATTCGACGGCGGCGGCGGGGAAATTGCCTTCCTGCGTATAGGCGAGGCCGGCGCATTGGCGCGCGAACCAGGCGCCGCCGCTGGCGCCCCAACGGACCGCTTCCGCACGGGCGGCGGCGGGGTCGGTGCGGGCGAGCGCGACGCAGCGGTCGAAGCGCGCCTCCCTCGGATCGGCAGGTTGGGCGGTGGCGGCTTGTAAGGCGGCGGCGAACAACAGGATCATAAGCGGCTCAGCACGTCCTCGACCGCACGGACGATCAGCGCGACGTCGGTGTCGCGCGACAGGCGGTGGTCGCCGTCCTTGACCAGCCACGTCTGCACGTCGGCTGAACGGATCAGGTCGGCCAGATGCACGGTGCGATGCCACGGCACGTCGGGGTCCGCTTGCCCCTGCACCAGCCGCACCGGACCGTCGAAGGGAATGGTGCCGAACATCAATCGGTTGGCTTCGCCCGACTGGAAGAAGGCACGGGTGTAGAGCGTCGGTTCCGGGCCATAGGGGTTGGCACGCTCCAGCTTGCCCTGCTGCAGGATCGCCATTTTTTCGTCGAGCGTGAAACCCCAGTCAGTGAAATCGGGGGCGGGCGCGATGCCGACGAGGCCGCGCACGCGATCGGGCCGTGCCCTGGCGGCGAGCAGCATCAGCCAGCCGCCCATCGACGAGCCGACCAGCACCACCGGTCCGGCGACGATCTGGTCGATCATCGCCAGCGTATCGTCGCGCCAGCCGGCAAGCGTCTGGTCGGCGAAGTCGCCTTCGCTCACGCCGCAGCCGCCGTAATCGAAGCGCAGGAAGGCGCGGCCGGTGCGGCCCGCCCAGGCCTCCAGCGCCAGCGCCTTGGTGCCGGTCATGTCGGAGGCGTAGCCGGGGAGGAAGACGATCGTCGGACCGGTACCGGGCGTGTGGTGAAAGGCGAGACGGGGGCGTGGGGTGGGCGTTTGGGTCATGCGCGGGTGGTAGCGCGGTGGCGGGCGGGCGTCATCATGGCGTGGGGGGCGTGACGCTTACCCCAAATGCCCCGTCACCCCGGACTCGTTCCGGGGTCCACCGGTCCGCAAGGGGGAGGCTGGACTCTCCAGCCTTACCGTTGCAGCGCATCGGCATAGTCCTCCCCCGCCAGGGGGAGGTGGCATGCCGCAGGCATGACGGAGGGGGAGGTAACGACGCGCCCAATGATCGAAGACACCCCCGTCCGCCCCCTCCGTCACCGCCTTCGGCGGCGCCACAGCATCGGGTCGATCATGCCCCCGGCATGATCTTGAACGGCCGGGGGCCATTCATCCCGAGGCGCCCTGGCGGGGGAGGAATGAGCGCACAGCCAAATCCGGACCTTCACCAGGCAGCCCCCCCCGGAACGAGGTTACGGGGTGGGTCTGGCGGCCGTTACGCCTTCAGCTTCGCCGCCGTCTCGGCGATGCGCTTGCCCTGGTAGCGGGCGCCGGCGAGTTCTTCGGCGTGGGGCTGGCGCGAGCCGTCGCCGCCGGCGATCGTGGTGGCGCCGTAGGGCGAGCCGCCGCGAACTTCATCGACGCCCATCTGGGCCTGGAAGCCGTAGTCGAGGCCAACGATCGCCATGCCGTGGTGCATCAGATTGGTGATGAGCGAGAAGAGCGTCGTTTCCTGCCCACCATGCTGGCTGGCGGTCGACGTGAAGGCGCCGCCGACCTTGCCGATCAGCGCACCCTTGAACCACAGGCCGCCCGTCGTGTCCCAGAAGGCCGCCATCTGGCTGGGCATCCGGCCGTAGCGGGTCGGCGCGCCGACGATGATCGCGTCATAGTCGGCGAGCGCATCGGGGCCCTCGATCAGCGGGTGCGCGGTGTCGGTCTTGAAGCCGGCCGCCTTGACGATCTCGTCCGGCGCGGTTTCGGCAACGCGGCGGATGGCGACCTCTGCCCCACCCTCGCGCGCACCTTCGGCGACGGCGTCGGCCATCTTCTCGATATGGCCGTAGGAGGAATAATAGAGCACCAGAACCTTGGTCATCGCGAAGTCTCCATCTGTCTTGGCCGCCAAGATGGCGTCGGCCCATCGGCGCGTAAACGGAAACGCTGGAAACCGATCGTTTCCTCAAGCGGTTCCTTTGGATAAGGCTGGCGGTTGCAACCTGTGGGGGGATCGATGCGACTGCCGGATCTGGAAGCCTGGGCGATCTTCGCCGCGGTAGTGGAGCATCGCTCGTTCAGCGGCGCCGCCGACGCGATCGGGCTGAGCAAGGCGACCGTCTCCAAGGCGATCAGCCGGCTGGAGGCGCATATCGGCCAGTCGTTGTTCCACCGCACCTCGCGCCGGCTGGCGCTGACCGAGGCGGGGCGACCGCTCGCCGACCATGCGACGCGCATCCTGGGCGAGGCGCGCGCCGCGGAGGAAGCAGCGCGCGATGCCGCGAGCGTACCGACCGGGCGCGTCCGGCTGGCGGCGCCGATGAGCTTCGGCATCAGCAACGTCGCCCCGCTGCTCGCGACGTTCCTGAAAGAGCATCCGGGCGTCGAGATCGACCTGCATTGTTCGGACGCACGGGTGGATATCGTTGCCGAAGGGTTCGACGTCGCGCTGCGCATCGGCGAGCTGGCCGACAGCAGCCTGCGCGCGCGGCGGCTGGGCGATATCGCGGCGCATCTGGTCGCGTCGCCAGCCTATCTGGCGGAGCATGGCACGCCCGCGCACCCGACGGAGCTGTCGGCGCATCGGCTGCTCGGCTATTCGAACGTCACGGGGCCGTGGCATTTCCAGCACGCCGACGGCAGCGACGTCGCGATCCGGCCGCAGGGGCCGCTGATCGCCAACAGCGGCGAGGCGCTGGTGCCGACGCTGCTCGCCGGCCTGGGGATCGCGCGCCTGCCGGCCTTCATCGTCGGCCCGCACCTGGCGAGCGGCGCGCTGGTGCCGCTGCTGGCGGACTGGGCGCCGGCCCCGATCGGGCTGCACATCGTTACCCCGCCCAGCGCGCTGCGCCCGGCGCGCGTCGAGGCGCTGATCGCTTTTCTGTCGCAGCACCTGCGCGATCCGTGCGCGGGGCGGGATTAACGGGCCATATATCCCCCGTTCGTGCTGAGCCTGCCAAAGCACGCCTGTACGCACGAACCGCACCGCGCGGAGCACCCAGCCCTTCGACAAGCTCAGGGCGAACGGAGTTTTTGGTCCGCCCCCCTACCCCTTCCGCGCGACCTGGAAGCCGGCGAAGGACTGGCTGACCGGCATCAATTCCAGCCGGTTGATGTTAAGGTGCGGCGGCAGCGTCGCGACCCACAGCATCGTCGCGGCGATATCCTCCGCGGTCATCGGGTCGGCGCCCTTGTAGAGCGTGTCGGACGCGCCCTGATCGCCGCCGGTGCGCACGACGGTGAATTCCGTTTCGACCATGCCCGGCTCGATCGAGGTGACGCGCACGCCGGTGCCGTGCAGGTCCGAGCGTAGCCCCAGCGAGAATTGCTCCACGAACGCCTTGGTCCCGCCGTAGACGTTGCCGCCGGTATAGGGATAGGTCGCGGCGACCGATGACAGGTTGATGATCGCGCCCTGGCGTTCGATCAGGCCGGGGAGCAGCCGGTGCGTCAGCGCGACGAGCGCAGAGACGTTAGTCGCGATCATCGTGCGCCAGTCGTCGAGCTTCGCCTCCTGCGCGGGCTTGGTGCCGAGCGCGAGACCGGCGTTGTTGATGAGGAGGTCGATGTCGCACCATTCGGCGGGCAGGCTGTCGAGCGCGGCGGCGGTGGCGGCGTCATCGGCGATGTCGAAGGCGAGCGTGTGAACCGCATCGCCCAGTTCCGCCTTCAGCGCGTCCAGCCGGTCGGCGCGGCGGCCGGTGGCGATGACGCGCCAGCCGGCGCCGACGAATTCCTGGGCGGCGGCGGCACCGATGCCGGCGGTGGCGCCGGTGATGAGGGCGGTCTGGGTCATGGCGTCTCTCGTGAAAGGGAGGAGTGTCTGCGGGTCTGATGCCGCGACGCGGACGCGCTGCCAACGATCATCTGCGCAGGGCGATCCGCGGGCATGCGGGCGATCTTCTTTTGCCCACGCGCGGAACGGCGATGGGCGGGCGGGTGTTTCCGGTTATCCTTCAACAGGATGCCCCAGTTCATGCGTACGCTGCCCGCCGCGGAGATCGCGACCCTCGCCCCCGGCGACGACCGGCCCCACGGACGGCTGGGCATTGCCGAAACCGCGGCGGGGCTGGCCGGACTGCTGCGCAAAAGCGACGTGCTGGCGGCAGAAGCGGACGAGGTGCGCGCGGCGGCGCTGGCCCGCGCGCTCGCCGCGATGATGCCCGCGGCGACGGTGGTGGTCTGTCCCGGCACTGACGCGCTGCCCGGGGACGAGGCGCCCGCCTCCCCCGCCAATGTCGGGCAGCGCGTATCGGCCTTGCGTACCATCCGCTGCACGCTCGCCAAGCGCCGGCGGCCGCGAATCGCGCTGATCACGACCGGCGAGGCGCTCGCCCGCGCCTGCCCTGCCCCCGCAGCCTTCGATGCCGAACCGCCGCGGGTGACGGTCGGCAGCGCATGCGATCTGGCGACGCTGGCCGAGACGCTGACCGACCTCGGCTATATCACCGACGAGCGGGTCGACGAACCGGGCGAGCTGGCGCTGCGCGGCGCGGTGCTGGACGTGTTTCCCGCCGATGCGGACGCGCCGCTGCGGATCGAGGTGGGCGATGGCCATGTCGTCGCGATCCGGTCCTACGACCCCGCCGACCAGCGTAGCACGGGCGACGTCACGCAGCGCGAGCTGGGCCGCGTCGCCGAACCGCCGCTGGGCGAGGCACGCTGCACGCTGATCGACCATTTGCCCGATGCGACGATCGTCGTGTCGCCAGCGGCGGACGACCGCCGCCGCCGCTTGCTGCTGCTGAGCGCGGATGCCGCCGCGCGGGGCGCCCGCCGGGCGGCGCGCGAGGTGGTGGACGAGGACGCCTGGACCGCGGCGATGGCAGAGCGGACCGTCAAGGCTCTGCCCAAGGCGGGCGATCCCCCGCCCCGCTTCGTCGAACAGCGCGGGCCGATGCGCGCCTTCGCGAAGGTCGCCAAGGCGGCGCTGGCCGCGGGCACGCGGGTCGTCCTGCTGGGCAGCGCGCGCGACCTGCGCTTCCTGACCAAACGGATCGAGAAAGCGGTGGACGCGAGCGCGACCGCGCTGAACGACTGGACCGCCGTGGCCAAGGCGCCGAAGGGATCGCTGCTCACGCTCGCCGCCCCCGCCGATCGCGGGTTTGCGACGAAGGGCGTGCTGGCGGTCGCTGCCGCCGACCTGATCGGCAGCCGTGCGGATCGCGACGACGGGGCGGTGCGGCGCGTCGATCCGGACCTGCTCCAGACCACCGAGATCCGCGTCGGCGATACGGTGATCCATGAGGATCACGGCATCGGCACCGTCGCGGGGCTGGAGACTCTAGCGGAGGACGGGGAGACCGGCGGCGACGCGATCAAGCTGGTCTATGCGCGCGACGCGGTGCGGCTGGTGCCCGTCGCCGACGCCGACCGGCTGTGGCGCTATGGCGCCGAGGACGATGCGGTGAAGCTCGATACGCTCGACGGCAAGAGCTGGCACGAGCGCCGCGTCGGCATCGACGCCGCGATCGCCGAAACCGCGCGCGGGCTGACGAACCTCGCCGCCGAACGCGGCGAGCGGACGGCGCCGGTGCTCGATCCCGATCCCGCCGCCTACGAACGCTTCGCCGCGGGCTTTCCCTTCTCCGAAACGCCCGACCAGCTGCTCGCGATCGAGGCGGTGCGCAGCGACCTCGCCTCCGGCCGCCCGATGGACCGGCTGGTAATCGGCGACGTCGGCTTCGGCAAGACGGAGGTCGCGCTGCGCGCCGCGGCCATCGCCGCGCTGTCGGGCAAGCAGGTCGCGCTCGCCGCGCCGACGACCGTGCTCGCCCGCCAGCATCTCGACAGTTTCACGCAGCGCTTCGCCGGCACGGATATCGTCGTCGCCGGCCTGTCGCGCCTGTCGACCGCCGCCGAGGCGCGCAGGGTGAAGGCGGGGCTGAAGGACGGCAGCATCCATATCGTGATCGGCACGGGCGCGGTCGCGGGCAAGGGCGTCGCCTATCGCGACCTGGCGCTGGTGATCGTCGACGAAGAGCAGCGCTTCGGCGCCGCGGACAAGGCGAAGCTGCAGGCGTTGTCCGCCGGCGACGGGTCGGCGGGCCATGTGCTGACGCTGTCGGCGACGCCGATCCCGCGCACGCTGCAAGCGGCGCTCGTCGGCCTGCGCCAGCTGTCGGTGATCGCGACGCCCCCGGCGCGCCGCCAGCCGATCCGCACCGCCGTCTCCGCCTTCGTGCCCGAGACGCTGCGCGCGGCCCTGTTGCGGGAGCGCGCGCGCGGCGGGCAAAGCTTCGTCGTCGTGCCGCGCATCGCCGACATGGCGCCGCTCGCGGACCAGCTCGCCAAGCTGGTGCCCGAACTCGAGCTGTTGCAGGCGCATGGCAAGATGCCCGCCGCCGAGATCGACGAGGCGATGGTGCGCTTCGGCCGCGGCGACGGCGACGTCTTGCTGGCGACCAACATCATCGAGGCTGGGCTGGACGTGCCGCGCGCCAATACGATGGCGATCGTCCATGCCGACCGCTTCGGCCTTGCCCAGTTGCACCAGCTGCGCGGGCGCGTCGGGCGCGGGCATCGGCGTGGGCAGGTGCTGCTGTTCACCGATGGCGAGCATGCCATCGCGCCGCGCACCTTGAAGCGCCTCAGGACGCTGGAGGCGTTCGATCGGCTGGGCGCGGGGTTCGCGATCAGCGGGCGCGACCTCGACATGCGCGGCGCGGGCGACCTGCTTGGCGAGACGCAGGCGGGGCATATGCGGCTGATCGGCGTCGAACTGTACCAGCAGCTGCTCGAAGGCGCGCTACGCACCGCGCGCGGGGAAACGGTGGAGCGCTGGACGCCCGAACTGCATTTGGGGCTGGAAGGGCAATTGCCGGCGGACTGGATTCCGGACGAGGATTTGCGGCTGTCGCTCTACGCCCGGCTCGCGCGATTGCGCGATGTGGAGGATGTCGAGGCGTTCGAGGAGGAATTGCGCGACCGGTTCGGCGACGTGCCCGACGCCGCCCTGCGGCTGATCGCGCTGGCCCGCGTGCGCGAACTGGCCCGCGCGCATGGCGTTGCACGGATCGATGCCGGCCCGGCCGCAGTGGCGCTGACGCCGCGGGCGGACAGCGATATCGCCGCGCAGATCGACGGGCTGGAGGAAAAGAACGGCCGGCTGATCCTGGCCGAGCGGATCGCCGACGCTGGCGAACGGATGGAGCGGATCGCGACGCTGCTCGCCTGAGCTTCACCGCAAAGGGCTACGGTCCCCGTCGTCATTGCGAGCGCAGCGAAGCAATGACGACGGGGCCTAAGCATTACGGATGGCGCGTCGCTGCGACGTAAGTACAGCGCTCGCCCGACCGATCAGAACGGCAGCCACTTCGCCTTGTGCGTGATCTTCATATAGCCGACGTTGACGCCCGCGCGGTAACCGACGCCGAGGCGGATCGGGATCAGCACGATATTGCCGCGGCGCAGATAGGTCGCGGCGAAGCCGCCGACCAGATACAGCCGCCCCTCCACCGCCGGAAAGCGGCGGAACAGCTCTTCGGTATCATAGAGGTTGTAGACGAGGACGAACACCTTGTTCGCGTCGCCACCGACGTCGAAGCCCACCGACGGGCCGGTCCAATAGACGGGCTGCTGCCCCTCCACCTTGTGGCTCATGATCCCCGAGCCATAGCGCACGCCCAGCACGAACGCGCCCGCCGCCTCGCGGCCCGCGATATAGGCGTTGGGCTCGCCCTGCTCCTTCAGCACCTTTTCCAGCATGCCGGCGAGGCCGGCCGCGCCCTTGCCGAACACGCCCTCGCCCGCGGCAAGCAGGTCTTCGCGCTGATAGGTGGAGGCGGCCTTCAGCGTGGCGTCGGCCTGCGCCTGCTGCTGCGCCTCGGTCGTCTGGCCGGCATAGGCGGGTGCGGGGGCCTGGGTGAAGCCGGCACCGGACGCGCCGGCCGTGGTCTCCGGCTGCGCCGCCCAGTCCCGCTCCACCGAGGGAGCCGGGGTCGGCGTGGGGCGCGGCGCCGTGCGCGGGGTGGAGGATGTCGTCCGCCCCTGCGTCGACAGATCGCCGTCGATCGCGCGATTGGGATCGATCGTCGTCACCTGTGCGGGCGCACTTGCTGCCACCAGCGCACTCGCCGCCAGCGCGAAACCGATCACCCGCATCACCATTCCCCCTCGTCGCGCCACACGGCGCCGCCCCTCGTTAACCACCCCGGCGCTTGCCCGGCAATGAACGAACGGCTGGCGGCGCCGAAATTACGATCGAATGCGGGCCTCAACCCCGTTGATCCCCCGAAAGACCCTCGCTATAGCCGCCCGACGCCGCAGCTCGGAGACGTGGGTGAGTGGCTGAAACCAACGCTTTGCTAAAGCGTCGTACGGGAAACCGTACCGAGGGTTCGAATCCCTCCGTCTCCGCCACTTGCTTGTTCAGGTGGTTCGTTCAGCCGACGATGAGCGGCGGCGTGTATCTCGTTCGAGACGACGATAGGCCACGTTCCCCTCGGAACGTGGCCTATCGTCGTATTGGGCCCCGCGCGGTCAGAAGCGCAGGCTGAGCCAGCCGGCGAGGAAGTCCGAACTGCTGTAGCCGGCGTTCTTCAGCGCCGGACCCGCCATCAGATGTTCGTAGCGGCCGGTGACGCTGACGCGGGGCGAGATCGTCCAGACCGCTTGCAGGCGCGCGGTGTCGGCGATCTTGCGGCCGGGGACATTCTGCGTGCCGGCGAAGGCGGTGCCATTCGCGCGATACACCGCATCGCGGACCGTATCGCGCCAGCTCAGCTGATATTCCGCCGACAGGCGCACGGTCTTCAGCGGGTTGAAGGTGAAGGTCGGCGCGAGCGCGATCAAATTGGTCGGCGTCGCGTACAGTTGGTAGCTGTAATAGATGTTGTTGCCGAAGGGCGCGAGCGCATTGCGCAGCGTGCCGCCGGTATAGGCGCCGCCGCCCGACGCGTAATCGGCGTGGAAGCCGACGCGGGGTGCGCTGCGATCCTTGCCCAGGCGATAGTTTTGCGCGAACAGCAGCAGCCAGGCGCTGATCGGCCGGCCGTCAAAATGGCCGCCCTGATGATTGACCGTCCAGTCGAGGTTGACCGGGCCGATGTCCCCCAGCGTATGCAGGCCGTAGAAGAAGCGTTCCTCGCGCGTCGTCGTACGGCCCCAGGTGGCGGCACTATTGCGCAGCCGCCAGAAGAAGGGGTCGAGGTAGAGCTTCGAGCCGCCGAACAGCGTCTTGGGCAGAACGATACCGCCGGAAATGCCCGAGAAGCGGCGGCCGCGATCGCTGATGTCGTCGCCCGTGCCACCGACGCCCAATTGGGTCGTATGGAAATCGAACAGATCGACGCGCACCTGCTTCGCACGCGCCCAGGCGCGGGTGCCGTTGTAGACGGTGAAGATCGTGTTGTTGTCGCGCGGCACGACCATCAGGTTCGGGCCGTCGGCGAAGGTCTGGCGACCGTAGCGGATGCCGACGTCGGCTTGCGCGACCGTACCGGTGAGGTCGACGAAGGATTGCTGGACGACCAGATCGTTGCGCATCTGCGGGGTGATCGTACCGAGATTCTGCCCGGCGAGGCCGCCATGCGCCAGTTCGCCGAACAGGCGGACGTGGCTGCCCAGATGCAGATCGGCGCCGCCTACGATGCGCGTGATGTCCTGCCGCTGCGCCTCGCCCGCGCGCAGATTGGGGTTGGTCGTTTCGTTGACGCGGAAGCGCAATTCGCCCGACAGCGTCAGATAGATGTCGCCCGTGCCGTCGAGCGGGATGAACTTCAACCGGTCGAGGATGTCGTCGCGCTTCTTGGGGTCGCGATAGCGGCGCCAGTCCTCCACCCAGCGCGACTGGTTGTAGCCGCCGCTGGTGACGCCATCGCCGATCGCTTCGGCGGGATAGGCTTCGGAGACGGGAGAGGCCGGAACCTGATTGCCACGCTCCTTGGGCGGCAGCGCCTGTCCGGCGGGGGTGGCAGCGGTTGCAGTTGCCGGGGCGGCGGGGGTCTCGCCCAGCGCCGGGGTGGCGGTGAGAAGGGCGAGCGTGGCGGTGGCGACCAATTGGCGCGCGATGTTCGACATGGGATCGATCTTTCAGTCGGTGGTGGGACGGCGGCGCATCACCGGCGCCGCCGCCTGGTGCGGTCATTCGGCCGCGACGGCACCCGCGGGCAAATCCTCGACGCGAGGCAGACGACCGGCCACTGCCAGGTCGAACTGCTGCTGGTCGAACTTGCCCTCCCACCGCGCGACCACGACGGTGGCGACGGCGTTACCGATGAAATTGGTCAGGCTGCGGCATTCCGACATGAAGCGGTCGATGCCCAGGATCAGCGCCATGCCGGCGACCGGCACCGACGGAACGATCGACAGCGTGGCGGCCAGCGTGATGAACCCGGCCCCGGTGACGCCCGCCGCACCCTTCGACGAAAACATGGCGACGCCCAGCAGCAGCAATTGCTGGCCGATCGTCAGGTCGACGTTGCACGCCTGCGCGATGAACAGCGCCGCCAGCGTCATGTAGATGTTGGTGCCGTCGAGGTTGAACGAATAGCCGGTCGGCACGACCAGGCCGACGATCGACTTGGGGCAGCCCGCGCGCTCCATCTTTTCGATCAGCGCCGGCAGCGCGCTTTCCGACGACGAGGTGCCGAGCACCAGCAGCAATTCCGCCTTCAGATAGCGGATCAGCGTGAAGATCGAGAAACCGGCGAGCTTCGCGACGATGCCGAGGACGACGACGACGAACAGGAAGGAGGTGAAATAGAAGCTGCCGACCAGCCAGGCGAGGCCCTTCAGTGCCACGATCCCGTATTTGCCGACGGTGAAGGCCATCGCGCCGAACGCACCGATCGGCGCGACCTTCATGACGATGCCGACCAGCTTGAAGAAAGCGATCGACACGTCTTCGAGCAGGTCGAGCACGCGCGCGCCGCGATCGCCGACCAGCGCCAGCGCCACGCCGAACAGGATCGAGACGAGCAGCACCTGCAGGATGTTGCCTTCCGTCATCGACGACAGGAACGTGTCGGGGATGATGCTCATCAGGAAGCCGACCAGTGTCGTTTCATGTGCCTTTTCGGCAAAATCGGCGATCTTGCTGGTATCGAGCGTCGCGGGATCGATGTTGAGCCCCGCGCCCGGCCGGACGACATTGGCGACGACCATGCCGATGATCAGCGCCAGCGTAGAGAAGAACAGAAAGTAGATGAACGCCTTGCCCGCGACGCGGCCGACCGAGGCGAGATCGCGCATCCCGGCGATGCCGGTGACGATGGTGAGGAAGATGACCGGCGCGATCACCATCTTCACAAGCTTGATGAAGGCGTCGCCCAGCGGCTTGAGCGCTTCGCCGGTGGTGGGCGCGAAATGGCCGAGCAGCACGCCCGCGACGATCGCGGCGAGCACCTGCACATAGAGGTGGGCGTACCAGGGGCGTGCCGCGGGCGGAACCGCATGCGGCGTTCCGCTGGTGGCCGGATAGATCGTCATGGATGCGGCTCCTCTCGAATGACCCGCGTGCGTCGCGGTGTGGTTGGGAGCAGTGTTGCCGGACGATCCACGCGGACTGAAACAGTACACCGCTTATATTTTAATCGTTCAGTTATAGCGGTTTAGCACAGGTCATCCGTTGCGCGACGTGTCACTATTCGCCGTCTCCGCATCATCCAGTGCCGAAAATTGCACACGAGCCGTCACCGGCGTACGGTCCCGGCATGCGGGATTCGAGAATCGTGCGCCGGATCGGATGGGTGCTCGCCGCGCTGGCGGCCAGCGTGCTGGCGGCACTGGCAATCGGCATGGTCGCCGAACGCAACGCACGCGCGCGGTTCGAGGCCGCGCTGACCGCCGATGTCCGCCTGCGCCAATCGCTGCTGACCAGCGAGATCGCCCGGTTCCGCCTGTTGCCCGAAGCGCTGTCGGACGATCGCGATGTCGTGGGCACGCTGGCCGGCACGCCCGGCATGGCGGCGGCGCTGAACCGGAAGCTGGAGGGGCTGGCGACGAGCACCGGCGCGGCGGTGATCTATGTGATCGACCGCGACGGCAACACGCTGGCGGCGAGCAATTGGCGCATGCCCGACAGTTTCGTCGGCAACAATTATCGCTTCCGCCGCTATTATGCGCAGGCCGCGCGGACCGGTCAGGCCGAGCAGTTCGCGCTCGGCACCGTCAGCCATCGGCCGGGCCTGTACCTGTCCAGGCGCACCCGCGACGGCGGCGTCGTGGTGGTAAAGCTGGAGCTCGACCGGGTCGAACGCGAATGGCGGCAGGCCGGCGGCATCACCTTTGCCACGGGGCCGCAGGACGTCATCCTGGTCACCAGCCGCGGATCGTGGCGCTTCGCGGAGACGCGCCCACTGGCGCCCGCCGCCGCCGCCGCGGCCCGCGCCGACTTCGGCATCGCGGCGCTGCGCCCCCGTCCCTGGCGCGATGCCGACGGCCGGCTGACCGATGGCGCAAGTGGCGAGACGCTGATGATGGCGACCAGCCCGGCGGATGCCGCCGGCGGGCGGGTGACGCTGGCGATGCCGACGCGCGGCGCGATCACCGCGGCGATGCGCAATGCCGCCGGCGCGGCGGCGCTGGCGATGCTGGCGCTCGTCGCGATGGGCTGGGCGTTGCGCGAGCGTGCCCGCCGCCGCGCGGAACGGACCGAGGCGCTGGAGGCGGCGGTGGCGGAACGCACCGCGGACCTGAGCCGCGAAATCGCCGAACGCGCCGCGGCGGAGGCGCGCGCCGACGACCTGCGCGAGGGACTGCGCCAGGCGAACCGCCTCGCCGCGCTGGGCCAGATCACCGCCAGCGTCGCGCATGAGACCGCACAGCCGGTAGCGGCCATCCGTACCTATGCCGCTGCGGGCGAGGCGCTGCTGGATCGCGGCGCACTGGAGGAGGTGCGCGGCAATTTGCACGCCATCGCGCGGCTGACCGAACGGATCGGCGCGGTGACGGCGGAGCTGCGCGGCTTCTCGCGCAAGGGGTCGGGCACGATCGGCCCGGTGGCACTCGCCGAAGTCCTCGACGGCGCGCGGCTGATCCTGAAGGAGCGGCTGTCGCGCGTCGCGGTGCGCTGGCCCACCTTGCCGCCCGGCCTGATGGTCGTCGCCGGTCGCGTGCGGCTGGAACAGGTGGTGGTCAACATCCTGCAGAATGCGGTCGAGGCGCTGGATGGCCAGCCCGCACCCGCGATCACGATTGCGCTGGACGATCAGGGCGAGTGCGTGGTGCTGACGATCGCCGACACCGGCCCCGACATCGCGCCGGACATCGCCGAACGGCTGTTCACCCCCTTCGCCACCAGCCGCCCCACCGGGCTGGGACTGGGGCTGACGATCGCGCAGGATATCATGCACGACCTTGGCGGATCGCTGCGGCTGGTGCCGAGTACGCAAGGCGCCGCCTTCGCCATCGCGATGCGGCGCGCATGAGCGAGATCACGCCCCGCGTCGCGCTGGTCGACGATGACGACGATCTGCGCGCCGCGACCGCGCAGTGGCTGTCGCTGGCCGGCTTCACCGTCGACAGCTTCGCCGCCGCGCCGCCCGTGCTCGACGCGCTGGGCGCCGACTATCCGGGCGTCGTGGTCAGCGATATCCGCATGCCGATCATGTCCGGGCTGGAGCTGTTCGCGACGTTGCATGCGCGCGACCCGGCGCTGCCGGTGATCCTGGTGACCGGCCATGCCGATGTGGCGACCGCGGTCGGCGCGCTGAAGGCGGGCGCGTGGGATTTCCTCAGCAAGCCGTGTGATCCCGACGCGCTGGTCGCCGCCGTCGGCCGCGCCGCGACGGCGCGCGCGCTGACGCTGGAAAACCGGCAATTGCGCGCCGCGGCCGAGGAGGCGGAGAGCGGCGGCGTCGCCGCGGCGCTGGTCGGCCGCAGCCCGGCGATCCGGCGGCTGCGCGAAATGGTGCCGGTGCTGGCCAATGCCGACATCGACCTGTTTATCGAGGGCGAGACGGGCACGGGCAAGGAATTGCTCGCGCGGCTGATCCACCGGGCCGGGCGCCGCGGGCGGCACCGCTTCGTCCCCGTCGCCTGCGCCGCGATTCCCGAAGAGCTGATCGACGGCGAACTGTTCGGCCCCGGCGACACGGGCGTCATCGCGTCGAGCCGGGGGACGCTGTTCCTCGACGATATCGATCGTGCCTCCCCGCGCCTGCAGGCCCGGCTGGTGCCGCTGATCGAAGAGCGCGCGGTGCGGACGGGCACGCGGGCGCCCGCGCCGATCGACCTGCGTATCATCGCGGCGGGCGGCGAAGCGGGTGAGCATGGGCCGGCGGCGATCAGCCCCGAGCTCTTCTATCGCCTCGCCGCGGTCCGCCTACGGCTGCCGCCGCTGCGCGAGCGGCGCGAGGACATTCCCCTGCTGTTCGCGCATCTGGTCGACGCGTCTGCCGCGCGGCTGCGCATGCCGGTGCCGCCGCTAACCGCGATGGCGCGCGAGCGGCTGGCGGAGCATCACTGGCCGGGCAACGTGCGCGAGCTGGCGCATTTCGCCGATCGCGTCGTGCTCGACCTGGAACCGGGCGATGGCGCCCCTGCCGTATCCTCCGCGACGCTGCCCGACCGCGTCGCCGCCTTCGAACGCGAAGCGATGGTGGAGGCGATCCGCGCGGCGGGCGGTGACGCCAGCATCGCGATGGAGCGGCTGGGGCTGCCGCGAAAGACCTTCTACTACAAGGTGCAGCGGCATGGCATCGACCTGACCGCGCTACGCCGCGGATTGCGCAGCGATTAGGGGGGCGTATTCGTCCAATTCGCAGCGGCCGCGGTCATCCATGCATAGCCGGCCCGAACCTCTTGGCGACGCCAGAGACGGCATCGCAGAACACCCCCGATCGTCATTGCGAGCGCAGCGCGGCAATCCAGGGCGTCCTGGTCCGGCTCTGGATTGCTTCGCTGCGCTCGCAATGACGGAGCACATCGCTCTCATCCCACGATGTCGCCCCGCCGCTGGCGAAAACGGGTGTCCTGCACACCGGCCATGGCGTCGCGCGGCGCGATCGGGCAGACAGCGGGCATGGCGGGGGACGGTCTTGATGGGCAGGCGCGATCGGACGGTGCGTCGTTGGCCCCTGCGCCAGCGCCAGGCTCCCATGGCGACCCCGACGCCGATCTGGTCGCTGCGGCGATAGCGGGGGATCAAGACGCGTTCGGGACGTTGATCGATCGGCATTACGACCGGATCCACGCGCTCGCCTGGCAGCTGACCGGATCGCGCAGCGATGCGGAGGATATCGCGCAGGACGTGTGCTGTGCGCTCGTCCGGCGGATCGGCAGCTTTCGCGGCGAAGCGCGCTTTTCGACCTGGCTGTGCGGCATCGTCTTCAACGCCTGCCGCGATGCGCGGCGCCGCGGGCGGGCGTTTCGTGGGCTGACCGAACGGCTGGCGGTGGTCGCAGGCATCGGACGCGGGACGGGCCATGCCGACCTGCACGATGCGATGTGGGTGAAGAGCGCGGTGATGAAGCTGCCCGCCGCCTATCGCGACGCCGTGGTGCTGGTTGCGGGGCAGCAGCTGACCCACGCCGAAGCCGCCGCGATCCTGGGTGTCGCCGAAGCGACGGTGTCGTGGCGCCTGCACGAGGCGCGCAAGCGGTTGGGCGGGGGCGTGTAAAAAAATGCACGGGCGCTCCCAAGGATCATGCGGGCTGCCGCGTCGAAGGAACAGGCGGACGATGTGCCGCCCGTTCTTCGAGGAGACTGCCATGACCCGTGCCCGCTTCGCCCGCCCCGTCCTGCTCGCCGCGCTGGGCCTGCCCGCACTGTTCGTCGTTGGATGCGCCGATACCACGCAGCGGACCGGTGCCGAGACTCCGGCGCCTGTCGCGCAGGAGGCGGCCAACGATATCGTCCTGACGGGGTCGCGCGTCATCGCCCCCAACGAGCCGGCACCGCCGCCCCCGCCGCCGCCGCCTCCTGTGCCTGCACCGGTCATGATGATGTCGGCGCAGCGTATCGGCATGCCCTTGCCGCCGCACGCGCCGCCCTTTTCGATGACCGGCCGCGACCGCTTCACGCCGATCAAGCAGAATGCCTTCCAGCGCGTCGCCGAGGCGCCCGTCTCCACCTTTTCGCTCGATGTCGACACCGCGTCCTATGCATTCGTGCGTGCGTCTTTGAACCGCGGCACGCTGCCGCCGCGCGACGCGGTGCGGACCGAAGAGCTGGTGAACTATTTCCCCTATGACTATGCCCCCGCGAAGAGCGCGGCGGAGCCGTTCAGCACCGATCTGTCGGTCTTTCCCAGCCCCTGGGCGCCGGGGCGGCTGATCGTCCGCGTCGGCGTGCGCGGCTATGACCTCACCCGTACCACCCGGCCGCGCGCGAACATCGTCTTCCTGGTCGATACGTCGGGGTCGATGATGGAGCCCAACAAGCTGCCATTGGTCAAACAGTCGCTGACGCTGCTGCTCGACAGCCTGGGCGAGGACGATCGGGTGGCGATCGTTGCCTATGCGGGTCAGGCCGGCACCGTGCTGGAGCCGACGCCCGCCAGCGACCGGACCCGCATCCTCGCCGCGCTCGACCGGCTGGAAGCGGGCGGCAGCACCGCGGGCGCCGAGGGTATCCGCCAGGCCTATGCGCTCGCCGAACGCGACTTCGATCCCAAGGGCGTGAACCGCGTGATCCTGGCGACCGACGGCGATTTCAACGTCGGCATCACCGATCAGGACCAGCTGAAGGGCTATATCGAGGCGGAGCGGACGAAGGGCGTGTATCTGTCCGTGCTCGGCTTCGGCATGGGCAATTACAACGATGCGCTGATGCAGACGCTGGCGCAGAACGGCAATGGCGTCGCCGCCTACATCGACACGCTGAACGAGGCGCGCAAAACGCTGGTGACGGAGGCGAGTGCGTCGCTGTTCCCGATCGCCAAGGACGTGAAGGTGCAGGTGGAGTTCAATCCCGCCGCGGTCGCCGAATATCGGCTGATCGGATACGAAAACCGGCTGCTGGCGCGCGAGGACTTCAATAACGATAAGGTCGATGCCGGCGATGTCGGCGCCGGGCGGACGGTGACGGCGCTGTACGAAGTGGTGCCGGTCGGCGGTCCGCGCACGGTCGATCCGCTGCGTTATGGCAAGGGCGCCAAGGCCAGCGCGGCGAAGGTGCGCGCCGCCGAGCTGGGCTTCGTCAAGATCCGCTACAAACTGCCGAAGGCGTCGACCAGCCGGCTGATCGCGCGGCCGATCCCGACCGCGCATGCCGCGCGGTTCGCCGATGCGCCGCGTGACGCGCGCTTTGCCACCGCGGTGGCCGGGCTCGCCGAGCTGCTGCGCGGCGGCACCTATGAAGGGCGGTTCGGCTATGACGATGTCGCGCGCATCGCGGCGGGAGCGAAGGGGGCCGATCCGTTCGGCTATCGCGCCGAGTTCATCGACCTCGTCGCCAAGGCGCGCGCCGCGCAGGCGATGCCGCCGCTGGTGCGCTGAGCGATGGCGGGCGGCATTGACGCTTTCGGTGGCCGCGTCGATGCCGCTATAGTTGGGGGGATGGCGCGCGTCCTTCCCCCCTGCCCGGCCGGTTGAGCCGCGATGGACGACGATCTCGCCCGCCAGCTGCCCGACCCACCGCCGCCGCGCCCCGCCGCGCGGCGGGCGGCGCTGGATGCGGCGATGGCGCGGTTCGATGGGGTGGAGGCGCCCACTCCGCCCCGCCGCCACCCGCCCGCACGTGCCGGCTGGCGCTTGCGGCCGGGGCCGGTGGGGGCGCTCGCCTCGATCGCGCTCGTCGCACTGGTGGGCATCCCGATGGCGCTCGATCATCGCGACGTGCCAAGCGAGGTCGCGCGCCAACAACCCAACGGCGATGCACGGCCGGAACGGATCGTGGCGGACCGGACGACGCCGGCGCCGCCATCCGCCGTGAAGGCCGAACCGACCCCCACCCCCGCCGCAACGGCACGCCGCGCGACGGATACGCAGGAGGATGCCGCTCCGCCGCCGCCCCCTGCGCCCGCGCCGGTATCCGCGCCCGCACCCGTGTCCGCATTCGCGCCCGCGCCGGTGCCGGAAGCCGTGGTGGAACCTGCGCCGCCTCCACCGCCGCCCCCGCCCCCCGCGCCCGCGGCACCGATGTCCGCCCCGGCTCAGGCGCAGGACGTCGTGGTTACGGGATCGCGCGTCGCGCGCCGCACCGGCGTCGGTCGCTACACGGAACGCGCCTCCAGCATTGCCGCCGATCCCGCGGATACGGCCTTGCGCACCGGCCTCGCCGCGCTGGAGGCCGGCGATTCCACCGCCGCGATCGGCGCGCTGGACCGCGCCATCACACTACGCCCCGACCTGGCGAGCGCATACCTGAACCGCGCGCAAGCCTATCGGCAGCGCGGCGACCTGGCGCGGGCGGAAAAGGATATGGACCGCGCGATCCGCCTTGATCGCTCCGCCCGCGCCTATCGCCTGCGCAGCGATATTCGGGCCGCACGCGGCGATGCCAAAGGCGCGCAGAAGGATCGCGAGCGTGCCGACCGGCTGGAGGCGGACGGCGACGGGCGATAGGCGTGTCCCCCGGGACTTGGTGTTTGCACCCGCCTCCCCTAAAGCACGGCCATGTCCCGTCTTCCTATCGTCGCGATCGTCGGCCGTCCCAATGTCGGCAAGTCGACGCTGTTCAACCGCCTCGTCGGCAAGAAACTCGCGCTGGTCGATGATCGGCCGGGCGTGACGCGCGACCGGCGCGAAGGCGATGCGACGTTGATCGGCATGGACTTCCGCGTCGTCGACACCGCCGGCTATGAGGATCACGACGCCCAGACGCTGCCCGGCCGCATGCGCCTGCAGACCGAGGCGGCGATCGGCCAGGCGGACGTCGCGCTGTTCCTGGTCGATGCGCGCGCGGGCGTCGTGCCGCTGGACGAAGAGATCGCGCGCTGGCTGCGCTCGTCGTCCACCCCCGTCGTGCTCGCCGCCAACAAGGCGGAGGGGAAGGCCGGCGAACAGGGCGTGCTCGAAGCACTGGCGCTGGGCTTCGGCGATCCGGTGCAACTGTCGGCTGAACATGGCGAGGGCATGGGCGACCTGTTCGAGGCCTTGTTGCCGCATCTGGAAGCGGCGATCGAAGCGATGCCGGAGGAAGAGGACGACGAGTCCCCCGACGCGCCGCTGAAGCTGGCCATCGTCGGCCGTCCCAATGCGGGCAAGTCGACCCTCATCAACAAGATGCTGGGCGAGGACCGGATGATCACCGGGCCGGAAGCCGGCATCACGCGCGATTCGATCGCGGTCGATTGGACGTGGTACGACCGCGACAACATCCCCCGCGCCGTCCGCCTGATCGACACCGCCGGCATGCGCAAGCGCGCCAAGGTGCAGGACAAGCTGGAAAAGCTGTCGGTCGCCGATGCGCTGCACGCGGTCGACTTCGCCGAGGTGGTCGTGCTGCTGCTCGATGCGACATTGGGGCTGGAGGCGCAGGACCTGCGCATCGCCGACAAGGTCCTGTCCGAAGGCCGCGCGCTCGTCATCGCGCTGAACAAATGGGACGTCGCCGAAAACGCCTCGTCGCTGTTCAACGGCGTCAAGCGCGCACTGGAGGACGGCCTGTCCCAGGTGAAGGGCGTCACGGTGATGACCGTGTCGGCGGCGACCGGCAAGGGTATCGACCAGCTGATCCAGGCCTGTTTCGAAACGCGCGAGGCCTGGTCGCAGCGCGTCGGCACTGGCGAGCTCAACCGCTGGTTCGAACGCGCGGTCGAGGCGAATCCCCCGCCCGCCCCCGGCGGCAAGCGGATCAAGATGCGCTACGTCACGCAGATCAAGACGCGGCCGCCCAGCTTCGTAATCTTTGGCACGCGCGTCGATCAATTGCCGGCGAGCTATGAACGCTATCTGGTCAATTCCATGCGTAAGGATCTGGGATTTGGGGCAGTTCCTGTTCGCCTGACCTTCCGCGCGCCGAAGAATCCTTTCGACACCAAAGATTAGGGTCCGCCCTAATCGGCCGCATCGGCAACCAGCTGTTTACCGCTGCTCAATATGGTTGGCCTGATCCTGAGGGGAGAAGGCCGTGTCGTTCGAAGGCAGCACGTTGGTGGATTGGGCGGCGTTCGCCCAGGCGCGCGCCGAACTGGGCGCCGGCTTCGTGCGCATATTGGGCTATTTCCGCGAAGACGGCGTGAAATCGGTGTCGGCGATCGAACAGGCGATGCGCGCGCAGACCGCCGCCGCAATGGTGATTCCGGCGCACACGCTGAAGGGCGAGGCGCGTCAGTTCGGTGCCGAGCCGCTGGCAATGCTGGCCGAGACGATCGAGGAATTCGCGCGCGACTGCGTCGAGCGCCACGAAACCTGCGAAGAGGCGCTGGAGCATGTCGTGCGCCTGCGCCCGCTGTTCTTCGAAACGCTGGCGCTGCTGGAGCGCGAGGCAAACCCGCTCGTGCCGCGGCGGCCGGCGGGCGGCGGCTTCGGGCGCCGTTTGGGGTAAGCCAAGGCCGATCGACATTCACCGTCGTGATGCATTTCCCGACGAGCGGAACGGCCTGACGAAAAAGAGTTTTGTTCGCGCGGAGGCGCGGAGGACGCGGAGGTGTCACGCGCGTGGCAGCGCTTCGCCTTGACCTCGACCGAGATAGACAGGCCGCTCGCGCGGCAGCCCCCACACCTCTGCGTCCTCCGCGTGAACCGTCTTTTCTTCATGTCTTCGCATCTTGGCGTGAATGAATGTCGATCGATCCTGGAGATAGGTCATCCCAGCGCGGGCTGGGATGACGACGATGGCGGGGCCGCTACGCCGCCAGTTCCACCTCTGAGCCGACGCACGCCTCGCGAATATCCGCTGCCAGTGCGTCGACCCGCGCCGGGTCCGCATCCCAGGCGAACATGAAGCGCGCGCCGCCGCCGATGAAGGTGTAGAAGCGCCAGCCGCGCTGCCGCAGCGTATCGAGCACGGGTTCGGACGCGATCAGGAACACCGAATTGGCCTGGACCGGGAACAGCAGGTCGATACCCGGCAGACCCGACACGTGATCCGCCAGCCGCCGCGCCGCGGCATTGCCGTGCTCGGCGTTGCGCAGCCACGCGCCGCTGTCGATCAGCCCGATCCACGGCGCCGATAGGAAGCGCATCTTGGACGCGAGTTGCCCCGCCTGCTTGCAGCGATAGTCGAAATCCTCGGCAAGGCTGCGGTCGAAGAAGATCACCGCCTCGCCGATCGCCAAGCCGTTCTTGGTCCCGCCGAAGCACAGCACGTCGACGCCCGCTTCCCATGTGATCGCCGCGGGCGAGCATCCCAGCGCCGCGCAGGCATGCGCGAAGCGCGCGCCGTCCATGTGGAGCTTCAGCCCCAGTTCGCGGCACACCGCGGAAATCGCCTGCACCTCGGCAATCGTATAGACCTGCCCCGTCTCGGTCGGCTGGGTGATCGTGACGACGCGCGGCTTGGGGAAGTGGATGTCCGATCGGCTGGTCGCCAGCGCGCGGATTGCGTCGGGGGTCAGCTTGCCGTCGGCGGACGGCGCCAGCAGCAGCTTCGACCCATTCGAGAAGAACTCCGGCGCGCCGCATTCGTCGGTTTCGACATGCGCCGCCGACGAACAGATGACGCTATGGTACGATTGGCACAGCGAGGCGAGCGCCAGCGAATTGGCCGCGGTGCCATTGAACACGAAAAACACCTCGGCATCCTTCGCGAACAGCGCGCGAAGACGGTCGGCGGCCGCCTGCGTCCAGTCGTCGTCGCCATAGGCGACCGCAGACCCGGCATTGGCAGCAAGCATCGCCTGCATCGCCTCGGGGCAGGCGCCCGCATAATTGTCACTGGCGAATTGCTGGGCATGGGCGGTCACGGCGTCGGGTCCTTGTGCAAAACGGTCTGCACCCGGAAACGAACGACGATGTGGCGTGAGGTCCCGTTTGGTTGCCGGTCCGGCCACATCCCCCCGTTGCCGGGGGCGCCACCTTGCTCGGGGAGCAGGTTGGCGTCGAACGTCGTTCGACTCTTGATGCTGGCGGCGCGGTTAGCCGCCGCTCCCCGTGCGGTCAAGCCGTGCGCGGGCCCAGGCCGCCGCCTCCGCCACCACCGGGTCCTCGTCGCCGAGCAACCGGTCGAGCGCCGGGATCAGTGCCGGTGACCCGCTATTGCCCGCGGCGATCGCGGCGTTGCGCACCATGCGATTGCGACCGATGCGCTTGATCGGCGATCCGGAGAAGACCTGTCGGAATCCCGCATCGTCCAGTGCCAGCAAATCGGCGAGCGCCGGCGCGGTCAGCTCGGCGCGCGGGTGGAACGCCATGTTGGCCGCGGCGCTGGCGGCGAACTTGTTCCAGGGGCACACCGCCAAGCAATCGTCGCAGCCATAGATGCGGTTGCCGATGCCCGTCCGAAACTCCTCCGGAATCGGCCCGGCATGTTCGATCGTGAGGTAGGAGATGCAGCGCCGCGCATCGAGTCGATAGGGCGCGGGAAAGGCATCGGTTGGGCAGGCGCGCTGGCAGGCGTCGCACGATCCGCAACTGTCGCGCCCCGGCGTGTCGGGCGCGAGGTCGAGCGTCGTGTAGATCGCGCCGAGGAACAGCCAACTGCCGTGATCCCGGCTGACGAGATTGGTGTGCTTCCCCTGCCAGCCGAGGCCCGCCGCCTCGGACAGCGGCTTTTCCATCACCGGCGCGGTGTCGACGAACACCTTGAGGTCGCACCCCGCCTCGCGCGCCAGCCAGCGGCCCAGCGCTTTTAGCGCGCGCTTGACGACATCGTGATAATCGCCGCCCTGCGCATAGACGGAGATGCGGCCGCGCTCCCCCTCGCCCGCCAGCGCCAGCGGATCGCGTGCGGGCGCGTAGCTCATGCCGAGCGCGATCACGCTGCGCACGTCGCTCCACAGGGCGGCCGGGGCGGCGCGCTGGGCGCTACGCTCCTCCATCCAGATCATGCCGCCGTGGCGGCCTTCGTCGAGCCATTGGCGCAGCCGTTCGCCACTGCGGGGCGCAGCATCGGCGCGCGCGATCCCGCACGCGACGAAGCCGAGCGCCGCCGCTTCGGCCTTGATCCGCGCTTCGATAGGGGTCGGGGAAGGCTTGTCTTTCGCCACACGCGCCCGCTACCACAATCCAGCCGGAGACACAGGCCTGCCGTTCGTGCTGAGCCTGTCGAAGCACGGTTGAGTCGCATGCCCTTCGACAGGCTCAGGGCGAACGGGGGTTTGCGTGGGGAACGAACGAGTGCCGGGATCAAGCGAACCGGCGGTTTTTGCCGAACATCTGGTCAAGCGCTTCGGCGAGCGGCGCGTCGTCGACGGCGTCGACCTGTCGGTGCCGCGCGGCGCGATCTATGGCGTGCTCGGCCCCAATGGCGCGGGCAAGACGACGACGCTGCGCACCCTGCTCGGCATCATCGAACCCGACGAGGGGCACCGATCGATCCTCGGCCACGCCGCGCCGCGCGAGGCGAGCGACCGCGTCGGCTATCTGCCCGAGGAACGCGGCCTGTATCCGTCGATGAAGGCGCGCGACGCGATCGCCTTCATGGGCGCGCTGCGCGGGCTCGATCGCCGTACCGGTCGCGCACGGGCCGCCGAGATGATGGAGGCGGCGGGCCTGGGCCATGCGGTGGACGAGAAGATCAAGAAACTGTCGAAGGGCATGGCGCAGCTCGTCCAGCTACTGGGGTCGGTGGTGCATCGCCCCGACCTGCTGGTGCTCGACGAACCGTTCAGCGGCCTCGACCCGGTCAATCAGGAAAAGCTCGAATCGCTGATCCTCGCCGAGCGTGACCGCGGCGCGACGGTGCTGTTTTCGACGCATATCATGGCGCATGCCGAGCGCGTGTGCGACCGGCTGGCGATCATCGCCGGCGGCAAGCGCCGCTTCGAAGGGACGGTGGACGCGGCGCGGGGCACGTTGCCCAGCCAGGTCCGCTACCTGCCGACGCATCCCGACGCCGCGATCGCCGAGGTGCTGCCGCATGACGCCGTCCGCGACGGAGAGGGCTGGCGCTTCCGGCTGCCCGGCGAGGGGATCGAAGGGCTGCTCGGCACGCTGATCGCGCGCGGTTATGGCATCGGTGGCCTATCCATCGAGCGGCCCAGCCTACATGACGCCTTCGTCCGCATCGTCGGCCGCGACGCCGCCAACCCGCCGGGCGCCAGTCAGTCGAATGGGGGAGCCGCCGCATGACCAACCTCGCCCGCACGCTGCGCCAGGCGCTCACCATCGCGCGCCGCGATTTCATCGCGACCGTCTTCACGCCGATCTTCCTGCTGTTCCTGTTCGCGCCGGTCATCATGGGATCGTTCGGCGCGATCGGCGGCATGGGTGCCGCGAGCGTCGCCGATGGCCGCGCCGACAAGACGCGGATGGTCGCCATCGTATCGCCCCATCAGGCGCGCGTGATGACCGATGCGGACGATCGCCTGCGCGACGTGTTCCGCCGTGACGAAGAGGCGCCCCCCGCCCTCGCCACGCTGACGCCGACCGGCGACGCCGCGGCGCAGGCGCGCGCCGCGTTCGAGAGCAAGGAGTATGAGGCGAGCGCCGTGCTGTACGGCCCGCTCGACCGGCCGCAGATCCTGTATGGACCGCGCGGCAAGCGCGCCGCCGATTATCTGGGCGTGCTGGCCCAGGAAACGCTGACCGCGGACAAACTCGGCAACGCCGTGCCGCGCGTCGTTGCGACCAAGACGCCGCTCGAACGGCAGAGCGGATCGGCGGGCAACCGCCGCCAGTCCGCCTCCTTCGCGGTGTTCGGCGTGTTCCTGTTGAATCTGTTCCTCGCCAGCCAGGTCGTCGGCACCATGGCCGAAGAGCGCAACAACAAGGTGATCGAGGTGCTCGCCGCCGCGGTGCCGCTGGAAAGCGTGTTCCTGGGCAAGCTTCTCGGGATGTTCGGCGTCGCGTTGCTGTTCGTCGGCTTCTGGGGAACGATCATCGCCAAGCTCGGCTCGTTCCTGCCCGCCGACGTGGCGCGGGCGCTGGCGATCCAGACCGCGGTCGGCACGCCGGTGTTCGTCGCGCTGTTCGTCACCTATTTCACCATGGCCTATCTGCTGCTCGGCTCGGCCTTCCTGGTCGTCGGCGCGCAGGCGTCGACCCCGCGCGAAATCCAGATGCTCGCGCTGCCGATTTCGGTGTTGCAGATGGGCATGCTGGCGCTGGCGCTGGCCGGCACCGCCAACCCCACCGGTTGGGTCGCCACCGTGGCGGAGCTGTTCCCGCTGTCCTCGCCCTTCGCGATGGCTGGCCGCGCGGCAACGTCACCGACGATCTGGCCGCATCTCGCGGCGATCGCCTGGCAGCTGTTGTGGGTGTCGATCTTCATCACGCTCGGCGCGAGGCTGTTCCGGCGCGGCGTGCTGCAATCGGGCAGCGCCCGGCCGTTCTGGAAGCGCGCGAAAGCCAATTGACATAAGTGTCAGTCGGGTATCTCCTGTCGGCAAAAGACAGGAGAGTGATGATGGCGACCCTCATGCAGGCGACCGCACCCGCGGTCGATCCGTTCGACGTCAGCCGCGCGGAACTGTACCGCGACGACACCTGGCACGCGCCCTTCGCGCAATTGCGAGCCGAGGCCCCGGTCTATCGCTGCGAGCACAGCGACTACGGCCCGTACTGGTCCGTCTCAACCTACAAGCCGATCGTCGAGGTCGAGTCGCTACCCGATATCTATTCGTCCGAGGTCGGCGGAATCACCCTCGCCGACTTCATCCCGGAAAGCGACGTGCGCATGCCGATGTTCATCGCGCGCGATCGGCCGGTGCATACCGGGCAACGGCGCACGGTGGCGCCCGCGTTCACCCCATCCGAAATGGTGCGGATGAGCGACGACATCCGGCGGCGCACGGCGGAAATCCTCGACAGCCTGCCGTGGAACACGCGCTTCGACTGGGTGGATACGGTCTCGATCGAACTGACGACGCAGATGCTCGCCATCCTGTTCGATTTCCCCTGGGAGGATCGACGCAAGCTCACCTTCTGGTCCGACTGGGCGGGCGATATCGAGCTGGTGAAGAACGAAGAACTGCGCAAGCAGCGCCTCGGCTACATGTACGAATGCGGCGCGTACTTCCAAAATCTGTGGAACGCCAAGGTCGGCCAGCCGCAGACGCCCGACCTGATCAGCATGATGATCCATTCGGACGCGATGAGCCACATGGATCATTTCGAATTCATCGGAAACCTGATCCTGCTGATCGTCGGCGGCAACGACACGACGCGCAACTCGATGACCGCGCTCGCCTATGGCCTCGATCGTTTTCCCGACGAGCGGGCGAAGCTGGAGGCGGACCCGTCGCTGATTGCCAACACGACGCAGGAGATCATCCGCTGGCAGACGCCGCTCGCGCACATGCGCCGCACCGCGACGCGCGATACCGAACTGATGGGGCAGACGATCCGCGAAGGCGACAAGCTGGCGCTGTGGTATATCTCCGCCAACCGAGACGAGAGCGTGTTCGGCCCGGATGCGGACCGGATCGTGGTCGATCGGCCGAATGCACGCCGCCACCTCGCCTTCGGCCACGGCATCCACCGTTGCGTGGGCGCGCGGCTGGCCGAGTTGCAGATCGGCATCCTGATGGAGGAAATGGCGAAGCGGCGGATGCGGGTGAACGTCGTCGGCGAACCGACGCGCGTCGCCGCCTGCTTCGTGCATGGCTACCGGCAGTTGCCGGTGGAGATCAGCCGGTATTGATGGCTGCCCCTCCCGTCATTGCGCGCGTTGCGAAGCAATCCAGAGCCGCACCAGGACGCCCTGGATTGCCGCGCTTCGCTCGCAATGACGAAGGAGGGATGCCTAGGGCCATCCCTCAGTTCGGCTTCACCACCTCGACGCTCACCGGCGCCACGCCCGAACAATCGCCCGCTTCCGCCTTGGCAACCGCAGCCGGCTTCTTGCGACCCATCGTCCAGTTCGCCTGCATCCGCACGCGCGGGTTGGGCGCGCACCAGATTTCGCCGGTGTCGTTGATCGCGGTGACCCAGATGAGATTATGCTCTTGCCCGTAATCGATGACGGCGAAGGCATAGCCTGCCCCCTTGTCTAGGACGTGGACAGGAAGCGGCGGATCGAGCTGCTGGAACGACATGGTATCACCTCCCGGCCATGCCAAGCGCGCGAATGGGAAGCGAGGTTCCCGGCCGAATCAATAGCATGGGTGGGGGTGAAACCGGCCCGATCCCGTCCTACATCCTCATCATGACCGATCAGCCCAGCCGCCGCTCGCTTCTATCCCTCGCCGCCACCGGCGCCGTCGGCGCCTTTCTGTGGGGGTGCCGCAACGCGCCCGCCGCAGCCGCGGAACGCTATCCGGTGGAGATGAGCGATGCCGCCTGGCGCAAAAAACTGGGCGATGCGGCTTGGACCGTGCTGCGGCACGAGGGCACCGAGCGGCCCTATTCCAGCCCGCTCAATGGCGAACATCGCACCGGCACCTTCGCGTGCAAGGGCTGCGCGCAGCCGCTGTTTTCGTCGAAGACCAAGTTCGAAAGCGGCACCGGCTGGCCCAGTTTCTATGCGCCGCTGAAGGGCGCGGTCGGCACGCGGAGTGATCGATCCCTGATGATGGAGCGAGTCGAGGTGCATTGCAGCCGCTGCGGCGGGCATCTGGGCCACGTGTTCGACGACGGGCCGAAGCCGACCGGCAAGCGCTATTGCATGAACGGCGTGGCGATGACGTTCCGGGCGGGATAGTCGTCCGTGCTCTTTTGTTCGCGCTGAGCCTGTCGAAGCGCGCCCCTGCCCCAAGCGTCACATCCGCGGATAGCTGCCCTTCGACAGGCTCAGGGCGAACGGCGCAATGGGGCTGAAGGTAAGCCCGTGAGTGTGGATTACTTCGCGGCGACCGGAACCACCGGCACGGCGGCAGCGGTGGCGATGATGCTGGTGTCCATGTCGACCGTCGGCGTGGCGGGCTCGTCATCGATCGCCGGGGCATGGCCCGAGTAGATGAAGCCGTTGGTGGGATAGCTCGAGGTGCCGAGGCCGCCGGTCGGGCCGTACCACACCTTCACCTCGCTCCAGTCGCCGGCCGCCGAGACGTCGATCGCGCGGACATTGCGCTCGATGGCGCCGGGGCGCGACCAGTTGGCGTGGGTGAGGAGCACTTCGCGGTCGCTGACGACCCGCGACACCATCGCGACATGGCCGACGCGCATGCGGCGGGTGGACTGGAAGGCGAGGACCGCACCGACCTTCGGCGCATGGCCACGTTCGTACCGGCCGGCGGCCTGGCTCCACCAGGTGTTGGCGTTGCCGTGGATGTCGATGCCCGAGATTTCGCGGGCATAGGGCGCGCACTGCCAGAACTGCGCCATGGCCGGGGTGGCCATCATCAGGCCGCACGATACCACCAGCGCAAAACGCGCTGCCAACGCCTTCAAAGTCATTTGCTGACCCCCCGGTCAAAACCCGTTCGTCGAGGATGTCGCTACACAGGGGGTCGGCTTTCGCCAACAGGCGCGGGAACCATAAGCGCCCAACGGTGTTTGCGCGCCGACGAAGCGATGGGATGAGCGGTGAATCGCGATCCTGTCGCCACGCTGAACGGCGAAATGCTCAGGAATCAGCCAGTTTTGCTGCCCCAAGTCGTGCCAGCCGCGCTTCATGTTCGTCACGGCCGAACGGAAAGCGGGTGAAGACGAACGCCGCGCAGCCGGCGATCACCAGATAGGTGACACCGAAGGTCAGGGTCAGCCGGTTGATCGTGTCGACCGGTACGGTGCCGGGCACCGCCTTTTCGGGGAAGCCGGCGATCGCCAGGATGACGCCCGCCAGGAAGATGCCGATCCCCGACGTGCATTTCTGGACGAAGAAGGACCCCGCGAAGAACACCCCTTCCGAGCGGCGACCGGTGCGCATCTCCGAATCCTCGACGACGTCCGCCATCATCGACGCGCCCAGGATGAACGCGCTGACGTTGCACGCGGTCGCGGCGGCGAAGAAGACGAGCAGGATCGGCAGCAGCGCGGGCTGCCCCACATCCGGCAGCACATGAAGCAATCGCAGCGCGTACGGCGCGATGTTGAGCGTCGCGCCGATCGCCACAGCGCCCGCCGCCGCGCGCGGCTTGCTCATCCGTTTGCCGATGCGCGGCGCGGCAACGAAGGCGACCAGGACGCCGCCGAACAGCGCGACCGTCGCATAAACGAACACGACGCCCTGAAAGCCCCAGACGTAGGTGTAGAGATAGGTCGACATCGCATAGCTGATGCCCTGCACCGTATAGGCGCACAGGCCCGCCAGCATCAGGATGGCGAAGGCGCGGTTCTTCACCGTGTCCGCCAGTTCGCGCAGGTTCTCACGAAACGTCTGACGCTCGATCGGCGGGTTGGGCAGATTGGGGATCTCCTTATGCGTCCCCGCCGCCGAGGTCAGGATCGCCGCCCCCATCAGCAAAGCGCCGAGGATCGAATAGCCGATATAGCCCTGCCGGTTGAGCAGCCCGTTGGCATGCTCGGGCGTCGGCGCAAGGAAATAAAGATAGGCGGACACCAGCATGGTGAGCCCGCCTGCCCACCCGAACAGATAGCGCCACGCCATGATCCGCGTCCGCTCGTCATAGTCCGACGACAGTTCGGGTGTCAGCGCGACCGAGGGGACCTCATAGGCACTGACCGCGGTGCGGACGAGGACGGCGCAGGCGAACAGCCAGCCAAGCGTCGCGCCCTGCCCCCAGCCGCTCGGCGGATTCCACAGCAGCACCCAGCCGACCATGATCGGCAGCGCCGAGCCATACATCCACGGGTGCCGCCGTCCCCAGCGCGTGCGCGTACGATCGGACAGAAATCCTACGGCGGGATCGACGAAGGCATCGATCAGCAAGGCGACCATCACGACGAGACCGACGGTGGCGGAGGGCAGGCCGACGACCTGGTTGTAGAAGAGCAGCAGGAACGTGCCGAACCCGGCATCCTTCACGCCATAGGCGACCGCCCCGAAGGCGTAGCTGCCCATCGCACCGCTTCGCAGGCGCCGTGCCGCCGGTACGGCCGCCGTCCCTGCTGTCGCCTCTGCCACCGGTCGCATGCAAGCTCCTGTTTTGTCGGGGATCATAGCCGCGCACCGGGGGTGGTCAATCACGCTTTCGAATTTCGGGTTTGCAGCCGCTTCGTCCAGATCATAGGATAATCAGGTCACAACCCGCCCGTCACCGGGCATTGCAGTGGATACGGCATGGCCCTCGACCCCGAAACCTTCGACGCGCTGATCGACACCGTCCGTCGCTTCGTCGGCGAACGGCTGCGCCCCCTCGAAGCCGATGTGGAGGCCGCCGACGCCATCCCCGACGCGGTCGTCGCGGAGATGAAAGAGATGGGCCTGTTCGGCCTGTCGATCGCCGAGGACTATGGCGGTCTGGGCCTCGACATGGTCGAGGAATGCCGCGTCGCGATCGAGATGGGGCGGACGACGCCGGCCTTCCGATCGACCTTCGGCACCAATGTCGGCATCGGCAGCCAGGGGCTGGTGATGGCGGGCACGGCCGAACAGAAGGCCGAATGGCTGCCGCGCATCGCCAGCGGCGAGATCGTCACCAGCTTCGCGCTGACCGAACCCGATGTCGGCAGCGATTCCGGCAGCGTGAAGACGCGTGCCGTTCGAGATGGCGACGTCTATCGCCTGTCGGGCACCAAGCGCTACATCACCAATGCCGACAAGGCGCAGCTCTTCACCGTGATGGCGCGCACCGGTGACGAGAAGGGCGCGCGCGGCGTCTCCGCCTTTCTGGTGCCCAAGGACCTGCCCGGCATCACAATCGGCGAACCCGAAAAGAAGATGGGACAGAAGGGCGCGAAGGTCGCCGACGTCCATTTCGACGACGTGCCGGTGCCGGTCGCCAATCGCTTGGGTGCGGAAGGCGAAGGCTTCAAGATCGCGATGCGCGTGCTCGACCGCGGCCGGCTGCACATCAGCGCGGTCTGCGTCGGCGTGGCCGAACGGCTGATCGCCGACAGCGTCGCTTATGCCACCGGCCGCCAGCAATTCGGCAAGGCGATTGCCGAACACCAGCTGATCCAGGGCATGATCGCCGACATGAAGACCGAGGCGCTCGTCGCCCGCGCGATGGTGCTGGAAACGGCGGCCAAAAAAGACCGCGGCGAGGACGTCGTGCTGGAAAGCGCGGCGGCGAAGTATTTCGCCAGCGAGATGGTGGGCCGCGTCGCCGACAAGGCGGTGCAGGTCTATGGCGGCGCGGGCTATATCGCCGATTACGGCATCGAACGCCTGTACCGCGACGTCCGCCTGTTCCGCATCTACGAAGGCACCAGCCAGATCCAGCAGGTCATTATCGCGCGCGAAACGATGAAACGCGGGGGGTAGGCCGCAGCGAATCAGCCCCGCTGATCCGCGGCTCGGCGGCCTACCGCGGCCAGCGGGTCGCGGCACGCGAACCCGACTGACGACGCGGCTTTGCCGCGGCGCGTAACCAGGAGAAACATCATGGACACCACCAACCTCTTCCGCCTCGACGGCAAGGTCGCGCTCGTCACCGGCGGCAGCCGCGGCATCGGCAAGATGATCGCCGCCGGCTTTATCGCCCAGGGCGCGAAGGTCTATATCTCCAGCCGCAAGGGACCGGCCTGCGACGACACCGCCGCCGAACTCGGGCCCAATTGCATCCCCTTGCCGTGCGACGTCAGCACCGTCACCGGCTGCAAGGCGCTCGCCGAGCAACTCGCCGCGCATGAGGACAAGCTCGACATCCTCGTCAACAATGCGGGCGCCGCCTGGGGCGTGCCGTTTGAGGAGTTCCCGGAAAGCGGCTGGGACAAGGTGATGGACCTCAACGTCAAATCGCCCTTCTTCCTGACGCAGGCGCTGCACGGCCTGCTGAAGGCCGCCGGCACACCGGGCCGCCCGGCCAAGGTCATCAACATCACCTCGATCGACGGCCAGCGCCTCAACCCGTGGGAGACGTACAGCTACCACGCCTCGAAGTCGGCACTGATCTATCTGACGAAGCGCATGGCCGCGCGGCTGGTGCGCGACCACGTCAACGTCACATCGATCGCGCCGGGCGCCTTCGCCAGCGACATGAACAAGGCCGCCCGCGACCATAGCGATGACGTTGCGCAAGGCATACCCGCCGGCCGCATCGGCACCGATGAGGATATGGCCGGCGCCGCCATCTACCTCGCCAGCCGCGCGGGCGATTACGTGATCGGCGAGACGATCACGGTCGATGGCGGCCTGGTCCACGCCGCGTTGGGCACCAGCATCGACGCCTGAGCGCGGCGGCCGGGACGGCGATGTCCGTCCCGGCCAGTACGTCCCTTCACCCCGCAGCGCTGACCGCAGCCGTCTCGGCGGGTGCAGGCGCATCGGGCAGCGCCTCGACGCCGGGCAGGTCCCAGCGATCCATAGTGATCGCCGAACAGGCATAGGTCGCCTTGTTGCGGAAGGTCGCCGGCTTCATCGCCGCGGCGAGGGCCGGCTGCGATCCGGCCAGCGCCTTCTGCGCATCCTCGGCATGGCGGACATAGGCGATGCCGGAGGTCGAGACGCCGAGCGCCGACTTGCTGTCGACGACCGGAATGAAGTCGCCGAGATAGGCCACCTCGCCCGCCTCGACATGGAAAGTCGGAGCGCCGAAGCAGTTGGTCGTCGTCGCCATCTTGGTGATGACGGCGGTCGAGGCGATGACATAGTCGCCCGGCGTCACGCGCAGCACCTGGACCTCATAGGGCGCCTTGCGATCGGCGCTACCGACGGCGAGGTCGTAGACGGTCTTATCGCCCGTCTTCTTCCAATCCTTGGGGCGATAGACGAGGTCCCGCCCCTTCGTGTCATACCGCGTCAGCTGCACGAAGCCGGACCGGCCTGCGCTCGCCGAATTCGGGCGGCGGAAGGCGACGACCACCGCCGCCTCACCGGGCGCGAGGACGAAGGGCGCGGCGGCATCCACCTTCTTGCCCAGGAACAGCGTACCGGGCGCGCTGAGCGGCGCATCGACGCGCGCGATCAGATCCTCGGGCTGCGCGAAGGTCGTGCGTTCGGTGATCGTGCCGTCGACGGTCTGCGCGCCGACGATGCCGTTGAAATAGGCGTCACGATCCGCGTCGGTCATCGCACCGACCCGCGCGGCATTCTCCTTCGACACCTCGACTACGCGCCAGCCGTCGATCAGCAGGCAATTGCGGCGGTTGGCGCGGCGCTGCTGCCCCTCGGCGATTGCGCCGGCGATCAAGCCGCCAATCCCGCCGCCGATCCCCGCGGCGATCGGCGACATCAGCGCCGGGTTGTAGTAATAAGGGATCGACCCCGACGGCGTCCGCGACCCGCGCGCGATCAGGCGACAGCGCTGCCAGGCCGCATCATATTGCGCGCGCGTCGCGCCCGGCCGATTGTAGAAATGGCTGTCCTTCAGATCGCGCGCCGCATCCTTGGCGATCTCTTCGGGCGTATCGCGCGGATCGGCGGCGGGCGTCTGCGCCACGGCGGGCGGCTTGGTGCCACCATAGGTCATCGGCAGCGTCGCCTGCGCATAGGCCATATGCGTCGTGCCGCACGCCGCGAGCAGGCTCGCAGCCACCATCATCCTGTTCATGCATCCCCCCCGGAACTGGTTCCGAAGCGGATCATACGCAGGCCGAGACCGGCGGCAAGACGCTATCGCCCGCCGCCGGCCCGTGTCCGGTCAGCGCGCTATGCCGCCCGCCGCCAGCACCGCCAGCGTCACCAGCTCGCTCGCGGTCGAGGTCATCGGTGCGATCTGCACGGGCTTTTCCATGCCGATCAGCATCGGGCCGATCACGCTGTCACCGCCCAGTTCGCGCAACAGCTTGGCGGCGATGTGCGCCGATTGCAGGCCCGGCATGATCAGGATGTTGGCCGGGCCCGACAGGCGCGCGAAGGGATAGTTCGCCAGCTGCTTGGGGTTCAGCGCGACGTCGGGCGGCATCTCGCCTTCATATTCAAAGCCGACATTGCGCTTGTCGAGTTCGGACACCGCGTCGCGGATATTGTCGACCCAGGCGCCCTTCGGATTGCCGAAGGTCGAATAGCTCAGCATCGCGACCCGCGGTTCGTGGCCCATGCGGCGCGCGACCTGCGCGGTCTGTTCGGCGAAGTCGGCGAGCTGTTCGCCGGTCGGCCGTTCGTTCACCGTCGTGTCCGCGATGAAGACGGTGTGGCTCTGCCCGACGAGGACGTGGATGCCGAAGGGGGTGCGCCCCGCCTCCGGATCGATCACGCGCTTCACCTGACGCATTGACTCCGCCCATGTGCGGGTGATGCCGGTGATCATCGCATCCGCCTCGCCCAGCTGGAGCAAGGCCGAACCGAAGACGTTGCGATCCTGGTTGATCATCCGCTCGACATCGCGGCGCAGATAGCCGCGGCGTTGCAAGCGGTTGTACACGAAGTCGACCATCTTCGGCACCAGCGGCGAATGGCGGCTGTTGTGAACCTCATATTCCTGCGGGTTGGAGACACCCAAAGCCTTCAGGCGATCGTACACGTCGTCGCGGCCGACCAGCACCGGCGTACCATAGCCGCCCTCCTTGAAGGCGATGGCGGCGCGCAGCACCACTTCCTCCTCACCCTCGGCGAACAGCACGCGCTTCGGCCGCGCCCGCGCGCCTTCATAGGCGAGGCTGAGCACCGACGTCGTCGGGTTGAGCCGCGCGCGCAGCTGCTGGCGGTACGCCTCCATGTCGAGGATCGGCTTGGTCGCGACGCCCGAATCCATCGCCGCCTTGGCGACGGCGGAGGGCACCAGCTCCATCAGCCGCGGATCGAAGGGCGCCGGGATGATATATTCGGGGCCGAAGCTGTGCTGCACGCCATAGGCCATCGCCACCTCTTCCGGCACGCGCTCGCGCGCCAGTTCGGCGATGGCGTTGGCGGCGGCGATCTTCATCGCATCGTTGATGCCCGTCGCGCGCACGTCGAGCGCGCCGCGGAAGATGAAAGGGAAGCCGATGACGTTGTTGACCTGGTTCGGATAGTCCGACCGGCCGGTGGCGATGATCGCATCGGGGCGCGCCGCCTTGGCGAGTTCGGGGCGGATTTCCGGTTCGGGATTGGCCATGGCGAAGATGATCGGCGCCTTCGCCATGTCCTTGACCATCTCGGGCTTCAGCGCACCCGCGGCCGACAGGCCCAGGAAGACGTCGGCGCCGTTCAGCGCCTCGGTCAGCGTGCGGCGGTCGGTGGCGGCGGCATGCGCCGACTGCCACTGGTTGATGTCCTCGCGGCCCTGATAGATCACGCCTTCGCGATCGCACATGATGACGTTGTCGTGGCGCACGCCCATCGCCTTCATCAGCTCGGTGCAGGCGATCGCCGCGGCACCCGCGCCGTTGACCACGACCTTCACCTCGTCCAGCCGACGCCCGGTCAGCAGGCAGGCATTGATGAGCCCCGCCGCACAGATGATCGCGGTGCCGTGCTGGTCGTCATGGAAGACCGGGATGTTCATCCGCTCGCGCAACGTCTGCTCGATGATGAAGCATTCGGGCGCCTTGATGTCTTCCAGGTTGATGCCGCCGAAGCTCGGCTCCATCAGTTCGATCGCATCGATGATCCGGTCGACGTCCTCGGTCTTCAGCTCGATGTCGATCGAGTCGACGTCGGCGAAGCGCTTGAAGAGCACCGCCTTGCCTTCCATCACCGGCTTGGACGCCAGCGCGCCGAGATTGCCCATGCCGAGGATCGCGGTGCCATTCGAGATGACCGCGACGAGGTTGCCCTTGGCGGTATAATCGTAGGCGGTGGCGGGATCGTCGGCGATCGCCTGCACCGGCACCGCAACGCCGGGCGAATAGGCAAGCGCGAGGTCGCGCTGCGTCGCCATCGGCTTGGACGCGATGATCTCGATCTTGCCCGGGCGCCCCTCCGAATGGAACAGCAGCGCCTCGCGCTCGGAAAACTGGACGGACGCTGTGTCGGACATGGGGACCTCGCTGCCGGGGAAGGACGCTACGGCTCTTGGCCGTTCCGGCACAGGCTTTCAACCCAAAGGCGGAGCAGGTATGATCGCGGCATGAAGCACGAGGCCGACATCGTCCCCCGACCGCGCCGCATTCCGGACGCGAGCGACTTTGCGCGTGCCAAGGCAGCGTGCGCCGCGGGCGCTCCGGTCGAGCACGTCGTCGTCGGACAATGGCTGCTGACCTGGGGCAAGCCCGGTCGCAAGACTTTCGAGGACTGGCTCAACGACCAGAATGGCTGAGGTCGTCTGGGACCCAGCGGCGCTCGCAGACCTGAACGGTACGATCACCTATATCGAACAGTTCGATCCGCAGGCTGCGGACAGGATCGGTACGCGGCTGTTCAACCTTGGCGAGAGCCTTGCCGACTTCCCCCATCGCGGGCGTCCCGCGGGTGGCAGTCAGCGCGAGATGACGAACGTGCCGCCCTATATTCTACGCTACGACGTACACGGCGATCTGGTCACGATCCTCGCCATCCGGCATGGCGCACGCCAACCCGATGCCGACTGACGAATCATGACCACCCCCACCCCGATGATGGCGCAATACCTCGGCCTGAAGGCGGAGGCGGAGGATTGCCTGCTGTTCTACCGCATGGGCGACTTCTTCGAATTGTTCTTCGATGATGCGCGCATCGCGAGCCAGGTGCTCGACATCGCCCTCACCGCCCGCGGCGAGCATGACGGCGAGAAGGTGCCGATGTGCGGCGTGCCCGTCCATGCCGCGACCGCCTACCTCCAGCGCCTGATCAAGGCGGGCCACCGCGTCGCCATTGCCGAACAGACCGAAAGCCCCGAGGCGGCGCGCAAGGCCCGCGGCAGCAAGGCGCTGGTCAACCGCGCGATTGTGCGGGTCGTCACTGCCGGCACGCTGACCGAGGAAGCGCTGCTCGACGCGCGTAGCGACAATTGGTGCGTCGCAATCGGCGAGGCGGCGGGCGCGGTGGCGCTGGCGGCGGCGGACGTGTCGACCGGGCGGTTCGTGGTGATCGATTGTTCGGCCGACGCGCTGGGTGCGGAACTCGCACGGCTGGGTGCGGCCGAGGTGGTGGCCTCCGAAACCAGCGACCATGCGGACGCGGCGACCAGCCTGCGGCCGCGCGGCGGCTTCGACAGCGGCAGCGCGGAGGCGCGGCTGAAAGCGCTGTTCGGCGTGGCGACGCTCGACGGCTTCGGCAGCTTCTCCCGCGCAGGACTGGCGGCGGCGGGCGGCCTCGTCGCCTATCTGGAGCATACCGCGAAGGGCGCCCTGCCCTTCCTCCGCCCGCCGCAGCTGGCCCGCGCCGCGGAGACGATGGCGATCGACGCCGCGACGCGCGAAAGCCTGGAGCTCACCTGCACCACCAACGGCCAACGCAAGGGCAGCCTGCTCGACTGTATCGACCGGACGGTGACGGGCGCGGGCGCACGGGCGCTGGCGAGCGATCTTGGCGCACCACTGATGGACGCCCGTGCGATCGACGAGCGGCTGGATCTGGTGCAGCATTTCCACGATCAGGCCGGCCAGCGCGAGCAGGTGCGGTCGGCGCTGCGGGCACTGCCCGATATCGGGCGCGCCATCGGCCGGCTGGCAGCGGGGCGCGGTTCGCCGCGCGATCTGGGGCAGCTGCGCGACGGGCTGGACGGCGCGTGGCACCTCGGCGAACGGCTGGGCCAGATCGACGCACCGCTGGCGTTGCTCCGCCGGATCGCGCCTGCGCTGCGCGGCCATGGCGCGCTGATCGACCTGCTCCGCCGCGCGCTCGTCCCCTCGCCGCCGATCGAGGCGAGCGACGGCGGCTATATCGCGGCGGGCTATGACGATGCGCTCGACGCGCTGCGCGATACCGGCGCGGGCGGGCGGCGCGCGATCGCGGCACTGGAGGCGGAGATGAAGGCCGCAACCGGCATCGCGACGCTGAAGGTCCGCCACAACAACGTGCTCGGCTATCACGTCGAGGTGCCGGCGCGATCGGCCGACGCGCTGATGCAACCCGATAGCGGCTTCACCCACCGCCAGACGCTGGCCGGCGTCGTGCGCTTCAACACGCCCGCGCTGCACGAGGTCGCGGCCAAGGTGTCGCAGGCCGGCGCGCATGCGCTCGCCGCTGAGGCGGCGCATCTGGAAGAGCTGACCGCCGCGGCACTGGCGCAGCGCGAGGCGATCGCCGCGACCGCCGATGCGCTCGCCCGGATCGACGTCGCCGCAGGCCTTGCCGAGCGCGCGGCCGAAGGCGGCTGGGCGCGCGCCACGATCGCCGATCATCCCTGTTTCGACGTCGTCGGCGGCAGGCACCCGGTGGTCGAGGCCGCCGTCGCCAAGGCCGGCGAGCGCTTCGTCGCCAACGACTGTACGCTGTCGCCCGACTCCCGCCTGTGGCTGGTCACGGGCCCCAACATGGGCGGCAAGTCGACCTTCCTCCGCCAGAACGCGCTCATCGCCGTGCTGGCGCAGGCAGGCAGCTTCGTGCCCGCGACCAGCGCCACGCTGGGGCTGGTCGATCGCCTGTTCAGCCGTGTCGGCGCGTCGGACAATCTGGCACGCGGCCGATCGACCTTCATGGTCGAGATGGTCGAGACCGCGGCAATCCTGGCGCAGGCGACACCGCAAAGCTTCGTCATCCTCGACGAGGTCGGGCGCGGCACCTCAACCTATGACGGGCTCGCGATTGCCTGGGCGGTGGTGGAGGCGATCCACGAGGACAATCGCTGCCGCTGCCTGTTCGCGACGCACTACCACGAGCTGACCCGCCTTGCCGAACGCTGCGACGCGCTGACCCTGCACCACGTCCGCGCGCGCGAGTGGAAGGGCGAGCTGGTGCTGCTCCACGAACTGGCGACGGGGCCGGCGGATCGCAGCTACGGCCTGGCCGTCGCGCGGCTGGCGGGCATGCCGCCGGCGACGGTGGCGCGGGCGAAGGCGGTGCTCGCCAAGCTGGAGGCGAGCCGGGCGAAGACCGGCGGTCTGGCTGCGGGGCTGGATGACCTGCCGCTCTTCGCCGCCGCCGCGCAGGTGGAGGAAGAGACGTGCGACGCGATCCGCGCGGAGGTGGAGGCGCTCGACGTCGACGCGCTGACGCCGCGCGAGGCGCTGGACACGCTGTATCGGCTGAAGGCGTTGGCGCGGGAGGGGTGAGCAGGTTGCCGGGCCAACGGCCCGGCTGAAACCATCCGGGGGATGGTTTCACCTGCTCACATTCCGGGCGGATCGCGGGGTGCGGGATGCGCCTATCCCACATCCGCCGTCACCCCGGACTTGGTCCGGGGTCCACTCCGCGGCGAGGGGGACGGCTAGAGGCTTGACCGCCCCCGTGTGGCACGGTGGACCCCGGAACGAGTCCGGGGTGACGGGGTGGGTGCGGCGTCGTCCCGGTTACAACACGAACCGGCTCAGGTCCGTATTGCGCGCGATGCCGGCCAGTTGCTTCTCCACATAGGCCGCATCCACCGTCACCGGTTCGCTACGGTCCTCGGCGTCGAAGCTCACCTCTTCCAGCAGCTTTTCCATCACCGTCTGCAAGCGGCGCGCGCCGATGTTCTCGACCTGCCCGTTCACCTCGGCGGCGATGCGGGCGATGGCGGCGATGCCGTCGTCGGTGAAGGTGACGTCGACGCCCTCGGTCGCGATCAGCGCCTTGTACTGCGCCGGTAGCGACGCCTTGGTGTCGGACAGGATCGCGATGAAGTCGGCTTCGGTCAGGCCCTTCAACTCGACGCGGATCGGCAGGCGACCCTGCAATTCGGGCAGCAGGTCGGACGGCTTGGCGACGTGGAACGCGCCACTGGCGATGAACAGGATATGATCCGTCTTCATCGGTCCGTATTTGGTCGCGACCGTCGTGCCCTCGATCAGCGGCAGCAGGTCGCGCTGCACGCCTTCACGGCTCACCGAACCGCCGCGGACGTCGCTGACCGCGATCTTGTCGATCTCGTCGAGGAAGACGATGCCGTTCGCCTCGGCGTCGGCCAGCGCGGTACGGCTGACCTCGTCCTGGTCGAGGCGCTTGTCGGCCTCTTCCTCGACCAATTTGTCCCACGCCGCGCGCACGGTCAGCTTGCGGCGCTTCAACTGCTGGCCACCGCCGAAGGACTTCATCATCTCGGTCAGATTGATCATCTGCGGCGCGCCACCGGGCACCTCGAACGGCATCGACGGCGCCTGTTCCAGCTCGATCTCGATCTCGGTCTGGTCGAGATGGCCGTCGGCGAAGCGCTGCTTGAAGCTTTCGCGCGTCGCTTGGCTGCTGTCCTTGCCGACAAGCGCGTCGAGCAGCCGCTTCATCGCCGCATCCTCCGCCTTGTCCTTCACCGCGAGGCGGCGGCGTTCCTTCTCCAGCCGGATCGCTTCCTCGACCAGGTCGCGCGCGATCTGTTCGACGTCGCGGCCGACATAGCCGACCTCGGTGAACTTCGTCGCTTCCACCTTCACGAACGGCGCATCGGCCAGCTTCGCCAGGCGACGGCTGATCTCGGTCTTGCCGCAGCCGGTGGGGCCGATCATCAGGATATTCTTCGGCGTCACCTCATCGCGCAGGTCGGGCGAGAGCTGCTGGCGGCGCCAGCGGTTGCGCATTGCGACCGCGACCGCGCGCTTGGCGTCGGCCTGGCCGATGATATGGGCGTCGAGCGCGGCGACGATCGCCTTGGGGGTAAGATTTTCGTTCATTATCTGCCTGTTCGCCGGAATCTGGCGATCTGAAAGGTCACAAAAGTCACACGGATGCGCGTGTTTTTCAGCTCGCGCTGTCGAGCATTTCGATCGTCGTGCGGTCGTTGGTGTAGACGCAGACCTCCGCGGCGATCGCCATCGCCTTGCGGCAGATCGTCTCGGCGTCCTGTTCGTAATCGACCAGCGCACGGGCGGCGGCGAGCGCGTAATTGCCGCCCGATCCGATCGCCGCGACGCCGTTTTCCGGCTCCAGCACGTCGCCGTTGCCGGTCAAAATCAGCGTGACGTCCCTGTCCGCGACGATCATCATCGCTTCCAGGTTGCGCAGGTACTTGTCGGTGCGCCAGTCCTTCGCCAGCTCGACCGCGGCGCGCATCAGCTGGCCCTGGTGACGCTCCAGCTTCGCCTCCAGCCGTTCGAACAGCGTGAAGGCGTCGGCGGTCGCGCCGGCAAAGCCGCCGATCACCTGCCCTTCGCTGCCGAGGCGGCGGACCTTCTTCGCATTGGGCTTCATGACCGTCTGGCCCATCGAGACCTGGCCATCGCCGATGACGACGACCTTGCCATTGCGACGGACGGACAAAATGGTGGTGCCATGCCAGACCGGCATGGCGTGTGGATCGTTCCCGCTCATGGCCCGCGATGTAGGATCGCGCACCGGGGGTGCAAAGGGGGCTGTTCACGCGAAGCCGCGAAGAGGGGGTTCACGCGGAGACGCGGAGACGCGGAGACGCGGAGAAGAAGAAGAAGGCTCGCCGCGCCAGCGGCCCTCGACGATACGGGTCTGTGATGGTGAAAGACGCTTCGCGTTGAGCGCAACACCTCCGCGTCTCCGCGTCTCCGCGTGAATCACCCTTCTCCTTCGCGTCTTAGCGTCTTAGCGTGAATCACCTTTCCACCCCCTTCGCCTTCCCCCACGCCCGCGCTGCCGTGTAGCCGAGGTAGCCCGTACCGAAGAGCGCGTAGAGCGGTTCAGGAATGGCATTGAGGTACGCACCCGCCCCCCGCGCCATGGCGATCGCGACATCGGGCCGGATCGCGGCGATCAGGCTCATCGGGATGGTCCACAGGATCAGCGCATACATCACGTAGAGGAAGGCGGGGCGCGCACGCCGCACCCCCGGATCCTCCCCAACCGGCTGGCGCGGCGTCACGAGACGCGCCCCGCGAGCCAGCCGTACAGGAAGGCTTCGTTGGCGGGGCGGCGCTCGGCGAGCGTGACATAGCGTTCGCCCTGCAAGGCATCGATCGCCTTGACCAGCACCGCCTCCCCCGCCTTGCCGCGCCGCGCCAGAAAGGCATCGAGCGCCGCGAGCGTTCGCGCGCCCACCGCCCCGTCCGCGGCGAGGTCGGGATAATCGGCCTGCCCGCGGTTGAGCGCGTTGAGCGCACGCTGGAGGAAGCCGATCGCGGTCGCCGTCCCCATGTTGACGCCGGTGTCGAACAGCTCGCCCGCCAGCACGGGCGCCCGCGTGGCGATCCGGTCGAAGCCCGGCCCCCGCCAATAGACGCGTTCGTAGATCTCGGCGGCACGCGCCCGGGGCAGATCGCGGATCGCCCCCTGCCAGCCGTTGGCGCGGGCGACCGCGGTGGTGATCCCCCAATTGGTGGCGCCGCCCCGATCGGCGGGATGATCGACATAGCCGCCCTCACGGGCGATCAACCGGTCGATAAGGGCATGGATGGTCATAATGCGCTCCCCTGCTGTGACCGTGCGGGAGGATCATGGTTTTGGGGAATAGGACAGGGGGTGGGTCGGGCGGCGGGATTTCCGGTTGGTGGGCAAGGAGATGCGCCGACCGGGTTGTGACCGGCGTCCAACACGCTTTGGCGGCGACTCATTCCTGTCGCCCTACACACGATCCGTCACCCCGGACTTGGTCCGGGGTCCACCGGGCCGCGGGGGAGCGTTCGCGCCTCCAGCCTCCCCCCTCGCCGCGGAGTGGACCCCGGACCAAGTCCGGGGTGACGGAGGGAATGGGGCGGCCGCGGCGATCCCGCCGCCGTCCCCCATCCTCCCCATCGTCCCGGATTTGCATCGCCCCGGATTTGCATCGCGACGCAGTTCGCGCTAACCGCGCCGCATTCGCATGGACCCGGTGCAATTCCGGGTGGCTATTCCGGCCGCCGATCCGCCGGACAACGTATACCGCGCCACTTCACACCATTGCCTTTGTCGGTGATGCCTCACCTTGCGCGGTCGATACGGACCCTTGTTACATGACCTTCGATTTCGCCCGCTACCGCGCCGAATGGTATAGCGGCGCCGCCGCCGCGCGCCGGGACATCCTCGCCGGCATGGTCGGCACCTTCGCGTTGATCCCAGAGGTCATCGCCTTTTCCTTCGTCGCCGGTATCGACCCGCAGGTCGGCCTGTTCGCCTCCTTCGTCATCGGCATCGTGATCGCGATCTTCGGCGGGCGCCCCGCCATGATCTCGGGCGCCGCCGGTTCGGTCGCGCTGGTCGCGGCCGCGCTGGTGACGGCGCATGGCCTGCCCTATCTGCTCGCCGCGACCGTGCTCGCGGGCCTGTTGCAGGTGCTGTTCGGCCTGCTGCGGCTCGACGTGCTGATGCGCTTCGTGTCGCAGTCGGTGCGCACCGGCTTCGTCAACGCGCTCGCGATCCTGATCTTTTCGGCGCAGGTGCCGCAGCTGCTCGGCGTCGACTGGCACACCTATGCGATGATCGGGCTCGGCCTCGCGATCATCTACCTCACGCCGCGGGTGACGACCGTCATTCCGTCGCCGCTGATCTGCATCGTCGTGCTGACTGCCGTCAGCGTCGCGTTTCCGATGCCGCTGCGCACGATCGCCGACCTTGGGCGCCTGCCCGACGCCCTGCCCGCCTTTGCGCTGCCCGCGGTGCCGATCGAATGGCGCACGCTCGCCATCGTCGCGCCCTATGCACTGGCGATGGCCGCGGTCGGCCTGCTCGAATCGCTGATGACCGCGCGCGTCGTCGACGACCTGACCGAGAGCGGCAGCGACAAGGCGCGCGAGGCGACCGGCCTCGGCCTCGCCAATGTCGCCGCGGGACTGTTCGGCGGCATCGCCGGCTGCGGCATGATCGGCCAGACCGTCGGCAACGTCCGCTATGGTGGGCGCGGGCGGCTGTCGACGCTGGTCGCGGGCGTGTTCCTGCTCGTCGTGATGGTGCCGCTGCGCCCCTGGGTCGCGCAGGTGCCGGTCGCGGCGCTGGTCGCGATCATGGTGATGGTGTCGATCAGCACCTTCTCCTGGGGATCGCTGCGCGATCTTGCCCGCCATCCCAAGGTGTCGGGCGTCGTCATGCTCGCGACCGTCGCAGTGACGGTGGCAACGCACGATCTGTCGGCGGGCGTCGCGGTCGGCGTACTGCTGAGTGGCGTGTTCTTCGCGTTCAAGGTGATGCGGATGATGCGCGTCGACGTCGCCTATGACGCCGGCACCGACACGCGCGTCTACACCGTGTCGGGGCAGGTGTTCTTCGCCAGCGCCGAAATGTTCGCCGACCGGTTCGACCTGCGCGACAGCGCCGCGCGCGTGCGGATCGATTTGACGCACGCGCATCTGTGGGACGTGACGGCGGTCGCGGCGCTGGACGACGTCGTCGCCAAGATGCGCAGCCATGGGATGGTGGTGGAGCTGGTCGGGCTCAACGCCGCGAGCGCGGTGCTGGTCGATCGGCATGCGCCGTTGGTGATGGGGGTTTGAGCGGGGGCATTGCCCTCCACGCTCGTCATTCCCGCGGAGGCGGGAATCCAGACTGGCTGACGGTGCGGCTTGATCGCCAGCGTTAGAGGTTATGGATCCCCGCCTTCGCGGGGATGACGTGGCTCATGACGGGTAAGGCCGGGCGCGACCCTGTCGTCGCGCCCGGCCTAACCCGATCAATACACCCGCTTCTTCGGCTTGATGTATTCGACGTCGTCGGTGAGCGTGTAGTCGTGGACCGGGCGATAATCGATCGCAGTCGCGCCGCCGACGCCGCCCCAGCCGGTGAAGGTGGCGATCGTGTGCTTCATCCAGTTCGCATCGTCGCGATCCGGGTGATCCTCGTTCACGTGCGCGCCGCGCGATTCCTTGCGGTTGGCCGCCGAATCGATCGTCACCAGCGCCTGCGCCACCAGATTGTCGAGCTCCAGCGTCTCGATCAGGTCGGTGTTCCAGATCAGGCTGCGGTCGTTGACCTGCACGTCCTGCATCGAGGCGTAGATGTCCTTCATCAGCGCCTGGCCTTCGCTGAGCAGCGCGTTGTCGCGGAACACCGCGCAATGCTTCTGCATCGTGCGCTGCATCTTGCCCCGGATTTCCGCGGTCGGCGTGGCGCCGGCGGCATTGCGGAACTTGTCGAGGCGCGTCAGCGACAGCTCTTCCGAACCCTTGGGCAGCGGATTGTGCGTCGTGTTAGGCTTGCAGATGTCGGCGATGCGCTTGCCGGTCGCGCGGCCGAACACCACGAGGTCGATCAGCGAGTTCGAGCCGAGGCGGTTCGCGCCATGGACCGACACGCACGCCGCCTCGCCGACCGCGAACAGGCCGGGGACGACCGTGTCCGGATTGCCGTCGACCAGGTTGACGACCTCGCCGTGGAAGTTCGTCGGGATGCCGCCCATGTTGTAATGGACGGTCGGCGTGACGGGCAGCGGCTGGCGCGTCAGGTCGACGCCGGCGAAGATCTTGCCCGTCTCGGTGATGCCCGGCAGGCGCTCGTGCAGCACCTTGGGATCGATATGGTCGAGGTGCAGGAAGATGTGGTCGCCGTTCTTGCCGACGCCGCGGCCTTCGCGCATCTCCATCGCCATCGAGCGCGACACGACGTCGCGCGACGCCAGGTCCTTCGCCGACGGGGCATAGCGCTCCATGAAGCGCTCGCCTTCAGAATTGGTCAGATAGCCGCCCTCACCGCGCGCGCCCTCGGTGATAAGCACGCCCGCGCCGTAGATGCCGGTCGGGTGGAACTGGACGAACTCCATGTCCTGGAGCGGCAGACCGGCGCGCAGCACCATGCCGCCGCCGTCGCCGGTGCAGGTGTGCGCCGAGGTCGCGGAGAAATAGCAGCGGCCATAGCCGCCCGTCGCCAGCACCGTGTTGTGGCTGCGGAAGCGGTGGATACTGCCGTCTTCCATGCACAGGGCGATCACGCCGCGGCACACGCCGTTTTCCATGATCAGGTCGAGCGCGAAATATTCGACGTAGAAGTCGGCGTCGTAGCGCAGCGACTGCTGGTAGAGCGTGTGGAGCATCGCATGCCCCGTACGGTCCGCCGCGGCGCAGGTGCGCTGCGCGGGCGGGCCTTCGCCCATGTTCTGCATCATGCCGCCGAACGGGCGCTGGTAGATGCGGCCTTCGTCGGTACGGCTGAAGGGCATGCCGGCATGTTCCAGCTCGTACACCGCCGCCGGCGCTTCGCGGACCATATATTCGATCGCGTCCTGGTCGCCGAGCCAGTCCGACCCCTTGACGGTGTCGTACATGTGCCAGGTCCAGTGATCCGGGCCCATGTTGCCGAGGCTCGCGGCGATGCCGCCCTGCGCCGCGACGGTGTGCGACCGGGTCGGGAACACCTTGGTGATGCAGGCGGTCTTCAGGCCGTTCTGCGCGCATTCCATGACGGCGCGCAGGCCCGAACCGCCCGCGCCGACGACGACGGCGTCATAAGTGTGGTCGATGATCTTATAGGCAGGCGCGTTCATGCCGCAGCTCCGAAGGCGACCTTGAGGATCGCGAAGATGGCGATCGCGGCGGTCGCGACCGTGAAGAAGTTCAGCGCGATCATATAGGCGACGCGCTTTTCGCCGTGCTGGTAATCCTCGATCACCACCTGCAGCCCGAGGCGGAAGTGATAGAAGACCGACACGATCAGCAGGATCATCGGCACCGCGACCCAGCTGTTGCGCAGCCAGTCGTGGACGCTGGCATAGTCATAGCCCGGCAGGCGCAGCAGCGAGAAGACGAACCAGAGCGTCAGGAACAGGTTCGATCCCGCGGTGACGCGCTGGCGCCACCAATGATGCGCGCCTTCCTTGGCGCTGCCGAGGCCGCGGACGCGGCCGATGCTGGTGCCCGAACCCATTACTTCATCCCCAGGTAGAGCCAGAAGGCCGCGGTCAGCACCACGCCGCCGACGATGACGATCATGCTGAACATCTTGTTGCGCTTCAGTTCGAACGCGGCGCCCGCGTCCATCACCAGGTGGCGGATGCCGTTCAGCGCGTGCGTAAAGAACGCCCAGGTCATGCCGACGCCGATGATCCAGCCCAGGATGTTCAGGTTGCCGGCGTCCGTCGTGAAGACGTCGCGGAAGGTCGCGTAGCTTTCCGCCCCGCCCGCGATCGCGGCGAGCCACCACACCAGCAGCACCGTGCCGACCGTCGCCATCCCCGAACCCGTCGCGCGATGGAGGATGGAGACCAGCATATGCGGCCCCCAGCTGTAGTGGAGCTTCAGAAAGCCCGAGAAAAGATGCGGGCTGCGCGGGCGCGCCGGGGTACGGGATGCCATGAACGGTCCTCGGGCAAGATCGATTGCAGTGCCTATTAGGCCACGCGTTCGCCGATGCAACCCATAGCATCCGCTCCTAACGGAGCATTAACCACTTGGGCGGTCGGCACGACGGTCGAGAGGCCCGTTTACCGGGCACGTCGCTCGTTCGCCGGAGACTTCAGCTTTGCCCGACATCGCCCTGCCGCCCCCGGCCAGCATCGCCGCCAGGATCGACCTGCCGAGTCGAATCAAGGCGTTCGACGGCGGCGACGACACATTGGTCGCGCAGGCGCGGGAATTGTGGACGATCATCGAACCCGATGCGGGCGAGATCGTCGATGCCTATTGGGATCATTGGCGCGCCGCCAATCCGGGCGCGCCGACCTGGACGCCGATGGAAGGCGAGCGTCGCCGCGCGGCGGGCGTGGCCTATCTGCGCAACCGCTTCTGCCATCTGGAAGGGATCGCCTGGGTCGAATCGCTCGAACGCTCGGTCGCCGCCGCCTATGCCGCGGGCGTCGAGACGATGGAATTGCTCGCCATGTCCTGCGCCAGCGATCGCGCCGTCCTGAAGGCGCTGAAGAAGCGCCTGCCCGAAGACACGATGCACCGCACCGGACTGGTGGACGCACTGATGCGGCTGTTCGGCATGGAAACCGAGCTGACCGTCGCGCTGTTCGCGGGCTTTGCCGGCTATAGCGCCCATGCGGCGCGCGAGCGGCTGGCGGGCGATTTCCGCGAAGGGATCGCCGACGCTGTCGAGACCGCGACCGTCGAAGGCCGCACCTTGCGCGCGCAGGCGGAGCGCAGCTCCGGCTCGGCACGCGGCATGCTGGGCAAGACCAGCGAGGTCGCCGCCGCCGCCGAACAATCCGCCGTCGCGATGCGCGAGGCGGCACAGACCGCCGCAGGCCTGATCCGCGCGATCGAGGACGCGCGGACCGAGGTGGAGGCCGCCGCCGAGATCGCCAGCCGCGCCTCGCGCCAGGCGACCGATGCGGTCGGCATGTCGGAAACGCTGTCCGACCACGCCAAATCGATCGAATCGATCCTGGGCCTGATCCGCGACATCGCCGGCCAGACCAACCTGCTGGCGCTAAATGCGACGATCGAGGCGGCGCGCGCCGGTGACGCCGGCCGCGGCTTCGCCGTTGTCGCGCAGGAGGTGAAGAGCCTCGCCAACCAGACCGCGCGCGCGACCGACGACATCGCCGCCAAGATCGCCTCGATCCAGTCGGCGACGAAATCCACCGTCGAAACCAACGCCAGCATCCGCACGACGGTGACCGAGGTGCAGGAATCGGCCGATCGCATCCGCTTCGCGATGGAGGCGCAGGCGCAGACCGTCACCGCGATCACCGCCGCGGTCGACGAAACCGCGCTCGCCGCCGATTCGATGGCGAGCACGATCGCCACGATCCGCATGGACACCGAAACCGTCGCCGCCGAGATCGACGGCGTGGGCCGCGGCTTCGACAGGCTCGACGGGCGATTGCAGACGCTGAAGAGCAGCGCCGGCGATTTCGTCGCCAAGGTCGCCGCCTGATGGCCCGTGCCATTCCGTCGCTCCGATCGCCGAGGGGCTGACAGCATCATGCAACGCCGCATCGTCGACCATCTGGGCGAATATGACTGGGACGGCACGCTCGCCGACACCTCGCGCGACATTTGCGCCTTGCTGTCGGAGGCGGATTATCGCGACATCGCGCGCTGTTTCTGGGACCAGTATCTGTCGCTGCCCGCGACGCAATCGGTCCGCCACCTGTTCCATGGCGATCGGCTGGAGCGCCGGATGCGCGAGAGCATCGACTATGCCCGGCTGAAATATGGCGCCCCGTTCGACGACGGCTGGGTGAAGATCGCCCACCGCCATGCCGACCAGTGCATGCGATCGAACGTCCCCCTGCCCAGCCTGCAGGCGGCGCTCGCCCATTCGCACAGCCACACGGTCCGGATCCTCGAAGGCTATTGCACGGGCGACACGCCGCGCCTGCTGCGCATGTGCGATGCGGTGCAGCGCATCTCGCTGGTCGAGGCCGATCTGATGTCGGGCTATCTTGCCGAGGTTCATGAGAACGAGGCGCGCAGCGAACGGCAGGAACGCTCCGCCGCCTTCCGCGAAAGCATCGCCGTCTCGATCGAATCGGCGGTGGCGCTGGGTGCGCGTATCCGCGTGCAGGCCGACGCGGCCTCCACATCGACCCGCACCGTCATGGAAAAGGCGCGGATCGTCGCCAGCAATGCCGAGGAAACCGCGCTGGCGATGCGCAGCGCCGCGCAGACCGCCGCCGGCCTGACGCATGCGATCGACAGCGCCCGTACCGAGGTGGAGGCCGCCGCCGGCATCGCGACGCGCGCCAGCGAGCATGCCGTCGATGCGGTGCGCGCCAGCGAGACGCTGTCCGATCACGCCAAATCGATCGAATCGATCCTGGGCCTGATCCGCGATATTGCCGGGCAGACCAACCTTCTTGCACTCAACGCGACGATCGAGGCGGCGCGGGCGGGCGATGCCGGCCGCGGCTTCGCCGTCGTCGCGCAGGAGGTGAAGAGCCTCGCCAACCAGACCGCGCGCGCGACCGACGATATCGCCGCCAAGATCGCGGCGATCCAGGCGGCGACGCGGTCCACCGTCGAAACCAACATCATCATCCGCCAGACGGTGGATGCGGCGCGCAACTCGGCGCTCCGCATCCGCAGCGCGATGGAGGAACAGGCGCGCACCGTCGACACCATCACCGCCGCGATCGACGAAGGCGCGCTCGCCGCCGACACGATGGCGGCGACGGTCGACACGATCCGCGACGACACGCATGCCGTCGTCGGCGAGATCGTGTGTCTGGGCGCCGGCTTCAGCGAGGTCGGCGACCGGCTGGCGCAATTGCAACGCTCCGCCGAAAGCTTCTCCGCCAGCGTGGGCTGACGCGGGATTTCCGCGCCTGTTGCCGATGGTTGCCCGCCCGGCCACCGCCGGTTAGGGCCGCGGCCATGACCATCATCGTTACCGGATCGAGCCGCGGCATCGGCGCCAGCATCCTTGCGACGCTCCGCGACGGCGGCCATGCCGTCATCGGCCAGGCGACCACCACCGGCAGCGGGGCCGACATCGCCGCCGATTTCGCCGACCCCGCCGCCCCCCGCGCGCTGTGGGATGCCGCGCTCGCCCGCGCGGGCGGCACCATCGACGTGCTGATCAACAATGCCGGCGTGTTTGAGGCCAATCCGCTTGACCGCGCGTCCGACGACTGGGTCGCCGACTGGGAACGGACGCAACGCATCAACCTGACCGCCGCCGCCGAACTGTGCCGCCTCGCCGTGCTGCACTGGCAGGACCGGAAGGTCGGCGGCCGCATCGTCAACATCGCCAGCCGCGCCGCCTTTCGCGGCGACAGCCCCGCGCACTGGCATTATGCCGCGGCCAAGGCGGGCATGGTCGCGATGACCAAGACGATCGCGCGCGCCTATGCGAAGGACGGCATCCTCGCCTTCGCCATCTGCCCCGGCTTTACCATGACCGGCATGGCCGACGACTATCTGGCCAGCCGCGGTGGCGACAAACTGCTCGCCGACATTCCGCTGGGCCGCGTCGCCGACCCGGACGAGGTGGCGACGCTCGCCCGCTTCTGTGCGCTGGAGGCACCCGCTTCGATGACCGGCGCGGTGCTCGACATCAATGGAGCCTCCTATGTCCGCTGAGTCCCACGGCACGAGCTGGCGGATCACCCTGCCCTGCACCCGCGCCGAGGCGGAAGCGATCGACAGCGCGTCCGATCTCGCGATCGATGCGGTGCTGATGACCACCGAAGAGGTGGAGGACGACGTCGAACGCTGGCGGCTCGACGCCTATGTCGAGCATGCGCCCGATGCGGCGATGCTCGCGACGATCCACGCTCTGGTGCCGAGCGCGAGCGGCCATGATCCGGTGGTCACGCAGCTGGGCGACGAGGATTGGATCGCGATGAGCCAGGCCGGGCTCGAGCCGATCCGCGAAGGCCGCTTCGTCGTCCACACCAGCGCGCATCCCGTCGCAGCGCCCGCGGGCGGCCGGGCTTTCCTGATCGATGCGGGGCAGGCCTTCGGCACCGGCCATCACGGCACGACCAGCGGTTGCCTCGCCATGCTCGATGGCCTGGCGGTGGCGGGCAAGACCTTCACCCGCGCGATCGACGTCGGCACCGGCACCGGTCTGCTCGCCTTCGCCGCGGTCGAATTGTGGCCCGACGCGCTGGTCGTCGCGACCGACATCGATCCCGTCGCGGTCGACGTGACGCGCGACAATGCCGCGCTGAACGACATCGCCGCGGACGCGGTGACGCTGTTCGTCGCCGATGGCGCGCGCCACCCCGATATCGACGCCGCCGCGCCCTACGATCTCGTGATCGCCAACATCCTGGCGGGGCCGCTGGTGTCGATGGCGCCCGAACTCGCCGCGATCGCCGCGCCGCACGCGACCATCGTGCTGGCGGGCCTGCTGGAAACGCAGCGCGACACCGTCGTTGAGGCCTATGTCGCCTGCGGCTGCACGCTCGACGCGATCGACCGCCGCGGCGACTGGACCGTCCTGCGCCTCACCGCCGGCGCGGAGCGCTACGTGCCGACGGCGCCCTTCGACCCCAAGGGCCGCGACGGCTGGGCGCTGGACCTCTGACCCCTCCGTCATCCCGGCCTTGAGCCGGGATCCCGCTTCTTCCGCGGCCTGCTAAGAGCGGGACCCCGGATCACGTCCGGGGTGACGGGTTTCATGGGGAAACGGCTCCCCCACCCAATGCCATCCCCGCGAAGGCGGGACTATTCTCGTGGGTTCACGAAGGGCGGATGAACGGCCGATCGAAACATGTCCATTCCTCCCCCGCCAGGGGGAGGTGGCGCCGCCGCCGGCGGTGACGGAGGGGGCGGAAAGGAACGCCTCTGGTAACAGGGCGTGACCCAGCCCTCCCCCTCCGTCATGCCTGCGGCATGCCACCGCCTCGGGTCGATCATGCACCCGGCATGATCTTGAACGGCCGGGGGCCGTTCATCCCGATGCGCCCTGGCGGGGGAGGAATTGCCGGCTGACTGAATATCTTCCCCGGCCTGCGCGTTATTTCCACCTCCACGGTGAATGACGGGACTGGAACGCTCAGCCCGCCTTCCCCCGCGCATAGGCCTGCGTGCCGTGCGTCAGTACCTCATCCCCGTCGACGATCGCCGCGACCGGGATGTCGTCCTGCGCCTTCAGCGTTTCGTACAACGGCGCGAAGTCGGTCTCGACCGTCACGCGCAGCAGTTCGTCGAAGCTCGGAATGACGAAGTAATTCTGTTGGAAATCGTCGATCCGATACTCCGTCCGCATCACGCGCGCGATATCGAAGCCGATGCGATTGGGGCTGGGATCGTCCAGCGCGAAGCGGCTTTCCGCATAGCTCGACACGATGCCCGAGCCATAGATGCGCAGGCCTTCCGGCTCCTGAATCAGCCCGAATTCCACCGTATACCAGTACAGCCGGCCCAGGTATTTCAGCGCATCATGCTGCATCGCGCGCTGCCCGCCGCGGCCGTACGCCTCCAGGTAATCGGCGAACACCGGATCGGCGAGCATCGGCACATGGCCGAACACGTCGTGGAAGACGTCGGGTTCCTGCAGATAGTCGAGCTGGTCCGGCCGGCGGATGAAATTGCCCGCGACGAAGCGGCGATTCGCCATGTGATCGAAAAAAACATCGTCCGGCACCAGCCCCGGGACGGCCACCACCTGCCACCCGGTCAGCTTCATAAGCCGTTCGGACAGTTCCTCAAAATCCGGGATGCCCGGTTTCGACAGCTTCAGCACGTCCAGCCCGCGCAGATAGGCGTCGGACGCACGGCCGGGAAGCAGTTGGGATTGGCGCGCGAACAGCGTATCCCAGGTCGCATGCTCCTCCGCCGTGTAATGCTGCCAGTTCTGGGGGATCGTCCAGTCTGCGGCGGCATCGGTGGGGGGCGAAGCGAGCGCGTGCGTGTCTGTGGCCATGACGACGGCGTAACATAAGGTTTCGGATGATACTATATGCGCCGATACGACGGATGGGACGGGGGCTGCTCGTGGCGCTTGCCGTGCTGGCCGTCGTCGTCGCGGGCTATGCCGGCGCCGGGATGATCGGTGGGGCGATCCCCGCCAACGCCGGCTGGCGGCCGCCGACGCGCGGCATACCCGTCTATCTCGAATCGAACGGCGTGCATGTGTCGCTGGTGCTGCCCAAGGTCGCGGCCGGAATCGACTGGCGCGACTGGGCGCCGGGAGCCGACCTCGCCGATCCGCGTTATGCCCGTTATGACCATATCGCGATCGGCTGGGGCGAACGGACCTTCTTCCTCGATACGCCGACGTGGGCGGACGTGCGGCTGGCGACGATCCTGCACGCCGCGATCGGCAGCGACGCGACGCTGCTCCACGTCGAACACGTGCCAGCGCCCGCACCTAGCGATGGCATCCGCGTTGTGACGCTGCGACCCGAGGAATATCGCCGACTGGCAGCCGGCATCCGCGCCAGCGCCGCGCCGGTCCGCCGCAGCTTCCGCGGCTATGGCGCGAACGACGTCTTCTACGCCGGCACCGGCCATTACAGCGCGCGGCGTACCTGCAACGCCTGGGTCGGCGCGACGCTGGCGAACGCGGGCGTGCGGGTCGGGCGCTGGACGCCCTTCCCGATCACGGTGCTGTCATGGTTCTGAGCCGGTTGCAGACGGGCCTCGCCCGCTGGCGCAGCGAACCGCCGTCGCACGCCCGCTTCGGCGACCGCTTCGACGCGCCCCCGCCCCCGCCCAAGGCGCTCGCAGCGAGCGAGGTGCCGCGCGTCGCCTGGATGCTCGCGACCCGCTGGCGCCACGCCGCCGCGCTCGCCGCGGTGCCGCAGGGCGCGGGCGGCACGGTGATGATCCTGCCCGGCCTGTTCGATGCCGACGGCTCCAGCCTGGTGCTGCGGCGCTTCCTCGAAGGCCTCGGCTATCGCGCCGAAGGCTGGGGGCTGGGCCGAAACCTGGGCGTGAAAAGCGTCGGCGCGGAGGCCGAGCGGCTGATCGCACGGGTCGAGGCGCTAGAGGCTGAGGACGGGCCGGTGACGCTGGTCGGCGTCAGCCTCGGCGGCATCATGGCACGGCTGGTCGCGCATCGCCGGCCGGATCTGGTGCGGCGCGTGGTGACGGTCAGCTCGCCCTATGCCGGCTGGGGCCGCGCCACCAACGTCTGGCGTGCGTTCGAATGGGCGACGGGCGAGCGCGTCGACGACCCTGCCGTCATCGCCCGCAGCGAAGCGATCGCCGCCCCGCTACCGGTGCCCTGCACCGCGATCTGGAGCCCGCACGACGGCTTCGTCAACGGCTTCATCTGCCACGATCCCAGCGCCGAGGCGGTGCAGGTGAACAGCGGCCACCTGGGCGTGCATATCCATCCGGAGGTGATGATCGCCGTGGCCGCGGCGCTGGCGAAAGGCGCGGTGGCGCAGGATCGGTAAGGAGACGTTTGGGAACGACCTGCCCACCACCACCCGTCATTCCCGCGAAGGCGGGAATCCAGACTGGCTGACCGTGCGGCTCCATCGCAACCGTTAGAGGTTCTGGATTCCCGCCTTCGCGGGAATGACGGACGTGGGGGGCTCAGGCGCCGACTCCCCCACTCTCGTCATCCCGGCGGACACCGGGATCCATGGTTGCGGTGAACGCCGTTGTTACAGGGCACCATCCGTCGCCCGTGTTCGTGGATCCCGGCGTTCGCCGGGATCACGGGAGGGGCGTGTCGCAAGACGGTGTGACGAAAGGAGCGCCCCCCCCTCAATACCCCGCGCGATACCCGGAATAGCGGCAAGCATCCTGATCGTCGGGATGCTTGCGGCATTGCTCCGCGGCCTTGCGGCGTTCGCGCCCCTCTTTTGCTTCCTGCTTGCGCATCTTGCGGCCGTAATTGCGGTCGGCCTCGTCCTGGCTGGTCGTCGTCCAGTCGATCGCCTTGCCGGCGACCTTGAACGGCGCCTTCACGATCGTGGCGGCGGTGCTGACGCAGCCGGTGGTGGCGAGCGCTAAGGGTATCAGAACAACGCAGGAAACAGGGGCGATACGCATTTACGGATGATCCTTGGCCGACCGAAGGGTCTCTACGCCAATTAGCGGATAATCCGTGAAGAATCCGTCGATCCCCTGCGCCAGCCCCGCCGTGATTTCGCCCGCGATATCGCCATGCGCGGCCTTGTCCGTCCCCCGCTGGAAGCGCGGCGGCAGGAAGGCGTTTTCGGCGCGGTACGTCCAGGGGTGGACGCGGACGCCCGCGGCATGCGCATCGGCGACGAGCGTGGAGGGCATGGTCGCCGTCTTGTCCGTCCACAGCTGCGCCTTGTCGGGACCGATGCCGAAGGCATAGGTCGCGATTTGCTTCAGCCCCGCGGACGTCAGCATCGCGGCATAGGAGGGCGCGGCGCCATCTGCCGGCGCCCCCTCGCCCGCGACGAGCTGGATCAGGCGGATGCCGGTCATCGCGTGGATGCGTTGCAGGTTCTTGACCTCGAACGACTGGATGAACACCGGCGCGCTGGCGTCTTGCCACCCCGCCTTGCGCAACTGTTCGACCAGCAGGACGTCGGTCGGGTGGCCGATGCTGGCGAAATAGGTCGGATGCTTGGTTTCGGGATAGATGCCGATCGTCCGCCCCAATTCCTTCGACCGGCGCTTGGCGAGGTCGATGATCTCGGCAAGCGTCGGCACCTGATATTTGCCGTCATAGGCGGCATTGCCGGGGCGCAGCTGCGGCAGGCGCTCCTTCGCGCGCAGCGTCTTCAATTCGGCGAGCGTGAAATCCTCGGTAAACCAGTCGGTCAGCGTCTGGCCGTCGATCGTCTTGGTTGTCTTGCGGCTGGCGAATTCGGGATGCTGCGCGACGTCGGTGGTGCCACCGATCGCATTTTCGTGGCGCGCGACCAGCACATTGTCCTTGGTCGGCACTAGGTCGGGCTCGATGAAATCAGCGCCCTGCTCGATCGCCAGCTCGTACGAGGCCAGCGTATGTTCGGGGCGCGATCCGCTTGCCCCCCGGTGCGCGATCACGATTGGGGGCGACAGGGGCGGCGACGACAGGGGAGCATGCGTCATGGGACTATCCTGCCCGGTTGCGGGAACGGATGCCAGCAGCATCCCGGTGAGAGCGATTCGCAAAGCGGAAACCATCATGACCCAGAGCGTTACGGCCCTAATCTGACAGGGGTGCGACACCCCCGAACTGCGAGGGTTTCCATGCACTTCACGATCAACGGGCAGTCCTATCAGGCGGAGCCCGATATCCGCACCTCGCTGCTCGACCTGTGTCGCGAGCATCTGGGGCTGACGGGCAGCAAGAAGGGCTGCGATCACGGCCAGTGCGGTGCATGTACGATGCTGGTCAACGGCCGCCGCATCAACAGCTGCCTCAGCCTCGCGGTGATGCACCAGGACGATGAGATCGTGACGATCGAGGGCCTCGGCACGCCCGACGACCTCCACCCGCTCCAGGCCGCCTTCGTCCGCCACGACGGCTATCAGTGCGGCTATTGCACGCCGGGCCAGATCTGTTCCGCGGTCGGCATGATGGACGAGGTGAAGAAAGGCTGGCCCAGCCACGTCACCGGCGACCTCGACGCGCCGCGCTTCGACGATGGCGAAATCTCCGAACGGATGAGCGGCAATCTGTGCCGCTGCGCCGCCTATCCCAACATCGTCGATGCGATCCGCGAAGTGGCGGAGGCGAACGGCACGGTCGATGTCGCGCTGCGCCATAGCAACACCAAGGCGGAGGCAGAGGCATGAAGACCTTCACCTATGCCAAGGCGGACAGCGCCGATGCCGCGGTGCGCGACGCGCACAGCTCCGGCGCCAAGTTTATCGCGGGCGGCACCAATCTGCTCGACCTGATGAAGCTGCAGATCGAAACGCCCGAAAAGCTGGTCGATATCAGCCGACTGCCCTTGGGCGAGATCGAAGAGCGCGAGGACGGCGGCCTGACGATCGGCGCGCTCGTGCCCAATTCGGACCTCGCCGCCGACCCCCGCGTCATCGCCAAGTACGAAGTGCTGAGCCGCGCCCTGCTCGCCGGGGCCAGCGGCCAGTTGCGCAACAAGGCGTCCACGGGCGGCAACCTGCTGCAGCGGACGCGTTGCTACTATTTCTACGACACCGCCATGCCGTGCAACAAGCGCGAGCCCGGCACCGGCTGTTCGGCGATCGGCGGGTTCAACCGCATCCTCGCCGTGCTCGGTACGTCGGAGCAGTGCATCGCGACGCACCCCAGCGACATGGCGGTTGCGATGCGCGCGCTCGATGCGACGATCATCACGCAGCGCCCCGACGGCGACAAGCGCCGTATCTCCATCCACGATTTCTACCGCCTGCCCGGCGACACACCGAACATCGAGACGGTGCTGGAGACGGGCGAACTGATCACCCACATCGAACTGCCTGCGCCGCCCAAGGGCAAGCAGGTCTACCGCAAGGTGCGCGACCGCGCGTCTTATGCCTTTGCGATCGTGTCGATTGCCGGCGTGGTGAGTGTGGAGGACGGCAAGATCGCGTCTGCATCGCTCGCCTTCGGCGGCCTCGGCCCGATGCCGTGGCGCAACCCGGCGGTGGAGGCCGCGCTGATCGGCCAGGCGCCGTCCGACGTCGCGTTCAACGCCGCCGCCGATGCGCTGCTGGCGGATGCCAAGGGCTATGGCTCGAACGACTTCAAGATCCCGCTGACGCGCCGGGTGCTCGTCGCCACGCTTCGCGACCTGACGGGAGAATAAGGCATGTTCGGTTTCGGCAAGGGCGACACCAATTCGCTCACCATGAATGCAAGCCATCCCGACAGCTTGCTCGACACCTCGTCGCAGGACGTGATCGGCAAGCCGATCGACCGGATCGACGGCCCAAAGAAGGTGTCGGGCAAGGCGACCTATGCGGCGGAATATGCGCTCGACAACGTCGCGTACGGCTATCTCGTCCGCGCGACGGTGGGTGCGGGCAAGATCACGTCGCTCGACGCAAGCCGCGCCAAGGCGCTGCCCGGCGTGATCGACGTCATCACCGACTACGCCAGCTTCATCCGTAATCCCCAGCAGGGCGGCGAGACGACCGCGCCGACGCAGGGCGTCGAGGATGTCGCCTATCACGGCGAGATCATCGCGATCGTCATCGCCGAAAGCTATGAGGCCGCACGCGACGCCGCCTTGCACGTCGATGTGCAATATGACGCCGCGGAAGGCCGCTACGATTTCGAGGCGCACAAGAGCGAGGCGGAAGAGCCCAAGCCGCAGCAGATCCCGCCGCACCACGATCAGGGCGATATCGACCAGGCCATGGCCGACGCCGCCTTCACCGTCGACGTCACCTACACGACGCCCTCGCAGAATTCCGCCGCGATGGAACCGCATGCCAGCCTGGCGGTGTGGGAAGACGGCGCGCTGACGCTGTACGGCGCCTACCAGATGCCCTCGTCCGACAAGCAGCAGCTCGCCAAGGCTTTGGGCGTGTCGGCGGACAAGGTGCGGATCGTCGCGGCCTATGTCGGCGGCGGCTTCGGCTCGAAGCTCGGCATCGCCCCCGAAAGCGTCGCGGCGGCGATCGCCGCCAAGCGGCTGAACCGCCCGGTGAAGGCGGTGATGGCGCGCCAGCAGGTGTTCGATGCGACCGTGCGCCGCTCGAACACCGAACAGCGGATGCGGCTGGGCGCGACCGCCGACGGCAAGCTCACCGCGATCGGCCACGAGACGCTGGTCAGCAACCTGCCGGGCGAGGACTTCTTCGAACCCACCGGCATGGCGACGCACTTCCTCTATGCCGGTGACAACCGGCGGATCACGCACGACATCGTCCGGCTCGACTGGATGCTGGCGGGGTCGATGCGCGCGCCGGGCGAGGCGGTCGGCCTGATCGCGCTGGAGGGCGCGATCGACGAACTGGCGGAAAAGATGGGCATCGACCCCATTGAATTGCGCCGCCGCAACGAGCCCGAAAAGGATCCGGAAAAGAACATCCCCTATTCCTCCCGCTCGCTGATCCCCTGTCTGGAGCGGGGTGCGGAAGCATTCGGCTGGTCGAGCCGCAAGCCCGCCGGCACCGATCGGCGCGGCGACTGGCTGTACGGCATGGGCGTCGCCTCCGCCGCGCGGTCGAACATGCTGATGAAGTCCGCCGCCAAGGTCTCGATCGACGGGCAGGGCAAGGCGCATGTCGAAACCGACATGACCGACATCGGCACCGGCACTTACACGATCCTGGGCCAGATCACCGCCGAGATCCTCGGCCTGCCCATCGAGGACGTCAGCGTCCACCTCGGCGATACCGATGCACCGCCGGGCGCGGGGTCGGGCGGGTCGTGGGGCGCGGGATCGTCCGGCACGTCGGTCTATCTCGCCTGCGAGGCGTTGCGCGCCAAGATCGCCAAGGCGATGGGCGTCGCCGAAGACGCGATGACGCTGAAGGACGGTCGCGTCATCGCTGACAATCGCAGCGTGCCGCTCGCGCAGCTGGTCGGCGACGGCATCGAGGCGACCGGCGAAGTCAGCCCGGGCCGCCAGGAAAAGACCTTCAACCAGGCGAGCTACGGCGCGCATTTCTGCGAGGTCGCGGTCCATGCGGTGACGGGCGAGGTGCGCGTCAAGCGGATGCTCGGCGTCTTCACCGCGGGCCGCATCCTCAACGCCAAGACCGCGCGCTCGCAATGCCTGGGTGGCATGACCTTCGGCATCGGCTGCGCGCTGTCGGAAGAGCTGGTCCACGATCCGCGCAACGGCAAGATCGTCAACCGCGACCTCGGCGAATATCACGTCCCCGTGAATGCCGACGTGCCGCAGCTGGAGGTCGAATTCCTGCCCGAACGCGACATCCAGGCGAACCCGCTCCACGCGAAGGGCATCGGCGAACTCGGTATCTGCGGCGCGGCGGGCGCGGTGGGCAATGCGATCTACAACGCCACCGGCGTGCGCGTCCGCGACTTCCCGGTGACGCTCGATAAATTGCTGGAGGGCCTGCCGGCGGTGTGATTCCGCCGCCCCGAACCCCAACCGTCATTCCCGCGAAGGCGGGAATCCAGACGCGCTACCGTCGCGCCTCTTTCGCGATTGTCAGAGGTTATGGATTCCCGCCTTCGCGGGAATGACGGGAGGGGTGACGAAGTATGAAAGGGCTACCCTTTCCCCTACCCGCCCAACACCTTACACTCGCCCTCACCCGGTCCCGGGCAAGGATCAGAAGCCTGTATGAACGAGATGACGATGGACCGCGCGTATCGCCCACACGGGCTGGCGCATGGGCAGCAGGGTGTGCTCGGCGCGCCGATCGCGCGGATCGAGGGGCCAGCGAAGGTCAGCGGCACCGCCACCTACGCCTATGAGGACGCGCCCGACGGCACGCTCTATGCCGCGATCGTCGGCGCGCCGGTGCCGCGCGGTCGCGTAACGGGCATCGACGCGTCGGCGGCAGAGGCGATGCCCGGCGTCGTCGCGGTCATCCACGACGACCCGCGCATGGTCACCGGCGGCAGCAATTCGCAAGGCGCCGCGCACAGCGGCACCGACACGATCTTCCATTACGGCCAGCCCGTCGCGATCGTCGTCGCCGAGGATCAGGCGATCGCGCGCGACGCCGCCAGCCGCGTCGTCGTATCTGTGGAAGAGGCCCCCGCCCGCCTCGCCATGGCGGAGCAGCCGGTCGAGCAAGACCACGACCTCGGCTTCCTGCCCGCGATCGACAAGGGCGACCTCGACGCCGCGCTGGCCGAGGCGCCGGTGACGGTCGACCTCGCCTACACCACCCCCGTCCATTTTCCCGCCGCGCTCGAACCGCATGCCAGCACCGTCTGGTGGCAGGATGGCACGCTCACCGTCCGCACCAGCAATCAGGTGATCGGCGCCGCGCGCACCACCATCGCGAAAGCGCTGGGCCTCGATACGGACAAGGTCCGCGTCCTCGCCCCCTTCGTCGGCGGCGGCTTCGGCGGCAAGACCGGCGTCGGGCCGGAGGTGATCCTCGCCGCCATCGCCGCACAAAAGACCGGTCGTCCGGTCAAGGTCGCGCTCCCCCGCGCGCTGACCGCCTATCTGGTCCACCACCGCTCGGCGACGACGCAGCGCATGCGGATCGCCGCCACGCAGGATGGCCGCATTACCGCCTTCGCCCACGAAGGCGTCGCCGCGCAGAACGACGACGCGCGATTCCTCGAACCCATCCCGTTCGGCTCGCTGCCGCTGTACGGCGGCGCAAACCGGCGCTTCCGCACCGACCTCGTCCGGCTCGACCTGCCCGCCACCGGCGCGGTGCGCGCACCGGGCGAGGCGATCGGCACCTTCGCCGTCGAATGCGCGATGGACGAGCTTGCCGAACGGCTGGGGCTGGACCCGGTCGAGCTGCGCCGGATCAACGAACCCGACGTCGACCCGGTCAGCGGCAAGCCCTTCTCCACCCGCCGCCTGCTCGATTGCTATGACGAGGGTGCGCGCCGCTTCGGCTGGGAAGCTCGCAACCGCACGCCCGGCGCGCGCCGTGAGGGCGAATGGCTGATCGGCCATGGCATGGCCGCGGCGCTACGCGGCAACTTCACCGTCAAGGCCGAAGCCGAAGTGCGGCTGGAGGCGAACGGCCGCGCGGTCGTCGCCTGCGACATGACCGACATCGGCACCGGCACCTACACCATCCTCGCGCAGACCGTCGGCGAGATGCTCGGCCTGCCCGTCGCCGCGGTCGAGGTACGCCTGGGCGACAGCGACCTGCCGCCCAGCGCCGGCTCGGGCGGATCGTTCGGCGCGGGCAGCGCCTGTGCCGCGGCGGCGCTCGCCTGCGAGGATATCCTCAGCGACCTCGCCCGCCGCATGAACGCCGCGCCCGAAGACCTGACGCTGAAGGACGGCTGCGTCACTGCCGGCGGCCGCAGCGTCGCGCTGCCCGACCTGCTGCGCGGGGAGCCGATCGTCGCCCGCGGCAAGACCGCCCCCGGCAAGGAAAGCCAGCGCACCAGCCAGGCGAGCCATGGCGCGCATTTCGTTGAGGTCGCGGTCAATGCGATCACCGGTGAGGTGCGCGTGCGCCGCATGCTCGGCGTGTTCGACGTCGGCCGCGTGCTCAACGCCAAGACTGCCGCGAACCAGCTGATCGGCGGCATGGTGTGGGGCATCGCCTATGCGCTCAGCGAAGAGGCGGTCGTCGACCCGCGCTCGGGCCATTTCGTCAACCCGGACTTCGGCGAATATCACGTCGCGGTGAACGCCGACGTGCCGCAGATCGAGGTGCATTTCGTCGAGGAGATCGACGACAGCGCCAACCCGGCGGGCGCGAAGGGCGTCGGCGAACTCGGCATTTCTGGCGCCGGCGCGGCGGTGGTCAACGCCATCTACAACGCGACCGGCGTGCGGGTGCGCGACGTCCCCGTGACGCTGGACACGCTGCTGCCGGGGTTGCCACCCCTCTAACTCCTCCCCCGCTGACGCGAGGGAGGACTGAAGGAAAGATGATATGGCCGAAAACGCCGCCGCCCTGCCACTGCCAGCCGCCCAACACACACCGTCACCCCGGAACACGTCCGGGGTGACGAAGTGAAGGTGGCAAGCGCCTTTCTATGAACCTTACCTCTCACGATCACCGCTAGGCAGGAACCGCAACACCATGGCCGAAAACGACAGCGTCCTCGCCGCCGCGCGCGAATGGAAAGGCGAACCGCTTGCCCTCGCCACCGTGGTTTCCACCTGGGGTAGCGCGCCGCGGCCCAAGGGCAGCCATATGCTCGTCCATGGCGACGGCCGGTTCGAAGGATCGGTGTCGGGCGGCTGCGTCGAAAGCGACATTTTGCAGACCGCCGCCGACGTCATCGCCGGCGCGCCCTTCCAGCTGAAGCGCTACGGCGTCGCCGATGCCGCAGCCTGGGAAGTCGGCCTGCCCTGCGGCGGCGAGATCGCGGTGATGGTGCAGCCCGTCTCCGCCGCCGGCTTCGACCCCGAATTGTTCGATCGCATCGCCGACGCGCGCGACCGCGGTGAGGCGCTGACCGTCACCACCGACCTCGCCACCGGCCACAGCGATCTCAGGCCGCAGGAAACCGGCGAAGTGTTCGTCAACCGCTACGATCCCCCGCGCCGCCTGCTGATCGTCGGCGCGGTGCAGATCGCGCAGAGCCTTGCCGCGCTGGCGACGACGCTCGGCATCGCGACGACCGTGATCGACCCGCGCGCGCGCTTCCTCACCGAAGAGCGCTTTCCCGGTGTAACGCTGGACGACCGCTGGCCCGACGAGGCGATCGCCGCGCTGAAACCCGGCCCCGCCACCGCCGTCGTCACCTTGAGCCACGACATCAAGATCGACGATCCCGCGCTGATCGCCGCGCTCGCCACCGACGCGCCGTACGTCGGCGCGCTCGGCAGCCGCCGCAGCCATGCCGCCCGCCGCGAACGGCTGGCCGCGGAGGGGCTCAGCACGGCGCAGATCGACCGGATCGACGCGCCCGTCGGCATCGATATCGGCGCGATCGGCCCGTCGGAAATCGCACTGTCGATCGCCGCGGCGATGGTGGGGGCGTTCCATGATCGCCGCTGAAGACTGCGTGCTTGTGCTGCTCGCCGCCGGTCGTTCGCAGCGGATGGGTGACCTTGGCAGCAAGCTCGACGAACCCTTCCTCGGCCGCGCGCTTGGCCTGCACGTCGCGGTCGCGCTCGAAGATATGCCGTTCCGCGAACGCGTCGCCGTCGTCGGCAAGGCGCAATGCGATTATGCCGCGCACGGCTATACGACCGTGCGGAACGACGATCCCGCACTTGGGCTGGGTCGATCGGTCGCGCTCGGCGTCGACTGCGCGCGGGCGCATGGCGCGCAGGCGGTGGTCGTGGCGCTCGCCGACATGCCGCGCGTCACCGCCACGCACATCTGGCATCTGCTCGAGGCCGCGGACGGGCCCGACGCCGTCGTCGCCTCCAGCGACGGCATCAGCCCCAAGCCCCCCGCCGTCTTCGGCCGCAACCGCTTCGACGCGCTCCTCGCTCTGGAGGGCGATCAGGGCGCCCGCGATATGGTCCGCGGCGGCAAGCATGTCGTCACGACGCCTGCCGAACTGATCGACGTCGATACCCCCGAAGAACTGGAACGGCTCCGCGCGCTGGTCGGTGCCCCCGAAACCTACACGCGCCTACGACGGCCGTAAGGCACCCGCACCTTCCCCGTCACCCCGGGCTCGACCCGGCGTCCCGCTTCTTCTTCGACACCTGGAAATAGCGGGACCCCGGATCAAGTCCGGGGTGACGATACACTCAGCGGCGTAGCTCCCCGCCCCTCACCCAGTCGTCATTCCCGCGGAGGCGGGAATGACGAAGGTTGACGGGTTCGCCCCCGCGACGGCGTCGGACGCAACCCATCCCAACCCATTCAGGCGTTCATCTTGTCCATGTTGCCGCGCGCGTCATTCGTGGCGCAGCGCGTCGATCGGGTTCAGCGCCGCCGCGCGCCGCGCCGGGAAGTAGCCGAACACCACGCCGATCACCGCGGATATGCCGAACGCGATCAGGTTGATCTGCGGATCGAACGTCCAGGGCACCTGCATCAGCGGCACCAGCGCCAGGATCACGCCCTGCGCGATGATCAGTCCGACGATCCCGCCCAGGCACGACAACGCCACCGCCTCGACCAGAAATTGCAGCAGCACCTCGCGCGCCACCGCGCCGATCGCCAGGCGTATGCCGATTTCGCGCGTGCGCTCGGTCACCGACACCAGCATGATGTTCATGATGCCGATCCCGCCGACGACCAGGCTGATCGCCGCCACCGCTGCTACGATGCGGGTCAGCAAGGTCGTCGTGCCCGTCAATGTGTCCGAAATCTGCTTGGTGTCGAAGATGTTGAAATCGTCCGGCCGCGCGCCGGTCAGGTGGCGGCGCTCGCGCAGCAGCGCGGTGATCGACGATTGCACGGTCGCACTGGAATAGGCCGGATCGACGCCGACCAGCATCACGCGCACATCGTCGTTGCCGACGAAGCGGCGCTGCACCGTCTTGATCGGCATGACGACCACGTCGTCCTGATCGCCGAAGCCACCCTGCCCGCGCGTCGTCAGCACGCCGATGACGTCGCAGCTGACATTGCCCAGCCGGATGCGCGTGCCCACCGCATTACCGGACGGGAACAGGTTTTTGCGCACGGTATTGCCGATCAGGCACACCGCCTTGCCCGCCTCCTGCTCCGCCCGCGTCCAATAACGCCCCGATGCCAGCGGCCACGGCTGCACCGTGTTGAACGCCAGCGTGGTGCCGTTGATCGTGGTGGACCAGTTCGCGCCTTCGTAAATGGCGGTGGCGCTGGCGTTGGTCTGCGGTGCGACTGCGGTGACGCCGGCGATCTGCGTCGCGATCGCGTCCGCATCGGGCACCTTGAACGGCGGCGGCGGCGGACCGCCGCCACCCCGGCCGAAGCCCTGGCCGGGCCGCACCTGCAACACGTTGCTGCCCAGCGCGCTGATCTGCTGCTGCACCGCGGCCGTCGTCGCCTTGCCCAGCGTCACCATCGTGACGACCGCGCCGACACCGATCACGATGCCCAGGATGGTCAGAAACGAGCGCAGCAGATGCCGCCGGATCGACCGGATCGCGAGGATGAAGGTGGTGCCTAGCATTGATGATCCTTCTTCCCCTCTCCCGTCAGGAGAGGGGCAAGCCGCCGTCGGCGGCGCGGGGTGAGGGTGGGAGCGTGACGCCTGCGCCCAAGCGCCCTCACCCTTCCGCCGACCTCCGGCCGGCTCCCTCCCTCTCCCGATGGGAGAGGGACCGTCATGCCACCGCCTCGCCCTGTCGGTGCTGCGCCTCGATCCGCTCGACCAGCCCGTCCTTGAAGTGGACGACCGTCCGCGCGAACGCCGCCATGTCGGGTTCGTGCGTCACCATCAGCACGGTGATGTTGGCGGTACGATTGAGGTCGGTCAGCAATTCCATGATCTCGACCGATCGTTCGCTGTCGAGGTTTCCCGTCGGTTCGTCGGCGAGCAGCACGTCGGGCTGCGTCACGATCGCCCGCGCGATGGCGACGCGCTGCTGCTGGCCGCCCGACAGTTCCGCGGGCGTATGATCCCACCAGCGATCGAGCCCCACCTTCTCCAGCGCCGCCATACCCAGCTCGCGCCGCGTCTTCTTGTCCTCGCCGCGATAGAGCAGCGGCAGCTCGACATTCTCCAGCGCGCTGGTGCGGCTCAAGAGGTTGAACCCCTGGAACACGAAGCCCAGGTAGCGCCGCCGCAGCAGCGCGCGCTGGTCGCGATCCAGCGTTTCGACATGGTGGCCGCGGAACAGGAAGGTCCCGCCCGACGGCACGTCCAGGCAGCCGAGGATGTTCATCGTCGTCGACTTGCCCGACCCCGACGGCCCCATGACCGCAACGAAATCGCCCGCCTGGATGTCGAGGTCGACACCCTTCAACGCCTGAAACTGCGTCGCGCCGGTGCCATAGACCTTGGTGACGTTGCGGAGGGAGATGAGCGGGTCAGCCATGGGCCGCTCCCCGATACCATCCCGGGCAATGGGTCGCGAAACGCAGCCCCCACTCCGCCGTCACCCCGGACTCGGTCCGGGGTCCACTCCGCGGCGAGGGGAATGGCTGGAGGCTCAAGCGTTGCCCCCGCTGCCCGGTGGACCCCGGAACACGTCCGGGGTGACGGTGTGGCGAGTTACTGCCCACCGGCCCCGCCCCCGCGACGGCCACCGCCCGCACCGCCACCGCGCCGCGATCCGCCGGCTTTGTCGCCATTGCCCGCCAGCTGGCCGGTGATCACCTGCTGCCCCGGCTTCAGGTCGCCGCTCAGCACCTCGGTCATCGTGCCGTTGGTGTCGCCGGTCGTCACCTGCACCGGCTGCGGCTGGCCGTCGGCGCCCTTGACGTAGACCGTCTGCGTCGCACCGCGGCCCAGCGTTGCAGTCCGTTCCGGCCGGTCGCGCCGCGGGCGGAAGGTCAGCGATCCGGCGATGCCGCCGCTCGATCCGCCAGCCGACGCGCCGTCGCTCGGCTTGAAGCGCAGCGCCGCATTGGGGACGAGCAGCACGTTCTGCTTGTCCGACGTCACGATATCCGCGGTCGCGGTCATGCCCGGGCGCAGCTGCAACGACGGGTTGGCGACTGTCAGGTCGGCGGCATAGCTCACCACCTGGTTCGACGAGGCGGCGGTCGCCGTCGTCGCGGTGGAGCTCGCCGAATTGACCGTCAGGTTCGATCCCAGATCGACGCGGCTGATCGTCGCAGGGAAGGTGCGGCCGGGGAAGGCGTCGACGGTGAAGGTCGCTTTCTGCCCGGTCTTCACCTCGCCGACGTCCGCCTCGTCGATCGCGACCTCCAGCTTCATCTGGGACAGGTCTTCGGCGATCACGAACAGCGTCGGCGTGTTGAACGAGGCGGCGACGGTCGCGCCCGGATCGATCTGGCGCGCGAGCACCACGCCGTTGACCGGCGAACGAATGATCGCGCGCTGCCGCTGCGTCTGGCTCTGCGCGAGCAACGCCTGCGAAGCGCTGACGTTCGCCTGCGCGGTCTTCAGCGCTGCGATCGCGCGCTGGTAATCGGCGCGGCCGGACTGGAGTTCGGTGCCCGACGGTACGCGCCCGTTCGACAGCTTGTACACCTCTTCGAGGCGGGCGAGCTGCGCGCGGCTTTCGGCGACGGTCGCCTGCGCCTGGTTCACCTGCGCCTGGTTGGCGGCAATCTGCGCGCGCTGCTGGCGAATCTGGTCGTCGATCTGTTGCGGGTCGATCAGCGCAAGCGGCTGGCCAGCCCGAACGCGATCGTTGACGTCGACCACCACCTTGGTGACGAGGCCCGACAGCTGCGAGCCGACCGTCACCTGGTTGGTCGGCGCAAGCTTGCCCGTCGCGGAGACGGTAACGGTCAGGTTGCCGCGCTCCACGCCCTGCGTCGCATAGCCCGCCTCCGCCTTGCCGCCGAAGCAGCTCTTCAGCAGCAGCGCGAGCAGCACCACGCCGATCGCGACCAGCCCCCATTTCAGATAGCGGCGCCACACCGGCACCGGCTTCACGCCGAGGAAATCGTCGAGCTGTGCGTCGGCCATCAGCGGGGTTCCGTTGCGAAAATGGGGGTAGCGCCGCGCTCGGGCGCCTGCGGCACGACGCTGGGGTCCCAGCCGCCGCCGAGCGCATCGTACAGCGCGATCAGCGCCGTCGCCTGATCGGACCGCGCCTGCGTCAGGCCGTTCTGCGCCGAAAGCAACGCGGCTTCCTGCTGGTTCAGCGTCGTGAAGTCGGTAAGCCCGGTGCGATACTGGCTGCGGCTCAGGATCGCCGAGGCGTTGGCGGCATCATAGGCGATCGCGAACTGCGTCTCGCGCCGCCGCGCCGAATCCAGCGCGACGATGGCATTCTCGATATCCTCAAGCGCCAGCAGCACCACGCCCTTGTAATTGGCGAAGGCCGTATCCGCCGCCGCTTCGTTGCTGCGCACCTGCGCACGCAGCCGCCCGCCGTTGAAGATCGCCTGCGTCAGCCCTGCAAACAGCCCGCCGGTAATCGCGTCGCCGAGCCCCGTGAGGCTGGTCGCGTTGCTGTTGATGTTCCCGGTGATCGCCAGCGCCGGGTACAACTGGGCCTTGGCGACGCCGATCCGCGCGGTGGCGGCGGCCAGCGTGCGCTCAGCACTGCGCACGTCGGGGCGGCGGCGCAGCGCATCGGCGGGAATGCCGACGCCGACGCTCGCCGGCCCTTTCGGAATGGCACGCGGCGCCGCGAGCGCGCTGCGCAGCGCGCCCGGCGCCTGCCCGGTCAGCACGCCCAGCCGCGCGACGGCGGCGGCATATTGCTGTTCGATCTGCGGCACGCTCGCCGCGGTCTGCGCCCGCTGGCTGCGCGCCTGTTCGACATCGACCGACGAAACGAGGCCCGCCTGCACGCGGAACCCCGCAATCTCCAGATTGTCGTCCTGGATCGCCAGGCTGGCGCGCGCATTGGCGAGCTGCGCCTGATAGGCGCGCGCCAGCACGTAGTTGCGCGCGACCTCGCTTTCGACGCTCAGCAGCACGGTCGCATAGTCGAACCCGCTCGCTTCATATTGCGCGCGGCTCGCCTCCACCGTCCGGCGGATCTCGCCGAACAGGCCGACCTGATAGCTTGCCGACAGGCCAGCGGAGAAGCTGTTGGTGCCGCCGCCACCCGTGTCGACCACGGTGCCGTCGGGCAGGGTGAACGAGCGGCCACCGCCGCGAAGGTTCTCGTTGCGCTGGTAGCCTGCCGACCCGGACAGCGTCGGCAGCAGCGACGCGCGGCTCTGCACCAGCGCCTCGCGCGCCTGCCGCAGGCGCCCGATCGCCTGCGCGATATCGGTGTTGGCGCCGCGCGCCTGCTCGACCAATTGGCCGAGCACGGGGTCGTCGAAGTTCGACCACCAGCGCGTCAGATCCTCGGGACTGGCCGGCGCCGGCACCGAATAGGCGGTGGGAACGCCCAGCTCGGCGGGCGTCTTCGCGCGATAATCGGGGCCGACGGTGCAGCCCGCCAGGGCCAGCGCGGCGAGCGCCGGAGCGGCGAACGGGGAAGCGGTCAGGCGAACCATGCGTCCTGTGTGATCAACACACCGCATCGCGTCCAGCGCTTTTATGTCGCAAAATGTCACGTCCGCGTCATCAGCGCCCCTGGAACGCCGGCTTGCGCTTTTGCAGGAACGCCATGCCGCCCTCGGTCGAGTCCGCCGATCCGCGCGCGGTGCGTTGCGCATCCGCCTCGGCGGACAGCGCCGCGGCATAGTCGCTCTCCATCGCCCGGCCCAAAGCGCGCCGCATCAGGCCCAGCGCCACCGTCGGCCCGGCCGCCAGCCTAGTCGCGAGCGCCAGCGCCTCGGCATCCAGCGCCTCGTCGGCAACGACGCGGTGGATCATGCCCCAATCGAGCGCCTTGGCCGCCGGCACACGCTCGCCGAGCAGCATCATCTCCGCCGCCCGCGCCCGCCCGATCAGCCGCGGCAGCATCCACGACGCGCCGCCGTCCGGCACCAGCCCGATATTGACGAACGCCTGCAGGAAATAGGCGGTCTCGCTCGCCACGCAGAAATCCGCGGCCAGCGCCAGGCTGCACCCGATCCCCGCCGCCGGTCCACGCACCGCGCTGACCACCGGTACGCCAAGATCGGCGATCGCGAGCATCGTCGGGTTGTACTGGTCGGTCAGCGCCGCATAGGTCGCCTCGCCGGGATCGTCGGCGCCCAGCGCGCCGCCGCCGACGTCCGCGCCCGAACAAAAGGCCCGCCCCGCCCCCGCCAGCAGCACCGCGCGCGCGCCATCCAGCCGCGCCAGCGCGTCGCGCAGCTCGTCGAACAGCGCCGGCGGCGCCGCATTCAGTCGATCGGGCCGGTTGAGCGTCAGCACCAGCACCGCGCCCTGCCGCTCGGCCAGAATATGCTCATACGCCATGGTCACGTCTTCCTCTCCCGTGCGACGTCGATTTCACCGGTTCGTCCGCCGCTCGTCCCGAGACATAGCGAAGTGCGGAGCGGGTGCCATAGGGGACTTCGGCCGATCCCGGATCAGCCCATGATGCGATGCGCGATGCCAGAGGCGTCAGCGTCCGTCAGCAATTCCGACCTTTCATGCGCCAGGGACCGTCATCGCGACGTTTTCCAATACCTCAGCGCAACATAATAAGACAATGTTGCATACATATCACAATGCCAAGAAACGTTCATAATGCTGTCATTTTGTCGCTTGATCCGAATGCGGCGAACCGATCTTATGGCCGCTAGAGGCTCCGTAAGGGGCTGGGACCAAAGGGGTTAATTCGTGAAACTGTCGCATCTCTATGCGGCGACGGCGATCCTGCCGCTCGCCCTCGCTACTGCTTTGCCTGCGTTCGCGCAGACCACCGCCACCGATACCCAGACCAGCCCGGTCCCCGATCCCACCCAGGTCCCGACCGACCAGCAGAACCCGCAGTCGCCCAACGCCGACGCGGGCAGCAACACGCAGAGCGGCGGCGACATCGTCGTCACCGGGTCGCGCATCCGCCGCGACGAATTCTCCGTCTCCGATCCGATCACCGTTATCGGCAAGGACGAGATCACGCAGGCCGGCTTCGCCAGCGCCGCCGACGCGCTGCAGAGCAATGCGATCACGCAGGGCACGTCGCAGATCAACAACACCTACGGCGGCTTCGTCACCGACGGCGGCACCGGCGCGAACACGCTCGGCCTGCGCGGCCTCGGCCCGAACCGCACGCTGATCCTGCTCAACGGCCGCCGCCTGGCGCCGGGCGGCACGCGCGGTTCGGTGGTCGCCGCCGACCTCAACGTGCTGCCGACCGCGATCATCGACCGGATCGAAGTGCTGAAGTCCGGCGCCTCGTCGGTCTACGGCTCAGACGCGGTTGCGGGCGTCGTCAACATCATCACCGACAAGGCGCTGACCGGCCTGCAACTCGACCTGCAGACCAACGTGCCCGCGGTCGGCGCCGGCGTCGATCGCCGCGCCAGCGCCAGCTTCGGCATGCAGACCGATCGCCTCGGCATCATCGGCTCGCTCGAATATCGCAAGCGCAACGCGCTCGCCCGCGGCGACGTGCCGTTCTTCAACTGCCCGATCGGCGGCTTCCTCGATGGCCAGGGGTCGGCGTTCGGCTCGGGCGACCCCTTCCCGGTCGGCGATCCGCGCAACTGCTTCACGACCGCCAACGGCGGCACGACGATCAACACACTCGGCCTGCCGACGCGCCAGGCGATCGGCCGGACCAGCGGCGTGCTCGGCAATTTCAACCGCTTCGTGCCCGCGCCAGGCGTCACCACCGGGCCGTTCCCGGGCTACCTCGGCGTCGGCGCCTACGATCGCGACACCTTCGATCCGGCGATGCAGCGCGTGCCGCTCGTGACCGGTGTCGAGACCTACACGGGCTATCTGTCGGCGACCTACAAGCTGGAAGCGCTGGGCAACGCCGAACTCTACGGCGAACTGCTCGGCACCCGCCGCAAGTCGGGCTCGCCGCTGTATCGCCAGCTCTCGCTCGACTATCTGCGCGGAAGCCCGCTATTGCCCGCAAACATCCGCAACGGCTCGTTCGCCAACCCAACCAACACGTCGAGCGGCCAGATCATCGCGGCGCGCGCCTTTATCGGCTTCGGCCTGACCGAAGACGCGCAGACGGTGGATTACGTCCGTGCCTCGGGCGGCATCCGCGGCGACTTCTTCTTCCCCGGCTGGCGCTATGATGCCTATGTCGGCAAATCGTGGAACGATGGCGTCTACACCGGTCAGTCGTTCCTGATCGATCGCCTGGCCAACTCGCTCAACGTCGTCGCCAACCCCGACGGCACCTTCAGCTGCGTCAGCGCCGCGTCCAATCCGCAGTGCGTCGCCGCACCGGCGCTGACCGCGGCGGTGATCGGCGGCCAGCTGCCGCAGAACTTCCGCAACTACATCTTGGCGAATACCCGCGGCACGACGGCGTTCCGTGAGACGACTTATGCCTTCAACATCGACGGCCCGCTGTTCAAGCTGCCGGGCGGCGACGCGCAGCTGGCTTTGGGCGTCGAGCACCGCCGCCAGAGCATCAACGACCAGCCGGACATCAACTCGATCAATGGCAACTTGTACGGCCTGACCGCCGCGACGCCGACGGTCGGCAAGGACAACGTCAAGGAAGCGTTCGGCGAAATCTTCCTGCCGCTGCTGCAGGACCTGCCCTTCGCCTATCGCCTGAACGTTACCGCATCGGGCCGCTACACCGATTACGCCTCCTACGGCTCGGGCACGACCTACAAGGTTTCGGCCGAGTGGGAACCGTTCCGCGGCTTCGGCTTCCGCGGCAGCTACGGCACGTCCTACCGCGCGCCGGCGCTCGCCGAACAGTTCCTCGGCGCGACCAGCGGCTTCCTGCCCACCAACTCGGACCCGTGCAGCGGGCTGCCGGTGGCGGCGGAACAGTCGCCCAACGAGCAGATTACCGCGCGCAACTGCGCCTCGATCGGCCTGCCGGCGGACTTCGAACAGCGCAACAGCATCACCTCGTTCCGCGTCGGCGGGGCAGAGGCGGGATTGAGCGCGGAAACCTCGACCAACTGGACGGTCGGCGCGGTGCTGCGTCCGCGTCTGCCGGAATCGGTCGGTCAGCTGTCGCTGTCGCTCGACTATTTCGACATCAAGGTCGACAATGGTGTGTCGGACCTGTCCGGTGCGACGATCCTGTCGCGCTGCTACAGCAACGCGAATTTCGATGCGAACGCCGGGTTCTGTCGCTTCGTGCAGCGTGACGCCAACCAAGCGCTTACCGTCACCAGCAGCTTCGTGAACCTGTCCGAAAACATCGTGAAGGGCTATGAGTTCAACGGTCGCTACGCCCGCGACCTGTTCGGCGGCAAGTTCGTCTTCAACGCGAACGTCACCAAATACACCGAACAGTCGACCCGCCTGTTCCCCGAGGAATTCCTGACCGACGCCAACGGCATCGTCACCTCGCCGGAATGGGTCGGCAACTTCGACGCCAACTATACCTTCGGCCCAATGACGGTCCGCTACGGGCTCGACTGGATCGGCGGCGACCACAACAAGACGTACAATTACTTCGCGTTCGACAATTTGACCGGCATTACCGATCCGGCGCTGGTCCAGCAGTATCGCGACAATTACTTCCTGGAAGCGGACGGCTACGTTCTCCACCAGCTGTCGGTGCAGTTCAACGTGCAGAAGAAGTACCAGTTCACCTTCGGCGTGCGGAACCTGCTCGACACCAAGCCCCCGCGGATCACCTCCATCGGGTTCACGACCATCGGCAATGCCCCGCTCTATTCGGGCTATGATTATGTCGGCCGGTCGTTCTTCGCGAACGTCAACGTCAAGTTCTGACCTGTATCGGAAGGCTCCGGGGCAACCCGGGGTCTTCCCTTTTTCCTCATGACGATCGATCCCCAACCGCCCTGCGACGCCCGAGCCGAAGCGATCCGGGCTAACCTGCGCCTGGCCCTGGCCGATCAGGTGAAGGCGTGGCAGGTGCCGCAATCGACCGCGGCCGCGCGGCTCGGGATCGGGCGCTCGACGCTCAACAACATCCTCAATCACGACAATCGCCGGATTTCGATCGCGTCGCTGATCACGATGCTGTCGCGCGCCGGCGCCGATGTGTCGGTGGAGGTGGCACTCGCGCCGGCTTGGCCTGACGCGCAATGAGCACCGGATTCGTCATTGTGAGCGAAGCGTGCTTCGCTCCGCTCGCAATGACGGACTAAAGCCGACCGGCACTTCTTAACGAGACGGCCGAAACACCCTTACCGCCCGGACCAATTCCCCGGCCGCTTCTCGACGAAGGCGGCCATGCCTTCCTTCTGGTCCGCCGTGCCGAACAGCCCGTTGAACAGCCGCCGCTCGAACTGGATGCCCTGTGCCAGCGGCGTTTCGAACGCGGCGTTCACCATTTCCTTGTTCGCCAGCACGGCGAGCGGCGCCATCGCGGCGATCGACGCGGCGGTCTTCACCGCCTCTTCGACCAAGTCGGCTGCCGGGATGATCCGGCTGACCAGGCCGGCACGCTCCGCCTCGGCGGCATCCATCATCCGTCCCGTCAGGCACATCTCCATCGCCTTCGCCTTGCCGACCGCGCGGGCAAGCCGCTGCGATCCGCCCATGCCAGGGCTGACCGCCAGCTTCACTTCGGGCTGACCGAATTTGGCGGTGTCGGCGGCGAGGATGAAGTCGCACATCATCGCAAGCTCACAGCCGCCGCCCAGCGCATAGCCGGCCACCGCCGCGATCACGGGCTTGCGCGTCTGCGTCAGCCGCTCATAGCCCGCGAAATGGTTCGTCCCGTACATGGCGGCGAAGTCCATCGCCGCCATCTCCTTGATGTCCGCGCCCGCCGCGAACGCCTTGGCGCTGCCGGTCAGCACCGCGCAGCCCTGGCTTGCGTCCGCGTCGAAGGCCGCGAGCGCCGCCAGCAGATCGGCCAGCACCTGTGCATTCAGCGCATTCAGCGCCTCCGGCCGGTTGAGCGTGATGAGCGTCACGGCATCGCGCCGCTCGACGAGGATGGTCTGGTAATCGGACATAGGGGGCCTCTCCTTAATTCGGCGTCCACGCCTCGGCGGGCGGCAAGGGTGCGAAGATCTGGTCGATCAGGTGATCGGTCACGGCCTCCGGCGTCGCCGGGTTCCAGCGCGGACTATTGTCCTTGTCGACGATCACTGCGCGCACGCCTTCCAGGAAATCGTGGCGCTGCACGACATGCGTCGCGACTGCATATTCTTGGCGCATTTCGTCGGCGAAGCTCTGCATCAGGCTGCCGTCGTGGAGCAGGCGCAGCGAGACCTTCATCGACTGCGGCGACTTGGTCTTGAGGATCGCGAGCTGTTGCGCGGCAAAGTCACCACCATCCGCCTCCAGCGCCGCGAACACCTCTTCCAGCGTGTCGGAGGCGAACAGCCGGTCGATGTCGGCGCGATGGTCGAGCAGCGCTGCATGCGGCGCCGCGACGCTCGCCGCGCTCAGGATAGCGTCGATACCGTGCGGGTCGGCGGCGATCGCCGCCTTTACCTCGGGCAGTGCGCTCGCGGGCAGGTAATGCGTCGCCAGGCCCAGCGCGTGCGCCTCCGCCCCGTCGAGCCGGTGGCCGGTCAGCGCGATGAACTGGCCGATCCGCCCCGGCAGGCGCGACAGATACCAACCGCCGCCGACGTCGGGGAACAGGCCGATCCCCGTTTCCGGCATCGCGAACTTGGTGTTCTCGGTGGCAACACGATAGCGGCACGGCAGCGCGATGCCGACGCCCCCGCCCATCGTCACGCCGTCCATGAACGCGACGGTCGGCTTGGCATAGGCGAACAGCCGGTGGTTGAGCTGGTATTCGGTATGGAAGAACGCCCGGGCCGCCGCGCCATCGCCCGCGCCGCTGTCGGCCAGCATGCGGATATCGCCGCCCGCACAAAATCCGCGCGCGCCCTTGGGATCGCCGTCCGCCGAGGGCGCGTGATCGATCATCACCGCCGCGATGCCGGCATCGGTGCGCCAATCCTCCAGCGCCGCGAGCATCGCCTCGCACATCGCCATGTTGAGCGCATGCAGCGCCCGCGGCCGGTGCAACCGCAGCCGCCCGAGCGCGCCATTGATCTCGATCAAAACATCCTGGGTCATGGTGGCGAGCTTTGCCGAGCGGCAGGCCGCGCGTCCATACCGATCCGACGAAAAGGCCTGCCTAAAGGTTTGACTCGCGCCCAACCCCGGGCCATTTCAACAGCATGCCCGCGTTGCGTCCAAAACAGACCCTTGATTCCGCCCCTCAATGGCCGCTCGGCGGCGGAGAGTGCGGTGCGCTGATCCGCGATCATGACTGGTCCGCGACTCCGCTGGGGTCGGTAGCCAACTGGTCGGGCGCGCTGCGCACGACGGTCGCCAATATCGTCAACTCGCCGGTGCCCAAGGTGCTGATGTGGGGGCCGGCCAACGTCCTGATCTATAACGACGCCTACACCGCCATCGCGGGTGACAAGCATCCGGCGGCGCTCGGCGGCACCGCCGAAGGCGTCTGGCCCGAAATCTGGGACTGGAACCGCGCGATCCTCGATCGCTCCGCGACCGGAGAGGTCGTCGCCTATCGCGACCAGCCGATGACGCTGCTGCGCGACGGCGTACCGCAGACCTTCTTCTTCGACCTGTTCTACACCCCCGTCTACCTCGACGACGGCACGGTCGGCGGCGCGATGTGTACGGTGATCGACAATACCGCACGCGTCAGCGCGGAAGTGGCGGTCGCGCACAGCGTCGCCGAATTGCGCACCATCACCGACGCGTTGCCGGTCCTCATCTCGTATCTCGACCGCGACCTGATCTACCGCTTCGCCAACGGCGCCTATCAACAGTGGTTCGGCCGTACGCCGGATCAGGTGGTCGGCTGCCACCTTCGCGAGGTGCTCGGCGAGGAGAGCTACGCCGAGCGCCTGCCGCTGGTCGAACGCGCGCTCGCGGGGGAACCGATCGCATCGGAAGGCCGTCTGCCGCATCGCGACGGCAGTTTCCATCGCGCGGACATCCGGTACATCCCCCGCATCGGTGACGATGGCGACGTGCTGGGCATCCATGTCCTGGTCACCGATGTCGAGGAGCGCGCGCAACGCGAAGCGGCGGTCCGTCGCAGCAACGACCGCTTCCGCGGCGCGATGGAGGCGGTCCACGGCGTCTTGTGGACCAATTCGCGGGATGGTCAGATGACCGGCGAACAGCCCGGCTGGGCGGCGCTGACCGGGCAATCGCGCGAAGACTATGCCGGCTATGGCTGGGCGAGCGCCGTCCATCCCGAAGACGCCGACGCGACCGTCGCGGCCTGGAATGCCGCGGTCGCCGCCAAGTCGGTGTTCGTGTTCGAACATCGCGTCCGCCGCCATGACGGCGCGTGGCGCAACTGCCTGATCCGCGCGCAGCCGATCACGGGTGCCGATGGCGAGATCGTCGAATGGGTCGGCGTCCATACCGACATCACCGAACAGCGCGCCGCCGAACAGTCGCTACGCGATCAGGCCGAGCATCTGCAACGCCAGGTCCGCCATCGCGAACGGGCCGAGGAACAGCTGCGCCACCTCAACGAACATCTCGAAGCGCGCGTCATCTCCGAAATCGGCGAGCGTCGCCGCGCCGAGGCGGCGCTGGCCCAGGCGCAGAAGATGGAGACGATCGGCAAGCTGACCGGTGGCGTCGCGCACGATTTCAACAATCTGCTGCAGGTCGTGTCGGGCAACCTCCAATTGCTCGCGAAGGATATCGCCGGCAACGATCGCGCCGAACGCCGCGTCGCCAATGCCATGGCCGGCGTGTCGCGCGGATCGAAGCTCGCCGCGCAGCTGCTCGCCTTCGGTCGACGGCAGGCGCTGGAACCCAAGGTCGTCAACGTCACCCGCTTCGTCCAGGGCATGGACGACATGCTGCGCCGCGCGATCGGCGAGGGTGTCGAGGTGGAGACGGTGTTCGGCGGCGGCCTGTGGAATTGCTTCATCGATCCTGCGCAGATCGAGAATGCGCTGCTCAACCTCGCGATCAACGCGCGGGACGCGATGAGCGGCCAGGGCAAGCTGACCATCGAACTGTCCAACGCGCATCTCGACGACGAATACGCCCGCACCCATGACGAGGTCGAGCCGGGCCAATATGTCATGCTGGCAGTCAGCGACACGGGCACTGGCATGACGCCCGACATCGTCGACAAGGTCTTCGAACCCTTCTTCTCGACCAAGTCCGAGGGCAAGGGATCGGGCCTTGGCCTGTCCATGGTCTACGGCTTCGTCAAGCAATCGGGCGGCCACGTGAAAATCTATTCCGAGCCCGGCCACGGCACGACGATCAAGCTGTACCTGCCGCGCAGCATGGACAGCGAGGATGTGGAGGTCATCGTCAATACCGGCGCGATCGAGGGCGGCACCGAAACGGTGCTGGTCGTCGAGGACGATGACGAGGTGCGCGCCACCGTCGTCGAGATGCTCGGCGATCTCGGCTATCGCGTCTTGAAGGCGGTCGATGCGCAAAGCGCGCTCAGCGTCATCGAAAGCGGCATCCCGATCGACATGCTGTTCACCGACGTGGTGATGCCCGGCACGCTGAAGAGCCCGGAGCTTGCACGCAAGGCGAAGGAGCGGCTGCCCGAACTCGCGGTGCTGTTCACCAGCGGCTATACCGAAAATTCGATCGTGCATGGCGGCCGCCTCGACGCCGGCGTCGAGCTGCTGTCGAAGCCGTACACGCGCGAGGCGCTGGCCCGGAAGTTCCGCACGGTCCTCGCCAATCAGCGCCAGCGCAGCGCCAGCCTCGCCGCGCGCGACCTGACCACGGCGCCGGCCCCGCTGCGCAGCGCCGCGGGTGCGGCGGGGCAGGTCACGGTCCTGCTGGTCGAGGATGACGAGGTGATCCGCGCGACCACCGCCGAAATGTTGCAGGCCTGCGGCTATGTCGTCGTCGACGCGGCGAGTGCGGAGGATGCCGCCACGGCGCTCCAGACGGTTCCGATCGACGTGCTGGTCACCGACGTCAATCTGCCCGGCGCCTCCGGCCCGGCCTTCGCGGCCCGCGCGCGCGATCTGCGTCCGGGTGTCGGCATCGTCTTCGCGACCGGCGACACGGCGGGCGTGCCCCCGGGCACCGGCGCGGTGCTGCTTGCCAAACCTTATGGTGCCGATGCGTTGCAGGCCGCGATCGCCGCGGCGCGAACGGGCGAGACGCCGGTGCAGGCGCGCAAGCTGGAACGCGAGGCGGACTGACGGGGCGGATTGACGGTACGGGGCAAACGCGCCCTCATCCGAACGGCAGTTCGCCGTCGCGTCGTTCCAGCGCCAGCAACTGCGCCTTCGCCGTCATGCCACCCGCAAAGCCGGTCAGCTTGCCCGTCGATCCGACGACGCGGTGGCAGGGCACGATGATGGACATCGGGTTGCGCCCGTTCGCCGCGCCGACGGCCCTCGACGCATCGGGCCGGCCCAGCGCCAGCGCGATCGCGCCATAACTGCGCGTCTCGCCATAGGGGATGGTCAGCAGCGCCGCCCACACCGCCTTTTGAAAGTCGGTGCCGCGCATATCGAGCTGTACGTCGAAGACCCGCCGCTCACCCGCAAAATAGGCCGTCAGCTGCGCCGTCGCGGACTGCAATATCGGATGGTCATCATGCTGGACGATCGCGGGCAGCGGCACGCGCCGCGGATCGTCATCCGGCCACAGTACGGCGACCAGCCCGGCGTCGCTCGCCACCAGCGTCAGAACACCCACGGGGGAATCGAAGCGCGTGGCGGCGAGCGTCATGGCGTCCGGGCTAACCCGAACGCCGACGTCGGGAAAGCCCGTCAGTTGCGCAGCGAATCCGGCACGATGCCGCCATTCTCGGCCAGCTTCGCCATCACCGCCTTGTGCAGCGCGATATTCTGTTCGGCGCTGCCGTCCTCGCCCGCATGGACACCCAGTTCCTGTCCCAGCTCGCGCCGCGCGGCGAGGCTGGAATCGAGGTCGAGCAGCTTGAGCAGGTCGACGATCGACGATTGGTAATTGCCTCCGCCATTCTTCATCGTCGCCATTTCCGACAGCACCGCGCCGACATCGACCGGCGCCGCGGGCGTCGGCGCGGCGGCCGCAGGAGCCTGCGGCGGCGCGGAGGTCGGCTGCGGTGCCTGCGGTGCAGCCTGGGCCGGGGCCGGGGTCGGAGCGGCCGAAGCGGCAGGCTTATGACCGAAAACCTTGCTCATGATGCTGCCGAAGATGCTCATCGTCATGCTCCCGTTGCGTCGCCGAAGCAGCGACCGTCGCGCCATCAAACGTCGATGCGCGCCGAATGCTCCCCGCGCCGGAACGCAGCGCCGCGTCCGAACGTTGGCCACCCCGGATTGAGGGAGTGGACAATGTCTAAGAATTTCATGGGGATCGCGTCGGCCGCAGCGCTCGCGCTGGCGCTGTCCGCCTGCGGATCGCGTACCGATACCGCCAACAGCGCGGACGCCATGATGGCTAACGACACCGCAGGTTTCGACGCGGCCAACGCCGGTGCGACCGGCGCCAACATGGGTGCCGCCTCGCGTCCCGCCGCCGGCCAGACCTTCGTCAACACCGCGGCGGCAAGCGACGCATTCGAGATCGCCAGTTCGAAGCTCGCGCTCGACAACAGCTCGTCGGCCGCGATCAAGAAATACGCCAACCAGATGATCGCCGCCCATACCGCGTCGACGGACAAGCTGAAGGCGACCGTTTCGGGCCTCAGCCCGGCGATCACGCCCGACCCAACGCTCAACGCCGATCAGCAGGCGAAGCTCGATTCGCTGAAAGGCCTGACCGGCACCGCCTTCGACACCGCCTATATCGCGGCGCAGCAGCAGGCGCACCAGCAGGCCTATGACATGCTGACCGCCTATGGCGCGAGCGGCGACGTGCCTGCGCTGAAGACCTTCGCCACCGGCCTTGCCCCCACCGTCGCGGCGCACCTCAACATGGCAAAGGGCCTGAAGGCCTAAGTTACGCCCGGCATCACGCTCAGCGCGGATGACGCCGCGCGAGCGCGATGCCGGCGAGGTTCTTCGATCGCGGCACATGGCGGACATGGACGCGATCGAAGCCCTCGCGCGCCTGCACCCAGGCGTCACGATGCGGCAGCAGTTGCGGGCTGCGGCATGCCCAGCGCCCCAATGCCTGTTCGACGATGGTCCGCGCATCACCGATGAACAGCACGTCGTGCGCGCCCGCAGCGGTAGCGATCGCCGCCGCATACCGCAGCGCCAGCCATTCCGCCGTGCAATTGTCGCCGACGCCCATGTCGTCCCGAATGTAGCTGTGGCCATGCGCCACCACGCCGATCTCCATCCGCGCCGGATCGCCACGCGCACCGCCATCGAAATACAGCGTCATCCGCTCCCTTGCGGAATGGCGCTGGCCCTCCACCTTTATGTCCCCGAACACCGCAGATTCGTCAGGAGCCGTCATGACCGATACCCGCAAGGCTGTGTTGCACCGGATGGTGCTTGCCGACCATATCTGCCCGTTCGGCGTACGCGCCAAGCAGATCCTGCAATCCGAAGGGTTTGAGGTCGAGGACCATATCCTGCGCACCCGCGAAGAGGTCGATGCGTTCAAGGCCGAGCGCGGCCTCGCGACCACGCCGCTGATCGAGATCGACGGAGAGGTGATCGGCGGCAGCGACGATTTGGAGCGCTGGCTCGCCAAGGTCGACTGAGCGCGACACCCGCGCCATGCCGGCGTCCGCCGTCGCCTTCGATCGTGACGTCGAACAGGTCGCGCGGGCGCTGATCGGCGCGACCCTGCTGGTCGACGGCGTCGGCGGCACGATCGTCGAGACGGAGGCCTATGACGCCGACGATCCCGCCTCGCACAGCGCGCGCGGGCCGTCGCAGCGCAATGCCGCGATGTTCGGGCCGGCGGGACGCGCCTATGTCTACCGGAGCTACGGTATCCACTGGTGCTTCAACATCGTGTGCGCGCCCGGCAGCGCGGTGCTGATCCGCGCGCTCGAACCCACGCACGGTCTCGATACGATGATCGCGCGCCGGGGTCTCACCAATCCGCGCCTGCTCTGCGCCGGTCCGGGACGACTGTGTCAGGCGCTCGGCATAGATGCGCGGCTCGATCACGCCCCGATCGATGCGCCACCCTTCACGCTGATCCCCGCCACCAGCGCAGCGCCCCTGCACGCCGGCCCGCGCATCGGCATTAGCCGCGCGATGGATACGCCATGGCGCTTCTGCCTCGCCGGTTCGCGCTACCTCAGCCGGCCTGCGCGTTAGAGGGACAACGATCGATCCGTCATTGCCAGCGCAGCGAAGCAACGACGCAGATTGGGCGGCTCAAACCGCCCACGCCAAAGCCGCCGACGATCGGCAAGATACACCAGCTTTCGGCGTGTTTCGCACTTCATCAAAACCAAAAACCGCAGATTTCCGCCATTCCAGTGTTTGGCATGCATAATGCACTACCACAGTCGCAGCCGCATCGGGCTGTCGCCTTTGGGAGGAAAGTCCATGTTCGCCACCACGCTCGCCGCCGCCATCCTGTCGATCACCACGCCCGCCGCCGCGCCGGCGCCGGCCCCCGCAGCGCCCGCCGCCGGCCAGAGCGACGCCGCCGCCCAGCCGGCCAAGGGCCGCTACAACCCGCGCGTCTGCATCGTCGATTACCCCACCGGCACGCGCATCCCCACCAAGACCTGCAAGCTGCTCGGCCAATGGCGCACCGACGGTATCGATCCGCTGCCCGGCAAGTGATCCTCCGGAACGCCGACCGCACGCCCGCCCCATGGCGGGATGTGCGGCCGGGCTGCGATCGACGGGGACCTTCCATGCTGCGCCTGCGTTCTCGCTGGCACACATCATGGGGGTCCTCATCTTGCACAGCCTGCCCGACCGGCTCGACGCCGGCTCGCCCTATCCGCTCGGCGCGACGTTCGACGGCCTGGGCGTGAATTTCGCGGTCTATTCCGCCAATGCCGATGCGATCGAGCTGTGCCTGTTCGACGCCACTGGCAAGCGCGAGCTGAAGCGCCTCGCCTTGCCCGAATGCACCGACGAGGTGTGGCACGGCTATCTGCCCGACGCCGGCCCGGGTCTGCTCTACGGCTATCGCGCACACGGCCGCTACGAGCCCGAGAACGGCCACCGCTTCAATCCCAACAAGCTGCTGCTCGATCCCTATGCCCGCAAGCTGCACGGCCAGATCAAATGGACCGACGCGCTGCACGGCTATAAGATCGGCCATCCGAAGGAGGACCTCTCCTTCGACAAGCGCGACAGCGCGCCCGCCATGCCCAAGGCGGTCGTCGTCGACGATCATTGGGACTGGTCGCGCGACACCAAGCCCAACACCCCCTGGTCCGAAACCGTCATCTACGAAGCGCATGTGAAGGGCCTGACCAAGCTGATGGAGCTGGTCCCGCCGAACGAGCGCGGCACCTATGCCGGCCTCGGCCACCCCGCGGTCATCGCGCACCTCAAGCGCATCGGCGTCACCGCGCTGGAACTGCTACCCATCCACAGCTTCACGCAGGACCGCTTCCTCCAGGAAAAGGGCCTGAAGAACTATTGGGGCTATAACACGCTCGGCTTCTTCGCGCCGGAACAGGCGTATATGTCGTCGGACAGCCAGGACGAGCTGCGGCGCGCCGTCCACCGCCTGCACAAGGCAGGGATCGAGGTGATCCTAGATGTCGTCTACAACCACACCTGCGAAGGCAGTGAAAAGGGCCCCACCCTGTCGTGGCGAGGGCTCGACAACGCCAGCTATTACCGCCTGGTCAAGGACCAGCCGCGCTACAGCATCAACGACACCGGCACCGGCAATACGCTGAACCTCAGCAAGGCGCGCGTCATCCAGATGGTGACGGACAGCCTGCGCTATTGGGCGACCAGCTTCGGCATCGACGGCTTCCGCTTCGACCTCGGTCTGACGCTGGGGCGCGAAGAGCATGGCTTCGATCCCGGCGCCGCCTTCTTCGACGTCGTCCGGCAGGACCCGGTGCTCGGCCGCCTGAAGCTGATGGCGGAGCCGTGGGACGTCGGCCCCGGCGGCTATCAGCTCGGCAATTTCCCGCCCGGCTTTGCGGAGTGGAACGACAAATATCGCGACACCGTCCGCCAGTTCTGGCGCGGCGATGCCGGCCAGCGCGCCGATCTCGCCGCACGTCTGTCGGGATCGGGCGACCTGTTCGACCGCCGCTCGCGCCGTCCCTGGGCGAGCATCAACCTGCTGTCGGCGCACGACGGCTTCACCCTCGCCGACACGGTGATGTACGAAGAGCGGCACAATGAGGCGAATGGCGAAGACAATCGCGACGGCCACGACAACAACCATTCGCGCAACTGGGGCCACGAAGGGCCGACCGACGATCCCGCGATCAACGATGCGCGCGGCCGCGTGCAACGGTCGATGCTGACGACGCTGCTCGCCTCGCTCGGCACGCCGATGCTGGTCGCGGGCGACGAGTTCGGTCGCACGCAACAGGGCAACAACAACGCCTATTGCCAGGACAATGCGATCAGCTGGCTCGATTGGGACGCCGCGGCGACGCCCGAAGGCCAGACGCAGATCGATTTCGTCGCCCGCCTGACCGACCTGCGCCGCCGCTACGCTGTGCTGCGCGCGCCGACCTTCCTCTACGGGCAGGATACGCCCGGACAGGGCGTCAACGACATCGAATGGTGGGACGAGCGCGGGCAGCAGCTCAGCGCGGACGATTGGCAGAACCCCGAAGGCCGCGCGCTGATGATGCGCCGGGCCAGCCGCAATGCGGCCGGCGAGCTGGACGTCGTGTCGCTGTTGCTCAACGGTTCGCCCGATCCCGTCACCTTCCACCTTCCCCCGCCGCACGCGACGCGCATCGTCCTGATCGACAGCGCCAAGCCCGATCAGGGCGAGGTGGAGATCGAGGACGCCTATGAGGTTTCACCGCAAGGCGCGGTCCTCCTCACCTGGACCGGCGCGTTCGAGGACCAGGCATGACCCCGGGCTGGGGCGCGACGCCGCTGGACGACGGGCGCACCCGCTTCGCACTCTGGGCGCCGGACGCTGCTGGCGTTGAGCTGGAGATCGACGGCGCCCCGCCGGTCGGTATGGAGGCGGGCGACGACGGCTGGTTCGTCGCGACGACGCAGGCGCCCGCCGGCACGCGCTATCGCTTCCGCATCGGCGACATGGTCGTCCCCGACCCTGCGTCCCGCGCGCAATCGGGCGGCGTCCATGGCTGGAGCCTCGTCATCGACCCGGCCTATCCCTGGACGGTCACCGACTGGCGCGGGCGGCCGTGGGAAGAGACGGTGCTCGTCGAGCTGCACCCCGGCCTGCTCGGCGGCTTTCGCGGCGTCATCGATCAGTTCCCCGCCGTCGCCGCGACCGGCATCACCGCCATCGAACTCATGCCCGTGGGTGCCTTCGGCGGTACGCGCGGCTGGGGCTATGACGGCGTGCTGCCCTATGCGCCGCACGAAAGCTACGGCGCCCCCGCCGATTTGCAGGCGCTGGTCGACGCCGCGCACGGCTTCGGCCTCTCCGTCTTCCTCGACGTCGTTTACAATCACTTCGGTCCCGACGGGAATTACATCGGCCAATATGCCGCCGGCTTCTTCGATGCTGAGGTCCACACGCCCTGGGGCGGCGCGGTCGCGATGCATGAAGGGGCCGTGCATCGCTTCTTCGTCGACAATGCGCTGATGTGGCTGCGCGACTATCGCATCGACGGCCTGCGCTTCGACGCGGTCCACGCCATCGCCGACGACGCCTTCCTCGACGCCATGGCCACGGAAATCCGCGAGGCGCTGCCCGATCGCCACATCCACCTCGTCCTCGAAAACGAACGCAACGATGCCGCACGGCTGCGCGATGGCGGCTATGACGCGCAGTGGAACGACGATTTCCACAACGTCCTCCACGTCCTGCTGACCGGCGAAACCAGCGCCTATTACATCGACTTCGCCGATCGCCCGGCCGATCGCCTCGCCCGCTGCCTGGCAGAAGGCTTCATCTATCAGGGCGAAGGATCGGCGAACCACGACGGCACGCCGCGCGGCACGCCCAGCGCGCATCTGTCGCCGACCCGCTTCGTGTCGTTCCTCCAGAACCACGACCAGATCGGCAATCGCGCGCTCGGCGAGCGGCTGACCGTACTGACCGATCCCGCCAGGCTGCGTGCCGCGACCGCCTTGCTGCTGCTCGCCCCGCAAATCCCTTTGCTGTTCATGGGCGACACCGACGGCAGCAAGACGCCCTTCCTATTCTTTACCGATTTCCACGACGAGCTCGCCGATGCGGTGCGTGAGGGGCGGCGCAAGGAATTCGCCAAGTTCGACGCTTTCGCCGATCCGCGGGCGCGCGAACGCATCCCCGATCCTAACGCCCGCAGCACCTTCGACGCATCGCGGCCCGAGCCCGGCCCCGACGCCGCCACATGGCGTGCGCTGTACCGCGACCTGATCGCGTTGCGCATGACCCATATCGTCCCCCACCTTGCCGGCGCGATGGCGATCGGTGCGGAGGCGACCGGCGACGCTGCGGTCACCGCCCGCTGGCGCCTGGCCGACGGCAGCACGCTCACCATCGCGCTCGACCTCGCCGACGCGCCCGCGCCGCTTGCCGCGGGCGACGGCGACCTGCTGCACGCCGAGGGCGACCGCTTCGCCGCCTGGATCGCACGATGAGCGATCTTGCCACCCGCGCCAAGATCGCCGGCATCGCCGTGCAATGGGAGGATGCGACCGGCCGCCAGCGCACCGTCGCCGACGATACGCTCAGCGCCATCCTCGACCGGCTAGACCGCTCGACCAGCAGCGAGGCGACCTTCGTCACCGCCGATGTCGGCATGCCCATCGTCACGACCGCCGCCCCCGGCGCCGCCACGCTGGCGCTGGAACATGGCCCCCAGCGTATGGTGCAGGTCGCGTCCGACGGCACCATCCCGCCGATCGGCGAACCCGGCTATCATCGGCTCGAAACCGCGCGCGGCGCCATCACCCTCGCCATCGCGCCACGCCGCTGCGTTCCCGCGCCGCCCGGCCGCAGCTGGGGTCCGGCCGTCCAGATCCCGGCGCTGCGCGGATCGCGCCCTGCCCCGTATGGCGACTTCGCCAGTCTTGCCGAGGCCGCCCGTGCCTTTGCCGGTGTGGGGGCGAACGCGCTGGCGATCAGTCCGACGCACGCGCTCTTCCCCACCGACCCGTCGCGCTTCAGCCCCTATGCCCCGTCGAGCCGGCTGGTCCACCACGCCCTGCTCGCCAGCACCGCCGACGATGATACAGACTCCGGCGCACTGATCGACTGGCAAGCCGCCCTCCCCCACCGCCTGACTGCGCTGCGCCACGCCTTCGACCGCGCAACCCCAGACGAGATCGCCCGCTTCGACGCCGCCGCCGCCCACCGTCCCGACTGGCAGCAGCACGCCCTTTACGACGCGATCCACGCCCATTTCTTCGCGGAGAGCGGCGCACACGGCTGGCAGGACTGGCCTGCCGCCTATCACGACCCCGCCGCCCCGGCGGTCGAGACCTTCGCACGGCAGCATGCCGACGCGGTTCGCTTTTACACTTTCCTGCAATGGCGCGCCCACACCGGCCTTGCCGACGCGCACGCCGCCGCGCGCGACGCCGGCATGCGGATCGGCCTGATCGCCGATCTCGCCGTCGGCATGGATGCGGGCGGCAGCCATGCGTGGAGCCGCCGCAGCGACCTGCTGACCGGCCTGTCGATCGGCGCGCCGCCCGATCCGCTCGGGCCGCAGGGGCAGAATTGGGGCATCACCGCGCTCTGCCCGTTCGCGCTGCGCCGGACCGGCTTCGACGCCTTCATCCGCACCGTCCGTGCAGGCCTGGCGCACGCGGGCGGCGTCCGTATCGACCACGCCCTCGGCCTGTGCCGACTGTGGGTCATTCCAGAGGGCGGCAAGCCCGGCGACGGCGCCTATCTCACCATGCCCTTCACCGATCTGCTCCGCATCCTCGCCATCGAATCGCATCGGGCGAACGCGATCGTCATCGGCGAGGACCTCGGCACCGTGCCGCCCGGCTTCCGCGACACGCTGACCGCGCGTGGCATCTACGGCATGCGCGTCCTGCCCTTCGAACGCGACAAAAAAAGCTTCACCCCCGCCAAGGCATGGGACGCCTGCGCCGTCGCCATGACCGGCACGCACGACACCGCGACGCTCGCCGGCTGGTGGACCGGGCGCGACATCACCTGGGCGCACAAGTTGAAGCGCAGCGACAGCGACGAACCCAGCGACCGCCTGCGCCGCATCGGCGAGAAAAAGGCGCTGTGGACCGCCGCCACGCAGGCCGGCGTCGCCAGCGGCCCCGTGCCGCACGATGCCGCGCCCGCGATCGACGCCGCGCTCGCCTTCACCGCGCAGGCGCCCTGCCCGCTCACCATCGTCCCGCTCGAGGATCTGGTCGGGATCGAGGAACAGCCCAACCTGCCCGGCACGACCGACGAACACCCCAATTGGCGCCGCCGCATGCCCGACACGACCGAGGCGCTGCTCGCCCGGCCAGAGGTCGCCCGCCGCACCGCCATCCTCTCGCACAAGAGCCATGCATGAGCCCCCGCGCCACCTATCGCCTGCAATTCCACAAGGGCTTCACTTTCGCCGACGCCCAGGCGCTGGTCCCCTATCTCGACCGGCTCGGCATTAGCCACATCTACGCCTCGCCGATCACCACCGCGGCGGCCGGGTCGATGCACGGCTACGACGTCATCGACCCCACGACGATCAATCCGGAACTCGGCGGCGAGGACGCCTTCCACAGCCTCGTCGCCGCGCTCAAGGCGCGCGACATGGGGCTGATCATCGATATCGTCCCCAACCATATGGGCGTCGCCGGGGGCGGCAACGCTTGGTGGAACGACGTCCTCGCCCGCGGACAGGACAGCGAACACGCCCGCGTCTTCGACATCGACTGGACCCGCCCGATCCTGCTCCCCGTCCTCGGCGATACGCTCGACACGGCGCTCGCCAATGGCGACATCGCGGTCGAGGGCGATCAGATCGTCGCCTATGGCGAACATCGTTTCCCGATCCGCCCCGAAGACCGAGGCAACACCGCCGACCTGCCCGCACTGCTCGACCGCCAGCATTACCGCCTCGCCAGCTGGCGCACCGCCAACGACCTGCTCAACTGGCGCCGCTTCTTCACCGTCAACGACCTCGCCGGCGTCCGCATCGAAGACCCCGCCGTGTTCGAGGCGACGCACGCGCTGTATTTCCAGCTGTATGACGAAGGGCTGATCGACGGCGTCCGCATCGATCACGTCGACGGCCTGACCGACCCGATCGGCTATTGCCGCACGCTGCGCGATCGCCTCGGCCCCGATGCCTGGATCGTGATCGAGAAGATCCTCGGCGCCGGCGAAGGCCAGCCCGTCGGCTGGGGCGTCGACGGCACCAGCGGCTACGACTTCATGGAGCAGGTCGCGACGCTGATCCACGATCCGCTCGGCGCGCTGCCGCTCGAGGAAGTGTGGCAGGACATGAGCCACCGCTACCTCGATTTCGAAGCTGAGGAATTCGCCGCACGGCAGGACCTGCTCGCCTGGCAATTTGCGGGCCAGCTCGACGCCTGCGTCGCCGCCTTCGTCGCGCTCAACACCGATGCCGCCGTCACGCCCGCCATGCTGCGCCGCGCGATCGAGCGATTGTTGTGGGTCTTCCCCGTCTATCGCACCTACGGCACCGGCGATGCCGCCCCCGCCAGCGACGCCGCGATCCGCGGCGCGGTGCGCGAACGCGTCGCCGACCTGATCCCGCCGGGCGAGGCGCATGTCGTCGACGCGATCCTCGCCTGGCTCGCCAGCGACGGGCCGGACGATGCGGCCGACGCGGTCCGTCGCTTCCAGCAGCTTTCCGCTCCGATCGCCGCGAAATCGGTCGAGGACACCGCCTTCTACCGCTCCGGCCGCCTGCTCTCGCGCAACGACGTCGGCTTCGACGCGACGATCCTCGGCATCGGTGTCGACGCCTTCCATGACCTGATGGTCGCCCGCGCACACGACGTGCCGCACGCGATGCTCACCACCGCGACGCACGACCACAAGCGCGGGGAGGACCTCCGCGCCCGCCTCGCCGCACTCAGCGTCATGCCCGACGCCTGGCGCACCCGCGTCGAGGCATGGGACCAGCTCTCCTGGGCCTGGGATCACGACGTCTCGGGCGCCGACCGCTACATGCTGCTGCAAACCATCGTCGGCGCCTGGCCGGACGAGGGCGTGACGCCCGATTTCGCCGACCGCATCAAGGCCTGGCAGCAAAAGGCCCTGCGCGAAGCACGCCTCCGCTCGTCATGGGAAGCCCCGGATGAGGCCTATGAAGCCGCCGCCGCCGCCCTCACCGATGCCTTCCTCGGCGACCCGCGCTTCGTCGCGGAGGTTACGGCCTTCGTCGCCGACCTCGCGCCGATTGCAGACGCCAACACGTTGATCCAGACGCTGCTCCGCTACACCGTGCCCGGCGTGCCCGACCTGTATCAAGGCACCGAGCTCGCCGACCTCAGCCTGGTCGATCCCGACAACCGCCGCCCCGTCGATTATGCGCAGCGACAGGCGCTGTTCGACGCACCGCACGCGCCGGCCAAGTTCCGCCTGATCGCCGACCTGCTCGCCCGTCGCCGTGCCGAGCCCGCGCTGTTCGCCAACGGCGACTATCGTCCGGCACAGGTGGGGGGCAGCGACCGCATCCTCGCCTTCAGCCGCCACCATGCCGGCGCCACGCTCCGTGTCGCCGCATTGATCCGCGGCACCGAAGTGCCGGACGCGACGATCCGCTTCGCCGACGGCACAGCGCACGCCGCCACCGACCTCTTCACCGCCTCACCGATCTGGTACGCGCTCGGCTGAGCGCGTCGCCAGCCAGAAGATGGCATAGCCGAACAGGCCGGACACCAGCGACGCGCACAGGATCGCCAGCGATGCCATCTCGGTCTGCGCCACGTCGGTGAAGGCGAGTTCGGTGATGAACAGCGACAGCGTGAAGCCGATCCCGGCGACGCCGCCGATCCCCAGCACCATCCGCCACGTCACCCCATCGGGCAGGCGCGCGCCCAGCACGCGTGTCGCGATCCATGTCGACGCCATGAAGCCCAGCGGCTTGCCGATCGCCAGGCCAGCGACGATGCCCAGGCTTAGCGGCGCGTGCAGCGCCTCGGCGATCGCGTCGGGCGACAAATGGATGCGCACGTTCGACAGCGCGAACAGCGGCAGCACGACATAGGACACCCATGGCGTCAGGATGCGCACCAGCCGCTCCGCCGCCTCGTCGGTCGCCGCGACCATTTCGTGGATGTACCCCAGCTTAGCCTCGACCGCGTCCTCCTTCTCCTCCGCCTCCGCGGCATCGCCCGCACGCGCCTGTTCGGATTGCGCCGCGCGCAACTCGTCCAAGGGCCGCTCGACGCGTTCGGCGAAGTCGCCATGGCTCAGCCGCGATCGCGTCGGCAGCAACAGGCCGACCGCCACGCCCGCGACCGTCGGATGCACGCCCGACCCGAAGATGCCGATCCACACCACGGCGCCGAGCAGCACATAGGGGATCGACGCCACCCAGCGCAGCCGCAACAGTCCGATGATCCCAAGATACGCCACGGCCGCCACCCCCAGGAACACCGGCTGCACCGACGCGGTATAGGCGAAGGCAATCACCAGCAGCCCGAACACATCGTCGATCGCCGCGAAGGCCAGTAGCACCGCACGCACGGCCGGAGGCAGCCGCGTCGTGAACATCGCGACGACCGCTAGGCTGAACGCGGTATCCATCGCCGCCACCACGCCCCAGCCGTGCGCGGTCGGCGTACCCCAGTTGAACGCCAGATAGATCGCCACCGGCACCACCAGCCCACCGATCGCACCCGCCACCGGGAACAGCGCGGTCTTGCGCGACGCGAGCGATCCCTTGACGAACTCGCGCTTCACCTCCGTCCCGATGATCAGGAAGAAGAGCGGCATCAGCAGGTCGTTGACCCATTCCGCCGCCGGCCGCGCGAACGCCCAGGCGCCATAGCTCAGCCGGATCGGCCGATCCCACAGCCGGACATAGTCCGCACCCCAGGGCGAATTGACGACGATCAGCGCGATGAGCGACGCGATCAGCAACGGCCCGCCGGACACTTCGCCGATCGCAAAGAAGGGCCCGATCCGCTCCAGGATACGCGCGGCGGGGGAATGATGCGCCCGGGCTTCCACCCGCCCGGACAGGCGCGGAGCAAGGCCCATGCGATCTCCTGATGGCATAAGTGCCATCCCCCATATGGCTCAGCCCCGCGTGCGTTCCGTAGCCGAAGCGCAACGTCATCAGCCTGTTCACCATTCCGCGCCTAATAGGTCGACAATGGACAGCGCATTCCTGCGCGACACCGATGCCGTACGGACCCGATCGATGCGCCTCACCGCCCCGCTTCTCGCCCTTGCCACCGTCCTGCCGGCGCTGCCTGCCGCAGCGCAGACGGTGACGCCGCTTGCGGAAGCGCGGCTGCGGTACGAACATGTCGAACAGGATGGCCTGCCGCAGGATAGCGACGCGGTGACGGTGCGACTGCGCACCGGCGTGCAGGCTGCAATCGGCCGCCTCTCCGGCCTCGTCCAGGCGCAGGGGAACCTCGCGATCCTGCCCGACTATTTCGACGGCCTGCACGGCCCCGCCACGCTGCGCCCGCTGATCGCCGATCCCGACAGCGTCGCCATCTATCGCGCGCAGGTGCGCTATGCCGCGCCGGGCCTCGCGATCACCGCGGGGCGACAGGTGATCCAGCTCGACGACGAACGCTTCGTCGGCGCCGCCGCGTTCCGCAACAACGGCCAGACCTTCGACGCCGTGCGCACCGAGATCACCGCCGTGCCGGGCCTGAAGGCCGACGTCAGCTATGTCTGGTCGGTCCGCACGGTGAACGGCATCGAAGGGCGCGGCGCCCGGCCGACCGCGATCGGCGGCAACACCGTCCTCGCCAACCTCGGCTGGGATTCGCCGATCGGCAAGGTCACGGGCTTTGCCTATCTGATCGATGAGGACGAAGCGGCGGTGCAGGGCTATCGCCTGTCCAGCCAGACCTATGGCGGCCGCCTGGCCGGCGCGCAGCCGCTCGGCACCGCCAAGCTCGCCTATCAGCTCAGCTATGCGCGCCAGTCCGACTATCACCGCAACCCCAATATGTACGCCGCGGATTACTGGCTCGCCGACCTGTCGGTCGACCTGAACGGCCCGAAGGTCGGCGGCGGCTATGAAGTGCTCGGCGCGGGCCGTGGCGCCAGCGCAGGCGCCGCATACGCCAGCTTCCAGACGCCCTTCTCCGCGATCTTCAAGTTCCAGGGCTGGGCCGACAAGCTCACCACCACCCCCGCCGACGGCATTCGCGACGCCTATGCGAGCGCCGGCTGGGGGTGGAAGCAGATCGGGACGCTGAAGGCGGTGTCGCTGACCGCCGTCTACCACCGGTTCGACAGCGACCGCCTGTCGCGCCGCTACGGCGACGAACTCAACCTGCTCGCCAGCGCCAAGCTCGGCAAGACGACCGCCAGCCTGCGCTATGCCGATTATCGCGCCGACCGGCTGTTCACCGACACGCAGAAGCTGTGGATGCAGCTCGACTGGGCGCTGTAACGCGAGCGCCCAATCGTCCTCATCCCTGCATGTCTTCGAGTTCGCGCCCGCGCGTTTCGTGAACCAGCTTCTGCACGAACACGAATGAGATCGCCGCGAACAGCGCATAGCCGGTGTAGGTGACCGCCAACCCCGGCGACACGGCAAGCGCCGGGAAGCTGACCGAAATCGCCGCATTGGCGATCCACTGCGCAAAGCCCGACACGGCAAGGCCCGATCCGCGGATCTGGTTGGGGAACATCTCGCCCAGCATCACCCACATCACCGGCCCCCACGACGCGTTGAAGAAGATGACGTACAGATTGGCCGCGACCAGCGCGATCAGGCCGTTATGTCCGGGCAGGCTCACCGCGCCCGCCGCATCGGTGACCGCGGTGGAGAACGCCCAGGCCACCGTCGCCAGCGTCACCGCCATGCCCGCCGATCCGACCAGCAGCAGCGGCTTGCGTCCGATCCGATCGACCGTCGCGATCGTGAACAGGCATGCCGCGATCGACAGCACGCCGGACAGGATGTTGATCTGCAGCGCATTGTCCTCGGTGAAGCCCACCGCCTCCCACAGCACCGCGCCGTAATAGAAGACGACGTTGATGCCGACGAACTGCTGGAACACGGCAAGGCCGATACCCGCCCACAGGATCGGACGGATCTTGCCCGTCGTCTTGTCGATCAGGTCGGACAGTTTCGGCTTGTGGTGATCGGCGGCGAGCGAGTTGCGGATCTCGACCACCTTGCGCTCCGCCTCGCCAGCGCCGAACAGCCGCGTCAGCACGGCCTTCGCATCGCCCTCGCGGCCCTTGGCGACCAGGAAGCGCGGGCTTTCCGGAATGACGGTCAGCGCCGCCAGATAGATCGCCGCCGGGATCGCCTGCAGCCAGAACATCCAGCGCCACGCCGGAAAGTCGAGCCAGAAGGGCGCGGTCGAACCACCGGCATAGCGGGCCAGCACGAAATTCGCGACGAACGCGCCGGTCAGGCCGGTGATGATCATCACCTGCTGCACGCTCGACAGTCGCCCGCGGATCGCGGCCGGCGTTACTTCGGAAATATAGACGGGCGAGATCACGCTCGCCGCGCCGACACCCAGGCCGCCGATGATCCGCGCCAGGATGAAGACGATCGAGCCGCCCGCGGCACCGGCGAGCAGCGCGCTCACCAGAAACAGCAGCGCGGCCAGCATCATCACCCGCCGCCGCCCGATCGCGTCGGCCAGCCGCCCCGCACCGAACGCACCGATCGCTGACCCCACCAGGATCGCGCCGACGTTGACGCCGATGCCCAGGTGGCCGAGCGAAAACGCCGCCTCCAGCCCCTTTTGCGTCCCGTTGATGACGCCCGAATCATAGCCGAACATGAAGCCGCCGATCGTCGCCACCGCGACGATGCCGGCGATGAAGCCGTGATTGACGCCCTGCCCGGCACCCAGATTCCCCGGGGCATGCCCCGCCCCCCGCCTGTCCGTCACATCGCTCTCCTCATGCCGGTCGTGCGCCAGCCGTGTGCAATGTGATATCGCTATCACGCCATTCTGGGCGGTCAAGCCGTTTGGCGCGTGCCGTGGCCGTCCCGCGCGAGGCGCCGCGGCAGACCTATCCCTCGATCACCCGCGGACGGCGCCGTGGCGGCGCATCCGACTGGCGGCGGATCAGCGTATAGTCGAGCAGCCGCGTCGGCTCTTCGGGCGCGGCATCGTCGCCACCGCGCTGGCGACGCAGCAGCGCGACCAGCCCCTCGATCGCGCCGCGCGCCATATCGGCGATCGGCTGGCGGATCGTCGTCAGTTCGGGCCAGATCGCAGTCGACAGCACCGTATCGTCGAAGCCGCAGACGGTCAGGTCGCCCGGCACGTCAAGCCCGCGCCGGTGCGCCACCGCCACGGTCGCCGCCGCCATGTCGTCGTTCGACGAGAAGATCGCCGTCGGCGGTTCGGCGCGGTCGAGCAGCTGCTCCGCCGCATCCAGCCCAGACCGGTACGTGTACAGGCCATCCACGACCAGTCCGTCCTCGATCCCGATCCCGGCCCCTTCCAGCGCAGCCCGATAGCCCGCCAGCCGCGCGCCGCTCGCCGACAGATTGGGATCGCCGCCGATGAAGCCGATCCGCCGATGGCCCAGGTCCATCAGGTGCCGCGTCATCGTCACCGCCGCGGCACGATCGTCGATCCCGATCGCCAGACCGCCCTCGCCTGCGCGCCCGGTCGCCAGCCCGACCATCGGCACGCCCGCCTGGGCCAGCAGGTCAAGCAGCGCCGGCGATTCGCACAGGGGCGGCGGCAGGACGATGCCGTCGATGCCGCCCTTGATCATATGCCGTGCGACCGCCAGCTCGTGATCGTCGCCGATCTCGCATTTCTCGATCACGATCTGCACGTCGTTGCGGCTCGCCTGGTCCAGGCTGCCGAGCAGCATTTCGGACAGAAAGCCGCCCGACGGATTGTTGTACAGCAGCCCGACCCGCAACTGCCCCGCCCCCGCCAGGCTGCGCGCGGCGCGATTGGGCGCATAGTTCAGCGTCTGGATCGCCACGTTCACCGCATCGCGCGTCGCGGGCCGCACGTTGGTTTCGGCGTTGATGACGCGGCTGACGGTCATCGGCGACACGCCGGCGAGCTTCGCCACATCGCTGATCGTCGGTGCCGAACCCGATCGACGGGAGGGTCGCGAGGGAGGGGGTGAGGAAGCCATGCGGGCGGATCGGGTCCCAGGAGAAACAGCCCGACCGACATGAACGCAAAAGCGCGTCCACGGCAAGCGCCACGTTGCGACCGTTACCGTACCGCTGTCCCCAATTGGTCTCCTGTCGCCCCGCCGGTTGACGCGGGCCGACGCTGGCAGCTCCACGTCGGCGTCATCATCGGCACGCCGTATCCGACGCCAAACACCAGCGAGATCACCCAAATCGGGCCGCGCATCGCGCCACGCGCGATCAGCACGCCGCGGACTCTCCGCGCGCCCGATCGTCGAAATCGCCGCCAACGGCCCTTGCCGCCGGATGACGATCATCATATGGTAGCGCTATCCAAACGTTTCAGGCCTCGCCAGAAGGCCGATCTTAGGAAGGACGATATCGATGCCCGCCCGCAGCACCCGCCTGCTCGCGCTCGCTGCTCTGTTGTCGAGCGGCCTCGCCCTCGCGCAAAGCGCCGAACCGCGCAGCCCCGACGGCAAGCGCTACCTCGCGCAGCCGCTGGTCAAAGACCTCTATTTCGCCGATCCATCCGCGCACGTGTTCAACGGCAGGCTCTACGTCTATCCCAGCCACGACGTCGACGCCGGCATCGCCGACGACGATCTCGGCAACCAATATGCGATGCACGATTATCGCGTGCTCAGCATGGACCGGATCGGGGGCCCGGTCACCGTCCACCCCGTCGCGCTCGACGTGAAGCAGATCCCCTGGGCCTCGAAACAGACCTGGGCACCCGACGCCGCCTATAAGCACGGCACCTATTACCTCTATTTCCCCGCACGCGACAAAGCCGGCGTCTTCCGCATCGGCGTCGCCACGTCCAAGTCGCCGACCGGCCCGTTCACCGCCGATCCGCAGCCGATCCGCGGCAGCTTCTCGATCGACCCCGCGGTCTTCACCGATAGCGACGGCGCCAGCTACATGTATTTCGGCGGCATCTGGGGTGGCCAGCTCCAGCGCTGGCAGGGTAATCGCTACGACGCCAAGGCCGGCGACACGGACCTGCACCGCGACGACCAGCCCGCAATCGCCCCGCGCGTCGCCAAGCTGCGCGCGGACATGAAGCAATTCGCGGAAAGCCCGCGCCCGATCGTCATCCTCGACGAACGTGGAAAGCCCGTGCTCGGCGGCGATCACGAGCGCCGCTTCTTCGAGGCCGCCTGGATGTTCAAGCGGGGCGGCACCTATTATTTCACCTATTCGACCGGCGACACGCATTATCTGAACTACGCCACCGGCACCTCGCCCTATGGTCCGTTCCACTATGCGGGGCATATCCTGAAGCCCGTACAGGGCTGGACCACACACCATTCGATCGTCGAATTTCAGGGCAAGTGGTGGCTGTTCTACCACGACACGCAAGTGTCGGGGAAAAACCACCTGCGCTCCGCCAAGGTGACGCAGCTGCATTTCACCCCGGACGGCAGCATCCAGACCATCGATCCGTTCAAGGACTGAGGGCATGTTCCTCGGCATCGATATCGGCACGTCGGGCGTCAAGGCGGTCGTCGTGGACGCGTCGGGCGCGCTCGTCGCGCAAGGCACCGCCCCGCTCACCGTCCAGCGCCCGGAGCCCCTGTGGTCGCAACAGGACCCCGTCGCCTGGTGGCAGGCGACCTGTGCCGCGGTCCTTGCCATCGATCCCGCGGTGCGGCGATCGGTGCGCGGCATCGGCCTGGCCGGCCAGATGCACGGCGCGACTCTCCTCGGCGCCGACGACCGGCCGCTCCGCCCCGCCATCCTGTGGAACGACGGCCGCTCCTTCGCCGAATGCGCTGGCCTAGACGCCGCGACGCCCGCCTTCCGCGAGCGAGGCGGCAACCTCGTCATGCCCGGCTTCACCGCGCCCAAGCTGGCCTGGGTCCGCCACCACGAGCCCGAGACGTTCGCAGCGATCAAGACCGTGCTGCTCCCCAAGGACTATGTCCGCCTGCTGATGACCGGCGAGAAAGCCTCGGACATGTCCGACGCCGCCGGCACGCTGTGGCTCGACGTCGCCGCCCGGCGCTGGAGCGAGACGTTGCTCGCCGCCACGGGCCTGACGACCGGACAGATGCCGCGCCTCGTCGAGGGCAGCGACACCGCCGGCACGCTGCTTCCCGCGGTCGCCGAGCTGTGGGGCATGGCGCCGGTCCCGGTCGCGGGCGGCGGCGGTGACAATGCCGCGGGCGCCGCCGGTGTCGGCGCCGTGCGCGACGGCGACGCCCTGCTCTCGCTCGGCACATCGGGCGTCATCTTCGTCGCGACGCAGGACTTCCGCCCCAATGTCGCCGGTGCGGTCCACGCCTTCTGCCATTGCGTGCCCGTCATGTGGCATCAGATGGCGGTCCACCTCTCCGCCGCCGCCTGCATCGACTGGGTGGCGCGGCTCACCGGGGCGAGCGGCGCTACCGATCTGTTCGCCCGCGCCGAACAGGCCGGTCCGGCCAGCGGCCCCGAGCTCTTCCTCCCCTACCTCTCGGGCGAGCGCACGCCGCACAACGACGCGCAGGTCCGCGGCGCCTTCCTGCGCCTCGACCACGACACCGGCCCCGAACGCCTGGCGCAAGCCGTACTCGAAGGCGTCGCCTTCGCGCTGGCGGATGGCGTGCGCGTGCTGCGTGAGGCGGGCACGACGATCGAGCAGCTCTCCGTCATCGGCGGCGGCGCCCGCTCGCTATACTGGGGCGAAACGCTCGCCGCGGCGCTCGACGCGCGCCTCGTCTATCTCGACGGGGGCGAGGTCGGCCCCGCGCTCGGCGCCGCCCGCCTCGCGCAGCTCGCGGTCGACGGCGGCACGCCCGCCGACGTCTGCGTCGCGCCCCGCACCGCGCACGTCATCGAACCCGTCGCCGCCCTGCGCGACCGCCTCGCCCCCAAATACGCCGCCTTCCGCGACGCTTATTCCCGCATCAGGAGCCTTTAAAATGGCCGATTATTTCGCCGACATTCCGACGATCCGCTACGAAGGGCCGGACAGCGACACCGAACTCGCCTATCGCTATTACGACAAGACCCGCGTCGTCCTCGGCAAGACGATGGAGGAGCACCTCCGCTTCGCTGCCTGCTTCTGGCACACCTTCTGCTGGCCAGGCAGCGACGTCTTCGGCGGCGGCACCTTCGATCGCCCCTGGCACCGCGGCGCCAACGACGCCGCCGCAGCGGCACACAAGCGCTCGGTCGCCTTCGACTTCTTCACGCGTCTCGATGTGCCCTATTATTGCTTCCACGACGTCGACGTGATGGCGGACGCCACGACGGTATCCGAACACCGGGCGCATTTCGCCGAAGCGGTCGACCATCTCGAACAGCTTCAGGCCGCCTCCGGCCGCAAGCTCCTGTGGGGCACCGCCAATCTGTTCAGCCACCCGCGCTATGCCGCCGGCGGCGCTACCAACCCCGATCCGGAAGTGTTCGCCTGGGGCGCGATGCAGGTGCGCGACGCCCTCGAAGCGACGCACCGCCTCGGCGGCGCCAACTACGTGCTGTGGGGCGGTCGCGAGGGATATGAGACGCTCCACAACACCGACATGCAGCGCGAACTCGACAATCTCGGCCGCTTCCTCAGCCTCGTCGTCGATCACAAGCACAAGATCGGCTTCGCCGGCACGATCCTGATCGAACCCAAGCCGCACGAACCGACCAAGCACCAATACGACTTCGACACCGCAACGGTGTACGGCTTCCTCAAGCGCTATGGGCTGGAGGACGAGGTCCGCGTCAATATCGAGGCGAACCACGCGACCCTTTCTGGCCACACCTTCGAACATGAGATCGCGACGGCGGGCGCGCTCGGCATCTTCGGCTCGATCGACGCCAACCGCGGCGATCCGCAGAACGGCTGGGATACCGATCAATTCCCCAACTCGGTCGAGGAAATGACGCTCGCGATGCTCGAAATCCTGCGCGCGGGCGGCTTTACGACGGGCGGCTTCAACTTCGATGCCAAGGTTCGCCGCCAGTCGATCGACGCCGCCGACCTGTTCCATGGTCACGTCGGCGGGATCGACGTCGTGGCGAAGGGGCTGCTCAACGCCGCCGTGCTGATCGAGGACGGCCGCCTCGATGCGATCAAGGCCGAGCGGTACGCGGGCTGGACCGGCGCTTTGGGCCAGCAGATCGCCGGCAGCGACCTTGCCGCCATCGCCGACCTCGCCATCAGCCAGAACCTCAATCCCCGCCCCCGCTCGGGCCAGCAGGAGCGGATCGAGAATATCATCACCCGCGTCCGCTGAGCGGCGCGGGTCTCGACACCCGGACCGCCCCCCGCCGATCCGTCATTGCGAACCCTCGCGATGCAATGACGGATCGGGACGCCGTCGATGGCGCCTGTCTATACGCCTGTGTCCCGCAGATACGTCGCCAGCCGCGCCGCCGTCCCGTCCGGCACATGCAACCCCAGCTTGCTGCGCCGGAACAGCACGTCCTCCGCCGTCCGCGCCCATTCCTGCGCGACCAGATAGTCGACCTCGCGCGCGGTCAGCCCGCCGCCGAAATCCTCGCCCAGATCGCGCATCGTCTGCGCATCGCCGAGCACCGCCGCCACCCTGGTGCCATAGGCGCGCGCCAGCCGCCGCAGCAGCGTCGCCGACAGCCCTGGCCGCGCCTGCACCAGCGCCGCCACGAACGCCTCGAAATCCCCGCCGGGCAGGTCCCCACCCGGCAGCACCGCCCCCGCCGTCCACGCCCCCGCCATATCCGGCAGCACCGCGCCCAGCTCCGCCAGCGCATGTTCGGCGAGCTTCCGATAGGTCGTGATCTTGCCGCCGAAGATGCTCAGCATCGCCGCCCGCCCCGGCGCCGCGTCGAGGTCGAGCACATAATCGCGCGTCACCGCAGAGGCATTGCCGGCATGGTCGTCGTGCAGCGGCCGGATCCCGGCATAGCTCCACACGATATCGCTCTCGCGCAATCCGCGCGCGAAATAGCGGTTGGCCGTGTCGAGCAGATAGGCAGTCTCGCCTGCATCGATTGCGGCTTTCGCCGGCGCCCCCTCCCATGGCTGGTCGGTCGTCCCGATCAGCGTGAAGTCGCCTTCATAGGGAATGGCGAACACGATCCGCCGGTCCGGGTTCTGCAGCATGAACGCATGGTCGCCGGCATACAGGCGCGGCACGACGATATGGCTACCCTTCACCAGCCGCACGGCGTTCTTGGCATGTCCGCCCGCGACGCGGGACAGCACGTCGTCCACCCACGGCCCCGCCGCGTTGACCAGCACCCGGGCCGACACCATGCGCTCGGCTGCGGCATCGGCGATCGTCGCAACCCAGCGCTCGCCCTCGCGCCGTGCCTGCACCAGCCGCGTCCGCGTCGCGATCGTCGCCCCGCGATCCGCCGCATCGCGCGCGTTCAGCACGACCAGCCGGCTGTCCTCGACCCAGCAATCCGAATAGACGAACGCCTTGCCCGCCGTATCGCGCAGCCCCGCGCCATAAGGCGTCGCCGCCAGCCCGACCGTCTCGGTCGCCGGCAGCCGTTTGCGCCCGCCCAGATGGTCGTAGAGGAACAGCCCCAGCCGCACCATCCACGCCGCCCGCGGCGAATGCGTCTGCGGCAGGACGAAGCGCAGCGGCCAGATGATGTGCGGCGCCATGCCCCACAATCGCTCGCGCTCGATCAGCGCCTCGCGCACCAGCCGGAACTCGCCATATTCCAGATAGCGCAGGCCGCCGTGGATCAGCTTGGTCGATGCCGACGACGTGTGCCCGGCCAGATCGTCTGCCTCGACCAGCAAAACGGAAAGCCCCCGCCCCGCCGCGTCGCGCGCGATCCCGGCGCCGTTGATGCCGCCGCCGACGATCAGCAGGTCGTAATCCGTCTCCGCCACGCACGCCCTCCGTCCGGCGATCCTAACGCCGAACCGCCGCAGTGCGATCCGAAAATCGGCCCACGCCATTGACGCCGCCCGCCGGCCCGCGACACTGAAAGGCGGGACGGGAGAGGACCCTCATGGCCAAGCACATTCTCGCGATCGATCAGGGCACCACCTCGACGCGCGCGATCCTGTTCGACGCACAGGCGCGCCGCGTCGCGGTCGCCCAGACCGAATTCGCGCAGCATTATCCGCACCCCGGCTGGGTCGAGCACGATCCGGAGGATATCTGGCGCGACGTCCTGTTCACCGCGCGCGAGGCGATCGACGCCAGCGGCGTGGGCGCGCGCGACATCGCCGGCATCGGCATCACCAACCAGCGCGAAACCGTCGTCGTCTGGGACCGTGCCACCGGTGAACCCATCCACCGCGCCATCGTCTGGCAGGACCGCCGCACCGCCGACGTCTGCGCCGCGCTCCGCCGCGACGGCGCCGAAGATAGCGTGCGCGAGGCGACCGGCCTGCTGCTCGATCCCTATTTCTCCGCGACCAAGATCGCCTGGATCCTCGATACCGTCCCCGGCGCGTGCGCCCGCGCCGAGCGCGGCGACCTCGCCTTCGGCACGATCGACAGCTTCCTGCTCTGGCGCCTCACCGGCGGCACGACGCATGCAACCGATGTCACCAACGCCGCCCGCACATTGCTCTGGAACATCCGCACCGGCGACTGGGACGCAGAGCTGTGCCGCCTGCTCCGCGTGCCGATGGCGATCCTGCCGCAGGTCCACGACAATGCGCACATCTTCGGCACCACCGCGCCCGACCTGTTCGGCGCGCCCATCCCGATCGCGGGCATCGCGGGCGACCAGCAGGCCGCGCTGTTCGGCCAGGCCTGCTTCACCCGCGGCATGACGAAGTCCACCTACGGCACCGGCTGCTTCATGCTGCTCAATACGGGAACGGAGGCGATCCGCTCGCAGCAGCGCCTGCTCACCACCCCCGCCTACCGGCTGGACGGGCAGACCACCTTCGCGCTCGAAGGCTCGATCTTCGTCGCGGGCGCGGCGATCAAATGGCTGCGCGACGGCATCGGCGTCATCACCCACGCCCGCGATACCGACGACATGGCGACGCGGGTGCCCGACAATCACGGCGTCTACATGGTCCCCGCCTTCGTCGGCCTCGGCGCGCCGCATTGGGATGCGGAGGCGCGCGCCGCGATCTTCGGCCTGACGCTGGGCGCGACGCAGGCGCACCTCGCCCGCGCCGCGCTGGAGGCGGTCGGTTACCAGACGCTCGATCTCGTTCAGGCTATGATCGCCGACGGCGGCGGTCATCCCGCCAGCGTCCGCGTCGACGGCGGCATGGCCGCCAACGACTGGCTGTGCCGCTTCCTCGCCGATCTGCTCGACGTGCCGATCGAGCGCCCCGCCGACCTCGAAACCACCGCGCGCGGCGCCGCCTTCCACGCCGGCCTCGCCACCGGCATCTGGTCGGGCCTGCCCGAACTCGAACGCCTCTGGGCCCGCGACGCCTGCTTCGAACCCGCCATGCCCTCCGATCGCCGCGCCACGCTCGTCGCCGGCTGGCACGACGCCCTGCGCCGCACGCTGCGCCACGCCGAGTGATCGATAGAGGATGGCGACGGTCGCCAAATCAGGCGAAAGCACCTGAAAACCAAAAACCCCGCTAAGCCATTGGCCTAGCGGGGTTTTCGATGGTGGGCGTGGCAAGGATTGAACTTGCGACCCCTGCGATGTCAACACAGTGCTCTACCACTGAGCTACACGCCCGCCGGAGGTGGGCCAATTAGCAGGTTGCTTCGGGCTGGCAAGCCCTGATTTCACGCCGCGCTCAATTTAATCCGCTGGCGCTGCCCATTTCGAACACGCGGTCCACCTCGGCGACCAGGTCGCGCAGGTGGAACGGCTTGGACAGGACGCGCGCGTTGGGCATTTCGCGACCCGCCTTCAGCGTCACCGCGGCAAAGCCGGTGATGAACATCACGCGCAGGCCCGGCACCATTTCGGCAGCGCGGCGGGCGAGTTCGATGCCGTCCATCTCGGGCATCACGATATCGGTCAGTAGCAGGTCGAACGGCTCGGTTTCGAGCAGCGGGATCGCTGCGGTGCCGCGGTCGACCGCGGCGACGGCATAGCCCGCGCGTTCCAGCGCCCGCGTCAGATATTCGCGCATGACCTGGTCGTCTTCGGCCAGCAGGATACGGATCATCGCCTTTTCGGGTCCTTAACGTTGCGGTCGATCCTGTATGGACCGGCAGATATGAAGATTTCCAGAGCGCCGAACGCGCGGATGGGCTAAGGCGTGCCACAGATGGACGCTTCGTTCGACCGGATCGACGGCGCACAGGCGCACAATGTGCCCCACGGCACACCCTTCGCCTCGCCGCAAAGCCCCTCCGGCCTCGACAATCCGCCCGCGCCGGCCAGTCCCGTGGTCCTCTCGGTCCCGCATGCGGGCCGCGACTATCCCCCCACCTTACGCGCCGCGCTGCGCCTGCCCGAATCGGCGCTGGTGGTGCTGGAGGATCGCCACGTCGATGCCGTCGCCCGCGCCGCGCAGACGAACGAGACGATGCTGGTGCAGCGCCGCGCCCGCGCTTGGATCGATCTCAACCGCAGCGAATATGAGCGCGACCCGCGCGTCGACGACGGTGTTCGTCCGCAGGCGCAGTCCGGCCAGTCGATGAAGATCCGCAGCGGCCTAGGCCTGGTGCCGCGTCGTGCGGGCGGTGCGGGCGACCTGTGGCGCGGGCGGTTCACCGGCGCCGACGTCGCGCGCCGCATCGCAGAGGATCATCGCCCCTATCACGCGACGCTCGCCGCTACGCTGGCCGCCGCACGCGCGCGCTTCGGCATCGCAATATTGGTCGACATCCATTCGATGCCGACGGTCGGCCCGCACGCGCGCCTCGTCCTCGGCGATCGCTTCGGCGCGACCAGCGATGCGCGCTTCCTCGCGCGGATCGAGGGCGCGGCGGCGCAGATGGGCATCGCGACGCAGCGCAACACGCCCTATGCCGGCGCGCATATCCTGCAGACCCATGCCGCGCCCGCCCGCGGCATTCATGCCGTGCAGGTGGAGATCGACCGCGCGCTGTACCTCGACTCCCGGCTCGACGGCCTCGGCCCCGGCTTCGATCGCACCGTCGCGCTGCTGCGCAGCCTGCTTGCCGCCGTCGCGGACGAAGCGCTCGCCGGCACGCCCCCCTTCGCCCTCGCCGCCGAGTAAGACGCGGGGCCATAAAAAAACCACCCCGTGCTGAAAGCACGGAGTGGCCAAGGTTCAGGGAGGAGACACACCCGAAGGTGTGCCATACGGTCTCGCGAAAGGGGGGACACGAGCGCCGTACAAGTCACAAAATAGGCGAGGCGCGATTTGGTTCAACCCCCGCAACACTTCGTGACGTTTTTTTCACCGCACCATCATGAACGTTCGTCTCAACGGCGCTGCATCGGCACCATTCGCGCGAGGACATTATCCCGCAGGATCAGATGGTGGCGTAGTGCCCCGGCGACGTGCAGCACGACCAGCGCCACCATCACCCAGCCGAGCAGCTCGTGCGCTTCATGCCCGAATCCTGCCGCCCCCGCACTGGCCGGCAGGCGCGGAATGTCGAACAGGCCGAACCACGTCAGCGGCCGCGCCGGCCCTTCGGTCGGCGGCGCGCTCACCATCAGCCAGCCCGTCAGCGGCAGCGCGAGCATCAGCAGGTACAGCGACCAGTGCGTCGCATGCGCCAGCCCCTTTTCCCAGCCGGGCATGTGCGCGGGCAGCGGCGGCGGCCGATGCGCGATCCGCCAGGCGACGCGCGCCAGCGTCAGGGCCAGCACGGTGATGCCGATCGCCTTGTGCGCCCCCATCAGCGCGCGCAGCGCCGGAATGCCGTCATGCCCGATGCCGATGATCAGATTGGCGATGATCAGCACCGCGATCGTCCAGTGAAACGCGATCGCCACGGTCGAATAGCGTGCGTCGCGAGCCCAGCCTGTCATCCGTCATGTCCTTTCGAGGTCGGAACGACAGTCCGCCGGATCGGCGACCGGGTCAAGCGGGCTGCCCCAACGCAAACGGGCGGGCGTCGCGCGATGCGACACCCGCCCGTCTGGATAATGGCGGTTCCGGCTGGCGGAACGGCCCCGGTTATTAACCGACCGGCGCGAACTGCGGCTGCGGCATCTTGCCCTGCTGCGCCTGGCGGCCGAAGATCTCGCGCATCAGCGACAGCGAGAACAGGTGCGCGTACAGCAACGGCAGCATGCCCGACTGGCTCATCTTGCGCAGCTGGTCACCGCGCAGCGCGGCCAGCTTTTCCTCGTTCACCATCTGGAAGCCGCGATAGACGAACGGCGGCTGCTCCTGCTCCGGCTGGATCGTGACCTCGCCTTCCATCAGCAGGTCGAGCTCGCGCAGTTCGTTCATGAACGCCTGCGTGCGCGCGCCGGCCTGTTCGAACTGTTCGGAGAAATCGAGGATCGACTTCGTCACCTGGCTCGGCTGGCCGTTCTCGAACAGCGCATCGCCCTCGTCGAACGCGCCGATCGCTTCCGACGTCGGGTCGAAGCACAGCGACAGCTCTTCGCTGTCCGGGCGCAGGCGCGCCAGCATGTACGGATAGCGGCGGACGTAGGCGGGGACGTACAGATTGTTCTCGGTCAGCTTGCCGTCGTCGCCGACGAAGACGTTGACGCCTTCGTTCAGGCCCATCAGCGCCAGCGGAATGGCATCGTCACCGATCGAGAAGACGATCGGCATGAAGCGCTGCACCAGCGGGAATTCGTCGGTGGTGATCGGAATGGCGTGCTGGCCGACCAGGAAGGGGGCGGCATCCAGCTGGCGGACGCGCCAGGTGGCGTGCGTCTCGCTCGAGAGCGGCTCCAGGCCGTTGTAGAACAGGGGAAGCGGCGCGCTGGCCATGGGAACTCTCTCCGTCGTGGATAGTTTGCGGACCCGCAATGCCTGCGGGCCGCACGCTGGCGCGTTGCTCTATTGATCCGGCTGCCCCGGCGCAAGCGTCACAAGCTTGCCGGGGTTCAGGATTCCGAGCGGGTCCAGCCCCGCCTTCACCCCGCGCAGCGCCGCGAGGCGCGCGGGCGACGACAGCCGCTCCAGCTCGTGCAGCTTCATCTGGCCGATGCCATGTTCGGCCGCGATCGATCCGCCCGCCGCGATCACCAGATCGTCGACGAAGCGTGTGACCACCGGCACATCCTCGGCATACCAGCGCGCCGGGTCGGTGCCGGGCGCCGCGCGCACGTGGAAGTGGATGTTGCCGTCGCCCAGATGGCCGAAGCCGCTGGCATGCGTCCCGGGAAAGCGCGCCTCGCACGCCGCCGCCGCCTCGATCATGAATCGCGGCATGCCCTCGACCGGCACCGAAATGTCGTGCTGCGACGCTGGCCCCAACGCCCGCTCCGAATCGGAGATCGATTCGCGGATGCGCCAGAAATCCGCCGCCTGGGCCTCGCTCGCCGCGATCGTCGCGTCGTCGATCAGCCCGTCCGCCAGCGCGTCGGCCAGCACCGCCTCGGTCACCGCCACACCGCGCGGGTCGGTCTGCTCGATCAGCAGGTGCCAGCGATGCGCCCCCGCCACCGGCGCCCGCGCACCCGGCACATGCGCCAGCACCGCCGCGAGCGATTCGGCGGGCAGGATCTCGAAACTCTCCAGCGCATCGGTCGCCGCCTGGAACCGGCGCAGCAGCGCCAGCGCGGCCTGCGGATCGCCTGTCGCCGCCCAGGCGGTCGTACGTTTGGCGGGCAGCGGCACGAGCCGCAATGTCGCCGCGGTGACGATCCCCAGCGTCCCTTCCGCGCCGACCAGCAATTGCGTCAGGTCGTAACCGCGATTGTCCTTCTTCAACGCCGCAAGCCCGTCATGCACGCTGCCGTCCGCCAGCACCGCCTCGACGCCCGCGACCAGCCCGCGCATCGACCCGAAGCGCAGCACCTGCGTGCCGCCCGCATTGGTCGAGACGAGGCCACCGACGGTCGCATTGCCCTTCGCCCCCAGCGTCAGCGGAAAGCGCCGCCCCTGCCCCAGCGCCGCGTCGTGCAGGTCGGACAGGATCACCCCCGCCTCCGCGACGGCGAGCCCCGCCGCCGCATCGACGCTTCGCATCCGGTTCATCCGCCTGAGCGACAGGATCAGCGCCGATCCGTCCGCGGGCGGCGTCGCCCCGCCGACCATCGAACTGTTGCCCCCCTGCGGCACCAGCGCCACCCGATGCCGCGCCGCCGCGGCGACCACCGCCGCGACCTCGGCGGTCGAAGCCGGTGCGAGCAGCGCCGGCGCGGTGCCGCGAAACCGCTGCCGCCAGTCGATCGTCCACGGCGCGATATCGGCGGGATCGGTCACGATGCCCTTCGACCCCAGCGTTGGGGCGAGATCGGCAAGCAGTGCGGATTGGGCGGGAGTCATGCGCGTCCGCTACTCCCGGACGCACCGCCGCTCAACCATAGGCGGCCCCTGCGAGGCTTCGCCGTCGATGGCGGAAGTTCATCCTCCGTTCAACGATCGCCGCTAGGAGCCGACACCGAACATGCCGACCCCTGCGTTTTCCGCCGCGCTGATCGCACCCATGCTCCTGGCCGGCACCGCGCCCGTGCTGGTCTCCGCCAGCGAGTCGCCCGATCGGCTGAGCGGCGTGCAGTTCGCGCAGATGACCGTCCGCGAACGCATTATCATCCGCGTGCCGCGCATGGGCCCCGCGCGCGGCCCCGCCGCCGCGCCGCGGCTGTCGGTGCCGCAGCCGATGCAGTGGAAGGAAAAGAAGGGGCCCAAATGCATCGCCGTCGCCGACATCGGCGGCGCGCTCGTCTCCGCCCCCGACGCGGTCGACCTTGTGATGGCCGGCGGCAAGCGCCTGCGCGCGCACCTCGACGACGATTGCGGACCCATGGACTTCTACAACGGCTTCTACCTGCGCCCCAAGGCCGACGGAAAGGTCTGCGCCGACCGCGACGTCCTACGCATGCGCTCCGGCGCCAGCTGCGGCATCGCCCGCTTCAAGACGCTGGTCGCCCGCTGAGGGGGCGGGGGAGCACTTTCCCCCGTCATTCCCGCGAAGGCGGGAATCCATAACCTCTAACCTCTCCGATAGAGCCGCAACGGTAGCGCGTCTGGATTCCCGCCTTCGCGGGAATGACGAGCAAAATTGGAGGGAAAAGTCCCCCACCATTTTCCCCTGTCCTACACGCCCCGATTATGCCTATCGTCTTGCCCGCTCTTTGACACGGCGAACCCCACCCGAACCGCGTCATCGGGGAGGAAGGCCTTTCGGACAAAACGTACCGTCCACTTCATCCACTTCCGCGCCATTGCCAGTCCCCACTTGCCCGTGACATCGTCCGAATCGGGCGATCGCACGGTGGGGAACAAACTTGGCGATAAGCAGACGTGGACTGGGGCTGGCGCTTGTACTGATGACCGCAGGCTGCGCGACTGACAGGGGCGAAAAGCCGCTGCTCACCGCACGCAACAGTCAGCAAATGGCAAAAGCATGCGGAGCAATACGGAGCGAATTTCACCGGAACGCGCCCGGACTTCCCTACGCCACCTTCGTGCTCAAAGCGGACGAAGCCGTCCCGCAGGATGCGCCCCCACCAACGGTCAAATGCCTTAGCGAGGCGTTGAACGCGTTCCGACATTCGATGCTCTCTTTCCGCGCCGAAGAAACCGGCAATCCCTAAGCGCCACCCACGCCTTCGTTGACTTTCGCCCCCGGAATCGCCCCGCTTGTCACCCCGCAAACGCCGCCGCATGATGACGCCGTGCTCTTCAGCCCCTCGCCCCTGATCGCAACGCTGAGCTGGATCGTCGCTATCGCCTTGGGCGCGAAGCTCGTGGCGACGATCATCTTGCTGAGCGTGGGCAAAGGCATGCGCGATCGGGGGGGTTGGGGCGCGATGCTGTGGTGGCTGACGAAGATCACGCCGGTGATCGCCGTCCCCTGCGCCATCCTGATCGCCTGGCTGCAAGGGCTGACCGGTCCGCTCTGGCTTTTCGTAGCCCTGATGCTGTTCGTTCTCGTCGCCGTCCCCCTCAAGATACGGGGACGCCGGACCCGCATCGCCAGGCAGGCTAGACACGCGCCGTCATAGCGCCTCACCCACGCTTTCCTTGACTTTCGCGCCCAGATCGGCAAGCGCGACGCTCGGCGTGCCGCACCCGTGTGCGTCTATTTCCGGACCCTTGCATGAGCCTTTTGGCATGAGCTTCGCCGATCTCGGCCTCTCCCCCGAACTTCTGACCGCGGTCACCGACGCGGGCTACAGCGAACCCACGCCGATCCAGGCGCAGGCGATCCCCAGCGTCCTCATGATGCGCGACCTGATCGGCATCGCGCAGACCGGCACCGGCAAGACCGCCGCCTTCGTGCTGCCGATGATCGACATTCTGGCGCACGGCCGCAGCCGCGCGCGCATGCCGCGCAGCCTCATCCTCGAACCGACGCGCGAACTCGCCGCGCAGGTCGCCGAAAATTTCGAGAAATACGGCGCCGGTCACAAGCTTTCGATGGCCCTGCTGATCGGCGGCGTGTCGATGGGCGACCAGATCAAGGCGCTGGAAAAGGGCGTCGACGTGCTGATCGCGACGCCGGGCCGCCTGATGGACCTGTTCGGTCGCGGCAATATCCTGCTCACCGGCTGCTCGATGCTCGTCATCGACGAGGCGGACCGCATGCTCGACATGGGGTTCATCCCGGACATCGAGGAGATCTGCACCAAGCTGCCCAAGCAGCGCCAGACCCTGCTGTTCTCGGCGACCATGCCGCCGCCGATCAAGAAGCTCGCGGACAAGTTCCTCGACAATCCCAAGACGATCGAGGTGTCGCGCCCTGCCTCGACCAACCTCAACATCAAGCAGTATCTGGTCCCCACCCCGACCAACGCGTTCAAGAAGCGCGAGGCGCTGCGCCGCCTGCTGCGGCAGGACGAGGTGCGCACCGCGATCATCTTCGCCAACCGCAAGACGACGGTACGCGAACTTAACAAGAGCCTGAAGAAGCACGGCTTCCAGTCGGGCGAAATCCACGGCGACATGGAACAGCCGCAGCGGCTCGCCGAACTCGACCTGTTCAAGTCGGGCAAGATCAACATCCTCGTCGCCTCCGACGTCGCGGCGCGCGGCCTCGACATCAAGGGCGTCAGCCACGTCTTCAACTTCGACGCGCCCTGGCACCCCGACGATTACGTCCACCGCATCGGCCGCACCGGCCGCGGCGGCGCGACCGGCGTCGCCTATACGCTGATCACCAGCGAGGATGCCGAGAACATCCAGAATATCGAAAAGCTCACCGGCCAGACGATCGAACGCCTCGACCTCGGCGACGCGCCCGAGGCGGACGCGCCGGCGGCCGAGGAACCTCGTCGTCCGCGCCGCGGTCGCAAGGCGAACGACAGCGCCCCCGTCGAGCAGGCGCCCGCGCCGGCCCCCGCCCGCCCGGCCCGCGACGATCGCCGTCCCGCTGCCGCCCCAACCGCCGCCGCGTCGCAGCCGCGCAACGACGACCGCCGCCGTCCCCGCCGCGACGATCGCTACGCCGATCGCGACCCCAATCGCGACGATGGCCCGGACGAAGGCTGGAACGGCCCGATTCCGGACTTCCTCCACGCCACGATCGCGCCCTGAGCGTATCCGGGGGCGGCCCTCATGGTGATCGAGCGGACGCCCCCGGTCGCGATCGACACGCCGTGCATCGGCGTTTGCGTGATGGAGCCGGACGGCCTGTGCCGCGGCTGCGCCCGCACGATCGAAGAGATCGTCGGCTGGGGCCAGATGACACCGGACCGGCGCCGCGCGATCATGACCACCCTGTCGGACCGGCGGCCCTGACCCTATATCGGCGACCGTTCCGCCAAAGGATGCCCACTTGCCCCTGACGCGCCGCCATCTGTTGCAGGCCGCCCCGCTCGCCGCCGCCGTGCCGTGGCTTCCCGCCTGGGCGCAGCCCGTGTCCGCCGGCATCGCCGCCCCGATGCCGACGCTCACCGGCCCGGACGTCACGCTCCACGTCGCGCATCAGATGATGACGATCGACGGCAAGCTGCAACATGCGATCGGCATCAACGGCTCGGTGCCGGCGCCGTTGTTGCGCTTCCGCGAAGGGCAGGACGCGACGCTCACCGTCGTCAACGATCTGGACGAGGAAACCTCGATCCACTGGCACGGCCTGCTGCTGCCGTTCCAGATGGATGGCGTGCCCGGCATCAGCTTCCCCGGCATTCCGGCGCGCAGCCGCTTCACCTACCGCTTTCCGATCCGCCAGGCGGGCACCTACTGGTATCACAGCCATTCGGGCCTGCAGGAGCAGATGGGGCATTACGGCCCGATCGTCATCGATCCCGCCGGCCCTGACCCGATCGCGAGCGACCGCGAACATGTGATCGTCCTGTCCGATCACAGACCGCTCCACCCGCATGCCATCTTCCGCCGCCTGAAGCTGCAGGGCGGATATTTCAATTACCAGAAGCAGACGCTCGCCGGCCTGCTCGCGGGCAAGGACCAGCCGCTCAAGGACCGCCTCGCCTGGGGCGCGATGCGGATGGACCCGACCGACGTGTCCGACGTGACGGGCAGCACCTACACCTATCTGATCAACGGCCATGGCCCTGCCGACAATTGGACTGCGCTGTTCGCGGCCGGCGAGCGGGTGCGGCTGCGCATCGTCAACGCCTCGGCGATGACGAACTTCAACGTGCGGATTCCAGGCCTGAAACTGACGATCGTGCAGGCCGACGGCCTGAACGTCCGGCCCGTGACGGTCGACGAATTCCAGATCGCCGTCGCCGAAACCTATGACGTGATCGTGGAGCCGGAGGCGCAGGCCTATACGCTCGTCGCCGAAGCCTGGGACCGTTCCGGCATGGCGCGTGCCACGCTCGCCCCGCAGGTCGGCATGGTCGCACCGGTGCCCGCGCTCCGTCCGCGCCCGCTCGCCACCATGGCCGACATGGGTATGGGCGACATGGGTATGGGCGACATGGGCCACATGGACGGCATGACCGGTATGAGCGGCATGGACCACGCCGCCGCGCCCGCCGCCTGCCCGCCCGAACACGCCGCCATGGGCCATTGCAAACCCGCGGCTCCCGCCGAGCCGATGCACCACAGCATGCGCGACTTCGCAAACGCGCCCGGCCTGCCCAGGACCCCTGCCGTGCAGACGGTCGCCCCCATGCCAATGGACCGCACCGGCGAACCGCCGCAGGGCCTCGCCGACGTTGGCCACCGGGTGCTCGTCTACCGCGATCTCGTTGCATTGGATCGCAACCCGGACGTCCGCGCGCCGTCGCGCCAGCTCACCATCCACCTCACCGGCAACATGGAGCGCTATATGTGGGCGTTCGACGGGGTGAAGCTGAACGCCGTCACCGCGCCTATCCCTTTCCGTGCCGGCGAGCGCGTGCGGGTAACCCTCGTCAACGACACGATGATGGCCCATCCGATCCATCTGCACGGCCATTTCTTCGAACTGGTGACGGGTCACGGCGACCACGCGCCGCGCAAGCACACCGTCAACGTCGCCCCCGGCGGCACCGTCACCTTCGACCTGACCGCCGACGCGATCGGCGACTGGGCGTTCCACTGCCACCTGCTCTACCACATGCACGCCGGCATGATGCAGGTCGTGACGGTGCGCGCGGAGGATGCCGCATGAGGACGACGCTGGCGATCCTTGCCCTGCTCCCCGCGCCGGCGCTGGCGCAGATGCACCATATGGACGGCATGAGCATGCCGGGCATGACGATGCCCGCCGCGCCGAAGCCTGCCGCCAAGGCCAAGCCGAAGCCCAAGACGAAGCCCAAGCCCCCGGCCCGCTCCCCGGTACGGCCGCAAAGCCACGCGCACTCCGGCCCGGATCACATGATGGCCATGCCAGCGGCGCCCGTTGCAACCGATTCGAACTGTCCGCCCGACCATGCGGCGATGGGCCATTGCACGCCTGCGGCATTCGCTGCTCCCAAGACTGCGATGCCGGCCATGTCGCACGACATGCCCCAAGACATGCCCCAAGACATGCCAATGCATGCGATGCCCGGCATGCACGCCATGCCAGCGGCGGCGGCCATCAAAAGCGGCACCGACCTGCCCGCCGGTAACGCCCCGCCGCCCCCGCCCCCGACCACCCGCGCCGCCGATCGGTTCTACGACCACGCTGCCATGGCTGTCGCCGATCGCACGATGCGCGCCGAGCATGGCGGGATGCGCTTCTCCCAGATCCTCTTCAACCTTGCCGAAGTGCAGGTCCGTCACGGCGGCGACGGCTATCGCTGGGACGGCGAAGGCTGGTTCGGCGGCGACATCGACCGCGTCGTGGTGAAGAGCGAAGGCGAAGGTACGTTCGGCGGATCGATCGACCAGGCCGAGGTGCAGGCGCTCTACGCCCATGCCATCGGCCCCTATTTCAACCTGTTGGCCGGCGCCCGGCAGGATCTCGGGCCGAACGGCGGCCGCACGCATGCCGCGATCGGCGTAGAGGGTCTCGCGCCCTATTGGTTCGACGTCGAGGCCACGCTGTTCGCCTCCGACAAAGGCGTCCGCGCCCGCGGATCGGCATGGTATGACCAGCGCCTGACCCAGCGCGCGGTCCTGCAACCCCGCGTGGAGGTGAACCTTGCCGCCCAGGACGAACCCGACGCCCGCATCGGTGCCGGCCTGTCCAGCGTCGAGGCGGGCGTACGCCTCCGCTACGAAATCGCCCGCGAATTCGCGCCCTATGTCGGGATCAATTGGGAACGCCGCTACGGCGCTACCGCGCGCTATGCCCGCGCCGATGGCGAGGGCAGCGGTGGCGTATCACTCGCGCTCGGCATCCGCGGCTGGTTCTGACGCCAGCGCGCGCTGCAACCGCCGGACGTTCTGCGTCAGCGTCCGCAGTTCGTCGATGCTGAGCCCGGTCTTCGCGAACACCGCCTCCGCCAGGCATGTCGCCTCGCTGCGCAGCCCCTGCCCTGCCTCGGTCAGCAGCACGCGCACCTGCCGCTCGTCCTTCGTATCCCGCGCCCGCCGCACCAGCCCGCTCGCCTCCAGACGCTTCACCAGCGGCGTGATCGTGCTGGATTCCAGCGACAGACGTTCGGCGATCGCGCCGATCGTCCGCCCGTCCTCCTCCCACAGGGCGTGCAACACCAGATATTGCGGATAGGTGATGCCGATCCGGTCGAGCATCGGCTTGTACACGCGCGTCATCGCGATCGACGCGCCGTACAGCGAGAAGCACAATTGCTCGTCCAGCGACAGCGGATGGGACGGCGGCATGGTCATCGACAGGTCGTACACGCTTTTCCTCCACGCCGAAACGCCACTGGACAAATCAGTATCGCGATATACATTGTCGCAATAACAGTTTCTGCAAGGAGCATGCATCATGTCCGTCGACGTCAAATACGCCACCCGCGCCACCGCCACCGGCGGCCGCGAAGGGAATGCCCGAAGCGAGGACGGCCGTTTCGAAGCCAAATTGTCGACGCCGAAGGAACTGGGCGGCGCGGGTGGCGATGGCACCAACCCCGAACAATTGTTCGCCGCGGGTTATTCCGCCTGCTTCATCGGCGCGTTGAAAGCCGCCGGCCAACAGCTGAAGGTAAAGGTGCCCGAGGCTACCACCGTGACCGCGACCGTGGGGATCGGTCCGCGGGATGCCGGCGGGTTCGGCATCACCGCAGATCTGCTCGTCGACCTGCCTGGCCTGGAGCGCGATCAGGCGCAGCAGCTGGTCGATGCCGCGCATCAGATTTGCCCCTATTCCAACGCGACTCGCGGCAACGTCGACGTCGGCCTGACGCTCGCCTGATCCGCAATAGGCTTAGAACAGCGGGGCGTTGCCCATCGCGGCAGCGCCCCGCCGTCGTTTCGGGGCCGTCCGAGTTTATCCCGCCCCCCACGCAACCGCTGCCAAAATCGATCGTTCGAGGGAGCCCCCTTTCAAAGACTTCCCTGACCTTCGGAGACATTCCATGACCCTCGACGGCAAGACGATCGCCATTCTCATCGCCCCCCGCGGCACCGAGGAACCCGAATTCGCGCAGCCCAAGGATGCCGTCGAACAGGCCGGTGGCAAGGTCGTCGTCATCAGCCTGGAAACGGGTGAGGCGCAGACGGTGAACAACGACCTCGACCCCGGCAAGACCTTCACGGTCGACAAGGCGATCGGCGACGTGTCCGCGGATCAGTTCGACGGCCTCGTCATCCCCGGCGGCAGCGTCGGCGCCGACAAGCTGCGCGCCTCGAAGGAGGTCGTCGCCTTCGTCCACGCCTTCTTCGAAGCCGGCAAGCCCGTCGCCGCCATCTGCCACGCACCCTGGACCCTGGTCGAGGCGGACGTGGTGAAGGGGCGCACGCTCACGTCCTTCCCCAGCCTGCAGACCGACATCCGCAACGCGGGCGGCAATTGGGTCGATCAGGAGGTCGTCGTCGACAAGGGCCTCGTCACCAGCCGCAACCCCGATGATCTCCCTGCTTTCTGCGCGAAGCTGATCGAGGAAGTTGCCGAAGGTCGCCACGCCGAGCAGGCCGCGAGCGCGTGAACAGCAATCGGTTCGCCGGCAAGGTCGTCGTCATCACCGGTGCCGCCTCGGGCATCGGTGAGGGCGCGGCGCGGCGCTTTGCTGCGGAGGGCGCGCACCTCGTGCTCGGCGACAAGGACGCGGCGGGGCTCAAGCGCCTCGCCGCGGAGCTGGGCGATGCGGTCGAGACGCTGGAGATCGACGTCAGTCGCATGGCCGATTGCGAGGCGCTGGTCGACCTTGCCGTCAGCCGCTTCGACGGCATCGACGTGCTGGTCAACGACGCGGGCGTCGACCATCTCGGCAAGCTCGACGAAGGTGATTTCAGCGCCTTTTCCAAGGTGATCGAAACCGATTTGTACGGTGTCGTCCAGATGAGCCGCGCGGCGATCACGCATCTGCGTGCGGCCAAGGGCTGCATCGTCAACATCTCTTCGGCGTCGGGTCTTGGCGGCGACTGGAACCACAGCTTCTATTGCGCGGCCAAGGGTGCGGTCACCAACTTCACCCGCGCATTGGCGATGGACGAGGCGAAGGCCGGCGTGCGCGTGAATGCGGTCAACCCGTCGCTCACCTATACCGCGCTGACCGAAGGCATGAAGGAACAGCCCGACCTCATCGCCAAGTTCGAGGAGCGCATCCCGATCGGGCGCGGCGCGGACCCTGCCGACATCGCCGGGGCCATCGCCTTTTTGGCGAGCGAGGATGCGCACTATATTACCGGTGTAAACCTGCCCGTCGACGGTGGCCTCTCGGCCTCCAACGGACAGCCGCCGCTTAGCTGAGGAGCCGACCATGGCCGATTACCGCAAGACCGACGAAGCGATCGCGAAGCTGACGCCCGAACAATATTATGTGACGCAGGAAAGCGGCACAGAACGCCCCGGTACGGGCGAATATCTCGGCAACAAGGCCGCGGGTATCTACGTCGATATCGTCTCGGGTGAACCACTGTTCGCCTCGACCGACAAATATGAATCGCATTGCGGCTGGCCGAGCTTCACCAAGCCGATCGAGCCCGCCAATGTCGAGGAACTGCACGATCGCAGCCACGGCATGGTGCGCACCGAAGTGCGTTCGAAGCATGGCGACAGCCACCTGGGCCATGTCTTCCCCGACGGTCCGCGCGATCGCGGTGGGCTGCGCTATTGCATCAACTCCGCTTCGCTGCGCTTCGTGCCCCGCGACGCGATGGAGGCGGAAGGCTACGGTGCCTATCTGGATCAGGTCGAAGACGTCGGCTGATCCGACGCATGTCATGAAGATCACGCGGTAAATTCCGCACGGTTAACGCCTCTTTATCCCCTTTCCGGCCAAGGCTTGGCCAAGGGAATGGATCAAAGAGGGGCATAATCGATGCGGAAGTGGGTATATCTGGCAGCGGCGGCGTCATGCGCAGGCGCCGTCGCGCCAGCTGGCGCGCAGGGCCTGCGCGGCGTTGTACCGTCGGGGAAGCAGGCCGAAGCCGAAAAGGCCCGCGCCGAAGCCGAATCGAAGAATACTGCCGATATCGTTGTGACCGCCACGCGCCGCTCGCAGCGCCTGTCGAACGTGCCGATCGCCGTCAGTGCCTACAGCACCGCAGCGCTCCAGAATTCGGGCGCGACCGATATCCGCCAGATGGCGCAGCTGGCGCCGTCGCTGATCGTGTCGTCCACCGGATCGGAAGCCAATGCGACCGCGCGCCTGCGCGGCATCGGCACCGTCGGCGACAATCCGGGCCTGGAAAGCTCGGTCGCCGTGTTCATCGACGGCGTCTATCGCAGCCGCACCGGCTCGGGCCTCAACGACCTGGGCGAAGTCGAACGCATCGAGGTGCTGCGTGGGCCGCAGGGCACGCTGTCGGGCCGCAACTCGTCGGCGGGTGCGATCAGCATCTACACCAAATATCCCGAATTCAAGTTCGGCGGCTATGGCGAAGCGAGCTACGGCAATTACGACGCCGTCCGCCTCGCCGGCGCGTTGACCGGCCCGATCATCGCCGACACGCTCGCCTTCCGCATCGACGGCGTCTACGGCAAGCGCGACGGCTTCCTGCACGATGTCGTCAACAACACCGACTTCAACAACCGCAACCGCTATTTCGTCCGCGGCCAGCTGTTCTGGAAGCCGTCGTCCGACTTCTCGGTCCGCCTGATCGGCGATTACACGCATCGCGACGAAAAGTGCTGCGGCGCCGTCTATATCGACACGCGCGAAAAGTTCGATCCGACGCCGGGCGTGCCGGGCGACTTCTCGATCGCCTCGCAGAACCGCATCGCCTCGATCCTGCAGAGCCTGGGCGGCGTGCTGCCCAGCATGGGCAATCCCTACAACCGCCAGATCGCGCAGACCAAGGGCCAGGCCTATTCGAACGTCACCACTGACGGCGGCGTGTCGGCGCGCATCGGCTGGACGCTGGGCAACGTGCAGCTCATCTCGATCAGCGCCTATCGCGAATATAAGGCCGGCGGCGCGGGCGACATGGATTACGGTAACGTCGACATCGTCTACCGCCCCAACGACGGCAACGCCTATCGCCAGTTCAAGACCTTCACGCAGGAAACCCGCCTCAGCGGCGGCCTGTTCAACAACCGGCTCGACTGGCTGGTGGGCGGCTATTACGCGCACGAGGACCTCGACGTCGTCGACAATCTGCGCTTCGGCTCGCAATATGGCGCCTTCGCCGCATGCCGTGCCGTCGCGACGGTGAACCCCGCCGCCGCGTTGCGCGATCCGACCGCGAGCGGCTGCCTCAGCGCCGCCGGCCGCGCCGTGCTGACCCCCGCGGTCGGCCAGGCGGTGATCAGCGGCATCGATCGCCTCAGCACCGTCAACAACGTCGGCAGCGTGCGCGACCTGTATCACCAGACGAGCAGCAACTACGCCTTCTTCACGCACAACATCTTCAAGATCACCGATACGCTCAGCATCACCGGCGGCCTGCGCTACACGAACGAGCACAAGCGCCTGGATGCGAGCTTCAACAACAACAACACCGTCTGCCCGGCACAGCAGGCCGCGCTCAGCCCGCTGCTCGCCAGTGCGGCGGTGCCCGCGGCGCTCAAGCCTCTGATCGGCGGCATCATCACGCTCACCTGCACCGGCAATTCGACGTCGGCGCTGACCGGCGTGCCGATCAAGGACAAGATCGCCGAGGGCCAGTTCACCGGCACCGGCGTCGTATCGTGGAAGCCCGCGCCCAGCACCTTGCTGTATGCGTCCTACGCCCGCGGCTACAAGGCGGGCGGCTTCAACCTGGACAAGTCGGATCTGTCGACCACCGTCTTCGCCACGCCGACCGCGGCGGCCGCATCGAACCTGCGCTTCGATCCCGAGACGGTGCAGGCGTTCGAAATCGGCATCAAATATGCGACGCCGAAGTTCACCGCGAACCTCGCGGGCTTCCGTTCGGCGTTCAAGAACTTCCAGCTGAACACCTTCAACGGCACCAACTATATCGTCCAGAATATCGGGTCGTGCAGCACCGGCCTGAACGGTGCCGATCGTGACAATTCCTCGACCACCGGCGCCTGCTCGGGCAAAGTGCGCTCGGGCGTCATCACGCAGGGCTTCGAACTGGAGGCAGGCGCCTATCCGACCGAGGATCTGACCTTTAACCTCGGCTACACCTATGCGCACACGCAATATCGCAATAACCTGGTCGGCAGCGATGCGGGCGAGGCGCTGAACGCCGCGCTGTTCCTGCTGCCGGGGGCGCAGATGTCGAACGCGCCGCGCCACACCGTCACCAGCTCGGCGTCGTGGACGCCGCCGATCGGCGACAATGGCATGCACGCGCTGTTCTACGTCGATAGCCGCCTGACCAGCGACTATAACACCGGGTCCGACCTGTTCCTGGAAAAGCGCCAGGACGGCTTCTTCCTGGTCAACGCGCGCATCGGCATCCGCGGCCGCGACCAGCGCTGGGCACTGGAATTCTGGGGGCAGAACGTCCTCAACACCAATTACCAGCAGGTCGCCTTCGCCGCCCCCTTCCAGGGTGCGGGCAGCGCGTCGCAAGTCGCCGCCTTCGGTTCACCGGACTTTGCGACGGGCAATGCGATCTTCTCGTCGTACCTCGCCGAACCGCGTACCTACGGCGTGACGCTGCGCTCGCGCTTCTGATCGCCCTTCCACTGATCCGGGACCCGTGGACATTATGAAGATACCGCGCAAGCTGGGCCTGTCGTTCCTCACCATCATCGCGACCGCAGCGGTCGTGATGATGGTGCTCTTCGGCACGATCATGCTGATCAGACAGTCGACGGATCGGAACAACTTCGCCCAGACGATCTATGCCAAGGCCTTGACGCTGGAGACGGCGATCCTGCGCCAGAACAGCCAGTTCCGCGGCTTTCTGGTGACGGGCGACGTCACCTACCTCAAATCGTACGAGGAAGCGCGCAAGGAGTTCGACGGGACCGCCGCAGAACTGGACACGCTGCTGACCGATCCGGTCAAGCTGCGCCAGCTCGACACGGCCCGTCGCGAAACGCTGAAATGGCGCCGCAACTGGGGCGACCGGCTGATCGGCTGGGTGAAGGCCGGGCGCCGCGACGAAGCGCAGCAGGCGGTGCGGGACGCGGGACCTGCGGTGCTGGTCAGCAAGATCGCCCTCCCCCTGCGCGATCTGCGCGCCGCGGAAACGCAGGACATCGATTCGGCTGCGGCCAGTCAGGAAAAGGCGATCCTGACCGCATTGATCGCGCTGGCCATCGGCGGCATCGCGCTGATCGGCGTGGCGATCACCCTGTCCGTCCTGCTCAGCCGCCAGATCGCGCGGCCGATCACGCTGCTGACGGATGCGATGGCGCAGCTCGCCAGCGGACGGCATGACATCGTGGTCGAGGCGGACCGCACCGACGAACTGGGCGACATGGCGCGCGCGGTGGCCGTGTTCCGCGACACCGCCGCGGCCAAGGTGGCCGACGATGCCGACCGCGAGGCGGCGATGACCGCGATCGGCGGCGGCCTGCATCGTCTTTCGGACGCGGACCTCACGGTGCGCATCGCCGACGTACCGCAGGCATTCCGCCTGCTGTCGGACGATTTCAACACCGCCACCGCCAGCCTGTCGCGCGTGCTGGGCGAGGTGCGCGGCAGCGTGCAATCGATCAAGCACAATTCGGGCGAGATCAACCAGGCCGCGCTCGATCTGGCGCAGCGAACCGAACAGGAAGCGGCTGCCCTACAGGAATCGGCTGCGGCGCTCGACGAGGTGACGAAGTCGATCCGTGAGGGCGCGGGGGCGGCGATCGGTGCCAGCTCCGCCATGGCGCAGGCTCGCACGGAGGCCGAACGCGGTGGCACGATCGTGCGGCAGGCGATCGACGCGATGCAGGGCATCGAACAGGCCAGCAACGAGATCGCGGCGATCATCAGCCTGATCGACGGCATCGCGTTCCAGACCAATCTGCTGGCGCTCAATGCCGGCGTCGAGGCAGCGCGCGCGGGTGAAGCCGGCAAGGGCTTCGCGGTCGTCGCGTCCGAAGTCCGTGCGCTCGCCCAGCGCTCGGCGGATGCCGCGACCGAGGTGAAGACGAAGGTGACGTCCGCCTCCACCCATATCCGCGCCGGTGTCGACCTGGTCGACCAGACCGGACAGGCCTTGTCGCGGATCATCGACAGCGTCGGTGCGGTCAGCGGTTCGATCGACTCGATCGCGCAATCGTCCGATCATCAGGCCAAGAGCCTGGGCCAGATCAACGTCGCGATCGGCGAGATGGACCAGATGACGCAGGAGAACGCCGCGATGGTCGAACAGACCTCCGCCGCGGCGCGCCAGCTGGTGGCGGAAGCGCAGCAGCTCGCCGCATCGGTCGCGACCTTCGAGATCGACGGTCAGGCCCCTGCCCCCACTCCCACCTCTGCCGATTACCGGCCGGCACGATCGCGCCCCGCGGCCGCGGCATCGCGTCCGACCGCCATTCCCGCGCCGCGCCGCGTCGCGAATGGCGACTGGGACGCGTTTTGATCGCAATGGCCGTGCGCCCCGGGCCCATGCACGGGGCGCCATTCCCCAACACGAACGATGACATCGATCCGGGCCCACTCGCCCGGCAGGCGATGGCCGTCCGCGAGATGGGGTCGCCGTTCGTCGCCGCAGTGCTCGCCGCGGGAGAGCGTCAGCTGTACCGCGCGCCACGCACCGCCGCGTTGATCGCCGACTGGCCGCGCGATGTCGCCGCCGACGCGCTGGCGATGCGGTTCAACGCTGCGCTGCATGCGCTGGCGCGGGCCGGCCACGACACGGCCCTCACCGATTTGTACCGGCGGCTAGACGGCGATTTCGATGCCGTGATCGGCGCGGCGATGCACGCCGCCGATGCGCATATCGCCGAATGGATGCGCACGCCGCCGCAGACCAACGAAGTCGGGCGCACCGCCGCGATCATGGCGGCGCTGATGACGCTGCGCAGCCGGTTCGACATGCCGTGCGAGTTGCGCGAACTCGGCGCCAGCGCCGGGCTGAACCTCAATCTCGATCGCTATGCCTATGATCTGGGCGGCCATGTCGCCGGCGATCCGGCGTCGTCCGTCCGCGTCGCGCCAGCATGGCACGGCGCCGCGCCCGTCATCCGTCCCATCGCCGTGGCGTCCGCGCGCGGTGTCGATCTCAACCCTCTCGACGTGACCGACGCCGCCGCCTGCGAACGGCTGATGGCCTTCATCTGGGCGGACGAGGCCGACCGCGCCGAACGCCTGGCGCAGGCGCTGCGCATCGCGCGCGCGCACCCGCCCGTCGTCGATACGGGCGACATCACCCGGTGGCTGCCAACGATGCTCGCCGCACCGCAGGCCGCAGGGGTCTGCCGCACGATCGTCCATTCGATGGCGCTGCAATATCTTGACGCCAGCGGCCATGCCGCCGTGGAGCGGGCCTTTGCCGAGGCGGGCGCACGGGCCGATCCCGATCGCCCGCTGGCCCGCATCGGGTTCGAATGGACCGAGGCGCGCGACGCGGTCCATCTGTGCCTGACGACCTGGCCCGACGGGGGGACCCGTCATCTCGCCACCTGCCACGCTTATGGGGCGTGGATCGACTGGCACGATACAGGGGCCTGACGGCCCCTCTCTTAGATACAGCCTCTGTAACGGACGCCCCGTGCCGCCATCGCGGACACGGGGCTTTCTTCGTCAGAACAATCCGTCGTCGTCGTCATCCTCCACGACGGCCGCCACGGCCGGCGCCGGCGCGAGGTGTGCGGGCAGATAGGCGGCGTGGACTTCGCGCTCCTGTGCCATCGTGTAGAGCGCGGCGATGCGTGGCAGCACGTCGGCGAGGATCGCCGTCGCCGCATCCGACGGATCGCTCATCGCGGGCATCACGCCGAGCACGAGCGCCGCGTCGCGCATCTTGCCCCCCAGCGCCATTTCCGCGCCGATCTCATCGCCGACCGACGCCAGCATCTCGATGATCTGCCGCGCATCGTCGCCGCCGACACGCACCGCGCCCTCGGTCCGCTGACACCCCTCGCGGATCACCGCGAGCGCATCGGACAGCTTGCTGCCCAGATCGCGATCGTCCGCCGCCGCGCGCTTTTCGACCAGCGTCGCGTTCACCGCGGCCAGCTCGTCGAGCGGCTGGCGGATGCCGCCCATCGCCTTGCCCAGCGACTGGGCGTGGACGTCCACCTCGCCCGCAACGACCGATACCGCCTTGCCGAGGTCGCCGTGCCGGCGGCACAGCAGCCGCGTATTGGTGGCGATGTCCTGCACGTCGAACTGCACGCGCTGCAACAGCGCCAGCCGCCCGGTCAATTCGGACACCGTCTCGCCAATCATGCCCAGCATCGCGGTCGACCGCCGGTCGGCATCCTGCAATTGCGCGGTGATCGACGCGACCTCGCCCACCGCCTTGTCGATCTCGGCGAGAAAGGGGCGGCCGTTGCTGCCCGCGTCGTTATCGATTAGGCCCAGCAGCGCGGTCGTGTCGGGGCTCAGCGCCCGCAGCGCATCGACCAGCAGGCGCGTGTCGCGGTCGAAATCGACCGCGCTCGCCTCCAGCTGCGCCGCGAGCATCGGATGGATGACCGCACAGACCTCCATGCGCACCACGGGATCAATGGAGGGGCCTACGACCTCCAGCATCTGCAACGCGGACACGACATGCTCCAGGCGCTGGCGCGTGCTGTCGCCGACCTGCAACGCGCCCAGCATCGTCGCCACGCGCCCCTGCACCGTGCGGGCGATCGACGCCACCTGCTGCGCCATCGTGGCGGTCGTGCCCAGATGCGCGTGCAGCGCGGTGGCGTGACGCACCAGATTCTCCGGCACCGCGGGGACGACGTGTCGCGCCTCCTTGGTGACGAGGCGCCCGGCCTGCTGCACCGCGCCGACGCTGTCCTTCAGGTCCTTCAGCTTGGCGAGGAAGCCTTCCAGATGCTCCTCACCCGCCGCCAGCCGATGCCCCATGCTGTCGACGAAGCCGACGAAGGCGGGCTCGCCCGACGCCGCGATCTTGATATTCAGGCCATAGATATGGAGCACGCGCAGCGCCTGTCGCATCTCCATGATGTGATCGCGCAACATCCGCGCCGCGCCGCTCACCCGCACCATGTCGGTGTCGCGCTCCTGCTGCACCACGGGCAGGTTGGCGAGATCGGCCGCGACCTCTTTCAGGTTGGTCACCGCGATTCCCGCGACGCTTTCGTCGAGCGCCCCGGTGACGCCGTCGATCGCGGAGATGATCCGATCGATCGTTTCTATGGCTCCTGCGAGCGTGGTCCCAGCGCGTACGAAATGCGCATCCATACCCGCCGCCATCAACGCCAGCGTCCGTTGCAGATCGCCGACGCTCTGGTCCAAGGCGTGATCGGCCGTGATGGAGGTATGCAGCATGGCCTATCCTTTGCGGGCGAGAAGAAGATGCGGAACAGGCGCGCTCATCGCGCCGTCGCCTGGAGCAGTTCGCGGGCGATATTGCCCAATGGTATGACCTTGTCGGCGGCGTTGCGGGCGATGGCTTCCTTGGGCATGCCAAACACGACGGAGGTTGCTTCGTCCTGGGCGAAAGTTCGCGCTCCTGCCTGCTTCATTTCCAGCAAACCGCGCGCGCCGTCGTCGCCCATGCCGGTCATGATGATGCCGACCGCATTGGACCCGGCATTGCGCGCCGCCGAGCGGAACAGCACGTCGACCGACGGGCGGTGACGCGACACCAAGGGCCCTTCCTTGACCGAGACGACATAGCGCGCGCCCTGCCGTTCGAGCAGCGTATGGCGCAGGCCGCCCGGCGCGATCAGCACGTGGCCGCGCATCACCGTGTCGCCGTCCTCCGCCTCCTTGACGTCGACCTGGCACAGGCCGTTGAGCCGCTTGGCGAAGGCGCGGGTGAAGCTTTCGGGCATGTGCTGGACGATGACGATACCCGGCGAATTGGCCGGCAACGCCTCCAGCACCTCGCGCAGCGCCTCGGTGCCCCCCGTCGACGCGCCGATGCACACGACCATCTCCGTCGTCCGGCTCATCGCGCGACCGGTGGGAGGCGGCAGCACCGCATCGGCGGTCAACTTCTGCGCCGGCGACGCCGCCCGCACCTGGCGCCGCGCGCCGAGCCGTGCCTTGGCCGCGCCCTTCACCGTCTCGCGGATCATCAGCTTGGCTTCGTTGAGATGCTCGGCGACGCCCATGCGCGGCTTGAGGATGACGTCGACCGCCCCGGCTTCCAAAGCCTGCAGCAGCGTTTCCGACCCCTCCTCGACCAGCGAGGAGCACATGACGACCGGGATCGGGCGCTGGCTCATCAGCTTGCGCAGGAAGGTGACGCCATCCATCCGCGGCATTTCGACGTCCAGCGTGATGACGTCGGGCACCTCTTCCTGGATGTAGCGGGCGGCGGCGAAGGGATCGGCGGCGGCGGCGATCACCTGGATGTCGGGATCCTCGCCGAGGATCGCGGTCATGGCCTGGCGGACGCTGGCGCTGTCGTCGATGATGAGGACGCGGACGGGTTTCATATCAGCAGCGCTCGAATACGGTGTAGGACACGGTCTTCACGGGCAGATCCATGCCCGCGATCGATTCCGAATGACCCAGGAACAGATAGCCGCCGGGGCGCAGGCAGTCGCACAATCGTCGGACCACCGCCTCCTGCGTCGGCTTGTCGAAGTAGATGAGCACGTTGCGGCAGAAGATGATGTCCATCGGCTCGCCGACGGGATAATGCGTGTCCATCAGGTTCAGTCGCGCAAAGCCGATCGCGGATCGCAGTTCGGGCGCGATCCGCACCTTGGCCGCCCGCCGGTCGGTCGAGGCGGCGACGTAGCGCTGACGCATCACCGAGGGCACCGGATCGACCTGCTCGGCGGGATAGATGCCGCGCCGCGCGGTCTCCAGCACCTCGGTATCGATATCGGTGGCGAGGATGCCATATTCCATGCGGTTCGCTTCGGCGAAGCGATCCAGCACCATCGCCATCGTATAGGGCTCCGCCCCGGTCGAACAGGCCGCGCTCCACGTGCGGATTCGGCGTCGGCCCTGTGCGAGCATGGTCGGCAGCACCGTGCCCGCCAGAAAGTCGAAATGGCCGGGTTCGCGGAAGAAGTCGGTCTTGTTGGTCGTCACCGCATTGATCAGATGATCGATCTCGCCATTGGCGGTCGGATCGGCGAGCAGCAGGTCGCAATAGGCGTTGAGCGTCGCCGTCCCCGTGTCGCGGACGCGGCGCCGCAGCCGCCCCTCCAGCATCGTCGCTTTGGTCCGGGGCATTTTGATGCCCGTTTCATCGTAGATCAGCGCGGCGAGACGGGTGAACCGGTCGGCGCTGAGGTGATCGAGATCGGACGGGGCAAGCGCTTTGGCGACAGCAGCCATGATGGTCGTTCCATCGACGGGAACCGGGGGTCCGGGCCGTCGTCAGTGAGTGAAAGGGGGGTGGGAGCCGCAGCGACCGCGGCTCCTCTTAGAAAGACCGACGCCGGGTCAGGCCGCGGCGGCGAGCGCGGTGGCGTCGATGTCGTCGCGGGAGAAGATCTCGGCGACGTTGATGACGACGACGAAGCCCTCGGGTTCGCGCACGACGCCCTCGATATAGTCCGAGCGCCAGCGCATGCCGATGTCGGGCGCCGATTCCAGCCGTTCTGCGGCGAAGGTGGTGACCGCGAGCACGCGATCGACCACCAGGCCCAGCGACACGGTGCGGTCAGCGAGCGGCACGTCGACGATCAGCACCCGCGTCGACAGCGTCGGCTCCGCAGGCGCGAGGCCCAGTCGCACGCGCAGATCGACCGTCGGCACCCCCTGCCCGCGCACGTCGGTCAGCCCGAGCAGCCAGCCGGGTCCATTGGGAACCCGAAAGGCGGGGGCATAATCGAGGATTTCACGGACCAGCGTCACTGATACCGCGAACACCTCATCTCCAAGGCCGAAGGTGACGGCCTGCATCACAGTCGTGTCGCTCATGCTGCCTCTCCAAATTCCATGTCTTCGCTGTCCGGGCCGCCCTGTGTCAGGTCGAGGGCGAAGCCGCGGGCGCGAGCCTGCTGGTCTGTAATCGAATTGGCCTTGGGGCGCGGGGCCGGCGCAGCCTTCTTGGCGGGCGCCGCCTTGCGGGCCGGGGCGGCCTTGCGCTGCGCGGTGGCGGCGCGGGCGACCGGCGATGCGCGATCCTCGACCCGGAAGAAGGCGATGCTCTGCTGCAGTTCCTCGGCCTGGGCCGCCAGCTCTTCCGAGGTGGACGAGATCTGCTCGGAGGCGCCGGCATTCTGCTGCGTCACCTGGTCGAGCTGCTGGATTGCCTGATTGATCTGGCTCGCCCCGATGTCCTGCTCGCGGCACGCGGCGCTGATCTCTGCCACCAGTTCCGCGGTGCGGCGGATATCCGGCACGAGCTTGCCCAGCATGTCGCCCGCGTCGGCGGCGGCGCTCACCGTCTCCGACGAAACTGCGCTGATTTCAGCCGCCGCGGTCTGGCTACGCTCGGCAAGCTTGCGCACTTCCGATGCGACCACCGCAAAGCCCTTGCCATGTTCGCCGGCACGGGCCGCCTCGACCGCGGCGTTGAGCGCGAGCAGGTCGGTCTGGCGGGCGATTTCCTGGACGATGCCGATCTTGTCGGCGATCGTACGCATCGCGCCCACGGCGGCATTGACGGCAACGCCGCTTGCCTCGGCATCCATCGACGACTGACGCGCGATCTTTTCGGTCTGCGCCGCATTGTCGGCGTTCTGTTTGATGTTGGCCGCCATCTGCTCCATCGACGCCGAGGCTTCCTCGGCCGCAGCGGCCTGCTCGGTCGCGCCCTGCGAGACCTGTTCCGACGACGCCGACAGTTGCTGGCTGCCCGCCGCGACGTTATCCGCCGCCGCCGACGCGTCGCCGACGACGCTGCGCAGACGGTCCACCATCTCGACCAAGGCGACGCCCAGCGTGTCCTTGTCCGACAACGGCTGATGTTCGACGGTCAGGTCGCCCTTGGCGATGGTTTCGGCGAGCGACGCCGACTTGCGCAGGTTCTGCACCATCGTGGCGAACGCGAGGCCGAGCGTGTCCTTGTCCGACAGCGGCTGTGCATCCACCGACAGGTCGCCGCGCGCGATCGTTTCGGCCAATACCGCGGACTGGCGCAGATTCGTCACCATGCCGACCATCGCATGCCCCAGCGTGTCCTTGTCGGACAGCGGACGATGGTCGATCGTCAAATCGCCCTTGGCGATGGTTTCGGCGACGGTCGCGGTCGCGCTGAGGTTCGACACCATCTTGTTCAGCGCCTGCAAGAGCTCGCCGACCTCATCGTTCGACGTGACCGAGGCGGTCGCGGAGACATCGCCTTCGGCGACCGCGCCGGCCAGAGCCGTTGCCTCGCCCAGATTGCGCTTGATCGCGCGGGTCACGACCATCGCCACGGCCGTCGCCGCGCCGATCGTCAGCAGCGTCACCAGCACCATCATCAACGATAGCAGATTGGACTGCTTGACGCCCGCGGCACGCAAATCGGCCGCAGCCTTCAGCTGGAAGTCCGACAGCTGCGAAATCTTCGACGTCGTCGGATCGATCGCCGGATACATGTCCTCGGTCGCGAACCGGGCAAGCGCCGCCGTGTCGTTGCGCGCGATGATGCTGCGAAGCTCCTGAACGGCACGATCGGACGTCAGCATCGACGTCTTCACCGCGTCGGCGATCACGTTCTCATTGGCGTCGCGCTGCGTGTTCATATAGGCCGACCATTGCTGGGCGATCTGCTTCTTCGCCTGGTCGATGTTCGACAGCGCTTCGGCGCTGCTCAACTTGCCGGCGCGCAGCTTGTGCGTGGTGTCGACGATATTCACCGCATAGGCATCGGAAACCGACTTCAATTCCTGCAACGGTATGACGCGATCGTCGTAGATGCTGGTCATGGCATCGGTCAGTGCCGACATGCCATAATATCCGCCACCCCCGACGATGGCCCCGATGGCGGCGAGCGAAACGACCTGGGTGGTCAGTACCTTCGTTCCGATCGATCGGAATTTCCCCGGTACGGTGGCGTTCAGCATGGCAATTTTCCCTTTATTGTCGTGCTTGAAGAATAATCAGTTCCGATCCGGCCGCCTGGCGGTGATCGCGCCCCGTGGAACGAGGCGGACCCCGTCGGGCGGCCGGATCGCGCTGTGGATCAGGCAGCCTGACCGAAGTCGGCGTCCTCGCTGTCCGGGCCGCCCTGGGTCAGGTCGAGGGCGAAGCCGCGGGCGCGGGCCTGCTGGTCGGCGACCGAGTTGACCTTCGGGCGGGGCGCAGGTGCCGCCTTCTTGGCGGGCGCCGCCTTGCGGGCCGGGGCGGCCTTGCGCTGCGCGGTGGCGGCGCGGGCGACCGGCGAGGCGCGATCCTCGACACGGAAGAAGGCGATGCTCTGCTGCAGTTCCTCGGCCTGGGCCGCCAGCTCTTCCGAGGTGGACGAGATCTGCTCGGATGCGCCGGCATTCTGCTGCGTCACCTGGTCGAGCTGCTGGATCGCCTGGTTGATCTGGCTGGCACCGATGTCCTGCTCACGGCACGCCGCGCTGATTTCGGACACCAGTTCCGCGGTGCGGCGGATATCCGGGACCAGCTTGCCCAGCATCTCGCCCGCGTCGGCCGCAGCCTTGACCGTCTCGGTCGAGACCGAGCTGATTTCGGCCGCCGCCGTCTGGCTACGCTCGGCGAGCTTGCGCACTTCCGATGCGACCACCGCAAAGCCCTTGCCATGTTCGCCGGCGCGGGCTGCTTCCACGGCCGCATTCAGCGCGAGCAGGTCGGTCTGGCGGGCGATTTCCTGGACGATGCCGATCTTGTCGGCGATCGTGCGCATCGCGCCCACCGCACGGTCGACCGCCACGCCGCTCGCTTCGGCGTCCTTCGACGACTGGCGCGCGATCTTTTCGGTCTGCGCCGCATTGTCGGCGTTCTGCTTGATGTTGGCCGCCATCTGCTCCATCGACGCCGAGGCTTCCTCGGCCGCCGCGGCCTGTTCGGTCGCGCCCTGCGAGACCTGTTCCGACGACGCCGACAGCTGCTGGCTGCCCGCCGCGACGTTATCCGCCGCCGCCGAGGCATCGCCCACGACGTTGCGGAGACGCTCGATCATCGACACCAGCGCCAGGCCCAGGCCGTCCTTGTCCGACAGCGGCTGATGCTCGACGGTGAGGTTGCCGCCGGCGATCTCGGTCGCCAGCGCCGCGCTCTTGCGCAGGTTGGCGGTCATGCCGTTGACGGTGTTGACCAGATCCTTGATCTCGTCGTTGGTGTTGACCTTGACCTCCTGGTCGAGGTCGCCGATCGCCACCGCGTCCAGCGCGACGCCGATCCGCTTCAGGCCATTCGACACGAGCAACGAAATCCAGATGGCACCTGCCACAGCGATGATCGTGGCGATCGCCGCGACGATGATCAGCATCGTACGCGATTCCGCATACAGAGCATTGGTGTCCTGATCCGCCTGATGCATCTGGTCCTGCTGGATCGACACGAGTTGGTCGATCGTCGCGGTCAGCTCACCTGCCACCTTACGCGATTCGGTGATCGACAAGGCGCCGGCTTCGGCGTTCTTGTTGGCGATGCCCAGAGCACGGACGCGATCGTTGATCGGCTTGAACGCCTCCCACTGGCTCTGCACCTTCAGCCACGAAGGCTTCCCCTGCTCGCTTGCCGTGGCCAGGCCTTCCGCCACAAGGCCATCGACCTTCTTGCGATGTTCGGTGATCTGCCCGTCGAAGGTCCGTGTAAGCGCGTCATCATTGGTCAGCGCCATGTTCTTTTCGTAGCGCAGCACGAAATTGACTTCGGTCGCGATCTGCTGGGCGACGCTCAGACGATGGGCCGGGCCGGAAATGACCTCGGAGATACCCTCATTGAGGCTGGCCATCCGCGTGACGCCAACGGTCACGACGGCGATCAGGGCCAAGATTAGGACACCGAATGTTGCCCCCAGTTTCATTTTAATCGTAGCACGCATGTGTTGGGTCCCCCCCGTTAAAATCAGTGGATGGAGCGCGCCGCGGCGTCGCCGTGCGCGAGGTTCAGGAAAATCGCTTCGAGATCGGGCAGCACGACGATGTCGTCGCCCTCGTGCCGGATCAGTGCGCGCACCAGATCCCGGCGCCAGCGCAGCCCCACGACAGGTGCATCCTCGCTGGTATTCGCGTGGAACGTCGCGACCTCGTGCACCTTGTCGGTGCGCAGGCCGATCAACGTCGCCTCCCCATCGAGATCGAGTTCGATCACGACGATGCGGCTGTCGAGCGTCGCGCCGGTGACGGGCATGCCGAAGGCGAGACGCAGGTCGGCGAGCGGAATGATCCGCCCACGGAAGTTGAGGACATGCGCGACCAGCGGTGGCGCCCCCGGCACCGTGGTTTCGGGCATCATGTCCAGGATCTCGCGGACCAGCACCGCCTCGAGCGCGAAGCTCTGGCCGCCGAGGTCGAACACCAGCACTTCGAGCTGGCCGTCATCGGTCCATGGTATGGCCGTGGATCGGCGCGATTCATCCGGCTGCACGCAGGCTCTCCTCTTGGGGTTGGCCCGCGGCGACGAGCTGGGCGATGTCGAGGATCAGTGCGACCTCGCCATCTCCGAGGATCGTCGCGCCGGCGAAGGTGGATACGCCGCGATGCAGCGGCGACATGGGCTTGATGACGGTCTGGTGGTTGCCGATGATCTGATCGACCACCAGCCCGACGCGGCCCTGCCCCGTCGCGACCACGACGATCTTCTGATAGGGATCGGGCTTCGTGCCGCTGGCGAACAGTTCGCGCAGGCGTAGGAACGGCACCAGCTTTTCGCGCAGCGTGATGAGGCTGCGGCCGCGATGGCGCATATCGTCCTCAAGGCTCAGCTCCAGGCATTCCTCGACCGCGGTCAGCGGAATGACGTAGCGGCTGGCGCCGACGCGGACGAGCAGGCCATCGATGATGGCAAGCGTCAGCGGGATGCGTAGGGAGATCGTCGATCCCTGCCCGTCGACCGACTGGATGTCGATCGTGCCGCGCAGCCCCTCGATCGTGCGCTTCACCACATCCATGCCGACGCCGCGGCCCGACAGGTTGGTGATCTGCGCCGCGGTCGAGAAGCCCGGCGCGAAGATCAGCTGCAGCAATTCCTGGTCGGACAGCACCTGATCGGGCTGGATCAGGCCGTTCGCTTCCGCCTTGGCACGGACGCGGGCGCGATCGATGCCGCGGCCGTCGTCGCGAATGGTGATCACCACCTCGCCGCCGCTCTGGTGTGCGCCGAGGCGGACGGTGCCCGCCTCCGGCTTGCCTGCGGCGACGCGCTGTTCGGCGTTTTCCAGGCCATGGTCGCAGCTGTTGCGGACCAAATGGACCATCGGATCGAACAGGCGCTCGATGACGGTCTTGTCGACCTCGGTCGCCTCGCCCTCAGTGACCAAAACGATGTTCTTGCCCGTGTCGCGTGCCAGATCGTGGATCAGGCGGCGGAAGCGGCCGAACAGGCTGGCGACCGGCACCATGCGCAGCACCATCATCGTGTCGCGGAGTTCGCCGGCGAGCCGTTCGATCTCTTCGGAGACGGAGCGGAGCACGAGGTCGTGGCCATGATGCGCAAGCTGCGACAGGCGGCTTTGCGCGATGACCAGCTCGCCGACGCGATCCATCAGCGAATCCAGCCGTGCGGCGGGAACGCGGACGCTTTCGTCGGCCTTCACCGGCGTGCGCGCGGCGGCGGCATCGTTGGCGGCGGCGGGCGGCGCAGCGGACGGCGCCACTGCCGCCTCCACGACCGCTGCCGGGGCAGCCTCTTCCACCGCAGCCGGCTCGGCCGCATCGGCGATCGGCGTGACCGTCAGCTCCATGTCGTCCATCACGAAGATAAAGACATCGTCGATCGCATCGCGGCTGACGTCGCCTATCAGCGTGACGTCCCAGCCGATGTGGCAGTGCGTCGGATTGAGGTCGGGCAGCGGCGGCACCTGATCGGTCAGCGCGACGACGGTGCAGGTGCCAAGCTCGCGCAATTCGTCGAGCAACATCAGCGGATTAGTGCCATTCGCCATCGAGTCGGGCGGCAGGCGAAACCGGATGTTCCAGCCAGCGACCTGTGCGACGGCGGTGGTTGCCGGAGCGGGCGCCGCCGGGGCGGCGTCCTTTGCGGGGGCCGCGGCACCGCCGGAGGCGGCGTCCACCGCCTTTTGCAGCGACGCCAGGATCGCGGCGCCTTCGCTTTCGGAGGCATTGCCCTCCACCAGCCCGCGCATATGGTCCTGTGCCGACAGGATCACGCCGACCAGCGCGGGCGTTGCAGGCACCTGGCCCTTGCGGACGCGGTCGAAGGCGGTTTCGCAATGGTGGGTGAAGCCGGCGAGCGCGTCGAAGCCGAACATCGCGCCCGAGCCCTTCAGCGTGTGCAGACCGCGGAACACCGCATTGACGAGGTCCATGTCGCCGAGCCGGTGGGTCAGATCGAGCAGCCCCTGTTCGACCTGGTCGAGCAGCTCGCCCGCCTCCACGCGGAAGGCGGCGATCGGATCGTCGGCGCTCACTGTCCCAGCACCTTGCGGGCGACCTTCACCAGCTGGTCGGGCACGAACGGCTTGACCAGCCATCCGGTGGCGCCGGCCGCCTTGGCCTGGTTCTTCATTTCGGGATCGGATTCGGTGGTCAGGAAGATGATCGGCACACCCGCCTGCGACGGGTTCTTGCGGATTTCCTTGATCATCGTCAGCCCATCCATGTTGGGCATGTTGAGATCGGTGACGATCATGTCGAAGCGGGTCGCATTGGCCTTCGTCAGGCCATCGACGCCATCGGACGCTTCGGTGACGGTATAGCCCGCGCCGGTCAGTGCGATGCGGATCGCCATGCGCAGGCTGGCGGAATCATCGACGGCAAGAATGGAAGCGCTCATTGTGGCAGGTCTCCGTGGAACCAGAAATCGAGGTCGTCGGGCGTCATCGCGTCGGTGAAGCCGGCGCGGCCCAGCAAGGCCGCGAGCGGACCGGCGGCCGGCGCCGACAGGCGGACGCTGCCGCCGCCGACGCGCGCCTGCGCACGGGCGCTTTCGACGAGCTGCAAAAGGCTGAGATCGGGTGCTGCGACCTGCGACAGGTCGAGCGTCAGCGGGCCTTCCCCTCCCTGCTGGCACTGCCCGATCGTCAGGGCGAAGTCGTGTATCGACGCCATCGTCAGCGACGATGGCGCAGTTGGGATGCTAGTCATGTCGGTGCCCCCCTTGGCTGATTAGGCCAATTAGGACTTAACGGTTAATGTCCATTTAAGACTGAGTGGCCGGCGGCAATTCGACGAAGTAAAAAATTCGCGCCGCAAAGGCTTTTCTACTCAAAATGGCGTTTTAAGGTAATGCTCACTGTCATACCCCAGTAAACAGCGCGCCAAATGAGGTTTATAACCCATAGATTGGGCTGGATTTTATTGAGTCAGTAGCACGGGCTGATACAGATCAATAGATGTCCCGCCGATACCGGCCTGTTTCCAGCATCATTTCCAGGCACGTGTCGCCAAGTATCGACGCCAACGCGTTATGGACGTCGCCCGCCATGCCCTGAAGGCTGCCGCAGACGTAGATCGCCGCGCCGTTCGCCACCGCCTGGGCGATGATCCCCGCGTGTGCCGCCAGCGCATCCTGGACGTAGCGGGGGCCGCTGCCCAGGCGGGACCATGCGACATGCTCCGCCGTCAGCGCACCACTGTCGCGCAATGCGGCACGCTCCGCGGCATGATAATCGTCCTGCGCCGGGTGGCGTTCGCCCCAGAACAGACACACCGGACCGCCGCCGGTCGCATGCCGGTGGCGTGCGTGCGCGAGCAATCCGGCAAGGCCCGTGCCGTTCCCGATCAGGATCAGTGGCGTGGCTTCCGCCTGCGGCGCATGAAACGCCGGGTTGCTGCGGACGCGCGCGCGTACGACGCCCCCGATCGGCGCGCCCTGCGTCAGCCAGCCCGATCCCAGCCCCGGCAGTCCGTCCGCGGCAAGACAGTGGCGCACGATCAGCTCGACGCGGCCCGACGGCGCGATCGAGGCGATCGAATAGTCGCGATGCGCCAGCGGCGGCAGCGATTCGGGGTCGATGACGCCTGCATTAGTATCCGGCAGGATCCGCGTCGCGAGCCATGCGCGCAGCTCGGGCGTGTCGTCCCAGTCCATACGCTGCACAACGGCCGCGACCCGCCGCGGGTCGTGCTGCGGCAGGATTTCCACGATATCCCCTGCCACCCAGGCGATCGTCGCGTCCACCGGTTCGAGGGCGACATGCCAGGTCGCACCGCCGCTGCTGCCCGGATTGAGCAGGCGCCGCTCGATCAGCCGCCAGTCGCCCATCGGCGCGGGTGCCCAGTCGGGCTGATCGGTGCGTGCGCCGAGCGCGCCCAGCTGCTGCTGCCATTGGCGTTGCGCGTCGGCCGCGTCACCGTCCATCTCGATACAATCGAACAGCCGGGTCGCACCGCCCGCATGCAGCCAGCGATCGATCCGATGCCCAAAGGCGCAGAAGTCGGGATATTCGCGATCGCCGAGCGCCAGCACCGCATAATCGAGGTGCGACAGGTCGCCGGACGCTTGCGTGAGGCGCCGGGCAAAGGCGCGCGCCGTGTCGGGGGGCTCGCCCTCGCCGTAGGTGCTGGCGACCACGAAGAGGCGCGAGGCGCGGGCCAGCGCCGCCTCGTCCAATGCCGACAGCGGCAAGGCGACGGCATCGGGCAAGGCCTGTGCGGTCAGGCGCGCGATCCGTTCGGCCGTGCCGGTCTGCGACCCATACGCGACCAGCGTCCGGGCATCGTCCGGCACGATCGTCGGCGAATCGTCCGCCATCACCTCGGCGAGCGCGGCCTTGCGACGGCGCCGCGCCAGATAGAGCAGGAAGCCGGTGATCGTGAACAGCGGCATCGTCAGACTGGCGAGCGTCATCGCCAACCGGCCCGCCAGACCGAAATACGCGCCGCGATGGATTTCGTAGATGCCGAAGACGATGTCCTGCCCCCAGCTGCGCTGCGCATAGGGGGTGTAGGTGGTCACCCTGTTCGTACGTGCGTCGATCGTCACCTCGTCCGACACGCGATCGTGCCGCGCATCGGGCAGTTTCGCGCGGAATTCGATCTTGCCCTCGCGCGCGGTCGCCGTCACCGCCGCATAGGATCGGCCCGCCGTGGCGCGGTCGAACGCCGTCCAGGCGGCGCGCCAGTCGACGGGCGCATCGGCCTTGCCCTTACCCTTGCGCTCTGCCGCCGCGCCCGCTTTGCCGCCGGGCTGTTCGGCGACAAGCAGGTGCCGCACACCGGTGCGATACCAGTCGTACGACCACCACAAACCCGTGCTGGCGCTGATCAGGTAGAACAGCAGCACCCATCCGCCGACCACGGCATGCAGCGCGCGGTACAGGTTGCGCCCGGTGCGCCGCAGGTCGAGCACGAACCAGTTGCGCCAGTCGAGCGGGCGACGCGGCCAGCGCAGATACAGGCCGGACAGCGCGAAGAAGATCAGCGCCAGCGCCGAAAAGCCCGTGATCTGCCGCCCGATGCCCTTGCCGCCACCGGGCAGTGCGAGCCAACGATGCAGATTCTCCACCGTGTCGAGAACGGCTTCGCCGCGCGGTGTGCCCAGCACCCGACCCGTCACGGGATCGAGATAGGTGACGTGACGCGTCTTCGACGCTCCCGCCGTATAGCTTGCCATCGCCGCGCGGGTGGGATCGCGCTCGACCACCAGCCGGCCGATCCGGGCATCGGGCCGTTGCGCCTGGAACCGGGCGACGAGCTCGGGCGCGGACAGACGCGGTCCCGGCTGCGGCGTGACGGTGACGATGCCGGGGTTGATTGCAGCGATGATCTCCGGCGAGAAGCTGATCATCGCGCCGGTCACGCCCATGACCGCCAGCACCAGGCCCGCAGTGATCCCCAGGAACCAATGGATCTGAAACAGGACCCTGCGCGTCATCCGGCTCTTTCGTTCCGCTGTTGTTATTGCGATTTAGTTGCGTTAGCGGCCCATGTGTTGAGGGTCAATGACGCGGCGGTGTTAAGCGACTGTGCCGGTGAGGGCTCAGGCGCAGCCGCTCGAAATGGCCGCGCGGGCGCAAGATATCGGAATTGCGGGTGACCATGCCGCCACCCAGTCGATCGATGTCGACGACGACCGCGTGCTCGATTGGCAGATCGCGGTATTCCGAAGCGATGGCAGTCCCAACGATCCCTCCCGCGCCGACGCTGACGCTTGGCGGGGGACGCATTCTCGATCCGCGAGCGTCAGCTTTCGACGAGCTCGACGACCTCGAAATCGTAGCGGGTCCAGCCGCGCTGCCGGGCGGCGTCGGCGGTGGCGGCGCGCTTGCCGTTTGCCTCGCGCAGCGAATTGCTATGGCCCCAGAACACCTCGGTGCCGCCCGCCTCGGTCACCGCAACGATCCGCCAATAATGGGTGAAGGGCGCGGCGGTCGGCCCGATCGTCTTCACATAGCCGTCGGACAGAGTGGCGGTCAGCAGCCGCTTGCGCTTCGCCATGGCGCGTGGCTCAGGCGGCGGTGGCCGGCAGCACGACGGACGCCGGGGCCGACGCCAGGCTGGCGGCAAGCTCGGCATTGCGGAACGGCTTGGTCAGACGCGGGATGTCGGGGTCGATCCCCTCTTCCTCGGCATAGCCCGACACGATCAGCACGGGCAGGCCGGGCCGCAACCGGCGGATCTCGCGCGCCAGCTGGGCGCCGCTCATCCCGGGCATCAGATGGTCCGACACCAGCACCGCCGGCTCCAGCCCGTTGTGGATCAGCCGCAGCCCCTCTTCAGCCGATGACGCCTCGACCACGTCGTAGCCGAGATCGGCGAGCATGTCGGCGGTGCTCATCCGCACCAAGTCCTCGTCGTCGATCAGCAGCGCGATGCCGAGGCGCTTGACGACGTGCGTCACCTCGATTGGCGGTTCGTCGTCGAGCGCCGCGGTCGCGCTGATCGGCAGCCACAGGCTGATCGTCGTGCCCGCGCCCGGCGCACTCTCGATCGTCAACCCGCCACCGAGCTGCGCGGCAAGGCCATGCACCATCGACAATCCCAGCCCGGTGCCCTTGCCGACGCCCTTGGTGGAAAAGAACGGCTCGATCGCGCGGCGCAGCGTATCGGCATCCATGCCGACGCCGGTATCGCTGACGCTCAGCCGCACGTAATGGCCGCGCGGCAGGGCCCGATCGTCGAGCGCCGCCACGCTTTCGCGCCGTGCGCTGATCCTGAGTTCGCCGCCGTCGGGCATGGCGTCGCGCGCGTTGACCGCCAGGTTGAGCAGCGCCATTTCCAGCTGATTGAGATCGGCGCGGGCGGGCGGCAGATCGGACAGGTCGACCCGCACGTCGATCATCGGGCCCAGCGTTGCCGCCATCAGACCCGCCATATTCTCGACCACGCGCTCGACATCGATCGCGGTCACCTGCAACGGCTGGCGCCGCGCGAAGGCGAGCAGGCGCTGTACGAGCGTCTTCGCGCGCTCCGCCGATTGCAGCGCGCCTTCGATCAGCCGCTGTTCGCGTTCGGTGCCGACGCCCTTGCGCACCAGCAGGTCGAGCGAACCGATGATCGGGGTGAGCAGATTGTTGAAATCGTGGGCGACGCCGCCGGTCAGGCTGCCCATCGCCTCCATTTTCTGGCTCTGCCGCAACGCCTCGCGCGCGGTTTCCAGATCCGCCTCGCGCGCCTTGGCATCGCTGAGATCACGGCCGATCGCGACGAAATTCACGCCGTCCGCTTCGGGCGAGACGGTCCACTCGATATGCTTCCAACCCCCGTCGCGCGTGGCGATCCGATTTTCGAACCGGGCCGGGCGACGCGTTTGCGCCATGTCGGCGATCGCGGCCGTCGTGTGCGCCACATCCTCGGGGTTCATGATGCTGATGTAGCTACGGCTGAGCAGCTCCGCTTCGCTCCACCCCAACACCTGCGTCCAGGCCGGGCTGACGGCGGACATCATCCCCACATAATCGGCGCGCGCCAGCATATCCTGCGACAGCGTCCACAACCGGTCGCGCTCGGCGACGCGCGCGGCGACCTGTTCCTCCAGCGTTTCGTTGAGCTGGCGCAGCCCCTCCTCGGCGCGGGCCCGCTCGATCGCGGTCTTGACGCGTTCGGCGACGTCCTGGACCAGCGCGATCTCCGCCGCCGTCCAGACGCGCGGCGTCGCCGACTGCGCGGCCAGCACGCCGACATATTCGGTCTCGTCGAACACCACGACGTCGATGAAGGCGGCGACCCGGCGCTCCGCCAGCCCCGCGCGCGCATCCAGGCTCAGCCGCTCGTCGCCGGGAATGTCGCAGGCGACGATCGGCTGCCCCGAGCGATAGGCCTTCAGCAGGTCCGGCCCGAAGGATTCGAGCGAATGCAGGCCGGCGATCGAGGGCACGCCCCGACAGTGATCGCGGGGCACCGTCATCCAGCCGCTATCGGCGATTTCGGCGTAGAAGGTGCGATCGGCGTCCAGCCATTCGGCCAGCCGTTCGGAGGCGAGCGCATTGATCGCTTCCCGCGTGCTCAGCCCGCGCAGTGCATCGGACAAGGACAGCAGAAAGGCGGTACGCCGCTGGGCCGCGACGCGTTCGGTCGTTTCCGCCAGAACGCATATGACGCCGCCCGGCGTGCCGCTTTCGTCGAGCACCGGCGAATAATCGAGGTCCATCCACACGCGCTCGGGCGAACCGTGCCGATAGAGCGTCAGCTTCTGGTCATGATAATGCAGCGTTCCGCCCGACAGGCAGACGCGCATCACATTGTCGTTAAAGTCGGCGACCTCGGGCCAGCCCTCGCGAACCTTCGATCCCAGCAGCTGCGGATGCCGGCCGCCGGCAAAGACCGAATAGGCGTCGTTGTACAGCATGACGCCGTCTTCGCCCCACAGCATCACGATCGGCACCGGCGAGCGGAGCAGCAATGCCGTCGCCGTGCGCAGGCTTTGCGGCCAGTCGCCGATCGGCCCCAGCGGCGTCGCCGACCAGTCACGCTCTCCAATCAGCGCGCCGCACGCCCCTCCGCCGGTCAGGAAATCCTGTCCGGTGGCGCGGTTAGGGACCTGATCGGCGTCCGCCATGGAGTAGTAGCTCATTCTACATCGGGTAACGCACCACCCCGAATGTCGGGTCATTGCGTCACCACCTTCTTTTTACACTAGACCAATATCGACCCACTGCAAAGCGGGCGCCCTGTGAACACCCATCGACGCCGGACCGCCCATTACCCGATCCCCGCACGACTCGTCGCCGGTCAGGCTCGGTTCAGCCTGTTCGTGATAGGGTAAGAAGCATGAAAAAGCCCCTGCTCCTCGTCGGCGTCGCCCTGGCGCTGACCACCGCCGCGGCCTCCGCCGCCAAGCCGCAACCCACGCCGGACGAGCAATTGCAGACCGCGCTTGCCGGACGCGTCGCCGGCAAGCCGACGAGCTGCATCAATCTCGCCAGCGTCACCTCGACCCGCATCATCGACGGCAAGGCGATCCTGTATCGCGTCGGCGGACGCCTCTACCTCAACGAACCGCGATCGGGTGCGCCGTCGCTGCGCGACGACGACATTCTGGTGACCAACACCATCGGATCGCAATTGTGCAGCATCGACACGGTCCGCCTGGTCGACCGTGCCTCGCAATTCCCGCGCGGCTTCGTCTCGCTGGGCGATTTCGTCCCCTATACGTTGCCCGCCAAGGACACGCTGCGCTGATGGCATCGGGGGTCGTCCCGCGTTAGGGGGCGGGATGGACCTCGATGACCAGATGCGCCGCTATTTCGGCACCGCCGACCTCGGTGCCGTGCCGCCGGCGGCCTATGACGCCGGGATCGAGCGGATGCAGGTCGATCTCGGCCTCGAAACCGATCGCGCGCGACGGTTCGCCTTGTGGACATTGCTGCACATGCTGGGCGCGGCACCGTCCCTCGACATCGTCTTTCCCGACGCCGCCGATCGCGATGCCGCGCGCAACTGGATGGAATTGACCGAGCGGCTCGCGGACGCGGCTACATCGCCACCACGCGACTGAGCCGCGACACGCCGCGCTCGTCGAACGCCTCCACCGCAACATAATAGCGCTGGCCGACGGTCAGCGCGCGCAGCGGCAACGTTGCCGCCTCGCCACGCGCGACCCGGTCGGCGAACACTTGGTAGGTCAGTGCCAGACGATCGGGGCGGATGCCCCAGCGCACATTATAGCCGACGGCGCCCGGCACGCGCCGCCAGCGGATCGTCGCATCACGCGTGTCCGCCGCGCGCGTCGCCGCAAGCAGCTCTGGCGCGCCCGGCGGCGGGCCATCGGCATTGCCGAACACGCGCAGGTCGCTGATCGCGAGGTGCGCGCCCCCGATATGGCCGTGAACGTAGCGGACGTAGCGGGTGCGCGCTGGCTGCGGCATTTCGATATAGGTGTTGGGCCGATCGCGACGCGGCCCGTCGGTCGTGGCGAGCGGCCGCCACGTCCGGCCGTCAAGCGACTGTTCCAGTCGAAACTCGGTATAGATATCCGGCGCATCGCCAAAGCGGCCCGCTTTGTAATCGGCAAAGTTGACCTGCACCGCACGCACCGTCTTCGGCCCGCCCAGATCGATCGTCAGCGTCGCACCCGGTGCCTCGCTGGGCGACAGCCAGAAGGTGCGCGGGTTTTCGTCGGTCGCCTGGTCCGGCGCGAAGCCGGGAACGCTCGCGCTCGCCGTCGCCGGCTTGCGATAAGACAGCAGCATCCAGCCGGTGAACAGCGAATCCGGGTCGCTGAAGCGGCGCGTCGGCATGCGCTGCGGAAAGTCGCCGAAGCGCGTCGACACGCGCATCTGCCCGTCCGCGTCGAACACCGTCGGCCACATCCCGATCCGCCGCTCGAACGTCCAATTGTAGCCGATCCACGGCGTACCGGTATTCCACCAATTGCCGTTCAGATCCTGGAACGTATTGCCGTGCCCTGCCCCCTGCACGAACCCGCCGGGCTTGTAGCCGACGGGGTTGTAGGCGGCGTAGGTGAACGGCCCCATCGGCGACGTGCCGACATAGGTGCCCGTGGCATAGGCGTTATACTCGGTGCCGGGCGCGCCATATTGCAGATAGTAGCGGCCGCCGACCTTCGTCATCCAAGCCCCCTCCATGAAGGGCTTGATCGGCGTGCCGTTCGGTAACGTGCCGCTATGATCCTGACCGAACCGTTCCCAGCCGTGATGATCGGGATCGAGCAGGATGAACGATGCGCGAGGCGTGCCATAGGTCATCTTGCCATCGGCGAAGTGGACCGGCGCGCCGTAGATCGGAAAGACGTTCGACGAGTTCCAATAGAGATACCAGCGCTTGTCGTCGTCCTGGAACAGGTCGGGGTCCCACGGGCCCGGCGGCACCTGCCCCGGCTTGATCGTATCCTCCAGCCCCGACTTTACCGCGCCGGGCAGCGGCGGCATGCGGCGGACGAAATAGTCGATTTTACCGCTCGCCGGGTCTTCGGTGCTGTAGATCGTGCCCTGCGTCGTCATCGACGGCATGATGAGCAAACGCTGGCCGTCCGACGTGACGGCGGGCGCGACGATCCCTTCGGCCGGCCAGCGGCTTGGCGTGATGAAGTGCCACGTGAGGAGGTCGGTCGATCGCCAATATCCGTCGGCGAGCGTCAGGAACAGATAATAGGCGCCCTTGAACGGCACGATGACGGGATCGGCGCCGGTGCGATACGACACGCCCTCGTTCACCTGCTCGAAATTGTAGCGATAGTCGATGTCGACCGGATTGGCGTAGGTCTGCGGCGTCGCGGCCGCCAGGATCGAGAGCAGCAGGGTCATCGGTGCGCCTGTACGAAGAGGTTGGTGGTCAGCCGCCCGACGCGCGGGTCGGCGGACAGCGGCATGTCGGCGGGGATGATGCCCGAATGGAGCAGGCAACCCTGATAGAGGACGACACGGTCCCGCTTCGCCGCGACCGCGCCGATCTGGTCGAACGCGGCGTTGCTGGCATTGGTATAGCCTGACAGCAGAGCGCTATCGCGGCGGGCGGCCGCGACGAAGGCGTCGCGGTTTCTGGCATCGACCCGTTCGATCCCGGTGCTGCGCTGGCGATAGAAGGCGGTGCCGCTGCCCGACGTATCGGACAGATAGTGGAGCACGGCGAGATAGCCGGGATCGACCGCATCGAAATGCGGCGCGCGTTGCGCCGGTGACAGCGTGGCGGGCGGCGCCGTGACCATCGAGAAGCTACCCTCGATCCAGTCGAAGCCCTCGACGTCGAACGCCCCGCCGATGAAGGGCGCCAGCGTCTGGAGCAGCGCGGTCGCATAATCATGCGCCGCGCCGTCCGCCGGCGTCAGCACCCGCCGCACGCCGGGATAATAGCTGCCCGCCACCGCCGGAAACGGCGCCAGTGCCGCGGCCAGATCGACGATCCGGCCGACATCGCCGACGACATCGTCGACCACGACGACGGGACTGTCACTAGCCCCGACCCGGATCAGCCGCGGCGTCATGCGAACGCCGCGGACACGCAGGCAGACGCGGGGATCGTCACGACCCCCGCCCCCGTCGGATCAGAAGCTGAACTTCGCACCGACCTGGAACGACCGCGGGACACCCGTCGTGCCGTCGCCGTCATTCTTCTTGATCGGGTTGGTGCCCGATCCGGCGCCCCAAGCCGAATAGTTGCGGTTGATCGAGTCGAACAGGTTGAACGCAGCGAAGCTGACTTCCAGCCCGCGGCCCCAAGGCAAGTTGAACGTCTTCGAAATGCGGGCATCGACACTGCCGTAACCGACGACCTCACCCGGCCAGAAGACGCCACCGAAGTTACCGTAGCAGCAGGCGTTTTCGGGCGGGTTGGAGCGGAAGATGACGTTGCCGAACGACGGACCCGAGCTGAACGTGCCGGTCAGCGAGACCTTCGTATCCCACGGACCGCGCGCGATGCCGGTGCCGACGAAGCGCCACTTTTCGACGCCCGCGACATAGTTCATGCCATAGGCACCGAAGCGCGGTGCGTTGTACAGTTCGTCACCCTGCAGTTCCTGCGGCACGTTCGAGCGTGCGCGCTGCAGCGTCAGCGTCGAGGTGAAGCCCCACCTCGACCCGGTCACGAACGGCTTTTCCGCAGTGAAGTAGATCGCAGTGTAATAGGCCTTGCCGTCGTTCGAGCCGATGTTCAGCTTGCCCGAATAGCCCGGCAACTGGCCCGACTCTGGGAAGTTGTCCTCGATCCACTGGTCGCCCTGCGTGGTGTATTGACCGTTGGGCAGGCGGTTGCCGCGCACGAACTTGAAGATGTTGTGGCTGCGGACGTGGCTGAACGTCACCGCCGTTTGGATGCCGCCGAAGCGCTTGCGCACGCCGAAGTTGAACTGGTCCGAATAGGGCAGCTTGGTGTCGTTGTTGAGCAGCCAGACGTCACCACCCAACCCCGATGCGGTCACCGCCGAGCGCAGGCCATCGACCGTCTTCAGCGACGCATTGTAGGCGAGGTAGTTGTTCGGCAGCACGCCGCCGTTGGATGCGCGCGCCTGCGCACAGGTCGGCTGGCCGGCGCCATCGCAGAAATACACCGTCGGCGCCGACTGGTAGATCGCCTTCACCGTTTCGATGCCCGCCGTGATGAACAGCGGACGATCGTAATAGCGCCCGGCGCCAGCGAACAGGATCGTGTCGCGATCGCCGTACACGTCGTACGACACGCCGAGGCGCGGCTGGAACGCCTTCCAGTAGGGCTTACGGTTGTTGCCGGTCGAGATATAGTCCTCGGGGTTAATCCCCGCGGCCTTCCAGCCTTGATAGTTACGCAGCGCAGTCGCGATACGCGCGGGGGTTACGAAATTCTCGTTCTTCGCGTTGCTCTCGTAATCCCAGCGGATACCGGCATTGATCGTCCAATGCTCGTCGGGCGACCAATCGTCCTGCAGGAACAGGCCCACCTGCGTATTGTTCGCTGTCGCGGCACGCACCGGCACCGTCGTCACCGAAGCCGCGATGGGAGTCGATGCGTCGAAAGTGGTGTAGGACGGCGCAGCGAAGAAGAAGGTGCCGTTGCTGCGGAAGTCCTCCGAGCGGCCGTACTTGTTGAACGACAGGCGCACGCCTGCCTTCACGATGTGCTTCTCACCGAAGAAGGTGACGTTGTCCTTGATCGTCCAGCTCTTCTGATCGTCGAACTGTTGGAACGAGGCGGCGCCCAGTTCCGCCTGCGTATCGAGCGACGCACCGACGCCGACCGGACCCGATGCCGGTCCCTGCGACAGAATGATCTCAGGCCCGTTGCTGACCCGCGGGGTACCGTTGAACACCTTCTGGTACGCGCCGGTGAACTCGTTGAGGAAGCCCTCGCTGCGGTGGGTCCATTCCAGCTGGTACGTGTCGTTATTGCTGGTCAGGAACCGGCCATGCGACGGGACCGACGTTCCCTGGAAGTCAGCCAGATTGCTCTCGCGGCGCAGGAACGCACTAGCGTTGATCGTGTCCTTTTCGCCCGCGAACAGCGTCAGCTTGCCGAAATACAGGCGCTGCTTGAAGCTCTGCGGATAACTACCGTTGAACTGGCTGGCGATCGCCTGCGGCACGTTCGGCACCGCGACGCCGTTAACGTTGCGGGTCGTCAGCAGGTTGATTGCATTCGACGGCAGCTTCTGATCGGTCGCCTCGAACGCGCCGTAGAAGTGCAGCACGTCCTTGATGATCGGACCGCCCAGATCGGCGCCGTACTGCTTGCGATCGTAATCCGCCTTCGGGCGGCCCTCGCGGTTGTTCGTCTTGCCGGGCCGATCGAAATACGGAATGCCGATGAAGGCCTTGGGCTGCCATTCGCCGAAGATATCGCCGTGGAAGCTGGTGCCGCCGGTTTTCGTCACCGCGCTGATGATGGCGGATCCGGCCTGTTCGTATTCCGCCTTGAAGTTCTGCGTATCGACGCGGAATTCCTGCACGGCAAGCTGCGGGAAGGGGTTGCCGCGACTGAAGTTCTGGCCCGCGACGCCGCCGTGATTGACGGCGTTCTTCTGGCTGAGGCCGTCGATGAAGACGTTGATGTTGTCGGCACTGACCGCACCGGCCTGCACCTGGCGGCTGCCCGGCGAGGTCGAGATCGCGACGCCCGGCGCGAGCGCGGCGAAGTTCAGGAAGTTGCGATCGTTCTGCGGCAGGCTGTCGATCTGCTGCGTCGACACATTGGTCGACACGATCGCCGAGCGGACTTCCTGCCCACGGCGACCCGTGACGACGATGTCGGTGCCCGTGCCTGCGTCCGTGCCGGCGGTATCTGCCACAGGCGCCGCCGCACCGATGTCGAAGGTTACGACCTGACCGACCGGAATGACCAGCTGCTCGGCAGGCAGACCGGTCGCCTCGACGCGATAGGTGCCCGGGCGCAAGCCCGCGATGGTGTAGCTGCCGTCGGCATTGACGCGGCCGCTGATGCGCTGGCCGGTATTCACGTCGGTCGCAGTAACGGTCGCGCCTGCCTGCGCACCGGTCACGCGGCCGCGCAGCGTCGAGTTGATCTGCGCCATCGCCGGCGCGCTGATGACCAGCGTCGCGGCGAGGGCCGCTGCCGAAATGCCGCGCCCGAAGCGCGCACGATGAATCCTGGATGCCATTTCAAACCCCTCCACGTCGGTCCCATCGCCCCGTTTTTGCTCCCGTGGAAACCGCCGACGCGCGACGGCTCCACGGATCGCGGAGGGCGTATGGAACCGGTTACTCGCCCGCGTAACCGGTTACAACCGCCTGCCTGCCGCGCCGGTCAGGATCGGTTCATTATCCGCCGGATTGTTGCTTGCGTGTCACAGTCGGTGGCGCGGGGAGCCGCTCAGCCGACTTTCGGCGCCTGGCAGTGGCGCGCGATGAAGGCTTCGTGCGTCGGCAGGCCGGCGGCGACATCGGCGACCACGTCCTCGACATCCTTCAGGAAAGCGGTGGTTTGTTCGGCGGGAATCATGTCGACCATCGGGTCGTGATGCGCCGGCAACCCCTGGCCCAGCAGCACCTGTACCCAGCTTTCCTCGCGGAACAGTTCGGCCTTCGCATGCATGAAGAACCGGCCCGAGGATCGGAACAGCTCCAGCCGTTCGGTCAGGCTGTCGGGCACGGCCATGTGCTTCAGATAGCGCCAGAACTCCGTGTCCTCGCGCGCCGTCACCTTGTAATGCGCGATGATGAAGTCGCGCACGTCGCGATATTCGAAATCGGTCTGGCGGTTGTATTCGTCGGTGTCGGCGGCGTTGAAGCCGCGCCCGGGGAACAGCGCGATCAGCCGCAGGATGCCGGTCTGGATCAGGTGAATGCTGGTCGACTCGAGCGGCTCGAGGAAGCCGCCGGCCAGACCCAGCGCGACGACGTTCTTCTCCCATGCGCGGTGGCGCTTGCCGGGGCGGAAGCGGACGGGGCGCGGATCACCGAGCGCGGGCGTGTCGAGATGTTCCAGCAGCGTCGTCGCCGCCGCCTCGTCCGACACGAAGCGGCTGGCGTAGACATGGCCGTTGCCGGTGCGATGCTGCAACGGGATGCGCCACTGCCAGCCCGCCCCGTGCGCGGTCGCGCGCGTGTACGGCGTGAGTGGCCCCGTCCCGCGCGCGCTCGGCACCGCGAGGGCTCGGTCGCACAGCAGCCACTCGCTCCAGTCCTCATAGCCCACGCCCATCGCGTCGCCGATCAGCAGACCGCGCATGCCGGAGCAGTCGACGAACAGGTCGCCATCCACCGTGCGGCCATCGGCGAGCACGACATGGTCGAGGAAGCCGTCACTGCCACGGCGGTTGGCGGCGACGATGCGCCCTTCGATCCGCTCGACGCCCGCCGCCTCTGCCCGGCCGCGCAGGAAGCGCGCGAACAGCGAGGCATCGAAATGATAGGCGTAATCGATGTCGGCGATCGGCGATTGCGGATTGCTGGGGTCGGGCATCGCGAAGCGGTTCATCCGCGCCGCCAGCGTGTTGAGCGCATAATGGTCGAGGTGCTTCGCCCGCCCTGCCGCGCGCTCCTTCAGCCAGAATTGATGGCAGTGCAGCCAGTACAGATCCTGCCCGATCTTGCCGAAGCCGTGGATGTAGCTGTCGCCGGGCGCGCCCCAGTTGCGGAATTCGATGCCGAGCTTGAACGTCGCCTGCGTCGCGCGGACCATTTCGAACTCGTCGATGCCGGCAAGGCCGTTGAAGGTGCGGATCGCCGGGATGGTCGCTTCGCCGACGCCGATCGTGCCGATCTCTTCCGATTCGATCAGGCGGATCGTGTAGGCGCCCAGCGTCAGGCGAGACAGCAGGGCCGCAGCCATCCAGCCGGCGGTGCCGCCGCCGACGATCGTGATCGTCTTGAGCGGGGGATTGGGATGGGCGTCGGTCATCGAAGGCTCGCTCAACATAGTACGTCCCAATAGCCGTCATCCCCGCGCAGGCGGAGATGACAGGCGGGCTTATCTCACCCGAGCCATCCCCCGGTGAAGCCCGCGCGCTGCAAGCCGCGGCGGATCGCGGGCGATCGGCGCATGACGCGCCAAACACCCTCGTCGCGGGTGTTCGCGATAGCGCCAGCGATCGCGCCCTGGTCGATGCCCAGGTAATCGCGCGCCACCCAGCCACTCTTGGGGTCGACCGATCCCGTCTCCAGCTTGACGTCGGGATAGCGGAACGAGGGGTTGAAGCTGTCGAGGAAGCCGTATTTGCCGTACAGGTGCGGCCAGCGCTGCATCGCGTTCGCCGCGGGTATGCAAATCTCGGGCGCGAAGGCGAGGCTGCCCAGCGCCGCGGTCGGCGCGATCGTGCCGTCGTCGCGCTCGTCGGGCTGGCCGAGCGGTCCGCGCGCGGCATAGCCGAAGAACTCCGCGGTCCGCCCCTTGAACGGCAGCTGGAAATTGCCGGGGCCGTCACAAGCAGTCAGGCCCCAGATGTCGCGCGAATAGCCGTCCCAGTGCATCGGATTGGCGATGCAATAGGCGCGATTGGCATAGGTCGCGCGGCGGCTGTTGTCGAAATAATCGAAGCCGGCCTGCCGCATCGTCGCATCGCGGATGCCACGGAAGTCGATCCACATCTGGCTGTATTGATGGCCGAACAGCGGCGCGAAGGCGAGGTGCCGCGTGTCCCCCTGCCCGCGCCAGAAGGCGGGATAGGTCTGCGCCCAGGCGTCCCACGCCCCGTCGGCGAGTGACCGGCCGCGGCTGCCGAGGCCGACGACATAGACCATCATCCCCTCGTTATACCCATCCCACGCGCGCTCGATGAAGCCCTTGCCGGGATGCCAGCCCATCGACACGGTGCCGCGCGCGTTGGTGAACCACGGCCAGTCGGCGCGATCGGTGATCGTTTCCGCGAGCCGGCGGATCTCCGCCTCCACCGGATCGACCTGATCGTACCAGGCACCGGCGAACAGGATGCCGAGGAACAGCAATGTCGTGTCGACGCTGGACAGCTCTGTGTCGCGATAGCGCTGCCCGGTTTCCATATCGAGGAAGTGGTAGAAGAAGCCCTTGTGCCCGGTCATGCCGGTCGGCGCATCGCCCTGCGGCGCGGTCGCGAAGAAGCGCAGCGTCGTCAGTGTCAGGTCGCGGGCTTCTTTGCGCGTGATCCAGCCGCGTTCCACCCCGATCGGATAGGCGGTCAGCGCGAAGCCGACCGCGGCGATGCTGGCGAAGGACGGCGTCGGCCAGCGGTCGGGCACCAGCCCGTTCTTGCGATTGGCGAGGTCCCAGAAATAGCGGAAGGTGCGCTGTTCGAGGTCGCCGAACCATGCCGGCAGCGTGGTTGCGGCAGGGGCGGCCAGCGCGTGGCGGGGCAGCGCACTCGCGGCGGCGGCAAGCGGCGCATGGCGCAGCAGCGCACGGCGATCGAGAGACAGGGTCATGACGTAAGGGCTTCCGTGGTGGTGCGGATGACGAGATCGGTGGCGACGACCTGCGTGTCGGGGGTCAGCGTGCCGCCCTGTAGCGCGTCGATCAGCCGCGCGACGGCCCGCGCGCCCATTTCGGCGAGCGGCACGCGCATCGTGGTGAGGCCGAGATACCGTGCGAGCGGAATGTCGTCGAAACCGGTGACCGCGACGTCGCCCGGTACTGACAGGCCCTGTTCGCGCAAGGCCGCGAGCACGCCCAGCGCCATCATGTCGTTGGCCGCGACGATGCCATCGAACGCGACGCCGCGCGCGCGCAGCATCGCAACCGCCGCCGCGCCCGAATCCTCGCGGAAGTCGCCCTCGATCACCACCGGTTCGATGTCGGGCGCGTGATGCGCCATCGCGGTGAGGAATCCCTCGCAGCGTTCGCGCGCGTCGATATTGCCCGCAGGCCCGCCGACATGGACCAGCCGCCGCCGCCCGGTCGCGGCGAGGTGCGCGACGACCGTCGCGATCCCTTCGGCATTGGCGATGCGAAAGCCGGCGCGCCCTGCCCCGTCGAGCGAATTGACCAGTACCGCCGGCACGCCGCCCGGCAGCGCCTCGCGCAAGCCCTCCGCATCCAGCTGCGGCGCCATGACGATCAGCCCGTCGACGCGCCCGCGCATCGATCGCATTGCCTGCGCCGCCAGCTCGGCATCGGCGTGCATGTTGGACAGCAGCAGGTGATAGCCGCGCGCGCCGACCTCACGATCCATGCCGCGCACGATTTCGGAAAAGAACTCGCCGTGCAGGTCGGGCAGCACCACGCCGATCGCATGGCTGCGCGCCAGCGACAGGCTGCGCGCGCCGGCGTGCGGCACATAGCCCAGCGCCTTGGCCGCCGCGAGCACGCGGGCGCGCGTGTCGGGATGGACACTGCTATGGCCATTCAACGCACGTGAGACAGAAGCGACCGATACTTCAGCGACTTGCGCGACGTCGCGGATCGTGGCCGATGCCGACTTCAACCCTTGTCCTCCCCCTGCCGTCCGCTGGCCGCGAACGATCATCCGCGCGTGAACCGACACGTCTTGTACCGCACGCCCGGCCTGTGTAACCGGTTACAGGCAACGGTCAACGCGAAAAGCCGGAAGCATCCGTGCAAGCGCGGACGCTGGACGATAGCAGATCAGGGGAGAGGCTGGAACATGACGGATCATACCATTTCGCGCCGCGCGGCGCTGCTCGGCGCGGGCGCGGTCGCCGCCTGGGCGGCCAGCCCGGCGCGCGCGCTACTGGCGGAGGCGGACGGCGTCGCATTGCCGCCGCGGGTCGAGGCGATCCTGGCGGCCATGACGCTGGAGGAAAAGGCGGGACAGCTGCAGCTCAACGCCGCGGCGTGGAGCGGTGGCGTCGCCACCGGCCTCAACCCACCGTCGAACGGGCCGAGCTTCGACGGCCAGGTCGCCGACGCGGTCGCGGGCAAGCTGACCGGCGTGTTCAACGGCAACGGCGCGGAAATGGCGCGGCGGATGCAGAGCGCGGTCATGCGCGATTCGCGCCTGAAGGTCCCGCTGATCTTCGCCGCCGATGTCATCCACGGCCACCGCACGATCTTCCCCGTGCCGGTCGCCGAAGCCGCCAGCTTCGATCCCGATCTGGCGATGCGCACCGCGCGCATGGCGGCGTTCGAGGCGGCGGCGGCCGGCATCGACTGGACCTTCTTCCCGATGGTCGACATCGCACGCGACCAGCGCTGGGGCCGCACGATGGAGGGCGCGGGCGAGGATGTGCTGCTCGGCAACCTGTTTGCCGCGGCGCGCGTGAAGGGCTTCCAGGGCAAGAGCCTCGACGCGAACGATGCCGTCATGGCCTGCGTCAAGCATTTCGCCGCTTATGGCGCGGCGGAAAGCGGCCTCGACTATAATATCGTCGACCTGTCCGAACGGACGCTGCGCGAAGTCTATCTGCCGCCATACAAGGCCGGCTTCGATGCCGGCGCGATGAGCGGCATGGCCTCGTTCAACGAGATCGACGGCATCCCGTCCACCGGCAACCCCTGGCTGATGAAGCAGGTGCTGCGCGACGAGTGGAAGTTCCCGGGCATCATCGTGTCCGATTACACCGGCGACGAAGAGATGATCGCCGCGGGCTTCGCCAAGGACGGCAAGGACGCCACGCGCATCGCCTTCCTGGCGGGCGTCGATATGAGCATGCAGTCGAACTATTACGCACAATACCTCCCCAGTCTGGTGCGTGAAGGCGTGGTGCCGCAGGAGGTGCTCGACCGCTCGGTGCGGCGCGTGCTCGCGGTCAAGCAGATGCTCGGCCTGTTCGACGACCCCTTCCGCCGCATCGACCGCAAGCGCGAAGTGGCGCGGTCGCGGACCAAGGCGGCGATCGCACTGTCGCGCGAGGCGGCGCAGAAATCGATGGTGCTGCTGAAGAACGACGGCGACCTGCTGCCGCTCGACCCCGCCCGCAAGATCGCGCTGATCGGCCCCTTCGCCAGCGGCCAGCACGACCTCAACGGCCCATGGGTCGTCTATGGCGACAACAAGCAGGCGATCGACCTCGCCACCGGCCTGCGCAATGCGGGCGTCGCCAATGTCACGGTGACGCAGGGGTCGAACGTCGAGGAGTCGCTTGCCGGTGGCATCGACGCGGCGGTCGCGGCGGCGCAGGCCGCGGATGTCGTCGTGCTCGCGATCGGCGAGAGCGAGAATATGTCGGGCGAGGCGCAGTCGCGCACGTCGATCACCGTGCCCGCGCCGCAGATGGCGCTCGCCGAAGCGGTGGCGAAAACGGGGAAGCCGATCGTCGTCCTGTTGAAGAACGGCCGCGGCCTCGCGCTGGAAGGCGCGGTGAAGGACGCACCCGCGATCCTCGTCACCTGGTTCCTCGGGTCGGAAACCGGCAATGCCATCGCCGACGTGCTGTTCGGCAAGGTCGGGCCCTCGGGCCGCCTGCCGCTGAGCTTCCCGTATGAAAGCGGGCAGGAGCCTTATTATTACGCGCACAAGGCGACCGGCCGCCCCGCCCCCGCCGGCCCGCGCCAGCCGTACAAGGCGCAATGGCGCACCGCGCCCAATGCCGCGCTCTATCCGTTCGGCCACGGCCTGACCTATGGCGCGGTCAGCTACGACGCGCCCGTCGTGCCAGCGACGCTGCCATGGGATGGCAAGATCACCGTGTCGGCCACGGTGACCAACACGGGCAAGCGCGCGTGCGAGGAACTGGTACAGCTGTATATCCACGACCGTGTCGCCAGCATCACGCGGCCGGTGCGCGAGATGAAGGCGTTCCGCAAGGTTGCGCTAAAGCCCGGCCAGAGCGAGACGGTGACGTTCACGCTCACCCGCGCGCAGTTGGAATTCCTGGGCAAGGATCTGGCGCCGACGGTCGAGCCGGGCACGTTCGACGTCTGGATCGCGCCGTCCGCCCAGGCCGACGGCGTCCACGGGACGTTCGATCTGGTGCGCTGAATGCCCATAGCGCGATGACAGGGCGTTGATCCCACCGCACCGTTCGCCCTGAGCCTGTCGAAGGGCGGGGCGCCCCTTGCAAGGTCCGTCCTTGCGGGCGCCTGTGCTTCGACAGGCTCAGCACGAACGGGTCTCCGTCATGCCGTCCGGCTCTATGCCTACCGACGCGGGCGGATCGGGTTGAACGCCATTACCAGCGCGGACAGCGCGAAGCAGCCCAGCGGGATCAGCGCGATCGTCGTCCGCATGGTCGCCAGCATCTCGGGCGTCTGCGCCACATTGGCGACATAGCCCGCCTGCCCGAACGCCTGGCCGATCACCACCGTCGCCAGGCCGATCGCAACCCGCTGCAACAGCGCGGCGAGGCCGAACAGCGTGCCCTCGACCCGCACGCCGGTGGTGCGCTGACCATGGTCGACCGCATCGGGCAGCATCGCCCAGAAGGCGAAGTGCAGGCCGACCGTCGCTGCCTGCATCGCGATCAGGAACAGCTGCGCCGTGCCCGCCCGGGTGACATCGGCCAGCGCGAAGACGATCAGGCCGACAGCACACAGGCCGACCGCAACGAACCACAGCCGCCGCACGCCGATGCCGCGCGCCACCGCCATCCACGCCGGCACCGCCACCGCGCTCACCGCCATCATCGACGCCAGCGCCAGCTGCCCCGCGCCCTCGTCGCCCACCGCATATTTGAAATAATAGAGCACCGATTTGTTGAGCACGGTGGTCGCGACGATCATCGCCATCATCGCCCCCGCCAGCGTCACGAATGCCAGGTTGCGCGCCGCCAGCAACAGCGAGGTGCCGATCGAGGGCACCGGCCCTACCGGCCCGTCCTGCGCCGCGATCGCATCGCGGAACGTCCAGCCGACGCCAACCAGCACGAGGCTGGCGATCCCGGCAAACAGCCACGCCGCGCCCAGGAAGGCGCGCGGCCCCTCCCCCACCTGCATCAGCGCGCCGCCCAGCGGCACCGTTCCAATCGCCACCACCACCGCGGCGAGCGTGCCCGCCAGCATGCGCAATCCCGCGACGAACGAGCGGTCGCGATCGTCGCCACTCACCCGCGCCGACATGGCGAGATAGGGGATGTTGACGCAGGCGTAGGCGGTGCGGAACAGCAGATGGCCGACGACGACGAACACCGTCGCCGCCACGCCCGTCACCGGCGGCGGCGCATAGGCGGCGACGAACGCGAGCCCCAGCGGCACCGCGCCCCCGACCAGCGCCAGCCGATAGCGGCCGGGTGCGGCGTGCCGATCGACCAGCGCGCCGACCGCAAAACTGACGATCCCGTCCCACACCGACGCGGCGAAATAGATCGCCGCCGCCGCCTCCACCCCGATGCCGAGCGCGTCGGTGTAATAGAACAGCAGGTAGAGCATGGCGCTCTGCCAATAGAGGTTGAAGGCGAAGTCGCCGGCCGCGAAGCCCGCAAGGCGCCATCGGCCGACGCGGCCCGGCTCACGCTGATCCTGCTCCATCCCCGCCCCATCGACTGCGCAGGCGGCGATGTCGAGAGCGCGTTACCCCAGCGTCCGGTCGAGCCAGCGCGCGAACAGCTGCGGCCACAGGCCGGCGGGCGCGTTGTCGGGGCCGATGCCGTATCCGTGGCCACCCTCTTCGAAGAAATGCGCCTCCGCCTTCACCTTCGCGGCCTTCAGCGCGGTGAGGAACAGCTCGCTATTCTGCCACGGCACCGCGCCGTCATCCATGGAATGGGCAAGGAAGGTCGGCGGGGTCGTCGCGGTGACATGCTGGGCGGGCGAACGCCGCGCCACCAATGCCGCATCCGGGTTCGGCCCCAGTAGCAATTGCGCGGACAGCGGGTGGGTGAGCGGCGGCGCGGCGGCGATCACCGGATAGAGCAGCCCGCCGGCATCCGGTCGCGCACTGCCCCGGTCCGCCGCGTCCCGTGGCGCATAGACGCGCTCGTCATACCCCGTCAGCAGCGAGGCGGCGAGGTGCCCGCCCGCCGAAAAGCCCAGCACCGCGACCTTGGCCGGATCGACGCCATATCGCGCCGCCCGCGCGCGGATCAGCCGCATCGCACGCTGGGCATCCTGCAACGGCACGTCGGCGCGCGGCGTCCAGCCCTCGCCCGGCAGGCGATAGGTCAGCACAAACACGGTATAGCCCAGTTTGGCGAACACGTTCGCCACGCCGACGCCCTCGTTGCGGATCGATACGAAGCTGTAGGCGCCGCCCGGCATGACCAGCAACGCCCGGCCGTTCGCCTTGGCGGGCTGGAAGACGTGCAGGTCCGGCATCGTCACGCCGGTGACGAAGGTGGGGCCGCGCCGGTCGAGGTCCTTGCGCGCCACGAACGGACCGCCCGGCGGCGCTCCGTCCCACAAGGGTATCCGCTCCGCCGCTTCCCAGGCCGGCGGCAGTTCGCCACCGCCGGGCGGCGTGTGCAACGGCTCGCGCGCCGCGGATGCCGCGCCGGCCACCATCGCAGCCGCGCCTGCGCCCAGCAGCAGCGCGCGCCGATCGATCCGTCCCGTGGCGTCGTCCATGCGGCCCTCCCTCGTCACTCCGGTCCGGACGGATGCCATAGCGGAGTCCCGGTGCATAGGCCGTCGCTGCCGGGCCACGATGGCGGAATGCGACCAGTGGCGATTGCCTTGGTGCGCCGCGGGAGTAAGAGGCGAGGCCGTGACCGCTACCGCCCTCGCCCGCCGGACCCGCGTCCTGTTCGCCGCTTGTGCGCTCGCCGCGATGGGTGTCGGCAACGCCGGGGCGCAATCGACGGGGTTCGATCTGGCAGGCCCGTCGCTGACGGTCAGCGTCACGCACGGCGGCGTCACGCTCCCTTTGTCGCAGGTGCCCAATCTGGCGGTGGGTGACCGCGTCCGCGTCGCGGTCGATCTGCCGCGGGCACAGGGCGCACGCTACCGGCTGGTGCTCGCCTTCCTGCGTGGCGCGACCAATCCGCCGCCCAAAGACTGGCTGTTCGACGCCGAACCGTGGAAGGCGAAGAAGGCGACGATCGACGCGACCGTTCCCGCGGGCGCGGAGCAGGCGATCGTGCTGCTGGTCCCCGATACCGGCGGCGCGCTGGATGCCGTGTCGTCGGCGATCCGGGGGCGACCCGGTGCGTTCGTGCGCGCATCGCAGGAGCTGAATCAGGCGATGCTCGACCGGGCGCGACTGGAGACGTTCATCGCCAACGTCACCCATCGCGATCCGGCGGAGCTGGCCGACGTTTCACCACAGCTCGCGCGCAGCCTTGCGGTGAAGCTCGATACCGATTGTCTGCTGCGCCAGCCCGATGCGCGCGCCGCCTGCCTGACGCAATCGAGCAACGCCGCCGTGCTCGCCGATGCGCAGACCAGCTCGATCGCGCAGACGCTGGCCGGGACGCCTGCCGACATCGCCTTGCAGCTCAGTTCGACGCCCCAGGCGGGCTATGGCTATTACAGCTCCTATATCGGCGTGATCCGCGACGTCGTGCGCCTGTTCGGCGCCTTCCAGTCGGCGCAGCTCCAGTTCATTCCGGCACTCGGCGTACAGCATGACGCGAGCACCGCGCTGCTGCTCAACACCGTACCTTCGTTCCGCAAGCCGCAATCGGTGCTGGTCGCCGCGCTGCCCGGCGTTGCCGCGCCGATCCTGCCGCCGCTGTCGGCGCGGGTGGATGGCGCGCTGTGCGCCAGCCGGCCCGGATTGTTGCTGCCCGTCGCGGGCGCGCCTTTGGTATTCGCGACCCGCTATGCCCGCGACCTGTCGCTGCGCGTGAAGAGCGGGGACGGACAGACGCGCGAGGTGCCGCTGACGATCGATCCGGTCGGCGGCGGCTTCGTCCTCGGCAAGACCGACGGTGCCTTCGGACCCAGCGCGGAGGCGACGGTCCGCGGCCTGTGGGGCTATCAGCCGTTCGAGGGGCCGACGTTCCGACTGGTGGCGACCGCGGGTCGCACGTGGCGGGTCGCGGACGACGCCACGCTGATCGTCGGGCGCGAAACGCCGCTACGGCTGGTTGGCGGCGCGGCGCCCTGCGTCACGCGCGTGGTGCTGGAACAGGCGGACGGTGCCGCCCGCCCGGTCGCCTGGACGGCAGCGGATGCGGACAGCCTGGCGCTGAAAGTGCCGCTCGCCGATGCGACGCCGGGGCCGGTGACGCTGGCGCTGTACGGCTATGGATCGGACCAGCCGCAACGGCTGGCCTTGCGCACCTTCGCCGAAACGAGCCGGATCGCCGGCTTCGACCTGCACGCCGGCGACCGACAGGGCGTGCTGACCGGCACGCGGCTGGATCAGGTCGCCAGCCTGGACATGGCGGGCGTGCTGTTCCGGCCTGGCGCGCTCGAGCGCTCCGGCACGGGCGACCGGCTGCCGATGGTGACGGACATGGCCGATGTCGGCGCCTTCCAGCCCAAACAGGCACGCGAGGCGAAGGTGACGCTGCGCGACGGCCGCCAGATCGCGCTGAAGGTGACGATCGGCGCCCCCCGCCCGCAGGCGACGCTGGTCGCGAAATCCGTGGAACGGGTCGGCCCCGCCCCCGCTTTACCGATCGCGCTGACGGGGGACGATCTGGTGCCGCAGGATGCGCGGCTGACCTTCTCGCTGCGGGTAGCGGGCGACGCGCGCCTCTCGCCCGGCGATGCGGTAGAGGTGACGGCAAGCGACGCCTCGCGATCCGTGACGGTGCCGCTCCAGCTCCAGGATGCGGAGGTGGGGATCGCCTCGCTCGTCCCCGCCACGGCACTGGGCGCATCGGCGCACGGGGCGCTGCGCTTCCGGCTGGTGCAAAGCGGCGTTGCGGGTCCGTGGCAGCCGCTCGCGACGCTGGTGCGCCTGCCGACGCTGACCGCCTGGCACTGCCCGAAGAGCGGGTCCTGCACGCTGACCGGCGACGCCCTGTTCCTGATCCGCAGCATCGCCAGCGGCGGACAGAGCGTGCCAGTGCCGGATGGATTTACCGGCGCTTCTATCGCCGTGCCGCCCCCGGCGGACGGGGCGCTGAGGCTGACGTTGCGCGACACGCCGCAGCCGGTGGTGACGGTGCGTCTGGCGCCATAGCCGGACAGGACGGCGCCACGCGCGGGGCATGCGGCGTGCTCCCACCGGAAGATGCCAGCCTCCGCCGGGATGACTGCCTGGGCGTTCCCGCTGCCCGCTAACGCCAGCCGGGCAGGTTGGCGGCGATCGCCGCGCCGATCCGATCGGCGATGATGCGCTGATCGCCGAGCGAGGGGTGCGCATTGCAGCCCCCGAAGGCGAGGCCCGTCACCGGCACGAAGACGATGCGCCGGTCCCCCGCCGCGCGCATGGCGCCGACCACCTTGCCTTCCTCCGCCGCGATCTCGCCATCGGCGAGGTCGGTCGCCCATAGAACGATGAGCGCATCCGGATCGCGCGCCCGCAGCGTCCGCAGGAAGCGCAAATAGGTCGCCTCGTAATCGGCGTGCAGCGCCGCGCGCGTCGCCCATCGCTCACCCGCGTGCAGCGGCGTGCTGAAGTCGTTCGTGCCGAGCGCCGCGACGATCACCTGCGGGTGCCACTCCGGCTCCGACGCCTGCGTCGCGCAATCGAACAGGACATACGGATACGCCTCGGGCAGTTTCGGTGCCGCGAAGCCATTATAGTTGCGCACGACGCCGCGACCGGAGATCGCGTTCACCTGATAATCCGCCCCATAACGCCGGGCCAGCATCGCGCCGAAGCCGCGGGACGTATCGGTCGTCGCCCATACATCCGCCTCCGAGCAGGTGCGTGTGGGCGATGTAACGCCATAGCCGACGGTGTGCGAGTCGCCGACGAACTCGATCTGTCGCGCACGGCGGGGCAGCGGCGCCGCCACAGTGCCGGGATCCGCGTAGTAAGGGCCGAGGCCGGTCGGCGCCGCCTGGCTTTCGGACGCGACCTCGACCCGTACGACATGGCGCGTGTTCGACAGCCCGCCGATCCGGTAGAGCCCCGGCGCGGGCTTGACGAGCGTGTCCACCGCCTGCCCGTCGACGAGGACATGGAGCGCCACGTCCCCCGCGCCCACCCGGAACAGCACGCCACCGCCGCGCACCGCCGTTTCCATATAGCCGCCCGGCCATTGGCGGACGATCCCCCCTCCGTCCCGCGCCGCGCGCCCATGGACCGCCATCGGCAGCGCAGTAAGGCGCGGCGGCGGGGTCGATACGCGCGTGACACGTTGTGCCAGGCCCGCGGCGGGCGCGGCCGCGATCAGGACCACGCTGGTCAGCCATCCCGTCATCGCCCGTCGCATCGCCCTCATCCTCTCCGCCGTGTGGCCCCCTCATGGCAGAGCAAGCACGGCAACGCCAAGGGTGCCTGCGCAGCGCCACCGTGTCTCTTAACGGCCACATGTCCACTGCAATCGCAATCGATTGAAAATGAGCGTTGCAATCGATTGCCGTCATGCTATTGGCAGTCTCGCAGACTTCGAAAGAGAGTCGGTGTCAGGGAGGATCGCATGAAGGCTCGCCATTATCTGTTGACCACTGCCGCGCTGCTGATCGCCGGCACCGCCCATGCGCAGGTCGCGCCCGCGCCTGCCGACACGGCAGCGAACGATACCGCGCAGACCGATGCCGCGCCGGCGCCCGATCAGGGTCAGGACATCGTCGTCACCGGCGTCGCCCAAGGGCGCAATCGCCTCGACACGTCGATCTCGGTCAGCTCGCTGGACGCCGATCTCACCTCGAAGATCCCGCCGCGCAACACCGCCGAAATCCTGCGCAACCTGCCCGGCGTTCGCGTCGAGGCATCGGGCGGCGAAGGCAATGCCAATATCTCGGTCCGCGGCCTGCCGGTCGCCTCGGGCGGTTCGAAGTTCCTGCAGCTGCAGGAAGACGGCCTGCCGGTGCTGGAATTCGGCGACATCATCTTCGGCAATGCCGACATCTTCATTCGCAACGACCTGTCGCTCGCCCGCATCGAATCGGTCCGCGGCGGCTCGGCCTCGACCTTCGCCAGCAACTCGCCCGGCGGCATCATCAACTTCATCTCGAAGACGGGCGAAAAGGACGGCGGGTCGTTCCAGCTGTCGAGCGGCCTCGACTACCGCGAATATCGCGCCGACTTTGCCTATGGCGGCCATATCGACGCCAACACCCGCTATGAAATGAGCGGCTTCTACCGGATCGGCGACGGCCCGCGCCATGTCGGCTATGACGCCATGCGCGGCGGTCAGATCAAGGCGAACATCACCCGCGAATTCGACGGCGGCTATATCCGCCTGTACGGCAAGTATCTCGACGACCGCAGCATCGCCTTCCTCCCCAACCCGGTGCGCGTGACGGGCAGCAACGGCGACCCGAACTACCAGAACGTCCCCGGCTTCTCGATCAACGAGGATACGCTGCACAGCCGCTATATCCAGTCGGTGCTGACGCTGGACGGGAACAACAACCCCGTCCGCCGGCAGATCGGCGACGGCATGCATCCGGACGTGAAGTCGGTCGGGTTTGAAGGGCAGTTCCGCATCGCCGACGGCTGGAACATCACCGAACGCTTCCGCTATTCGGCGATCTCGGGTGACTTCGTCTCGCCCTTCCCCGCGGCGGCGGGTGACGCGCAGACGACCGCCAACGGCTTCGCCGGTGCCAATGCGCAGCTCTTCTACGCGAGCGGCCCGCTCGCCGGGCAGCGGATCACCAACCCGTCGGCGCTCGGCGGCAACGGCCTGCTTGCCAGCGTCGTGCTGTTCGACGTGAAGCTCAACAGCCTCGACAACATCACCAACGACCTGCGCATCAACGGCAAGGTCGATCTGGGCGGCGGCGCGCTGTCGATCGCGGCCGGCATGTACAATTCGCGGCAGGACGTGAAGACCGACTGGCTGTGGACGTCCTTCTTCCAGACGGTGCAGGGCGATGGCCGATCGGTGCTGGTCGACATCCGCAACGCGGCCGGCGTGTCGCAGACGGCGGGCGGCACGCTCTATTCGGCGGCCTTCTTCGGCAATTGCTGCCGCCGCAGCTATGACGTGCGCTACACCACCAACGCGCCGTTCGCGCAGCTGGGCTTCGAGGTCGGGCGGCTCAACGTCGATGCCAGCGTCCGCTACGACTTCGGCTCGGCCAAGGGCGGCATCCGCGGCGATCTGCCGGGCGCGGTCACGACGCGGGCGCAGGACATGGACGGCAACGGCGTGATCTCGCCCGCCGAACAGACGGTGGCGTTCCTGCCCACGAACCGCGCGCCGGTGAACTACGATTACAACTATCTGTCCTATTCGGCCGGCGCGAACTATCGCCTCAGCGACACACTGGCGGTCTTCGCCCGCTACAGCCGCGGCGGCCGCGTCAACGCCGATCGCCTGCTGTTCGGCCCGCTGGTCAACACCACCACCGGCGCGCTCGTGAACGGCGCCAAGCCCTACGACTTCGTCAAGCAGGCCGAAGGCGGCGTGAAGTTCAACTCCGGCCCGATCGGCCTCTATGCGACCGTGTTCAACGCGCGGACGCAGGAGACGAACTATCTGCTCTCGCAGCAGCAATTCACCAGCCGCGATTACGAAGCGACCGGCGTCGAGCTGGAAGGCCGCTTCCGCCGCGGACCGTTCTCGCTGACCGCCGCGGGCACCTACACCGACTCGAAGATCACGCGCGATGCGACCGACGCGACGCTGAACGGCAAGCGTCCGCAGCGGCAGGCGTCCTTCGTCTATCAGGCGACGCCGCAGGTGGATTTCGGCCGGATCAGCGTCGGCGCCAACGTCATCGGCACCACGCCCAGCTACACGCAGCCGGTCAACCAGCTGAAGATGCCGGCCTATACGCAGGTCAACGGCTTCATCGTGATCCGCCCGGCGGACAATGTCAGCATCAACGTCAACGCCAACAACATCTTCAACGTAAAGGGCATCACCGAAGCGGAAGACGCCGCGATCCCGGCCAACGGTCTGGTCCGCGCGCGCTCGATCAACGGCCGCACGATCGGCGCCGCGATCCGCTTCGACTTCTGACGCGCGCGAAGGCGACGGGCGGAAACCGGCATCCCGGTCTCCGCCTGTGCCGTCACCTCCGATCCGCTATCGCCCCGTTCGGACGCACAGCATCGTCAGCCCGCCGCCCACCGCCAGGACGGCCAGCGCCAGCATGACCCCGACGAAATCGTGCGGCGTCGCAAAGACCCAGGCGAGCGGCGGCCCCAGCAGAGAGGGCAAGGTATTGGCGAGGTTGAGCAGGCCCAGGTCGCGCCCGCGATGGCGTGGATTGGGCAGCAGTTGCATCGCGACGCCCGCGTTGAGCGCGACGAATACCGACGACCCCAGCGTATAGACGACGAATGCCGCCGCCCCGGCCGGCCATCCCCGCGCCAGCGCCATGCCGGCGAGCCCCGCCGCCGCGATCAGCGCGGCCAGCAGGATCGCGGGCTTCCGCCGCCGTGTCAGGTCGGACAGACGGCCCAGGATCAGCGCCGCAGGCAACGGGACGATGAACGCAATCGTCAGCAGGTGCCCGATCCGGCCGGGCAAGCCCGCCCGCTCCCCGGCCGGCACGATGCTTTCGAAATAATAGAGCAGATAGGTCTGCGTCACGACCCCGGCGATCTGGACGAACAGGCGCGCCACGCCCGCGACGATCAGGTCGCGACGCGACGCGCGCACGTCGCCACGCGGATCGCGATCCGCCACCGCGGTGCGGGCGCGGGCCAGCAAAAGCGGCGCGATACAGGCGGCAACCGCCGCCGGCAGGATCGCGAACCGTGCGGCCTCCGTTAAAGTCGCCTGTCCGACCAGCACGGTCGAAACGATCGACGCGAGCGGTCCCCCAAGCGCGAACAGGCCGCCCGCGACGCCCTTCTGCGCGTCCGGCACCTCTTCCGCCATGATCGCCATCATCGGCGCGAGGAGCGCATTCACCGCGATTTGAAACGCAACGAGCGCGGCGACCAGTGCAACCGGCGTCGCCGCGACGATCAGCCCGCCATAGCTCGCCGCAGTCGCGGCCACGCCGCCCGCCATCCACGCCCGCCGCCCGCCGCCGCGCGCCACCGACCGGTCGCTGAGCCAGCCGAACAGCACGTTCGATATGCTGGCGGCGATGGCGCCGGCGAACACTGTGGCGGTGAAGACGCCGATCCGCGCCTCACCGCTCAGCCCCTCGACCTTGAGCGGCAGCAGCAGCGTCAGCAGCGGCAGATAGGCGATGACGCCACCGGCATTGGCCAGCGCCACCGCCCCGAGGAAGCCGGGCGAGCGCAAGGGAAATCGGGACGCCATCGCCCTCCCCTGCGCTCCTTTGCGCCGCCCGGCAATCCACGTCAGCGGCCGTGCCCTATGGCTTCATCGTCTGCGCTTCGAGCGTCGCGGTCGACACCATCGTACGATCCGCCGCATCCTGCGCCAGCGCGACCCGATAGCGGCCGCCCGTGATCCGCCAGCCGGGCAGTCCGGTGTCGTAATCGGCGACGATGCGCGGTTCGGCGGTCAGCGTCACGCGCCGCGTCTCGCCCGGCTTCAGGGTGAGGCGGGTGAAGGCACCGAGCCGCATCGGCGTCGCACCATCGTCGCGCGCGACGTACATCTGCGGCACGTCCACGCCCTCGCGCCGTCCGACGTTGGTCACGGTGAACGTCACGCTCAGCGCCTTGCCGCCGGTCACCACCGGGTTGCTATAGGCGAAGCGCGTGTAGGTGAGGCCATGGCCGAACGGGAACAGGGGTTTCAGCCCCTTCTTCTCATACCAGCGATAGCCGACATCGGCACCCTCGACATACTCGACCGGAAAGCTTTGCAGCTGATAGGTGGAGGCCGCCGCCGGGTTCGCCGCTGCCGCCGCCTGCAGGTCGGTCATTGTGTCGAGGCCCACCGGCCGCGGGCGCGGCGGCTGCGAGGCGTCGGCCGGGAAGGTGATCGGCAGGCGTCCGGACGGCGCGACCTTCCCCGTCAGGATCGCGGCCAGCGCCTCGCCGCCGCGCTGACCCGGATACCAGGCCTGCACCACGGCCGGCACCTTGGCGATCCACGGCATCAGCACCGGGCCGCCCGTCTCCATCACCGCGATCGTCTTCGGCTGAGCGTCCGCGATCGCAGCGATCAGCGCGTCCTGCTGGTTGGGCAGATGCAGGTCGGGCACGTCGTCCGCCTCGGTCGTCCATTGCGTCGCGAAGACGATGGCGAGGTCCGCCGAGCGCGCGGCGTCCAGCGTCGCGTTGAAATTGCGCCCGTCGACCCAGTCGACCTTCACCCCCGGCAGCGCCTTGCGCAATGCGTCGAGCGGCGAGGAAGCGTGATAGGTGATCCGCGCGAACGACGCCGATCCGCCGGTCGATAGCGGAATCTCCACCGGCGCCCCGCCGACCGATCGCACCTGGCTCGACCCGCCGCCCGACAGGACGCCGACATCGGCATTGCCCCCGATCACGACGATCCGCTTCACGGTGCGCGCGATCGGCAGCAGGTCGCCTTGATTCTTCAGCAGCACGATGCCTGCCTCGGCGGTACGCTGCGCGACCAGCGCATGCGCGGCGTAATCGGAGGTGACGGTGCGTGCGGGCACCGCCCGGTCGAACGCGCCCGTCTCGATCAGGCCGGTCAGATAGCGCGCGACCATGTCGTCCAGCCGCGCCTCGGACACACTGCCCTTTGCCACCGCCTCAGCCAGCGGCGCGCCGAAATAGATCGCCTTGTCGAGTTCCTGGCCCGATTCCTGGTCGAGCCCCGCATTGGCCGCCTTCACGGTCGAATGCACCGCGCCCCAATCGCTCATCACCCAGCCGGCATAGTTCCAGTCGCGCTTCAGCACATCGGTCAGCAGATGCTTGTTCTCGCACGCCCAGTCGCCGTTGACCTTGTTGTAGGCGCACATGACCGATCCGGGATGCCCCTTCTCGATCGCGATCTGGAAGGCGAGCAGGTCGCTCATGCGCAGTGCCGCCTGGCCGATCCGCGCATCGACCACCATGCGGCCGGTTTCCTGCGAATTGAGCGCGAAATGCTTGATCGTCGAGACGATGTTGTTCGACTGGACCCCCGCGATATGCGCGCCGCCCAGCGTGCCTGCGAGCAGCGGATCCTCGCCCAGATATTCGAAGTTGCGACCGTTCCACGGATCGCGCGTCAGGTTGACGCCACCGGCCAGCAGCACGTTGAACCGCTTGTCGCGCGCTTCCGACCCGATCATCGCGCCGCCCGCCTGTGCGATCGCGGGATCAAAGCTCGCCGCCGTGGCGAGGCTGGAGGGCAGCGCGGTGGCGACGTCGCCCTTGCGCTGCTCCACCTGATTGGCGACGCCGAGCGACGCATCGCTTTCGCGCACCAGCGGCACGCCGAGGCGCGGGATGCCGTCGATATGGCCGGCGGAGGGGATGAGTTCGTTCGGCGTCTTGCCCGCCGCCATCGGTGGGAACAGGCCATGGACCAGCGCGAGCTTCTCCGCCTGCGTCATCTGCGCGACGATCCGGTCGGCGCGGGCACGGGACGACGAGGGCCCGCGTGTCTCGCCGTTCGCCGGGGTTTGCGCCCTCGCCGAAGCCGCCTGTGCCGTTTGCGCCTGCGCCTGTGCGGTCATCCCCGCTGCGACCAGCGCGATCGTCGCCAGCCCGCCGGCCATCCTTGCCTTCGTCACCGTCATCCTCCCGAATATCCGATTTTGGCCGCTTGTGTTGCATTTCTGCCAGCCTGTCCAGAGAACGTTCACAATTGCGGATCGCCCACCCCGGACACGTCTTGACACATTCGGGCCTTTGCACGAGTGAACGTTCCCAAGAAGCGCGGCGACAACCGCGCCCTTTTGTTATTGGGGAGGATTTCCATGCGCAGCGTCCATGCTCGCCTGCTTTCGCACTTCGCTATCGGCGTCTCGACCGCCGCCCTGATGCTGCCGGCTGCCGCCGCGGCGCAGGATGCCGCCGCCACCGTCGGCCAGACCGGCTCGGCGCAGACTGATCCGCAGCCCCCCACCGCCGATGGCACCGCGGGCCAGGCGGACGGCGACATCGTCGTCACCGGCATCCGCGCGTCTCTGCGCGATTCCGTCAACATCAAGCGCAACGCCCAGGGCATCGTCGACGCGATCAGCGCCGAGGACATGGGCAAGTTCCCCGACACGAACCTCGCCGAATCGCTGCAGCGGATCACCGGCGTGTCGATCGACCGGTCGAACGGCGAAGGCCAGTTCGTCACCGTCCGTGGCTTTGGCGCCGACTATAACCTCGTCACGCTTAATGGCCGCCAGATGCCGACGTCGTTCATCGGCGACGGCAACAGCGCACCGGGTTCGCGCGCGTTCGACTTCGCCACGCTCGCGTCTGAAGGCGTGGCCGCGCTGGAGGTCTACAAGTCCGGTCGCGCCAGCATTCCGACCGGCGGCATCGGCGCGACGGTCAACGTCCGCACCCCCCGTCCGCTCGACAAGCCCGGCCTGCGCGGGTCGATCGCGGCGCGCGGCGTCGTCGACACCTCGCAGAACGGCCGCAAGGACGTCACGCCCGAAATCTCGGGCATCATTTCCGATACGTTCGCCGACGATCGGATCGGGATCCTGATCAACGGCACCTACCAGCGCCGTAACTTCAGTTCGAACAGCGCCAACATCGGCTGGCGCGACGGCTATCTGGGTAACGAGAACAACTGGGGGTCGCTGGCGATGCCGGGCGACCCGCGCTACGCCAACATCACCAACCGGCCCAAGGCCACCGACGTGTATCAGGTGCCGCAGAACGGCGGCTACGACGTCGTCAATGGCCGGCGCGAGCGCATCAACGGCCAGGCGGTGCTGCAATTCCGCCCGACCGACGATCTGACCGCAACGATCGATTACACCTACGCACGCAACACGATCGACATTCGCGACAATAGCGTCGGCATCTGGTATAACCACAACGACACACTGAGCGCCTGGACCAACGGCCCGGTCGCCGGCCCGATCTTCTACACCGAGCGCTTCGGCGCGGGCGAAACCAAGGATCTGGCCTATTCGGCGTCGCAGACCTCGGTGCGCAACGAGAACAAGTCGCTCGGCGGCAACCTGACGTGGAACGCCCCGGGTGGCGTGACGATGACGCTCGATGCGCATCACTCGACTGCCGAATCGAAGCCGAACAGCCCGTACGGCAACAGCAACTCGGTCGGCACCGCCGTCTTCGGCGTCCAGAACCAGACGCTGAACTTCGATCACGAACTGCCCGTGATCTCGTACAATATGTATTCGGGCATCGATCCGCTGAATGCGGCCAATATCGTTCCCACCGGCAACGCGTTCCGCAATTCCTATTTCCGCGACGAGATCAACCAGGTCATGGTGCGCGGCCATTACGACCACGGCCACGGCTTCATGGACAGCCTGGACTGGGGCACCGAATATACCGACAACAAGGTGCGCTCGGCCTACAGCGTCCTGCAGAACGATACCTGGGGCGGCACCGGCGGCGACAGCCCGGCGCAGCGCGCCGCGGCGGCGGCATTGCTGCCCGACAATCTGTTCAAGCTGACCAGCATTCCCGATAAGTTCTCCGGGATCAGCGGCGCGAACGATCCGAACATCATCAAGTCGTTCTACAGCTTCGACCTGCCGAGCGTCGTCAAGCTGCTCGACCAGGCGTACAAGATCTGCGGTGGCAACGGCCAGTGCCTGATCCCGTACAACACCGATTCGCGCGTCCATGAAAAGACGATGTCGGCCTATGCCCAGTTCAACGGCAAGTTCGACCTGTTCTCGCGCACCGCGCACCTGATCGCCGGGCTGCGCTACGAACATACCGACGTCTCCGCGTCTGCGCTCGTGCCCACGCCGGTCGGCGCGCGGCAGAATTCGCAGAACGAATTCAACGTGCTGTTCCAGGGTAGCGGCTTCACGACGTTCAAGGGCAATTACGAGAACTGGCTGCCCTCGGTCGATTTCGACTTCCAGCCGCTGGAGAACGTCAAGCTGCGTGCATCGTATAGCCATACGATCGCCCGTGCGGATTACGGCAGCCTGCAGGGCGGTCGCCGGATCGACCAGCTATTCCGCGTCGGTGGCGGCTTCGGGTCGGTCGGCAATCCCAACCTCGTGCCTTACAAGTCGAAGAACATCGATCTGTCGGTGGAATGGTATTATACGCGCGACAGCTACATCTCGGTCGGATACTTCCATAAGGACGTGTCGAACTACATCAGCACGACCCAGGTCAACACGACGATCCCGGGCATCACCACGCCGTATAACGGCCCCCGTTATCAGGCGGCGGTCGCAGCTCTTACCGCGCGTGGCCAGGATCTGACCTTCGCCAACATCCGCGATTACATTGGCACCAACTATCCGGGCTCGGTGGTCAACGGCACGATCATCGCGCAGGCGAATGATCCGCTGGTGAATTTCATCGTCTCGACGCCGTTCAACAGCAGCCAGACCGCCGCGATCGATGGCTTCGAATTCGCGATCCAGCACAATTTCTGGAACACCGGCTTCGGCACGATCCTCAACTACACGATCGTCAACAGCAACCAGAAGTACGACAACACCAAACCCTCGAGCGTTGCGCAATTTGCGGTGCTGGGTCTGTCGGACAGTGCCAATGCCGTGCTGTTCTTCGACAAATACGGCATCAACGCGCGTGCGGCCTACAATTGGCGCAAGGGGTTCTTGGCCGCGGCGGGCACCAACCCGGTCTACGTCAACACCTATGGCCAGCTCGACGGCACGATCAGCTATGCGATCACGCCACGCGTCACGATCTTTGCCGAAGGGATCAACATCCTCGGCGAGAATCGCGGCGGCCACCTTCGCTCGGACCGCAACATCAATTTCGTGACCAAGCAGGATGCGCGCTACTCGGCGGGCGCCCGCTTCACCTTCTAAGTCCCCCACGGGCCTGCCAGCCTTCTCCCTCCAGAGAAGGCTGGCTTTTTTCGTGCAGGGACGGCACCCCTGCCTACGACCAGATTTTGACCAAGAGTGGTGCGTTCGATGACCAGCCAGCACGCGATCCTGACCGCGGAGGCGCACCGCGATCTCGCCATCCGTACCGAGCGGGATGCGGCCCTAGGCGACGCCCAGATGTGCTGCATCACCGTCCCCACCGAATTCCGCGCGGTACAAGGCACCTACCCCATCCTCTTCAGGCTCAGTGACACGCGGGACCGTTTCACCGCGCTTGCCATGTTCGGCTTCGAAAATGGTGAAAACCTGTTCCTCGACGGCGATCGCTGGGACGCGCGCTATCGCCCGCTGGCGATGGAGATCCAGCCCTTCCTGATCGGCGGCAGCGCGACACATGAAGGGCCGGGGCAGGTCCACATCGACCTCTCCTCCCCCCGGATCAGCGCCACGGGAGAGGGCACGCGGCTGTTCGACGAGCTGGGCCAGCCCACGCCCTATCTGGATCGCATCGCCGGTCAGCTGGGTACGCTGGACGAGGGCTATCGCGCCGCCCCCGCCTTCTTCGCCGCGCTTCAGCGCTACGACCTGCTCGAACCCTTCACGCTCGACGTGACGCTGGACGACGGCGCCCGCAACCGACTGGTCGGCTTCCACATCATCGATGAGGATCGGCTCGCCGGGCTCGACGCAGCGGCGCTCGCCGACCTGCACGCCGGCGGCCATCTGGAGCCCATGTATATGGCGATCGCCTCGCTGGCGCATCTCGGCGATCTGGTCGAGCGCCGCAACCGCCGCCTCTCCCATGGCTGAGGCGAATCTGGGGCCGCTGGCCGGCCTTGCCGCCGTGCCCGAAGTCACGGTTGCCGACGCCGCCGATCTCGACGCGCGGCTGCGCACGGCCGACACGCCCTTCGTCGTGCGCGGTCTGGCGCGCGACTGGCCGCTGGTCCGCGCCGGACTGCAATCGGCGGATACCGCGCGCGACTATCTGTTGCGCCATCATCGCGACCGCCCCTTCACTGTGGCGGTCGGCCAGCCGGGCAGCGGCGGGCGCCTGTTCTACGACGCCGCGATGGCGATGAACTTCCGCACGTTCGATGCGAAACTGCCCGAGATTTTCGCGCGCATCGCCTCCTTCGCCGGACAGGCGGAGGCGCCCGCCGTCTATCTCGCCTCGATCGACATGCACCAGTATTTCGACGGGCTGCATGCCGCCAACCACATCGATCTGGGCGCGCGCGAACCGCTCGCCAGCATCTGGATGGGCACGCGCACGCGCATCGCCGCGCACAATGACGTGCCGGACAATCTTGCGGTCGTCGCGGTCGGGCACCGGCGCTTCACGCTGTTCCCGCGCGACCAGTTCCGCAACCTCCATCTCGGCCCCGTCGACAACACCCCCGCCGGGCGCGCGGTGAGCATGGTCGATTTCCACAACCCCGATCTTACCCGCCATCCGCGCTTTGCCGAGGCGATGGCGCATGGCCAGGTCGTCGAAATGTCGCCCGGCGACGCGCTCTATATCCCCGCGCTATGGTGGCACCATGTCGAGGGGCTGGACGATTTCAACGTGCTGGTGAACTATTGGTGGCGTCAGACACCGCGCTGGATGGGCCAGCCGCAGGAAGCGCTCAACCACGCGCTGATGGCGATCCGTGACCTTCCCGCCGACCAGAAGGCCCATTGGCGCGACATGTTCGACTATTACGTCTTCGACAATGACGACGCCGTCACCGCCCATATTCCCGAAGGGGGCCGCGGCGTGCTCGAGCCGATGACACCCGAGCTCGCCGCGCGACTGCGCGCCTATCTGTTGCGAGCGCTCAGCCGATGAACGCCGTCATCTCGCGCCGTATCGTGATCGCCGGCGGCGGCACCGCCGGCTGGATGGCGGCCGCCGCCCTCACCCGCACGCTCGGCCGCACCGCGACCGTTACGCTCGTCGAATCCGATGCGATCGGCACCGTCGGCGTGGGGGAATCGACGATCCCGCCGCTCATCACCTTCAACCGGCTGCTCGGCATCAACGAGGCCGAGTTCATGGCGGCGACGCAGGCGACGTTCAAGCTGGGCATCCAGTTCGACGGCTGGAAAGGCCCCGACGACAGCTACTTCCACGCCTTCGGCCTGACGGGGAAGGACCATTGGGCCGCCGGCTTCCAGCATTTCTGGCTCGATGGCCAGGCACGCGGCCATACCGAGTCCTACGACGACTATTGCCTGGAACTGATGGCGGCGCGCGCGGGCAAGTTCGCGCATCTACCCGACGACCGGATGAGCTACGCCTACCAGCTCGACTCGACGCTCTACGGCCGCTTCCTGCGCCGCATGGCGGAAGGCGACGGCGCGACGCGGATCGAGGGCAAGATCGCCCGTGTCGACCTGGACGGCGAGAGCGGCGACATCGCCGCGCTGGTGCTGGACGACGGCACGCGGGTGGAGGGTGACCTGTTCCTCGACTGCACCGGCTTTCGCGCGCTGCTGATCGAACAGGCCCTGCACGTCGGCTATGACGATTGGACGCATTGGCTGCCGTGCGACGCGGCGATCGCCGTGCAAACCGAAAGCGTGCGCCCCCCCGTCCCCTTCACCCGCGCGATGGCGCATGACGCCGGCTGGCAGTGGCGCATCCCGCTGCAGCATCGCGTCGGCAACGGCATCGTCTATTGCAGCCGCTATCTGCCGCAGGACGCCGCGCTCGATCGCCTGCTCGGCAATGTCGAGGGCGCGGTGCTGACCGAGCCCAATCGCCTGCGCTTCGTCACCGGGGCGCGCCGCAAGCAATGGCACCGCAACTGTATCGCGATCGGTCTGGCGGGCGGGTTCATGGAGCCGCTGGAATCGACCAGCATCCATTTGATCCAGCGCGCGATCCTGCGGCTGATCCGCCTGCTGCCGCCGGCCGGTGCGATCTCGGCGCATGACATCGCCGAATTCAACGACCAGCAGCTGACCGACATGGATCAGATCCGCGACTTCCTGATCCTGCATTACAAGGTCACCGAACGCCGCGATTCCCCGTTCTGGCGTCAGTGCGCCGCGATGGACATCCCCGACAGCCTCGCCCAGAAGATCGGCCTCTTCCGCGAGACCGGGCGCGTCTTCCGCCGCAACGACGAGCTGTTCGCGGAAAACAGCTGGATCCAGGTGATGCTGGGCCAGGGCATCGTGCCGCAGACCCACCACCCGATCGCCGCCAAGCTGCCCGACGACGAACTCGCCCGCTTCCTCGGCGGCCTGCGCCAAGGCGTCGCGACGACGGTGCGCGGCCTGCCCGCCCATGCCGATTATGTCGCGCGCTATTGCGGCGCGGCGCCCGCCTGATGGTCCGCCGTCGTCAGGCGGTGACGATCCGCCACGTAGCCGCCGATGCGGGCGTCTCGCTCCAGACCGTCAGCCGCGTCATCAACAAGGAGCCGAACGTCCGGCCGGAGATGATGGAGCGCGTGCAGGCGTCGATCGCCAAGCTCGGCTACGTCCCCTCGATCGCGGCGCAGCGCATGGCGGGGTCGCGATCCTATCTGATCGTCGCGCTCAACGATCGCGAACGCACCATCGCCGGCTGGCGCAATCGTGAAGGCACCGACTGGGTCGACCAGATGCTGCTCGGCGGCATGCTGACCTGTGCCGAACACGGCTATCGCCTGATGGTCGAGCTGATCGACACGCACAGCGACCATATCGCGCGCGAATTGCTCGGCGCCATCGCCGCGCTGCAACCCGATGGCGTCATCCTGACCCCGCCGCATTCGGAAAACCCGCTGATCACGCAGTTGCTTGAGGCGCAGGGTATCAGCTTCGCGCGCATCGGCTCGCGCCAGCCCGGCAGCGGCTTTGCCGTGGCGATGGACGAGGATGGCGCCGCCCGGCTCGCGACGGAGCATCTGATCAGCCTCGGCCACGAACGGATCGGCTTCATCGCGGGCCCCGACGATTATGCGTTGAGCGGCTGGCGCGTCGACGGCTGGCGCCAGGCGATGGCCGACGCGCGGCTTTCGACCGATAACCTGTTCGCCCAAGGCGATTTCGGCTTCGCATCGGGCCGCGCCGCCGCCACCGCCCTGCTGGACGGTGCGACCCCGCCGACCGCGATCGTCGCGAGCAGCGACCAGATGGCGCTCGCCACGCTGGAACTGGCGCGCGAGCGCGGCCTCGACGTTCCCGCCGACCTGTCGATCGTCAGCTTCGACGACACGCCGATCGTCCGCTTCGTCCATCCGCCGCTCACCGCTATTGTCCAGCCGATCGCCGAGGTCACCGCCAACGCCGTCGAGCGCGTCATCGCCGACAAAGCGGGTCGCGAACCGTCGACCGAACCGCTTATCGTCCCCGCGACGCTCGCGATCCGCGCCTCCACCGGCGCACCGCGTTAGCGGGCATCACCGCGGCGCCATCGCTCCGTCGCGACGCGGCGCGACGGCCTCCGGACGATCGATCAGATCGCGGATCGCGGCGGGATCGCCCTGATCGACGATGCCGAAGACCGGCGTGCGCGCGGCGCTGCGATCGGTCAGCGACAGTTCGTCGGCGGGACGGACGGCATAGCGATTGACCGCGTCGATCACCTCCTCCAGCGGCTCGCCGTGGAAGACGAGCTGGCCGCGCGTCCAGGCGTCGGCATCGGCGACACCGACCGGTTCGGCCTGGCTGATGAAGCCCATGCGCGCGCCGCCCTGTTCCATCGTCCCGAACGCCACGCGTTCGCCCTTGCGTGCCAGCTTGGCGACCGGCGTGCCCTCGTCACGCGCGTCGACCGCGACCGTGACGCGGACCGTGCCGTCCGTCACCGCGACATCGGCCGCCCGGCGACCGACCGTCACGTCGAAGGCGGTGCCGACCGCGGTCACCGCGCCGAACGGCGTCTGCACCACGAACGGCCGGCTGGTGTCGTGCGCCACCTGAAAAAGCGCCTCGCCCCCCTCCAGCGCCAGTCTGCGCCGGTCCGCCGTGAAGCTTACGGTCAGCGCGCTCCGGGCGCCCAGGATCACGGTGGAGCCATCGTCCAGACGGATGACCTTGCGCTCCGCCCGCCCGGCGACATAGCGCGTCAGCGGCGCATGCGTGTCGCCATCCGCCAGCCACGGCTGCGTGCTGGCGCCGACCGTCAGCACCAGCGCCGCGGCCGCCGCCCACCCGATCCACGCCGGCCGGCGCGGCACGTCGCGCACCGGCGCGGGGCGTGGCTGTTCGCCCAGCCAGTCCCAGAAAGCGGCGGCCTCGGCGCGATCGTCGGGGTGGAGATCGTCGGCCCGTTCGCCGAGCAGCGCATCGAACACCGCATCGCGGCGCCGGCCCAGATCGTGACGATCGCTCACGGCGTCACCTCGCGCAGATGGCCCAGCCGGGCGTAGAGGTGGCTGACCGCATGCGTCAGATGCTTCTGCACCATGCGCGGGCTGATCCCCAGCGCGCGGGCGATATCGCCCGTCCCCATCTCATCGAACCGGCGCATCACGAAGATCGTGCGCGCGCGCGGGCTGAGTTCGGCGAGCGCCGCCTCCAGCGCCTGTTGCAGGTCGACGACGCGGCGGCGTTCCTCCTGTCGCGGCGCGATCGACGGATGCATCTCGTCGGTCAGCGGCACCACCACGAGCCCGCGACGGCCGCGATCGGCGATCAGATTGGCGGCGATACGGAACAGATAGGCCTGCGGCTCTTCGAGCGACCGCTGCTGCGCGGTGGCGATCAGCCGCGCGCATGCCTCCTGCACCAGATCCTCGGCCTCATGCGGATCGGCGATGCGCCGCGCGACGAACGCCCGCAGCGCGGCACGATAGGCGCCGAGCGAGTCGGCGACGATCGTCGCGCCCTCCCCCTCGCCGGCTGGCGCCATCCGGTTGTTCGCATCCTGCTGCACGTCTGTGCGTCCCCCCTGTCCTCTATGACGCGGGTTCAGTCGGATCGCGAACCCCGAGACGTAAAAATGTAAAGAAATGTCGTGCATGGGGTTCGCATTGGTGGCCGCGTTGCGTCGATAGGATCGGGGGCAGCGGAAAGCTGCGATACCGATCCGGGGGGACACAATATGACCAGGGCCTATCGACTGCTGCTGTCCGCATGCGCGACGGCGATGATGTTGCCGAGCGCGGCGGCGGCGAAAGAACAGCGGATCGTTGCGATCGACGTGCCGGCCGGCCGTCTGGACGAAGCGTTGATGCGCGTGGCGCGGCAGGCCGGGCTGCAGCTCGTCTTCACCGATCCCGCCGTCGCCGATCGGCAGGCGCCGCGGATCGCCGGCCGCTACACGCCCGACGCTGCGCTGAACATGCTGCTCGCGCGCAGCGGCTTCGGCTGGCGCTATACCGGCCCGCGCACCGTGCGCGTCATGCCGGTCGACACGGCGTCGCTCGCGCCCGTCAACTTCGTTCAGACGGCGCCGGCCCCGCAACAGGTGGGCGACGAACGCCTCGCGCCTTCGAACGCCGCGGTCGAAGCGGCGGTCAACGCCGACCCCGGCGCATCGGCGCCCGCATCGGACATCGTCGTCGTCGGATCGCAGATCAAGGGCGCGAAGAACACCGCCGCTCTGCCCGTCACGATCGTGGACGAACAGCAGATCGCCGCCACCGCCGCGGTCAGCGGTGACGAGCTGTTCCGCTCGATCCCGCAGCTGGGCGACGTCACATTCAACAGTTCGTATCTGCCCAACAGTTCGAACGCGGCGCGCGGCGACGTCGGTTCGGTCAATCTGCGCAACCTGGGCGTCGGCAACACGCTGGTTCTGCTCAACGGCCGCCGCGTGGTGAACCACCCGACCAGCCGCGCCGACGACAATCTCGTCCCCGTGCTGACCTACAACACCAATGCCATCCCCGTCTTCGGCCTGGAGCGGCTGGAGGTGCTGCGCGACGGCGCCGCCGCCATCTACGGCTCGGACGCGGTGGCGGGCGTCGTCAACACCGTGCTGCGCACCGACTTCACCGGCGTCCAGATCGAAGGGCAGGTCGGCTACCCCGAGCGCACCAGCCAGACCGAAAGCACCGTCAACCTGCTTGTGGGCACCGACATCGGCAAGGGCCGCGGCAACATCACGCTGTTCGCCAATTACACCAACCGCACGCCGTTGCGCAGTTCGGAACAGGATTACACCGCCTCCGACGACAAGCGCCCGCTGTTTGCCGGCACGCGCTTCGACGGCGCGACCGCGCTCGACGGCCGCTCGTCGATCACGCCCTGGGGCTCGTTTCAGACGGTCGGCAACGTCCAGGTGCGGCAGGGCACGACCGTGCTGACCAACGCCTCGGGCCAGTTCCACATCCAGCCGCTCACCAATGCCGGCTGCCAGACCACTGCGACGACCGGCCTCAAGAACGGCCTGTGCATCGACGATGGCACCAACACCGCCGCTGCCGACCGCAATCTGCGCTTCGATCCACGCGCGGCCTACGACACCTACATCATCCCCTCGGTCGAGCGGATCAACCTGTTCGCCAACGGCCATTACGAGCTGACGCCGGGCCTCGAGCTGTTCGGCGAGGCCGGCTATTACAAGGCGACGACCGACAGCATTCAGTCGTCGTCAGGCACGCTCAGCTCGCTGCCGATCATCGTGCCGGCGACCAATTACTATAATCCCTTCGGTCCGACGACGCTGAACGGTGCGGCCAACCCCAACCGCCTGCCCGGCATCAACGCACCCGCCAGCGGCCTCTCCGTCACGCTGTCGAGCTACAATGTCGCCGACGCCGGCCCGAACCTCGTCCACGTCGAAAACGACCAGTACCGAGTGCTCGCCGGCCTGCGCTGGGACTGGCTCGGCTTCCAGTGGGAAAGCGCCGCGCTCTATTCGGAAGCGCGCGTGCGCGACACGTCGGACGGGATCAGCGCGACGCTGCTCCAGCGCCAATTGGCGCTGTCGACACCGGATGCCTACAACCCCTTCAACGGCAGCGACCTCACCACGCCCTCGGGCCGCGATGCGACGCCCAGCAACGACGCGGCGCTGCAGGCGATCCGCATCAAGACGACGCGCTTCAGCAAGGCGACGCTGGCGCTGGCGGACCTCAAGCTATCCAACGCCCGTCTGCTGTCGCTGCCCGGCGGCAATCTCGGCCTGGCGCTCGGTGCCGAAATCCGCCGCGAAACGCAGCTCGACGACCGCGATCCGCGCGTCGACGGCACGACGACCTTCACCGACAGCGTCAGCGGCATCACCTATGGCTCGGACCTCGTCGGCACCAGCCCATCGCCCGACACCAGCGGCCGGCGGATCGTCGCCGCCGCCTATGCCGAACTGGCCGTCCCGGTCATCAGCCCGTCGATGAACGTGCCGCTGGTGCGCAATCTCGAATTCCAGCTGGCGGGACGGTTCGAACATTACAGCGACGTCGGCTCGGTCGCGAAGCCCAAGATCGCAGGCGCCTGGGACGTGGTCAGCGGCATCCGCCTGCGCGGCAGCTATGCGCAAGGGTTCAAGGCGCCTAACCTCGAACAGATCAACGCACGCGTCGTCACGCGCTCGAACACCCGCGTCGACTATGTCCGCTGCGAGGCGCAGCTGCGCACCGGGGCGATCAGCTCCTTCGCCAATTGCGCCCAATCCTTCGCGATCAGCGCGCAGCGCGCCGGCAATCCGGACCTGAAGCCCGAAACCTCCACGACGTGGAGCGCGGGCGTCGTGCTGGAGCCGCACTTCCTCGATTCCGCCATCGGCCGGATCACGCTGACCGCCGATTATTGGAACGTGAAGCAGAAGGGGATCGTCGGCATCTTCGGCGAAGGCAATGCGCTGATCGCCGACTATCTGGCTCGCGTACAGGGCACCACCAACGCCAATGTCGTGCGCGCCGCGCCGACCGCAGACGATATCGCGCTGTTCGCCGGCTCCGGCCTGCAACCGGCGGGCCGCGTGCTGTTCGTCAACGACCGCTACGTCAACCTACTGCCGCAGGAGGCGTCCGGCCTCGACCTCGGTCTCAACTGGCGGTTGCCGGACTTCGGCGCGGGGCGCCTGACGCTGTCGGCCAACGCCGCCTACCTAGGCCGCTTCTTCCTCGAACCCTCGCAACCGATCCAGCAGCTGATCGACGCGCGCGCGGCGGGCACGATCAACGCCGGCACCGCGATCGCCGATGCGGGCGACCTCGTCCGCCAGAACGGCAAGCCGCGCTGGCGCGTGACGGGCACCGCGACGTGGAATTACCGCTGGTTCCAGCTCGGCGGCTTCACCCAATATACCAGTGACGTCGACGACACCGGCCTCATCGATTCGACCGGCGCGGCCTGGTTGATCAAGGACCAGATGACGTACAACCTCTACGGCCAAGTCAGTGTCGGCAACAAACGCGAAGGCCAGTATCGCATGCGAATCGGCGTCCGAAACCTCACCAACGCGACCCCGCCGCTGTCGTCGAACGGCTTCCTCGGGTCGCTGTACAATCCGTACGGCCGCTATTGGTATGCCAACATCCGGGCGTCCTTCTGATGCGCGTGCAGCACCTCACCCTTGCCCTGCTGCTCGTCCCGTCGCTCGCCATCGCGCAGGAGGAAGAGCCGCAGGCGCGCTCGCCATCGGGCGGTGACATCGTCGCCTACGACCAGATCCACAAGCCGATCGTCGGGCGCGGCGGCATGGTCGTCAGCCAGAACAAGCTCGCCGCCGCGGTCGGTGCCGACATCCTGCGCAAGGGCGGCAACGCGGTCGACGCCGCGGTGGCGGTCGGCTTCGCGCTGGCGGTGACGCTGCCGCGCGCGGGCAATGTCGGCGGCGGCGGCTATATGCTCGTCCATATGGCGGCGAAGGACGGCAAGCCGGCGCAGGACATTGCGATCGACTATTATGGCCAGGCGTCGCGCCACATCACCGACGATCTGTTGCTTGGTCCTGACGGCAAGGTCGACGCCAAGAAGGTGATGTCGATGAAGGGCGTCGCCATCCCCGGCACCGTCGCCGGACTGTGGGAGGCGCACCGCCGCTTCGGCTCATTGCCATGGGGTACGCTGATCGCTCCCGCGATCGCCATGGCCGAACAGGGCGTCATCCTCTCCGATGACGAGGCGCAGGCTCAGTCGGCACAGCGCAAGCTGATGGCCGACGATCCCGCGGCGATGGCGATGTTCTTCAAGCCCGACGGGGCGGCCTATGCCGCTGGCGAGACGTTCCGCCAGCCCGATCTCGCCGCGACGCTGAAGACGATCGCCGCCAAGGGTCGCGACGGCTTCTACACCGGCCCGCTCGGGACCCGCATCGCGGCGGGCATTCGCGCCGGCGGCGGCGTCATCGATGCCGCCGATCTTGCCGGCTATCACGCGATCGTCTCGACGCCGATCTGGTCGAGCTATCGCGGCAAGCGCATCGCCTATATGCCGCCGACCGCCTCGGGCGTCAGCGTCGCGGAAGCGATGAACATCCTCGAAACCTTCCCCGTCGGCGCGCAGAAATGGGGCAGCGTCGCCAACCTGCATCTGTTGTCCGAAACTATGAAGATCGTGTCCGCCGACCGCCGGCTGGTCGGCGGCGGCCCGGACTGGCGGACACCGGCGATCGGCCTCGCCAGCAAGGGCTATGCGACGCAGCGCGCCAAGCTGATCCGCCCCGACCGCGCCCTCGGCAAGGACGACGTGCCCGACGGCAACCCCTATCCGTACGAAAGCCGCGACACGACGCACTTCTCGGTCGCCGACGCGGCGGGCAACGCGGTCAGCAACACCTATACGCTGTCCGCCTCTTATGGCGCGCACGTCGTCGCACCGGGCACCGGCATCCTGCTCAATAACTCGCTCGGCAATCTCGCCTGGGGTCGCCGCGCCGCCGCGGCCGAGCGCCGAGCCACACTGCCCGTTCCTGGCAAGCGCGTCGGATCGACGATCACGCCGATCATCGTCTTCGACAACGACCGCCCGTGGCTGGTCACCGGCACACCGGGCGGCGGCTATATCATCGCGACGATGGTGCAGTTGCTATCCAACGTCATGGACCACGGCCTCAACGTCAGCGAGGCAGCCGAACGGCCCCGCATCAACCAGGGCGGCGGCGATGCCGCGCTGGAGCTGGAGGAAGGCTTCTCGCCCGACATCGTGCCGCTGCTCGAGGCGAAGGGCCACAAGGTGCGCCGCTCGAACACGATGGGCTCGATCCAGTCGATCATGGTCGAGGGCGACCGCTTCCTCGGCGCCGCCGACACCCGCCGCCCCGACGCCGCCGCCGTTCCCGTCAAGTGACGCACCGAAGCAGGATGCCCGCCATGCACCGCCCCGCCATCGCCCCCATCATCGCCCTTCTCACCGCGACCCCGGCCACCGCGCAGATTGCCGCCCCGGAGCGACAGGCGATCCTTGCCGACGTCGACGCCCGCTCGCCCGATCTCGCCAAGACCGCGCTCGCGATCTGGAACGCGGCGGAGGTCGGCTACCAGGAAACTAAGAGCAGCGCGCTGCTCCAGGCCGAACTGAAGCGCGCCGGCTTCACCGTCACGCCGGGCGTCGCCGGCATGCCGACCGCCTTCGTCGCCAGCTTCAAGCGCGGCGGCAAGGGGCCGGTGATCGGCATCCTCGCCGAATATGACGCCCTCCCCGGCCTCGCCCAGCGCGCCGATACCAAGCGCGATCCCATTCCCGGCCAGGCCGCCGGCCACGGCTGCGGCCACAACATCTTCGGTGCGGCGTCGGTCACCGCGGCGATCGCGGTCAAGGACTGGATGGTTGCGAACGCGATCGATGGCGAAGTCCGCATCTACGGTTCGCCGGCGGAAGAAGGCGGATCGGGCAAGGTCTATCTGGTTCGCGCCGGGCTGTTCAACGACGTCGACGCCGTCCTTCACTGGCATCCCAGCGATTCGAACGGCGTCAGCACTGGCGCCAGCCAGGCCAATATCTCGGGCAAGTTCCGCTTCCACGGCGTGTCGGCGCACGCCTCCGCCGCGCCCGACAAGGGCCGCTCCGCGCTCGACGGCGTCGAGGTGATGAACGTCGCGGTCAATTACCTGCGCGAACACATCCCGATGAAGACGCGCATCCATTATGTCATCACCAACGGTGGCGAGGCCCCCAACGTCGTTCCCGATTTCGCCGAGAGCTATTATTACGTCCGCCACACCGACCCGCAGGTCGTCCGCGACGTCATGGCGCGCGTCCAGAAGGCGGCCGAGGGCGCGGCGCTGGCGACCGGCACGACATCCGAGTTCGAGGCGACCGGCGGCGTCTATTCGATGCTGGCGAGCGAGACGCTGGCCAAGGTGATGGATGCGAACCTGCACGCCGTCGGCGGCCCGCGCTGGACGGCGGAGGAAACCGCCTGGGCCGGTCGCCTGCAACCGACGCTGCCGACGCAGCGGGCGCTGGACAGCGTCTCCGCCGTTGCGCCGATCTCCGATGGCGATGGCGGCGGATCGACCGACGTCGCCGACGTATCGTGGGTGGTGCCGACCATCGGCCTCGGCGCGGCGACCTGGGTGCCGGGCACGCCCGCCCACAGTTGGCAGGCGGTCGCCGCCTCGGGCATGTCGATCGGCGCGAAGGGCGGTACGGTCGCGGCGAAGACGATCGCGCTCACTGCCGCCGATCTGATGCGCAGCCCGCAGACCCTCACCGAGGCCAAGGCCGAGCTCAACCGCCGCCGCGGCCACGGCTTCACCTACAAGGCGATGCTCGGTGACCGCAAACCCCCGCTCGACTATCGCAAGACCGCGACGCCGGCGAGCTGACCGGCCTATCGGGCCGGCAGGTCGGGGAGCGCATCCGCCAGCCGCCCGAGAAGCCGCGTGGCGAGCGCGGCGTTGCCCGCCGCGTTCGCCAGACCATAACACGGAGCGGGGTGACCTCACCGCCCGCGGACACGGTTCCGACGCAGGACGGGGCGCAACATCAGCGGCGTATCACGCCGGTAGAGGTGGCAACGTGGCCGTCACCTTCGCAATGTCGGCGCGCAACGCCGCCAGCTGGCGCAGATTGTCGTCGCGCCCCACCGCTTCGATCAACGGGTTATGATCGCCCGGCCGCACCCCCTGCCCGTCAAGCACGGCGAACCAGCTCGCGTCGCGGAACAGCTCGTCACTCGACAGCACGATCCGGCCCGAAGCACGGAAATGCGCGATCTTCTCGGCGAGCGTATCCGGGATCGCCATGGCCTGCCGCTCCTGCCACATCGGCTCGGTACGGCCCATCGTGGCGTGATAGTGCAGGATCAGGAAGTCGCGCACGTCGAGCATTTCCTGCCCGAACACGCGGTTGAACTGTCGCGCCAACAGCGGTGAGCAACCGGCCCCCGGGAACAGCGACAGCAGCTTGGCGATGCCGCTCTGGATCAGGTGGATGCTGGTTGATTCCAGCGGCTCCAGGAAGCCGCTCGACAGGCCGATCGCGACGACATTGGCGCGCCACGCCTCGCGTCGCATGCCGGGCGTGAAGCGGATCAGGCGCGGATTGGTGAGCGGCGGCCCGTCCATTCCGGCGATCAGCGACGCGCGCGCCGCCTCTTCGTCCTGAAAGCGGCTCGCGAAGACATAGCCGTTGCCGACCCGGTGCTGGAGCGGAATGCGCCAGCGCCAGCCCGCCTCCGCCGCAGTCGCACGGGTGAAGGGCGTGCGGCCGACCTCCGCCGCGCTCGGCGCCGCCCAGGCCCGATCGCAGGGCAGCCAGTGCGACCAGTCGTCATAGCCCACACCCAACGTCTCGCCGATCAGCAGGCCGCGCAGCCCCGAACAGTCGATGAAAAGGTCGCCGGCGACGACCTGTCCATCCGCCAGCGTCAGCGACCGGACGTATCCGCTGTCGTCATGCCGTTCGACCGACGCGACCATGCCCTCGATCCGGGTGACGCCCGCGCGTTCGGCGAGCCCGCGCAGGTAGCGCGCGTAGAGCCCGGCATCGAAGTGATAGGCATAGCCCAGCGTCGACAGCAGCGAGCGTCGATCGGGCACCGGTCGCGTGAAGCGGCCGGCGCGCGCGGCCTGCGCGGTCAACGAATAGGCTTCGGTGGACGCGGTATCGCCATCGGCGCGCGCGCGGATGAGGCGGTGGAGGAACATCGCGCCGTCGCCCGGCGGCCCGAACGTGCCGAAGGGGTGGAAGTAGCGGCTGCCCTCGCCGTTCCAGCCGACGAACTCGATGCCGAGCTTCACCGTCGCCTTGGTCTCGGCCATGAACTGCCGCTCGTCCAGGCCGATGATCTGGTTGAACCAGTGGATGGTAGGGATCGTCGCCTCGCCGACCCCGATCGTCCCGATCGCATCGGATTCGACCAGGGTGATGGCGACCCCCTGCCCCGCCAGCGCGCGCGACAACGCCGCGGCGGTCATCCAGCCCGCCGTGCCCCCGCCCAGGATCACGATCCGACGAATGCGTGTGTCGCTCATGCCGCCGAGCCTATCCGATCGGGATTGTGTCGGCGAGCGTCATCTCCCCGTGCAGGCCACCGCTGTTCCGGTCGGTCGGCGCCGCGCGAGATAGACCGTGCTCCACAATTGCGCCGCGTTGGATTCATCGACATCCGCGCCCGCCGCGCCGAACGGCACGACACTGTAGCGGCCATCGGCGTAGCGCCACGACCACAGCTCCGAACTCTGGACGCTCTTCGTCGCATCGATCCCGTCCCAGAGGCAGGATTGCGCGCGGGTCAGCTGTGCGCGGACGTCGGCCGGCAGATCGCGCCGTTCGAGCTGCCGCGCCAGCCCGGCCGCGACCAGCGCCTGCTGCCAGCTCCACACCACCGTGCCGTGATAGGCGTTGGGCGAAAATTTCCGCTGGATCGCCGCATCGGCAAAGGCGGGATTGGCGACGAGCATGCCCGCTCCGGTACGCAGCCCCGCCGGGAACGCATCGATGAAGCCGCTCGCCATGACGCGCAGCGCGTCGGCCGACGGCGTTTCGAACAACAGGGCAAAGCCCGGATCGCTGTTCTGCACCGGAATCGGACGCCCCTGCGCGTCGAGCGCGATCGCCGGGAAGCGGACCGGCGCATTGCCGATTGCCGCAAGCGCGGGCGCCGCGGCCACGCCGATCGTGCCAGCGTAGCGGCTCACCGCCTGCCGTGCCGCGGCGGCGGGCAGCGTTACGTCGAACAGCGGCGGGGCCTTGGCACGCCACACATCGGCGACCGCACGGGCGCCCGCGAACGCCGGCGCGTCGCTGGCAGCCCGATAGGGACGGAGCAGCCCGCTCGCCTGCAACGCCGCGGCGGAATCCAGCGCGGCGGGGACCAGCACCGCGTTGACGTCATAGGGGATGCGCCCGCCCGCCAGCCCGTCGTTGCTGTCGCGCCATTCGCCGGCATCCATGCCGGGCTTCAACGCGATCAGTTTGCCGGCGACGGGATCGCTGGCGAAGGGCGCCGCCTGCTGCAGCACGAAGCGCAGGTTGCGCACCATACGCGCGCCCATCGTCTCAGCCCCGACGCGCTGCGCCAGAAACGCCGCCGCCCGCGTCCGCCCACGGGCATCATCGAGCAGCCACGCCCGCGCGACCGGGGCGAGCATATAGTCGCTGTCGACCATGTTGTAATTGTAGACCGGCGCGTCGGACAGGCTGCCGTCCGCCTTTTGATGATCGAGGATCGCGAACTCGCCGATATCCTCCTCATGCGCCACCTCGCCCTGCGGCGACAGGCGGGCGAGAACCGAGGCCAGCCCCGTTTCCACCGCTGCGGGTTGCAGCGCGGGCATCAGCAGCCGGACGGACATCAGCGTGTCGCGCCCGAAATAGGTGTCGAAGCGCCACGACCCCGCCAGATATTTCTCGGCATAGCTGAGGAAGGTCAGCGCGTTGCGCGCACCCGGATCGGGCTGGGCCTTGGTATTGAGCAGGTCCGCGCCGCCACGCGGGGGCAGCGGCGTCTCGCCGGTCAGCGCGGTGACGGCGAAGCGGATCGTTCCGTCCTTGCCGGCAAGGATGGCGCCATCCTTGATCGCACCGCCGGTCACCCGCATCGCTAGGTCGTACCCCGCCGCCCCGTCGAGCCGATCGCGCGACCAGCGGATCGTGTCACCGGTCATCCGTGCCGGCGTCAGCACTTCGGCGGGTGCCTTGCCCAGCGCCTGATAGTCGCGCAGCACACGGATGCTGGAAAGCACGGCCTGGCGCGGCACCAGCCGGTCCGCCGCGATCGTCGCCACGAAGCGTACGCCATGCAGCGGGCGCCCCTTGGCGTCGCGCACCGTCACCGGTTGCGGTTCGCCCTCCAGCCGCCATTCGGCGTCCTTGGCCAGCGGTTCGAACCAGAGAGCGGTGCCGCTATTGCCCGCCGGAAAGGCGACGAGCAGGCGGGGTTGCTTGCCCGATCGCAGCACGACATGCGCCGCGACCGGGCCGGCGCGCGTGAAGCTGTTGACGTTCAGCCCCTCACGCACCGCATAATGCTCGACCTGAGCAGGCGCGGCGCCCGCCCCGGTCAACACCAGGGCCATCGCCAGACCGAGCGACAGCCGCAACCCCGCCTTCACCCTCACAGCTTCAGCGTCGCGCTGAACAGCGCGTTGCGACCGACGATCGCACGACCGTAGAAATAGCCGTTGACGATCGTCTGCGTCTGGCCCTGCCGCGGGTTGCCTTCGGTGAAGCCCTTCGTATCGGTCAGGTTGTCGACGCTGACCGACAGGTTGAGCCGCGGCGTCGCGTCGATGCTCGCACCGACCGAGAAGACGCTATAGTCGGGCAGCGCGATGCCGTTGCCGCTGTCGGCGAAGATCTTGCCGATATACTTCCAGCGACCATAGATCTCGCCCAGCCCGCCCGGCAGGATGAACGACGGCGTCACCGTCAGCAGCTTCTTGGGCGTCCGCTCCGGCGTGTTGCCGTTATATTGCGGCTGCGCAACGCCGTTGAAGCGCAGGTTGCTGAGCTTGGGGTCCTGATAAACGCCCTGCACATCGACGCTGAAGAACTGCACCGGACGCAGCGTCGCATTGACCTGTACGCCATTGGTGAAATTGTCCGCCAGCGCATTGCTCGCCTGTGCCGGGTTGGCCGGGTTGATGAACTGGTAGTTCTGATCGCGGAATTCGGTGCGGAAGCCGATGACCGAGGCGTTGAAGCCCCGGGCATTGAACCGCACACCGCCTTCATACAGCGTCAGCCCGGTCGGTGCGTGCGTACCGCCCGTGTCGCCGCCGTTGGTCTGGAAGCCATGCGCACCGCGCACGTACAGCGCGACATGGTCGGTCAGCTCATAGTTGATGCCCGCGGTATAGGCCCAGTCGGAGTAATTCGCTGTCTGGCGTGTGTAGGTGCCATTGAACGTGCTGCCGACATTGTCGTAGATACCCGGCGTGCCGGCCGGGACGAGCGCGTTGGTCCCGGCGGTATTGCCGATATCGACGCGGACGTGCTGGTGCTCATAGCGCGCACCGAAGTCGATGTGCAGCTTGTCGCCGATCGTCAGTTCGTCGTTGAAATAGGCCGAGAGCGACGTGACCTCGTCGTTGAACAGACCCTGGCCCCAATTGCCGTAATTGACCATGCCGTTGTTGGTCAGCGATCCGATCACGCCGCCCCCGGCGTTCAGCGCCACCATGTCATAGACGTTGGAATCGTTGCGCACGTCGTTCAGCACCGTCGCGACCGCCGACTGGTTGTTGCGACGGCGTACGTTGTACACCATGCCGCCGACGGTCAGCGAATTGTCGATATTGCTGCCGCCCGCATCCCACTTCACGCCGAAGTCGCTGCCGAAGTCCTTGGTCGCGAGCGTCTGGTGGTTGAGCACCGTCTGCTGGAGCAGGCCGTTGCCGTTCAGCGCGTTCAGCGTCGCCGTATCCGACGCCGCGATCACCTGGCCGGTGCGGATGTTGCGCAGGCCATATTGCGCGGTGTTGGGGAAGCGCGCCGCCGCCACCTGGAAATAGGTGAGCGTCGAGCCATTGAGCGGCGTCAGCCCGGCGAGCGGCGAGACGGCCGGATTGAGGTAGTTGACCGCCGAGGTCAGGCCCGCCGTGCCCGATCCGCTGCCCGGGAAGATGCCGTTGAAATCGTACGATCCGTCCAGATAGCGCGCGCGACCGAACAGGCGCAGGCTTGGGGTAACCGGCACCTCGACATCCATGCGATAGGTCGTCGACTTGACGTGGACGCCATCGGCCGAGCTGAAGCGGCGCAGGCTCTGGCCCGTCGCGGGCGCATTGGGCACGAGGAACTGGGTGAAGCCGCGCCCGCCGACGTCGTCGCGCTTCAGGTCCAGGCTGGGCACGCTGCTGATCGTGCCGTCGGTCGCGACGCGGAACGGCATGTCGGCATAATAGGGGAAGTGCTTGTCACCATGCTTGACGGTGAAGCGCACGAAGCCGCCACCGGCGAACTGCTTCTCCAGCATCGCCTTCACGTCATAGGCGTTGAAGGTGAACGGCGTGCGCCGCACGCCGCGCTGCGACGTGACATAGCCGCCGACGTTGAACGCCCAGCCATCCGCGATCGGCGCGGAGAAATAGCCGTCGGCGCGCAGGTCGCCATAAGTGGTGCCGGTGTAGCGGACCATCGCGGTCGCCTTGTCGTGATCGGGCTTCATCGAGATGAAGTTGATCGTCGCACCCGCGCCGTTCGGCGCCAGCACCCCCGACGTGCCGCCCTGCACCGCTTCCATGCGCGCGATCGTGATGTCGTTCTGGAAGTAGAAGTCGGCACCGCCACCGCCGTACAGGATCGGCATGCCGTCCTCTTCCAGCGTGATGAAGCTCTGGCCGCCACCGCGCAGGCCGCGCACCGAATAATTGTTCGAGATCGGACCCGCCGTGCCTTCGACGAACACGCCCGGCACCAGTTCGAGCGTGTCGGCGGTGGAGCGCGGCGCCTTGCGCAGCAGGTCGGCGGCATTGACCAGCGTCACGTTCGACGACGAGTTGAACAGCGTCCGCTTGTCGGAAGTGTTGCCGGTGACGATGATGTCGTTCTGCGGGTTGTCGTCCGCGGCGGCGGTGTCGGCGACCTGCGTGGGGTCGGCGCCGGTCGGCGCGGCGGTCGTCTCCTGCGGCACGCCATAGCTGACGGTGCGCGGGGCGGCCCCCTGCGCGCCCGCGGCGATCACCGCGGTACGGCCGTCGAACGAGACGAGGCGCAGGCGGCTGGTCGCAATCAGGCGACGCAGGCCTTCCTGGATGCTGAGCTGGCCCTTCACCGCCTCGACCGTCTGGCCGCGGGTGACGTCGCTGGGCGCGAGGATCTGGATGCCGGCCTGCTGCGCGAAGCGGACGAGGCCCGTGGCGGCGGGCTGGCGCGGCACGTTGAACGTGCGGACCGCGGGCTGGGCGGCGACGGCAGGCGTCGCAATCCCCGCGGCGATCGCCGCGACCGAAACCAGAGGCAGACTGAAGATATGACCGGTGCGCATGGAACCCCTCCCTGAAACTGTGTCCGCGCTTCGCATGGCGCGTGCCCTCAAGGATGTATTGCGGCCCTATTTCCGTCAGTGGTGGACGAATTATTTTGCGGGGACGATCCGCGTTACCTCACCGCCGCCGGACAGGGTGTGCCGTTCGACGCGGCCGCCGACCATCGCCGCGCTGGCGTTGGCGAACCCTTCCATGTCGTAGGTGCGGAACCAGCCGACCACGCGCCGGCCGGCCAGCGCCGGCGCCACCTCCAGCCGATCGCTATTGTAGCGGTTGAACTCCGCGACGGCGTCGCGCAGCGTCATGTCGTCGAGCACGATGCGCCCGTCGCGCCACGCCAATTGCTGGTCCGACGTCTGGGGGGACACCGTGCGCACCGCGATCCGCTCGCTGGCGTCGATCGTCGCGGCATGGCCGGCGCTGACGTCGATCGGTGCGACACCGCTTCCCTCGGTCCAGATGCGCACGATGCCCTTGGTCACCACGACCCGCGCCGCATCCCCCTGCCGCCGGACGTCGAAGGCGGTGCCGACCGCCTGCACCCGCACCGGACCGCTCGCCACTACGAAGGGCCGCTTCGGATTGTGCGCGACCTGGAACCACGCCTCGCCGCTCGCCAGTTCGACATTGCGGCGCGCGGGCGTGAAGGCGACGCGCAGCGCCGTGCCGCTGTTGACCACCGCGACCGATCCGTCGGCCAGCGGCATGCGCCGGATCTCGCCGAGCGCCGTGTCGATCCGCGCCGCCCGATCGGGCCATAGACCGATGCCGACACCGGCGACCAGCGCCGCCGCAACCGCCGCACCGCCCAGGCGCCACCACCGCCTGCGCGATGGCAGGGGTGCCTCGTCCTGCGCCTCCTGCTCGATGCCGGACAGCGCGCGACCACGGTCGAGCAGGCTCAGCGCCGCCTGCGCGCGAAGCAGCGCGCCGCGGTGGCGCGGATCGTCCTGCAACCAGGCGGCCAACTGGGCCTGCTCCGGCGCATCGAGCCCGCGATCCAGCGCGGCCGCCCAGCGGCTGGCGGTTTCCGCGATCATCGCCGCGTCTCCCCGTCGCGGCCGCGCGCCCGCGGCACGGCCGCCGGTCGGCGGCGACGGATCGGCAGTTCCGCTTTCTCTTCCTCGGTCAGCTGTTCGAGGATGCGGCGCAAGCCCCGCGCCACGTCATTCTCGACCACCGTTTCCGATATCCGCAGCCGTGCGGCGATATCGCGTTGGCCGATGCCTTCGATCTTGCGCAGGCGGAAGATGGTGCGCGCGCGATCGGGCAGCGCATCGATCAGTCGCTCGATCCGCGCCAGCGCATGACGGCCGGCGACGATCTCCTCGGGCGATCCGGCGGGTTCGGGCACCAGTTCCAGCTCGGCCAGCCCGCTCGCCGCCTCGATGCTCACCACGCGTTCGCGCCGGATCTGTTCCAGCACCACGTTGCGCGCGGTGCGGAAGACGTAGCGCAGCGGATCGTCGATATGATCGAACCGGTCCAGCCCGCTGATCCGGCAATAGGTTTCCTGCACCACATCGTCCACGTCCACCGTCGGGAAGGCCGCACGCAGCCAGACGCGCAACCGCCGCTCATGCGGCAGGATGTGACGACCGACCCAGGCAACTAGCTGATCCGAATGCACGGCTTCTCCCCGACACCCCTAGATGCAGCAGCGCGCACTTTCCGTCGATGGCCTGTCGCAATTGCCGCCGGACATATCGGAAACCTGTCGTCGAGTTCACTTGCCTCGGCCCCGCGCCGCGCCGCATCCTGCGCCGTATACGACGCTGGAGGACAGTTCGAATGCGCAAGGTCCTGATCACGGCACTGACGACATACGGCATGGCCATCGCGTCGCCCGCGATGGCGGCGCCCCGCGCGACGGTGGCCGACGGCACGCTGCCCATCACGATCGACGGCACCGGCTATCAACTCGCCGCGCGCGTGTACCGACCGGCGGGGTCGGGGCCCTTCCCGCTGGTCGTGATCAATCACGGCACGCCGCCCGACAAGAGCAAGTTCCCCGGCGTCGAGCTCGGCTTCGTCCGCGCCGCCGCGTGGTTCGTCGACCATGGCTATATGGTCGTCACCGCGCTCCGCCCCGGTTTCGGCACGTCGAGCGGATCGTATCTCGAGGCCGCCGGGCGATGCCAGGACGAGAATTACGTCGCCGCGGGAGAGAAGACCGCCGCGGTCGAGCGCGCCATCGTCTCTGCCGCCGCAACGCTGCCGGGTGCCGACCCCACGCGGATCGTCGTGGTCGGCCAGTCCGCCGGTGGCTTCGGCGCGGTCGCGCTCGCCGACACGCCGCCGCCGGGTGTCGTCGGCGTCATCAGCTTTGCCGGCGGGCGCGGCGGCGACGGCAAGGAGCATATATGCGGCGGCGAAGACCGGCTGATCGCCGCCGAAGGCCATTTCGGCGCGGGCAATCGCGTGCCGCAAGTGTGGCTCTACGCCGCCAACGACCATTTCTTCCGCCGCGATCTCGCCCACCGCATGTACGCGGCCTATGCCAGTGCTTCGACGCCGCCGGTCACCTTCGTCGGCCTGCCGTCCTTCGGCGACGATGGCCACAAGACCTTCGCCAAGGCCGATCCGTCGGTGTGGGAACGGCCGGTCTCCGCGTTCCTGAAGCGCGTGATGCCGGCGGGGCGATAGCGGCCGCTACAGATATTTCAGCCAGGCGATGTCCCGCCGCCGCGCCTTGAACCGCGCGAACCAGGCCGTCGGCAGGTAGAGCGGCACGATCAGCGCGACATACCACAACAGCACCCAGCCGTAATCATCCACGCCGAACGTCGCGCCATGCGTCGCCCCCCAGATCGCGAAGGCGCTGTGATAGAGCAGGCGCAGGACGGTGAGGTGTAGCAGGTAGAAGAACATCGGCGCCGCCCCGAATACCGCGAGTGCCGCAACCAGCCTGGTGCCGTCCAGCCGGTCGAATGCCGCGAGCAGCAGCGCGCCGCAGCCGAGCGTCAGCAGCAGGAACAACAGCGAGGGTGGATATTTGGTGAGCGCGAAGACGCTCATCCACGTCCGCATCGCATCGCCCTCAACGACGAACCACGGCGCATCGCCATAGACGTTCGCCAGCCGCAGCGCCGCGAACAGCAGCAGCATGCCGCCGCCGGTCATGACCAGCCGCCGGCGACGGGCGGCCGCGGGTACGTCGCCGCCGAACCACGGCCCGATCGACCATCCGAGCAGGATGACGCCGATCCACGGCAGCACCGGATAGGTCGTCTTGGCGACCAGTCCGAACGGCAGCGCGATCACGTCACGCTGGTGCAGCATCGCCCACAGCGGGAACAGCGGATCGCCGGCACGCAGATGAATGGGATCGAGCAGATTGTGCCCGCACACAATTCCGAGCCCCACCGCCAGCAACACCCGGCGCGGCAGACCGATCAGCGCTGCGAGCACGATCATGCACACACCGATGCATCACATCACCTGCAGCCAGATCGTCGGACTCGCGACGCCCCAATACAATTCGGACAGGTAGAAGACGTCGAGCGCCATCAGCACCAGCCCGCGCTTGACCAGAAACGCGCGCGTCTCCGCCAACGTATGCCGCGTAGAGAACAGATAGGCCGACAGGCCGGTCAGTACGACGAACACCGGCGCGCACAGGCTCGCCGCCAGCCGACCCAGATACAAAGCGGGCAGCATCACCCGCGCATCGACCGGATCGGGCACGGGAACGTGCAGGAACCATGTTTCGCGTAAGTGATCGAGCAGCATCACCAGCATGACGAAGCCGCGCAGCGCGTCGATCCCCTGCAATCGCAGGCGCGCCGCGGGACGAGCGGCGCGCCGCTCCCCCGTGTCCGCCACCATCGTCGCCGTGGCGGGCAAAGCAGCCGTCATCGTCGCCAGTCTCCGTGGGTTCGCTCGGTGCGCACGACCACGACGATGCGGCGCAACGACCGATGCCCTTTGGTCGATCGCGGCATCCGGCACAAGCCGAATGTTACACTATATCAGCGCCAATACGGTCGAACGGTGCCCCGGATCGTCAGAAGACCGCCGGCATCTCCGCCGACGGCAGGCTCGCGCCCAGCCGCCGCGCGATCGACGGCGCGATCGCGCGCATGTCGACGACGCCCAGGTCCTTGCCTTTGGCGATCCCCGGCCCGGCGACGATCAGCGTCGATCGCATCGCCGGGTCCCAGGGGACGTAGCCGTGCATGCCCTTATAGACGGACGGCTTCGCGATCGGCGCCGCCGGATCGCGCCCCGTCTCCGTGCCCGGCTGCATCGCGACGAGGAAGCTCGCCTCGCCATCCCCGCCCGCCTTGGCGATCGCGCTGCGGTCGAGAACGCTGGCGATCTTATACGCTGGATCCGCGGCCATCGCCGCGAGCACGCCGCGCACCTTGGCGAGCAGCGCGGCATCGTCGGGCCGGGCGAGGCGGATCGCCGCCGTGCCGCCCGCAATCCACGGCATCGCCTGCCAGCCCGTCACCTGCCCCTTGGCATCGAGCGTGATGAGCCCCGCATCGATGAACGGCTTGAACAGATTGATGTCCGTGCTCACCGGCAGGAAGCCATGGTCGGACACGACGACCACCGTCACGTCCGGCATCGCCGCGCGGGCCGCGCGCACCAGCCGCCCGACCAGCGCATCGGTCGCCTCGATCGCAGCCTTCGCCGCCGCCGAGTCCGGGCCGTCGTGATGTTCGGTATGATCGATACCGGCGAGGTACACCGTCGTGAATTGCGGCTTGTCGGCCAGCAGCGCCTCGGCAAAGGCGACGCGCTGCGCATCGCCCTCCACCGTCTCGTCGATCCCCTGCGGATAGCGGGCACCGACGCGGCGTTCCAGCCGCGCGACGAGGCCGGGCGTGGCCAGCGCGGTCAGCAGCTTGCGATCGTCCTCGGTGCCGGCCCGCCAGATCTGCGGCAAATTCTCATCGATCCCGGTCGCGCCGACGGTCACCGGCCAGTGGACGTTGGCGGTCGATAGGCCCGCGGCATGCGCCGCCTGCCACAGGGTCGGCACCTTCACGTCCGACGTATACCAATACCAGCCGCCCTGGTTCTTCTGTTCGGGATCAAACGTCAGGTTGTTCACCACGCCATGCCGGCCGGGCGACACGCCCGTCACCAGCGTGGTGTGGCTGGGGTAGGTGAGCGTCGGCAGGACGCCCACCACCCCTTGTGCGCTCGCGCCCTCCGCCCGCAGGCCGCTGAGCACAGGGAGGGTCATGCCCCGTACCTTCGCGTCGCTGATATCGCCGGGGCGCAGGCCGTCGAGCGAGATCAGCAGCACCGGCGATGCCGCTGCCGGGCTTGCCAGCAGCAGCGCGATGAGGGTCGCGAGCCGCCGCATCAGAAGCCCCGACGCAGCGTGACGAAGAACTGGCGCGGCGCGCCCGCGAGCAGCGTCTGATTGTCCCCGCTCGCGATGAAGCCGTTCGACCCGATCGTCGAGATGTACTTCTTGTCGGTCAGGTTGGTCACGCTGCCCTCGATCGCGAAGCCATGGAACATACCCGTGCCCTCGCCGAAGCGATAGCCGATGCTGGCATCCACCAGCACGCGGCCGGGCACCGACTGGTCGTTCAGATAGGTGAAGTAGCGCTTCGACATATAGTCCGCGCCGGCGCGAGCGAAGACGCTGCCGTCGTCATAGACGATCTCGCCCTTCACCATATGCTCCGGCGTATCCACCACCGTCTTGCCCGCGGTCGCGGTCAGCACGGTGCCCGCGGCATTGCGCACGTCGTTCTGATAGGTCGCGTGGTTGTACGAATAGCTGGCGAACAGCGAGAGTGGCTGGACGACGCGGTAATAGGCCGACACTTCGGCGCCATAGCTGTGGACGCTGCCCGCATTGTTCAGCGTCGGCGGGTTGCCGATGATCCCCGCGCCGTTCGAGAAGGTGAGCAGGCGGTTCGAGAAGTCGATGAAATAGCCCGCCGCCGACAGCTGCAAACCGCCGCTGCGCACACGCGCGCCGCCCTCGACCGTCTTCGACGTTTCGGGCTTCAGCGTGTTGCGGATGCCGTTGAAGCCATCCTGCGTCGTCGCGAACGGACCGGTCGTCGCCGACGAGACGAAGGCGCGCATGTTTTCGGTATAGCTGGCGAACAGCTCCGCGCCGCCACCCAGGCGATAGACCGCGCCGACCTGCGGCAGGAACCAGTCCTCCGCCTTGATCTTGCCGTTGACGAGCGTGCCGACCAGCAGGTTCGCCTGGTTCTTGACGCGCATGCCCTTCCAGCCGCCGTTCAGCGTCAGGTCGCCGAGCGTCAGCGTATCCGCCACGAAATATTGCAGCGTCTCAGTGTCGTACTTGCCGTTCCACTGCGTACGATAGGCGTTCGACTGGAAATCGCGGGCGTTGCGATCGGGCGTCGTGTTGCTCATCCCATAGAAACGCCGCGCCTGGGTGAAGCTGTTGCTTTCGTACCAGCCGCCGAACTCCAGCCGATTCGCGCCCGTCTCCAGCGTCAGGCGGGTAATGTTGCCGCCGCGATCGATGCCATATTCGGTGGTGCGGAAGCCGAGCGGCGAGGCGAGGTTATAGGCCGCGGTCGATGCGAGCGGCAGCGGCTGGCCATTGCCGCCGAGCGCGCCGGCCGGCGTCGGCGAATAGGGCGTGATCCACGATCCCTGCCCCTTGTTGTGGTGGTAATAGGTCGTCGAGACGATCGACAGCGCGTCGGTCAGCTTGCCGTCGAACGTGACACCCGCCAGCCAGTCGCGCCGCAGGCCCGCCGCATCGTAATAGGCATCGTCGGCCGTGCCGAATCCGCTCGGCAGGGTGAAGCCCGCGCCGGTCCAGGGCGCGACATACCCCACCGACGATCCGTTGTTCGCCGCCTGATAGGCCGCCAGCGTCGCCTGATTCTGGTAGACGCGCGCGATCTGCAGCGCGAGCGGGTAGTTGTCCGAGATATTATCGTTGTTCAGCCCGCGGCGACGGATGATGTCGAGGCTGAGGTCCTGATAGTCGTTTTCGCGACGATCCGAATAATCGACGAAGGCGGTGATGCTGCCACGCGACCCCAGATCCTCCATCAGCTTCGCATTGACCTGATGCTGGCGCTGCGAACCGAAGCCCTTCCACTTGTCGGTGGTGAGATAACCGTAGCTGATATAGCCCTTCAGCCCGCCGCCGAGATCGCCCGTGTCGAGCCGCGCGAAGCCGCGCCACGTATTGTTGCTGCCATAGGTGCCGGAGCCGACCAGGTCGAACGTGTCCGACGGCTTGCGGCTGACGAATTCGATCGTACCGCCCAGGTTGCTGGTCGAGGCGGTGCCGAGCGCACCCGCGCCCTGCGCCACGGTGGTGCTCGCGAGGTTTTCGGAGATGATCGCACGGCTGACGTGCAGGCCGTTGACGTTGCCGTAGCTCATGTCGCCCAGCGGCACGCCGTCGAGCGTGAAGCCCAGCTGGTTCTGGTTGAAGCCGCGCAGCGATATGCGCGTCGACCATTCATAGGCCCCGAAAGCATCGGCCGACTGGAAGTTCACGCCGGGCAGCTTGGCGATCGCCTTCAGCGGCGACGTGCCGGGGGTTAGGCGCTCCATCTCGATCGCCGACACGGTCTGCACCTGACGCGTCCGGCCGAAGCCGAGCACGACGATGTCGCCCGACGGGGCGTCGGCGGCATCCGTGGCGGCGGGCGTTTCGACCTGCGCCGTCGCGGCGGCATCCGCCGACACGGTCTGCGCCGCGGCATTGCCCGCGACGAGCGCCATCGGCGCGGCACACAGAAGCCATTTGCAAGCGATCATGATGTAGGTCCCCTTTGGCCCATTCGGCCTGTCGGGGCGGCATTGGGCGGCGATCGTTACGGCCGTGCTACAATTCGGCATGCCCGTCATGACGCGTCAAAGACAGTTTCGTGACACCCCCCCACCCTTGTTCGGGCCTTGCGCCGCGGCGTCATCGAACCGCCGCAGACCTGTCACCGATCTGTTGCCGCGGTGCAGCAAATCTGCCGCGAAAGCGCTCTACCGCGCCGCCGAGCCGCATACGTCTTTGCGGTTGTGGGGGAAAAGCCGAACATGATCCGTCCGTCCGTGTCGCTACTGGCCGTAGCCGTTGCATCCGTCAGTCCCGTCGCCGTCCGTGCGCAGCAGGCGCAGACGGCCCCCGCCCCTGCGGACGATACAACGGATGCCGCCGGGGAGCCCGCCGCCATCGTCGTCACCGGTGGCCGCACGCGCACCGCGGTGGAACTGCCCGGCACCGAGATGCAGAAGATTCTGCCCGGCGTCAGCCCGCTCAAAGCAATCCAGACGCTGCCCGGCGTGCTGTACGTCACCGCCGATCCGTGGGGGAACAACGAACAGAACGCCCAGATCTTCATCCATGGCTTTGCCGGCAACCAGCTCGGCTATACGATGGACGGCATCCCACTCGGCGACCAGAGCTACGGCAATTACAACGGCCTGTCGCCGCAGCGCGCGGTGATTTCGGAAAACGTCGGCCGCGTCGTCGTCGCGACCGGCGCGGGCGACCTGGCCACCGCGTCGAACAGCAATTTGGGCGGCACGGTCGAGACCTATTCGTCCAGCCCACTGCCGACGCTCGGCATTCAGGCCGCGCAGACCGTCGGCAGCTATGACACGTCGCGCACCTTCGTGCGGATCGACACCGGCACCTTCGGCGGCGGCACCAACAGCGCCTATGTGTCGGGCGTCCGCCAGCGGGCCCGCGCGTGGGACTTCAACGGCATTCAGGGCGGCTGGCAGGCGAACGCCAAGTTCGTTCACGATGACAGCCTCGGCAAGCTGACGCTGTACTTCGACTATAACGACATGACGCAGCCGAACGAGGATTCGACGGTCTTCTTCAAGCCCTCGGCCGGCAACACCGCCAGCGCGACGCAGCTCTACACGCCGTACACGAAGCCGTTCTTCTACCCGGACTTCAACGGCTATCGCACCAATTACCTCAGCGCGCTCGGCAACTCGCCCGCGGCGGAAGGCGGCAATTACCGTAATTATTACTCGGATGCGCAGCGCACCGATTACCTCGCCTATGGCCGGTACGAGGCACGCCTCGCCAAAAATATCACGCTGACCAACACGGCCTATTACCATCACAATGACGGCGTCGGCGTCGTCGCCGGGCCGCTCGGCCAGTCGATCACGACCGCGCAGGCCTATCTCGATCCGGCGTATGCGACCTTGCCCAGCAACTGCCGCTTCACCGCCAACACCAACGGCATCCGCCCGACGAGCTGCACCGCGCGCACCGATGCGCAGGCGGCCGCGGCCGGGGCCGCGCTGGTCGCCGCGACGGGCGGGTCGGGCCTGATCACCCGCACCACCGAATATCGCATCGACCGCTGGGGCATCATCTCCGCGCTCGACCTCGATCTCGGCGCACATAAGGTGGAACTGGGCGGCTGGTTCGAACATAACAGCACGACGCAGTGGCGCCGCTGGTATGGCGTCGACGTCAACACGCCGGGCAACAGCACGCCCTACATCCGCCCGCTCTCGGTCGCGCAGCCGCTGTTCACGCAATATCAGGGCGATGCGAAGATCGAACAGCTGCAGCTGCACCTGCAGGACAGCTGGCAGGCGTTCGACCGTCTGCTGATCCAGGCGGGCTTCAAGACCAGTGCGCAATGGGCGACCGGCCGCTTCCCGGTGCAGCCGGTGGTCGGTTCGCTGTCCGGCCTGACCGGCAACCTGCCGCAGGGGCGAATCAATACGCTGCGCTGGTTCCTGCCCGCGGTCGGCGCGACCTATGACGTCAACGGCCACGAACAGCTCTATGCCAACGCGCAGAAGAACCTGCGGCAATATCAGGCCTATCTGGCGGGCGGCGGCGGCCCGTGGTTCACGGGCAGCCAGGCGGCGTTCGACGCCTTCGCGCAGAGCGGCCGGCCGGAAAGCAGCTGGACCTATGAAGCCGGCCTGCGCAGCAACCGCAGCTTCGGCGGCGGCATCGGCTTCAGCGCGCAGGTCAATTACTATCACGTCGACTTCCAGGACCGGCTGCTGGCGATCTCGACCAATCCGGGCGGCATCGCCGGCGGTGCGATCACCGGCGGCACCTCGATCCTGGTCAACGTCGGTAACGTAAAGACCGACGGTGTCGACGCCGCCTTCACGCTGCGCTTCGGCCGCATCCTGTCACTGTACAATGCCGCGTCGTACAATCTGTCGAAGTACAAGCGCGACTATACCTCGACCGCCAGCGGCATCGGCGCGGCAACGGACACCTGCATCGGCGGCTATCTGGTCGCCGGCGGCATCGTGCCGACCTGCGGCAAGCAGCTGCCCGGCATCCCCAAATGGATGAACAAGTCGGTCGCGACCCTCTCGCTCGACCCGATCGAGGTGCAAGTTATCGGCGATTATGTCGGCGCGCGCTACGCGACGTTCAGCAACGATGCGAAGGTGCCCTCCTACTTCCTTACCTCGCTGCGCGTCGCGGCGCGGGTGCCGGAGGGCGTCATCCCGCTGCGCAAGGCGGAACTGGCGCTCAATGTCACCAACCTGTTCGACAAGAAGGGCATTTCGACCCTCGGCGTCGGATCGGCGACGAACAATTACTCGGGCTTCCCGATCCCGCCGCGCCAGTGGTTCCTGACGCTGTCGGCCGCCTATTGAGGCCGCCCGCCAGCCAAAATCACGCCGTTCTCAGCAGCGCCGATGTCCCCCATCGGCGCTGCTTTTCTATGGGTGGCATGCCCCGCCGACCCAACATAACGATATAAAGATATCTTTATATCTCGCTTGACAAATGCCGCTCGATCCTGTCCAAGACGCATGTCGAGGTTCCCCATCCCAGGCATGGCGATGGGGCTAAGACGGGAAGCCGGTGATGCCCCTTGCGGGCAAAATCCGGCGCTGCCCCCGCAACTGTAAGCGGCGAGCGGCGGTTCCATTTCGTGTCACTGGGCGCTGCACCCGCGCCCGGGAAGGCCGGAACCACCGCGTTGACCCGTGAGCCAGGAGACCTGCCTCCGACGCCATAACGTTCCTCGGACGGGGGTTCCTCCGGTGGATCGCGCTTGACGCGGACGGTCCACGGCGCACGCCATTCGGGCCTCGCTCACGCCATGCGCGCTCTTCCATGCCCCTGTTCGTCAACAGCAGGTGAGTCATGACGAATAGCGGCTTTACGTTCACCATAAGCAGCATCCCGTTCGACGAGGACTATCGCCCCGCCGACACCACGCGCATCACCACCAATTTCGCCAACCTGGCACGCGGGGAGAGCCGCCGGGACAATCTGCGCAACACGCTGGTGATGATCGACCGGCGCTTCAATTCGCTGATGCATTGGGACAATCCGACGGGTGACCGCTACACCGTGGCGCTCGACATCGTGTCGGCCGCGCTGCGCATCGGCCCCGACGCGCACGACGAGGCGTTTCCGCTGATTGAAATCCTGCACACGCGCGTCACCGACACGCGCAGCGGCGCGTGCATCGCCGGCATGGTGGGCAACAATTTCTCGTCCTACATCCGCGATTACGACTTCAGCGTCGTGCTGCCCGATCACCTGCGCCAGTCGGGAAACACCGGTGCGCCCGCCCAGTTCGGCGACCTGCACGGCAATCTGTTCAAGCATTTCCTGTCGTCGGACGCCTATCGTGAGCAGTTCGACAAGCCGCCCGTCATCTGCCTCAGCGTGTCCAGCAAGCAGGTTTATCACCGGACGACCAATGTCCACCCCATCCTGGGGGTGGAATATGCGGCCGACACGCGTTCGCCCACCGACCTGTATTTTGCGAAGATGGGGATGACCGCGCGCTACTTCATGCCGCCGCACAGCGTCGCGCCGCTCGCCTTCTACCATATCGGCGATCTGGTCGACGGCTACACCAACCTCGAACTCGCCAGCACGATCAGCGTGATGGAGACCTTCCAGAAAATCTATCGCCCCGAAATCTACAACGCCAATTCGGCGGCCGCGGCCCGCTATCAGCCCAGCCTGGACGAGCAGGATTATTCGCTGACCCGCATCGTCTACGATCGCGAAGAGCGCAGCCGCCTCGCCGTCGAGCAGGGCCGATTTGCCGAAGCCCATCTCATCAAACCGCATGGCCCCGCGCTGCAGCGCTGGTCCGCGACCTGCGGCCTGTAATCGCCCCGAACGCGAAGGTATCCTGATCATGACGACACTTCTGCCGACGACCACCGCGGGCAGCCTGCCCAAACCCGCCTGGCTTGCCCAACCCGAAACGCTCTGGTCGCCGTGGCGGCTGGAGGGCGATGACCTGATCACGGGCAAGCAGGACGCGCTGCGCCTCGCGGTCGACGACCAGCGGCAGGCGGGGATCGACATCGTCGGCGACGGCGAACAGACGCGCCAGCATTTCGTCACCACGTTCATCGAACATCTGGACGGCGTCGATTTCGAACAGCGCGAGACGGTGCGCATCCGCAACCGCTACGACGCCAGCGTACCGACCGTCGTGGGTGCGGTGTCGCGCCCCGCGCCGGTCTTCGTCGACGATGCGCGCTTCCTGCGCGCGCAGACCCGCCAGCCGATCAAATGGACGCTGCCCGGGCCGATGACCATGATCGATACGCTCTACGACGCGCATTATCGCAGCCGCGAAAAGCTGGCCTGGGAATTTGCCTGCATCCTCAATGAGGAAGCCCGCGAGCTGGAAGCAGTCGGCGTCGATATCATCCAGTTCGACGAGCCTGCCTTCAACGTCTTCTTTGACGAAGCGAACGACTGGGGCATCGCCACGCTGGAACGCGCCGCACAGGGGCTGAAGGCGAAAACCGCAGTCCACATCTGCTACGGCTATGGCATCAAGGCGAACACCGACTGGAAGAAGACGCTCGGGTCCGCATGGCGGCAATATGAGCAGACCTTCCCCAATCTGCAGGCCTCGACGATCGATATCGTCTCATTGGAATGCCAGAATTCGCGCGTGCCGATGGACCTGATCGAACTCATCCGCGGCAAGACGGTGATGGTCGGCGCGATCGACGTCGCGACGGATCGCGTGGAAACGCCCGAAGAGGTCGCGGACACGCTGCGCAACGCGCTGCGCTTCGTCGATGCGGACAAGCTCTACCCCGCCACCAATTGCGGCATGGCCCCCCTGTCGCGCGGCGTCGCCCAGGGCAAGCTGCACGCGCTGGCGGCAGGCGCCGCGATCGTCCGCGCGGAAGTGTCGGCCTGATCATCCGGCACCGGGCTGACGGCGTCCGTCAGCCCAGTCCCTGCGACATCGCCCATTGCCGGAACAGCTCCGGCCACGCCGCCGCCGGCTTGCCGGCCGCGCGGCGCAGGCCGAAGCCGTGGCCGCCTTTCGCAAACAAATGGGTTTCCACGGAGACACCCGCCGCCTTCAGCGCCGCGCGCATCGCCAGCGTGTTGTCGACGGCCACCGCGTCGTCGTCTTCGGCATGGACCAGGAAACAGGGCGGCGTATCGCGACGGACGTTCGCGGCCGGACTGTGCGCCGTCTCGAGTGCGGGCGAGGGATCGGGCCCGAGCAGGCGCGCCCGCGACCCTGCATGCGCCAGCGGCGGCGTCATCGACTGGACAGCATAGAGGAGCGCGGCGAGGTCGGGCCGTGCGGACAGCCGGTCGGCCGCATCGACCGGCGCATAGGTCGACCGGGCGAAGCGCGTCGCTAGGTCGCCGCACACGTGCCCCCCCGCCGAAAAGCCCATCGCCGCTACGCGATCCGGGCGGATGCCATAGGAATCGGCCCGCGCGCGGATCAGGCGCATCGCGCGCTGCGCATCGGACAGCGCGACATCGGGTCCTGCCGCCCACCCCTCGCCCGGCAGGCGATAGAACAGGACGAAGACCGTATAGCCTCGCTCCGCCAGCCAGCGGCCGATCTCATAGCCCTCCTTGTCGACGACGACCCAGCGATAGCCGCCGCCGGGCATCACCAGCACCGCGCTGCCATTCGGCACGCGGGGCCGGAAGACGACGAGCCGCGGCCGGGTGATGCCGTACATCGCGCGGTCGCGGACCGCCGGGTCCGTGCTGCGCTCGTCGATCACCTCTTTGGGCGGCGTCGCGGGCATACCGGGGGCGCCGCCCGGCCATAACAGGATGGTTTCGGACGGATCGGCGGGGACCGCCCCCGCCACAGGGCTGCGCGCGCGCGTCGATGCCGCCATGCCAGCCGCCGCAAGCGTTCCGAGCAATGCCTGACGACGATCGATGCCAGCCACCCGCATATCCTCCAAAAAAGGCGTGCGCCGGCCTTCACGACCGACGCACCCGCGCATTCACATCTTGAAGCGCGCGCCGACCAGCACCGTTCGACCGAAGTGATTGTATTCGTAGTTCCGGTTGGCATCGAGGTCGGTGTAGCGATCGCGATACTCGTCGGTCAGGTTGGTGCCCTCGAGCGAAAGTTCGACGTTCGGCGTCAGCTTGTAGCGGACCGAGGCATCGACGTTGATTGTCGAATTATAGCCTTCGAAGATGTTGCCGGTGCCGCTGTTGGCATCGATATACGGCCCGCGATAGCTGATCGACCCGCGCGCCGAGAACTTGGCGTCCTCATAGTAGAGCGTGCCGTTATACTGCCGCTTCGAAAGACCGAACAGGGTCGCGTTGCGCGTCGAGCTGACGAGCGGCCCGAACGAGCAGGCCGCCGCCGGCGTGGCTCCCGGCACGCAGGCCGACACCGCCGGACCCTGTACCAGATAGTTCGCGTTCGAATCGACGAAGGTCGCGTTGGCGAGCACGCCGAAATTCTTGAGGAAGCCCGGCAGGAACTTGAACGTCGCCTGCAGCGCGATCTCCGCGCCCTTCAGCGAGGCGCCCGTGCCGTTCACCGCGGTGGTGATCGTCCAGATCGGCTGCGCCTGCTGCGCCGGGTTGAGCGCCGCGGGCGAAGACGCCGCGAGCACCGAGGCCGGCAGGCCGGTCGAGGTGAAGGTCGCGTTGGTGATCGACTGCGAGACCGGGAAGCTTTCGACGTTCTTTTTGAACAGCGCCACCGACAGGATCGACTGCGGCGCGAAATACCACTCCGCTGCGAGGTCGTAGGCGGTGGCACGGAACGGATTGAGCTGCGGATTGCCGAACGACACGCGATAGTTGAAGCCGTCGGCCGAACCGCCGGGCGTCAGGTTGCCGAGCGTCGGGCGCGTCATCACCTTGGCGGCGGAGGCGCGCAGGATCAGCTTTTCGGTCGGGAACAGCGCGAGGTTCACCGCCGGCAGCCAGTCGTCATAGTCGCGCTTCACCGTCACGACCGCACCCGAGTTGATGCCCGTCGATCCCTGGGCGGTGTGCGCGTAGCGAATGCCCGCGTTGAGCGCGTAGCGGAGGCCGGCGAGTTCACCCTTCGCATCGACCTGGAAATAGCCTCCGCTCACCTCTTCGGTCACGCTGCGGTTATCGCCGACGACCAGCGTCGGCGTACGACTGTAGAGCTTGGTGTAGGCGGTGGCGGCATCGAGGTTGGGAACCAACCATTGCGTCGTCGTGCCCGACGGCTGACCCGCATTGCCGAGCGTGAACAACTCGCTGAGTGCGGGCGTCACCTGATAGCCGTAGACGGCGTTGGGACCGAACGCGCTGGTCGGCGAACAGGTGATGGTGCCCAGCACCAGGTCCGTTCCGCCATTGCCGCAGATCGCCGTGTCGCGCTGGAACGAGACGCTGTCGAAATCGAAACGACGGTACATGCCGCCGAGCTTCAGCGTATAGCCTTCGGCGACGTCCCATTCGGTCCGCAGCTGCGCGGTGCGGAACTTATTGGTCACGGTGGACGGGCGATCGCGGATTTCGGCGAGCTGGAAGTTCGCCGGATCGGTGACGCTCGTGCCGAAGCTGAGCAGCGGCGTGCGGCTGTTGGTGTAATCGAACTTGTAGCCCTGCGCGTCGCGATCGTCGAACACGACGGTGGTTTCCACCGGAATGCCGGCGGTCGACTTCGAGAAGCCGCCGAGCACCGTGAAGCGGAACGTGTCCGTCACATCCTGATCCCAGCTGCCACCGAGCTGGTAGAATTCCGTTTCCGATTTACGCTTGTAATGCTCGGTCCGCACCCACGCGTCATTGAGCGTGCCGGAGATGAGGTTGTTCTTCGAATCGTACACGGGGTTGATGAGGTCGATCGAACGCTCGTTGGAACGCAGCAGCACCTCCGCCCATTTCTCCTCGCGCGTTTCCTTAAAGCGCGAATAAAGGCCATCGATCGAGACCTTGGTTGCCTCCGACGGCGCCCATTGGACGCTGCCGGTGACCCCCAGACGCTCGCGGCCGTGGAATACTTCGCCATAGCGCGGGATGCGCGGGTGGAAGGCGAGCGCCGCCTGGTCGCACGCTGCGCTGGATCGGTAGAAGCCGCCCGCATTGGCGACAGGGGTCGTGCCGGTGTTGCTGTTGTAGAAGCACGGCGTGCCGTTGACCGAATCGAACCGTGCCTGCGCCCAGCGCACCGTGTTGTTGCCGAGTTCGAGATTGTCGGTCTTCTGATACGCCGCCGATACCGACGCGCCGAACGTGCCGTCGGGCGATTTGTACGACAGCAGCCCGGCAAGGCGCGGCCGCGTGTTCTTGCTGAGATCGTTGTAGCTCGCCTGCGCCGACAGCACGCCAGTGAAGCCCGTCTTGCCGCCCAGCGGGTTGCCGGTGTTGAGGTCGACGACCGCACCGAGCGAACCTTCGTCGAGGCTCGCCTCGGCGGTCTTGTGGACGACGATCGAGTTAAACAGCTCGGAGGCGAAGACGTTGAAGTCGAAGGCACGATCACGGTTCGATGAGGCGCCGTCGGTCGAGGTCGCCACCGTCTCCAGGCCGTTCACGCGCACGCGGGTGAACTGCGCGCCAAGACCGCGGACGGTGATCGCGCGGCCTTCGCCGGCGTCGCGTTGGATCGAGATGCCGGGGATGCGCTGCAGCGATTCCGCGAGGTTCTGGTCTGGGAACTTCGCGATATCCTCCGCGACGATCGCATCGACCGAAGACACCGATTCGCGCTTCACGTTGAGCGCGGCGTCGAGGCTGCGGCGGAAACCGGTGACGACGATATCGGGCGCGGCGCCGTCGCCATCCTGCTGCGGTGCGGTCACCGCCGCGCCGTCCGCGGCCTGCGGCGTCGCTTCCGTGGTCGTCGGCACGACGGCGGTCTGGGCGGGGGACGGATCGGTGTGGGTCGGCGTTCCCGGTGACGCGGTGGCCGGGATCTGCGCTGCCTGCGCCAGCGCTGCACCCGGCATCGCCAGCGCCAGGATCAGCGCGCCCGCCGAAATCCCGCGCAGCTGCCCTGCGCGCACCGTCTTCCGTATCGCAACACCGTTCGCCATCTTGCTCTCCCCTGCGGCGAAACCGCACTGACACCGGTTACGGACACGAACGGTGCGACCGGAACCGAATTCATGATGAGGAGGGCCTTTTGCCGCGGATTTTCCGCGCGCCGTCTCGATCCTCCCCGGACATCGCAGGTCTTCGCCTGCTGATCCACGTCGTGTGTGCGTCCTGTGGTAACCGGTGTCAACAGCCTTTTTGGCTGATGCCTGTTAGTCTTGCGCCGATGTGGCGTGGTCGCCTCAGGTGCCGGGCTGGATGTAGGGTACGCGCGCGAACAGCTCGCGCTGCCAGCGGCGGGGATCGGTCTCGACGCGCGATTCGGCATCGAAGATCAACGTCGCGCGGCGGCTCAAATCATAGGCCGGCCAAGGCGCAAGGCCGGCGCGATTGGGCGTGCCGGTCCGCGCGAAGGTGACGAAGCGCTCCTGCATCGCCGCACTCGCCGCACGGGCGTCGGCGGCCAGCCCCGTCTGCGATCCGGTCGCCCCCAGCGTGCCGAACACCAGCGGGATGTCCATCGTGTGGAAAGCACCGCGACGCGGATCGGTCCGCGAGGTGAAATCGACCTGATACACGAACCCGGGCACCCCCGCCGCCGCCCGCGCCTCCGCCTCGATCACCTGCCCGCGCCAGCTCCGCCCCGCGGTCGTCGCATCGTAGAAGACCTGCGTCGGCGACCAGGTCGGGAAGTGCGCGCGATATTGCGCGACGACCCATTCGGGCAGGATGTCGATCTTGAGTTCGGGCGCCATCCGGTCGGCGAGATTGTCCCAGCTCAGCCCGCGTACCGTCGGTGAGTCGGGCGACAGGAAGCCGCGCGTTTCGTCATGGACGTTGCCGAGCATCATCGGGATGATGTTGCCGATCGGATTGGCGTCGGGCCAGAACGGGTGGCGGGTCAGCCAGTGCATGTCGAGCACCGGTCCGAAATAGAGCCCGCCGCCCAGGATAGGATCGCGCGTGTCGAGCGCCTCCACCAGCCGCTGCGTCGGCACCGCCAGCACCGCCGACAGATCGCGTTCGGGCACGCGCAGCGCGGCCAGATAGGCGCGGGCGCGCTCGGTCGCATGCAGCGGCCCCGAGGCGGTCACCTGCTGGCCGCTCATCGTCGCGGCGCGATGGAACAGGCCGCTCGCGGCGGGCATGCCCATCAGCGTCGCGATCTTCGCGCCGCCACCCGACTGGCCGAAGACCATCACCCGCCCCGGATCGCCCCCGAAGGCGGCGATATTGTCGCGCACCCATTGCAGTGCCAGGATCAGGTCGAGCTGCCCGACATTGCCGCTATCGGCAAAGCGCGGGTCGAACCGCGCGAGGTAGAGATAGCCCAACGCGTTGAGCCGGTGGTTGACGGTCACGACCACCACATCGCCGCGCGCCGCCAGCGCCTGCCCGTCGTTGAGCGGATCGGTGACGCTGCCGTTCGAATAGGCCCCGCCGTGGATGTAGAGCATCACCGGCTTGCGCGCGCGGGGATCGGCCTCCGCCGTCCAGATGTTGAGGTACAGGCAGTCTTCATCCTGCGGACCATAGGGGCCGCGCTGCGGACAGACGGGCCCGAAGGCGTCCGCCGCAAGGGTCCGGCCGGGCGCCGCGAAGGCGACCGGCGCGCGAAACCGCGGCGCGGTGCCATAGCGGATACCGCGAAAGGCGCGCACCCCGCCGTCGCGCGTGCCGATGAAATTGCCGGCGCGCGTGCGAACCGCGCCCGGCGGCGCGGCCCCGGTCGCCGCGCTCGCGAGCAAAGCGGCGCCCCCGCCGATCGCCGCGCGCCGCGTCCAGCCCTCAGCGCCGGACATCGAGCCCGCCGGCCAGATAGGCATTGAGATCGGCTTGGCGGAACAGCGCGGCGTCCCCGGGCAGCGAATGTTTGAGCGCGGCGAGCGCCAGTCCGGTGCGTGCGGCGTCGGCGATCCCCGCGCCCGTTTCCAACGCGTGCAGCACGCCGGCGGCAAAGGCGTCGCCGCCGCCGATCCGGTCCACGATGCCGGCAAGCACCACCGTCTCGGTCTGCGCCGTGTCGTCGCGCGTGTCGATCCGCGCCGACAGGTGGTGCAGGTCGACATGCTCGACCTCGCGCGCGGTCGACGCGATCGTCTGCAGGCGCGGGAAGGCGGCAAAGGCGGCCTCGCTTGCAGCCCGGCGACGATCTTCGCCCTGGCCCGCAAAATCGTCCCGGCCCAGCAGCAGCGCGATGTCGCGATGGTTGCCGAACATCAGGTCGGCGTGCGCGACGATGCCCGACAGGATCGCGCGCGGATCGCCGTCCCAGCGCGCCCACAATTTGCCGCGCCAATTGCCGTCGAACGAAATCGCGATGCCGCGCGCCGACGCCGCCTCGACCGCGGCAAGCGCGCTCTGCGCCGGGACCGGGCCGAGCGCAGGGGTGATGCCGGACAGATGCAGCCGGGTGACGCCGGCGAGCAGCATGTCCCAGTCCCAATCCGTCGCCGACGCCTCGGCAAAGGCAGAGCCGGCGCGGTCGTACAGCACTTCGGTCGCCCGCAGGCCCGCGCCCGACGTGACGAAATACAGCCCCATCCGGTCGCCGCCGCAGGCGATGCCGGACGTGTCGACACCATGGCCGCGCAGGGTGGCGATTGCGGCGCGCCCCAGATCGTTGTCCGGCACCCGGCTGGCGAACCGCACGTCGTGCCCCAGCCGCGCGAGCTGCGTCGCGACATTGGCCTCCGCTCCCGCGACCCAGACGTCGAGCCGCGGCGTCTGCATCAGCAGCTCGCGCCCCGGTGGCGACAGGCGCAGCATGATCTCCCCGAAGGCGAGCAGCCGGCTCATCGCGCCAGCCACCCGCCGTCGACGGCAAGGATATGGCCCTGGACATAGGCCGCGGCGTCACTGGCGAGGAACACCGCCGCGCCGCCAAGGTCCGCGGCATCGCCCCAGCGTCCCGCCGGGATGCGATCGAGGATCGCGGCGTTGCGCGCTTCGTCGGCTTGCAGCGCGGCGGTGTTGTTGGTCGCGATGTACCCCGGCGCGATCGCGTTCACGCTCAGCCCATGCTTCGCCCATTCGTTGGCGAGCAGCTTGGTGAGGCCACCGATCCCCGACTTCGATGCGGTATAGCTCGGCACGCGGATGCCGCCCTGGAAGGTCAGCATCGAGGCGATGTTGATGATCCGCCCCCTGCCCTGCGCGATCATGTGGCGCCCGGCCGCCTGGCAGAGGAAGAACACCGACTTCAAATTGGTGTCGACCACCGCATCCCAATCCGCTTCGGTGAAGTCGACCGCATCGGCGCGGCGGATGATGCCGGCATTGTTGACCAGAATGTCGAGCCCGCCGAGCCCCGCCACCGTCTCGTCGACGATGCGCTGTACCGGCTCGATGCTCGACAGGTCCGCCGACACGATCAGCGCGCGGCGGCCGAGGTCGCGGATCGCGGCCGCCGTGTCCTCGGCCGGCGTGCGGCCAACGAGTGCGACGTCCGCGCCGGCCTGCGCCAGCGCGATCGCGATCGCCTGCCCGATGCCGGTGTTCGCGCCGGTCACGACCGCCACGCGGCCCGAAAGATCGAAGGGGTTCATTGCTTGGCTCCTCCCCTCCCTGGAAGGGAGGGGCCGGGGGTGGGTGGGGTCCGGGGATACGGTGGCCGGCAGTGCTCGCCCGTCCGTACCGCGAGCACGCCACCCCTCCCCGACCCTCCCCTGTCAGGGGAGGGAGGATCGGCTTACGCCAGCTGGCAGATGTCCAGCACGTTCATGTCGGTATAATCCTGGTTCTCGCCCGCCATCGCCCAGATGAAGGCATAGGCCTTGGTGCCGGCGCCCATATGGATCGACCAGGGCGGGCTGATCACCGCTTCCTCGTTCTGCATCACGATGTGGCGCGTCGCTTCACCTTCGCCCATGAAGTGCATGACGCGGTCGGTGTCGAGATTGTCGAGCTCGAAGTAGAAATAGATTTCGCTGCGCCGATCGTGGATGTGCGGCGGCATCGTGTTCCACACGCTGCCCGGCTTCAGGACGGTGAGGCCCATCACCAGCTGCGCGCTGTCGCAGATGCCGGGGATGACGAGCTGGAAGATCGTGCGCTCGTTCGATTCCGCCAGGCTGCCGCGCTCGAGCGCATTGGCGTCGGCGATCCCGAGTTTCCGCGTCGTGTATGCCTGATGCGCCGGGCATGAGGCGAGGTAGAAACGCGCACCGTCACCCGAAAACTGGACGTCCTTCGCCCCCATCGTGACGTACAGGCAGTCCTTGTTGCCGAGCTCGAACGTCTCGCCATCGACCGTCACAATGCCGTCGACCTTGCCGACGTTGACGATCGCCATCTCGCGGCGTTCGAGGAAGGGATGGCCCGCCGCCGACGCCGGCTCGGTCTGGTCGGGCAGCTTGACGCTGCCGCTCGCCACCGCGACGCCGCCGATCACGAAGCGTTCGGCGTGCGTGTAGTTCAGCACGCATTCGCCGTCGCGGAACAGCCCCTGGATCAGATACCGATCGCGCAGTTCGTCGTTCGACACGCACTCCATCATGTCCGGATGCGTCGCGTAATAGGTCCGGTCGTACATGGTCACTCCTTCGGGCCGCGCGCGGCGGCCGTGCTCTGGTCGATACGATAGGCGCGGCGGACGAGGCCGGCGGTCAGTTCCTGCGCGAGGTCCGCCGCCTCCCAGTCCGCGATGCGATGTTCGGCGACGAGCCGCGCCAAGAAGGCACAGTCGACGCGGCGCGCGACATCGTGCCGCGCGGGGATCGACAGGAAGGCGCGCGTGTCGTCGTTGAAGCCGACGGTGTTATAAAATCCGGCGGTCTCGGTCGTCATCTCGCGGAAGCGGCGCATGCCTTCGGGACTGTCGTGGAACCACCAGGACGGGCCCAGCTTCAGGCACGGATAATGGCCGGCGAGCGGCGCGAGTTCGCGCGCATAGGCGCTCTCGTCCAGCGTGAAGAGAATGATCGACAGATCGGTCGAGGTGCCGAACCGGTCGAGCAGCGGCTTGAGCGCGCGGACGTAATCGGTGCGCGTCGGAATGTCCGCACCCTTGTCGCGACCGTGACTGGCGAACAGACCGGCATTGTGGTTGCGGAAACTACCGGGATGGATCTGCATGACCATGCCATCCTCGACGCTCATCGCCGCCATTTCGGTCAGCATCTGCGCGCGGAACAGCTCGGCGTCCGCCGGGGTCCAATCGCCGCCGACGATGCGCGCGAACAGCGCTTCGCACTCCTGCGGCGTCAGATTGGCGGTCGCTGCCGTCGGATGGCCGTGATCGGTCGCTGTCGCGCCCGCCGCCCGGAAGTGGGTGCGGCGCTTGCGGTGGGCGGCGAGATAGCCCCGCCAGCCATAGACGTCCTCGCCGGTCAATTCGGCAAAGCGCGCCATTGCCGGCACGAACGCCTCATGTTCGACGTCGATCACGCCATCGGGGCGATAGGTGGTGACGACGCGCCCGCCCCAGCCCGATGCATGGATCGCGTGATGTGCATCAAGGCTGTCCTGCGCGCCCTCGGTCGTCGCCAGAAAATCGATGCGGAAGCGATCGAAGAGCGCGCGCGGCCGAAATGCCTCGGTGGCGAGCGCCTCTCCGATCGCGTCGAAATAAAGGTCGGCCGTCTCCGCCTCCAGCGCCACCTCGATCCCGAACACCTCGGCGAAGACGTGATCGAGCCACAGGCGCGAGGGCGTCCCGCGGAACAGGTGATAATGGTCCGCGAACAGGCGCCATGCCGCGCGCGGATCGGTGGCAGGCACGTCGCCCTTGTGCGGAATCGCCAGCCCGTCGAGCGCGATGCCCTGGCTGTAGAGCATGCGATACAGATAATGATCGGGCGCCAGCAACAGCGAGGTCGCGTCGGTCCAGTTCGCATTCTCGGCGAACCAGCGCGGATCGGTGTGGCCGTGCGGGCTGACGATCGGCAGGCCTGCGACACCGGCATAGAGCGTGCGCGCGATGCTGCGTGTCGTCGGATCAGCCGGAAACAGGCGGTCGGGGTCGAGGCGCAAAGCCCGGGCCATCTCTATCCTCTCGAAGCGCCCTTCGTCAGGCGGCTGGCAGCTTGGTAACCGGTGTCAAATCGTGACGCAACCCCCAGCCTCATTCGCGCGGTGCGGCGACCGACGCACGGCGGATCAGCGTCGACAGAAAAAGCGAAGGTTCTTCCACGTCCGGTTCCTGCTCCATGCCGCCCGCAATCAGCTTGAGTGCCGCCGATCGGGCCATGGAGGCGATCGGCCAGCGCACCGTCGTCAGCGGTGGCCAGACATGCGCGGCGATCGGCGTGTCGTCGAAGCCGATGATCGACAGGTCACGCGGAATCTCCAGGCCGCGCTGCCGGGCGGCATGGATCACGCCCGCCGCCATCTCGTCGTTCGAGGAGAAGATCGCGGTCGGGCGCGGCACGACATCGAGCAACCGCTCCGCCGCGACCAGCCCCGAATCGAAGGTATAATTGCCGTCGGCGATCATCGATCGCGGCAGCGCGATCCCCGCCTCCGCCAGCGCATCCTCGAAGCCCTGCCGCCGCTCGCGCGCCGAGCGGAAGCCGTGCGGCCCCGCGACCAGGCCGATGCGCCGATGCCCCTGTTCGATCAGATAGGCGACCGCGCCCTGCACCGCCTCGCGGTCGTTGGAGGCGACCATATGGTCGGCCGCATCCAGCACCGCCGACCCCATGCGCACGTAACGGCAGCCGATATCGTCGCACAGCTTCGCCACCGAATCATTCTCGCTGATCGGCGGCATCAGCAAGACGCCGAACAGGCGCTGGCGTTCGAGGAAGTGGCGCAGATCCTCCAGCATCGTCGCCGAGCCGCGATCGAGCGGACGCACCACCATTTCGAATTCGGTATCGTGCAGCGCTTCCAGCATGCCCTGCTGGACGTTCATCACCGTCTGCGCATTGGGATTGTCGTGGACGAGGCCGATCAGGAAATTGCGGCGCAGCGCCAGCGCCCGTGCCTGCGGGTTCGGGATATAGCTGAGATCCGCGATCACCTCTTCGACACGTTTGCGCGTCTCTTCGTTGAGCAAGGGCGAACGATTGATGACCCGGCTGACGGTCTTCTTCGATACGCCGGCGACGCGCGCCACATCGTTGATCGTCGGCTGGCCGGTCTTCTGCATGGCACCGGGTGTAAAGCGGGCGAAACGATCCCGCCAGTCCCACGCCCTTGCAAAGATCGTCCGGACAGGACACATCTGACACCGGTTACCGAAACGAATGTCGAGAGGATGGCATGGCGAGGGTATGGAAGGTGGCGCCGACCGATACGGTCGCCACGATGCTGGACGATGCACGCGCCGGCGACACGCTGACGGTCGACGGGGCCGCCGGGGCCGCGATCGGCCGCGCGATCACGCTCGCCGACGATATCGCGCGGGGTCACAAGGTCGCGCTGCTGCCGATGGGCATCGGAGCGCCCGTCCTCAAATACGGCTCTCCGATCGGCCATGCCACCGCCGCCATCCGGCCCGGCGCGCACGTTCACAGCCACAATCTGTCGACCGCGCTCGATGCGACGCTCGACTATCGCTACGCGCCGGCGCCCGCGGCGACCCTGCCGCAGGCCGAGCCCCCAACCTTCATGGGCTATCGTCGTGCGGACGGGCGGGTCGCGACGCGCAACGAGATCTGGGTACTGCCGACGGTCGGTTGCGTCGCGCGGACGGCCCAGCGGATCGCGGCGGGCGCCGCGGCACAGGTCGGCGATGCGGTGGATGGCGTCCATGCCTTCACCCACCCGCACGGCTGTTCGCAGCTGGGCGATGACCTGGGCGGCACCCGCGCGATCCTGGCCGGACTGGCGAGCCATCCCAATGCCGGTGGCGTCCTGATCGTCGGGCTGGGCTGCGAAGAGAATCAGGTCGCGGCGTTGCTCGATGCGGTTCCGGCGGCACATCGCGGCCGGGTCCGCACGCTGACCGCCCAGCTCAGCGCCGACGAGGTCGAAGAGGGCATCGCTGCGGTCGTCGCGCTTGCCGAGGCGGCACGGGCGGACCGCTCGCCGTGCCCGCTGAGCGATCTCGTCCTCGGCGTGAAATGCGGTGGATCGGACGGGCTGTCGGGCCTGACGGCCAACCCGCTGGTCGGGCAGATGAGCGACCGCGTCGTCGGGGCGGGCGGGCGCGTCGTCTTCACCGAAATTCCCGAGATTTTCGGCGCCGAACAGACGCTGATGGATCGCGCCGCCGCGTCGCAGGTGTTCGACCGGATCGTCGGCGTGGTGAACGGTTTCAAACGCTATTTCCTCGATCACGGCGAGCCGGTGTCGGAAAACCCCTCCCCCGGCAACGTCGCCGGCGGGATCACGACGCTGGAGGAAAAATCGCTCGGTGCCGTACAGAAAGCCGGGCGGGCCCGCGTGGGCGCGGTGATCGATTACGGCGAGGAGGCGACGCAGACCGGCCTGACCTTGCTGGAGGCGCCGGGTAACGATGCGGTATCCTCCACCGCCCTTGCCGCCGCGGGGGCGACCGCGATCCTGTTCACCACCGGGCGCGGTACGCCGCTGGGCTTCCCGGTGCCGACGATCAAGATCGCATCGAACAGCGACCTTGCCGCGCGCAAGCCCGGCTGGGTCGATTTCGATGCGGGCGCGGTGCTCGACACCGGGTTCGACGCCGCATCCGAGGCCTTGCTCGCGCGCATCGTCGCGGTCGCGTCGGGTGAGGCCACCGCCGCCGAACGCAATGGCGAGCGTGAGATCGCGATCTGGAAACGAGGCGTCACGTTATGAGACTATCCCGCGCCACCCTGCCCCAGGTGCCGGACGCCATCGCGGCGCCGCGCGAGCGACCGGAGGGCAAGATCGGCATCGTTCATTTCGGCCCGGGCGCCTTCCACCGCGCGCATCAGGCGACCTATATCGACGATCTGCTGGCACGCGACCCCGATTGGGGCATCGCAGCCGTGTCGCTGCGCAGCGCCGGCACGGTAGAAGCCTTGGCCGCGCAGGACGGCCTGTATACGCTCGCGGTGCGCGATGCCGAACCGGCCATGCGCATCATCGGGGCGCACAAACGCTTCCTGGGGCCCGACGATCAGGCGGAGGTCGCGGCGCTGCTGGCCGACCCCGACGTCCGGCTGGTGACGATGACGGTGACTGAAAAGGGGTATTGCCTGCAGGCCGACGGCACGCTGGACATGACCCACGCCGATATCGTCCACGATCTGGCGGGCGAGCCGCCGCGCAGCATCGTCGGCTGGCTGGTGGCGGGGCTCGCCGCGCGCCGGGCTGCCGGCGTCGCTCCGGTCGTGGCGATGCCGTGCGACAATCTGGCGAGCAACGGGCGCAAGCTGCACGCCGCGCTCGTCGCCTTCGCCGCCGCCCGCGATGCGGACCTGGCAGCATGGATCGCCGAGACGGTGCGCGTCCCCTCCACGATGGTCGATTCGATCACGCCGGCAAGCGATGCGACGTTGCTGACCGACGTGGCCAACGCGATCGGCTTGGACGACGACGCCCCCGTCCAGCGCGAGGCGTTCGTCCAATGGGTGATCGAGGACGTCGGGGCGGACGCCATCACGGCCTTGGGCAGCGTGGGTGCGACGCTGACGCAGGATGTCGCCAGCTATGAGCGGGCCAAGCTGCGTATCCTTAACGGCGCGCATTCGACCCTCGCCTATATCGGCCTGCTGCGCGGCGCGATGAGCGTGGCCGAAGCGATGGCGGACGGCCCGCTTGCCGCATTCGTCGCCGCGATGATCCAGCAGGATATCGCGCCAATGCTGACCCCGGTGCCGGGCTTCGACCTCGACGCCTATGCGGCGGCGATCCTGACGCGGTTCCGCAATCCCGCGATCGTCCACCGGCTAGACCAGATCGCGCAGGACGGTTCGCAGAAGCTGCCCTATCGCCTTGGCGACACATTGGTCGCCAACCGGCAAGCGGGGCGCATGCCGGCCCATGTGGTCCGCGCGCTCGGCGGTTGGGTCGCATTCCTGATGGCGCGCGCACGCACGGACACGACGATCGTCGATCCGGCCGCCGACACGCTGCTGTCGATCGCGCGGGAACAGGACGTGGCGGCGGTGGTCGACGCGCTGATCGCGGCCGGCCACCTCGTGCCGTCCGCCATCGCTGCCGACACCGAGGTGCGCACAGAGATCGCCGCCGCCGCGACGGCCGCTGGATCGGCGGACTGGCCGCGATTTTTCGCGTGATGCCGCTTGCGATGCTTGCCAATGACACCGGTTTCCCATATCGATCCGATAACGACGAATGACATGGGAGGGGCTGCGGTGAAGCCGGACAGCGATATCGCGCAGGTTGCGCAGGCGTTCGTGGAGGCGCGACGGACCGCCACGGCGTTGCCGGACTATCCGGGTACGATTCCGCACGATCTGGCGAATGCCTATGCGGTACAGGATGCCGCGCTGGCGCTCAGCGATCGTCCGGTGGCCGGCTGGAAGGTCGGCCGGATCAACCCGCCCGCCGAAGGATTCGACCGACTTGCCGGCCCCATCTTCGCCGATCAGGTCACCGACACCGAACATTGCGAGATGCCGATCTTCGCCGATGGCTTCGGCGCGGCGGAGGCGGAATTCCTGTTGCGCATCGGCCGTGCACCCGATCCGGCGCAGCGAGACTTTTCCATGGCGGACGCGCGCGCGCTGATCGATGCGGTGCATGTCGGCATCGAGATCGCGAGCTCCCCCTTCCCCGGGATCAACACCAACGGGCCGACCGTCACCATTTCGGATTTCGGCAATAACAACGGCCTCGTCATCGGCGCTGCGATCGACGGCTGGCAGGATACCGACCTCAATTGCTGGCCGGTCGCGATCTACATCAACGATGCGGAGATCGGCACCGGCATCGCTGCCGACATGCTCGACGGCCCTTTCGGCGCGGCGCGCTTCCTGTTCCAGCATCTCGCCGCACGCAATATCCCGGTTACGGCGGGACAGTGGATTTCGACCGGTGCGGTCACCGGCGTTCATCAGGTCGCCGTAGGCGACCGGGTGGAGGCGCGGTTCGACGGCCGCCTGTCGATCCACTGCACGATCACCGCGCAATAACGCGCCATCCCACGACGAACGGCCCGCCAAGAGGCCGCTGACACAGGAGAGACAGACCGATGGCAACGATCGAAGCGCCGGAGGTCACGGCCGCACCCGCCAGCGTCGGCCGCTATCGCTGGGTGATCTGCGGCTTGCTGTTCGCGGCGACCGCGATCAACTATGTCGACCGCCAGATGATCGGGGTGCTGAAGCCGACGATCTCGGCCGAACTCGGCTGGTCGGAAACGACCTATGCCGACGTCATCTTCTGGTTCCAGGCCGCTTATGCGATCGGCTATCTCAGCTTCGGGCGGATCGTCGATGCCGTCGGCGCGCGGATCGGCTATTCGATCGCCTTCGTCATCTGGACGCTCGGCCATACGCTGTGCGGCTTCGTTGGCTCGGCGTTCCAATTCTCGGTCGCGCGCTTCATTCTGGGCATCGGCGAAAGCGGCAATTTCCCCGCGGGCCTCAAATCGGTGACCGAATGGTTTCCGGCGAAGGAGCGCGCGCTCGCGACCGGCATCTTCAACGCCGGCGCCAATGTCGGCGCAGTGGTGACGCCGCTGATCGTGCCGGTCATCACGCTCGCCTTCGGCTGGCGGATGGCGTTCATCGTGACGGGCGCCGTCAGCCTGTTGTGGCTGGTCGCCTGGATCGCGCTGTACCGCCGCCCGCGCGAAAGCACGAAAGTGTCCGCCGCCGAGCTCGCCTATATCGAGAGCGATCCCGCCGACCCGGTGCAGAAGATCGGCTGGCTGAAGCTGCTCGGCTATCGCGAGACCTGGGCCTATGCGCTCGGCAAGTTCCTGATCGATCCCATCTGGTGGCTGTTCCTGTTCTGGACGCCCGATTTCCTCGCCAAGACCTATCACCTCGATCTCGTCAGCTTCGGGCCGCCGCTGGTCGTCATCTATCTGATTTCCGACTTCGGCAGCATCGCGGGCGGCTGGTCGTCGTCGCGGCTGATGAAGCGCGGCTTCACCGCCAATGCGGCGCGCAAATGGACGATGTTCGCCTGCGCGCTGCTGGTGACGCCGATCTTCTTCGCGCAATATGTCGACCATCTGTGGCTGGCGGTCGCGATCGTCGGCCTCGCCACCGCGGCACACCAAGCCTTCTCGGCCAACCTCTACACCATCCCGTCGGACATGTTCCCGCGGGCGGCGGTCGGATCGGTGGTTGGCATCGGGGGCACGGTCGGGGCAATCGGCGGCATGATGATGGCGAAGTTCACCGGCTATATCCTGCAGACGACGGGCAGCTACACGATCATCTTCGCGGTGGCGGGCAGCGTCTATCTGATCGCGGTCGGCGTCGTCCATCTGCTCAGCCCACGCCTCGCGCGGGTCGACGCGTTGTGAGGGGCGGCAGGCGCTCGCTGACCTCCGCGCTCGCACTGGCGACCGCCGCCCTTACGGCAGCGGCGGCGCAGGCGCAGGAGACATCGCCCGGCCTGCTGTTCCACGCGCCGCTCGACACCGGCTTCGACGCGACGGTCGCGCACGGGGAGGCCGTGCCGAACTTCCGCGCCAACGTGCGCATCGTGCCCGACGGTGCGATCGGCGGTGCGGCGCATTGGGCGGACGACGGCTATGTCGCGTGGCGGGCGCCGGGCAATATGCGCGGCACGCGCGGCACCCTCTCCTTCTTCTGGCGCGCGCGTGAACCGCTGGGCGAGGCGCCGTTCGTCATCTTCCGCGCCGGCTTTGCCGATCATACCAGCTGGGACATGGCGTTCCTGCGGATCGACTGGAACGGCCACGGCTTCGACGCCTTCGTCACCGACACGAACCTGTCGCGCATCCGCGTGTCGTGGCGCATGCCGACCATCCCCGACGCGAAGGCGTGGCAGCATATCGCCTTCGCCTGGGACGAGACGAAGGGCGTGACGCTCTACGTCGACGGCAAGGAGGTCGCGCACAAGGATCAGACCGCCGACCTCGACACCGGCCTCGACCAGTTCGGCCTGGCGGGGCGCGTGCTGGCGCCGCATCAGGTGCAGAGCCGCTATAATTTCATGCGTGGGTCCGACGTCGACGATATCCGCGTCTATGACCGGATGCTCTCCCCCGCCAACGTTGCCGCGCTGGCGGCGAAGACGGAACCGGGTCCGCTACCCGCTGCTGATCCGCAAGCAGAGCGGCAGGCATGGCTGCACCGCTACGGCTGGGACAAAGGCTTGCCGCCTTTGCTCGATGCGCCGGTCACCCGCGTGCGCAAGGTCGAATTCGCGGATGCGAAGGACCTGAAGGAATGGATGTGGAAGGGTGTCGACGGCATCGCCGAAACGACCTGGCCCGGCGTCTACAACCGGTCGCGCCTGCCCGGTCGGGACGATTATTTCGAGCTGCCCGACTGGAACGTCTATGTCGAAGGCGGCAAGCGCTACGACCTGACCGTGCCGGCGGGCGAACGCTTCAACCGCGTCGAACTGCGCGGCGCGGCCTATGGCAGCCTCAGCTGGACGGGTGACGGCAAGGACACAATTCTCGCCACCCGGCCGAAGGGCGTTGTGCGCAGCGTCGACCAGTTCGCACCCCGTACCGGCGGCACGCTGCACTTCACCAACGTGATGCAGGAACAGCCGATCCAGGAGCTGTGGGCCTATGACATCGGCGCCGGCACCGAACCGGCGGGCAGTTTCAAGCTCGACTATACGATCCGGGCGGACATGGCGCCGACGCTCGCCGCGCTGGCACCGCTCAACGGCTTCATCGCCGGCCGCTACGCTCCCGACGAGCGCGCCACGGTCGTCGCGATGCCGACCGCGGGTGTAAAGGCGGCGGTGGGCGCCGGCGCGGCGGGCGGTGGCGGCACCGTGGCGCGCCCCGCCGGCATGGCGCCGATCGTCCATATCCTGATCCCGGCAACCTTGGGCGATGCGCTGCCCGACCAGCCGGTCGCCCGTGCCTTCGATTACGGCTGGCAGAATCTGCGCGACGGGCTGGACGGCATCGCGATCGACCTGCCCGCGCTGCCCGGCACCAAGCCGGTCGCGCTCGACATCCGCGTCAAGGACCCCATCTGGCCCGAGCGTGACATGATCGACCTGTCGGTCACCGTGCCGCCGGGGCAGAAGCGCACGCTGTGGCTCGACCTGCGCGATCGCATCCTGCCCAACGACAGCCTGTATCTGTCGATCGCCGCGTCCGACCCCGCTTTCTCCGCAAAGAGCCTCGACGGCGCGCGCATCCGATTGGTGTTCAAGCCGCGCGCGCAGGCGATCACCGAACATGTCGCGGATCGCTTCAATCAGGTGAAGGACAATTGGGCCTTCCTGGTCGAGGAGCATACTTCATCGAAGCGCATGGCGCTGTATCGCCGCCTGTTCGCCGACATCACCGATCTGCTGCGGGTCGATCCGGACCATAAGGAGGCGCAGGCCTATTGGGCGGATATCGACTATCGCCCCGAAAACCTGCCGCCCTTCACCCAGCCCGTCCCGACCAGGGGCGAGCCATTATGGGCGTTCCGCCAGCTCGAGGACCTGAAATACGTCCGCCGCTTCGTCGACTGGTGGATCGATCACCGCCAGGTTCCCTATGGCGACTTCGGCGGCGGCATTTCGGACGATACCGACCTGACGCAGCAATGGCCGGGCCTGGCGCTGATGGGGGTCGAGCCCGACAAGGTGAACGCCTCGCTGCGCGCGCTGTCCGATGCGGTCTATACCAACGGCATGCGCGTCAACGGCCTGGGCTATATCACCACCGACGAGCTGCACGCCTATGAGGAGGGGCTGAACTCCGACGCCGAACGCCTCTACCTCAACTGGGGCGAGCCCAAGGCGGTCGAGCGGCTGATGGAGACGACGCGCGCCTTGCAGGGCGTGATCCTGAAGAACCCCGCTGGGCACCTACATTTCGCCTCCAGCTGGTACGGCGGGCGCAAGATGTATCGCGACGCACCCTGGGCGTGGCAGAAGCCCTATGCCTTCACCGTCATGCACGCGCCGATCCTGATCGGCCTGTACAACGGCAATCCCGCCGCGCGCGGGCTGGTGACCGGCGTGATCGATGGCTGGATGGCGCACGGCAAGCAGGATGCGAAGGGCGTCTGGACCTATCCCAACGAAATCCACTGGGACAGCGACGCCGAGCGGGCCGGCGACGGCGGCGGCATCTCGACGCCGTTGCAGAGCGCGTGGAGCGCGTGGCGCTTCACCGGCGATGCCAAATACCTCCGCCCGTTGACCAGCCGCATTGCCAAATCGGGACCGACTGCGCTGGCCGAAATGAACGAAAATGCCTTCGCCGTCCTGCCCGAAGGCACGCGCTATCGCGACGCCATCGCGGCGGCGGCGAAGGACGATCCGTTCGCGCTCTACACACGCTGGGATGCGACGGGCGACGTCACCGCGCTCGAACGGCTGCATGCCGACGCCATCGCCGACAAGGCGCGGCACGAATATATGTACACCGAGGGCCATTGGTGGTCCGACCGCGTCGAACAGCCCAATGAGATCCTGCAACGCGAACGACTGGGCGGCATCGCGCTGCGCCGGAACCAGACGTGGCCGGGCAATACGGTATCGTGGCGCTTCGCCGAGCCAGACGCCGCTGGCGACGTCGCGATCCTGATGCCGAACGCGACGCCGAACCACTTCCGCGTCATCGCCTACAATCGCACCGACCGCGTGCAGCGGGCGGAGATGACGACGTGGAACGTCACCGCGGGCCAATGGACGATGCAGCGCGCGACGAGCAGCGACGGCGGCAAGACACTGGTGGCCGATGGCGGCGCGACCACGCTGCCGCTCGAACGCAGCCTCGGCACCACCGTCGCCTTCGCGCCGCACACCACCACCGTCTATGACGTCACGCTCGCCAAGCCGATCGCGCCCGTCGAGCAGCGTCCCGATATCGGCATCGGCCGTGACGATGTGGTGCGCAACGGCCGCGGCCTGACGGTGACCGTCCATAGTCTCGGCGCACAGCCGACGACCGGGGGCACGCTGACCGTGCGCGGCGCCGACGGCGCGGTGCTGGCGACGTCGGCGATCCCGCCGCTCGCCGCGCCGACCGATCTGCGCCCCCGCACCGCGACGATCCGCATTGCCGCCCCGGCCAAGGCGACGAGCGTCGAGATCGCCTTGCCCGGTGACGCCCCCGAAGTGACGCGGCTGAACAACCGGGTGGCGCTGGAGCCCGCGCGATGATGCGGCGGCGGCAGGTCCTCGTGGCGCTCGGCACGGGGGCGGCCTCCGCCCTCGCCGCGCCGGTCTTCGCCCGAACGGACGACGACCAGACGATCGGCGCCGCGCTCGACACCGCGGCGACGCTGCCTCCTGCCCAGGCGCTGGACCTGCTTGCCCCGCTGTCTGCGGCGGGCGCCAGCACCGGCCGCCGCCTCGACCTGCAGGCTGCCCGCGCCGGCCTTGCGATCGACGTCGCCCTGACGACCGCCAGCGACGCAGCGACACGCTTTTCGTTGCAGACGCAGCGGGTCGCGGGCAACGACGCGCGGCTGGATATCGTCGCGCGCGACCTCGCCGCCGCCAAAGCAACGCTGGACGCGCGCGCGACGCGCCTGTTCGACCGGCTGGGCATCGCGGGTGGCACGACGGGCGCCCGGTTCGAGGCGCTGTGGCGCGACCCGCGCTGGCTGTTCGCCGACGATACCGCCGGGCGCGAGGCGGCGGTGGCGGCGATGCGCGCAACGCTCGCGACGATCCGCCCGCAAATGCCCCGCCTGATCGGCCCGCTGCCCGCCGCCTGCCTGTCGGTCGACGTCCGCCCGCTCGACGCTGCCGAGATCGCCGCGGGCAAGGGCGGCTACCGCATCCTACCCGCCCCGGGCGTGCAGGGCCTGTACGTCGTCGACCTCAAGGACATCCGCCGCCGCCCGCGCTTTTCGCTGCCCAGCGTCGTCGCGCATGAGCTTCTGCCCGGCCATATGGCGCAGATGCCGCTGGAGGCGCTCGCCCACCCCCACCCGCTGCGGCTCCGCTATGCCGCCGGCTTCAGCGAAGGCTGGGGCGTCTATGCCGAAATGCTGATGGCCGATGCCGGTCTGTTCGGCGATCCGGCGACCATGCTGGGCCACATCCACTGGATGCTGTTCCGGGTGACCCGCGGCCTCGCCGACATCGACCTGCATGTGCGGGGCATCGACACGGACCGCGTCGCGGCCCGGATCCGCGAAAGCCTTGGCGAGTCCGTCTATTTTGCCCCCATCGACCGCGACGTGGTACGGATCGCCAGCGATCCGGGGCTGCGCGCCGCCGATGCGTGGGTGCCGCTTCGCATCACCGCGGCACGCCCGCGCGCGCGCCAGCGCTGGCCGCAATTCCATACGCCCCTGCTTGCCTACGGTCGGCGCAGGACCGAACAGATCGCGGGATAAACGCCGCAGCGCGCGCGTTACAGCGCGCGGAACCGGAAATCGCGGAAGCGCGCCTCGCCCGCGCCGGCCGCATACAGCCCCGGCCGCAGCATCAGGAAACCGCCGCGGACATTGTGGTGGTAGCCCGACACCTCCATCCCCCGATCGAACCGCTGCCAGGTCGCGCCGCCGTCGCCCGAGGTGTGGATCGCCACGATATGCCGTGTGTTGGCGATGCGGATCAGCATGCGGCGTCCGTGCGGATTGGCGGGGCGCCCGCGTTCGTTGCCATATTGATGGGTGACGAAGCGCTTTTCGTCGAAGCCGAGCCCGCAATAGAGCTTGTCGTCGTAGAACAGGATCAGACCCGCCGTACCGCCCGGCGCAATCTCCACATCGCACTGAAATTCGTAGGCCTGATCGCCGGCGGTCAATAGCAACGGCGCGGAATTCGCCGGCGTCGTGCCGCGTGCCGTCAGATGCAGCGTACCCGCGTCGACGCGCACCCGTGCGTGTTCTTCGGGGCCGGGACGGAAGAAATTCCAATGCGCGCCGAGCGCCAGCGGCCGGGTGAAATCGTCTGACAGCGGCTGCCCGTGCGGACCGCCCTCGCCGCCTTTCGGTTTGGGCAGCGGCGTCGACAGGTCGCCGCCCGTCATGCAGAACCAGCCGTCGGCGGTCCAGCGGACGGGATCGAGCAGCACCTGCCGCCCCAGCGTCCAATACCCGTTCTCATAGCCGTGATACACCGACCACCAGCTGCCGTCCGGCCCCTCGACCAGGCTGGCATGGCCGCGGGACCACCATGTCTCGTCGTTGGAGACGGTGCGGACGACGGGATTGCCCGGATCGTTGACCCAGGGGCCGTGGATCGACCGCGATCGCGCGACGATCACCATATGCCCCGTCGGCGGCCCGGCGGTGCCACCGACTGCGGTGATCATATAGAACCAGCCGCCGTGGCGATGGATCTTGGGCCCTTCGGGGCTGAAGCCCTCGACGTCCCACTCGTCGGGATAACGCCAGGGATCGTAGACATGCTCGACCGGTCCGACCGTCGACAGGCCATCGTCGGCCAGGCGGATCCGGTCGCCGCAGGACAGAAACAGCCAGCGCGAACCGTCCTCGCCCACGGCGTGGCAGGGATCGATGTGATCGTGGAGGCCAAGGCTGATCGGGTCGGACCAGGGGCCATCGATATGATCGGCATGGATGACGTAGATGTCGTTCCGGGGGCGCGCCTTGACCGGGATATACAAGAGATAGCGGCCGTCATGCTTGTCGAGGCTGACCGCCCAGACCGACCCGATGTTGCGGGTCAGCGCCGCCGTCCGCGGGCGCCAGTTCACCAGATCGCGGCTGTGCCAGATCGTCAGCCCCGGATAGCTGTCGAAGCTGGAAAAGGTCATGTAATACTCCGCGCCATCCTTCAGGATCGCGGGATCGGGCCGGTCGCCGCCGATCAGCGGATTGAGGAAGCGCCCATCGCCAAGGTCGGCGATCCGCTGCCCTTCGTACCCGCGGCGCCACGGCGAGGGCCTGGCGGCCGCACCGGCTGCGGCGGCCGGATTGGCGGGGATCAGCGCGCCGCCGCCGGCCAGCGCGGCAAGGCCGAACGCATCGCGCCGACTATATTCGGTCATGCAGCGTCCCGGATCGGGCGGCGGAGCGACACGTCATACCGTTGCATGGGCACGCCTTTTTCCGAATAAAGCGACTCCGCATACCGTTACCGGTACACGGAGCCGAAGTCGCCCCCGGGAAGATGGGGGATCGTCAGAAGCTGAAGCGCGCCCCCAGGCGATAGACGCGGCCCGAGCTGCCATATTGCGACACCGCTTCCTGCCCGGAATAGGCGTAGCGATTGCTGGTCTGGTTGGTCAGGTTCAGCCCCTCGGCCGAAATCGACAGCCCCTTCATCAGGTTGATGTTGAGCGAGGCGTCGACGTTGGTCGTCGCCCGGCTGTAGGCGAAGTCGTTGATCAACGGGCTGTCGCAGCCGACGCTTTCGACGCTGCCACCGCCGACGGTGATCAGGCCCGGGCTGCACGATCCCGCCGCCAGCGGATAGGTCGTGCTGTAGCCCGCCCGCTGCGCCAGCGACACGCGGGCGCGGAACCCCTTGGTTTCGTAGAACAGGGTGGCGTTGATCGCGTCCGGCGATACGCCCAGGAACGGTCCCTTCCCCAGCAGTTGCGGCCGGATCGTCACGCCGGCCCCGGACAACGCGCCCGGATCGAGGATATAGTTCAGCTCCGATTTGATATGCGTGTAGTTGAACAGCACGCCGAAGTTGCGGAATACCCACGGCAGGAACGTGAGGTTCTGCTGGAAGTTGATCTCGATCCCCTTGATGTAACCACCCGGCGCATCGCGATACTGACGGGCGATGAAGGGATTGTTGTTGTCGAGATAGGCGAGCTGATTGACATTGGTATATTGCGCGCGGATCGCGGCGCGCGTCGCATCGTCGACAAATTGCGACAGTGGCGCGGCGAACAGCACCGTCTGCGGGAAATTCTCGACGTCCTTCTTGAACACCGCGACCGAGAACAGGCTGCTGCGCGTGAAATACCACTCGGCGCTGAGGTCGATGTTGGTCGACCGGAACGGCGCGAGCTTGGGATTGCCGATGGTGAACGACGCACCCTGATTATCGCCGTTGCTCGGGATCGAGATCGAGGTGATCGTGGGGGACAGATTGCCCAGCAACGGGCGCGCCATCACCTTCGACGCGCCGATCCGCAGGATGAGGTTGTGGACGATCTCGTAATTGAGGTTCATCGACGGCAGCCAGTCGGTATAGCTGTTCCGCCCGATGATCGGACGCCCGGCCTGCGAGGTCCCGGTCGACGTCACATCGGTGAAGGCAACGCGCGTGCCCGCATTGCCGCGCAGCGATCGGCCGAAAATCTCCGTGTTGAAGTCGAACTGGAGGTAGAGCCCCTTGTCATATTCGTCGACGCCATAGCTCGCCGACCCGCCGTTGCGCTTGGTGGTCAGACGCCAGTCACCATATTTGTTGATACAGTCGCACTGGAAACCGAGCAGGTCGTTGAACTTGGCAAGGTCGGGCACGAGGAAGCGCGACACGGTGCCGGCCGGCGTCTGCAGCCCCTGGCCGAACGACACGATCTTGCTGTTCGCCGCGGTGGTCGACCCCGCCTCCAGCAGCGTCGGGTTGAGCGTATCCAGGTTGCGCTCGCCCTGCGACGTCGCGAAGCCGAAGCGGCGCAGCGTACCGCCGAAGCCGATGTTGAACTGGTCGTTGATCCGCCAGTCGAAATCGGCGCGCATCGCCTGATAGGTGTTGCTGACGTAGCGTTCGTAGTGACGGATCGCCGAAAAGCCCTTCACCGTCGTCCAGTTCGCCGGATTGGCGACGTCGAACCCGAAGTCGAGCAACGGCATGTCGCCGTGGGCCCGATCATCGTAGACGAAATTCTGAGGCGAATCCATGCGGTTGAACTCGACGAGCAAACCGGTGCTGTAATTCACCGACTTCGACCGGCCATAGATGGCGGTCATCTTGAAATTGTCGGTGAATTCCTGATCCAGGCGGAACGTGCCCTGCCAGAACTTGGTCGTATATTCCGAATAATCGACCGCCGATCGCATGTCGACGTTCCGCAGCACCAGATAATCGGCCAGCCCGTTCGTCACGTTCGCGTCGAGGACATCGACGCTCGGCCGACCGATCAGCTGGCCGCGATAGGCCAGGCCGTTGCTCGACGGAATGTACCCGACCGAATTGGGGTTGTTGTAATAGTCGTACGGGTCGAGATTATAGGGGTTGGTCGAGAAGATATTGGCGTTGCTCGGGTTGGTCGCACCCGGCACCACCGCCGCGGTGCCGAGGACCGAGGATACCAATTGCCCTTGCGCGTTGAGCGCCGTGGCGAACGCCGGCTTCGTCCCGTACAGCGACTGGCCACAATCCTGCGATACGGCGATGTCGCTGCCTGCCGCCGGCGTGCACAGCCCCGGATAGGCCGCGCGTGCCGCCGCCGGCGTCAGCCGCCCCGCCGCCGTATTGTAGGCGGCGCTGGTATTGTTGCGATTGAGCCCGACCGGAGAGAGCTGGTCGTTTTCGCTGCTGTTGTGGAAGCGCGAATAGAGGCCGTCGATCGAGATACGCGTCTTGTCGGTCACGTCCCATTGATAGGCCGCGGTCAGGCCCAGGCGCTGGTTGCGCACGACCTGATGCGTCAGCGACGGCAGAGCGGGAATCCGCACCGTCGAATCGTCGAACCGGCCCGGCGTATTGTACGGCGCGCCCGGATAGAGCTTGGCATAGGCCGTCGGGTCCGATCCCGTCTGGAAGGCCGTCGCGTCGGGATTGGCATAATTGATCGCGCCGACCGGCGCCGAAAAGCCGGCGCGTTGCGGCGTGCCTTCGCCGACGAACTGGCTGCTGCGGTACAGATAGTCCGACGCGCCGACGCCGCGGTTATACTGGTCGATGATATTGTCGGTTCGATTGTACGCGCCCGAGACGAGCAGCCCCATCCTCTTGTCCGCCCCGAAGCGGAAGGAGGCGAGCCCGGCAAGGCGCGGATTGGCCTTCTTGCTGTTCTCGTTATAGCTGGCCGTCGCCGACCCGCCGATGCGCGTTCCCTTGAAATCGAAGGGTTTGCCCGTCTCCAAATCGATCGTCGCGCCGAGCGAGCCTTCGTCGGTTTCCGCCGACGCGGTTTTCTGCACCTTCAGCGCGCTGAACAGTTCGGAGGCGAAGGTCGAATAATCGAAGCTGCGGCTGCGATTGGGGCTGGTGCCCGAATCGTTCGATCCCGCCGTGGACAGCGCCTCGATCCCATTGAGGCGCGTGCGGTTGAAATCGCCGCCCAGGCCGCGAACGGTGATGCCGCGCCCTTCGCCATTGTCGCGATCGATCGACACGCCGGGCAGGCGCTGGAGCGATTCCGCCAGATTGGCGTCCGGAAAATCGGCGATGTCCTGCGCGTTTATCGCATCGATCTGCACGTCCGAATAACGCTTCTGGTTGAGCGAATTCTGGATCGACCCGCGAAAGCCGGTGACGACGATATCCTGGGTCGGATCGAAATTGTCGGCGTGCGCGCCCTTCTGGCCATCGACGATCGATGGCGTGTGCGTGGCCTTCGCCGCGGTGTCGTGAGCGCCTGACGCCTTGCCGTCGGTGTGGGTCGGCGCGGGGGTGCCGCTGCTCGCGACCGGACCGGCCTGTTGCGCCGGAGCGATCGGGGTGGCCTGTCCCTGCGCCGATCCGGCGAACAGGCTGGCGAGCGACAGCGCGCCGAGCGACGCCCCGAGCTTGAGGAAGGGCATGGTCGAACAGGTCATCATCTTCTCCCAGGATATGGCCGGTGACCTCATGGGACCCGGCCTTGTCGACGTGCGTGCCGCGCGGGGTCTATGCCCCGTCGCCGGTCAGATCGTTGCGTGAGGGGCTCGCGGTTCGGGCAGCGACGCGGTGGCGATTCGCACCCGTTCGAAACAGGCGGCAGACCGGTTCACCGCAGCAAAAAACCCTTTGTTACCGGTGTCATAGCAAGTTGTTCGGGCGCTGAAGGAGGCTACAGACAGTGTAGAAACCGGTGCCACCGCCGCGGTAATTATGGGCCTGCGCCAGAAAGGGCGCGACAACTCAAGCCGTTATAAATGCGTCATACTATCTGTCATTGCCCCCTCCTTGCCAGCGGTCCCGTTGAACTCTGATGGCAGCCTTAAAGCTATTCGATTCGAAGAAAGTCGCAAGCGTTTATTGTCACCGGTGTCATTGGCTGGCACGATGGTCTTCACAGACACGAACGGTGGAGAGGATCACGCGATGAAACGCTTTGTTCTGGCGTGTATATTGGCCACATCCCTGGCCCCGGCAGCCGCCACGGTGATCGGGCATATGGCGCCGCCCCCGTCCCTGACCGTCGACCGACTGGCTGACTTGCCGCCGGCGCAGCGGACTGCGTGGGAAGAGTATATCGCACGCTCGACCGCCGCGATGGCGCGCGACAAGGCGGCGCTGGCCGCCGAACGGCAGGGCCTCGCCACGATTCCGGCGCCGCCGCCCGAAGGCAAGATCAAGACGATGCCGCTCGATCGCGACCCGGCCTGGTATGCCGACGACGCCGCCCGCGCGATCGCGGACAATATCATCAGCTTCCAGACGCCCACCGGCGGCTGGGGCAAGAACCAGGATCGCAGCACGCCGGCCCGCGTCCGTGGCCAGATGTACATCCCCTTCGACAGGAAGGCCGGCGCGCATGCGGCCGCCGATCTCGCGGGTGGCTGGGGCTTCGTGGGTACGATCGACAACGATGCGACGACGACCGAACTCGCCTTTCTGGCGCGCGCGCAGGCGGGGCGGCCGGGCGCCGACGGCGCGCGCTATCGCACCGCCTTCGCCCAGGGCATCCGCTATCTGTTGCAGGCGCAGCAGCCGTCGGGTGGCTGGCCGCAGGTCTATCCGTTGCAGGGCGGCTATCACGATGCGCTGACGCTGAACGACGATGCGATGCTCCGCGCGACCGCGCTGCTCCAGCGTGTCGCCGCCGGGACCAGTGACTATGGCTTCGTGCCCCCCGCGTTGCGCACCGCCGCGCGAGAGGCTGCGGCGCGCGCGCTGGCGACGCTGCTCGCGACGCAGGTGGTCGTGGACGGCCGGCGCACGATCTGGGCGCAGCAATATGACCCGCTCACGCTCCGCCCGGTCGGCGCCCGCAATTTCGAACCGATCGCGCTCGCCACCGCCGAAAGCGCCGCGGTCCTGCGCTTTCTGATGGCGGAACCCGACCCATCGCCGGCGATGCGCGCGGCGATCACCGCCGGCGCCGCCTGGTTCGCCGCCCATGGCATCGAAAACCATGCATGGACGGACGCCACCGCACCGGGTGGCAGGCGTTTGATCGACCAGCCCGGCGCGAAAACGTTATGGGCGCGCTTCTATGACCCGGCCACCGAACGCCCGGTCTTCGGCGACCGCGACCGGTCGATCCACGACGACGTCAACGCCATCAGTCTGGAACGCCGCAACGGCTATGCCTGGTTCAACACCACCGGCGCGAACGTCGCCGCCGCCTATGCAAAATGGCGCCGCCGCTATGGCGGCTGAGCGCGAGCGCTGGTTGGGGCGCTTGCCATATCAAGCGATCCCATCCGAGCGACGCCATGTTTGGCCCATTCGATAAAGTGATGGCCTTCCCCGCTCTTCCCCGCTGACGCGCAAGGTTCCACCCTGTCCTGCACAGCCGGCGTGATCGGCAACGGGAGAGGTGCATGTCGATCGACACGGCAGACACGATGGTGCGCAGGCCACCGCCGCAGGCGCGCCCGGCAGCAGGCGAGGAACAGCGTGGCGCCGGCCGCCGATGGTCCGCCATCATCATCGGCACGGGCTTTGCCGGCATCGGCATGGCGGCGGGGCTGAAGCGCCAGGGCGTCGAGGACTTCGTCGTGCTGGAAAAGGCCGACACCGTGGGCGGCGTCTGGCGCGACAACACCTATCCCGGCGCGGCCTGCGACGTCCCGTCGCACCTCTATTCCTTTTCCTTCGCCCCCAATCCGGATTGGACGCGGGCCTTTGCCACCCAGGCCGAGATCCACGCCTATCTCGAACGCTGCGCCGACGATCTGGACGTGCGCCGCCATGTCCGGTTCGGGACGGAGGTGCTGGGCGCGGACTTCGATGCGGCCGAGGCGTGCTGGACCGTCCGGACCGCGGATGGCGGCGTCTTCACTGCCGACCTGCTGATCAGCGCCGTCGGGCAATTGAGCCGCCCCGCCATACCCGTGCTAAAGGGGCAGGAGGATCTGCGCATCCCCGCCTTCCATTCCGCGCATTGGGATCACTCCATCCCGCTGCTGGGCAAACGGATCGGAGTGATCGGCACCGGCGCCTCGGCCATCCAGTTCGTGCCGAAGATCGCCGCCGATGCGGGCAAGGTCAGCGTCTTCCAGCGCTCCGCCGCCTACATCATGCCGAAACCCGATCGTCCGTACACGGAGCGGGAGAAACGCCGGTTTCGCACGGTGCCGTCGGTGATGCGGCTGCACCGGCTGGGCATCTACCTGCGCTATGAATCGCGCGCGCTGGCGTTCACGCGCTTCAAGGGGTTGATGGAGATCGCCGCCGCGCGGCCGTTCCGCCGGATGCTCGCGCGGGAGGTGGCGGACCCGCTGACGCGCGACAAGCTGAGGCCCGACTATCCGGTGGGATGCAAGCGGCTGCTCCTCTCGGACGACTATCTCGCGACGATGGCGCGACCCAATGTCGATCTGGTCACCGATCGCATCGCTCGCCTGACCGCCACCGGCGTCGAGACGGTCGATGGACGATCGCACGATGTCGACGTGCTGATCTACGGCACCGGCTTCGCCGCGACCGAATTCCTGTCGCCGATGACGATCCGGGGCCGGCAAGGCATCGCGCTGAACGATGCCTGGCGCGACGGCGCCAGCGCCTATCTGGGCATGGCGGTGCCCGGCTTCCCCAACTTCTTCATGCTCTACGGCCCCAACACCAATCTGGGCCACAACTCGATCGTCTACATGATCGAATCGCAGATCGCGCATGTCCTGCGGTGCCGCACGCGCATGCAAGCCACCGGTGCCGACACGATCGAGGTCGCGGGCGATGCGTTCCGGCGCCACGACAGCCATGTGCAGGATCGGCTCGCGCGCACCGTCTGGGCGGGGTGCAAGAGTTGGTACGTCGACGCGCGCGGGCGCAACACGACCAACTGGCCGGGCTTTACCCTGTCGTATCGCGCGCTGACGCGGCGCCGCAGCCTGGATGCCTATACGTTCCAGAACCGGTCGGCCCGGTCGGGCGCGGTGACCCTGTTGCCGCCGTCGGGGATCGTCGAGCGGACGACGGCGCAGTCGCTCCGTCTGTTCTTGAGAGCTGCGTTCCGGCCGCTGATCGGCCCGCCCTTCCCCATCGCGGTCCAGCGTGGCGTCGTGGCACTGCTGTCGGGCCTGATGCCGGGGGTGAAGGGCGTGACGCGACGCAGCGCGGACGTGAACGGTTTGCGGATCGAGGTAATCGCACCGCGCGAGCGGAGCGCGATACAATGAGCGTGCTGCACGAGGGTGCGATCCTGTACCTCCACGGCGGCGCCTTCTGCCTCGGCAACGCGCGGTCGCACCGCTCCGTCACGACGCGACTGGCGGCAGCGGCGGGACTGCCGGTCTGGGTGCCCGAATATCGGCTTGCACCGGAACATCCCCATCCCGCCGGATTGCAGGACGCGCGATCCTGCTGGCGGGCGATGCGGGATGCCGGTTACCCGGCCGAACGGATCGTCGTTGCCGGCGATTCCGCGGGGGGTGCACTCGCATTGGCGCTTACCCTGTCGCTGCGCGACGACGGGGACGACCTTCCCGCCGGCCTAGCGCTGCTGTCGCCGGTGACCGATCCGAGCCTGTCGGGATCCTTGCCGGGCAACGGCTCTGGCGTCGCCGATCCGATGATCCGGCGCAGATGGCTGCGACAGGCGCTGGGCTGGTATCGCCTGCCCGCCAACGATGCCACCGCCCGACCGTTGCGGACCCCGCTGACGGGTCTTCCCCCCATGCTGATCCAGGCGGGCGATCAGGAAATCCTGCTGTCGGATGCCGTCCGGCTGGCAGCCCATGCGCGCCGCTGCGGGGTCGAGACCCGGCTCGAAATCCATGCGCAGCGGTGGCATGTCTTCCACCTTCAGGCGGCATATCTCCAATCCGCCCGCCGGGCGCTGCGCACCGTTGCGGAATTTGCACGCGCACGCGTCACGCCCACCATCGACACGGCCGATTCCGCGGTCTGTCGCCGGGCTCTTGCCGAGGAGCGGGCATCATGAGCCGTGGCGGCGTCATCATCACCGGCGCGGCGCGCGGCATCGGCCGCGCGACCGCAGAGCTGTTCGCCGGGCAAGGCTGGACGGTCGGCGTTGCCGATATCGATGCCGCCGAATGTGCCGTCGTGGCCGCGGCACTGGGCGGGCGGGCGATCGCGCTTCATCTGGATGTGGCCGACCAGACGGCCTGGATCGCGGCGCTCCGTCGCTTCGTGGCCCATGCCGGCGGCCTCGACCTGCTCGTGAACAATGCCGGTATCCTGATCTCGGGCCCCTTCCAGGATCAGCCCATCGAACGTCACCTGTCGCTGATCGGGATCAACGTCATCGGCACGATCCTGGGGTGCCATAGCGCCCGCCCCTATCTGGCGGGCCGGCCTGGAGCCTGCATCGTCAACATGTCGTCCGCATCGGCGATCTACGGCCAGCCCGAACTCGCCACCTATTCGGCCAGCAAGTTCGCGATCCGGGGGCTGACCGAGGCCCTCAACATCGAATGGCAAGCGGATGGTATCCGCGTCGTCGATGTCATGCCGTTGTTCGTCCGCACCGACATGGTTCAGGGGATGACCGCGCGCAGCTTCGACCGCATGGGCGCCAGGCTGACACCGTCCGACGTCGCACGCACCGTCCATGCGGCGGCCACGGCGAGGAACGATCCGGGCAAGGTGCATTGGCCTGTGGGCAGGATGACGGGCCTGATGCGGCGGCTCGTCGACCTTGCGCCCGACCGGCTCGTCCGCAGGATGATGAGCCAGACCAGCTGACGATCCCACGAAGGACAGGACGGCCCCGCCGCAAGAGCGGGCATCGAGAGGAGCAGGATGATGATCGAGACGGCAGACTATATCGTGGTGGGAGCAGGCCCCGGCGGTTGCGCGGTCGCCGCACGCCTTGCCGCCGCCCGTCCCGACCGCACGGTCGCGCTGCTGGAAACCGGACCGGCACGCGCGTCCATACTCTCCGATATCCCGCTTGGCATTGCCGGCCTCGTCGCTTTTCGAGGCCGCCACAATTATGCCTATCAGACCGAACCGCAGCCTGCGCTCGGCGGACGGCGTGGCTATCAGCCCCGCGGGCGCGGCCTTGGGGGGTCGAGCCTCATCAATGCGATGATCTACATCCGGGGACAGCCGCAGGATTTCGACGGCTGGGCCGCCGAGGGATGTTCGGGATGGGGATGGCATGATGTCCTCCCCTATTTCCGGCGCGCCGAAGACAATGCCCGCGGCGCCGATGCGCTCCACGGCACGGGCGGGCCGCTGCGCGTCGAGGATCTGCGCGAGCCCAATCCCGCGACCGCGGCCTTCATCGAAGCCGCGCGTCAATGCGGCTATTCGCATAACGGCGACTTCAACGGCCCCGAGCAGGAAGGCATCGGCGCGTATCAGGTGTTCCAGAAGGCCGGACGCCGGTTCAACGCCGCCGCCGCCTATCTGGGTATGGTGGCCGGCCACCAGAACCTGGTCGTCATCGCCGATGCGCTCTGCACCGGCATCACCTTCGATGGCCTGCGCGCGGCCGGCGTCCGCTATCGGCGCGGCGGCGCGGAGCACCGACTTGCCGCGCGGCAGGAGGTCATTCTCGCCGCGGGGGCGTTCGGCACCCCGCAACTGTTGATGACGTCCGGCGTCGGCCCCGCGGCCGAACTGGCGCGCCACGGCATTCCCGTCGTCCACGACCTCTTGGGGGTCGGCCAGAATCTACAGGATCATATCGATTATACGATCAGCGCGCGTTCGGCCGCATCCGGGCTGTTCGGCGTCAGCGGTGCCACCGCGATCGGCGGCATACGCGACCTGTATCCCTGGATGCGCAAGGGCCGCGGCATGCTGACCACCAATGTCGCCGAAGCGGGCGGATTCGTGAAAAGCGATCCGAATCTGTCCCGCCCCGACCTTCAGCTTCATTTCTGCCTGGGTGTCGTCGACGACCACAATCGCAAGATCCACCTCGGTCGCGGCTATTCGCTCCATGTCTGCGCGCTACGCCCCTACAGCCGCGGCGAGCTACGGCTGCGCAGCGCCGACATGCGCGATGCCCCGGTCATCGATCCCCGCTTTCTGTCCGATCCGCGCGACATGGATACGCTGCTGGCGGGCGCGCGTATCTCGCAGAGGATCATCGCGGCCCCTGCGCTCGCGCGGCTGAAGGGACGCCCGATCTATGGCACCGGCCAGGACGACGACGACACGTTGCGCCACCTCATCCGCGACCATGCCGACACGATCTATCACCCCGTCGGTACGTGCCGCATGGGCAGCGATGCCGCCTCCGTCGTCGACCCGCAGTTGCGCGTTCGCGGCGTCACCGGGCTGCGCATCGCGGACGCCTCGATCATGCCCCATCTCGTCAGCGGCAATACGCAGGCGCCGACTGCGATGATCGGCGAAAAGGCGGCGGACCTGATCCTCGGCTCGAACGCCTATGCGGCGGACCATCGGTCAGTCGCCTGAGGTCTCTCCTCCCAACGCCTGCCGACGGTAGGCGCTGGGCGCCACGCCTGTCCATCGCTTGAACGCCTGCGAAAAGCTCGACAGGTCGCTGAAACCCAGCTCCGCGGCAATGTCGCCGATCGACAGGCGATTGGCTGCCAACAGGGTTTCCGCCCGTGCGCGCCGGCTTTCGGCGAACAAGGCGCGGAAGGACGTGCCCTCCGCCTTTAGCCGGCGCTTGAGCGTTCGCTCGCTGACGTTGGTCATCCGTGCGAGTTCCGTCAGCCGGACCGGCGCGCTCGCTGGCGCAGCGTTGCGATAGTGGGATGCGAATCCGGCGATCGGCGGGCTGGCAGGCTGCCGGTCCAGCTGATGCCGACACAGGGTCTGGCACATCGCGGCGGTCGCGGCATTGGCTTGCGGCAGCGGTCGTTCCAGAAACACACGGTCGAAGACGATCCGATTGCACCCCGCGCCCAGTTCCACCTCGGCACCCAGGATGTCGGGCAGCGCTGCCGTGTCCTCGCACGGTCGCGACATCGCGAGGGTGAAGCGCCTGAGGACAAAGTCCGGCCCCATGACCTCACGCTGCAGAAGCGAGGCCGCGGCCATGTCCCGTGCGATCAGGAAGGCCTCCAGATCGGCCGGCAGGCCCGGCTCACCGAAGACCAATGCGGCGTGGTGCTCGGTTTCCTCATAGTCGATCGTCGTAAAGGCGTGGGTCAGCGGCAGCGACCGCAAGGCGAATTGCATCGCGTCCCGACCGGTCGCGCTGCTGATCAGGGCCAACCCCCAGATGCCATAGGTCGCGAAATGAAAGCTCAGCCCCATGTCCAATCCCAGGCGTACGGGATCGCCGAGGCGCTGGACGATATTGGCGATGACGCGCAATTCCTGGGTGGCCGCCACGTCCGCGTTCGGCTGGCGAAGCTGCGCCTGCGTGATCCCGCTCTCCGCCAGCGTGTCGCTCAGCGACATGCCATGCCGTCTCGCGAAATCGATCAGCACCAGGATACCGCCCAATCCGCGCGAAAATGCCCAATGTTGCATCACATCTCTCGCAACCCCGCCCGCACGCCGCGATCCACCGCGGTGAGTGACACATCCTATGGCCTGCAGACCGGAAAAGGGAGCCTGGGCGATGACAGATAGATTCGCAAAGCCCGGCATTAGACTTTCACGAAAACCGAGAATGGTATGTGGGTTCTAAGGTTGAGCTGCCCATCCGACCTGGACGAAGCCACTAAGCTTAAAGATGTATTCGAAAATATGGCGGAGCGGGAGTCCGCCCAACAGTCCAGTTTCCATGCCGTTTGACCCTATTGCGCTATCATATTCCCAATTCTGTTCCCAATCTTCGCAGCGGTTAGCTACGAACTACCGCGAACGATTGAACGATGTTTGGTCGAGACATTCGATTACTCCGACATCGTGAACGAAGTCTATCATAAGCCTCTCGAAATCACAACGCGGGTCGGCCCTGCGGAGACCGAATTCGACGCAGTCGGCAGGTCTAAATACCCTCGTTGCTATCCGATTGCGCGTCAATCAGGAGCGTACCTAACCGGGAGCGCGAAAGCTCCGGGCGATCCCTTGCTCGAGCCCCTGCACGGGCACACTATAACGGCATGCAGACCACGTCCTCGTCTCCAATGGCACCAACTCCGCGCCCACTCGCAGTGCGCGTGTCGGATGCCACACGTCTGACCGGCATTGGCAAGACCAAACTCTTCGAACTGATCGCCGACGGCACACTTGAGACGACCAGCATCGGCCGCCGCCGTCTCATTCTCTATCGCAGCCTGGAGCAGCTTATCGAGGGACCGCCACGACGCTAATTCGGAGGTCGCCGAGAGGGGAAGGCCTTCCCCTGCCGCCGCGCCGACGTCGCGTCGGACCCCATCTGCGGGTGGCTCAGCCCCCCGCAACGCCCCCCGAGAGTGAGAGTAAAGCTGAAAATTCCGTGACGGGTAAGGGCTGAGAGAGAGGCTCTCGGCGCCCGTCGCGGAGATTTCCCATGGCGACGATCCTCACGCAATCCGACAAGTCCCGGCCGGTCTCGGCAAGTTACAAGGTCGACATCTCGCGCGGCCAGCGCATCGGCCGCGTTTCATCCGAATGGTTCTCGCGGCCGGACGACGAGCGCTTCCTTTCGCTTTCCTCGCTCCACGCCGCCGTCAAATCCCGCGCCGAGCGCGCTACGGCGCGTACCGTCGAGACCCGAGACGTTAAGGTGGAAGCCAGCCGCGACGATGCCGAGCGCTTGACGCTGCTTGTGCCCGGCCGCGACGAGCCGGTCATGCCGACCCACTGGTCGTTCGGGCAGCTCTGCAGTCTTGTGGGCGCTCCGGCGGGCTATCTCCGCCAGCTGCCCGCATCCCTCGCGGGCATCAACATGCAACATGGTCTGCTCTCGCACCGCGCCGAATTGATGAAGACCCTCGAGACCGATGATGGCCGCATCGAGTTGCGCGCCGTCACCGGTCCCGACTACGGCCGCATCTGGGATCATGAACTGGTCGCGGCGGTCATGAAGATCGCGGGCGACGGCACCGGCGACACGCGCTGGAAGGTGCCCGGGCTGCTCGACTGGTCCACCATGACCCACAACCCGTTCGTCGAGGTGACCAAGGATACCACGACGCTCTATGCGAGCGACCGCGACGTCTTCCTCTTCCTGGTCGACGACGCGCACCCGATCGAGGCGGGCCGTCTGCCCAACGGCGATCCTGACCTGTTCTTTCGCGGCTTTTACGCGTGGAACAGCGAGGTGGGCTCGAAAACGCTCGGCATCGCCTCTTTCTATCTCCGGGCGGTCTGCATGAACCGCAACATCTGGGGCGCCGAAGGCTTCGAGGAGATCAGCATCCGGCACAGCAAGTTCGCTGCCAACCGCTTCGCGCATGAGGCGGCGCCTGCGCTGGAGAGTTTCGCGACCTCGTCTCCCTTGCCGTTCATGGCCGGCATCAAAGCCTCGCGCGAACGGCTGGTCGCCCGCACCGACGAGGATCGGCAAGCCTTCCTGCGCAAGCGCGGCTTCTCGAAAGGCGATACCGACCGGATCATCGCCACGGTGCTCGACGAGGAAGGCCATCCCCCGGCGTCGATCTTCGACTTCGTCCAGGGCATCACCGCGGTGGCGCGCGACAAGCCGCACCAGGACACCCGCCTCGAGCTTGAGGGCAAAGCCGCCAAGCTCCTCACCGCAGCCTGATCGGCGAACTCCACCTCCCTACCGAAAGGAGCGGTCTCATGATCGTTCTGCCACCGATCGTCCGCTACGCGCTGCGGGCCAATCATATAAATCGCCGGGCGGCGGCCGAGCGCGAAATGTCAGAGCCCGACCCGGCACCTCTGATCAAGTTCTTCAATCCGCTGGGGGCCCAAACCTGGCTCGCCACCGAGCTCGCCGAGGATGGCGATGTGCTCTGGGGATTGGCTGACCTTGGTTTTGGTTGCCCGGAGATCGGCCCCTGGTCGCTGAGCGAGCTGTCTGCGATCCGTCTGCCGTTCGGCATGGGTATCGAGATTGAGGCCGCTTTCAAGTCGGACGTCCCTCTGTCGGTTTGGGCGACATGGTCCCGCCGAATAGGCTCGATCCTCTGGACCGAGACCCTGTTCCGGCGGTCACCACCTGGCGAACTGCCGGGAGACTGATGGCGCGGATCTCACCTGTCGGCGCGGCTCTCACCCTCTTAGAGGGAGAGGGCTGCGCCGGCTCCATGACGGGTTGAGGGTCGAGAGAGAGTCTCCCGGCCGCCCGTCATGGAGAAGACCCATGACCAAGCATGTGAAGATCGTCCTGAGCGGTTCGCGGGACATTCCGTTCAATCAGCTGGTGCTGAGCCAGGCCAACGTCCGCCGCGTAAAGGCGGGCGTCTCGATCGACGCGCTTGCCGCCGACATCGCCCGGCGCGGCCCCTTGCAGAGCCTCACCGTCCGCGCCCAGCGCGATGCGGAAGGCGCCGAGACCGGCCTGTTCGAGGTGCCGGCTGGCGGGCGCCGCTTCCGTGCGCTCGAAAAGCTGGTGAAGCAGCGCCGGATGGCCAAGACCGAGCCGGTGCCCTGCATCGTGCGCGACGATGATCAAATCTCGGCCGAGGAGGATTCGCTCGCCGAGAACGTCCATCGCGAGGCCTTGCATCCGCTCGACCAGTTCCGCGCGATGCAGCAGCTCGTGACGCAGGGCACCGACATCGAGACCGTCGCCGCCACCTTCATGACGACCCCCGCCGTCGTGAAGCAGCGGCTGCGCCTCGCGTCCGTCTCGCCGAAGCTGCACGAGATCTATGCCGAGGACGGCATGACCCTCGAGCAGCTGATGGCCTTCTCGGTCTCCGAAGACCATGAGCGCCAGGAGCAGGTCTGGGAGTTGCTTCAGTCCAGCTATAACCAGCAGCCCTACATGATCCGCTCCAAGCTCACCGAGCAGTCCGTGCGCGCGACGGACAAGAGGGTCCGCTTCGTCGGGCTCGACGCCTATGTCGCCGCGGGCGGCTATGTGCTGCGCGACCTGTTCGAGGAGGATCAGGGCGGCTGGCTGCAGGATGTGACCCTGCTCGATCGAATGGTCGACGAGAAGTTGAAGGCCGAAGGCGCCCGCATCGGGGAAGAGGGCTGGAAATGGGTCGTGGTCGCGGTCGACTTTCCCTACGATTATGATGACGGCATGCGCGTCATCGACGGCGACCAGCCCGAGATGACCGATGCCGACGAGGCCAGGCTCACGTCGCTTCGCGAGGAGGCCGAGGCACTCGAGGAAGAATGGTCGGGCGCAGGGGACGTGCCGGACGAGGTCGATGCGCGTGTCACCGCGATCGACGAGGAGATCAGCGCGATCGTCTCGCGCCCGCTGGTCTATCAGCCGACCGAGATGGCCCGCGCCGGTGTGTTCGTCAGCATCGACGTCGATGGCTCGCACTATGTCGAGCGCGGCTATGTCCGGCCCGAGGACGAACCCGTCGAGGAGTCGACCGGGAGTGACGACGAGGGCACAGATGCGTTCACCGACCCGACCCAGCGGGATGATGGCGGCAATTCGGGCGCCGCAGTCGTCTCGGTCGGCGGCGCGGTCAGCACCGAAACTGGTGATGATGAGGATGACCAGGACGACATGCTGCGTCCGCTCGCCGACCGCCTCGTGACCGAGCTGACCACCTATCGCACGCTCGCGCTCCGCAACGCGGTGGCGCGCAGCCCGCAGGTCGCCTTCGCCGCCGTTCTGCACGCGCTCACGCTCGAGACCTTCTACAGCTATTCCTCGGCGGAAAGCTGTGTGGGCATTTCGGTCCGGGGCGGCAGTCTTGGGGTCCACGCGCCGGGGCTGAACGACGGCGCGCCGGCGCGTGCGATCGACGAGCGGCATGAAGGCTGGTCCGAGCGTCTCCCCGATCAGCCCGCCGAATTGTGGGATGTCCTCATCGCATTCAACGCCGATGATCAGGCGGCTCTCTTCGCTCATTGCGCGTCGTTCGGGATCAACGCGGTCTGGGAACCGGCCTGTCAATCGGCGTCCAAAAAGGACCCCCTATCGGCGTCCAAAAGGGACCCCGTTTGTCGAGCGGTGTGACGGGTATGGCGGGCGTGCCGTTCGCG